>NZ_CP030862.1:437500-2837500 GCF_003325375.1 Streptomyces globosus | reverse complement strand
ACGGCGAGGATGTCGTGCCCGTTGGCGCGGGCGTCGGAGAGCCGCTCCAGGACGAGGACGCCGACGCCTTCGGCGAGGGTCATGCCGTCGGCGGCCTCGGAGAACGGCTTGCAGCGGCCGTCGGCAGCCAGGGCCCGCTGCCGGCTGAAGGCGATGAACGCGTTCGGGTTGGTCATCACGGTGGCGCCGCCCGCCAGTGCGAGCGAGCTCTCCCCGTTGCGCAGGGACTGGCAGGCCAGGTGCAGGGCCACCAGCGAGGAGGAGCAGGCGGTGTCGACGGTGACGGCCGGGCCTTCGAGGCCGAAGAGGTAGGCGAGACGGCCGGAGAGCACGCTGGGGCTGGTGCCGGTGACGGCGTGGCCGGCGGACGCGTCGTCCATGCCGGTGCCGTACTCCTGGTAGGTGGAGCCGATGAAGGTGCCGGTGGCGCTGCCGTGTACGGCGGCCGGGTCGATGCCCGCCGATTCGAAGGCCTCCCAGGTGGTCTCCAGCAGGAGCCGCTGCTGCGGGTCCATGGAGAGTGCCTCGCGGGGGGAGATGCCGAAGAACCCGGCGTCGAACTCCCCCGCCTCGTGGAGGAATCCGCCGCGGGTGGAGTACGTCTTGCCGCCCGCGTCGGGGTCGGCGTCGAACAGGTCCTCGTCCCAGCCGCGGTTGGCGGGGAACTCGGAGACGGCGTCGACGCCGTCGGCGATCAGCTGCCAGAACTGCTGCGGGGAGCCGGCCCCGCCGGGGAAGCGGCAGCTCATGCCGACGATGGCGATGGGTTCGTCGTACCGGCCCGCGAGTGCGGCCCGCGGGGCGGCCTGGACCTCGGCGGCGCCGAGGATCTCGCCGCGCAGGAAGGCGGCGAGGGCGAGGGGCGTCGGGTGGTCGAAGGCCATGGTGCTGGGCAGCGCCAGGCCGGTCACGGCCGCCAGCCGCTTGCGCAGCTCGACGGCGGTCAGCGAGTCGAAACCGGCGTCGCGGAAGGCGCGGGTGGGGGCGACGGACTCGGCGGAGGAGTGCCCGAGGACGGTGGCGGCCTCGCGGCGCACCAGGTCCACGAGCGTCCGGTCCCGGTCGGCCTCGGGCAGCGCGCGGACCTTGCGTACGAACTCCGAGGCGGCGGCCTCGGTCTTCGGTGCCGCGGCGAGTGCGCGCACGTCGGGCAGTTCGTCGAAGAGCCGGCTGGGGCGGGCCGCGGTGAAGACGGGGACGTATGCGGCCCAGTCGACGTCGGCGACGGTGACGGCGGTGTCCTGCCGGAGGATCGCCCGGTCGAGTTCGGCCAGGGCGGTGGCGGGCGCGAGGAGGCGCAGGCCCTGTCGGGCGAGGCTGTCGGAGACGGCCTCGTGGGTGGCCATGCCGGCCTCGGCCCAGGGGCCCCAGGCCACGGAGGTGGCGGTCAGGCCGCGGGCGCGGCGGTGCTCGGCGAGGGCGTCGAGATAGGCGTTGGCGGCGGCGTAGGCGCTCTGGCCGGCGCTGCCCCAGATGCCGGCGACGGAGGAGAACAGGACGAAGAAGTCCAGGTCCCGGCCGTCCAGCAGGGCGTCGAGGTGGGCCGCGCCGAGCATCTTGGCGTCGGTGTACGCGCGCACGTCGGCGAGCGGGGTGGCGGCGAGCGGCGAGGCCTGGCCGAGACCGGCCGCGTGGACCACGCCGGTCAGCGGGTGCTCGGCGGGCACGGAGGCCAGCAGGGCGGCCAGCGCGTCCCGGTCGGCGACGTCGCAGGCGGCGACGGTGACGTCGGCGCCCAGCTGCCGGATCTCCTCCGCCAGCTCGGCGGCGCCGGGGGCCTCGGGGCCGCGCCGGCTGGTGAGGATCAGGTGGGCTGCTCCGCGTTCGGCGAGCCGGCGGGCCACCTCGGCGCCGAGCGCACCGGTGCCTCCGGTGACGAGCACCGTGCCGGTGACCTGGAAGGCCCCGTCCCTGGGGAGTTCGGCGGCGGGCCGGCGCACCAGGCGGCGGGCGTAGGCGGCGCTGCCGCGCAGGGCGAGCTGGTCCTCGGCGGCCTCGCCCGGGGTGGTGGCCAGCGCGCTGACGAGGCGCTGCACGGCGGGCGCGGAGAGGCTCTCGGGCAGGTCGACCAGGCCGTGGAAGGCCTGCGGGCGTTCCAGGGCGGCGACCCGTCCCAGGCCCCAGGCGGCGGCCTGGACGGGCCGGGTGACCGGGTCGGCGCCGCCGGTGGAGACGGCGCCCCGGGTGACCGTCCACAGCGGGGCGGTGCTGCCGGTGTCGTGCAGGGCCTGGGCGAGGGCCACCCCGAGCGCCAGGCCGGCGGGCAGACCGGTGCCCTGGAGACCGCCGCCGTCGGCGAGCGGCAGCAGGGACAGGAGGCCGTGGTGCTCCCCCGCCCCGGTGAGCCGGGCCGCGAGTTCGGCGCGGTCCAGGCAGGCGTCGTCCAGGACGAGGCGGGTGAACCGGGCGCCGTGGCCGCGCAGGGCGTCCAGCAGCTCGGCGTCCTCGATCCCGTCGGCGGTCAGGACGAGCCAGGTGCCGTCGAGGACGGGGGCGGCGCCCGCGCGGACCTGCTGCCACCGGATCCCGTAGCGGGCGGAGTCCAGCAGGGTCTGCTCGGCGTGGTGGCGCCGGTACGTCGACAGGGCGGGCAGCAGCGCGGCGAGGCCGGCGTGCTGTTCGTCGCGCAGGCCGAGGATGCCGGCCACGCCGTCGGTGTCGCCGCGCTCGACGGCGCCCCACAGGGCGGCGTCGGCGGGGCCCCCGGCCGCGGAGGCCGCCGCGGCGGTGGTCCGCTCGGGCCAGTAGCGCTCGTGCTGGAAGGCGTACGTGGGCAGTTCGACCCGGCGGGCGCCGGTCGGGGCGTGGTAGGCGGCCCATTCCACGGCGGTCCCGCGTACGTGGAGCCGGGCGAGGGCGGCGGTGACGCTCCGCTCCTCGGCGCGGCCGGCGCGCAGCAGCGGGACGCATTCGGTGTCGTCCCCGAGGACGTCCTGGGCGAGGGCGGACAGCACGCCGTCCGGGCCGAGTTCGAGGAAGGCGGTGGCCCCGGCGGCCCGGGCGGCAGCCGCTCCGTCGGCGAAGCGGACGGTGCCGCGGACGTGCTCCACCCAGTAGCCGGGGGTGCACAGCTCCTCGGCGGTGGCGATGGTGCCGGTCAGGTTGGACACCACGTCGAGGACGGGGGGACTGTACGCCAGCTGCTCGGCGACGGCGCGGAAGGCGTCGAGCACGGGTTCCATGCGGGCCGAGTGGAAGGCATGGCTGACCCGCAGCCGCTTGGTCCTGCGGCCCTGCGCGGTGAACTGCTCTGCCAGCGACAGGACGCCGGCCTCCTCCCCGGCGATGACGACCGCGCGGGGGCCGTTGACGGCGGCGACGGAGACCCCGTCGGTGAGCCGGGCGAGGACCTCGTCCTCGGCGGCCTCGAGGGAGACCATGGCACCGCCCTCGGGCAGCTCCTGCATCAGGCGGGCGCGGGCGGAGACCAGCGCGCACGCGTCGGCGAGGGTGAACACACCGGCGCAGTGCGCGGCGGCGATCTCGCCGACGGAGTGGCCGAGCAGCGGGCCGGGGCGCACGCCGAGCGAGGTGACCAGCCGGAAGAGGGCGACCTCGACGGCGAACAGGGCGGGCTGGGCGTAGCCGGTGCGGTCGAGGAGGGCCGCCTCACGGCTGCCCTCGGCGGCGAACAGCACCTCGCGCAGCGGGACGTCGTGCCCGTGGTCGCACTGGTCCAGGGCCGCCAGCACCTCGTCGAGGGCGGCGGCGAACACCGGGAAGCGGGCGTACAGCTCGCGGCCCATGCCGGCCCGCTGGGAGCCCTGCCCGGCGAAGAGGAAGCCGAGCCCGGCCGGGCCGGTCTCGCCTTCGCACAGGGCCGGGTCGGCCTCGCCGCGGGCCAGCGCGCGCAGGGCGCGCAGCAGTTCGGCGCGGCCGCCGACGGCGACGGCGCGCTGTTCGAAGGCGGACCGGGTGGTGGCGAGGGAGAGGCCGATGTCGGCCGGGTCGAGCTCGGGGTGGGCTTCTGCGTACGCGCGGAGCCGGACGGCCTGGTCGCGCAGCGCGGCCCGGGTGCGGCCGGACAGCGGCCAGGCGGTGACCTGGGTCTCCGCGCCCGCGGCGGGCGCGGGCAGGGCGGGCGCCTGCTCGATGACGACGTGGGCGTTGGTGCCGCTGATGCCGAAGGAGGAGACACCGGCGCGGCGCGGCCGGCCGGTCTCGGGCCAGGCCGTCTCCTCGGCCAGCAGCTCGACGGCGCCGTCCTGCCACTCGACGTGCCGGGAGGGCTCGGCCGCGTACAGGCTGCGCGGGGCGATGCCGTGGCGCAGGGCCATGACCATCTTGATGACGCCGGCGACGCCGGCGGCGGCCTGGGTGTGGCCGATGTTGGACTTGACCGAGCCGAGCAGCAGCGGGCGCTCGGCGTCGCGGTCCCGGCCGTAGGTCGCGAGCAGCGCCTGGGCCTCGATGGGGTCGCCGAGGGTGGTGCCGGTGCCGTGTCCCTCGACGACGTCGACGTCCGCGGTGGTCAGGCCGGCGCCGGCCAGGGCCTGGCGGATGACGCGCTGCTGGGACGGCCCGTTGGGCGCGGTGAGCCCGTTGGAGGCGCCGTCCTGGTTGACGGCGGAGCCGCGGACCACGGCGAGGACGGTGTGTCCGTTGCGGCGGGCGTCGGAGAGCCGTTCCAGGACGAGGATGCCGACGCCCTCCGACCAGCCGACGCCGTCGGCGCCGTCCGAGTACGCCTTGCAGCGGCCGTCCGGGGAGAGGCCGCGCTGGCGGGAGAACTCGATGAGGGAGGTCGGGGTGGACATGACGGTGACGCCGCCCGCGAGGGCGAGCGAGCACTCGCCGGCGCGCAGGGCCTGCATGGCCCAGTGCATGGCGACGAGCGAGGAGGAGCAGGCGGTGTCCACGGTGACGGCCGGGCCTTCGAGGCCGAGGGTGTAGGACACGCGGCCGGAGGCGATGGACGGCGAGGTGCCGCTGCCCTGGTGGCCTTCGAAGCGGCTGTCGGCGAGGGTCGCGGCGTAGTCGTTGTACATGACACCGGCGAACACGCCGGTCTGTGAGCCGCGCAGCGAGAGCGGGTCGATGCCCGCACGTTCGATCGCCTCCCAGGAGGCCTCCAGCAGGAGCCGCTGCTGGGCGTCGGTGGCGAGCGCCTCGCGCGGGCTCATCCCGAAGAAGCCGGGGTCGAACTCGGCGGCCTCGTGCAGGAATCCGCCGGAGCGGGTGTAGGCGGTGCCGGGGTGGTCCGGGTCCGGGTGGTAGAGCGTGTCGAGGTCCCAGCCGCGGTCGGTGGGCAGGCCGGAGATGGCGTCGGTGCCCGCGCGGACCAGCTGCCACAGGTCGTCGGGCGAGGCGACGCCGCCCGGGTAGCGGCAGCTCATGCCGACGATGACGATCGGGTCCTCCGATGCCGCGGCGGTGCGCGGGGCGGCGGCCACGGCGGCGGCGCCCTGGTCTCCCGTGAGTTCGTCGAGGAGGTGGCCGGCGAGGGCGGTGACCGTCGGGTAGTCGAAGATCACGGTGGCGGAGGTGCGCAGTCCGGTGGTGGTGCGCAGCCGGTTGCGGAGTTCGACGGCGGTGAGCGAGTCGAAGCCGAGGTCCTGGAAGCGGCGCGCAGGGTCCACGTCCTCGGGTCCGCCGTGCCGCAGTACGGCGGCGACCTGGGCGCGGACGAGGTCGGTGACGGCCGCGGCGCGGTCCGCCCCGTCGAGGCGGGCGAGCCGCTGGACGAGTCCGGCGGCGGCCTCGGATCCGGCGACGGCGGAACGCCGGGCGGGGCCCCGGACCAGTCCGCGGAGCAGCGGCGGTACGTCGCCCAGCGCGCGCAGGACCGGCAGGTCGAGCCGGGCCGGCAGCAGGACGGGCGCGTCCACGGCGAGGGCGGCGTCGAAGAGGGCGAGTCCGTCCCGCTCGGTGAGGGCGGGGGTGCCCAGGCGGGCCAGGCGCTCCAGGTCGGCGGCGGTCATGCCGCCCGTCATGCCGGCGGTGGGGGCCCACGGGCCCCAGCCGAGCGAGAGGGCGGGCAGTCCGGCGGCGCGCCGCTGCTGCGCGAGGGCGTCGAGGAAGGCGTTCGCGGCGGCGTAGTTGCCCTGGCCGGGGGCTCCGGCGGAGCCGGAGAGGGAGGAGAACACCACGAAGGCGGCCAGGCCGGGGCAGAGTTCCGCGGTGGCCTGGTGCAGGTGCCAGACGGCGTCGGCCTTGGGCCGCAGGACGGCGCTGACGCGTTCGGGGGTGAGGGAGGTGAGCACGCCGTCGTCGAGGACCCCGGCCGTGTGCACCACGGCGGTGAGCGGGTGCGCGGCGGGGACGGCGGCGAGCAGCCGGGTGACGGCGGCCCGGTCGGTCAGGTCGCATGCCTCGACGGCGACCTGCGCGCCGAGGGCGCACAGTTCGTCGGCGAACGCGGCGGCGCCTTCGGCGGCGGGACCGCGCCGGCTCGCCAGCAGCAGGTGGCGTACGCCGCGCTCGGCGACCAGGTGGCGGGCCAGGGACCGGCCGAGGCCGCCGAGGCCGCCGGTGATCAGGACGGTGCCCTCGGGGTCGAGGACGGCCTCGGCCGGCTCCCGGCGGGCCCGGGCGAGCCGGGCGGTCAGCACGGAGCCGTCCCGGACGGCCAGCTGCGGCTCGTCACCGGCGAGGGCCTGCGGGGGTACGGGGGCGGGTGCGTCGGGGTCGAGGTCGAGCAGGCCGAACCGGCCGGGGTGCTCGGCCTGCGCGGAGCGTACGAGGCCCCAGACTGCGGCGGCCGCGAGGTCGGTGACGCCCTCGTCGTCGGACGCGGCGACGGCGCCGCACGTGACGAAGGTCAGCCGGGCGTCGGCCGTGGCGTCGTCGGCGAGCCAGTCCTGGATCTGCCGCAGGACGCGCGCGGTCAGGGCGTGCGCGGCGGCGGCCGGGTCCTCGGCGGGCGCGGCGGCGGCGGGGGCGAGGACCAGGGCGGGCGTCTCGGCGCCCGGGGCCCGCACGAGCGGGGTGCCGAGGCCGTACGGGTCCTCGCCGAGGACCGCGACGGAGGCCGGGGCCGGTTGGGCGGTGGTGCCGCGGAGCCGGGTCCAGCGCAGTTCGAACAGGGCTTCGCGGGCCAGTGCGGCGGCGGGGCTCAGGTCGGCCTCGGGCAGGGCGCGCAGGATGAGCGAGCCGACGGTGGCGACCGGCCGGCCCTCGGTGTCGGCGACGGCCAGGGTGACCGCGTCGTCACCGGCGGCGGAGAGCTTCACGCGGACGGCGGTGGCGCCGGTGGCGTGCAGGCTGACGTCCTGCCAGGCGAAGGGCAGTCCGCCGCGGCCGTGTTCGCCGAGGTCGAGGAAGGCGCAGGGATGCAGGGCGGCGTCGAGGAGGGCGGGGTGGATGCCGAACGCGTCGGCGGCGGTCCCGGTCTCGGGAAGCGCCACCTCGGCGTACACGTCGTCTCCGGCGCGCCAGGCGGCGCGCACTCCCTGGAACAGGGGTCCGTACGTGAAGCCGGTGTCGGCCATCCGCCCGTAGAACCCGTCGAGGTCCAGCGGGCGCGCGTCGGCCGGGGGCCAGGCCCCGGCCGCGAACCCGTCCCCGGCCGGGGCCTGCCGGTCCGTGGCGGCCAGCACGCCCTGGGCGTGCTGGGTCCAGGGCAGTTCGTCCGCGGCTGCCCCGTCCTGGCCGGCGTCGGGCCGGGAGTGGACGGTCAGGGTGCGGCGGCCGGTCTCGTCGGGGCTGCCGACCCACACCTGCACCTGTACGCCGCCCTCTTCGGGCAGGAGCAGGGGTGCGGCGAGGGTGAGTTCCTCGATGCGGTCGCAGCCGACCTCGTCGCCTGCCCGGACGGCCAGTTCCAGGAAGCCGGTGCCGGGCAGCAGGACGGTGCCGCGTACGGCGTGCTGGGCCAGCCAGGGGTGGGACCGGACGGAGAGCCGGCCGGTGAGCAGGAGTCCGTCGGAGTTCGCGAGGGACACGGCGGCGGCCAGCAGCGGGTGGCGGGCGGCGCCCAGGCCGGCGCCGCGCACGTCGCCGGCGTGCCGGCCGAGCGCCGTGCGGGGCCAGTAGGCGCGGTGTTCGAAGGCGTACGTGGGCAGGTCGACGGGGCGGGCCCCGGTGCCGGCGAACCAGCCGTCCCACTGGACGCGGATGCCGCGTACGTGCAGGGCGGCGAGGCCCTCGGTGAAGGTGTCGGCCTCGGGGCGGCCCGGGCGCAGCAGCGGGCTCGCGGCCAGGTCGGTGAGGCTGTCGGCACCGGGGTGGGCCTGGGCGAGGGCGGACAGCACTCCGTCGGGGCCGAGTTCGAGGAAGGCTCCGGCGCCGTGGCCGGTGAGCCAGTCGAGTGCGTCGGCGAAGCGGACGGCGTGGCGTGCGTGGTCGGCCCAGTATGCGGGGGAGGCGAGCTGCTCGGCGGTGGCGGGGACGCCGGTGAGGGTGGAGATCACCGGGATGGCGGGGGCTTGCGGGTCGAGTCCGGCGACGACGGCGCGGAACTCCTCCAGCATCGGCTCCATCAGGGGCGAGTGGAAGGCGTGCGAGACGCGCAGCGGCCGCGTCTTGCGGCCCATCGCGTCGAAGTGCGCGGCGACGGCCGCGGTTTCGTCCGCGGCCCCGGCCACGACGACGGCGTGGGGTCCGTTGACGGCGGCGACGGAGACCGCGACCGCGTCGGTGAGGCGGCCGAGGACCTCCTCCTCGGTGGCCTGGACGGCGATCATGGCGCCGCCCTCCGGAAGGGCCTGCATCAGGCGGGCCCGGGCGGAGACCAGCGTGCACGCGTCGGCGAGGGTGAACACCCCGGCGACGTGGGCGGCGGCGATCTCGCCGATGGAGTGGCCGGTGAGGTAGTCCGGCGTGATTCCGAGGGACCGGACGAGCCGGAAGAGGGCGACCTCGACGGCGAACAGGGCGGGCTGGGCGTAGCCGGTGCGGTCGAGGAGGGCCGCCTCACGGCTGCCCTCGGCGGCGAACAGCACCTCGCGCAGCGGGACGTCGTGCCCGTGGTCGCACTGGTCCAGGGCCGCCAGCACCTCGTCGAGGGCGGCGGCGAACACCGGGAAGCGGGCGTACAGCTCGCGGCCCATGCCGGCCCGCTGGGAGCCCTGCCCGGCGAAGAGGAAGCCGAGCCTGGTGCGCCCCTGGACGGCGCCCCGCACGGCGGTGCCGTCCTCACCGTCCGCGAGGGCGGTGAGCGCGGCCTGCACCCCGGCGCGGTCGGCGGCCGTGATCACGGCGCGGTGCTCCAGACCGGCGCGGGTGGTGGCGAGGGAGTACGCGAGGTCGGTGTCGGAGTGCTGCGGGTCCGCGGCCAGGAACTCCAGCAGCCGGGCGGCCTGGCCGCGCAGGGCCGCCGGGGTCCGGCCGGACACCAGCCACGGCAGCGTGCCCGGCGTGGCGGGCCGGGTGGTCTGCGGCTCGGCCGCGTCGGCGTCCGTGTCCTCGGGGGCCTGCTCGATGATGGCGTGCGCGTTCGTGCCGCTGAGGCCGAAGGAGGAGACGCCGGCCCGGCGCGGTTCCTCGCGCCGGGGCCAGGGGGTGGGCTCGGTGAGCAGGCGTACGGCGCCGGCCGACCAGTCCACGTGGGTGGACGGCTGGTCCACGTGCAGGGTCCGGGGCAGCAGCCCGTGCCGCAGGGCGAGCACCATCTTGATGACGCCGGCCACACCGGCCGCGGCCTGGGTGTGGCTGATGTTGGACTTCACGGAGCCGAGGAGCAGCGGCCGGTCCTGGGAGCGGTTCTGCCCGTAGGTGGCGAGGAGCGCCTGAGCCTCGACCGGGTCGCCGAGGGTGGTGCCGGTGCCGTGGGCCTCGACCACGTCCACCTGGTCGGCGGAGAGCCGGGCGCCGCGCAGCGCCTGTTCGATGACCCGCTGCTGGGAGGGGCCGTTGGGGGCGGTCAGGCCGTTGCTCGCGCCGTCCTGGTTGACGGCGGTGCCGCGGACGACGGCCAGCACGCGGTGCCCGTTGCGGCGGGCGTCCGAGAGCCGCTCCAGGACGAGTACGCCGACGCCCTCGGCCCAGCCGGTGCCGCTTGCGGAGTCGGCGAAGGAGCGGCAGAGGCCGTCCGCGGCCAGGCCGCCCTGCCGGGCGAACTCGACGAAGGTGGTGGGGCTGGACATGACGGTGACGCCCGCGGCGAGCGCGAGTTCGGACTCCCCGGAGCGCAGCGACTGCGCGGCCAGGTGCAGGGCGACGAGGGAGGAGGAGCAGGCGGTGTCGACCGTCACGGCGGGGCCGACCGTGCCGAGGACGTAGGCCAGGCGGCCGGAGATGATGCTGGTCGCGTTGCCGGTCAGGACGAAGCCCTGGACGTCGTCGTCGGGCCCGGTGCGGTACTCCTGCGGCATCGCGCCGACGAACATGCCGGTCCGGGTGGAGCGCAGCGCGAGCGGGTCGATGCCGGCCCGCTCGAAGGCCTCCCAGGACGCCTCCAGCAGCACCCGCTGCTGCGGGTCCATGGACAGGGCCTCGCGGGGCGAGATGCCGAAGAAGGCCGAGTCGAAGTCGGCGGCGCCGCGGAGGAATCCGCCGCGGATGTCGGTGGGACCGTCGGCGGGGTCGAGTTCCCACCCGCGGTCGGAGGGCAGGCCGGTGATGCCGTCCCGCTCCTCCACGAGCATGGTCCACAGTTCTTCGGGGGAGGCCACCCCGCCGGGGTAGCGGCAGCTCATGCCGACGATGGCGATCGGCTCGGTGGCGGCCGCCTCCAGCTCGTGCACCCGCTGCCTCGAGCGCTGCAGGTCCGCGCCGGCCCGCTTGAGGTAGTCCCGGAGTTTCTGCTCGTTGCCCATATCCACTCAACCCATCTGAAAGACCGGCGGACGGCAGGGGATCGGCGCGTCAGATCGCGCATACCTGCAGACCAGCGGCAAGTCTCCGATCCGCCCCGCCAGGAAAACCCCTAGTCATGGACTAGGGGTTTGCGCAGCCGCCGGAGGGCAGGATCGGCGGCATGTCCGAAACCGTGGGGAACGGCTCCGCGCCCGCCCGACTCGCCGGACTCCGCGAGCTCGCGGAGGTGTACGAGCCCGGCGGGCCGTCCGAGCCGGACGAGCTCGACCGGCTCGACGAACAGCTCATCGCCTTGGTGCTGCTGCGGGTGCGGGAGGCCCGTGGGCGCCAGCTGGATCGGCGTGCGTCGGGCCTTCCCGTGTCACCGCTCGCCCGGGAGAACGCGATGCTGCGCCGGTACGGGCAGGCCCTGGGCCGCGAGGGCACCGCCATCGCCCTGGCCGTCCTCGCACTGTCGCGGCAGCAGCGGCCTCCCGGCCGGTGACGGCCCTCGCCCTGTGCCGGCAGGCGGGCTTCGGGCTGTGGTCGGAAATCGTGTCCGTCCGTCCCGGACGCGCTGGGACGGGGACATGAACAGCGGTCCGCTCCTCGGCGATCGGCCGCCGAATCAGGCGCAGCCGACGGCGCCCGCGCTACGTCCGGCTGTCTGGCACCGGCCGCGCGTCGCCCCCGTACGCGCGGTCGTACCCGCCGGGGCCGGCCCGCGCACGACGGACCGCCCCGGCGCCCGGGGGATTCCGCACGGCCGGCGCGAGGCCCTCCCTAGAACGGGTGTCCGGCGGGCGCGGACCGCAGGGTGGTCCAGCGCAGCTCGGTGAAGGCGTCCAGGTTGGCCTCGCCGCCGAAGCGGACGCCGGTGCCGGAGGCGCCGACCCCGCCGAACGGGGCCACCGCCTCGTCGTTGACGGTCTGGTCGTTGACGTGCGCGATGCCGGTCGGGATCCGCCCCGCGAGCTCCAGCCCGCGCGCCGCGTCCCGGGTGACGATGCCGAGGGACAGCCCGTACGGGCCCTGCGAGGCCAGCGCCACGGCCTCGTCCTCGGTGGTGAACGACCTCACCGGTGCCACCGGCCCGAACACCTCCTCCGCATACGCGGGGGTGTCGTCGTCGACCCCGGCCAGCACGGTGGGCCGGTAGAACAGTTCCCGGTGCGTGCCTCCGGCGACGAGCTTGGCGCCCTGCCCGGTGCTGGCCTCGACCAGCGCGTGGACGCGGTCGAGCTGGGTCCGGTCGATGAGCGGCCCGAGGTGGACCTGCTCCCGGTACGGGTCGCCCACCGCGAGCGCCTCGGCCTTCGCGGCGAGCCGCTCCACGTACTCGTCGTACAGGGAGGCGTGGACGAGGTGCCGGCCGGCGGTCATGCAGATCTGGCCCTGATGGAAGAACGAGCCCCAGGAGGCCTGCGCGACGGCGGCTTCGACGGCGGCGTCGCGCAGCACGACGAGCGCCGAGTTGCCGCCCAGCTCCAGGTGCATCCGCTTCAGGTGGCGGCCGCCCAGTTCGCCGACGGCCCGGCCGGAGGCGGTCGATCCCGTGAACGACACCACCCGCACCAGCGGGTCGGCGACGACGGCCGCCCCGGTGTCGGCTCCGCCGGGCAGCACCTGGAGCAGGCCGGCGGGCAGTCCCGCCGCCGCGAACACGGCGGCCAGGGCGAGCCCGCCGCAGACGGCGGTCCGGCGGTCCGGCTTGAGCAGGACGGCGTTGCCCAGGGCGAGCGCCGGGGCCACCGAGCGGATCGACAGGATCAGCGGCGCGTTGAACGGGGCGACCACACCCACCACGCCGGCCGGGACCCGGCGGGTGAAGGACAGCCGGGGCGCCTCGCTCGGCAGGACCTGCCCGGCGGGACGCGACGCCAGCGCGGCGGCCTCGTGGCACTCCTGGGAGGCGACGTGCAGCTCGAAGTCGGCCTTGCCGGGTATGGAGCCGGACTCCCGCACCAGCCACTCGCGCAGTTCGTCGGCGTGGGCGGCGAACAGCTCCCCGGCCCGGCGCAGGACGGCGGCGCGCTCGACGTGCGTGGCCGTCGCCCACTCCTGCTGGGCGGCCCGGGCGCGTACGGCGGCCCCGGCCACGTCGGCGGGGGCGGCCAGCCGGAAGGAGGCCAGGGTGTGGCCGGTGGCGGGCTCGACGACCGGCGCGGTACCGCCGGTGAGGGTCGGTCCGTCCTGCCGGAGGGTCGGGTCGAGGAGCGGCATGGCGCGGGCCTCCGAAGGGGGTTCGGCGGAGCGGGGGGGGCGGCGGCACGCGCCATCGTGCCAGACGGGAAGGCCCAGTTCTGTCGGGTTCTCGGGCAGTTGACGTCCCTCCCTGACCGGAAACGATCGCCCCGGTCACCCCGGGTCGCCCCGGTCGCCCCGGTTGCCCCGCCGCCCCGCCGCTCGGGTTCAGCGCTCCAGGACGAGCGCGATGCCCTGCCCGACTCCGATGCACAGCGACGCCACGCCCTTGCCCGACCCGGCGGCCGCGAGCCGGTGGGCGACCGCGCCCGCCAGCCGGGCCCCGGAGGCGCCGAGCGGGTGCCCGATCGCGATGGCCCCGCCGCGCGGGTTGACGACCGCCGGGTCCAGCTCGGGCCAGGACGCCAGGCAGCCGAGCGCCTGGGCCGCGAAGGCCTCGTTCAGCTCCATGACGGCCAGGTCGGCGAAGCCCGTACCGGCCTTCTCCAGGGCCCGCTGCACCGCCTCCACCGGGCCGAGCCCGAACAGCTGCGGCTCGATGCCGGTGACCGCGGACGCGCTGATCCGGGCCAGCGGCTCGCGCCCGGTGGCGCGCAGCCCCGCCTCGTCGGTCAGCAGCAGTGCGGCCGCGCCGTCGTTCAGCGGAGAGGCGTTCCCGGCGGTGACCGTCCCGGTCCCGTCCGTGCGGAAGACCGGCTTCAGCCTGGCCAGTGCCTCCATGGTGGAGCCCTCGCGGACGGACTCGTCGCGGTCCAGCTCCACGCCGGGGAACGGCACGACCTCGTCGGCGTACAGCCCGGCCTGCCAGGCGGCTGCCGCCTTGCGGTGGCTCTCCAGCGCGAACGCGTCCTGCTCCTCGCGCGTGATGCCGTGCTTCTCCGCGACGAGCTCCGCTCCCTCGCCGAGGGACACCGTCCACTCCTGCGGCATCCGCGGGTTCGTCATCCGCCAGCCGAGCGCCGTCGACCACATCTGCTGGTGCGTGGCCGGGTAGGCCCGCTCCGGCTTCTGCACCACCCAGGGGGCCCGCGTCATCGACTCGACGCCGCCCGCGATGGCGACGGAGGAGTCACCGAGCGCGATGGAGCGCGCCGCCTGGACGACCGCTTCGAGTCCGGAGCCGCACAGCCTGTTCACCGTCACACCGGGCACCGTCACGGGCAGGCCCGCGAGGAGGACCGCCATGCGGGCCACGTCGCGGTTGTCCTCGCCGGCGCCGTTCGCGTCGCCGAAGACGACATCGTCGATCCGGGCCGGGTCGAGGCCGGGCGTCCGGTCCACCAGCGCGCGCACGACGTGCGCGGCGAGGTCGTCCGGCCGGACCCCCGCGAAGGCGCCGCCGAACTTGCCGACGGGGGTGCGGACGGCGTCGACGACGTACACGTCGCGGACGGTGCGGATGCTCATGGCGTCTCTCCTGGGCGGATCCGTACGGGCGGCGCCGCCAGGGTGCCGCCGTCGGCACCCGTACGACGCCGGGCGCGCCCGGTGGGGCGCGCCCGCAGTCTCCGTCCGCCGGTCACCGCCTGTCAACGGCCTCCCGGAGCGCACCGGACCGGGCCGCCGGTCACGTGGACTCCCGGCGGACGGCCTCGGCCGCCGCAGGACCGTACCGCTCCGCCGTCCGGGCCGGCTCGCGCACGGCCCGGTCCACCAGTTCGGCGAGCCGCTCCCCGGTCGGCATCCCGAACCGCACCGTGCTCAGCCGGGGCCGCAGGAGCCGGCCGAGGAGCAGGTCGTCCGCGCCGATCACGGCGACGTCCGCGGGGACGCGCAGCCCCGCGTCGTGGAGTGCGGCCATCAGCAGCAGCGCGTACTCGTCGTTGTACGCGAACACCGCGTCGAGCCCGCCGGACCGCCAGCCGGCGGCGAGCGCCGCCGCCGACTCCTCCGTACAGGCCATGGGCAGGGCCGCGACCCCGGCTCCGCCGGCGGCGCGCACGGCGCGGCGGACGCCTTCCAGGCGCGGCCCGGAGAACGGCTCCAGCCCGCCCTCCGCCGGGACGACCACCCCGATACGGCGCCGCCCCCGCTCCAGCAGGTGCGCCGCGGCCCGCGCACCGAGCTGGGCCTGGTCGAGGACGAGGGCGTGCGCCCCCGGCACCGGGGCAGGCCCGACGGTGACGACCGCCCGGGCCCCCGCCCGCTTCAGCGTCTCCACGTTGTGCTCCGAAAGGACGACCCCGCCGACGGAGATCACCGCGACGGGCCGCAGCTCGGCCCAGGCCCGGGCCGCCTCGTCGCCGCTGAGCCCGGGGCTCCCGTACTGGACGACGGTGTAGTCCATGCGGTGCAGGGCGGTCTGGAGCTCGCCGAGGAAC
The DNA here is from genome assembly GCF_003325375.1 of Streptomyces globosus. Lineage (GTDB taxonomy): Bacteria > Actinomycetota > Actinomycetes > Streptomycetales > Streptomycetaceae > Streptomyces > Streptomyces globosus_A. The sequence continues at coordinate 2,822,297 of NZ_CP030862.1, read as the reverse complement.
GAGCCGTACGGCGGCCCGACGTGAACGTGCCACCCGGCGAGCAGCACGATCCGGGTGTGCCCGGCCCGCAGGCTGCGCGCGGCTGCGTGCGGAACGTAGCCGAGCTCCTCGGCCGCCTGCCGCACCTTGAGCCGGGTCGGCTCGCTGATCCGCACGGAGGCGGCGTTGTTCAGCACGTACGACACGGTGGCCCGCGACACCCCGGCGAGCCGGGCCACGTCGGCACTGGTGGGTATGGCCGGGGTGGGTGGCACGGGGGCGGGAGGCGCGGGCGTCCTCGGCGCGGGTAACGCGCGCGGCGCCGGCGCCGCGGGTGCCGTGGGTCCCGTGGATGGCGTGGGTGCCGTGGATGCCGTGCGCGGCTTCGATGACTGTGACATTGCCGTCGCATCCTTGCAGACCCGCAGGTGCCGTCGGGTGCCGCTTGGCCGGATTGAACCGGCAGTCGGGGCAGGCGCGACACCGGCACTCCGGAGAAGGCGCCCGGCCCTCGGGCAGGGCCGCCCGACTACCGGCCGTTACCGCCGAACGCCCGCTCGAACGCCTGCCGCGGCTCCGGGTTCCGATCCAGGATGCCGAACACCACCCGCTCGAACACCCCCGCGAACCGGCCCGCGAGCAGTGCGCGGAAGGCTTCCGCGACCTCCGCCGGGTCGTTGCGGAACACCCCGCACCCCCAGGCCCCCAGCACCAGCCGGGGGTAGCCGTGCAGGGCGGCCGCCTCCAGGACGCGTTCCGCGCGGCGGGCCAGGGCGGCCGGGATCTCCGCGGCGCGCTCGGGCTCCTGGCGGCGGATGGTGCCCGCGTTGGGGGCGGGCGAGGTGAGGAAGCCGACGCGGAAGGGGGTGTCGAGCAGTTCGCCGCGGTCGTCGCGGAAGACGGGCACGCCGGGCGAGTGGATCACCCGGTCGGTGTAGAAGGTGCTGCGCCCCGCGCGGTGCACCTCGTAGTACTCGGGGGCCATGAGCAGCGTCTCGTAGAGGGCGGAGGCACGGCAGAGGGCCTCCTCCTGCGCCTTCGCGCCGCGGAGGTAGCCGCCGCCGGGGTTGCGGGCCGAGGCGAAGTTCAGCACCGCCGCGGCGCGCGGCCCGTCCTCCACCGCCGCGAGCCTGCGGGCCGCCGCCGTGCTGCTTTCGGCCGTCACCTCGATGGCGGTGTCATGGGCCATGGCCGAAATCCGCTCGTCTGGAATGATGCGGTTTGGTCCATATAGTCTGGTTCCCGCCTTGGACTCCTCCAGGGCGGCGGCCAGGGAGACAAGCCGCCCCGACCGCGTCCGGTACCCGCCGGCCGCAAGGATGGTCGCGTTCTCACGCGCGATCTCGCGCAGTCTGCTGCTCACGCCGCCATCATCGAGGGCGGCGCAGCCCCCCGGCCAACGAATTGACGGCAACGCGGCGCGAATCTGCCCTTCGATCCCGTGAAGGACGGGTAGGCATGGTCAAGTCAACGGTCCAGGACAGGAGATCGGCCATGCACCAGGACTCGACCGACCCTTCTGCCGCCCGGCCACCGGGCGGCCCCGACCCTGCTCCCTCCCCCATCACGGAAGAAGGAGCCGAGGACCTCGTCCGCGGCATCTGCTTCAAGACCGGCCCGCCCCGCGTCCTCGGCGCCGAACTCGAATGGCTCGTCGTGGAAGCCGAGCGCCCCGGCGAGCTCGTTCCCCCCGAACGGCTGAACGCCGCGCACGACGCGGCTCGCACCCTCCCCCTGCGGTCCGGCTTCAGCATCGAGCCCGGCGGCCAGATGGAGCTCAGCTCCGCGCCGGCCTCGTCGCTCACCGAGTGCCTCGACGGCCTGCGGGCCGACCTCGCCGCCGTCCGCTCGGCGCTGGGCTCCATGGGGCTGGGCCTGCAGGGCTCGGGCTGCGACCCGCGGGGCGCCGTGCCGCGCCTGGTGGCAAGCCCGCGCTACGACGCCATGGAGAGCTACCTCGACCGCTCCGGCCCCGGAGGGCGCGCCATGATGCGGGCGTCCGCTTCCGTACAGGTCTGCGTGGACGCCGGGTTCGAGGAGCCGGGCCCCTTCGGGCACGGCCGGCGCTGGCGGATGGCGCATCTGCTGGGCGCGGTGTTCGTGTCCGCGTTCGCCAACTCGCCCGGGTCCTCGGGCCGCTACGCGGGCTGGCGGTGTGCCCGGCAGGGCATCTGGGGCGATCTGGACGCCCGCCGCACGCTCGCCCCGCCCCTGGACGCCGAGCCGCGGGCGGCGTGGGCCGGCCACGCTCTGGACACCGAGGTGATGTGCGTACGGTCGCACGGCGGCGGGCGCAGTGCGTGGGCGGTGCCCCGCGGGGTGACGTTCCGCGACTGGCTGCGCGCCGCGGCCGCCCCGGACGGCCGGGGCAGCGGGGGCGCCGGCGACGGCGGTGGCCCCGCAGGGCCCGCCGCGACGCTGCGGCCGCCCACCGCGGAGGACCTGGAGTACCACCTGACCACGCTGTTCCCGCCGGTGCGCCCGCGCGGGCACCTGGAGCTGCGGATGATCGACGCGCAGCCCGGCGACGACGGCTGGCTGGTGCCGGTCGCGGTGGTGCACGCCCTGTTCGACGATCCGGAGGCCTCGGAGACGGCGTACCGGGTGGCGAAGGGGCTGGCCGACGGGTACGGGCCGGAGGCCGCGCCGCGCAACCGGCTGTGGCGGTCCGCGGCCCGGTTCGGGCCGGCCGATCCGGAGCTGCGGGCCGCGGCGGCGGTGTGCTTCCGGGCAGCGGTGGAGGCACTGCCGCGGCTCGGGGCGGCCACGTACGTGGTGGACGCGGTGGGCGGTTTCGCCGACCGGTACGTGCGGCGCGGGCGCTGTCCCGCGGACGACCGGCCGCCGGGCCCGGAGGCGGGCGCGGCCGCCGGGACGGGGGTGGCGCGGTGACGGCGGAGTCGTACGCTCCCGGCTCGTCGGAGGAGGTGCGGGCGCGGGCGGTGCGGGCCCTGGCGGCGGCGCGGGCGCGGACGGCCCTGCTGACGGACGCGGTGTCGGACCGGGACCTGACTGCCCAGCACTCGCCGCTGATGTCGCCCCTGGTGTGGGACCTGGCGCACATCGGGAACATGGAGGAGCTGTGGCTGCTGCGCAACGTGGGCGGCCGTGAGGCGATGCATCCGGAGATCGACCCGCTGTACGACGCGTTCGAGCATCCGCGGGCGGAGCGGCCGAAGCTGCCGCTGCTGGGGCCTGCGGAGGCCCGCCGGTACGCGGCGGAGGTCCGCGGGCGGGTCTTCGACCTGTTGGAGGGCGCCCCGTTGGAGGGGTCGGCGCTCCTCGACGGCGGCTACGTGTTCGGGATGATCGCGCAGCACGAGCAGCAGCACGACGAGACGATGCTGATCACGCACCAGCTGCGGCGCGGGGAGGCGGTGCTGGCGGCGCCGGACCCGGATCCGCCGGCGGGCCCGCCGCCCGCGGCGGCGGAGGTGCTGGTTCCGGGCGGGCCGTTCACGATGGGCACGTCGGCGGAGCCGTGGTCGCTGGACAACGAGCGGCCGGCGCACGTCCGGGAGACCGCGGCGTTCTGGATCGACACGGTGCCGGTGACGAACGCGGCGTACCGGGCGTTCATCGAGGACGGCGGCTACCGGGACGAGCGCTGGTGGGCCCCGGAGGGCTGGGAGCAGATCCGGCGGCACGCCATCGGCGCGCCGCTGTTCTGGCGCCGGGAGGCGGGCCAGTGGCTGCGGCGCCGGTTCGGTGTGACGGAGCCGGTGCCGGACGCGGAGCCCGTGCTGCACGTCAGCTGGTACGAGGCGGACGCGTACGCCCGCTGGGCGGGGCGGCGGCTGCCGACGGAGGCGGAGTGGGAGAAGGCCGCCCGCCACGATCCGGCGACGGGCCGCTCCAGGCGCTACCCGTGGGGTGACGAGGACCCGACGGAGGTGCACGCCAACCTGGGCCAGCGGCACCTGCGGCCGGCTCCGGCGGGCAGCTACCCGGCGGGGGCGTCGCCGCTGGGGGTGCGGCAGCTGATCGGCGACGTGTGGGAGTGGACGTCGTCGGACTTCCTGCCGTACCCGGGGTTCCGGGCGTTCCCGTACCGGGAGTACTCGGAGGTGTTCTTCGGCCCGGAGCACAAGGTGCTGCGGGGCGGTTCCTTCGCGGTGGACCCGGTGGCCTGCCGGGGCACGTTCCGCAACTGGGACCTGCCGGTGCGCCGGCAGATCTTCTCCGGGTTCCGGACGGCGAGGGATGCCTGATGTGCCGCCATATCGCGTATCTGGGGCCGCGGACGGCCCTGGGCCGGGTGTTCAGCGACCCGGAGCATTCGCTCGTGGTGCAGTCGTGGCGGCCGCGAAGGCAGCGGCACGGGACGGTCAACGCCGACGGGTTCGGGGTGGGCTGGTACGCGGAGGGGGACCCGGCGCCGGCCCGGTACCGGCGGGCGGGCCCGATCTGGGGCGACCTGACCTTCGCCGACCTGGCCAGGGTCGTCCGGGCGGAGGCCGCGCTGGCCGCCGTACGGGACGCGACCCTGGCGGGGGCGGAGGGGGAGGCGGCGGCCGCGCCGTTCACGGCGGGCCCGTGGCTGTTCAGCCACAACGGGGCGGTGCGGGGCTGGCCGCTGTCGGTGGCTGGGCTCGCCGCCGAACTGCCGCCGTCCCGGCTGCTGTCGCTGCCCGCGGCGACCGACTCCGCGCTGGTGTGGGCGCTCGTGCTGCACCGGCTGCAGCGCGGAGACGACCTGGGGACGGCACTCGCGGAGCCGGTGCGGGAGGTGGCGGGGGCCGCGCCGGGCTCCCGCCTGAACCTGCTGCTGACCGACGGCACGTCGATCGCCGCGACCGCCTGGGGGGATTCGCTGTGGTATCTGGCCGATCCGCCCGCGGGCCGCGTGGTGGTGGCGTCGGAGCCGTACGACGACGACACCCGCTGGTGCGAGGTGCCCGACCGGACCCTGTTGACCGCCCACCGTACGGGGGTCGTGCTGACCCCGCTCAAGGAGACCGTCCAGTGAGCAGTAGTGACTTCCAGTTGACCCGGACCCTCGACGAGAACGCCGCGGAGGCGGCGCTCCGCGCGGACGTGCTGCACGGGCTCGCGCAGTCGCCGAAGGCGCTGCCGCCCAAGTGGTTCTACGATGCTCGCGGCAGCGCGCTGTTCGAGGAGATCACCCGCCTGCCCGAGTACTACCCGACGCGCGCCGAGGCGGAGATCCTGCGCGAGCGGGCGGCGGAGATCGCGGACGCGAGCGGGGCCCGGACCCTGGTGGAGCTGGGTTCGGGGTCCTCGGAGAAGACCCGGCACCTGATCGGGGCGATGCCCGCCCTGGAGGCGTACGTGCCGGTGGACGTGAGCGGGAGCGCCCTGGAGGGTGCGGCCCGGACGCTGTTGGACGAGCATCCGGGACTGCGGGTGCACGCGCTGGTGGCGGATTTCACGAAGCCGCTGCGGCTGCCGGAGTCGCCTGGTCCGCGGCTGGTGGCCTTCCTCGGGGGGACGATCGGCAACCTGTTGCCGGCGGAGCGGGCGCGGTTCCTGGCGTCGGTGCGGGCGGTGCTGGAGCCGGGGGACGCGCTGCTGATGGGGACGGACCTCGTGAAGGACGAGGACGTGCTGGTGGCGGCGTACGACGACGCTCAGGGGGTGACGGCCGAGTTCAACCGGAACGTGCTGGCGGTGGTCAACCGGGAGTTGGACGCGGACTTCCCGCTCGGCGAGTTCGAGCACGTCGCGGTGTGGAACCGGGAGGAGGAGTGGGTCGAGATGCGGCTGCGGGCCCGGTCGGATCTGGTGGTGAAGGTCCGGTCGCTGGACATGCTGGTGCCGTTCGCGGCGGGTGAGGAGATCCTGACGGAGGTGTCGGCGAAGTTCCGCCGGGAGGGTGTGCGGCGGGAGCTGACGGCCGCCGGGCTGGAGCCGGCCCGCTGGTGGACGGACGCCGGGGGCCGGTTCGCGCTGTCGCTGTCGGTGGCGGTGGGAGCCGCGGGCGCCGCCGCGGCGGGGGGCCGTACGGCGTCCTGAGCTGCGGCGGCGAGGTCCCGCCGGTCGGTGTGCCGGTCCGGCGGGATCTCCGGCAGCAGCCGGATCTCGGCCGTGATGCCGTGTGCGCGGGCCGTCCGCCACAGTGAGGCGGTGAGCGGGTCGTCGCCGACGAAGGCGCAGGCCCCGGCGGTGCTGCCGTCGGGGAGCAGGTAGGCGAGGCGGACGGGCTGTACGGGGACGCCGGCGTCGAGGGCGGCCTGGAAGGCGGCCCTGCGGAAGGTGCCTCCGGCGCGCCCGCACCAGGTGCTTCCCTCGGGGAAGACGGTGACGCGGTCGCCGGCGCGGAGGGCGCGGGCGAGTGCGGCAACGGTGTCGGGGAGGGCGCGGATCCGGTCGCGTTCGATGAAGAGGGTTCCGGCGCCGGCGGCGATCCGGCCGAGTACGGGCCAGCCGCGGATGTCGCTCTTGGCGAGTGTGCGGCCGGGCAGGGCCGCGGCCACGAGGGGGATGTCGAGCCAGGAGACGTGGTTGGGGGTGATGAGGCACGCGCCGTCGGGGCCGGGTGTGCCGTGGACGCGTACACGCAGGCCGAAGGCCCGCAGGAAGGCGGTCGACCAGGCGCGGGCCAGGGCGTGGCGGGGCCTGCGGGGCAGCAGCCGGACCGGCGGTGCGGCGCCGACCGCGACGAGGAGCAGGGCGAGGGCGGCGGCGAGCCGCAGCAGGGCGCGCGGGATGCCTGCGGCGGGCCCGCCGTGGCGTGCGCAGGCCGGCGGTGTGCAGGGCGAGGCGGGCAGCCAGGCGTTCATGCCGAGGGGGCGAGCGAGAGGAAGTGCCGGAGGTAGCGGGGGTTGGTGCGCCGCAGGGAGAGCAGGACGTACAGGTCGGCGCAGCCGAACGCGGCGTCGAGGGCGGGTTCGCCGCAGACCCAGGCGCCCAGGCGCAGGTAGCCGCGCAGCAGCGGCGGCAGCGGCGTGCGGTCGGGGAACGCCGTGCCGGAGGGGTTCCAGGGGTGGCGGGGGGTGACGCGGTACTCGGCGGGGGCGAGGTTGCGGGGCAGGACGTTCTCGCGGGTGGCGGCGGCGAGTACGCCGCCGTCGGAGAGCGGTATGGAGCAGCAGCCGGCGATCCAGTTGTGGCCGCAGCGGTCCATGTAGCGGGCGAGCCCCGCCCAGATCAGGCCGATGGCGGCGCCGTTGCGGTGGTCGGGGTGGACGCAGGAGCGGCCGGCCTCGACGAGGTCGGGGCGGATGGGGGCGAGGGCCGAGAGGTCGAACTCGCTTTCGGAGTAGAGGCGTCCGGCGACGGCGGCGCGTTCGGGGGGCAGCAGCCGGTAGGTGGCGACGACCTGTCCGGTCTCCTCCTCCACGACGACGAGGTGGTCGCAGTAGGCGTCGAAGGCGTCGGAGTCGATGCAGGGCTCGGGTCCGTCGAGTCGGGCGCCGAGCTCTCCGGCGAAGACGTCGTGGCGCAGCCGCTGGGCCGCGCGCACCTCGTCCTCGTCGCGGGCGAGGCGTACCGCGTACCGGGGGGCGGGGGCGGCGGCCGGGGCGGTGCCGCGGACGGCGGCGGGCCTGCGGGAGGAGGCAGGGGCTGCGGGGGCGGCGCTCGGGGACAGGGGGGCGATGGTCATGGCGGCTCCAGGTCCGGGCACGGAGCGCGGGCCGCAGGCGTGGCGACCCGGCTCCTCTACTTCTTCCGTGGCCGGCTGGATTCGGCGTGACCGCTTCGCGGCCGCCGGGTGTGCGGACTCTGAACTCGGCGGCTCAGCGTTCGCTGTTCAGGACGGTGGTGATGGACTCGGAGGCGGTGCGGGCGGCCTTGCGGGGGTCCTGGCCGGTGAGGACGGCCGTCATGTACGGCTTGATCGGGTTCTCGGCCTCGACCTCGGCCCAGCGTGCGGACTTGGGGGTGGCCCGGCCGTGGGCGGCGCCGACGGCCATGGTGGCGGCCCCCTCGTTGTCGGCGACGACGTGGGCGAGGGTGGTCTTGTTGGGCACGTAGCTCATGGTCCGGGCGAGTTCGGTCTGCCACTTCTCGCTGACCAGGGCGGTGATGACGTCGATGGCGCGGTCGCGCTGCCGGGCCTTCTCCGGGATGATCAGGACGGAGCCGCCGGTGAAGACGGCGCCGGGCTTGTCGGAGGTCTTGCCCGGGATGGGGAAGAAGCCGAGCTTGCCCTTGAGGGCGGGGTTGGCGGCCTCGATGGCGGCGGCCTGGCTGGGCGGGCCGATGATCTGGGCGACCTTGCCGCGGGCGAAGACCTCGGCCTGCGGGGGCGTTTCCTCGTCGGCGCCCTTGGGGCCGTCGCCGAGGGCCTGGAGCTGCTTGTAGAACTCCATGCCGGCCAGGGCCTTGTCGTCGTGGAGGGTGCCCTCCCAGGTGCCGTTGTTCTGGACGGCGAGGTCGCCGCCCTCGTCCCAGACGAAGCCGGAGAGGACGTACCAGTTCTGCCCGGCGAGGTAGATGCCCTGCTGGTCGCCCTTGTCGAGCTTCTGGGTGGCCTGGATCCACTCCTGGCGGTTGCGGGGCGGCGTCTTGATGCCGGCGTCCGCGAAGAGGTCCTTGTGGTAGATCACGACGCGGTTGGCGGCGTACCAGGGGACGCCGTACTGGGCCCCGCCGATGCTGCTCGGGTCGGCGAGGCCGTCGAGCCAGTCCTGGTTGCCCCACCTGCGCATGCCGTCGAGGGTGAGTTCGGAGAGGCCTCCGGTCTCGATGTAGCGGGCGACCTGGGTGTTGCCGACCTCGATGAGGTCGGCGCTCTCGCCTCCGCGGCCCGAGAGGACGCCGTCGACCTTCTCGCCGATCCCGGTCCACTCCTGGATGCGGACGTCCAGGTCGACGCCGGGGTGCTCCTGCTCGAAGGAGGCGGTGAAGCGGTCGACGAACTCGTCGGAGGCGCTGCCCTTCATGAGCCAGAGCGTCACCTTGTCCGGTCCCGCGGACGCGCCGCCCGCGCCGCTGCATCCGGTCAGGGCGGCCGCGGCAGCGACGGCGGTGCACACGGCGAGGAAGCGCATCTTCACGAGGGGTCACCTTCTGGGGGGAAATCCGAGATGGCTTGAAATTGGCATAGACCAATGGGCCGGTCAAGGGTATTCGCCGTGGAATTGATCCGACAGAGCTCGCGATACGGGACGTACTGGGGCACCGTAGAAGGCGACGAAGCCCCCACCGTCGGGAGACCTCCATGTCCAACCACACGTACCGGGTGACCGAAATCGTCGGCACGTCCACCGAGGGCATCGATCAGGCCATCCGCAACGGGATCGCCCGAGCGAACCAGACGCTGCGCAACCTCGACTGGTTCGAGGTGACGCAGATGCGCGGACACCTGGAGAACGGCGAGATCGCCCACTACCAGGTGGGACTCAAGGTGGGCTTCCGGCTCGACGAGGAGGAATGACGCACGCGCCGGGCTCCGGGGGGCGGCTCCCCCGGGGGCCCGGCGCGCCCGCCGCCCCGCCGCCGTCTCAGGTGCGGCCCTCGCCCTCCTGGGCGGACTTCAGCTCCGGCGCCTCCGCCGCCCAGTTCGCAGACACCACCGGGAACCCCTCGGCGCGCGCGGCCTGGCACACCAGTTCGTCGTCGTCCACGAGCACCCGCACCTCCCGGCTCCGCGCCAGGCGGCGCAGGATGTCCAGCTTGGTCAGCCGCGCCGGCCGCCGGTCCCGGTCACCGCGCATCCACACCCGCCCCTGCGGCAGCCCGTGCCGCTCCAGCCACGCCTCCGTGTCGGCGCGGCACCGCTCCGGGCGGCCCGTCAGGTACACGATCTCGCAGTCGGCTGCGCGCTCGACCGCCAGCGCCACCCCGCGCGCCAGCGGCGGATCGGCCGGCGCCGCACCGAAGAACCCGTCCCAGTCCCGCGGCCGGCGCTCCAGGAAGTGCTGGCGGTGGCCGGTGTCGGCCAGGGTGTTGTCGATGTCGAAGACGGCCAGCGGCCGGCGGTTCGCCCGGTCACTCATACGGCCCGCCCACTGCCCGGACCTGCGACGGCACGCGTTCTGCTTGTCGTATGCATGGCAGTAGTCTCGGCCATCGCGGGCCTCCCGCGCGTCACGTGCGCGCCAGGCCGCGTGCGGCGCGATGATGCGCGCATGGACGTGAACGAGGTGCTTCTCCCCGGTGTGGGGCTGCGTTACGAGTTCACCAGCCAGGACGGCGACCGGATCGGCGTGGTGGCCCTCCGGTCGGGCGGTTTCGAACTGGTGGTGTACGCGGCCGACAACCTCGACCAGGCCAGGCCCGTGCTGCGGCTCACCGGAGAGGAGGCGGACACCCTCGCCGAGATCCTGGGCGCGCCGCGGATCGCCGAACGCTTCGCCGACCTCACCCGAGAGGTTCCCGGGCTCAGCGCAGGGCAGGTCGAGGTGCTGCCCGGCACCCCGTTCGACGGGCGTCCGCTGGGCGACACCAGGGCGCGCACCCGTACCGGTTCGTCGATCGTGGCGATCGTCCGGGGCGAGGAGGTGATCGCCTCACCGGGTCCCGGCGAGGTCCTGCGCGCCGGGGACGTCCTGGTGGTGATCGGCACCCATGACGGCATCGCCGGCGTGGAAGAGATCGTCCGGGGTTGATCCGGTGCACACCCCGGTCGCGCTGCTGCTGGAACTCGGATTGATTCTGGCGGCGTTGAGCCTGCTGTGCGCCCTGGCGCGGCGCTTCGCACTGTCCCCCGTACCCCTCTACCTCCTGGCCGGACTGGCTCTGGGCGAGGGGGGAATCGCCCCGGTCCCGGCCGCCGACGAGTTCGTCGGGACCGGGGCGTCCATCGGGCTGGTGCTGTTGCTGCTGGCCCTGGGCCTGGAGTTCACCGTCCCCGAGTTCACCGTCAGCCTGCGCCGCCACATGCCGTCCGCCGGCGTCGACCTCGTGCTGAACGCGGTGCCCGGAGCCGTCGCCGGATGGCTGCTCGGATGGGACGCCGCAGGCATCCTCGCCCTCGCGGGCGTCACCTACATCTCCTCGTCCGGCATCATCGCCCGGCTGCTGGACGACCTGAGGCGCCTGGGCAACCGGGAGACCCCGGCCGTCCTGTCCGTCCTGGTGCTGGAGGACTTCGCGATGGCCGCCTACCTGCCCGTGCTGGCCGTCGTGGTCTCCGGTGGCACCTGGCAGCAGGCGCTGGCGGGTGCGCTCGTCGCCGTGGGCGCGGTCGGCGCCGCCTTCGCCGCCTCCTACTGGTGGGGCCACCACCTGGGGCGGCTGGTGGTCAACCCGGACGCGGAGCAGGTGCTCCTGCGCGTCCTGGGCATCACGCTGATCGTGGCGGCGCTGGCCGAGACGGTGCACATCTCCGCCGCGGTCGGCGCCTTTCTCGTCGGGCTCGCGCTCACCGGCGAGGCCGCGGACCGGACCCGGGCGGTGGTCGGTCCGCTGCGTGACCTGTTCGCGGCGGTGTTCTTCCTGGCCATCGGGCTGTCGATCAGGCCCGGCACCCTGCTGTCCGTGCTGCCTCCCGCGCTCGCGCTGGCCGCGGTCACGGCAGCCACGAAGGTGGCCGCCGGCTGGTACGCCGCTTCGCGGGACGGGGCGGGAGCGCAGGGCCGGCTGCGGGCCGGGACGGCCCTCATCGCCCGCGGCGAGTTCTCCATCGTCATCATCGCCCTGGCAGGTGTACACGACGACAGGCTCGGCCCCCTGGTCGCCGCCTACGTCTTCCTCCTGGCCATCGCCGGGCCCTTGGTCACGCGCTTCACCGGCGGAGCCCCCGCGCCGCCGCAACCGCAGCCGCCAAGCGCGCCGGCCGCTGAACAACGACCCTGAGGCGCCCGTAAAGTGGGGCGAATGCACCAGTCCGACGAGAGCCCGGCGCCGGCCGCCGCCCTCGACCCGTTCGTACGCGTCCGCGGAGCCCGTGAGCACAACCTGCGCGGCGTCGACGTGGACATCCCCCGCGACGCCCTGACCGTCTTCACCGGCGTCTCCGGCTCAGGGAAGAGCTCCCTCGCCTTCGGCACGCTCTACGCCGAGGCGCAGCGCCGCTACTTCGAGTCGGTCGCCCCGTACGCGCGGCGCCTCATCCACCAGGTCGGCGCGCCCGCAGTGGACTCGGTCACCGGCCTGCCGCCGGCGGTGTCGCTGGAGCAGCGGCGCTCCACGCCCGGCTCGCGCTCCTCCGTGGGCACGGTGACCCTGCTCTCCAACTCGCTGCGCATGCTGTTCTCCCGCGCCGGCACCTACCCGGAGGGCGCCGGGCGGCTCGACTCCGACGCCTTCTCCCCCAACACCGCGGCCGGGGCGTGCCCTTCGTGCCACGGACTGGGCAGCATCCACCGCACCACCGAGGAGCTGCTCGTCCCCGATCCGGGCCTGTCGATCCGCGAGGGCGCGATCGCCGCCTGGCCCGGAGCCTGGCAGGGCAAGAACCTGCGGGACATCCTGGAGGCGCTCGGCCACGACGTGGACGCGCCGTGGCGGGAGCTGCCCGCGGAGGACCGCGAGTGGATCCTGTTCACCGAGGAGCAGCCGGTCGTCACCGTGCACCCCGTACGCGACCCGGAGCGGATCCAGCGCCCCTACCGGGGGACGTACACGAGCGCGCACCGGTGGGTGATGAAGACGTTCGCGGAGAGCCGCAGCGCCACCCTGCGGGCCCGCGCGGAGAGGTTCCTCACCGACGCGCCGTGTCCGGTGTGTGCGGGGCGGCGGCTGCGTCCCGAGGCGCTCGCCGTGACGTACGCGGGGCACACCATCGCGGAGGTGGCGGCGCTGCCGCTGACGGGCCTGGACGGGCTGCTGGCGCGGACGCCGCCGGACGGGGAGGCTGCGCGGGTGCTCGCCGCCGACCTGCGGGCCCGGATCGCGCCGGTCGTCGAGCTGGGGCTGGGCTATCTGAGCCTGGACCGGACGGCGCCGACGCTGTCGGCGGGCGAGTTGCAGCGGCTGCGGCTGGCGACGCAGCTGAGGTCGGGGCTGTTCGGGGTGGTGTACGTACTGGACGAGCCGTCGGCCGGCCTGCACCCGGCCGACACGGAGGCGCTCCTGGGCGTGCTGGACCGGCTGAAGGCGGCCGGGAACACGGTGTTCGTGGTGGAGCACCACCTGGATGTGGTGCGGCATGCGGACTGGGTCGTGGACGTGGGCCCGCGGGCGGGCGAGCACGGCGGGCGGGTCCTGCACAGCGGCCCGCCCGCGGAGCTGGCCGGTGTGGCGCAGTCGGCGACGGCGCGGCACCTGTTCGCGGCGCCGGGGGCGGTGGCAGCGGCGGGGCGGCCGCGGCGGGCGGTGCGGGAGGCGGCCGGGGCGGTACGGGTGTCCGGGGCGCGGCGGCACAACCTGCGGGACGTCGACGCGGAGTTCCCGCTCGGGGTGTTCACGGCCGTGACGGGTGTGTCAGGGTCGGGGAAGTCCACGCTGGTGGGGCAGGTGCTGGCGCGGGAGGCGGGCGAGCGGCTCGCCGCGGACCCGGGGTTCCCGGTGCGGCGGCTGGTGGAGGTGGACCAGAAGCCGATCGGGCGCACGCCGCGGTCCAACCTGGCGACGTACACGGGGCTGTTCGACGTGGTGCGCCGGCTGTTCGCGGCGACCGGCGAGGCGCGGGCCCGCGGCTGGAAGGCGGGCCGGTTCTCGTTCAACGTGCCGGGCGGCCGGTGCGAGACCTGCCAGGGCGAGGGCTTCGTCTCCGTGGAGCTGCTGTTCCTGCCCCGTACGTACGCGCCGTGCCCGGAGTGCGCGGGGGCGCGGTACAGCGCCGAGACGCTGCAGGTCCGCCACGGGGGACTGAGCATCGCGGAGGTGCTCGGGCTGACGGTGGAGGCGGCCGCGGAGTTCTTCGCGGAGGTCCCGGCGGCGGCACGGAGTCTGCGGGCGCTGGAGGAGATCGGGCTGGGCTACCTGCGGCTGGGACAGCCGGCCACGGAGCTTTCGGGCGGCGAGGCGCAGCGGATCAAGCTGGCGGCGGAGCTCCAGCGGCTGCGGCGCGAGCACACGCTGTACGTGCTGGACGAGCCGACGACAGGGCTGCACCCGGCCGATGTGGAGGTGCTGGTACAGCAGTTGCACGGGCTGGTGGACGCCGGCCACACGGTGGTGGTGGTCGAGCACGACATGGACGTGGTGGCGGGCGCGGACTGGGTGGTCGACCTGGGGCCGGGCGGCGGCGCGGACGGCGGCCGGATCGTCGCCGCGGGCACGCCGGAGCAGGTTGCGCGGGGCGGGCTCGGGCGGACGGCGGGGCATCTGGCGAGGGCGCTGGGGCTGGACTGAGCCGGGGGGAGTCGGCGGGGCGCGGGCGTACCTGCGTCAGGCGGGGCTCGGGCGGTGGGACGGCAGGCGGCGGGCGGCGGGCGGCGGGCGGGTCAGGCGTCGCCGGGCAGCAGGTGCTGCGGCACCTCGCGGAACGTCCAGCGGCCGCTCCGGCGGGTGAACGCCCACACCACGTCGTAGCGGTCCGGCCAGGCGGCGGGCACGCCCGGCAGCCGGTCGGCGCCGAGGGCGCGGACGAGGCGGGGGACGCCGTGGTGCTCCCAGCAGACGAGGACGGGCTGCGGCGCGGCGAGGGCGGCGCGGGCGAGGGCCGCTTCGGCGCCGACGGCGAACCGGGTGCGCACGGGGATGTGCAGGGCCGCGGCCAGCGGTTCGACGGTCAGCCGGCAGCGGGCGGGGGCGCTCGCCCCGCCCGCGGCGAACACGGCGGCGGGGCGGGGCAGCAGGGACGAGCCGCGGGCGGGGGCGAACAGCCCGGGGAGCTCCTCGGCCCTGCGCAGGCCGCGTCCGGCGAGGAAGCCGGGGTCCTCGTTGCCGTCCGCGTCCTCGCCGGTGTCGCCGGGGTAGGGCTTCTCGGCATGCCGGATCAGCATGACCACGGCGTCGCGCGGGGCGCCCGCGGGGCCGTGCGCCGGGACCGGGGCGGGCTCCGCGGCGGAGCATCCGGCCGCGGCGAGCGGGGCGAGGGCGGCGGCCAGCACCGTGCGGCGTCGGGGGCCCGGTCCGGCTCCGGCGGGGGCTTGTGGCATGGGGTCCACTGTCGCCGACGCGGCCGTGTTCCGGCGGGCGCGGCACGTCTCGTACGCGGTACGAGCGCCCGGTCGGCCGATCGGATCGGCCGACCGGCGGAGCACACGGCGGGGGCGGCGGGGCGGCCGGGTGTCAGTCGCGGGCGGCGGCGCCCTTGCGGAGGGCGCGGAGCCATTCGCGGTTCATGGCGGCGATCGACGGCAGCGGGATGCCCTTCGGGCAGGCGGTGGCGCACTCGCCTGTCAGCGTGCAGCCTCCGAAGCCCTCGGCGTCCATCGCGGCGACCATGTCGAGCACCCGGGTCTCCCGTTCGGGCGAGCCCTGCGGGAGCGCGCCGAGGTGGTTGACCTTGGCGGAGGTGAAGAGCATGGCGGAGCCGTTGGGGCAGGCGGCGACGCAGGCGCCGCAGCCGATGCACTCGGCGTGCTCGAAGGCGCGGTCGGCGTCGGGCTTGGGCACGGCGGTGGCGTGCGCCTCGGGCGCGGAGCCGGTGGGCGCGGTGATGTAGCCGCCGGCCTGGATGATCCGGTCGAAGGCGCTGCGGTCCACGACGAGGTCCTTGACGACGGGGAACGCGGCCGCGCGCCAGGGTTCGACGTCGATGGTGTCGCCGTCGCGGAAGGAGCGCATGTGGAGCTGGCAGGCGGTGGTGCGTTCGGGGCCGTGGGCATCGCCGTTGATGACGAGGCTGCAGGCGCCGCAGATGCCCTCGCGGCAGTCGTGGTCGAAGGCGACGGGTTCCTCGCCGCGCAGGGTGAGGTCCTCGTTGAGGGTGTCGAGCATTTCGAGGAAGGACATGTCGCGCGAGATGCCGTCGACCTCGTAGGTGACCATGGCGCCGGGGGCGTCGGGGGTCTGCTGGCGCCAGACGCGCAGGTTGAGCTTCATGCGTAGCTCCGCTGGGTGGGGTGGACGTACTCGAAGACGAGGTCTTCCCTGTGCAGGACGGGTGGTCTGCCGGTGCCGCGGAACTGCCAGGCGGCGGCGTACGCGAACTCCTCGTCGCGGCGGGCCGCCTCGCCGTCGGGGGTCTGGGACTCCTCGCGGAAGTGGCCGCCGCAGGATTCGGTGCGGTGGAGGGCGTCGAGGCACATCAGCTCGGCGAGTTCCAGGTAGTCGACGATCCGGTTGGCCTTCTCCAGGGACTGGTTGAGCTGGGCGCCGCTGCCGGGGACCTTGACGCGCCGCCAGAACTCGTCGCGGATCTGCGGGATGCGGGCCAGCGCCGTGCGCAGGCCGGCGTCGTTGCGGGCCATTCCGCAGTGCTCCCACATGAGCTCGCCGATCTCGCGGTGGAAGGAGTCGGGGGTGCGGTCGCCGTCGGCGTTCAGGAGCCGGTCGAGGCGGTCGCGGGTCTCGCGGAGGGAGGCCGCGGCGTCGGGGTGGGTGTCGTCGACGGGCTCCTGGGCGGGGTGGCGGGCGAGGTAGTCGCTGATGGTGGCGGGGAGGACGAAGTAGCCGTCGGCGAGGCCCTGCATGAGGGCGGAGGCGCCGAGCCGGTTGGCGCCGTGGTCGGAGAAGTTGGCCTCGCCGATCGCGAAGAGCCCGGGGACGGTGGTCTGGAGGTCGTAGTCGACCCACAGTCCGCCCATCGTGTAGTGCACGGCGGGGTAGATCCGCATGGGGACCTCGTACGGGTTCTCGGCGGTGATCCGCTCGTACATCTCGAAGAGGTTGCCGTACCTCTCGGCGACGCGGTCGCGGCCCAGGCGGCGGATGGCGTCGGCGAAGTCGAGGTAGACGCCCTGGCCGCCGGGGCCGACGCCGCGGCCCTCGTCGCAGACGTTCTTGGCGGCGCGGGAGGCGATGTCGCGGGGGACGAGGTTGCCGAAGGAGGGGTAGATCCGCTCCAGGTAGTAGTCGCGCTCCGCTTCGGGGATCCGGGCGGGCGGGCGGGTGTCGCCCTTGGCCTTGGGGACCCAGATGCGGCCGTCGTTGCGGAGGGACTCGCTCATCAGGGTGAGCTTGGACTGGTGGTCGCCGGTGCGCGGGATGCAGGTGGGGTGGATCTGGGTGAAGCAGGGGTTCGCGAAGTAGGCGCCGCGCCGGTGCGCCCGCCAGACGGCGGTCGCGTTGGAGTTCATGGCATTGGTGGAGAGGTAGAAGACGTTGCCGTAGCCGCCGGTCGCGAGGACGACGGCATCCGCGAAGTGGGTGGTGATCTCGCCGGTGACGAGGTCGCGGGCGACGATGCCGCGGGCCCGGCCGTCGGCGACGACGAGGTCGAGCATCTCGGTGCGGGCGTGCATCTCGACGCCGCCGGCGGCGATCTGCCGGGAGAGGGCCTGGTAGGCGCCGAGGAGGAGCTGCTGGCCTGTCTGGCCGCGGGCGTAGAAGGTGCGGGAGACCTGGACGCCGCCGAAGGAGCGGGTGTCGAGGAGTCCGCCGTACTCGCGGGCGAAGGGGACGCCCTGGGCGACGCACTGGTCGATGATCTCGACGGAGATCTGGGCGAGCCGGTGGACGTTCGACTCGCGGGCGCGGAAGTCGCCGCCCTTGACGGTGTCGTAGAAGAGGCGGTGGACGGAGTCGCCGTCGTTGCGGTAGTTCTTCGCGGCGTTGATGCCGCCCTGGGCGGCGATGGAGTGGGCGCGGCGCGGGGAGTCGGAGTAGCAGAACTGGACGACGCGGTAGCCCTGTTCGGCGAGGGTGGCGCCGGCGGCGCCGCCGGCGAGCCCGGTGCCGACGACGATGACGGTCTGCTTGCGGCGGTTGGCCGGGTTGACGAGGCGGGCCTCGAAGCGGCGGCGGTCCCACCGGTCGGCGATGGGGCCCGCGGGGGCCTTGGTGTCGGCGAGGGGCTCGCCGGTGGTGTAGTGCGCGTAGGTGTCGCTCATGGTGGCGGTTCCGTGGTCGGTGGGGTGCACGGTCACTTCACCACTCCGGTCATGACGCCGACCGGGACGGAGACGAAGCCGGCGAAGAGGAGGAGGGCGAGGGCGTTGGCGAGGACTTTCAGGGTGCGGTCGCGGCGGGCGCTGCCGGCGCCGAGGGTGTGGGCGGCGCTCCGGAAGCCGTGCCGGATGTGCAGGCCGAGGGCTGCCATGGCGGTGATGTAGAGGGTGTTGCCGTACCAGGTGGAGAAGGTGGCGAGGACGTTCTCGTAGGGGTGGCCGGCCCAGGCGCGCTCGTTGACGGTGAGGGTGGTGAGGTCGAGGATGTGCCAGACGATGAACAGGCCGAGGATGACGCCGCCCCAGCGCATGGTGCGGGTTGCGTAGCCGGCGCGGCGGCGCTTGTGGGCGTAGGCGACGGGGCGGGCCCTGATATCGCGGCGGCTGAGCTGGTACGCCGACACGGCGTGCGCGGCGACGGCGGCGAGGAGGACGACGCGGACGGCCCAGAGGGCCCAGTGGCTGTGCAGGAACGGTTCACCGATGTGGCGCAGCCAGTGCCCGTACGCGTTGAACTCCTGAGGGCCGAAGAAGATCTTGAGGTTGCCCATCATGTGGACGACCAGGAAGCCGAGCATGATCAGCCCGGATACCGCCATCACGGCCTTCTTGCCGACGGCGGAGTCCCAGAGCGTGCGCGTGGTGGACGGCCGTCGGCCCGTCCGCGTTGCCAGAGCCATGCCCTCGACGGTAAGGAACCGACCCCTGAGAGGTCCAAGACATGATGTCGCTGATCTCGATAGGTACCTCCTATGAAGGAGTAGCCTGGGGTCATGCAGTTCCAGCAGCTTCTCTACTTCGTGGCGGTGGCCGAGACACGGCACTTCACCCGGGCCGCGGAGCGGGTGCACGTCGCGCAGCCGTCGCTGTCGCAGCAGATCAAGGCGCTGGAGCGGGAGCTCGGTGCGGAGCTGTTCAGCCGGGCGCGGGGCAACATCGCGCTGACGGACGCGGGTGAGGCGCTGCTTCCGCTGGCGCGGCGGATTCTCGCCGACGCGGAGACGGCGCGCCTGGAGGTGCAGGAGCTGGCGCAGCTGCGGCGGGGGCGGGTTCGGCTGGGCGCGACCCCGAGCGTGTGCACGGGCCTGCTGCCGGAGGTGCTGCGCGTCTTCCACGCCGCGCATCCGGGGATCGAGCTGCTGATCGAGGAGAGCGGCTCCCTGGACCTGGTCAGGGAGTTGGCGCGCGGCGCCCTGGACCTTGCACTGATCGCGCTGCCGCTGCCGCCGTCGGCGCCCGCGCTGGACACCGTGGAGCTGCTGACCGAGGACCTGGTGGTGGTGTCGTCGGAGCGGCTGCCGCCGCCCGGCGGGGGTGGGCCGCTGACGGTGTCGGCGCTGCGGCACGAGCCGATGGTGATGTTCCGCCACGGCTACGACCTGCGGGACCTCACGGTCGCGGCATGCCGGGCGGAGGGGTTCGAGCCGGTGTTCACCGTGGAGGGCGGTGAGATGGACGCGGTACTCGGCTTCGTGCGCGCGGGGCTCGGCGTGGCCGTCGTCCCGGCGATGGTCACCGGGAACGCTGCGCCGGGCCTGCGCAGCACGCCGCTGGAGGGCGCCCCGCTGCGCCGCACGATCGCCCTCGCGCACCGGACGGACGTCGCACCGCCCAGGGCGGCCCGCGAACTGAAGCGCATCCTGCTGCAGCGCTGAGGCGCCGGCTGCGGACCGCCTGCCGTGCGGACGCCCCGGCGGGCTGCCGGCGGGTCAGGAGCGGCGCACGGGCAGGGCGGCGTCCAGCCCGTCGGCGAGCATGGCGAATGCGGCCTCGGCATCGTCCACGGCGGCCGGCTGCGCCTCGGCCGCGCTCTGGCCGGCGGATATCCGCCGCCAGTTCTCGCGGCCGAGTTCATGCCGGACGGTGACCAGGTGCGTCGCGGCCAGTCGCGCGGCCAGCGGGGCGACGGACTCCGCCTCCAGTGCGGCGGCCAGCAGCTCCACCTCCCGCGAGGTGTAGTGGCCCAGGCGCGCCTCCAGACTGGCCGTGCTGTAGAGCAGCCGCTGGTAGGCGACGACCTCCGGGTGGTCACACAGGCCGGTGATCGGGTCGCCTGCGGCGAGGGCGTCCAGGAAATGACCGCGCACCGCCGCAACGGGTGTCTGCCCGGCGGGTCTGTCGCGCACGATGCGCGCCGCCTCACCCTGATGGTCGGCGAACCGGTCGAGGACCAGGTCCTCCTTGCTCGGGAAGTACCGGAACAGGGTCGGCTTGGACACCTCGGCCGCCGCCGCGACATCGGCCACCGACACCTCGTCGAAGCCGCGCTCCAGGAAGAGCTCCAGCGCTGTGGCCGCCAGGTGGCGGCGGGTGCGCAGCTTCTTGTTCTCACGCAGACCGGTCGTGTTCGCCATGGGGCAACCCTAGCACGAATTGAGCAACCGGGTAATTTTTGTAACCGGGTTGCTTTTTCGCGCAGCGACCGCTTTCCTGGAGACCACGACGAAGGAAGGACGAGCCATGACGACAAGCACCCTGACGGCTGCGACCGATGTCCTGGTGGTCGGCTCCGGACCGACGGGGCTCGCCCTCGCCTGCGACCTGGCCCGGCGGGGCATCGCGGTGCGGGTTCTGGAGCGGCGCCCGGCACCCCACCGCGAATCGCGCGGCAAGGGGCTTCAGCCGGAGGCTCTGGAGGTCCTCGACGAACTCGGCGCGGGCGACCGCATCAGGGCTGTCGGGCGGACCGGGATCGTGCTGCGCAAGTACTTCGACGGCGAGCACATCGGCGACTCCCCCTCCGGCGCCGGGATCCTCGTGGGGCAGTGGCAGGTGGAGGAGGCGCTGCGGGAGCGGCTCGCAGAGCTGGGCGTGCGCGTCGGGCACAGCGAGGCCCTCGTCGCCGTCGACCAGGGGACGGCGGGCATCCGCGCCGAACTGGCCGACGGCACGAGCGTGCACGCGGCCTACCTGGCCGGCTGCGACGGCGGCCGCAGCACCACGCGCCGGCTGCTCGGGGTCCCGCTCGAGGGGAGTACCTCCGAGGAGGAGGCGATGGTCCTCGGCGACGTGCAGGCTCCCGGCCTCAGCAGGGAGTTCTGGCACCAGTGGTTCACCGCGGAGGGCGGCGGCATCCTGCTGTGCCCCATGCCGGGGACGGAGTCCTTCCAACTCCAGGCGGCGCCCGAGAAGGACGAGGAAGGCCGGACCCTGCCGCCTTCCCTGGAGGGCTTCCAACGGCTCTTCGACCGGTACGCACAGGTCCCCGGGATACGCCTGGCCGACCCCACCTGGATGTCGTCGTGGCGGGCCAACTCGCGGGTGGCGGCGCGGATGCGCCGGGGCCGCGCGTTCCTCGCCGGGGACGCGGCGCACGTGCACCCGATAGCAGGCGGGCTCGGCATCACCACCGGCATCCGGGACGCCGCCGCCCTCGCCCGAACCCTCGCCGCAGCCCTGACGGGACCGGCCACGGCTGAGGTACTCGACGCCTACGAGTCGGAACGCCTCCCCGCGGCAGCAGCGGTCGTGGCCGACACGACGCAGCGCTACGAGCGCGTGGTCCATGCAGTCCGCACTCCAGGCCGCGGCACGGAGACCGGCATGGCCTGACGCCCCGCCCCCTCACCCCGGCCGACGGGCCGGACCCGGGGGTCCGGCTGCCCGACCGGGCTCACCGGCGGGGGCTGCGCGGCGACGAGCCCGGCAGGACCCGGCACAGCACGGCGTGGGCCCAGCGGCCCGCTTCGCGTGCACTGCGCTTCAGACGACGGCACGCAGGGGCAGCAGCCGGCAGCCGGCCCGCGGAAGGAGTCCCAAAGAACTTATTCAGGACAGGAGTTGTCCTCTTCGCGTCATAGGGTCGTCGCATCACGAGGGGATGCACGAGAGGATGAGACCGATGGGGCACACAGCGCCCGAGGGCTACACGAGCGTTGCACCGTGGGTGGTCACCGACGACACCGGCGCACTGCTCGACTTCATCACCGCCGCGTTCGACGGCGAGGAACTCGCCCGGGTGCCGGTCGAGGACGGCACCATCGGCCACGGCGAGATCCGTGTCGGCGACACCGTGGTGCTGGCCTTCGACCGGCGGCCCGACTGGCCGGTGATGCCCTCGCTGCTCCGGGTCTACGTCCCGGATGCGGACGCCGCGATGGCTGCTGCTGTGGCGCACGGGGCACAGGTGGTCACCGAGGCCGCTGACAGCGCGTGGGGGGATCGCGGTGGCCGGGTGAGGGATCCGTTCGGCAACATCTGGTGGGTGGTGAGCCGGGTGGAGGAGGTCGCACCGGACCGGGCCTGGGAGCGCATGTTCGAGCCGAAGTACGCCGAGGCGATGCGCACGGCCCAGGAGACGCTGGATGCCGCCCTGAGCGGCCGGGAGTCGGGGGTGGCAAGCACCCCCGCGGCGCCCGACCGACTGAGCCTCTGCGGGGTCGCGGTGCTGACTGCGGGCCGGACATGGCCGCGCGGCAACGGGGCTGATGACGAGCGGATCGCCTCGACCACGGCCAGATTGCACCCTGGGGGGGGCGTGCTCCGGCCGACTTCCGGGGGGCGGGGCCTCGCTGTCGCGGGCAAGCCGGCCCGCGGCCGGGCCGGGCAGGCCGGGCAGCCAGGTGGGCCGGGCGGGCCCGCGGTGTGCCGCCGGGGCGGGACCGCGGACCACGGGCGCGGCACCCGCCCGTGGTCCAGGCCGGCGAGCCCGTGGCGGGAGGGGTGGAGCCGGCTTGGGGACGGGGGGGGTCAGCCCGGGGAGGGGATGGCGTCGGCGAGGGTCAGGGCGTGGATGCGGTCCGGGGCGCCGGGGCGGGCGTAGTACCAGCCCTGCGCGGTGTCACAGCCGAGTGCACGGAGTTGGGCCGCCTGGGCGCCGGTCTCCACGCCCTCGACGGTGACGGCGAGTTCGAGGCTGTGGGCCAGGGACACGATGCCCTCGACGATCTTGACGTCGACGGGGTTGGCGGGCTGCTGCTGCATCCCCTTGGTGAAGGAGCGGTCCAGCTTCAGCACGCTCACCGGGAGGCGGCGCAGGTTCGCGAGGTTCGAGTAGCCCGTGCCGAAGTCGTCGAGGGCGATGTCGACGCCGAGGTCGGCGAGGCGGCGCAGCGGTTCCAGGAGTTCGTCGTCCGCGCCGATGAGGGCCGACTCGGTGACCTCCAGGCACAGGGCGCCCGGGGTGAGGCCGGCGTTCTCCAGGACCGCGACCGTGTCGGCGACCAGGCCGGGGTGGTGGAGCTGGGTCGGCGAGAGGTTGACGTTGACCCGAAGCGGCGAGCCGCCGTGTTCGCGCTGCCAGGTGCGGGCCTGCCGGACGGACTCCTCCAGCACCCAGCGGCCCAGCGGCACGATCAGACCGGTCCGCTCGGCCAGCGGGATGAAGCGGTCCGGGCCGAGTACGCCGTACTGCGGGTGCTCCCAGCGGACCAGGGCCTCCGCACCGCGGACCGTGCCGTCGTGCAGGTGGACGAGCGGCTGGTACTCGATGAAGAACTCGCCGCGTTCGAGGGCCGCGGGGAGGGCGTTCGTCAGGCCGTGGCGGGTGATCGCCCGGGCGTCGGCCTCCGCGTCGGCGAACTCGAAGCGGCTGCCGCCGGCCGCCTTGGCCCGGTACATGGTGATGTCCGCGCTGCGCAGCACCTCCGCCGGGGTGCGCTCCCCTGCCGGGCCCTCGACGATGCCGATGCTGCCGCGGACGGACAGCTCCCGGCCCTCGATGCGGATCGGGGCCGACAGGGCGGACAGGATGCGGACGGCGAGCTCCGTCACCTTCTCCTGGGTGTCCGGGCCGGTGGTCAGCGCCACGAACTCGTCGCCGCCGAGCCGGGCGACGACCTCGCCGGGGCCTGTCGCGCAGCTCTGGAGCCGGTCCGCGACCTCCACGAGCAGCCGGTCTCCCGCCGAGTGGCCGAGGCTGTCGTTGACCGCCTTGAAGCCGTCCAGGTCGAGGTAGCACAGGCCGAAGCGGGTGCCGCCGCCGCTGAGGGCCTTCTCCAGGCGTTCGAAGAACAGTGTCCGGTTGGGCAGGCCGGTCAGGGCGTCGTGCGTGGCCTCGTACCGCAGCCGCAGGTTCAGCAGGCGCCGTTCGGTGGTGTCCTCCATCAGCGCCAGCTGGTACTGGGGGCGGCCGTCGGCGTCGCGCAGGAGCGACACCGTCAGGTTGGTCCACAGCACGGTGCCGTCGTGCCGGTAGTACGGCTTCTCCACGCGGTAGCTCTCGCGCTCGCCGCGGACGAGTTCGCCGTACATGCGCCAGACCTGCGGGGCGTCGTCGGGGTGGCCCCACTCGCTGACGTTGCGGCCGCGGACGTGGCCGCCCATGCCGCCGAACATCTGGAGCAGGGCGTCGTTGACCTCCAGCACGTTGCCCTCGAGGTCGGCGATGCCGATGCCGACCGCGGCGCCCTCGAAGACCGCGCGGAAGCGCTCCTCGCTGGCGTGCAGGGCCTGCTGGGCGTCGATGCGCGCGGTGAGCGCGGAGCGGGCGATCGCCTCCTGCTCCCGCAGGGTGCGCTCGCGCAGGGCGCGGGCGAAGCCGGCGGCGATCTGGTGCTGGAGGCGGGCGCATCGGGACCGGTACTCCTCGGTGCCCTCCGCCCCGACGCCGTCGGGCCCGCAGTACAGGACGAGGTAGGACTCGACGACGCCGAGCGTGCCGGCGAGCGCCTCGGGGTCGGTGCAGTGCACGGCGACGAGCTCGGCCCCGACCTGCTGGGCGACGGCCGCGTCGAACGGCCTGGCGTGCAGGGCCTCGGCGAGCGTGCGGGTCAGCGGCACCAGGTGCTGCTCGAACTCCGGGCGCGTCAGGGAGGTCGCCGTGAACGGGAAGATGGCGCGCCCCCAGATCGTGGCGAAACGCGCGATCCGGTCGTCCAGGCCGCTGTGCGGGGCCGCCTGCGGGCACGGCTGCGGGACGCGTGAGGAGCCGGACTGCACGGGCTCCGCGTCTTTCGGGGTCGGTGTGCCGGGGGGCACCGCGGCCGTCGTTCTCACGCCTTGCGTCCCACTCCGCCGTAGCCGGAGAAGGCGTACGGGTCCTCCGGCATGTCTCCGTCCTGCGGGTCCGCGAGGCCGCCGGGCTGCCAGTTCGGCATCGACACGACGCCGGGGTCGACCAGTTCGAAGCCGTCGAAGAATCGGGCGACCTCGTCGCGCGTGCGCATGACCAGCGGGTTGCGGATCTCGCGGTAGACGCCGACCGTGCCGCTGGCGACCTCCTCGGACAGCGGCATGCCCTCGTACGAGGCGTGGGTGAGGACGAGCAGGCTGCCCGGGGGCAGGGCGTCGCGGAGTTCGGCGACGGCGCCGTACGGGTCGTCCGAGTCCTCCAGGAAGTGCAGGACGGCGACGAGGAGCAGGGCCACGGGGCGTTCGAAGTCCAGCAGCCGCCCGACCTCGGCGGCGCCGAGGATGTCCTGCGGCTTGCGCAGGTCGGCGGAGACGACGCCGGTCTGCGTGTCGCCCTCCAGGACGGCGCGGCTGTGCGCGACCGCGACGGGGTCGTGGTCGACGTAGACGACGCGTGCGTCGGGGCTGGCGGCCCGGGCGACCTCGTGGACGTTGCCGAAGGTGGGGATGCCGGAGCCGACGTCGAGGAACTGGGTCACGCCCTGGGCGGCGGCGTAGCGGACGGCGCGGCGCATGAACGCCCTGTTCGCCTGCATGATCTTCGGCAGGCCCGGCATGAATTCCATGGCCCGGCGGGCGGCCTGCCGGTCCACCTCGAAATTGTGGGAGCCGCCCAGGTAGTAATCGTAGATGCGGGACACGCTCGGCACCGATATGTCGATACCTGGCGGGGCCCAGGTGGGGCGCTCCATCTCGGTCTCCAAGCCGTAGTCCGTGGCGGTCGTCCGGGGGGTCGGACACCTGTCCGAGCCGAATGTACTGATCATCGCCCAAGGGGGCGAGCAAAAGCGGAAATTGGTGATCCGTTCTTCATCACACACCAAAGACCTCTGGGGCCCCCCGCGCCACCGATGACGGAAACCGACACGTCCCTTTTGGGAATCGCCCGAGAGGTGATCAGATCGGTTCGGTTCGTGGCTCAAACCTCTATGGTCTGAACAGCACCCGTTCAGGCGAACCAGGGCTGTGCCCCGCGTACGCGGGCGCGCGCGAGCCCATGCTGCCCGGGTGAACAGAGCCCGTACCCGGCGTTTGATCGTGCTCCCGGCCCTGCTGTGGGCGGCCCTGGCCGCCACGCCGGCCGTGGCCGATAGCTGCGCCTACGCGACGATCGGCGACGGCGGCGCCGGGGGCGGCATCAGGCTGACCGCCGTCGCCGGCAGCGGCGCCGCACGAGCCGCCGGAGGTGGCGCACATCACGGCGGCGGTCCGCCGGATGCCGAGGCCCGCGCAGCGGACCGGGGCGGCGGCCGCGGGCACGGCCACGGCCACGGCCACGGCAAGGGGCGGGGGAAGGGCCACCGCTGCCACGGGCACGGCCGCGGCCACCCCTGCCCGCCGCCTCCCCCGCCGTGCCCGCCGAAGCCGACGCCCGCCCCGACGCCGAAGCCCACTCCGCCGCCCAAGCCCACTCCGCCGCCGAAGCCGACCCCGCCGCCCGCTCCCCGGCCCACTCCCACTCCCCCGCCCCCGCCGCCGGCCCCGCCGAAGCCGGAGCCGCCCAGGCCCGCCGCCGTCCCGAAGGCGCCCGAACCGGCCCCGCCGAAGCCCGCGCCGGCCCCCTCACGGGCCCAGGCCGCGCCCGTCCCCGTGGTCCTCCCTCCGCCCCCTCCGGCGAAGAAGCCCGTACCGAGGCCCGCTTACCGCGCCGCGACCGCGAAACCGGTCGAACACCACATCTCGCCGGTGACCTTCACCCTCATGACCGCGGCGCCCGCGGTGCTCGCGATCGTCGCGCTGCGCCCGCGCTGACCCCCGCCGCCCCGTCCGCCACCGCGGTCCCGTCACCGCCGCCACGCCCGCGGCCCGCCCGCGCACGATTGGGAGTCCCCTTGTCGGAATGGCTCGTCCTGACCCTCGCGATGGCCGCGGCCTGCGCCGTCGTCCTCGCCATCGCCTTCTTCAACCACCGGAGGATCGGCGAGGACGACGATCCCAGCGAAACCCCCGACGTCATCGAGTACATGACGATGATGATCGGGGTGATCTACGCGATCGTGCTCGGCCTGGCGATCGCCGGCGTGTGGGAGGGCCGGGGAGCGGCCCAGGAGTACGTGCGCCAGGAGGCCCAGGCTCTGCACGAGATCAGCGTCCGCTCCCAGGTCTACCCGGCCGAGGTCCGCGACCGGATCCGGGCCGGTGTCGACGCGTACGTGACGTACGTGGTGGACACCGAGTGGCGGCAGATGGCCGAGCACGGCACGGTCACCGACCGCAGCGGGGAGCTGCTGGAGCGGATCCGCCGGGACGTCACCGACTACGAGCCGCAGACCGACCACGAGGGGCAGGCGTACCAGCCGCTGGTGGACCAGGTGGCGCTCGTCGACGACGCCCGCAGCGCCCGGGGGCTGAGCGCGGGGGCCACCATGCCCGGTGTGGTGTGGTTCGGGCTGATCACCGGGGCGCTGGTGACCGTGGGGATGATCTTCATGCTGCAGATCCGCCGCTCCTTCCGGGAGCTGCTGCTGGCGGGCCTGTTCAGTGCGCTGATCGCGTTCCTGCTGTTCCTGATCTGGGACTTCGACGCCCCGTTCGGGCGGGGCATCTCCGCGACCGCCGAGCCGTTCCTCGCGCAGTTCCCGCACCTGGACCTGGGCGGCTGAGCGCCACGCCAAACCGGGGAGGGGCCCGCTCTCCCCGGTTCGGCCCAGCAGTGTGCCCCATTCGCCCGCTCCTGATCGCGGGGAGGCGGGCCCGCGCCTAGCGTGGCGGGCATCGGGGATGCATCCCCCACCGCCGGCGGAAACCGTTCCGCGGCTGCTCCCCGGGATCCGGAGAACCATTCCATGGGTGCGATACGCAGCTCCGCCACTGCCCTGCTCGGCGCCGGCGCCGCGGGCGCCGTCCTTGCGCTCGGCGTCTTCGGTGCGCCCGCCGCGATCGCGGCCGAGGCGCAGCCCATCACTTCCTTCGGCTTCGCCATCACCCCGTCGACGGTCGCCCCGGGCGGCCAGACGGTGCTGTCCGTCACCGGCTGCGACGCCGCCTTCGCGACCGTCTCCTCCGGGGTCTTCGACACCGTGAGCATCGCCCGGGGCAGCACGGCGCGCGTGACCGTCGACCGCGACGCCCGCCGCGGAGCCGTCTACTCCGTGACGTTCACCTGCAACGGCGAGAACGGCTCCGCCGACCTCACCATCGCCGGCGGCACGGCCACGCCGACGACCAGCTCCACCTCTGCCGAGCGGCCGGCCGCGCCGCGCACCGGAACCGCCACGGCGCCCGCCGAGTCGGCGGCGGCGCGCGGCGTGCGGGGCGGGCTCGGCGGCAGCGTCGCCGGGATGGACGCCGCGGAACTCGGCGCGGGCGCGGCCCTGTTCCTGGCCGCCGCGGCAGGGACCGTCGTCGCGCTGAGGCGCCGCGGCTCGGCCCACCGCCACTGACGCGGCGCCTCTTGCGGCACCACGCCTGCACCACCGCGCCACCGCACCGCACCACGCAGGCACGGCATCGGCCGCGCCCGGGGCGGCCGCCGACAGCCGGTCGCCCCGGATCCCGTACGGGATGCGGGGCGGCCGGCGTGTGTTCCGGGCAGGGACCGGGGAGGTCGGCCGGTCGTCAGGCCCGGTTGCGGTGGGGGCGGCGGCGCCGCAGGACGTGGACGCCCGCGCCGAGGGCCGCGGCGCCGACGAGGCCCGCGCCGATGGCGGTCTCGGCGGCGGAGGGGCCGAAGGAGCCGCCGAGACCGCCCTGGGCGCCGCGGCCGTGGAGGATCTGGAAGCGGTGTGTGGCGATCAGGTTGCTGTCGTTGCACTTGACCGACAGCGTGTGCGTCCCGGGCGACGCGTGGTTGAAGATCCGTACCGTCGCGAACCCGACGGACCCGGCCGACAGGTTCGCCGGCGAGAAGTTGCCGGGCGACGCAACGGTTCCGCCGTGACCGCAGCCGGCGGCGCTGACCTGCATCGTGGCCCCCTGGTGCACCGAGTACGGGGTGACGGAGACGTTGCTGGGGCCGCGGCCGCCGTTGCCGCCCTGGCCCCCGCTCTCCGGCGGCCCCGCCGCCGGGTTCGCCGAGGCGACCGGAATACTGAGACCGACGGCGACGCACGCCGCCGCGGTCACGGTGAGAGCGCGCAGAACACGCATGGTGGAACCTCCAGCGGAAAGCGCCCCGGAGCGGTCGCCCGGGATGATCGACGAGAACGCCTCCCATCACGAACCCTCAGGTCGGACCGCAAGCGGCGCATGTCCGGCTTTGGTCCGCACGGTTGAGCGACACGCCGCGGGCCGGTCGCGGTACCTGACGGATCCGCAGGTCATGACCTGTCAGGAGTTTGTGTGATGAATACCCGGACGGGTGCAACCCGTCCGGCCCCGCCACCCGTTCGCCCGGCACCGATCGCCGTCTTGCGCGAGCGGGCTTAGCGTGCGTGGAGAAGGGCGTGAAGGGGCGGGATGGAACGCGGGCCGGGACCCCCGCGTCGGGAAGGGAGAGCCATGACCGAGGACGAGAGTGAGCAGCGGCCGAGGAGACGCTCCCCCTGGGGCGTGCTCGCGCTGGTCATGCTCAGCGGCCTCGCCATGATGCGCAACGGCGCCGAGTCCGGTGAAGGGCCGCCGCAGCCGGCGGCCGCCGCGGCGGTGTCGGCGTCTGCCGGGCAGTCGGACGGGCAGGCGCCGATGCCGCTGCCGCCGGGTGCGGCGCTGCCGGCGGGTGTCGCGGAGCTGGAGCACTCGTCGGTCCAGCGCATCCGGATTCCGCAGATCAGGGTGGACGCCCCGGTGATGACGGTGGGGCTGGACGCGCAGGGCTGGATCGAGGCCCCTCCGGCCCAGGATCCGAACCTGGCCGGCTGGTACCTGAACGGGATCGCGCCGGGCCAGCGCGGCTCGGCCGTCGTCGTGGGCCACGTCGACAACGAGCGGGGCCCGGCGGTGTTCTACGGGCTGGGCGCCCTGCGCAAGGGCGACCGCGTCGAGGTCGACCGCTACGACGGGCGCACGGCGGTGTTCGAGGTGTACGGCGTGGAGGTGTTCTCGAAGGAGACGTTCCCCGGAGCCCGGGTGTACGGGGACACCGGCCTGCCCGAGCTCCGGGTGATCACGTGCGGCGGCGGCTACTCGAAGGCGCGGGGCTACGACGGCAACGTCGTCGTGTTCGCCCGCATGGTCGAGGCCCGCTGAGCCGCGGGCGCCCCCGCCCCGCTGGGGATACGTTTCCTCAGCGGGACGGCAGCACGGGCAGGGTCATGCGGTAGCCGCGGTTCAGGAGCTGCGGCAGGTAGGTGGCGAGGGCGTGGACGCTCTGCGTGCGGTCGCCGCCGGCGTCGTGCGAGAGGACGATCACCCCGGGTGCGGCGCCCCTCAGGACGCGGGAGACGATCACGGAGGTGCCCGGTTCCGTCCAGTCGAGGCTGTCGACGGTCCAGGCGAGCGGCTCCATGCCCAGTTCGGCGCCGATCTCGAAGGCGGCCCGGTTCCATGCGCCGTACGGCGCCCGGAACCACAGGGGCGGGGCGCCGACGGTCTTCTCGACGACCTCGCTGGTCCGGCCGATCTCGGAGGCGAGGCCGGGCCTGCTCAGGCTGGGGATGAGGGGGTGGGACCAGGTGTGGTTGCCGATGAGGTGGCCCTCCGCGGCCATCCTGCGCACCAGGTCGCGGTTCTCGGCGGCCATCTCGCCGCACACGAAGAACATGGCGCGGACGCCGTACCGGGCGAGGGTGTCGAGGATGCCGGGGGTGTAGCGGGGGTCGGGGCCGTCGTCGAAGGTGAGGACCATCGAGCTGCGGGCGGCCGCGGCCGGGTCGAGCTCCAGGATGGGCCGGGTGCGGACAGCGGGCCTGGCGGCCGGAGGGCGCACCGGCGCCTCGGCGGTCATGGGGGCCAGCCGGTAGGAGGTGCGGCCGGGGGTCTGCGGCCGGACGGCGGGGACTCCTCCGGGCCCGGCCGCGCCCCCCGGGCCGGGTCCGGCGGCGCCCGCGGCTCCGGCGGCTCCCCCGCCCCGGGGGGTTCCGCCCGCGGCGCCGGTGCCGGGCGGGCCGGACTCGCCGGAGGCCAGGAGTCCGGAGGCCGTGGCGATCCCGAGGAAGACTGCGGTGCGCAGGAGTACGCGCCGCCCGACTGTCGGCTCGTCATTTTTCATTACTCCTACGTATCAACGAGACCGGCCGGGATGTCGAGAAGCGCGGAGGAGGCCGCGCGCCCTCACCCGATCAGCCGCGCCGCACGAGCGGGAACGGCAGCGTCTCGCGGATCGTCAGACCGGTGAGGAACATGACGAGGCGGTCCACTCCGATGCCGAGCCCGCCGGTGGGCGGCATCGCGTACTCCAGGGCGTCGAGGAAGTCCTCGTCGAGTTCCATCGCCTCCGGGTCGCCGCCCGCGGCGAGCAGCGACTGGGCGGTGAGCCGGCGCCGCTGCTCGACGGGGTCGGTCAGCTCCGAGTAGGCCGTGCCCAGTTCGGTCCCGAAGGCGACGAGGTCCCAGCGCTCGGCCAGGCGCGGATCGCGCCGGTGCTGCCGGGTCAGCGGGGAGACGTCGGTGGGGAAGTCCTTGTAGAAGGTGGGCAGGGTGGTCTTCTCCTCGACGAGCCGCTCGTACATCTCCAGGACGATGTCTCCGCGGGTGTCGGCGGGGGTGTGGGGCACCCCGGCGCGGTCGCACAGCCGGCGCAGCACGGCTTCCGGGGTGTCGGCGTCGACGGCTTCGCCGAGGGCCTCGCTGACCGCTCCGTACAGGGTCTTGACGGGCCAGGTGCCGGAGATGTCGTGGACGGCCAGCCTGCCGTCGGGGCCGGTCTTGTGGGCGATCGGCGAGCCGAAGGCGGCGGTGGCGGCGCCCTGGATGAGCTCGCGGGTCAGGTCGAGCATCACGTCGTAGTCGGCGAAGGCCTGGTAGGCCTCCAGCATCGTGAACTCGGGGTTGTGCTTGTAGGAGACGCCTTCGTTGCGGAAGGTGCGGCCCATCTCGAAGACCTTCTCCATGCCGCCGACGCACAGCCGCTTGAGGTACAGCTCGGGTGCGATGCGCAGGTACAGGTCGAGGTCGTAGGCGTTGATGTGGGTCCGGAAGGGGCGGGCGTTGGCGCCGCCGTGGATCTGCTGGAGCATCGGGGTCTCGACCTCCAGGAAGCCGCGCTCCAGCAGGCCGTGCCGAAGGGCCTGTACGGCGGTCGAGCGGGCCCGCACGACGTCGCGGGCCTCGGGGCTGGCGACGAGGTCGAGGTAGCGGCGGCGGACGCGGGCCTCGGGGTCGGCGAGGCCCTTGCGCTTGTCGGGCAGGGGGCGCAGGCACTTGCCGGTGAGCTGCCAGGACTCCACGAGGAGGGAGGGCTCGCCGGACTTGCTCGCCCCCATGCGGCCGGTGGCGGTGACGTGGTCGCCGAAGTCGACCTGGGAGGTGAAAGAGTCGAGGACGGCGGGGCCGCTCTCGTCCCGGGTGAGCATCAGCTGGATGTCGCCGGACCAGTCGCGCAGGACGGCGAAGACGACGCCGCCGAGGTCGCGGACGACCATGATCCGCCCGGCGAGGGTGGCGGGGCCGTCGCTGCGGGCCCCGGGCGGCAGGCCGGGGTGGGCGGTCGGCAGCTCCGACGCCGTGTGGGTGCGGGCGGCGATGCCGACGGGGTAGGGGTCGACGCCGGCGGCGCGCAGCCGGTCGAGCTTGGCGTGGCGGACGCGGACCTGCTCGGGCAGCCGCTCGGCCGGGAGGGCCGGGCCGCCCTGCCCGTCGGCCGTGTCGAGGCCGAGGGTGTCGAGCGGGGGCAGCCCGGCGGTGTTCGCGGGGGCGGTGACGCCCTTGGGGTGGCCGTTGCCCCACAGCTTGCGCAGGCTGGGCACGGAGACGAAGCCCTCGGCGATACCGGAGGCCAGGCTGACCCGGGCGAGCGAGCCGGCGTCCTGGTAGCAGAGGAACCGCGGGTACCACTCGGGGCCGTACTTGACGTTCGAGCGGTAGAGGGCCTCCAGCTGCCACCAGCGGGAGAAGAACAGCAGCAGCCGGCGCCAGAGTCTCAGGACGGGGCCGGCGCCGATCCGGCCGCCCTCCTCGAAGGCGGAGCGGAAGACGGCGAAGTTCAGCGAGATCCGGCGCACGCCCAGGCCGGGGGCGGCGGCGCACAGCTGGGCGACCATGAACTCCATGACGCCGTTGGGGGCGTTGCGGTCGCGGCGCATCAGGTCGAGGGAGATGCCGTCCTTGCCCCAGGGGACGAAGGACAGCAGGGCGATGAGCTCGCCGTCGGCGTCGAAGGCCTCGACGAGCAGGCAGTCGCCGTCGGCGGGGTCGCCGAGCCGGTCGAGTGCCATGGAGAAGCCCCGCTCCGTCTCGGTGTCGCGCCAGGTGTCGGCGCGGTCGATGATGCGCTGCATCTCCTCGTCGGACAGAGCGGAGTGGCGGCGGATGGAGGTGGTGGCCCCGGCGCGGCGGACGCGGCTCACGGCCTGGCGGGTGACGCGCATGTCGCGGCCGTCGAGGTCGAAGTGGGCGACGTGCAGGATGGCCTCGTCGCCGAGTTGGAGGGCGCTGAGCCCGGACCGGGCGTAGGCGGTGGCGCCGTCCTCGGAGGCGCCCATGACGGCGGGCTGCCAGCCGTGGCGGCGGGCGACGGCGAGCCAGGCGTCGATGGCCGGGGTCCAGGCGGCCGGGTCGCCCACCGGGTCGCCGCTGGCGAGGCAGACGCCCGCCTCGACGCGGTAGGTGACGCAGGCCCTGCCGTTGGGGGCGAAGACGACGGCCTTGTCGCGCCGGGTGGCGAAGTAGCCGAGGGAGTCGGAGCGGCCGTACGCGCCGAGCAGCGCGCGGATGCGGGGCTCTTCGTCGCCGTGGAGGGCGGCGGTCATGCGCTGGGAGCGGAAGAGGGTGGCTGCGGCGCCCAGCAGGGCGAGCGCGCCGAACAGGCCGAGCAGGAAGGACAGGGGCCGAGGCGGCCGGCCGCCGAACTCGCGGGCCGAGAACAGGCCGCCGAAGACCTGCTTGGCGGCCCAGTCCAGCCACTGGCCGCGGGGCAGGGTGCCGGGGAACAGGGCGACGAGCGCCCAGCCGAGGAGGACGGCGGCGAGCAGGCCGAGCCCGAGGACGAGCAGGGCCCGCCAGAACGCTCCGGGGCGGGAGGCGGCGTAGAACTCGCTGCGGGCGGCGGTCAGCAGAGCCAGGGCGGCGACGGCGATGACGAGGGAGGGGCCGCCGATCCAGTACCAGCCGTCCGCGAGGAGCAGGACGTCGACGGCGACCAGCAGGACCAGGTAGGCGACGACGATCCACCAGGCGACCTTCTTGCGGGTGCCGAGCGCGGCGGCGAGGAGGAAGAGGAAGACCGCGTAGGCGAGGTTCTCGCTGACGGGGACCACGTAGTCGTCGAGGAAGCGGACGACGTGCCGCAGCAGGTAGCGCAGCGCCGGCGAGAGCGCCAGGACGGCGCAGAACAGGCCGAGGGCGCCGAAGAACGCGGCGAACCCGTCGGGAACCCGGTTCAGGAAGCGGTTCCGGGTCCCCCGGGTCTGCTCCGTCGTGGCACTCATGGTTCGCACTCTAGGGAGCCGGGCCGCGGTCCGCGCGGCGAGCAGCCGGTCCCCCGGGAGGGTGAGGGGCGGGGAGCGTGCCCGTCCCGGCCGGGGGCGGCCCGGTCAGCGTCCCATGGTGAGGCCGTGTGCGGCGGCGCCGCGGCCCAGGACCGCCTCGCTGACGGTGTCGCGGGCGCGGCGGTAGGCGGTGTCGTCGGGGTCCTCGGCGAGGGCGGCCGGCAGGTTGACGACCTTCCCGGCGGACAGGTCCATCATCTGGGGGACGAACTCGGCCTTGGCGACCTGCCAGCGCCCGCCTGCCGCGGCCGGCGGGGCGAAGGTGAAGCGGGCGAGGGAGCCGTAGTTGCCGCGCAGGTCCCGGTCGCCGGAGTGGTTGAACATCTCGCCGGCGACCTGGTCGCCCATGCCGTAGACGATCCAGGTGCCGTTGACCTTCTCGTAGGCCTGCGGGACGTGGGCGTGCGTGCCGAGGATCAGGTCGATGTCGGGGCGGCCGCCGGTCCGGGAGGCGGTCAGCTCCCTGCCGAGGGAGAGCTGCCGCTCGTCCGGCGCGGTCTGCCACTCGGTGCCCCAGTGCAGGCTGACCAGGACGACGTCGGCGCCGGCCGTGCGGGCCGCCCGGGCGTCCGCGACGATCTTGTCCTTGTCCATGAGGTTGACGGCCCACGGCCTGCCCTCGGGCATCGGGTACCCGTTGGTGTCGTACGTGTAGGCGAGGTGGGCGACCGTGGCCGAGCCCGCGGTGTAGAGGGTGGGTGCGGCCGCCTCGGCTGCCGTGCGGGCCGATCCTGCGTGGCGCAGGCCGACCCGGTCGAAGCGGTCGAGGGTGCG
Source organism: Streptomyces globosus (assembly GCF_003325375.1). Lineage (GTDB taxonomy): Bacteria > Actinomycetota > Actinomycetes > Streptomycetales > Streptomycetaceae > Streptomyces > Streptomyces globosus_A. Next base: position 2,787,157 of record NZ_CP030862.1, on the reverse strand, counting down.
CGCCACGCCTTCGGCTCCGGCGTCGAGGGTGTGGTTCGAGGCGGTCGAGCAGCCGTCGTAGCCGGCGTCCTTGAGGCCGTCGGCGACTTCGGGCGGGGACTGGAAGGCGGGGTAGCCGGTGAAGGGGCCGCCGTCGGGGCCGTAGACGGTCTCCATGTGGCACAGGGCGAGGTCGGCGGCGGAGACGAGCGGCTTGACGTGGGAGAACATCGGCCGGAAGTCGTGGCCGGCCCCGTCGGCGTCGGCCGCGGCCTGCTTGATGACCGAGTCGTGTGGCAGGACGTCGCCGCTCGCGACGAGTGTGAATCCGCGTGCGGGGGTCGCGGTCGGGCCGGCGGCGCGGGAGGGCGGGGGGTGTGCGTCGCCGAGGCGGGCGGGCGGGGTGCGTCCGGCCGAGCAGGCGGCCGCGGTGGCAGCCGACAGCAGGGCGGCGGACAGGAGCGCGAGGGCCTTGCGGGTGCGCGGGGTCATGGGCGCCACTCTCTCTCCAATTAATACGACTATCTGATCACCTTTTAATTCATGGAGGGAGGTGCTGCGCGTCGGAAGGAGCCGGCCGGCCGCATCCACGGCCGCATCCCGACCGCACCGCCGGCCACACCGACAGGGGGCCGTTCACCGCACCGTTCGACCGTTCGGCGACCGCTCACCGGCCCGGGCGGCCGCCCACCGGGCGTCCCGGGCGCTTGGGCGCAAGACCGCTGCCTGACGGTTCACGGGGCGCCCGGCGCAGGTGAGGGTGGGTGCGTCGGACCCGGACGGCCCCAGGAAGGAGGCCCTCGTGCCCCTCTCCCCCACCCTTGCGCGCACGGCCCCCGAGGCGCTGGCCGAACTCCAGCGCGAACACGGGCGGGCCCTGTTCGGCCTGCTGCTCGGGCTCACCTCCGGGGACGCCCAGCGCGCCGAGGACCTCGTCCAGGAGACGCTCGTACGGGCCTGGCAGCACCCGGAGGCGCTGGCGAGCGGCCATGCGTCCATGCGGCCCTGGCTCTTCACCGTCGCGCGGCGCCTCGCGATCGACGCCCGCCGGGCCCGCCTCTCGCGGCCGCAGGAGGTCGACGCGGACGCCCTGGAGCAGGCGCCCGCCCCCGAGGACGGGGTGGCGGGGTCCGTGACGGCCATCGACGTCCGGCGCGCCGTCGGCTCGCTGGGGCCGGAGCACCGGGAGGTGCTGCTGGAGGTGTACTTCCGCGACCGCTCGGTCGCCGAGGCCGCCGCCGAGCTGGGGATCCCCGCCGGAACGGTCAAGTCCCGCACGCACTACGCGCTGCGGGCCCTCCGCCAGGGCCTCCAGGGGTACGGGTACGGGCTCGGCGCCTGAGCGCGCCGCGGCCCGGCCGCCGCACGGGGAAACGATCCGAATGCACGCGGATCGGACACGAAGTGCGCGGAAACAGGCCGCAGACCGTTCAAGTTGAGTAAACATCCCCCACGGCGCAAGCCGAGAGAGGAAGGCTCGGTACCCACGGACGGGAAGCTCGACACGCGGGAGAAGGTGGAACGGTGCAGCCCGAGGGTACGAACGGCACCAGTGACGGCGGGCTTGCGGTGCCCATGGCGTGGCTGTACGCCGAGTACATCGCCGACGAACTGCTGCGTACGGGCCGGCTGATCCCGGCCGGCACCCTGGAGTTCCGCGCCGGCCGGGACACGCTCGCCCTGACCATCTACCTCTCCGACGCCGCCGGCGAGCTGTCCGGGATCCGCGTGGTCTCCCAGCTCGACGAGTGGATGTCGCTGACGGCGTACGGGCACCCCTGGCGCGACTGGGTCCACACCCGGTTCCTCGCGCTGGGCGAGGAGGCCCGGGAGAGCGGCCGCGGCGAGGACCCCGACCTCGAACTCGCCCGCGCCGCCTGGCGCTGGCTGGACCGGACGGAGCTCTTCGCCACCAACATCGACGCGGCCCGGCCGGGCGGGCCCGAGCCGTACCAGGGCCTCGACGAGAACGCCCGCGTGTGGACGCCCGCCTGGCAACTCGGCCTCCCCCTGGGCCACTTGGCCATGCACCTCTTCTGACCGGACCGCGGCCCCGCCGCCCGCTACGGGCGCCGCCGCGCAGGCGGGGGGTCGGCCGGGTCCAGCACCAGGCCTGCGAAATCGGCCTCGTTGCGCTCCGCCCTCCCGACGTACCACCGGGCGATCAGCCACAGCACGGGATAGGCGGCCACCCCGAGGACCGCCCACACCAGCGGGCCGGGCACCGCCCCGGGCAGCGCGAACAGCAGCGGAAGCACCCCCACCGCCAGTGCCAGCGCGGCCACCGCCCCGAGCCCGGCGCGCAGCTGGCTGCGCATGAGGGCGCGTACGTACGTCGTGCCGAGGCTGGTCTGCTCGCAGATCTCCGAGCGCGCCGGGGTGTACGCGGGAGCACGGCGGCGGGCGGCGCGCGGCACCCCCGTGACGGTCTCCCGCCGGGGCGCCGCCGCCTCCCCGTACGGCTGCGGCGGAGGGTCCTGCATGGTGCGGGAGTCTACGCAGCGGCGGGCGCGGGCGGAGGTCATTTGAGGAGGCGGGAGAGCCTGCGGTCGGCGAGCGGCCTGCCGCCGGTCTGGCACGTGGGGCAGTACTGGAGGGAGGAGTCGGCGAACGACACCGAGCGGATGGTGTCGCCGCACACCGGGCACGGCTCGCCGTCCCGGCCGTGGACCCGCAGGCCGCTCTTCTTCTCGGCCTTCAGCCGGCCCGCGGCGACGCCGTGGGCCCGGCCGACCGCCTCGCGCAGGGTGTCCCGGACGGCCTCGTACAGGCGGGTGGTCTGCTCCTCGTCGAAGGCGGAGGCCGGTTTGAAGGGGGACACCCCGGCCGCGTGGAGGATCTCGTCGCTGTAGGCGTTGCCGATGCCGGCGAGGACGCCCTGGTCGCGCAGGACGCCCTTGATCTGCCGCCGCTCGCCCGCCAGCAGCGCGGCGAACGCGTCCCGGTCGAAGTCCTCGGCCAGCGGGTCCGGCCCCAGGCGGGCGATGCCGGGCACCTCCGCCGGGTGCCGGACGACGTACACGGCGAGGCGCTTCTGGGTGCCCGCCTCCGTCAGGTCGAAGCCGCCGCCGCCTTCGAGGGCGACGCGCAGGGCGAGCGGCCCCTTGCCGGGGCGCGGCGGCCGGTCGGGGAGGGCGTCCTGCCAGCGGAGCCAGCCGGCCCGGGCCAGGTGGGTGACCAGGTGGAGCTCCCCGATCCGCAGGGCGAGGAACTTGCCGTACCGGGCGGTGGGACCCGCCTCCTGCCCCTCCAGGGCGGACAGGGGCGGGTCGTACGTCTTCAGCACGCTCACGGCGAGCGGGAGGACGCGTGCGACGACCCTCCCGGGCAGGTGCTCGTCGAGGAACTCCCTGAGGGCCTCGACCTCCGGCAGCTCGGGCATGCCCCCAGCCTGCCCATCCGGCCGCCGATGCGCGACCGGACACGGCATGCGACCGCGACCGCGGGCTCGGGCCCAGGCTCGGGCTCGGGCTCAGGCCAGGAGGAACTCGCACCAGACGCACTTGCCGCTGCCCCGCGCCTCCACGCCCCACACGTCCGCCAGCCGGTCCACCAGCATGAGCCCCCGCCCGGACACCCCCGCCTCGCCCGCCTCCCGTCGGCGCGGCAGGGCGCTGGAGCGGTCCTCCACCTCGACCCGGAGCCGGCGGACCGGGCCGCTCAGGATCCGCAGGGTGACGATCGCGGGGCCGTCCGTGTGCATCAGGGCGTTGACGATCAGCTCGTCCGCCACGAGTTCGATCTCGTCGGAGCGCTCCCGCGCGCCCCAGGCGCGGACCGCCGCGCCGATCATGTGGCGGGCCGACACCAGGGCCTCCGGGTCGCCGGGGGCGACGTGCTGCTGGAGCCGGCCGCCGCCCTGCGCCGCCGCCTCCTCCACGCGGCGCCGCAGCAGGAGCAGCGCCATGTCGTCGTCGCCGCCGCGCTCGTCTATCACCTCGCACAGCCGGTCCGCGAGCCGCTGGAGGTCCTCCGGGCCGCTGCGGACCAGCCCGGTCAGCAGCCGCACCCCGTCGTCGAGGTCCGCTCCGGGATGCTCGACGAGGCCGTCCGTGCACAGCAGGATCGTTTCGCCGGGGTCGAGTTCCACCGTCGTCACCGGGTACTCCAGGCGGCCGAACTCCGCCGAGAGGCCGAGCGGCATCCCTCCCTCCACGTCCAGCCGGCGGCAGTCGCCGTCGCGGGTGCGCAGCAGCGGGTCGATGTGCCCGGCGCGCACGATCTGCAGGACGCCGGTCGACAGGTCGGCCTCGACGTAGGTGCAGGTGGCGAAGCGGTCGGTGTCCAGTTCGTGCAGGAACACCGAGGCCCGGGCCATGACGGTGCCCGGCGAGTGCCCCTCGGCGGCGTAGGCGCGCAGCACGATCCGCAGCTGGCCCATGACGGCGGCGGCGTGCGTGTCGTGGCCCTGGACGTCCCCGATGACGGCGCCGACGCGGCCGCCGGGCAGCGGGATCACGTCGTACCAGTCCCCTCCGATGTCCTGGCCCATGCGGGCGGAGCGGTAGCGGACGGCGATGTCGCCGCCGGGGACGGCGGGGATCCGGCGCGGCAGCATGGCCTGCTGGAGGCCTTCGGCAAGGTCGTGCTCCTGCTCCAGCAGCATGGCGCGCTGGAGGCTCTGGGCGATGCTGCTGCCCAGGGCGACGAGGAGGTTCCGCTCGTCCTGGGTGAAGCCGTCCTTGTCCTGGTAGAGCAGGCCGATTGCGCCGATCGGGCGGGCCTGGGCGATCAGCGGCAGGTACGCGGCCGCCGAGATGTCCATGTACGAGATCTTCGCCCAGAGTCCGGGGTAGCCCTCGGCGAACTCCTCCGCGGAGTCGAGGAAGCGCGGCTGGAGGGAGCGGACCACCTCGCTCATCGGGTAGTTCTCGTCGACGCGGGTGTAGCGGGTGCCGGGGACGAAGCTGCCCGAGGGGCCCTCGGCGACCAGGTGGATGCGGCCCGCCTCGACCAGCCCCATGACCATGCCCATGGAGCCGAGCCGCTCCAGGCCGTGGGCGTCGCCGATGACGTCGATGACGTCCTTGACGGTCCGGGCGTGGGCCAGGGCCGCGGTGGTGCTCTCGACCACCGAGGTCTGGCGGCGGCGCTCCTCGTCGAGGCCGAGGCGTTCGGCCGAGTGGCTGAGCTCCTCGGTGGCGTCGCGGACGATGCCGATGATCCGGAGGGGGCGGCCGTCGGGGTCGCGCATGACGCGGCCCTGGGTGTGGGTCCAGCGCAGCCGGCCGTCGCGGCAGCGGATCCGGAAGTAGGCGCCGTAGCTGTCCTCGTCGCCCTTGAGGGCGTGGGAGACGAGGTCGAAGAGGCGGGAGGACTCCCCCTCGGGCACGCGGGCGGCGAGCGACTCGGGCCGGCCGTCGTACTCCTCCGCGGGGGTGTCGAACACGTCGAGGCCGGCCGTGTCCAGGTGCATCAGGCCGGTGGACAGGTCCCAGTCGAAGCTGCCCATGCGGTTGAGCGAGAGCGACCGGTCCGGGTGTGCGGGCCAGTCGTCCGGCAGCGATACGGTGGTCGGCACCGGTCCACCATGACACAGGGGCGGGTCATGCGCCCCCCGGGTCCGCGGCGGGAACCGCGGCGGTCGCGGCCCCGGCGGCGGGCACCCCGGCCGCCCCCGGCACCGCTGCGGCGCCGGGGGCGCCTGCCGCGCCGTCGAGGGAGTCGGTCTCGTGGATGCCGGCGCCGTCGGCGCCGGTGCTGTAGGAGTCGGCGCCGTAGGAGTCGGTGGAATAGGAATCGGCGGAGTCGGCGGAGTAGGCGTCGCTCGGGTAGGAGTCCGCGCCGCCGGTCTGCGTGCCGTACGTGTCGGCGGTCCACGGGTCGGCGCCCGGGTCGGTCAGGGCCGCGTCGGCTTCGGCGTCGGGGGCGTTCGGGTCGTAGAGGTCTCCCCCGTCCGCGGCGGCGTCGTCCCCGCCCGGCCACGGCGCCAGGTCGCCGGCGTCGCCCGCCGCCGGATCCGCCCCGGCGGAACCGTCGGCGGGCCACTCGGCGGAGCCGTCCGCCGGCAGGCCCGGCTGGGACGGGGTGGTGCGCTGCGGGGCGTCCTGCCCGCCCGGCACGCTCTCCCCGGGCGGCCGTCCGGGAGTACCGGGCGGGGCGGGCGGGGCGGCCGGGGCGCTGGCCGGCGCGGCGCCGACGGGGATGCCGTCGGCGGGGTCGTACGCGGGCATGGCGCGCGGGGAGCGGTCCTGGGCGCCGTCGTCGCCGGTGGTCCGCTCGATCCACGTGTTGTCCGCGACGTTGGCGATGACGAGGCCGGCGAGCGGGTGGGCGGTGGGTTCGATCACGATCACCTGGTTGGGCTGGTAGCCGTTCCACCGCTCGCCCTTGACGGCAGGGGTCCCCTTCGCGCTGAGCGGGGGGAGCAGCGGGCTGCCGCCGGCGCAGCGCAACCGGGGCATGCCCTGCGCGTCGACGAGGACGGCGGTGCCGGCCTGGAGGACCGCCTGGAAGCCGTACGCGCCGCCGTCGCGGAAGCCGTGGTTCGTGACGCGGGTGTCGGCTCGGAGCACGACAGGAGTGAGCCCGCGAAGGAACTCGGGGAGCCCGGACTCCTGGACGGAGGAGGCCGCCGCGAAGGCGCGGGCCTTGTTGTCGTCGCCGGTCAGGGCGCGCAGCTGCTGTTCGACGTCGCAGCTGCCGAGGCGCTTGGTGCCGCCGTAGAGGCCGGGGGTGGCACCGCCCACGGTGCGGATGCCGCGGCCGGTCGGGTTGGGGAGCGGGGGCTGGGCCGGGGCGGATTCGGCGGTGGCGGAGGAGGGGGTGAAGGGGTCGGGGCCCGCCGAGCCGACGGGCTGGAGGTGGATCTCCTGGTTCTCGGGGCCGGCCGGCGCGGGGGGCTCTTCGCCGCCGCCGCAGGCCGCGGCGGCGAGGCCGAGCAGCGTCAAAAGGGCTGCGCGGGCCGGTGTGTGACGACGCGGCGCCTGACGGGGTGTCGGCTCGTGCACGGTTTTCTCCCTGTTCGCCCCGGATGCTCCCTCCTGTCTGCCGCATGCCGGCGAGCCCCGCAACCGGAGCGCCCGCAGCCGGGGGCACGACCTCCCCCGGGCGGTGCGCAGGCACCCGGGAGAGCCGCTCTTGAACGCGTTCAGACGTTCCCGTAGGGTCGCAACAGGAGCTGAACACGTTCAAAGCGCGGGAGTCTCGCGCGCCCGGGGCGCGGCGCGGCGCCGCCTGGCGGCCTCCGGCCCGCACCTCGGGGAGCGCCGCCGGCGGCCGGGGCAGACGCAGACCGCGCCCCCAGACGGAGGAGACGATCCGATGACCCGACTCAGCGGGGCGGCCCGCCCCGCGCTCACCTACCCGGAGCGGGGCGCCACAGCCTCGCTGCCCCTGCCCGAGCGGTACCACCACCTCCGCCACCGCACCCGGCTCGGCCGCGGCCGCGCCGTCTTCGAGGCGGCCGGGGCCGCGCTCACCACGTTCGGCGCGCACCGCGCCGCGGGCGCGGCGGTCCGCTGCGGCCACGGCGCCGTCCGGCCGGGGAGCCGTGTCGCGGTCGGGCTCGGCTGGGGCCCGCTGCGGATCGAGGCGCCCTGCGAGGTCGTCTGGACGGTGTACGAGCCCGCCCGGACCGGCTTCGCCTACGGGACCCTGGCCGGCCACCCCGAAGAGGGTGAGGAGTCCTTCCTGGTCCTCCTCGACCGGGACGGCAGCGTGTGGTTCGAGGTGACCGCCTTCAGCCGCCCGGCCCGCTGGTACACCCGGGCCGCCGGCCCTCTGGTCCCCCTCTTCCAGCGCTGTTACGCCCGCCGCCTGGGCCGGGCCCTGCGCAGGCTGGCCGCCCCGGCCTGAACCGGCCGATACTGGGGGTGATGGACTGGTTCACGGCGCCCGACCTCTGGCTGGGCCGGCTGGTCTTCCAGCGGGCCCTCGCCGGCGTCTACCTCGTCGCCTTCCTGGCGGCCGCCCTCCAGTTCCGGGCCCTGATCGGGAGCCGCGGCATGCTGCCCGTCCCGCAGCACGTGCGTTTCGTGCCCTTCAAACGCGCCCCGAGCCTGTTCCAACTCCACTACTCGGACCGGTTCTTCGCCGGCTGCGCGTGGACGGGGGCGGCCCTGTCCGCGGCGCTGGCGGCCGGCGCGGGGGACGCCGTGCCGCTCGGTGCGGCGATGGCGATGTGGGCGGTGCTGTGGGCGCTGTACCTGTCGATCGTGAACGTGGGCCAGACCTGGTACTCCTTCGGCTGGGAGTCCCTCCTGCTGGAGGCAGGCTTCCTCGCGGTGTTCCTCGGCAACGCCGAGACCGGTCCGCCGGTGCTGGTGCTGTGGCTGCTGCGGTGGGTGGCGTTCCGGGTGGAGTTCGGGGCCGGACTGATCAAGATGCGGGGGGACGCCTGCTGGCGGAAGCTGACCTGCCTCTACCACCACCACGAGACGCAGCCCATGCCCGGCCCGCTGAGCTGGTTCTTCCACCACCTGCCGAAGCCGCTGCACCGGGTGGAGTGCGCCGCCAACCACGTCACGCAACTGGTCGTGCCGGTGCTGCTGTTCGCACCGCAGCCGGTCGCCTCGTACGCCGCCTGCGCGATCGTGGCGACGCAGCTGTGGCTGGTGCTCTCCGGGAACTTCGCGTGGTTGAACTGGCTGACGATCACGCTCGCGCTGCCGGCGGTCGACTTCACCCCGGTCGCCGGCCCGCCGCCGGCCGCGGCCTCCGCACCGCCGCCGGTGTGGTTCGCGGTGCTGGTGTGCGCGGTGACGCTGCTGGTGCTGGTGCTGAGCAGGCATCCGGTGCGCAACATGGTCTCCCGGCGGCAGGTGATGAACCGCTCCTTCGACTCCCTGCACCTGGTGAACACGTACGGGGCCTTCGGCACGGTGAGCCGGGTCCGCGACGAGGTCGTGGTGGAGGGAACCCCGGACGCGGTGCCGCGGGAGGACGGGGAGTGGCGGGAGTACGGCTTCAAGGGCAAGCCGGGGGATCCGCGCCGGATCCCCCGCCAGTTCGCCCCGTACCACCTGCGGCTCGACTGGCTCATGTGGTTCGCGGCGCTCTCCCCCGGCTACGCCCGGGACTGGTTCGGGCCGTTCGTGGAGCGGCTGCTGGAGGGCGACCGGGACACCCTGCGGCTGATCCGCCGCAATCCCTTCCCCGGCGCCCCGCCCGTCTACGTGCGGGCCCGGCTGTACCGGTACCGGTTCACCACCTGGCGGGAGCTGCGCGAGACGGGGGCGTGGTGGCATCGAAGCCTGCTAAGGGAGTACCTGCCCCCGACCCGTCTTTCGGTGGTGTCCGCCTCGGGCGGGGCCGGAGAGCGGTCAGAGTCCGAGTAGGGCGGCCTCCTTCTCGGGGCTGATGCCCTTGGCGCTGCGGTCGGGGCGCAGGGGGGCGGTGCCTCCGACGGAGCGGAGCCAGGCCCAGGTGTCGGCGACGGTCTCCTCGACGGGACGGCACCGCAGGCCGGCGGCGAGCGCCCGGGAGACGTCCGCGCCGAACATGTGGGCGTGCAGATCGCCCTCGGGGAGCCAGACGGGCAGCTCGGTCCAGGGTTCGATGCCGGCGTCCAGGATCCGGGCGGCCTCGGTCCAGCGCAGTTCGGCGCCTCCGCCGGTGGCGGCCGCGCAGGCTTCGAGGAAGGTGCCCATGGTGGCGTGACCGGCGGGCGAGACCGCGTTGTACGGGCCGCCGAGGCCGGCCGCGGCGGCGTCGAGGGTCCAGCGGGCGAGGTCGCGTACGTCGATGTACTGCAGCGGCAGGTCCTTCGGTCCCGGGGCCAGGGTGGGGCCGCCGCGGGCGGTGCGGCCCAGCCACCAGGGGAGGCGGCCGACGTTCTCGTACGGGCCGAGGATCAGGCCGGCCCGGACGAGGAGGGCGCGGTCGCCGAAGGCGTCGGTGGCGGCGATCTCGCCGCCGCGCTTGTCCTCGGCGTAGGCGGTTGCGTCCGCGTCCGGGGAGCCGTCGACGAGGGGGGCGTCCTCGGCGGCGTTCCCGTTCCCGGGGTAGGCGTGGACCGAGCGGCTGGAGATGTAGGTGTAGTGGCCGGCGCGGCCGCGCAGCAGGCGTGCGGTGTCGCGGACCGCGGTGGGGGCGCCGGACCAGGTGTCGACGACCAGGTCCCACTCGCCCGCTTCGGGCGCGGCGAGGACGGCGAGGCCGTCGGGGGCGGTGCGGTCGCCGTGTACGGCACGGGTGCCGGGTGGCGGCGCGTGGCGGCCGCGGTGGAAGACCGTGACGTCCCAGCCCCGGGCGAGGGCGTCGTCGGTGAGGGCGCGTCCGACGAACTCGGTTCCGCCGAGCATCAGCAGTTTCGTCATGCGGCCAGCGTGCCGGGGGCCGGCGCGGCGGCGGAAGCCGTGATCGCTTTCGGCGATGACGCCGACGGCGGACGCGAACCGGGAACTCCGCTTGCCCGGCCCCGGGCGGCGGCACGTCTGCCTCCGCCCGCCGAGCCGTGCTCCGCCCCCTTGCCGTCGTGCTGTCCTGTGACGGCCGGAGGGGCGGTTCCGGGATCGCTGCCCGGCTAGTCGATGCCGGGCAGGATGTGGGATTCCGCGAGGTCGTCCTCGTATCCGGCGAGGCGGATCGGGGCCGAGCGGGCCCAGACCTCGAGGCTGCCCAGTTCGTCGCTGTGGGGGCGGCCCTGCCACCCCGTGCGCTCCAGCAGCTCGTCGGACTTCGTCTTCGTCTCTGTCACCGCGCACTCCTTCGGTGTCGCTTGACCCGGCGGCCAACCGCATCGGGTATGGAGAATGGAGAGTTTCAAGACGCGGTGGCGCCATGGTGGAGCGTGGCCTGGGTGGGGCTCTAGCGTGTCCCCCAGAGTACACATCTGAGCAGGTACCCGCTCGGTAGATTGGCAAAATCCACCCCAATGGCGCGAATATCCGCTCGGTTCCCGGGTTTGTGTGTCACCTTTGCGGCGAGGTCTGCCCTTTGGGGCGGCCCCTCCGCCGCGGGGAGCCTTCTCGGACCGGGGATGCGACAGCGCCCCGGCCCCTCGGGAGGAGGGGCCGGGGCGCTGTCGCGGGGCGGGCGGTGGCGCGCCTCACCACTTCGCGGGCGCGTAGTCCTTCAGGAAGACCCCGTACAGGTCCTCGCCTGCCTCGCCGCGGACGACCGGGTCGTAGACGCGGGCGGCGCCGTCGACCAGGTCCAGGGGGGCGTGGAAGCCCTCCTCGGCCAGCCGCAGCTTGTCGAAGTGCGGGCGCTCGTCCGTGATCCAGCCGGTGTCGACGGAGGTCATGAGGATCCGGTCCGTCTCGAACATCTCCTGGCCGCTGGTCCGCGTCACCATGTTCATCGCCGCCTTGGCGGCATTGGTGTTCGGGTGCCCGGCGCCCTTGTAGCCGCGGCTGAAGACGCCCTCCATCGCGGAGACGTTGACGATGTACGCCCGCCCGCTGGCGGCCTTGCGGGCGGCCTCGGCCATCACCGGACGGAGCTTGCTGATCAGGATGAACGGCGCGGTGTAGTTGCACAGCTGGGTTTCGAGCAGCTCCACCGGGGAGATCTGGTCGATGGTCTGCACCCAGGTGTTGCTCTCGACGACGTCGGGGAGCAGGCCGCCCGCGTCGATCGCGGTGCCGTCCAGGTGCCGCTCCAGGCTGGCGTTGCCCGCGACGAGGGCCAGGTCCGCGACCTTCTGCGCCTCCAGGCCGCTCACGCCGACGGGCAGCGCCGCCAGGCCGTCGACCGCACCCGAGTTGAAGGCGCCGATGACGTGGTGCGCGGGCAGCTCGCCGGCCGGCAGCGGGGCGCCCTCTCCGTCCACCAGCGCGGCGTACGCGCTGGGCAGGCGGCGCACCGTCTGCGTCGCGTTGTTGATCAGGATGTCCAGCGGTCCGGCATCGGCGACGCGGTCGGCCAGCTCCACGGCCTGCGCCGGGTCGCGCAGGTCGATGCCGACGACCTCCAGGCGGTGCATCCAGTCCGCCGAGTCCTCCATCGCCGTGAAGCGGCGGATGGCGTCCTTGGGGAAGCGCGTGGTGATCGTGGTGTGGGCGCCGTCGCGCAGCAGCCGCAGCGCGATGTACATGCCGATCTTCGCCCGGCCACCGGTGAGCAGCGCGCGCTTGCCCGCGAGGTCGGCGCGGGCCTCGCGCCGGGTGCGGTTCTCGACGGCGCACGGCGGGCAGAGCTGGTGGTAGAAGTAGTCGACCTCGACGTACCGCGTCTTGCAGACGTAGCAGGAGCGGGGGCGCTGGAGTATGCCGGCGATCCGGCCGGCCTCGGTGACGGAGGTCGGGAGGATGCCCTCGGTCTCGTCGTCGATGCGCTGCGCCGAGCCCGTCGCGGTGGCCTCGGTGACGGCCTTGTCGTTGGCGGTCTTCGCGGCGCGGCGCTCCTGGCGGCGGCGCTGCTTCACCGTCCGGTAGATCCCGGCGGTGGCCCGGCGCACGGCGACGGCGTCGGGGTGGTCTATGTCGAGCTTGTCGAGCTCGTCGAGCACGCTGAGGCAGACGGCCATGCGCTCGGGGTCGATGCCCGGCCCGTACGCCTGGATGTCTTCGGTCTCGGTCTCGGTCGCCGTCATGGCCGCTGCCGTTCCTTGGTCACTCGTCCGCATCCGCCTGCTGCGGAAGTCCTCAAAACGGCAACTGTACGGATGCTGCGGGCCGGGAACCAAACCCGTGCCGCGGGGGCTCACTCACCGCGTCCGGGCGGTCACCGCGGGCGTACTGCGCGGGGAGTGCGGGCGGGGCCGCGTCATCCTTTCGCAGTACGCCCTGAGCAGGGTCGATGTGGTCCTCCAGGGGGAGGAATAGGCGTCCCCGGCGCGGCATTGTGGGATACATGAGTGCCCTGGGGCTGTCGCTGCTGCTGTGCCTGGTGTCCGCGGTCGCGTACGCGGGCGGAGCGATCGTTCAGGAGCGGGTCGCGGCGCGCGGCCAGGAGCGGGCGTACGCGCCGGTGCGCCGGCCGGAGTGGTGGGCGGCCGTCGCGCTGAACGGCCTCGGCGCCGTACTGCACGTGGTGGCGCTCGCGTACGGGCCGCTGAGCCTGGTGCAGCCGCTGGGTGCCCTGACGATCGTGTTCGCGCTGCCGATGGCGGCCGTGTTCGTACGCCGGCGGGCCACTGCGGCAGCGTGGCGCGGGGCCCTGCTGGCCTCGGCCGGGCTGGCCGGGCTGCTGGCCCTGACGGGCGGGAACCCGGACGGGGGCGCGGACCGGCTGCCCGTGGCCGGCGAGCGGGCGCTGCTGCTGGCGGCGACGGCCGCCGCGGTGTCGGTGCTGTTCGCGGCGGCGCACGGGGTGCGGCGGCCGGTGCTGCGGAGCGTGCTGCTCGCCGTGGCGGCGGGCACGGCGTTCGGGATGGCGTCGGTGTTCACGAAGGCGCTCGCCGAGGGCGTCGTACGGGGTTCCGCGTCCGGCCGCTGGCCGGACGCGGCGGCCGTCGCGGTCCTGGCCTGCGGCGGGCTGCTGCTGTCGCAGGCCGCCTACCGCGGCGCAGGACTGGCCGCGCCGCTGGCCACGCTGACCGTCGTCAACCCGGTGGTGGCGGCCGCGGTCGGGCTGACGCTGTTCGGCGAGGGCTTCCGGTACGGGGCGGCGGGCACGGCGGGGGCGCTGGCCGGCGCCGCGGTGGCGGCGGCCGGCCTGGTCGTGCTCACGGCCGCCGCGCCGCCGCACACGGCCTCGTCAGATGCCCACGCCGTGGGCGCGGAGGTACTTCAGCGGGTCGATGTCGGAGCCGTAGCCCGGTCCGGTCCGCACCTCGAAGTGGAGGTGGGGCCCGCTGCTGTTGCCGGTCGATCCGGAGCGGCCGATCCGCTGGCCGCCGGAGACGTCCTGCCCGGCCTTCACGCCGAGGGCCGACAGGTGGGCGTACTGGGAGTACCGGCCGTCGGTGTGCCGGACGATCACCTGGTAGCCGTACGCACCGGCCCAGCCGGCGGAGACGACGCGGCCGGGGCCGACGGACCTGACGGACGTACCGGTCGCGACGGGGAAGTCGACGCCCGTGTGGTAGCCGCTGGACCAGGAGGATCCGCTGGCCTTGTACCGGGTGCCGACGGAGGCGTCGACGGGGGCGACGTAGCCGCCGCCGGTCTGCTGCTTCGGCGCTGACGCGGGCTTCTCCGCGGGCTTCTGCTGCGCGGGGGCCGGCTTGGGCGCGGCCTTGTCGGCGGGCTTGGCGGCCTGCTTCTCCGCGGGCTTCTGCGCCGGCTTCTCGGCGGGTTTGGCGACCTGCTCGCCGGCGGGCGGTGCCGCGGGCGCGACCGGCTTGACCGGTTCGGCGGTGCGCGGCGGCTTCTCCGGGTTCTGCGCGGGCGGGGCGGCGGTGATGCGCAGGGTGAGGCGCTGCCCGGGGAAGATCAGGTCCGGGTTGGCTCCGACGGTGGTGCGGTTGGTCTCGTACAGGGCCTGCCAGCCGCCCTCGACGTGCTGCCGGACCGCGATCGAGGACAGCGAGTCGCCGGGGGCCACGACGTACGGGTTCGGCAGGACCGACGTCCCGGTCGGCCGGGGTGCGGCGGGCGGCGCCGCGGCCTTCCCGGCGGGCTGCGCCTGCACCTTGACGACCTGGACGGTGGCCTTCGCCCCGCCCTGCGGCGACAGGTCGGGGGCGGGGCCGCCGCGGGTGAGGCCCGCCTGCTTCCCGCATGTGGGCCAGGCCTGCGGCCCCTGCCCCTTCAACACCTTCTCCGCGACGGCGATCTGCTGCTCCCGGGTCGCCTTGTCGGCGCGGGGCGCGTACTGGGTGCCGCCGAAGGCGCGCCACGTCGTCTGGCTGAACTGGAGCCCGCCGTAGTAGCCGTTGCCCGTGTTGATCCGCCAGTCGCTGCCGGACTCGCATTCGGCGACCTTGCTCCACGTCTCCGCGGACGCGGCGTGGACGGTCCCGGCGCCGATCAGCGGGAGCGCGATGCCGGCGCCGCCCGCCGTGACGGCGAGCGAGGCGCGGTTGATGCTGCTCGGCTGGTACCGGCGGTGCCGACCCCGTACACCCATTGGGAGCCCCCATCGAAGACATCGGTGAGCGCCAAACCTAACGGTCCGGTCACGGCCGTGACAAGGGGCGCAACAGGGCGCACAGCAGGGCAAGTTGACATTGTCCCGGGTGGCGGGCGATCCGCCGGGGGCCGCGCCGCGGTAGCGTCGGTGGTCCCCGCACATCGAAGCACCAAGGAGCGCACGCATGAGCAGCACCGCCCAGATCGGTGTCACCGGGCTCGCGGTGATGGGCAGCAACCTCGCCCGGAACTTCGCCCGCAACGGTTTCACCGTGGCCGTGCACAACCGGACCGCCGCCAAGACCCGTGCCCTGGTGGAGGAGTTCGGGCACGAGGGCGACTTCGTCGCGGCCGAGTCCGCGAAGGAGTTCGTCGACGCGCTGGAGCGGCCGCGCCGGCTGATCGTGATGGTGAAGGCGGGCGAGCCGACGGACGCGGTGATCCGTGAGTTCGCCCCGCTGCTGGAGCCCGGCGACGTCGTCATCGACGGCGGGAACGCGCACTTCGAGGACACGCGGCGGCGCGAGCGCGAACTGCGCGAGCGGGGCATCCACTTCGTCGGCGTGGGGATCTCGGGCGGCGAGGAGGGCGCGCTGCTCGGACCGAGCATCATGCCCGGCGGGTCGCCGGAGTCGTACGACGCCCTCGGCCCGATGCTGGAGCGGATCGCGGCGAAGGCCGCCGACGGCACGCCGTGCACCTCGCACGTGGGCCCGGACGGCGCCGGGCACTTCGTGAAGATGGTGCACAACGGCATCGAGTACGCGGACATGCAGCTGATCGCGGAGGCGTACCACCTGCTGCGCAAGGTCGCCGGCTACTCCCCCGCGCGGATCGCGGAGACGTTCCGGACGTGGAACCGGGGCCGGCTCGACTCCTACCTGATCGAGATCACCGCGGAGGTGCTCGCGCACGTCGACACGGCCACCGGCAAGCCGTTCGTGGACGTGGTGGCCGACGCCGCCGAGCAGAAGGGCACCGGCCGCTGGACGGTGCAGACCGCCATGGACCTGGGCGTTCCGGTGTCCGGCATCGCGGAGGCGGTCTTCGCCCGCGCCGTCTCGGGCCACGCCGGGCTGCGGGCGGCCTCGCGGGGGCTGGCGGGCCCGTCCGCGCAGCCGCTGGCCGGGGAGGCCGCGGACGCGTTCGCAGCCAAGGTCGAGCAGGCGCTGTACGCCTCGAAGATCGTCTCCTACACGCAGGGCTTCCACCAGATCCGGGCGGGCAGCGAGGAGTACGGCTGGGGCATCGACCTGGGGGCGGTGGCCTCGCTGTGGCGCGGCGGCTGCATCATCCGGGCGGCGTTCCTCGACCGGATCCGCGCCGCGTACGACGCCCGGCCGGACCTGCCGGGCCTGCTCGCCGACGCCGGGTTCGCCCAGGAGATCGGCGCGGCGCAGGACGACTGGCGTGCGGTGGTGGCGGCCGCGGTGGCCGGCGGCATCCCGGTCCCCGCGTTCGCGGCGTCGCTCTCGTACTACGACGCGCTGCGCGCAGAGCGGCTGCCTGCGGCGCTGACGCAGGGGCAGCGGGACTTCTTCGGGGCGCACACCTACCGGCGCACGGACCGCGAGGGGTCGTTCCACACCCTCTGGAGCGGTGACCGCACGGAGACCACCGCCTGACGCGCGGCTGCCGCGGCGGAGCCGGAAGGGCTCCGCCGCGGCTCGGCGCAGGTCAGCTGGGCGGCGGGGGCTGCGGAACCGGCGCGGGCCCGGGCGGCGGGGGCACCGGATCCGGCTCGGGGAACGGCGGCGGCACCGGCGGATCCGGCCGCGGCACGGGCTCCGGATCGGGGAACGGCCCGGGCCCCGGCCCGGGCGTGGGCGGCGGCGGCACCGGAGTCGGCTCCGGGACGGGCGGCTGCGTCTGCTCGGCAGGGACGTGGATCGGCATACGCCCCACCTTCCCCCGATTCACGGACCCACGCCTCCGGACACGGCCGTCCGGCGTGACGGAGCCGCCAAAGGCGCCGACCGCCTCAGCCGGCCGCCACGGCGTGGGGGCTGCGCTGCTGGTCACTGCCCGGCACGGGCGCGGAGGGATCCGCTCCCAGCTCGACGATCCGGTTGTCGGCATCGACGTGCACGACGCGCGGCCGCATCGCCCGCGCCTCGGCGTCGTCGACCTGGGCGTAGCTGATCAGAATGACGAGATCGCCGGGATGCACGAGATGCGCGGCAGCCCCGTTGATCCCGATCACGCCGGACCCGCGCTCCCCCTCGATGACGTAGGTCTCCAGCCGGGCACCGTTGGTGATGTCAACGATGTGCACGAGCTCCCCGGGCAGCAGATCGGCGGCGTCGAGCAGATCGGCGTCTATGGTCACGGACCCGACATAGTGCAGGTCGGCCTGCGTGACCGTGGCCCGGTGAATCTTGGACTTGATCATGGTGCGCAGCAATTTGAGCTCCTAGAGGACGGCTCCCTGCCAGCTTTTTGCAGGTCAAGGGCGTCCTGCACTCTACACCGAGAGGCGTAGGATCGGAGATCCTTAGGAAAATCGACTGCCTCTGACGGCAAGGCTCCTGGCCTGCACTTCCGTGGGCACCAGGCTGTTGTGACGCTGCTGACCCGCGTCGCATCGGACAGCCGCTTCGGAATGTGGGGGGACCGATGCTGACCAGATGCTGAGTTTCCTGACGGCACGTCACGCAGACGGAGAGGGCCCAGGCCGACTCGCTGCCCCCGGGCCCTGCCGCGACCGTCACCCGCGCCAGCGCCAACCGCTGCCACCGTCCACGCCATCAAGCAGGCTACCGAGACGGGCTACAAGATCCGGGTCCGAGGCGAGGCCCATCGCATCGGCTGGGCGCCCGGAAGGCATAAACGCGTGCACCGGCTCTGCTCGGTACCGCAGCAGCCCTTGAGGAACACCCCCGTCCCGCGGGCAAGCCACGTAGCGAACATTCTGATCGGGAGCCAGATATCCACGCCATGCCAACCTCCGCCGCAGCGATCACCAGATCAGCAAGCCGGGACGCCTCGGCGCCCGATACTGACCATTTGCTGGCCCGATCAGCCCTTTCGGACCCCTGACCTGCCTAAATACCCAGATGCTAGATCTTCGAGCGCGTGATTCCCCGCGGTACCGGGATTACGCACGGCTGGCGGTGGAGACGGTTGAGCACAAACACCCTAAAGTCCCCACGTTACCGCTCCCTGTGGTTCGCCGTTGACCGTCACCGCAGGATCGGCCTCCACCACGCGCACGGACAAGTCGAGCGGTGCGGGGCTGGCGTTGGCCGTTTCGGCCGCCGAGAGGTGTCGGACGTTGGAGGAGCCGTCGGCGAACGGGCGGACGGTGTGGGCCAAGAGGCGGGTCAGTTCATCGTCGAGGCCGTGCTGCAGTGGGGTGCCGTCGGGGCCGAAGGAATCGATCTCGCGCTCGGCGAGCTGCTTGCCGGTGGCCGCGTGGGTGGCGGTGAAGCGCAGGATGCCGCTCTCGTTGTAGCGGAACTTGATCTCGATCTTGTTCCGGCGGACGTCCTGTTCGCGGGTCGGGAGATCCACCTCGATGTTGGCCAGGGGGAAGGCACGGTCGCTGTCGGCCGGGTAGCCGATCTCGCCCTCGATCACCGGCACACGCACGAAGGAAGCGCCCGGCGTGTCCGGGTAGAAGTTGGCCGAACCCTCCGCGGGGAGCGTGGCATTGCGTCGGATGATGGCGCGGAAGCCCTTCTGTTTACCGGCGCTCACGGCCGTGCCCAGGTCGTAGCTGGTCACCAGGGAGAAGTCGCTGTCGTCGCCGAGTTCGCCGTCGAGGGAGGCCGCGTAGATGGCTGCACCTCGGGCGACGGCGGTCATGGGCCGGCACAGGCCGCTGTCGACGATGCGGTCGTGGCCGAGGAGCTCGCCCAGGGCGTGACGGACCTGGGGGATCTGCGAGGTGCCGCCGATCATCAGGACAGAGTCGATGTCGTCCGCGGTAATGGCCAGGTCTTCCAGCGCCTGCTGGACCGGCTCCAGGGCGCGGGTGATGAGCGGGGTGATCTCCTCGGTGTACTCGGCCGCGGTGATCCTGACCTCACGCCTCGAGATCGAGGGGGCGAGGCCGACCGGGAGGTCGAAGAAAAGCGCGCCGCCCATCGGCACGGAAGACAGGGCGATCTTCGTCAGCTCGACCGACCGGCGCCAGCGGCGTCGTTCGGCTTTGGTGAGCTGGTCCGCGGTCAGGCCGATCTTCTGCTGGATCAGCTTGGCCAGCGCGTTGTCGAACTCCAGGCCTCCGAGGGCGGTGATGCCGCGGGAGGTCTGCTCCTCGAAGAGGCCGTCTTCGTATTCGAGGACGGTGACGTCGATGGTGCCGCCGCCCCAGTCGAAGACAAGGAAGCGGCCGGGGACCGGGACGTCGTGGGCGTACGAGATCGCAGCCGCGGTGGGCTCATTGAGCAGGGCCCGGACCTTCACTCCGCCGAGCGCTGCCGCGGCACGGGTGCGGTAGCGCGCGCCGCCCGTGGCGTTTGCGGGGACGGTGACGACGGCGTCGGAGAGATCGAGCAGCTGGGCGGAGACGCCTTCCTTCATCCGGCTGAAGAGGGAGGCGGCCGCGACCGTGCTGTGGAACTTCTCCGAGCCGACCCAGACGTGATGTTCCTCGAGCTGGGCTGCGACCTCGAGGCCGTCGATGTCGCCGTCCTTCTCGGCACCGGAGCGGGTGCCGAGCATGCGCTTCACGGCGTCGAGCGGCTCACTGGTACCGGTCTTCGCCTCCCAGCCGAAGCAAAGGGTGCGCTGGAGGTCGCGGACGGACAACACGGAGGGGAAGAGCTGCTCGAACTCCGACATCTGCCACTGGGCGGGCACGTTGTCGCCGTCGACAGGCAGCACTTCGGTGGTGTGCCCGTTCCAGTGGGCCACCACGGAGTTGCTGGTGCCGAAGTCGATACCGAAAGTCATCGCGTTCCCCTCTGCTTCATCCAGCGGTCCCCGTTTCCTCCGGGGCGGGAATGTGACCCGCCATCTCGCCGCCCGTTGTCTCTCCGCTGCTTCTCGGGGTCTTGGCCCCGGTGGTGCTTCTTCCTCTCCGGCTGTGCAGGAGACTCCTTCCTCGGCTGCTTCTTATCGGTTTCTGCATGGTTCGCCCTGCGCTTCTGCCCCGGTGTCATTTTGTCAGGCTTGGGGAACGGCGCCTCAGTGACGGCCCGCAGCCATCCACGTTCGACAAGCTTCCCGGACTCCTTGTCGACGTAGGCCGGCACGACGAGTTCAAAGGTGACCGGGCCCCTCTTCATCACGCCGGGCTGGTCCTCCACGACGTTGAACAGCGCCTGATCACCGGTGTCGCCGACGATCTGCAGGCCGGCCTTCGCCGCCTCGTGGTCGAGGCGGGTCAGCACCACCTGCAAGGTCTTCGCGTCCAGCGCTTGCCGGTGCAGGACGGCCAGCTGGGCCAGATGCATCTGGCGTGTGCGGATACTTTCCAGCACACCCTTGCGGACTGCGTCGGTGAACTGGGGAAGCACTCGGCGCATCAACTCGGCCCGGAAGGCGGAGACCAGATCGGTCTCGGTCTCCTTGTCGGCCAGAGCTGCACCAAGTTTCTGCGTCGCCTCCTCCAACTCCTGCTCCACCACGGGCAGGAGCGTCTCGTTGACCGACTTCAGGATCGCGGCAGCGTCCAGGGTCCCCGGGGTGAACTCGGGCAGGCGGCTCTCGGTAAACCGCCAGGGAGCTGCCTCGGCCGCCCTCCGCTCTCCACGATTGCGCACGCTGCCGCTGTTCGGCCCGCGTCCTCGGTTCCGCGGGGATCCCTCACGGGGGCCAGAACTACTGTCGCCTTTACCGGCTCCGTTGCTCACGATGTGCTGCTCTCTGGGTCATAAGGGCTGCGGTGTCTTCGGCAGCCGGGGAAAGGCGTTCTGTCGCCTTGGTGATTATTTCTCGGGCCGCCTCGGTGCGAGACCACTCGCGGTCGCTGTCCGTGGGCGGCTGGGTGAGCCTCTGCAGAGGTTCGGGCGGGAGTTCCAGCCGGTGGCTCGTGCCAGTGGGGTCCTTCCAGCGGTGCGGGGCGAGCGGTACGGCGAACCGGGGTACTTCCTGCTGCTCCCGCTCGGCCTTCTCGATCACGTCCTTGGCGCGGTTGATCCGGACGCGGCCGCTGTCGTCGAGTTCCTTCCTCAGGGCTCGCCAGGCCTTCTTCCAGTCGTCCGTCCCGTCGGGCACGCCCAGCACCAGAAACGGGTTGAGCGGCTGGTCGCGTTCTCCGACGGGCCGGTCTTCCAGGAAGCTCCGATTCTTCCGCAGCGTGGCCACGGCACCTCCGCCGAGCTGATCCCGCACCGGGGGATGGCCTTCGGCGTCCTGCTCCAGGAGTTTGAGGGACTCCGTCCTCTCCTGGCCGGCTCGCAGGTAGGCCTGGATGTTCTGGGCCTCCCAGCGCACCGGCTGCGAGTGGTGCCGGAGCCTTCCGGCCATGGTGAGCGCCGCCTTCCTCCGTTGCTCCGCCGTCTCGTCATCGCCGCGGAGGAGGGCACGGTGCATCTGCCGCACGGCCCTGATCAGGGTCCGCACGCCGTTCCAGCCGTTGAACTTCTTGTTGCCGGCGCTGCGCGCACTGGGATGGATCCGCTCCAGGAGGACCCACAGCCGCTCGTCGGCGACGAGGTCGTCCGGGACCTCTCCGGTCCGCCGCACCTCGCGCAGGGCGTCGAGGAGCTTTCGCGTCGGCGGCAAGAGGTCGGTCCACTCCTCGGCTATGGCCTTGGCGTCGTTGGCCTGCAGCCTCACCAGTAGGCGCCAGTCCTGCGGCCAGTCCCGGCCTGGGGCCTTTCCCGGGCCTGCCTCGCGGCGCTCCCGTTCCAGGGGCCAGGCCAGCAGGTCGATCTCCTCGTCGGTGAGGGACGCCGGGTCCAAGCGGGCGCGGAAGTAGGCAGCACGGGACGTTCCGTCGCTCTCGGGTACCGCGCCGATCCACTCCTCGTCGATGTAGTCGTCGAGAAGCGGCCGGGGAAGCTTCGCCAGGAGTGCCCTCTGCCGAGGGGCCGGCAGGTTGGTCTCCATCAGGCGACGGTCGTCCTGGTAGATCTGCCACATGCTGCCCGGCTCCCCGAGAAGCGGCAGTGGCTTGTCCTCCAGCAGGGCGCGGGCGCGGTCATCGAGTCGGCCGTTCAAGACGTCCAGCCCGTGGTCCTGTGCCATGACGAGCAGGGAGACGCCCTTGGCCGGGTCGTCCTGCCGGGACGCCGCATCAGCCGCGGCCCGCGCCAGCTTCCGCGCAGAGAGCGTCCCCGTCTCCGCCTTCAGCGTGTCGGGCAGCACGAGTTCGGCGAAAGAACGGGCCCGCTCCCAGGCATGCCGGTCGGTGAATCCCTCTGGGACCGGCTGAGGCACGGCCGGTTCCGGCGCCGGCTGCTTCTGCCGCGGTACGACCGAAGCAGGGCTGCCGGGGGCCTCCGCTACCTGCGGAGCTTTCTCGACGGCCCGGCTCCGGGCGCGGGTCTGGCGGAGGGCGAGGCGGCGGGCGATCTCGCGCTGCCGCAGCTCCTCCAGGCGGGCCTGCTCGTCGTGGCCCGCTCCCAGCGGGATTCCTGCCGTCATCAGAGCTCCTCCGCGAAGATGTGCACCTGCTCGATCACCGCGGCAGGGGTCCGGTCCAGGCTGTAAGAGTCCGCGAAGGCGATCCTCGCGGCGAGGCCACCGCCACGGACCTCGTTACGAAGAGCCTGAAGCCGTTCGTTCCCGCACTCCTCGCCAGCAGACTCCAGCGGATGCTTGACAGCAACCGCGACGGGCTCGCCGGTGAAGTCCGAGGTGAAGAGGGCCACGGGTCCGGCAGCGGTCTCCATCAGGCTGACGGTTTGCTCCTCGTCCGCCCAACCCTTCAGCAGGACAGCGTGCTCGTCCGGGTCAATCTGCAGTTTCCGACCACGCAGGGCGTCGGTCAGGTCGCGGGCGAGCCGCCAGTCGTAGAACGGGTGGAGGCGCATGTTGGAGTAGTCACGCAGGCAGGCGTAGCAGGAGCTGCGGCAGTTCTGCGCATGATGGTCGGCCTCCAGGTCGTGCACGTACCGGTCGACCGCCTGGAGGAACTCCTCGATGTGTTCTTCCGAACCGAGGTAGGTGCTGAAGCCTGCGCCGTTGTCGAGGCTATCCGCCAGGTAGGCCATGACCGGAGCGGCCACCGGGGCGTCCGAGCCGTGGATGCCGCTGAGGAGTTCCTCCGGCTGCACGTCCAGGTGCGGGGCGGCTGCGCGGCGCAGCAGGGCCGCCAGCGAATACCAGGCGGCGCGCCGGCCGTGGTAGGCCTCGGGGAAGCCGTCGATCTGCTGGGACTTCGAGATGTCGAAGCGGAGGCCCCGACTCGTGTCCAGGGCGTCCTTGGCCCCGATGAAGAGCATGTCCGTGTGCTGGGTGGCGCCGAGGGCGATCTCCAGGTCGGCTTCCGCCTTGGGGTGGTCCAGAGCGACGTATCCGCCCCAAGGGCCAGTGTTCTTGACGAACCGGAAGAGCTTTCCGGCGTTGGTGTTGACGATGTAACGGTCGCCGCTTCCGGTGTGGACGACCATCCAGTCGTCGGCGGCACGGTGGATGCGCGGGGCCGTCTTCTCCAGGTCGGTGGCCGTCCGCGCGCTGGTGGCGTTGGAGCCGAGCTCCCGGTAGCCGTCATAGTCCCGTGCTTCGCGGGCGGCCCGGAAGCCTGCGGGTTCCCGGAAGGGGACGGCCTTGTAGTACTTGCCCTCCGCACCGCAGGCGGGGCAGGTTCCGGCCCTTGCGGTCTCCGGGTCAACGACGGCTTGCGGGTCCACGTGGGAGCAGATCCGGCACATGGCGACCAGCTGTTCCGGACCGAAGGGGTCCTCGGCAGCCTGCACTCCGCGGCCGCTTGGGACGAGGGAGACCACGCCCATGGAGCGGAGCAGACGACCGTCCTGCGGGGTCTCGCTGCCAGGTGCGAACTTGCTGAGGGCGACGGCCAGGTCGCGGTTGACGGAGTCGGCCGGCGGCCAGGGGAAGGTCTTCTGCGGGATGCTCCGGTAGAGGAGGCGGGAGCGGGTCGGGAAGCCGAACATGGGCAGGAGGCCAGCCTCCGCCAGACGCTGGCTGAGGTCGGAGTGGCCGATGGTTCGGGCTGCCACCTCGTCGACCTGCTCAAGGAGTTCGTCGATGGCGGCCACCGGGTCGATGGCGGCGATGTTCTCCGGTGTTCCAGCCTGGAGTGCGGCGGCAGCGGCCCTGATGCGGTCCGGGTGCTCGGCGATCCAGCAGCGAACGGCACCGCGGTGCGTCGGCCAATCGGCGGCGAGGCCGAACTGTCCGTGGACGTTGGCCGTCATGTCCGGCCCCCTCCGGCGGTCCTCCGGCTGCAGAGGCTCGAAGGCCTGGCGCAGGACCTCTCCCAACAGGACCCGCCGGAAGACAGAGACCATGCCGAGGACCAGGTAGGGCGGCGGAGTCGGGTCGTTGGTGATGGCTTCCGGGCGGGCGAAGTAGTGCTCGTCGTGACTGCGGCCGCGGCAGACGGTCAGGGCCACGGCGACCGGGCTGTTGCGTCGGCCTGCGCGCCCTACCCGCTGCTGGTAGTTGAAGCGGGTAGGCGGCATGTTGGCCATAATCACGGTGTTGAGGGGGCCGATGTCGACACCGGCCTCCATGGTCGTGGTCACGGAGAGCAGCTCCAGCCCGTCCGCCTGCGGAACGTCGTTGTCGCCGAGGAAGACGTCCTGGAAGAGGCTCTGCCGACGCTGGGCCTCCAGCCGGTCCGTCTGGCCAGTCAGCTCCGCCGTGCGCAGGGGGAAGTCACCGGTGCGATGGGCGGCCTTCCACGCGTAGTAGTCGTCTTCAAGCACTCCGCTGTACTGCTGGGGTACGGCGGGCAGCGGGGTCAGGCACTTGGTACACAGCCCCGTGCCCGGGTAAAGGTGCGGCCGGTGGCAGGAGCGGCACGTCCAGGTCTTGTTCTCGCCAGGGCGGAGCGCCACTTTCTCCGGCTTGATGACGTAGTCGACCACGGCGTCCTTCCAGACTCCGAGCACCCGGTCCTCAATCGTCTGCAGATCGGTGCCCTGGCGTTCGGCGACCTGCTTCCAGAAGCGCTTCAGAGGCGCAGGCGGCCTCTGCAGAGAGGCACGTATCCGGGTGAAGCGCCGCATCAAGCCGAGAATCCGCAGACTGGCACGGGCCACGGCCTGATCGCTGTCCGGGCCGATCTCTACAGGCGAGCGGTCGTCTCGCAGGCAGAGCCAGCCGAGTCCGAGCGATTCAAAGTCACGGCCGCCACCGGAGAAGAGGCTTCCGATGGTCTCGAGGCGGAGGCGGGAGCGGAGGCGGTTGAGGAGTTCCTCCTGTGCCTGGGTCTCCGCCACCGCTTCCCGGTCCCGCTCCCAGTTGTAGAGCGCGGTCCAGGGCTGTCCGGCCGAGGTCTGCTGGAGAGAGGCCGCGGGACCGGCGGGGTTGGTGCCGTACTTCAGCAGCATGCCTTCGAGGTCGGAGGCGAGGTCGTCCAGCGAGGGCAGTTCGGAGAACTTCCGCTCCAGGTCGGGCAGGAGTTCCGGTTCGGCGTCGAGGTCGTCGAGAAGGATCGCTTTCAGGCGCCCCCAGTCCGCCGGGTTGCGGTCCCGGAGCCTTTCCATTGCGGCACGGGCGGCCGCACGATCGACCGACTCCCCGGCGTAGTGGGCCTTCACCAGCTGAAGGTCTCCGAACGGATCCCCCTGGTTCTCGACGGCCTGGGCACTGAGCAGGCGGAGAAGGTCTTGGTGGTGGCGGAGGGCAAGGCCGCTGGCGAGCTCGGAGGCGTCGTCGCGGCTGTCGGAGAAGGCGATCGCCTTGCGTTGGCCGTCGGGGAGGTGGCCGAGGGCTTCGGTCACCAGCACCTGGTTGATCTTGTAGAAACCGGTGCGCATCCGCCGGACCGGCGCGTTGCGCAGCCGGTCAGGAGATTCCAGCGGGATGAAACGGCCGTCCCTGTCGTACTTGATCTCCCAGTCGTCGCCGCAGGCGGGGCAGCGTGTGGGGAAGGCCTGCAGCCGGGCCGGGTCGTAGGCTGGCTTCTTGCCCTCCTTGTCCAGGGGCACAGAGATGTGGAAGGACCATCCGGTGTGCTGGACGTCCCGGTTCTCCAGGCGGCCGGTGGCGGGCTGGTAGGCGCCGCGGCGGAACTCGAACTCGACCTGCGGCCCGCCGTCGGACAGGCCCGCGTGCCAGCCGGGGTCGTCGAGGCCGAGGCCCTCGGTACGCGGCCAGTACACGACGTAGTTGGCCGCGGTGGGTACGCCACTGGCATCGTCGGGGAGCTGGTCTAGGTCCGGGAAGTCGGCGTGGAGGGCACCGGTGAACTTGCGCCGCTGGGTGTCCTTGGGGCTGGCGTACCCACCAAGCATGAGGTCGCCGCAGGCTTGGCAGGAGAGAAGTTCCAGTACGCGGGCGCCGCAGGTGCAGCGGGACGTGGGGTCGGCGAAGAGCCGACCGACCCGGCGTTCGAGGCCGTGCTCCACGGGTATGTTGGGGCACTGCGGGTCGGAGCAGGCCCAGATGCCCTCGATGTTCCGGAAGAAGAGGTGGGCGCGGAGCTGGGGAAGTTCGGGGTCCTGGGCGGAGCCAAGTATGCGCAACACTCCGTGGAGTGCGTCCTGGCGCTGTTCCTCGGGGACGTCCGGAAAGAGGTTCTTCGCCAGTGCGGGGGCGGGCAGAGCACGAGGCTTGCCGTCTGGAGTGAGTGCGTGCTGGAGCGCCGGGCCAAGACCGGTCTCCCGAGCCAGGGCGATGGCTTCGTCGTGGGTGACGGGGGCCTTCGCAGCCTGCGCGAGGCGTTCGGTGTGGGAGGCCAGGCCGCCCTCGCCGTGGATCTCCTTCGCCTTTCCAGGGATGATCACGCGCCGCGAGCCGGGCAGGGCGAAGAACCCGTCGAGGAACTCGTCGTCCCGGCCGGCCTCCAGGGAGGCTGAGGCGGCGAGCACACGGAACTTTTCGGGGCTTTCGTCGAGGCCGAGACGGTGACGGAGGTTGCGCAGCAGGTAGGCCACCTCGGTGCCGGCCGTACCGCGGTACATGTGGAGCTCGTCGAGGATCAGGGTGAAGCGGGCGCCCGGGGTCTCCTCCAGCCACTTCCTCGTGGCGCTGAAGATGTGCTCCTCCTGCTTGCGGAGCAGCATGATGTTCAGCATCGAGTAGTTGGTGACCATTACGTCCGGCGGCGCGGCCTGCATGTCCCAACGCGCGTGCATCTCCGCTCCGGCGAGGCGCGGGATGAAGGGCTGCAACTCCTCGCCGAGCTTATCGTCGGCCTTGCGCTGCCGTTCCTCGACCTCCCGCAGATACTGCCGGAGACGGAAGTTCGCAGGCTCGGAATCGCGGCTGCCGGAGACAGGGGTGGCTCCGGTGTAGCGGCCGAAGTAGAAGCGGTGTCCGTTGCGCTTCCGGTTCAGCCACTCGTGGGCCTCGCGGCTGTCCAGCGACTTCCGGAGCCGGACCAGCTGGTCGTCGGCGAGGGCATTGGTGGGGTAGAGGATCAGCACGCGCATGGCGGCGGGATGCCCGTGCTCGCTCTGTCGGCTGGGCACGTAGTCGCCGTCTCCCTGCCACCATTCCCGCTGCACCGCACGGGTGCCCTGCCACTGGGCGGACTCGGCGACCAGGTCGGCAAGAACCGGCAGCAGGAAGGACTCCGTCTTTCCGGAACCGGTGCCTGCGGTGACCACGAAGTCCTTGCCCTCGCAGGCGGCGACCAGGGCGTCGTGCTGATGCTGGTAGAGGCTGGTCACGCCGTCGGGGAGCGTGAACCGAGCGAACTCGGCCGCCTCGGGGTGCGCCCCTGCTTCGGCGAAGGAGTCCGCGATGCTGACGCCCCGGGAGGCATACTGCGGGCGCAGCTCGATCAGCGGGTCACGCCAGGCCCCATTGTCCCGGTCCAGGAGGTTGCGTCGTTCCTCCATGACGGAGCGGTCATCGACGCCGAACGGGGTGTCGTAGTAGCGGAAGAGCGCGCTGCGCAGGTCTTCGAAAGTGCCCATGACGTCCGGGACATCGGTGTTCGTCACCGCCACTGTCTGCTGTTCGACCCTCACTTGGCCCTCCCGCCGGTCGCCGCCACCGGTCGCGGCATGGTCTCCAGGTTCTGCTGCAGCGAGGCCGCGATCGCCTCGGCGAGCGCCCTCGGCACGTTGTCGTACGCGCGAGTCTGCTTCTGCTTGCCTACCGAGGGCGGGAAGCCGCTGCACAGGACGGTCACGCGCTCATGCAGGGCGGGCAGGGGCGCGTACCGGTCGACCAAGAGTCGGCCGATGCCGACACGGCCATTGCCGGATTCCGGCTGCCAGTGCATTACGCCAGTGCGGTGGCGGGCGAGCTCCAGGTAAATGCCCGTCTCGCGTTCCACTGCATGGAAGACGCCGTTGCGGCGGACGCGGGTCAGGCGTGCGTAGTCGGCTCCGCGCCACCGGTACAGGCCGTCCTCGTCGTCCCTCTCCACGGGGACGAACCGCTGGAGGCGCAGCTCGTACTTCTCCAGCGTGTTGGCGGTACTCCCACCGGGCGGTGCGGACTCGGGGCCCAGCGCCGCCTGCGGAAGCAGCTCCATCAACTGCAGGGCGGCACAGGGCACGTAGCGGGCCCCGAGGAACTCCGCGGCTTCCTGCAGCGTTCGCAGGTCCTCGTACTGGAACAGGAGGGTGTCGGGCAGCGGCGCCTCACCGGCCTCCGGCCGGTGAGGGACGGTGATCAGCTCCATCCACTCCTGTGCCGCCTCCTCGATGCGCTTGCTGATCTGCGCGGTGCGCGCGCCGGTCAGCAACGCGAGGCCGTCGGCGTG
Source organism: Streptomyces globosus (assembly GCF_003325375.1). Taxonomy (GTDB): domain Bacteria; phylum Actinomycetota; class Actinomycetes; order Streptomycetales; family Streptomycetaceae; genus Streptomyces; species Streptomyces globosus_A. Next base: position 2,758,531 of record NZ_CP030862.1, on the reverse strand, counting down.
GGGCAGCCGGGTCAGCACCGGCGGGGCCACCGACCAGAGGTCGGCGCGCAGGTCCACGTCGATGAAGCCGAGGGCAGCGGCCTTGCGCATCCAGTCCCAATCGGCGTACTCCTTCAGCTCCAGGCCCCATGCCTGGGCCTGGCTGCGGACCCCGTCGCGCAATGCGGACGCCTTGCCGCTGCGGCTCTCGCTCAGCCAGCGCAGGAGGGTCCCACCGAACTCGTTGCTGCTCATCGCTCCGGTCATCGGTCCAGCTCCTTCGCTGCCTGCACGTACGCGGCCCACGAGGACTCGACGGACGCCTGCTGGGCGTTGAGGACGGCGCGGGCCCATGCCCGCGGGTTGCCGGCGCTGTTCGGCTTCGGCGTTCCGGGGTTCACCGGGCGGCCCTTCCAGCGTCCGCTCCGGCGCTCGAGGAGCCAGCCGCCGATGCCGTGGAAGTCGGCCTCGAAGCGGAGCGGAGCGGGGGTATCGGGGAGGCGTTCCGTCCACCAGTCCGGTTGCTCCGGGGCCTCCAACGTCCACAGCCGTCCGTCGGCCGCCGCGAACAGCACCTCGTCCGCGTCCCGACGGCACACCTCCATGCTGGCTGCCGCGTCCTGGGCTTTGGCACCCGTGCAGTCGGCGCCGGTGATGCCGGTCGGCAGGGTCTGCTCGACGAGGAGGGAGGGTGACTCCGAGGCCTTGCCGTCCGCAACGGTGAAGCCGCAGACCTTGGTCATCTTCGGCTCGATGACGGCCTGGTCAGCGGTGGCGAAGTCGATCTCCACGCCTGCGTAGCTCACCGTGTGGCGGCCCGGCTCCAGCCGGAGCACGGCCAGGGAGGCGGGGCGGCCCGCGGCGAGCGCCTTCCTGAGCTCGGGCCGCTCCTTACCGTCGACGAGGAGGGTGCCCGTGCCCTCCGTGGTGTCCGGGAGGACCACCTGCGGCTCGCCTCCCCGCAGATACAGATGGGAATCGAGCGAGGGTGCGAGCTTCAGTCCGCCCTCGAGGCGGAGCTTGAACTGGGCCGGGGGCTGCAGGAGGCCGACCGTGCCCTGAACCTCCTGGAGCGCCCGGCGCAGGGTGACCGCGTCGTCGAAGGTGACGGGCTTGTGCATGGACCAGCCCTGCGGCACCCAGGCCAGCTTGCTGGTGTCGGCGCTCCGGCCCGTAGTCGCGGCCTTGTCCAGCAGCCGCTGCACGTCGCGCTGCGCGGTCGGGGCGGCGAGCACCACGTGTGCCTCTCCCGGGTGGAAGCCGTCGGTGCCGGCCCAGACGCCGAGCACGTCGTCCCGTGCGAGCACCAGGACGGAGGAGGAGGGGCGGCTGAGCACCAGGTTGTCCCCGTCTCGGCGGATGCCTCTGGTGAGGGTGTCCGCGCTCGGAGCGGGCAGGCCCGTCACCTCGTAGTAGGCGGTGTCCCCAAGCTGCTCGAGGACGACGCCGTCGTTGAGCTCGATGCGCTCCTTCTGCTCTGCGGACCGAAGGCGCGCCACCCAGCTGAGACGCCCCGCATCCAGCCGCACCAGGAGTTCGGCTCGGGTGACACCGGTGGGCACCAGCTCGTCCGAACCGTCCCAGGAAGCGGCGTAGTTGCCTATCAGGTTGGCGAGGAAGAGGCGGAGCTCCTCCTCCTGCAGAGCGTTGCGGAAGCCCCTGGAAAAGTGCTGCTCCATGCCCCGGATCTCGATCTGGGCCAGCAGCGTCTTTCCCGGCAGCGGCCAGGTCGCGCCGTGCTCCCTCAGCGACCGGAAGAACTTCGGCATGAAGGACCGGTCCGCGCCGCTGAGGAGCGCCTGGGACTGGGCGAACCCGATCATGCTGCGGTTGGCGGGTAGGTCTGCAGGGGCGGGAATGGTGCAGAGGCCCCGCGCGCCCTTCTGGCTGTGCTGCCAGGAGGCCAGCACCTGCCACATGCGGGAGACAGGCTCGTAGTGGTGGCTGCCCAGTCGCTTCTCGTCGCCAGTCAGCAACTCGGAGAAGCGGGCGTGGTAGGCGGTGGCCCGGTGGTTCCGGTCGTTCACCATCCGGGACGCGGCCATCACCGAGCATGCCAACAGCGGCAGGAAGGCGGGCACGTCGTCCTTGTGCTGCTGCCTCTTGCGCCAGCGGTAGTCCTCCAGCGCGCTGTAGGGCTCCGCGGTCCCCAGCCGCAGGAACCTGCCCACGCACTGGGCGAGAGGCTCCTCTATGCCATATCCGTGCCTGAGCTCCTGCTCCGTTTCGTCGTCGACGCAGAACAGCGTCGGATGGCCGGCGTGCTGCCGTCCGAAGAACTCCTCGGCCAGCGCTTCCTGCCATGCCTGATAAGAATGGTCCACTCTGTCCCTAAAAGAGGTTCCAATGCCCTATTCGCGAAATTGCCCGGCATGGAACGGCGTTCCGCGTCGCCCTAGAGCCCGCCACCGACAACGGGCCACTACCGAACACCTTGTCGAACACACCCCCATCCGCCGTACACCCCATGCTCGCCATCGGTCTGTGCAACTTAATGACCCGTGACGCGCAACGAGGTCATCCCCCACTACTTTCACAAGGATGCATGGCAACGCCTGCGCAGCCCGGCCGAGGACCTCACGCGCGGCATTAAGGTACACAACTCGCCAAAGAATGCCACCTTGTGTACACACCGTGAGATCGGATGACGCTCCACCGATCCAGCCAAGGAGTCTCCACAGGCAGGCTGGCCTGGCCGGCCAGGCCGGTGCCCGACTCGCCCAGGTCATGGGCGTCACGACCAGCCGCACCACGTTGCTGCAGTGTGTAACGGCCGTACCTGCGAGCCGGTGGACGACGTACGGAGACGTGGCCACCGTGATAGGCGGTCACGCCGTCCCGGGCGGCACCCACCTAGCCACCTGTGTCCAGTGCCCCAATGCCTGGCGAGTCCTCAACAGCGCGGGCCGTGTCAGCCCCGGCTTCCGCTGGACCAACCCCACCCGCATGGACTCTCCCGCCCACGTCCTGGCGACTGAGGGCATCCGCTTCGACGGAGGCGTCGCCACCCAGGAGGCGCGTCTCACGTTGGACGAACTTCGGGGCGTGGTGGGTGACTGAGTATTGCGTGCGCTCCGGTGACTGCCGGGGCGCCATGCCCAAGCAGGCAGCCGTCAAGGTGCTTCGGTAGCACGTTCGTGATCGTCACGATGAGCATCTGGGCTTCCGGTCCGGAAAAGCGTGCGTGAGCGTGAAGAGATGTCCCGCAGCAGGTGACCGAGGAGTTCGTCCAGGGTCCGATTCTCATTGAGCGCTGCCTGGGCCCTGCTGTGCAGCGGTTCAGCTACGCGATGAAACTGCTCGCGTAGTTGCCGGCCGGGCCACCTGACGTCCAAGCGCAAGAAGGCACGGCGTGTGATCTCACGCGCGCTTCGGCCTTGGGCTGCTTGGGAGAGCTCCCCCGAACGGGACCGCAGTTCGTGCAACAGCCACCAAAGGGCACCGGGCTCGCCAGGCCGTACTGCCAGAACGCCCCGTCCCGGTACGGCATGCAGCCGTGTGACCGCCACACGCGCACCCCCAGGGCGGCTCGCAACCAAAATGGTGCCCGTCTCGCATGCCTCAGGATGTGCGGCAGGGTCCTGACCGTCGAATCCATCGACGTACGGCAAGGACGCGCCCAAAATCTCCGCGGCGGTGACCTGTGCCGTCCCGCCCCCTCCGACGTCGACCACGGACTTCCCTGTCCCAGTCCGCGCATCGGCCACCGCGCCGAACTGGCACTTCACCCAGGACGCGGCATTCCGCGACAAGTTGGCGTGATACACGTCAGCGAGTTCTACCGCGCTGGCGGCAATACTCAGATTCAGTTCCACCTTGGCCTCGAAAACACCAACCAGCTCGTGGAACATGTCGATCTGGTTTGGTGGCGGGATGGATACCGGCATCCGCCTCAGCGCGTCGAGGCTCAACGTGGGTTCGACGTGAGCGGTCACGTGCTGATCGATCCATGCTTGCGCACGGGGGGTCTGAAGCCAGATCCGCAACCACCGTGCGATGGTTGGGTCCTTGGCGCGGATGATGCCGATTCCTCTCGTGGCGATCCATCCGTGATGCTCCGCAGTGATCAACGCAGCGTCACCGACACGTCGGACAAGGACAACAGCGAGATCGCCTTCCTGGAGCACCGCCCTCGAGTCCTTCGGGTGAGCTGCACCCTTGCGGCCAGGCTGGTCAGTGATGACGCGTCCCCGTCGGATGTCGCCGATCCGCACAACCCCTTGGTGCTCCGGGAGCTCACTGTCACTGATTCCGTACGTGATGTTCAGGTCCTCGGCGGCGTCGCCGACTTCGGCCAACGGCGCCTCCTTCCATCCGTCCGCTTGGGCACGGGATACCTCGCGGAGGAGCAACGGCTCACGGTGATCGCCGATCACAGCGCGTCCAGCATGCGTCGCAGGTCGAGGTCCAGCTGATGTGCCTCTTCGAGCTTGCCGTAGAGCTCCTGCTTGAGATCGTCGATACGCCAGTACTCTGAGTCGTCCCCGTTGGCCTGCTCGGACGCGTACGCGAGGGGCAGCAGGCCATAGTCTTGTTGGGCAATATCCTCCGCCGAGCAAGAGCGGCACCACCCCGGTTCGTCCTCGTAGTGGCCATGCGCACCGTCGGTCGGCGCCGCACCGCGCCATGCGGCCAGAGTTCGAAGAATCCGCGCGGCTCCGTCAGTGGTGAGGCGCCACTGCCGTGTATCGGGCACGCGCTCCTTGGCCCTTCGAGCGTTGATGAAGAGCACCCTGCTCCTGCGGTCAATGTCTCCCCAGCCCCGATGAGGACTCTTGTCCCGGTTCAGCACCCACAAACAACATGAGATCCGCGTATGGGAGAACAGACCGGGCGGCAATGCCACTACGGCCTCGACGAGATCCTCGCGAATCAGGTGCCGCCGTATGGCCTGCTCAGTCGGCCTGACACCCGTGGCAGCACCGTCTGCCATCAGAAACACAGCTCTCCCCTGTGGGGCGAGCGCATGCGCGATGTGCAACATCCAGGCGAAGCCCGCCCTGTCTCGGGGTGGCGGAGGCATCCCCGGCCAGCGCGGGTCCTCAAGGGCGGCGGCTTCAGAACTCCAGGACGGATCGTTGAACGGAGGGTTGGCCAGCACGATGTCGTAGGTCCTGCTAGACGGCTGCGCCAGACTGTCGATCGGCGTTCCGAGATCCGCCTGGATACCGCGCACGGTGAGGTTGAGTTGCGCAATCTGCAACGTACCGGCGTGAAGATCCCTTCCGGTCAACGCAAGGCTCGGCTGCAGCCCAGTCTGCTCCCGCACGTATCGGTAGGCTTCGACCAACAGCCCGGCAGATCCGCACACCGGATCGAGCACCTGATGCCTGTCCTGGGGGGCCGCCGCCGCAACCATCAGCGTCCCGAGGTCGCGCGGCGTGAAGTAGTGCCCGCCCTTGGCCTGCGAGTCGGAGAGGTCCCCCAAACACTGCTCCAGTAGATCCCCCACCCGATCGACCTTGTCGATCGCCGTGATCAGGCCGCGGAGATCCTCCTCGACCGTCGCCGGTAGTCGCGGCACGAGATCCCTCCCCCCTTCGGCGTCAGCCGGCACCAAGGCCGGGGACAACCAGTGGATCAGAGCCTTCCGAACGTGCGGACCCAGTTGCTGAGCAGTCTTGGCCAGGTCGACCAGCCAGGGCCAGGTAGTTCCTTGGGGCCTACCGAGACTTTCGCGGAGGTCTGCTTGCGCCCGGATGCGCAAGTAGACAAGACCAATGACTACTCGACAGGAATCTTGGGTGTTCAGACGACTTGCCAAGCGGCGCACCAGCTGCCGCACCCGAGGCGAGACCAGACTCTCCACCTGAGTCGGCGCGCCGGATGTCGCTGCCGCTCGACGCACGTGCTGTACGTCCATAGTTACACCACTCCAACTGCTGTCATGGTCAGGATGGCCAGCGTCAGGGCCGCGGCGAAGGTCGCGGCCCCCGCCTGAATCGCACCAATCATTGCGGCCCCGCCGACCCGTTTCAGAATCCCACCAAGCAAGGCTGCGATCAGGGCCAGTTGAACGGCCACGACGACGAGCAACACCTTCTGTCCCATACCGACTCCCAGTCCAAGTCACGCAACGCCATGCCGCCCAGGTCCTAAGGGATCAGCGCTGCCTCCTGCGATGTCCCAAACGTAGACAGTGGGCGGCAACAAACCCCTGGAGCACGCGGTTCGGGATTCCCTTAGGAAGTTTTCCTGCGTGGAGGCGTATCCATGCGAAGCACTCGGTTCGGGTTTCGAGTGTCGCCGCCATCCATGCCTCAACTGCTCGGGGGTGGCTCTGTCTTCGTGTTGCAGCCGGAGGGCCGCGCCAAGGGCTGACGCACTGCTTGTGCCAGCGCAAGCGCAGACGCTACGACGATCACATGCACCGTTGGACGCCGCTCAACGACCGCCAGCTCGCCCTCCTCACGCGCATCAGTGAGTGCACTGATCCGGTCACCTCCGACTCCCCGAACCTCGCCCGCACCGCACTGGTCCTGAAGGAGCGGGGCCTCATCACCATGCCGAAGGAAGGGGGGTGGTGGAAGGCGGAGATCGCCGAGGCGGGGCGCTTCTACCTCCAGCACGGCCATCACCCGGACCGGCCCGAGCCCACACAACGGAGGTCCCGTACGACGGCGGCCGCCACGGCACCCCAGGAGCCCGAGTCTCCCGAGCCCGAGACTCCAGCCGAACCGAAACCTCGTGTTCAGCGTGAGCCCAAGGCTCGGCAGCCCTCTTCCGCCGACATCGGGGCGGCCTTGATAGCGAAAGTGCGGGCGGCTGGGCGCTTCCTGCGCATACCGGATCCGGGTGAGGCGGAGCGGGCCCGGTACCGGCGGGCCTTCGATGCGGCGAGGCAGTGCGCACCTGCCGGGTACCACCTGAAGTACACAGGGCGGGCCAAGGGCGATATCTGCTTCGGGCTGCTCCGGGTGAGCGGCGAGGATGACACAGAGTGGAACCGGATCAGGCTCGCGCGCAGCAGGACTCTGACCGACATCGATGACGTGATCGCCGCGGTCGAGAAGGATCACAGTGCCTTCGAGGTCTCAGAGGAGGTACTCCCCCGGGTTCTGTCTCTGATCCGGCTGTTCGCCGAGCGTGCTTTCGCCCTCCATGGCGAGATCACGGTGTCCAGGAAGCGCAAGCAGCCGCGGCCGTTGCTGACTGTCCATGGCATCACGTACGAGATCAGCTTCCATGAGCGGCAGCGGCAGGTCCGGTACGTGCCCAAGCAGCCGGGCCGGCGCACGTACGACTGGCAGCGGGTGACGCCAGCGCACCGGTTCGAGCCCTCCGGGGAGCTCGAGTTGCGCCTCGGCATCAACACGGAGTGGGCCGACACCGAGAGGAAGCGGCTGGAAGACCAGATCGACGTGGTCTTCAAGGTGCTGAAGGCCCGTGCGCAGGAGCAGGAGCAGGCCAGGCTGAAGTATGAGGCGGAGCAGCGCCGCTTGCGGGAGGAACGTGAGGCGGAGCAGCGTCGGCTGCAGGAGGAGCGGACGCGGCAGGAAGCCGAGCGCCAACGGCTGGAGGCGGAGAAGCGGCAGCGGCGTCAGGAGGAGTGGGAGGCCGCGGTCAGCGTGGCTTCGATCAAGGCGGTGGACGCGGCGCGGGCCGAGACGTTCGGGACGGCTCTGGACCGGTGGCGGGCCGCCGGTGAGATGCGGGCCTTCTGCGAAGCGCTGGACGAGGCCGCTGGCCAGGCGGATGACCCCGTCGAGGCTGAGCGTCTTCGGGAGTGGTCGGCCTGGGGGCGGTCTGAGGCAGACCGGCTGGATCCTGTCCTGGGCCGCAGGGGGCTCCGCGGGCGGAACTTCCACGCGGAGCCGACGGGTGACCAGCTTCGTCCGTTCCTCGACGGCTGGCATCCGCATCGTCCCGAGAAGGAGAAGCCGCCGGCGAAGCCCGCGCCGGCCCAGCCGGGGGTGCGTCCGGAGCCGGAGCGCTCGCGGGCGTTCAGCGACGAACGTCTGGACCAAGGCTGGAGATATGGACGCCCAGGTCGCGCTCAATGGTGGAGGCGATGACGCCGTGGCCCCGGTCGCGGAGCGCCTTCACGGCACGCTCGACCAGTTCGCCGAGTCGTAGCACTTCCTCTCTCAGGGCCACCAGTTCGTCGTGGCGCTCTGCCTTCTCCTGTCCGCACCATTCCCGTACCGTGCGCAGGGCTTCCTTCTCCGCGTCCAGCTTTCGTTCGTCTCGTCGTTGGTAGCCGTACCAGGGAGATCGGTCGCGCTCCTCTTCCATGGATCGTTGGCGCTGGTCGACCTCCGGGAGGATCTCGTCGGCCTGCCGCTGGGCGGCCTGGCGTGCGATCCGTTCGGTGATCGGCCAGCCCGCGAGGGAGCAGCCTTTGCGGTCCTCGTGGAGCATGGGGTCGTTGCGCAGTTGGGCAGCGTCCATGCCGACGAGTGGCGCGGTCTCATCGAGGTGCCCAAGCTCCAGGACGCCGGCATCGGCTACCGCCTTACGCAGGCGTAGCCGGCCCTTGGGTCGGACGAAGCCGAGGATCATCCGGGCCGCCTCGAACTCGGCGCTCCCCCGCACTGCCCTCGATGCCTCGGCCAGAGCCAGCTCCGCCGCGTCGTCCGCCCGGAAGGAGTCCACGTCAGCCCAGAGGACGCGCAGACAGCTGGGGCTCACCCATTCCTGGAGGCCGGCCGCGTCACCATCCAAGAAACGCACGTGAACGCTCCCGGATCTGCCGGCGCCGCCCACTCGGACGATCTCCACTCGGCGCAGTGCACCACCCAGTTCCTTCGGCCTTGCTCGATAGGCCCAGTGCTCCCCGATCTCCATGGGTCCATTGAGCCAGTCCGACGACGCCTGGAGGCCCTCGACGGCAGAATCCGCAGCTCCGGCTATCCGTACGTCTTCTTTCGGCGGGCTCGGTGTTGGCGGTCTCCCTGGCCGGAGCCGTTGACAGAGGCGAGGGAGGACAGTGCGGCGCCGTTGTTCCACAGGCCGAGGTGGTCGCGGTGGACGGCCATGACGCCGTTCTGCACGGCACAGCGCTCGGCAGGGCCGCTGAAGTAGGTGCTGGTCACGAAGATCGCGACGTCGGCGCCGAAGTGCACTTGGGAGCCAAGCAGGTTGCAAACCTCGCTGTTGGAGATCTTCCGCTTCGGATTGTAGCGCTTGCACTGGATCACCATGGTCCGGCCGTCGGGAAGTCGTCCCCGGACGTCCGCGCCGTCGTCGTGCGAGCGACCGACCCGGCGCACGTCGGTGCATCCGTCCCGTCGACACAGGTCGGCCACGAACTCCTCGAAGTCCGGTCCGTCCATCGCGTCGACTTCGGTGAGCGTCCGGTGGCCAGTGTTGACCGCGTCCTGATGGCGCCACGTCCGGTCACGGGTGCGGAGGAGCCGGTCCGTCTTCCACAGCCACCAGCCTCCCGCGGTCACCGCCCCGATTGCCAGAGTCCCGACTAAGGGCTGTCCCGTAAGTGCTGGTCGCGGGTGAGATGATCTTGGGATGGCTGGCGTGATCACGGCGTCGGAGCCGTCCTGGATAGCCCCGTTCACAGGGTTGAGCCCGCGACAGTTCGGCAAGCTCGTCACCGCGCTGCGGCGCGAGGGTGCGGACCCGGTGCGCAAGGGCCGGCCGTGGAGCCTGCCGCTGGAGGACCGGGTCCTGCTGGTCGCCGCGTACTGGCGCACCAACCTCACCCTGCGCCAACTCGCCCCGCTGTTTGGGGTGTCAAAGTCGGCCGCCGACCGCATCATCGACCACCTCGGACCCGCGCTCGCCCTCCAGCCACGCAAGCGGTTCCGCAAGGACACCGTGCTGATCGTGGACGGCACCCTGGTACCCACCCGCGACCACACGGTGGCCGAGCAGTCGAAGAACTACCGGTACTCCACCAACCACCAGGTCGTCATCGACGCCGACACCCGGCTCGTCGTCGCGGTCGGCCGACCGCTGCCCGGCAACCGCAACGACTGCAAGGCGTGGGAGCTGTCCGGCGCGAAAGACGCCGTCGGCAAGGCCACGGTCATCGCAGATGGCGGCTACCGCGGCACCGGTCTGCTCATCCCGCACCGCCGCGAGAAGGGCCAGAGCGAACTCCCGGCCTGGAAGGAGGAGCACAACGCCTCCCACCGCAAAGTCCGTGCCCGTGTGGAGCACGTCTTCGCCCGGATGAAGGGCTGCAAGATCCTTCGCGACTGCCGCCTGAAAGGCGACGGTGTCCACAACGCCATGCTCGGCGTCGCCCGCCTGCACAACCTCGTCCTTGCCGGGTGACACAGAAACCAGCAGACCACCAGGCACGCCAGAGATCATTTACGGGACAGCCCTTAGGTAGGGCCAGATCACGGCCCATGACGACGTGAGCACGCCGAGGACAGCGATACCTCCGACGGCTCCCGCAGCGAGCCGGTCGTCCCTGCGCTTACGCCGGGACGACCGACGCTTCGGCTTACAAGCTGCCACCCGTTTCCTCCCCCTGGTGTCGGCCGCCAGTGTGGGTGAGGAACTCCGTAGGCGTAAGAGCGCCTGTTGGCCATGGCTCATCTCCCCGCAGCAGGGCCCCGATACTGGCCGTTTCAGAATGAGGTTCGCCCTCGTGCGAGGTCAGCAGAGAGGGCTGTCGACCGTGCTGTTGATGGAACCGGCATCAGTCGCGAGGCAACCACTGTCGGTGATGGGTAGCATGCTCGCAGCCATGAGTCTGAACATCTCGTTACGGGCGCGGTGGGGCCGGCGCGCACGGCGCTGGGGCGACGAGGCGATAGCGGAACTCCGCGCCGACCTTGATCGGCTGGGATACGGATGGTGGCCCATTCCACCGCGACTGAAGGTAGCGCTACGGCACACGTACGCAGCGGAAGTCCCGTGGTTCGTCTTCATGCTCGCTGCGACCATGCTGGCCTATCTCGCGGTCGCGTACTTCGTCATCGTGCTGGGCCTCTACCGCGAGCACGACCCGCCTTGGCGCTGGGCCGCGGCGTGGGCAATTACGGTCACGTTGCTCATGAAGCTGTGCGTGAAGACGAGAGGGGCCGGTCTGCCGTTCGTCCGCAACCTGCTCACCTTGGAGTGCAAGGCAACGATCAGAGCCTGCTCCGAGGCGTATGGCGCCAGCCATGCTCAGCGGGCAGAGAAGTTGTCCGCGGTTGGGACGGCGTTGCGCCGCCTTGAGGGGGACGTGATGCGGGCCCATCGCCGTTCCGGGACCGTTGCCTTCCTGTCCCCCCGGCGCCGAGAGCTGAAGGTCCACGCCGGTCAGGTGGTCGCCAAGCTACGCGAAGCAGAGGCCACCTTGGGACACGATGATCACGCGGCGGTGCTCAGCGAGATCGCCGGTCTGGCCGCGACGATCGCCGAGCAACATGTGGCCGGCCACATCGGATCTCTCCTCCCCAAGCCTGCGCTGGAGGGCAAGCAGCCGGTCCGCGACCGAGAGGTGCTCCGTGTAGCTGCAGCTGTCGTGCTGATCGCCGGGGGCGTCGTCGGGCTGGCCTTCCTCGGCCTTCCCGACATGGCAACGGTTGCCGCAGGAACCGCTTGGGCAGTGCTGATCATGATGGCGCTGTTCGGCAGCAACTGGGCTCGCTACCTCCCCATCCTCGACCTCTTCAAGCCGGGCCCCTGAGCGCTCCTTGGGCGGAAGGCCGCGGCCTACGCGCCCGCCGCGCGACAGACCAGGATTCCGCCGAGACAGGTGATTCGGAACGCGCCCTCTGTCCGGATGGTCTCGCCTACCCTTTCGCGGGCCCGTTCGATCGTTTCCTTGAACGGCACGCCCATTTGGTCGGCCCATGCCTCGTACGAGGCCAGGTGGGCGACCACTGGCGCGGCGTCGGTCACCTCAATCACGCCTGGGAGAGGGACGGTGCGGACCTCATCGAAGACGGCGCCCAGGATGACCGGGGCGTCTTCCAAGGTGAAGCGGGCAGAGAGCTGGACGCGTGCCGGTCCGTCAGCGACGCCGAGGACGTCGCCAGCGGCTCGTCGCCAGAGGTCCTCCAGTTCCTGCTTGTCCGTCCGGCTGTTCGTGGACGCGATGGCAATGCCTCCCTGGGCCAGGACACGACCCAGCTCTTGGGCGGCTCGGGCCTGGTCCTCGACGTGGTAGAGCATGTGCATGGCCAGTACTGCGCCCAGGGCCCCGTCCGCGATCGGGAGTCTCTGGGCGTCGCCGGCCACGGCACCGGCGATGCCTGCCACGATGCCGGGAGAGATGTCCATGGGGAGAACGGTCAGGTCCGGCCGGTCGGCGCGGACCCGCTGTACGAACTTGCCGTTGCCGCAGCCCACGTCCGCAACTGCCCCACGGACGCCGGCCAGCTCGTCGACGACGATGCCGGGGAGGTCGTGTCGCGGGGTCTGCCACTGGTAGAGGGACTGGCGGGCGGCAAGGTGCTGGCCGGTGCCGTACGCCTGGGTGGAGAGCAGGTGGCGGTCGGTCACGGAAGGGTCGTTCGTGGGCTGGGTGGTCATCGCGGCTCCGTGGGTGTGCTGACGAGAGCGGGCCGGTCGGTTACCTCGCGGATGCGCTCCCGAAGATCGATCACCGGCCGTGAGTCACGGTACGGCCCTCTGCCGATGAGTGTGCCCAGTTTGCGAAGCCTGATGGTGATGCTCGCGGTGTACTGATCCGCGCCGAGGACCGCGGCGAGTTCGATACCGGCTCCTTCCACTTCTCCGCTTGCCAGGTATGCGGTCGCCAGGTCCAGATGCGCGGCGTGCAGGTCTCCGGAGGACCGGTCGCCTTCAGCCCCGGCCTGGTACAGCTCCACCGCGCGGTTGGACGCCGCTATCGCCCGCTGGACTTGTTCGTCGTCGTCGACGGCCAGCAGTGTGGTGCCCGTATAGGCCCATTGCTTGGCCTCGGGGAAGGCGAAGACGCCTGGCAGTTCGTCTCGTTCCGCGTTGCTGCGGGCGTCATGGGCCAGTGCGAGGGAGCGCAACGCGCTGCGGCCGTCTCCGTGGGCTGCGAGGGCACGGGCCTCCAGACTTAGCAGTCGTGCCGTGAGCGTTCCTGAGCCCGGCCCCCGGCCGTCCTCGCGTCCGGCCCGTGCCAGATCTGCGGCTCGCCTGTAGTCGCCCGTCCAGTAAGCGGCCAGCGACTGGAATGAGCGTGCCCAGGCTCGCAGTCTCGGGTGTTCCGCGATCTCCGCGCACTGCACCACCGTCCGCGCATGGGTGGAGGCGGAGGGCTGGTGGCCGAGGTCGAGGGACACGTGCGCCGCGAGGCCGGACAACCAGCCTGCGAGCACGTACAGGTGTCGCGTCTGACCAGGATGCTGGCGTCCCTCGAGTAATCGGAACACGTCCGTGCGCAGGGAGCGGATCTCCGGGACCAGCAGGGACAGGGGCCGGCTGACGAAGTCTCTGGCGAGACGCTCCAGGTCGGCGTCGAACTGCTCCAGCACCAATTCGTTGACGTTGGTAGCTGCCGCATGTCGGGCGAGCCGTGCTGACAGCTCCGTGTCGGCCTGGAGACTGCTCGCCTCAGTGCCGGGCGCCGAATAGGCGCTTTGCGCGGACGTTGTGCCGGTCGGCTCTCCCTTCGGGTGCAAGCCCAGCTCTGCCTCGCTTGAGACGCCGAACACCGCGCACAGCGCCGCCCTGTAGTCGCCCGAGGGCCAGGTGATCGCTCCGCGTTCCAGCCGGGAGATCCAATTCGCATCGAGTTCGGGGTAACGGCCTGTGGCCGCTTGGACCTGTGTGCACACCCGTTGGGCGGCCTGGGCCTGCGTCCATCGCTGCTCGCGCCTCAGTCGGCGCAGGATCTCGTTCGCCATCATCCCGCCGTCCGCTGGTCGAGTTGGGCGCCCGGAAGCCTAGCGGGATTCTGCCTAGCTCGTGCCTACAACGTGCCTAGTGGAATGCCCTGTTCGGGGATCCGGCGCCGGAGTTGACTGAACTCCATCCCCCGCTCAGACAGCCCCGGGAGAGCCCTCGTGATCACCCACGCAACTGCGGTCCGGCGCGACATCACAGACAACCACGGCGAGCAGCAGGCCACTCTGCCGATCGCGTCGCTGCACCGGCTCGACGGCACCACGGAGATCACGACCCTGGTCCTCGACCCTGCCCAGCTGGAGGTCCTGTACGCGCAGATGGACTGGGCGCTTGGGATGCGGGAGGCGGCTGCGGGGCACCTGGCATGACGACGAGGGCTGCGACTCAGGCGTCAGTACCCGCGGACACCATGCGCGCCCTGTGCGCCCGCGTCCTCACGCCCAACGCCTACCGCATACAGGGCGGTGACGTGCGGGAGGCCACGGCCCTTCTCCACGGCTACGTCCAGCTCCTGCTCTGCGAGCGGGACGGTGGCAGCCAAGCCTGTACAGATGCCGAACTTCTCCTGTCGCACGGGCCCGGCGAGGGGCGGCTCGGGGCCTGGATTCACATGCGGGCCCTCGCCCGCGTCTGTCGTGTCCTGCTGATCGAGCGCCAGGTGCGGCAGCGGCGCAACAGAGCAGCCGTCGATCAGGCGCCTAAGGACCCGGACTTGGTGGTGACGCAGTGAGGCAGCGGATCGCCGTGATCGTTTACGTGATCCTCTGCAGTGCCGTCGTCGGCAGTCTCCTGTCCGCCACCGAACACTGACCACCCGCCGCTTGCAGCGGCGGGGCACGGCGGCTGCATCCGCACCGTCGAGAAACCGAAGTGATGGAGGCACGTCATGAACCGACCCAAGCCCCAGACGAAGCCGAGTACGCCCGTGACCGCGGAGGCGGTCCGCCGGCTCCAGCAGCGCGTGACGGCGTTCGCCGCCACCGGCACGACCCACAACTCCCCGACCACCTACCACCGGTAGGTCCTGCTGGTCCGCAGACAGGTGCGGAGGGGGACGTCCGCTGTCCCCCTCCGCGCCACCCCCGCCCCCTTCCTGACCGCGCAAAGGAGTTCGTCATGGCAGCAGCCCCCGTCGGCCTGGAACTGACTTTCCTCGGCCACCAGACCTGGCACATCACCGACGGCCTCTCCTCCGTCCTCCTCGACCCGATCCTCGCGCCCGCCTTCGGCGCCGGGAGCCTGGAGTTCGAGATCTGGCCGCCCCGCACCGTGGACACCCAGGGCATGCCCGGCCCGAACGCGGTGATCCTCAGCCACGAGCACCTGGACCACTTCCACCTCCCCTCACTCGACCTCCTCGCCCGCACGGTGCCCGTCTACACCGGCACCACCACCCCGGCCGCCGTCACCGACGCCATCGAAGCCCTGGGCTTCACCGTGCACCGCGTGGACCACACCCAGCCGCTGAACGTCGGCGACATCGAGATCACCCTCTACCCCGCCGGCGCCCGCACCCTCTTCTGGGAGAAGCGCGTCTCCCAGCCCCTGGTCCGCCTGGCCGGCACCACCGGCAACGACATCTTCATCGGCGTCGACGCCGACGTCTCCGACCTCTACATCGAGCAGCTGGCCCAGGGCACCCTCACCCCGCCCCGGCTCGCCGTGGTCTCCAACAACGCCCAGACCGTCCCGTACGGGGCCCTCGGCGCGGACAACAACCTGCTGCCCGGCATGGACGGACCCCGCAACCGCACCACCGGCCTCCAGATCCTCAACGGCCTGCTCATCGACTACCTCAAGCCCCTGGACGGCGTACGGGACGTCGCCTTGTGCGGCAATGGCTTCACCGCGCCCCGCAGCCCCCACGGCCCGTTCCTCTATGCCGACCACAAGGCCCTGGCCGCGACCGCGAACGAGCTCCAGCACCTCTTCCGCGTCCACGGCCCCCGCCCCGGCGACCGCCTCACCGTCCCGTCGGGCGACGGTCCTGTCACCACCTCCCGCGTCCCCTGGGTCACCCCCGACCCCGTGGCGGAGAAGTCCGAGCTCGCCGCACTCGCCAACTTCCTCGACTCCCCGCAGCGCGTCGAGCCGACCCCGGTCACCCCGGCCCTGGCCAAGGAGGAGTGGGAGAAGGCCGACGCCCTGGTGGCCGAGGAGCTTCCCCGGCTCGCCCGGGAGCTGATCGCCACCCGTACCGGCGCCCTGGCCACCAGCATCCACGACTACCTCGCCGGCCCTCTCGGAGCGCACCGCGCCGTCCTGCGCCTCCTCGACCCGCCCGGCCGGCCCGGCGAGATCGACTCGTACGCCTGGAACATCACCGGCCCCACCTGGGACAAGATCACCACGACGAGCCGGGAAGAGGCCATGGCCGCCCACCCCTTCGGCATCGAGATCTATTTCCAGGACTTCGCCGCCGTCTTCCTCGGACGCGCCCAGATCTGGGACGTCGTCGGGGGCTCGTACCAGGGCTGGCACATCGGCGAGAACCTGGACTCCCCGGTCTACGCCCTCTTCGCGATCTACGGCGAGCACCAGCGGCCCGACCTCGCCGCCCGCTGCTACGCCCACAGCCTGGCCACCCTGGGCATCCCCCAGGAGACCGCGGCATGAGCACCGCTCCCGCCGGGCCGCTGGACGGCGCCGCCCGCACGCGGCCCGACGGGTGGCTGGCCAACCCGTTCACCACCAACCACGCCACAGCCGAGCGCCAGGCGTACGTGATCCTCGCGCGCCACCACGCGGGCGAGCCGGGACCGGTGCGCTGCCTGACCGCCCGCTACCGCACAGCCGTCTTCGCCCTCGGCGCCCCTCCCCGCCGGGTCCTGAAGCGGCACGCGGACGAGGCTGGCTACCTCGGCGAAGTCCTCGCCTACGAACTCCTGGCCGACGAGAACGTCCTGCCGGTACTCCACCGCGCCTGCGACACCTCCCGCACGCTGCTGGTCGACCACCTCGACGAGGAGGTCACCCTCTCGGGCACCGACGCCTTCGACGAGCTGGTCCGGTCGGTCGCCCGCATCCACACCGCCTCCTCCCGCTGGCAGCCCGAGGTCGCCGAAACCATGGCCCTCTGGCACACCACAGCCGCCCTCGATGCCCCGTCCCCGGACTGGATCACCCTCCCCGACGACTGGCACCGACTCCTCCAGCTCGTCACCGACGCCCACGGACTCGGCCACGTACCGCTCGGCCACCTGGACCTCAAGCCGGAACACGTTCGCCGCCGCGCCGACGGGCACCTCGCCCTCATCGACGCAGAAACCCTCCGCCCGGACATCACCGGCCTGCCCGACCTGATCACCCTCGCCCACATGGCTGACCAGCAAGGGCACCCGTCCCCCCGCTGGGTACGCCACGCCTACCTGCACCACGCACGAGAACTCGGCACCCACTGGAACGATCACGACCTCATACGCGCCCTGGCAGCGTTCGCCGCAGCCACCGGCCTCCGTTCCCTGCACGGCGCCCACGAGTGACCACCCCAGCGGTACCGTGCCACTCCCCGACACAAGGAGAAACCCAAGTGCGCGGTATCCGCACCGTCATGATCTTCGTCGACGACCCCGAAGCCACCGCCCGCTGGTGGGGCAACATCTTCGAAGCCGAGGTCAAGCTCGACATGAACGGCACCGCCGTCTACGCCTGGCTCGACCTCGACGGACTCGAGTTCGGCTTCCACCAGGCGTCCCCCAAAGCCAACGCCCACGGGCGAAGCACCGTCCCTTACTGGTCCGTCGAGGACCTCGACACCGAACGCAAGCGCCTCCTGGAAGCGGGCTGCACCCACCACCGCGGCCCCCTCGACGTGGAGCCCGGCCGGCGCATCTGCCAGCTCATCGACCCGTTCGGCACCGTCTTCGGACTCGACGGGCCCTGAACCCTCGGAGCCCACGTATGCGCCACTGGCCCCTCACCGCCCTACAGCTCACCACTGCCGACCTCGTCCTGCGACTCCCTTCGGACGACGATCTCGACGCGCTCGCCCAGGTGGCCGCCGACGGGGTCGTCCCCGACGGCGCTGTGTATTTCCCGCAGCCCTGGGCCTCCGCCCCGCCAGCCGAGCGGGCCAAGAACGTCGTACAGAACCACTGGTGGGCGCGAGGCGACTGGACCCGCGAGAACTGGCGTCTGCTCCTGGCTGTCTTCCACGACGGCCAGGTCATCGGCCAGCAGAACCTCTCCGCACGCGACTTCGCCATCACCGGCGAGGCCCGGACCGGCTTCTGGCTCGGCCGCCGCTTCCAGGGCCACGGCTACGGCACCCAGATGCGCGCCGCAGCCCTGGCCCTCGCCTTCGACGGCCTCGGCGCCGCCCGCGTCACCTCCACCGCCTTCGCCGACAACGCTGCCTCCCGGGCGGTCTCCCGAAAGTTCGGCTACCGCCCAAACGGCGTCCACCGAATCTCCGTGGACGGCCACCGCTACAACGCCCACGAGGAGGTCATAGAGGCGGCCGACTGGCAGGGTTGCGCGAGCGTGGTGCCTGTCGGAATAGCGGGGCTGCCTGACTGCATCCCGCTCTTCCGCTGACTGGCGCGCTGGGCGTCGATACGATCTTCCGGCCCATCCCGGCCCCCCGGAGGAGTAGACGTGACGCAGCAAAGCGCTGAGGAGCGACCGGGCATCGCCGCGGCCATCGTGGTGTACGAAGGCCGCGTGCTGATGGTCCGGCGGCGGGTCAGCGAGGGCCAGCTCTCCTGGCAGTTCCCGGCCGGCGAGGTCGAGCCCAACGAAGCCCTCGAGGACGCCGCCGTACGGGAGACCCAGGAGGAGACGGGGCTTGCCGTGAAGGCGGTGAAGCTGCTCGGCGAGCGGATCCACCCGGCCGTCGGATGTCGTATACCGCCTGCGAGGTGGTCGGCGGTAATGCGCATGTGGCGGACACCGACGAGCTCGTCGAGCTGGCGTGGGTCGCCCATCCAGAGATCTCGCGGTATATCCCCTACGGCCTGTTCGAGCCGGTGCAGGAACACCTCGACTCGGCGTTGAACCGCTGAAGGGGCCTGTCGACGCGCAACACCTCTGGGGGCCGACGCGTCTCGGAGTTGGCCCCCAGAATGCTCATGGGGCTGGGAGTAGGACGTGCCCGATCGAGTCGTGAGGTCGTGGACGGTAGTCCAGTTCTCGGCGATGAGCTGGAGGGCCTGCACGCGCGGAGGATGGCGTCATGCCGGTGGTGCGGTGCTCCTCAGCGCGCTGAGCCGCCTGGTCCCAGGTGTCGGCAGGTCCCGGGGCTCGTCTGTCAGGCGTCCCGTCGCTCCTCGTGCCGGGCCAGCTGCGCTCGCAGCCGTTCCGCCTCGGCCTCGGCCTGGCGAAGTCGGCGCTCCAAGACAGCGCGAGCCGGCGGCGGGTTTTCGGGCTTGGGCGCCTCATTGCGTGGAATGAGCCAGCCCACGTGCTGATACGCGACAATCGCGCGAGCGTGGGGACAGGTATGGCAACACCGTTCCGGCATTGGACGCGGCCAGCCTGCCGCCAGCATCCGGCGGGTGTGTTCACGTTCGGCTTCAGGTTGAAGCATCGGGTCTGAGGCCCAGGCCTGCTCGAATTCCTCGATCATCTGTTTCACCCTTGTGGCCTCGGCCAAGCGCGGCCCGTCATCGGGTTTCCAGTCGAGGGTTGGCGCTACGACCTCTTCGACGTGTCCGCAGGCCAGCGTTACCTTCCAGAAGGCCGACGTGTGTGCTTCATGATGGCGGATCACGGCCCACACGTCGACTTCGGCCCATTCGGGTGGCTCCACCGGATCGGCGGGAAAGCTCACCTCTCGCCGTTCTCCCCACTCAATGATGTCGCGGTAGGGGGCATCGACGGAATCGTCGTGCCGGCAGTACACCTGTCCCTGCGGCAATGCTTCACCCTCCCCAAGGCCCCGCCACTGCCTCTCGCTCGGCGGGGTGCGGTCGTCCGGTGTCAGCAGCTCCTTGATGCAAGCGCAATCCAGCTGGACCCGCCATCGACCGGTCCGGGTCCGGCGCGAGGAACGGCCACAGGACCGCAGGAATCCCCCTGCGGCGATCAGAGTTGAATTCCTCGTACTCGCGCAGGACGTCCATGCGCCGCTTTGCCCGGCCGGGAAGCCGGCGCGCTACAGCGGGTGGGCGCACACCTGCGGCAGGGTCGGTCACGTTCGAGTCCTCTCGCCCAGCGAAACACTGCTGCCGACGCTAGAAACTCTGAGGTCGAAACGCTGCCGAAATAGCGATCGCTTCGCCTGAACGAAGGAGACAGGGGCTGTCGCCGCCTTCGTCCCTCCACCTGAGACGGGTCGTGGCATGGAACCGCACGACGTCGTGCCCGCCTGTACTGTCGGTGGCGCGTCCTATGATGCGAGGATGGTGGGGCGCGACGCAGCAGAGCAAGTGGCCAGCCCGTACGCAACCGGCGGCGGTGGCACGGTCCTTGAGCACGACTTCGGTGCCGTCCTATTGGCGCACCTCCTACTCGGCGATCCCGTACCGGCACTGGGCGATGACGTGACGCCGGTGTCCGTACGCTTTCAGGACAGCAGTTTCAGCCCCGTGGACGACCTGATCATCTGTGGGGACACGGCAAACGGAACACCGCGGAGGTTGTCGATTGGCGTCCGCCGGGCCCCGGCGTTCACGACCAGCGATGAATCCACGGCGGACCTGCTCGTGTCCTACCTGCGAATCGTCACGGAGCACTGGGACGAGGCCAGCGCGGGGCGTTGGCGGCTGGCGCTCGCCGTGGCCATTCCCAGTCCCGCCGTACGGCAGGTGCATGAGCTGGCCGTGATCGCGCATGGGCAGCCCGACGAGGAGTCGTTCCGCGCTGTGATGAAGCAACCGGGACGCACGACCGAAGCGGTTCGCAAGCGGCTGACCCATCTGGACGCGCTGATCGCTCAGGCGGCAACCCGTTCGAAGGTCAGCACCGAACGGCCTGCCGCCGAGCTGACCTGGCGGATCTTGCACGTGCTCTGGTTGTGGCAGCTGCGGCTGGAGGGGGCCGACGAGTCGGATCGTACGGCGGCCGTGGCCCGCCTGCGGAGTGTCGTTCCCGATGCCTCCGTGGCGGGCTCCACCACCCTGTTCGAAGCTCTGGGCAGACTGTCCCGGAGTTACGCCCCGACAGCGGCCACCGTCACCGAGAGTATGCTCCGGAGGCAGCTCTCCGGGGCTGCGGTCGTCGACCGCTCCCCGTCCTACGCCCCGGCGTGGCGTGCCCTCGACGCCCTGGCGGAGACGGCCGAGAACCTCGTGCGGTTCCGGCTGACCGGTGCCGACGAGAACCTTGAGCTGGAGCGCGCCGAAGCCGGAAACGCTCTGACCTTCGAAATGAGGTCGGTAGCCTTGCAGCCGACCGCGCTGGTCGTCCACGGCGAGCCCGACGCCGGCAAGTCCGCCCTAGCCTTGCGTACCGCCGCGCGACTGCGAGCCGACGGAGTCGCGGTCACCGTGCTGAACCTGCGAGAGGTACCCGCAACGCTCGCGGAATTCGAAGCGCTGCTCGGGGCCCGCCTTCCCTCGGTGCTGGGCGCCTCTGCGGTGGGTACGGGGCGTCTGCTAGTCGTCGACGGCGCGGAGTCGGTACTGGAAGGACGCGCCCAGCTGCTCTCGGACCTCGCACGGGCGGCCATGGCCGCCGGGCTCGGCGTGGTGGCGGTCACCCGTGCCGACGGTTCGGGAGCCGCACGTGACGTGCTCGTACAGGCCGCGGAGAGCGTGACGCGGGACGGCGGAACCGTCGAGGAACTCGTGCGCGAGCACGAGGTCCCCCGGCTGACTCCGGCCGAGATCACGCGGCTCGTCGAGGTCTTTCCGCAGCTGAGGCAGTGGGCCGGTGACGAGCGCACGCGGTGGTTGCTGGGCAGGCCCGGTCTGGTGGACATGCTGTTGCGCGCAGGTCCGGGCGCAGCGGCCCCCAAGGGCGCGGCTTCGGAGGCTGACCTGTTCGCCGCCGTCTGGCGCAACCTGGTACGCCGCGGAGAGGTGATGACGGCGGGAGGCCCCTCCCCCGACGCTCGCGACCAGTCTCTCCAGGCGCTGGCCAGGCGCCAGCTGCTTCCCCGCGAGACCGCCGTATCACCGGACCCGGCCTCCTTGCCCTCACTGCGCTCCGACGGTCTGCTGGCGCCACTCGGCGCGACCAGCGCCTGGAGTCCGTCCGACCGGTTCGCCAGCGATCTCGTGCGGGACATGGCGGTGGTGCGGCTGCTCGTCACAGAGGGCTTCGTTCTCCTCTCGGCCGCCGACGCGCCGCGCTGGGCACTGCGTGCCGCGCGCGTCGCGTGCCAGGCCCGCCTGCTCAGCGCCGATGACGTCGAACGCTCGCTCGCCGACCTGCGCACCGTGTTCGACGAGATCGCGTCCGACCACGGCGAGCGGTGGTCGGACGTGCCGTGGGAGGCGGTCCTCACTCTCGGTGCCGCGGGGGAGGTACTCGGCCGCGTGCGGCCTGCGCTGCAGACAGACCGACAAGCCGGATTGCGTACGTTCATCCGGTTGGCCATGCAACGTTACGCGCCCTATGGTGTCGGCGACCCGCTGGTGCTCGCGCCCCTGGTCAAGTTGGCCTTCTGCTACCCGCACGACGCCGACTCCGGCAGCAGCCCACGGACCAGCCAAGACATGAGCCGCATCGTCCGCGAACTAGCACTGACGTGGCTGCGCGGACTAGTGAAGGTCGACACAAGCGGTCCTGACCCCATCCGACAGTTGCTGCGGGACCGCGTGCTCGCATCCGATCCGGAGCACTCGGACGAATTCGCGGTGGAAGCCCTGGCGATACTCGGCCCCGATCTCGACGGCCGGGCCGAGGCGTTCCTCAGGGGAATCGCCGACGATGGCGGTGAGTATCTAAGGCCCGCCGTGGAGAGTTTCTGGGCCGTAACGGAGATGGCCAGACATCAGCCGGATCTTCTACTGCTCCTTGCCGAGTCCTACTACATCGAAAGGCACGACCCTGAAGATGACGGATACGGCTGGTCCCGCTCGTACCCGTTCGACGACGGCATCCGGGATCACTGCGCCCGCGGACGCATCACCGAACCGATGGCCGGGTGGTACCGAGGACCCTTCTGGTCGCTGCTAACGGCGCGCACCGTACCTACGCTGGCTCTGATCAACCGAATGCTCGACCACGCGGCGGCCGTCCGGGTCGGGGGACACGGCGACGACGGCCAGGCACCCGGAGCAGAACTGGATCTGCCGGGGGTCGGAGTCCGACACTGCGTTGGGGACGAACACGTATGGGCCTGGTACCGGGGGTCGTCGATCGGCCCGTACCCCTGCGTGAGCGCGTTGCTCGCGGTCGAACGCCTCGCGGACCAGCTCGTGGCCATCGCCGGCATCTCCCCCACCCAGGTCGTGGAGCTGCTGTTGCGCGACTGCAGCAATTTGGCCATGCCCGGTTTGGTCGTCGGGTTCCTCGTACGCCATCTGGAACAAGCCGGCGATCTACTGATTCCCTGGATGCGGGATCCGGACGTGTGGCAGCTGGAGTTCGTACGAGTCGCCGGTGAAGGAGTACTGCACGTACAAGGACCGGACGAGACCGATCTCGAGGGGCGGTCCCGTCGCCAAAGCAGCCCGCGCGATGTCGCCGCCGAACTCACCATGCGCGCGTTCCTCTCCGGGGACCAGGGCCGGCTGAACGAGCTCGCGGCTACCGGAGAGAAACTCGTCCGCCGCGCGGAAGAAGTGGTCGCTGGCTCCCAGGACGGCGCGGAGGCCGACCGCGTCCTCGCCGCGGTCCAGGTGTGGGCAGCGACGTTCAGGCCGGAGAACTTTCACCTGGAAAGCGACGCGGCCGGCACCTTGACCGTGCAATACCAGCATCCTGAGCCGTTGGCGACTCGCATGCGGCCCGAGACTGAGATGCTCGATCGTGTCGGCCAGGCCCTGCGCCTGCAGAACGCCTACGCCGGATCCGAGGCTCGCACCGCCCCTCCCGACACGCTTCTGGCCGACTTGGCCCTGGCGCGGTCCTTGGGCGACGAAACGCCGGGGCTTCCTCTCGACAGGCTCGACCCGATCGCCGCCGTCGCCGCCACCGCTGCCGTCGCACACGTTCGCGAACGGATCCGGGTTCCCGCCGACGACCTGCGGTGGGCGACGACCGTCCTGATCAAGGCGATCACCGAACCGAGCCGTACCCGGTACGCCTCGTCCTCCTACTACTCGATGGGGGCCGACCGGTCCGCGGCGACCGGCCTGGCGGCGCTCCTGGCGGTGACCTCCGAAGACGCTGTCGTCGACCGCCAGGCGGTCATCGACGTCCTGACCCACTGCAGCACGAACCACTTCGACGAGGTGCGCATGGCGTTCGCCCTGGGTCTCGAATACGTCTGGGCCGCGCCGTGCGACACCGTCCGGCAGCCGGGCCCGTGCCGGCACCAGGTGGCGCTCGACGCCGTGGAAGCGGGGCTGCAGGACTGCCGACTGGGCGACTGGGACCCGGCGAGCGGCACACGGGGGCGTCCCCGACTCGACCGCCCCTACGAGCGGACGCTGCCCGAGGTCGAGACGGAGCGACTGTATCTGATCTCGCTGATCCCCCCGCTCGTCGCCGCCTGTTCGGCGTCCCTCAGCGACAGCTGTGTGGCGGATCGGGCGAACGGACTCACCGAAACCCTGCTCGCCGCTCACGCCCGCGCCACCGACCACTGGGCGAAGGAGGGGTACGAGAACCGGCACAGCAGGCGAAGCGCGCGCGTCATCGTCGACCTGGCGGTCAACGGCGACACCGAGCCGCTCAAGGCACACGCACGGCACTTCGCAGCCAACAGCCGCGCCCTGCACCAGTTCCTCCGCGACCTCGCCGTGCTCTTCACCTACGACGACAGCCTGCGCCCGTCCCTCCCTGCCGTCTGGCCCGTCGTCATGGAGGCCGCCCTCGACGCCATTGGCGAGGGCACCGGGCTGCGCACCGGCCATCACTGGGACGGCCTCGCGCTGGGGTCGCTCCTGCCCGCGCCCGAGATCGACATGAGTGACACCGACATCGACGCGACCCTGGCCCGCGCCCGGGAGGACTGGCTCCATCCCGACCTCCTCACCGGTCTCCTGGACCGCTGGACTGTGCTCGCCCGTCGGGAACCGAAGGCCCTCGACGCACTCGCACAACTCGGCAAGTGCGCCCCGCTCGCATGGCAGAGGGACACGGGACTCCGCTTGGCGGAACGACTGATCGACGGCGACCACCGCATCGCCGCGAACAGGTGCTGGTACCTCCCCGACTGGCTCGGGACGCTTCACTCGCGTGATGCCATGGCAGCGGACCAGATCGCACGGTGGCGACGCCTCGTCGACGGGTTGGCGTCCGTGGGTGACCACCGGGCAGCCGACCTTCAGCGTATGGAGGAATGACCCCGGTGCGGGGCCCGCCGGGCTGTGCGCGGTGGTCAGTCGGACCCGTGCTCGCCCAGGCCCGGCTCCAGCGCTAGGGAGCACGGTCCGGCGAAGTGCTGATCCGCCTCTATCTCCCACACGGGCACCTTCAAGTTCACGGCTTCACCCCGGTGTCCCAAGGTCGGCGTGGCCGGAGGCTGCAGTAGGCCTCCGGTTACCGCATCGGGACTCTGACGCAGCCGTCGTCGCTGGAGGACGCGGGAGCGCACGAGGCTCGACTTCGCGGGACATCAGCCGCAACGACATCACCCAGCGCCTCGTACGACCGCATCGTCTCCAAACCCGGAAAGAGGGCCATCGCCTTTTGAAGTCTTGCTCGACCTCACGCCCATGGGACGGGTTCCGTTTCACCGACCCACCTGTTGGTCCTGGAGAGGTCCTGGTAGGAAGGGTCTGGTGCAGGTTCGGGTGACAGGTTCAGTCACGCGGCCCGGAGGGCCGGTGTGGTCATGACGGTCTCGTACTCGACAGGGGGGCAGTCGGCCGAGTGCGGCTTGTCGACGGCGTCGGTGGTAGGTCCGCTCGATCCACGTCACGATCGCGATCCGCAGTTCCTCGCGGGTGGTCCAGCTGCGGCGGTCGAGGACGTTCTTCTGCAGCAGGCTGAAAAGGACTCCATGGCCGCGTTGTCGACGGCTGCCCCCACTCTCCCTATCGATCCGGCCATCCGGTGGCGTTCGAGTGCCTGGACGAACTTCCGGGGCCGAAATTGCGAGCCGCGATCGCTGTGCAGGATGCATCCGTCGACGTTTTCACGCCGGGCCACGGCATTGTCCAGAGCGGTCACGGCCAGGCGGGACTTCATCCGTGCGCCGATGGAGTAGCCCACGATCCTGTTGCTGAACACGTCCTTGATCGCGCAGAGGTACAGCTTGCCGTCGCCGGTGGCATGCTCGGTGATGTCGGCGAGCCACAGCCGGTTCGGGCCACTCGCGGTGAAGTTGCGGCTCACGAGATCGTCGTGCACGGGCCGGCCTTCTTGCCCCGGCCGCGCTTCTTCCCGAACACGCTCCACCAGCGGTTGTCCCGGCAAATCCGCCACGCGGTCCGGTCCGCCATCACCGCCCCGCTGCCTCGTGCTTCGTCGGCCAGGAACCGGTAACCGAACTCCGGGTCCTCACGGTGGGCGCTGAACAGCGCGTCCGCGCGATAGGCCTGTTCCAGTACGGTGTCGGGCACCGGCTTCTCGAGCCAGCGGTAGTACGGCTGCCTGGCGAGCTTCAGCACCCGGCACGTCACCGAGACGGGCGTTCCGTCCGCGGCCAGCTCCTTCACAAGCGGGTAGATCCTTTTCCCGGCCGATGAGCCTGCGACAGATAGGCCGCGGCCCAGCGCAGGACCTCGCTCTCCTGCTCCAGCAACCTGATCCGCCGACGCGCCTCGCGCAGTTCCGTAGTCTCCTGGCTGGTGGTCCCGGCCCTGGCCCCGTCATCGATGTCCGCCGGCGCATCCATTGCCACAACGTCGTCGGGTGGACCCCGAAATCGGCGGCGACCTGCCCGACCATCACACCCGGGCCGCGGTTCCGCGCGGACCCGCACGACGCCCCGGTGGAACTCTTCCGGATAAGGCTCGGGCACAGCGACACCCTTCCCACATGCCCTACAGAGCCTGCCAGATCGGATCTCACCCGATCGTGCGGCAGACTCCTCAGGCTTGCCACTCCCCGCCACAATCCCTCAGCACCCCGGTCGACTCCGTTAGCCCCCACCAAACGACAAGCGCAGGCATGATGGCCAAGTGAAAGAGCCTCCAACCTTCCTTCCCGCAGCGGATAACAGCAGCTCCATTCGTCGGGAGCGGATTCTTCAACGACTGCGGCATCTCGGTCCGGGCCCAGCAGCCCTGTTCGAGGACGTGTGCCGCTTGGTCGACCACGACTTCCAGCTGAACAGCCGATCCATGCTGATCTTCCACGTGCTCAGGGAACTGGAGAGTTCAGTCCGGGCCGTTCTTCTTCCTGATGAGGCCCGTACCCCCCGGGAACAGGGCACCGGCACCGGCCACAGAGACGGGGTCAAGGCCATCCTGGCCGCCTTGCGTATCGAGGAGACATCGCGGGCAGGGAAGGCATGGCTCAACGCAGTCGGCACACTGCATGGACGCGCGCACAGGAGGAACCTCGAACATCCGCAGACGGTGGACGCAGACATCCTTGAGCGAGTCGACGGCCTGGAAGGCATGCTCGACGCCGTCCTCGACGCCTTCGAGGCCCACTACTTGGCGGCCGTGGAACGCCTGGAGGCCCTGGCCGCCACACCGGAGCCCTCCAACGCGGATGCAAGGCGCCTACGTTCGGACTTCCCTCAAAACCAGATCACCTGGGAAAGGTTCTTTTCTCAGCTCACCACACCGGCATGGCTCGGGCCGCTGCGCAAGGAGGGGTTCTTCGCGGATCTCCCACCTGTGACGGTAGACGAGGAGGGGAACCAGGTCTCCTACCCTCGCTGGCCGGCATCGGCATACCTCGCCCGTGTTGCGGAAGCCGACCCCGCACAGGTGCTCGCTATCGCCAGAGAGAGCCCGGAGACGGACAACCCGTTCGTCAACCTTGACCTGGTGGAGGCAGCTCTACGCATGCCGCCCGCCAAGGCCGCAAAGCTCGCTTCGAGGGCCGCAACGGCAGCGCGCGGCAGTCGCGAACTGATCAACCCAGTTCGATACGCGGCCCTCGTCGCCCACTGCGCCAAGAACGTCGATCAGGCACCCGCACTCGACTTGATGGCTGCCCTGATCGACGAGGCACAAAGCGGCGGTCGGCTTGATGAGTGGGAGTACGACCAGATCCTGGGTCACTACGCGCCCCGCCTCACCGAGTCCCTGGGGCTGCCGTGGCTGGAGATGCTTGCCGACCTCCTAGATCGGGCGAGCGGGACTCCTGAAGAAGCGGCACGCCGGTCGGGTCTGGACATGTCCCGGACGTATTGCCCGACTCTCGAGCAGGATCGCCCACACCCCTACCAGCTGCGAGAGGCCCGCCTGACAGCAGCAGTCCGAGACGCCGCTCGCCATCTCCTCACCTCGGGTCGAGCAGACCTTCACACCGTTCTCGCCGTGCTCGGCGCCCACCCGTGGCTGATCTTCCGGCGTCTACGTCTTCACGTGCTAGAGCATCACGGCGACCTCACGCCGGCACTGGTCTACCAGGCGCTGTCCGACCGACAGTTGGCAAGAGACAACGACCTCGCACTTGAGTGGCTGCGCCTGGCCCGGGCCCGCTGCGAACACCTCGAACCCGAACAACGCAATGTTCTGGTGCAGGTCGTCCGGGAGGGGCCTGACACGGACAAATGGAAGGAAAGCCACCGCCGATACGCCGACCAAGAGATCAGCGACACAAGGCTGAGGCATCTCACAGAGACATGGCACCGGGAGCGCTACGCCGCGATCCGGCCAATCCTGCCAAGCGATTTGCAGAACGATCTCCAGCGCCTCGAAACGGAGTACGGTCCGGCGGCCTCGCTCGACGACATCGAGGAGCCATTCTTCTGGACCCCGCCAAGTTCGGTCAGCACCGACGAACTGGCAGCTCTCAACACCACCGAACTCGTCGCCCGCGTCCGCGCCTTCACCCCATCGGCCGACAGGTTCACTGGACAGTCCGAAGGGGACTTCACGGTCCAGCTGCGGGCCGCTATCAACCAGCAGGCACGCGCCCACAGCTCACGATCCGCACTCTTCGCCGACCTGGACGATGCATATCTTGTTGCCGCCCTCGGCGGCTTCACCGAAGCCATCCGCCGCGGCGATGACCTCGACAGCGAAGCCCTTGTCCAGTTGGCCGCCACTGCCACCGAGCGGTCTGCCAGTCCGCGAACCCACGACATCCTCCGCGAGAGCGCCCAGCTCTTGTACGAGATGCTCGTCCGCCCCACGGCACAGCCGGTACCTGACCTGGCCGAGGCCATCTGGCGAACCCTCACCGTCATGCTCCGCACAGCCGACCTGCCTGCCGCCAGCGACACCGATCACTGGAGTGACCCTCGCGCCCAGGCGCTGCGCACCATGGTGGCTTGGGCACGATGGCGCCGCACTCATGACGCCGACTTCGGTCGCCTGTTCGGCGTTCTGGATGAGCTGACCGAACCCGAGTCACTCGCTGGCTCGCCCATCGCGGGCCTGATTGTCACCGTCGTCGGCGAGCGGTTCGCGCAACTGACCGACCTCGACCGTGACTGGGCCAATCGCCACGCCCATCTCCTGACAGGAAACGAGCCGCTTGCACGTCTCGCATGGGAGGCATACCTGGGGGCTTCACCGTACTACCAGCCCGCCGTCGAACTCCTCCTCAGTGCGTACCGTACTGCGGCCTGCACCCGCACCGAAGACGGCACTGATCAACAAGAACACCTCCGCATCAAACTCGGCTCAGACATCCTTGTGCGCTATTGGGGCGGCCTCATTGAACTGGAGGGCGAGGACAGCATCATCCGCGACTATTACGCCAACTCCAGCGGTGAAGCTCTCAACCGGCTCGCCTGGAGCATCACCTCCGGCCTCCGGGCTGGTCCAGACATCCCCGCTGCCGTCATCGAACGTGTCCGCCTCTGGTGGGAATGGCGGAGAAAGATTCTCGCTGGAGCCCCAGGCGGCCCCGAATCACCAGAACGCCGCGAGCTACTGGACGTCCCCGGAGCGTTGGTGGGTAGCGGACGATTCCCGGCCACCTGGTGCCTTGATCAACTCCAGGAGCTCCTCCAGACCACTGGGTCCTTCGGCAAGAACCCACACGTCTTCCGCTACCTCACGAGCATCGTCGCAGATCACACCGGACAGGTACTGAACCTCCTACAGCAATGCCTCGCCTCACCGTCCATGGACCCCTGGCTTCCCAGCCTACGAGAAGCCGACATCAGCACCCTACTGCGCGCTGGCCTGCGAACTCCCGCGCACGCCGAGCTTTCCCGAGGCATCATCAACCGTGCAGCCGCCCGCGGCTACCAGCAGTTCCGCTCCCTACTGACCGCCCAGCCATCGAACCCCACCCCCTGAGCTGCCCCGCTTCGGGCAGGCACCCTCACTCGCGGACGTCGTACACACTTCAGGGCGGCGATACGATCTCCGGCCCATACTGGCCGTCCTGGAGAAGCAGAGGTGACACAGCAGAGCGCTGAGGAGCGACCGGGCAGCGCCGCGGCCATCGTGGTGCACGAAGGCCGCGGTCTCATGGTCAGGCGAGGGGTAAGCGAGGGCCAGCTCACCTGACAGGTTCCCGGCCGGCGAAATCGAGCCCAACGAGGCCCTCGAGGACGCCGCCGTACGGCAGGCCCAGGAGGAGACGGGGCTTACCGTGAAGGCGGTGAAGCAGCTCGGCGAGCGGATCCACCCGGCCACCGGCCGACGGATGTCGTATACCGCCTGCGAGGCGGTCGGCGGTAATGCGCACGTGGCGGACACCGACAGCTCGCCAAGCTGGCGTGGGTCGCCCATGCAGAGAATCCCACGGTATATCCGGGAAAGCTGACCTCTCGCCGTTCTCCCCACTCAATGATGTCGCGATAGGGGGCATCGACGGAATCGTCGTGCCGGCAGTACACCTGTCCCTGCGGCAAAGCTTCACGGTCCCCAAGGCCACGCCACTGCCTCTCGCTCGGCGGGGTGCGGTCGTCCGGTGTCAGCAGCTCCTTGATGCAAGCGCAATCCAGGTGGACCCGCCATCGGTAGTACCGGTCCGGGTCCGGCGCGAGGAACGGCCACAGGACCGCAGGAATCCCCCTGCGGCGATCAGAATTGAATTCCTCATACTCGCGCAGGACGTCCATGCGCCGCTTTGCCCGGCCGGGAAGCCGGCGCGCTACAGCGGGTGGGCGCACACCTGCGGCAGGGTCGGTCACGTTCGAGTCCTCTCGCCCAGCGAAACACTGCTGCCGACGCTAGAAACTCTGAGGTCGAAACGCTGCCGAAATAGCGATCGCTTCGCCTGAACGAAGGAGACAGGGGCTGTTGCTGCCCTCGTTGTCGGGTGGATGACTGCACCCATGTCACCGGCGAGGACGGCCGGGCGCGGCCCCAACGACGTCGGGTTCCACGCGGCAAAGGCCGTGGTCACGACGCACCGGCACGGCCCTGCGCCAGCAACATGCGCGACTGCCGACTGGCGTGCCCCGTGAACAACCCAAGGGGCTGATGCTGACCATTTGCTGACCAGAGCCCCGCCACCACGCCGCTGACCTGCGAAAACGTCCAGATGTCAGATGTAGGACTTGAACATGGTGCGAAGCATGAGAAAACTCCCGAAATGTCTGCTCCCTGCCCGCTTTCCGCAGGTCAAGGGCGGTCCCCGGAGCCTACAACGATTCGCGTCTTCGGTCAGCTTCCCCCAGCCCTTTCAGGACTCATGCTGACCGATGGCCGACATTTCCGACGCATCGCCAGGCGCCCACGTGAGGGCTTTCGGCGCGCGCACCACCGCCGACACCCCCGGTCACGAGGCGCAAGCGGGCACCATTCCGTACACGCCTCCGACAGGGTCGCCTCCGTCATGGGAATGGACCTCTGCCTCGTCGACCCGGCCCAGGTGGTGGAAGCACCCTTCACCAAGGACGACTGGGCTGCCGCCCTCCTGCGATGCCTGGCCCGTCCGTCCGAGGAACAGCCCCCGGCACGGCTGCGCGGATTCCTGTTCCGGGAAGGAGGTCTTCTGCGCCCCTACATGGACAGCGACGAGGCAGCCGGCGTGATCGCCGCCGGTGTCCGGCCGGGCGGTGCACTGACCGCCCTCCTCTCCGCACTTCCCTCACTGCTCGGCAAGGAGTGGCGGACACCCGACGGCGCGGACGATCCGCACTGCCGGTACCTCGTGGATCTCACCCGCTGGCGACATGTCCGGGAGCCGAGGCCGGAGGCTTCCGCGCATGAGGAGGACGTGCTCCCCGGCCCATGCCGACCCACGCACTGGGCAGCGCTGCTTCCGGCCGAGGGCGCACAGGGGCGCCCTTGATCACACTGACCACCCGCGTGCGCCCCGGCGACGGAGCCCCTCCGGTTCATGGATGCAGTGTGGCCTCGCCCTTGACGAGGATGCCGGTGCGCTGACCCGGCCGTACGGCGACGGGACCGGCGACCCGGATGTCGACCGGGCTCTCCAGGCCGTCGACGGAGATGGTGACCATGGCGTCGTGGCCGTAGAAGGTCACGTCGGTCACGGTTCCCTGGGCAGCTGTCGCGGTTCCGGTGAGCTGGAGCTGCTCGGGCCGCAGCAGGACGGTGCCCTCACTCCGGCCCGCGGGGGGCG
The DNA here is from genome assembly GCF_003325375.1 of Streptomyces globosus. Lineage (GTDB taxonomy): Bacteria > Actinomycetota > Actinomycetes > Streptomycetales > Streptomycetaceae > Streptomyces > Streptomyces globosus_A. The sequence continues at coordinate 2,726,194 of NZ_CP030862.1, read as the reverse complement.
ATGCGAGGGGAAGGCGGCCGAGCACCGTCGTCGCGGTGCCGTGGTCAGTGGTGCCGGGGATGAGTACGGCATCGCCGACGAATCGGGCCACCCAGGGGTCGGCCGGCCGGCGGTAGACCTCCTGCGGTGTGTCGCACTGGGCCACGCGGCCTTCGCGGACGACCGCGACCAGGTCAGCGGTGGAGAGGGCTTCCTGCTGGTCGTGGGTGACCAGCAGGGCGGTGGCTCCGGTGGCGCGCAGGGCGGCTCGGACATCTGCCCGGACACCGGCGCGCAGAGCGCTGTCGAGGGCGTTGAACGGTTCGTCCAGCAGGACCAGTGCGGGTTCCGGCGCCAGGGCCCGGGCGAGCGCTATGCGCTGCTGCTGGCCGCCGGACAGTTCATGCGGCATGCGGTCGCCGTGGCCGCCGAGGCCGACGAGTTCGAGCATCTCCTCGGTGCGGCCTCGGCGTGCGGCGCGGTCGTGGCCGGTCAGCCCGAAGGCGACGTTGCGGGCGACGCTCAAGTGCGGGAAGAGCGCGCCCTCCTGGGGGACGATGCCGATGCGGCGGCGCTCGGGGGGAAGGTGGACACCGGGGCCGGACAGGGTGCGTCCGCCGACGGTGACGGTACCCGCGTCGGCGCGCAGGAAGCCGGCGACGATGCGGAGCAGGGTGGTCTTGCCGCAGCCGGAGGGGCCGAGGAGGGCGGCCAGGGTGCCGGCGGGGACGGTGAGGTCGAGTCCGCGCAGGACAGGAGCGTCCGGGCCGTAGGACTTCGATACTCCTGTGATCTGTACGTCGGTCATGTGCGGTGCCGTCCGAGGAGGTAGGAGGGGATGGCCGCCAGCAGGATCAGCGCCGCGGCGTAGGGGGCCGCGGCGGCGAAGGATCCGGTGCCGGTCTCGGTCCAGAGCCGGGTGGCCAGGGTGTCCATTCCGGTCGGCCGCAGCAGGAGGGTCGCGGGGAGTTCCTTCATGCACACGACGAAGGTCAGGGCGGCGCCGGCGGCGACCCCGGGTGCGGCGAGCGGCACGGTGATCTCGCGCAGCACGCGCAGGGGGCTGCGGCCGAGCGAGCGTGCGACGTCCTCCAGCACCGGCGGGGACTGCAGTACGGCGGCCCGGGTCGCTGCCACCGAGACGGGCAGGAAGAGCACGGCGTACGCGCAGACCAGCAGCGGGAGTTCCTGGTAGAGCGGGTCGGCGTAGCGGACCGCGAAGAAGACCAGGGACAGGGCGACGGTGATGCCGGGGAGGGCGTGTCCGGCGTAGGCGGACTGCTCCAGCAGGTGCGCCGTCCGGCCCCGGTGCCGCGCGGCGATCACCCCGACGGGCAGGGCGAGGAGGGTCGTGAGCACGGCTCCCGCGGCGGCGACGCCGAGGGTCGTGCCGGCGGTGTCGAGGAGCGCGGCAGGGTCCCACGTGGCGGAATTGCCGACGGCGAGCCAGTACCCGAGGGTGGCCAGCGGCATGAGGACGGCGACGGCTGCGACCGCCGTGCACCAGGTCAGGGCCGGCATCCGCCACCGGCCGAGCGGCGCGGGGGCGGCGGGGCGTGCCGTGCCGGTCCCGGTCCTGGCCTGTCCCGCGCGGCCTCGTGTACGGGCCTCGGCAGCCACGAGCAGGATCGTCATCACCACGAGGACGACGCTGAGGGCGGCGGCCGGGGTGCGGTCGAAGCTGGCCCGGTAGGAGGTGTAGATGCCGCGGGTGAAGGTGTCGTAGCGCATCAGGGAGACGGCGCCGAAGTCGGAGAACACGTAGAGCGCGACCAGTACGGATCCCCCGGCCGCGGCGGGACGCACCTGCGGCAGCGTGACGCGCAGGAAGGTCCGCAGCGGCCCGTGGCCGAGCGAGCGGGAGACCTCCTCCAGTGCCGGATCGGCCCCGCGCAGTACGGCGGTGACGGGCAGGTAGACGTACGGGAAGCTCACCAGTGTCAGCGCGAGGGCGGAGCCGCCGAAGCCCGCGAGGCCGGGGAAGACCGACAGCCAGGTGAAGGCGGCGACGTAGCTCGGCACGGCCAGGGGCAGCGTCACCAGGACCGCCCAGGTCCGGGCGCCGGGCAGGTCGGTCCGTGCGGTGAGCCAGGCCAGGGACACGCCCAGCACCAGGGAGGCCGACACGACGACGGCGGCCAGTCCGAGACTGCGGCCGAGCAGTTGGGCGGTGCGCTCGTCGGCGATGGCGTCCCAGGCGAAGGCGGGACCGCGCTCCAGGGAGCGGACGGCGAGGTAGCCGAGCGGCAGCAGCGCGAACACCGCGGCGAGGGCCGCGGGAAGGAGCAGGGCGGCGGGCGGGCGGCGCCCGGCACGCAGCCGCCCGGCCGGCGCGGTGGCGCCTGCCGGGCGCACTGCGGGATCCGCCGCTGCGACGGGATCCGTGGAGTGCATGCGGGTCAGACCATCCCGGCTTCCTGAAGCATCTTCAGGGTCTCCTGCAGCGATTCCAGCTTGCCCAGGTCGATCTTGGGGGCGTCGAGGGAGGCCAGCGGAGGCAGGTCCTTGACGGTGCTGGTGACGCCGGCGGCCAGCGGGTATTCCTTGGTCTCCTCGGCGAAGTACTTCTGCGCCTTCTCCGAGAGCAGGAAGTCGGCGGCCTTCTGCGCCACCGGGGCCTGGTCGCTGCCCTTGAGGATGCCGACTCCGGCCGCGTTGACGAGGGCGCCCGGGTCACCGCCCGGCAGGAAGTGGATCTTCGCCTTGACCTTGCTCTCGCCCTTCTCGGCGACCTGCTCGTACCAGTAGTAGTGGTTGACGAGGCCGAGTGAGACCTCGCCCTTGCCGACAGCGTCGAGGACCTTGAGGTTGTTCTCGTAGACCTTCGGCTCGTTGGCCTTCAGTCCCTTGAGCCAGGCGCGGGTTGCGTCGTCTCCCTCCAGGACGCGCATGCCGGTGACGAAGGCCTGGAAGGACGCGTTGGTCGGGGCGTAGCCGATCTTGCCCTTCCACTCCGGCTTGACCAGGTCGTGCACGGTGTCAGGAACCTTGGACACCTGGCCGGGGTTGTACGCGAGGACGCGGACGCGCCCGGAGGTGCCCACCCAGTCGCCCGCGCTGCCGCGGAAGGCCGGGTCGACCTTGTCGAGCGATGCCTGCGGCAGCTTCTCCAGCAGGCCCTTGGCGGAGAGGGCGCCGAGGGCGCCGGCGTCCTGGGAGAAGAACAGGCCCGCCTTGGTCTTGTCGCCCTCCTCCTGGATCTGGGCGGCGAGTTCGGCGCTCTCGCCGTAGCGGACGGCGACCGTGGTGCCGACGGCCTTCTCGAGGTCGTCGAGGAGCGGTTTGACCAGCTTCTCGTTGCGGCCGGAGTAGATCACGAGCCCGGCGTCGTCCTCGTCGACGCCGCAGCCGGCGACGGCGGGGAGGAGAAGCGCTGCCGCGAGAAGCGCGGTCAGACGTCGAACCGAGGGGCGTCGCATGGGAAGCCTTCCTGCACGTGCAGTGAGAATCTATGAACGTCCTATAAGTAAGGTAAAGCTAACCTAAAGGTCAAGAGTGACGCACGCAACGTTTCGGCCTCGGCGGGGGTTCGGCGGAGCCGACCCTACCTGGGAATTCCTTATGGATCTTCCACGCCCCGGCCGTGACTTTCCTGTGACTACCCCATGAGGTAAGGCTTTCCTAAGATGCGCTCGTGACAGCCCCTCCCGCCCTGCTCCCCGGCGCCAAGACCGTTCCGTTCGCCCGCGCTCTCGCGGCCCATCACGACCGCACCGCGGTGATCACCGCCGACGGCCCGGTGACCTACCGCGAGCTCGCCGCCCGGGTGGAGGCGACAGCCGATCGCCTGGGTCCTGCGCGCCGCCTGGTCCTGGTGGTCGGCGCCAACACCGTCGAGGCGCTCGTCGTCCACCTGGCGGCACTCTCGGCGGGGCATCCGGTCCTGCTGGTGCCGGGCGACCACCCGGAAGCCGTGCAGTCACTCATCGACGCCTACGACCCGGACGTCGTGGCACACCCGGACGGCGGACAGTGGGCACTCGACGAGCGGCGCCCCGTCTCGGCGCATGACCTGCACCCGGATCTCGCTCTGCTGCTGAGCACTTCCGGATCGACGGGTTCACCGAAACTCGTGCGGCTGTCGCACGGAAATCTTCAGGCCAACGCGGAATCCATAGCCGAGTACCTGGGAATCCGGGACACCGACCGCGCGGCGACAACTCTGCCGATGCACTACTGCTACGGCTTGTCCGTCATCCACAGCCATCTGCTGCGCGGCGCCGCACTGATCCTCACCGATCTCTCGGTCGCCGACAGCTGTTTCTGGGAACTGTTCCGCAGCGCCCGCGGGACGACCTTCGCAGGGGTCCCGTACACCTTCGACCTGCTCGACCGGGTCGGCTTCGCCTCGATGGACCTGCCCCACCTGCGCTACGTCACCCAGGCCGGCGGCAGGCTCGCACCCGACCGGGTCCGGCACTACGCGGCTCTCGGCCGCGCCGCCGGCTGGGAGCTGTTCGCGATGTACGGGCAGACCGAGGCGACGGCCCGCATGGCCTACCTGCCGCCCGACCTCGCGGAAACCCACCCCGGGGCGGCCGGAGTCCCGATTCCCGGTGGCTCCTTCCGCCTCGAACCGCTGCCCGACTGGCCCGAAGAGGACACCGGAGAGCTCGTCTACACAGGGCCGAACGTCATGCTCGGCTACGCCCGTACCCCCGACGACCTCGCTCTGGGCCGGACCACGCAGGAGCTGCACACCGGCGACATCGCGCGGCGCACCCCCGAAGGCATGTACGAGATCGTCGGCCGACGCAGCCGGTTCGTGAAGATCCTCGGCCTGCGCATCGACCCCGCCCAGGTCGAGGCGATGCTCGCACGGCACGGGGTCACCGCGCTGTGCACCGGCGACGACACCGCGCTGGCCGTGGCCGCCGTCGGTGCCGGTGCTGCGGGTGCCCACGCCTCCGACGCGCGGCGGATACGGAACCTGGTGACGAGCGAGTGCGGCCTCCCGGCCCGGGCGGTCCGGGTCCACGTCCTGGCGGACCTTCCCCGCCTGCCGACGGGCAAGCCCGACTACCGCGCCGTACGGGAACTGGCCCACCCGGCCGACCCCGGCCCGTCTGCACAGGGCCCGGGCAGCGGCCCGGAAGACCTGTGCCGGCTCTACGCACGCATACTCGACCGGGCCGATGTGACGCAGGACAGCACCTTCGTCAGCCTGGGCGGCGACTCCCTCTCGTACGTCGAGATGTCTCTCCACCTCGAAGAGCGGCTCGGCCACCTGCCGACCGACTGGCACACCACTCCGATCCGGGAACTCAGGCCGCCGGAGGGAGAGATCCCCGCACGCAGGCGGACACTCGACACCAGCGTCGCCCTGCGCGCCGTGGCGATCTTCTGCATCGTCGGATCGCACATCCACGTCTTCGGCATCAAGGGCGGAGCACACCTGCTGCTCGCCATCGCGGGCTACAACTTCGCCCGCTTCCACCTCACCACCGCCGAACGCGGCGAACGCGTCCGGCGCGCCTGCCTCAGCATCGCGCGGGTCGCGGTGCCGACCATGATCTGGATCGGCTTCGTACTCCTCCTCAACAACGACTACACCCTGGCCAACCTCGCCCTCCTCGACAGCGTGCTGGGGCCCGAGGACAGCAAAACGGGCATGCACTTCTGGTTCGTCGAGGCACTGGTCTACATCCTCGTCGTCGCCGTGGCCCTCCTGGCGCTCCCCCTGGCGGACCGGGCAGAACGCCGATTCCCCTACGGCCTGCCCCTGGCGCTCGCCGCTCTCGGGCTGCTGACCCGCTACGACCTGCTCGGGCTCCCCGACCGCACCCACATGCCCGACGCGGTCACCGTCTTCTGGCTGTTCGCGCTCGGCTGGGCTGCGGCGAAAGCCGGGTCCAGAAACCAGAGGATCGTGGTCACGGCCGCCGCCCTGGCCACGGTGCCCGGTTTCTTCCCCGGCGACCCCGGGCGAGAAGCGATCATCATGAGCACGTTCGCCCTGCTCGTCTGGGTACCGTCCCTCCCCAGCCGCGAACGCGTCAACCAGGTCGCCGGCCTCCTGGCCACCCATTCCCTGTACATCTACCTGACCCACTGGCAGATCTTCCCGTTGATCGACGGGTTCTCCAGGCACGTGGCCTTTCTCGCCTCCCTGGTCTTCGGCATCGCCTACGGCATCGCAGCGACCCGTGTGATGCGCCGACTGCCCTCGCTGCTCTCGCCGGGTGCGCTGCGCACACGCACCCGACCGGGACTCCGAGCTCCGGGTGTGGTCCGTGCTCGGCCTTGGTCGAGGTCGACGTGACGCCATGACCGGCGCAGCGGGGGCAGCAGGCGGGGGAGGGGCCGTGCGCCACTTCTGTGGAAGGGCGATCACGTTGATCGCCCCCCGGGGCGGGCGGTCCTTCCACCGGACCTCTCGTACGCCGGTCAGCGGCCGGCGTACGGCAGGAGGGCCATCTCGCGGGCGTTCTTGATGGCGGCGGCGAGGGCACGCTGCTGCTGGGCGGTCACGCGGGTGACGCGCCGGCTGCGGATCTTGCCGCGGTCGGAGATGAACTTCCGCAGCAGGTCGGTGTCCTTGTAGTCGATGTACGTGATCCCGGCCGCGTCGAGCGGGTTGGGGCGGGACTTGACGGGCTTGCGGGGGTCGGTTCGTCGGGCCATGGCGGCGTCTCCTTGCAGGAAGGTTTCCGTCCCGGCAGCAGCGGCCGTGGACGGGGCGTGTTCGGGTGGGTGTCAGGCTGCGTCGAGGAGGGCGTCGAACGCGGCGGGCAGGTGCTTCCACGCCTCCCGCCCCGAGGCGTACTCGGCATCCGTCAGGAGGCAGGAGTCGAGGAGGCGCCCCAGGCCGTCGCGGTCAAGGCCGGGCGAGGTGAAGACGAGGTGCTGGCAGCAGTCGCCGTGGTCGGGGTGCCAGTCGAGCGCGGCGGCCGCCCGGCGCATGGGCGGGACCATCTCCCAGGCCGCGTCGGGCAGGGACGCCAGCCACGGGCCCGCGTTCTCCACACAGAGCGCTCCGCCGGCCGCGTCCCAGGCGAGCAGGGTGTCGGGCCGGTCGGCGAGCCAGAACCGGCCGCGGCTGCGGGCGGCGGCGCAGCACAGGTCCTCGAGCGCCTGGTAGAGCCGTTCCGGGTGGAAGGGCCGGTGGCGGCGCCAGACGAAGGTGGTGACTCCGGCCTCGTCGGCCTCCTGGGGCAGCAGCGCGCACGCGGGGTGCTGGGCGGCGGCCGCGGCCTCGACGTCGAAGCCGGCGAGGGCGGCCTCGGCGAGTTCGCCGGAGTCGGCCGGCACGCGCCGGGCGGTGGGGTGGAGCTGCGCGAGGAGGGCGCGGTCCTCGTCGTCGGCCTCGCCGTTGTCGACGACGGCGAGGACGGGCGCGTACTCCAGCTGGCGGGCCCAGGTGTCCCCGACGGTCCTCTGGTCGGTGGCGGCGGCCGCGAGGCCGGCTTCCGACAGGTCGTCGCCGTTGACGAGGCAGGGCAGGACGAGTGCGGGATCGACGGCGGTGATCACGTTCGTGAGGGTCAGGCGGTCTCCGCCATGCCCGGCGATCACCTCGGCCATGGCCTTCGGTTCGACGGAGTCCCACAGCTCGACGACGGCGAGGCGGGTCAGGCCGCCGTCAGCCAGTCGCTCGAGTTCAGGGACGAGGTCCTCGCGCAGGGCACAGCACGCGCAGTCGTTCACCAGCGGTGTCTCACCGCGGGAGACCGTACCGGCGGCATCGCGGATCAGCCGGAGCACGGTGCCGTCGGAGGCGCCCGCCAGGTCGTGGTGCAACGCCACGCTCCCGGGGACGGCGTTCAGGAGGCGGTCGACGACCTCGGCCCGTGCCTCGGCGTGCAGGCCGGCGACGATGACGACGGGCAGTCCGGGTTCCCGGCCCATCAGCGGGCCCCGTAGCGGCGCTGGAACTTCTCGACGCGGCCGGCCGTGTCGAGGACGCGGGCGGTGCCGGTGTAGAAGGGGTGGCTCGCGGAGGAGATCTCCACGTCGACGACCGGGTAGGTGCGGCCGTCCTCCCACTCGATCGTCTTGTCGCTGGTCATCGTGGAGCGGGTGAGGAAAGCAGTGCCGGAGGCGGAGTCGCGGAAGACGACGGGCTCGTAGGCGGGGTGGATTCCGGGCTTCATGGCAGGGCCTTTCAGGCGGCGTAGGGGCAGGTGGGGCCGTGGGCGGGCAGGGTCAGCGCTCTTCGCGAAAGTCGACGTGCCGGCCGACGACCGGGTCGTACTTGCGCAGGGTGAGGCGGTCCGGGTTGTTCCGGCGGTTCTTGCGGGTGACGTAGGTGAACCCGGTGCCCGCCGTGGAGCGGAGCTTGATGACCGGGCGGATCTCGTTGCGTGCCATGACAGGTACTATATGGCAATGATTTCCATTACCAACACTCGCACCCTGCGAGAAAGGCGGCTGCACCCATGTCGGCCCACTGCCAACTGACCGGCGCCAAGCCGGGTTTCGGCAACAACATCTCCCACTCCCACCGGCGCACCTCGCGCCGCTTCGACCCGAACATCCAGCGCAAGCGCTACTGGCTGCCCAGCGAGGGGAGGCACGTCCGCCTCACCCTGAGCGCCAGGGCGGTCAAAACGGTGGACACGATCGGCATCGAGGCCGCCGTGGCCCGGATCCGCGCGCGGGGAGGAAAGGTCTGATGGCAAAGAAGAGCAAGATCGCGCAGAACGAGAAGCGCAAGGAGACCGTCGAGCGGTACGCCGCCCGGCGGGCGGAACTCAAGGAGATCATCCGCCGCCCCTCCTCCACCACGGCCGAGCGTGAGGCCGCCCAGGCGGAGCTGCGCCGACAGCCCCGCAACGCCAGTGCCACCCGCGTACGCAACCGCGACAGCGTCGACGGCCGGCCTCGCGGCCACCTGCGCAAGTTCGGCCTCTCACGCGTACGGGTGCGACAGCAGGCGCACGCCGGCTTCCTGCCGGGAGTGACCAAGTCCTCCTGGTAGCAGCCCGCTCCACCGGCCGTTCGACCCGAGCGGGCAGCCCTCGCGCACACGAACCGCTGCCCGGCAATCGGGAACGAATGCCATGACCCTTCAGGGTCGCTCCGTCCGCGTGCGGCACCCTGCGGGCCCGCGAGGGGGCCGCAGAGGCCGCACGCGGACGCCTGAGAGGCCGGCGGCGTCCGCCGACAGCCCCGCGCGCGATCTCGCCGCCGCGCACGACGCCGGCCTCACCCACGTCCATCACTCGCCGCCGACCCCGAGACCGGCCCGGCCCAGGCCGGCGGCGCCCTCACCGCCAACGCCACCAGCGCGGTCATGGACAGCGCCGGCAGCGGATCTCCCGACAAGCTGCTGTACTCGCTCTTCTGACAAGCGGAAACCAGCGCGTGCCCCCGGCCGCTCCGGGGGCACGCCTGTACGTCGCCCACCGCGGCAACGCGCTCACGCGCCGGGGGGCGCGTGTCCGGCGCGGTGGGCGGTCGCCGGGTTGCGGGGCCGCAGCCCTGCCGCTCGGAGAACCGGGGCCGTGCGGATCGGACACGGCCCAGGCGCACCGCAACTCGGTCAGCTCTTCAGCTCACCCAGGTACTTCGCGAACTTCTCCAGACCGTCCATGTTGCGCGGCCCGCTGATGCCCTCGTTGTAGTCGAGGATGAAGAAGTTGTTCTTCTTGACGGCGGGCAGCCCCTTCGTGTGCGGGGAGTTCTTCAGGAAGTCGATCTTCTTCTCGGCGGGCAGGTCCCCGTAGTCGAGGATCATGATGACCTCCGGCTCGGACTTGGCGACGGCCTCCCAGTTCACCTGGGTCCACCGCTGGTCGAGGCCGTCGAAGACGTTCCTGCCGCCGGCGGTCTTGATGATGTCGTCGGGCGGGACCTGGTTGCCCGCGGTGAAGGGCTGGTCGGTGCCCGAGTCGTAGAGGAAGACCGGGACCGGATCGCCCTTGGGCGCCTTCGCCTTGACGGCCTCCACCCGCTTCTTCAGTCCGCCGATGACCTCTTCCGCTTTCTTCTCGACTCGGAAGATCTTGCCCAGTCGTTCGAGGTCCGTGTAGAGCGCCTCGAACGGCGTGTGCTTTTCGGGGTAATTGGGGTAGTTGAAGCAGCTCTCGCTGTGCATGAAGCTCTGGATGCCGAGCTTGTCCAGGATCTCCGGGGTGATGCCCCGCTCGTCCTTGAAGCCCGACTTCCAGCCGGCCAGGACGAAGTCGGACTTGGCCTCGACCACGATCTCCTTGTTGAGGAGGTCGTCGCTGAGCATCTTCACCTTGGCGTAGTCGCTCGCCCACGGAGACTCCGTTACCGGCGGGTTCGCCGGCGGCATCACGTAGCCGTGCACGTGGTCGACCAGGCCGAGGCTGAACAGCTTGTCGGCGCTTCCGCCTTCGTACGCCACGGCGCGCTTGGGGACGGTGTATTCGACCGGTTCACCGCACCTGTTGACGGTGACCGTCTCGGGCGCCTTGGCGTCTGTCTCCACTTCGGCGCCGCAGCCGCTGAGCAGCAGCGCGGCCGCGAGCGCGGAGCCCAGGACGGCGCGCTGCCGCACCGAGCGGGGAGATCGGGTCATGGACATGCTTGTGGTGCCTTTCACGGGGAGGGGTTGAGCGAGTACAACAGCTGGGGATCACCCGTCAGCGGGTGGGAGACGATGCTGGCCTTGACGCCGAAGACCTCGTGGACGAGCTCGGGGGTGAGCACGTCCCCGGGCGTGCCGGCGGTGACGAGGCGGCCCTCGCGGAGGACCCCGATGCGGTCGCAGGCGGCCGCGGCGAGGTTGAGGTCGTGCAGCACGACCAGGACGGTGAGTCCCGAGCCGCGCAGGAGCGAGAGCAGTTCGACCTGGTGGCGTACGTCGAGGTGGTTGGTCGGCTCGTCCAGCACCAGGATCTCCGGCTCCTGGACGAGCGCCCGGGCCAGCAGGACACGCTGGCGCTCCCCGCCCGAGAGCGTCAGGACTCCGCGCCGGGCGAGGTGGCGGATGTCGAGCCGGTCCATCGCGCGTTCGCACAGCTCCCGTTCCCGGGGGCTGAGCGCCTGGTTGCCCTGAAGGTGCGGAGTCCGCCCGAGGGCGATGACCTCTTCGACCGTGAAGTCGAGATCGACAGCGCCGTCCTGGGTCATGGCCGCGATGACCTGCGCGGAGCGGCGCACCGTCAGGCGGGAGAGGTCCTCCTCGCCCACCCAGACGGTGCCGGAGCTGGGTCGGAGCGCGCGGTACACGCACCGGAGGGCGGTGGACTTGCCGCTTCCGTTGGGCCCGACCAGGCCCACGACCCGGCCGCTCGCCACGTTCAGGGACAGGTCGCGCACCAGGCTGCGGCCGTCGGTGACGACGGAGAGCCCGTCGAGTCTGAGGTCCATCTCAGCGGCCTCCGAACAGGTAGCCCTTGCGCCGCATCAGCGTGACGAAGACCGGCACCCCCACGAGGGCAGTGATGACGCCCAGGGGCAGTTCGCGCGGCGCGACCAGCGTCCGGGACACCAGGTCGACCCAGACCATGAAGATCGCTCCGGCCAGGGGTGCGACGGCCAGCACGCGCGCGTGGGTGGCGCCGACGACCATGCGCACCACGTGGGGCATGACCAGTCCGACGAAGGCGATGGCGCCGCTGACGGCGACCATCACTCCGGTCACGAGCGAGACCAGGACGAGCAGGGCCTTGCGGTGCCGGTCGGGGCTGACGCCCAGGCTGGCGGCCGTCTCGTCTCCGAGGGCCAGGACGTCCAGCGCCCGGCCGTACCGGTACAGCGCGACCAGGCCGAGAAGGACGACCACCGAGACGACCGGGAGCGCACCCCAGTTCGCGGCGCCGAAGCTGCCCATGGTCCAGTACAGGACCATGCTGGTCGCCTCGCTGTCCGGCGCGAAGTAGATCAGCAGGCTCATCACCGCTTGAAGGCCCAATGACATGGCGACGCCCGTCAGGACGAGACGCAGCGGCGAGAGCGAGCCCCGGCTGGAGGAGGCCGCGTAGACGAGGAGGGACGCGACCAGGGCCCCGATGAAGGCACCGGCCGACACCGCGTAGATGCCCAGCGCCGCCAGTCCTCCGGTGACGGTGACGGCAACGGCCCCGGCGGAGGCTCCCGAGGAGACGCCCAGCACGAAGGGGTCGGCGAGCGCGTTGCGCACCATGGCCTGGATGGCCACGCCGATGGCACTCAGCCCGGCCCCCACGAGCGCCGCGAGCAGCACCCGCGGCGTACGGATCTCCCAGATGATCTGGTACGTGGTCACCTCGTCCGCGGCGATGCGGCCGCCGCTCACGGCCGCCCACAGGTAACGGGCGGTCTCACCCGGCGTGATGACGGCGGCGCCCAGACCGATGGCCACCACGATCGAGACGAGGAGAAGGGCGAACAGGACGGCGCAGGCAAGCGCCAGGCCCTTGCGGGAGGCGAGCCGGCCCCTCACCCCCCTCGCGGGTTCGGGGGGCGCCTCGCCGGCCGGCGTATCGGCGGCGCTGCCCGCCGATGGCGCGGTGATTGCTGGCGGTGACATAGGACTCGGCCTTCCGGATCGAACGGAACGTGCTGATGGGGCGGGTGGCAGCCGCCTGTGGGGGTGGCCCACTCAAGGCAGGTCGATCGGCGGGGTCATGCCGTCGAGTGCGCGGGCGGAGGGGCTTGTCGTCCTCGGGGAGCCGTCCGATGGCGTCGAGCGCGATGCGGCGCAGACGGCGGGTGTTCTCGGCGAAGACCTTGAGGACCGCACGTCAGCGGAACGAGCGCGTCCCGGGCCCAGACCGCCGCGGTCATCCGACCGCCGGGCCGTACCGGTCCCAGCAGTCGCTCCGTTCCGGCCGAGGCGTCGGAGCGCGACGGAACACGGAACGCACACACGACGGTGTCCGCGGCCCCACTCGGACTTGGAGAAGTCGGTCGGGATCCTCCTCGCCTCCTGCCGATCTGGCGGCCACGTCGTGCGGTTCCGTACGGGCTCCGGTCCCGGCTGACAGCGGAATGACAGCGGGAGCGTATATGAAAACGATAATCACTACTAGCCCTACTGCACCGAAGCCGCCGCGCGCGCATGGCGACCGGGCGCGGACACCCACACTCCATGAGGGGCCATCAGCTGATGTTGACAATCATTTTCATAATGCTTCATGCTGCTCGGGCCCCGCACCGTTCCGCTCCGTCCAGCGGCGTGGTGCGGGGCCACCTCGTGATCTCCCGGGAGCAGCATGTCCGCCCTTCGCAGCCGCCGAGCCCCACCCGCCCGCACCGGGGCTGTCGGCATCAGGCGCCGTCGGCCGATGCCGGCGAGCCGTCGGCCCTCTCGCTGATGCCGCGCCGCCAGAGTGGTCCGAACCAGCCTCCCCCGCGGTCGGTTCGGGCACAGCGAAAGGTTTCTCCGCCCCCGCACAACCCGCAGCCGCGACCGCGGCGTCCCGCACGACACGCAGCCTTGCCGGTCCAGCCGAACGCGTGCCGGTGCGATCGGCTCGCCGGGGGCTCCGCACCGCTCGCTGCCATGGCGTACGACGGTCCCGGACGGCGCCGGGTACGAGCGAGAGCGGTACGCCGTCGGCCGCGAACGGCCTGGCCACTCCGACCGCACCGCGTTCTCAGCCCCCGAATTCCCTTCCCATCCGACCCATGGAGGAGCCATGACCGACCGGACCACCGGCGGCACCGCCGCGTCCCAGGACGACGTGCGCGCGCTGCTGGACTCCCTGCCCGACACCCTGTCCCGGGACGAGATCCTGGCCATCAACAGCGGCTCCAAGTCCGACATCCACACCGAGCGGGCGTACGCGTACAACGGCTGGACCTTCACCCTGCCGCCGGGGGTCTTCAAGCCGGGCGACACCAGCCGCATCGTCCACGACCGCCTCCTGGACGGCACGATCCCGGTCAAGGGCCGCGCCTACGCGGCGATGGGCGTCGGTCTCGGCGTCGAGGCCGTGATCGCCGGCACCCTCGGGGCGCGCGAGGTCTACGCGGTCGACGTCCATCCGGACAGCGTGGCCACCGCCGCCGCCCACTACGGGCGCATCGTCGGGGACCGGACCGACACCGTCTTCCGGCCGCTGGTGTCCAACCTCTTCGAGGAGTTCCCGGACTCCGCGCGGCTGGACGTGATCACCTTCAACCCGCCCGCCGTCAGCGCGCGGACGAGCGACGACCCGACCGTGGTCCGGAACGTGTGCGTGGGCGCCGAGATCGTCCTGCGCTTCTTCGACCAGATCGCCACCCGCGACCTGCTCGCCCCGGACGGCGAGATCTACCTGATCGTGTCCAACACCGCCGAGCTGAAGCGGATCGTCGGACACGGCATCGACGCGGGATTCCGCCCCGCGGTGCTGCACCGCCAGACCTGGGAGGGCGACGACTGCCAGGCGTACCTGTTCAAGCTCATCCGCCACGCCGCCGCCTGACCGGGAGGACAAGGACATGCACGAGCACATAGCCGAGGCTGTCAAGGAACCGGACGTCGTCACCGTCCCGCCGGGCGCGATCTGCCTGCGCTTCGAGACCATGAAGCTGTACTCGGCCCTGGGCGCGGTGCGCCACCTGTTGGAGACCGGACAGGTCAAACCCGGTGACACCCTCGTGGACAGCTCCAGCGGCATCTACGCCCACGCCCTCGCCCTGGCCTGCCACCGGTACGGCCTCAACTGCCACATCGTCGGCTCCACCACCGTCGACCGCACGCTCCGCGTCCAGCTGGAGATCCTCGGCGCCACCCTCGAACAGGTCCGCCCCTCAAAGAACCTCCGCCTCGACCAGAACCTCCGCGTCCAGCGGATCAGAGAACTGCTCCAGGAGAATCCGCACTACCACTGGATGCGGCAGTACCACGACGCCATCCACTACCTCGGCTACCGCGACATCGCCGACCTCGTCCGCAAGGAAGTTCCGGAGGGCCCCCTGTCGCTCGTCGGCGGCGTCGGCACCGGCGCGTCCACCGGCGCCATCGCCACCTGCCTGCGCGAGGCCGGCCGCGACGTCACCCTCGTCGGCGTCCAGCCCTTCGGCAGCGTCACCTTCGGCGCCGAGCACGTCTCGGACCCCGACATGATCATCGCCGGAATCGGCAGCTCCATCCCCTTCCAGAACGTCCGACACGACCTGTACGACCGCGTCCACTGGGTCAACTTCGACTACGCCATGTCCGGCGCCGTCGAACTCCTCCGGGCCAGCGGCATCTTCGCCGGTCTCTCCGCGGGCGCCGCGTATCTGGCGACGCTCTGGGAGCGAGAGCGGGACGCTGATCGTACGTACGTCTTCCTCGCCGCCGACACGGGGCACCGCTACGTCGACAGCGCCTACGCCAACCACGCGGAAGCGCGGGGGCTCGGCGCCATGCGGCCCCACGAGGTGGCGGTACAGGGGGAACTCAAGCACCCGTGGTCCGCCATGGACTGGCCCCCGGCCGACAGCGGGCTGCTGCGTGGCGCGCCCGTCCTCACGGCCGAGTCGGCCTAGGCCCTGTCGTCAAACTCGCGTCGTCGCCCGAAGGGCGGCCCTGCGGCGTCTGGTGCGTGCTCTCGGCGTGCCGGGCGGAAGCCGTCGTACTGGACGTACGTCGGTTTTCGCCCGGTGCGGCGAGAGTGCGTGCCAGACGCCGTGGGGCAGACGGGAGTTTGACGACAGGGCCTAGCGTCCACGGCGAGGGGGCTACAGCCCCCCGCCTCACTCTCACCACTCGCGCACGCGCCCCAGACCGTGCCGGGCAGCCATCGCGCCGGTCCGGCCCCGCGGGACCGGACCGAGCCCACCGGTCTCCTGGCCGGCGCCGCGCGCACCGGTGTCCGTGGTGCGGTGTCCGTCGAGGCCCCGGCCGGCTCGGTGCTGATGCCCCCCATTGCCCCCGGGCGCCCGCATCGCGGGTGCCGCCCCCTCCCCGCCGTACCCATCCGAGAAGGAAACAGCCATGTCTCCCGCACCCCCGCGGTCCGTACCGGAACTCCAGCAGGCCGTCCTGGACGGGGCCTTCGGGCCGCTCCCCGGCCGGCTGGCCGTCACCAGCGCCTTCTGGGTCCACCACACCACCCGCCTGGCCGGCAGCCAGGTCACCTACCGCAACCAGTACGTGCTCCTTCGTTCCGGGGACTCCTACGGCGCCTGCTCCTTCGAGGCCGGCGACATCGCCCCGGACTTCTGCGCCAACGCCTCCGGACACACCCTCGACACCCTGATACGCCACGAGTCGGCACCGGTGCGCATCGCCGCCCTCGACGCCTACCTCGGACGCGTACGCCCGCACCGCGATGCGGAGGACGCCGAGGCCGTCACTCTGCCGACCGGCACGCCGGAGGTGCGGGCCGAGGCGAGGGACGCGGCCGTCGCCGGGCTCCTCGACATCGCGCCGCGATCCAAGGTCGCCCTGATCGGCGTCGTCAACCCGCTGGTCGCCGCGATACGTGAGCGGGGCGGCGTCCCGCTGCCCTGCGACTTCAACCTGCGCACCACCAACTGGGGCGACCCCGTCACCGACGACATGGACCAGGTGCTGGCGGAGGCCGACGCAGTCGTCGCCACCGGCATGACCCTCGTCAACGGCAGCTTCGACCGGATCACCGAGCACTGCCGCAAGCAGGACCTCCCGCTGGTGGTGTACGCCCAGACCGGCAGCGCCGTCGCGCGCGCCTTCCTGGGCACCGGTGTGACCGCGCTGTCCGCCGAACCGTTCCCCTTCTCCCAGTTCAGCGCCGACACCACCACGCTGTACCGGTACCGGACGGAGCGGGCATGAACAGCGAGACCGAATCCCCGGAAGCGGCGGCGCCGACCGACGGAGCGCAACCGGAGAACGAGAGCGGCCCGGGTACGGACACGGAGACCGCGTCCGTACCCGGTGACCTGGCGATGACCCGCGTCCTGTGGCCCTTCATGCTGGCCTCCGCCATCGGCCTGGTGCCCTTCACCGTCTACAGCACCTTCCTCGTCCCCATGGCCGAAGCCTCCGGCGGCGGCGTCGCCGCGCTGGGGCAGCTGCGCGGGCTCGGCGGCCTGGCCGCCCTCGCGGTGGGCACCGCCCTCGCGCCGCTGATCGACCGCGTACGCCGGGAACGGGCTGCCGCGGGCGGTCTCGCGGTGCTCGCGGTCTCGGCGGCGCTCGGTGCGAGCGGCGAGTTCCTGCTGCTGGCGGCGTTCTGCCTGTTGGTCGGCGCCGGCACGGCCGTCCTCAACCCGGCGCTGACCGCCGCCGCGGCGGACCGGTTCGACAACGACGCGGCCGCCGGCCGCGCCGCCACCCTCATCACCGCCACCCAGTCGCTGACCGCGCTGCTCGCGGCGCCGCTCGTGGCCCTGCCCGCCCTGGTGTGGGGCTGGCAGGGCGACCTGTGGGCCATCGCCGCGATCTGCGCCGCCCTCGCCCTCTACTTCCTCCTGCGCGGCCGCCGGAAGACCGGGACGGAGGCCGCCGAGAAGACGGAGCGGCCCGGCTACCTGGAGTCCTTCCGACTTCTCGGCGCCCTGCCGGGCGTGGTGCCGCTCATCCTCGTCGCCCTGCTGCGGACGGCCGCGTTCATGGGCTACCTCGCCTACCTCGCCGCCTTCTACGACGAGCGGTTCGGACTCGCACCCGAGCCCTTCGCGATCGTGTGGACGCTCAGCGGTACCGCCTTCTTCCTCGGCAACCTGCTCGCCGGACGACTGCTCAGCTCCGGCAGAGCGACGATCCCGGCGGAACGCCTGATGACGCTCGGGCTGCTCGTGGCACTGGCCGCACTCGTCGGGGTCTTCTTCACCCGTACCCTGTGGCTGGCCCTGCCCCTCACCGCTCTGGTCGGCGCCGGCCACGCGACGGTCGCGGCCTGTGTCACCACCCTGCTGGTACGGCGCTGCGGCTCCCTGCGCGGCACGGCGCTGAGCGTCAACGCCGCCGGGATGAGCTTCGGCGTCTTCCTCGGCGCCGGACTGGGTGGCGTCGGCCTGGCCCTCGGCGGCTTCCCGGGAACGGCGGCGGCCCTCGGCGGACTGACCCTCGTGGCCCTCGTCCTCGCCCGCCTCGCGGCCCGCTCCCCGGCACCCGACGGGGACTGAGCGGGAAGCCCACCGCGAGCCGAGGGCCCGGCACGCGGTGGGCTCCACCGAACCGGAACAGCTCCAGCAGGGGGTCGGCCATGACCGTCACACCACCGGAGACGAACCGGCGCACGACGCGCCGGCGCGCAGCCGTGGAGAAGGCGCTGGCCGGCCACGCCGTGTTCGTCTCGGCACAGGAGCTCCACGGGACGATGAGCGAGTCGGGGGTCCGCGTCGGCCTCACCACCGTGTACCGCGCACTCCAGGCCCTGGAGCAGTCCGGTGCCGCCGACGTCGTCCGCGACGAGGCCGGCGAGCGGCTCTACCGGTACCGCCGCCCCGACGCCGGGCACTGCCACTACCTCCTGTGCCGCCGCTGCCGCCGCCACGAGCCGCTCGACACGGATGCCGTCGAGGAATGGGTCGCAGCCGTCGTGCGTTCGTCGGACTTCGCGGACGTCGAACACACCCTGGAGCTCACCGGGGTCTGCGCCGGCTGCCGAGCGGCAAGGGCGCGGCACAGCGGAGTTGCTCCCTCTCGTGGGGCGACGCCGAAGCGTGCGGGGGACACATAGCCTCGGACGCATGCACATTGTTGCGATTCTCGCGCTCGACGGGGTGTCGGCCTTCGATCTCGCCATCCCCTGCCAGGTGTTCGCGCTCGTCACCGGTCCCGACGGATCACCCTCCTACGACGTCCGCGTGTGCGTCGACCGCGACACCGTGGCAACGGCCGGGCCCACGGCACCGTTCCGGGTGTCCTCCTCGTACGGCTGGGACGAGGTGCCGGCCGCGGACACGGTCGTCGTGCCCGGCATCCCCGCGGACGGCACGCCTGATCCCCGGGCGGTGCGACTGCTGCGGGAGGCGGCGGCCGGCGGAGCCCGTGTCGCCTCCATCTGCACCGGGGCCTTCGCCCTCGCGCATGCCGGACTCCTGGAAGGACGCAGGGCGACCACACACTGGCGGTTCGCCGACGCCCTGGCCGAGCGGTTCCCGGGGACCAGCGTCGACCCTTCCGTGCTGTACGTGGACGAGGGTGCGGTGCTCACGTCGGCCGGCATCGCCGCGGGCCTGGACCTGTGCCTCCACATGGTCCGCCGCGACCACGGCGCGGCGGCCGCGGCGGCGGCCGCCCGGATGCTGGTGATGCCACCCCAGCGCACGGGCGGGCAGGCGCAGTTCATCGAGTACCGTGCGCCCGGGACGGATTCCGCCGATCTCGGCGAGACCCTTCAGTGGATGCGTGGCAAGCTCGGCGAACCGCTCTCCCTGGCCGACATCGCCGCGCACGCCATGATGAGCAGGCGCAGTCTCGCCCGCCACTTCCGCGCCCAGACCGGTACGACGCCGCTGCGCTGGCTGCTCGCCCAGCGCGTCCAGCGTGCGAGGGAGCTCCTGGAGACGACGGGGCTGCCCCTGACACGTGTCGCGGAGGCGACCGGCTTCGGCTCGGTCGAGACCCTCCGCCACCATTTCACCCGCCAGGTCGGCACGACCCCGTCCGCGTACCGGGCCGCCTTCCGCCACTGACGGCACCGGACCTGGGCCCCGGCGCCCGGCGCCGGCCCGGCCCTGGCCGTATCTTGCGCACCATGGGCACGCGCGCCGGTGTCGCCGGTCGGCGCCCGTCGGAAGACTGGACGTGTTCTCGCTTCCCGGTCCGAGCCGGGAGCCCACCACGTTCCCCTGCCACGGAGGCCCCTGCATGCCTTCCCCGTCCGCAGCTCCCCGGCGCCCGCGCCCCCTGCGCGTCCACACCGTGCTCTACGACGGCGTGGAGGAACAGGACTTCGCCGGTCACATCGAGGTGTTCGGCATCGTCGGCGAGGAACACCTCGCACAGTCGTTCGTCACCGCGGACGGAACCCGCCGGGTGACGACGTCTTCCGGGATGGAGATCGTCTGCCGGGCCGCCTGGTCGCCGCGATCCGCCGACGTGATCATCGTGCCCGGCGGAGGGTACGGCGAGGGCTCCGGCATCCAGCGAGAGATCCGCCGCGGCGCCCTGCCCCGGGCACTCGCGGCCGCCCGGCGGGACGGCCTCGTCCTGGGCGCGGTGTGCACCGGCACCCTGCTGCTGTCCGCCGCGGGCCTGACGGCCGGGCGCCGCTGCACGACGCACCACACAGCCCTGGACGATCTGCGGGCGCAGGGCGGCCGTGTGGTCGGCGGCCGGGTCGTCGACGACGGTGACCTCGTCACCTGCGGAGGCGTCACCTCGGGCATCGACCTGGGCATCTGGCTGATCGAGCGGTTCTTCGGAGCCGACACGGCCCTGTTCGCCGAGGAAGTCCTCGAGTACCAGCGCCGGGGCATCGTGAACACCGCCTGACCGGTGCCGCGTCCGGTCACGCCCTCGCCCCCTCCCCCGCTTGCCTCCACCGGTACGCACCGCACCCGACACGAACGGCTTCTCCATGACCACCTACGGCATCCTTCTCTTCGACACCGCCGAGGAACTCGACTTCGCCGGCCCCTGGGAGGTCCTCACCACCTCCGCCCTCCTCCGGGAAGGGGCGGACCGCGCCCTGCTCCTCGCCGAACGCCCCGATCCCGTCCACTGCGCCAAGGGGATGCGCGTCCTGCCGGACCACACGCTGGACGACCACCCCCCGCTCGACGTGCTGCTGGTCCCCGGCGGATCCGGCGCCCGCGAGACCGAACCGCACAATGCGCGCGTCACCACATGGATCGGCGCCCAGGCCGCGCGGGCCGAATGGGTCGTCGGCGTCTGCACCGGCGCCTTCCTCCTGCATGCGGCAGGCCCGGCGCGCGGCCGCCGGGTCGCCACCCACCGGCAGTACGAGGAGGCGCTGAGGGCCCGCGGCGACGTCACCGTCGTCTCCGACGCCCGGTACGTCGTGGACGACCGGCTGCTGACCAGCCAGGGAGTGTCCGCCGGCATCGACAGCACGCTGTGGCTCGCGGGGCGCCTGCACGGCCGCGAGCACGCCCGGGCGGTGCGCCGGGAGATCCAGTACGACCCCGCCCCGCCCTATCTCGCCGACGAACCGCTCGCCGGCTGACCCCTTCGATCGACCGCAGACCACCTGCCCAGGAGCTTCACGTGAACCGACGCACCCTGCTGCGCACCGCGACCGCCCTCTCCGCCGCGGGCCTCGCGACCGGCGTCCCCACCGCCACGACCACGGCCGCGACCACCGCGACCGGAACCGCCGCGTCGTCCGGATCCGGCCACCGCGCCCCCTTGCGCGCCCAGGTCGTCCTGTTCGAAGGCGTCGAGGAACTCGACCTCGCCGCACCCTACGAGGTGCTCTCGGCCTCCGACCACTTCACCGAACGCGACGTCCAGGTGCGTTATGTCGCCCTCGACGGCCCCAGGACCGTCACCGCCGCTTTCGGCACCAGGCTCCGCGCCGACCACCGCTGGGCCCCTGAGGAGGCAGACTTCCTGGTCGTGCCCGGCGGCGGCTACGCCCGCCGCGAGGACCCGGGCGTCTGGGCCGAGATCCGCCGGGGCGCCCTGCCCCGGGCCCTGGCCGCCGCCCGCCGACCGGGACTGACCATCGCCGGCCTGTGCACCGGCGTGATGCTCCTCTCCGCCGCCGGTCTCACCCGCGGCCGCCCCTCCACCACCCACCACAGGGCGCAGCCCGACCTCGCCGAGCAGGGCGGCGTGCTGAAGAAGGCCCGGGTCGTCGACGACGGCGACCTGGTCACCGCCGGCGGCGTCACCTCCGGCCTGGACCTCGCCCTGTGGCTGGTCCGCCGCGAACTGGGCGTCGACGCCGCGCTCGGCCTGGAAGCCATGCTGGAGTACGAGGCCCGCGGCACCGTCTGGACCTCCCAGGGCCTGTACTGAGTTGCCCCGACGGCGTCGCGACGCCCGGCACGCACCCTCGGCGGACGATCCGCCAGGCGGGAGGCGTCGTAAGAGGGAACCCGGCGGGAATCCGGGACTGCCCCGCGGCCACCCGGCATCGCCGCGCAATTTTCTAGGTCGCACGACCTATAATGACGGACATGATCACTGAATCGATGGACGAAGTACGCCTGGACCCCTCAGGCCCCGTACTGATCACCGGCGGGTACGGCACCGTGGGGGCCGAGATCGCCCGGATGGCCGCCGTGGACACTCCGGTCCTGCTCACGGGGCGTTCCCCCGACAAGGGCCGGTCCCTGGCGGCTGCCCTCGGGGGCGAGGCGCGCGCCTGGGACCTGGCGGACCCGGCCCCCTTCCGGGCGGCCGTACGGGCCGTCATCAGCTCGGTCAACGACCCTGACGACCGAGTGCTGCGCGCGGCGGTGGCGGGGGGCGTCCCCTACGTCGACATCACGCGCTGGACGAGCCGGCTGCAGCGGGCCGCCGCCCTCACCGCGCTGCTCCGCCCGGAGTCGCCCGTCCTGTTCTCCTCCGCATGGATGGGCGGGGTGAGCAGTCTGGTGGCGGCGGCGCTCGCGGCGGACCTGGGCGGCGCCGAACGGATCGAGATCGCGGTGCGCTGGGACACGGCCGACCGGGCAGGTGCGGATTCCGTCGAGTTCATGGACCGGCTGGGCGTGGACTTCGAGGTGGTCGAGGGGGGTGTACGCCGGCCGGCAACGCCGCTCACGGACACACGGACCGTGGGCATCGGCGGTGCGCCGGTACGCGTCGCGCGCATCGACACCCCGGAACAGTTCACCCTCCCCATGACCCTCGGGGCCACCACGGCTGCCACCCGCATCGGCTTCAGCTCCCCGGCCACGACCCGCGCACTCCTCGCACTGCGCAGGACGGGGTTCTTCCGCTGGGCATCCGGTGACCGATGGACTCCGGTGCGCCGGGCTGTCCTCCACGCGCCCGGCGAGGGCGGCACGGCCCAGGTGCGCGTCGACGTCTCCCACCGGGGGCGCACCCGCACCACGACCGTCACCGACCCCCTCGGACAGCACCACCTGACCGCGGTCGGTGCCGTGCTGGGCCTGCGCCGCGTCCTCGGCACCGACGGCTTCCCCGCCCCCCGAGGACCGGTCTTCCCCGAACAACACCCCTCCCCCGCGCAGGCGATCGGTTCTCTCACGGCCCTCGGCGTCGAGCTCGCCTGCGGCGAGGGAGCCGGCCGGGCTCACGGCGAGGTCGCCGCGTGAGCTCCCGGCCGACACCCAAGGGCAGGCAGCGACGCACGGCCCTGCTGGACGCGGCCGAGCGCATCCTCGCCTCGTCCGGAGGCTCCGAACTCACACTGCGGGCGGTCGCGGACGAGGCCGGCGTACGACTCGGGCACCTCCAGTACTACTTCGCGTCGCGCTCCGCCCTCCTGTCCGCTCTCCTCGACCGCGTCCTCACCTCCTCACTGGAACGGGTCGCACTCCTCACCGGCCGCCCGGACGGCAACAGCGTCGACGCGCTCCTCGACGGCGTCCTCTCCGACCACGACGACCCGGCTCTCGTAAGGCTGTTCACCGAGGTCTGGGCCATGGCCGCACACGACCCGGAGGCCGCCGCGGCCGTCCGGGCCTTCTACGATCAGTACGCCACCCATGTGGCCGGCTTCCTCCGCGACCACGCCCCCATGCTGTCCGCGGACGCCGCCCGCCGGCGGGCCGAGGTCTTCGTGATGCTCATGGAAGGAGCCTCCTTGTTCCGCTCCGGCGTCGCCGGGCGGCGCAGCGCAGGGACGGACGCCCATCTGCGTCACGTCCTGCTCGCCTTCCTCACAGACGGAGACCGGGACTGAGGCCATGCCGAGCCCGCGGACTCTGCACCCTCCGCGGCCCCGCTCCGCCCGCAACCACCCGTGCCGTCTCCGTCCGGACGGCGGTGACCACCGGGCTCGGAGCCGGGACCGCGTTCTCGCCACAGCCATCACCCATACCGAAGGGCATCATGACGCACCACGACCGAACCCCGACGGCGGTACTCCTGCACGGCTGGCCGGTGACGACCGGTCACTGGCGACACCTGGTGCCGGCCCTCGAGGCAGCCGGTGTCACCACGATCCCCGTCACGCTTCCCGGACTCGGCGCCGCCCCCGCCCCCGACGTGAACGACTACCGCAAGGCGGCACTTGCGGAACGGGTCAGGACGCGGCTGGCGCGGGAGGGCGTCACCCGCTACGCAGTCGTCGGTCACGACTGGGGTGCGACGGTCGGATACCTCATGGCCGCCGCAGCTCCCGAGTCGGTCAGTGCGCTCGTCGTCGAGGAGGAGATCCTTCCCGGGGTCGACGTCGAGATCCCCCCGGCCGGCCGAAGCCACTATCCGGCGTGGCACGGCCCCTTCAACCGGGCACCCGGCCTCGCCGAGCAGCTCGTACCCGGGCGGGAAGGGGCGTACTACGGAGCCTTCCTGCAACAGAGCGCCGGACCGGCCGGCCTCGACCCGGACGTCCTGCACGCCTACGTCGAGGCGTACAGCGCTCCGGGCGTCCTGGACGCCGGGCTCGCCTACTACCGCACCCGGGCGGAAGACGTCGACGACATCGGGGCACTCGCCCGGCGGCCGGTCTCCACACCCGTCCTGGCGATCGGAGGCCGCCACGCGATGGGGACGGCTGTCGCAGCAGGGCTGGCCGGCCTCGCGGCCGACGTCACCCCGCTCGTCTGCGAACAGTCCGGTCACTACCCGGCAGAGCAGGAACCAGAGCGCGTGAACGAGGCCGTCGCGCAGTTCCTCCACCAGCACCCCTGAGCCCCGGCGCCGCGTACTGCCGGCCCGCCCGGTCGCCGACGCGGCGGGTCCGGGCGGGGACGGCGTCACGGCGTGGCCGAGGCCAGGGCTGCGCGGTGGCCGGCGGGTGCCGCGAGGTCGTGGAGCTGCCATTCCGCGAGGCGCGGCGGGGGGCCGGCGCCCACGTAGTCCAGGTCCAGCGGGCGGGCCAGCCCGATCCCCAGGCCCTTGGAGTGCGCCTCCTTGCGTACCCAGATCCGGGCCACGGCGCCGGGGCGGGAGCCGGCCGGAAGGGCGGCCAGCTCGTGCCGCTCCCGGGGGTGCAGCTCGGAGGCGAGGCGCTCGGCGGTGTCGGGGTCGGGGACCCGCTCGATGTCGACGCCGACCGGGCGGGCGGCGAGGGCGATCAGCGCCAGGCCGCCGGTACGGGCCAGGGAGAAGTGCAGCGCGCTGCCGCCGACGGCGGGGCGGCCGTGCGGGCCCCCGCAGTCCGGGCAGGGCCGGCGCACCAGCCTGATCGCCTCGGGCGCCCGGCCCAGCGCGGCACCGAGCAGGGTGCGCAGCGCGACGTGTGCGGTCATGTAGCCCAGCCCCTCCTGTTCGCTGTGGAAGGCGGCGGCCGTCCGCTGTTCGGCCGCGTCCAGGGTGCGCGGCGCGAGGAGTTCGCCGATCGACTGGGCGTCGGGTGTCACCAGCCAGCACGAGGGCAGCGGTGGCGTCCGGGGCGGGTGGCGGAGGTCGAGCACGCGGGGTTCGTCCATGGGACAGAGAATGCCGCCGCGCCGGGACGGCCAGGGCGGTCCCGGTCGGCCTCAGCATTCCGGAATAAATCCACCGTCGGCTTTCACCCTATGCTCACGAAAGCCGAAGGGAGGGCGCGTGGGACTGACGACGCTGGCAGATCTGGCCACGCCCATGGCCGTGCGGGTGGCGGCCACGCTCGGAGTGGCGGACCACCTCGTGGCCGGGCGGCGCACCGCTGCGGAGCTGGCGGCGGCCGCCGGGGCCCACCCGGACGCCCTGGACCGCCTGTTGCGGCACCTGGTGGGCGTCGGGCTGTTCACCCGGGACACCGGCTCCGGCCGGTACGGCCTGACCGCGCTCGGGGAGCAGCTGCGCGACGACCATCCGGCCGGGAAGCGGCGGTGGCTCGACCTGACCGGCGCGGTCGGCCGGGGGGACCTGAGCTTCGTGGAGCTGCTGCACTCGGTGCGCACGGGCGAGCCGGCCTATCCGGTGCGGCACGGCGCCGCATTGTGGGAAGACCTGGCCTCCGACCCGGAACGGTCCGCTTCCTTCGATGCCCTGATGAGCCATCACGTCGCCGTGGAGCACGCGCGGCTCCCGCAGGCGTACGACTGGGCCGCGCTGGGGCACGTGGTGGACGTCGGGGGCGGCAGCGGCGGCCTCCTCGCGCACCTGCTGGCCGCGCATCCGGAACTGCGGGGCACGGTCGTCGACCTGCCCGGGCCCGCGGCTGCCGCGCGGCGGCTGTTCGCGGACCGCGGCCTGTCCGGCCGGGCAGACGTGGCACCGGGCAGCTTCTTCGAGCGGCTGCCCGCCGGAGCGGGCGGGTACGTACTGTCCGCGGTCCTCCACGACTGGAGCGACGACCCGGCCACGGCCCTGCTGTGCCGGTGCGCCGAGGCTGCCGGCGCCAAGGGCGCCGTACTTGTCATCGAGGCGATCGGCCGGGACGGCGAGTCGCCGAACACCGCAATGGATCTGCGCATGCTCGCCTACAACGGCGGCAAGGAGCGCGGCCTGGCCGAGATCCGCGTACTGGGCGAGCGGGCCGGCCTCGCGGTACGCGGCGTACACCCGGCCGGACACCTCTCGATCATCGAACTGGCAGCGTCTGACTGAGTGGAGGACAGCATGACGGACATGAACAGGGACAAGGACCGGGCGGCCATCGCGGAGGTCCCCGAGCGCATGATGGCGGCCTGGGCCGCGCAGGACGCGGCGGCCGTCGCCGCCCTGTTCACCGAGGACGCCACGATGATCCTCCCCGGGGACGTCTACAAGAAGGGCCGCGCCGAGGTCAAGGGGTTCATGGACTTCGGGTACGCGGGGCCGTTCAAGGGCACCAGGGTTGTGGGGGCGCCGAAGGACCTCCGCTTCATGGGTGCCGACACGGCGGTGCTGATCACTCAGGGCGGGGTGCTCGCGCCCGGCGAGACGACCGTCGCCCCCGAACGCGAGATCCGGGCGACCTGGGTACTGGCCAGGCAGGACGGCCAGTGGTTCATCGCGGCCTACCAGAACAGCCCGGTCAACCTGCCGTCCTGACCGGGCCCACGACCGGCAGGGGCGCCCACTCGATCCCCCGCGGGGGCGCCCCTGTCCGCGGAACGTCGAGGGGCCGAGCCCGTTGGGCTCGGCCCCTCGACGCTGTCCGGCAGCTCAGGCGGGGAGGTCGGCGAACTGGCCGGGCTTCCTGCCCTCGCCCGCCGGGCCGCGGTACGCCTGGGCGATGTCCAGCCAGTGCTCGGCGGCCGGGCCGGCGGCGGTCACCGCCAGGTCGGCGCGGTGCCGGCGGCGGGTGACCAGCAGGCAGAAGTCGTGGGCCGGACCGGAGACCCGCTCGGCGGCGTCGGCCGGACCGTGCTCCCACAGCTCACCCGACGGCCCGGTGATCTCGAACCGGAACGGCTCGGCGGGCGGCGTCAGGCCGCGCGCCTGGTAGCCGAAGTCCCGGGTGAGCACGGCGAATCCGACGAGGTGGCGCAGCCACTCGGCGGGCTCCCGGCGGATGCGGAGGGCGTCGGCGATGTCCTGTCCGTGCGCGAAGGTCTCCATGATCCCGGCGCAGGCGAGCACGACCGGCGGCAGCGGGTTGACCAGCCAGGGCACGACCTGGCCGGGCGGGACGACAGCGAGCGCGTCGATGCAGGCGGTGCGCTCCGCCCGCCAGCGTGCCAGCAGCGCGGCGGGGTCGTGGCGCGGGTAGGCGTGCAGGGCGGCGTTCACGGCGCCGTCGAAGTCGCCCTTGGCCTGCTCGGTCATGGCGGCGAAGGCAGCCGGGTCCGAGGCCGCCGTGCCGGCGAGGCGGAAGATGAAGGACATGTGGGCGACCTGGTCGGCGACCGTCCAGCCGCTCGCCGGGGTCGGCAGCGCCCACTGCTCCTCGGTGAGGTCGGCCACCATCCGCTCGGTGTCGTCGGCCGCGGTGGTCAGGTCCTTGAGCACGTTCTGCAGATCGGACATGCGTCTCTCGCTCTCTGCTGTGGGTGGGGGCGGCCCGCTCGGCCTGGTCCAGCCTGGGTCACGGGGAGCGCGGTGTCTTCTCGCCTGTTGCGGAGCGGGTCAGGCGCCGGCCGGCGAGGCGGGCCGCGGTGAGGGCGGCCCAGGCGGTGAGTTCGATCAGCGCCCGGTCGTCGGCCGGGTCCGCCGCCGCCCGGAACTCGGTGATGTCGTCCGGTACGACCTGGTAGGCGGCCAGCCCCGTGAGCAGGGCCAGCCGGGCGGCCGGGCGGTCCGCCGCGGGCAGGTCGCGTACCGCGGCCAGGGCCCAGGCCCGGCTCGGGCCCAGGGCCGTGCCGTCCGCCGCGGCCAGCCGGGCGCGCACCAGCTCTCGGGCGTCCGGCGGCAGCGCCCGGGCTCCGCCGGCCTCGACGGCCGCCGCCGCGCGGGCGAACGCACCGGCGACGGACGGGCTTCCTGCCGCCCAGGCCAGATCGGCGGGCAGCGGCGCCGCCGGCAGCAGCTCCAGGGCGGCGCCGGGCAGCGGGCCGGCCGGGTCGCGGGGCCGCATCGCCTCGGTGACCATGCGCATGACGGTGCCGCGGGCGGCCGCCGGGGTCGCCGCAGGCAGGGGCGAGTCGTCGAGGAAGACGCTCACCATCCGGTTGAGGTAGTGGAAGGCGACCGCGACCCCGGCGTACTCCGGGAGTTCCTCCGGGGTTCCGGGCGGGCCGGCCGGGGGGCCGCCGCCGCTCCCCCGCACCCAGCGCCCGATCCGTCCGTCCTGGCCTGCGGCGCCTGGGCCCCCGGGCGGCCCCTGACGGCCCGTCATGGTGCGCACCATCGCCCCGTGCACCTCCACGCAGTACCGGCAGGCGTTGGCCTCGGACACGGCGGCGGCCACCGCCTCCCTGGCCGCCCGGTCCACCCGGCCGGGCACGAGCAGCGTCTCGCGCAGCAGCGCCCAGGCCGCGGCCAGGATGTCGGGGGCCGCCGCGTGCAGGGCGATGGGCGGGGCGAGCACGCCGAAGTCGCGTTCCGCCTGCGTGTAGACGGCGGCCACGGTGCCTTCGGCGTGCTCCGGCCGGACCACGGCGACGTACCGGGTCCGGGCCAGGGCCCCGCGCAGCGCGGTGCGGACGAGCCGTCGCACGGGGAGCAGGTCGAGCCCGGTGCGGTGGTTCACGTCCGGATCAGGGGCAGCACGCCCCGTCGTCCGCTGGTGGAGCCGTCCGGGGCCGGTGCCCCGTAGCGGACGGCCACGCCGCGCTCCCGGGCGGCCCGGACGATGCCGGGGACGGCGCGCTCGGCGACCGCAGCGATGGTCATGGCGGGGTTGACGGTGAGGGCGCCGGGGACGGCGGAGCCGTCGGTGACGAAGATGCCCGGGTGGCCGCGGAGTTCGTTGCGGTCGTCGAGGGCGGACGTCGCGGGGTCGTCGCCCATCCGGCAGGAGGCGAGGGGGTGCACCGTGTAGGCGCCGACGACGTCGTTGGTCCAGGGCCGGACCCGGGCGATGCCGTCGCGTTCGAGGATGTCCTTGACCTCGGCGTCCGAGGCGGCCCAGCCGTGCCGGGTGTTGGCGGTGGGCTCGTATCTCAGGTTGCCGCGGCCCAGCATCTGCTGGGAGATGCGCATGGCGTTTCCGGTGGCGGGCGGCGGGCCGAACACGCCCTCGTTGTCGTCCTCGCTCATGGTGAAGATGGTCAGCCAGGAGTTCCAGCGGGAGAGCATCCGCTTCTTGTCCCGGCCGAACCAGGTGGGTCCGTCGCCGGCGTCCGGGGCCTGGGCGAGGATGGTGCCGAGGCCGGGCGGGAAGTAGAGCTGTTCCAGGGAGTAGCGGGAGTACTCGGGCAGCGAGCCGTCGAGGCGGTCCCAGCTGGCAACGGTGGGGCCGCGGCCGATCGGGTTGGCGCCGTAGGCGGGTGCGCCCTCGCCGCGGGACAGGCCGAGGACTTCGGCGACCCGGTCCTCGTTCACGACCGCGGTGTTGAGCCGTTCGCCGTTGCCGGAGAAGTACCGGCCGACGGCGTGCGGCATGGGGCCGAGGCCGGCCTCGCTGCGCTGGAGGATGACGGGGGTGGCGCCGGCCCCGGCGGCGAGTACGACGATCTTGGCGTCGATCGCACCGGATCCGGTGGTGATCCGGTAGTCCTCGTCGTCGATGACGTGGTAGCGGATGCGGTAACCGCCGCCGTCCGTACGGGAGATGGCCTGCACCTCGTGCAGCGGGCGGATCACGGCGCCGTGGGCGACGGCGGCGGGCAGGTAGTTCAGGAGCAGGGACCGCTTGGCGTCGAAGCGGCAGCCGGCCATCATCCAGTTGCAGTTGACGCAGGCGGCGGTGTCGATGGCGACGGGCAGCGGGTTGGCGGTCCGGCCCGCGTGGTCGCAGGCTGCGGCCCACAGACCGCCCGCGTAGGTGACGTCGTGCCAGTCCTGCGGAGTGACGGGCAGGGCCTCGGCGACCCGGTCGTACCAGGGCTCCAGGGTGTCACGGCTGACTGCGGCCGGCCACATCCGGCGGCCGATGCTGCCGCGGCGTTCGAAGACGAACCGGGGGGCTCGGGGCATGGAGGCGAAGTAGACGACGCTGCCGCCGCCCACGCAGTTGCCGCCGAGGATGCTCATGCCGTCCCCGACGGTGAAGTCGAAGCCGCGCGTGTAGGAGGAGCCGAGCTTGTAGTCGTGCTCGGCGTCCTCGGCGGTGAGCCAGGGGCCGCGTTCGAGCACGGTCACCGAAGCCCCTCCGGCGGCAAGGTGGTAGGCGGCGATCGCGCCGCCGAAGCCGCTGCCGACCACGAGGACGTCGGTCTGCTCCGCACTGTTCATGCCGGGCTCCCTGAGGGGGTGGTGTCGGGGTGGACGCGGGCCAGCCGACGGCCGTAGGAGTGCTGGTCAAAGCGCCAGAGGCGGTCCGGGCCGGGCGGTACGACCCCCATCGCGGCCAGGCCGGGGTGGCCCTGGGCGATGGCGTCTGCGGTGTGCATATGCGCAGCGGAGTCGTAAGCCATGTTGCTGAAGAGGGCCAGAAGCACCCAGAATTCCTTCTCGGGGTGGCCCGGCGCTGTCAGCTCCGCCACCAAGGCTGTCCTGTGCCCGAAGTCCAGGGCCACGAACGGCGGGAGTGCCGTGTCCAGAGCGAGTCCGCGTCCGTCCGCGTACGTGCGCGCGTGCCGGTTGAGCAGATCGGCGAGGTCGTCCAGGCCCTCGGTCAGACCGGTGGCGTCCCACTCCAGCAGTTGGATCGCACCGGCCGCGACGGCTCCGCCGCCGTCGGCCGCGCCGGCGATCGCCGCATCGCCGGGCCAGCGCTTTTCACCGGGAACAATCGTGTCTGCATAAGCCTCCAATGTCGGCGTCCGGGGTGACCTGAGAGCGCTTTCCGGCTCCACGGCAGCTCCTCCCGCCAGCTCATTCTGTTTTAGGCTTCAGCAATTTATGAGCAGTTAGTCCTTTCAAGCAACTCACAGGTTGCGAACCCCCCGTCAGAAAATCCCCGCCAAGTCTTGGCCAAAGACCGTCGGACGATTACGCTCCTGGCAACGTCACAGAACAACCACGAACACGGCACAACTGCTTGCGTTTCGGTCCTGCCATACCGACGTTCCATCGCACATGCCATCGGGGGTTCCCACGTGACAACCGCTGATCCGCCGCGTGCTGCGCACCTTCTCCACGCCGTCCCGCTGCCGCAGGTACACCGGGTCTCCGTGACACGGCTGCGGCCCGCCGACTCCCCGCGGCTGGCCGGAATCGACGCCGAACACGTCCGCCGGCTGACGGAGACGTCCGACGCCCTCCCGCCGATCCTGGTGCACCGCGCCACCATGCGCGTCATCGACGGCATGCACCGCCTGCACGCGGCCGTCCTGCGCGGCCGTCACGACATCGAGGCCCTGTACTTCGACGGCAGCCCGGACGAGGCCTTCCGGCGGGCCGTGCAGGAGAACATCGCGCACGGCCTGCCCCTGTCCCTCTCCGACCGCAAGGCGGCGGCCCGGCGCATCCTGACCGCCGACCCGCAGATCTCCGACCGGGCGGTGGCGGCGTGCGTCGGGCTGTCCGGCAAGACCGTGGCCGCCCTGCGCAGGCTTTCAGGCGCGGAATCCGCGCACCTGAACACCCGGATCGGCGCCGACGGCCGCA
Organism: Streptomyces globosus; assembly: GCF_003325375.1. Classification (GTDB taxonomy): domain Bacteria; phylum Actinomycetota; class Actinomycetes; order Streptomycetales; family Streptomycetaceae; genus Streptomyces; species Streptomyces globosus_A. The sequence goes on along the minus strand of NZ_CP030862.1, from coordinate 2,694,360 downwards.
GCTACCCGCTGGACGGCACCCGGGGCCGGCTGCTCGCCGTGCAGCTCATCGCCGAGCGGCCGGACGCGCCACTGCGGGAGATCGCCCGGGACGCGGGCGTCTCGGTGGGGACCGCGCACACCATCCGCGGCCGGATCCGGCGCGGCGAGACACCCGTACCGGCCGGCTCGCCCGCGGCGCAGGAGTTACGCGCGTCACTCACGCCGTCCGCACCCGAATCGGCGCCGGCGCTGTCCTGCCGGGCCTTCCCGGAGGTGCTGCGCAGCCTGAGCCGGGACCCGTCGCTGCGCAGCACGGAGGCCGGCCGGCAGCTGCTGCGGTGGCTGCACACCCAGCCTGTCCTGACCGACGACTGGCACCACCGGCTCGACGCACTTCCCGCGCACTGCACGGACAGCGTCGCCGCGCTCGCCAGGAAATGCGCGGAGGTCTGGCAGCAGATCGCCAGGGAGGTCGAGCGACCGAAGGGGCGTTGACACACAGGGGGCCGTGTACCACCACAGGACCGAACACGGAGGGGATATGGAAACCACCATCGAACGCGCCGTCACCCGGGTCATCAGCAGCATGCAGGATAACCTCGGGCAGGAACTCACCATCGACGAGATGGCCAAGACCGCGCTCTTCAGCAAGTTCCACTTCACCCGGATATTCAAGAACGCCACCGGGATCACTCCCGGGCGCTTCCTTTCGGCACTGCGGCTGGAGCGGGCGAAGCACCTGCTGGTGACCACCGAACTCAACATCGCCGACATCAGCAATCTGGTCGGCTACCAGAGTGTCGGCACCTTCAGTTCACGGTTCAAGAATTCCGTGGGAATGGCTCCGTCCGCATATCGCCGGCTGGGCGGCTTCACCGACGAGATCCAGCCCGCCGGGCCTCCCCCCGGCGACCGGACCCGCCCGGTGTCGCTGCGCGGCACCGTGCTGCCCCCGGAGGACGGCCAGGCGGGCCACGTCTTCATCGGCCTGTTCCCCGAGTGCATCCCGCAGGGCCAGCCGGTGCGCTGCGCGGTCCTCGACCGGCCGGGGCCCTACGTCCTGGAGGACGTCCCCGAGGGCACCTGGTACGTCCTCATGCAGTCGGTCCCGTACGGGATGGAGGAGCTGGACGGCATCCGCTCGGACGGCGCTCCCTCCATCGGCACGTACGGGCCGGTGACGGTGGGCTCGAACACGCTGCTCAAGCCGGCGGATGTGCGGCTGCGCGCGATGCGCGCGCTCGATCCGCCCGTACTGCTGGCGCTGCTGGACATGAGAATGCACGCGCTGACGCGAGTGGCCGGCTGACGCCGGGAACTGCCCGAGGGGCGCGGACCGGCGGTCCGCGCCCCTCGGGCGTTGTGCTCACCTCGGCAGCCGCGTTCCCGGCCGCGTCCGCGCTCCTGCCTGCGCGATCACCCTGCGGCGGCCCGCACCCGGACCGGCAGCCCGCCTTTGACCCGCAGCGAAAGCATCGCCTCGGGAACCACCCGGTGCCCCGGCGGTGTGCTGAGCGTCAGCTCACGGGTGACCATGGCGGTCACGAACACGGCTTCCATCAGCCCGAGGTTGTTGCCGATGCAGAACCGCGGCCCGGCACCGAACGGGATGTAGGCGTACCGGGGCCGGTCCGCCGGGCGTCCGGGGTCGAAGCGCTCCGGGTCGAAGCGCTCCGGGTCGTCCCAGAACCGGGGGTGGCGGTGCAGCGTGTAGGGGCAGACGAGGACGTCGGCGCCGGCCGGCACGTGGTATCCGCCGACCTCGTCGGCGTTCACCGCCCGGCGGGTGAGGATCCACACCGGTGGGTAGAGCCGCATGGCCTCGTGGACCACCATCGCGGTGTACCGCAGCCGGGTGAGGTCCTCGTACACCGGGTCGCGGTCGCCCAGCACCCGCTCCGCCTCGGCGCGTACCAGCGCGGCGGCCTCCGGGTTCCGGTCCAGCAGGTGGAAGGTCCAGCTCAGTGAGCTGGCGGTGGTCTCGTGTCCGGTGAGCAGGAGGGTCACCAGGTCGTCGCGCAGCCGCTGCCGGGCGAGGCCGGGGTCGGGTTGCCGCCCGGCGGATTCGATCAGCCGGGCCAGCAGACCCTCGGCGGCGGCGCCGCGGTCGCGGACGAGCCGCTCCACGGCGTCCTGGAGTTCCGTACGGGCCCGCCGGAACCTCCGCTGCTTGGGCAGCGGCGCCCACAGCGGCACCATGCCCTGGGTGACCATCTCGAACATGGCCTGGTCCTGCACCGCCTCGAAGGCGTGGCCGACCGATCCGTACGCGGACAGGTCCGCGTCCAGCAGCGTGCGGCCCAGCACGCCGAGGGTGAGGGTGGTGAACTCCTCGGTGAGGTCGACCACGCCTTCGCCCTGCCGGGCTCGCAGCCGGGCGGTCAGCTTGGCCGCCTCCTCCGCGATCACCCCCGCCTGCGCGGCGAGGTGCTTGACCTGGAAGGACGGCTGGGCGGTGCGGCGCTGCTCGCGCCACAGCGCGCCCTCGCTGGTGAGCAGGCCGTCGCCGAGGGCACGTTTGGCCTCGGTGAGACCGATGCCCTTGTGGTAGTTGGCGCTGTTGTCGGCCAGCACGTGTTTGGCGTGGTCGGGGTGGTTGAAGATGTAGAGCGTCCGCGGCCCCATGGCGACGCGGACGGCGTCTCCGAGGCCGGCGGCCTGGCTCAGCAGCTCCAGCCGGTCGGTGACCAGCTTGCGGAAGAGGGAGGGGAGTTCGGTGCGCCGGGGGCCGGGCGGGGTGCGCCCGGCCCGGCTCCGGGATGCCGGGTTCACGCGACGGCCTCCCTCCGGTGCGGCGCCAGGCGGGCGTAGCGCCCGCCGGCGAACAGCAGGGCGTCCTGGTCCGGGCGGCGTCTCATCCGTACCACCTCGCCGAGGAAGATCGTGTGGTCTCCGCCGTCGTAGCGGCGCCACATGGCGCACTCCAGGTGGGCCAGGGCGTCGTCGATGAGCGGCGCGCCGGTGGCCGGACCGGGCCGCCAGCGCACCGCGTCGAACTGCCGCAGCCCCTGCGGACGGGAGCCGTCCGAGAAGTGCCGGGCCACCTGGTCCTGGCCGGCCGCGAGGATGGAGATGCCGAAGTGGTCCGCGGCTTCCAGGACCTTGTGCATGAGGGCGTCGTCGGCGACGCACACCAGCACCAGGGGCGGGTCCAGCGAGACGGAGGCGAAGGAGTTCGCGGTCATGCCGTGCGGGGCGTCCCCGCCGACCGTGACCACGGTGATGCCGGTGGCGAAGCTGCCGAAGATCTGGCGCAGTTGGCCGGGGTCGGTCACGTCGGTCGGTCCGGCCCCGGACCCGGAGCCGGGCCTCATGCGGTCTGCTCCAGCCGGGGCGCTGCGGCGTGCGCGTACGGTTCAAGGGCCGTGAGCAGCGCCTCGGGAACGAGGGACGGCACCGTCGCGGTGTTCGGCCCGCGCATGCAGGCGACGCGCTGCCGGCCGCGGGCGACGAGGGTCTCGGTGCCGTCCGCCTCCAGTTTGACGTAGTCGAAGGTGAACTCCAGCTGGGTCTGGGCGAGATCGGCCAGCCGCATGCGGATGGACAGTTCGTCGAACGCGGTGATCTCGGCGAAGAACTCGCAGTCGACCTTCAGGGTGAACAGCTTGAGGTCGTCCTGGATCTCGGCGAGCACCGCGGGGGCCCGCAGCTTGAGGAACATCTCCCGGCAGCGGCCCTGCCAGCTGAGGTAGTTGACGTAGTAGACGTTGCCGACGAGGTTGGTCTCCTCGAAACCCACCGTGTGCCGGTATTCGAAGTAGTCCGCCATGGGTTCAGCACCCTTCTGTCAGGAGTGCGAGGACGACCGGCCGGTCCACCCCGCGCACAGTGGTGAGGAGCGTGGCGACCAGCAGGCCCCCGGAGGCGAGGACGGCCCAGCCGTCGCTGCCGCGGGCGGTCAGGGTGAGCGGCGCGGTCGTGGTCAGGCCGGCCTTCTGCAGGCATTCCAGGGCCGTCCAGACGCGGGTCGCCGCCGCGTCCGGACCCTCGTCGGGCCGTTCCCGGACGAGCAGCTCCGCGATCGGCGCGTGGGTGCCGAGCAGCGCCCGCCACTCCGCTTCGGTGCGCGGCGCGACGGCTTCGCAGTCGCAGCCGACCGGCCCGCCCTCGGCGGACACCGCGCACAGCGTCAGGCCGGGGCCGTGCGCCGCGGACAGGCTGCCGCCGTCGGCGAGCTCGGGCCGGCCGTCGGGCCGGTAGCGGATCACGGCCGGGCGGCCGAGGGCGCGAGCCGCCGCGGTGGCCGTCCGGGCCCGCCGGTCATCCGCCGCGGGTGTCCCGGGCCCGGCTTCGGGCGCCGGTTCCGCGCCGATCGACAGCCGGGCCCCGGTCAGGTCCTCCAGCGAGCGTTCCATGTAGGGCCCGAGCAGCGGCACCGGCCACGGCCCGCGCCCGTCGCTCTTGCGGACCGCCCGCAGCCGCAGGCCCTCCCACCGCTCGACCGTGTCGCCCTGGGCGTCGCGGACGGCGATGTCGTAGACGTAGGTGTCGCCGTCCCGGCTGCGCTCGGTGGCGACGTACCGCAGCTCGCCGGTGTCCACCGGCTTGCCGCCGATCGGCTGGATCCGGTCGACCGCCTGTGGCAGCAGGGTCGCGTGCGGCACGCACACCTGGGTGCCGTGCATCAGCGCGTCCCGTGCACCGGGGTCGCCCAGCAGCAGGTCGCCGGGGAGGAACCCGGCGAACCACTGGTCCGTCGCCGAGGTCGCCACGTCCGCGTCGACGTACCGGGCCGCAGCCCGGTGGTAGCGGCGCAGCCGGGTGAAGCGCCCGCTCTGGAACAGCACGCTTCCGTACAGGTCCCCGTGCGGGTCCAGCGGTACGGCCGGCAGGTCGTCCGGGGTCTGGTCGGGCGGCCCCTGGTCCACCGCGGCCTCGCGGAACACGAGCCGGGCCCGGAAGTGCTCGGCCGCGAAGCCGGTCTCCTCGCTGCGGATCACCGCCTCGACGGTGTCGTCGTCCGTGGCGGTGACGGCGATCCGGATGGCGGTGGCGCCGGCCGGCGGGACGACGATGGGGCGCAGGAACTCGGCCGCCTCGATCACCGGCACGGTGGTGCGCCCGGTGCAGGCGGCGGCAGCCTGGGCCATCGCCTCCATGCCGATGACGGCGGGGAAGAGCAGGTTGCCGTCGAGGTCGTGGTCGGCGAGGTAGGGGTCGGTGCCGGCGCTGAGCCGGGCCTCGGCGACCAGTTCCACTCCGTGGTAGTGCACCAGAGGCTTCTCGACGAAGCGCAGCAGCGGCAGCGGCGGGAGGTCGCGGCGGACGGTGCCGATGCCCTCGGTCCGGCCGCTGACCACGACGGTCGTCGGCGCGTCCGGGTCGGCCAGCACCCGGCGCAGCAGGGCCACGCCCTGGTCGGGGGTCAGGGCGGTGACGCCGCTCCGGGTGAGGGTTTCCACGACGGACAGCCGCTCGCCCATGCCGACGCCCGACCAGACCGACCACTCCAGGCAGAGGGTCCGGCAGGCGGGGTGGCTGCGTGCGAACTCCTCGGTGAGATCGGCCAGCCATTCGTTGGCGACGGCGTAGTGGGCCTCGCCTGGCAGTCCGGACCGGCCGATGATGCTGCCGAAGGTGACGAGCAGGCGAAGCCGGTCCTGGTCGACAGCGCCCAGCACGGCCTGCAATCCGTCGACCTTGGGGGCGAAGGTGCGCCGGACCAAGGCGGTGTCGACGGCCGGGAGGCCGGTCGGCTCGTTGCGTCCGGCGCCGTGCAGCAGGGCGGTGACGGGCCCGAGGGCGGCAGTGAGGGTGTCGACCGCGGCCCGCACCCGGCCGGGGTCGGCGACGTCGGCGCGGGCGTAGTGCACCCGGGTGCCGCTGTCGGCCATCCGGCGCAGGTTCGCCGCGAGTTCGGGGTCGGTGGCCGGGTCGGACCGGCCGAGCAGGGCCAGGGCGGCTCCGCTGTCCCGGGCGAGGGCGAGGGCGCACTCGGCGGTGATGCCCTTGCCGCCGCCGGTCACCAGCAGCACGTCGGCGGGGCCGAGCGGCTGGTCGGTGCGGGCGGGGCGGACGGGCAGGGCACGCAGTGTCGGGACCCGGCGGGTGCCGGCCGCGTCGTAGACGACCTCCGCGAAGTGGGCGGTGGCGGCGACCTCGGCCGTGACCAGGGCGACCGGGTCGGGGATGTCCGGGGAGGGGTCCGGCGGCAGCCGGACGATCGTGGTGCGCAGGCCCGGGGCCTCCAGGCGCAGTGTCTTGGCCAGGCCGGCCGCGCCGCGGCCGTGCTGGACCAGGACGAACCGGCCGGCGGGCGGGCCCTCCAGCGCCGTGTGCGCGCCGTTCAGGGCCCTTTCCACGTCGGCTTCGCCGGCGTCCGGCGGCAGGCAGACCAGCACTCCCCCGCTGCCTCCCGTGGCCCGCAGGGCGGCGCACAGGTCCGCGGCGAAGGGATGGCCGTCCGGCGCGAACAGCGTCCACGGGCCGGGCTCGGTGGTGCCCGCGGCGGGTGCGGCGGCCGGCCGCGGCACCTCGTCCAGGTCGACGGCGAAGGCGCGGGCCCAGGCGGCGGCACCGGCGGCTGCGGCGACGGGTGCGCTCGCGCCTTCCCGGCCGGTCCGGGCCAGCACGGAGAGGGAGTCGGCCAGTTCTCCCAGGGTGGCGGTGGCGAAGTTCAGCGGGGCGGCGGCGGGGGGCAGGCCGAGCTGCCGGGACCCCTCGTTGACGATCTGGCCGACGGTGATGGAGCTCAGGTGCAGGTCGTCGAGCAGGCGGGTGCCGGCGTGCACCATGTCCAGGGGCAGTTCGGCGCGTTCGGCGACGAGCCGGCGCAGCAGGTCGAGGCCGCCCTCGCCGGTCCCGGCTGCGGCTTCGGCACCGGCGTCGGCTTCGGGCGTCGCGGCGGGCGTCGCGGCGGCCCTGGACCGGGGCACGACCACGTCCGGGACCTGTTCGGCGGGGCTGGCGAAGAACCGGAACTCGGCGCCGATCTCCAGCGGGCGCACCAGCCGGTCCTGGAACAGCCGGGTGAGGTGCAGCGGCCCGCCGACGACATAGGCTGCCGCGGCCACCCGCAGCAGCGAGTGCAGGGACTCGTCGTCGGTGTCGAGGGACACCGCCGGTACGTCGCTCAGGTCGGCGGCGAGCCCGCTGAGCACCCGGCCCGGTCCGACCTCGATGAACAGGTCGAGCCGCTCGGCGGCGCGTCCGACGGCCTGCGCGAAGCGCACCGGTTCGGTGATCTGGCGGCGCAGCAGGGCGGCGATGTCGGTGTCCGTGGCGAGCGTGTCCCCGGTGACGGTGGAGACGACCCGCCGCCCGACGGGCGCGAAGCCGAGTTCGGCCATGCAGTCGCCGACCGTCTGGGCCGCGGAGGCCACCAGCGGGGAGTGGAAGGCGTGCGAGACGGCGAGCCGGGTGGCCGGCACGCCCGCAGCCTCCGCCCGGTCGAGCAGCGCGGCGACGGCGTCGACCGGGCCGGCCAGCACGGTCTGCCGGGGGCTGTTGTAGCCGGCGATGACCACGGGCAGGCCGGTGGCCAGTCGTTCGGCGGTGGCGGCGGGTGCCGCGAGGGAGCCCATTCCGCCCGATTCGCCGTGTTCGGCCATGGCCAGCCCGCGCAGCCGGGCGACGGTCAGCACCAGCTCCTGGTCCAGCGCGCCCGCCCAGGCCAGGGCCGATATCTCGCCGAGGCTGTGGCCGACGGCGACGGTCGCCTCCAGGCCGATGGCGGCGAGCGCGCGCAGGCCCGCCATGGATCCGGCGACGATACGGGGCTGTGCGACCTCGGTGGCCACCGTGTCCAGGCCGGCCGGGCCGGGCAGGGCTGCGGCTTCGTAGACGGCTTCCGCCTCGGCCAGTCGGCGTCGCAGCGCCCCGCCGGTGGTGCCGCGGCCCGAGCCCTGGCCGGGGAAGAGGTAGCCGATCCGGGCCGGGCCGCGCGCCTCGCCGAGGAAGCCCCTGCCGTCCTGGGCGATGTGCCGGGTGGTGCCCGCCTCCAGGGTGTCGGCGAGCTGCCGCAGCTGCCGCGCGGCGTCCTCCGGTGAGGTGACGACGGCAGCCGCCCGGTACGGCGCGGCCTGCAGCCCGTCGTGCAGGGTGGAGGCCAGGTCGGAGAGCTGCGCGTAGGACAGCCCGGCCGCGAAGTCGGCCAGCTCGGTCAGCCTGCGGCGCAGCTCCTGCGGCGACTCGGCGTCGGCCAGCAGCAGTTCGGCGTCCTGGACGGAGCGGGCGAGCTCCGCCTCGCGCCCGCCGGCGGACGCGGCGGCGGCCCGGCGCCGGGGGCCGGCTGCGGCCGCCCGGTCGAGGACGACATGGGTGTTGATGCCGCCGAAGCCCATGGCGGTGATGCCGGCCCGGACCGGGAGGTCCTCGGGCCAGGGCTCGGCGCGGCGCAGTGCGCGCAGCACGTCCGGGTTCTCCAGCAGCAGCGGGTGCGGGTCGACCAGACCGAGGGCGGGCGGCAGGGTCTCGGCATCCACGGCCATGGCGGCCTTGATCAGTCCGGCGATGCCCGCGGCGGCCTTGGTGTGCCCGATCATGGCCTTCACGGAGCTGATCGCGGCGGGCGGGACGGCGGCGCCGCCGCGTCCTGCCGCGGCGCGCGCGGCCTCGTCGCGGGCCTGGATGAGCGCGCCGAGTTCGGTGGCGTCGCCGACCCGGGTACCCGTCCCGTGGCCTTCGAACAGGCCGACGGATTCGATGCCGAATCCGGCGCGGCCGTAGGCTCGGCGCAGCGCCAGCCGGTAGCCGTGGATCTCGGGCCGGGTGATCCCGCCGTGGCCGTCGGAGGAGATGCCCCAGCCGGCGATGCTCGCGTAGACCCGGTGCCCGGCCGCGAGCGCGTCCGCCTCGCGCATCAGCACGATCATGCCGCAGCCCTCGCCGGGCCAGAATCCGTTGGCGCCCCGGTCGTAGACCCGCATCTCGTGCCGGGCGAGGGCGCCGGTCTTGGCGAAGCCGACCATCTCGAACGGGTCGATGGACAGGTCGACGCCGCCGGTGACGGCGACGTCGATGTCGCCGTCGAGGAGCGCGCGGGCGGCCTGGGTGACGGAGAGCAGGGAGGAGGAGCAGGCGCCGTCGACGGTGTATCCGCCGCCGCCGAGGTCGAAGTGGTTGCAGATCCGGCCCGCGATGGTGTTCGAGAGGCCGCCGGCCAGGGTGTCCTCGTCGACAGGCGGGAAGGGGCTCTTGTAGGTGGCCTCGACCTCGTCGAGGAAGCCGGCCAGCCGGTCGTCGTCCCAGCCCTGGGGGTCCCGGGTCTTGAGGGCGGCGGTGAGCACGCGGCGTACGTACGGCCAGCGCAGCCGCATGGTGTTGGCACGGGTGAACTCGCCGGTCAGGGTGTTGCCGACGACGACGCCGGTACGCTCCCGGGGCAGGCCCTCGCCCTGCGGGAAGCCGGCGTCGGCGAGCGCCCGGCCGGCGACGTCCAGGGCGAGCCAGTGGCTGAGGTCGGTCGAGCGGTAGGTGCTGCCGGCGATCTTGTGCCCGAGCCGGTCGAACTCGTAGCCCTCGATCACGGCGGCGGAGCGGGCGTAGAACCGGTCCGGGGCCGCGGGGTCGGCGTCCCAGTAGTCCTCCAGGCGCATCCGGACGTCCGGGAGGCGGCGGAAGGCACGCCGGCCTGCCACGGCGTTCTCCCACAGGTCGCGGGGGGTTTCCGCGTCGGGGTAGCGGCAGGCCATGCCGACGATGGCGAGTCTGGTCATCGGACTGCCACCGCCGGCTGGGTGTCGGCGGCGTCCGCGCCCGCCGCGGCGGGCTCCCCGGCCTCGTCGCCCGCCGCGGCTGCGGCAGGCGCGGCGGACCCGGCGGACCCGGCGGACCCGGCGGGCGGGGCCGCTGTCTCGGCCGCGCGGGCGGCGGCGGCCTGCCTCCCGGCCAGGTGGACTGCCCAGTGGTAGAGGCCGCGGACCAGGCAGACGAGCGCGGTGGCGAAGAAGATGCCGTACGCGATGTGCAGCGCGGTCAGGATGCCGTACACGGCGGCCACACCGCCGCCGAAGGCGACCTGTGCCCACGGCTTCGAGGGAGTGGTGCCCGGGTCGGTGATCATGTAGTTGGTGAAGAGCACGAACGCCACGCCGGTCATCATGGCGAGGCCGCCGGGGATGGACGTGCCGAGGACGAGTCCGCGGATGACCGCCTGCAGGGCGAAGCCGATGACCCAGGCGGCGATCAGCCACATCCGGCCGGTGAGCTTGGAGTTCAGCAGTGTGCCGGCGGTGATGATGATGGCCGGGATGAGCCAGTCGATGGGCGTCTCGACGTACTCGGTGAAGTGGTACGGGGGCGCGATGCTGGCCCAGGGGAAGAGCAGCAGGATGACGGCGATGCCGAAGTTCGACGGGTTCATGTAGTGCCGGAGCCGGCCCCGGACGGGCGCGCGCAGCACCCACTTGGTGCCGACGGCCACGACGACGCCGAAGACCATCACCCAGACGCGGTCGTTGACGTAGGTGAGCATGTTGAGCGCGAGGCCGGTGATGTGCGCCGGGTAGAGGAACTCCAGCAGGCCCCGGAAGCCGCCGCCCAGGAAGCGGGGGCTGCGGCGCTCGGCCTTGGCCGCGATGACCTCCAGCACGATCTCGGTCGTGTAGGCGGTGGCGAGCGCGATCAGCGGCCAGGTCCACGGCTGTTCGAAGCCGAGCACGGTGTAGCCGAGGAGGTTGAAGACACTGATGGAGATGGCGAAGCGGCGCAGGGCGGTGACGACCTTGGGGTCGTGGCGTGGTGCTGCTGTGGCGGGCAACTGCCCTGACTTCTCGGACATGTGCGTCACTTCTCCTTCGCCTCGGTTCCGAGCTGGACGGTGTGCCGGCCGCCGGCCAGCCGCAGCGACCCCTTCTGCGGGTCGCCGGCCCGGTCGCGCCAGCTCAGCCGGACGTCGAGCGGCTGCGCGCCGTGCTCGCCGAGGCCGATGTGCACCTCGTGGCTGCGCTTGCCGGAGTGCCCGCCGCCGCCGTCGACCCGGGAGATCCGCCGGGTGCCGTCGGGCAGGACCACCTCGACCTGGGCGTCGACGACCGGGGCGCCGTCAGGGTGGACGAGCTTGAGGGCGAGACTGCTGTGTCCACTGGGGCTCTGGTTGCTGTAGAAGACGGGCTGGTCCCACTGGCGGGCGACCGCGAGGTCGAGCCGGCCGTCGCCGTCGGCGTCGCCGGTGGCGATGCCGCGGGTGGGGACGGGCGCGCCGATTCCGAGCTGCTCCCCGAGGTTGGTGTAGCGGCCGTCGCCGCCCTTGGCGAAGAAGCGGAGCCGCTGGTCGCCGCCGATGTCGTCGCCCTCGTTGACGTTGGGCCAGAAGAACGGGTTGGAGGTCAGCGCGTCGTTGGCGGTGGCCAGCTCCTGGAGCTGGGGCCAGCGGTTGGTCTTGCCCTTGACGAATCCGGTGGCCTGGACGATCTCCAGGTCGCCGTCGTTGTCGAAGTCGCCGCTCTTGACGTCCCAGCCCCAGCCGGACCAGGCGGTCCCCAGCGGGGCGCTGCGGTCGGCGTAGGGGGCGACTCCCTTCCTGAACTCGTCGCGCAGGGCCTCGCGGTCCTTCACCTCGTTGGTGAAGTGGAAGTTGGACTCCTGGATGCCGAACGACGTGGTGATGTTGCTGACGAACATGTCGTACAGCCCGTCACCGTCGAGGTCGCTGAAGTCGACGCCCATGCCCTTGAAGGAGCTGCGGCCCAGCTGCTTGGACCGGGGGGTGAGGGCGTCCCGCCGGCCGTCGACCACCGCGAACTCGATCCGGCCGGGACGGGACTTGTTGTAGAGCAGCTTGGAGGTGCCGAAGTCGTGTGCCATGTACACCTCGGGCAGCAGGTCGCCGTCGAGGTCGGCGGCGGATGCGGCCAGGGTCCAGCCGTTGCGGACGCTCTTCGGGAGCGCGTCGCGGGCCTCCTCGAAGCCCTTTCCGGTGCCGCGGAAGATGAAGTCCTCGCCGCCGTTGGTCGCGTGCGACAGGGAGTGGTTCATCTCCACTCCGCCGTCCTTGGTCGGGTCGAGGACCGGGCTGTCGGGGAAGTAGTTGCCGATCAGGACGTCGTCGTGGCCGTCGCCGTCGAAGTCGCCGACGGTGGCGGCGTTGGTGTGCCACTGCGGGCCGGTGTAGGTCTCCTTGCCCACTCCGGAGACCAGCTCCACCGGGTCGAAGGAGGTCGCGGTGAGCGCCGGGGCGCCCGCGCCGGGTGCGCCGGCCCCGGACGCGTCCGCCCTTGCCTGGAAGATGATCGGGGTCCGGCCCCAGTAGTAGACGAGCAGGTCGGTCCGGCCGTCCTCGTTGAAGTCACCGGGGACGCAGCCCATCGGGGCCATGGTGTCGGTCATGGGCCGGGGCGCGGGGTCGAGGGCGAACGCCCGGTAGCGGGTGTCGTTCCGGCCCGGGGTCGGGGTGACGACCACCTGGTCGATCCGCGGGTCGGTGATGCACAGGTCGTTGGGCAGTCCGTCGCCGTCGACGTCGTTCATGGCGATGCCCGCGCCGACGGAGGAAATCCACGCGTCGATGCCCTTGTACGCCTTGTTCACTTGGCGGATGGACTGGTGGCGATATCCCGCGGGCATGGCGACGGACATGGGGGTGAACGCGTAGTCCTCGGCCATGCGGGAGGATTCCGCCGCCGATGTGGTCGGCAATTGAACCGCGTAGAAGACACTCACCATGGCGGTGAGCGCGACAATTCCGGGGAGTTGGCTGCGCAGCCGGGAGCTCACTGCCATGTCGGTCTACTTCTCCTCTCGGGAGACGAATGCGGCGGCGATGTCCTGTCGCCATTTCTCGTAGCCGGAGCCGTCCGGCGCGGCCGGGCCGGCGGGCCGGGTGGCGCGGCAGAGCGCCGCGGCCTCGGCGGGGCTGATGCCGCACAGCGCGCCCACCGCGACCTCGGTCGCCGCGACCGTCAGGCCGGCCTTCTCGCGGGCCTCGGCGGCGAACGCGGCGCCCTGCTGCAGCTGCCGCAGGTACGGTCCGGCGCGCCGGGCCAACTGGGCCAGCTCACCCTCCTCGGCACCGCAGGCGTAAGCGGCGGCCAGTCCGGTGCCGCTGAAGAGGTCGGCGCGGCGGCCCTCCGGGAACTTCTCGATCAGAGTGGCCGCGAGATCCGGCTCGGTGCCCGCCACGAACCACAGGGCCCGGCCGATGCCCTGGTCGACCGCGCGCCGGGCATACGACGGGGAGCCCCAGGACCAGGCGAACCGCGGATCCTCGTACTGGCCGTGGACGTACTTCCCGGTCTTGAAGTACGCCTGGTGGAAGCCGTATCCGTCCAGCACGAGCCAGCGGATCAGCGGGTCGGTGCGGCTCAGGTCGGGCCACAGCGGGCGCGGCAGCCGGGCCATGGCCCAGCCGATGCCGACGTAGGCCATGTAGACGTGGTCGCGGCCGCGGCCGGCCAGCAGGCCCGCCAGCCGGTTTCCCCGGCTGCCGGGGAGTGCGTCCAGCACGGTGGCGCCCATCGCAGCGCCCTCGTAGGCGAATCCGCGGAAGCGGGTGGGGAGCCGTTCGAGGCGGTCCTCCAGTTCGGCGGTGGTGCGCACTTCCACGGCGTGGCCGTAGCCCTCCAGGAAGTGCCGGCCCACCGTCTCCAGCAGCTCCTGCGCGGCCGGGCTCTTCTTGTGGAAACCTCGGACATCGAGGCTTGTCGCAGAAATACCGGGTGTCAGAATACGGCGCCGCAGCGCACGCAGATTTGCCGACATGGAGCTCTACCACCCCTCGGATAAGGCGCACCACTCATGCCTGCGTAACGTGCTTGCGAATCTACACATCGCGGCCGAAGCGGCGTCTACTTCATTTGTGCTCAACCGGCCATTTCCGCCAGGCGTTCGCGTACGTTCCGACGCCACTGCGCGTACGCCGGCCGGCCCGGCCCGGCCGCCCGGTCGGCGGTGCAGTCGTCGGCGAGGGCCACGGCCTTGCCGATGTCGAGCCCGGCCAGGGCGGTCAGCGCGGTGTGGGTGTGCTCGGGCACGGTGCCGGACCGGGCGCGGGCCTTGGCGGCGAAGACGGCGCCCTGGGCCAGCTCGCCGGCGTGCTCGCCCGCCGCCCGCCGCAGCGCCTCCAGGCCTGCCGGGGGGCAGCACCCGGCGAAGGTCGCGGCGAGCCCGGCCCCGCTCCACAGGTCGGCGTGCCGCTCGCTCGCGAAGCGGCCGACGGCGGCGGCCACGGCGGGCGCGTTCGCGCCGTGGATGAACCACAGGGCCCGGCCGATGCCCTGGTCCACGGCGCGCCCGAAGTACTCCGGGTCGCCTTCCCACGGGTAGGGCGGCAGCCGCTTCTGTCGGTCGACGACGGCCGCGGTGTCGAAGTAGGCCCGGTCGAAGCCGTAGCCGTCGACGACCAGCCAGCTCATCTGCGGGTAGTCGACGCCTGCCAGGTCGGGCACGGCCTTCCGCCACAGCGGGCGGGGCAGCCGGGCGAGAGCGAACCCCACGCCGATGTAGGCGAGGAAGATGTGCGGGCGGGCGGGGCCCAGCAGCAGCCCGCGCGTGCGCCCGCCGCGGCCGGGTCCCATCGCGTCCCGGACGGTGAGGGCCATGGCGGCCCCCTCGTAGGCGAAGCCCCGCAGGTCCGGATCCATCAGCCGGATCCGGAGTTCGGTGTCCGTGTCCGTGCGGCCGGGGCCCGGTGTCCCGGGGTCGTCGACGGCCCATTCGAAACCGCACACGACCGCCTGGGGGATCGCCTCCAGCCGGTGCGTGGCCTCGCTGCGCTCGATCGGAAACCCCCGGGCGGCGAAGCCCACGTCGATGGCGGTCGGAGCCATCAGGAGCCTGCGGAGCGATCCGAGAAGGGTCGGCATGGTCGGTGCCTCCAGTTGCTCGCCGCGGTCGGGTAGGGGCCCATCGTGGAACCCGTCCTGCCGAATGGGCATCTCCCCGCGTGCGCTTCGGCGGCGTCCGGCGGTTCACGGCCGGGCCCGGCGCAGCGGGCATCTGCCGCCCCCCGCGGGTCGTTGATCCGCAGGGTGCGACCGGCCCGGGAGGGATCCCCCTCCGGCAGGCCCTAGTTGGCCGGCCCGCCCGCGGCCGCTCTGCGGGCCAGCCGGCCCAGGGCGATGCGCAGGGCGTCCGCGAGGAGCTCGCCGGGCGGGATGTCGGCCGGCAGCCGGCCGTACTCGGCGGTCCGCCGCGCGGCCGGGTCGGCCTCGGCCGCCTCGATGGCTCCGACGATGTCCCGTACCTCGTGCAGGGAGTGGCCGCCGACCTCGACCAGGGCCCGGATCAGGGCGAGTCGGCGGACCTGGCCCGCGTCCTCGGCTGCCTCGTCGTCCGGTCCGGGCAGCAGCCCCTCGCAGATGTAGTGGTCGATGGTCGACACGGGAACGCCGGATACGGCGCTGAGTGCTGCAACGCGCACGTGACGCACCTCATTTCCGCAGCGGCCCCGGAGCGGCAGTGGGGCAGCGGGGGAACAGCGACGATGTCCAAGGTAGCTGGCCGGAATCCGGCGGCTCCTCTTCCATGTTGCCCGGTCCGGCGAGCCGCCGCGTCAGCGCACCCAGCCCGCGGTGACCTCCTCGTTCGCGACCGGCCGGGCGCAGTCCGCGCAGGTCAGGACGGCGTGCACGGGGCCGCCGCAGCCGATGTGCTCGGTGCGCCGCGGCGGGCCCTCCGGTCCGGCCGCATGGCGCTCGCCCCACTGCATGAGCGCCGCCACGACCGGCGTCAGGTCGCGGCCCTTCGCTGTGAGCTCGTAGCTGTGGCGGACCGGCCGCTGCTGGTAGGCGACCCGCTCCAGGATTCCGCAGGCGACCAGGTGGTTGAGGCGGTCGGTGAGGACGTTGCGGGAGATCCCGAGCTCCTCGATGAACGCGTCGAACGTGTTGATGCCGAGGAGGACGTCGCGGACGATCAGCAGCGTCCAGCGCTCGCCGACGGCTTCGAGTGCCTGAGCGAGCGAGCAGTCCTGCCCTTCGTACGTGCGCCTGAGCATTCGGCCATGCTAACTCGGCTGCCCGTGGCGGCAATCGGGCAATCGCAGAGAAGACGGAGCGGCGCACCGGCTGCTGAGATGACGACCCTGACACCCATCGTGGAGGTGGACGTTGACGACCGACGTGGCGTTGACAGCGGGGCTGCGCAGTACCGTGGCCACCCTCAACAGCCGACTGCACCGAACCGGACTCCGCATCTTCTTGGTGATCGTCCTCGCGCACTGGGCCGAGCATCTGACGCAGGCAGCCCAGATCTACGTCCTGGGCTGGCCGCTGCCCGAGGCCCGCGGGCTGCTCGGGGTGCCGTTCCCGTGGCTGGTCACCTCGGAGTGGATGCACTACGGCTACGCCCTGGTCATGCTCGTCGGATTCCTGCTGCTGCGGCCCGGGTTCGACGGCCGTGCCCGCACCTGGTGGAACGTGACGCTCGCCGTCCAGGTGTGGCACCACCTGGAGCATCTGCTGCTGCTGCTCCAGGCGCTCACCGGGGAGAACCTCGCCGGCAAGGCCGTGCCGACGAGCATCATCCAGCTCCTGGTGCCCCGGGTGGAACTCCACCTGTTCTACAACGCGCTCGTCACGCTGCCCATGATCGTGGCCATGGTGCTGCACAACCGCAGCGGCGGTCCGCGCTGCTCCTGCGCCGAGTGATGGAGGCGTCGACCGAACAGGCACCACCCCGCCCTGCGTCCGCCGCCGTGCCCGCGCCCCGCGCGCGGGCACGGCGGCCTTCGCGTGTCACCTCCGCCGCGCTGCTCGCGGTGGCCTGCCTGTGCCTGTACGTCGGGCTGAACAATCTGGGGCCGGCTCTGCGCGCGGCCACGGCCAGCGGGGTGGCGGGCACGTTCACGGCGGAACGGCTGGACTGCGTGCGGCATCCCGGGCACGAGACCTGCACCTGGTCCGGCCGGTTCCGGGCCGTGGACGGGCCGGCCGAGCGGCCCGGAGTCGCCCTGTACGGCAGCGGGCGCGGCGCGCTGCGGGCCGGGCAGAGCGTCCCCGCGCTGGATGTCGGCAACGCGGGGCGGGTGTACCGGCCTCAGGGATCCCGCGAGTGGATCTTCACGCTGGCGCTGGTGGTCGCCGGTTACGGGCTGCTGGTGCAGCTCGCCCGGCGTCATCTGGTGCCGCCGCGGACCGTCTGACGTACCCCGGCCGGCTCCCGCCTGTGCGGCGGGAGCCGGCCGGGGTGCTTCCGGGGCGGGCTACCCGGCGGCCGCGTCGGCGTCCGGGGCGGTCTCCGTCCCGGTGTCGCCGTGCGCCTCGTTCAGGGCCCCGTGGAGGTGCTCGGCCAGCGCCGCCACGGTGGGCTTCGCCCACAGGATCGTCGGCGGCAGGTCGAGCCCGTACCGGCGGCGCAGCCGGACCCGCAGGGCGACGGTCATCACCGAGTCCACGCCGAGTTCGACCAGCGGGCGCTTGAGCTCCACGTCCGCGGCGTCGAAGTTCAGCTCGGCGGCCACCTGTTCCCGTACGTCCGCGGTGACCTGCGCCAGCTGCTCCGCGTCGTCGCGGCCCTCGGTGTCGAGGGTGAACAGCTGGCCGCCGGCCGCTTCCGCGTGCTGGTCGGAGGCAGCCAGCTCCCGGAACATCGGCAGCCGCGGTGCGTGCGGCGGCGTCGGCAGCACCCGCAGTACGGCCTGGTAGTCGGACCGGAAGCGGTCGCCGAAGGCCCAGGCGGCCAGCGCCTCGGAGACCGATACGGCCTCCAGGCCGCGCGAGTTGGCCTCCAGCATGGTGGTCGCGATGTCGGAGGACAGGCCGAGACCGCGCCAGGCGGTCCAGCCGAGGCTGACCGTCTCGGTGTGCCCGCCGGAGTTGCGGTGTGCGGCCAGCGCGTCGAGGAAGGAGTTCGCCGCCGCGTAGCCGGCCTGCCCGGACAGCCGCGCGAACTGCCCGCACGACGAGAAGAGCACGAAGAAGTCGAGGCTGCCGGGCGGGAAGAGCCGGTGCAGCACCAGCGTGCCGCTGACCTTCGGGGCGAGCACCTCGCGCAGTCCGTCCGGCTCGACCTTGTCGACGAGCGCGTTGCTGACGACGCCGGCGGCGTGCACGATCCCGCGTATGGGCGGCAGCCCGAGCGCGCCGGGGGCCAGGGCTGCGGCGACCTGTTCGGCGTCGGTGATGTCGAGGGCGAGCAGCCCGACGGTGACACCGAGGGCCTCCAGCGCGAGCACGCTGTCGATCTGGCGCCGGACCTCGGGGTCGGCCACGGCCGGCCACTCGCCGCGCGGCGGCAGCCCGCGCCGGCCGACCAGCAGCAGCCGGCGGGCGCCCCGGCCGACCAGCCAGCGGGCCACCTCCAGGCCGAGCGCTCCCAGGCCGCCGGTGATCAGTACGGTGCCGGCCGGCGAGCACTGCAGCGGTGTGCCGTCCGCGGTGCGCTCGATCCGGCTCAGTCGCGCGGCCTCGGCGCCTGCCCCGGTGAGGGAGATGACGTCCTCCTGGCCGGCGGCGGTACGCAGCAGCGCGAGCAGCCGTTCCCCGGTGTCCGGTGCCAGGGCGTCGATGTCGACGGCTCCGCCCCAGAGCTCGGGGTGGTCGCCGGCGATGATGCGGGAGGCGCCCCAGAGCGGGCCGTGGGCGACGCTCCGCTCGTCGGCCGCGGCGCGGACTCCGCTGGTCACACACCACACCCGGTGGGGTGCCAGCGGTGAGGTGGCGTGCGCGCGTACTTCTACGACCCGCTGCACGGCGCGGATCAGCGACCAGGTGATCCGCTCGGTGGCGGTGTCCAGCGGTTCGTCGTGCGGCGGGAGGCCGGGGACCACGAGGACCGCGGCGGGATGGGCGAACAGCTCGGGCCGCAGGTCGATCTCGGGGCCGGTGCCGAGTATCTCGGCGGGCGTGCCGGCCGCCTCGAACTGCTGGGCCAGCCGGGCGGTCTGACAGGGGTCGCCGACCAGCAGCACACGCTCGACGGCGGTGTGCCCGCCGTCCGGTCCGGCGGCCGCCCGGGACGCGGAACCGGTGGGCAGCGGGCGCCACACGACCTCGTGGACCAGGTCGCGGGGCAGGACGGCAGTCCCGAGGTGTTCCACGGCGGCGAACCGCAGCCCGGTGACCTCGCAGACGACATCGCCGTGTCCGTCGGCGACGCGGACGTCGACGGTGTCGTGCGGGGAGCGGGGCGAGCGGGTGGCGTGGACGAGGATCCGGGCGGGCGGTTCGCCGCGCCAGGTGACCTTGTCGATGGACCGGGACATCCACAGCACGGTGGCGTCGCCGGGCGACACGACCATGGCGCTGATGGTGAGGGCGCCGTCGATCACGTGTGCCCAGCTGCTCGCCCGGGCCGCGCCGGGTTCGATCACCAGGTCGGCGAGCTGTTCCTCGTCGTCGTGGCGCAGTTCGGCCAGGTCCCACGGGAAGGCGTAGCCCTCGACTCCCATCCGGGCGAACATCTCGTCGGCCTTGGTGAGGGAGCCGTGCGGCAGCCGGGCCCGCAGGGCGCCGAGGTCGAGACGGCCGGCCGGCGGCTCCAGCCCCGGCGCGTGGTTCGCCGTGGAGTGCGTGATCCACTCCTCGCCGTCGCCGGCACCGGCGCCGTCGTCCGCGCCGGTGTCGTCGGCGAGCCGGGTGGCCAGCGACAGCTGCCTGCCTTCTCGTACGACCTGCACCACGCGGGGCGGTTCGACGGCCAGCGGGGTGCGGAGCACGATGTCGGTGAGCGCGCCGGGCCCCTCCGCCCCGGCGGCGGCCGCGAAGGTGTTGATGATGGAGGCGGCGGGGGTGACCTCGACGCCGACAAGGCCGTGGCTCTGGGGGTAGGGGCGGGTGTCCAGGTCGAGGCGGGTCTGCCAGACCTGCCGGGCGGGCGAACCGCTGACGGTCATCCGGCCGCCGAGCAGGCTGTGGCTGTCCGGGTCGTGGCCGCTGCCCAGGCCGGCGCCGGCCGCGGTGCCGGGGAAGATCCAGTACGGCCGGTGCTGCCACACGGCGGCGGGCAGCGGGAGCAGTCCGCCGGTGCCGTGGTCGGAACGGAAGTCGACGGCCGCGCCGGCGCAGTGCAGTGCGGCGAGGTTGCCCAGCAGGGTGGCGGTCTCGTCGGTGTCCCGGCGGAGGGTGGCGGCCACCGTCGCGTCCTCGATGCCGAGGTGCAGCAGGGTCTCGCGGATGGAGTGGGCGACGACCGGGTGGGAGGAGACCTCCAGGAAGTGCCGGTGGCCGTCGGCCGCGGCGGCCTGCACCGCCTCGGTGAAGCGGACCGGTCGGCAGAGGTTCGCCACCCAGTAGCCGCCGTCCCGGGGAGCCGTCGAGCGCGGGTCGGCCAGGGCGGTGGTGTAGAGCGGGATCGCCGGGGACCGCCGGCCGAGCAGGGATGCGGCGGCCTCGACCTCGGCGGCGACCTCGTCCACATGGGTGCTGTGGAAGGCGATGTCGGAGTCCACCGGCCGGATCCAGATGCCGGATTCGGCCCAGGCCCGGCTGATCCGCTCGATCGCGTCGCGGTCACCGGAGACGACGGTGGCCTGCGGGTCGGCGGAGATCGCGGCGGTGAGGCCGGGCAGCCCGGCGAGGCGCTGCTCGGCCTCGGCGAAGGGCAGGCCGGCCATGGCCATGGCGCCCCGGCCCTCCAGCCGCTGGAGGGCGGCGGCACGGCGGCAGGCGAAGCGGGCGGCCTCGGTCCGGTCGAGGGCGCCGGCGGTGACGGCGGCGGCGATCTCGCCGACGGAGTGGCCGATGACCGCACCGGGCGCCAGGCCGCGGCTGCGCCAGACGTCGGCGAGGCCGATCTGGACGGCGAAGGTGAGGGCCTGGACATGGGCGGCGGTCCAGGGGCCGCCCTCGGTGAGGGCCTCGCGCGGGGTCCAGCCGAGCTCGGCGCGGAACACCTCGGCGAGACCGTCGACGGCGGCGGCGAAGACGGGCTCCTCGGCGAGCAGCCCGCGTCCCATGCCGGACCACTGGGCGCCGTGCCCGGAGAACACCCAGACGACGCCGCCCGCGCTGCCGGGTGTGGTGCGGCCGGTGGCGATGCCGGTGCCGGTGCGGCCCTCGGCGAGGTCGCGGAGCCGCTCGGTGAGCTGTCCGGCGGAGTCCGCGACCACGGCGGCCCGGTGGGCCAGGTGGGAGCGGCGCACGGCCAGGGTGTGGCCCACGGAGGCGAGGTCCGTGCCCGGGTGTGCGGCCAGCCAGTCGGCCACCGCGCCGGCCAGCGCGCGGGTGCCGGCTTCGGTGGCGGAGGACAGCGGGTGGACGGTCGCGCGCGGGGCGGGGCGGGCTGCGGCCGCCGGTGCCGCGTCCCCGGCGGCGGGGGCGGGCGGCTCCTCCACGATGACGTGGGCGATGGTGCCGCCGACTCCGTAGCTGGACACGCCGGCCCGGCGGATACGGTCGCCGGCCGCGGGCCACGGCTTGAGCTCGTCGACCAGGCGCAGCCCGCAGGTGTCCCAGTCGACGGCGGGGTGGGGTTCCCGGTGCAGGCTGGGCGGCAGTTGTCCGTGGCGCAGCGCCAGAACGGTCTTGATGACCCCGGTGATGCCCGAACCGCCTTCGACGTGGCCGACGTTGGGCTTGACCGAGCCGATCAGGCACGGGTCCTCCGGGGACCGGTCGGCGCCGAACACGGCGGCGAGGGCGGCGATTTCCTCGCCGTCCCCGGTGGGGGTGCCGGTGCCGTGGGCCTCCACGTAGTCCACTCCGGCCGGGGCGATGCCGGCCCGCCGGTAGATCTGCCGCAGCATGTGTTCCTGGGCGTCGCGGTTGGGCGCCATCATGCCGTCGGAGCGGCCGTCCTGGTAGACGCCGCTGCCGCGGACGACGGCCTGTACGGGGTCGTTGTCGCGCAGTGCCTCGGACAGCTTCTTGAGGACGATCACTCCGGCGCCCTCGCCGCGTCCGTAGCCGTCGGCGTCCTTGTCGAACGCCTTGCTCCGGCCGTCGGGGGACATGGCCCCGGCGCCGTCCAGGGCGACGTTGAGGGCGGGAGTGGCCATGATGTTCAGGCCGCCGACCACGGCCAGCGGGGTCTCGCCCGACAGCAGTGCCCGGCAGGCCAGGTTGAGCGCGGTGAGCGACCCCGCGCAGGCGGTGTCGACGGCCATGCTCGGGCCGCGCAGGTCCAGGAAGTACGACACCCGGTTGGCTATCCCGTAGAAGGTGGTGCCGTTGACGGCGTAGGCGCCGGTCCGGGGGATGTCCTCCAGGAGCCGGCGCCCGTAGTCGTTGGAGTTCGCGGCGACGTACACGCCGGCGTCGCTGCCGCGCAGCGCGAGCGGCGGCAGGCCTGCGTCGGCGAGCGCCTCCCAGGTCAGTTCGAGCATGAACCGCTGCTGGGGGTCGAGGAAGTCGGCCTCGCGGGGCGAGATCCCGAAGAACTCGGCCTCGAATCCCTCGATGTCGTCGAGGAAAGCGCCCTTGAGAATGGTCTGCCGCATGATGGCGGTCGCCTGCGGGCTGCCCGACGCGTATGGCTTCCAGCGCTTCTCCGGCATGTCGCCGACCGTGCTCTTGCCGTTGGCGAGAAACTCCCAGAATTTCTCGGGCGAGGTGAGATCCGGGGCGAACCTGCAACTCATTCCAATGATGGCAATCGCTTCGTCCGATGCTGCCTGTTTCGTCAAGTCCTCGCTCCTGTTCAGATCTCCGAACCAGAATCGGGAAGAGCTCGTGCGAGGGCGCGCCCGCCCCACTGAGGCAAAGGCTGTGCCCGCCGGGGACGCCCTGACAACTTCTGGCGTGCGGCGTGCTCGGGGCTCCGCGAGGGGGACGGAATACCGCAATTGACGAGTCGACCGGGCCGCCGGATATCCCTAGGCTGCGCGGCACGCACGCCGTCCGTCGCGTTCTGTCCGTCGAGTTCAGGAGCCACGCCATGTCCGAGACTGCGGTGAAGCCCTCCCGTTCCGGGGCCGTTCCGTGGCCCGCCGAGGCCGCCGCCCGCTATGCCGCCGAGGGCTACTGGGAGGGGCTTTCGCTGGGCGCGCACCTGGCGGCGACCGCCCGCCGGACACCCGACGCCATCGCCCTGGTCGACGGGCCGTTACGGATCTCCTTCCGCGAGCTGATGGCGCGGGCCGACGGAGCCGCGGGCCGGATGCGCGGTGTGGGCATCGGCGCCGACGACCGGGTGGTCATCCAGCTGCCCAACTGCTGGGAGCACGTGGTGATGACGGTGGCGTGCCTGCGGCTGGGCGCGCTTCCGGTGTGGGCGCTGCCGCAGCACCGCCACCACGAGATGTCCGGAGTGGTCGCCCACGCCCAGGCCAGGGCACTCGTGGTGCCCCGGGTGTTCAAGGGCTTCGACCACGAGGCGATGGCGCACGGGATCGTCGCGGCGGTCCCGGCGGCACGGCACGTCATCGTGGCGGGCGGCCCGACCGGCGGCGGGGCGGAGCGGCCGGGCAGGCCGGGCAGCCTGTCGCTCAGCGAGCTCTGCGCCCCGGCGGACGATCCGGTGCGAGCCGCCGAGGAATGCGACAAGGCGGCCCCGGGAGGCGACGACATCGCCATGTTCCTGCTGTCCGGCGGCACCACGGGAGTGCCCAAACTGGCCGCGCGGACCCACAACGACTTCGCGTACATGGTCAAACGGGCCGGTGAGATCTGTGCGTTCGGCCCGGACACCGTCTACCTCGCCGTGCTCCCGCTGGGCCACGGCTTCGTGTACGGCGGACCGGGCGTGCTCGGCGCGCTCCTGGCGGGGGGCCGGGTGGTGATCGGCTCCTCGCCGGCCCCCGAGGTCGCGTTCGATCTGATCGAGCGGGAGCGGGTCACCGCCACGTCGGTGGTCCCGCCGGTGATCAGCCGCTGGCTGGACCACCGCGCGGAGCATCCGGACGCCGGCCTCGACTCGCTGCGGCTGGTCCAGGTCGGCGCGGCCCGCCTGGCGCCGGAGCTGGCGGCACGGATCCGCCCCGAGCTGGGCTGCGCCCTCCAGCAGGTGTTCGGGATGGCCGAGGGACTGCTCTGCCTGACCCGGCTGGACGACCCGGACGACGTGGTCCACCACACGCAGGGGCGGCCGATCTCCCCCGCCGACGAGATCCGGGTGGTGGGGCCCGCCGGGGAGCCGGTCCCGGCCGGCGAGCCCGGAGTGCTGCTGGCCCGCGGCCCCTACACGCCGCGCGGCTACTACGACTCGCCGGCCGTGAACGCGCGGGCGTTCACCGCGGACGGCTGGTACCGCACGGGCGACGTGGTGCGCCGGACACCGGACGGCAACCTGGTGGTGACCGGCCGGGAGAAGGACGTCATCAACCGGGGCGGGGAGAAGATCCACGCGGAGGAGGTCGAGGAGTTCGCCCTCCGGGTGGCCGGGGTCGCCGAGGCCGCGGCCGTGGCCCTGCCCGACCCCGAACTGGGCGAGCTCGTCTGCCTGTTCGTCGTGCCGGACCCGGCCGCCGCCGGCCGGCCGGTGAGCCTCGGCGACGTGCGGGCCGTGATGCGGGCCGCTGACGTGGCGTCCTTCAAGGTGCCCGAACGGCTGCACACGCTGCCGTCCCTGCCGCGCACCCCGCTCGGCAAGATCGACAAGAAGCGGCTGCGGGCCGACGCGGTCCGGTTGTCGGCCGGGGCTGCCGGGGCGGCCGCGGCGAACCCGGCCGGCCGCTGAGCGAACGCACCGGAAGAGACACCTCCATGGAGATCGCCGCCCCGGTTCCCCCGTTGTCGTCCCATGCGGTGCTGCTGTTCCTTGCCTCGGTCACCGCGCTGCTGGCCACGGCCCGGCTGCTGGGCGCGCTCGCCCGGCGGGCCGGGCTGGCCGCCCTCACCGGCGAGCTGGCCGCCGGTGTGCTGCTCGGCCCGAGCGTGCTGGGCGGGGTGGCGCCGGGCGTGGCGGCGGCCGTCCTGCCCGGCCCGGCCCCGCAGCTGGCGCTGCTCGACGCGGTGGGCCAGCTCGCGGTGCTGCTGCTGGTGGGCGTCACCGGTGCTCATCTGGACCTGCGGGTGCTGCGTTCACGGGCCCGGGCCGCGGTCCTGGTCAGCCTCTGCGGGCTGGTGGTTCCGCTGGCCCTGGGCGTGGCGGCCGGACTGGTGCTGCCGGACGGGCTGGCCGGACCGCGGGCCGACCGGTGGCTGTTCGCGGCGTTCCTGGGGGTGGCCATGTGCGTGACGGCGATCCCCGTCATCGCCAAGACCCTGTCGGACCTGCGGCTGGCCCACCGTACGGTCGGGCAGTTGATCCTGTGCGCGGGCCTGGTCGACGACGCCGCTGGCTGGCTGCTGCTGTCCGTGGTGGCGGCCGCGGCCACGGCCGGACTGACCCTGTCCGGGGTCGCCGTTCCGGTGCTGCTGCTGGCCGCGTTCGCGGCCGCGGCCGCGACAGGCGGGCGGGTGCTGGTACGCCGGCTGATGGAGCGGGCGGCACGGCACCCGGAGCCGGGGCCGGCCGTGGCCACCGCGGTCCTGCTGGTGCTCGGGGCCGGCACGCTCACCCATGCCATGGGCATGGAGTCGCTGCTGGGCGCCTTCACCGCCGGACTGCTCATCGCCCGGGTCCCGGCCGCCCGGCCGAAGCTGGCACCGCTGCGCACGGTCGTGCTGTCGGTGCTGGCCCCGCTGTTCCTCGCCTCCGCGGGCCTGCGGATGGACCTGACGGAGCTCGCCGACCCGGCCACCGCCCTGGCCGCCGCCGCGCTGCTCGCGGTCGCGGTCCTCGGCAAGTTCGCGGGGGCGTACCTGGGGGCCCGGCTGGGCGGGCTGAGCCGCTGGGAGGGCCTGGCCCTGGGGTCCGGGATGAACTCGCGCGGGGTGGTGGAGGTGGTCATCGCCATGGTCGGGCTGCGCCTGGGGGTGCTCGGCGAGGCGGCGTACACGGCGGTCGTCCTGGTGGCCGTCGCCACCTCGCTGATGGCGCCGCCGCTGCTGCGGCTGACCATGGCGCGGGTCGCCCGCACCGAGGAGGAGCAACTGCGGTTGCCGGAGCACGAGGCGTGGCAGGGAAGCGGACCGGGCGGCAGCGCGGTGCCCGGCGGCCCGGGCACCGCTCGCTGACCGGAGCGGGTGCTACCGGCCCGGACACCGCGCACCCGCCCGGGCACGCGGACGTCAGCGCACGTCAGGAGATGCCCGCGCCTCGGGGCGGCGCCGATAATCGCATCGGAGCGCGGACGCCCCGACGGGGCGCGGCCCCGCGGCGGGTCCCGCGTTGCGGCCGCCGCCCGGCCGGGACGGCGATGCGTACCACCGGCTGCTCGGCCGGATGTGCCGCGCCCGACGCCTCCCGCGCCCTCACCCGCGTCACGCGACTCAGAGGAGGACTTCCGTGGCACGTCCAGTCCAGAAGATCGTGATAGTCGGCGGCGGGACGGCCGGCTGGCTCTCCGCGGCCTACCTCAATCGCGCGTTCGGCAGCAAGGTCGAGATCACCCTCGTGGAGTCGGCGCGGATCGGCCGGATCGGGGTCGGTGAGGCCACCGTGCCGACCCTGCGCACCACGCTGGCCTTCCTCGGCATGAAGGAAGAGGACTGGATGCCGCGGACGAACGCGTCGTTCAAGTCCGCGGTCCGGTTCAACGACTGGCGCACGCCCCGCCCGGGCACCGACCGGCACACCTTCTACCACCCGTTCTTCACCGTGCCCGAGCCGCCGGTGCCCAGCTACGAGCGGCCGTTCCACAAGCGGTTCGGGCGGGGTGTGTCCCTGGCCCACTTCTGGACCAAGCTGCGGCTGGCCGGCGACTCCCGGGTGCGGGAGACCTTCGGTGACGCGGGCATGGCGCTCCAGCACCTGTGCGAGCTGAACAAGGCCCCGAAGCCGCTGCCCGGATCGGGCGCCCCGGACCCCGGGTTCCGCTACGCCTACCACTTCGACGCCGCTCTGATGGCCGAGTACCTCCGGGACCTGGCCACCGGGCGCGGCGTACGGCACGTGGTCGCCGATGTCACGCAGGTCACCCGCGACGGGCGCGGCCACATCGACAAGGTGATCACCGAAACCGGCGCCGAGCTCACCGGCGACCTGTTCCTGGACTGCTCCGGCTTCCGCGGCCTGCTGATCAACCAGACCCTGGAGGAGCCGTTCGTCAGCGCGCAGGACTGGCTGCTGTGCGACTCCGCCATCGCGCTCCCCGCCGATCACCACCCCGACGGCATCCGCCCGTACACCAGCGCCAACGCCCGTCCGAACGGCTGGATCTGGGAGATCCCGCTGTACCACCGCGAGGGCACCGGTTATGTGTACTCGAGCCGGACGACGACTCCGGACCAGGCCGAGCAGGACCTCCGCGACTTCCTGGGCCCGCGCGCCCACGACGTACCGGGCAACCACATCCGGATGCGGGTGGGCCACAACCGGCGCTCGTGGGTCGACAACTGCGTGGCGATCGGGCTGTCGAGCTGTTTCGTGGAGCCGCTGGAGTCCACCACCATCGCCCTCATCGAATACCAGCTGGCACTGCTGGTCCTGCATTTCCCGGATTCGGAGCTCGACGAGCGCCGGCAGGCCCGCTACAACGAGCTGATGGTGAGCGCGTTCGAGGATCTGCGCGACTTCATCGTCATGCACTACGCCCTCACCGACCGCACGGACACCGAATTCTGGCGCGCGGTACGGGAGAACCCGATCCCCGACAGCCTCGCGGAGAAACTCACCGAGTACGCGGAGAGCGTCATCATTCCCGACGGCAGCCAGCTCCGGCTCTTCGAGACGCGGAGCCTGTGGGCGATCCTTTCGGGAATGGACTTCGCGTTCACCAAGGCGCCGCCTTCGGTGGAGCTGATGAGCGACGAAGCCGCCTGGCAGGCATTCGAGCAGATCGACAAGGAGCGCGAGATATACGCCGCCGCGCTGCCCGACAACCGCACCTACCTGGAGGCCGTCCACGCCGGCCGGGCCGACTCGGCGTAGCGGCCGCCGCCCGGCGTACGAAAGCCCCCGGCGCCCGTCTCGCACGGGCGCCGGGGGCTTCGCCGTACCGGGCAGGGGCTCAGCGCACCCGGTCCGGCTTGCTCCGGGAGCGCAGGGTGAGGGCGGCCGCCGCCATGCCGAGGGCGACGAACACCGCGCAGGCGGTGAACGCCGCCTGAAGGCCCGCGGTCAGCCCGGCCGGTCCCGGCTCAGGACCGCTGAACGTCGCCGTCACGGTGGTGACCACGGCCACGCCCAGGGCGCCGCCGATCTGCAGCGCGGCGACGATGAGCCCGGAGGCGACGCCGCTGGACCGCTCCGGTACGCCCGACACCGCGGCGACGG
Source organism: Streptomyces globosus (assembly GCF_003325375.1). GTDB lineage: Bacteria > Actinomycetota > Actinomycetes > Streptomycetales > Streptomycetaceae > Streptomyces > Streptomyces globosus_A. Next base: position 2,666,365 of record NZ_CP030862.1, on the reverse strand, counting down.
ACGCCGCGGCGGTGCCCGCGCCGAGCGCGGGCCCGAACACGACCAGCCCCCACAGCACGTCGCGGAGGTAGCTGCCGTCCGCCGGAACCCGGGCCAGCAGCAGGCACCCGGCGCACAGCAGCACCAGGCAGACGCCGACGACCGGCCGGAAGCCCGTCCGGGTGACGACGCGCTGGCCGGCGTAGGCCCCGACGAACGCCAGGAAGGACATCACCGACTGGAGCGCGCCGAACTCCATCGGCCCGTGGCCGAGCACGGCCTGGCCGTACACGGCGACACTGACCGACAGCGAGAAGGCCGCCATGCCCATGCAGAGCGTGACCAGGTTGCCGCCGGCCAGGGTGGAGCGCCGCAGCAGGTCCGGTGGCAGCAGGGGCGCCGCCGAGCGCCGCTCGACGGCCGCGAAGACCCCGGCGAGCAGGACCGCCGCGGCCAGCGGGAGCAGGGTCTGTCCGCTGGTCCAGCCCGATCCTGCGGCCCGGCTGACGGCGAGGATGACCAGGACCAGGGCGGCCGTACTGGTCAGCGCGCCGGGGACGCCGTACGGGCCCTGCCGGCCGGCGGCCCTGCTCTCACCGACCAGGACCGGCGTGAGCAGGAGCACGACCAGCGCCACCGGCACGTTGATGAAGAACACCCACTGCCAGCCGGCCAGTTCGGTGAACAGGCCGCCCAGCAGCAGTCCGACGGTGGCACCGATGCCCCCGATGCCCGCCCAGCCGGCCAGGGCGGTGTTGCGGTCCCTGCCCTCCGGGAAGGTGTTCAGCAGGATCGACAGGGCGGTGGGCACCATCAGCGCCGCCGCCACCCCGCCGACCGCGCGGGCCGCGATGACCACCCCGCCGGTCCAGGCCAGTCCGCTGACGGCCGAGCTGAGGAGGAACAGCGCGGTGCCGGCCATGAACACCCGGCGGCGGCCGAGCCGGTCGGCGGCGCGTCCGCCGAGCAGCAGCAGGCCGCCGAAGGTGAGCAGCTTGGCGGTGAGCACCCACTGCGCGTCCAGCGGGGCCATGCCGAGCTCGTCGGTCAGCTGGGGCAGGGCCAGGATCACACTCTGCGAGTCCAGCAGCACGACGAAGTTGGCGGTGCACAGCAGGACCAGCGCCGCCCAGCGCCGGCGCGGGACGGGGCCGGCCGGCGGAGCCGGCACGGAGGCCGGCCGTACGCCGGTCATCTTGGCTCCTCCGAGCTCGGTGCGGGGACCCGGGGGGCGGCCGGTGCGGCCGGTGCGGCCGGCTTCCGTCCGAACAGCACCCGCCCCACCATCGACGGCCTCATGAGCGACTGCGGCGGGTCCACCAGCGAGGCGGTCCGGATGAAGCCCCGTGCCACCACCGGGTCGTGGGCGGCGGCGGCCTGGACGCGGGGCATGTACAGGTTGGCCATGCGGGTGGCGACCGTGCGCCGGCCGCGCACGGCGGGATAGCCGAGGTCGGCCGCGGCCGACATGGCCCACGGCGCGTCGATGACCCGGCTCAGGTCGCGGAAGTAGTCCGCCGATCTGGGCTCGGCGCCCTTGCCGACGTGCTTCGCGAGGACGGTCGCGCCCATCGCGGCGACCGTCATGCCCTGGGCGTAGACGGGGTTGAAGATGCAGGCCGCGTCGCCGAGGACGAGGTATCCGGCCGGGAACCGGCTCAGCCGCTCGTAGTGGAAGCGCACGCTTGCCGGGAACCGGAAGCTGTGGGCGGGGCCCCGCTGCTCGGCGTCCCGGACCGCCTCGTGGATCTGCGGCACCGGCAGCGAGGCGGCGTAGGCGAGGAAGCCCTCGCGGTCGGTGGGCGCGCGGTCGCCGAGGATGCCCGTCAGGGTGAGGGCGTACCGGTCGGCGAGCCGGGCGAAGATCGCACCGCGCGGCAGGGCCGGGGTCGCGGTGGGGACGAGGGCGATGTCGTCGCCCAGCGGGTCGAACGGCAGCGGGCCGGTGAAGTCCATGGTGGTGTAGGTGAGATCCATCCGGATCCGCTCCTCGGGGGCCCGCTCGTACCCGAGTTCGCCCAGCCAGCGGGGGGTCCGGGTGGCCCGGCCGGTGGCGTCGACGACCAGGTCGGCGTCGATGGCCTCCTCGGCGCCGGGCGCGCCGCCGTCGTCCGGATCCCGTCCCTGCACCCGGACTCCGGTGATCCGGCGCCGGTCGGAGGACGCGACGAGGCCCAGGATGTCGGTCCGCTCCCGGAGGGTGACGCCGGGCAGGGCGGCGACGCGGGTGCGGATGCGGTTCTCCAGGACGGGCCGGTTGGCGGCGACGCACGCCATCCCGGTCTCCGCCGGGACCATCATCCGGCCGTTGAAGTAGTAGTGGCAGGTCATGCCGAAGTCCCCGACGGGCACGCCGAGGGCGAGGAGGTCGTCGAGGAAGCCGGGGAAGAGGTCCTCGATAATGGTGCGACCGCGCTCCAGCAGGGCGTGGATGTGGTGGGCCCAGGAGATCGCCGGCCGCAGGCCCATGCCCGCGCCGGTGAGGTCGTCGCGGTCGATGACGGTCACCCGGTCGTAGGCGTCGGCGAGCACGCGGGCGGCCAGCAGGCCACCGATGCTGCCGCCGAGTACGACGGCGTGCTCGCCGCCCTTGGTTCCCATGGACATGCGCCTCCCCTGTTCGGAAGAGTGAGCGGATGCGCACACGCTAGGCGCCTGCCCGGCCGGGCTGTTCTCCCACGTTGCGCGATGCGGGCCCCGGCGGGGCGAGCGCGCTCCGGTGGGGCTCGGGGCCGGCCGGCCGGGTGGCCGGGCGGCGGCCGATCCGGGCGCGGGACTTCTCCGTTGATGCGGAAAGCCCGCGGAGTCGTAGGCGGCGCGAGGGGTGGGCGGTAGGTTGCCGGTTCCGCGGGGTCGGTTCCGACCTGCCGTCCCCCGCGATGTCGAACCACCGAGCCACCGGATAGCGAGGACTTCGCCATGCGCCCGTTTCGCATCGACATACCCCAGGCCGATCTGGACGATCTCCGCGAGCGCCTCGCCCGGACCCGGTGGCCGGCGGAGACCCCGGACACCGGGTGGACCCGCGGGGCGCCCCAGGGGTACCTGCGCGAACTCGCCGCCTACTGGCGCGACGAGTTCGACTGGCGGGCCGTCGAGGCACGGGCGAACGCCTTCCCCCAGTTCCACACCCGGATCGACGGCGCCGACATCCACGTGCTGCACGCCCGCTCCCCCGAGCCGGACGCCGTGCCCCTGCTGCTGACCCACGGCTGGCCGGGCTCCTTCCTGGAGTTCCTCGACGTCATCGGCCCCCTGACCGACCCCCGGGCGCACGGCGGCGATCCGGCCGACGCCTTCCACGTCGTGGCGCCCACCCTTCCCGGCTACGGCTTCTCCAGCCCGCTCACCGAGCACGGCTGGGAGCTGCCCCGGGTGGCCCGGATGTGGGCCTCGCTGATGGCGGAGCTGGGCTACGACCGCTATCTCCCGCAGGGCGGCGACCTCGGAGCGACCGTGGCGCTGCTGCTCGGCGTGCTGGACAGTGACCATGTGATCGGCACCCACGTCAACTTCCTGTTTGCGCCGCCGTCCGGCGAGCCGGGCGAACTCGACGACCTGGCCCCGGCCGACCTGGCCCGGCTGGACCGGCTCGCGGACTTCGGCGATCAGGGCTCCGGCTACATGAAGCTGTTCGCGACCCGCCCGCAGACCGTGGGATACGGCATGACGGACTCGCCCGTCGGCCAGCTCGCCTGGAGCGTGGAGAAGTTCCACGAGTGGAGCGACTCGGAGAAGAACCCGGAGGACGCGCTCAGCCGCGACCAGCTGCTCGCACACGCCACGCTGTACTGGCTGACCGGGACGGCGGGCTCGTCGGCTCATCTGTACTGCGACAACGCGGCGTTCATGCCGACCTCGGCCACTCCCCCGCCGCCGCTGCCGGCCCCGCCCGGTCCGCTTGGCGTGGCCGTGTTCCCCAACGACCTGGCCCAGCCGGTGCGCCGGCTGGCCGAGCGCCGGTACCCGTCGATCGTGCACTGGAGCGAGTTCGAGCGGGGCGGCCATTTCGCCGCGATGGAGCGGCCCGCGGAGTTCACCGCGGACGTGCGGGCGTTCCGCCGTACGGCACTGGCCGCCGCCCGACAGCCGTAGCCGCAGTCCCAGCCCCGGGGGGCGCCGCGGAGACCCGCGGCGCCCCCCGCTGCGGTTCCCGCACGGTTCAGCGGAAGATCCGCTCCATCACCCGGCCCGCCACCGGCCGCGGCAGCAGGTCCAGCGCCGCCGTCATCAGCCGGGTGACCGTGCCCGGCACGACGACGGTACGGCCGGCGTCCCAGGCCCGCAGCGCGCTGCCGACCACCTCGGCGGCGGTGGTGTGGCCCGGGGTCCTCTCCACCGCGTCGCCGAGTCCGGCGACATCGCTGAACTCGGTGACGGTGGGCCCGGGGCACAGCGCCATGGCCCGTACGCCGGTCCCCCGCAGCTCGACCGCGAGCGCCTCGGCGAAGGACAGCAGGAACGCCTTGCTGGCCGCGTACGCCGCCAGGTACGGGGTGGGTACATAGCCCAGCGTCGACGCCACGACGATCACCCCTCCCGAGCCGCGGCCGACCATCCGCGGCACCACCTGGGCCGCGAGGTCGACGCTCGCCATGACGTTGAGCCGCAGCACACCGACGGTCTCGTCGCGATCGGTCTCGGCGAACCGCCCGTGCACGCCGCGCCCGGCGTTGCAGACGAGCAGGTCGGCCCCGCCGAGTTCGTCGGCGCGCGCCGCGACCGCCTCGATGGCCCCGTCGGCGGTCAGGTCGCGGACCTCGGGTATCACCCGCCCGTCGGACGCGGCTTCCAGCGCGGCCAGCCTGTCGGCGCGCCGGGCCACCGCCAGCACGCGGTACCCGCGGCTGCCGAGGACGCGGGTGAACTCCGCGCCGATGCCGGACGAGGCTCCGGTCACAACGGCCAGTGGTGCATCGGACATGGTCACTCCCGGGGGGATTCGGTCGGCCGGGCCGGCCGGGCCGGCCGGTGCGCGTTCGGTGCTCCGACGCTACGGCGCGGTATGCGCCGCCCGCGTCTCACTGCGTGCTGGAGCTGTAGGGGAGCAGTCCAGGAGATGCGGCGCCGGAGCGGGGAGCGGTGGAATGGGCCCATGCCACCCCCTGCGCTCCCCCGCATTGCAGGAGAGTTCTCGCATGTCTCTCGACGAGAGGCGTCCGCCGGGCCCCGCGGGGCCGTCGGATGCAGCGCAGGCATCCCCCCATGTGCAGTACCGGCACCGATTACCGTCCCTGACCGGCCTGCGGTTCCCCGCCGCCCTGCTGGTCTTCTGGTTCCACGCCGCCCTCCCCGTGCCATGGATCAGGCTGTTCGCGTCGGAGTCGGCGGAAGACGCCTTCCACCGGCTGGCCTCTCCGGCCGGCGGCCTCGGGGTCACGTTCTTCTTCGTCCTCAGCGGCTTCATCCTGACCTGGACGGCGCGGGACGCCGACCCGGCGCGGGCCTTCTGGCGCCGCCGCCTGGTGAAGATCTACCCCAGCCACGCCGTCCTGTGGGGTCTGGCGATGCTCACCTTCGCGGCCGCGGTCACCGACCGGGGGCAGGCTCTGGCCAACCTCCTGCTGGTGCACGGCTGGGTGCCGGACTTCCCCACCAACTTCAGTGTCAACCCCCCTAGTTGGTCGCTGGGCGTGGAGGTGTTCTGCTACCTCGCCTTCCCGCTGCTGATCGCGGTGTGCCGCCGGATCAAACCCGGCAGGCTGATGCCCTGGATCGCCGGCACGGTCGCGGTGGTGCTGCTCACGCCGTGGTTCACGTACGCGTTCGTCCCGGGCGGCGGGCCGATGGTGCCGGACGAGGACGCCTCGATGGTCCAGTACTGGTTCGCGTACGTGCTGCCTCCGGTCCGCGTCTTCGACTTCCTGCTGGGCATCCTGCTGGCGCTGGCGGTCCGCGCGGGCCGCTGGTCCGGGCCCGGCGCCGTCTGGTCGGGCCTGCTGCTCGCGGCCTCCTACCCGCTCGCGCTGCGGGTGCCGTTCCTGTACGAACAGCGGGCCGTGTTCCTGATCCCGGTGGCCTGCCTGATCGCCGCCGTTGCCCGGGCCGACGCCCGGCGCGGGTTCACGCCGTTCCGCAACCGCTTCACGGTATGGCTCGGCAAGATCTCGTTCGGCTTCTACCTGGTGCACTACCCCGTGCTGGCGGTCAGCCGCTACCTGCTGGGTGACCGGCTGTTCCCGGTCCCGGAGGCGGTCGGGCTGCTGCTCGGCCAGCTGGTGGTCTCCGTGCTGCTCGCCTGGGCCCTGTACGCCGCTGTGGAGCGGCCCGCGGTGCGCCGCTGGGCGCGGAGCAGGAGCGGGCCGCGCGCGGCCCCGGCCTGATGCGGCCGGTCCGCCCCGTGGCGCCCACGGGGCGGACCGGCCCGGACGGGTTGGACGGAAGCCGGTCAGACGGCGAGGTGGAAGATCTCCAGTGCCACGCCGTCCGGGTCGTTGAAGGTGAACAGCGCGAACGGCAGCGGGGCCGCGTACTCGCGGACGTCGCTGCACTTGACCCCGCGGGCCATCAGGTGGGCGCGCCACGCGTGGAGTTCCTCGCGGGTGGACGCCGCGAAGGTGAGGTGGTCGAGGCCGGTCCGGTGCGGCGCGAACGCCTCGTCGGTGCCGGCGTCGTGCTGGGTCAGCCCGAGGTGGATCTGGGTGCCGGGCCGCATGATGCCCGCCGTCCGCCCACCCGGAAAGGTCTCCTTCATCCACTGCACCATGCCGAGGTGCTCGGCGTACCACCGGACACTGCGCTCCAGGTCGGTGACGGTGATGCCGACGTGGTGCACGGCGCCCAGCCCGGGGGGCGTCTCCGGCAGGGGCGCGCCGGCGGGAGCCTGGACGAGTTCCATGGAGATCTGGTCGGGTTCCACTGGTCTCTCCTCACGTCATCGGGAACTCGAAAATAGCCCGCGCCGCATCGCTCGATCTTCTTCCTGCGTGCCCCGGTTCGTTCGGTGCCACCGCCGCTGCGGCAATTCCGAAGAAGTCCGAAAGCGGATCCGGCGGCTAGCGTGACAACCACTCATCCGTCCGCCCCATGTCACCAGTCCCATTCAGCTGGAGGTCGTGTTCCGTGTCCGAAGCTGTATGCCCTTACGTTCTCGACCCGCAGGGTGCCGACACCCACGGTGAGACCGCCCGGCTCCGCGAGCAGGGGCCGATCGCACGCGTCGAACTCCCGGACGGCGTACTCGCCTGGTCCGTGCACGACTACGAGGTCGCCAAGACGATCATGGGCGACCAGGAGCTGTTCTCGAAGAACCCTCGGCGTAACTGGCCCGCGTACATCAACGGTGAGATATCCAACGGCTGGCCGCTGATCACCTGGGCCGCCATGGACACCATGGCCACCCAGGACGGCGGCGACCACGCCCGCCTGCGCAAGCTGCTGCTGAAGGCGTTCACCCAGCGCCGGGTCGACGACATGCGGCCCAAGATCGAGGCGACCGTCAAGGAGCTCCTCGACGACCTCGCGGCGGCCCCCCGGGACAAGGCCGTGGACCTCAAGGGCCGCTTCCACATGGAGCTGCCGACCCGCCTGATGTGCGACCTGTTCGGCGTTCCGGAGGACCGCCGGGCCCGGGTCCTGGAGGGCGGCCACAAGAACATCGACACCCGGATCTCCGCCGAGGTGGCCTCGTCCAACCTGGAGAACTGGCAGGTGGAGATCTCCAACCTGGTCCAGTACAAGCGCGAGCACCCGGGCGACGACCTGACCACCGGGATGATCGCCGCGATGGACGAGGACGGCTCCCGGCTCTCCGACTCCGAGATGATCGGCACCCTGCACCTGCTGCTCGGCGCCGGCTCCGAGACGCTGGTGAACGCGCTGGCGCACGCGTCGGTGGCCCTGATGACCGACCGCTCCCTGCTGGCGAAGGCCAAGGCCGGCGAGATCCCGTGGGACGACATCTTCGAGGAGACCCTGCGGGTGGAGTCGCCGGTGGCGCACCTGCCGTTCCGCTTCGTCACCCGGGACGTGGAGATCGGCGGGGTGAAGCTCGCCCAGGGCGACGTCGTCCTGATCGACTTCGCCGGCGTGGGACGCGACCCCGCGGTCCACGGCGAGACCGCGGACGCGTTCGACGCGCTGCGCGAGGACAAGACGCACCTGTCCTTCGGCCACGGCGTGCACTACTGCCTCGGCGCCCGGCTGGCCCGCAGCGCGTGGATGATCGGCATCCCCGCCCTGTTCGACCGGTTCCCCGACCTCGAACTGGCGGTGGACCGCGGCGAGCTCGTCGGCCAGGGCAGCTTCGTGGTCAACGGCCACGCGGAGGTTCCGGTCTACCTGCACGGCAAGCCCGCACTCGCCGGCTGAGCCGAGCCAAACGAAAGGAAGACCATGGTTGAGCCAGCACCGGCGGCGCAGGGCGGAATCCTCGGCGACCTCGACACCGACTACGCGGGCGGTCCGGCCCGGCAGCTGCGGCGGGTGGACTCCGCGGACGGCACGTCCATCGCGTACGAGAAGGCGGGCGAGGGCCCGCCGGTCGTCGTCATCGGGGGCGGCCTGAACGACCGGGCGATGTTCTCCCCGCTCGCCGCGATCATGTCCGAGCGCTTCTCCGTGTACACCTACGACCGGCGCGGCCGGGGCGACAGCGCGTACGGCGACCCGGACCGGTGGACGATCCAGCGGGAGGTCGAGGACCTGGCCGCGGTGCTGGACGCCGTGGGCGAACCCAGCCATGTGTTCGCCAACTGCACCGGCGGCATGATCGCGCTGCTGGCGGCGGCGCAGGGCGTGCCCATGATGAAGCTGGCCCTGTACGAGCCCCCGTACTGGTCCAGCGAGACCACCGACGAGCAGCTGTCGACGCTCCGCCGGCTGATCGACGAGGACCGCCGCGAGGAGGTCGTCACGCTGTTCGCGAAGGACATCGTCGGCTTCGTCACGGACGACACCATCGACTACTTCCGCACCCACCCGGCGTGGGCGGCGTTCAAGACGATGGTGCCGTCGACGTACTACGACGCGCTGATCAACAAGCACCATCTGCAGATCCCGTACGAGGAGCTGCACGAGATCACGGTGCCCACCCTGGTCATGCGCGGCGACGAGGGCGAGAAGGCGATCCACGACGCCTGTGCCCGGGTCGCGGCGGAGATCCCGGGTGCGGCCCTCCTGACGATGGAGGGGTATGACCACCTCTTCGACCAGAAGGCGGGCGCGCCGCTGCTGATGAGGTTCTTCGCGGCGCCGTAGCGCGGAGGCCGACGGGCCTGGTGCGGTCCCGCCCGTCTCCGGCGGTCGTTGCGCCCGTGCTCGTGCCGGTCAGGCGCGCGGGCGGGTGGGGCAGGCGCTCGGCCGGGGTTTCCCGGCCGAGCGTTCTGCGTGGGCGGCGGCTCGGGGCGGGGTGCGGTCGGTCTCGCCCGGGTGCTGCGACGACGCGGAAGGCGGCACCACCGCATGGACCGGTGGTGCCGCCTCGCTCCTGCCGGACGCGTTGCGTCGGTTCAGCGGGTCACGGGCTCATCAGGCCGACGGTGTTGCCGTCCGGGTCGGTGAACGCGGCGATCCGGCCCTCGCCGGCGTGCTGCGGCTCCATCGTCCGCTTGCCGCCCAGCTCCTCGGCCCGGGCGAGCGCGGTGGTGACATCGTCGACCGGGAAGAAGGGGACGATGCCGGTGTACGGGCTTTCCGGGCCGGCCTGGCCGATGCCGCCGGCGGGGGCGCCGTCGGAGCCGCTGACGAAGGCGTAGGTGTCGTTGAGGGCGTTGACCTGCCAGCCGAACAGCTGCCGGTAGAAGTCGCGGGCGCGGGCCGCGTCGGGGGTGGAGATGTCGAACCAGCCGGGCGCGGCGGGGTGGCCGTTCTCGGGGTGTGCGTCGACCATGGCTATGCCTTTCGAAGGGGATTGATCTCAGGAGAGCCGCTGGTTCAGGTGGACGTCCACGCTGTCGCCCTGGTCCTTCTTCAGGGTTTTGCGGAGCGCCGCCTTGAGCGGGAGCATGTGGGTTCCGTCGCCCATCGGGAGCAACGTCGCCTGGAATTCGTGCCCGTCGACCGTTCCGGCGATCTTCACGGGCTTGCGGGTGCCGAAGAAGTCCCCGGATTCAGGCACGATCACGCAGATCCAGCCGCTGTTGTTCTCTTTGATGACCGGGGCGGAGAATTTCTTGTCGATGGCCTGGGCGTTGCTCGGGGCGGCGGGCATGGTGTGTTCTCCCTGTTTCTCTCGGGGTCTGGCGTCATGTGGTCTTCAGGTCGGCGGCGGCCTCGGCCGCCGCCGTGATCGCCTCCGCGATCCGGTCGGTCCGGCCGGCGTCGATGATCAGCGGCGGGGCGATGACGATGTTCGGTCCGGTGCGGCGGACGAGGATGCCGTCCTCCTTCATCCGGCGGCGCACCAGGGAGGCCCGCGGCGAGCCGTCGAACTCCACCGCGGCCAGCAGGCCCCGGCCGCGCACGTCGCGTACGAAGGGCAGGCCGCGTACGCCGTCGAGCGCGGTGAGCAGCTGCGTGCCGCGGGCGGCGGCGTTGGCGACGAGGCCGTCGCGTTCGATGACGTCGAGCACGGCGAGGCCGGCGGCGCAGGCGGCGGCGTGGCCGGAGTGGGTGTGGCCGTGGACGAAGCCGGCCTGCTTGCGGTGGGTGTCGAAGGTGTCGAAGACGTGCTCGGTGGTGGTGACCGCGGCCAGCGACATGTAGCCGGCCGCCAGGCCCTTGCTCGTCGTCAGCAGGTCCGGTTCGACACCGGCGTGCTGGTAGCCGAACATCCGGCCGGTGCGGCCGAATCCGGTGGTGACCTCGTCGAGGATCAGCAGGGCGCCATACCGGCGGCAGAGTTCCCGGACCTCGCGGAGGCGGTCGTCGGGCACCTGGTGGGCGCCGCGGGCCTGGACGGGTTCGAGGAGGACGGCGGCGGTCCGGTCGCCTTGTCCGGCGAGGAAGTCCCGCAGCGCGTCGGTGCGGCCGGGCAGGGTGACGAAGCCCGCCGGGGTGAACTCGGCCGAGACGGGAGAGGCGCCCGCAGAGGAGGCGGCAGCGCCGAGGGTCGCGCCGTGGTAGGCGTTCTCGAAGGACACGACGAGGCCGCGCTGCCGCTCCCCGCGTACGGCGTGGTAGAAGCGGGCGATGCGGATGGCGGCCTCGGCCGCCTCGGAGCCGCTGTTGCAGAAGAACGTACGCGTCAGCCGGGGCCCCGTGAGCCCGGCGATCCGCTCGGCCAGCCGGATGGCCGGCTCGTTGGCGCCCTCGCCCGTGTCGTATGTCATCAGCCGGGCGAGCTGTCCGGCCACGGCGTCGATGACGGGGCGGCTGCCGTAGCCCAGGGTGGCGTTCAGACCGGACGACTTGGCATCGAGGTAGGTTCTGCCGTCGGCGTCGCGTATCTCGCAGCCGTCACCGGAGACGGCGAGCACGGTGTCCGGGTTGACCCGGCTGGGCGACCAGGGGTGCCAGAGGAAGTCGGCGTCCGCGGCGAGCAGTTCGGCCCGCACGTCCGTGCCACCCGTGGCGGCAGCCGGGCTCGTCTCCGCGATACTCATGGGTCTGCCTTTCGGATCGGGTGGGTGAGCCCGCCGGGAGGCGTCGGCCTCTCCGGCGGGCTGCGGCGTACGGGTGCGGTGCGTGTGCGGGCGCGGTCGGGGTGCCGGTCAGCCGGCCGCGAGCCGCTCGGCGGTCGGGTCGCGGAGCTCGGTGCCGACCCGCTCGACCAGGGCCAGCAGCAGGACTCCGCCGAGCACCATCAGCGCGCCGCCGATCCGGAAGCCGAGCGCGTAGCCCTCGGTCGCGGCGACGGGCGCGGCCGCCCCGTCCGCCACGGCTTCCCCGGCGTGCCGGAAGGCGAGCGCCGCCAGCACGGAGACGCCGAGCGCACTGCCGACCTGCTGCATGGTGCTCTGCACGCCGGAGGCCAGGCTGGAGTCCTGGACGGTGACGCCGTGCAGGGCGGCGTTGGTCGCGGCCGGCATGGCAGCGCCGGCGAACAGGCCGAACACGACCATGCCCGGCACGATGCCGCCCCAGTAGGAGCTGTCCACGCCGACCGTGCTGGTGAGGAACAGGCCCATGCCGGCGCCGATGTATCCGGCGGAGACCACGGCGCGGATACCGGCCCGGGGGATCATCGCGGTGCCCAGGGCCATGCCCGCGCCGATGGCGACGCTGAGCGGCAGCCAGCCGAGCCCGCTGAGCAGCGGGGAGTAGTCCAGCACCTGCTGCTCGTACAGGGTGAGCATGAAGGTGTAGGAGATGAACGCCGACATGTAGAAGAGGGTCGTGAAGTTGACGACGGACCGGGTGCGGTTGGCGAAGAAGCCCAACGGGATCAGCGGGTTCTTCCCGCGCAGTTCGACCGCGACCATCACCAGCAGCAGCACCGCGCCGGCGATCAGCGGGACGAGCACCCCGGCCGAGCCCCACGGGTGGTCGGCCGCGTGCAGCAGGCCGTAGACCACGCCGACGAGGCCGAGGGTCAGGGTGGCGGCGCCGAGCACGTCGAGCGAGGTGTCCTTGGCGCGGACCATCCGGCTCTCCGTCACCAGCCGCGGGACGAGGAAGAGGACCACCAGGGCGACCGGCAGGTTGATGAAGAAGATCCAGCGCCACGAGGCCAGGTCGGTCAGGACGCCGGAGATGACCGAGCCGAGCGTCGCGCCGAGGCCCATGATGCCGCCCCAGACGCCGAGCGCCTTGGTGCGCTCCTTGGGGTCGGTGAAGAGCAGGGCGATCAGGCCGAGCGAGGCGGGCGCGGCCAGCGCCTCGGCGGCGCCCTGGCCGAACCGGCCGACGACCATCATCCACGGGGCGGTCGCCGCTCCGGAGATCACCGAGGCCAGGGCGAAGACGGTCACGCCGATCAGCAGCAGCCGGCGGCGGCCGAAGAAGTCGGCGAGCCGGCCGCCGAGCATCAGCAGACCGCCGGCCGCGAGGACGTAGCCGTTGACGACCCAGGCGAGCCCGGGGGTCGAGAAGCCGAGTCCGTCCTGGATCCGCGGTAACGCCACGTTCACCACGGTCATGTCCAGGAGGATCATGAACTGCAGGCCGGACAGCAGGGCGAGCACCGTCCACCGCCGCGGGTCCGGTTCCGCCGTCGAGGCTTTGGCGCCTTCCGCGGACGCACTTGAATTCACGGTGGTCACGCTGGATCTCCCTTGATCGTCTCGACGTTCACACTGTCCACATCGGCCATGTTCACATCGTAGACTCACGCTTCGAGGCGGGCAACACGGATCAGGTTTTCGGACGGATGTTCGCTCTAACGAGTGAGCACGGCCCGGACCGGCACCGAATCCCACGCCATGAGCGTGTTGTTGAGGCGGCGCCGGGCCGGCCCGGCGAGCTCCATCGACTCCACCCGCTCCAGCAGCGCACCGAGCAGGCACTCCGCCTCCAGCCGCGCGATGTGCTGGCCCACGCACTGGTGGATGCCGAAGCCGAAGCCGACGTGCCCGGAGGGATTGCGGTGCACGTCGAACATGTCCGGATCCGACCACCGCCGCGGATCCCGGTTCGCCGCCCCGAGGAACAGCATCACCTTCGAACCGTCCGGCACCACCGCGTCCCCGACCCGGACGTCCCCGGTCGTGGTGCGGAAGAACGTCTGCACCGGGGAGGCCCAGCGCACCGCCTCGTCGAACGCCACCCGGACCAGGCCCGGATCGGCACGCAGCCTGCGCCACTGCCCGGGGTGCGCGGCGAGCGCGTGCAGGGCCGCGGCGAGCGCGTGCACGGTGGTGTTGACCCCGGCCGCGAACAGCGACCGGACCACGTGCGGCGCCTGACCGTGGGTGATCTCGCCCCGGTCGGCTGCTGCCCAGATCTGCGCCCCGAACCCGTCGTCGGCCAGCGCCTCGCGCACGCTGTGCTCCCCCACCCAGTCCGACAGCGCCCGCGCCCGCGGCGCGCCCGCCGCGACGAGTTCGTTCCGCGGCCCGAAGGCGTTGAGCAGGAAGTCGCTGAACGGCAGCAGGTTCTCCCGGCCCTCGTCGGGGATGCCGAGCGCGTCCGGGAACACCCGCAGCGGGAACGCCTCCGCGAGCGCGCCCACCGCGTCGAACTCGACGACCGAGCCGTCGCCGCCGGACACCACGCGGTCCACCAGCTCCCGCGCCTGCACGGTCCACCCCTCGCGGAGCCGGCGCTGCGCGCGGGGGCCGAGCAGCGCCGAGAGCACCCGGCGCGGCGCGTCGTGGTACGGCGGGTCGGCCTCGACCACCACACTCAGCGGGCGCCGCGGCGCTTCCTTGCGGAAGTTGGCGAGGCCCACCCCGGCCCCGGACTGGAAGCCCTGCCAGTTGCGCAGTGCCGCGTGCACCTCGGCGTGGCGGGCGATCGCGTAGATGCCATGGGCGGGCAGGTAGACGACCGGCCCGGCGTCGCGCAGCCGCGCGTCATGCGGGTGCGGGTCGGCCAGCACGTCGAGGGCGAACGGATCGAGGTCGAGGATCGCGGTCATGGGGCTCGCCCTCCGTGGCGGGTGGATCGGGACTCGGTCGGAGACAGCGGTGCGCGGGTGCGGAGGTAAGCGGCGGTCAGAGGTTCAGCACGAGGCGGTCGCCGCAGGACCGGGACACGCACGGGTACATGCAGTCCCCCGCCGCCCGCTCCTCGTCGCTGAGCAGGCTGTCCCGGTGGTCGACCACGCCGTCGAGCACCGTGGTCGCGCAGGTGCCGCAGATTCCCTCGCCGCACGAGGAGAGCAGCTCCACCCCGGCCGCACGCACGGCGTCGAGGACGGTCGTGTCCGGAGTGACCGTCACCCGTCCGCCCGTACGGGCCAGCACCACGTCGAACGGCGTGTCCCGGACCGGCGCGCCCGGACCGGCCGCCGTGAACCGCTCGGTGTACAGGGTGCGGGCGGGCCAGTGGGCACAGGCCGCCGCGACGGCGTCGAGCAGCCCGGACGGGCCGCAGCAGTACACCCGCGTCCCGGCGCGCACCTCCCGCAGCAGGCCGGCCGGGTCGGGGCGGCCCGCCTCGTCCTCCGGGACGAGGCGGACCCGGTCGCCGTACCGGGCGAGTTCGCCGAGGAAGGCCATCGACGCGCGGCGCCGGCCGCCGTAGACGAGCGTCCAGTCCGCGCCGACCAGTTCGGCCTGGTGGATCATCGGCAGCAGCGGGGTGATGCCGATCCCGCCCGCGAGGAACAGGTAGCGGTCGGCGGGCACCAGGGGGAAGTGGTTGCGCGGGCCGCCGACGCCGACGCTGTCGCCGGGCCGCAACCGCTCGTGGATGTACGCCGAGCCGCCGCGGCCCGCCGGCTCGCGCAGGACGGCGACGCGGTAGCGGTGGGCGTCCCAGCGGTCGCCGCACAGCGAGTACTGGCGGGTGAGGCCGCCCGGCAGGACGAGGTCGACATGGGCGCCGGGCGTCCAGTCGGGCAGCCGGGCGCCGTCGCCGTGTGCCAGTTCCAGCACGACGACGCCGTCGGCCGCCGCCTGCTTGGCGGTCACCCTCAGCGTCAGCACCTGGGACGGTGAGCCGGCACTCACGGAGGGCCTCCCTGCGACGACGACGGGTGCACGGGCCCCACGGTTCCACACCCCGCCAGGCGTGTCTTCTCCCGGAGTGCTCAGGGCGTCGTGCGCCTTCTCCTGCTCCACAAACCGCAGGTCTCGGCTATGTTCACCTTGTATACTCCGGCGCGGAGGGAGCGCTACACGATGGCCAAGGGCAGACCCGTCGAGACTCGCCCGTACCACCACGGCGACCTGCGGGCCGCGCTGGTGGACGCGGGCCTGAAACTCGCACGCGAAGGCGGGTCCGCGGCACTCGGGCTGCGGAGCGTCACCCGCGCCGTGGGCGTCACGCCCAACGCCGCCTACCGGCATTTCGCCGATCACCAGGCACTGGTGCTCGCCGTCGCGGCCGAGGCGCAGGACAAGCTCGCCCGGGCGATGCTCGACCGGATGGAGGCGCTGCGCGCCACGGCCGGCCCGGACCCGGTGGCGCAGTCGGTGCGGAACCTGCACGGCGTCGGGCTCGGCTACATCGAGTTCGCGCTCTCGGAGCCCGGCTGGTTCGAGATCGCGATCCTCACCCCCGACGACTCCCGGGCCGGAGCCCCGCCGGCCACGCTGGCGGACCGGGTGGCTCCGCCGTACCGGCTGCTCGTCGACGCGCTCGACACGATGGTCGAGGCCGGCGCGATGACGCCGGAGCGTCGGGTGAACGCGGAATGGGTCTGCTGGTCGTCGGTGCACGGCTTCGCCGACCTGGCCGCCCGGGGCCCACTGGCCTGGCAGGACCGCGCCACCATCGACCGACTCGCCGCGCACGTGGTGGACACCACGGTCCGGGTGCTCATGGGCTGACGGGCTCGTGGGCCGGCGGGCCCAGGGGCTCGGCCATGCCGGCGGTGCCGCCCGTGATGCGCGTGTCGTGGTAGGGGGTGCGGGCGCTGTACGCGGCTCCGCCGACACGCAGGGCGCGGGCCAGCAGCCGGGCGTTGCCCTCGTGCATGCGCCGGAGCGCGGCCGGGTCGTCGGGGGGCGCGGTGCGCTGGAGGCCGAACAGGACCGAGGTGGTCCCGCGGGCCTTCGGCAGTCGCGGGGCCCGCAGCCGCCGGTTGGGGACGGGGTAGATGAGGACGCTGCCGCTCTCTCCGATGTCCTCCGGGCCGAGCCCGGCAAGCGTGTCGGCGATGATGCCGGCAGCATGCCTGCCGGGCAGCAGCACGTTGCACCGGGGGTGCGGGTGGTTCTGCCAGGATCCGGCGGCCCGCAACTGCCGTTCGAACGGGGCCAGACGGCCGAGGTAGTCGGCGTACGGGAGGACGTCGGTCTCCGGGGCCGGGCCGTCCGACGGCCGGATCCCGGGCTGCGGCGGCGGGGCCTGTGGCGGGGTGAACACCGCCACGGCCTCCAGGACGAACTGCCAGCCCCGCCCCGGCACGTGGACGGCCGAGCCGAGGATGTGGTCGAAGCGCCCCCCGGCGGCCAGGCGCACCTGGGCGGCGAGCAGGGTGCCGGGGTCCGGGCAGCCGATCCGGTGCCGGATGGCCGTGCGGCCGGCCGGGTGCAGGCCGAGTGCGGCGCGGGTGATGATGCCGTACTGGCCCTGGGTGCCCCGCACCGCGTCGAACAGGTCGCGGTCCCGGGTCGGGGAGCAGGTGCGCAGTTCGCCGCCGGGGGTGACCACGTCGAGTTCGTGGACCTGGTCGGACACGCTGCCGTGTCGGTGGCTCGATCCGCCGAAGCCGCCGGCCGCCAGCGTTCCGCCGACCGTCAGCCCGAGGTGGTCGGGCAGCACGGGCGGGACGAGGCCCCGGGGCAGGGTCGCCTCGGCGACCGCCTGCCACGTGGCCCCGGCGTCGACGCTGATCAGGTTCCGGTCATCCGGTGCGCGGACGCGCGCGACCGACGTCAGGTCGACGACGATGCCGCCGGGGGCCTGGGCCTGGCCGTCGACCGCGTGGCCGGCGCCGCGGGGCACCACGGGGAGGCCGTTCGCGCGGCCGTACCGGACGATCGCCGCGACGTCTCCGGCGTCGGCGGGGAAGAGCACGGCAAGCGGGCGCAGGTGCACCAGGTTGCCGAAGTCACTTGCTGCGGCCGCGAGATCGCTCTCCCGTGTGCTGAGCACTCCGCGCAGCTCCGGCGGCGGGACGGCGGCGCCCGGCGGCAGTGCGGTCACAGCGTGAACCCGTACGCCCCCACCAGGGTGGCGCCGCCGGCCACCGGCGGCCCGGCCGCCCGGTCGCCGAAGCCCTTCTGGAACTCCTGGAAGGCCGGGGAGGCGGCCAGGCCCTCGGAGCCTTCCTCGGTGATGGCGATGTGGACGAACGTGACACCGTCGGCCAGCCGGAAGGACGCGTAGCTCAGGCCCTCGGGGGCTCGTTGCGCCAGGTCCTGGAAGACCTTCTCGATGACGGCCTGGTTCTCGTCCGCGGTCTCCGGACGCATCTCGTACCGGACGACGAAGGCGTTGCCCATGCTTGCTCCACGGTGTGCGGTCGGCGCGGTGGGGTGATCGGGTCCTCGCCCCCATCCTGCCGGGCAGGACGGGCGGCGGGCCATATTCCAGACTGCCCTTCCGGCCCTGGATCGGTGCGGGGCCCGGGCTGCTTCTTCGGATGTGCGCTGTTCCCGCCGAACCCTCCGGCGACGCGGTCCCGCCCTTAGCGTGTCAACGCTGCCGACGCCTCGCTGAAGGGACGCTCCCATGGCTCAGCTCGCGCATCCTCCGACCCCGCGGCCACCTGCCTCGCACCGTTCGCCGTCGTTCTTCTTCAACGGCCATGCGCCGCGCCGCCGTGCGCTGGTGCTTGGGCTCGGCGCCCTGTTCGGGTTCGCGCTCACCGTGGTGTGGTCGGCGGAGTTCGTCGACAAGACCATCGCGGGGACGGTGGCCGACACCCTGCTCGGCCACCCGGCCAAGGAAGCGCCGATCTCCGGCGCCCTGGCGGGTGTCGCCTTCGCCCTGGCGACCGGCATCGGCGGTACCTTCACCGCCTGCAACGTCGCCGTGTTCAGCGCGATGGCCCCGCTGGCCGGACAGAAGACGACCCGCCGCGGGCGGATCGCCGGGCTGCTGAAGCCGCTGGGCTACCTCGCGCTCGGCGCGGTCGCGGTGTCCGCGGCGTACGGTGCGGTCGCCGCGCTCGTCGGCAGCGGGATGCCGCAGTCCGCCACGGCGTCGTCGGGCGCCGGGTTCTCTCCGCGGCTGATCCAGGCGATGGTCGTCTACGGGCTGCTGGGGCTGGCGATGACCTACCTGGGGCTGGCGGCGGCGGGCCTGGTCCGTGACCCGCTGGCCCGGCTGACCCGTCGCTTCCCGAACGCGCCGATGGTCGTGATGGGCGCGTTCATCGGCGCGTTCCTGATCGGGCGCCCGTTCGGCCTGTTCCGCCAGCTGTTCCGGGACACGGCGCAGAGCCAGAACCCGCTGTACGGCGCGGTGGCGTTCAGCTTCCAGACGCTCGGCAACATCGTGGTCGTCGCGGTGCTGTTCGTGGTGGTGTCGCTGGTGTTCGGCGACCGGTTGAACCGGTGGTTCACGGCGCGGCCCAGCCGGATGTCCGCCGTGATGGCGGCGTCGTTCATCGCGGCCGGCGTCTTCATGCTGCTCTACTGGGACGTGCGGATCCTGGCCCGCCGCGACCTGATCTGGTACCCGATGGCTCCCTGGGCCGGCTGACGCCGGCGGCGCCGCGCGTCGGAGGAGTCCGTGCGCGCGGCCGCCGCGGACGACCGCATGGGGACGGTGAGACGCGGCCCACACGCGGACCCCTTGAACCCGGAGCCGACTCCGGGTTCCAGCCTCGCCGCATGTCCCCCACCGCGCACGTCGCATCCCGACGCGTACGCCGTCGCGGGCCTGAAGACCGCCGCGGGCCATGACCGCCGTGGGCTTCCTCGGCCTGGCACTTCCCCCGGGCAGCCGGGCGTACCGCGCCATGGCGGCTGCGGCCGGAGCGTTCGTCCTCGTCAACGCGGCGGGCGTGGCAGCGCCCGTACTCGGCCCCGCCGAGGCGCTGCCGACCGTGGTCCTCACCGTCCTGCTGATCGCCACGTTCCGCCGGCGACTGCGCCGGGCCCGCACGCCCGGCCCCGTCCGGGGGGCCACGGCCTGAGGCAGGGCGGGCGAGGGTGGCGGGGTGGGCGGCCGGCGGTAGCATCCCGGCCGTGACCGCTCGCGTACACGTCCTTTCGGTTCCAGGTGGGCAGCCTGGCTCTCCCCGGGTGCTGTTGGTCGATCCGGCAGGTGTGCGGATACCGGCGCCGGAGCTGGCCGAGGTGTGGCCCTTCGATCCCGACGGTGAAGGCGGGGCCGTGGCCGCGGCGCGCTCGGCCGAGGGGGGTTGGGGGTATCTGGACCATACGGGCCGGTGGCGGGTGCCCCCTGTGCTGCAGGAGGCGAAGCGGCTGGCGTGGCCCGGGGGCCTGGCACGGTTCCGCCGGGGAGACGCCTGGGGATACGTGAACGCGCGCGGGGACGTCGTGGTCGAGCCCCGCTACCGGGAGGCCTCGGCGTTCTCCCACGGGCTTGCGGCGGTCCGTGCCGGCCGCAGGTTCCACTACGTCGACACCGCCGGTGACATCGCGATCGCGGGCCCTTTCAAGCCCGCCGGTCCGTTCTCGGCCGTTGGGCTCGCCGCCGTGCGCACCGGGGCGGACCGGCCGGCGGGCTACATCGACAGGGAAGGGCGGATGGCCGTGGAGCCCCGTTTCGACGAGGCGCTGGCGTTCGGCGCGCAGGGTGCCGCCCCGGTGCGGGTCGGTGACCGCTGGGGCCTGGTCGACACGGTCGGCGGCTGGATCGTCGAACCCCGTTACGCCCGGATCGACGAGTTCGGCGAAGACGGGCGGGCCTACCGGGTGGATGCCGGGCGGCCGTCGGACGGGTACGGCTACCTGGACGCGGCCGGGCGGACGGCGGTGCGGGGCGGGCCGGGGCTGTCCCCGGTCATGGCCTGCGGCCTGGTGCGTGACGACGACGCCGGCCTCCGCTTCCTCGACCGGGCCGGGCGGCCGGCCTTCGACGGCCGCTTCGAGTGGGCGGACGACTTCGACCCGCTGTCGGGCGCGTGCGTCGCGCGGCGCGGGGGGCGCTGGGGCGTGCTGGACGCCGTCGGCGGGTTCCGGGCCGTGCCGTTCCGCGAGCCTGTGACGGTCTCGGGAGACGTGGTCGGGTTCGGGCCGGGGCAGGGCGTGGCACCGTTCCTGGACCGGGACGGCACGGTGGTGTTCGTGAACCGGGCGGCCGAGGTGGTGGCCCGGCTGGGGGCGGGCAGTATCCTGCCCGCGGTGCTCAGCCGGGGGCCTGCCGAGCACTTCCTGGTGCCGGAGGCGCGGGACGGCGGTGTGGTGGGGCTGGCCACCGGTCTTCTGGCCGCCGAGCCCGTCGGGTTCTTTCCGTACTCGCTGGTGTTCGGCGGCAGGCGCAGCGTCACCGCGGTACCGGGGGCCGGAGGAGAGGGAGGCACCCGACTGCACACCGGTTCCCTGCTGGTCCTCGCCGAAAGCCATGTGAGCGAGGAGCTGTGGGGCGCCTACGGGTTCCTGGCCGACCAGGAGGGCGAGGCGTTCGCGGCCTACTTCACCGATCTCGCAGGGCAGTTGGCCGGACACTTCGGCGAGCCCGAGCACGACACCGTGCGGCTGCGGATCGGTGACGGCAACACGGCCCGGGTGTGGCACGTGAACGGACGGCGGCTGGTGCTGGAGGTGTACAGCCAGTGCGGGGACGGGGACTTCGAGCACCAGCTCCGGCTGGCCGCACTCGCTTGAGGGGCCGGTGCCCGGGCGGCCGCCCAGGCACCCGGAGGCAGCTCAGTGGTTGATGTGCCGGAGCGTGAACTCGGGCTCTGCGTACGGGCCGGCCTGGGGCCCTTCCGGGTCGAGGGGCAGGTCGGCCCCGGGGATCCGCGCCGCGTGGGTCTCGGCGTCGTCGAGCGGCGTGTACCCGAGCGTCGAGGGGTCGGGAAGCTCCCAGAACCGGCGGCTGTTGGCGGACACCGCGTACACGGTGGCGAACCTGATGTGGGACGGGGCCGTGAGGGCGGCCCGGGCGAAGCCGATGGCATCCCGGTGGCTGAGCCAGGTCGCCAGGTGCCGGCGTTCGGTCGGCGCCTCCTCGAAGCTCCCGATGCGCAGGCAGACGACCGAGAGCCCGAACTTGTCGGCGTAGAGCCGCCCCAGGGCCTCGACGGCCGCCTTGCTCACCCCGTACAGGCCGTCGGGTCGGACCGGATCCGCTGCACCGGTCAGCCGTGACACGGGGTGGAACCCGGTGACGCGGTTGCTCCCCGCCAGCACGACCCGCGCGATCCCCAGCCGGCGCGCGGCCTCGAGGACGTGGTGGGTGCCGAGCACGTTCGCCTCCAGAAGGTCCGCGAGCGGCGCCTCGTCCGGCAGGCCTCCCAGGTGGAGCACCGAGCCGGCCCCGGACAGGGCCTCCTCCACTGCCACCGGGTCGCGGAGGTCGACGATGCGGGCCTCCTCGTTCGCGGCGGCGTCCCGGATCGGGACGCGGTCGAGCAGGATCAGCCGCTCGGACTCCTCGCGCAGGGCGGCACGCAGCACCGACCCGATAGTGCCCGCCGCGCCGGTGACGGCGACAGTTCCCAGACCCATGACGGCTTCCTCACCCGCTGACGACTGCACGTGGCTGTCCGATCCCGCGTTCTCACGGGAGTTCGATTCTGCCACTCCGTCACCACTGCCCCGGGCCGGGGGACAGCCCCGGGCAGCCGCCTGAGGCCGACGCCTCCGCCCGTGCCGCCGTTGCGGAGACGCCGCCGCGGCCCCAGGGTGAAGGAGGAAGGCGCGGTGGCCGCGTGCGGCCACGGCGTACCGGGGAGGTGAACCGGCATGCCGGACCCGCGAGGCCTCGGACCGGGCGAGGCGGACAAGGAACGCAGTACGGCAGTGCTGGACGTGCGGGGCATGATCCGTGCCACCCAGCAGAACACCGTCGCCGCCGTGCTGGGCCGCCGGCCGGGGGTCCTGGACGTGGAGGTCAACCCGGTGGCGCAGTCGGCCACCGTCGTCTTCGACCCCCGCCGGACCTCGCTGGCCGAACTGCGCG
Source organism: Streptomyces globosus (assembly GCF_003325375.1). GTDB lineage: Bacteria > Actinomycetota > Actinomycetes > Streptomycetales > Streptomycetaceae > Streptomyces > Streptomyces globosus_A. The sequence continues at coordinate 2,643,913 of NZ_CP030862.1, read as the reverse complement.
GATGGGTGACCGAGTGCGGCTACCACTGTGCCGGCCAGTCGGTGCCGGCCCACATCTGCGACCCGATGGCCGAACCCGACCCGCCCGGTGCGGTGGAAGCGGCCGGAGCCGTCCACCCGGCGCACGCGGAGCACGGACCGGCGGGCGGGCCGCCCCCCGGCGAGGCGACGGCCCACGAGGGGCACGGCGGCCATGCCGGGATGTCGATGGCGGCGATGGCGGCCGACATGCGCAACCGCTTCCTCGTCGCGGTGCTCTTCTCCGTTCCGATCGTGGTCTGGTCCCCGATCGGCGAGGAGGTCTTCGGATGGCACGCCCCCGTCCCGTTCGGCCTCCGCCAGGACGTGTGGGCGCTGCTGCTGAGCCTGCCGGTGATCTTCTATTCGTGCTCGGTCTTCTTCACGGGCGCCGTCCGGGCGCTGCGCGCCCGCACCCTGGACATGATGGTGCTTGTGGCGGTCGCCGTCGGAGCCGGCTGGCTGTACTCGCTGGTCGTCACGCTCACCGGCGGCGGGGAGGTCTTCTACGAGGCCGCCACCGTCCTGGCCTCCTTCGTCCTGCTCGGCCACTGGTTCGAGATGCGCGCCCGCGGCGGCGCCAACGACGCCATCCGCACCCTGCTGGACCTGGCCCCGCCCAAGGCCGTCGTCCTGCGGGACGGCGAACCGGTCGAGGTCGCCACCGCAGAGGTGGCGGTCGGTGACCTGCTGCTCGTCCGTCCCGGTACGAAGATCGCGGCGGACGGGGTCGTGGAGGACGGCGAGAGCGAGGTCGACGAGTCGACCGTGACCGGGGAGAGCCTGCCGGTGCACAAGGCGCCGGGCTCCGCCGTGGTCGGCGCCACCCTCAACGCGAACGGCACTCTGCGCGTACGGGCGGCCAGGGTGGGCGCGGACACGGCCCTGGCCCAGATCGTCCGGCTGGTGCAGGAGGCCCAGAACTCCAAGGCACCGGGCCAGCGGCTGGCCGACCGGGCCGCGTTCTGGCTGGTCTTCGTCGCCCTCGCGGGCGGAGCGCTCACCCTCGCCGTCTGGCTGACGGCGTCCGACCGGCCCTTCGGCGAGGCCATGCTGTTCGCCATCACGGTGGTCGTCATCACCTGCCCCGACGCGCTGGGCCTCGCGACCCCCACCGCGATCATGGTCGGCACCGGGCTGGGCGCCCAGCGCGGGGTGCTGTTCAAGAACGCGATGGCCCTGGAGGCGTCGGCGGGGATCCAGACCGTCGTGATGGACAAGACCGGCACCCTCACCCGCGGAGAGCCCGAGGTCACGGAGGTCGTCGCGGCGCCCGGGCAGGATGCGGACGAGGTCCTGCGGCTGGTCGCCGCGGTCGAGCGCGAGTCCGAGCACCCGCTGGCCGAGGCGGTCGTACGCCACGCCGACTCGCGCGGCGCCCCGCCCTCGCAGGCCCGCCACTTCGAGAACGTGCCCGGTCACGGGGCGACCGCCGTGGTGGACGGCCACCGCATCGCCGTGGGCAACCGCCGGCTGGCCGAACGCGAGGGCATCGACCTCGGTCCGCTGGCCGCCCGGCGGGACGACCTGACCGCCACCGGCCGTACCGTCGTCATCGCCGCTGTCGACGGGCGGGCCGCTGCCCTGATCGGTATCGCCGACGCACCGCGGGAGACCTCCCGCGCCGCCGTGCGCGAGCTGCACGCCCTGGGCGTCGAGGTCGTCATGCTCACCGGCGACAACCGGGCCACCGCGGAGAGGATCGCCGGGCAGCTGGGCATCGACACCGTGATCGCCGAGGTCCTCCCCGGAGACAAGGCCGCCACCGTCGCCGAGCTCCAGCGCGGGGGCCGCAAGGTCGCCATGGTCGGAGACGGCGTCAACGACGCCCCCGCCCTCGCCCAGGCCGACCTCGGCATCGCCATCGGCGCCGGCACCGACGTCGCCATCGACACCGCCGACCTCGTCCTGATGCGATCCGACCCCCTGGACGTCCCCACCGCCCTGCGCATCGGCCGCGGCACCCTGCGCAAGATGCGCCAGAACCTCGGCTGGGCCATCGGCTACAACGCCATCGCCCTGCCCATCGCCGCCGGCGTCTTCGAACCCGCCACCGGCCTGATCCTCCGCCCCGAGATCGCCGCCCTGTCCATGTCCGGATCCAGCATCATCGTCGCCGTCAACGCCCTCGCCCTCAAGCGCCTCCGCCTGCCCGGTCCCGCCCCCGCGGACCCGGCGGCCCCGGACGCCGGCCGGGGCGGATAGCCGGATCCGGGGCGTACGGCGCCCCGGTCGGGAGCGGCATACGCTGGGTGATGTGACCGGTCACGAGCCCCGGACGCAGCCGCGGTCCCCACAGGCGCCGCGGATCGTCCTGCTGCTCGTTCTCGGTCTCCTCGTCGGGCTGCTCGGCATGCACGCCCTGCCGCGGCAGGACGTGGCCGAGCACATGCCGGTCCACCACGCCGCCGCACAGGACGCCCCGCGACACCAGTGCCCGGACGGCGAGGACGAGGTGCCGGCCCGGCACACCGGCCACGCGGACCGGATGTGCGCGTCCGCGGCACTGCCCGAATCCCCCGGCATCCTCGCGCCGGACACCGCGCCGCTGCCCGGCAGGCCCGGCGGCCTCGTGCACCCGTCGGCCGTACTGCCGAGCGTCCTGGCGTACGAGCCGTCCGGTGGGCGGGCACCGCCCCTGCTCGCCGAACTCCAGATCCTGCGGACATGAGGGTCCGTGCCGCGGTCTGCGCCTGAGGGCACGGGCCGCGGACGGCACAGTCCCCCATCCGCATCCGATCAGTGGAGTCCAGAGCCATGAACACGAACCGATCCCTGCCGCGCCGCGCGGCCTTGGCGGCCACGGCGGTCGCATCCGCCCTGGCCCTCGCCGGGTGCGGCAGCAATGACAGCACGAGCACGACCGGCACTCGCCCCCTGACCACAGCCACCCCGGCGTCGGTGCAGGACAACCGGCACAACCAGGCGGACGTCACGTTCGCGCAGGAAATGATCCCCCACCACCGCCAGGCCGTCCTGATGTCCGACATGGTCGCCGCCCACGGCGCGTCCGCCGACGTCAAGGCACTCGCGGAGAGGATCAGGAAGGCGCAGGTCCCGGAGATCGAGACCATGACCGGCTGGCTCAGGGCATGGGGCGAGAAGGTCCCCACCGGCATGGGCATGGACGGCATGGGCCACGGCAACGGCGACCGCGACGGCTCCGGCATGCCCGGGATGATGGACGCCCAGGGTATGAGCCGGCTGGGCGGCGCCCGGGGCAACGCCTTCGACACCATGTTCCTGACCATGATGATCGAGCACCACGAAGACGCGATCGACATGGCCGAGACCGAGAAGCAGCAGGGCGCCTACGGCCCGGCCAAGGACCTGGCCGACGCCATCATCACCTCCCAGACCGCCGAGATCGCCCAGATGCGGCAGATGCTCAGCGCCGGACGGCCGTAGCAGGCCGCGCAGGCGGCCCCCACCCCTCGGCAGGGCGGGGGCACTGCGGGATCCGGGGCCGTCGGGCCTTCGCCGGGCTCAGCCGGCCCGGCCGGTCCGCCATGTCGCCGCGCCGAGGACCAGGGCGCCCGCCACCGCCAGTACGCCGCCCGCCGCCGTGCACGCCAGCGTCGTGTCCGGTGAGGCTCCGGCCAGCCGGGGCACGGCGTTGACCGGCGCGGTCGCGTAGATCAGCAGCAGGGCGGCGCCCCGTGCGCGCAGCGGTGCCAGGCGGGCGCGCAGACGGCGCGGAACCCGGCCGGCGACCATCGCCAGACCGGCGGGGAGCAAAGTCAGGGAGAACAAGACCAGGGCGGCCCACTGCCACTTCATGGGGCGGTCCTTCTGCAGGTGCGCGATACGCGGGTGGATGGTCGGCCTCGGCGAGGGCCGCAGGCGGGCGTGACGAGCCCCGCGGCCGGGAGCGACAGCCCTGTTGGCCAGGAGCCGAGCGCCGTCACGCCGGCTGCACGTTACAGGCGTCTGCCGGTCCGCGGCCAGGGCCCCGTCGGCAGCGCGAGGCCCGGGGTTCTGCCGACAGGGCCTCGTCAACACGCCGTAAGGGGCGTGTAAAGTCCCCTGTGGCGTGCCGGGAAGTCTGGTCGGCGTTCAGGGGACAACTCTCTTCGCAGATCGGGGCTTTTTGCCATGGTGCTCGTCGCCGTCTTCGGTGTCGCACTGCTCATCGCGGTGCTGCTGTCCGGGCTCGCCGCCCGGACGGTGCTGTCCACGTCGCTGCTGTTCCTGCTCGGCGGAGCGCTGGTCAGTGACGGCTTCCTCGGCCTGATCCACATCACCGCCGAGAGTGAGATCGTCGGCGTGACCGCCGATCTCGCGCTGTTCGCGGTGCTGTTCACCGACGGCATGCACGTCTCGTTCCCCAAGCTCCGGGAGAACTGGAAGAACCCCGCCCGTGCACTGGGGCTGGGGATGCCGCTCGCCATGGTCGGCATGGCGCTGGTCACCCACTACCTGGTGGGCCTGGACTGGACGACGTCCTTCCTCGTGGGCGCCGTACTGGCACCGACCGACCCCGTCTTCGCGTCCGCCATCGTGGGACGCAAGGAAGTACCGCCGAAGCTGCGGCAGTTGCTGAACGTGGAGAGCGGAATCAACGACGGCCTCGCCCTGCCCGTGGTGCTGCTCCTCATCGCGGCCGCCGGGCCCACGTCGGGACAGGCGGAGGCCTCGCCGGGCATGATCGGTCTGGAGCTGGCGCTGGGCCTGGTCTTCGGCATCGTGCTGCCGCTGGCGGTCACCGCCCTGGTCCGCTTCCGGCTGCTGACAGCGGAGCCGAAACTCCAGCCGCTGCTGCCGCTGGCCACCGGGATCATCCTGTACGGCCTGTGCCACCTCACCCACGCCAACCCCTACCTGGCCGCCTTCGCCGCCGGCGCGGTCTTCACCGCCGTCTCGCCGGAGGCGAAGGCCGCCTTCGAGCCGCTGGGCGAGGCCCTCGCGGAGCTGGCCAAGTTCGCGGGCCTGCTGGTGTTCGGCGCACTGCTCACCCCGCAGCTGTTCGGCGACCTCTCACTGGGCGGGTACGTCACGGTGGTGCTGGCGATCGTCCTCATCCGCCCCGCATCGCTGCTGCTGTCCCTGATAGGCACCGGATTCGAGCGCCGCCAGAAGCTGGTGGCAGCCTGGTTCGGGCCCAAGGGATTCGCCTCGGTCGTCTACGGACTGCTGGTCCTCCAGGCCGGCATTCCCCAAGGCGAGCAGGCGTACACGCTGATCGCCGTGTGCATCGCCTTCTCGATCATCGCCCACAGCAGCACCGACGTGCCCATCGCCCGCCTCTTCCACGTCGACGAGGACACCGCGCCCGCGACGCAGCGGCCGACGCCGGTGGAGCATGCACGGTGAGGGGAACCGGCGGCAGGCGCGGGGTGACCGTATCGCGCAGGGCTTGGGCCCGCCGGATACGGCTCGCCCAACGAGAGCGCGCGCATGCCCTCGCCGCCGCCACGGATCAGCCGATGGAGCCGCTGGTCTGGAGGGCCGGCAGCACAGCGCGGATCGCTGCGGCCCTGTGGTGTGCGGTGTTCGTCGTGTCGACCATCCCGCCTGCGGGCGGAAGCCTGGCCGACCCGAGCGTCGGCGGGCTCGTCGCGGCGGCATGGACCTCGCTGGTGGCGGGCTGGGTCGCCTGCCGGCTGGCCCTGTGGCGGATCACCGCAGACGGTGACGGCATCCGGTTCAACCGGATGTGGTCCACGGCCGTCATGCCCTGGTCGGCCATCAGCCACGCCGAGGCCCGCCGGGACGGCTTCCTGGAGTTCGTCGGGCCCGCGGGCGAGCCCATGGGCGGGCTGTTCCGGCCGCCGTGGCTGAGCAGGCTGCTCGGCCGCCCGGACGACGCCGGCGAGGCTGCCGACACCCTGACCGCCCTGGCCCTCCACCCCTGGCTGCGCCCGTCCGTCCGGGTCGGCCGCACTCTGACGGACACGCCGTACGCCCGGTGGGCAGTCCCGCTGGGGATCCTGCTCTGCATAGCCCGGGATCTCGTCCACCGCTGACAGGTGCCCGTGTCCGGGGTTCGGCGCCGGCACCCACGAGCCCGGGGAAAGGCCGGTGGCCGGCACCCTCTCGGGGCCGGCCACGGCTGGATTCCCGGAGGGGATCAGGCGCTCGGTGCGGCGGCCTCGCCGACGAGCTCCTCCAGTACGTCCTCCATGGTGACGAAGCCGATGACGCCGCCGCCGGTGCCGGTCACCGCGGCGAGGTGGGTGCCTGCCGTGCGCATGGCGGTCATGGTGTCGTCCAGGGGCGTGTCCTCGGCGATCCTGGTGACCGTGTGGAGTGCCCTGCGGGGGAACGGCGCGGTGCGGTCGGTGGCGGCGAGGGCGTCCTTGATGTGGAGGAAGCCCAGGATCTCGCCGTTCGCCCCGGTGACGACCAGGCGGGAGAAGCCGTGCTGTGCAGCGGTTCGCTCCAGCCCCCGCGGGGTGATGCCCTCGCCGACGCTGACGAACTGCTCGCACGGGATCATGATCTCGCCGACCGCACGGGTGCCGAGCTGGAGGGCGTCCTGGAGGCGGTCGCTGTCCTCGTGGTCGATCAGGCCTGCGTCGCGGGAGTCCTTGACCAGCCGGGCGAGCTCGTCGTCGGTGAAGACGGAGGCGACCTCGTCCTTGGGCTCCACCTTCAGCAGGCGCAACAGGGTGTTGGCGAAGGCGTTGATGCCGAAGACCAGTGGACGCAGGGCGCGGGTGAGGGCGACCAGCGGCGGGCCGAGGAACAGGGCGGTGGGCGCCGGGGCGGCGAGCGCGATGTTCTTGGGGACCATCTCGCCGACCAGCATGTGCAGGTAGGTCGCCAACGTGAGCGCGATGACGAAGGCGATGGGGTGGATCAGCGCCTCGGGTACGCCGACGGCCTCGAAGGGGGGCTCCAGCAGGTGGGCGATGGCAGGCTCGGCGACGGCGCCGAGCACCAGGGAGGAGACGGTGATGCCGAGCTGGGCGGTCGCCATCATCGCGGACAGGTGCTCCAGGCCCCACAGGGTCGCCTTGGCGCGGCGGTTGCCCTTGAGTGCGGCAGGTTCCACCTGACTGCGGCGCACCGAGATCAGGGCGAACTCGGCGCCGACGAAGAAGGCGTTGGTGACCAGGGTCAGCGCGCCGATCAGCAGCTGGATCGTGGTCATCGTCCCTCCTCCTCGGTCTTGTCGTCCGCAGCCGGCGCTGTGAGGTTCACGCGGTCGGCCCGGTGGTGGTCTATGTCGAGCACGGTCAGCTCCCAGCCGGCGACGGTGACGGTGTCACCGGCCACCGGGATGCGTTCCAGGACGGTGGCGATCAGGCCCGCGAGGGTTTCGTACGGGCCGTCGGGCGCTTCGAGGCCGATCTTCTCGAGCTGGTCCAGGCGGACGGATCCGTCGGCCTCCCAGGCGCGGCGGCCGTCCTCCTCGGGTGCTTCGATGAGGTCGGGGACCTCCACGGGGTCGTGTTCGTCGCGGACTTCGCCGACGACTTCCTCGACGATGTCCTCCACGGTGGCCACGCCGGCGGTGCCGCCGTACTCGTCGATGACCACGGCCATGGTGCGGGCCGTGCGCAGCCGGCCGAGCAGGGTGTCCACGGGAAGGGAGTGGGGCACGAGCAGGGGCTCGGTCATCAGGTCGGTGACCGCGGTCAGGGCGCGCTTGTCCTCCTCCAGTGCCAGGACGTCGCGCACGTGGAGGGTGCCGATCACCTCGTCCAGGCTGTCGCGGTAGACGGGGAAGCGCGAGATGCCGGTGGCCAGTGTCAGGTTCGCCGCGTCCAGGGCGGTGGCGTGTGCCTCGAGGGCCTTCACGTCCACGCGCGGGGTCATGACGTTCTCCGCGGACAGCTCGCCCAGGTGCAGGGTGCGGACGAACAGCTCGGCCGAATCCGGCTCGATGGCGCCCTCGCGGGCCGAGTGCCGGGCCAGTGCGACGAGCTCCTCGGGGGTGCGGGCGGAGGCCAGTTCCTCCGCGGGCTCCAGCCCGAAGCGGCGCACGAGGCGGTTGGCGGTGTTGTTCAGGTGCCGGATGAGCGGCGCGAACGCCGCGGTGAAGGCGCGCTGCGGGCCCGCCACGACCTTGGCGACGGCCAGGGGGCGGGAGATCGCCCAGTTCTTGGGGACGAGCTCGCCGACCACCATCAGCACGATCGTGGACAGCGCCACCCCGAGAAGGGTCGCGGTGGTCGACACCGCGCCGGAGGGCAGGCCCATCGCCTCCAGAGGGCCACGCAGCAGGGCCGAGACCGAGGGCTCGGCGAGCATGCCGATGACCAGCGACGTCACGGTGATGCCCAGCTGGGCACCCGAGAGCTGGAACGTCAGGCGTTTCGCCGCCTTGAGGGCACTCGCCGCGCCCCGCTCACCGGCAGCGGCCGCACGCTCCAGCTCGCTGCGCTCAACGGTGGTCAGGGAGAATTCGGCGGCGACGAACACCGCGCACGCCAGGGTGAGGGCGAGCGCGAGGAGCAGCAGCAGGATCTCGGTCACCGTGCCACCCCCGCTCCCGACTCAAAGGTTCTCGGGCAGGGCGTGGCACGGCAGGGACTGGGAGGTTCACCCATTGCGGGTCTGCTGCTCCGTTTCTTTATCGGCGGGCCTCGGGGCCCGGACGCGCATGTGGTTACACACAGTATCCGCCCCCGATGGTAAAGGGCAAGTAAATCCGCTGCTGGCCGCTTCGCCCGGTCGACCGCCACGGCGCGCAGGGGAGTCTTTTTGCGCCGATCCGGTGACGGCGCCTTGCGGCGGACAGACTACCTCTATGCTTCTACATGTGTGTAGATTCTGCTGGTGGTGATCTTCGCGCACCTTCCGTTCGGCGTGCCCGCGCGCCGCCAACGGCGGTCGCAGGGACACCTTTTGGCGGATCTCTGTGTTGACTGCACGTTTCTTCAGGGAGGGACCTTTCATGGCTTCGATCGATCTCGACAAGGTGCTGGACAAGGCATGGGCGGACAAAAGCGTGGCGGAGGTCCTCGCAGCGCCGGTGGACGCGCTCAAGGGCGTCAGTGAGCGGCAGGGGGAGCTGCTGAAGGAAGCGTTCGGGATCAAGACGGTCGCCGACCTGGCCGATCTGAAGTTCGCCCGCTGGGCCCAGGCGCTGGCCGCGCTGGACGCCGCGAAGTAGTACGAAGCAGTACCCCGCGCCGCCGGCGCACCCCTCTTCGCCCCGGCGGCAGGCCGCCGGGGCGCCTGCCTTGGTGAACCATGACTGAAGGAGTGAACGCCACGATGGTGTTCAAGCGACTGCTCGGCTCGATGGGGGTCGGCGGCCCGGCCGTGGACACGGTCCTCGCCCCTGCCGGCGCCGTCCCCGGCGGCACCCTGTCCGGCGAGGTCCGCCTGACCGGCGGGCGCGCGGACTTCGACATCGACCACATCACACTCGAACTCGTGGCCCGTGTCGAGGCCGAGACCGACCACGGCGAGCACGACGGCGCGGTCGTCTTCGAGCGCTTCACCGTCGGGGGCGGCTTCCGCCTTGCCGAGGGCGAGCACCGCAGCGTCCCGTTCGCGGTCGCCCTGCCGTGGGAGACCCCGGTCACCGAGCTGTACGGGCAGCCGCTGGGCATCGTCCTGGGGGTGCGCACCGAACTCGGCGTGAGAGGTGCCAAGGACAAGGGCGACCTCGACGCCCTCACAGTCCGGCCCCTGCCGGTCCAGGAAGCGGTTCTGGAGGCGTTCGGCCAACTCGGCTTCGGCTTCAAGTCCGCCGACCTCGAGTACGGGCGCATCACCGGCACCGGCCAGCAGCTGCCCTTCTACCAGGAGATCGAGCTCACCCCGTCCTCCCGGTACGCCCACCAGGCGAGCGAGATCGAGATCACCTTCCTCGCGAACCCGGCGGGCATGGAGATCGTCGTCGAGGCGGACAAGCGCGGCGGCCTCTTCTCCGGCGGCCACGACGCCCTCGCCCGGTACACCGTCAGCCACGACCAGGCGGCGCACACCGACTGGAACGCCGAGGTCGACTCCTGGATCAGCCGTCTCCTCGCCTCTCACAGCGGCCACGCGGCGCACGGCTCCCACGGCCACGACCCGTACGGCCACGGGCACGCGGTCGGTCACGGCCACAAGGACGACCACGGCGGCCACCGCACCGGCCCCGGCATGGGCACCGTCGTCGCCGCCGGTGCGGCCGGCCTCGCCGTCGGCGTCGTCGGCGGCATGGTCGCCGCCGAAGCCGTCGACGAGATCGGGGACTTCTTCGAAGGGGACGAGGACGAGGACGAAGAGGCTTAGGTGTTCTGTCTCGGGAGGTCGTGGCCGGGTGAACCGGGTCTCGGCTGAGGGATCTTGAACGAGTGAGGGCCTTCCGGTCCGGTGTGGACTGCGACGTCCACACCTGGCCGAAAGGCCCTCGTGCCCCACCGTAATGCACCCCTGCCCGAGACCGGACGGCTGCGGCCGGCCCGCTGCGTGGTTGGCGAACACCACGAGCTGCGGCGGCGTTTCAAGGCGAAGGGCACCAACACCTACGTCCTCGTCGACCGGTGGGGTGCAACCGTCCTGCACGCCCGCAACCCCGGTGTGAGAACCCTGCAGCGCGAAATCGACGCCCTCGCCCCCACGGCACGGCCCCTCCGGGCTGCCGGCATCGAGGAGTCCGCATCGATCTGCGGCCGGCTACGCGTCGAGCGCGGCGTGCAGGATGAAGAACAGCGTCACCGCCGAGTTGGCCGACGACAGAGCCGACACCGTCACTCCCGCGGCAGCCGTCCACATGGCCAGGCCCAGCGTCGTGAACACCGAGAACCAGTTCCTCGCAACGGGCGCGGGGCCCAGCAGCGCCGCCACCCGGCGCGGCACCGGCCCGGCGGCGAAGTGCGCCAGCGACGCCCCGGGCGCCCCTCTGGACACGAGAGCCGACTTGCCCACCGCCAGTGCGACCGTGCGGCGACTGCCGGTCCGGGCCGCCGCCTCCTCGTCCGCCCACCGCTCCGCCGTGAAGGCCACCGCCGTCCGCAGCGGGCGCAGGAACGGGTTGGCACGCGCCGCCAGCTGCACCCCCAGCAGGAACCGGTGGTGGCGGTACGCCAGATGGGCGCGCTCGTGGGCGAACAGCGCCCGCCGCTCGCCCGGAGTGAGCCCGGCCAGCATGCCGGAGCTGACCACGACCTGCCCGCCACCCCGCCAGGCGGGCAGCGCGTACGCGTACGCAGCCTGATCGGGCAGCACCGCCACCGATCTGCCGGCCAGCCCCGCCACAGCGCGCGCAGCCTGCCTGCGCACCCTCACATGCCGCCACCCGGCCGCCAGGCAGGACACCGTGACGGCGAGGAGCGCCGGGATCGCCACCCGCCCGGCGACCTCGTCGTAGGGGACCGCCTTGCGGACCTCCGGATCCGACCAGCCGTCCGGCAGGGGATTGCCCGGCAGCTGTGCGGTTCCGACAACCATCAGCAGCGCCAGGCACAGCGTGCTGCACACCGCGAGCAGCACCGCCGTCCACGTCAGCAGCCGCGTGGCCGTGCGCGGATGGAGCCGGAACTCGGCCAGCCGGGCAATCGGCCAGGCAGTCAACGGCAGTACGAGCGGCAGGAAGACGAAAACCCCCATGCCGTCAGTCTTCACCCGTTTCCGACGCCTGCGCCAGCAGATCCCGCAGCAGCTGCTCGTCCCCGGGGGACAGCGCCGTCACGAAGCTCGCCAGCACGGCCTGCCGGTCCGCCCCTGCGTCCAGCACCTTGCGCATCCGCAGCGCGGCCAGTCCCGCCTCGTCGGCGACGGCCGTCCACTCGAAGGAGCGGCCTGCCCGCTCCCGGGCGACGGCGCCCTTGGCGTGGAGGCGCGTCAGGATCGTCATCACCGTCGTGTAGGCGATACCGCCGCCGATGCGCTCCTGCACCCAGCCGGCCGTGACCGGGCCCGACCCCTCCCCCACGGCGGCCAGCACCTGGGCCTCCAGCTCGCCCTGGCCCCGACGGCGGGACGCCTGCCCGGCACCGCTGTTCGCGTCGTCTCTCACCGTCGTCAACCTCCCGTACACGCCGGCCTCATCCTACTGACCCACCCGCCCCCTGCAGTCTGCGGATGCGCGGGGCGTACGCCGAGTCCGGCCGGCGGTCCGGGCGAGGCGGAGGGCGGGCAGCACGGCGTGTGGCCGCGACCGGACCCCCGTCCCGGTCGCGGCCCCGCACCGCTTTGCCTGCCGCTCGCCTCAGCAGCCGCCGGATGGGGCGGGGGCGGCCCCGATGGTGAGGGTGGCCGGGGCCGCGCAGCACCCGCCGCCGGTCTCCTCCGCGGCTGCGGGCTCGTCGAAGAGTCCCGCGCCGCCGCACACCCCGGTCTCCGGGAGGGTGAGTTCGACGCGCTCGGCGGCTTCCCGGTCGCCGGCGAGGTGGGCGGCGATGGAGCGGACCTGCTCGTAGCCGGTCAGGGCGAGGAAGGTGGGGGCGCGGCCGTAGGACTTCATGCCGACGAGGTAGACGTCCTTCTCCGGGTGGGACAGCTCGTTCACTCCGTGCGGGTAGACCGTGCCGCAGGAGTGCTGGTTGGGGTCGATCAGCGGCGCGAGGGCGAGCGGGGCCTGGAGGCGGTCGTCCAGGCCGAGGCGGAGTTCGTCCAGGAACGCCAGGTCAGGGCGGAAGCCGGTCAGGACGATGACCTCGTCGACCGGGTCCAGGCGGCGGCCGTCCTCGCCGACGAGGACCAGGCGGCCGTCCTCGGCCCGCTCGAAGGCGTCGGTGCGGAAGCCGGTCGCCGCCTCGGCGTACCCGTTGTCGACGGCGGCCTTGGCGGCGAGGCCGAGGGCGCCGCGGGCGGGCAGCTGGTCGGCTTCGCCGCCGCCGAAGGTGGAGCCGGAGATGCCGCGGCGCAGGACCCAGAGCGCCTTGGTCCCGGCGCCGTCGTCGGCCTCGGCGAGGTCGGCGAGGTAGGCGAGGGCGGTGAAGGCGGAGGCGCCGGAGCCGATGACGGCGGTGCGCTTGCCCGCGTAGCGGGCGCGGACGGCCGGGTCCCTGAGGTCGGGGACGCGGTAGGCGATCCGGTCGGCGGCGGCCTTCTCCCCCAGCGCGGGCAGTCCGCTGCCGCCTGCCGGGCCGGGGGTGGACCAGGTGCCGGAGGCGTCGATCACGGCGCGGGCGAACACGCGCTCCTCGCGTCCGTCGGCGTGCTCGACGTGGACGACGAAGGGCTGGGCCTCGCGGTCGGCGTCGACGACGCGGTCGCGGCCGCTGCGGGAGACGCCGGTGACGCGGGCCCCGAAGCGGACGCGGTCGCCGAGGGCGTCGGCGAGGGGCTGGAGGTAGAGCTCGGCCCAGTCCCCGCCCGTGGGGTAGGAGGCCGCATCCGGCTTGACCCAGCCGGTGGGGGCGAGGAGCTTCTCGGCGGCCGGGTCCACGACCTCGCCCCACCGCGAGAACAGGCGTACGTGGGCCCAGTCGCGGGTGGCGGCGCCTGCGTGCGGGCCCGCCTCCAGGACGAGGAAGTCCAGGCCGCGGTCTTCGAGGTGGGCGGCGGCGGCCAGGCCGGCGGGTCCGGCCCCGATCACGACGACGGGTAGGCCGGTGGGGGTGGCAGGCGCGTTCACGATTCGACTCCCAGGTTGTTTCGATACCTGTCGATGGGTTGTGCGATCAGCATGGCATCTGTTTCGATGTGCGTCAACATAGACATTCATCGAATTCATGGGGGTCGTCGTGGAACACGTGGAAGCCGTCGTCATCGGGGGCGGCCAGTCCGGTCTCGCCGCAGCACACGCGCTGGCCGGGCAGGGCGTGGCGCCGGTCGTCCTGGAGGCGTCGGACCGGGCGGCCGGGTCGTGGCCCCGGTACTACGACAGCCTGACCCTGTTCTCCCAGGCCCGGTTCAGCTCGCTGCCGGGCCTGGCGTTCGGCGGCGACCCGGACCGGTACCCGCACCGGGACGAGGTCGCCGCCTACCTCGACCGCTACGCCGCACACCTGGACGCCGACATCCGCACCCGCCGGCGGGTCACCGGCGTCACCGCCGCTTCCGACGGCTTCCGCGTCGAGCTGGAGGGCGGCGCGCGCATCTCGGCAGGCGCGGTGGTCGCCGCGTCCGGGAGCTTCGGCCGCCCGCACCGTCCCGGGCTGCCCGGCCTCGCGTCGTTCACCGGGCAGGTGCTGCACGTCGCCGACTACCGCGGCCCCGCCCCGTTCGCCGGCCGGCGCGTCGTGGTGGTCGGGGCCGGCAACTCCGCGGTCCAGGTCGCCGCCGAACTCGCGGAAACGAGCCGTACGACGCTGGCCACGCGGGCGCCGGTGCGGTTCGCCCGCAGGAGCCTGCTCGGCCGGGACCTGCACTTCTGGCTCACCCTCAGCGGCATCGACACCGCCCCGCTGGGCCGCGTACTGCGCACACCTCCCACCCAGCCCGTTTTCGACCCCGGCCGCTACCGGGCCGCCCTCGCCGCCGGACTGCCGGACCGCCGCCCGATGTTCACCGACCTGGACGGCAACAAGGTCACCTGGGCTGACGGCAGCACGGAGGCGGTGGACTCGATCATCCTGGCCACCGGCTACCGCCCCGACCTGCCCTACCTGACCGGCCTCCGCGGAGCCCTCGACGCCTCCGGCCGGCCCCGTCACCGCGCGGGCGCCTCCCTCAGCCATCCCGGGCTGGCATATGTGGGACTGGAGTGGCAGCGCAGCCTCTCCTCGAACTCGCTGCGCGGATGCGGCCGCGATGCAGAGCGGGCCGCCCGCCGCCTGGCCGCCCGCCTCAGGCGCGGGAGGACACCCCTCCCCCACTAGTTCGATATGTGTCAACATAGACGTATGTCGAATGCGAAGGTGTTGCCGCTCCTGGCGCCCGAGGCCGCAGCGCCCTGCTGCCCGCCGCTGACCGAGCGCCCGATGTCGGCGGAGGAGGCAGAGGTCGCGGCGAAGATGTTCAAGGCGCTCGGCGACCCCGTGCGCCTGCGGCTGTTCTCGGCCGTCGCCTCCCACGAAGGCGGGGAGGCCTGCGTGTGCGACATCTCCGACGTGGGCGTCTCCCAGCCGACCGTCTCCCACCACCTGAAGAAGCTGAAGGAAGCCGGCCTGCTGTCCTCCGAGCGGCGCGGAACCTGGGTGTACTACCGGGTCGAGCCGTCCGTGCTCGCCGCCATGGGCGCGCTGCTGGCCGGCGCGGCAGGAACGGCGTGAGCGCCGTGCACATCGCCCCGCTGCTGCCCGGGCACTCCCGGCAGGTCCTTGCGATCTACCAGGCGGGAATCGACGAGGGCAACGCCACCTTCGAGACCGCGGCCCCCGACTGGGCCGCCTTCGACGCCGCCAGACTCGCCGAGCACCGCTTCGTCGCGCTCGACGAGGACGAGGCGGTGCTCGGGTGGGTGGCGGCGAGCGCGGTCTCGGACCGGTGCGCCTACGCCGGTGTGGTCGAGCACTCTGTCTACGTCCACCCCGGCGCCCGGGGCCGCGGCGTCGCCCGGGCACTGCTGGATGCGCTGATCGCCTCCACCGAGGCGGCCGGGATCTGGACGGTCCAGTCCGGGATCTTCCCCGAGAACGCCGCCAGCCTCGCTCTCCACGAGCGGGCCGGCTTCAGGGTCATCGGGACTCGCGAGCGCATCGGCCGCCATCGCGGCGTGTGGAGGGACGTGGTCCTTCTGGAGCGCCGCAGCCCCGTGATCGGCTGATCCGGACTTCTCGGTGCCGCGAGCCGCCTGAGGTGGCGGTGCGGTCAGGTGAGGAGGTGCCGGATCTGCCGGGCGGCTTCGCGGGCCGGTCGGCCGACGCCGATGAGTGTGGCGGAGGCGGGGCCGGTCCAGTCGCCGTAGCCGAGGAGGTGCAGGCGCGGCTCGTCCACGGAGCGGGTGCCTTCGGTGGCGATGTGTCCGCGGCTGCCCCGCAGGCGCAGGCCGGCGAAGGGGGCCAGCGCAGGGCGGAAGCCGGTGCACCAGATGACCGCTGCGGCCTCGGTGCGGCTGCCGTCGGCCCACTCTGCGCCGGTCGCCGTGAGGCGGGTGAACATCGGCTTCGCGGCCAGGAGCCCGGCGTCTCGGGCTGCACGGACGGCGGGGACGGCGACGATGTCGCCGAGGGAGGCGACTCCGCCGGTGTCCGCGCGGCCTGTGTCAAGGGCCCGGCGCCGGGCGGTGGCGTGGTCGAAGAGGGCCCGGCCGTCGATGTCGTCGGCGAGGTAGCGCGGCGGTCGCCGGGTCACCCAGGTCAGCTCGGCGGTACCGGCGAGGTCGGCGGCGATCTGGGCGCCCGAGTTCCCTCCGCCGACCACGATCACGCGCTGCCCGGCGAACTCCGCCGGGCTCTTGTACTGGACGGCGTGGAGCAGGCGGCCGGTGAAGTCGCGGCGGCCGGGGACGGCGGGCAGGAAGGGACGGGTCCAGGTGCCGGTGGCGCTGATGACGGCGCGGGCCTGCCAGTCCCCGCAGTCCGCCTCGACCCGCAGCACCGGGCCGACCCGGTGGACGGCGCCGACCCGCACGCCGTGCCGTACGGGGAGTTCGTACCGCTTCTCGTAGTCCGCCAGGTACGCCGCGACGTGGCCGGCATCGGGGTAGAGCTGCCCCTCCTGGACGGGCATGAGCCGGCCGGGGAGGGAGGAGTAGGCGGCCGGGGAGAACAGGCGCAGGGAGGCCCAGGTGTGCTGCCAGGCTCCGCCGGGCGCCGTCTGGGCGTCGAGGATGACGTGCTCGATGCCCAGACGGCGCAGGTGGTAGCCGGCGGCGAGCCCGGACTGGCCGCCGCCGATCACCACCACGTCCGTGCGGTGCGTCATGTTGCGGGCTGCCCCTGTACGGTCCTGCCCTGCATGAAGATGACCGCCACGAGCGCCAGGCCCACCGCGGCGCCGATCAGCTGCATGCCGATGAAGCCCGGCACCGAGGAGGGCGCGATGCCGGCGAAGGTGTCGGTGAAGGCCCGGCCGACGGTCACGGCCGGGTTCGCGAAGGACGTCGAGGAGGTGAACCAGTACGCCGCGCCGATGTACGAGGCCACCGCGACGGGCGCGAACCGCAGCCGGTCCGTCCGGGCCAGGCCGAAGACCAGCAGGATCAGGCCGGCGGTCGCGACGACCTCGCCCAGCAGCAGGTTGGCGTCGGAGCGCTCGTGGGTGGACCACTTCACCAGCGGCTGCCCGAACATCGCATCCGCCAGGACCGCACCCCCGATGGCACCGGCGATCTGGGACGGCACGTACACGGCCACCTCGCGGGCGTTCACACCGGCGCCGCCGCGGCGGGCACTCCACCACTCCGCCAGCGTCACGGCCGGGTTGAAATGCGCACCGGAGACCGGCCCGAGCAGCGCGATCAGCACCCCGAGCCCGAAGACGGTGGCGGTGGAGTTGGCCAGCAGCTGCAGGGCGACATCGTCGGTGAGTCCGGTGGCCTGGATGCCGGAGCCGACCACGACGGCGACCAGGGCGGCGGTGCCGACCAGCTCGGCGGCGGCGCGGGCGACCAGCGGGGTACGCGCCGGGGTCGCGCCCGGCGCGGGCCGGGGCACGCCGGCGGCGGCTGCGGCGGACTCCGCCGCGGGGACGGCAGCCCCGACGGGCTCAGTGGTGGTCAAGACGGGATCTCCTCGGGCAGGTGAGGCAGACGGGTCAGGGACAGGACCGCTTGAGGTTCGCCTCGGCGGTCGCACGCGCGGTCTCGGCCAGTTCGGCGAACCGACCGGCGAGGGCTTCGATGGCCTCCGGGCGCAGGCGGTAGTACGTGTACCTCCCGCACGGCTCCGTCTCCACGACACCCGCCTCACGCAGCACCTTCAGGTGGTTGGAGAGGTTGGTCTGCTTCGCTCCCGTCTCCTCCACGAGGTGGGTGGTGCAGAGCGTCTCCCCGGCGAGGAGGGTCACGATCCGGAGCCTGAGCGGGTCGGCCAGAACCCGGATCAGATCAGCGTCGACTGACGTCATCATGGACTGATACTGTCACATCAGCTGGGGCTGACGCCAGCCCGCGAGATCCTGGGCGGCGCGCCCTGATCGGCCGGCGCGGGTCAGCCCCGCGCGGCGAGGGCTCGGCGTACGGCGTAGACGGCGGCACCCAGCGCGATCACCGCGGTCCCGGAGACCACCGAGGAGGAGGGCAGGGCGAAGGCCAGGACGAGGCAGCCGGTCAGCCCGACGGCAGGGACCAGGCGGTTCGGGCGCCCCTCGTCGGGGGTGAGGGTCCAGGCGGAGGCGTTGGCGACGGCGTAGTAGACCAGGACGCCGAAGGAGGAGAACCCGATCGCCCCGCGCAGGTCCCCGGTCGCCGCGGCCACGGCCACCACGGCGCCGACGAGGAGTTCGGCGCGGTGCGGGACCTTGAACCTGGGATGGACGGCGGCCAGGGCGTGCGGCAGGTGCCGGTCGCGGGCCATGGCCAGGGTGGTGCGCGAGACACCAAGGATCAGCGCGAGCAGGGAACCCAGCGCGGCGACGGCGGCACCGACCCGGACGACGGGGACGAGCCAGTCCGCGCCGGAGGCCCGTGCGGCGTCCGACAGCGGCGCCGCCGCCCCGGCCAGCCCGTCCGGGCCCAGCACGCTCAGCGCGGAGACCGCGACGAGGGCGTAGACGACCAGGGTGATGCCCAGCGCGATCGGGATCGCCCGCGGGATCGTGCGGGCCGGGTCGCGGACCTCTTCCCCCAGGGTGGCGATGCGCGCGTACCCGGCGAAGGCGAAGAAGAGCAGCCCCGCCGCCTGGAGCACTCCGCCGGCCGTGGCGTCCGAGCCGACGTCCAGCCGGGCCGCGTCCGCCGCACCGGAGGTGAGGGCCGCAACCACCACGGCGGCGAGAACCGCGAGGACCACCGCCACGATGACCCGGGTCAGCAGCGCGGACTTCTGCACCCCGGCGTAGTTCACCGCGGTCAGCGCCACCACCGCGGCGACCGCGACGGCGTGGGCCTGCCCCGGCCAGACGTACGAGCCGACGGTGAGCGCCATCGCCGCACAGGAGGCCGTCTTGCCGACGACGAACCCCCACCCGGCGAGGTAGCCCCAGAACTCGCCGAGGCGCTCGCGCCCGTACACGTAGGTGCCGCCGGACGCCGGATAACGGGCGGCCAGCCGCGCGGAGGAGGTGGCGTTGCAGTAGGCGACCACAGCTGCCAGGGCCAGCCCGACCAGCAGCCCGGAGCCGGCTGCACGCGCCGCCGGGGCAAGCGCGGCGAAGATCCCGGCGCCGATCATCGACCCGAGACCGATCATGACGGCGTCGGGCACGCCGAGCGTCCGCCGCAGCTCCTCCGGGACGCCGGCGGCGGCGGCGGGGGGCTTGCTCATGGGCACACTCCTCAGCGCTGCGAGGCGACACGCTTACGGGCTCCGATATCGGCAGACGATATACGAGGCCGGCCGGGCCCCATGGCCACGGCCCCACGCTGCGCGACGCTCGCAGATCCGAAGCGGTGCGGACCCTGTCGACCGGCATGCGCCCGCGACCGCGCGCGGAGAGCCGGGGGGTCCGGTCGGCCCAGCGGGCCCTCGGTGTGCGGTTCAGTCCGCCGACGCTTCCGCCGCTCGGCGGTACTCGGCGTTGATGCGCTGGGCCTCTTCGAGCTGGTCCTCAAGGATGATGATGCGGCAGGCGGCCTCGATGGGGGTGCCCTGGTCGACGAGCTCCCGGGCCCGCGCGGCGATGCGCAGCTGGTAGCGGGAGTAGCGGCGGTGCCCGCCCTCGGAGCGGAGCGGGGTGATCAGGCGGGCTTCGCCGATCGCGCGGAGGAAGCCCTGGGTGGTGCCGAGCATGGCCGCGGCCCGGCCCATCGTGTAGGCGGGGTAGTCGTCGTCGTCGAGACGATCGTCGAACGATTCGCGTGCTGTCATCTGCACCTCTCTCACGGAACGCGTTGAGGGGCCCTGGCGCCGTACGGCACCAGGGCCCCGAAGGAACTACTACACCATCTGTCGGCCCTGATAATGCGCCGACCCTGTACTTCCGCCGACCCGGCCCAGAGTCTGCCGGGGGTGCGGGGATCGCGGCTGCTTGACCGGAGACCACCTCACTGTCGATGTCCTGCGGTACCCGGGCTCGGTTGCCTGACCCGGGCGATCCTGATGGCGCTCGGTTCCTCCGTTTCTTCCCTCGGTGTTCTCTGAACCTCATGACCCAGCCGCACCTGCGGCTGTCGGCGGCTCCTGATCACTGCGAGCCGCCCGGTGCGGCGGTCAGCCCCGTCGCCGTCTCACGCTCAACCCGGCTTCGGAACTCCACCGCCGCACCGTCCTGCGGACGTGCAACTGCTGGTACTGCCTCCTGGCAGTTCGTCTCTGCCAGGCCCTGCGGACTGTCTGGGTTACGAGAGAAACCATAACCCCACTGCCGCGGAAAATCTACTTCAGCCGCGATAGATTTTCGGATCCGCCCGAAAGAGGCACCCGCCGGCCCGACCCCCGCCGCGAAGGGACCCTTTGTGGCGGCTCGGGTCATTGGGAAAGATTGACCGCATTCTTCCTGCGCTAGAATCCTTCACCGAGCCGTTACGCTCCGTTGAGCGGGCTGGCGCTCATCTTTGCGGACCGCTGCCGGCGGCCATCGATGCCAGAAGAACGGGGGACGACGTGCAACGACACTGCAACGCCCCGGCCCTGCCCACCGCTTCCGCGGATCAGCGCTTCCGCCCGTCAAGTGACCGTGCCCTGCGGGCCGTCCGCGTCGACAACGCTCCCCGCGGCCGCGTGCCCGATATCGGCCGCAGCGACTCCGACGACCGGCGCTTCTGACACATTCCCGGCTCGGGGTCTGCCTTCCGGTCCCCCCTTGTCCGACGCTTCGTCCGTCGCGCGGCACGCCGGGCCCACACGGGTCACCCAGCGGTGCGTCCGCCGGCGGCACAGCCCCCTCGGCCGCTGATGCGCCGGACCGCAGCCCCCGCACACCCCGCCCGGGCCGTCGCCGCACCCGGGCGCGGCGCACGCGCTCGCGGCCGGCCGTACCCGTACGCGCTCCACCACCGGCGGCACGCCCCCGCCGCCGGGATCCCGCGAAGGCACCGCCGCCTTCCCCGCACCCGCCACCGGAGGACACAGGCCCGTGCACCACACCACAGTCGTACTCATCGAACTCGGAGCGATCATCCTCGGTCTGGGACTCCTGGGGCGACTCGCAGGACGCGTGGGCTTCTCCCCCATACCCCTCTACCTGCTCGGCGGGCTCGCCTTCGGCCACGGCGGCTTCCTTCCGCTCACCGCCGCCGAGGACTTCACCGCCACCGGCGCCGAGATCGGGGTGATCCTGCTCCTGCTGCTGCTCGGCCTGGAGTACAGCGCCTCCGAGCTCGTGACCAGCCTGAAAACCCAATACCCTTCCGGTGCCGTCGACTTCGTGCTCAACGCCGTGCCCGGCGCGGTCGCCGCGCTCCTCATCGGCTGGGGTCCCGTCGCCGCCGTGGCGCTGGCCGGCGTCACCTGGATCTCCTCGTCCGGCGTCATCGCCAAGGTCCTCGGCGACTTCGGCCGCCTCGGCAACCGCGAGACGCCCGTCGTGCTCGGCATCCTGGTCATCGAGGACCTCGCCATGGCCCTCTACCTGCCCATCCTCACCGCCCTGCTCGCCGGCGTGAGCCTTGCGGGCGGCGCGCTCACCCTGCTCGTCTCGCTCGGCACCGTCGGCGCCGTCCTGTACCTCGCCCTGCGCCACGGGCGCGTCATCAGCCGTGCGGTGTCCTCCGACAGCGCCGAGATGCTGCTCCTCGTCGTCCTCGGGCTGACCCTCCTGGTCGCGGGCATCGCCCAGGAGCTCCAGGTCTCCGCGGCCGTCGGCGCGTTCCTCGTCGGCATCGCCCTGTCCGGCGAGGTCGCCGAGGGGGCGAGCACGCTGCTCACCCCGCTGCGCGACCTGTTCGCCGCCGTCTTCTTCGTCTTCTTCGGGCTGTCCACGAACCCCGCCGACATTCCGCCCGTCCTCGTCCCCGCCCTCGTCCTCGCGGCCGTCACCACGCTTACGAAGATCGCCACCGGCTGGTACGCGGCCCACCGCGCCGGCATCCGGTCCGCAGGCCGCTGGCGCGCCGGGGGCACCCTCGTCGCGCGCGGCGAGTTCTCCATCGTCATCGCCGGCCTCGCCGTCGGCGTCGAGCCCCGTATCGGGCCGCTCGCCACCGCGTACGTTCTCATCCTCGTCGTCCTCGGCCCGGTCGCCGCCCGGTGGACCGAGCCGCTCGCCCTCCGCCTCACCCGCCGCCCCGCGCCGCCGGGGCCGGTCCCCGTGCCCGCCGCGGAGCGCATCGACGCTGCTCACACCGGCAGTTGAGGGGGCACCGGGGCCGGCACCCGACGGCCCCGTGCAAGACTCGCACCATCGTCAGCAGAACCACGGGGGACACCGACCGGTGCAGCACACCACACAGACCAGCTTCCTGGAGGGCTACGGCCGGATCATCGCCGGGGCATCCGCGACCGGCCGCCGCCTGACCCGCGCCGAGCTGGAGTCGCGGCGCATCCTCGGCGCCAAGGCCGCCGAGGCGGGGCACGGATGGCGTGCCCTGGTCCGCGAGCACCTCGCGGCCAGCCGGGTCGGCCGGCCCGGGTCGGCGGACCTCGACAGCGTCCTCAGCGCCGTCGAGCAGGCCATCGACGCCTTCGCCGAGGGGTACGAGCAGGCCCAGCGGCTCGTCGTCCGCCGGGAGGAGGCTGCCCGGCGCGAGTTCATCGACGACCTCCTGCACGGCCGCGGCGACCCGGGGCAGCTCTCCGCCCGCTCCGAGCGGTTCGGGCTGCGCCTGTCCGGTACGCACGCGGTCGCGGTCGCCGAAGGGCCCGCCCCGTATGACGAGACCGACCCCGTGCCCCGCGAGGTGGAGGCCGGCCTGTTCGCCCGGTTCGAACGGCGGCGCATCCTGTTCACCACCAAGGACGGCCGCATGGTGTGCGTGGCGCCGGCCGAACAGGACGACGTCCTCGTCCACTTCGCCAAGCGGGCGCACGCGGCGACCGACGGCGGCCAGGTCGCGATCGGCCGGCCCCGCCGGGGCGCCGTCGGAATCGGCCACAGCTACGAGGAGGCGCTCAACGCACTCGACGTCGCCCGCCGCATGGGCTTCGACGATCCGCTGCTGCGCGCCGCCGACCTGCTGGTCTTCCCCGTCCTGGCCCGCGACCGGCAGGCGCTGGTGGACCTGGTGGAGACCGCGCTCGGCCCGCTGGAGCAGGCGCGCGGCGGCCCGCAGCCGCTGATCCACACGCTGATCGCCTACTTCGACACGGGGTGCACCGCCGCCGAGGCCGCGCGGCGGCTGTCCCTGAGCGTCCGGGCGCTCACCTACCGCCTCGAACGCATCCACACCCTGACCGGCCTCAACCCGAACGACGCAGTGCACCGCTACACGCTCCACACCGCGGTCATCGGCGCCCGCCTGCTCGACTGGCCGGCGAGGCGGACCTGACCGCGTACGGCCCGCGCAGGGCGACCAGGAGGGCAACGGAAGGGGGCACCGTGGACGTGCCACAGCAGCAGGGCGCCTACGGCGGCCGGGACGGGCACATGGTGGTCTGCGGCGACGACGGGCTGGCGCACCGGCTCGCCGCGGAGCTGCGCGACGTCTACCGCCGGCAGGTCGTCCTCGTCGTCCCCGGCGACCGGGAGGAGGAGCGGTCGGCCCGCCGGCCGGCCCGCGGCCTGGCGGGCAGGTTCGGCGCGGTGCTCGGGGCGCTGCCCGGCGCCGCCGCCCCGCCCGCGGGGCCCCCGGAGGAGGAGCGGGTCGCGTCGGCGCCCACCGAGGACGTGCTCCTGCAGGCCGGCGCGGACCGGGCGGAGGCCCTCGCGCTGCTGTACGAGAACGACGAGACGAACCTGCGGGCCGCGCTCGCCGCCCGCCGGCTGAACCCCGGGCTGCGGCTCGTGGTCCGCATGTACAACCGCAAGCTCGGCCAGTACCTGGAGGAACTCCTCGACCAGGCCGTCCTCGTGGCCGAACCCGGGATCGACCCGGCGGCCCTGGACGCGTCCACGACCGTGCTCTCCGACGCGGACACCGCGGCCCCCGCCCTCGCGGCGACCGCGGCCGCCGGGTCGGGCAAGGTCGTCCAGGCGGACGGCCTGCTGCTGCGGGCCGCCGAGCGGACCCCGCAGGAGGGGGGCGCACCGTCCGACCCGGGGCTGTGCACGCTGGCGCTGCTCTCCTCCACGGCCTCCGACCCCGCGGGCGCCGAAGGCTCCGACTCCAGCGGCCCGTCCGCGCCGGAACTCCTTCCGGACGACCGCACCGTGGAGGGCGCGGCGGGGCGCGGGCGGATCGTCCTGGAGACGGTCCGCCACACCGGGCCGGCCGTTCCCGCCCGCCGGCTCGCCGGCCGCGGCGCCCCGCTGGGCGAGCTGTTCTCCCCGCGGCTGCGCTGGGCGCTCGCGGGCATCGCCGCCTCCGTCCTCGCACTGAGCCTGACCACGACCGTGCTCACGGACGCCGACCCCGTGCACGCCGTCTACCTCACGCTGCTCGACCTGTTCTCCATCAACGACCCGGCCGTCGAGGAGTCCACCACCCGCCAGGTCCTCCAGCTCCTCTCCGGGCTCGTCGGCCTCGCCCTGCTGCCCCTCCTCGTCGCCGGCACCCTGGAGGCGCTCGGCACGTTCCGGGCCGCGGGCGTGCTGCGCCGACCGCCCCGGGGCCTGTCCGGGCACGTCGTCCTGCTGGGCCTGGGCAAGATCGGCACGCGCGTCCTCGCGCGGCTGCGCGAACTCGGCGTCCCCGTCGTCTGCGTCGAGGAGGACCCCGACGCGCGCGGCATCCCCCTCGCCCGCAGCCTCGGGGTGCCCGTCGTCCTCGGGGACGTCACCGACGAGGGCGTACTCGAGGCCGCGAAGATCCACCGCGCCCGCGCGCTGCTCGCGCTCACCAGCTCCGACACCACGAACCTGGAGGCCACGCTCTACGCGCGCACCGTCAAGGGCGACCTGGAGGTCGCACTGCGCCTGTACGACGACGACTTCGCAACCGCCGTGCACCGCACCCTGCGCACCGCCCACCCCGACGCGCTCACCCGCAGCCGCAGCGTCACGCACCTCGCCGCGCCGGCGTTCGCGGGGGCCATGATGGGCCGCCAGATCCTCGGCGCGATCCCCGTCGAGCGGCGGGTCCTCGTCTTCGCCGCGCTCGTCGTGGCGGGGCATCCGCACCTGGAGGGGCGCACCGTCGCCGAGGCGTTCCGCCCCGGGGTGTGGCGGGTCCTCGCGCTCGACACGGCCGACCCGCGGGCCCGCCGGCCCGACCTCGCCCATCCGCCCTCCGACGGCGATCAGCCGCAGCTGCTGTGGGACCTGCACCCCGGGTACGTCCTGCGCCCCCAGGACCGCGTCGTCGTCGCCGCGACCCGGCAGGGCCTCGCCGAGCTGCTCCGCACGGCGCCGTCGCACCGCGCGGCCCCGTGACGACGCGGCTCACGGCTCGATGAGGCCGGCGCGGACGGCGTAGAGGCCGGTCCGGTCATCGGCCGCCCCTCCGTGTTCCCGATTCCGCTGTCGCCGCCGTGCAGCCCGTCGTCGTGGGGGCACTGACCTGCGGTTGCCGCAGGGGCCCGGGCCAGCCTGGCGTGTGCCGGGCCGCCTGGCCATCCGTGGTGACACCCATGTGTGGGCGACGTTCGCACCTGGCAACATGTCCTTCTGCCGCGCCGGGCCCCCTGCCCGATCCGCCGCACTTCGCACCACCATCGAAAAACCAACAGGAGGGGATGGGCTGTGCCTGCTCCACGGATGAGCACCACGCCGCTGCCCGGCATCGGCGTGCAGTACGACCTCACCACGCGTGAACACCAGCATCTGTCGGTGATCGCTCACCTGGACGGGACGCGCACCGTCAACGTCTACCGCTCGGACGACCCGGACGCGTGCGCGCAGTCGCTGCACCTGACGAGCGGTGAGGCGGACACCCTGGTCGACGCGCTGATGCCGGCGCACCACAGCCCGAACCTGCTGTCGACGACGGGCCTGGGGCTGGTCGCCGAGCGCGTCGAGCTGTCCTCGGGGGCGTACTGGAACGGCCGGACCCTCGGCGAGACGCAGATGCGGACCGAGACCGGCGCGTCCGTCGTGGCGGTCCTGCGGCGGGCGGAGGCGATCCCGTCGCCGACGCCGGCGTTCCGGCTGGCCGGCGGGGACACCCTGATCGTGATCGGCACCCGCGAGGGCGTCGAGGCGGCCGCCGCGATACTCGGACGGGAGTGACGGGTGCATTCTTCCGCGATCTTCCTGATCGAGTTCGGTGCGATCATCCTCGGGCTCGGCCTGCTCGGGCGCCTGGCCGGCCGTCTGCAGTTCTCGCCCATCCCCTTGTACCTGCTGGCGGGCCTGGCCTTCGGCACGGGCGGCCTGCTGCCCCTCGGCGCGAGCGAGGAGTTCGTCGCGATCGGCGCCGAGATCGGCGTCATCCTGCTGTTGCTGATGCTGGGGCTGGAGTACACGGCGAGCGACCTCGTCTCCAACCTCAAGACGCAGTACCCGGCGGGTCTGGTCGACTTCGCCCTGAACGCCGTGCCCGGCGCGCTCGCGGCGCTGCTGATGGGCTGGGGGCCGGTCGCCGCGGTCGTGCTCGCCGGTGTGACGTGGATCTCCTCCTCCGGCGTGATCGCCAAGGTGATGGGCGACCTCGGGCGCCTCGGCAACCGTGAGACGCCGGTGATCCTCAGCGTGCTGGTCCTGGAGGACCTCGCGATGGCCGTCTTCCTGCCGATCGTGACCGCCCTGCTCGCGGGCGTGAGCCTGGCGGCGGGCAGCGCCACGCTGGCGATCGCGCTCGCCGTGGCCGGTGCCGTCCTCTTCGTGGCCGTCCGCTACGGGCGCCTGATCTCGCGGTTCGTCTCCAGTGACGACCCCGAGAAGCTGCTGCTGGTGGTGCTCGGCCTGACCCTGCTGGTCGCGGGCATCGCGCAACAGCTCCAGGTGTCGGCGGCCGTCGGCGCGTTCCTCGTCGGCATCGCCCTGTCGGGCGAGGTCGCGGAGGGCACGCACACGCTGCTGAGCCCGCTGCGGGACCTGTTCGCCGCGGTGTTCTTCGTCTTCTTCGGCCTGCACACCGACCCGGCCAGCATTCCGCCGGTGATCCTGCCGGCCCTGGCGCTCGCCGTCGTGACCGCGCTGACGAAGATCGCGACCGGTTACTGGGCCGCCAGGCGGGCCGGTGTCGGCGTCAAGGGCCGCTGGCGTGCCGGCGGCACCCTGGTGGCGCGCGGAGAGTTCTCGATCGTCATCGCGGGTCTCGCCGTCAGCGCCGGCATCGAGCCGGAGCTGGGGCCGCTGGCCACCGCGTACGTGCTGGTCCTGGTCGTGGTCGGGCCGCTGACCGCCCGCTACACCGAGCCCATCGCCGCGTGGATCGGCCGGCGCCGCAGCGGCGGCGGGCCGTCGGCCGGCCAGGCGGCCGCGGCGAAGCCCGTCCGGGACGCGGTCGGCCGCGTGTGACCTGAGGACCGCCGGGACGGCGGCCGCGGGCGGCGCATCAGCGTGCCGCCGGCCGCCGCCCCTGCCGCGCGAGCCCGCCGGGTCAGGCCTTCTTGACCACGCTGGACTTGAGCTGCATGCTGCCGAAGCCCTCGATGCGGCAGTCGATGTCGTGGCCGTCGACGCCGTCCACCAGCTTGATGTTGCGCACCTTGGTGCCGGCCTTGATGCCGGAGGGGCTGCCCTTGACCTTCAGGGCCTTGACCACGGTCACGGTGTCGCCGTCCTGGAGGACGTTCCCGACGGCGTCCTTGACCACCTTCTCACCGGGCTCGCCGGCGGGGGCCGCGGACGGGGCCGTCGACCACTCGTGTCCGCACTCGGGGCAGACCAGGAGCGCGCCCATCTCATAGGTGTAGGTTCCGGAGCATTCCGGACAGGGCGGCAGGGTGTCGTTCATGCGGAGATCGTAGGCCATGGCTCGCGGGGGAGCGCGGTGTGAGGATGCAGGGGCCGCTGCTCAGGGGCGGGATTCGAAACGGGACGTACGGAGCGACGTGCAGCAGAGGGAAGCCAGGGGCCTGGTAGAGCGGATGGAGGACCGCCAGGTCGCGGTCTACCTGGCGGCGATGGCGGCCGGCGGGCTGCTGGGGTGGCTCGCGCCGGCCGCCGGCCCCGGCCTGGAGCACGCCGTCAACCCGGTCCTCGGCGCCCTCCTCTTCGTGACCTTCCTCCAGGTCCCGGCCGCCGACCTCGTCCGCTCCCTGCGCGACGGCCGGTTCCTGGCGGCCGCGCTGGTCGTGAACTTCGCCGTCGTCCCGCTGGTCGTGGCCGCGATGTTCGCGTTCCTCCCCGCCGACCAGGCCGTCCGCCTGGGCGTGCTGCTGGTGCTGCTGTGCCCGTGCGTGGACTACGTGATCGTCTTCTCGGGCCTGGCGGGCGGTTCGAGCCGCCGCCTGCTCGCCGCCACGCCGCTCCTGCTGGTGGCGCAGATGCTCCTGCTCCCCGTGTTCCTCTCCGTGTTCATGGGGCCGGGCCTCGCCGGCGTCGGCGCGTTCGGGCCGTTCCTGGAGGCGTTCCTCTTCCTCATCGCCGTCCCGCTCGCGCTCGCCTGGGCGCTCCAGGCGTGGGCGGCCCGCCGCCCGGCCGGCGCGAGGACCGCCGCGGCGGCGACCACGGCGATGGTGCCGCTGATGGCCGCGACCCTCTTCACTGTCGTCGCCGGGCAGATCCCCAAGGTGGGCGGCAGCCTGGCCGACGTCGCCGCCGTCATCCCCTTCTACGCGGCCTTCCTCGCCGTCATGGCCTTCGCGGGCCGGGCCGTGGCGCGGCTCTTCCGCCTCGACACGGGGGCCGGGCGGGCCATCGTCTTCACCGGCGCCACCCGCAACTCCCTCGTCGTCCTCCCCCTGGCCCTCGCTCTCCCCGACGCCTTCGCCGTCACGGCCGCAGTGGTGGTCACCCAGACCCTCGTCGAGGTACTCGGCATGACGGCGTACATACGCCTCGTGCCGCGCCTGCTCCCGGAGACGGCGCCGACGGCGCACTGAACCGGCGCGCGGCGTCCGGCGGGGCGGTGCGGCCCGGTGCCGCGCGTGTTGCGGAACTCGCCCCCTGCCGCCGGACGGGGCAGCAACGCCACCCGTTCGAGGGGGTTCACCCCGCAGGGCGCACACGACCCGGCAAGTAAGGGGAGAAAGTGAGGCATGACCGTTACCGCGAACATCGACAGCAGCCGCCCCGTCGCGACGCTCATCAACGTGTTCACCGTCGCACCGGAGCGCCAGCACGAACTGATCGCCCTCCTCACCCGCGCCACCGAAGAGACGATGAAGCACCAACCCGGTTTCGTCTGCGCCAACTTCCACGCGAGCCAGGACGGCGAACGCGTCATCAACTACGCGCAGTGGGAGAGCGAAGCCCACTACCGCGCCATGCTCGCCAACCCGGAGGCCCGGGTGCACATGGACGAGGCGGCCACCATCGCCGTGGATGTCCAGCCGCGCCTCTTCCACGTCGCCTCACACCACGGCAAAGGCTGACGCGCAGCGGAGCGGGGCGGCCGGCACCCCCGGTGGAGGGTGTCGGCCGCCCCGTCGTGCGGGCGCGCCGCGCAGGCCGGTTGCGCGGGCCCGCGTCAGGGGGCCCCGTGCCCCTCGTGGGGGGAGGGGCCGCCGGCGGCGGGCGAACCGTGGCCGGGGGCCGACTCGATCGTGCCGCCCAGGCGGTCGCGCACCGGGGCCAGCGCCTCGGCAGACCCGGCGGTGACAACCCAGCGGGGGCCGACGAGGTACGTGCCCCCGTAGGCGCGCGCCTCCGCCAGCCAGGCGCTGCGGCCCTCCTCCGTGCCGAACGTGGCCATGCGGTACGCGGTCGGCCCCGTGCCGCAGGCTCCCTCCCGCAGCTCCTCGGCGTCCACGGTGACCTCCGGCGTGCAGCCGAGGGCTCCGGCGATGTCCGCGAGCGGGGCGGGGCGGGGTGCCGGGGAGGCGGACGGAGAGGGGGCCCCGCCCGGGGAGGCGGCCGCCCCGCCCTCTCCGCAGCCGCCGCACAGGAGCAGCACGGGCAGGGCGGCGGCGCAGGCGGCCAGGCGGGCGGAGGTCGGGAACACGGCTTTCCTCACGGGTCTCAGCCGGCCGAAACCGGGGCCTTCTTGCCGGTCTCGGTGACCGCGAACCACAGGCCCTGCTTGTTGTGGCCGGTGGTCTGGCCGGGTTCGGTGTCGCCGGTGAAGGTGTACACAGGCCAGCAGTCGATCGTCAGCTGCTCGCTGCCGTCGGGCCGCTTCACGGTGCCGATCAGTTCCGGCCGGATCCCCGACGCCTTGGACTTGTCCACCGGGGCGGCGGGCTTCCACGTCTCCGCGCACGCACCGACACAGGTGGCCTTCATGGGCCACGCGCTGTCCTTGTCGAATCGGTACAGGGTGCGCCACTGGCCGTCGACGAGTATCCTCCCGAGCTTTTCGTTCACGGCGACGGACAGCTCCTTGTCCGGATTCCGCGAATACCCGCCCGAACCGGATCCGCCACCCATTCCCATTCCCATTCCGGTGCCGGACTGGCCGCCGCCGCCCGCCTGCTGCTTCTTGTCGACCGCCTTCTTCCCGTCGGGCGCCAGCGCGTGCCACGTCCCGCCGACTCCCTCGCCGTTCGCCTCGCCCGCCCGGGTGTCCTTGACATACCGGTAGACGGGCCAGCCGGCGAGGGTCAGCTGCCTGGTCCCGTCGGAGCGGGTGACCTCACCGAGCAGGGCCGCGTCGATGCCGGCGGAGGCAGCGGCGTCGGCGGCGGGGACCGGCGGCCACGCCGTGGCGCAGTCCCCGTCGCAGTTCGACTTCGGGGGCTGCGGGGTGTCCTTCTCGAAGCGGTAGAGGGTGGCTCCGGCGCCGTCGGTGACGACGCTGCCGACCGATGCGATCTCCCGTACGGCGAGCTGTCCCGCCGGCCCGGCCTGGCCGCCGCCGGCCGCGGAGCCGGCGCCGGAGCCGCTCAGCTCGCCGGGGGCGGCCCCGTAGCCGCTGCCCGAGCCGTAGGCGTCCGCGAGGGCCTTTCCCGCGCCCACGGGCTGTACGGAATTCCCGCCGCGCGCCTCGCCGCCGCCTCCGCAGGCCGCCGTCAGCATCAGGACGGCGGCCACCGATCCGACGGTTGTCACGCGGCGCATCTTGTTCACGTTCTCTCCTTCGGGCTTTTCCCGGTGGGGGCTGCTGCCGAGTAATTCATAGACCCGGCGGGGGGCTCGGAATGGATACGGCCGGGAATTTGTCAGAAGTCGCTAAGCGGTGAACTCCCGGCCGTGCGCACCGCCGCTCCGGTTCACTCCTGGATGCGCAGCGCCAGGGCGGGGCAGCGCCGCACGGCCCGCAGGGCCTTCGCCCTGAACCGCTCGGGGACGGGCATGACGGCCTGCGCCGGGAAGCCGTCCGCATCCAGCCGGACGACGTCCGGCAGCAGGTCCGCACAGAGGCCGTGGCCCCGGCACAGCGTCCAGTCCACGACGAGCCGCTCGGGGTTCTCGTCTGCGGGCAGGGGCAGCGCCCCGAGGACGCGGCGGCCGCAGCCGCTTCCGAGGGCGTGGTCGCGCAGCTCGTCGGGGAAGACGGCGAGTGCGGAGGCGACGAAGCCGGAGGTGCCGTCGGGATGGCTGCACGCGCCGCGGCCGCGCACCGCCCGCATGCGGCTCTCGATCGCGTCCCAGGCCGCTCTGCCGCCGCCCGCGACGAGCTCCTCCACGGCCGTGGCGAGGGACGGCAGGCCGCGGACGCACGGCCCGCACTGGCCCGCCGACTCGTCGGCCATCCAGCGGGCCACACGGGCCACTTCGCCCGCGGGGCACGTGTCCTCCGGCAGGGGCAGCACCGCGCCCGCGCCCAGCACGGCGTTGACGGAGGACAGCGACTGGCGGGACAGCGCCACCGAGCGCGCGGCGGCGGCGGTGAGCCACCGGCCGTGGTAGCCGCCGACGAGGACGCCCTGCCCCGGGGAGTACCCGCACAGCTCCAGGACGTACGCCAGGGAGGTGCCGGTCGGCACCTCGACGACGGTCGACCCGGCGACGGTGAGCAGGACGGTGCCGGGCTCGGCGGGCAGGCCGGCCGAGCAGTACCCGGAGGCGCCGAGCCGTGCGGCGACGGCGAGTTGGGCGTACGTCTCGGTGTTGGACAGCAGGGTGGGGACCCCGCCGAGGCCGCGGTCGCTGGTGCGGACCTTCTGCCCGTTGGGCAGGGCGGGCCCGCCCTCGATGCCGTTGATGAGGGAGGTGCCCTCGCCGGTGACGAAGCGCTCGGGGAGCCTGGCGACGCGGACGCGGCTGCCGGCCGGGCCGCGCTCGGCGACGGCCGTGCGCAGGGACCGCTCCACGTCGTCGCGGGTGACGCCGACGACCACGTCGTCGGCGCCGAGCGCGGCGGCGGCGAGGAGCGCCCCGTCGAGGACGAGGTGCGGGGCGTGCAGCAGCACCGCCTTGTCCTTGAGGCAACTGGGCTCGCCCTCGCTGCCGTTGACGACGACGGCGGTGCGCCCGTCGCGTGACCGGGCGGTCCGCATGACCGCCCGCAGTTTGCGCGCGAAGGGGAAGCCGGCTCCGCCGCGGCCCCGCAGGTCGATGTCCTCGGCGAGCTCGACGAGTTCTTCGGGCCGGTAGAGGGGCAGGGGGCCGTGCACGGCCAGGTGGTCGGCCCGGTCCAGGCGCGGCAGGGTGTCGAGGCCTGCGAGCACCCGGGGTTGGCCCACGCAGCCGAGGGCCGGGGTCGCTTCGGTCACCGGCCCCTCCGCCTGCTGCCGAGCGGCTGTCCGGCCTGGTCCGGGACCATGTCGAGCCGGCTGGTGACGAAGGCGGCGCCCGCGCCGTAGGGCGGGCGGTCGGGGATCGGGGCGAGGGTCGGCCGGGGAGGGGCGTCCGGGCGCTGCGCCCGGCCTGCGGCGGCAGGGCCCTGCGCGGGCAGCGGGTCGGGGAGGGTGTCGACGAACGGGCCGGGCTGCGGTGCTGGCGGGCTCCCCCCGCCCTGCCGGGCGAGGCGGGCGGTCAGCCGCTCGGCGGCCCACTCGGCGGGCCGCCGTACGAAGCGCTGGGCGGCGCCGGCGCGGTCCTGGCCCCCGGGGCGGGGGGCGGACTGGGGCTGAGCGGCGCCGGGGCGGGCCCGCTCGGTGCGCATCCGCTCCCGCATGCGCAGGACGAGCAGGGTGGCGACCGCGACGAGGCAGAGGGCGTACGCCGCGGTGACCCAGCCGCTGGCCGGGCGGCCGGCCTTGAGGCCGTGCACGAGCGACGCCCCCCAGGCGGGGTAGGCCCCGACGTGCAGCGCCCGCCACCAGCGGGAGCGGCCCTTGGTGGCGAACGCGCTGCGGACGGCGCCGGAGACGGCCGTGCTGACGAAGAGGTACCCGGCGAGGCTGCCGAGGCCGATCAGCATCGGCTGGTTGTCGTCGGTGAAGGGGATGAGGACGGAGCCGACGTCCGTCCGCGATTCGGCGATCTTGATCCAGACGTGCAGGGCGAGGAAGCCGAGGCCGGCGACCGCGAGTCCGCGGTGGACGCCCTGGGCGACGATCCGGTGGCCGGACGTGAGGAGGACGCGGTCGGTGGCGGCCAGGCCCCACAGGACGGCGGAGGTCAGGGAGACGAGCGAGAGGACGCCCGCCCCGTAGTCCAGGAACTCCCACAGGTTGGTGAGGGCGCCGGCCCGGGCGGCGACGCCGAGGGCCAGGAGGGCGGCGAGCGCGCCGAGGGCCAGGGTGGCGGGGCGGGGGCCTCCGGCGGGGGACAGCAGCGGAGGTCGGCGCACCGCCCGCCGTCCGGCTGCCGCGGCCGCAGCCGCGCCGGCGTGGCGTCTGGTCCGGCGGGCCCGGTGGGAGCGGGGCGCGCGGGTCTGGGACAGGGGCATCGGGTTCTCCCATACGCCGGGCCCGAGGCACTCCACTTCGCACTCGGCGCCCGGGGGGTGGTCGACGGAACTGCTCCGCGGCGGGCGGGAGATGGGCCTCGCCGGCCGGGAGCGGGGGCCGGAGTGCAGAAGCATCGTGGACCTCCGCAACGCCTCCACAGTATTTATCGAATCGTGACAAGTTCTTGTGCGTGTGGCGCCGCCGCGACGAACGTCCCCGGAAGATTCCCTTCCAACGGTGCGGTGGCCCCTCCCGGTCACGCCTGGTCGGCCGCCACACCTCCCCGTCGGCAAAATCGAGGCAAAGCCGCGGGACCGCAAGTGGTTGACGCCCTCCTGGAGGGTGTACGAGGTGCTCAACTGCCCCGTCCGCACCGCCGGTACGGGCAGGGGGCGGCTCGACGCAGGCCTGTCACCCTCCCCGCGGGGCAGGCCGTACCCCGGCATGAACGAGGTAACAATGTGCGAACTGCTGAACCGTATCTGGGCCCGACCGCGCGGCGAGTGGACCCGGGTCCTGCGCCGGGAGCTCCCCGCCCTGGCATCCGGGATGGTGGAGGAGCTGAGGGACGGCATCCCCGGCTTCGCCGCGCTGGTGGATGACCTCGACGACGAGGTGGTCAGAGCACAGGTCGAGGCGGCCCTGCTGACGGCGCTCGGGTACCGGGAGCCGGTGACGCGCCCTCAGGAGCGGGCGGAGGCGCACGGCGCCGCGCCCGACGGCGGCCCCGAGCCGGTCAGGGCCGGCCCGTACGGCACGCCCGCGGGGCATCCGGACATCGACGATGACACCGACGGCGACGGCGGCCGTGGGGGGATCGACCCCGACGAGGACATCGACCTCGACGTGGCGGCCCTGGACGCGGCTGCCGGGCTTCCCGGAGGCGCCCTCCACGGGCCCGGACTCCGCGGCGGGGGCGCGGATCCGGTCCTGGACCGGATCCCCCGGCAGAGCTCGTACCGGACACGGACGGCCCCGCTGACGGTGGTCGCGTCCGACGGCCCGGGCAGCACCTGCGAGCGGGCGCGGAGGGAGCTCTTCTCCGCTCTCATAAGTGACATGCCCATGGCTGAAATCGCGCTGTCGGAACTCGCCCGCGCCGCCGGCTGGCCCCTTCCCCCCGAAATACGCGCCATCGCCCTGGCGACGCCGGGCGAGACCCAGCAGCTGGCCGCCTCCCTCGGCGACGCCCTGGCCGGCATGGTCGGCGGGCAGCCGTGCCTCCTCGTCCCCAGTCCCGAGGACCCCGACACCCGCACCGCCCTGGAGTCCCTGCTGCGCGGCCGGTTCGCGGCCGTGGGCCACCCCGTCGCACCGCGCGACACGAGCCACTCCCTGCGCTGGGCCCTGCGCCTGCTCGCCCTCGCCCCCCACCGGCCCGGACCGGAGGGCCGGCCCCTCTTCGTCGACGACCACCTCTCCACCCTCCTCCTGCTCCAGGACGAACCCCTCGCGCACGCCCTGGCCGCCCGCTGGCTGCGGCCGCTGGCCGACCTGACACCGCGCCAGAGCGAGCGGCTCGAAGTCACCCTCCTCGCCTGGCTGGAGGGCGGGGGCGCCCCGGAGGCCGCCAAGGCCCTGAGCGTCCACCCGCAGACCGTCCGCTACCGGATGCGGCAGCTGGAGAAGCTGTTCGGCCCCGGACTGCGCGACCCGCGCACCCGCTTCGAGCTGGAGATGGCCCTGCGCAGCCGCCGGCTCATGGCGCAGGTGCGGCGCCAGTACGCGCGGGTCGGCCGCAAGGCCCGCGCCGCCGCCACCGACTTCCGCCCCCTCGGCGTGGACCGCATGGCCCGCGTCAACGGCCTGTAGCATCGCGGCCCGCCGGCGCGGGCGGCACCTCCACAGCCACCCGGCCCCCCTCCCCTCCCCCTGCCCCTAGGGCCTGTATTGAGTTGCCCCGTGGAGCAAGGAGCGGCGTTCGGTGCGTGCCCTCGGTGTGCGGGACGAATGTCCTCGTAGCGGAGCTACTAGGACATTCGGCTCGTGCGCCGAGGGTGCGTGCCGGGCGTCGCGACGCCGCGGGGCAACTCAATACAGGCCCTGATCCCCTTCCCCCGCATCGACTCCCCCACGGCCCCGGCCCCCTCGCCGTCCACCCGGCGCGAGCGGCCCGGGGCCGTGCGCGTGCCCGCGGCCGGGCGCGGGCGGGGCGCCCGGACCGGCGGGCAGCGCGGCGTACAGGTCCAGCAGTTCGGCGTATGCGCGCGAGCAGTGTGCGCAGGACGCCAGGTGCTCGGCGAGGCCGGGCGCGCGCAGGGCCCCGCCGCGCCGCACCGCCGCGCCCAGCGGGCCCGCGTACCGGCGGCAGCGGGGGTCCGGGGCCCCGTCGAGGTGGGCACGCAGGTACGCCTCCCGCAGCCCCTCGCGGGCCCGGAAGGCCAGCGACGTCACCGCGCTGGGAGTGATGCCGAGCAGCAGCGGCACGGGGTGCGGGCAGTCGTCCTCGACCAGCGTGTGCCACAGGACGGCCCGCCACCGCTCGGGCAGCGTGCGGAACGAGCGGGCGACGAGCCGGCGGTCCTCGCACTCCAGCAGCCGGCGCTGCGGGTCCTCGCCGACCGCGCCGGGGCCGCACCACGGCTCGACGTCGGGCGTCAGCAGCGTCCGGCCCGCGCCGGCCCGCCACTCCGAGGCCGTGTGCCGGACGACCGCGAGCAGGTACGGGCGCCAGCGCTCCCGCGGGCCGGCTCCGGACCGCACGGCCTGGAGGGTCCGCAGGAAGGCCTCGGAGGCGAGGTCCTCGGCGTCGTGCGGCGTACGGCAGCACGCGCGCGCACATGCGAAAGCGGCGGCACCGTGCCGCCGGTGGAGCAGTTCGCAGACTCCGGCGTCCGCGGTCCCCGCCGCGAACGCCCGCCGCAGCCGCCGGATGAGCTCCGCGTCGGACGGCCCGGCTCCGCCGGCCGCGTCCGGCGTGGGCCGCGGCTCCGACTGCGACTGCGGTTCGGTCCGGGGCCCGGGTTCGGGCTCGGGTTCGGGCTCGGGTTCGGGTTCGGGTTCGGGCTGGGGTTCGGGCTGGGGTTCGGGTGCTAACCCGGACATGGCACTCCCTCGGTACGCAGGCCCCGCCGGGGCCCTTGGAACGGCTGCACACATGCGTAAGGCGGTGCCGGCCCGAAGTCGGCTTCGGGCCGGCACCGCTCTCGGGGCGGCGCTGGGGAGGGGGAGGGGGCGCCGCCCCGAGGGACTCAGCGGCAGGTGCGCCCGTCGTTGATGCAGCGCACTGCGTTCGCCATGAGCCGGTCGGACATCACGTTGATGAAGTCGCCGTGGTCGGTGACCGGCTTGTGCAGCTGCTCGGGAAAGCTGTCTACGGCGAACCGGGAGCCGGGCGGCACGCTGTAGACGATCCGCTGGACGAGCTGCGGGATGGCCTTGAACCCGGGCTTGCAGGAGCCGTCCCTGTTCGCGAAGGCCACGTGGGTGCGGTGGTTGGCGCTGTCGGTGTTCCGCCCGTCCCAGCAGCTCTGGAAGTTGAACGTGCGGACCACGTCGCTGCCCCTGGGGCAGATCGGGTACTTGTCCTTCAGCTGCCGGTTCTCGAAGCCGGTGCAGCTCCACGAGGCGTTGGCGTTCCCGACCCCGTTGGTGAAGGCCTTGGCGTCGCCGGTGATGATGCGCAGGAAGCGGGGCATGGCGGCGACCTTGGAGACCGGGCTGCCCTTGAACTCGATCGTCACCTGCTTCGGCTTGAGGATGGTGCCGACGTTGCCGTCCTGGCCGCCGCCGGGCGCGTTGGCGTCGCGTTCGGCACGGCCGTCGCGGAGCCGGAGCACGGGCCAGTAGTAGGTGGACTTGTCTCCGTTGGTGCAGGTGGTGCCGGAGGCGGCGAGGCTGTTGTTGGTGGAGAAGGCGTCCGTGGTGAGGTTGCCGACGTAGTCGTGCATGTGGTGGGCGCCGTTGCTGACGCCGGGGGCGACGATGACGTTGTCCGGGTTGAAGTGGCCGTTCTCGTTGCGGCCGCAGTTCACCGAGAAGGACCCTCTGGAGGCGTTCCCGCGGTTCGCGGGCTTGCGGACGTTGGGCCGGACGTTGCCGATCGCGACGAAGTCGCTGCGGGCCGGGCCGCCCTTGGCCGCCGCCTGGCCGCCCTGGGCCGCGGCGCCCTGTGCTGCGGCCCCCTGCGCCGCTGCCGGTTCGTCCTCGGGGTCGGGGGCGGCCGCCTGCTTCATCTCGCAGCCGGCGAGCCCGTCCAGGCCCTGGGGGCGGGCGCCCGCGCCCGCCATCGCGTCGCCGATGGCGCCTATGGTCCTGCCGCGCTGCTGCCGGAGGCCGCTGAGCAGGGTGCCGCCCTTGGCGCGGCCCGTGGCGAGCTGCTTGTAGGCGTCGGCGACCTGGGTGTCGAGCTGGGCGAGGTTCTTGTCCACCTCCGCGCGGGCCTTTTCGGGGACGTCCGTGAGCTTGTCGCCGACGTCCGGGCAGTCGATGGTGGCGGTCACCGGCGCGGCGCGGTCGTCCTGTCCGGCGAACGCGCCCTGTGCGACGAACACGACCCCGCCTCCGCCCAGGACCAGGGCGGACACCATGGCGAGGACCTTGTGCGACGTCCGCAGACGGCGTTTGTGGCCCTTTTGACTCATGCGATCACTTCACTTCGGTCGGGAAACGGTGGAGGAGGCGGGCGCGGGCGCCGCGGCCGGCGGCGTGTCCGTGAGGCCGTCGAAATCGACCATGCCGGTGGCCTCCAGGACCGTGATGTGGTCCAGGACCGTGGCGTTGGCGTCGGTGGCCAGCCCCCGGACCATCGAGTTGCGGGTCTGCGCCCGGATCTGGGCCACGAGCGAGAACACCTTGCCGTGGGCGCGGCGCAGCAGCTGGGCGAAGAGCTGCTCGTACTGGGCGCCTTGGGCGTTGGTGAGCTGGTCGAGCCACTCCTGCTGCTGCTGGGTGGGCCGGTCGGGCAGTTCCATGCCGAGCGCCCCGCCCACTTCCAGGGCGCGCCGGTCCAGTTCGGCGTGGCCCTCGACGAGGTGCTCGC
Organism: Streptomyces globosus; assembly: GCF_003325375.1. Lineage (GTDB taxonomy): Bacteria > Actinomycetota > Actinomycetes > Streptomycetales > Streptomycetaceae > Streptomyces > Streptomyces globosus_A. Next base: position 2,605,298 of record NZ_CP030862.1, on the reverse strand, counting down.
CGGCCGTGCGCATGGTGGAGCGGTTGCTGCGCTGGAGGGCCTGGCGGCCGGCGGGCAGCTCCCACAGTCCGGCGAGGCGCACCTTGCGGACGAAGTCCCGGTCCTGGGCGGTCAGCGGCCCGAAGGCCGTGCTCATGGTTCCGAGGCCGTCGTCGTCGGCCGCGGGGAGCGTGGTCGCTGCGGCCGATCCCCCGTTGAACTTCTCCACGGGGACAAGCAACGCGATCAGGGTGAAGGCGAGGGCGCCGATGACGGCGACCGTGGCCAACACGTGTCTCGATGCGACCGACATGCTGCCGACGGCCGACCGACGGAATGACAGCACTGTGCCTCCTTGCTGCATGGTCCGGAAGGGGCGGCAGGGGCAAGGGACACGGCAGTCGTGCCGCGTGTACCCGCGCTCCCCGGGTGCCACGGGACGCTAGTGCCCGTTGTGGTGGTCGTTCGGAAGGACCATCACGAATGGACAAACATCCGGTCCATTCCCCGGAAGGCTGGTACCGTGCCGCGGCCGCGGGTCCCGTCAGAGGGGGTGGGCGCGGGCGATGAGCAGGGCGACGTCGTCGCGGTCGTCCGGGCGGCGCAGCCGGCCCAGCAGCAGGTCGCAGGTCGCCTCCAGGGGGCGGCCCGGTGTGTCGAGCAGGTCGGTGAGGGCCCGGAGCCGGGTGTCGATGTCCTGGTCGCGGCGCTCCACGAGGCCGTCGGTGTAGAGGACCAGTTCGTCGCCGACGTCCAGGTCGAGGGCGGCGGCCTCGAAGGGCACGCCGCCGACGCCGAGGGGCACCCCGGTGGGCAGGTCCAGCAGCTCGGGCGGGCGGCCCCGGCTGACGCGTACGGGCGGCAGGTGGCCGGCGGAGGCGATGCGGCAGCGGTTGCGGCGCGGGTCGTACACGGCGATGACGCAGGTGGCCATGGTGTGGCCGAGTCCGGTGGCGGTGTGGTCGAGGCGGGTGAGGACGGCCGCCGGGTCGAGGTCGAGTTCGGCCAGGGTGCGGGCGGCGGTGCGGAGTTGGCCCATGGCGGCGGCCGCGTTGATGCCGCTGCCCATGACGTCCCCGACGACGAGCGCGGTCTTGTCGTCGGCGAGGGGGATGACGTCGAACCAGTCGCCGCCGACCTCGCCGGCGCTCTGGGCGGGCTGGTAGCGGAAGGCGATCTCCAGTCCGGGTGTCGGGGTGGGCTGGTGGGGCAGCAGGTGCCGCTGGAGGAGGAGCGCGGCGCGGCGCTGCTTCTGGTACCAGCGGGCGTTGTCGATGCAGACGGCCGCGCGGGCGGCCAGCTCCTGGGCGAGCAGGACGTCGTCCTCGTCGAACGGCAGCGGGTTGTCGGCGCGCTGCAGGCCGAGCGCGCCGATGACCTCGCCGCGGGCGATGAGCGGCACGGCGAGGTAGGAGTGCAGCCCCGCCTCGGCGAGCAGCGCGGCGGCCTCGGCGTCCCGGGCGATGCCGCCGAGGTCGCCGGGCGTGACGCGGGCCTGGAGCGCGGGCCGGCCGGTGCGGACGCAGCGGGTGACGAGGCGCGTGTCGTCGTAGCGAGCGATGGTGCCGACCGGGTCGACAGCCTGGACGGCGGGGCCGGGGCGGGCTGCTTTGACGGCCAGGGCCCGGAACCGGACGGTGCCGGCAGGGACCGTGCCGGACGGCTGCTCGCCGGTGAGGACCTCGTCGAGGACGTCGATGGTGGCGACGTCGGCGAGCTGCGGCACGGCCATGTCGCCGAGCTCCCGGGCCGTGACGCCGAGGTCCAGGGTGGTGCCGATGCGGACGGAGGCGTCGGCGATGAGAGCCAGCCGCTGCCGGGCCAGTGCGATGGCCTGCGCCGTCTTGTGCTGCTCGGTGACGTCGGCGATGGAGGCGGCGATGCCGATGGGCCGCCCGGCCGGGTCGTCGAGGCGGTAGTACGAGGCGGAGAAGGCGTGGTCCTGGTGGGGGTCGGCGGGGGTGCGGCCGGTGGTGAACTGGTCCAGCCGGGGGACGCCCGTCACCAGTACCTCGCGCATGGCCGCCTCGATGGCCGCGGCGTCCACCCGGGGCAGGGCCTCGTGGACGCGGCGGCCCAGGTGCTGCTCGGCCGGGATCCCGTTGATCCGTTCGAGGGCCGGGTTGACCATGACGTAGCGCAGGTCGGTGTCGAGGACGGCCAGCCCGATGGGCGACTGGGAGACCAGGCGGAGGGAGAGGGCGAGGTCGCGCTCCAGACGGCGCAGGGTCGCCTGGTCGGAGGCGATGCCGAGGGCGTAGAAGCGGCCCTCGCGGTCCTCCAGGCGCATGTTGCGGAACTCGGTGAGCCGGGTGCCGCCGTCCTTGTGGTGGACGGGGAACACCCCGGCCCAGGGCGAGCCCTCGGACATGACCTTGTCGAAGAGGGAGAGGACCACGCCCAGGTGCTCCTCGCCGACGAGGAGGCGGGCGGCGTACTCGCCGAGCGCCTCCTCGGCCGGGTATCCGAAGAGCTCCTCGGCCTGCGGGCTCCACAGGACGATCCGCCCCTGGGAGTCGAGCACGACAGCGGCGACGCCGAGCACGTCCAGCAGCCCCCGGCCGGTGCCGGGGCCGGCGGGCCCGGTCCTGCCGACGGCCCCGCCCGGCTCGGTGCGGCCGGTCTCGCCGGTCTCGCCGGGCGGGCCGGTGGGACCGATCGGGCCGGTGGGGCCGGTGGGGCCGCCGGGACCGGGGGTTTCCGTGGGGCCGGTCGGGTCCGGCGGGGTGCCTGCGGAGTCGGCCGGGACGCCATTCGCCGTGCTCATGCCGACCGCTCCTTCCCGTCCGCCGCCGAGAGCGGAAGCGCCGGCCCGCCCGTTCCGTGCCCCGGGCGGACCCGGGACGTCTCCATCCTCCCTCCCCCGCCGCGGACGGGCAGCCCCAGCCGCGCCCGGATTCGGCCGTACGACGGAGTCCGGGGCCGAGGAGGCACCGCGGACCCCGCGCCGGAGTCCCCCGTACGTCGTACGCCGCTCGGCCCATGCCCGCGGAGGCGGCCGACCGCGCCGGGGCCGGCCTGCGCACCGCGCAGCCTGCGCCGTCGCGCCGCGGGCCGCCGCCGGGCGCCCGCCGGGCCGCGGGCCGCGGCCCGAATCAGGCGGTGTGTCGGCCAGTTGTCCGGATCCTTGCTCGTCCGAGAGGCGCACAGGAGGCGGCCCTCCGGGATGATTCGCCCGGACCTGTCCGTGCAACAGGGTGGTGGGCCCACCGACTTCACGGAGAGGAAACGGCATTTCGTGAACATCACACGCCTCGCGCCCGTGCTCGCCGCCGCAGGCCTGCTCGCCACCACCGTCCCCCTGCTGTCCGCCCCGCAGGCCGCGGCCGCCGGAACCCCGGAGTTCGTCCCGCAGAAGCCCGCATGGCAGCGGTGCAGCCCCGAGCAGCCGGCCTCCTACGAGTGCGCGACCGTCAAGGTGCCGCTCGACTACCGGCGCCCGCAGGGGCGCACCATCGACATCGCGATATCCCGGATGAAGAGCGCCGACCCGGCCAAGCGGCACGGCGTGCTGCTGATGAACCCGGGCGGCCCCGGCGGCCCCGGCCTCGACCTGCCGCTGATGGCGGACGAGTTGATGCCGAAGGACGTGCGCGACCGGTACGACGTGATCGGCTTCGACCCGCGCGGCGTCGGGGCGAGCAGCCCGGTCACCTGCGGCCTGACCGACGAGGAGCAGAACTTCAACCGGCCGTACAAGGAGGAGACCTTCCCGGCGGACGTCGCGTGGGCGCAGGCGGTCGCCGACAAGTGCCGCGAGAAGTCGGGGCGGGTGCTGCCGTTCATCACCACCCGCAACACGGCGCGCGACATGGACGCGATCCGCGCTGCCCTGGGCGAGAAGAAGATCAGCTATGTGGGCTACTCGTACGGCACGTACCTGGGCACGGTGTACTCGCAGATGTTCCCCTCCCGTACCGACCGCTTCGTCCTCGACAGCGGCGTGGACCCGAAGCGGGCGTGGCGCGGCATGATCCAGGTCTGGGCGACCGAGGCCGAGCCGGCGTTCGCGCGCTGGACGCGTTGGGCTGCCGAGCGGGACGGCGAGTACCGGCTGGGCGCGACGCCCGGGGCGGTGTCCAGGACGTTCTGGGACCTGGTGGCCCGCGCGGACCGCGAGCCGATCGACTTCGAGGGGCAGAAGCTCACGGGGGACGACATCCGCACCGCGCGGGCGCTGTTCTTCTACCCCGCGCAGGCGTCGCCCGTCGTCCGGGCGCTGGTCGACGCCGCGGAGGGCCGGCCCGCCGCCCTCACCCCGGAGCAGCGCGGTCTGCTCCGGCCGGCGTCGGAGCCGGCGTCGGACAACGGCACCGCCGCGTTCTGGGCGGTGGTGTGCGGGGACGTGGAGTGGCCGCGCTACCCGGAGCAGTACGCCCGTGAGGCCGCCCGCGACAAGGCGAGGTACCCGCTGTACGGCGACTTCGCCTCCAACATCAAGCCGTGCGCGTACTGGCAGCGGCCCATCGAACCGCCCACGAAGACGAACGTCCGGGCGAACGTCCTGACCGTGCAGAACGAGTGGGACTCCCAGACCCCGCTGGACAGCGGCCGGGCCCTGCACCGGGCGCTCGCGGGCTCGCGCATGGTGCTCGCCGAGGGCGGCGAGGGGCACGGCGTGTACATGTTCGAGCCGGAGTCCTGCGTCAACGCGACGGTCAACGCCTACCTGGCGGGCGGCGGCCTGCCCGCGGCGGACGTGACCTGCCGGAACGCTCCGGCGGGCGAGCGCCGCGCCGAGCTGGTGCCGTCCTCGCCGCAGCGCTTCCCGGGCGGCTCGCCGCTCCGGTTCTGAGCCCGCGCGCCGTCGGGCGCGCAGGCGTACGCCGGTCCCGTGCTCCCGAGCGGAGTGCGGGCCCGGAGCCCGGCCGGCCCGCCCGGGCCGGCCGGCGTCACGCCTGCCTCGCCCCGCCGGTGTCCGCGCCCGCTCCACCGGCGGCCCCCGAACCGGGGCCGGCTGCGGCCGGCGGGGCGGGCGGGCCGCCGGACCGGGCCGAGCGGAGCGGCGTCAGCAGCCCGGCGGCTGCGATGAGCAGGCAGAACACGCCGCCGGCGAGGCTGACGGGCGGCACGCCCCAGCGGCCCGCGCAGAGGGTGAGGACGGCGGCGCCGATCGGACCGGCGGCGTTGTGGACCGTCCAGAACGCCGAGGTGACCCGGCCGAGCAGCGGCTCGGGGGTGACCTCCTGGCGCAGGGTCATCGAGCTGACGCCGCCGAGGGTCATCCCGACCATGAACACCGCCGCTGCCGCGGCGATCACCGGCACGCTCGCGCTGGTCCCGGTCACGGCCACGGCGGCCCCAATCAGCCCGACCGACCCCAGCCAGCACGGCCCGAAGCCGAAGGCCCGCCGCAGCCGGGCCGCGCAGGCGGACGCGGCGACAACGCCGAGTCCGCTCACGGCGACGACGGCGCCGGTGACGGCAGCGTCCCGGCCGAGGTCCTCCTGGAGCCGGAAGACCAGCAGGTCGGTGGCGCCCATGGTGAGGAACGTCAGCAGGGTGAGCAGGACGGTCAGCGGCCGCAGTAGCCGGTGGCCCCACAGGAACGTGAAGCCCGTGGTGAACACCTCGCGAAGCCGGCCGCGCACCCCCTGCCGCCCGGTCCCGCCGCCGTCCCCGCCGGGGCCCGGGCCCCCCGGTGCCGGGCCGAACGCCACCCAGCGCAGGCTGAGCGCCGAGACGAGGAAGGTCGCCCCGTCCAGCGCGAGCGCCCAGGCGGCGCCGACCCCGGCCGTGACGAGGCCCGCCGCCACCGGCCCGAGCAGCGTGCCGACTGCGAAGGTGCCCATGAGGCGGGCGTTCGCGGCGGCGAGGTCCTCCCGACGCACCAGGGCCGGCACGGAGGTCACGTACGCCACGTCGAAGAGCGTCTTGAGGACGGTCACGACCGCCGTCAGCACGTACAGGACCCACAGGCGCGGCCCGGCGAGCCACAGGAAGGGCACCGAGCCGAGGAGCACGGCCCGCCCCAGGTCGCAGGCGATCATCAGGCGGCGCCGGTCGGTGCGGTCGGCGACATACCCGGCGAACAGCCCCGTCACGATGCCGGTGGCGCCCATGACCACGGTGAGCAGGCCCATCCGGACGATGGACCCGGTGGCTTCGAGGACCAGGAGCGGCAGGGCGAGGTAGGTGACCGAGCCGCCCAGGACGGACAGCGCCTGGCCGAGCCAGAAGACGGTGAAGTTCCGGTTCCGCCGGAGGGGCGGAGCCGGATCCTGCGGTAACGGGGTCGGGGCGGCCGGCGCCACGCCTCAGGCGAGGAGCGCGTAGACCGCCGACGCGGTCGCGGCCGGGTCCTGCGCCCCCTCCGGAGTCATCGTGACGTCCGCGAAGGCCATCCGCTTGCCCAGCTTGGTGACCCGCACCTCGATGAGCACGTCGGAGCCGGCCACGGGCCGCTGGAAGCTCGTCGACTGCTGGACGGTCGTCATCGGCCCGTACCCGCCGCGCGCGGCGCTGATCGCGATGACGGTGGCGGTGTCGGCCGCGGCCATCAGGGCCTGTCCGGACAGCCCGCCGCCGTCCCGGGCGAGCTCCCCGGACCAGGGCAGCCGCAGCACGGCGTGCCGGTCGCCCGTCTCCTCGACGGTCAGGCCCAGGGCCAGCACCCACGGGGCGAAGTTGTCCTTGAGGACCTTGTCTGCGTCTGCCGGTGTCAGGGTCACCCGCAGATTGTGGCGGCCCGGCGGGGCCGCCACAATCCCCCGGGTCAGAGCGAGGCGGCCAGTTCGGTGCCCTGGCGGATGGCCCGCTTGGCGTCGAGCTCGGCGGCGACGTCGGCGCCGCCGATCAGGTGCGCCTCGACGCCTGCCGCGCGCAGCTCCTCGTACAGGTCGCGGCGCGGCTCCTGGCCGGTGCACAGGACGACGGTGTCGGCGGGGACGAGGCGCTGCTCGCCGTCGACGGTGATGTGCAGGCCGTCGTCGTCGATGCGGTCGTACGAGGCGCCGGCGACGGACACGACGCCGCGGTGCTTGAGTTCGGCGCGGTGGATCCAGCCGGTGGTGGTGCCGAGGCCGGCGCCGACCTTGGTGGTCTTGCGCTGGAGGAGGTGGACGCGGCGCGGGGAGGCCGGGCGGTCGGGGGCGGTCAGGCCGCCGGGGCCGGCGTACGAGGTGTCGACGCCCCAGTGGCGGAAGTAGACCTCCGGGTCCTGGGAGGCGCCCTCGCCGCTGTCCGTGAGGTACTCGGCGACGTCGAAGCCGATGCCGCCGGCGCCGACGACCGCGACGTTCTCGCCGACGGGGGCGCCGTCGCGCAGGACGTCGAGGTAGCTGACGGCCTTGGCGTGGTCGACGCCCTCGATGGCGGGGATGCGGGGGGTGACGCCGGTGGCGACGACGACCTCGTCGTAGCCGCGCAGGAGCTCCGGGTCGGCGGCGGTGTTCAGGCGGACCTCGACGCCCTGCTCGGCAAGCTGGTGGCCGAAGTAGCGGATGGTCTCCTCGAACTCCTCCTTGCCGGGGATGCGGCGGGCGATGTCGAGCTGGCCGCCGATGTGGCCGGAGGCCTCGAAGAGGGTGACGGTGTGGCCGCGCTCGGCGGCGGTGACGGCGCAGGCGAGGCCGGCCGGGCCGGCGCCGACGACGGCGACGCGCTTGGCGAGCCGGGTGGGCGAGAGGACGAGCTCGGTCTCGTGGCAGGCGCGGGGGTTGACCAGGCAGCTGGTGATCTTGCCGCTGAAGGTGTGGTCGAGGCAGGCCTGGTTGCAGCCGATGCAGGTGTTGATGGCCTCGGGGCGGCCCGCGGCGGCCTTGGCGACGAAGTCGGCGTCGGCGAGGAAGGGGCGGGCCAGGGAGACGAGGTCGGCGCGGCCTTCGGCGAGGATCTCCTCGGCCTTCTCGGGGGTGTTGATGCGGTTGCTGGTGACGAGCGGGACGGACACCGCTCCCATCAGCCGCTTGGTGACCCAGGTGTAGGCGCCGCGCGGCACGGAGGTCGCGATGGTGGGGATGCGCGCCTCGTGCCAGCCGATGCCGGTGTTGATGATGGTGGCGCCTGCGGCCTCGACCTCCTTGGCGAGGTGGACGACCTCGTCGAGGGTGGAGCCGCCGGGGACCAGGTCGAGCATGGAGAGGCGGTAGATCAGGATGAAGTCGGGGCCGACGGCCTCGCGGGTGCGCCGGACGATCTCCAGGGGGAAGCGCACGCGGTTCTCGTACGAGCCGCCCCAGCGGTCCTCGCGGCGGTTGGTGGCGGCGGCGGTGAACTCGTTGATCAGGTAGCCCTCGGAGCCCATGATCTCGACGCCGTCGTAGCCGGCGAGCCTGGCGAGGCGGGCGGCGCGGACGAAGTCCTCGACGGTCTGCTCGACCTCGGCGCCGGTCAGCTCGTTCGGGACGAAGGGGCTGATGGGCGCCTGGAGCGCGCTGGGGGCGACCAGGTCCTTGTGGTAGGCGTAGCGGCCGAAGTGGAGGATCTGCATGGCGATCTTCCCGCCCTCGGCGTGCACCGCCTCGGTGATCACCCGGTGCTCGGCGGCCTCCTCCTCGGTGGTGAGGCGGGAGCCGCCCTCGAAGGGCCGGCCCGCGTCGTTGGGGGCGATGCCGCCGGTGACGATCAGGCCGGCGCCGCCGCGGGCGCGCTCGGCGTAGAAGGCGGCGAGGCGCTCGAAGCCGCCCTCGTGCTCCTCCAGGCCGGTGTGCATCGAGCCCATGACCACGCGGTTCGGCAGGGTGGTGAATCCGAGGTCCAGGGGGCTCAGCAGGTGCGGGTACCGGCTCTGGGAACTCATGGGGGCGCCTCCTCGCGCGGGGGTGGATGGAACCTGTTGTAGCGAGGAGGCCCCCCTTTTGCAACTAGGTGCATAACCGGGCCGGGGCCACTCCCCCGGCGCGGCGGGCCGGCCGGCCCGCCGGCTGTGGCGGAACCCACACCCGACGGCCGGGCGCGGTCAGGCGCGGCGCAGGCGGACCGTGGCGATCTGGAACGGGCGCAGCGCCAGCGGCACCGACCCGTCCGCCGCCGGCGGGCCGACCGCGGTGCCGTCGAGGGGCCGCTCCAGCAGGTCGCTCTCGACGGCGGCCACGGGCCGGAAGTCCGCCGTGAGGACCGCCGCGGCACGGCCGCCGAGGCACTCGTACAGGCGGACCACGACGTCGCCGCTGCGGTCCTCCGCCAGCTTGACCGCCTCCACGACCACCGCGCCGCCCGCCGGGCCGCCCGCGGCCGCCACCGAGACCAGCGGGGCGACGGGGCCGGCGCCGGGCACCGTGCGCTCGGGCAGGTTGAGGAAGCGGGCCTCGCGGACCGCGTCGCCGATCCCGGCCCCCGGCGCCAGCGCGTACCGCAGCGTGTGCCGGCCCTGGTCGGTCTCCGGGTCGGGGTAGCGGGGCGCCCGCAGCAGGGACAGCCGGACCGTGGTGGTCTGCCCGCCGTCGGGCCGCACGTCGCGGGTGACGTCGTGGCCGTACGTGGAGTCGTTGAGGAGCGCGGCGCCCCAGCCCGGCTCCCCTGCGTGGATCCAGCGGTGGGCGCAGATCTCGAACTTGGCCGCCTCCCAGGAGGTGTTGGTGTGGGTGGCCCGGTACACGTGCCCGAACTGCGTCTCGGAGGCGGTCCGTTCGGCCTTGACGTCCAGCGGGAAGGCCGCCTTGAGGAACTTCTCCCTCTCGTGCCAGTCGACCTCGGCGACGAGGTCGACCTGTTGGGCGTCCGCCCGCAGGGTGATCCACTGGGTGGCCCGGGACCTGCCGAAGGAGCGCTCCACACGGACCGCCGCGGCGTCCGGGCCGTGCTGCTCGGCGGCCAGGGAGTCGTGGTCCGCGAGGTCGGTGACGTGGTTGCGGTAGAACGCGTCGACGTCCCAGGCGTCCCACATGTTCGGCAGGTCGCGGTGGATCTGGAGCAGGTTGGCAGCCTGACCCGGGGCCACCGCCTCGCGGCCGGCCGCGAGGTCGACGGCGGAGGTGATCAGGCCGCGCCCGTCGACCTCCACCCGCAGCAGCCCGTTCTCCAGGACGTACCCGCCCTGCGGCCGGTCCCGCAGGGACACCCGCCCGGCCGGCGGCTCCGGCACCCCGGCGCCGCCCGCGGGCACGCCCCGGCGGGCGTGCGGGGCGCAGTTGAAGACGAGCCCGGTGTCGCCCTCCCCGGCGAGCGCGGCCTGCGCCGCGACGGTGATCGCACGCAGCTCGGTGTGGATCCGGGCGTACGCGGCGCGGGCCTCGCGGTGCACCCAGGCGATGGACGATCCGGGCAGGATGTCGTGGAACTGGTGCAGCAGCACCGTCTTCCAGATCCGCTCCAGCTCCTCGTACGGGTAGGCGTACGACGGCACCCGCACGGCGGCGGTGGCCGCCCACAGCTCCGCCTCGCGCAGCAGGGACTCGCTGCGCCGGTTGCCCTGCTTGGTCTTGGCCTGGGAGGTGTAGGTGCCGCGGTGCAACTCCAGGTAGAGCTCCCCGGCCCAGACGGGGGCGTCGGGGTATTCGGCGCGGGCCTTCTCGAAGAACGCGTCGGGCGCCTCGACCTCGACGCGCGGGGAGCCTTCGAGGTCGCGCAGGCGGGCGGCCCGGGCGAGGTGCTCGCGGGTCGGCCCGCCGCCGCCGTCGCCCCAGCCGAAGGGGGCGAGGGAGCGGGTGCCGCGGCCCTTCTCGCGGTAGTTGCGGGCCGCGTGGGCCAGCTGGGCCCCGCCGAGGTCGCCGTTGTAGGTGTCGACGGGAGGGAAGTGGGTGAAGACGCGGGTGCCGTCGATGCCCTCCCACAGGAAGGTGTGGTGGGGGAAGGCGTTCACCTGCGACCAGGAGATCTTCTGCGTCAGGAACCACTGCGAGCCGGACAGGCGGATGATCTGCGGCATGGCGGCGGTGTAGCCGAAGGAGTCGGGGAGCCACACGTTGCGCGTCTCGATGCCGAACTCGTCCAGGAAGAACTTCTTCCCGTACAGGAACTGCCGGACCATGGCCTCCCCGCCGACCATGTTCGTGTCGGACTCGACCCACATGCCGCCGACCGGCACGAAGCGGCCCTCCGCGGCCTTCTTCTTGATCCTCTCGAACAGTGCGGGCCGGTGGGTCTTGATCCAGTCGAGCTGCTGGGCCTGGGACATGGCGAAGACGAAGCCGGGGTGGCCGTCCATGAGGGAGACCGCGTTGGAGGCGGTCCGCGCGACCTTGCGGACCGTCTCGCGCAGCGGCCACAGCCAGGCCGAGTCGATGTGGGCGTGGCCGACGGCGCTGATCCGGTGCGCGGAGGCGGCGGCCGGCGAGGCGAGCACCCCGGCCAGCCGGGCTCGCGCCGCGGCGGCCGTGCCGGGCACGTCGTCGGGGTCCACCTCGTCGAGGGCCGCGTCGAGCGCGCGCAGGATCGCGTACCGGCGGGCGTCGTCGGCGGCGAGCTGCACCATCAGGTCGTGGAGGACCTCCAGGTCCTGGACGAGCTCCCAGACCTCCGCCTCGAAGACGGCCAGGTCCATCCGGGCGAGGCGGTAGAGCGGCTGCGCGCTGCTGGTGAGCCTGTCGCCCTCGGAGGTGGGGGCGTGTTCGACGAGGACCGGGTTCGCGGCGGCCTCGACGTACCACTCGATCCGCTCGCCGCCGGCAGCCCGGTCGGCGACCCGCACCCAGTCGTTGTACGGGTTGAGGCCCTTGACCTCGCTGCCGTCGGCGAGGTGGACGAGGCCCTCGCACTGGAAGCCGGGCATCATCCGGTCGAATCCGAGGTCGAGGACGGCCTCCACGGTGCGCCCGGCCCAGTCGCCGGGCACACTGCCGCTGACCTTGAACCAGGTGGTGCCCCAGGCCGGCCCCCAGGCGTCGCCGACGGCGCAGGGGGCGTACGGGGCCGCCAGGCCCTCGGCGACGGGCACCGGCTCGCCGGGGGCGTCCCAGCGCTCGACGGCGAGGGGGACGGGCCGGGAGTACACGGCGGGTTTGATGCGCTCGGCGAGGGTCCGGCGCAGGCGGTGCTCGGTGATGCTGCGGTCGTCGTGCACGGCGGCTCCAGGGAGGCGGACGGGACGGGGCGGGGCGGGAGGTACGGCCGGGCGGCGGGCGGGCGGCGGTCAGAGTTTGACCGCTCCCTCGCCCACCCCCTTGAAGAAGAAACGCTGGAGGGCGAAGAAGAGCAGCACCATCGGCAGCAGTGCGGCCATCGCACCGGCGGCGATGATCCGCTGGTCGTTGGTGGTGGTGGCGCCGGCGAGGGTCTTCAGGCCGAGCTGGAGGGTGTAGTGGTCGCTGTCGGTGAGGACGAGCAGCGGCCAGAGGAAGTCGTCCCAGGCACCCATGAAGCTGGTCAGGCACACGACGGCCAGGGAGCCCTTCGCGGCGGGGAGGAAGACGCGGGTGAAGCGGGTCCACTCGCCGGCCCCGTCGAGGACGGCGGCCTCCTCGATCTCCTGCGGCACGGCCAGGAACGCCGACCGCATGATCAGGATGTTGAGGACGGAGACGGCCCCCGGGAGCCAGACCCCGACGAGGGTGTCGACGAGCCCCATGCCGCGGATGGTGAGGAACATCGAGACCATGACGGACTCGAACGGGAACATCAGCGTCGCCACGAGCACGGTGAACACGGTGCGGCGGCCCGGCCACCCGGCCCGGGAGAGCGCGTAGCCCCCCATCGCGGCGAACACCGCGTTCGAGGCGACGGCGAGGGCTGCCACGACCAGCGTGTTTCCGGTGTACTGGAGCAGCGGGAACGACTCGGCGACGCGGACATAGTTGTCGAGGGTCGGCTGCGAGGGCAGGACGCCGTGGTAGACGTTCTCGGTGCGGCCGCGCAACGAGGTCAGGAACTGCCAGGCCAGCGGCCCGGCCATCAGGGCGAGCACGGCCAGGAGGAGGGCGTACCGGGCGGCGAGCACCGCCGCGCGGCGGGCCGCGTGCCGGGGGCGCATCACGTCTCGTCCCCCCTCGCCAGGCGGCGGCCGAGCAGGCTGAAGGCCAGGGTGAGCAGGAACAGCAGCAGGGAGATCGCCGAGGCGTAGCCGGTCTCGCCGGCGAAGCCGAGACCGACCTGGCGGATGAGGAAGGGCAGGGTGCGGGCGCCGCCGCCCGGGCCGCCGCTCTCGCCGCCGAGGATGTAGACCTCGGTGAAGACGCGCAGCGCGGACACGGCGGAGAGGGTGCCGACCAGCAGCATCATCGGCTTCACCTGCGGGACGGTGATGTGGACGAAGCGGCGGACGGGGCCGGCGCCGTCCAGGGCGGCCGCCTCGTGGAGGGAGGCGGGGACGTTCCCGAGGGCCGCCAGGTAGAAGACCATGTAGTAGCCGAGCCCCTTCCACACGGTGACGAGCATCGCGGAGACCAGCAGCATCGTGCTGTCCGTCAGGAACGGCACCGGCTCCGACACGATCCGGAGCCTCAGGAAGACCGTGTTGACGAGGCCGTCGCTGCGCAGCACCCACTGCCAGACGAGGCCGACGACGACGGCCGAGGCGATCACCGGCGTGTAGTACGCCGAGCGGAAGAACCCGATGCCGGGCACCCTGGCCTGCACCAGCACGGCCAGCGCGAGCGGCAGCAGCACCAGGCACGGCACGACGACGAGCAGGTACAGGACGCTGTTTCCCGCGGCGGTCCAGAAGTCCGGGTCGGCGAGCGCCCGGCGGTAGTTGCCGAGGCCGACGAAGCCGCCGCCGGTGAGGATGCGGGCGTCGGTGAACGACAGGACCACGGTGTTGGCGAACGGCCACAGGCCGAACAGCGCCACCGCCGCCAGGCCGGGCGCGAGGAACAGGTACGGGCTCCACCACCGGCGGTGGAGGGGCCCGCGCGCCGCCGCCCCCGCGGTGCGCGGGCCGGCGGGCCGCCGGCTTCCGCGGGTCACCTGCGGGCCGCGTCGGCGAGCAGCTTGTCGGCCTCCTCCTGGGCCCTGCGCACGGCGGTCGCGGCGTCCTGCTCGCCCTTGATCGCCTTCTGCACCTCGCGGACCACGGCGTCGCCGACCTGGTTGGTCCATTCGACGGGGGTGTTGGCGTCGAGGGCGGCGGTCTTCAGCTGCTCGGCGCCGACCGCCCGGGCGACCGTGTCGGCGTCGCGGCCGTCCCCGCGGTCGGCGAAGCGGGGGTCGGCGAGGCCCTGCGCGCTGGAGGGGTAGACGGTCGCGTTCCGGGAGAACTCGACCTGGTTGGGCCCGTTGGTCACCCACCGGGCGAACGCGATCGCGGCGTCCGGGTGGCGGGTGCTCTTGCGGATCCCGAGGGACTGGGCGTAGATGCCGATGTGGCCGAGCCTGCCGGTGACGGCGCCGGCGACCCGGGTGTCGGCGTAGACCTGCGGGGCGTTCTGTTTGATGTCGCGGACGAAGCCGGGGGATCCGGGGCCGAAGACGAGCTTTCCGCTGCCGTACAGCTGGTTGACGTCGTCGGAGGTGAGGAGCGACTCCTTCGGCATGGCCCCCTTGGCGTACAGGGACTTCATCCGCTCGACCCAGGCGACGGCCTCGGGGGTGTCGAACGCGAACCGGTCCCGGGCTGCGTTGAGGATCGGGACGCCCATCTTCTGCCAGTCGCCGGGGAGCCTGCCCTTGGGGTCGGCCATGAAGGCCGCGTACCGGCCCCCGGAGCGCTCCGCTATCCGGTCGGCGTGGTCGAAGAACTGCTCGACGGTGGTCGGCGGCCGGTCCGGGTCGAGGCCGGAGGCGCGGAAGAGCTCCTGGTTGTAGGTGAGGATCTCCGGGGTGACGTACCAGGGGTAGGCGAAGACGCTGTCGCCGCGGCCGGGGAGCTTGAACTGCTCCCAGGCACCGGGGATGTACTCCTTCGCGGCGCCGGGGTCGAGTGCGGCGACATCGGCGAGCAGGCCGCGGTCGGCAAGGAGCTGGAAGGAGTCGGTGTTGAGGTTGACGACGTCGGGGAGGGCGCCCGCCTGGGCGTCGGCGACGAGCTTCTCGTTGTAGCCGCCGCCGGGGACGTCCTCCCAGCGGACGCGGACGCCGGGGTGCTCCGCCTCGAAGGCGTCGACGACGCCCTGCACGTACGCCGTGTACGTGGGTTTGAGCTGGAGCGTGCGGAAGGTGATCTCGCCGGAGGCCTTTCCGGTGCGGCGGGTCTCGCCGCCGTCGGGTGCGCCGTCGAGCCCGCACGCGCCGGCGGCGAGGAGGACGCCGGCCAGGAGTGCGGCGCGGGCGGTTGTGCGGCGGGGGCGGGGCGGGCGTGCGGGCAGGTGCGAACGGTTCATCGTCGGCCGCCTTAGGGGAGTTCCGGCCTCGCTGCCGGAGCGCGGGGCCCACGCTGGACCCCGCTGCGGACCGCGTCAACGCGGCCCCGCGCGGAGTGGCCGGGGAGCCGTGCCCCGTACGGCGGCCCGGGCAGCCGCGGGGGTCCGCGGGGCGGCCGGGTCAAGAGGCGGCGGCCTGGACTGATGCGGATGAGGCGGGTGTTCCGGGCGGACTGCCGCCGTGCGGAGCGGGAGGCGGCCCTGCGCCGCATTTTGACTTCATCCGGGCGGCTCCGGACCGCCGCCGGCCGGGGGAAGTCCGGAAATGCCGTCCCCTGCGGGCGCCCCACCGGCCACACTCTTCCCATGACCGGTCGTGATCACGGTGAGCCGCCCCGGCCCGACGTCCCTCCGCAGCAGCCGTCGGCGCCCCCCGGCTTCGGCCCGGCGCCGCAGCCGTACGCCCCCGCGGCGCCCGTACCGGTCTCCCGGCACGGGATGCGGGGCGAGCGGGCCGCGGTGGTCGCGGCCCTGGCCGCGGCGGCGCTCGCCGTCGCCGGGTTCGGCTGGGCGGTCCTCGGCGGCAGGGGCGGCGAACCGGAACCGTCCGCGGGCGGCGGGGCGTCCGCGTCGCCGCCCGCCTCCCCCTCGGCTTCCGTGGACAAGGGCGACGGCAAGGGGACCGGCACGGGACCCGACACCGTCGACCCCAACGCCGGGATCAAGCCCGGCGAGGCCCCGATCTGGCTGGTCGAGAACCGCGTGGAGGTCGCCGGGGCGGGCGCCCGGCAGTACGGCCCGTGGCGCGTGGGCGAGGTGGTGGTCCGGGCCATGGACAAGGAGATCGCCGGGTACGGGGCGGCCGACGGCCGGGAGAAGTGGAAGGTGCAGCTGGAGACCCCGCTGTGCGGGGTGCCGAAGGAGCCTGCAGCCGGCGGGAAGCTCGTCGTCGCGGTGCGGGAGGGCCAGGGGCCGACCACGCACTGCAACGCGCTCCGGCAGATCGACCTCGCGGCGGGCAAGGCGGGCTGGAAGGCCCCGGTGCCGCAGGAGAACGACTACGACCGGCCGCTGGAACTGCAGATGGCGGTGTCGGGCGACACCGTGGCCGTCGCCCGGTCGGCCGTCATGAGCGGGTTTTCGGCCACGGACGGCAGGAAGCTCTTCGGGACCTCCAAGACGGGCGGCTGCTACCCGGCGGCCTTCGGCGGCGGCGCCCGGCTGGTCCTCGTCCGCCGGTGCCCTGACCCGGGCGGCGCCCCGGGAGCGGGGCGGTCCCTGCTGGAGGAGGTTGACCCGGCCACGGGCGCCGCGAAGTGGGGCCACACGTTCGAGGGCGGCTGGACCGTCGGCCGGGTCCTGTCCTCCGACCCGCTGGTCGCGGCCTCCTACCACAGCGGCCGCAAGGCGTGGAGCCTCACCGCGTTCACCGCGGACGGCAAGGTCCGCTCGCACGGCGAGGCGCCGTTCGGGACCGACAAGCGGTGCAACGGCTGGGGCGACGGCAGCGGCGCCCTGGGGGACTGCCCCGCCGCCGTGGCCGACGCCGGCACCCTGTACCTCGCCGGCGGCGCCCCGGGCCGCGAACTGGGCATCGACCTCACCGACCACGTCATCGCCGTGGACCTCGCCACCGGCAAGGAGAAGTGGCGGGCGAAGGCCCCCGACGGCCGCCGGATCTGGCCGACGGCCCTGGAGGACGGCAAGGTCGTCGCCTACCTGTGGCCCGAAGGCAGGGCGGCGGGGGCCATGGCCGCGCTGAAGCCGGCGGACGGCTCGCTGGAGGTGTTCCTGCAGAGCCCGGCCGGAGCGGCGGGGGCGCAGCAGGTCTTCTTCCCGCACGGCGCGCACACGGCGTGGGCCGGCGGACGGCTGTTCCTGCTCAACGGGCGGGTGAAGAGCCCGGAGCCCGGACTCGTCCACCACGCACTGCTGTCGTTCGGCAGATAGCCGGGGCCGGCCTGCGCCCCGCCGGGGTGCGGGCCGGACCGGGCCGCTCCGGCGGTTACTGGAGCGGGTACTGGACCTTCTCGGCGAGCTTGCCGTCCTTGAAGCAGAGGCGGTAGACGGTCTCGCCGGCCGACTCGCCCTCGCCGTTGACGAACCAGGAGCAGGTGCTGCCCGCGGGCTCGGCCGGGCCGCCGGTCTTGAGGGCGTCCTTGATGAAGGAGTCGCCGGACGGCAGCTTGGCGCGGACGGCGTCCTCCGCGTCGCCGACCTGCACGGCGGCGTACACCGACGGGTCGATCATGGTCTTGTTCGCGGCGTCGACCACCTTGGTGAGCCCGAACGCCAGCGCGACCGCGCCGGCGATGCCGATGACCAGCGCCACTCCGCAGCCGATGAGACATCCCTTGCGCCGTGCCATGCCCGTTCCTCCGTGCGTCTTCCGCGTGCCGTGGGGGTGTTTCCTTCTGACACGAGGACTTTCGCAGGAGGGAAGGCAGCCGCGCTGTCCCCGAAAGTCGCAGGTCGGCGCAACGATCGTCGCGTCGGCGGGGGCGGACTGCCGTACGGGGCGGTCCCGTTCAGCTCCCGGCCGACAGGTCCGACGGATCCGTGTTGGCCCCGCACAGCACCACGGCGACGCGCTCGCCGAGCGGTTCGGGGGCGGCCCGTACGGCGGCCAGGGCCGTCGCGGCGCCCGGCTCGACGACGATCCGGTGCTCCTCCCACAGCCTCCGCCGGGCCGCGGTGATCGCGGCGTCGGGCACGAGGACCGAGCGGACTCCCCCGGCGCGGGCGGCGGCCAGGGCGTCCGCGGAGACGCGGGTGGCCCCCAGCGAGTCGGCGGCCACCGAGTCCACCGGGACGTCGACGGGCCGGCCCGCCTCCAGCGCCGCGGACAGGGCCCGGCAGCCCTCCGGTTCGGCGGCGGTGACGCGCACGCCGTGCTCCCGGGCGGCGGTGGCGACCCCGGCGAGCAGTCCGCCGCCGCCGACGGCGACGACGACCGCGTCCAGGCCCGGCAGGGCGGCCCGTACTTCTTCCAGCAGGGTTCCGGCGCCCGCCGCGATGAGGGGGTGGTCGTACGCGTGGGAGGCGAGGGCGCCGCTGCGCGCCGCGAACTCCGCGCAGGCGGCCTGCGCTTCGGCGTACCGCTCGCCGACGAGGCGGACGTCCGCGCCGTAGCCGCGCAGCCGGTCCACCTTGATCCGGGGCGCGGTGGCCGGCAGGAAGACGGTGGCGGGTACGGACTGGGCGCGGGCCGCCCAGGCGCAGGCGAGGCCGGCGTTGCCGCCCGAGGCGATGGCGACTCCGGCATCGGGAAGCGTCCCGGCAGCGCGGTGCGCGGCCAGGAAGTTGTGGGCGCCCCGGGCTTTGAAGGAGCCGGTGTGCTGGAGGTACTCCAGGGCGTACCAGACGCCCCCGCCGGCGGGCGCCACGGCGGCGGGCCGGACGGCCCCGGCGATCCGGGCGGCGGCGGCGCGGACGGCCGCCGGGTCGAGCTGCTTCTCCACGGGGGCGGATCCCTTTCGCTGGGGGGGGCGGGGCGGCGCCGGGGCTACTGCTGCGGGGTGTCGGGCCGCGCGGCGTCGATCAGCCGGCGCAGGGCGGCGGCGTACACGGCGTGGTCGGTGAGGACGGGCAGGACCCGGGGGAGGGCGCCCGTCAGGACGGGGAACTCCTCCGGGTCGAGGGCGGCGATGGCGGTCCGCGAGGCGGCGGTGGCGGCGGCCGGGTCGCGGTGGTCGACGAAGGCGGCGCAGCCGAGGGTGAGCAGGTACATGCCCCGGTAGACGGCCATCGCCTCGGCGGGGTCCATCCCGGCGGCCGTACTGTCCGCGAGGGAGGGCTCGACGAGCCGGGCCAGCAGCTCGCGGCCGGTCCACGGGCGGCTCCCGCGCAGCACCAGCAGCCCGGGGTGGGCGACGAGCAGGCGGTAGAGGGCGGTGAAGCGGAGCTCCGCGGCCTCGGCCCAGCCGGTTCCGGCGGGTACCTCGGGCAGGCGGCGCGCGAGGTGGTCGGTGCACAGGTCCAGCAGGCCCGCGAGGTCGGTGCAGCGGCGCTGGACGGTGGCGTGGGAGACGCCGAGCCGTTCGGCGAGGACGCGGAAGCTGAGTGCGCCGGGGCCGTCCTCGTCGATGATCCGCAGTGCGGCCTCGGCGATCGCCGACGGGGTCGCACGGTCCAGGGCGGGTGATCTGCGGGGCATGCGATACAGCGTATCAGCCACTGTCACAAAACCGTGGGGGTCTCCGATCGTGTGACAGCCCCTACACCCATATTGCTGGTCATCCCGGCACAAACCATCAGCTTGCGTTGACAGCGGGTAGCCGCACCGCTGCACTGGGCGCACCACCGCCCCCTCGCAAGGAGTCTCCGTGCCGCCTCGCCTGCGTGCCTCGCTCCCCTGCCTCACCGCGGCCGCCCTGCTCGCCCTCGGGCTGGCCCCCGCCCCCGCGGCCGCCGAGCCCACCGCGACCTCGGACACGCCGCTCGCCCTGACCCCGCCGATGGGCTGGAACAACTGGGCGCACTACATGTGCGACATCGACGAGGCGAAGGTCGTCGCCAACGCCGACGCGCTCGTCGCAAGCGGCCTGGCCGCCAAGGGCTACGACACGGTCACCGTCGACGACTGCTGGATGACCAGGAGCCGGGACGCGGACGGCAACCTCGTCGTGGACACGGAGAAGTTCCCGCACGGCATGGCCTGGCTGGGCGAGTACCTGCACGCGAAGGGCCTGAAGTTCGGCATCTACCAGGACGCCGGCTCACTCACCTGCGAGAAGTACCCCGGCAGCGGCTCCCCCGACGGCGGCGGCCCCGACCACTACGCCCGGGACGCCCGGCTGTTCGCGTCCTGGAAGGTCGACTACGTCAAGATGGACGGCTGCAACCTGTGGGTGCCGCCCGGCAAGACGAAGGAGCAGGCCTACCGCGACGCCTACAACGCGGTGGCCCGCGCGCTGCGCGACAGCGGCCGGCCCATGGTGCTGTCGGCGTCCGCACCGGCCTACTTCCAGCAGGGCGAGTGGGGCTCGGCCGACTGGCACAAGGTCATCGACTGGGTCGGCGAGACCGGGCAGCTGTGGCGCGAGGGCAAGGACATCAAGGTCTACAGCCCGGCCGCACCGGCCGCCTCGCGCTGGAGCTCCGTCCTCGGCAACTACGGGTACAACCGCTGGCTCGGCCGGTACGCGGGCCCCGGCAACTGGAACGACCCCGACTTCCTCATCGCGGGCGCCCCCGGCCTGACCGACGCCGAGAGCCGCAGCCAGGTCGCGCTGTGGGCGATGATGGCCGCCCCGTTCATCCTGTCCTCCGACGTCTCCGCACTCACGCCCGGCGGGCTCGCCGCGCTCGGCAACACCGACCTGATCGCCCTGGACCAGGACCCGATGGGCCGCCAGGGCGCGGTGGTCTCCGCGAACGCCACCTTCGAGGTGCTGGCCCGGCCGCTGGCGAACGGGGACCGGGCCGTCGCCGTCCTCAACCGGTCCGCCGCCACCCGCGACATCTCGGTCCCGCTCGCCGACATCGGGCTCTACGGCTGCACGGTGACCGCCAAGGACCTGTGGAGCGGCGGCCGCACGGAGGTCGCCGCCAACCTGACGGGCAGGCTCGCCGGCCACGACACTGCGGTGTGGCGGCTCACCCCGCACGAGGGCTGCGGGGACGCCGTCCCCACCGGCCAGATCACCGGTGACGGCGTGAAGTGCGCGGACGGCGCCAACACCACCGGCGTCGGCGCGGTCGTCCTCGCCGGGTGCACGGCCGCCGCCGACCAGCGGTGGGTCGTCGCCCCCGACGCGACGCTCCGGCTGGCCGGCCAGTGCCTGGCCGCGGGCGCCGACGGCCTCGTCGAACTGGCGCGCTGCGCGCCCCGGCAGCCGGGACAGCGCTGGACGCACCGCCGCGACGGGGCCCTCGTATCGGCGGCGTACCGGCTCTGCCTGACCGCACCCGCGCCGCCGGCCACGGCGGACGCCCCGGCCGAGCGCCTGCGGCTCGCCGACTGCGGCGACCACCGGGTCGACCAGGCCTGGTCACTGCCGGTCTGACGGTACGCCGGGCAGGTGCCCCGCGGTGCGGCCGCCGGGGGCATCCGCCGGACGGCGCCGTCCGGCGGATGCCCCGCTCCCCCCACCCCGCGCCCGGCGCCCCGAGCCCGGCGCCCCGAGCCCACCCGTGTCCCGCCTCCCGCAGCGACGGAGCCATGACGAACCACCCCGAACGCCCGGCGGCGGGCCGCGGCGGGCCGCGCCCGCACGCGCGGGCCCCCCGCCCCGCCTCCCGCACCCGCACCTTGGCGGCGGTTCCCGCCGCGCTGCTCGCCCTCGCGCTGGCCGCCGCCCTCCCCGGCCCGGCCCCCGCCCGGGCCGCCTCGGCCCCCGCATCGCACCGTGCGGGCGCGGAGGCGGCCCGCGCCTTCGACGCCGGCCCCGCGCGGGCCGCCCTGCGGCGCCTGCTGCCGCGGCACGCCGCCCAGTTCACCCTTGTACCCGACCGGGCGGCCGGCCCGGACACCTTCACCGTCTCCGGACGGACCGGCGCGATCACCGTCCGCGGCTCGACCGGCGCGACCCTGCTGACCGGCGTCGGCTGGTACCTCCAGCACGTCGCCGGCGTCGACATCGGCTGGCCGGGCGAGAGCACCGGCATGCTGCCCGCCCGCCTGCCCGCGGTTCCCGCACCCGTCACCCGCAGCGCCCAGGTGCCCCACCGGTACGCCCTCAACGACACCGACGACGGCTACTCGGGCCCCTACCGCACCTTCGCGCAGCACCAGCGGCAGATCGACCTGCTCGCCCTGCACGGCGTCAACGAGGTGTTCGTGCAGGTCGGCGCCGAGTACCCGTACCACCGGACCTTCCAGCACTTCGGGTACACCGCCGCGGAGCTGCGCGCGTGGATCCCCGGCCCCGCCCACCAGAGCTGGTGGCTGCTGCAGAACCTGAGCGGCTTCGGCGGGCCCGTAGCCGAGCGCCTGATGCGCGAGCGCGCCGCCGTCGGCCGGAAGATCGCCGAGCAGCTCCGCGGCCTGGGCATGACCCCGGTCCTGCCCGGCTACTACGGGACCGTCCCGCCCGGCTTCGCCGCCCGCAACCCGGGCGCGGCCACGGTGCCGCAGGGCGACTGGGCGGGCTTCGAGCGGCCCGACTGGCTGGACCCGTCCTCGCCGGTGTTCGCCGAGGTGGCCGCCCGCTACTACGCCGAGCAGCGCGCGGTGTTCGGCGACAGCACCATGTACCGGATGAGCCCGCTCCACGAGGGCGGCACGGCCGGCCCGGTGGACGTGCGGGCGGCCTCCGGCGCCGTCCAGGCGGCCCTGCACGCCGCGCACCCCGGGGCGCTGTGGGCGGTGCTGGGCTGGCAGGACAGCCCCCGCCAGGAGCTGCTCGCGGGGACGGACACCTCGAAGCTGCTCATCCTGGACGGCCTGTCCGACCGGTACAACCGCCTGGACCGCGAGGCCCGCTGGGGCGGCGCCCCGTACGCGCTCGGCACGATCTACAACTTCGGCGGGCACACCACCATCGGCGCCAACACCTCCGTGTGGCTGGACCGGTTCGGCGCGTGGCGGGCCAAGGAGGACAGCGCACTGCGCGGCACGGCCTACCTGCCCGAGGCCACCGGCACCAACCCGGCCGCCTTCGACCTGTTCACGGACCTCGCCTGGGAGCCGGGCCCGATCGACCACCGGGCGTGGTTCGCCGCGTTCGCGGCCCGCCGCTACGGGCGGCCCGACAAGGAGGCGGCCGCGGCCTGGGAGGAGCTGCGCAAGGGGCCCTACAGCACCTCGTCCGGGCTGTGGTCAGAGTCCCAGGACAGCCTGTTCACGGCCCGGCCGAGCCTGACCGCGGCCGCGGCCGCGCACTGGAGCCCCAAGTCGATGCGCTATCCGGCCGATTCGGTGCGCCGGGCGCTGGACCACCTCCTGAGGGTGGATCCGCGGCTGCGCGGCTCCAGCGCCTACCGCTTCGACCTCGTGGACACCGCCCGGCAGGCGCTCGCCAACCACTCGCGGGTGCTGCTGCCGCGGATCCGCGCCGCGTACACGGCCCGCGACCTGGCCGCGTTCCGCGAGCTGACCGCCGCCTGGCAGGACGCCGAGCGCCGGCTGGACGCGCTGGCGGGCTCCGACCCGAACCTGCGGCTCGGCACCTGGCTGGCCGCCGCCCGCTCCTGGGGCGCGGACCGCGCGGAGCAGGACCGGTACGAGTACGACGCACGCTCGATCCTGAGCGTGTGGGGCCGGCACAGCACCAGCGAGGGCGGCTTCCTGCACGACTACGCGAACCGCGAATGGGGCGGCCTGGTTCGGGAGCTGTACGCGCCGCGCTGGGCGGCGTACTTCGCCTCGCTGGAGGAGGCCCTGGTCGGCGGGACCGCGCCGCGCGCGATCGACTGGCACGCCTTCGAGGAGGAGTGGGCCCGGCGCACCACCCGGCACTCCTCCGGGGCGCAGGGGCCGGCCGGGGACCCGTACGCGCTCGCCTCCGGCGTGGCCCGGCTGCTGGCGGCCGCAGGGTAGCCGGGCACACCCGCACCGGCTTCACCCGTTCGGGGGAATTGGGCTCCTCCGGGGAGGGAGAACCCGGCATCCGCCCGCCGCACGGGGCGGGCACTCGCTTCACTGTCCCGGAAGCGAACAGGGGCGGCCGCCGGGGGATCCGGCGGCCGCCCCTTCCGACGCCGTGACGGCATGACACGAGCAGGAGTGCAGCGAGCATGTCCCACACCGGACACGAGCGGCCCGGCCGGTCCGGGCAGGAGGGCCCCGCGCAGGGGGCACCGGCCGCCGAGGGCCGGGAGGCCGCCGCGCCGCCGCCGGCCCCGCCTGCCGCCGGTGAGCGGGTGCCGGACCCGTCCCGGGAGGGCGCCGGGCGGGTGCCGGGCGTGCCGCAGCCCGGCGATCCGGTCGAGCTGCTGACGGACGGGGTGGTGGAGCTCCGCAAGCGCGGCGGGCTCGCCGCGCGCCTGTCCGGCCCGGCCGAGGGCCGCGGACCGGACGCGGAGGACCGGCTGGAGACGGTGGCCCGGCAGGCGGCCGAGCGCGTCGCGGCGGAGGGCAACCCGCGCGTGTGAGCCGCCGGAGGGAGCGCGCGGCGGGACACTGGAAGCGTCGGGTGGCCGGTCGGCGGACGGACTGCACATGGCGGGCGGGAAGACGGTATCCGGGCGGCGGCGCCTCCTCCTCGGGGGCGCCGCCTGCGGGCTGCTCGCGGCGTGCGCGGGCCTGGCCGCGGCGGAGCTGGCCGCGGCGGCGGTCCGCCCCCGAGGCGGCCCCCGTGGCCGCGGTGGGAGGCACGCTCGTCGACCTCGCCCCGGCGGCGGTGAAGGAGTGGGCGGTCCGCACGTTCGGGACCGCCGACAAGCCGCTGCTGGCCGCCGGGATCCTGCTCGTCCTCGCCGCGGTCGCCGCGGCGGCCGGCGTGCTCGCCGCGCACCGCCCGCGGGCGGGCGCGGCCGCCGCCGCGGGCGTCGGGCTCCTGGGGGCGGCGGCCGCCCTGGGCCGGCCGGGGGCCTCCTGGCAGGACGCGCTGCCGTCGGCGGCGGGGGCCCTCGCCGCCGCTGCGGTGCTCTACGGGCTCGTCCGCGCCCTGCGCCGGCCCGGTCCCGCGGGTGCGCCGCCCGGCGGTGCGCGGGCGATGGACCGGCGCCGCTTCGGGCGGCTCGCGGCGGGCGTCCTCGCCGCCTCGGCGGTCGCCGGGTACGCCGGCCGCCGGCTCGGCGCGCACGGCTCGGCCGAGGCCACGGCCTCCCGGGCCGCGCTGGTCCTGCCGCCGGCCGCGGTGCCCGCGCCGCCGGTTCCGCCCGGCGTCGACCCCCGGGTGCCGGGGGCGTCCCGGTTCTTCACCCCGAACCGGGAGTTCTACCGGGTGGACACCGCCCTGGTGGTGCCGCGGGTGGACGCGGGCGCGTGGCGGCTGCGGATCCACGGCGAGGGCGTCGCCCGCCCGCTGGAACTGGACCTGCGCGAGCTGCTGCAACGTCCGCTCGTGGAGCACGACATCACCCTGACGTGCGTGTCGAACGAGGTCGGCGGCCCGTACGCGGGCAACGCCCGCTGGCTCGGCGTCCGCCTGGCCGACCTGCTGCGCGAGGCCGGCGTACGGCCCCCGTCGGAGGGCGGTCCCGCCGACCAGCTGGTGGCGCGGTCGGTGGACGGGATGACGCTGGGCACGCCGGTCGAGACCGTCATGGACGGCCGGGAGGCGCTCCTCGCCGTCGGGATGAACGGCGAGCCGCTGCCGTTCGCGCACGGCTTTCCCGTCCGGATGGTCGTACCGGGGCTGTACGGGTACGTGTCGGCCTGCAAGTGGCTGCGGGAGCTGCGACTGACGACGTTCGCCGCGTACGACGCGTACTGGGTGCGCCGGTCCTGGGCGGCGCGGGCGCCCGTCAAGACGCAGTCCCGGATCGACACCCCCCGCCCGTCCGCCCGGCCCGTGGCGGGCCGGATCGCGGTGGCCGGCGTGGCGTGGGCGCAGCACCGCGGCATCTCCCGGGTGGAGGTGCGGGTCGACGGCGGCCCCTGGCAGCAGGCCCGGCTCGCCGCAGCGGACGGGGTGGACACCTGGCGGCTGTGGTCGTGGCCGTGGGAGGCATCCCCCGGGCGGCACACGCTCCAGGTGCGGGCGGTGGACGGCACGGGGGCCGTGCAGACGGCGGCCCGCGCCCCGGTCCTGCCCGACGGGGCGACGGGCCTGCACACGGTGGCCGTGGACGTCGTGCCCCCCGGATGGGGCGGGGCGGCATAGGGTCGGGGCATGGCGCAGGCACAGCAGACGCTTGACGGGAAGGTCGCCCTGGTCGCCGGTGCGACGCGGGGCGCGGGGCGCGGCATCGCGGTCGAACTGGGCGCGCAGGGCGCGACGGTGTACGTGACGGGGCGCAGCACGCGCGGCCGGCGCTCGGAGTACGACCGGCCGGAGACGGTGGAGGAGACCGCGGAGCTGGTCACGGCGGCGGGCGGGAAGGGAATCGCGGTCGTCGCCGACCACCTGGTGCCCGAGCAGGTGGAGGCCCTGGTCCGGCGGATCGACGCCGAACAGGGGCGCCTGGACGTGCTGGTGAACGACATCTGGGGCGGCGAGCTGCTGTTCGAGTGGGACGGCACCGTGTGGGACCACGACCTGGACAACGGGCTGCGGCTGCTGCGGCTCGCCGTCGACACCCACGCCATCACCAGCCACTTCGCGATGCCGCTGCTGCTGCGGCGGCCGGGCGGGCTGGTGGTGGAGATGACGGACGGGACCGCCGAGTACAACGCGAGCCGGTACCGCGTGTCGTTCTTCTACGACATCGCGAAGTCGGCGGTGCTGCGGATGGCGTTCGCGCTGGGGCACGAGCTGGGCCCGCGCGGGGCGACGGCGGTCGCGCTGACGCCGGGCTGGCTGCGCTCGGAGATGATGCTCGACACCTTCGGGGTGACCGAGGCGAACTGGCGGGACGCACTGGAGCGGGTCCCGCACTTCGCGATCTCGGAGAGCCCCGCGTACGTGGGCCGGGCGGTCGCCGCGCTCGCCGCCGACCCGGAGGCCGCCCGCTGGAACGGGCAGTCGCTCTCCAGCGGGCAGCTCGCCCGGGTGTACGGGTTCACGGACCTGGACGGGAGCCGGCCGGACGCCTGGCGGTACCTGGTCGAGGTGCAGGATCCGGGCCTGCCGGCGGACACCGCCGGCTACCGCTGATCCGCCGCGGCCGCGTCGGCGGGCGGCTCGAAGAACCGGGCCACGTCGGCGTCGGACACGTCGGCGAGCGCGGCGGGGTTCCAGCGCGGGGTGCGGTCCTTGTCGACGACCTGGGCGCGGATGCCCTCGACGAGGTCGGGTGAGCGCAGGGCGTTGCAGGAGACCCGGTATTCCTGGGCGAGGGCCTCCTCCAGCGAGGTGAGGGCGGCGGTGCGGCGCATCGCGGCGAGGGTGGCCTTCAGCGCGGTCGGCGACTTGGCGAGGAGCGCCTCGGCGGCCTCCTTCGCGGCCGGGTCGTCCTCGGCGAGGAGCCGGTCGAGGGTCTCCTCGACGGTGTCGGCGGCGTGGCAGCGGTCGATCCAGTGCCGCCGGGCGGCGAGGACGCCCGGGGCGGGTTCGGTGGCGAACCGCGCGACGGCCTCGCGGGCGGGGGCCTCGGCGAGGGCGGCGGCCAGGTCGGGGAGGTGTTCCGCGGGCACGTGGTGGTCGGCGAGGCCGCACAGCAGCGCGTCGGCGGCGCCGACGGCCGAGCCGGTGAGCGCGAGGTGGGTGCCGAGCCGGCCGGGGGCGCGGGAGAGCAGCCAGGTGCCGCCCACGTCGGGGACGAAGCCGATGCCGGTCTCCGGCATGGCGACGCGGGAGCGCTCGGTGACGACGCGGACGCTGCCGTGGGCGGACACGCCGACGCCGCCGCCCATGGTGATGCCGTCCATGAAGGCGACGTACGGCTTGGGGTAGCGGGCGATGAGCGCGTTGAGCCGGTACTCGTCGCGCCAGAAGGCGGCCGAGGCGGAGGTGCCCGCCTTGGCGTCGTCGTGGATGGCCCGGATGTCGCCGCCCGCGCACAGGCCGCGGTCGCCGGCGCCGCGGACGAGGACCTGCTCCACCTCCGGGTCGTCCGCCCAGGCGCGGAGGACCTCCTCCATGCGCAGCACCATGGGGTGTGTGAGGGCGTTCAGGGCCCGGGGGCGGTTGAGGGTGACCACCCCGGTGCGCCCCTGCCGGTGGGCCAGGATGTGGTCGGCGGCGTCTTCGCTGTTCACGGCAGCCAGTATGGACGGTCGGCTGCGGGGGCGGGAGCGGTGGGCCCGCCAGGCGGCCAGGGCCTCGGCGCGGGGCCTGCCGGGGTGGCGGGCGTGCCAGTCGCGCAGGAAGCGGTTGAACTCGAACTGGCCGCCGATCTCCTGGGGTCGGGCGGCGGCGGTGCGGGTGGTGTGCCAGTGGGCGACGGCCTCGGCGAGGGTGCGGCCGGCTCCCTGGGCGATGTAGTCCCGCATGGCTGCGTCGAAGTGGAAGGACGGCCCGATCTCGCGGGTGAAGAACTCCCTGAGGACCTGGCTGCACCGCTGGCCCGGCGGGATGGCCGTACGGCCGTCGACGGGCGCGGCGAGCTGCCGGCCCGCCCTGCGGGGGGCGGGCCGGACCGGTTCGGCGGCCGGGCGGCCGTCGAGTGCGGCGGCCAGCCGCGCGGTCACGGCGGCCTTGCCGCCGCCGGAGGAGAGCCCCATGGCCCGGGCGAGCGCGGTGAGCTCGGCCAGTGTCCAGTACCAGCGCTGCAATTCGGCACCGGTCAGTTCGGCCGTCAGGGAGGGCCGCCCCTCCCCCTCGTTCGTACGCATGTTCGCATCATAGGGGCGCCGGACACGCCTCCGCCGTGAACCGGCGCCCTTCCGGCCGGACGGGCGCGCCTACCGGGCCTCCGGGGTTGCGGCGAGGGAGTGCAGGTAGCGCATCAGCGTCATGAGGACGTCGCGGCTGGAGTCGCGGCGGCGGGCGTCGCAGACGACGAGCGGGACCGACTCGGGCAGGTCGAGCGCGGCGCGCAGCTCCTCCAGCGGGTGCTCGGGCGCGTCGGGGAAGGCGTTGACGGCGACGACGAAGGGCACACCGCGCTCCTCCAGGCGCCCGATGACGTCGAAGCTGACCTCCAGCCGGCGGGTGTCGACCAGGACCACCGCGCCGAGGGCGCCCTCGAACAGTCCGCGCCACAGGAACCAGAAGCGCTGCTGTCCGGGGGTGCCGAAGAGGTACAGCACCAGTTCCTCGTTGATGCTGATGCGGCCGAAGTCCATGGCCACGGTGGTGGAGGTCTTCCGCTCCACTCCGGCCGTGTCGTCGACTCCGACGCCTGCCTGCGTCATCGTCTCCTCGGTGGTGAGCGGGCGGATCTCGCTCACGGAGCCGACCAGGGTCGTCTTGCCGACGCCGAAGCCGCCGACGATGACCACCTTGACGGCGGCCGCCGCCGTGGCGGGGAGGGCGTCCTCGCTCCGGGGGCCGGCCGGGGGATGACCGCGGTGGGGGGCCGTGGGCGGCGGCTCAGAGCTTGCGTAGTCCATCGATGACTGCCTCTATCAGTGCCAGGTCGGGGAGTTTGGCGGGGGCGACGGGCGGGCGTGAGAGCACGTGGCCGGCGGTGACCAGGTCGCCCAGCAGGACGGTGACCACGCTGACCGGCAGCGCGAGGTACGCGGAGATCTCTGCCACCGACAGCGGTGACCTGCACATCCTCATGATCGCTGCGTGCTCGGGTTGCATCCCGGGCCTGGGCCCCGACTTGGCGATGATCAGGGTGACGAGGTCGAGCGGGACCGGGGACACCGGTCCGCTCCGCCCACCCGTGATCACGTAGAGCCGCTCGGGAGTGCCGTCTTCCCAGTCCCGGCCCGGGTTGCTCACGCGGTCAGCCCTCCCCCGGGCGCGGTGGCTCCGGAGGCGTCTCCGGCCCGCGGCGGGCTGCTCAGGTGCTCGCCGATACGGGCGACCAGGTCGCGCATGCGCTGGCCCATCAGGCCTGCGTCGACTCCCTCGTCGGCCAGGACGGCCAGGTAGGCGCCCGCGCCGGCCGCCATCAGGTAGAAGAACCCGCCGTCCATCTCGATCACGACGAGCCGCATCCGGCCGCTGCTGTGCGGGAGTTCGGCGGCGACGGCGCCGGCGAGGCTCTGGAGTCCGGCGCAGGCGGCGGCGAGCCGGTCGGCGGTGTCGGTCTCCGTGCCGTACTGGGCCATGCGCAGGCCGTCGGCGGACAGGACGATGACGTGGCGGGTCTGCGGAACGCTTTCGGCCAGGTCCTTGAGCATCCAGTCCATGTTGCTCTGCTGCTGACTCATGGCTGTTCCCCCTTGCTCGCCGTGTTCGGCGAGGCGTCTGTGTTCGGGCTTGCTGCGGCACGGCGGCTCGGGACGGTCTTGCTGCTGCTGTCCCCGGTGAGGCCGCCCTGGAAGGCGGCCAGCCACATGCCGGGTTCGGGTTCGGGTGCGGCGGCGGCCGTGGCGGGTGCGGCCGGCGCCGCGGACGGGGCCGCGGCGGTCTCGTCCGGGGCCGCTGCGCGGGTGCGGCGGCGGCGCTGCGGGAGGCCGGTCGCGGTCCGCTCGGTGACCAGGGGCACCTCGTCGTCCTCGGGATGCCGGGGGCCGGTCGCGGGGCGGCCTGCGGCCGGCGGGCGGACCGCGGCGGGCGCGTCGTCGGAGGCCGCCGCGTGCTCCCCGGCGGCGGACCGGTCCTCGACCGCGGCGGGCAGCGCCTCGGGGGCGGCGGGGGGCAGGGTCTCGGCCCCGCCGACGGGCAGCGCGGCCCGGGGGCCGGAGGCGGTGCCGATGCCGTGGGCGACGCCGCTCGCCGAGGCACTGGCGGTGATCAGGGTCTGCGGGATGACGAGGACGGCGCGGACGCCGCCGTACGCCGACGCGCGCAGCGAGACCTGGAAGTCGTAGGCCTGCGAGAGCCGGCCGACGACGGCGAGGCCCAGGCGGGGCGTCTCGCCGAGGTCGGCGAGGTCGATGCCCTCCTGTGCCTGGCGCAGCATCCGCTCGGCGCGCCTGCGGGCCTCCTCGCTCATGCTGACGCCGCCGTCCTCGATCTCGACGGCGATGCCCGAGTTCACGTCGACGGCGGTCAGGTGGACCTTGGTCTGCGGCGGCGAGTAGCGGGTGGCGTTGTCGAGGAGCTCGGCGAGGGCGTGGATGAGCGGTTCGACCGCCGGGCCGACCACGGCGACCTGGGAGACCGAGTGGAGCTCCACGCGCTGGTAGTCGATGATCCGGGACATGGCGCCGCGGAGCACGCTGTAGAGCGGGACGGCCTTGGACCACTGGCGGCCGGGGCGGGCGCCGCCGAGGACGGCGATGGAGTCGGCGAGGCGCCCGATGAGCGCGGTGCCGTGGTCGAGGCGCAGGAGGTCGCCGAAGACGTCGGGGCTGCGGCCGTGGCGGTCCTCCATGTCGCGCAGTTCCTGCGCCTGCTGGTGGACGATGGCCTGGACGCGGCGTGCGATGTTGACGAAGGCGCGCTGCGCGGAGTCGCGCAGGTCCTCCTCGGCGACGACGGCCTCCAGGACGGAGCGCAGCACGGCCTGGTGGGCGGCGCGGAACTCCGGGGTGAGTCCGGGTCCGTGGGTGCCGGGCTCCTCCAGGGAGGCGAGCACCTCCTCCGGGAACTCTCCCTTGCGCAGGCGCTCGACGACGTCCGGCAGGAGCTCCTGCGCCAGGCGGACGGTCTCGGTCTGCTGCCGGGCGAGGGCCGCCTCCTGTGCGGCGACGGCGGCGCGCAGGACGGCGACGGCCCTGCTGCGCCTGGCGGCCACGGCGCAGGCGAGGGCGACCGCCGCGAAGGCGACGGCGCCGACCCAGGCGACGGGCGTGCGGGCGGGTGCGGAGACCGCTGCGACGGCGATCGCCGCGGCAACTGCGGTCGCCAGGGCGGGAAGCGCCCAAACGACGGGTGAGGTGGCCCCTGGACTACCGGGCGACGATCCCACGCGAACCATCAGAACCCTCAAACGATCGAAAGCGAATGATCATAGGACAACGGCCCGGAATCTTAGCGGCTCCGTGCACGGCACTTGACAGCAGGTCATGATCCGGACAGTACAACCGGGTTGAGTCCTGCGTTTCTGTCCGAAACCCGGCCGTGTGCCGGTCGGGGCCGTTTTCCCGTGGTTTGCTACTGGCTGGTACCCCGCGCGGAACCGGTGGTTCCCCCGGGGGCAGAATGATCTTCGGCAGAGCCCCGCCACTCGTCGGCTCGCCTCCTCACGGACCCGCACGGAACAGGAGCGCACGCGTTGAACCAGGCGACGCGCGAACAGGCCCAGCACTTCCTCCGGCAGGACGAGCGGCTCGTCGCCGCCTGCGCCTTCGAACTCGACCCGGGCGTGCCGTACCCGCCCGAGTCGCTCCTTGCGCCGCCGGAGCCCCCGGCGCTCTCCCGGCGCATCGAGGCACGGATCCCGCGCCCCCTGCGCCAGTTCGTCCACGCGAGGGCGGCCGACGCGCACCACCCGCGCCCCGCCGCCGCAGGGGACTCCGCAGTCCGCCGGCCGGACGCGGCGGGCTCGCGGACGCCGCACGGGGCGGGCATGGAGGGCGGGTGGGAGAGCGCGGCCGGCCGCTTCCTCGTCAGCCGGGCGAACGCCCACGGCTCGGCGGGCGGGGTCCTCGCCGTCACGGACCGGCGCTGGTTCGCCCTGGCGGACGTCACCCCGCTGTGGCGGTCCACGCCCGTCATGCGGGAGTTCTGGGAGGTGCCGCGGCAGGCCGTCTCCGCACTGCGGGCGGGCCCGCGCGGGACGGCGCAGACGGGGCGCATGGACATCGAGTTCACGGACGGGTCCTGGGTGGCGGTCCTCGCCGTCCCGGCATCGGCGGCGCGGCCGTTCGCCGAGGCGTCGGTCTACCACCGCTGAGGCGGTGCGGGGGCCGGGGCGCCAGGCATCCCGGGCTGGTGGTCTGTACCAATCCTGCGCGGGTGGCGCACACTGCCGTGACGCCTGATGCGGGAGGACCCATGAAGCCCACCGGCCGAAGCGCCGCCGAACTGCCCCTGCACCGCCTCCAGGTGCCCCAGCCCCACCTGCTGCCGTTCGCCGTCGGCTCCTTCGACGCGATCGGCCCGCTCTCCCGTGCCGGATTCCCCCACCGGCACACCTTCCACGAGATCGCCCACGTCACCGGCGGCGCCGGCAGGCACGTCCTCGACCTCGTGCCCGGACCCCTCGCCCCGCCCGTCCTGTGCGTGATCACCCCCGGCCAGGTGCACCACTGGGAGGGGGCCGAGGGACTGGCGGGGCAGGTCGTCCTCTTCCACGAGGACTTCCTCGGCGGACACCCCGAGGACGCCCGGGCACTGCGCCGGCTCGCCGGCCGGCCCACGGTCCCGCTGGGGGCGCACGCCTCGCGCATCGCCGGCCTGGTCGACGCGATGGAGGAGGAGTACCGCGCCCTGCGGTCCGGATACGCAGGCGTGCTCCGCGCCTACCTGCACATCCTGGTCGTGGAGGCCGCGCGTGCCGCCGAGGCGGGCGCGCCGCCGGCCGTGCCCGCCGACCGGGGGGACAGCCTCGCCGAGGCCTTCGCAAGGATCACCGCGCGGCCGGGCGGGGCGCAGCTGACGGTGGCTGCCTGCGCCCGCGAACTCGGTGTCTCCACGGGACATTTGCACGCCGCGGTGAAGCAGGCGACGGGCCTGACCCCCGGCGGGCTGATCCGGCGGGCGCAGACGCTGGAGGCCAAACGGCTGCTGGCAGGCACGGACATGACGGTACGCCAGGTCGCTCAGCAGGCGGGATTCGCGGACCCGTCCTACTTCTGCCGCTTCTTCCGGCGCGAGACCGGCCTGACCCCCGGCGGGTTCCGGGCCGGGCTCGCAGGAAATCACCACGATCCCCGGATCCCGTCCATCGCGGCGCCCGATTCCGGCCCCTAGGTTGGCAGCGCGGCGCCGGAACCGGCGGGTTGCCGCCGCCCGCGGCGCTGTCGCGCCCCACCGCGGCACGGTTCCGGCCCGCAGCCCCCACAACCGGAAGGAGTCGACGCATGCCCACTCCCGAAGACCCGGGCAAGGACGCCCGGGACCCGCAGCGCCGGGCCGTCAGCCGCAAGTCGGTGCTCAAGGCGGCCGCCCTGGCCGGCGTCACCCCGCTGCTGGTCGGCGGCGGCGCAGCCCTGGCCCGGGACCGCAGCGCCGCGTCCGGCGCCACGCTGGACCCGACCCCGGCCTGCGACGACGGCGACGCGCCGACGATCCCGCAGACCGAGGGCCCGTACTTCAAGCCGAACTCCCCGCAGCGCACCTCGCTGGTCCTGCCGGGGACGCCGGGCGTCCCGCTCACCGTGTCGGGGTTCGTCTTCGGCCGGAGCTGCCTGCCCGTGGCGGGCGCCCTGCTCGACTTCTGGCAGGCCGACGTGAACGGCGCGTACGACAACGCCGGGTACGGCTTCCGCGGCCACCAGTTCACCGACGCACGCGGGGCCTTCACCCTCCGCACCGTCGTCCCCGGCCTCTACCCGGGCCGCACCCGGCACATCCACGTCAAGGCGCAGGCCCCCGGCGGGCGGGTGCTGACCACGCAGCTGTACTTCCCCGGCGAGCCGCGCAACGCCACGGACGCGATCTTCGACGCGCGGCTGCTGATGAACGTCCGCCAGAGCGGCCCGGGACGCGAGGGCACCTTCGACTTCGTCCTCGACGTGGACCAGGGCGGCCCCTCCCCGTCGCCCACGGGCTCCCAGCCGCCCGCGGGCGCCTGGACCCCCGGCCGCACCTACCGGGCCGGGGACCGGGTCTCGTACGGCGGCGCGGCCTACTCGTGCCTGCAGGCGCACCTGGCGACCGTCGGCTGGGAGCCGC
This sequence comes from Streptomyces globosus, assembly GCF_003325375.1. Classification (GTDB taxonomy): domain Bacteria; phylum Actinomycetota; class Actinomycetes; order Streptomycetales; family Streptomycetaceae; genus Streptomyces; species Streptomyces globosus_A. The sequence goes on along the minus strand of NZ_CP030862.1, from coordinate 2,570,932 downwards.
CGGCGACGCCGGCACTGTGGCGGCGGGTGTAGGCCGCCTCCGGGTCCGGTGCCCGGTTCACCCGGTGCGGTGGCGGACCCGGAACCGGTCGGGCCGCGCCGGGTCCCGGTCGGCGACCTGGACCGGCGCGCCCGCCCACTGCCACACGCCGGTGCCCGCGGTGCGGGCGAAGCGGATCGGCCCCCGGGTGCCCTCGACCGACACGTGCGGCCACGCCCCGGCGACAGCCGCCCGGTCGGTTCCGCGGGTGCGCAGCGCCTCGGCGAGGACGGCGGCGGTGTCCCAGCCTTCGAAGGCGACGAAGGACGGGGCTCCGCCCAGCCGGGCCCGCAGCTCCGCGGCGACCCGTTCGCCGAGCGGGCCGAGCCGGTCGGGCAGGTAGCGCAGGAACGGGATCCCGGCGCCGTCCGCGCCGAGCGCCGCGGCCCATCCGGCGAACTCCGGCTGCCCGGCCGGGGCTCCGATCAGGAGGCCGTCGAGGCGGCGGTCGGCCCGGACGGCCCGGACGACGGGCACCGCAGGCTCCGGGTGGCCGGCCAGCAGGAGCAGGGCCGTGGCACCGTCCGCGGCGAGCGCGTCGCAGAGGGCGCCGGGGGCGAGCGCGTCCGCGTCGAGTGCGAGGAGGGTGCCGCGCGCGGCGGCGAGGCGGTCCCGCAGGATGCGCGTCCCCGAGGCCCAGTAGGCGCTCGGCTGGGATGCGACGGCAATCCGCCGCCGCCCGGCGGCGAGGAGGAAGTCGGCGTACGTCCGCCAGCCCTGCGACTGGGGCGGTGCCAGACGGGCGACCTGCTGCGCGGGCCCGTCGGTGAGCTCGTCGAGCACCGCGGACGAGCAGAGGAACGGCACGCCCGCGGCGTCGGCCCGGGCAGCGGCCGCCCGGGCCGCCACGCTGTGGTACTCCCCCGCCACCGCCGCGACGCCGAGGCCTGCCAGCTCGTCCACGGCCGCCGCGGCCCGCACGGGGTCGGCCGCCGTGTCCCGGACGAGGAGCTCCAGCGGCCGGCCGGCGATGCCGCCGGCGGCGTTCACGTCCCGGACGCCCAGCTCCAGCCCGGCGAGCAGCTGCCGGCCCGCCTCGGTCCAACCGGGCCGGGTCAGCGGGACGAGCGCGCCGAGGCGGACGGGCGGGCCGTCCGCGCGACGGGCTCCGGGCGGCGGCGGTGGCGGTGGCGTGTGCATCGGCGGCGTCTCCCCTGCGGCGGTGCGGGCCCGGCGGCGCGGCGGGCGGCACCGGGGTGGTCGTGCCGGCCATTGGATCCGCCTGCCCGGCCGCGGGCAACCGCTTTACGGGCGGCCGGGCGGGGAGTCGTGGGACCGTCACAAGACCGGCCGGAATCCGGTCCTGGAGCGCGCGCGTGACCGAAGAGAACACGGAACTCGTCGCCGGCCGGTACCGGCTCGTCGAACGCATCGGCCAGGGCGGCACGGGCCGTGTCCGGCGCGGCGCCGACCAGCAGCTTTTCCGCCGCAGCAGCGCGGCGCGGTCCGCGGCGCCCCCACCCCGGCCAACGACCTGTGGGCGCTCGGCGCCACGCCTTACCACGCCGTCGAGGGGTGCCCGCCGTTCGGCGCCCAGGGGCTGCACGCCCTCGCCGTCGCCGTGCTCACCCGGCCGCACCGGCCGCCGGTGCCGGCCGGGCCCTGGTAGAGCGTGCGGAGCGGCACGTACGAGCCCTGGGCCGCCGGGCTCCCCCGGCGGCCGCGGGGCTGGTCAGACCGGTTCGGGCTGGGGCTCGGGCTGCGGCTCGCGCCGCGGCGCCGGCAGGTGCACCGGGGCGTCCTGGCTCTCCCAGCGCCGGATCGTGCGGACGTACCCGTAGACCACGGAGCCGGTCGCCAGCAGGAGCAGCGGCCCGAACAGCCACGGCAGCCCGGCCATTTCCACCGGCAGGAAGCGGTACGAGGCGAGCAGCGCGCCGAACACCGCGGTGCCGTACACGGCGAGGCGGACGCCCTGCGGGTCCCAGCCGCGGTCGTAGGCGCGCAGTGCCGTCTCGATCGTGACCGTGAACACGACGCCGGCGATGATGTCCGCGCCGTAGTGGTAGCCGAAGCCGAGCGTGGCGCCGAGGGTGGCGACCAGCCAAAACGTTCCTGCGTAGCGCAGCGCCCGCGGGGCCCTGCGCGAGTGGATGAAGATGGCCGTGGCCCAGGCCGTGTGGAGGCTGGGCATGCAGTTGCGCGGGGTGAACCCGTCGAAGGGCATCGGCTGGGGGACCGCGACCGGCGGGGGCGTGTTCGGCCACAGGTCCGCGAGGGCCCACTGCCCGCCGTCGGCGCCGTACGCGAAGATCGGCCCGACGACCGGGTACACCATGTAGATGCCCGGCCCGAGCAGCCCGATGACGAGGAAGCTGCGCACCAGGTGGTGGCGGGGGAAGCGGCGCTCGGCGGCGACGTTGCGCAGCTGGTACAGGGCCACCGCGACGGCGGCCACGGCGAGCTGGACGTACACCCAGTCCAGGACGTGCGCCCCGGCCGCGCCGGTGGCCTCCACGATCCGGCCCGCGACCCACGACGGATTGCCGAGGGCGTGGTCGGCTGCGGCGACGTACTGGTCGAGGACCATCGGCCGCGTCTCCGAGGTGAGCAGCAGCCACGTGTAGCCGGTCTTGCGGCCGGCCACGAGCAGCAGGGCGAGGCCGACGCCCTTCAGCAGCAGCATCCGCTCCCGGCCGGTGCGGCGGGTGACGGCGATCACGGCGAAGGCGAGGGTCACCCACAGGGCGCCGCTGCCGGCCATCTGCTCGGCGCCGAGCTGCGCCCGCACGAGCCACAGGGCGAGGTCCACGGCGATCGCGGCGCCGACGGCGGCAAACCGCTGCCGCCACGTGAGCACCACCATCATCAGCGCCATCGCGGCGTACAGCACCGTCCCCGACCGGGGGGCGAAGAGCACCTCCCGGGCCTGGGCGGTGAGCGGCCCGACCTCGCCGTACCGGCGCGCGGCGAACTCGAGCGCGACGAGGAACACCAGGGCGACCGCACCCACGGCGGCCCAGAGCAGGACCCGGGGCCGGCCCCGTGCAGCGGATCGGATTGCGCCGTCTGCGCGGGAAAACGCTCGCGAAACCGTGGATATCAATTGTCAGCCGATGTTCATGTGTGCGACGTGCTCGTGGACAGTCCGAACATGCTAGCGGCCCCCACGGCGGCCGCAGCGGCCCGGAACACGGGAAAGGCCGCCTCCCCGGAAAGTGAGAAGACGGCCTCCGAGCTGGGGCAGCGCAGCGGCGGTGGGTTCAGCCCGGTGCCCGTCCCGCTCCGCCGCGGACCTCCCGCCGCAGGGCCCGTACGTCGGCGTACCCGACCCGGTCCGCGATCGACCGCAGCGGCAGTTCGGTCGTGCGCAGAAGTTCCAGGTCCCGGAAGGCCGCCGCCAGGACCGTCCGGAAGCGGTCGAGCCATGGCAGGGCGGGACGGGACTCCGCCGGCGCGCGTTCCGCGTGGCGGGCCAGGAGCCGGCCGGCCGAGCACGGTGTCTCCGTCCGCTCACGGGTCCGTACCGCGTCGGCCACAGGCCGGTTGCGCCCGGTGCAGCGCGGGTACCTCCCCGGCGTACTCGGACAGGGGGGGTTGTGGACGAGAACGGCGACAAGGGGGACACCGGCGATGAGGTCCCCAGAGGGGCGGGCGACAGTACGGAGATGCTGTTGCACGTCGGTATTGCGGTACTCATGGTGGCCTGGGTGATCATCCTGGTCCTGGCCTTCGCGGATTCCGGGCCGGTGTGCGGCACGGGCCAGGACAAGGGCCCCTGCTGACGCACGGACGCGGGCAGCGGAGGGCCGGGGGAGGTGGGCGGCTGCGCGGACCGCGTCCTCGCTTCGGACCGGCAGGGCCGGCAGGGGCGGCAGGGCCGGCAGCTCGATCCCGGGGCCGCGTACGTACCCGGACGCGGCCCCGGCCTGTGCCCGACGGCAGGCCCCTGCGAAGGGCGACGGCACGGCGGGGGGGGCGGCGTCTCGGCGAGGCCCGTCGTCGTGGGACTCGACGCGAGGGGTGCGGCGGACACCACTCCGCCGCACCCCGTTCACCGCGCGCTGCCGGGCCCCTCGTGCCCGGCGGCACCACCGGGTCCCTCAGCAGTCCCGGTCGTAGGTGTGGAACCCGCGGCCGGTCTTGCGGCCCAGCAGCCCTGCCTGCACCATCCGCATCAGCAGCGGGGGCGGGGCGTAGAAGGGTTCCTTGAACTCGTCGTAGAGGGCTTCCGCGATGGCCGCGACGGTGTCCAGGCCGATGAGGTCCGCGAGTTTCAGCGGGCCCATCGGGTGCGCGCAGCCGAGCTCCATGCCGGCGTCGACGTCGACTGCGGTGGCGAAGCCGGACTCGGCCATCCGGATCGCGGAGAGCAGGTAGGGGACGAGGAGGGCGTTGACGACGAAGCCGGCCCGGTCCCGGGAGCGGATCACCGTCTTGCCCAGGGTGTCCCGGGCGAGGACTTCCACCGCCTTCAGGGCGGCTTGGGACGAATGGAGCGAGGAGACGACCTCCACCAGCGGCAGGACGGGGACCGGGTTGAAGAAGTGCAGGCCCACGACCCGGTCGGCGCGGGCCGTGGCCATGCCCAGGCGCATGACGGGCAGGGATGAGGTGTTCGTCGCGAGGATGGCCTCCGGATCGGCGACGATCTTGTCCAGGGCCGTGAAGGTCTCCGTCTTGACGTCGGCGTTCTCGGTCACCGCTTCGATGACGAGCTGCCGGTCGGCGAGGTCGTCCAGGCTGCCGGTGAAGGCCAGGCGGGCGAGGGCGTCCTCGGCGGAGATCCGGTCCAGCTTGCCGCGCTGGACGGCGCGCTCCAGGGAGACGGCGACCCGTTCGCGGGCGGCCCGGGCGGCGGTTGCGTCGGCCTCGCAGACGACGGTGTCGAGTCCGGCGCGGGCGCAGACCTCGGCGATGCCGGCGCCCATCTGCCCGCCCCCGACGACTCCGACCCGCCGGATGGCGGCTGTCCCTGTCATGACTGCACCTCCGCGCGGCGGACCAGGTGGCGGCTGTAGGCGTCGGGTGTGAAGAACGCCGGCAGCTCCCGCTCCAGCACAGCCCGTTCGAGTACGGCCCTGGCCTCGGCCACGAGTGCGTGGGGGCGTTCCGCGGTGAGCGCGTCGCACTCCTCGCCGATCACGGTGAGCAGGTCGTCCCGGTCGATGGTCCGGTGGCGCAGCCACTGCCAGAGCTGGACCCGGGCGATCTCGGCGGTGGCCGCGTCCTCCATCAGCCCGTGGAGGGCGACCGCCCCGTGGCCGCGCAGCCAGGCCTCGAAGTAGCGCAGCGAGACGGCCACGTTGGCACGGACCCCGGCCGCCGTGGGCGGCGCGCTGATGCGGCGGACGGAGAGCAGTTCCGCCGCGGTCACGGCGACGTCCTCGCGGGTGCGGTCGAGCTGGTGGGGACGGTCCCCGAGAACGGCGTCGAAGACTTCGCGGCAGACGGGGACGAGTGCCGGGTGGGCGACCCAGGAGCCGTCGAAGCCGTCCTCGGCCTCGCGTTCCTTGTCCAGGCGCACCTGGGCCAGGGCGGCTGCGTCGGCCTCCGGGTCCCTGGACGGGACGCGGGCGGCCATGCCGCCGATGGCGTGTGCGCCGCGCCGGTGGCAGGTGCGGACCAGCAGCTCCGTGTAGGCGCGCAGGAACGGGGCGGTCATCGTGACCCGGGCGCGGTCGGGGAGCTGGAAGTCGGTGCGGTGGCCGAAGGTCTTGATGATGCTGAACAGGTAGTCCCGGCGGCCGGCGTTGAGGCCCGCGCTGTGTTCCCGGAGCGCGTGGAGGATCTCCTCCATCTCGAAGGCCGCGGTGACGGTCTCGATCAGGACGGTGGCTCGGACGGTACCGCGCGGGATGCCGAGGAGCGCCTGGGCGAGGACGAAGACATCGTTCCAGAGGCGGGCCTCGCCGGCGTTCTCCAGCTTGGGGAGGTAGAAGTACGGGCCGTGTCCGGCGTCGAGCTGGCGTTGGGCGCAGTGGAAGAAGTACAGGCCGAAGTCGACCAGGGACGCGGGGACGGGCCGCCCGTCGATCTCCAGGTGTTCTTCGGGGAGGTGCCAGCCGCGCGGACGGACGACGATGGTCGCGAGGTCCTGCCCGAGGCGGTACTCCCTTCCTTCGGGGGTGGTGAAGTCGATGCGGCGCTCGATGGCGTCGAGCAGGTTGAGCTGGCCGTCGATGACGTTGTTCCAGGTGGGGGCGGTGGCGTCCGCGAAGTCGGCCATCCACGCCGTCGCGCCGGAGTTGAGTGCGTCGACCGTCATGCGGCGGTCGGGCGGGCCGGTGATCTCCACCCGGCGGTCCTCCAGGCCGGGGGCCGGCGGGGCCACGCGCCAGTCGGGGTCGGCGCGGACGGCGGCCGTGGCGACGGAGAAGTCCAGCGGGGTACCCGAGACGAGGCGGTCCTTGCGCCTGCGCCTTTCCTTGAGGAGGTCCAGGCGGCGGTGGGCGAAGGCCGCGTGGAGGCGGCCGACGAAGTCGAGCGCCTCCGGGGTGAGGATCTCGTCGTGGCGGGCGCCCGGTGCCGCGAGGACCCGGACCCGGTGCGTGGTGGCGGTGGTGGTCATACGGTCTCCTGACGAGGGGGGCGGGAGCCGGACGAGACGGTCGACCGGCTCCCGCTGGACGTAGGCCTCCGGCCCGGCGCGGCCGGCGGGTGCGGGGGCGGCGTCGGTCAGTGGAACTGCTCTTCCTCGGTGGAGCCGGTCAGGGCGGTCGTGGAGGAGGCCGGGTTGACGGCGGTGGAGACCAGGTCGAAGTAGCCGGTGCCGACCTCGCGCTGGTGCTTCACGGCGGTGAAGCCGTGCTGCCGGGCGGCGAACTCCCGCTCCTGGAGGTCGACGTAGGCGGTCATGCCGTGTTCGGCGTAGCCGCGGGCGAGGTCGAACATGCCGTGGTTGAGGGAGTGGAAGCCGGCCAGGGTGATGAACTGGAACTTGTAGCCCATGGCGCCGAGTTCGCGCTGGAACGTGGCGATCTGGCCGTCGTCCAGCGCGGCCTTCCAGTTGAAGGAGGGCGAGCAGTTGTAGGCCAGCATCCGGTCCGGGTACTGCGCGTGGACGGCCTCGGCGAACTCGCGGGCCTGGGCGAGGTCCGGCGTGCCGGTCTCCACCCAGATGAGGTCGGCGTACGGGGCGTAGGCGAGGCCGCGGGCGATGACCGGGGCCATGCCGTTCTGCACCCGGTAGAAGCCCTCCGCCGTGCGCTCGCCCGTCGCGAACTGCGCGTCGCGCTCGTCGACGTCGCTCGTCAGGAGGTTGGCGGCGAGGGCGTCGGTGCGGGCGATGATCAGGGTCGGGGTGTCCGCGATGTCGGCCGCGAGCCGGGCGGCGTTGAGGGTGCGGATGTGCTGGGAGGTCGGGACGAGGACCTTGCCTCCGAGGTGGCCGCACTTCTTCTCCGAGGCGAGCTGGTCCTCGTAGTGGATGCCCGCCGCACCGGCCGCGATCATCGCCTTGGTCAGCTCGAAGGCGTTCAGGGGGCCGCCGAAGCCGGCCTCGGCGTCGGCGACGATCGGCGCCAGCCAGTCCGTGGTGTCCGTGCCGCCCTCGGCGGTGGCGATCTGGTCGGCGCGCAGCAGCGCGTTGTTGATCCGGCGGACCACCTGCGGAACGGAGTTGACCGGGTAGAGCGACTGGTCGGGGTAGGTGTGGCCGGCCTGGTTGGCGTCGGCGGCGACCTGCCAGCCGGACAGGTAGACGGCCTGGAGGCCGGCGCGGACCTGCTGGACCGCCTGGCCGCCGGTGAGGGCGCCGAGGGCGTGGACGTAGTCCAGCTCGTGCAGTTGGCGCCACAGCCGCTCGGCTCCGCGCCGGGCGAGGGTGTGCTCCTCGCGGACGCTGCCGGAGAGCCGTACGACGTCCTCGGCGGTGTAGGTGCGCTCGATCCCCGCCCAGCGGGCGTCGGTGGCCCACCGCTGCTTGAGCTGCTCGGCCGCTGCCGCCGTGTTCGTGTCTGCCATGACCGTCACCGTCACCGTCTCCGTGATTCGCTTCGTCTGCCAACGGGCCCGTCCACCGGGAAGAGCAAATGGCACTCTGTGCCGCATACCGGGGTCGCAGCCGCCGGACACCGGGGCGGAACTGAGCAATCCTGCAGGTCAGCCGAGCGCGGACTGCCGGGATATCCGACGTCAGGGCCATGAGTCGCGCCCGGAGTGTCCCTCTCGGCTGCCGGGTCCGGCGGCCGCAGGACTGACTCTGGCATCGGCACGCAGTGCCATCAATGAGGGACCTGTGCCAACTTCTGCGAATCTTCTGCCGCCGTTTTGCCAAGGTTGCGAAGGCGGGAATCGGCGGGGCCGTGCGTAACCTGGATCCGGTCGAGGCCGGAGGGGTGCGGGTGGGCAAGACGTATGCGGGTGCGCGGCTGCGGAGGCTGCGCGAGGAGCGCCGGATGAGCCAGGCCGAGCTGGCCCGGGTCCTGGCCATCTCCCCCAGCTACCTGAACCAGATGGAGCACGACTCCCGCCCCCTCACGGTGCCTGTTCTGCTGCGGCTTACCGAGGCCTTCGGCGTCGACCCGGGCTTCTTCTCCGAGCGGGATACCAGCCGCCTCGTCGCCGACCTGCGCGAGGCCCTGGCGAGCGAGGTCGCCGAAGCCCGGGTCTCCCCCTCGGACCTGGCCGAACTGGCCGCCCGGATGCCGGCGGTGGCCGCTGTCCTGCTGGACCTGGGACGGCGCAGCCAACTGCTGGCGGAGCGGCTCGCGGACACCGCGGACGGACGGGACGGCGGCCCGGCGGCGCCGCGCTCACCGCACGAGGAGATCCGCGAGTTCTTCTACCGGCGGCAGAACTACCTGCACGACACCGACGGCGCTGCCGAGGAGCTCGCCCGGGAGATGGGCGTCCGCCCCGGGGAAGTCCTGCGGGCGCTGTCGCAGCGACTCACCGAGCACCACGGGATCCGCCTCGCCACCGACTCGGACCGCCTCCACCACTTCGACGGCCGTACCCGCGTCCTGCACCTGTCCGGCCGGCTCCGGCCCGGCCAGCAGGCGTTCCGGATGGCCACCCATCTCGCTCTCCTGGAGCACGGGGCCGAGCTGGACCGGCTCGCCGCGGAGGACTTCGACCCGGGCTCCCCCGCCCACGGCCTGGCGCGGATCGGCATCGCCAACTACTTCGCCGCCGCGCTGATCCTCCCGTACCGTGCTTTCCACACGGCCGCCGAGGAGTTCCGTTACGACATCGAGCGGCTCACCGACCATTTCGGGATCGGCTACGAGACCGTCTGCCACCGCCTGAGCACCCTGCAGCGCCCCAGGCTGCGCGGGGTCCCCTTCTCCTTCGTCCGCGTGGACCGGGCCGGGAACATGTCCAAGCGGCAGTCCGCCACCGGATTCCACTTCTCCCGGGCCGGCGGCACCTGCCCACTCTGGAACGTCTACGAGGCCTTCGCCGCGCCCGGCCGCATCCACGTCCAGGTCGCCGCCATGCCCGACGGGCAGCGCTACCTGTGGACCGCCCGCGCCGTCACCCGCCACCGCGGCGGCTGGGGCGAGCCCGGCAAGACCTTCGCGATCGGCCTGGGCTGCGAGATCCGCCACGCGCCCAGGCTCGTCTACTCCGACGGCCTCGACCTCGGCAACGCCTCCGCAGCCACACCCATCGGCATGGGCTGCCGGCTCTGCGAACGGCTGGACTGCCCCCAGCGCGCGGTCCCGCCGCTGGGCCGCCCGCTCGCGGTCGACGAGAACAGCAGCACCTTCATCCCGTACCCGGTCGCCCACGACCGGGGGTGAGCGGCGGCCCCATGCGCATGCTCCGACGGCAGGCGCGCGGCCGGCGGCTCTGGACTTCCTGCTGGAGCGCAAGGGCCGGGAGGCCGTCCTCACCCTCAACCGGCGCTGCGCCCGCCGGCCTCGGAGCCATGTCCGCCCCAGCGCTCGACGGCCCGGTGCCGGACGCGGAAACCGTGTCCGGCACCGGGTGGTACGGATCAGGCGTCGTCGCCGGCGAGAGCGGCTCGAACCTCACGGGCGGCGGCGACCAGGTTCTCCAGGGAGGCACGGGTCTCGGTCCAGCCACGGGTCTTCAGGCCGCAGTCGGGGTTGACCCACAGCCGCTCGGCCGGGATGGCCTCCAGGCCTGTCCGCAGCAGACCGGCCGCCTCCCCGGCGCTGGGGACGCGCGGTGAGTGGATGTCCCACACGCCGGGGCCCGCCGCGCGGGGGTAGCCGTGGGCGGCGAGTTCCCGCGCGACCTGCATGTGGGAGCGGGCGGCTTCCAGGCTGATGACGTCGGCGTCGAGGTCGTCGATGGCCCGGACGATGTCGCCGAACTCCGCGTAGCACATGTGGGTGTGGATCTGGGTGTCCGGCCGGACCCCGCTGGTGGTGAGCCGGAACGCCTCGGTGGCCCAGGCCAGGTAGTCGGCGCGGTCGGCGGCCCGCAGCGGCAGGGTTTCCCGGAGAGCCGGCTCGTCCACCTGGATCACGGCCGTCCCCGCGGCCTCCAGATCGTTCACCTCGTCCCGCAGGGCGAGCGCCACCTGGCGGGCGGTGTCCCCGAGCGGCTGGTCGTCCCGTACGAAGGACCAGGCGAGCATCGTGACCGGCCCGGTGAGCATCCCCTTGACCGGCTTGGACGTCAGGGACTGCGCGTACGAGGTCCAGCGCACCGTCATGGGCTCGGGGCGCGAGATGTCCCCCGCCAGCACCGGAGGCCGGACGTAGCGCGTGCCGTACGACTGCACCCAGCCGTGCTGCGTGGCCAGGTAGCCGGTGAGCTGCTCGGCGAAGTACTGGACCATGTCGTTGCGTTCGGGCTCGCCGTGCACCAAGACGTCGATGCCGGTCTTCTCCTGGAAGGAGACGACCTCCTCGATCTCGCCCTTGATCCGTGCCTCGTAGCCCGCCGTGTCGATCCGTCCGGCCCGCAGGTCGGCGCGGGCCGCGCGCAGCTCGTCGGTCTGCGGGAAGGAGCCGATCGTGGTGGTCGGCAGCACCGGCAGGCGCAGGTGCGCCCGCTGGGCGGCGGCCCGCTCGGCGTACGGCCGGCCGCGGCGCCCGTCGGCGTGCGTGACGGCCGCGGTGCGGGCCCGTACGGCCGGGTCGTGGGTGAGGGCGGATCCGGCGCGGGAGGCCAGGTCGGCCCGGTTCGCGGCGAGTTCGGCGGTGATCGTGTCCGTGCCCCGGCCGAGCCCGCGGGCCAGAACGGCGATCTCCCGGGTCTTCTGCCGGGCGAACGCGAGCCAGCGGCGGACCTGCGGGTCGAGGTCGCGCTCGGCGTCGGCGTCCAGCGGAACGTGCAGCAGGGAGCAGGAGGCGGCGACGTCCACCCGGTCGGCGAGGCCGAGCAGCGTGCCCAGGGTGGCGAGGGACTTCCGGAAGTCGTTGATCCAGATGTTGCGGCCGTTGACGATGCCCGCGACGAGCCTCTTGCCGGGCAGGCCACCGACCGCCGCAAGGTCGTCCAGGTTGGCCGCTCCCGCTTCCGTGAAGTCGAGCGCCAGGCCCTCGACCGGAGCCGCGGCCAGGACGGGCAGGGCCTCGCCCAGCCTGCCGAAGTACGAGGCGACCAGCAGCTTCGGCCGGTCGGCGGCGGCGCCCAGCTCCCGATAGGCGCGGGCGGCTGCGTTCAGATCGGCCGGGGTGCGGTCCTGGACGAGGGCGGGCTCGTCGAGCTGCACCCACTCGGCGCCGGCGGCGTGCAGGTCGGCGAGCACCTGCGCGTAGACCGGGAGCAGCCGGTCCAGCAGGGTCAGCGGCTCGAAGTCCGCTGACACTCCGGGAGCCGGCTTGGCCAGCAGCAGGTAGGTGATCGGACCGACGAGGACCGGGCGGGCGGTGTACCCGAGCGCGACGGCCTCCCGCAGTTCCGCCACCTGCTTCACGGAGTTCGCGGTGAACACGGTGCCCGGGCCGAGCTCAGGTACCAGGTAGTGGTAGTTCGTGTCGAACCACTTGGTCATCTCCAGCGGCGCCACGTCCTGCGTGCCGCGGGCCATCGCGAAGTATCCGTCCAGGGCGTCGGCTTCCACCGCCCCGCGGTGCCGCTCGGGAGCAGCGCCGACCATGACGCTGGTGTCCAGCACGTGGTCGTAGTACGAGAAATCACCGGTCGGTACTTCGTGGATACCGTCCTCGGCCAGCTGCTGCCAGTGCGAGCGCCGCAGGCCGGCCGCGGTCTCCCGGAGGGCGTCGGCAGTGACGCGGCCCTTCCAGTAGCCCTCGACGGCCTTCTTCAGTTCGCGGTTCTGACCCTGGCGGGGGTACCCGTACACGGTGGCTCGTGCTGCCGCGGCTGCGGGCTTGGCTGTCACGGAACTCTCCTTCGCGAGATGTGTCCAGGAACATCCCGGCAGCGGGACGCGGACGCGAAGGAACGACGGAACGGGCGGCCGACGCCGCGGACGGAGGCCCGCACGTGCCGCTCGCTGTGTACGCCGACCCGCCCACGAGGTCACCGGGATGTCCGCACACGGAATCGTCCGCGTGCGGGCAACGGGCAGGTCTTCGGACTCGCGGGCACGCCTGCCGGTTCCCCGGCGGGCACCTACTGGCCGTCGCTTCCCAGGACCGTTGTCCGGTCCCAGTGCGTATGACGGCGGTCGTTCCCGCTCACCGCTGCGGGGCAGTCCCGGATTCCCACCGGGTTCCCTCTTGCGACGCATCCCGCCTGGAGGGCGGGGCGAACCAGCTGCACCGGCCACCCTAGGCCGCACGCCCGCTCAGCGGCGACCCGCTTCCACCATCCGGACACGGAAACGAGACGCCCCCGTCGATGCGCGCGCCTTCCTGACGGGCCGGGACCCGCACAGAGCGCGTCGACGTCTGAGAGGCGCCGCGGCGCGGCCGCCCGGGCGACGGCCCTGCCGTGGTTCCTGGCCGGGCCGGGTGGTCATCGTTTCGGTCCTTCGGTGCCGACGGAGGCCAGGAACTGCCGCTGGTCTTCCAGAAAGCCCTCGGCGAACAGGGCCCTCGGCGCGCACAGCGCGGTCAGGGTGAGGCGGAGTGCGGAGTTCTCGACGTCCTGCCTGACCAGGCCGTGCGTGGCGTCCGGGTAGCGGCCGACGCGCAGCGCGGGCCCCGGCAGCAGCCGCCGGTAGGCGGCCTCGGTGTCGGCGGTGTCCACGTTCATGTCGTGTCCGGCGAGCACCAGCAGGACGGGCACCCCGCTCAGCGCCGGCAGGTCGGCGCTCGCGTCGGCGGTGTGGTTCTTGGAGACGAACCTCCAGCGGGCGGCCGTCATGCCCTGCGGATCGCCGACGGCGCGTACGTACTCCTCGTACGGGGCGCCCCGCCCGAGGAGTTCCAGGCCCGTCTCGCGGCGGCGCAGGGCGGCGGCGACCTCGGCGTCGGAGGCGCCGTCGCGGCGCAGCTCGGCGAGGAGGTGGTAGCGGCCTTGCCGGTGCCAGTTGACGGCTGGTGAGACGGCGATGACGAAGCGGATGCCGGGGTTCTTGGCGGCGATCTTGGGCAGGACCCAGCCGGCCTGGCTGGCGCCCCACAGGCCGATCCGGCGGCTGTCGACGTCCGGCCGCTGCCGGGCCCAGGCGATGGCGTCGACGGCCTCCTGGGCGCGGTCGTCCATGGACTGGTCGAGCCAGTCTCCGGGCGAGCCGCCCACGCCCGGCTTGTTCCAGGACAGCGAGGCGTATCCGGCTCGAGCGAAGGACTCCCAGATCGGCCGGTAGAAGGTGTCGTGGGTGGCGTCGACGGGGCCGTCCCCGTGCACGAAGACCACCAGCGGGAAGGGCCCCTTCCCCTGTTCGGGCAGGGCCAGCACGCCGTCCAGGGTCCGGCCGTCCCGGCGTACCGTCACAGCCTCCTCGCGCAGGTCGTAGGTGTGCTGCCAGACCACCAGCCCGCCCAGGCCCGCCGCGGCGACCGCCAGTGCGGCCAGCGCCGCGAGCACGGCCCGCACCACCCGGCGGCGGCGCGTGCTGCGTCTCGATGCCATCTGCCCCCCAAATATCTATCGCTCTTCAAACGATCGTTCTCATTCCGACCGTACTATGATCGTGCGCATACCGCGAGGAGGAATCATGGACTCAGCCGTTGCCATCCGGCGCAGCGTGCCCCAAGGCGCCGGGGAGCAGGTCGCCGAGTTGTACTGGGAGGCCTTCGGCCGCAAGCTCGGCGCCGCCCTGGGCCCGCCTGAGCGCGGCCGCGCCTTCATCGCCCGCCACCTCCACCACGACCGCGCCGCCGTCGCCCTCACCCCCGACGGCGACCGGGTCGTGGGCGTGGCCGGCTACCAGCTCGGCGGGCGGGGCCTGACCGGCGGCGGCGTGCGCGACGTGCTCTCCGGCTACGGGCTCTTCCGCGGCCTCCCCCGGCTCGCCGTACTGGCCCTGCTCGAACGCACCCCGGAGCCGGGGGAACTGGTCATGGACGGCATCGCCGTCGACCCCGCCCGCCGGGGCGCCGGCATCGGCGGCCTGCTGCTGACCGAGATCGCGACCATCGCGGCCGAACACGGCTGTTCCCGGGTCCGCCTGGACGTCATCGACGCCAACCCGCGCGCCCGCGCCCTGTACGAGCGCCACGGCTTCACCGCCGTACACACCGAGCAGACCCCGTACCTCAAGGGCCTCCTGGGATTCGGCGCGGTGACTACCATGCATCGCGCCATACCCGGCACCAGCACCGGCAAGGAGCAGCAGCCATGACCAGCAGGCCTCCGGCAGCTTCCGCAGCGGAGCCCGCCGCACCGGAGATCGGGACCCGGACGCTGGTGTTCGGCCTCATCCGCGAGGACGGCACCGTCGACGCCGGCGAGCTGTACGCCGTCGCCGAAGCCCTCGGCATGACCGACCAGCAGGTCCGGCTGTGCGTCAAACGCCTCGTCGCCGATGGCCGGTTCACCCAGGAGGGCCGCGGCCGCAAGGCGCGACTGCACGCGACCGCCGACCCCACCGGCTCCATCGCGCCGGACGTGGAGTACGTCCGGCACGCCTACCGGCAGGACCAGGGGCTCGCCCCCTGGGACGGAACCTGGCACCTGTTCGCCTTCGCCATCCCCGAGACCGCCCGGCAGGCCCGCGACACCCTGCGCGACGCCCTCCTCCACCTCGGCGCGGCCCCCCTCCAGGGCGGCCTCTACGTCAGCGCCAACGCGATCGGCGACCTCGTCGAGGCCCACGCCCGCCACCTGGGCGTCCTGCCCTCCCTCACCCGCCTCACCAGCCGCGACCTACGGGTGGGCGAGGAAACCGAGCCCACCCGGCTGGCCGCCCTGCTCTGGCCGATCCGGCCGATCGCCGAGCGCCACGAGGCACTCGCGGCGCTCGCCGCGGCCCGCCTGGCCAGACTCTCCGAACCGGCAGCCGCCACCGGGACCGAACGGCTGACGTACGCCATCGAACTGGCGGCGGCCTTCACCACCGCGATGGCCCCCGACCCGCTGCTGCCCCCCGAGCTGCTCCCGCAGCCCTGGCCCGGCACCCGCGCTCGCGCCCTGGCAGCACGCTGCTGGGACGCCCTCGCCGCAGAGGAGGACGAAGCCGACGGCCGTCTGCGGCTGTTCCGCCTCTACGACCGCGCGGTCACCGCGCCCCGGCCGGGCCCGCCCGAGTGAACCCGCCCCACGCCTGTTCCATGGCACGGACCACAGATTGCCGGCCAGTAGGGATCCCGGTGGGGAAGATGCCGGGTGGCGGATCGATGAGCCGGTGCGACGAGCATCGACCGCGTGCGCGCACAGCGGCGCCTCCCGCGGCTCCCTGTACCGCCACTTCCCGGCGGGGAGAACGCAGTTGACCGACGAGGCGGTGGCCTTCGCCGGTGATGTCACGGCCGCCCGGCTCGATGCCGCAGCACGCGCCGGTGATCCGCCGGAAGCGGTCGACGCCTTCTTCGCGACATGGCGTGCCCGGCTGGTCGACAGCGGCTCGCGCACCAGGCCGTCGACGCACAAAGGCCGTTCTCTCGTGGAAGAGAGAACGGCCTCCGACCTGCGTATTCGCAAGTCGGGACGACAGGATTTGAACCTGCGACCCCTTGACCCCCAGTCAAGTGCGCTACCAAGCTGCGCCACGTCCCGTTGTGCTTCGGGCTGCTCCCACCTGGGGTTCTGCCCTGCGGCACATGCAGAAGATTACCCCACGTCGAGGGGTGCGCATGCACGGGTATCCGGAGCGGGGGAGGATGGCCGGGTGGTGGGACGGGATCGGGATGCCGAGGGGCGGGCGCGGAGCGCGCGTCCGCGGGACGGGCTGGGGCGGCCGCTGCCCTACGGGGCTTCGGGCGTGGCGCGGCAGCCGGAGGGGGTGGTGCGCTCCCCGGCGGAGACGGTCGGGGAGGCGCAGCGCCTGCTGGACGCGGGGATGCCCTTCCATGCGCACGAGGTGTTCGAGGACGCCTGGAAGTCCGGGCCGCAGGAGGCTGCCCCGCTGTGGCGGGGGCTCGCGCAGGTGGCGGTCGGGCTGACCCATGCGGCCCGCGGGAACGCGGTCGGCGGGGCACGGCTGCTGCGGCGCGGAGCCGATGCGCTGGCCGCGCCGGGCGGAGTGGGCCGGCCGGATGCGGGTGTCCCCTGGTACGGCATTGATGTGCCGGGGGTGGTCGGCTGGGCTCGGGAGCTCGCCGGGCGGGTCGAGGCGGGGGGCGGGCCCGTCGATCCGGTGGCCGAGGCGCCCCGGCTGGGCGGAGCCTCGCCGCCGCCGAGCGGCTGAGCCGGCCCTTCCTCACCGGCCGGGGCCGGGGAGGGCGCGGCGGGCGGCATGGCCGAGGTGGGGTGGTCAGGGCTGCGTGTGCGGGGCCGCCGTCGGGGGTGTCGGGGTGGTGGCGAGGATGACGTCCAGGGTGCGGGGGCCGTGGACGCCCTCCACGCGGTCCAGTTCGATGTCGCTGGTCGCGGAGGGGCCGGAGATCCACGTCAGCGGGCGGGTCGGGTCCAGGCGTTCCAGGGCCTGCGGCACCGAGTCGACGACCTGGTCCGGGACGCGGACCACGCACACGTGGTGGTCCGGGATCAGGGTGATGCGGCGCCGGCCCTGCGCGGGGCCGCCGTCGAGGACGAGCGTCCCGGTCTCGGCGACGGCCAGGGCGCAGCCGGTGACCACGCTGTCCACGGCGTCGAATTCGTACGGGGTGGCCGCGGCGCGGTCGGGTACGTGCGTGGCGGCCGCGTCGGCGAGCCAGTACAGGGGCAGGCCGGCCGGGACGAGGACGGTGCGGGTGCCGCGCCGGGCCAGCAGCCGGGCCAGGAGGGCGGGGAGGCCGTCGTCGGCGGTGCGGTGGACGTGGGCGCGGTACTCGGCGAGGTTTGCGGCGAGCAGGTCGGCGGATTCGGCGGGGGTGCGCTCGCCGTGGACGCGGAGGTAGTCCCGCGGAATGGGCGCTTCGGCCCCGGTGGGCCCAGTGGCGCCGGCGGCCCCGGCCCGCCGGATGCGGGCCAGGATGACGTCCCTGCTCGTCACGGTGTGCCTCCCTCGCCTGTCATGGTGTGTCCCCCTCGCGTGTCACGGTGTGCCTGCCTGGTCCTGCCGCCGTGGTGTCCGGTCTTGTCGTTCCCGCTGCGCCCACCAGTCACGGAAGGGCTGTTCGGGTGGTTCGGGCAGGTCGCGGCTGTCGGTCCAGGCCCGGCCCGGTCCGGGCAGCCGGCGCGGCCGCAGGCGGCGTGCGCGGGCCAGCAGCCGCTCCCCCGCCCGCAGGGCGCCGGGGTGGTCGAGCAGCAGTCGGGCGGCCCGCAGGGCGGCCCGTTCGGCGGCGTGGCCGCGGGCGGGCCGGATCCGTACGCGGACCCCCTCGCGGGTGGCCGGGCCGCCTTGGACGATGCGTTCCCGCAGGTGGACGAGGATCTCGGGGATGTCGATGGCGACGGGGCACACCTCCTCGCAGGCCCCGCACAGCGTGGACGCGAACGGCAGCGACGCGTCGACGGGGCTGCCGGTGCCCCGCAGTTGGGGGCTGAGGACGGCGCCGATCGGGCCGGGGTAGACGGAGCCGTAGGCGTGGCCGCCGGCCCGCTCGTAGACGGGGCAGACGTTCAGGCAGGCGGAGCAGCGGATGCAGCGCAGCGCCTGGCGGCCGACCGCGTCGGCGAGGGTGTCGGTGCGGCCGTTGTCGAGGAGGACGAGGTGGAACGCGGAGGGCCCGTCCCCGCCGGCGGTGCCGGTCCACATGGTCGTGTACGGGTTCATCCGCTCGGCGGTGGAG
The DNA here is from genome assembly GCF_003325375.1 of Streptomyces globosus. GTDB lineage: Bacteria > Actinomycetota > Actinomycetes > Streptomycetales > Streptomycetaceae > Streptomyces > Streptomyces globosus_A. The sequence continues at coordinate 2,552,840 of NZ_CP030862.1, read as the reverse complement.
GAGCGGGGCAGCGTCTGGAGGAAGACCTCCAGGTCGCGGAAGGTCGGGACGACCTTCTCGATGCCGACGACGGAGATCAGCGTCTCGGGCAGGGTCAGGCACATCCGGCCGTTCCCCTCGGACTCGAACACGACGAGGGTGCCGGTCTCCGCGACCATGAAGTTCGCGCCGGACACGGCGACCCCGGCCCGCAGGAACTTCTCCCGCAGGTGGCGGCGGGCCGCCTCGGCGAGTTCCCGCGGGTCGTCGCCGAGGCCGTCGGGGGCGGGGCGCCCCCAGCGGCCCATCTCCCGCGCGAAGAGGTCCCGGATCTCGCCGCGGTTGCGGTGGATCGCGGGGACGAGGATGTGGGAGGGCCGGTCGTGGCCGAGCTGCACGATGAGCTCGGCGAGGTCGGTCTCGTACGCGGCGATCCCGGCCTCCTCCAGGGCTTCGTTCAGGCTGATCTCCTGGGTGGCCATCGACTTGACCTTGACGACCTCGCGCTCGCCGGTGGCCTGGACCAGCCGGGTGACGATGCGGCAGGCCTCGGCCGCGTCGACCGCCCAGTGGACGGTGCCGCCCGCCGCCGTGACGGACTCCTCCAGCTGCACCAGGTAGCGGTCGAGGTGGCGCAGCGTGTGGTCCTTGATCGCCTTGCCTGCGGCGCGGAGCCGGTCCCAGTCGGCGAGTTCGGCGACGGCCCGGGCGCGGCGGCCGCGGATGGTGTGCGTGGCGTGCCGCAGGTTGGCGCGCAGGACGGGGTCGTGGACGGCGCGGCGCGCGGCCTCGGGGAAGGCGGGCGTGCCGGGGAGGGCCGCCTGCGGGCCGTCTGCCGCCTGCGTTCCGCGGGTCGTCATACGAGCGGTTCCTCCTCGGTCGAGGCCAGGATCTCGGCCAGGTGCACGGTCCGTACAGGCGAACCGGTGCGGCGCAGGATGCCGTCGAGGTGGACGAGGCAGGAGGTGTCGCCGCCGCACAGCACCCCGGCCCCCGCGGCGGCAGCCGCCGCGGCCTTGTCGGCGCCCATCGCCGCGGACACGTCCGGGTTCTTCACGGCGAACGTGCCGCCGAAGCCGCAGCACTCCTCCGCGCCGGGCAGTTCGACGAGCTCCAGCCCCTTGACCGCGGCGAGGAGCCGGCGCGGCCGCTCCCCCAGGCCGAGCCCGCGCAGCCCGTGGCAGGAGGGGTGGTAGGCGACGGTGTGCGGGTAGTACGCGCCGACGTCGGTCACCCCGAGCACGTCCACCAGGAACTCGGACAGCTCGTACACCCGCGGCGCCAGGTCCTCCGCGTACGCCTCCAGCCGGCCTCCGCGGCCCTCCTGCCGGGCGAGCCGCCCGATGCGCGGGTAGTGGCCGCGGACCATGGCGGTGCAGGAGCCGGACGGGGTGACGACGTAGCGGTGGCCGGCGAAGGCCTCGGCGGTGCGGCGCAGCAGCGGTTCGGCCTCGCGGCGGTGGCCGGTGTTGTACTGCGGCTGCCCGCAGCAGCTCTGGGCGGCCGGGAAGTCCACCTCGACCCCGAGCCGCTCCAGCAGGCGGACGGCGGCCACCCCGGTGCGGGGGTGGAGCGCGTCGTTGACGCAGGTGACGAACAGCGCGGCTCGCATGACGGGCAGAATAGCCGCGTGAAGAAGTTCTCAGTGATCGGCATAGGCGCGGGCGACCCGGAACACCTGACCCTCCAGGCGGTCAGGGCGATCGGCGCGGCGGACGCGTTCCTCATCCTGGAGAAGGGCGAGGAGAAGGCGGACCTGACGGGGCTGCGGCGCGCGATGCTCGACGAGCACGCCCGCCCCGGCCACCGGCTGGTGGAGGGCCGGGACCCGGACCGGGACCGCACCCCGGAGCAGTACGCGCCGACGGTGGACGGGTGGCGCAGCGCGCGGGCGGAGATCTTCGAGCGGTTCATCGCGGAGGACCTCGCCGAGGGCGAGACGGGCGCGTTCCTGGTGTGGGGCGATCCGTCGCTGTACGACTCCACCCTCGCGATCCTCGACGAGGTGCTGGAGCGCGGCCGGGTGGCGTTCGCGTACGAGGTGGTGCCGGGCGTCAGCAGCATCTCCTCGCTGCTGGCCCGGCACCGCACGACGCTGAACCGGGTCGGGCGCCCGGTCCAGATCACCACGGGGCGCCGCCTGGCCGAGGGCTGGCCGCAGGACGCCGACGACGTGGTGGTGATGCTGGACGCGCGGCACGCCTTCACGGCCCACCTCGACCAGGACGCGTACATCTACTGGGGCGCCTACGTGGGCACCCCGGACGAGATCCTGGTGCAGGGCCGGCTCGCGGAGGTGGCGGGCCGGATCGAGGAGCTGCGTACGGAGGCCCGCGCCCGCAAGGGCTGGATCATGGACACGTACCTGCTCAGGCGCCGCTGAGGAAGCCGGGGAGGACGGCGGCGAGGCGCTCGTACTCCTCGGGGCGGTTGTAGAGCTGCCCGCACACGCGGATGCCGCCGCCGCCCGCCCAGGGCCAGACGAGGATCCGGATGCCGTGCTCGGCGGCCATCCGCTCGCGCAGCGCGCGGGCGGCCTCCGGCGTCTCGGCGATGCCGGGCGGGAGGCGCAGGGAGCGCATGGCGAGGCCTTCTCCCCACGGGAGCGGGGTGAGCTGCGGGAGTTCGGCGAGCAGGGCCGCGCCGTGCGCGGCGAGGGCGCTGTTGTGGGCGCGGACCTTGGCGGCGTCGAGGCGGGCGAGGAGGTCCAGCCCCTCGGGGGCGGCGAGCCAGCCGGTGTAGTCGGCGGTGGCCCGGTTCTCGACGGAGCGCGGGAAGCCGTGCGCGTCCTCCCAGGAGGGGACGAGGGCCCGGACGCGGCCGCGGTGGGCGGGGGCGACGGCCAGGACCGCGGTGCCGGAGGGGGCGTAGCCCCACTTGTGGAGGTTGCCGAAGTAGAAGTCGGCGCCGACGGCGAGCGGGTCGGCGAGCATGCCGGGGGCGTGGGCGCCGTCGACGACGGTGGTGATGCCGCGGTCGGCGAGTTCGGCGAGGAGCCGCGGGGTGGCGACGGTCCGGGCGGTGGGCGAGCTGATGTGGTCGAGGAGGGCGACCCTCGTACGGGGCGTCACGGCGGCCAGGACGGCCTCGCGGACGGCGTCCTCGTCGGGGAGGTACGGGTCGAGGGCGGCGGTGGTGACGGTGGCGCGGCGGGCGGCGGCCGCGGTGACGGTGCCGTAGCCGTGGTCGGTGACGAGGACCTCGTCGCCGTCGGCCAGGGGGATCGCCGCGAGTGCGAGGTTGGCGCCCTCGGTGGCGTTGGAGACGAGGGCGATGCCGTCGGGGTCGGCGCCCAGGTGGGCGGCGATCCGGGCGCGGGCGGCGGCGATCCGGTCGGGGGCGCCCACGAAGAAGGCGTCGGGGTCGGCGTGGGCCTCGTCGCGCAGCGCCGCCTGGGCCTCCTGCACCGGGATCGGGACGGCGCCGAAGGAGCCGTGGTTGAGGTGGGCGACCGCCGGGTCGAGGCGGAACAGGGCGGGCCCGCCGGGGAACACGGCGGGACTGCCGGGGCCGGCGCCGGCCGGGCTGCTGTCCGGGCCGGTCGCGGTGCGGCTCGGGCCGGTGGCGGTGCTGCTCGGGCCGGTGGCGGTGCTGCTCGGGCTGGTCGGGCTGCCGCCGGTGGGGCTCGTCGGCTGGGTCACGGGTCCTCCGCTGGTGGACGTGCGGTCGTCCGCAGGATCATCCGCGGGCGGCGGGGCGGCCCGGAAGGGCCAATCCCGCCAGGGTGGCCGGTGCCGGGGTCACTTCCGCCCGCTGGTGACGGCGTGGTACTGGAGGTCCTGCACCTCGACCTTGCCCCGTACCGGGCGCGGCAGCTCCACCGCGGCGACCGTCTTCCCGCCGCGTTCGACGGCGGCCGCGTGGGTGCCGGTGCGCAGCGGGAGGAGTTCGGCGTGGAGCCCGGCGGGCGCCTGGTGGGAGGCCTTGGCCGAGCCGGTCTTCGTCCGGACGGTCGCCGGGGCCTTGAGGAAGCTGAGCACCTCGACGGTGTCGCGGGCGGCCGCGCTGCCCCGGCGCAGCCGCATCACGAGCGACTGGTCGCCGGTGGGGTCGGCGGCCGCGAACTGGGTGCGGGCGGTGACGTACAGGGTGTCGCGGACGATCTTCGGCCAGCTGCCGGTCTTGAACCGGGTGAGGTAGTAGGAGGTCAGGTCGAGGTAGGCGTGCCCGTTGTTGACGGACGGGGCGAACTGGGTGCCCTCGGAGTAGTCGTTCCAGGTGGTCAGCTGGACCCAGTCGGCCCCGTCGTCGATGGCGCGGGTCCATGTGGCGCGCAGGGTGGCGGTGTTGCCGGCCTCGTCGAAGACGCCCTGGTTGGGGCGGGCGTCCTGGACGGAGACGGGCTGCATCCACAGTCTGCCGAGGTCGTGGGAGCGGCGTACGTCGCGTGCGGCGCCCTCCTGGCCGGTGTAGCTGCGCGAGCCCCACTCGGAGAAGCCGTGGCTGATGGGCGCGAAGCGGGCGTGGTGGGAGTCGAAGTCGAGGAAGGTCGGGACGAGTGCGGTGCGGATGCCGTGCCGGGACTTCATCGCGTCCATGAAGCGGGTCCACCAGGCGGGGTCGCGGACCTCGGCCTTGAAGGGGGAGACGACGAGCCGTCCGTCGCCGAGGCGGTGGGCGGACGGCGACTTGGCCAGGGCGGCGACGGCTCCGGCGACGACGGCCGGGTCGTCCGTCTTCAGCGAGGTCATGTCCGGCATCAGCATGATCTTGAAGTGGGGGTCGACCGAGCGGGCCGCCTCCATCAGGAGGTTGGCGCGCTCCCAGTTGGGGCCGCTGAGGGAGAGCATGTCGAGGGTGAAGCCGTCGAGGCCGGCGCTGCGGGCGGTGCGCACCTCCTGCTGGAGGTTGGCGAGTTCCCAGTTGCCGCTCTTCGGGGTGACGGGCAGCGGCCGGTCGCGCAGGAGGCCCCCGTACCGCTCGTGCTTGCCCTTCTCGCCCTCGGGGTCGAGGTAGTTGCGGGTGTAGTAGTCCTTGTCGGCGCGGACGTTGTCGAGGGAGAGCGGGTAGGGCGTGAAGTAGTGGGCGAAGACGAGCTTCCGGCCGGCGCCGGCCGCGGAGCGCAGTGCGGCGGGCTCGGGCATGTCGAAGGGGAGGGCGCCGGCGGGCCGCTTGTCGACCTTGTCGCCCGCGTCCGGTACGGGTTCGGCGCCCTTGTCGCTGCCGCCGCGGTTCTTCCCGGGCGCGGGGGCCGCCTTGCCGGACGGGCCGGATCCGGACGCGCCGGGTGTGCCCGACCGGGGTTCGCCGGTGCCGGGGGCGCCCGCCCACTGGCCTGCCTCGGCCGTGAAGGGCTCCCAGGCGATGCCGGCGGCGACGAAGCCGGCGAAGAGGCACCCGGACAGGAGCAGGGTCAGCAGGGGGCGGCGGCGCAGGCCCGTCCGGCGCCGGTGCGAGGCGCGCCGCGCCCGGCGGCCCCCGGCCCGGTGTCCGGCAGGGGTGCCGTCCTGCCGCTCCGCGCGCCGGGCCGTGGTCCGGTCCGCTCTCATCGTGTCACCCCTCCTGGAATATGCCCGCCATCCGGCTGAGGAGCAGTAGAGCCGAATTCCGGCTTCCGGACAACCGTTCGCCGATACGCGTACAGCGGGCGGCCCAGCCCGGATACGGCGGTCGCCGGGGTGTGCGGGGGATGCGCCGGGGCGTACGCTCGCGTGCCCCCACCCGCGCGGGAGCGCCCGCGGCCGGTGCTCCGGTGGTGCTCACGCGGCGTGTCGGCGGCTCTTCCGGACTGTGGCATTCCCCTGGCCTTTCAGCCCAACTGACGCATAATCATCCATACGCGGCTTGAAACAACCCTTGGTCGCGCATGGACACGCATGCAATGGGGGGGCATCGTGCCGATGAGGGAACCGGGTCGCTCCGGCACGCTGCCGGCGACGTCGGTGGAGCTGTCGCGGCTGCTGACCGCAGTGCGGCGGGGCCGCGTCCTGACGGTGGCCGGGAGGTTCCGGGAGCCGCGCAGCCTGCTGGTACGGGAGATCGCGGAGCGGCTGCCGTCGAACTTCTGCGACGGCGCGGCCGTCATCCGCCTGGAACGCCCTTACGGCGTGAGGGAGTTGAGGGCGGCTCTGGACCGCGGCCCGGCGACCGCCGTCGCGCAGCTCGCGGAGCGCGACATGCTCCTCGTCCTGGACGGCACCGAACTCCTCGCCCCGCAGGCGGTGGCCTGGCTGCGGGCGCTGCTCGGGGCGGCCCCGGGGCTGCGGATCCTCGCCGCCGGGCGGTACCCGCTCGGCTTCGAGGGGGAGCGCGTCCACCGCCTCTGACGTCCGACCGCGGACAGGGGTCCGCCCCGGCCGGCAGCTGCCGGCCGGGGCGGACCCCTGTCCCGCTACGCCCCCGCGGGGGCGCCCCTGCTTCAGGCCAGGGTCGCGAGGGCCTGGTTGAAGGTGGCGGACGGCCGCATGACGGCCGCGGCCTTGGCCGGGTCGGGCTGGTAGTAGCCGCCGATCTCGGCCGGGGAGCCCTGGACCGCGTTCAGCTCGGAGACGATGGTCTGCTCCGCCTCGGTCAGGGTCTTGGCCAGCGGCGCGAACGCGGACGCCAGGTCGGCGTCCTCGCCCTGCGCGGCCAGCTCCTGCGCCCAGTACATGGCCAGGTAGAAGTGGCTGCCGCGGTTGTCGATGCCGCCGAGGCGGCGGGTCGGCGACTTGTCCTCGTTGAGGAAGGTGCCGGTGGCGCGGTCGAGGGTGTCGGCCAGCACCTGGGCGCGGGCGTTGCCCGTGGTGGCGGCGAGGTGCTCGAAGGAGGCGGCCAGCGCGAAGAACTCGCCGAGCGAGTCCCAGCGGAGGTAGTTCTCCTTGACGAGCTGCTGGACGTGCTTCGGGGCGGAGCCGCCGGCGCCCGTCTCGAAGAGGCCGCCGCCCGCCATCAGCGGGACGACCGACAGCATCTTGGCGCTGGTGCCCAGCTCCAGGATCGGGAACAGGTCGGTCAGGTAGTCGCGCAGCACGTTGCCGGTCACCGAGATGGTGTCCTCGCCGCGGCGGATGCGCTCCAGGGAGTACGCCGTCGCCTTGACCGGGGAGAGGATCTCGATGGTGAGGCCCTCGGTGTCGTGGTCGGCGAGGTACGTCTTCACCTTGGCGATCAGCTGGGCGTCGTGGGCGCGGTCCTCGTCGAGCCAGAAGACGGCCGGGGCGCCGGTGGCGCGGGCGCGGGTGACGGCGAGCTTGACCCAGTCCTGGATCGGGGCGTCCTTGGTCTGGCAGGCGCGGAAGATGTCGCCCTCGGACACCTCCTGCTCCAGCACGGTGTTGCCCGCGGCGTCGACGAGGCGGACGGTGCCGGCCGCGGCGATCTCGAAGGTCTTGTCGTGGGAGCCGTACTCCTCGGCCTTCTGCGCCATGAGGCCGACGTTCGGGACGGAGCCCATCGTGGCCGGGTCGAAGGCGCCGTGGGCCCGGCAGTCCTCGATGACGGCCTGGTAGACGCCCGAGTAGCTGCTGTCCGGCAGGACGGCGAGGGTGTCGGCCTCCTGGCCGTCCGGGCCCCACATGTGGCCGGAGGTGCGGATCATGGCCGGCATCGAGGCGTCGACGATGACGTCGGACGGGACGTGCAGGTTGGTGATGCCCTTGTCGGAGTCGACCATGGCCAGGGCCGGGCCGTCGGCGAGCTCGGCGTCGAAGGAGGCCTTGATCTCGGCGCCGTTCGGGAGGGCGTCCAGGCCGTTCAGGATGGCGCCGAGGCCGTCGTTCGGGGACAGGCCGGCCGCGGCGAGGGCCTCGCCGTACGTGGCGAAGGTCCGCGGGAAGAAGGCGCGCACCACGTGGCCGAAGACGATCGGGTCGGAGACCTTCATCATCGTGGCCTTGAGGTGGACGGAGAACAGCACACCCTCGGCCTTGGCGCGGGCCACCTGCTCGGAGAGGAAGGTCCGCAGGGCGGCGGCGCGCATGACGGAGGCGTCGACGACCTCGCCGGCCAGGACCGGTACGGACTCGCGCAGGACGGTGACGGCGCCGTCGGCGGCGACGTGCTCGATGCGCAGGGAGCCGCCCTCGGCGATCACCGTGGACTTCTCGGTGGAGCGGAAGTCGTTCTCGCCCATGGTGGCGACGTTCGTCTTCGACTCGGCGGTCCAGGCGCCCATGCGGTGCGGGTGGGCCTTGGCGTAGTTCTTGACCGAGCCGGGGGCGCGGCGGTCGGAGTTGCCCTCGCGCAGGACCGGGTTGACGGCGCTGCCCTTGACCTTGTCGTAGCGGGCGCGGATCTCGCGCTCCTCGTCGGTCTTCGGGTCGTCCGGGTAGTCCGGGAGGGCGTAGCCCTGGGCCTGGAGCTCGGCGACCGCGGCCTTCAGCTGCGGGATCGAGGCCGAGATGTTGGGCAGCTTGATGATGTTCGCTTCCGGCGTCTTCGCCAGCTCGCCGAGCTCGGCGAGGGCGTCGGCGATGCGCTGGCCCTCCTCCAGGTGCTCGGGGAAGGAGGCGATGATGCGACCGGCCAGGGAGATGTCACGGGTCTCGACATTCACACCGGCCGTCGACGCGTAGGCCTGGACCACAGGCAGGAAGGAATACGTCGCGAGGGCCGGGGCCTCGTCAGTGTGCGTGTAGATGATGGTCGAGTCAGTCACCGGATGCTCCGCTCCACAGTCTGCGTCTCACGTCTGCAAGATTGCTCGACATCAAGATATCTCGTGATGGGCCCGGACCGGACAGCCCCCTGCCGGAAGAGCGACGAGACGCACGTCACCCCGGCGAAACCGCCGGAACGCGGGAGCGCCGCCCCCCGGGCGGTTTCCCGCCGGGGGACGGCGCTCATGCGCTGCGGCGCGGCCGCGGGCCGGATCAGGCCTGGACGGCCTTCGGGCTCGGGCCGTACTGGTTCGGGTTGGCGTCGCCCTCGGTGGCCATCAGGACGATCAGCCAGATGAAGCCGATGAGCGGGACGAAGCTGATGAAGTACCACCAGCCGGCCTTGCCGGTGTCGTGCAGGCGGCGGACCGTCAGGGCCAGGTTCGGCAGGAACGTGGCGAGCGCGTAGAGGCCGGTGAAGAGCGGGTACGTCGACAGCGCGAAGTCCACGATCATGAGGACGATGGCCGCGGCCATGTTGAACAGGAAGAACATCCAGAACTCCTGCCGGCGGGCGCGGCCGGAGAAGACGGCGTACTTCTTCAGGACGTCGGTGTAGTAGTGCATGGTCCCCCCTGAGGACGGATCGTCGGCCCGTCCTTCTGGAGCAAGCCGGGGCAGAACTTATGCCCCGCTTACATGGCGGTCAAGCGAGTTGCCGACCGGGCCGCGCAGGGGTCTTGCCGCCTGCGGCGGCCAAACGCCCCCTCCCCCGCTGCCACTTGGAACCCGCTGATCGTGCGGCATCACACCGGGTGACGAAACAGGGGTGGCGAGGGGCACTTGGAGGGGTGCATGATCCCTTTTGCGGTGTTCGCATGGACCTGTACCCACCCAGCGTGCCCGCGGAGGGGACGCGCGGCCGGGGCCTCCCGCGGTGCCCACATCGTTATCCCGCCGCGACACGGGCGTGCCTCGGCAGAGCGGATCAGAGCCAGCCGTTGCGGCGGAAGCCCCGGTGGATCAGGAAGCAGGCGACGGCCATCACCCCGAGCACGAGCGGGTACCCGTACGTCCAGCGCAGCTCCGGCATGTGGTCGAAGTTCATGCCGTAGACGCCGCAGACCATGGTGGGGACGGCCACGATCGCCGCCCACGCCGTGATCTTCCGCATGTCCTCGTTCTGTGCGACGGTGACCTGCGCCAGGTGCGCCTGGAGGATCGAGTCGAGCAGCGCGTCGTACGCGTTGATCTGGTCGGTCGCGCGGGTGAGGTGGTCGGCGACGTCCCGGAAGTAGGCGCGCGCCTCCTGCGGCACGGGCGGGATCGGCTGCGTGGCCAGCTGCTCCAGCGGGCGCGCCAGGGGGGCCACCGCCCGGCGCAGCTCCAGCAGTTCGCGCTTGAGCTGGTAGATGCGGCCGGCGTCGCCGCGGCCGCCGTCGCCGCTGAACACCGCGGTCTCCACGGCGTCTATGTCGTTCTCCACCGCGTCCGTGACGGCGACGTAGTCGTCGACGACGTGGTCGGCGATGGCGTGCAGCACGGCCGCGGGCCCCAGGGCCAGCTGCTCGGGGTCCGCCTCCAGCGTCTCGCGGACCGGCCCGAGCGTGCCCCGGCCGCCGTGCCGGATGGTGAGGACGAAGTCCTCTCCGGTGAACACCATCAGCTCGCCGGTCTCCACCATCCCGCCGGGCGCGGTGAGTTCCTCGTGCTCCACGTAGCGGACGGTCCTCAGGACGGCGAACAGCGTGTCGTCGTACCGCTCCACCTTCGGCCGCTGGTGGGCGTGGACGGCGTCCTCCACGGCCAGGGGGTGCAGCCCGAACAGCTCGGCCAGCCCGGCGAGCTCCTCCTGCGACGGCTCGTGCAGGCCGATCCAGACGAAGCCCCCGCCGGACTTGCGGACCCTCCGCAGCGCCTCCTCGGCGTCGGCGCAGCCCTCCTGCCGCACCCCGTCGCGGTAGACGACGCAGTTGACGACGGCACTGCCGAGCGGGGAGCGGGCGGGGTGGCTCAGGTCCACGGTCCGCCGGTAGCCGCGGCGCACGACCCGGCGCAGGTTGCTGAACACGGACAACAGTGCACTCCCCTTCGGCGGTTCGGCGGCCAGTCTGCCACCGCCACCGCTCCTGCCCCGCCGCGGCGGGCCGCATCCCGCGGGCACCCGAGATCGGGCGGAGGGTGCGGCGATCGGGCGCGGCTCGCCTCAGGCGCGGTCGACGAACACGCTCGTCGCCTTCACCCGGGCCACGGCCCGCGCGCCCACGACGAGGCCCAGTTCCTCGACCGCCTCCCGGGTCAGCAGCGACACCACCCGGTGGGGGCCGGCCTGGATCTCGACCTGGGCGTCCACGGTGCCGAGCTTCACGGCGGTGACGATGCCGGGGAAGGCGTTGCGCGCCGAGGTGGCGGGTGCCTCCTCGTCCTCGGCGGCACCCTCCCGGGCGACCTGGACGCAGAACGCGGCCAGGTCCGGCCCGTCGACCATGCGGCGGGCGCCCTCGCGGCGGGTGGGGAACCGTTCGGCGTCCGCCCAGCGGCGGGCGGTGTCGACGCTCACGCCGAGGAGCCGGGCCGCCTGGCCGATCGTGTACGAGTCCATGGCGGCAGCTTACGGTCCCTGCCAGGGGTGCAGGGCTTCGGCGGCGGCCGCGGCGACGACCCGCGCGAGCCCGGAGAGCGCCGGCGAGTCGAGCTTCCACTGCTGCCAGTACAGCGGGACGTCCAGGGTCCGGTGCGGCAGCAGCAGGACGAGCCCGCCCGAGCGGAGCAGCGGCTCCGCCTGCGGTTGCGGCACCAGCCCCCAGCCGAGGCCGGAGGCGACCGCGTCGCGGAACCCCTCGGAGGTGGGCACGTGGTGGCGCAGCCGGCCCGCCCCGGCGTCCGGGTCGCCCGTGAGGGAGCGGACGAACACGTCCTGCAGGACGTCGCGCCGGTCGAAGACGATCACCGGGGCGTGCTCCAGGGCCCTCCCGACGGCGTCCGCGGACCCGCCCTCGGGGACGTGCCGGGCGGCGAAGCCGGGGCCGGCCACCGGCAGGTAGCGCGCGAGGCCCAGCGGGCGCACGGTGCAGCCCGCCACGGGATCGGGCGAGGAGGTGACGGCGGCCATCACCTGGCCCTCCCGCAGCAGGGCGGTGGTGTGCGACTCGTCCTCGCGGTGCAGTTCGAAGAGGACCGGCGGGTCCTGCGGCACCCGCTCCAGCGCGGGCAGGAACCAGGTCGCGAGGGAGTCGGCGTTGACGGCGATCGGCAGCCGCACCGGGCCGCCCTCCTGCTGCGCCATGCCGAGCTCGGCGCGCGCGTCCCGCTCCAGGCGGGCCAGCTGGCGTGCGAAGCGGACCACCACCTGCCCGGACTCGGTCGCCCGCACCGGCTTGGTCCGCATCAGCAGGACCCGCCCGGTGCGCTGTTCGAGCGCCTTGACGCGCTGGCTGACGGCGGAGGGGGTGACGTGCAGGGCGGCGGCCGCCGCGTCGAAGGTGCCCTCGTCGACGACGGCGAGGAGGGTGCGTACCTGGTCCAGCGGGAGGTCGTCCATCACGAGTGCTAATGGTACGTAAAAATCCTTAGCTGTACTGCACAGCAGTCCGTTCATATGGTCAGACGCATGACACACGGCATCCTCACGGCGGCCCTCGCCGGCTTCGGCACCGGGCTCTCCCTCATTGCGGCCATCGGCGCCCAGAACGCCTTCGTCCTGCGGCAGGGGGCGCGCCGCCAGGCCGTCCTCGCCGTGGTCGCCATCTGCGCCGTGTCGGACGCCCTCCTGATCACGCTGGGCGTCGCAGGCGTCGGCGCCTTCGTCACCGCCTGGCCGGCCGCCCTCACCGCCGTCGGCATCGCAGGCGGGGCGTTCCTGATCGGCTACGGGCTGCTGGCCGCCCGCCGCGTGCTCCGCCCGGACCCCGCGGCCGCCCTCGACACCGGCGGCGCCGCGACCTCCTCCCGCCGGGCCGCCGTCCTGACCTGCCTGGCGATGACCTGGCTCAACCCGCATGTATACCTGGACACCGTCCTGCTGCTCGGCTCGCTCGCCGCCGACCGCGGCGACCTGCGCTGGGCGTTCGGCATCGGCGCCGCGCTCGCGAGCCTCGGCTGGTTCGGCGCGCTCGGGTACGGGGCCCGCCTGCTCAGCGGCCTGCTGTCGCGGCCCAGGACGTGGCGGGTGCTCGACGGGGTCGTGGCGGCGACCATGGTCACCATGGGCGGGATGCTGCTGGCCGGGGCCTGACCGGCCGCGGCCGCCCGCCGCCGCACCGCCCGCGGCCGCCCGCCGCCGCACGACCTGGGAGCCCGCCGTGCCCGACCGCCGCCCCGCCGAGCGCACCGGGCGCCCCGCCCGGCGCTCCGCCCGCCCCGCCCGCTCCGTCCGCCCCGCCCGCGGGCCCGGTCCGCTGCTGACGGCCGCGGCGGTCGTCGTGGACGGGGCCGGGCGAGTCCTCGTACGGGCCTCCGGGCCCGCCCGGGGCCGTCCCGGACTGCCGGGCGGTGCCGTCGCCGGCGCCGAGACCCCGGAGACAGGGCTGGCCCGGGCGCTGGCCCGGGAGCTGGGCCTGCACGCGCCCGTCGGCCGGCTGCTCGCGGTGGACTCCCGGCCCGCCGCCGGCCCGCGGGCGCGGGCCGCCGTCGTCCACCTCCACCTCGTCGGACCGCTCGGACCGCAGGAGGCCGCCGCAGCCGCGGCGGTGCTGCCGGGCTGGGTCGCGCCGCAGGAGGCGTACGCCCTGCTGCCGGAGCGGGACGCGGCCCGCCTCCGCGCCGCGCTGGCCGCCCTGCGCACGGGCTCGGTGGCGCACCTCGCCGACGGCGTGGCCCAGCCCGGTTCGCCCGCCGGCCTGGACCCGGCGCGCCGGTCGGCCCTGGAGCACGCCGGCGCGCTCGACGCGGCGAGCCACCGGGCCGCCCGGCCCAAGGCGCTGACCGCGGCGAGCGCGCTGCTCACCGACGCGGCGGGCCGGGTCCTGCTCGTGGAGCCCGCCTACGGCCGGCGCGGCCGGTGGCACCTGCCGGGCGGCGGCGTCGACAGCGACCTCGGCGAGACCCCGCGGGCGGCCGTCCGGCGCGAGGTGCGCGAGGAGCTCGGCCTCGACGTGGAGCCGGGCCGGCTGCTCGCCGTGAACTGGTCGCACAAGCCGGGCTACCCGGCCCGCATCCGCTTCCTCTACGACGGCGGGGTCCTGGGCACCGCCGCCCTCACGGCGATCCGCCTCCCCCCGGGCGAGCTCCTCGCCTGGCACCTCGCGACGCTGGGCGACCTCCGCGACCTCGTCAAGCCCTCCCTGCGCCGCCAGATCAAGGCCTCCCTGCGCGCCCGCGCCCTGGGCACGGGGCCCCTGGAACTCCACGCCGGCCGCCCCGCGGCCGACGGCTGAGGCTGGTCCATCCGGGCGGCACCGTGGCGTGGCGCGCAGGCGCCGGGCCCGGCTCGCGCATCGTCGAAGCACACATCGCCCGCGCCCGCGCGCGCACGAAGCGCACTCCGGCCGCGCGGGCGAGCGGAATCCACGGAGTACCACCATGTCCGCAGAACCGACCGGGCCCGCCTCCGGGCCCTCCCCCGGCAGCCGCGGCCCCGCCGCGCGCACCACCACCGGGGCGGCCGGCGCCCCGGCCGCGCCTCCCGACCCGCGCCGCTGGTGGATCCTCGCCGTCATCGGGCTCGCCCAGCTGATGGTCGTCCTCGACGCCACCATCGTGAACGTCGCCCTGCCCTCCATCCAGGAGGGCCTCGGCTTCTCCGACCACCGCCGCCAGTGGGTGGTGACCTCGTACGCCATCCCGTTCGGGAGCCTGCTGCTCCTCGGGGGGCGGCTGGCCGACCGGGTGGGGCGCCGCCGGGCCTTCCTCGTCGGCCAGATCGGCTTCGCCGCCGCCTCCGCGCTCGGCGGCGCCGCCTCCTCCTTCGAGGTGCTCGTCACGGCCCGCGCCCTCCAGGGCGTCTTCGCCGCCCTGCTGGCTCCGGCGGCCCTGTCGCTGCTGACGACGACGTTCTCCGCGCCCGCCGAGCGCGGGAAGGCCTTCGGGGTGTTCGGGGCGCTGGCCGCCTCGGGGGGCGCGGTGGGCCTGCTGCTCGGCGGCGTCCTCACCGAGCACCTGGGCTGGCGGTCGACCCTGTACGTGAACGTCCTGTTCGCGGCGGCCGCCGTCGCCGGAGGGGCGCTGCTGCTGCGCCGCCGCCCGCCGCAGGCGCCGCCGCGGCTGGACCTGCCAGGCGCGGTGCTGGCCTCGGCCGGCCTGTTCTGCCTGGTGTACGGGCTGTCGACGGCGGGCCCGCGGGGCTGGCGGTCGGCGGCGACGCTCGGGATCCTGACGGCGGCCGCGGTGCTGCTGGCGGCCTTCGTGTGGTGGCAGGCGCGCGGTCCGCACCCGCTGCTGCCGCTGCGGATCGTGCGCGACCGGGTCCGGGCGACGGCCCTGCTGTCCGTGTTCCTCACGGGCGTCGGGATGTTCGGGGTGTTCCTGTTCCTGACGTACTACTTCCAGCACACCCGCGGCCTCAGCCCGGCCCGGACCGGCCTGGCCTTCCTGCCGATGTCGGGATGCACGATGATCAGCGCGATCGGCAGCAACCTGGGGCTGCTCGGCGGGGTCGGCGGGCGGGCCCGCGTCGTGACGGGCATGCTGCTCGCTGCGGCGGGCATGGCGTGGCTGGCGAACCTCTCGGCAGCGGGCTCGTACGCGGTCGAGGTGCTGCCCGGACAGGCGGCGACCGGGCTGGGCATGGGCCTGATCACGGCGGCGGCGATGAACCTCGGCACCGCGGGCATCGACCCGCGGGACGCGGGCGTCGGCTCCGCGACGGTCAACGCGATGCGGCAGGTCGGCGGCTCGGTGGGCACGGCGCTGATGAGCACGCTGGCCGCGGGCGCCGTCGTCCGGGACCTGGCAGGGCGGCAGCCCGCGCCGGAACTGCTGGCGCGGGCTGCTCTGGAGGGCTATCGGACCGTCTTCACGGCCTCGGCGCTGATCTTCACCGCCGGGGCCGTGCTGACGCTGTTCCTGCTGCCGGGCGGCCTGTCCGCGGAGCGCGCGCACGGCGCTCCGGGCGGCCGCCGCCCCTCAGGACCCTGAGGCCGGGCGGGCCGGGCGGGCCGGGGCGTTCTCGGCCGGCGGGGCGGCCGGCTCCGCGGGCCCGGCCGCCGGAGGCTGCGCGGCCGCCGGCGGGGTCGTGGTCGACGGGGCGGTCGCGGCCGGCATCTCGCAGTTCGCGACCGAGCTGCGGATCCGCGTGCCGGTGGAGTAGTGCCGGAGCTTGCAGGCGTTGGCGCCCAGGCCGCCGTCGACCTGGGCGTAGCCGGGGCCGATGACGAGGGTGGCGTCGTGCTGGCCGCGGACGGTGTCGTCGCCGGGGCCGCCCTGGACGATGCCCGCCGACTCCGCGCCAACGGACTTGGGCTCGATGATGTCGTCCTCGCTGCCGCCGAGGATCCGGCCGCCGAGGTCGACGTTGCCGGTGCGGATGGTGTCCTTGCCGTCGTTGCCGAAGACCTGGCCGCCGCCGCGCTGGTACGCGCCGGGCTCGCCGAGCACGCTGCCGGTGGTGATCATGTCGTCGCCATGGTCGCCGTAGACGGTGGCGCCGTGCTCGGCGGTGCCCATGACGAGCGCGGTGATGATGGTGTCGTTGCCGGCGCCGCCGCGCACGGAGGAGTTGCCGTTGCGGGGGGCGAGGTTGTTCACCTGGAGGGTGTCGTTGCCCTCGCCGCCGAGGACCTGCGAGTCGATGAGCATGCCCTTGACGCGGATGTTGTCGTCGCCGCCGCCGCCCCAGATGATGGCGTTCTCGACGTCGTTCTCGCAGACGATCGTGTCGTTGCCCGCGGTGCCCCGGACCTCCTGTCCGGGGCGTGCTTCCACGCCGTTGACGTAGCACCAGTGGGACGGCAGGGCTTCGGCGGCACTGGCCGGGCCCGCGGCGAGCGAGGCGGCGGCGACGACCGTCCCGGCGAAGGTGTACGTGGCGGTGCGTAGAGTGCGGCGCGTGCGCAGCATGGAGTCTCCCGAGCATGGGTGGTGTGTGTGGTGGGGGTTCGGTGTGCTGGTGGTCGGTCAGGACAGCCCGTGGCGCAGGGGCGTGAGCTGTTCGATGTCGTACCGGTTCCGCAGGTCGGCGATCGCGGCGGCGTCCGGGGTGGCGCCCGAGTCGAGCAGGGCGATGAGCTCCTCGAAGTACCGCTCGTGATCCGGTGGCGGTGAGGCCTGGAAGAACATGCGGGCCGGCTCGCCGGTCGGGTTCGCGAAGGCGTGCGGGCACCCGGGCGGGACCACGATGACGGTCCCGGGGGTCGCCCGCACGACCTGGCGTCCGTCGAGCGATTCCCAGTGTCTCCAGTCGTCGCCGCTGCGCACGCGCGGCTCGAAGGCCATGACGTCGAGTTCACCCTCCAGGACGTAGAACAGCTCTTCGCTGCGGATGTGCCGGTGGGCGCCGACGTCGAAGCCGGGCGGGACGACGACCTCGAAACTGGAGGCGACGGTGGAGTGCTCGCCGGTCACCTTGAAGGTGACCTGCTGGGCGGGGGTGTGCAGGGTCCGGCCGTGGCCCGGCGGCACGAGCAGGCCGTCCCGGGCTGCGTGCGCGGTCATGACCAGGTCACCGGCAGCCCTTCGGGGCCGCGGATGAGCGCTCCGGGCCGCCAGCGCAGTTCGGCGGTGGGCACGGTGAAGCGCAGGTCCTCGAAGCGGTCGAGCAGGGCGTCGACCATCAGCTCCGACTCCAGGCGGGCGAGCATCGCGCCGGGGCAGAAGTGGGGGCCGTACCCGAAGGAGACGTGCGGGTTCGGGCTGCGGTCCAGGTGGAGTTCGTCGGGGTCGGGGAAGACGTCGGGGTCGCGGTTGGCGGCCAGGTAGGAGACGTAGACCGCCTCGCCGGCCCGGATGAGCTGGCCGGCGACGACGACGTCCTCCAGGGCGATCCTGGACAGGCCGACGGCGTTGCGGTGGGGGATGTAGCGCAGCAGCTCGTTGAGCCCGGAGGACCGCAGCTCGGGTCTGGCGCGCAGCCGGTCCATCAGGTCCGGCCGGGTGAGCAGGATGTAGGCCATGTTGCCGACGTTGTTGGTGACGGCCTCGCCGCCGATCTGGATGAGCAGGCCCAGGCCGGTGGCCTCCTCCAGGGTGACCTCGCCGTCGCGGACGGCCTTGTCGAGGAGCCCGATGACGCTGTCGTCGTGGGGGACGTCGCCGGAGCGCAGGCGGGCGGCGAGGTAGGCGAGCGCCTCGTTCTTGGCACGTTCGCTGCGCTCGGCGCCCTGGGCGGAGGAGAGGATGAGGGTGGTCCACTCGTGGACCACGGGCCGGTCCTGCTCGGGTACGCCCATCAGCTCGCAGACGACCGCGAGCGGGAAGGGCGCGAGGAGGCGTTCGGTCAGGTCCGCGGGCGGGCCGTCGGCGAGGATGCCGTCGACGAAGCCGTCGAGCATCTCCTTGGCCCGGGTGCGCAGGCGCTCCACGCCGGTGGTGGTGAAGGCGGCGGCGACGGTGCGGCGCAGCCGGGTGTGGTCGGGCGGGTCCTCGAACCCGACGGCGCCCGGCGCGGGGATGAAGTGGGGGGCCAGGCGGGTGACGTCGTGTTCGGCGACGAGCTTGCGGCTGAACCGGGGGTCGTTGGCGACCATGCGCACGTCGTCGTAGCGGCAGACGAGCCAGGCCCAGCCGGATCCGTTGGGCAGCCGGATCCGGGTGACGGGCCCCGCCTGCATCAGTCCGGCGAGGACGGGGTCGAAGTCGACCCCCTCCAGCGCCGGGGTGGGCCAGTGTGTGACGGGTGGCCGTGCGGTTGCGGGGCCGTCCTTCAGCATGCTTCGGATTCCTCCCTCAACCGGTCCCTCGTTCGGAGGTCCAGCTGCCCAGTGAGATCTCTGCGGTGATGCCGGGGCCGAAGCCGGCCAGCAGGCCCTTGGCGGCGTCGGCGGTGCGGTTCTCGTCGAAGAGGCGGCGCAGCGCGTCGAGGACGACGGCGCTGGCGATGTTGCCGTACTCGGTCAGTGTGGCCCGACTGAAGCGGAATGCTTCGGGTGCCACACCGAGGTACTTGCTGAGGTCGTCCAGGATGCGTGGTCCGCCCGCGTGGATGATGTAGAAGTCCAGGGCTGCGGCGTCCCAGCCGTGGGCCTTGGCCAGTTCCTTGAGGGAGGGGGCGAGGGGTTCCATCGTTCCGGGCACGCGCCGGTCGAGCTTGAAGTGGAATCCCGTCGACTTGACGTCGTACATGATCCAGTCCTCTGTCTGGGGGATGATGTACGAGCTGTTGCGGTGCAGGGTCATGCCGGTGCCGCCGCGGCCGCGGACGACCGCCGCGCCGATGCCGTCGCCGAAGAGGCCGTTGGAGAGCAGGTTGCCGACCTCCAGGTCGCTGGGCTGGTAGCACAGCGAGCACAGTTCGCAGGACACGATCAGCGCGTTCGCGTCCGGGTAGGCGGTGCAGAAGTCGTGGGCCCGGTTGACGGCGGCCCCGCCGGCGGCGCAGCCCAGCTGGGCGATGGGGAGCTGCCTGGTGTCGGTCCGGAAGCCCATCGCGTTGATCATCCACGCGGTCAGCGAGGGCATCATGAAGCCCGTGCACGACACGTAGATGATCATGTCGATGTCCTTGGCGCGCAGCTGCGCGTCCTCGAGCGCCTGCCGCACCACGGCGGGGACGCGGGCCTTGGCCTCTGCCTCGTAGACCGCGTTGCGCGACTCGAAGCCGGGGTGCTTGAGCGTCTCCTCGATGGGCTGCACGATGTGCCGCTTCGCGACGCCGGTGTTGCGGATCAGACGCAGTGCCAGGTCGAGCTGCGGATGGTCCGCGTGCACGGACCGGGCCAGGTCGAGGGTCTCCTCCATCGTGATCACGTGCTCGGGCACGGACACCGTTGGCCTGCACAGAGTCGCCATGGGTGGCTCTCCTTTCCTGTCTGACACAGCCTCACGGACCCGCAGCCGAAGCGCGCGCGGGACTACGGCGTTGGGGGACATGGGCCAATCCGGTGACGCTGCCCGGCACAGGCGGCGGGGCGGGTGGCGACCGGGAAGGGATGCGTGTGCCGATATGGCCGCAAAAGTCCCATGTGGCCGCGGAATCGTGCGGTCGGGGGAGCCATCCACGCAGGGAGATGAAGCATGACGGCAGAGCCGAGAACGGCTGCGGAGCCGGCTGCGCAGCCGGCCCCGGACGAGACGGTGCACCACTGGAGCCTGGACGACTTCCAGGCGCTGGAGTTCGACCCGTTCCTCCACGAGCGGCTGAAGGAGAAGCGGGCCGCCCGCATCAGGCTGCCCTTCGGCCAGGGCGACGCCTGGCTGATGTCGCGCTACGCCGACGTCAAGGCGGCCACGACAGATCCGCGTTTCAGCAGGTCGGAGCTGGTGGGCCGGACGATCACCGCCTCCTCGCCGCACGCGATCGCCTCACAGAAGGCGTCCTTGAACTACGCCGACCCGCCCCGGCTGAACGACATGCGCCGCGTGGTGGCGCGCGCGTTCACCGGCAAGGCCATGCAGAAGCTCCGGCCGACCATCCAGCGGACCGCCGACGGCCTGCTGGACGGGATGGAGCGGCACGGCTCGCCCGCCGACCTGGTCGAGCACCTGCACGGCCCGCTACCCCTCGCCGCCGTCGCCGACCTGCTCGGGATGCCGCACGGGATGCGGGCCGACATGACCGACTGGGCCAATGTGGCGATGACGCCGGGGCCCGCGCCCGCGCAGAGCGTCGACGCGCTCAAGACGGTCCGCGAGACGGTCGTCGCCCTCCTGGAGATGCGCCGCGAGGAGCCCACCGACGACCTCGCCGGGGTGCTGACCTCCGCGGCCGCGGCCGGCGAGATCACCGAGGACGAGGCCGTGTCGCTGGCCACCGCCATCCTGGTGAGCGGCGCCCACGCGGTCCGCAACAACAGCGCCAACATGGTCTACGCCCTCCTCACCCACCCGGAGCACCTCGCCCGGCTGCGCGCCGAACCGGAGCTGATCCCCCAGGCGGTGGAGGAGCTGCTGCGCTTCATCCCGCACCGCAGCGGGGTGGGCCTGCCGCGGATCGCGACGCGCGACCTGGAGATCGCCGGGGTGCAGATCAAGGCGGGCGACGCGGTCTACTCCTCGTACCTGGCGGCCAACCGGGACCCGGAGGTCTTCCCCGACCCGGACAGGCTGGACTTCGACCGCGGACCGACCGCCCACATGGCGTTCGGGAACGGCCCGCACCACTGCGTCGGCTCGATGCTGGCCCGGATGGAGTCGGAGGTCATGCTGGCCACGCTCCTCGACCGCTACCCGCGGCTGGCCCTGGCGGTCCCGCCCGAGCAGGTCGAATGGCAGGCCGGCGGCCTGATCCGCGGCCCCAAGTCCCTTCCGGTGTCCTGGTGATACGCCGGCACCGGATCAGGGTGGTCAAGGGGGTCCCGGACCACATAGAACTGGCGGCCCTCACGGCCGCCCTGCTCGTGCTCGCGCGCGCCGCCGAGGTCGCGGGGCCGCCCCGCACCACCCGGCACCGCCGCGCCCACTGGGACCGCGACCTGCCCTCACCGGTCCACCACCCCGCGCACTCCTGGCGCGCCCGCCCCAAGTCCGCCCTCCCCCACTGAGGACGGCGCTCCGGGCCGCGACGCCGCCGGACGGCGAAGCCGCGGCGGCCGCACTGCTGCGGCCGCCGCGGCGGTGTGTCCGGGTCCGGCTCAGACGGCGCCGGCGCGGGCGGGGGCCGGCGCCGGGGCGGCCGGGCTCGCGGGGGCCGCGGGTGCGGACGGCGCGGGCGAGGGGGTCTCGGGGTCGCAGGAGACCTCGTCGCGCGGGGTGTAGTGCGTCTTGTACGTCTCCCGCCTGACCTCCTTGCCGCCCTTGACGAAGACCCGGTCGACGGCGACGTCGAAGCCCTCCAGCGGGGTCTGCACCTCGCACTGCGGGCCCGGGGCGGAGATCTTCTTCGGCGGGGTGACGTTCGTCCGCGGGCCCGTCACCGCGCGCACCTCGTCGTACTCCCGGGTGCCGAGCAGGCTGATCGTCACGGAGGTGTCCGTGGAGCTCGCCTGGACGTACACCGCGTGGCCGGAGTCGTTGCGCCAGCGCAGGTCGAGCGTGCCCCAGGCGACGGTGGCCTCGCGGCCCTCGGGGTAGCGCTCGATGTAGAAGGAGTGCGCCCCGTGCTCCAGCGGCTTCAGGCCGGCGAAGAACACCGCGTTGTACATGGTCGTCGCGACTGCGGAGACGCCGCCGCCGGGCGACTTCACGTACCGGCCGTCGTTGATCATGATGCCGTCGACGAAGCCGTTCGCCTGCGTCCGCTCCCCGACCGTCTCGTTGAAGCTCCAGGTCTCGCCCGGCCTGACGACCGAGCCGTTCATCAGCTCGACGGCCCGGCCGATGTTTGTGCTGCGGTACGGCGCCGCCGGGAACTCGACGGTGAAGGAGGAGACCTGCTCGCGGATGCCCAGGCGGCGCGCCTCGTCGGCGGTCATCTTCGGCTTGACCTCGGTCGCGGCGAGCACACCGGTGCGGGCGGCTGCGCCGGTCCGGGTGAGGAGCGGCAGGACGGCGTCCTCCAGCGCCTCGGCCGTGACCCGGACGCCGCTGCGCCCGTCCTCGGAGACGACGACGCGCTTGGTGGCGGGGTCCACCTCCAGGACGGCGCCGCGGGAGGGCCGGGTCAGGGCGTTGATCTGCCGGGCGACGTCCGGGTCGGCGAGGAGCCCCTCGGCGTCGAGTTCGGGCCGAAGGACGCCGTCGTCGCCGGGTCCGATCTTCAGGTGGCGGCCGATGGCCTCGGGGGTGAGGGTGACGGGCTTGCCGGTCAGGCTCAGCGTGATCGGGCCGGACATCGCCGGTTCGGCGATCTGCGCCATGGCCCGCTCGGTCTCCCCGGCGTCGACGGCCGGCTGGGTGCGGACGACGGGCACGGCGACGGGCTCCGTGCGCGGCTCCAGGTAGGCCGTGCGGACGGCGTCCGCCGCTGCCCGGGCCTGGACGGCGACGCCGGCGGCGGGGGCGGTGGCGCGGGCGGCGCCGTCGTGGAAGGTGATGGCCCCGTCGCGGGGCGCGGTACGGGTGCGGGCGGCGAGGCGCTCGGCTTCTGCGGCCGCGGCTGCGGCGTCCGTCCGGACGACGGGTTCGAGGTCGCGCTCCTGCGCGGGCAGGACGAGTCGCCCGATCACGGTGAACGGGTCGGATCCGGACTGCGCGGCGCGGTCGGCGGTGGCGCGGGTGTCGAGGGACAGGCCGAATGCGGCGGGGGCCGCCTGGGCGGCGCGGCCGTCTATGTGCAGGGGGATCGGCGCAGCGGCCTCGGGGCCGAGTTCGCGGTCGAGGACCGCCTGGGCCTCGGTGCGGGTCATGCCGCCGATGTCCACGCCGCGGACCCGGGTGCCGTCGGCGATGGTGTCGCCGGCGTGGGCGAGGCCGGCCGCGTACAGGCCGCCGAAGCCGAGGACGGCGGCCCCGCACGCGAGGGGCAGGGCCGTCCGCCAGTCGGTGATCAGGCGTGGTACGCGTCGCATGTCTCTCCCGTGGCATCGGTGCGCCGGTGTGCCTGGTGGTGCGGCGGGCCCGGCGTGGTCGGCTACCAGGATTCACCAAATCGGACTAAATGGCACAAAAATGTGTGTGTTCTCACGAGGGCCGCACCGGCCTTGGCGGGTCGGCCGGGGTGGCAGGCGGCCGCAGCCGGAAAAGCAGGTCCACTCGGAGCGAATTGGCCCTTTCGACGCGGGCCGATGGTGTCCGACGGTGGGACCCGGCCGCTTTTGGCCGCTCCACCCCGACGGAAAGGCCCCTCCGGTGCCCACGATCCGCGCGCGGTCCGCGCGCCGCCTCCCCCGCCGCCTCTTCCAGCTGTACGCGGGTCTCGCCCTGTACGGCGCGAGCTCGGCACTGCTGGTCCGGGCGGGCCTCGGCCTGGACCCGTGGGACGTCTTCCACCAGGGCGTCGCCGAGCGGGTCGGCTGGAGCATCGGCACGGTCTCGATCGCCGTCGGCGCGCTCGTGCTGCTGCTGTGGGTGCCGCTGCGGCAGCGGCCGGGCCTCGGCACCGTGTCGAACGTGTTCGCGGTCGGGCTCGCCATGGACGCGACGCTCGCGTTCGTGCCCGACGTGCACGGCACGGCGGCCCAGGTGGCCGTTCTGGCCGCGGGCGTCGTCCTCAACGGCGCCGCCACCGGCCTGTACATCGCCGCCGCGTTCGGCCCGGGCCCGCGCGACGGCCTGATGACCGGCCTGCACCGGCGCACGGGCCGCTCCGTGCGCCTGGTACGGACCGGCATCGAGCTGGCCGTGCTGGCGGGCGGGTTCCTGCTCGGCGGCACCGTCGGCGTCGGCACCGTCGTGTACGCCCTGGCCATCGGCCCCCTCGCCCAGCTCTTCCTCCGCGTCTTCGCCCTGCCCGCCCCCGCCGCGCGCCCGGCGGCCGCCGCGCCGCCGCACCCGGCGCCCGCCCCGGCCGAGGCGGCCTGACGGACGGACGGCAGGGGCGAGCGGTCAGCCGCCCTTGCGGAGGATGTCGTCGACGGCCCGGCCCTCCTCCTCCGTGACGGCCGCGGGGCCGGTTGCCACACCGAGGGATTCGGCGAGAGCGCGGTGGTGCAGGTCGAGCACCGCCTCGATCAGCGTCGCGAACTCCTCCAGCGCCGCCCGCGAGCGCAGCCAGCCGGCGACGGCCACGCAGCCGCCGATCGCCAGGGCCGGCCACCACCACGCCCCGAGCAGCAGGTAGAGCAGCCCCCACCCGGTGAGCACCGCGGCCTCGGCGAACACGGTCCGGGCGGCCACGACCGGCTGGCGCACCTCGTCCGCGACGAGCAGCCACACCCGCGGCCAGGCCGCGGCCGCGTCGAACCAGTACTGGGCGCGGATCCGCGCCTCGGTGAGCCGGACCCGGTCGCTCATCCAGGTGTGCCGCCGCGGCAGGTACGCCTCGACGACGTCGCCGCCGCGCCGTCCGGCCTCCCGCAGCACCTTGCGGCGGCGCCTGCGGGCGCCCGTCTCCCAGGGTTGGAGCCAGAACCGTTCGAGGGCCCGGCCGAGCACGCCAGCGGCCGTTCCGGCGGTCCCGGCGGCGGCGAGCAGCAGCACGGCGTCGAGCACGGCGCGTGCGGGCCGGCCCCGCCAGCGCCCGGCCCACCCGTCCGCCCAGGCCGTGAGCTGCCCGGCGTCGAGGGCGTGGCCGTGGCCGAGGCGGCGCCCGGCCGCGGCCACCAGCACCAGCAGCAGACCCGGCAGCAGCACCGACCGGAACCAGCGGGTGCTGACGTGCCGGCCGACCTCGGACAGGATGCCGGTGATCACGGCGCCCCGCCGGCCGGGGGCGGCGGGGCGGGCCGCATCGCGGACCCGTAGGCGTGGCAGACCGGCACGTGCCCCTGGGCGTCCCGTCCGGCGACGCGGTCGCACCGGCCGCTCGGGCAGGCGTACCGCCCGGCGCCCGCGGAGGGCGGGCGCCGTGAGCCGGGGAAGCCGACCATGGCCGCGCCCCCGGTGTCCGACCAGCTGCGCTGCGGCCCGTCCGCCCCGCCGCCCGGATCCCCGTCCTCCTGGAGCCACTTGCGGACGGCGCGCAGCGCGGATCCGCCCTGCCGCACCCGGTCCGCGTCCCGCTCCAGGCGCGCACCGACGCCCGTCACCCGCGCCTGGTCCCGCAACCCGGCGAGGCGGGCGCACCACAGCGCCAGCGCCTCGGACTCGCCGGGGCCCGCGGCCCCGCCGGCGCGCGTGCCCGCCCCGGTCTCCGCCCGGCTGCCGGACGGCTCCTCCTGCTGGGCCATCGGCCGCTGCCTCCCTTCCCCCGCGCCGTGTTCCGCGGGCCGCCGCGGCCGAGGTTACCGATTGGCACCCCGCCGCGACACACGGCTACCGTAAGCCGGGTGACGGAAGGTCGTTGGGGCATGTGGCGGCGTCGGCGGGGCACAGCGCGGGAGCGAATCGACCGTGCCGTACGGGAGTTCGCGCGGACGGGACGCCCCGGACCCCTCGACGGCCCCCGACTTCGGGAAGACGCCGAGCAGTTGCTGGAGACTGCGGCCGCCGCACCGCCTGGCTCACCGGTGCGCGCCGAGGCCGCCCTGCACCTCGGGCGGCTGCTGCTGGCGCAGACGGGCACCCTGGACCGGCGGGCCGAACTGCCCTCCCTCGCGGCGACGGTGGCGATGGTCGGGCTGCTGCACGACGCGGCGCCCGAGCAGGTGGAGCCGCGCCTTTGGGAGCTCGCGGTGGAGTGCGGCGCGGATCCGATGAGCCGGGCCCGCGCGGCCAACCGGCTGCTGGAGTCGGCCCGGCAGGCCGGCGAGGACGACCTGCCCGGCCTCGTCACCCTGCACCACGCCCTGTCCGACTTCCCCGAGGACCACCCGGACTCCGGGCCGGTCCGGCTCGTCGCCGCTGTCGGATGGCTGGAGCGGTACGAGCGCACCGGCGCGGACCGCGACCTGGACGGGGCGCTCACCTGGGGGCGGGCCGCGCTCCGGCAGGCCCCGGCCGCCGGCCCGGGCCGCGAGCTGTTCCTCCAGGTCCTGGCGGCGGCCCTGACCCGCGAGTGCACCCGCCGCAACACCGGGCCCGCCACGGCGGAGGCGGTGGAGGTCTGCCGCAAGCTGCTCGCCGTCCGCCCGGGCCGGGGACCCGGCCCTGACCCCGAACACATCGACGCACTGGCCCAGTTGGGCGGCGCGCTGCACGCCCGGTACGGCCACACGCGCCGCCCGGACGACCTCGACGAGGCGATCACGGTGCTGCGGGCCGCCACCGCCCCCGGCACGGGGGCGCACACCGCGTCCCGCGCCCCGGTGCTGAAGAGCCTCGCGTCGGCGCTGTACAAACGGCACCAGGCGACCGGGGACCCGGCCGATCTGGACGCGCTGATCGCCCTGATGGAGGAGGCCGTCCGCCCCGGCGGCCTGGAGGACCGGGCCGAGGCGGCGCGCTGGGGCTCCCGGCTGGTCGGACTGCGGCTGCGCCGCGCCCGGCTTCCCGCCGGCCCGGCGCGCCGCGGCCCGCGGGCTGCGGACCGGCCGGGGGCGGTGGAGCGTGCCGAAGAGGCCGTACGGCTGCTCGGGCAGGCCGAGGAGTCCGGGCCGGACGCCGACCCCCTCGTCCGCGACGTCGGCATCGAACTCCTCGGGCCGGCTCTGGAGGAGCTGCCGGAGGACCACCCCGACCGCGGCCCGCTCGCCGCGCAGCTGGGCATGGCGCTGCTGGCCCGCCACCGCACCGGGACCGGGGATCCGGCGGACCTGGAGGCCGCGAACCGGTACGGCCGGGAGGCCGCCCGCCTGGCCCGCACCGCCGACCCGCGCAACCGGGCAGGGCTGCTGCTCGCGCGGGCGCAGGCGGCCGAAGCCCGGTACGAGCGCTCCCCCGACCCGGCCGAGCTGGATGCCGCGATCGCCCTGTACCGCGAACTCGCCGGCCTGGAGCCGCCGCCCGGCGGGGAGCTGCGCTGGCACTGCCTGCACAACCTCGGCAAGAACCTGCTGTGGCGCTGCCGCGCCCGCACCGGCAGCGACGCGGGTGCCGCGGCGGCCGACCTCGACGAGGGCGTGGACGCCCTGCGCCGGGCGCTGGCCCTCGTCCGGCCGCCGTCCGAGGAGTACCTGCTGAACGCGTCGAACCTGGCCCTGGCCCTGGTGCACCGCCAGGGCCTGACGGACAGCGAGCGGGACCTGCGGGAGGCCCGGTCCTGCCTGACGGGGCTGCTCGCCCGCCTCGCGGACGGCGACGGGCGCGCGGAGCCGGCCCGTGCGCTGCTGGCGACCGTCGACGCCCGTCTGCGCGAGCGGGACCGGGTGCGCGAGGCGGGCCTGCGCGGCGTCTGGCAGGGGGCGCAGCTGATCCCGCCCCGCAGCTCCCCGGAGGTCCCGCCCGAGGAGGCGGGGCGCCGGCCGGCCGGCTCTGGCGCGGTGGTGCCGTACCTGCACCGCCTCGGCGCGGCCCTCTCCCGCTACGACCGCACCGGCGACCCGGACGTCCTCGAACAGGCTCTGGACGAGGGCAGGCGGCTCATGGACGGCATGCCGGAGGGCCACCCGAGCCGTCCGGAGGCCGAAGGCAGGGTCGGCGCGCTGCTGCTGCGCCGCTTCGAGCGGGAGGGCCGCCCCGACGACCTCGACACGGCGATCGGGCACCTGCGTTCCGCGGCGTACGGGCCGGGCGCCAACCTGCGGCAGCTCCGCGAGGTGCTCGGCATGCCGGACGCCGGCCCGGCCGAGCTGCGCCGCGCGGGCGGCGACGGGGCGGCGGCGCTGCTGCAGGCCGAGCCGGAGCGGGGGCCGGAGCTGTCGGCGCTGGCCGCGGCCTGCGTACGCCGCTTCGAGCGGGACGGTGCGCGCGCCGACCTGGACGAGGCGGTGGCGGCGGCGCAGCGCGCCGTGGAGGCGGGCGGGGGCGGCGACCGGGCCGCGCACTGCGCCCGGCTGGCCACCCTGGGCACGACGCTGGCGCTGCGGCACCGGGCGGTGGGGGACGCGGCCGACCTGGAGCGGTCGATCGGGCTGGGGCGCGAGGTCGTGGAGGTGGCGGGCCGGATGGCGGGCGCGTCCGCGGCGCGCGTGCTGCACTCGGCCCTGCCGAACCTGTCGAACCGGCTGCGCGAGCGGTACCTGCTGCACGCCGGCCCGGCCGACCTCGACGAGGCGGTGGAATTGGGCCGCCGGGCCGTGGCCATGGACCCCGGCCCGGATCATCAGGAGCCGGACGCGGCGGGCGGGCACCGGCCGGCCGGGGGCGGCCCGGATCCCGCGGGCACCGCCCGGACGAACCTCGCGCTCGCCCTGTGGGACCGGGCCCGGCTGCGGGGCGACGCCGGCGACCTGGACGCGGCCGTCGCCCACGCCCGCGCCGCGGCCGACGCCCTGCCGCCGGATTCCCCGAGGACCGCCCGGGCCCTCGCCGCGCTGGCCGGCATGCTCGCCGACCGCAGTGCCCTGCGGACCGCCGGGGCCGGACTGCCCGGCCCCGGCGGCGCCGATGCCGCGGACGCTGCCGAGCGGGACGCCGTACGGGCTCTGGAGGCCTACGCGGACGCGGCCCGCTGTCCGACGTCTCCGCCGCAGGCCCGTCTGGACGCGGCGCTCGCCGGGGGCCGGTTCGCCGCCGACCGCGCCGCGGCCGGCCTGGCCGGGTGGGAGCGGGCCGCGGACTTCCACGCGGAGGCGGTGGGTCTGCTGCCGGCGGCGGCCTGGCGGGGCCTTGGGCGCGGCGACCGCGAGCGGCTGCTGGCGCCCCGCTCGCACGCCGCCACGGACGCCGCCGCCTGCGCCCTCGCCTGCGGCCGCCCGGAGCAGGCGGTCGAGCTCCTCGACCAGGGCCGGTCGGTGCTGTGGGGGCAGGCACTGGACGCCCGTACGGACCTGGCCGAGCTGGCGCGGGCGCATCCGGAGGCGGCCGGGCGGCTCGCCGAGCTGCGGACGGCCCTGGAGCAGGACCCCCTGCCGCTCGCCCCGTTCGGGCGGGTTGCGGAGGACGGCGACCGGCGGCGGCGCGCGGCGGCCCGGGAGTGGGACGCGCTGGTCGCCGACATCCGCACCCGCCCGGGCTTCGGGTACTTCATGCTGCCGATGCCGTTCGCGGAGCTGTCGCAGGCGGCCGCGGGCGGGCCGCTGGTGCTGGTGAACGTGAGCCGGCTGCGCTGCGACGCCCTTGTCGTCACGCCGGGCCGGGTCCGCGTGGTGCCGCTGCCGGCCCTGGACGCGCAGGACGCGCAGGCCCGGACAGAGCGCTACCTTGCGGCCGTGGAGCGCCTGGGCCGGCCGGGGGCGTCCGCCGGCCCGGTCCAGCAGACGGTCCTGGACACGCTGGAGTGGCTGTGGGACGCGGTCGCCGCGCCGGTGCTGGACGCGCCCGAGGCGCGGGCTCGCCAGGGGCGCCGCCTGTGGTGGTGTGCGACGGGCCCGCTGGCCCTGCTCCCGGTGCACGCCGCCGGCTACCACGACCCGGACGACGACCGGCCGGGCGACGCCGTCGTGGAGCGCGTGGTGTCCTCGTACATTCCGACGCTCCGCGCCCTGGGCCGGGCCCGCGCCGCGGGCACCGCCGGCGGCGGCACGGGCCGGCTGCTGGCGGCCGCGGTGTCGGAGCGGCCGTCGTACGCGCCCGGGTTGGAGCCGCTGCAGGGCGTCCGTGCGGAGGCGGAGGCGCTGCGGGCCCGGTTCCCGGGGCGGCACACGGTGCTGCGGGACGCGGAGGCGACGCGGGCCCGGGTGCTGGAGCTGCTGCCCGCGCACGGCTGCGTCCACTTCGCCTGCCACGGCGGGCAGGACCTCGCCGACCCCGGGCGGGGCGCGCTGTACCTGTACGACGGCCCGCTGACGGTGGCGGACCTGGCCCGCCTGGACCTGCCGGCGGCGGAGCTGGCGGTGCTGTCGGCCTGCCAGACGGCGGTGGGCGGGGCGGAGTTGCCGAACGAGGCGATCCACCTGGCCGGTGCGCTGCTGCTGGGCAACTTCCGGCAGGTCGTCTCGACGCTGTGGACGGTCGGCGACACGACGGCCCGCCGGGTGGCGGACGCGCTGTACGGCTCTCTGGCGGCGGCCGGGCCCGACGGCGAACCGGCTGCTTCCCCGGACCTTGCGCGGACCCCGTACGCCCTGCACGCGGCGGTGGCCCGCATCCGCGCCGAGGACCCCTACCGCCCCCTGGCCTGGGCCTCGTACGTCCACTTCGGCCCCTGATCGGGGGCCAGGGCCTGTATCCGGCTCACTACAGGCCCTACGGCAGCTCGTAGGGGGACGGCACCGGGAAGTACGCCTCCAGGAACGCGGTGACCGTCCGCTGCTGGTGCTCCGGCGGGACCTCCGTCCCGGCGTCGTCGGCCAGGCAGAAGGCGTCGGCGTCGCGCCGGCGGAGCAGGTCCGCGAGCTGTTCCTCGGCCCCGGGCTGGTCCGTGGCCGCGTACGCGTGGGCCAGCTCGCCCTCCACGGCCCGGCCTTCGGCCAGGGCGAGGTGCGCGGCGAGCGTGACCGGGGCGAGGTCGGTCGCGCTGCGGAAGACCGACCGGCCGGTGGCGTCGAGCCGGCCGGGCAGGGCTTCCTCGACGCGCGCGAAGAGGGAGCGCCGGAGCGGGTACGGGGTGTGGGCCAGGATGTACGGGTACGTCCTGCCGGCCGCCTCCTCGACGGCCCGCCGGGTCACCCGCTGGGAGGCGCTGAAGACGTCGCCGTCCTCGTCCGCCCCCGGCGCGAGCGGCGGCACGGCCCGCCGGTCGTGGAAGACCTTGGGCAGCCCTGAGGGCAGGAAGTAGTGCTGGGGCTGCTGTTCCCGGCCGAGGAAGATGTCGTCGTTGAAGTAGAGGAAGTGCTCGGAGAGGCCGGGGATCCGGTGGATCTGGCTTTCGATGGCGTGGGAGTTGAAGACGGGCAGGCTGCCGGCGTCGGCGAAGAGGTCGCCGTGGTCCACGACCGTGATGCCGGGGTGGCCGGCGGCCAGCCAGGGGGGCGTCTGCCGGTCGGTGACGAGGAAGACGTGCCGGATCCAGGGTGCGTGGGCGGCGATGGAGCGCAGGCAGTAGCGGAGTTCCCCGCGGTCGCGGTAGCGGTGTTCCGCGTCGTCCACCCCGTCCGGGCGGCCGGCCGGCTCGGCGGCTCCGGCCTGCTCGCGTCTGCGGCGCCAGGCGGGGTCGGCGGAGTCCACCCAGCTGATCACGGCGTCGACGGGGAAGTCGATGTCGTGGGGGAACCGGCCTGCGAGGGCGTCGAGGACGCGGCAGTCGCGCCCGCCGATCCGCCGGACCGCGGTCGCCTCCAGGGAGGGCAGCCACCAGCCGTACGGCGTCTCGCGGAGTGAGGCGACGCCTCCCTGCCCGGAGGCGGACGGCGTCCAGAAGTCGAGGTCGCAGCCGAGTTCGGGGCCGTGGCGGAGCGTCCGCCCGGAGGTCACCACGCGCCGGTACAGGCGGATCCCGTTGACCTGCTCGCCGGTCTCCCGCTCGGCGACGGCCCGGGGCAGGGTTTCGGCGAGGATGTCGCGCAGGGGCCGGCCGCCGTCGCCGAGGAGCCGTGCGTAGACGGGCCGGCCCGCGAAGGCCTCGGCGCACGCCTCGACGACCCGGGACCGGTCGTCCGGGCCGATCGCCAGCCTGTGGGCCGGCCCCGGCTCGGGCACCAGGCCGTAGGGGATGCCGGCCGCCTCCAGGGCCGCGACGGCTGCGTGCAGGTTCGCCGCGCGCACGTCGGCGGGCAGCAGGGTGTCGCTGACGACGGCGAGGAGGCCCTGGTCCCGGACCACGTCCGGCAGGTCGTCCAGGATTTCGTCCTCGCGCGTCCGGGGCGGCGGGGCGGCGTGCCCGCCGGGCCGCCCCTCCCGCTGCCAGGGCTGCGGCTGGGACGGCACGCCCGGCAGGCCCGGCATCGTGCGGGCGCGTCGGCGCAGGGCGGCCGGCAGCAGGACGTGGGAAAGGCGGCGCATGTCTTCGTTCACCTTCGCGGATCGGCCCTTCCAGGCAACCGGCGCTTTACCCCAGCTTTGCCCGCCGCCCCCCTTCCGGGCAAGCCCCCCGGGACCGCCGGCCACTCCGGCCGCTCCGACCACAGCGCGACAGATACCCCCAGGGGTATTTGACAGGGGAGACGGAGGCCCTCTACCGTCGAAGGCGTAATACCCACGGGGGTATCAGGAGGTGCAGTCGCTGCACCGCAGCCGCAGCGGGCGGGCCCAGGCCGGCCCGACCACTGCGGGGCCGGCCCGGCCCCCACCCCCGAACCCGCCCGCCCCTCGGAGGAGCGGGCCCCCTTTTGGCCCCAAGAATACCCCCAGGGGTATATAGCCAGCCGCGACGGAGGTTCCCGTGTTCTTCGCCCAGTACTACCTCGACTGCCTCTCCCAGGCGTCGTACATGATCGCCGAAGAGACCACCGGCAAGGCGGTGGTCGTCGACCCCCGCCGGGACGTCTCGGAGTACCTGGCGGACGCCGAGGCTCGCGGCTTGACCGTGGTGGGCGTCATCAACACGCACTTCCACGCGGACTTCGTCGCCGGACACCTGGAGATGGCCGCCCACACCGGCGCCTGGATCGGCTACGGCCGGCGCGCCGAGACCGAGTACCCCATCCGGAAGCTCGCCGAGGGCGAGACCATCAGCCTGGGCGACGTCACCCTGAAGATCATGGAGACCCCGGGGCACACCCCGGAGTCGATCAGCGTGCTGGTCCACGAGCGCGGCGGGGACGCCGTCCCGTACGGCGTGCTGACCGGTGACGCCCTGTTCATCGGGGACGTGGGCCGCCCCGACCTGCTGGCCTCCGCCGGGGTCACCGCCGAGGAGCTCGGCGCGATGCTGTACGACAGCGTGCAGAACAAGCTGATGGGCCTGCCGGACGAGGTGCGGGTCTTCCCCGCGCACGGCGCCGGCTCCGCCTGCGGCAAGAACCTCTCGACCGAGAAGCAGTCCACCATCGGCGAGCAGCGGGCCACCAACTACGCCTGCGCACCCATGTCGCAGGAGGACTTCGTGGCGATCGTGACCGCCGGCCAGTCCGCTGCTCCCGGCTACTTCGCCTTCGACGCCGAGCTCAACCGCAAGGAGCGCGAGCTGTTCGACCCGGCCGCCGCACCGAGGCCGCTGAGCGTCGAGGACTTCACCGACCTCCGCGCTTCCGGCGCCGTGGTCGTTGACGCCCGGGACCCGCAGGAGTTCGCCGCCGGACATCTGCGCGGCGCGGTCAACGTCCCCGCCGACGGCCGGTTCGCCGAGCAGGCCGGGACGGTCCTGCCCGCCGGCGCCGAGCTGCTGGTCGTCGCGCCGCAGAACCGCGAGGAGGAGATCGTCACGCGCCTTGCCCGGATCGGCTTCGACCGTGTGGCCGGATACCTGCGCTCTCCGGACGACGCCCTGACCGCCCTGGCCGGCGAGGTCAGCCCGGCGAGCCGCCTCACCGCCGCCCAGGTCCGCACCGCCCTGGCGGGCGACAATCCGCCGGTCGTCCTCGACGTCCGCAACTGCGGCGAGCGCGGAGACAGCGGATTCATCGACGGAGCCCTGCACATCGCGCTCGGCGAGCTGCCCCGCCGCCTGGACGAGGTTCCCCGCGACCGGTCCCTGGTCCTGCACTGCGCGGGCGGCCACCGCTCCTCGATCGCCGCGAGCCTGCTGCGCCACCACGGCTTCACCGACGTCTCGGACATCCTCGGCGGCTACGCCGCCTGGGCGCTGCTGAACACCCCCGCCGGCGCCTGACCCGGACGCCCAGGCGAGCCCCCTCCACGAGAGCCCCGACCGGCGCTCCCGGTATCCCCACCCCTCCCCCACCCCGTATTCGCGCGGAACCGCGCCCTCACGAGGAGTACCCATGACGACCGACGCCTCCCGCACCGCCGCCTCCACCCCCGCCACCCTCACCCCCGCCGCCCTCCAGCGGCTGGCCGAGGACGGCGAAGGACCCCGCCTGCTGGACGTGCGCACCCCCGGCGAGTTCCGGACGAGCCACATCCCCGGCGCCTACAACGTCCCCCTGGACACCCTGCGCGAGCACCGCGCCGAACTGCTGGCCCACCTCGACGAGGACGTCGTCCTCGTCTGCCGCTCCGGCGCCCGCGCTGCCCAGGCCGAACAGGCCCTCGCCGAGGCGGGCCTGCCCAACCTGCGCGTCCTCGACGGCGGCATGACGGCCTGGGAGGCCTCCGGCGCCCCCGTCAACCGGGGTGAGGCACGCTGGGAACTGGAACGGCAGGTCCGCCTCATCGCCGGATCCGTCGTCCTCGTCACCGGAGTCGTCGGCGTGTTCGTGCCGGGAGCCCACCTGATCGGCACCGCCATCGGTGCCGGGCTCACCTTCGCCGCACTCAGCAACACCTGTGCGATGGGCATGATGCTGGCGAAGCTGCCCTACAACCGGGGCCCGCGCACCGACATCCGTGCCGTCATCGCGTCCCTGCGGGACAGCGCGTGATCACGCTCGTCCTCGCGGCATCCGTCCTCATCGGCGTCAGCCTCGGCATCCTCGGTGGCGGCGGGTCCATCCTCACCGTGCCGATCCTGGTCTACCTGGCCGGCCAGGACACCAAGGAGGCCATCGCCACCTCCCTGTTCGTCGTCGGCGTCACCAGCCTCGCGGGACTCGTCCCGCACGCCCGCGCCCACCGGGTCCGCTGGCGGACCGGACTGGTCTTCGGCGCGGTCAGCATGGTCGGCGCCTACGGCGGCGGCCGCCTCGCCGAGTACATCCCCGGCAGCGTCCTGCTCATCGCCTTCGCGCTGATGATGCTCGCCACCGCCTTCGCCATGCTCCGCACGCCCCGCAAGGCGAAGGCGGCCGGGCCCGCCCGCGCGGAGCTGCCCGTCGGGCAGGTGGTCGTCGAGGGCCTCGCCGTCGGCGCGGTCACCGGACTCGTCGGCGCCGGCGGCGGGTTCCTCGTCGTCCCCGCGCTCGTCCTGCTCGGCGGACTGCCCATGGGCATCGCCGTCGGCACCTCGCTCCTGGTCATCGCCATGAAGTCGTTCTCCGGACTCGCCGGCCACCTGTCCGGGGTCCAGATCGACTGGGGCCTCGCGCTGACGGTCACCGGCGCCGCGGTCGCCGGCAGCCTGATCGGCAGCCGGTTCGCCGGGCGCATCCCCCAGGACACGCTCCGCAAGGCGTTCGGCTGGTTCGTCGTCGTCATGGGCCTCTTCGTCCTCGGGCGGCAGCTGCCCCACACCCTGTGGGCCAACCCCCTGTCCTGGACCGGCATCGCCCTCGCCGTGACGGCCGCGGCGGCGTGGGGAGCCGTACGGGCACGGCGGGAGCGGGCCGCGGCGGGCGGGCCCCGGACAGGCTCCCCGGAGCCGAGCGCACACGCGTGAGTCCTATACCCTAAGGGGTATCCTGCTCGCAAGGAGCCGGTGAGAAGGAGGAACCCGGTGAAGGTGGAAGAAGAGGCGGCGACCGCGGTTCTCAACCGGCTGCGGCGCGCCCAGGGCCAGCTCGCGGGCGTCATCGCCATGATCGAGGCCGGCCGCGACTGCAAGGACGTCGTCACCCAGCTCGCCGCGGTCTCCCGCGCCCTCGACCGGGCCGGCTTCAAGATCGTCGCCAGCGGTATGCGGCAGTGCCTCGCCGAGAGCGAGGAAGGCACACCCCCGATGAGCGAACAGGAGCTGGAGAAGCTCTTCCTCACCCTGGCGTGACACCCGGCGCCGGGCCGCCCCGGCGCCCGATCCGCACCGCCGTTCCCCGCCGGGTGGCGGACGGGCCGGCGGACCCGTGGCGATGACGTGGCGACGACCACCACCGGATGGTCGAACACAATGGCGGTCCACACCATGGGGGACGCCGGGATCCTTCCCTACCGTTTCCGGCCATGACGAACACATTCCCCGCCCCGCTCCCCCTGCCGCCGCCCTCCGCCGCGGTCGACCTGGGCGGGCGGACGGCTCTGGTGACCGGCGGCGGCGGTGGCATCGGGCGGGCCTGCGCGCTCGCCCTGCGGCAGGCGGGCGCCGCGGTGCACGTCGTCGACCGGGACGGCGCTGCCGCCGAGGCGGTCGCGGAAGCCGTCGGCGGCGAGGCCCACGTGGTCGATCTCGCGGACGGCGGAGCGATCGACCTCCTCCCGTCGGCCGTCGACATCCTGGTCAACAACGCCGGACTCCAGCACGTCGCGCCGCTCGCCGAGTTCCCGCCGGAGCGCTTCGAACTGATCCAGAAGGTGATGGTCACCGCTCCGTTCCTGCTGATGCGCCGGGTCGTGCCGCACATGTACGCACAGGGCTGGGGCCGGATCGTGAACATCTCCAGCGTCCACGGACTGCGCGCCAGCGCCTACAAGTCCGCCTACGTCGCCGCCAAGCACGCCCTGGAGGGGCTGAGCAAGGTCGCCGCGATCGAGGGCGCCCCGCACGGGGTGACCAGCAACTGCGTGAGCCCCGGCTACGTCCGGACCCCGCTCGTCGAGGGCCAGGTGCGCGACCAGGCCGCCGCCCACGGCATCAGCGAGGGCGACGTGCTCAGCGACGTCATGCTGGCCCGCTCTCCGGTCAAGCGGCTCCTGGAGTCCGAGGAGGTCGCCGCCGCGGCCCTGTGGCTGTGCGGCCCGCATGCCGGCTGCCTGACCGGCGCGTCCCTCCCGCTCGACGGCGGCTGGACCGCCGGCTGACCTCCCGGACCCCGCCTCCGAGCCGCCCCCGCGCACCGTCGGCGTACCCCCGTACCCCCCGTGCGTCCCCGTGTCACCCTGTCCCTGCTCGTTCGTGAGAACCCGGTGAATCCATGCCTGACACCGCCACCACGCCCAGAGGCGGCATCGGCCGCATCGTCGGCGCGAGCCTGATCGGCACCACCATCGAGTGGTACGACTTCTTCCTCTACGGCTCCGCCGCCGCGCTCGTCTTCAACACGCTGTTCTTCCCCACCGCCGACCCGCTGGTGGGCACCCTGATCGCCTTCGTCACCTACGCGATCGGCTTCGCGGCCCGCCCCCTGGGCGGCATCGTCTTCGGCCACTTCGGCGACAAGATCGGCCGCAAGAAGCTG
Source organism: Streptomyces globosus (assembly GCF_003325375.1). GTDB lineage: Bacteria > Actinomycetota > Actinomycetes > Streptomycetales > Streptomycetaceae > Streptomyces > Streptomyces globosus_A. The sequence goes on along the minus strand of NZ_CP030862.1, from coordinate 2,515,933 downwards.
CTGGTGGTCAGCCTCCTGATGATGGGCGGCGCCACCTTCGCCATGGGCCTGCTGCCCACGTACGAGACCATCGGTGTCGGGGCGCCGATCCTGCTGACCGTGCTGCGCCTGATCCAGGGCTTCGCGCTGGGCGGCGAGTGGGGCGGCGCCGTCCTCATCGTCTCCGAGCACGGCGGGGACAAGCACCGCGGCTTCTGGGCATCCTGGCCGCAGGCCGGAGCCCCCGGCGGCAACCTGCTCGCCACCGGCGTCCTGGCCCTGCTGGCCGCCGTCCAGTCGGACGCCGCCTTCCAGTCCTGGGGCTGGCGCGTACCGTTCCTGCTCTCCGGGCTCCTGGTGGGGATCGGGCTGTGGATCCGTGTCTCGGTATCCGAGTCCCCGGTGTTCCTCGAAGCCCAGGCCAAGGCCGAGGCGGAGGCCGCCCGGGGCGTGAAGGAGAAGGCCCCCGTCGTCCAGGTGTTCCGGCGCAGCTGGCGGGAGGTGCTGTCGGCCATCGGCACCCGTTTCGGCGAGAACATCTCCTACTACATCCTCACCTCCTTCCTCCTCGTGTACGCCACCGTGCACCTCGGGCTCGCCAAGAGCACCGCCCTGAACGCGGTCCTGATCGGCTCTGCCGTCCACTTCGCGACCATCCCCCTGTGGGGCGCACTCTCCGACCGCATCGGACGCCGACCCGTCACGCTGATCGGCTCCGTCGGCATGGCCCTCTGGGCGTTCGCCTTCTTCGGCCTCGTCGACTCCGGGTCGCCCGCCGTGATCACGCTGGCCGTGACCGCCGGCCTGCTGCTGCACGGAGCGATGTACGGGCCGCAGGCCGCGTTCATCTCCGAGATGTTCGACACCAAGGTCCGCTACTCCGGCGCCTCCATGGGCTCCCAGCTCGCCTCGATCATCGCGGGCGCCCTCGCCCCGATCATTGCCATCGAACTCCTGAAGGACTACGGCTCCTCCTTCCCCGTCAGCGTCTACCTCTGCGCGGCGGCCGTGGTCACCACCATCACCGTGGCGGTCACCCGGGAGACCCGGGGCCGCGACCTCTCCCGCCCCCGCGATGAGGAGAAGGCGGCCGCCCCTGCCGCCCCGGCGGGGGCCTCCGCCGGAGAGCGGGCGTAGCGTCGGCCTTCGCCGGCTGCCCGGTCTGCCGCCATCACGGGGATCGATGCGGCAGGCCGGGCACCGCCTGCACCATCCGCTCCCGTACCGCGAGGAGGCCCCATGACCGCCGGCCGTCGAGGTGACACCCCGGTGCCCGCATCCGCCCGGGCGGCCCGCCGCATGCTGGACCTCCTCGCCGCCGACGCTCCCACCGAGGAACTCGCGGCGCAGCCCGCCCGCCTGCGGGCCGAGGCAGCCGGGCCGGCGGAAGACGCGTGGATCGAGGAGACCGCCGAGGTCGCCCTGTCGGTGCGGCGGGTCCTCGACCAGCACCGGCGCCGCGAGGCCGAACTGGCGGCCCTGTTCGACACCGCGGGCGACCTGGCCGCTCTGCGCGACCTCGACGCCGTACTGCGCGCCATCGTCCGCCGGGCCCGAACCCTCCTCGGCGCCGACGTGGCCTACCTCACCCTCCACGACCCGGCCGCGCACGACACCTTCATGCGCGTCACCGACGGATCCGTCTCCGCGGCCTTCCAGCAGCTCCGCCTCGGCATGGGAGAGGGCCTCGGCGGCCTGGTCGCGCAGACCGCCCGCCCCTACGCCAGCATCGACTACCGCACCGACCAGCGCTTCCGGCACACCGAGACGATCGACGACGGTGTGGCCGAGGAGGGGCTGCGCGGAATCCTCGGCGTCCCGCTGCGGCTCGGCGAGGAGATCATCGGCGTGCTGTTCGCGGCGGACCGCACGCCGCGCGAGTTCACCCCCGACGCCATGGCCCTGCTCGCCTCACTCGCCGACCACGCGGCCGTCGCCATCGACAGCGCCCGCCTCCTCGAGGAGACCCGCAACACCCTCGTACGGCTCGAAGCCGCCAACGCCACAGCCCGCGCCCACAGCGAGACCCTGCACCAGGCCTCCGACGCCCACGACCGCCTCAGCAGGCTGGTGCTGCGCGGCGCGGGCATCGACGAGGTGGCGGCCGAGATCGCGGCACTCCTCGGCGGCGGGGTGGCCGTCCACGACACCGACGGCAGCGAGCTGGCCCGCGCCGGAACCGAACCGTTCACCCCCTCCCCCGACAGTCTCGCCGCCTCCCGCGCCGAAGGCCGTGCGGTCCACTCCGACGGCGTCTGGACCTGCGCCGTCCTCGCAGGATCCGAGCCGCTGGGAAGCATCGTCCTCACCGGACTCACCGGCCTCCCGGAGGCCGACCGCCGCCTGTTCGAACGCGCGGCGCTGGTCACCGCGATGCTGCTGCTGATGCGCCGGTCCGTCGCCGAGGCCGAGGACCGCGTCCGGGGCGAACTCCTCGACGACCTCCTCGCGGGCCCCGGCGCATCCGCCCACCGGGACGGCGGCAGCCTCACCCTGCGGGCGCGGCGTCTCGGCGTCGACCTCGCCCGGCCCCATGCCGTCGCCGCCCTCGACTGCGAACCGGCCCTGCGCCCCCGGCTCGCCGCGGAGACCGCCCGCACCGCCCGCGGACTCGGCGGCCTCGCGGGCACCCGGCACGGCCACGTCGTCCTGCTCGCGCCCTCCGACCGGCCCGGAGCCCTCGCCCGCACCCTCGCCGCCGATCTCACCCGCGTCCTCGGCGTCCCCGTCACCGCGGGCGCCGCCGGGCCCGGGAGCGGGCCGGAACACCACGCCCGCCTGTACGGGGAGGCGGTGCGCTGCCTCGGGGCCCTGCACGCGCTCGACCGCACCGGCGAAGGAGCCGACACCGCGGAGCTGGGCTTCGTCGGCGTCCTGCTGGGCGACCGGGCCGACATCGGCGCGTACGTGGAGCGTGTCCTCGGCCCCGTCCTCGCCTACGACGCCGAACGGGGCACCGACCTGCTGCGCACCCTGGATGCCTACTACGGCCAGGGAGCCAGCCTCTCGCGCGCCAAGGACGCCCTCCACGTCCACGTGAACACGGTCGTCCAGCGCCTCGACCGCGTCGCCCAACTCCTCGGCCCCGACTGGAACAACCCCGACAGTGCGCTGGAAATCCACCTGGCACTCCGCCTGCACCGCCTCACCCGCGGCACCGGCTCCCCACCGCAGCCCTGACCGGGGCCGACTGAGGGCATGCGGTCGCGCACGAACTCGCGCCGCCCGGGTTCCGCCACGCCCTCCGGGCTTGTTCTTCGACCTCTGGCGCGTTCCGTTCCCGGCACGTGCCACCGGATCGTGAACTGCTGCGTGCTGAGGGTGAACCGCTGGCCAAGGTGGTCGCCGACCTGCCCTACCACGGCCCCCGCACCTGTACCGCAACCTGCGTCAGCCTGCTCGACGCCGGCCGCCGGGCCTGTGGCAGCAGGGCGAAGCCCGCCAAGCAGTGAGCCGGTCAGGTCGCCTGAGCAGGTCACCCGAGCGGTGCGTCGAGTAGGTCAGGATCTGTCCTATGCGGCCCCTAGTCTGCGGTTTATGCAGAGACACGAGGACGGCGTCGAGATCCTTGTCCCCGCGAGCCCGGCCGAGCTTGAGGCCTGGCTCGACACGCATCACGGGGAACGGACCGCACTCTGGGTGAAGATCGCCAAGAAGCACACCGGCATCCCGTCCCTCACCTGGGAAGAGATGGTCGACACGGTGCTCTGCTTCGGCTGGATCGACGGTCTGCGGCGCGGCTTTGACGACACGTACTTCCTGCAGCGCACGACACCCCGCAGCCCCCGCTCCGCCTGGTCACAGGTGAACGTCGGCAAGGCCGAGGCACTGATCGCGGCAGGCCGGATGCGCCCCCGCGGCCTCGCCGAGATCGAGGCGGCGCGGGCAGACGGCCGCTGGGAGCGGGCATACGCCTCGCAGAAGAATGCCACCGCACCGCCGGATCTCATCGAGGCGCTCGACGCGAACCCGGCCGCGCAGGCGTTCTACGAGACGCTCAGCAAGTCCGACCAGTTCGCCCTGTATCTCCGCCTGGTCACCGCTCGCACCGAGAAGACCCGTCTGGCCCGCCTGGAGCGGATGGTGGCGGCGATGGCGAGGCCCGAGCGGCCATCGTGATCAACCGCTCGGCCAACGCGCCGATCAAGGACATCAAGGCACGCGAATGCTCGTGGAGAGCTTCACTGACCCTTCTTCTCTTCCCCCTCTGAGGATCCCGATGAAGGTCGACGTACGGACCGAGACCGTGATCGCCGTCCCGTGCGAGCGGGTCGCCGCCTATGCAGCCGACCCCGCGCACGCGCCGGAGTGGTACGTGAACATCTCGTCAGTCGAGTGGCAGACGCCTCCGCCCATGGGGGTGGGGTCCCGGATGGCGTTCGTCGCCCGCTTCCTCGGCCGACGCCTGGCCTACACGTACGAGATCAGCGCGTACGAGCCGGGGCGACGGCTGGTGATGCGGACGAGCCAGGGCCCCTTCCCCATGGAGACGACGTACGAGTGGGAGCCGTACGGCCAAACCGGTGACCACACCCGCATGACCCTGCGGAACCGCGGCGAGCCGATCGGCTTCGCCGCGCTCGGCGCCCGGTTGACGGCGGCAGCCATGCGGCGCGCCCAGAGCAGGGACCTGGCACGGCTCAAGGCCCTGCTGGAACGGCAGGACCGGACCGACGACTCCTGGTGACGGCCGGGCCCCGGCCCCGGCGGGCGGCGTTCCGGGTACACCGGATGGCCGCGTCTGCCGCACCGCGTCCGTGCGGTGCGTCATGCTGCGGGCTGCCCCTGTGCGGTCCTGCCCTGCATGAAGATGACCGCCACGAGCGCCAGGCCCACCGCGGCGCCGATCAGCTGCATGCCGATGAAGCCCGGCACCGAGGAGGGCGCGATGCCGGCGAAGGTGTCGGTGAAGGCCCGGCCGACGGTCACGGCCGGGTTCGCGAAGGACGTCGAGGAGGTGAACCAGTACGCCGCGCCGATGTACGAGGCCACCGCGACGGGCGCGAACCGCAGCCGGTCCGTCCTGGCCAGGCCGAAGACCAGCAGGATCAGGCCGGCGGTCGCGACGACCTCGCCCAGCAGCAGGTTGGCGTCGGAGCGCTCGCGGGTGGACCACTTCACCAGCGGCTGCCCGAACATCGCATCCGCCAGGACCGCACCCCCGATGGCACCGGCGATCTGGGACGGCACGTACACGGCCACCTCGCGGGCGTTCACACCGGCGCCGCCGCGGCGGGCACTCCACCACTCGGCCAGCGTGACGGCCGGGTTGAAATGCGCACCGGAGACCGGCCCGAGCAGCGCGATCAGCACCCCGAGCCCGAAGACGGTGGCGGTGGAGTTGGCCAGCAGCTGCAGGGCGACATCGTCGGTGAGTCCGGTGGCCTGGATGCCGGAGCCGACCACGACGGCGACCAGGGCGGCGGTGCCGACCAGCTCGGCGGCGGCGCGGGCGACCAGCGGGGTACGCGCCGGGGTCGCGCCCGGCGCGGGCCGGGGCACGCCGGCGGCGGCTGCGGCGGACTCCGCCGCGGGGACGGCAGCCCCGACGGGCTCAGTGGTGGTCAAGACGGGATCTCCTCGGGCAGGTGAGGCAGACGGGTCAGGGACAGGACCGCTTGAGGTTCGCCTCGGCGGTCGCACGCGCGGCCTCGGCCAGTTCGGCGAACCGACCGGCGAGGGCTTCGATGGCCTCCGGGCGCAGACGGTAGTACGTGTACCTCCCGCACGGCTCCGTCTCCACGACACCCGCCTCACGCAGCACCTTCAGGTGGTTGGAGAGGTTGGTCTGCTTCGCTCCCGTCTCCTCCACGAGGTGGGTGGTGCAGAGCGTCTCCCCGGCGAGGAGGGTCACGATCCGGAGCCTGAGGGGGTCGGCCAGAACCCGGATCAAATCAGTATCGACTGACGTCATCATGGGCTGATACTCTCACATCAGTGGTGGATGACACCACCGGGTGCTGATGCATGCTCTGGCGCGCCCGTCCTGCTTGAGAAGAGACCTGCCGTGTCCAAGCCCTCCGTGCTGTTCGTCTGCGTCCACAATGCCGGCCGTTCCCAGATGGCCGCCGCGTGGCTGACCCACCTGGCCGGGGACCGTGTCGAGGTCCGCTCCGCCGGATCCGCCCCGGCCGACTCGGTCAACCCCGCCGCGGTCGAGGCCATGCGCGAGGTGGGCATCGACATGTCCGCCGAGACCCCGAAGATCCTCACCGTCGACGCGGTCAAGGCGTCCGACGTGTGCATCACCATGGGCTGCGGCGACACGTGCCCCGTCTTCCCAGGCAAGCGCTACCTGGACTGGAAGCTGGAGGACCCGGCCGGCCAGGGCGTCGAGGCCGTCCGTCCCATCCGCGACGAGATCAAGAAGCTCGTCGAGAGCCTGATCGCCGAGATCGCCCCGGAGCCGGCCGCGTGAACGCCGACTCAGCCGGCACTCGGGCCGCCAGTGCGCTCCTGTGGGACGCTGTTCCCTGACCGGCGGCGACCCCTGATCGAAGCCGTCTGCTCCGCCTCCGTGAGGAGGCGGAGCAGGCTGGTGCTGTGGCCGGGAAGGTTCCCCGGGTCACAGCACGAGGCTCGCGTGATCCGTCGTCAGCCGTGGTTCCGGCCGGGTTCCAGGCAGCGCCGCAGGGCGGCCGTGTCGACCCGTTCGAGGCTTTCGGCGAAGACGCGCCTGGGCGACGGTGGTACGGGAAGTACCGACGGCACCACGAGGACCGCGCAGCCGGCGGCGTCGGCCGAGGCGGCACCGTCCGGGGAGTCCTCGACCGCGACGCATGCCTCGACCGGAACACCGAGGCGTTCGGCCGCAGCCTGGTAGGGGTCGGGGTGGGGCTTGGTCCGTACGGTGTCGTCGGCGGAGAGGGTGAAGGCGAACGGAACGCGCCCCAGTGCCCCGCACGCCACCGAGTCGACCACGGCCCTCGGGGAAGCGCTCACCAGGGCGAACGGGACGCCCTCCTGCTCCAGCTCCCCCAGCAGCCGCCGGGCCCCCGGGCGGAGCGGCGCCCCCGCCTCGACGCGGCGGAGGAACTCGCCGCCGAGGATCGCCGCGACGTGTTGCGGATCGCCCCCGCCTGTGATCCGCACGAGGTGGGCGGCGGTGTCGGCGACGGCCCGGCCGACGACCTCGTGGGCATCGGCCCCGGTGAGGCGGTGGCCGAGTCCGGCCGCGACGTCCTCGGTCACCTGCCACCAGAGCCGTTCGGTGTCCACGAGGGTGCCGTCCATGTCGAACAGGACGGCGGCCAGGCCGTTCATGCGGCGGCCCCGGGCACGACGAGGACCGGCTGCGGGGCGAGGCGGAGGGAGGCGCGGGCGCCGGGAACGAGGTCTGCCGCATCCCGCGAGGACAGGTCGGCCTTGACGGTGCCGCCTCCCGGGAGGTCGAGGTGCACCCGCGTGACGGCGCCGAAGAAGGAAGAGGAGACGACCGTGGCCGCCCCCTCCGCATCCGCCTCCGCCGTCACGTTCTCCGGGCGTACCAGTACGTCGACGTCGGGCCCGTCCGGAACGACGCCGTCCACGGGCAGCCGCTGTCCGGCCACCACGACGAGGCCGCCGTCTGCCAGGCGCCCCGGGAGGCGGTTCATCGTGCCGACGAACTCGGCCACGAAGGCGGTGGCGGGCCGCGCGTACAGCTCCGCGGGGGCTGCGCACTGCTCCAGCCGCCCGGCGTTGAGGACGGCGACCCGGTCGGCCATGGACAGGGCCTCCTCCTGGTCGTGGGTGACGAAGACGGTGGTGATGCCGAGCGAGAGCTGGAGACGGCGGATCTCCTCGCGCAGGCTCAGCCGTACCTTCGCGTCCAGCGCGGAGAGCGGTTCGTCCAGCAGCAGGACGCGCGGCTCCAGGGCCAGCGCGCGGGCGAGGGCGACGCGCTGCTGCTGTCCGCCGGAGAGCTGGTGGGGGTAGCGGTCGCCGTGCCGGGGCAGTCCGACGAGTTCGAGGAGCTCGGCGGCGCGCGCCTGCCTGCGGGCGGCCGGCACCTTGCGTACGCGCATGCCGAAGGAGACGTTGTCGCGGACGGTGAGGTTGGGGAAGAGGCTGTACGACTGGAAGACCATCCCGGCGTCACGCCGGTTGGCCGGGACCCGGGTGATGTCCTCGCCGTCGACGAGGACTTCGCCGGAATCGGGCTGTTCGAAGCCGGCGACCATGCGCAGTGCGGTGGTCTTGCCGCAGCCCGAGGGGCCCAGCAGGGCGAGGAGTTCGCCGGGCTCGGCGGTCAGGTCGAGGCCGTCCAGGGCGGTGGTCGGGCCGAAGGCCCGCCGCAGGGACCTGAACTCGACCCGCGCTCCGGTGGCGGCGGCCGGCCGGGTCCGCTCCGCGGTTGCTGAGGACATGGGATCAGGACTCCTTACGGGAGGGCGCCGACGCGGCTGAGGCCGTTCCGGTGCGGGAGAGGAGCAGCAGCAGCGCCCAGGTGATGACGAGGCTGAGGACGGAGACGGCCACGGACATGCGGGCGTGGGCCCCGGAGATCGAGACGATCCACACCGCGAAGGGCCGGAAGCCGAGAAGAGAGGCGATGGTGAACTCTCCCAGGACCAGTGCCAGCGTGAGGAAGGCGGCGCCGGCGAGCGATGACCGCAGGTTCGGCACCAGCACGCGGAGGACGGTGTGGGGCCAGGACGCGCCGCAACTGCGGGCGGCCTCCACGAGGGTCGGCACGTCGATGGCGCGCAGGCCCGCGTCCAGGGAGCGGAAGACGAAGGGCAGCGCGAGTACGGCGTAGGCCAGGACCAGGACGACGGGGAACTTCTCGTTCTGGACCGCTATGAACGTCTGGTAGAGCGGGGTGCGCGACAGGTGCTCCGGCCCCCAGCGCAGCACCGTGGCGATGCCGGTGACCAGGGCGATCGGCGGTACGACCAGGGGCAGCATGCACATCACCTCGATCACCGGACGGAGCCTGGGCGAGCCGAGCCGTACGGCGATCAGGGCGGGCACGGCGAGGGTCAGCGACAGCGCGATGGTGGCGGCGGCGAGCCCCAGCGAGAGCAGCAGGCTCTCGGTGAAGCCTTCGGCCGACAGCAGCCGGGTGTACGCGTCGAAGGAGATGCCCCGGCCCGGGACGTGCACGGTGAAGGCGAACGAGGCGACGAGCGGGACGAGGAAGTACGCGCCGGCCAGGCCGAGGACGAGGCCGCGCCAGACACGTGGCCGCCGGTGGCGCGCCCGGGTCACGTCCGGTGCCGGGCTCGTCGCCTCGACGGCGGCGGTCTCCTGGGCGGTGGGGGTCATCGCAGCCATCGGGCGCTCCGTCGCTGGAGGGGCAGGTAGACCGCCATGACCAGGCCGGCGATCAGGATCATGTCGAGGCCGAGGGCGAGCGCCACGTTCTCCTGGCCGGTGAGCACGTTCCCGGACAGCGCGTCCGCGATCTTCAGGGTGACCAGGGGCACCGAGCCGCCGACCAGCGCGGCGGCGGTGGCGTGCGCGGCGAAGGCCGTACCGAAGAGGAGTACGAAACCTCCGAGCAGGGAGGGGGCGAGCACGGGCAGGCCGACGTGTCGCCAGAACTGCCAGGCAGTGGCGCCCGCGTTCTGGGCCGCCTCCCGCCACTGGGGGCGCAGCCCGTCCAGTGCGGGCACGGTGGCCAGGACCATGAGCGGGATCAGGAAGTACAGGTAGACCACGGCCAGACCGGTGAAGGAGTACAGGTCCCAGCCCAGGCTGCCGAGATCGGCGAGCCGGGTGACGACCCCGGAGATGCCGAGCGTGGCGATGAACGCGAAGGCCAGGGGAACGCCGCCGAAGTTGGCGAGCACGCCCGAGGCGGTCAGGGCCGCGTTGCGCAGGCCCTGGGACCGGGAGGTGACGACGGCCTGCGCGATCAGAACGCCCAGGACTGCGCCGATGAGCGCGGTGAGCGCGGACAGTTGGACGCTGCCGATGAGGGAGCCCAGGTAGGGGCCCTGGAGAGAGCGCGCCAGGTGCTCGCCGGTCAGGGAGGTGGCGCCCGACCGGGAGTCGGTACGGGTGACCGCGCCGAAGACCAGCGCGCCGAGCGGGATGCCGAAGCACAGGGCGGTGAAGACGAGGAGCGGAAGGGCGGCGAGCCAGGTGCGGGGGCCGCGCCGCCGGCGGCGGGTGGTGCTGCCGCCGGCGGTCCCCGTCGTGTGGGGGGTGGGAGCGGGGGCAGACATCAGCTGAGGGCCTTGTCCCACTTCTCGGCGAGGGTGGCCTTGGCCTTGTCGAGCTCCGCGGAGGCCGGGAAGGCCGGGGTGCCCTCGACCTTGGGGAGCTTGGCCACGAGGCCGTTGTCGGCGGTGCCGTCGGCGGTCATGGCGGGCAGCAGGACCGGGCGGGCATAGCCCTTCAGCCACAGGTTCTGGCCCTCGGTGCTGTAGAGGAACTCCATCCACAGGCGGGCGGCGGCCGGGTGCGGGGCGTCCTTGTTGATGGCCTGCGAGTAGTACTGGGCGTAGACGCCGTCGGCGGGGACGGCGACCTTCCAGTCGACGCCCTTGTCCTTGAACTGGTCGGCGTAGCCGGCGTTCAGGTAGTCCCAGTCGATGGAGATGGGCGTCTCGCCCTTCTCGACGGTGGCCGGGGTGGACTCGACGGGGATGAAGTTGCCGCTCTTCTTCAGCTGTCCGAAGAAGTCGATGCCCGGCTGGATGTCCCCGAAGGAGCCCTTGTTGGCGAGGGCGGCCGCGTAGACGCCGCCGAAGGCCGAACCGGACTTCGTGGGGTTGCCGTTGAGGGCGACCTTGCCCTTGTACTCGGGCTTGAGCAGGTCCGCGAAGGTCTGCGGGCAGACCGGGATGCGCCGTGCGTCGCAGCCGATGGAGATGTAGCCGCCGTAGTCGTTGTACCAGCGGCCTTCCGGGTCCTTCTGGCCGGCCGGGATCTTGTCCCACGCCTCGACCTTGTACGGGGCGAACAGGCCCTCGTCCGCTCCGCTGCGGGCGAAGGCGATGCCCAGGTCGAGGACGTCGGGGGCGCGGTCCTGGCCCTTGCGGGACTTGACGGCGGCGATCTCGTCGGAGCTGGAGGCGTCCGGGTTCTCGCTCTTGATCTTGATCTTGGGGTACTTGGCCTCGAACGCCTTGATGATCTCGCCGTAGTTCGCCCAGTCCGGCGGCAGAGCGATCACGTTCAGCTCGCCCTCCTTCTCGGCGGCCGCGACGAGGCCCTCCACACCTCCGAAGGCGGCTGCGGAGGTGGCGGTCTTCGCGTCCGCCCCCGCCTTGGCGGCAGCGGCCGGCTCGTCGGGAGCGGCGCCGCAGGCGGCGGTGAGGGCGGTGAGCACGGCGGTGGCGAGCAGGACGGACATGCGGCGGCCGGAGGGTCTGGGCACAGAGATCTCCTGAAGCGAGAGAGGGGGTCACTTGTTTGAACAAGTCGATCCCACTTCGCCTGTGCCAACCGACGCCGAAGTGAACGGAACATGGCCGTCCCGGTGTCACTGGTGGAAGACCCGGCCAGCGTGAAGTCGAGGTGAACACCGTCGTGTTGACGGTTGCCCTTGAGGGTGGACCGACTGCGGCCGCAGGTTAGAGTGGACGCCGGACCGGCACCCAGGGTGACCGGCTGTGCACAGGAGTGGACTGGAGGCCGGCACGTGGGGACGGCACGCTATCTGGAGATCGCCGACGCCATGCGGCAGGCGATACTCGAAGGCGCCTTCCCCGTCGGGGCCCGGCTTCCCTCGGAGAGCGAGCTGGTGGCCCAGTGGTCGGCCTCGCGCGGTACGGTCCGCCAGGCCGTGGCCCTGCTCACGTCGGAGGGACTGGTCGGCTCGCGACAGGGCGCCCGGCGCGTCGTGCTCCGCCAGGAACGCCGCCAGAGCTTCGCCGAGCTGAACAGCTTCGCCCAGTGGGCCCAGGGCTTGGGCCTGGAGGTCACCAGCCGGATCCTCTTACGGTCGAGGAGGCCGGCCACGGCCGAGGAGGCCCGCCGCCTCGCGCTCCCCGAGGACACCGAGATCCTGCACGTCCTGCGCCTGCGCTCCCTCGACGGGGAACCCGCGATGGTGGAGCGCACCGCCTACGCCGACTGGGCCGCGCCGGCCGTCGAGGCGCTGCCCGAGGACTGCGTGTCGATCATGGACGCCATTGCCCGGGAGGCGGGCATCGTCGCCCGGTACGGGGAACACCTCATCGACGCGGTACCGGCGGGCGCGCAGGACGCCGACCTGCTGGGCGTCCGCCGCAGCAGCCCCCTGCTGCGGCAGCGCCACGTCAGCTGCGACCAGTCAGGCCGCCCGATCGAATGGTCCGACGACCGCTACCGGCCCGGCAGCGTCACCTTCAGCGTGAGCAACTCGACCACCGCGACCCCTCTGGAGCGGCACCGGGGAAGCCGGCCTGCCTGAGCCGCCCGCGCCCGAGCGGCCGGCGCTCACCGCGGGGCGGCGGAACGCGATGAGGCGCGTGCGCCGTCCTGGCCCCGTGGACGTGCGGCGTCAGGGCCGGACGGCCGTGGCGGTCCGCTCCAGGCGGGTGCGGAGGGTATCGGCGAAGTCCTCGGCGCGGGCCAGCCGGACGCGGAGCTTGCCGACCTGCTCGGTGGCGGCCTGCTCGTACTCCCGCAGGCGCTCCAGCAGGGTCTCCCGCTCGGCGGGGTCGAGGTCGCCGTCCGCGTCGAGGCGGTCGGTGACGTCGAGCAGGTCGCGCATCTGGTCGAGGGTGAAGCCGAGCGGTTTCATGCGGCGGATGACCATCAGGCGGCTCACGTCGGTCTCGGTGTAGAGGCGGAAGCCGCCCTGCGAGCGGGCCGAGGGGCCGGCCAGGCCGGCCTCCTCGTAGTGCCGGATGGTGCGCAGGGACAGTTCGGTCCGGGCGGCGACTTCGCCGATCTGCATGTGCCTGTCGTCCACGCCCGCGATCCCCTGGTCCTTCTCGTCTGGGCGGGCCCGTGCGACCGCCACCGGCTTCTACTCTAACGTTGGGGTAGAGTTCCGGGTGCGAGGGCGGCCCCGGCGGCCCTGCTGTTGCCTTGTCGGGGCCGATGGCGCCCCCGGCGGAGATCCGATTGCTGCAGGAGCAAGCGTGCGCGAGCCCACGACGCCCGGCGCCGTCGCCTGCCCGCCGTGATGCTTCGCCCCTGGGCGTGAGCCCCGGCCGCGCTTCGGCGCGGGCCCGGCTCCGACCTCTTCGACTTCCGGCCTGCCTGTGCGGGCCGTCCGCGGAGGGCCGGCCCGGCCCTTCCGCGTCCTCCCGTGCGCCCCGGCCTGCCTCCAGGGGTGTGCCCGAGTACGACAGGTTCCCGTTCTCTTGTCTTCTTCTGCTTCCGCCGTGTCCACCGGTGCGCGGCTGCGCGGTCTGCACCCGGACTGGCTCGGCAACCCGGGGGTGTGGCGTACCGAGGTCCTGGCGGGCCTGGTGGTCGCCCTCGCGCTGATCCCGGAGGCGATCTCGTTCTCGATCATCGCGGGCGTGGACCCTGCCATGGGCCTGTTCGCCTCCTTCACGATGGCCGTGGTCATCTCGGTCGTCGGCGGCCGGCGGGCGATGATCTCCGCCGCGACCGGCGCCGTCGCCCTGGTCATCGCGCCGCTGAACCGTGAGCACGGCCTGGGCTACCTGGTCGCCGCCGTCATCCTGGCGGGCGTCTTCCAGGTCGTCCTCGGCGCCCTGGGCGTCGCGAGGCTGATGCGGTTCATCCCGCGCTCGGTCATGGTCGGCTTCGTCAACTCCCTCGCCATCCTTGTCTTCATGGCCCAGGTCCCCGAGATGCACGACGTGCCGTGGCCGGTGTACCCGCTGATCGCGGCCGGGCTGGCGCTGATGGTGTTCTTCCCGAAGGTCACGACCGTGATTCCGGCGCCGCTGGTCTCGATCGTGATCCTGACCGTCATCACCCTCGCGGCGGGGATCGCCGTGCCGACGGTGGGCGACAGGGGCGCCCTGCCCTCCTCGCTGCCGGTTCCGGGCCTGCCGGACGTGCCGTTCACCCTGGACACCCTGACGACGATCGCCCCGTACGCGTTCGCGATGGCGCTGGTCGGCCTGATGGAGTCGCTGATGACGGCCAAGCTCGTCGACGACATCACCGACACCCGCTCCGACAAGACGCGCGAGTCCGTCGGCCAGGGCGTCGCGAACATCGTCACCGGCTTCTTCGGCGGCATGGGCGGCTGCGCGGTGATCGGCCAGACGATGATCAACGTGAAGGTCTCGGGCGCCCGCACCCGCCTGTCCACCTTCCTGGCCGGTGCGTTCCTGATGGTGCTGTGCATCGTCTTCGGCCCGGTCGTCTCCGACATCCCCATGGCCGCCCTGGTCGCCGTCATGATCATGGTGTCCTTCGCAGCCTTCGACTGGCACTCCGTCGCGCCGAAGACCCTCAAGCGGATGCCCGCCGGGGAGATCACCGTCATGGTGGTCACCGTGGTCGGCGTGGTCGCGACCCACAACCTTGCCGTCGGCGTCGTTGTCGGCTGCCTCACCGCCATGGTCATCTTCGCCAAGCGCGTCGCCCACCTGGCCGATGTCACCGCCGTCACCGACCCCGATGGCGGCACGGTGGTCTATTCCGTCACCGGTGAGCTGTTCTTCGCTTCCTCCAACGACCTCGTCGGCCGGTTCGCGTACGCGAGCGACCCGGACAAGGTCGTCATCGACCTTTCGGCGGCGCACGTCTGGGACGCCTCCTCCGTCGCCGCCCTGGACGCGATCGAGACCAAGTACGCCCAGCGTGGCAAGACCGTCGAGATCATTGGCCTGGACGGCCACAGCGCCGACCTCCACGGCAAGCTGAGCGGCGAACTCGCCGGCCACTGATCCGTCGCACCGCCGACGGCCGCTTCCGGGCTCCGGCGCCCGGGAGCGGCCGTCACCCACGTCCGACACCCGTGGATATCGCGTCGGAGTCGTGGACGGTGCCGATCCCGACCGGGCTCCGGGGAAGCAGCCGGTCCAGCCACGCGGGCAGCCACCAGTTGGCCCGGCCGAGGAGCGTCATGGTCGCCGGCACCAGCACCATGCGCACGACCGTGGCGTCAACGAAGATCGCGGTGGCGAGGCCGAGCCCGAACATCTTGGCGGAGGGGTCATCGGCCACGGCGAAGGACAGGAAGACCGCCACCATGATGAGGGCGGCCGACGTGATGATCCGGGCGGTGCCGGAGACGCCCTCCACGATCGCCGTGCTGTTGTCGCCGGTGCGCACGTACTCCTCACGGACGCGCGCGAGGAGGAACACCTCGTAGTCCATCGACAGGCCGAACAGGATGGCGAAGAGGAACATCGGGATGAACGACACGACCGGGACCGTCGCTTCCAGTCCGATGAGCGCACCTCCCCAGCCCCACTGGAAGACCGCGACCATGACCCCGTAGGCCGCGCCGATGCTCAGCAGGTTCAGCAGTACCGCCTTGAGCGGTACGACGACCGAGCGGAAGACCGGAATCAGGAGGAGGAACGAGAGCGCCAGCACGGCGGCGATGAACAACGGCAGGCGCCGGCTGGTGCGTTGGCCCACGTCTGACAGGCTCGCGGCGGCGCCCCCGACGTGGGCCCTGGCCGGGCCCTCCCCGATCGCCGCGGGCAGCACCTCGGTGCGCAGCCGGGCGATGGTGTCGGCCGTGGCCTTGTCCTGCGGGCTGGTGGTCGGGAACACCACGAGGGTCGCGATGCCGGTGGCCTGGTCGATGTGCGTCGGCGCGACGGATGCGATGCCCGGATCCGCCGCGACCGCGGTGACGAGTCGGTCCACCGCTCCCCGGTCGCCGGAGGGGTCCGCGGCGATGACGAGGGGACCGTTGGTGCCCGGGCCGAACCCCTCGGCGACGAGGTCGTAGGCGCGGCGTTCCGTACGGCTCTGCGGCAGTGAGCCGTCGTCGGGCAGGCCGACGCGCAGGCCGAGCACGGGCAGCGTCGCCGTCAGCAGCAGCCCCGCCGCGCCGACCGCGTACACCACCGGGTGCCGGCTGACGTGGCCGATCCAGCGCCTCCACCCGGCGGCGGAGGCGGCGCCCGCCGCCGTGTCCCGCCGTCGGCCGGTTCGGCCCGACCGGCTGGCCCGTAGCGCCCGGACGATCCGGCCGGCCCGGCCCAGCCGCGGGCCGGCCGCACCGAGGAAGGCCGGCAGCAGCGTCACCGACGCGAGCACCATGGTCAGGACGACGATCGAGACGGCCAGGCCGCCCACCGTCATGAACGGCACGTTCGCGACCGCCATTCCGAGGATCGACACGACGACGGTACCGCCGGCGAAGACCACGGGCCGCCCCGCCGTGGCCACAGCCTGTCCGGCCGCCTCGTGCGGATCGAGGCCGCGCGCGAGGTACTCCCGGTGCCTGGCGAGCACGAACAGCGCGTAGTCGATGCCCACTCCGAGCCCGACCATGCTGCCGAGGACCGGTGCGAAAGCGGGGACGTCCGTCACCCCGGCCAGTACCGTCATCGTGGCGACGCCGACGGTCAGCCCGAAGACCGCCATGCCGATCGGGAGCGCGGCGGCGACGAGCGAACCGAACGCCAGGAACAGGATCGCGGCGGCGGCGAGGATCCCGATCAGCTCGCTTGCGCCGCCGTCGGGGTCGGAGAAGGCGTAGAAGAGGCTCCCGCCCATCTCGATGCGCAGGGGCAGCTCGGCGCCCAGCCGGTCGCCGAGATCGACGAGGGCTTCGAGGTCCCCGGCCGACAGCCGGCTCTGGTCGGGGTACTGGACCCGGACGACCGCGATCCGTCCGTCGGCCGAGACAAGTCCGCCGCGCACGGCGGTGTCCCGGCCTGCGTCGAGTGCCCGCGCCGGGTCGCTCGTGCCGAGCACGTGCGGCAGCCGCTGCACCTCGGTCTGCAGCCGCGTGAGAGCGGTGCGCGCGCTGTCGCTGCCGCTGCCGCTGCCGCTGTCGAAAAAGGTCGCCCCGCCGTCGCGGGGGGTGACGACGACCTGGGCGGTCATGCCCTCCTGACCCGTGCCGGCCCGCTCGATCAGTTCCGCGGCCCGTTGGGAGTCCAGTCCCGGAGCGGTCATCGAGTCCGCGGTCCGCCCGCCGACGGCGAGGGCGGCGAGGACGGCAAGCACGGCGGCGAGCAGCCATACCGCGATCACCCGCCAGGGACGGCGGGCGGCGCTTGTGCCCAGGCGCAACAGGGCTTTCGAGAGCATCGGGTCCTCCAACCACCTCGGCGGCCGTCCTTGTACGGCCGCCCATGCCGAGGCTCGCCGCCACGGCGCTCTGCGGCATCGGCTCGCCGGCCGCGGATCCGTCGGCCTCAAGTCGGAGTGACACCCCGTCCTTTCGGCCGATGCGCGCCGCCGCGCGGTCCCTAGGCTGGGAACCGTGCTGCGAGACGACCTGCGAACCCTGTGGACCGCACCCCGGCCGCCCGACGCACCCGCCCGCGTGCGGAGGGACTGGGTGCTGCTCGCCGCGGGCCTTGCCGGTGTGGCGCTGGAGGCCGCCCTGCGCGAGAACGTCGTGTGGCGGCCGGTGGCGGTGGTGCTCGCCGTATGGCTGTGCCTGCTGCCCCTGTGGCGCCGGACCCGCCCGCTGGCGATGGTGACGCTGGCGTTCGGCTCGGTGATCCTGCTGCCGTTGGCCTCGCTCGTCGCCGCGCCGCGCGAGCCCGTCGGCCTGTACACCGGCGCCGTCGTGCTCGTGCTCGTGTACGCGCTGCCCCGGTGGGGATCGGGACGGGAGATCGTGCTGGGCGGCGCGGTGATCCTCGCGGCCTTCTCGCTGTGCGCCGTCACGGACGAAACCCCGCCCGGCGAACAGGTCGTGGGCCTCGTCTTCCTGTTGCTGCCCGGCTTGATCGGGGCTGCCGTGCGGTTCTGGACGACCGCTCGCGAGCGGCAGTGGGAGCAGGTACGCTCCCGCGAGCGTGAGCAGCTCGCCCGGGAACTGCACGACACGGTGGCCCACCACGTCTCGGCCATCGTGATCCGCGCCCAGGCGGGCCGGGTGCTCGCGGGCGCCGACCCGTCCGCCGCCGTCGAGGCGCTGGAAGGGGTCGAGGAGGAAGGGGCGCGGACGCTGGAGGAGATGCGGGCCATGGTCGCCGCGCTGCGCGACCGCGGGGTCGGCGCCGAGCTGGCGCCACCTGCGGGCGTGGCGGACCTGGAGCGCCTGGTGCGCGCGCCGGGTGGTCGCCTCACGGTCGGCCTGGCGCTCGACGGCGAGGTGGACACGCTGTCCCCGGCGGTGGACGCGGCCGTCTACCGCATCGTGCAGGAGTCGGTGACCAACGCGATGCGGCACGCGGTCAGCGCGACCGAGGTCGCGGTCCGGGTGACCGCGGAACGGGACACGGTACGGGTGAGTGTGCGCGACAACGGTCAACGCACCGGCCGAGGCCGCGACGGATACGGACTGGCCGGACTGCGCGAGCGCGCGGCTCTGCTCGGCGGCACCCTCCGCGCCGGCCCGGGCGCCGAGGAGGGCTGGCACGTCGAAGCCGAGCTGCCGAGAGCGAGGAGGGAGAGCGGTGCCCATTCGCGTCCTCGTCGCTGACGACCAGGCCATCATCCGCACCGGGCTGCGCATCATGCTGAACGCCCAGCCCGGCATGGAGGTGGTCGGCGAGGCCGCCGACGGACACGAGGCGGTCCGACTGGCCCGCGAACTCCGCCCCGACGTCTGCCTGTTCGACATCCGCATGCCCGTGCTCGACGGGCTCGAGGCCACCCGGCTGCTCGCCGGCCCGGGCGTCGCCGACCCGCTGGCCGTGGTCGTCATCACCACGTTCGACCTCGACGAGTACGTCTACGGCTCCCTGCGTGCCGGCGCCCGGGGGTTCCTCCTCAAGGACACGGGACCGGACCTTCTGGCGCAGGCCGTACGGTCGGCGTCCGACGGTGAGGCGCTCATCGCGCCCAGCGTCACCGTCCGTCTGCTCCAGACCTTCTCGGACCTGCCCGCCGGCCGGCCCGCTGCCCAGCCTGTCTCCCCCGTCACCGCCCGCGAGGAGCAGGTGCTCCTCGCCGTCGCCCGCGGGCTGACCAACACCGAGATCGCCGATGCGCTGCACATCAGCCTCAGCACGGTGAAGACGCACCTGGCGAGCCTGATGGCGAAACTCGGCGCCCGCAACCGGGTCGAGATCGCGATGTGGGCCTACGAGACGCGCCGTATCCTCCCCGGAACCTGAGCCCGGGACCCCGGCGCCGGGCCACGAGTCCCGGCCACGGTTCGGGCGCGATGGGACGGAGCGGTACGGCGGTCCCCTGGCAGCAGCGAGGCATCGGGGAGACGCTGGGAGGCGAAGGTGCCGGGTCGGTGTCGAGGAGCCGGGATGAGCGGTCTGGTGGTCGTGGGCGTGGACGGGTCGGCGTCGAGCCTCGCGGCGGTGGAGGCTGCGGCGCGTGAGGCGCGGTGGCGCGGTGCCGGGCTGCGTGTGGTGCACGCGTTCTTGTGGCCTGCGATGCATGTGCCGCTGGGGCCCGCTCCGCTGGGCCCGCCGGAAGGCGGGCTGCGCGACATGGTCGAGGGCCTGGTGGCCGAGGCGGTGGCGCGTGCCAGGAGTACGGCGCCGGGGGTGGACGTCTCGCACGCGGTGGTGACCGGGGAGGCGTTGACGGTGCTGGAGGCGCAGTCGCGGGCTGCGGATCTCGTGGTCGTCGGGTCGCGGGGCATGGGCGGCTTCGTCGGGCTGCTGATCGGTTCGACGGCGGTGCATCTCGCCGCGCACG
Organism: Streptomyces globosus; assembly: GCF_003325375.1. GTDB lineage: Bacteria > Actinomycetota > Actinomycetes > Streptomycetales > Streptomycetaceae > Streptomyces > Streptomyces globosus_A. The sequence goes on along the minus strand of NZ_CP030862.1, from coordinate 2,496,358 downwards.
GCGGGTGTCCGGTGCTGGTCGTGCGCGAGGGGGGCGACGAGAAGGGGCCGGTCGTGGTGGGCGTGGACGGCTCGGCCGCGGGCGAGCAGGCGATCGAGTTCGCCTTCGCGGAGGCCGCGCTGCGCGGGGCGCCACTGAAGGCGATTCATGCCTGGACCCTGTGGAATACGCCCCCTGCCGAAATACACGAGGGTGCCGACACCTATGTGGATCCGCCGAGCGGACTTGCCGAGGCGGAGGAGCTGCTGGTGTCCGAGGCGCTGGCCGGGCGCCGGGAGCAGTACCCGGGAGTGAGCGTGGAGCCTCGGGCGCTGCGCAGCCAGACCCGTGAGGCGCTGATTGCGGCCAGTCGCTCGGCGCAGCTGCTGGTGGTCGGCGCTCGGGGCCGCGGCGGGTTCGCCGGCCTGGTGCTGGGGTCGGTCAGCCAGGCGGTCCTGCATCATGCGCACTGCCCGGTCGCTGTCGTACGAGGGGCCGCTGAGCGTTCATGAGCATTGGCGGTACGCGGCTCCGGCATCGCCGGCGGGCGGGATGGCCGGACGGGCTGCGTGCACCTCGTGCACTGCCGCTCACGACGGTGGCCGCCGCCTGACGCGCTGAGACCGGCTCGGCCCCAACCAACCGCCGAAACGACCTTGAGGCCGTACCGGATGCTTCCGATACGGCCTCTGGCCTGCGTATTCGCAAGCCGGAACGACAGGATTCGAACCTGCACCCCCTTGACCCCCAGATCGTTGGCAGGGGGCCCCATCGGGACACAAACTGACCCGTGATTCCCCGGCCGGCTCAGCGCCCCACCGAAGGAGCCGGCGACGGACGCCGGGCTGTCCGAGCGCAGCTTCTCGCCACCCGTGCCGCGCCCATCCGGACACGGCGAGGCGAGGTTCCCGATGGCACGCTCGACCACCGGTTCATTACGGGGCAGAAGCCGCTGATCCCCATTGCCCGCCAGAGCGGACCAAGGCCGACAAGCAACCCCGGCTCATCGGGCAGTCTCTGCGTGCGCCCTCAGGTCAGCGCAGGCCATCCGTGTTGTCGAACTCTTCGCCGACCGGGAGTGGCGGATGGTCGTCCTCCGAGGTCTCGCCGTAGACGACCGAGGAGACCGCCCTGTCGTATGCCTCGTCGAGACCGTTCCCGCTTGTGCCGAGTATGTTTTCCCAGTCAAATCCCATGCCTGCGATCCTATCCAACTGCCCGACTGTCTTGGTGATTTGGGACACTGCGGCCGTGCAGCCGCACGGCCTGGAGCTACGTCCGCCGACGGATGCACGGGCCCGTGGCCGACCGAAGGCCGACCAGGACGATGTGCCCCTCGACGCACGGATCCACACGACCGGCGTGAGCGGCGACGCGCTGCACGCGATGCTGCACCGGCACCTCGAGCGGTCGGGAGGGATCCGCCGGCATACGGCCTGCACAGTCTGCGGGCTGGTCATGTCACCCGGATACGGCGGAACGACGCGAGCACCGAGGAGATCATGCAGGCCGGCCGGTGGCGGAAACCGGGACGGTGAACGTCTGCGACCGGAAGTGCAACCCGGCCGCCCGCACAGCGTCATGCACTTGGGCCTGGGCCTGGGCCTTCTCCGGCCGGCTTGTTGCGGACATCACGCATCCGGGCATCGAGAGCGGCCTGGGTCTCCGGGTCGAGCTCGTGGTCGCCGGCGGTTTCAGGGTTGACGCTCAGCGCGTGGGAGACGAAGGCCTCCCGCTCGGCGGAGAGTTGCCGGATGGTCCGGGTGATCCGGTGGATCTTCTGCAGCAGCCTCTCCCGCTCCTGCTCGGCGATGGCGAGCTCGGCGAGCTGCTTCTGGATCTCAGCCTCGTTTTCCCGGGCGTAGTTGTCGCTGACCAGTGTGATCAGCGGAACCCCGAGAGCCTCGGCAGCGGTGACCGCCTCATCGAGCCTGACCGCACGGGTCTGCTGCTCGATGCGCGTGATGGCAGTGGAGTCAACGTTCGCACCAAGCAGTGCGGCCATGCGGCGCGCCAGCTCTGCCTGGCTGATGCCGAGGCGTTCGCGCTCTTGACGAAGCCGACGGGCGAAAAGGTCACCGGGCAGTGGGTTCATGGCGGTTTGACACTTCCTGGTCAAGATCGCGATCGACGGGGGGCGGCAGGCGGGGGCGGCCCACCTCGGAATCGAGCAGGCCGACGTCGCGACACTGCTGGAGCAGCACCTTACACATCCCGAACTGCGGATTCCACAGCCGCCCGCTGCACGTCAACGGCCGCGCGCCACCTCCACGACCCCGCACCGCGACGTCGATTCGCCTCGCCTCCGAGGCTCTTTCGAAGGTCTATCGATACATCTAGCGCGCCCCTACGATCGACGATTCGAATAGTGTAAGTTGACCACTCGGGATGCACAGGTATACGAGTCAGCAAGAGGAGTCGATGGATGTCAGCGACCTACCCAGCCCCTGTCTCTACCTGTCATGGTAGGTAGTCAGCGCTTGTTGCCCTGCGACTCGATGTCACACCGCTGAATGAATCGAAAGGCGAGAGGAAAGAAGTATGCCGAAGACCGACGGGGCAACCGTCCTCATGCAGGCACCCCTGCCGAGCGCCGCCTGGGACCTGACCAGCTTCCTGCAGAACGCCAAGTCCCAGGTCCAGCTCTGGGGAGGTTCTGTACTCATGCTGCTCGGCGTTGTCGGCCTGGTCTGGGGCGGCGTGCTGTTGATCAAGAAGCTGATGGCCAACCCGCAGTCCGCCGGCCAACAGCAGGGCTGGGGCACGATCGCGCTCCTCGTTCTCGTCGGCGGAGCTTTGAGCACCGGCGGCTGGACGCTGATCTCGACGATCGGCTCCGGCGGCCAGCAGACCATTACGGATCTCGGCGGCGGCACGGTGATCGCGCAGACCTTCGACCAGGTCACCGGATTCCTGAGCGGCCCTTCCAAGTAAGGGGCCGTCACGGACTGCGCACACGGACGGTGACAGAGCCATCGAGCGAACCGGGTCGGTTGAGGCGCGAGGCCTCTTCCGACCCGGTTCGCCATACCCGGGCTCGCAGCACGGTGCAGGCGCGAAAGAGAGCAGAACATGGGGATCAGGAACAAGGCACTGGGCTTCAGCAGGAAGTTCAAGCTTGACTCGCACCACGCGATCGAGCGGTTCGGGGTGTTCTTCGGCATCTTCGCGGCCACGGGCGCGATCGCGATCGGCGCATCAGGGATCTCGGCATACCAGGCGGGACGTGACTCGCTGTCACAGACGGCGCTGTACACCAGCGACTTCAAGACGTCGAAGACGAATCTCGGCGGAACCGTGGACGGGGTCTACACCAACCAGCGCGGCAACAGGGCGCTCGTGATGATGCACTTCAGCCCGACCGCTCAGATCTCGTACAACGCCGCGGACTACAGGGCGTTCCTGCTCGGGTCGGACACCTCACTCAACAGCGAGCCGGTCAGCACCAGCGGGATCAAGGGATCCCTCTACGCCTTCGGCTCGACCGGCTACATCGGGGTCCTCCTGAACGCCGACCGGCCCTTCGACCGTCAGGTGTTGAATCTGACGGTCCGTGCGAATGCCGAACTCACCGCGCCCGGAGCCCAACCGAAGCAGAGCAGCGGCAAGCTGGCCGGTGACGAGACCTTCACCAAGTACGACCAATGGCGGGTCTTCTTCAACCCCGGTGCGTCCGGGGTCCAGAAGATCGCGGCGCTCGACGCTCCGACCTTCGATCCCGCGCAGGCCTACTACTGGGTCGCACTCAAGAAGAAGGAGACCGAGGCCAGAAAGGCCCTGGACCAGAAGCTCGTCGAGATGCGCGCGAATCTGACGCAGATTCGGTCTTATACGTCCGACCTGCAGATGACGAAGATCGACGGGCTGTTCCTGCGTCCGCCGACCGTTCCGGCCTCGATCGCCACCGACAAGATCACGGGGGTCTCCGCAGCCGAGGCAAAGGACGGTGTCTCGACGCTGGCGCTGCAGACCAAGCACGTCGCCCCCGGCGGCTTCGACCTCAACTGGCGAACAGGCAACGTCTACGACGGCTACCTGGACGCCCTCGTGCCGGCCGGACAGAGCTACGCCCAGCTGTTCACCAAGAAGCGTGACGAGGGGTCGGATCCGACGATTCAGCAGATCTCGGACATGCAGTGGATTCTCTCGGATGGCACCAGCCTCACCAAGGACTACCAGTCCTCTGACGTGACGATGCGCCCGCTCATGAACATCATGAACAACCTTTCACATGCGTATCAAACCTACTCAGTGAACAAGTCCAAGTACCAGTCGGACCTCTCACTCGAACTGCTCAGACTGGACGTGAGTCTGCGGGACGTGCAGTCCAACAGCACCGTGCGCGACGACAAGGACTTCCTCACCACGCTCTACTGAGTGCGGCGAAGGAGTGTCGGATCCTGCTACCTGGATTGAGCCGGAAAGGAAACTGCATGGCCGCCGACCAGCCGAATCGGAGCTCCGAGAGGGGGACGCCGAAGGACCAGCCGGACACGTCGGCGAGTCAGGGGATGCCCCGGCAGGGTCGCGGGACCAAGAGCCTCGATTCGGCGGCGCCCCTGCGCCGGCACAGCAGGATGAAGGCGGCAGCGCCCACCCGAAAGGAGGGCATCGAGAAGCCTCCTGAGGGCAAGACAGCCGTGCCCAAGCAGCTCCCGGGGCGGGAAGCTGACCCTTCCAGTCCTTCCCCATCCCGTCCTTCCCGTCCTTCCCGTCCTTCCCATCCTTCCCATCCTTCCCGTCCTTCCCGTCCTTCCGATCCTTCTAGCCCTTCCGGCCCTCCTGGTCCTCCTGTTCCTTCCGGTCCTCCTCGTCCTTCCGGTCCTTCTGACCCCTCCGGCACGGCGAACACCGCGCGACCGAAGATGGCGGAGGCCGGGTCGAAGGTACCGGACAGTGCAGACACCGCAGGCAAGACAGCCGGGGCCGCGAACGCCGGGGCGACGATCAAGCAGGGTATGAACGGCGTCGCCGGGAACCTGGCCGGAGGCGCGACCCAGAAAGCGATCGAAGGAGACGGCAGCAGCGCGACCCGTCGCAACGTCGGGCGTTACGCGGGAGCTGCTGTCTCCGGTGCCGTGGCCGGCGCACAGGCCGGCGGCCTTCCGGGAGCCGCCGTTGGCGCAGCGAAGAACCTCGCTGTCGAGGGTGCCCAGGACACGGTCAAAGGCGTGTCCAAGGCCACCGGCGGCAGCCCGGACGCCAAGCCGGCCGACCAGCGCAAGCTGGGTGTCGGCGGCACGGGCTACGAGCGCGGCGCGACGAAGGACGACGAGGGCCTGGGCTCGAAGGCGGCCAAGGGCGTGGCCATCGGCGGTGGTGCGTCTGCTGCTCCGCCGGCCATGGGCCTGGTCATGGCCATGGCCTTACTGAACTGGCTCAAGTCCATGTTCTTCGCAGCCATGGCGATGGCCGTCAACGCCGGGAAGCTGCTGTGGACTCTCTTTGTCAACATCCTCAAGGCGGTTGGTCATGCGATCGCCGCACCGTTCATGGCGATCGGCGGCTTCCTGGCCAAGGGGGCCGGCGCGGTCCTGGGCTTCACCGTCACTGCGACGATGGCCCCTGTAGCGGCAACGCTGTCGGGTGCGGTCGCGATGACCGCCACCGTGGCCCTGCTGGGCACGGTGCTGACCGGTGTCCTCAACTCGACGGCGTTGACCGAGGGCAGCATCAACGCGAACAGAGCGGCGTGCGTCGTCAACGCGGACAACGTCGGCACCGGTTCCGGTGCCACAGTCCCGGCGAACGTGGAGAAGAACGCCAAGGAGATCTACTCGGTACTCAGCACTTGGGGGATGCCGAAGGAGAACATCGCGGGCATCCTCGGGAACTGGTCACAGGAGTCCGGGATCGACCCGACGAGTGTGCAGAACTTTCCGACGGGGACGTATGCCATGACCGCCGCGAAGGCCGACGCCGCGCAGAACACGAACAACGGTATCGGCCTTGGGCAGTGGACGTTCGGCCGCAACACGCTCCTGCGCCAGTACGCGCAGCGCAAGGGCGTCGACTGGTTCACGATCAAGGCCCAGTTGGCGTTCATGGCCGATGGTGACAACCCGGGCGACGTTGCGGTCTTCAAGGACATGCTCAGGAAGTCGCAGGGCTCGCCGCGTGCGGCGGCTCTGCACTTTCACGAGAACTGGGAGCGCTCCGCCGACGGCGCGGCCGGGCTCGCTGTACGAGGCGACAACGCCGAGATGTGGTTCGGCAAGATGAGCGGCTGGTCGGTCGACAGCTCGATCGTCGGTGGCGTCGAGGACATCGTCGGCGGGATCATCGACAACATATCGAACGCGATCAACACGATCCTGGGAAACTGCGCCTCCACGGCCGGCGGTTCCATCTCGCCGAAGGACGGCGGGATGACGCAAGAGGAGGCCCAGGCCCTCGTCGACCTCTTCAACAAGGAGGGCGACAAGTTCCTCGACGACCGGTACGGTCCGGGCGGCGGCCCCGGTTCCTGCGGCGACAACCACGCGATGAACTGTGTGAGCTTCTCCACCTACTTCGTGAACAAATACACGACGTTCCAGGCCTACCCGGTCGGTGATGGCAAGGAGACGGCCTACACGATCGCGAGGGAGACCGGCAAGACGATGCAGTCGACCCCCGTCCCCTACTCGGTCGGGTCCGGGCCGGGATCCACTTCCGTCGGCCACACCCTCGTGGTTCTTGGCGTCCAGGGGGACAAGGTCATCCTCGGTGAGGCCGGCTACTGCGCCTACATGGGCCGGGTCCGCGTCGACAGCGCGGCGCGGATGGCTGCCGAAGGCTGGAAGTTCGTGGACATGTCGGATGCGATGCTCGCCTCCGACAAGATCAAAACGGCCTGACGCGCAGCACCTGACCTGGGAGGAAGACGCCGGTGCTCGGCGATCCGGGCACCGGCTTCTTCGTGTCCGAGTCAGGCCCGCGCGCCGGTTCCACCTTCGACGCTCTCACTGAATGGATTCACACTCGGCCATGAATGGCTTTTCGTATAGGCTTCGATCGTTCATGAGAACAACACGGAGTGAGGAGCGTTCCGTGACGACAACCCCTGACGAATCCGAGGGCATCGGATCTGAACAGGAGAGCGAGTCGATGCCCGGGGAGAAGCCCGCGGTATCGAAGACGCACACGAAGGTCACCGGAGTCGAACTCGAAGAGCGCTTCGCGGGCTGGATGATGCGCCGGCGGGAGAAGGGCCAGGCCCGCGCCCCGGCGGACAACGCGCGCCTGCTCCGTCGTGGCGTCACCGCGGTGATGAGTGCCGGGATCCTCGCCCTGGTCATCACTGCGGGCGTGACCGGCGAGAGCTTCAAGACGACCACAGCGGACAACAAGGCACGGATCCTCCAGCTCACGCAAGAGTTGGACGATGCCCGGTCCAAGCCCGCGAAGGCGGACGTCGGCGCGCAGTTGTCAAAGCTCGCCGAGGCGGCAGCCGCCGACGCGGAGAAGGTCGCGGCGGGTGAGCAGACCTTCGCTGAGTTGTACCACCGGGCCGATGTCCAGCCCAGCCCGAAGAACGGGGCTCCGAACCAGGCCACGCTGGAAATCATCGAGCACCGACGGCACTTGGCGCCGCTGTTCGGCAAGGACTCCTTCCTCGCCAGCGACAAGGAGGCGTACAGCACGTCGTCGCTGACGCCGTTCGACGCGACCACCGAGATCGATCCGCGCCACGCCTGGTACATCCGCTACGAGGGCGACAAGGCGGCTGCCCCGAGCACGTACGCATGGAAGGTCGAGACGGTGATGCCCGATCTGAGCGTGAAGGGCGGCTCCGGCGCGACGAACCAGGCAAGGGTCATCTGGCTGTGCCGGGACACGACGAGCGGCGAGGTGCTCGCCTGGGCGAGCGCGCGCTACGTACGCAATGGCACGGCGGGGGCCTTCGACCACCTGGCCCTCGTGGTAACCGCCGCCGGGGCTCCGCACGAGAACCCGGCGGTCAGGATGCCGGCCGGGTCCGGAGTACCCGAACTCAGCGGCATCGGCACACAGGAGGCGGGCGGGAAGCGATGACGGAGCAGACGGCAGCACCCGCGCGGCGGGGATTCTTCCGGCGCAACCTCTCGGCCCTGGGGACGGCAGCGGTCCTCACGGTGGTCGCGACGGTTGGCGGAGTGACCTGGAGCAGTCGGCACGCGGCCCTGGTTGAGCAGGAAGCCCGGATCAACGAGATCGAGGGACATCTGGCGGCAGTCCGGAAGAGTGACGCCGAGCAGGTGGACGCGGACGTGATGGCGGCCATGGGTGTCAGCCGGAGTCGGCTGAGCACCGACCGTGAGCGCATCAAGTCGCTGCTCTCGATGGTCTTCACGTGGGACTCGGGGCAGAGCTACGAGGCTGCGCGCGAGAGGCTGAAGAGTCGGTTCGACCTCACCGAGAACGAGAAGTTCCTGAAGTCGTTCATGCCCCCGTCGAGGTTCAACGAGGATTCCCAAGGGCGGCGTTACCACTACATCGACGCGGTTGGCCTGAACTCGGCCCTCGGCGCGGATCCGGACGTGGAGGTCATCGACGCCAAGGCGGGCGTCTACACCTACGCCGTCCTTGCCGACGTCGAGGTCACCTCCGACGCGACGTCCCAGAACAAGGCGAGCAAAGCCAGTGTCACGGCGTACCGGCGCGCGCTCCTCTTCGTCACGGTCGACGCCCAGGGCAAGGTCGCGAACCTCTCCGGCGTGCCGGCGAGCGGCGAGACTCGCCATTCCAAATGACTCATGCAGCCTTTCGACTCGTCTCACTGATAGAGTCAGACTGGTATTTGAGTGGAACAGCGAGTTGAGGAGCGATGGCGTCGACACAGACCGATGAGTCGGGCGGGTCCGCGGTACGCAAGACGCGCTTCGTCGCGACGTCCAGGTCCTCGCAGGAGGGCGCGGACACTCCTGAGCGCATGGAGCCCGCGGGCAGCCTGCGCAAGCGCACCCTTGCCGCCGGTCTGAGCATGGGTGTCGGCGCACTGCTGTGCTTCCTGCTCTCCGCAGGAATATCCGACGGCCAGAGCGCGGAGCGCGGTACGGCTGTACCGGAGGTGTCCTCTCTGCGGGAGCAGCTCAGGATCACCGAGGCGAAGACCGCGGCGCTACCGAAGGCCGACGACGCCGAGCGTGGTCTGACCGCGGCCCTGAGGGCGGCTGGTCAAGTCGCGAAGCTGCAGAACGACTACCGCTACCTGACGCCCAAGGTGGCGGCAGGCGGCGGCAAGCTCGACGCGGCGACGTCTCAGTCGACGCTACGCAATCTCATCCCCTACTTTGCCCCCTCGGTACACCGGGAAGACCTGGGTCCGTGGTACCTGCTCGCCGGCGACAAGGACGTACCAGCCGGCGTCGGGATCCCCATGAGCTTCGACTCGGGCTTCGAGTGGGCCGGCCAGGTGCCTTACCTGGTCAACGACGACGGCACCATCGCGGTGACCTGGCTGGCGATGGAGACCAGGACCGGGGCGGGCGAAAAGCCGGCGGTGCTGGCCTGGGCCCGCGCCGACTACGACCTGGTCCGCAACGCATTCGTGAACATCCGGACCGGTACGACGGTCACGGGCAAGGCTCTGGAGCAGGAGGTGAGGGCACCGTGAAGGAGGAGATCAACGACAAGTTGCGCCTGCACGCCGGGAGGATCCTGCTCGGCGGCACCGGGGCGCTGCTCGCGCTCTCGGTGGTCACACTCGGAGCCGGACTGCTCGGCGACGGTCCGGCGGTGTCGGACATCCAGGACAACGCGGTCGTTCAGAAGCTCGAAGGCGACCTCAACGACGCCCGGACCGAGCTCGCGGCACGGCACACGGCGCTGCTGGCCCAGTTGCCGGGCGTGGACATCGAGCGGGTGAACCGTGACAGGACGACGGGCCGGTCCCTTCTGCTCGGCCTCACGGACAGCTCGGCGTCGAGCCGGACCGTCAAGGAGCAGCAGGCGCTGCTCGACGCGCGCTACGGCTTCCTCGACCACAAGTCCCGGGTACTGACTGAGTTCGTGCCGGAGTGGATGACTGCGACCGGGGCCACGAAGGGCGCTGGGACGACGTACGCGCTTGCCGATCTGGACATGCATGTGAGTCGAGTGCAGGGCCTGAACTACTCCTACACGGGGGTGGCCCGTCTCGATCCGGTCCGCGTTGGACCGGACAAGAGCAGCGCCGCCAAGAGCGAGTTCGTGGTCCTCGCTTACTCCACCTCTCAGGACGGCACGGCGACATCGCTGGACGCCTACCGGGCCTCCGGCAAGACCCGCGACGCCCTCGTCGGGGCCGGCGAGGAGCAGTCCTCCCCCAAGCCGAACCGGTGAGCGAAACACCCACCGTTTCGGCACGCACCCCAGAAGACCTCTACGAGACGTAAGGACACGAAGATGTCGACTCAGGCCCTGGAGAAGACCGAGACGACTGTCCCGACGAGCACGGCCTCGGCGGCGAGGAAGACCACGTCCAAGCCTGAGAAGGAGCCCAAGGCTGCGAAGCCGCACACCGGATGGCGGCGCCTGGCTCCGGGGAATCAGGCCGGTGGGGTCTCCGTCGTGGTGTGGGCGGGGTTCTTCCGGGCCGTCGTCCTTCTCGCCGACTACCTGCTGGCATGCATCACGGCCGTGGTCATCATCCCGCTGCTGGGCGCATGGCTGCACCAGCAGTCGGGCGCATCCCGGGTAGCGCTCAGCGCTGATGGAACCGTCGCCATGTGGCTAATGCCGCTCCTCTTCCTGGTCGCACTGCTCGTCGCGGGCGAGATCGTCGTGATGCGCGGCATGTGGCGCTGGGCAACACGGATGATCGCGAGGATCCAGGACGCCCGGGGCGACGCGACCGGGACCCACGTCACACCGGAGTCCACGACCAGGACCGCCAACCAGAGCAGGACCACTCGCAAGAGGAGCAAGTGATGCGCACCGCAGGACTGACGATGAACGACGTATGGGCCCACCGTGTCCTGCGTGAACGAGGAGTGGAGACGTACCGGCTGGAGGGCGTGGTCGTCGAGCTCGGCGTCATGGTCGAATCGCTCGACCTCAAACATCGGGGCCGGGAGGAGAACTACCGTCCGTATCTGCACATGACGGGCGAGCTGCGCTCGGTCACCCCTGCGGAGGCCCTGCCGTTCGGTATATCCCAGGTGACCTACTCCCCCGGCCAGGGCGAGAGGGTGGACGCCTTCTACGAGTTCGACGACCAGCAGCTGGTGGTGCTGGCCGGCAAGGGATACTTCACGAGTGGCTTCACCGTGCCCGAGCAGGTCACCGGGATCGAGTGGGAGCTGCCGGCCACGGCGGACGTGCTCGTCCTCGCTCCGTCGGAGGTGCAGACCGAAGGCGATGTGCCCGTGGTCTTCACCCAGATCCACGGCATCGGGGGCTTGGAGATCGATCTCGAGTCCAGCGGCTACGACCTCGCCGGCTACTTCGCCGACCAATCCAAGAACGGCGCCCCGCGGGCCGAGGCCGTGGTCGACGCACGCGGGCTGAAGTCGCGCTCGGACGCGATCAACCCGCTGTTCACCGAGGACGAGCTGGGCCTGGACACCGAGACCAAGCAGGTCGTCGGAGCGCCCGCGCCCGAGGCAGCGCCGGTGGCTGACGGCATGAACGCACGCTTGCGGCAGATCGAGGCGGAGATCGCCGCCGAACGGGAGCAGTACAAGACCGAGCGTGCGAGCACCGAGGGCACCATGGAGAACCTCTACCGGGAGCGCGTGGCTGCACCACTGCACAAGGCTGTGGAGCAGGAGGTGCCGTCCGCTTCCTCGGTCCCGACCCGTGAGGCGCAACGCGACCTGAACCTCGCTCCCGACCGGGAGGAGGAGGCACGCCGACATGAGGCCAAGCCCGTCCCGAGCCTGGACGAGCGCAAGCTCCAGGTGGCCCGGCGTGCGGCCGATCTGGACTTCGGCGTTGACGACGAGCAGAGCTTGGGCTCCTGAGGACGGATCAGGCATGACGTGCGCGGCCCGGGGAGCCGGCTGACAGCAGCCGGGGCCCGTGGTGCATCGGTGGCGAGACAGGAAGGAGAGCGACGATGGGCCTGAAGCAGGACATCGTGATCGTGAATGAGTTCACCGTGCAGCTGCCCGGCGGCAAGGGATCGCGCGGCGCGACGCCGGGCGACTACATCACCCGGTACATGGCCCGCGCGCAGGCGACGGAGTCCCTGGCTCCGATCCAGCGTCTGCGCACCGACGACTTCATCCTGCGCTACACGGCGAGGGAGTCCGCCGTCGAGCGCGTCGGCATTTCGCGGGGTGCGGCGAAGCACGAGATGCGCCAGGCGCAAGGCCACGGCGGCGTGGCCTTCGGCTACGGCTCGGTCTCGCTCTCGGACGAACAGCTCAAGGCGGCCGGCAGGGACATCCAGCACTACTTCGACGCGGGGCACACCGTGTTGAAGACCGTGCTGTCTTTCGACGAGGAGTACCTGCGGAAGCAAAAGATCATCGACGTTGACTTCCGCTGCGAAGCCCGCGGTGACTACCGCGGCCACATCGATCAGATGAAGCTGCGCATGGCGGTCATGTACGGCCTGGAGCGGATGGGCTCTGGGACCAGCGGCTTCGACGACCTGCGGTACGTGGGGGTCATCCAGGTCGACACCGAGCACGTGCACTGCCACCTGGCCATGGTCGACGGCGGCCGGGGCCAGGTGACGAAGAACGGCACGCAGCGCGGCAAGCTACTGGACCGGCACAAGTCCCGGCTCCGCCGCGGCGTCGATGCCTGGCTCCACGAGAAGCAGGCGGTCGCCCACCTCTCCAGCGCCGTCGGCTACGAGCGGCGCAACGTCACCACCTTCATCAAGCGGTGGGCGCACGAGCGGATCCGTGCCGAGTCCCTGCCGCAGTTTCTGGTCGCCTGCCTGCCTGGGGACCGAACGCTTTGGCGCGCCGGCTCGGACGACGCTCGCATGCGCAAGGCGAACCAGTTGGTGACCGAGCTCGTGGAGGAGCAGCTCGAACGTGCTGGGTCCCCGATGCCCGCGGCCATGGAGCGCATCGTCGACTACGCCAACGAGCGCCGCGCAAAGGAGTCTCTGAGCACGGAGGAGTGGCAGAAGCTCGTCGAGCAGGGACGTACGCAGATCACGGAGCGCGCCGTCAACGGCATCTACCAGATGCTTCGGGCCATGCCGGAGTCGGAACTGCGGGTGCGCACGCCGATGCTCGAAGTCATGGGGATGGACTACCAGCAGATGGCGGCGCTGGCTGCAGATCGTCGCGTGGGCCACGAGAACACGGAAGCCGATCTGGTCTCCTTCGGCTTCCGGCTGCGCAGCTACGCCTCACGTCTACGGCATCACCGGGAGAAGGCCGGGGTCTACCGCGATCTCACCCACCAGTGGGAACGGGCCGAGAAGGCCGGTGTGGCGGCCGAGGATTCGCGCCCGCTCTACGACTTCTACCGCTTCGAGGAGGCCTACCACTGGAGGCTGATGAGCAAGTACCGGCACTTCCTGCCCTTTGTCGGCGGTGCGGGCGCATGGCACGAGCAGCAGCAGGACGTGGCGGCTTACGGCCGGCGGCTGCTCTCGCTCATGGCCCTGCGCGCGGATGCCTCTCTGCAGCGGATGAAAGACTCCGAGGAGGCCGAGAATCTGGGCCGGACGATCTACGGTCAGCCCGGCGGCAGGCTCCTGACCGAGGGCATGCGCGGCCGGGCGGTGCTGGACGCGCGCATTCGGACGATGAAGCAGTCCTATGACCGGAAGTTGCACGGCCTCCGGGCCGATCTCGCTTCCTCCGGCCTGGTGCTGCGCGTGGGGTCGGGCGCCGAGGACCGGGCGAGTACGGAGGCGGACGCGGTCAGCACGGACTTCAAGGTCGGCGTCGGTACCGCGTATGACTTCGACGAGGTCAAAGGCTTGGATCTGCATCACCTGGGCTACGACTTCGTCACCGACGTCGTCATCGGCGCGCGCGCACACCAGGCCTTCGTCGAGACGGCCAGGGATCGCCGACGGCTGCTGCTGGCGGCGATGGACTACCTGGACCAGTCCGGTCAGGCAGAGGCAATTGCCGATCTGCCGGTGAACGACGTCGCGGCGATGACACGGGTGTCCCGGGAGCTGACGTCCCAGCAGACGGGCCGGCGATCCGGCTCGCTCATGTTGCGTTCCCGAATCGCGGAGCTGCGCGCCGGGCGCGAGCAAGCCGCGGGGATGCGGCGGTCCAAGGCTTCCTCGCTGGACGCCGGCCTGGTCGTGCGGGTCCAGGCCCGAGTCGATCAGGCTGTGACCACAGCAGAGGCCGAGATGGCATTCGACTCGCATCAGCCGTCCATCTCAACCGCTTTTGAGCCCTAACCAGACAAGCCGATTACGTCTTGTTCGGGCGATGTGACTGATCGCGGTCGACTGTCGGATGACAGTCGGAACAAGTGGAGGGGAGAGAGCATGGCACTTCTCAGGGGCCGGGGCGCGATGACCGGAGTCAACCTCATCGCGATAGCCTACAAGAAGGGCTTCACCAAGGACGGCAAGTCCCGGTACGCCGACATCCAGCTTGACGCTCGAGACCTGCGCGGCCCGAAGCAAACGAACCTGCATCTGAAGTCCGATCGGGTTCAGGGCGAGGACGGCAAGGTCCGCCACAACAACGGCGCCCCGTACTCCACCAGTCAGATGGAGGAGATCGCCGAGGCCGCGGGGCCGAACACCGAGCCGATCCTGGACAAGGACGGCAACGAGATCGGCACCATCTACGGCTTCAAGGGCAATGTGATGCCCGCGACGCACGGCACCGGCCTGGTGGTCAACACCAAGTCCGTCAAGGCCTCCGAGTTCGTGGTCGACAGCAGAACGCTGGACCGCCAATTGGCCTCCATGCGTGCAGCCCGCGAGGCCCAGGCCGCGGCCAAGGAGTCACAGGCTCAGTCTTCGGCTCCCGAGACCGAGCGGGAACAGGCAGCCGAGGTCGAGGTCGACCAGCCGACGGTCGGCTGACACCAAGGGCGAGGCCGAGTCAAGCCCTCGAAAGGGCCCCTGGAATGACATCCAGGGGCATTTCGGCTACACGGAATCGTCTTGATCCACTGGAGTGCACGACCTACGCGTACGAGAAGTCGAGCACTGATCACGCGGCCGCCTTCCAAGACCCATCCACGAATGCCCTCACGAGCCCTTTTGCCTATCACTGCACGCCCTATCGAGTGTGGCGCATGATAGATTTCGACTGATTTCACAGTCGGATCGCCAGTCCTGTCGAGAGGTCTTGTGTGGCATGTTTCAACAGGTGCAGCTCAACGAGCGCTACCGGCTCCTGTCCAAACTCTCCGAGCCGCTGAAGAAGGCCGAGCGCGACATCGTCGGCCGCGAGCACGAGACGACACAGCTGCTGGCCTCGCTGAGCCGTCCCGAGCTGTGCAACGCGCTCCTGTTGGCCGAGGCCGGCACAGGCAAGACGGCCCTGGTCCAGGCCACGATGCTGGTGGACAAGGACCGCCTCTACCTGGAAGTGGACCCAGCGCGCATGATCTCCGAGGCGGGCACCGCCGAGAACATGGCCGCGATCCTCAAGGGCTTGTTCGACGAGGCCGAGGACTTCGTCAGAAACGAGAGGCACGAACTGGTCCTCTTCATCGACGAGTTCCATCAGGTCGCGCAGCTCTCCGACGCCGCCGTCGAGGCGATCAAGCCGGTCCTCGCCGCATCGGGAACCCGCGGCATCAGGATCATCGCAGCGACAACCTACGAGGAGTTCCACAAGCACATCTCGCCGAACCAGCCGCTCGTCGAGCGACTGCAACGCATCAACCTGAACCCGCCCGACCAGTCGACGACCATCAAGATTCTGCAGGGCATGGCCGAACGATATGGGGTGGCCGACGAGTTCTACGACGACCACATCTTCCGGCAGATCTACGAGTACACCCAGCGCTACATGCCGGCCAGCGCTCAACCGCGCAAGTCGATCCTCGTGCTCGACTCCATGGTCGGCTGGTCCCGCCTGACGCACCGGCCGATGGACCGGGACCTGCTCTCGGACGTGCTCATGGAGACCCTGAACGTGAACGTGGCCTTCAAGGTCGACGGCGCGAAGATCAAGAAGCAGCTGGACGAGAAGGTGTTCAGCCAGGAATGGGCGACCAGCGCGGTGGCGCGTCGCCTACAGCTGGCGGTGGCCGACCTCAACGACAAGGGAAAGCCAATGGCGAGCCTGCTGTTCACGGGCTCCACCGGCGTCGGCAAGACCGAACTCACCAAGCAGCTGGCGAAGCTGCTGTTCGGCGATGACCAGCGGCACCTGATCCGCTTCGACATGACGGAGTACGCCGAGGACTCGTCATTCGCGGCCTTCCGCTCCGAACTCACCAAGCGGGTGTGGGACCTCTCCCACGCCGTGCTGCTGTTCGACGAGGTCGAGAAGGCCTCGGCCATGGTCACGCGCGTGCTGCTACAGGTGCTCGACGACGGCCGGCTCAACGACGACAACAACCGCGAAGTGAGCTTCCTCAACACGTACATCGTCCTGACGACGAACGCCGGCACGGAAATCTACAAGAGCATCTCGCAGTACGCCGCCGACGACACCGGCTCGGGCAAACAGCTGATGGAGTACGAGAAGCTGATCCGCCGCTCCATCTCCTCGACGACAGGCGACAACCGGTTCCCGCCCGAGCTGCTGGGCCGCATCGACGCGATCGTACCCTTCCAGCCGCTGTCGCTGCCGACGCAGCAGAAGATCGTGCGGAAGAAGCTTCGGCAGATGGTGCAGGAGGTGTTCGTCAAGCACAACGTGCGGGTCGACGTCGATGCGAGGGTGCTGCAGTACCTCATCGAGGACAAGGGTGACACCGACTCCGATGCCGGCGGCGCGCGTGCGGCCGTGGCGAGGCTGACCGACGAGGTCACCACCGCGGTGGCGACCTTCCTCAACGAGCACCCCTCAGAGCGACGGATCCGCATCGACGTCGTCGGCGACTTGGTCAGCGACGACAAGAACCTGCTGAGTTCCGATGCCTACATCGAGGTCAGTGCGGTGCGATGAGTCGGTAAAGGCCGACGGAACCTAGTCGACTAGCGGGCCGATAGTCCTTTGACGCCCTATGGTTGCTTATTCAGACAAGGCGACGATAGGATGCTCGTAAACCAGGCGGACTGTGTTCCTTTGGCGAGGAGATCGGCATCGATGGGCATTCTGGGAGCGGCGGCGGTCCGCCAGAAGAAGGAACGGAAGAAGAAGCCCAATGAGCTTCTGGCCTCCGTGGTGAGAGAGACGGCGATCCCGGCAGCGGTCGAGTTGCTGCGGTCGAACACTCCGTTCGTCTTTCCCAGCGGCACGGCCTGGGTGATGCTCGTGCTTGCTGCCGAGGAGATCGGCGGCTTGAGTACGCGGCACGGCCGGGACGAGGCGAAGGGCTCGATCATCGAGCTCATCAGCTCCGACCAGATCCGCACGGTGGCCACGGCAGAGATGCTCGAGGAGGAAGTCTTCGGCATCATCCCCACCGACGAGACTCTCGCGCGCATGGAGGAGTACTCGCTGCTCACCGGTGCCACCTACGCCTGGGCCGTCGTGTGGCAGAAGCCCGGCGGCGATCTGCTCGTCGATCTGGTGAACGATGCGACCTTCGCACAGGCGCGCTTCGTCGCCGCAGGTGTCACGACCCTCGAAGAAGCCGTGGGCAAGAAGGCGTGGGAAGAACACAGCGGCCTGGTCGCCGAGGCTGGGACCGCCGACCCCTCCCCGGCGCTCCTCGATGAGGACGAGGGGGATGCGATCTTCGATGAGATCCCCGGTGACGAGGGGGCTGACGAGGGCCTGGACGACGAGCCGCGTTTCGGCGACGTCGTCGACGACGATGAACGGGTGGACGCACCCGTGTTCGACGGGGACGACATGGACACCGTTTCGGTCGAGTCGGAGCCGGACTACGACGGCGACGACGTGACCGGCTACGAGGGCTTCGACGAGACCGGCGCCGGCTACGACATCGAAGGCGACCACCAGGAAGCCGGCGACGCCGTGCTGCTGGCGGATCAGGCCCAGGTACGCGACGTCATCGCCCGCCGGTTCCTCTCCGAGGAGCTGGACTTGGACGTCCGGCTTGACGAGTTCAACGCGACCTTCACCATCGGCGCACCGGTCGTACAGATCGCCGTGCCCGAGGGAGCGACCGAGTGGCTCGGGGACCAGGTCGCCCAGCTCAACCGGCAAGCCAACGCGGACTTGATGCAGCTCCGTTCCGCGCACGAGGTTGAGCTGCGTGCGCTCTACGTCAACCTCATGTCGGCGCACACCGAGCAGGTCATCCGTGCGGTGGCCACCGACCGCGAGGGCTCCCGGTACAAGCTGTTGAAGGACGCGGCCGAGGCTGAGCACCAGCAGCGGCAGACAGAGAAGGAGGAAAAGGCCCGAGCCCGCCGGGCGGAGATCGCCAAGGAGTATGAGGCGCAGGCCGCCAAGGTGGCCCAGCAGGCGGCGCTTTCGGCGGAGCTGCAGTACAAGGAGCGCAACCGCTCGCGGATGGAGCGCGAGCAGATTGACTCCGTCGCCCAGATCGAGCGGGACATCGAGGATACCCACGCGCACAACCAGCAGGAAATCCTGCGGGTCCGGCGGTCGGACGCAACGCTGAAGATGCAGACCGGGCAGACGCGGATATTCGAGGTGCTGGCCGAGCGGCAGTCGGAGTACCTGGCGGCCGAGGAAGAGCGCCTGAACCGGTGGAAGTCCGAGATCCAGCGAATCGTCGACGACAACCGCAAGGCGGACATCGCCCAGTCCGAGGCGCTGGCCGAGCACCAGCGGACCACGGACGAGATCGGCATCCTGCGCCGGGAACAGCGGGACCTCCTGGAATCGATGCGCTCTGAGCACGCCGACCGGATCCGCCGAATGGAGGACGAGCTCGAGCGCAACCGCAAGGACGCCATCACGCAGATGGCGACTCGGGACGCCGAGTGGCAGCACAACCTCAACCTGGAGAAGGAGAAGACCAACTTCCAGGTGACGCGGGCCACCGACCTGCTCGAGCAGCTGACGGCGGTCGAGGATTCAACGGCCAGGCGGTACGAAGCCCGCCTGACGGAGATGCAGGCCGACAAGGAGGCCTACGCCAACGAGCTGGCACGGGCTTCCGAGATGCAGAGCCGCTCGAACAAGATCCTCGTCGTCATGATCGTCACGCTCTCGCTCCTGATGGCTGTGGCCGGCTTCATCGTCGGGGTGGTCTTCATCCGTTGAGTGATCCGGTCATGACCGACGGGGTGATCTGACGGCGCACGGGGCGCGTTCCCCATGCGCCGTCGTCGTCTGCCGAGCCGGGCGCAACGGACAGCGGGACAGCGAACTGGGCAAGGCTCGAAAGTAAGGAATCACGATGGCCACGAACAGGCGGAAGGCGGCGCGGCCGAAGGCGAGCAGCTGGGAGAAGATCTCGGCGCGGAAGCCCGGCGAGACGCTGACGAACCGAGACGTCCACGACAACCAGCAGCTGGACCGCAGCAAGTTCCTGACCCTGAGGTCGACCAGACCGGGCATCGTCGTCGCGGTCATTGCCGGAGTGCTGGTGACGGTCGTTGCCTGGGTCTTCTACTCGCTCATCGCCGCGGCGGTGCTCTCGGCGGGCGTGTTCGTGGGCTCGGGTGTGTCCGGCAGCGGCAGCGGCAAGCCGAGTGCGTACTACGTTCAGGACACCATGACGGGTGCGGGCGGCTCGGTCGTGAAGTGTTACCGACCCCTGACCGAAGACGGCAACCCGGACGTGAAGGCTAAGTGTCACCCCAGCGCTGGGGCTGTTCCGGTCCCCGTCTGGTACACCGCTGCGAAGGACGGCAACCTCGGCGCCGGCAGGCCGGCTGAGCCCGAGAAGAGCGCGACGACGGTCGGAGAGCAGCTGGCCGACGTTTCGGGGTTCAAGCTCTTCATCACGCTCGGCTCGGGTCTGATGGTCGCCCTCGTCATCGGCACGTGGTTCTCGCGGAGGGTCGCCGCGGCGAACCTGATGAACACCACGAGCGACATCAACCAGTACCAGAACGACCAGCACATCGCCCTGCCGGAAGAGATCCAGCAGAACTACGACTGGTTCCCTGACGCCGGTGCCCACTCGAGCGTGCAGGTCAGCTCGATGCTCAGCCACATGATGCTCAGGCAGAAGGGTCTGGGCACTGTCGAGGTCGCCCAGCGCGCCAAGGAGGACGTCACCGATGAGGAGGGGAACCTCGTCTATTACGCCGGCGAGGCCATGGACGACGACGAAGGCAGTCCGCTGACGCAGACCCTGCCGATCATCGACGAAGTCTTCGGCGACGAGCTGTTCGAAGCCTCCGGCCTCCCCGCTGACAAGACCCTGCGACAGAAGTACGACGCCACACGCATCCCGTACAACCCTGACGGCAAGAACCGGGACAAACTCGGCTTCGGATCGAACGCATACAAGACCGTCGCTGCCCTGATCAAGGAGGACTGGACGTTCCCGGAGTACGAGGTCCAGCGCCCTGCCGGGGCGTACATAGTCGATACCGCGCCGGTGAACACCATGGTGCTGGCCATCACCCGAGCCGGTAAGGGCCAGACGTACATCGAGCCGGTCATCGACATGTGGTCGCGAGAGAAGAAGCCCTCGAACATGGTCATCAACGACCCCAAGGGCGAGCTGCTGGTGAAGAACTACGTGCCCCTGGTCACCAGGGGGTTCGAGCCGGTGCAGTTCAACCTGATCAACTCCATGAAGACCGACATCTACAACCCCCTGGGGCTGGCGGCCGACGCAGCGCGTGAAGGCAACTTCACCAAGTGCGCACTGTATGTGGAGAACATCGCCGGGATCTTCTTTCCGCTCGACGGCGGCGAGGACCCGGTCTGGCCCAATGCCGCCAACAACGCCTTCAAGCGCGCGGCCTACGGACTCATCGACTTCTACCTGGAAGAGGAACGGGAGCTGCGCAGCGCCGCAGCCGTGCTGGACATGGACCCGGTGCTGCTCGAGCAGAAGCTCGATGACCTCTGGGGCAAGGTCACGCTCTACAACTGCTACCAGCTCTTCGTGCAGATGAGCTCGAAGAAGGTCAAGAACCCTGAGGCCGAACTGGAAAAGCGGGTCAAGGCAGGCGAGTTCGACAACGACGCGGCCGCCCTGGCCGAGGAGCAGGCGAAGGCTGCGGCCCGGGCCTTCATGTGGGAAGGCAAGGCCGATCAGGACATGCTCAGCCTGTACTTCAACGCGAGCGAAGCGCTGCCCCGCAACAACATGCGCACGATGGTGGGCAACGCCCACAACGCGCTGCGCTCGATGGCCGGCGCAGAGAAGATGCTCGCCTCTGTGTACGGCATCGCGATCACCGCCATGTCGTTCTTCACCGACCCCACGATCTCGACGCTGACCTCGGGCAAGCCGTCGCAGAACACCGACCTGGCCGGCCTGAGCTTCCCGCGTCGCCTCGGCGTGCGCTTCGCGCCGAACTACGTCAAGCGCGACCACCTCGTCGGTCAGCAGGCCGTGTGGTCCGCCTACGCGGACCCGATGTTCACCGAGAACCTCGGCGAGGACTTCGAGCACGAGGAGATCGTCGGCCGCGAAGGTTGGGCCCGGTACAACTTCAAGGGCAAGTTCCCCGGCGCCGAAACCTGGATCAAGCTGGAGCTGGTCAACCCCCAGACGAAGATGCTGCTGCGCACCTTCTACTTCAGCTTCACGAAGACCCACCAGGTCTCGCTCAATGGCCGGCACTACGTGGTCGAGCCGGTGACGGGCAAGAAGATCGTGAAGAACGGCGTGATGCGCGAGCTGAAGCCGGTGCGTGAGGGTGGCACTCGGGACGGGAAGATCCTGTCCTTCCAGGCCGGGGACACGCTCTACCCGGACACGCGGCTCGACTTCTCCGGCGGCGGCAACCCGGAGAAGGTCTCGTATCAGGCACGGGCGATCACGCAGAAACTGTCTCGCTACTCGGAGGCCCCGAAGGCGCTGTTCCTGGTGACTCCGCCTCACCTGATGAAGTACGCGAAACTGATCCTGATTCTGGTCAAGCAGCTGTTCGATGTGAGCGCCGACCAGTCGTACATGACGAAGTCGAACCAGAAGCCGCTCTACCGCACGCGGTTCATGCTCGACGAACTCGGCAACCTGCAGTCGGAGGGCAAGGGCATCGACGGCTTCGCGACGATGCTCTCCATCGGCCTGGGCCAGGAGCAGCAGTTCACGCTCATCCTGCAGACCCTGCAGCAACTGCGCGACGTCTACGGCGAGAGCGTCGACAAGATCGTGCAGGGCAACACCTCGAACATCGTGTTCTTGAAATCCACGGACGACTCGATGATCGAGACGCTGGAGAAGATGAGCGGCAGGACTCACCGCTCGTACAGGGACAGCAAGCAGATCAGCCAGGATCTCGACAAGGTCATCGGCGGCAAGACCGAGGGCCGGGTCTCCTACACGATGAGCACCAAGGAAGAGCCGCTGATCAGCTACAACGACATGGCCTTCCTCTCGCCGCGCAACTCGATCGTCTTCCGGGCCGGCGATGCGCCGATCTGGAACCGCAACCAGACGATCCTGCCGATGTCGGTCCGGCTGCTGAGGGACACGATCAAGCACCCGGGGCACACGTACTCACTGCAGACGATCCCGACGCTGTCCAGTGCCATGGACTTCGACGTGCGGATGAATCAGCCGGACTTCGTGAAGATGCTGGAGAAGCGCATGCGGCAGGCGGTCAAGGCCGCGGACGCGAAGGCGCAGTACAAGGAGATCTACGGCTACCGGGAGGTCGACATCGAGCGCCTGGACCCGGACGTCTACGCCGACGAGGTCATGGAGGTCATCACGACGATGACCACGGTGGACGAGGGGCATGACCCCAACGCTCCGGTGGTCGTCGACCCCGACGAGTACGAGGGGATGAGCATGTTCGACGAGGACCAGTTCATCGAGAACGTCGAGGTCGGTGTCGCAGTCGCCGAGAGTCAGGCGGTCAGCGTCGAGCGGCGGCGTCTGCTCTACGCGGAGGGGACGATCAGCAAGGAGATGCTGGTCAATCCCGACGGCTCGGCAAAGGTCAGAAGCCTGGACATCGAGATCGCTGAGGCTTACAAGTCCGCGCAGACCGAGTTGGAACAGGATCGCGAGCACTTCTCGGTCGGCGGCGACGGCGAACTGCGCAGCGCCGATGGGTCTCAGACCTACGTCAGCCAGATCCGCTCGGACGCGTACGCCAAGGCCGCCCGCCTGATCAACGGCCACGTGAAGGACGAGGGCTCGCGGGTGTTCGCGGAGGAGGACGTCACCGAGGAGGACCTGAAGTCGCTGGCGACGGTGAAGGTCCACTCGGCCTTCTACCAGTACCTGGCCTCGCTGCCGAGCTGGGAGGTGCTGGCCGACGGCCGGTTCGACAGGGCGATGGCCATCGAGATGAACTCGAAGTAGCCGACGGCCGCTTGGGGTCGGACAAGGATCACCACCAGTGCCGAGGCGATCTCTCACCCGAGACAGACAGCCTCCGCACTGGCCTTTCAAATAGCTTTCAACTCTCTTTCGATAGGCAATGTAAGCTCTCTGCATACCGGAGCATCCACAGGAAGCTGATTGACTATGAAGAAGGCGCGCGGACTGCGGAAGTACTTCTACGAGTACGTCTACTACAAGGCAGTCGAGCAGGCCAGGATGCAGGCCGGACAGGTCATTCCGATCTCCCAGGCCAAGGCGATCCGCGCCCGAGTCGACGAGATCCTCGGCCGGCGGGCCACCGCACTGGCCGACCCCCGGCTGGGCATCGCGGACTGCCTCTCCGCCATCGACCAGGCGTTCGCGGAGAAGGTGTCCGACTACGAGCCGCAGTTCGGTGATCATTCCCCCCGGAACGAGCGCTATCAGCAGTTGCAGCGGGAGTTCACCCGCGTCACCGGTGTCGGTGCCCAGGTCGACTCGCAGTCGGCCCGGCTGCCGATCAGCCCCTATGACCCCGCCTGGTCCGAACGCGCGACCGTGAAGCGCGCCGGAACCGCGCTGCTGTACCTGCCGGACGAGACGATCGGACGCGTGGCCGGCGGCGAGGTGGAGACCCTGGCCGACCCGCGGCGCGGGAACATGGTGCTCTGGGGCATCGACGACAACGGCCGGCCGTTCCAGGCAGGCCGCGCGATGACGATCGACGACGCCGCGGGACTCACCGCGCTCATGGACAAGATGAGCCGGCAGGAGTACGACCAGGTGCGCGAGTGGGTCATCGACGGCAGCCGGAACCCGCAGACGAACCGCGTCGACGGCAACCGCTTCATGTCCCGGCGCGCCGTGGCGCGCTCGGCAGCACTGCTCGAAGAGCTGAAGGCCCAGGGCGTGTCCTACGCGGTGATGCGCGACCGCGAGCCAGGTCAGATCAAGGCGAAGATCGCCGGGACCGGCATGGAGATCCGCCTCATCGACACACGCCAGGAGGAGTACGCCGGAGCTCGGATATACGACAAGGGCACCGTGCTGCGCTACTCGACGAACCACCGGGTTCCCGGCGGCACGGCGGTCTACTCCCCCTCGCCGGCGGAGGCCGTCCAACTACTGCGCTTCGCCCAGGGACATCGCGTCGAGCGTACGGATGTTCCGGGGCGCGCCGCCGGCGAGACCGGCGCGACGCACCAGGAGCGCGGCCGTGGCCGCATGGTGGTGGATGTGCCCGACAGCTACCACGGTGACCGTGATTCGATGTTCGTGGTCGGCGACTACGTGGCCCCCGGTGAGTCCGGCCCTAGGCCCGGCTCGAAGGTGATGCTGCGCCGGGACGCGAAGAACCGCTCACTGCCGGCCTTTTTCATCGACACCGAGTCGGCCGCGGCCTATGCGAAGACCGCCGTCGAGAGCGCTCGGGAGAACCTGCGGGCAGCCCTCGGCGTCGAGGACCTCATTGCCCGTGCCGAGACGGAGCTGGAGCGAACCGGCGGACAGCTGGATGCGATCGAACCGCCGGAGTACTCGGCTGACTCCGAGGTCGCTGCGATCCAGCGCTCGTACTGGGACGTGCTCACAGGCGCCCACAGCGAACTGCTGCGCCCGGGTGCGACCGAAGAGTTGTACCGGCAACGGCTGGAGGAGATCGGCGAGCTGCAGGCCGAGGAGACGCCCGAGATGGGCAACCTCGTCTACGGCGGCACCGCCGTCGAGAAGGTCCGACAGCACGCTGAGGACGTTCCCTTCGAACTCATCGGGACCTGGGAGGCGGAGCCCCACGACGTCGACGGCGAGTGGGTCGATCAGCGCTTCAACCCGGAGCGGGTGGCGCGATACATGACCAGCCCCACCGGGCAGTGGTCGAACCTCGACAACCTCGCCTCAGCGCTTCGTCGTTGCGAGATCTCCCCTGACGAGATCATGGGCTCGACCTTCCAGACGACCCGGTTCAAGGACCGGCTCGTCCGCTTCAACGCCGAGCGTTCCGTGCCGATCGCCGATCACGAATCCGCGTTCATGCGGCGTATCGGGGTCACCGTGCGCGAGAGCATCGAGCGCAACGCGGCGACGGTCGCCGAGATCCTGGTCGACGATCACGGCGTCATTCGCTGGAGTGGCGAGAAGCTTCGCCGTGACGGCAAGGGAACTCCGATCTCGGGCGAGATCGGCCAGGTGTTCGATGTCGGCGAGTACGGCGAGATCACCACCGCCTTCGCCGGCGGGCAGAACGCCCTGATCGTGCCCGGCTACCAGGCCACGATCACGGCCCAGACCCCAGGCGAGGCTCCGACCTCGGTCGAGGAGCGCACGCGCCTGCGCGGCTACGAGCAGCTCATGCACGAGCGCATCCAGTACCAGATCGCCGGTGACGTCATCACCGGGCGGAGCGAGACCGGCGAGCCCTCCTCACTCAACACGGTCTACTCACAGCTTTACGGCACCAGGCACCCCGTCGACTACATCGAGCGCGCCACCACGTACCGGCGGGACGAGTCCACCGGCGAGTTCAAGGCACACCTGGACGAGTGGACGGCAGCGATCCTGCAGACCGAGGCGCGCCGTGTGCGCTACTCCAACGAGATCAAGGCCGGCTCAACCGTCTACGCCGAGTACAGGGCCCAGCGCGACCGAACCGACCCGGCTGATGACAACCACTTCGACGCCTGGCGGCTCACCGGCGGGCGGAACATGGCGGTGCTCACCGGCAAGGACCGGAACAACGTGGCAGCGCCCGGCGGCTACTTCGACCCGGTGATGACCGGGGGCGCGACCAACCAGGGCATCGTGCGGTACCTGACCACTCAGGCCCAGGTCGGCAGCGATGGTCGGATCGTGCCGGGCGACGAGAGCGTGGCCGGACAGCGTGCGCCGCTCATGGCTCTCCCCGAGCTCGAGACGCTGCGGTACGACCCGTTCGACCGTCAGCAGATGACGGCCTCGACGATCATGCAGTCCTCCGAGGTCACCGCACCGGCGAAGACGGCGCTGATGACCTTCGGCGGCTGGACGGCTGATGACCCGATCGTCGTGTCGAAGGAATTCGCCGGGCGCCACCGCATCCGCGGGACCGGCGGTCGGGAGCGCGATCTCGTCGTGGGCGACAAGATCTCGGATCTGCACGGCAACAAGGGCGTGATCTCGCTGATCGTCGACCGGGACATGCCTCTGCACGACGCGCAGCGGCAGGCCGTTGTCGAAGAGGTGAACTGGTTCCGCGCCAACCCGGGTCTGGACGTGGTGATGAGTCCGTTCAGCCTCATCTCCCGGCGCAACGCGGGCTCGGCGCGCGAGCTGATGAGCGGGAACGTCTCCGATCTGCGCTCGCCCAACGGAGAACTGCGGCCGAGTGCCCTGGGCGAGATGCGCTTCGTGGTCACCCATATGGCCGTCGACGAGAAGACGAAGATCTACGACGACGAGCAGGTGCGTGCCGGCAAGGGCCGTAAGGCCTCCGCTCAACTGGCCTGGGCGCTGCAGTCTCAGGACTGTCCGGCGATCATGCGCGAGTTCTACGGCCACAACAGCGGGGCCGAGTCGAGCCTGCGTGAGTACCTGCTGGTATCCGGCATGGACATGGACGCTGACGGCACGCTGCGCGTGATCGGCCAGGCCGAGGGCCTCGACGAGCGTACCGAGCGCCGGTTCATCCCGATGCCCGACTTGCTGCGCACGCAGCCGCGCAGGGCGGGCCAGCTCCCGGGACTGAACATCATGGCGATGCGCGAGTCCTTCGGCGACCTCATCGGCGACCGCGGTGGCGACATGGAGATCCCGTTTCCGCTCACGTATCCGACCGGTGAGCAGACCGAGACGGTGAGCGCGAGCTCGTGGAAGCTGCCGGTGATGTCCTCGCATCTGCGTAGTGGTCAGGAGTTCGAGGACGGGTCCTCCGTCACGCACGACTACACCCGCAGCTACCAGGACGTCTTCGTGGAGGCCTGCCGCTACCGCTACATGGCCGAGCAGCTGGACAGCCAGGGTCTGCCTGCCGAGAAGCGCGCCGAGGTGCGTCGCGGCATGAGCGAATCGGTCTCGCGCGCTCAGCGCGCCTTCGAAGCAATCACGACCGACGTCCAGAACCGAGTGCTGACGGGCACGAGCAACATCTTCAAGACCGGGCTGATGTCCTCACGGCTCACCGACTCGGCGACGATGGTGTGGACCGCAGACCCACGGCTGGACGTCGACCAAGTCGCCCTCAGCTCGGTCAAGGCTGCGAAGTTGGGGCTCGCCGAGGGCGACCACGCGCTGGTGTGGCGTGACCCGGTGCTCCGTGACGCCGGTGTGCGCTACATGCGGGTGGCGATCGACGACCGGCTCACCGGCGCGGCGATCAACCCGGTCATGGACGCCTGCTTCGACGGCGATTTCGACGGTGATGCCGTCGCCGTGGTGAAGCTGCACAGCGAGGCAGCCAAGGCCGAGGCCCTGGCAAAGCTCTCGGTGCCGGCCAACCTGTTGGACACCGGAGTGGTCAGGGGCGATGGTTCACACCCGCTGGCCATGCAGGTGTCGCTGGACACCCAGGTCGCGCTCTCCAAGAACGCCAGAATGGCCCATGAGTTGGAGAGTTCGCGGAGCGAGGCCAACCGGCTCCGGCTGCGGGCCCTCACGGGTTCGGATTCGCCGGAGGACGTCAGGCTCGCCCAGCAGTTCGTGACGGAAGAGCTGAGCGGGCTGTACCGCCGGGCGCAGCGTGGTGAGTTCGGTGCGGCTCTGACGTTCGCGGATCGCGAGGCACACCTGCAGAGCGTGCGCGAGGTCTGTGTCAGGACCGGCGCGAAGGGGAGCGAGAGGAAGCTCGAGGACTACGCCCGGAACCTGGGCGATGCACAGGGCACGCCCGGCATCACCCAATCCGACCAGGAAGCCTCGATGTTCGCCACGGCGATCAAGTCCCACGGCACCGGCTTGGGTGGCGCGTTCAGCCAGCGCGCCGTGCGCGCGCTGCGCGGCGAGGATCTCAAGGCCGTCCTGGAGGTCACCTACCCGGTGACCCAGTCGATCCTGCAGGCGAAGCACGACGCTGCCGAGGCCCGGCACAAATACGCGATGCTCCAGGGCCCCGGCCGTGATCTCTGGAGGGGCCGCAGCATCGAACGTGTCGGCCCGGGCCAGTGGCGCACGGCATTCCTGGACGGTGAGCCCGTCCAGGCTGCGGCCGAGGAGTGGGAAAAGCAGTTCATCGAGTTCTACGAATCGAAGGACGGCTTCGGGGTCAGGGTCAACCCGGAGTACGTGGCCCGCGTGGCCAGTGCGCTGGAGGACCCGGCGACCGGGCTCATCCGCAACTTGGAAGAAGACGTGTCGCTGCGGGGTACCCTGATGGACCGGATGGCCTACGCCGGCGCGTTCGCCGATCTGGTCGAGGCGGCCAAGAACCGTGAGAGCGTCTACGACGGCGAGAAGAACGAGCAGTTCGCGTCCTCGGCGGCTCTGAAGGCTCGGGTGCAGATGTCGTGGCAGCTGGATCAGCTGGGCTCCACCGGAAGGCACAGCCTGGACCACGCCGTGATCGCCGTCGATGACTCGGTGGTCAAGCGCGACGTGATCTCTCAAGACGCGGCGGCGTCCCGCACCCGAGGCTCGCAGCGCCGCTCCGCGCATGCCGTGGCCGCGGGCGCGAGGCGCCCGGTCTACACGCCGAGCATCGAGATCGATCAGCCCGAAGTCGACGACGACTACGGGATGGGGTACTGAGATGGCACAGCCCAAGGAACTGGGAACAGGACCCACGGTGCGCCGGCGCGCGACCAAGGTGCTTCCGGTTGGCGACGATCGGCTTCGGACCGGTGAGCCGCGAGGCAACACCTACGCCCACTGGGCCTCGCGCTCGGACGAGCCGATCGACGCCGAGGTGATCGACGATCCGGGGCCGCAGGACGTGGACGGTGTGCGCGCCTGGCGTGAGCGGCTCCGGGACCGTGCCCGCGAATTCTTCGGTGAGAAGACCCGTAAGCGGATGGCCGACCGTGACCGCGTGCACGGGATCGACGTCGACCGGGCCGAGGACGAGAGCGAGGGCCTGGATCAGCGCGAGCAGCTGCTCAAACTCAGGGCGGAGACGCGGCTGGCCTGCGAGAAGTACATGGACTCGCTGCGGGACTCGAAGCTGTTGGTGCCCGGCTTCACCGACGAGGAGCGCACGCAGGATCTCGGCGTCATGCACCACGTCTACATGCAGATGATGATGCAGTCCTGTCTCAAGCCGCTCTCGCGCGGAGTGAATGCCAACTCGATCATCCAGGCGGTCGGCATGGTGATGACGATGCGGATGCTCGCCCCGGATTTCAAGAAGGAGATGGACAGCTACCTCCAACCCCTCAAGGACAAGATCCAGGAGCGCATCGACACCCGGACCCGTGGCATGGTGGCCTTTGCCGAGAGCGGCATCACGCACCGGCAGAGGATCTTCAAGGACCTGCCGAGCGGGGCCCGGCGCGAGCGCCTGATCGGCAGCACGGATCCGCGTGACCACCTGTCGAAGAAGTGGCGCACGCGCTTGGACGCCATGCAGCATCGTGAGCGCGGCCACCGGGAGATGTTCACTGCGGACTCGGCAGCCATGACCGAGGTCGCTCTCATGGAGAACGCCTTCTGGAAGATGCGGGAGCCGGGCGCGGACGTCGGCCTGATCCGCGAGAGCCACCGGGCGCTGCGCAAGCGCCTGTACGAGCAGATCAGCGAAGACGGCCTGGAGCGCCGGGAGGTCGTCCAGCGCGCCCGAAAGATCATCGGCGAGCGGATGGAGTACGAGCCCGAGCTGCGCACCATGTTCAACGGCGTGGCCCACGGACGGATCGTCAAGGCCCCCGCACACGAGGAGCGGATCGCGGGCTCCGACCGGGTCCGCACCGTTTGGAGCGGGGAGTTCGAGGACCAGTTGGGCCGGCGTCTGCCGGAGGACGGGATGTTCACACTCCGCCGACCCATGGACGCGGACGCCCACCAGGTTCAGCTCGCCGAGACGATGAAGACCTCGCTTCTCAACGCGCTGGGCCGCGGCGACAAAGAGGCCTACGGAGGCAACATGCTCGGCTACCTGGTCGGCTTCGCGGCGCAGAAACAGGGTCTGGACACCAGCGGGCTGCCCGACATGCTCCAGCACCGCCTGGACCAGTCCGAGGTGATGATCGCGAGCATGGACATCGACGGTCTGCCTCCCGAGGAGCAGCAGCGGGTCTACTCCAACGCCTACGTCGACGCGATGGAGGCAGTGCACGAGAAGTACCCGGATCTCGAGGCGCAGCTGAAGCGGAGCCTCGGAGAGAACTGGCAGCGAACACTGCAGACGGCGGTCGACGACCCCGGGGCCTTCTTCGAGGAGCAGCGGCTCAAGCCGCGGTCGGGCCCTACGGGTCCGTCGGCCGAGCGGGAGGCCGGCGCGCAGAACGACGGCCCGAACGCCGAGGCCGACTCCGAGGACTTCCAGCGAACCTGAGCGCGATCCGAGAACACGAACGAGGAGCAGGAGGAGGGGGCTTGAACCAGGAACAGAACGAGGGACAGCAGATCAGGTTCGGATCGCGCTTCGCGCGGATGTTCGGCTACGTCACACCGGAGGATCGGAGCCGATGGGAGCAGCAGCGGGCGCAGAACAAGCCGCACGTCAGCGCGCTCCGGCAGGGCGCGACGTCGGCACTGAGTTCGATGATGGAGTTCGGAGAGCGCAACATCGGCGCGAAGCTCGATGCGGCCCACCGCGTGGCGGCGCAGCAGCGGTTCGAGGAGTCTCACGACAAGGTCCTGAACCAGCGCCGCGATCCGAACACGCGGAGCATCATCGAGTCGGTCGTCTATGAGCCCCGGGGCGACCGGGAGGGCACAGAGCCGGATCTGGAAATCTAGCCGAATGAGCAACGATAAGCATGGTGACTGCATTTGAAAGGCCCCGCTCCCCTTTTCTACTCATGACCATCTCAGATAGACTGGTTCCCGAGCAGGACCGTTTAATGATCGGCGACAGGGCATGGTGTAAACATGGAAACGACGAAGACACCGCGCGTCAATAAGCGCGAGTTCATCTCGCGGGTCGCGACTCGCAGCAAGCTGCCCATCCGGGTGGTGAACAAGGTATACGAGTCGTTGGTTGGTGAACTCACCGGAGCGGTCAGCGGCGGTGAGGCGGTCGTACTCACGAGCTTCGGCCGCTTCTACCGACAGGACCACAAGGGTCACAAGGTGCGCTTCGGCAAGAGCAACGTCGACGACTACGTGGTTCTCAAGTTCTCCGCATCGAGCAGCTTCAACCGCCGACTCGGGGGCCATGAGGACGACGCCTCACCACGGACCTAGAGACGATCGGGGATGCCGGGCAAGTTCGAAAACGTCATTGAGGGTCGTGAGCTGCGGCCCGCGTCGCAGAAAGCGAGGAGCCGGCAGAAAGGAAAATACCCGTGATGCCTGCAGGTATCACGGGTATTTTCTTTGTGGATGAGATGAGTTCGGCCGCGAGGCTCAGCCGTCGGCGATGACGAAGATCAGCACGAGCGCGCCGACCGGGACGATGAGCACGCCGGCCACGGCCAGGTACAGGTCACCCGAACTGGTGGTCAGGCTCATTCATGGATGGCGTGTCGAAACTGCCGGTCAAGCGCTGCCTGGGTCGCGAGGGACTCGCAATCGGCTCGCGCTGCGCGGCCAGCTCGGCGAGAGTGAAGCCCACAGGGCGGCCCAGACGCTGGCCGGCCATGTAGTAGGCCTGCCCGTTCGCGCGTTCGCCCAGGGCGATGATCTCGCGGATGACGGGCTCGCCCGGGCGCTGGGGCGAGCGCTCCCGCCAGACGATCCGGTGCGAGGGCTTTGCATTCGGATCTGCGCCGACGTACGTGGTCTCACAATCGGAGAGATCGGGATAACTGGGCATGTACCCCAGCGGGTGCGTGCCCGGCGCGCCTTGCTGGATCCGGCTCAGCTGGTTGAGAGCCACGCGCAGGAGCCGGCCCTCTGGTCCTTGAGGTTTCTTCAGCGCAGCGTCGTGGAGAGTCTGGAGGTCCTGCTTGAGACCGGCGGTCGGCAGGATGCGGATGACAGGCCGCCGCTCACTCATGACGCTTCTTCTGCTGGGCAGCACGATGGTCATCCGCCCACTGCTGACCGAGCGGGCCGAGGCTCTCGGCCAGTTCCTCGACGGTCATGCCCGCCTCGCCGGAGGCGTCGGACTCCTGGATGCGATGGGAGAGCTCGGCCTGGAAATCAGCCTCAGCGTGGACGTGGGCCGCGTGGTCGTACTTCATGAGGCGCACGAACGCTGCGAAGGGGATGATCGCGGCCTCGGGCTTGTTGCCGTCTCCGAAGATCAGCGGCGTGATCTGGCCGCGGCGATAGAGGTTCAGGACCGTGGCGAGTTCCTCGTGCCTGAGCTGGTCCGTCGGGACGACATTGACAGAGAACTTCGGGAGCTCGGCGCCGGGACTGCTGCCGCCGTGGGCGTTGTCGTTGCGAGTCATACCTTCATTGTAGTCAGCCTGGATTGACTTGTTGTCGACTCGTATACGAGGGTCATCGCCAAGTCGACATGGATGTCGAATGACGGCTCACTCCATCCCTGAGAGGCGCGCCAGGCAGGAGAAGGAGGAGCCGGTGCTCCAGTTCCGCACGGCGCGGATGGAGCACGGGCTCTGATTCCTGCACAGTCACGACGGCCGTCCAGGGCCGAGAGGACGTCGTAAGGCATCACGCATGTGGGCATCGAACAGCTCGCACTTGACGGCGCGGTCGAGGGCGTATGCCTCCCCGTCTGCCCATCAGGGGCAGAGCATCGACAGCCCACTCCCCCGCAGTTCACCCAGCCGGACCCAGGTCGCAGTTCGGACGCCGAACCCGCGGTCGCCCTGCTCGGATCGGCCAGAGCAGAGGAGAGACCGAAGCAGTTGGCCATGGCGGGGCGATCCCTTCGTTCGACCTGGCGGTCGATGGTTCGGGGAGCCATTGGCGATCTCTCGGGCAGGGTTCGCACTACCATTCAATCCCTTATTGCATCGACTTGGATGAGGCTATGAGTAGAATGCCAATGTCAGACGCGGATGACTCTGCATGCTGTTCATAGAGGAGTTGGGGCAGGGATGGCGGCTACGGTTCAGAGGCCAGAGGGGCCGGCGTCGAAGCCGACGGCACAGACGAGAACAACTGCCGGGCATCGCACCGGCCCGATGGGCTTCGGCAACGGGCCGCTGATCGCGGCCGGCGTCATGGCGGGCGGAGCGGCGCTCTTCGTCGGCTGGGGCCTGACGCAGCTCGCGACTTCCGACGGCGGCTTCACCCGGGCACTGCCGGGCAATCACGCCCCGGCCGAGGCACCGGGGAACCCTGACGAGAAGCACGCCGGAGGCAGCAGCGCCCAGCAGCCGAGCGAGGGCGCCGCGGGGAAGCAGGACGAGAGCGGGTCGAGTCCGACTCCGGGGCCCGGTCGCGGCGGGGAGGACGAGCCCAACGGATCGGACGCACGGACCCAGCCCGCGCCGAAGGCGAAGCCGCCCACCGTCACGCCAAGCGATACGCTCGCTGCGATCTCGGGGGCGACGGGGGTTCCGATCGACATTCTGATCGAGGCGAAGAAGATCTTGAATCCGGACTTCATCCACGCGTGGGCCTCGCGGCTCCTCCCACCGGCGTGACGACGCGACAGGGCAACACCCTCACGTACCCGCGCCTGAATCGACGCCCTGACGCCGCGGGGCCATCAGGGCGTCGTCATCTCCTCACGGACCCGCGTGAGCCGGTCCACGGCACGCCTGCACTCGGCCTGAGTTCGACGCCCGGATCAGCTGTGCCGATCCCCCTCGTCGCGAGATTGCAGCGCCCTAAAAGTGACAGAGATCAGGCGACCCCGCCGGCAGCCTGACCGGCGGGGTCGCCTGATGGACAGGATCGTGGTCCCTCACGCCGCATCAGCCTCATCGGACTCACCTCGGCCAAACAGGAATCCGCGGACCTCGCCGTTCTTCATCATGTCCTGCAGATGCACCAAGAACACCGCACGCTGCGTGGCCCGACGATCGGCCAAGGGCTCGTACTCGCGCAGCACCTTCAGATTGACGACCCAGCCGTTCTCCCGAGAGATGGCCTGGTCAAGCTGCGAGTCCAGCACGACGTCCATCCCTGTGAAGTCGTGGTCGAACTCGGAAGCGACGTCCAGGTGTTGGTTCGGCCCGTCGACGTAGAGCGTGTCGACGCCGACCTGCCGGCCGGCCTCGTCGAACGCCACGAGGAACACGCGGTCTGCCCGAGTGGTGTTGTCGACGTGGACCGCTGCGACGTTGGCATCAGCGAGGAAGCTCGTCTCCTCGAACCGCTCGGACACGCGGGCGCGAGCCTCGTAGCACCACATGATGCGCCGGGCTTCGTTGAAACCCTTGAACTCGCCAGAGTCGGACACCTCTGGGTGAGACTGGATCATCGGTGGGATCCTTCCAGGTTCCTGGGCCGTTGCATGACCGGGTCCGGTGGACCCGCCTTGTACAGGGCGGGTAGTTCAGCGATGGACTAACCACAGGGCATACGATCGACGCGCGAGCAGAGCCCCACCATCAGGTGCGATACAGAAACGTACGTTAGATGCATGGATCGATCAAGCCAGTTTCCGTTAGGGTTCTCTCATCAGCACCCGAGGTCTAGACCGCCAAGTCGCAGGAGTTCATGTGCCACGTCAATTCGACGGCAGCCGAGTGCGAGCTGTCAGACGGGGCAGGGAGCTCAGCCAGAAGGAGCTGGGCGCGAGAGTGGGCGTCAGCGGCCCCACCGTGGCGCGATGGGAAAGCGGCGAAGAGTTCCCCAAGGGGGAGAAACTCCCGGGGATCGCGTCGGCACTTGGTCAGGACCTCGACGCCCTCTTCCCCTACGACGGCGCCGTGGACCTGCAGTTGCTCCGCTGCGACGCCGGCCTCAGCGTGGCGCAGGCCTCCGAGGCCATCAATGCCAGTCGCGTGCCGTTGAGCAACGCGGAGTCCGGCAGGCGTCGGCTCCAGGACGCCTACGTGGGACCCCTGTCGCACGCCTACGGGGTGACGACGGAAGAGCTGCTGGCCGCGCAGGACGTCTCGTTCGGGCTCCGCAGGGCGCGGCCCCCGAGGGAAGCCCGTCCGTCTGCACCTCGCACCGTCGGCGAGAAGATCAACTATCTGCTGGAGCACGGGTACGCGGGCCGGACGCCTCCGTCCAACGAGCAGATCGCGCAGGCCGTCAACGAGCACAGCGGCACGACGCACATGACTGCCGATGACATCGCCACGCTGCGTTCGGGCGCCCCGACGACTGTCTCGGGCGCAGTACGTGCCGGCCTGGCCCACGCTCTCCAGGTCGACACCGCCCTCTTCCAGGACGACGCCGAGTTGAGCCCCGCGGCCGGTGAATTCCTCGAAGCCATCCGCTTCCTGGGGTCGATCCGCCAGGGCCAGATCCTCGGCCTCGCCGCCCGGGGCAACCAGGCGGGGCTGTCGGCCGAGATGATGGCCAAGATCAACGAGGTCGTCGGAGAGCTGAAGAACAAGCTGCCGGGCGAGCAGAGCGAGCAGTGACGCCCTTCGCGGCTGGGCTGGAGCTCTTCGCGGCTGGGCTGGAGCTCGGGGCACGCCCCATGCGGCGTGTCGAGGTAGACGACGGCCGGGCTTCGCCCGGTGGCGGAACACCACCTTCCGCGTGCCGGATGCGGTCCCGCTGTCCTGACGCCCACGACCAGGATGCCGAGCCGCACCGGCACAACGCAGATCCCCGGCTGTCGACCACCTTGCAGTGAGGTGGTCAACAGCCGGGGACGGCGGGACCAGGCGCCTGCTCGGGGGACGGCTACGGCACGGCGGTGAGGTCCACGCCCAGCAGGTTCGACAGGTCGACCACCGTCTGCCTGGGATCCTTGTTGTGCACCCCCGCGAAACCGAGCTGCTCCGCCGCCTGGACGTACGCCTCGGTGTCGTCCACGAAGACGCACTGCTCGGCAGGCATCTCCATGAGCTTGAGCGTGATCTCGAAGAGCTCGGGGTCGGGCTTGCGCAGCTGGTGGTGCTCGGAGATCACCACGACGTCGTACAGCTTCTCGAGGTCGTAGCCGTCGTAGAGGTCCCAGGGCGCGAGGCCCACCGAGTTGGACAGGATGCCCACCTTGATCCCCGCTCGCCGCGCCGCGGCGGCCGCGTTGATCAGCAGCGGCTCCGGACGCAGGCCTCCGAAGATCCTGCCCATCAGGTTGTCGGGAGAGACGCCCAGCTTCTTGCCGGCGAACTCGTTCCACTCGGTCTGGCTGACCGCTCCGCGCTCGAGGTCGCTGGTGATCCGGACGCCCTCTTCGTCCTGGTACAGGGCCGAGATGCATGCACCCTGGGGAAGCCCTTCACGCTGCTCGAAGGCGAGCACCACGGGCAGGAGCGGTGTGGTGAGCACGCCTCCGAAGTCGAGGACGAGGCCGGTGTGCTGAGACATGCAGGAACTCCAGTGCTGAGAATCTGGGCGCCGCCCGTACGGGACAGCGTTCCGGCCCCGGCATACGCGTGGCGGCGACAGCGCCTGCGCTTCGCTTTCCAGGGTCGGCGGTATTTACAGGGCGGAAGGCGATGCCACCCACTGTATGGCCCACGGTACCCGCCACCTCTTTGCGGGACTGGTCTGGCGGCCCTGCCCGAATCCGAAGGGCGGCAATAGCACCTGGGCCCTGTTTTCTATTTCACGCGACCTCCCAATTGAGTCGACTTCTTCAGCGTTTTACGCATCCGGTTCAAGACTCAGCTCCGCAGACTGCTCCAGAAGCTCTTGAGCGTCGCCCGGGGTGATGACCGCGTAGGCCTTGCTCACTCGCACGAGCCAAGCGGCCTCGCTGTTCGTGTCGACGAAAGGTTTCTCCTGGAGCGGGCCCGTCGCGTACTGGCTGGGCTTCGTGGTGGCAGCGGCACGGAGCGCCGCGGCGATCCAGTACGCCTCGGCGCCCGGCTCGGGGTCGGGGTGCGACGCGGCTGCCTCCTCAGCAGCCCACAGGAGCGTCTCCGGGGCGTAGTACCGGAGCTTCTCGCAGGCATCAGCGATGTCCTGGGTCCACCGGTCCAGGCGGACATCGCTGGGGACGCGCATGTGGATCAGCTCGGCCAGACGCGACCCGGGCGGGTAGAGACTCGTTCCGGGGAAAGCCTTTACCAGGTCGAACCAGAGCGGGTGAAGCCGGTAGAGGGTCTTCCATGTCTTCCAGCGAGCAGCAACGACGCTGGTGGTGGGGATGCTCGCGCCTACGGCCA
Organism: Streptomyces globosus; assembly: GCF_003325375.1. Taxonomy (GTDB): domain Bacteria; phylum Actinomycetota; class Actinomycetes; order Streptomycetales; family Streptomycetaceae; genus Streptomyces; species Streptomyces globosus_A. The sequence goes on along the minus strand of NZ_CP030862.1, from coordinate 2,458,808 downwards.
CGATCAGGAAGAGCAGGTTCATCCACATCGCCGTGAGATCGATGAGCATCTCCATTGTGGAATGACTCAGCGGGAAAAATACCGCCGTCCACACAATGATGATTCGGGCCGTCGTGTGGAGGAGCCCCATCCACATCGAGATTCCCATGAGCCTGAGACCGACTCGCATACTGGTCGTCTCGGCTTCTCGCGCCCCCCGCGACCACTGGTAGCCGCAGACTGCGGCTGTGACGAGCGGGAAGAAGTAGAAGACGCTCATATACACAGCGGCGCCCAATTCCCCTGCGTGATCGCTGAGGAAGTCCTCACTTTGCCGCCGACGGTCCACAACGGTGAAAAAGAGAATGGTGAGCAGGGTCACGCCGATCGCGCCCACCGGGTAGGAGGCACGGGCGATCCAGCGCGACACCGTGACGTGCCGTGGCACCACGGCTTCGGAGCTCTTGCCGTAGCTGGTCGCAACGTACGTCAAGGACGCGATGAGGGCGGCGGTGCTGGCGAAGTGTCTCAGGAGAGCGTTCAGATCATTCACGGGGATGCGGTCCACGGCCTGCATGGCTGCTGGTGTGTAGAGCCACAAGGCCACGGAGAATCCGGCGTAGCCGCCCCAGAGGGCTCGGCGGTGCGCGTCACCGTACCGGACGGCGGGGAATCGCCAGACGGCTATGAGGGTCATCACGGCCGCGGTCAGGTACCTGAAGAAGTCGAGCATGCCGTCCGTCATGCGTTCTTGGGGCCACGCCGCGGCGGAGCAACGGGGTGGGAGAGCGAGGACTCCAGGAGGCTGACCATGTCGTCGCCGGCCAACGGCTGACGGCGGGCCGACCGCTTGATCAGGGACGCCGACAGCTCGGCCTGCTGCTCCTCCGGGCTGTCGTAGTTCACGCGGCCTTGGACCAGAGCCACGGGGAATCGACGGAGGACTTCCTCCCGGATGTGCTCAGGGACGTATCGCTCGACCTCTTCATCGGTCAGGGTGCTCCCATGGTCCAGCCACTCGTGCGCCAGCTCATGGAGGATGATGTGCTCGGTCTGGTTCCGGCTGGACCGGCGCCGGTAGAGCACGACCGTGAACTCCGGCGTCCTGACTCGAAGGCCGCAGGCTGTGCCCAGCCCTCCGTCCGGGTCGTCAAAAGGCACCAGCCGAATCTGACGCTTCAGCGCATGCTCCATGTTTCGGACCAGCGCCTCGACGCTGAAGGGAGTGGGCACCGGCAGATCGGCAAGCAGCTTCTCGCATTCCTTCAAGAGCGCGCGTCGCGAAGGGTCCCTGCGCCACTGCATGACTGCTCTCGCGAGGTGCATCGGCGTTCTACCGCCTGGTTCTGCACGCAACCCGCCACTCTCCCCGCTCCGGGCGGTCCCCCGTAGAGCAGCCCACCTCATCGCCCCGTCCCCCTCGCCCCTGCCCCGTTTGCCTTCGGAGCTCCAACCCGCCCCGCGCTCAGTCATGCGTCGGCAGGCTGAGCCAAGTAGTCGTCAGACTTTTCGCGTGTGCAGTGAACCCTCGCTTCGCTGCCCAGCGTGACGACGTGTGGTGACCATGTGCAGCACGTCGTAGACGACGTCCAGCACCATTGCCACGGCATCCACCGCCCGCCCGGGTGTCTGCTTGACCGCGCCGCCCCGCTGCGCCGCGCAGACCGCGACGGCAGCGGTGCAGAGACAGAACAGGCCCATGCCTATCGGTAGACCCGAGACACCGGCGTGCGGTTCCATGAAGTACGGGATTTCAGCGGCAAGTTCGAACGCAATGGTGAACGCGAAGGCCAACGCGATGACGGCGCCCGTGAACGCCCGGGTAACAGTGCGGTGGACTGGTCGTGGTCCACGGACACCGCGCAGGCGGAGGATGTCGTCGAACGGCTGCGCCCGGCGCTTGGCTTCCTCAACGATGTTCCCGGCCGCCCTGCGTACGGCACGGTGGCTGACCGTAGGCCCCTTGCCGACGCGGCGAGCTTTCCACCGCATGTACTGGCCTTACCCCCGTTGCGGAACAGAACAGCATGACCGGGTCAACCAAAGGTGTTGAGCATCCAGTCCACTTGAGAGTTCGTACGATATCCCTACGCACAACGATCCTGTCAAGTCGATTGCATTTACAGTGCGTTCGGGTGTAGGCGGGATCTGCGCTCGCCGTATGGGGCTGCCGACGGCGAGCGCCGCGGGCACCATCGTCGAGGGGTACTCGGCGTGGTGACGTCCGACTGGGGGCGGCCTTGCGCAGTGCGGCCGGGGATCCGTGGCGCTCGACGGGCCGGCTGACGGCAGGGTGGTCCGGCCGTAGACCCAGGACCAGCTTCCAGTCATGCGTGGAACCGGATGAGCAGGCCGCGTATCCGGTCGCTGGTGCGGGTGGCTTCTGCGGCGAGGTCCTGGCCGAAGCCTTTCAGGGCGGTGAGTTCGGCGGTGATTTCGTCGGTCAGCTCGAGCGGGCGCAGGCTGTGCGGCGTTGTCCGGACCGCATCCGCGATCACTGCCGCGTCCTTCGCACCGGCTTTCGCCTCGCCCGGTAGAGGTAGGCGATCCGTCGCATGGCGAGCCCGGGCAGGTAGGCGCCCACGCAGCCGGCGTCGCGGGCGACGGTCAGGGGCAGGGCGCCGATCGAGGCGGGCTACCACGATGGCCAGGGCGGTGGCGAACTTGGCCTTGAGCTCTTCGAAGACGGCGCGCAGCTTCGGTTCGCTGTTGGGCATCGGCTTGTCGAAGACCTTCTTCCCGGCCGGGGTGAGCCCGTGGCCGTGGGGGCGGTCCTGCCGACGTCCATTCCGAGGAAGACGCCTGTGCCTTCGGTGCCCGACATCGCATGCCTCCGCAGGCGTTGACTGTGTCGGCCTCGGCGGTGGCACCGTGCTCGCGCATCAACGGGTACCCCGAAGAGGTGGTTCCAGCTGATGGGGCGGGGTGGGTTCGTAGAAGGTGCCGTCTCGGAGCATCGCGAAGAGGATGTCGGCTCGGCGTCTGGCGAGGCAGAGGAGGGCTTGGGCGTGCCGGCCCCCTTGACTGATCTTCTTGTCGCATCAGCTGCGGGAGGTCGGTTGGCCGGGGCAGCGAACGCAGAGAGAGGAAGGCTCGTTTGGGCGCCGGATCCGTCGCCGACGTCGATGAGGATGCGCCCTCGGTCCTGATGCCGATCCCCGGCATGGACGTCAGGACCTTGGCAACATCGTTTTCAGAAAAGGCTGAGTACCTCGCTCACTGCATCGCGGACTCGCCTCCCGAGGCCTTGACCGCGCCTGGCGCAGTCAAGCCGGCGACCCGCCGGTAGAGCCCAAAGGCACAGCCGGCGAAAGCCAGGTACAGGAGCGCCGCGGAGACGGGGTTCGCCAGAGGGAAGAGCACCTGTGCCGGGACAAGGGCGGCAGCGAGGTTGAAGCCCAGGTGCAGGAGCACACAGGGCCACAGCACGCGCGTGTGTTCGTAGATCAGGGCCAGGAGCACCGCCAATGGCAGGGTCGAGGCGAACTGCACGGCGTTGCCGTGCAGCAGGCCGAACACCACGGCGGTGACCAGCGTGGAAGCGAGGATGCTCACCCGCTTGCGCAGCAAGGGGTAGACCAGCCCCCGGAACAGGGCCTCCTCCCCCGCAGGAGCCGCGACCATGGCGAGCAGCAGGGTCGTCAGCACTCCGGCCGCGTGCCTCGTCTGGTTCGACGCGTCGAAGCCCGCGGACCCGGTCGTGGCGTAGATCCACAAGGCCGTCGACTGCCCGGCGAGGAATGCCAGAACGGCGCAGCCGACGGCGGTCCGCCCGAAGCGCGGAACTTCCACGCGCGGCCGCGGGGCCGGCGCATGCGCGAGCCACTGGGGCCGCTGGATCCTCACTGAGCCGACCAGGATGACCACAAGCATGCCCAGGACGCAGGTCGCGACGATGGGCTCTCCGATGAGGCTGACTGCGACGGTGCCCAGACCGAGGTAGACCGCGACGACGGCGAACGGCACGAGGGCGCACCACCCGATGCCGAGCAGACGCGAAGTGGTCGGTGGCGTCGTCATGGTCTCCTCCTGTACGGGCTCAAGCACCCGTGGTGATCTGTATCGACTGCTCGATGTCGATGGCATCGGGGTCGGCGTCGAACCCGCTCCAGGGATGGGGGATGGTCTTCGGCGCGGCGACGCGCAGCGGGCGGGCAATCGAGATCGCATCGCGCACCGGCCGGCGGTTCGCGTACAGCACGGGCATGACGTCGGAGACAGTGCCGAGCCCGGCGAGCAGACGCAGCAGGCGGGTCTCCCAGCGCTTCTCGGGCCGGTGCACGCAGGTGTATGCCTCGATCGCCTCGCAGAGGACGTGGGCACCGCAGACCCCGGTGTGGGCGTAGGCCTCGTCGATCCGGCGCGGGTCGACAGTGATGTCCGCGGTCGAGCCCGGCGCGAACTCCTCGTGGTGGTCGGTCACCAACGTCGTCCAGCCCGGGACACGCGCGGCGGCGACACTGCGGTGGCCGTTGATATCGGCTCGTTCTCCGTCAGGTACTGATCCGACCATCCTGTGCGCTGACACAGCGGCGTGAAGAGGTCGATGTCCTCGTCGGTGAGCGAGTGGTCGTCGGCGGCATGAAGCGTGGACATGGTGGAGGCCCTCTCGATGAGGTCGCTGGTCGGTGGAGAACGAGGTACGAGACACCCTTGCAACGTTGCTGCGATTTTAGCAGTAACAGTCACTCCTTCTGCCGATTCACCAGCATCTTTGAGCCTCATTCGTGTTCCAAATGGCGCACTTATATCGAATGAGTTCGACAGGCTTTCCAAAGTCCTTGCGCATCGGCTACCCTCACTGGTATGGCTATTCGAAGCATTGTCGAGTCAGATCTCAGCGGTAAGCCGGATGCGGCTACCGTGACCTTCGGCCTGGGAGACACCTGGTACGAAGTCGACCTCACAGCTGAGGAGAAGAAGGCCCTTGAGGCTGCGCTGAAGTCGTACCTGGAGGTCAGCCGGAAAGCCGGGAAGCCTGCGCCCAAGAAGCGAGTCGTACCTGAGACGACTGCCGAGGAGCGAGACAAGATCCGCGCGTGGGCCAAGGAAGAGGGCTACGAGTTCGCGGATCGGGGGCGCATCCCGAAGAAGGTCATGAAGGCCTACGACGAGGCTCACGGCATCGATCGGAGCAACTAGCGCCGAGCCTGATGCTCGCCTCCGGGCCGATTTCTCTCATTCACCCCCAAGGGGCCCTGCAGCACACTGCAGGGCCCCTCGCGCGTCTTCAGACCGGATGGATCACATGTGGTCCCCACAGCTCACACTGCTCACACTCGAGCCGTGCAGCGGATGGTGCCGTGCGAGAAGTGCCCGGCACATCCGGCATGAGCTGCTCCTGGCTTCGCTTCGGGCATCCGGGCTTCCGGCAGAGGTCGCGGAAGGCCGTGCACAGTACCTGAGCCCCGGCCTCGCGGAAGGCCCGGGCGGCGTCGACCACCTGCTGGTTCTGCTGGAATCCGGCTGCTTCCGGGCCGACCAGTCGGCGGGAAAGATGATGAGCTCCGAGCCTGCGTCCCGCACATCGGTTCCACCCTCGCGTCAGCCCCTTGGACAGTGCTCCGAAAGAGGCACCGGCCGGGTGACGTTCCTGGGCCCACGGCCGCGCCAGGCGTCGTCGAACGCCTTACGCATGCTCTTCGCCTCGTTCCAGCTGCGGGAACCGGCGACCAGGACGACGTGCGAGAACGATTCTCGAATCATTTCAGCAATCATTCGATTCTCCTCTCCTGGTGACTCGGCGGTCTCCACAGCTGGAGTCGAGAGCCGCGGTCCTGGCCTCTGTGCCGGCGCGGCGGCCTGCGTGCCGCTGCCCCATTCCGGCCGCCCGGTACTGGACCCGATCACGGCCAGTCCTTCTCCCGTTGGAGCTAGACGCGAATCCGATCGTCACCACACATCGGCATGAGGTGGACGATGTACATTGCGTCACCGCTGCGGGGGATGTTCACGGTGACGACCGTGCTGTTCTCGTCGTCAGTCGAGTCGACGTCGTCGACGTCCCCGACTTCGCCGGAGCGCATCCTCGGCAACGGCTTCGCTGTTTGACTTCTACAACTTCGGCACGCAGCGGGCTCCTCCATCGCAGGACGAGTTCAGGCCGGGGCCATGTCGTGGTGTGCCTCTTCGTGGACTCGAGTGGAGTAGCGACCATCGAGTGCGGACCCCGGCGGGTCCGCGCGATCTCGATGTTCAGCCCAGCTCCCGTGGCGGCCCTGTCGGCTGACGACCCGGAAGGTTCCGCTGGGGTGATCTACCCCGGGCCGGATCGCACTGCCGGCCACCGCGCGATGCGTCACTTCTCGGCTGCGCCAGGCCCTGCGTGCCCGCCCATCCACCACCGCACCGTTCGCCCCTGCCCACACGTCTGTGGACGACTGCGGCGGGGCGGTGTCGGGGGTCGTCTCTCAAGCGCAGGGCCGGCATGGCCAGAGGAGGCTCCGGCGACCGACGGACCGGCGAGCCAATCGACCTCTGGGACCCCTCGGCCATGTCTGACACGTCATCGGAGCGGAGTGAAGAGGCCGAGCGGAGCGAGGGTCCTCAGGACACGTGTTATCAGATTCCCTTATGCCCTTTCACTTCTCTGTCGCCATCCCACCGTTCCCCGGCTGGAGCAGTGGCGAAAGCCTGGAACATCAGGGGAAACGGGCCGTACCCTCTCGACTCGTACCCCTCCCCCGTTTCGTTCAGCGGGGGTACGGGGCAGGCTGTCTCCCCTGGTCATCACGTCTTCGGGCGGTACTGCTGTTTTGCCGTTCGGGATAAGGCCGTACCCCCGTGCCGAGCCAACCTCGTGAGGCACGAACGAGGCGGGGTACGGGTCTGCTCGCGACGGGGCACAGCTCCGGTGAATCCCCTTGCCGCCGCGGGCGGCACAGCCCTCGCCCAGCAGCGGATCCGTCCTCTCGCGCCGTCGCTCCGGCCGTGGATGACGCTCGACTTCATCGCTCGCCGCTGACGGCGCAGCCGGCCTCGCACCATCGTGCTGCGCCGACTGCACCAACCTGGCTTTGCTGTGCCGCAGTCGTTGCTCCGGTGCTGCTGCGGCAGCGTGCCGGCGCACGTCACGCACCTCGGCCGAGGCGGGCGTTCGGCACTGCCTTGTCGACACGATCCGGCCCCGGCCGTGTTTCGTTCGCGCTTGCACGGCAAGCCCGGGGCGGTCTCTCGTGGACGCATCGGAAGAAGAGAGCCCCGGCTGCTGCGACCATCTGCCCATCGGGCACAGCGAGCAGCTCGAGGGGTATCGGAGCGTTGTCGCCTTCCTCCAGGCGGTGGCCTCCACAGTGATGCCTCCGAGCCTCTTCCACCCCCGCGGCCCATGCTGCGCAAGCACGTCGTTCCTCCCACGCTCGCTGGGCGTGGGGGCCTACTCCCCCCTTCGACCCTTCTCTCTCTGCGTGACCTCGTCGGGTCGATGACGCCCCTGTGCCGACCGCCGCACCGGCACTGCGTCGGTGTCCCGCTCAGAGCTGTGCCGGCCACGCTCCGCCGGCGTCCGTGACCGTCGCAACGTACCCGCCGGAGGGCTGCAGCAAGGGGTGCGGTCAGGCCTCGCGGCCCCGTGGATCAGCGCTCACCTCGCGTCTCTGCGGTGACCCATCGGAACGTGCAGGGGCCGTGACCGGGACACGTACGAAACACCGACTGCTGCTCCTGGGTCCCTCGAAGTCCCACGCGTGTCCGCACGGCATCTCGCGCGCGCCCCAACGGTGCCGCCCCCGTGTCGCACACAGTGCCCTCGGAGGACACATCTGCATCGGGAAGCCGGGTGGTGTCTCTCACGAGACACAGTCGGGACACGAGTGGAAGCCTGCGTGTGCCCCCGTGCGGCTCACCCGAGACCACGCCCTGACGCCAGGTGTCTCGCAGGTGTCCCGTGCGAGCCCTTGCTGCGTTGCACGGGGGGCTCATGGGCGCATGGCGCCCCCGGCTTGCGCCCAGCCGTCTCCGGCAGGGGCACTGCGGCGTCTCACGGGCGCCACCACCAGAGACGACTTACGACACCAATGGAGCCTGACTCGTGTATCGAGTGGGACTTGCATGGGCTTCGACAGGGACACTAGAGTCGACTCATAGCGATTCACATTCAAAAGAGAACATGAAGGGTGGTGAGTCCATGTGACAAAGCGAGAGACATCCCGCGAACGACCGGATGGAGTGCAGGAGCGAGTGGCAGGGCGAGGTGGGTGCGATGGCGAATCGGCCGAGTGAACCTCGCAAGGTCCGCTGGACCGTGCCCGCTGCCGACACCTCGGTGATCGAGTGGCTCGATCAGCAGGAGAACATCTCGCAGTCGCTGCGACTGCTCATTCGGGAGTCCATTCAGCGCGACGGATACGTCGACGTCTACTACAAGCCCGTCGAGCAGCTGCCGCGTCGCGGCCGGCCGCCCCTGGAGAGCACCGAGCAGCGCGAGGACGACGAGGCGGTCACCGAGCGCCGTCCGGCCGCCATGCCCGTTCGGCGGCCACAGCCCGTGGTCTCCGACCAGGCCGACGCCGTCGTCGAGAAGACGGCACCAGCGCCGGTGGCCCGACCCGAGCCGGTTGCAACACCTGTTGAGACGGTCGAGGACCCTGCGGTAAGTGCCACCGGCCCGAACCCGGAGCCTCCGAAGCAGGCCTCCATTGACGAAATCATGGCGAGTACTCGGCGCTGAGTGACGCGGTGAATCTCATTTTCCAGGCAGACGACACAGACACCGAGGGACCGAATTCATGAGCGCCAACAGCAACGACATCATCACCCTCACCGGCGGCATCGACGTCGGCAACGGCTACGTCAAGGGCGTCATCCAGAATACGAAGCGGGAGATCTTCGACGAGATCGATCTGCCCAGCGCAGTCGTCTCGACGTCCCGCACCTCGCCGAAGGTGCCGCTCCCCGACGCGGATGCGGCCTCCGTGATGGCCGGAGACTTCTACAACCAGATCGACTGCTCCCTCACCACAACCCTGGTGGCGGCGTCGGACCGCCGGATCTTCGGCCGGGCAGCGCTGAGCGTGCGCGGCTCGAAGTTCACCGAGTTCGAGGTACTGGGCAAGCACTCCAAGGCTGATCAGGAGCTGAGCAAGGTCCTGGTCCTGGGTGTCTTCGCCGCGAAGGCCCTGCGCGACTACGTCCGCGAGAACGGCGCGCTGCCCGCTCACGAGCTGCGCGTGCAGGTACGCGCCGGCCTGGCGCTACCGATCTCCGAGTTCGTCGCGCGCCGCCACGCCTACGCCGCAGAGTTCATCGGCCTGCTGGGCAGCTCCGACCCCGCGGTGCACCTGGTGACGATCAAGAACTTCAGCACCCCGGTCTCGGTGCGCCTGCAGTTCGTCGACGTTCAGGTGATGGCCGAGGGTGCCTCCGCGCAGTTCGCCATCACCGACAAGGGCGAACCGCTGGCCCAGGCTCTTCTCGATGATCTGCGCACTCGCGACGCATCCGTGGTGGAAGGGGTCTCGGCCTCCGATCTGGTGGCGGTGCAGAACACCATCGGTGTCGATGTCGGTGAGGGCACCGTGAACTTCCCGGTCTTCACCGATGGGCGTTTCAACCCCGAGGCGGCAGCCACGCTCGACGAGGGCTACGGCACCGCGCTGATGAACGCCATGGAGCGCATGAGTGAGTCGGACGCCACGCTGCAGTTCTCCTCGCGCAAGCAGCTGGCGGACTTCCTCCACGCGAAGCCGTCTGTGCTGGTGAGGAATCGTCACCAGCGCGCCGTCGGCTTCGTCGAGGACGAGGCCGGCTACCTGGTCGACGAGATCGTCTCTTCCTTCGGCGACGTCCTCTCCCAGGCCGGTGCGACGACCGAGGTCGTCTACGTCTACGGCGGCGGCTCGGGCCCCATCAAGCACCTGCTGCACCCTGCGCTTCTGAAGGCCGCCGGCGATGTGCCCGTGCTCTACCTCGACTCGAGCTACTCGCGGCACCTGAACCGCGAGGGCCTGTACATCGCGGCACGGCACGTCGAGCAGCAGGCCCTCGCCGCGAAGCCCGCGGGCAAGCACAGTAGGGCGGTGTCTTGATTGGCGATAGATCGTTGCTCCGGGCATGGACATGGTTGAACGACTGGTGCCGGACGGGCTGTGGGAGATCTTCCAGGACGTGGCGCCGGAGCCGCCGATACGTGCTCAAGGCGGAGGTCGGCGGCGGTGCGACGACCGTGCGGTCCTGGCCGCGATCATCTTCGTCGCCCCTCGGGCTGTACTTGGCGGCAGTTGCCGCCGGTCTTCGGTGCCTCCTGGCAGACGGTGCACCGGCGTTTCGCAGACTGGTCAACGGCGCGGGTCTGGGCCAAGCTGCACCGTGTGGTCCTCGATCGACTTGGTGTGAACGGCGAGCTGGACTGGTCGCGCTGCGCGATCGACTCGGTCAGTGTCCGGGCGGTCAAAGGGGGCCGATGACTGGACCGGCGACGCCTGGTTCAGCGAAGCGCAGTTCTCCGGCATGGCCGGGTTCAGCCGGGCGCAGTTCTCCGGCACCGCCAGGTTCGACCGGGCGCGGTTCTCCAGAGAGGCCGGGTTCGACCTGGCGCAGTTCTCCGGCACTGCCTGGTTTGACAGGGCGCGGTTCTCCAGCAACGCCTGGTTCGGCGAGGTGCAGTTCTTGGTGACTTCGTGGTGGGGCCCGGTGGTGTGCGGGGGGACGGTGGATTTGTCGGGAGCGGTGTTCGGGGCACCGGTAATGCTGGAGGTCGCGGCGAGACAGGTGATGTGTACGCGGACCCGTTGGCAGTCGACCGCGACCGTCCGGGTTCGCCATGCTTCTGTGGATCTTGGGCATGCGGTGTTCGAGGCCCCTCTCGCCCTCACCGCGATCGTGGACGAGAGCACGTTGTCGGGGAGCGGGGCGGTGCGAGTGGTGTCGGTGCAGGGGGTGGACGCCGCGCATCTGGTGCTGACCGACACCGACCTGTCCGACTGCCTGTTCTCCGGGGCCTTCCACCTCGACCAGCTCCGGCTGGAGGGCCGCACCACCCTCGCTTCCACCCCCACCGGCTGGCACCGCAAGGGCATATCCCCGGTCCGCTGGACCCGTCGGCGCACGCTGGCCGAGGAGCAGCACTGGCGGGCGCAGACCGCCGGACAGCTCTCTGTCCCCGTCGGCGCTCCGCCCGAGCTCGGCCGGTGGCGTACCGGCCTGCACCACCCCGACCCCGTCCTTACCCCGGACCCCGACGACATCGCCCCCCTGTACCGGCAGCTCCGCAAGGCGTTCGAGGACGGCAAGAACGAACCCGGGGCCGCCGGCTTCTGCTACGGCGAGTGCGAGATGCGCCGGCACGACCGCAGCGGCACTCCGAAAGCTGAACGCCGCCTGCTGTGGGCGTACTGGCTGCTCTCCGGCTACGGTCTGCGCGCCGGCCGCGCCCTGGGCTGGCTCGCCGCGGCCATGGTCGCCACCGTCGTGCTGCTGATGGCCTTCGGCCTGCCGATGTCGTCCCCGAAGCAGAAAGCCACCGGCACCGTCCCGGCGGGCGGCGGCACCGTCACCTTCGTCATCGACAAGCAGGACGTGAAGAACCCCACCGGGGACAGGTTCACCGGCAAACGCTTCGACAAGGCCCTGAACGTCACGCTCAACTCCGTGGTCTTCCGCTCCAGCGGCCAGGACCTGACCACCATCGGGACCTACATCGAGATGACCTCCCGCGTCCTCGAACCCGCCCTCCTCGCCCTCGCCGTCCTTGCCATCCGTGGCCGCATCAAGCGCTGATGTTGTCGTGGTCGCTGGGGTTGTCCGCGCCGCAGGTGCAGCCCCAGCCACGGCCGGCGTGCTTGGCGGCGGCAAGGTGGCCCAGCCGGATTTGTGATGGATGGACTTCTGTCACTGGGCGGGGGTGCGGGCGGCCTGGGCGAGGAGGCGTTCCCAGGTGCGGGTGGAGCTGCCGTGCTGCTCGGCCAGGGCGGCAGCGAGGCGCGTGCGGGGGGTGTCCGGTGAGGCAGTGAGGGCTTGTGCGGCGAGGCGGAGGCGGGGGTCGTCTGCGTAGGCGTGCGCCTTAGTGGGGCCGCTCTTGCCCGGGGGGCGTCCGCCGCCCTGCCCTTGGCGGGGCGGGGTGTCGCGGCGGGCTTCGATGTCCTGGCGGGTCCAGAGGCGGAGGCCGTAAACGGTGGTGCCTCTGGGGAGGTAGTTCTGGCTGGCGTACGCGCGGATGGTGCCGGGTGTCACTCCGAGGAGGGCTGCGGCTTCCTGGTCGTTGAGCAGGTCGTCGGGGTGCGGTGAGGCGGGCAGCGGGGGGATGGGCTGTCCGTTGAGGTAGGCGTGGACCTGGGCCTGGTCGTAGACGAGTACGCGGCCGTCGAAGAGGGCGGGTACCCGTTGCCGGAAAGCTGGTGCGTCCCGGCGTCTCCAGGTGGTGAGGGGGACGCCGGCTCTCTCGGCGATGTCCCGTTCGTTGATCACGGGGCGGTTGCGGGGGATCACAGGGTTCCTTCGGGCTGTCGGGGGCGGCGCGCCTTGTATGCTGGGGGTGCTTCCCCGCGCCGGCGTCAGCTGGTCGTGGAGATGCTGGTTAAGGGCCGGTGGTGTGCCGGGCCGCTCGTGAGCGGCTCTCCGCCGGCCCTTTCGCTGTCTGCTGCCTCCAGCGCCGGACTTGGCGCGGGCTGCGGAGCCGTACGACCTCGACCCCCAGGCCGGCGGTCTCGGCTATCTGCCGGGCGTACCGGGGCCGGTTGGTCCGGTACTTGCGGATCGCGGTGCGCAGCAGGGACCGGCGGGCGAAGAACGCCGCGGACCAGGTGAGGCGCCGGGCCTGGGCGCTGTCCTCGCGGCCGGCAAGCTGGCGCAGGCTCCGGCGGACGATCCGGTACAGGATCAGCGGCAGCGGGAAGTCGAGCCAGATCAGGGTGTCGGCCCGGTGCCAGACGACGTCCGCGAGCTTGGAGAAGTTCCCTTCGACAATCCATCCGTCGGTCGCGGTGATCGCTGCGGCCTGCCGGCGGAACTCCTCCAGCGGCAGCGGCCCCTCGGGGGTGAACAGGATGTCGTCGAGGTCGGTGTGGGGTTCGTTCAGTTCCGTCGAGAGCCAGCGGGCGAGCGTCGATTTCCCGGTGGCCGGGGGCCCGAACAGTGCGACCCGTCGCATGTGCGCCTCATCTCTGCAAGGTTTGACACAAAAAACCTTACAGCATTTTGAGCCGTCCATGTCGGTCTGCAGGCCGCTTCGGGTGCCGCCGGAGGCGGCTCCTTGGCCCCGCAGGGGCGGGCCCGCGACCGAAGGGAGCTTCAAGGGGCCCGGCGCGCAGCGCCTGCCCGGAGGGCAGAAGAGAGCCGCCCGTGGCCGCAGGCCACTCAGGGGGCGGCGTTTCCCCTGGGTCCGCCCCGCGACCGAAGGGAGCTTGAAGGGGCGGACGCCAGCCGCTTGCGGCTGTCCTTTTCCCGCGCGCCCGCCCCCTTCATGATCATCACGAAGGGGGCGGGGCGGGTGGTCCGACCGGGGGCCGGACCCGGTGACCGGGTCCGGCCCTGCGGTTCTACAGGCGGGGGAACAGGGCTCGTGCGGCCTGGGGGTGGCGGTGGAGCATCCGCAGGAAGTCGCCCTGGAACGCGGCTCGCCCGGCGGTCTCTGCGGGGCTCATGTCGCCCACTCCCTTCTTCGTCTTGACGATCACCCCGTCCATGATGCTGATTCCTGCGCCCCCCAGGTCGCTGAACACGTTGGTGCGCAGGTGCAGGAACACCCCCGCGTCCTGCTCGGCGATCGTCACCGCGTAGGCGAGATCGGCGAGCGGGTAGACGTACGCCTTCCGCGACCGCTCCACGGGCTCGGACAGAAGCTCGGGGCGCAGCCCCCGGAGGTAGTGCGCGAGCGTCGCCCGGGTCGCCGTCCGCAGCGGTACGTCGATGTCCTGCGGGTCGAACTCCCGGACCACGGGCCGCCGCCACATTCCGGCCGTGCCGGTGGTGCACACGCGCGTGATCTCGTCGTACATCCGCCGCAGCTTGCGGTGGATGTAGGTCAGGTCGGCGTGCAGATCCGGGCTGGCCAGGCTCTCCCAGCCGTCCGGCAGGCGGTACTGCGCCGTCGCGGTGGCCGTGTGGGTGGAGAGCGCCGGTACCGGCTCCAGCACCCGCAGGGCGTCCCCGTCCACGATGTCCGTGCTGATCAGCGCCCCCAGAACGGACGCCTCCTCGACGATGCGGCGCGACCGGACGGGGGAGAGCCGCCCCGCCCGCACCGCCCGCGCCGCGACGGCCGCGCGCTCGGCCTGCGTACGGCCCACAAGGTGGGCGTGGAACCGCTTTTCGCCCTGGATGGACTCGCGGTCGACGGTGTGGGGGTCGTAGCTCCAGGAGACCACCGGGCTCAGCTGGTAGGCGCGGCAGTGCTCCGCGAACCGGGCCGCAATGACCCCCAGCGCCCGGCCGAACTCCGGCGAGTGGTCGTGCAGCCCCGGACGGGGCTCGGTTCCGGCCGACATGAGCATCAGCTCGTACAGGGCGTGCGGGCTGCGCTTGTCGGTGAGGGCGTATGCCTCGTCGGCCGACATGTTGATGTGCGCGAGCACGTTGGTCCAGCCGTAGACGTCGTGGACGGTGCCCATGCGGCGGAGGCCGTTCACGTACCCCGGGAACCCCTTCGCCGGGAGCGAGTCCACGACCGGGATGTCCCTGCGTCGGTTCTCCAGAGAGGCGGGGAGTAGCTGACGGGTCATTCGATTTCCTTCCCTAGACACTGGTCGCCGGTCGGGGTGTGCCGCCCCTTCCGACAAGACAAACTTTACAGCATTTCGCACCACGAGTCAGCGAAAACCGCAGGTCAAAGCCGGTTTATTGGCGGGCCCGGTGGGGAGTGCCGGCCGGGGGTCACAGCAAAGGGCGGTGATGGCTGGCCCGGTGCGCGCAGCTTGCTGCGCAGGGCCAGCCACCAGGCCGGTGAACGCGCCGAAGGCGCCCGGCCTGGCGTCCCGCGCTCGCGCGGGATGGTCTGGCGGTGAACGCGCCGAAGGCGCCCGCCAGACCACCCCGGAGGGCCGCCAGGCCCTCCGGGGCGTCCCCGCCCGACCTGTGACCCCCGGCCGCCACCCCCCACCGAGCCAAGAAGGGCCGCATCCACGAACACTGGACAGCGTGGCAGCCAGAGCACGCCGAGCAGGGCGGGGACGGTGCCCATGCGGCGGAGGCACGCATTGCGTCGATGAGCCAGTCCACGGGCACCAGCCTGCGGAACATGGCGAACCAGCCCGGGGTGCTGGTGTCCAGACGCTCCACCTCGCGGGCCAGCGGCCGACGGCTGATGCCAGAGATCGCGCCTTCGACTGCGGCGACGCCCTGCTCGGCGAGGGCGTCGTCGACATGTAGTAGAGGAGGGTGTGCTCGGTGCGCCCGGGCATGGCGATCTCCCCGGAAGATGTGATGGATTCGGCAGTGAGACCCCCGGCGCTGCTCTGCAGCGGAGCGCCTGGCTCACGGCTGCACTCCTGGCGTGGACGTGATCTTCCGAAGGCCAGACCGGATCAGCTCCGCTGATCATGCAGAAACGGCCGGAGCTGCGGCTGCTCGCGTTGTTCATTCACCGACACGCTCTTGGGTACGACGACGTCGTGGTCTTCCACGGTCGTGTAAGGCCTGGTGAGTGCGCGGCTGCGGCCAGTGCAGTTCGACGAGCAGGTTCCTGGGCCACTCGTCGATGGTCAGCGGGAAAGGAGGAGCACGGCGGCTGCACTGGCCACCTGCGTCCATCCGTATGCGGTCGCGTCGAGACCATCGGAGTTCATGAGCTTCGGCCAGTGCGGTGAAGACGCTGCCGGCGTAGGTGAGAGCACAGAGGCTGGCCAGGGAGAGCAACCACAGGCGGCTGCCAGGCAGGGCGTGCGAGTAGCTGGGACCGGCTGTACTCCAGGCCCGGTCCGGTTCTTCGGGGCGGGAGCAGAAGCACCGCGGCGCTCCCGGACAGTGCGCGGGCGCAGGCGTTGACCAGAACAGCGTCGGTAGTCCCGCTGTGGAAGCGAGGCACCTCCCGTGTGATCCGGCGAGCGCGGCTCCGATGTTGACGCAGAAGTGGCGCCACAACCAAAGCGGCCGTGTCGGCCGCTGTCGCAATACCGGTCTTGTCGGATGCCGCAGCAGGCACCAGGCGATGGGTGAGCCGACGGCGACGGCTACGAAAGGAGCGATCTGCCTGGCTCGATCGGGATACAGGTCGCGCACGGCGACCGGGTCGCCGGCGCCCAGCGGGCGCACGCCCTCCCTGCCAAAGGCCGGGGGGCTGCGTTTTGGCAACCACCTCGGCGAAGATCACGGTTTCCTTCTAGATCGCAGTTGAAAGGGAGAAGCAGCCGCTCAGCGTGTTTCGTTGTAACCGCACTCGGAGCACGTGTGCGTGACCTTCTTGCCAGCGCGGATGCCGTAGGCGATCGACTCCATATCGCTGGCGCAGTTCGGGCAGTTCATGGTTCGGCTCCTGGCGGAACAGGGATGTTCTTCAACGTCGGATCCGGATCAGCTCTGCTGATCCCTTGTGCTCACTGCCTTCACGGGGCGAGTAGGGCGGGCCACGAAAAAACACAGCACCCCGGCGCCGCGCCTGCCCGAAGGCAGAGCGCGCACCGGGGTGCTGGGGAAGTCGGAGCTGCAGAGATCTCCAGGGACACGCCCCAGGGATCATCTGCAGCGCTCAGAAATCAAACCTCTTCCGTGGTCGGTCTGCACGGTGTGCCCCACTGGCGTACGCCGAGGATCAGCCGGCGCACCTGACTCCTGAAGGTGTAGCTGTGGCCGGCATGGACGTTCTGGAAAGAGACCGCCATCCTTCGATCCGGACCAATCTGCTCGCACGTCGCACGCGATGTGAGAGCATAGGTCAGTGACTAACGCATCCTCTGGTGTAGAGATTTTCGATGTCCGTCGCATCCGCTTTGTCGAAAAGGCGTGGCACCCAATTTCTGAGCCAGACCGCCTGACGATGGAACGTGCTTGGTCTGAAGCGGTTCAGGAAAATCCGAACCTTTTCGATGGGCCCACAGTAGCTTGCATGGATGTAGAGTGGAAGGAACCAGGGAGTTTGATTCTCTCCTGGGCAAGGGCGGCATACAGATACCGTATGCTGCGTCAGATTCCCGACGCTCCCTCCGTTTCATCCGTTTTCGTGTGCGTTGCCCAGCCGACGGAGGACGGACGTCTTTTGGTGGCCCGTATGTCTTCTTCAACGTCCACCCCCGGACGATGGCAACTGCCGGGGGGCTCCATGGAGCCCCCTCTTAGGGGTGAGTCTCTCGATGTGGCTCCGCTGCGCCGACATGCGGCACGAGAGCTTATGGAGGAGCTCGGCATCGACACATTGCCCGAATCCCTGTCTCTGTGGGTTGTCACGCGTGGCGCGCGGGGTAGTGTCGGTTTTGTGTTTCGCGCCCCTGCTCTGCCCGCCGAATTCCTGCATCAACGATTTGCGGCTTTGGTGTCCTCGGAGCGAGAACAGGGTCGGGCTTCTGAACTCGACAGGATCGCACTGATCGACTCCGAGGCCGAGTTGTCCCGTCTTGCCGGGGAACAAGTGGACTACCTGCAGCCGATCGTCCGCCGGAATTTTGCGTTTTCTGGTTCTTCTGGTTCCGCTTAGTCCCTGTCGAGGGTCTGGGCTGGGTTCGCCCTCCCAGGGGAGGCCCGCCGGTTTTCTCTCTGTGCATGGTGCGGCGTGTGCTGCCTGGTCCGATGGCCAGGCAGCACTTGCAGTCATTCCTCGGTGAACTCCAGGCCGGTTTCAGGCACGTACTGGGCGGGACGTGTCGTGCGGGGAGGCCAGATCCGTGAGACTGCGTGTGCTTGTGCGTCTCCCTCCGGCCCCCAGCCGAGCAGCAGGTTCGCCTGTCGAGCAGGAATGAGTACCCGTTGGTACTTCTCCCCGGTGTCGCGGTCTGGGGCTGCGGAATCGAGGCCCCGCAGGAGTGCTGCCATGCGCAACTGAGCGTAAGGCGGACGGCCGTGCTCCCGCACTTGCTGATAGCCCAGCGGGTAGGGGGTGCTCAGCCTTGCTTGCACTTCTTCCTCTGCCTCGCGGGCCAGGGTTTCGCAGGGGCTCTCCCCGGCTTCGGGGCGCCCTCCCGGCAGGCTCGGAACGCCGTGCCGGTCGAGCATCACCAGAACACGGCCATGTGGATCGACGAGCCATCCCCAGGTCTGTTGCACTGGTATCTCTTCGGGCGGTGTGAGGCCGGGATGCCAGGTGAAGCGGGATCGGGTTCGCTCTGCTTTGGTTGCGTGTTGGAGAAGGTTGCGGCCCTCGACAAGCCTCAGGGGCTCCTGGCGGGTCGGCGACATGGTGTTGAGGATCGTTGCCCGGCATACGGCTTTCAGCCGTGACGCGGCAGAGGGTGTCATGGCAGCGGTTGCCTGACCCACTGGGGTCAGGCAGTGTCCGGCTGAGGGTGGAGCACTGCCGGGAGACAGGCGTGCGGACATGACATGGACGGTCTGCGGTCCGTTGCAACCCTCGGCTTCGTCGACGGCCAGGAGCGTTGTCTCTGCGAGGGAGAGGTTCAGGCCGGCTGCCAGACGTCGTGCTGCGCTGTAGGGGTTCTCGTGGGTCCGAATTCTGCTGTGGGGTAGGTCCCCGGGGCGGGGGCCGCCCTGCGTGAGCAGGACGGCCCCTTCGCGCGTAGTGACCAGCAGGGCGGTGAAGCGTGCCGGTCGGTGGCGGGTGGACATCTACTCTCCGGCTTCCTGTGCGGGACTGCCGAGGGCGTTGACGGCCTGCCGGTGCAGCGTGGCGAATTCGGCTGCATTGGCGTCGTAGCCGGCGGTGGCGATGACGAGGCCCTTCGCACCACCTCCCGGAATTGGCAGGTCCATGTCATTCTCGATGGCGTGTGCGACGGTTCCCGAGCGGCGAAGCAACGCGGTAAGCCGGACATCAGCGTCCGGGTCCTCCCCTCCCGGGGCCGCGTTGTCGCCGACAGGCAGGACCCATACCGCGTCTGCCCCGGACAGCGCTTCCGGCCAGGCGGTCAGGTCCCGCTTGTTGCGGCGTCCCCAAGGGGCCACCGCGACGACGAGGGTCCGGTCGGGGTGGGCCTGGCGGAGTGCCTGGATGAGGGCACGGACCTGATCCGGCTGACGTGCGTTGTCGTCCACGACGACCAGTCGCTCGTCCGAGTGCACGACGCTCATGCGCCGTCCCGGCAGACGGAAGTCAGCCAGTCCGGCGGCAATGTCGCTCGTCTGGAGCCCGAGGTGCAGCGCGGAGACGATGCCGCAGGCTGCGCCGGGAATCAGATGTGGTCCGGGAGCGGGGACGGTCCACGTTCCGGCATCGCGCCCGCCATGGGTGAGCCGGAAGGTGGAGCCCTTGGTGTCCTGCCGCAGAACGTGAACCTGCCACGGACCGCCGGCCCCGATCACCTCGATCTGCCCGGCAGTTCCGGCAGCGGCGAGGTGGGGGGACATCAGGCCTGCCACCTCGGAGGGCATGACGATCAGGCCGGGAGGAGTGGGTCCTTCGGTGAGAAACCTGGTCATGCTCCGCTCGAACCCGGCCGTTCCGGCGCCGAGATCGTCCTCGTGGTTCTGCACCATGTTCAGGGCGATCACGATCTCAGGGGTCAGTGCGCTGTAGGCACTGCGGTACTCGCAGGCTTCGACCACGGCCCATTCCCCGGTCGTGAGTTCTCCGCCGCACAGCAGCCCCGGCACGTCGGCTCCGATGTAGGCGGAGGGAGCGACACGGGACAGGATGCGGTGAACCATGGCTGCGGCAGTGGACTTGCCCAGCGATCCGGCGACGGCCAGGATGCGCTTGCGGTGCTCGGAGAACAGGTGCTGGACGAATTCCAGCCGCCCCATCTGGTGGATGGGGGCAGCCGTGTTCACGGGCACAGCCGCACTGGAGACGAGCAGGTCGACGTCACGGGGCATGTGATTGACGCCGAGAGCCACCGGTACGCCGTGGGCGGTGAAGATGTCAGTGCGGTGGTTGGGCACCAGGTCGTCGCCGGTCACTCGCATGCCGGCGGCCAAGGCCAGGGAGGCGGCAGGGGCGATTCCCTTGCCACCGAGACCGCTGAAGTGCACAGCCGTCGGGAGTGTGGTGCTGGGGAGGGTGTTCGTCATCGGTTGTCGCCGTCCTTTTCGGTGGTGTCGAGTGCGCAGATGGCGGCCAGGCGCCCAAGGCGGTGCAGTTCCTCGTAGCGGTCCTTGTCCTCGGGGGTGTCGACCTCCAGCCAGCCGCCGCGGACAGGCACGGTGTGAGCTGTTCCGCCGGCGTTCAGCCAGGCGCTGAGGAGAGTGGTGGTGTCCCAGTGCTCGGCTGCACTGTCGGCGTCGAGGGCGTCGCGGTAGAAGGAGATGAGCTGTCGGGCGCCGTCCGGGTCCAGACGCAGGAGTCCCATGAACTGCGCATGCACCTCGTGCAGGCCACGAGGGGCGCCGCCGATGTCCAGCAACCTTCCGTTGGCGTCGAGGATGAGGCGTTCCGCGTCGGCAAGGGGATCCGCCATGCGCTCGCTCCACACATCGAGCCAGGCGGTGTTGACTGGCAGGGTCAGCGGAGCGCGCGGGGCGCTCAGCAGAGTGGTCACGACGCGAGGCTCAACAACGATGTCGCTGTAGGAGATGACAGCGCCGTCCTCCAGCAGGCCCGCGTCTGCGGCCACCAGGAGGCTGGCGGCCATGTTGGTGTGGGCCCACCGGGGGCTGTGCAGGGTCCGGCAGCCGGGAGCAGCCTTGTTGATGAGGTCCGACTGGTAGCCGGTGACGATGGTGATGTCACTCAGCCCCGCGGTACGGAGGGCGTTGAGAAGCCGGGTCAGCAGGGGGATTCCGGCCAGCGGCACGAGGGATTTGGGGCGCTGGTCGGTGAGCGGACCGAGACGTGAACCGCGGCCGGCCGCGAGGATGATGGTGCGCATGTGCGGGTGCTCCTTTGTCTGGGATCAGTGGGACGGATTCGTGGAGTGGTTGAGGATGAAGGTGAGGGCATCAGCGGCGGGACCTGCGGGAAACTCTCGCTCGGGGTGCCACATCAGTCCCCACCAGGGCAGGTCACGGTGGGCGAACGCCTCGACGGTGTCGTCCTCCGCCAGGGCGAGGGGGCGCAGTTGTTCGGGCAGACCATCGGCTGGGATGGCCCAGCGGTGGTGGGAGGCGACAGTGAACTGCTCGGGCCACGGCCAGGGGGCGTCACCTGTGCTTCGGACGTGGTGGCGGGTACCGGAGTGGCCGTGCTGTCCGTCCACGAGCCGGGCACCGAAGCGGTGGGCGATGGATTGAGCACCACGGCAGATGCCGATGACTGGTGTCCGCAGTTCCTCCGCCTGCTCAAGGAGCCACGTTTCGACGCGGTCTCGTTCAGGAGCCACGTCGTTCGGGTCCGGGACGGACGGCAGATCGTTGCCGCCGGTGAGGATCACAGCCGCCAGGGGCAGGCCCCGCAGTGTGCGCTGAGCGAGGGGGAGATTGTTCGGTACGGCCAGGAGGCGTCGGTTGCTGACCGCTTCCAGGGCGTACCACTGGCGGTCCAGGTAGTCGCCTTCTTCGGATCGGTGCGGGTAGGGGACGTGGCGCTGTGTGATCGCGATCCATCCAGGTTCCTTCACCGGATCACCTCCAGTCGGCGTGCGTCGCAGTCGACGACCAGGCGGTCGGCGACGGCGCAGGCGGCATGGGACTGGGGGCCGGCTCCGATGGCTGCCGGGATGCCGAGTTCTGCGCACCGGATGGCCATGTGGCTGTTGGCCCCGCCGTATGCGGTCACCAGTGCTCCCGGCCGGTGAGCGAAGATCCAGTCGTAGCCGGGGTCGGCGGATTCGATGACGATGATGCTGCCGGACTCCGGCGGGCTGGCCGGTGCGGGAGCAGCGTGCACACGTCCGTCCACGCGTCCGGTGCCGATGAAGTTCGTGCGCCCCGATCCCCGGCGGAAGCAGTGCAGGTCGCCGGTGTCGGTGATGACCTCGGGCAGTTCCACCTGCGCCTCCGCGGCCCCAATGGCCCGACGGCGAAGTACGGTCGCAGGCCAGGTGTCCGAGGGTGTGGTCAGGAGGTCGGCGATGGTGAGGTGGGTGATGTCGTCGCGGCTCAGGCCAGCGGTTCCACCCAGCGTCGCGATGGTTTCCAGTGAGGCGCTGACCCATGCCGCGTAGACGGCCTTGCCGTGTTCGCGGGCGGTTATGGCTTTGCGGAAGAAGTCCTCCGCACCGTCCGCATCGATCCCCAGGGGCTCCAGTACGCCGGAGACCTGGTGGCTGAGCTCTGGGGACCACGGAGCGCCGCAAAGAGGTTCGACGTGGTAGACCTGGTCCAGCAGAGGGCGGAGGTAGCCTTCCGGGTCCTGCCCATAACTGGGGACCGTGAGGTCGTAGGTACCGGGTCGGATCCATCGGTTCCGGTCGACGAACGTCTCCCAGCTCAGGCGACCTGCGGCAACCTCGGCGGCGTCGCGCTGCATGTGCGTGGTGACGGTCCCGAGACCACGCATCCAGTCGTCGTAGCGGTCGGCCTGCCCCGCCTCGCGCAGCGAGCGCAGCAGGTCGACGGCTACGAAGCCGGCGCGGGCGAGATGAGCGAAGACCTGGCCCGCGCGGCGCGTCCGTTCGAGGGTGGCCTCGAGGCGACTGGGGTGGGTGTCCTTCTCCGTCGGCAGACCCAGCTGGGCGAGATCGTTCATGTCGCCCGTCAGCCGGGCGATGCCGGTCCGCGTGATGCGCAGGAGATGGTCGTGCAGGTTGTCGAGGGTCGTCTGGCCGACTCCCGACTGTGTGAGGTAGGAGGTGCGCTGGCTCAGATCGGGCGTCCAGCAGGTGGCCGCGATCTCGAATTCGATCTTGTCGTGCGAGTCCGGGTCCTGGCTCAGTCGCGCGATCTGTGCCTGGAGCACCTCGCGCGCCTGCTTCTCACTGAGGTCGGCCGGCAGGAAGGAGGCCAACGACGCGCGCACGTCGATGTAGGGGTGTCCGGCCAGGGTGTGCATGAGCGGGACACCACGCAGATCGCGGTACCCGTACTCCTTTCGCTGCCGTGCCCATGACAAATCGGTGATGAAGTGGCGGTAGAGCGAGATGGAGAGCGGGCGAGGTCGCCGGCCCAGCATCTCGGCAGGGTTCCAGTCCGCCATACAGGACAGGGCGGGCCGGTCTCCGAGCAGACGGTTGTCCGAGATGCTCATGTCCTCGACTCTCCGCCGGGCTGCCGACAGGATGGCGGTAATCTGGGCGTCGTCGGTCGTCCGGCCCCGCCCCGCGGCAAGCGGCCTGACCTGCAGCAGGTGCACGCCGTCTTCGGTGATCGCCAGTTCGGTGTCGAGGCGGTTCGTCCCTGCCGCATCCTCCGTCTGGGCCGCTGCCCCCAAAACGCGGGCGGCGAAGTCCGGCAGGCCGTGAGCGGACGGGTTCTCCAGAACACGCCCCAGGCTGTCCCGGTGGACGTACCAGGTGTCGACGTGGTCTCCGGTGCCGCTGGTGACCGTGTCCGTGCGCCCTGAGGTGCTGTCGAGCGCCGCCACGTAGTAGGGCGCTCCGGACACTGTGCGGGTGGTCACCACTGCGGCGGCGAGCACCGGCTGCAGAAAGCGCTGGACGAGCACCTTGTTGGCGGCGTCGGGGGCCGGGTAGGAGGCGAACACCTTGGTGATCGCCTGGGCCAGAAGCGTGTCACCGCCACCGGTCACAGGCACACTGTCGTATTCGCCGGCGGCCGAGCGCTCCCAGGAGTCTTCGGCAACGGCGCAGCTGCGGACGATCACGGGCGAGGTGCCGTAGACGCGGCGGATGTCGCGGAGTGCGGCTGCCCGGTTGTCTTGCCACGCCGTCCAGGTGAGCGTGTGGCCACGGTCGACATGCACTTCCGGCAAGACGGGAGCAAGTCTGCGCAGCGACACGTCCTTCCCTCCGAGCAGGAGCCGTGCCCGCTGGTCGCCGTCGGTCAGGGGCACCAGTCCGTGCTCACGTCCGTGGAACGGAACGTGATGCTCCTCGATGAGGTGCCGGACAGTCTCGATCACGGTTGCCTTGGCGCGCGGCGGGCAGTTGACGATGCAGGCGGCGTGGGCGCGCAGAGCAAGATGTCCGAAGCTGTAGGCGGCTCCCTCGTCGGCCTCCTTGCCCGTCCACACCCTGATTCCCTGGTCGTCAAGGAGGGCACGGCTGCACTCGGCGGTGGGCAGTGCCCTCAGCTGGCACCACAGCACGGAGGCGAAGGCGGTACGGTCCGGCAGCGACCGGAGATCGGTGTCCGTGTCCGTGTCCTGGAGTTCGACGACCGTGACACGGGTGCCCACAAGTTCGGTCAGGACCGAGGCGAGACGGTCGTTGTCGGACCACGGTCCCGCCGTCCTCGCCGGTCGGGGAAGTATCACGGCCACCTGCTTGGCCGGCGGGAAGCCGGTAGTGGCGTCCTTCGCAGAAGAGTCGTGGTCGTGCAGGGCGCCGGCGGGCGCCGCAGCCGGACCGGTCCGGCGGGCCGGCGGGCCGATCTGCGTGGTCTTACTCGTGTTGTCGGCCCCGCTGAACGCGACCGACAACTTCGTGGACTCGTGATTCATCAGGTTTCTCCTCCTACTGCGCGGGCAGCACAAAGCGCTGCCGTTACATGGGTGTTCAGGGAAAGGGGTTCAAGTGCGGGATCCGGCCTGGTCGCGGCCAACCCCGATGGGTGCAACACAAAGCCAGACGGGCCGTTTTGCCATGCGCCCGCTACCGAATCCGACGGCTTCGAAATGCGCACCCGCGGCCGTACAGGGCCTCGAACTTCACCGAACCGACTGCTGCCAGGTTCTGGCCGAGAACTGTCTGGGCCGCGCCGACGATTGGCCCCGCTGTCCGTTGTTCGGAGCGTTCGGCCTGAGTTTTTCTCATCGGATACAGCAAAGCGCCCGGATCGACGACGTCGTCCGAGCGCAGTTGGCTGATCGGGCTGAGATTGAGTTGTCCGCCATGTCCCCATCCGGATCGGCTTCGCCGATCAGATGATCTTCTCTTCCAGTGCTTCACCCGAATCAGCTGCGCTGATCGAATGCGCCGTCATTCCGAGCCCCGGATCGGCTTCGCCGATCGACCTCGCGTTCTTCGCCGAGCAATCCGGCCGCTCCCGGCCAGACCACGGCGTGATGTCCTCTGGCTCCTGCGCCAAGGCCTACCGTCTAAGGGTGCTGATGCGGGATCATGTCGGAACGGCACGTCATCAAGACCCGACGAGTTCCGGGACAGCTACGCTGACCGAATACCTCGTCACTCCGAACTCCGGATCGGCTTCGCCGATCAAAATCACGCTCCTCGCGAGCAACCGACCGCTCCCGACCAGACCACGGCGCGACGCCCCCCAGCCCGGCAACGGGGTTGGACGGCCGGCGGGTGCTGAACGAAATCGTGTGGAAGCCGCGGAGGGGGTCGGCGCGACGTGTCGGCACGGTACGCGCCCTGGAGGACCATCTACACCCGTTTCCGCAGGTGGGTGCTGGACCGGACGTTCACGCGAATGCCGCCCGCCCAGGCCATGAGGGACGCGATCGGTGACGGCTGGCTGGTGTCGGTCGACTCCACGGTCCCGCGGGCCCACCAGCATGCCGTGGGCGCCCGTGAAGAGGGGCAGGGCGGCGCGACGAAATGCGTGATCACGCCCTTGGACGCTCCCCAGGCGCACTGACCACGAAAGTCCACCTGCCCTGCGACGGCCGCGGCCGGCCTCTCGGCTTCGTCTTCACCGGCGGCAACGCCGACTGAACCCTCTTCGAGAAGGTCATGGACACCGTCAAGGTCCGCCGGGCCGGCGGACAAGAGCCACAGCTCCCGGCAGCCGTCACCATCCCGCAGACGTTCACGGCTTGAAGACTTGTACGTGTCCGAGATCCGTGATCTCGACCCCGCGGAGCGTTGCGGTGATGAACCGGAACACCAGGGCCATTGCGAAGACGAGGAATGACAGACGGCATGACACCGGGCCGGCGGATCAGGGTGAAAGAGCGCCGCGGCACCGGGCGGCGCGGCAGGTGTCCCGCCCGCCCCGAACCAGGGCGTTCACCCAGCCGGGCCGGCCGGGGTCGATCGGGACCGGTGCTGCTCGCCTGTCGCCGGGGCGGTGACGTTGGCGATCACGGGTGCTGTGCCTTCCGGGTCGGTCGGGTATGCGGCGGCCGGCCCGGGAGCGCCTGGGCGAAACCGGCGGCGGCCGAGGTGGTCGCGGCACTCATGCGTCGGCTTTCGTTCGCTGGGCGATCTCTTCGTCGAGTAGGTACGCCTCGCCCCACGGGTTCGGCTCCTCGACGGGACGGCCGTGCCTGATGTCGCGCAGCCGTTCGCGGCGGCGGTCCTGGACGTAGCCGCGGCAGAGCAGGGCGTCGTGCTGGGAGGTGGGCCAGTTCGAGGCGGTCGCGCACCACCCGCAGTGCGGCGTCCGGATCAGGCTGCGCCGGATGGCGAGGGCGAGCAGAGTGGCCACGCAGCCGAGCAGCGCGCCGATCGCGAGCACCATGTCGTGTCTCCGTCCGTCGTGGTGGTGTTGGCGGTGCGGAAGACGCCGGCGGCGGCATCTGCGCTCGTGTCGAATGTGAGGTCCTCGGGTGCCTCGTGGACCTTGCGGTTCGCGGTGGTGGCAACTCACCACCGGGATGGGTTCACAGCCTCGGTGCTGACCGGTTGGGGCCGGCGCTTGCTGCGCCCTGGCGGGTCGCACCCCAGGCAACGCCAAGGTCTGGGTGGTGCGCGCCGTGCATTGCCCGGCGCTCTCCCAGGGAGCCGACCGCAGCAGGTCGAGGCGATCTGGACTGCGAGGCACGGCCGTTCCTTGCACCAGGCTGCGCCTTGCTTTCGCAGAGCCCTCCGGATCAACTCTGTTGATCCCCAAGCGCCAGACGGGCCCGCAGCCACTCTGCGCAACCGAGTCCCGCTCTGTGCAGCCTCTACAACCCCTATCGCGCGACATTCCGACTCACCACAGACCACGATTGAATGGTCACTCGAATAAGATACCCTCAGAGACCAGTGGATCCAATCAGACTGGTCGGCAACAGGGGATGCGAGGCGAGAAGAGATGAGGACCTGGAGGACGAGGAAGGTTGGACTCTCCACTGCGGTGCTGGCTGCGGGCGCTGTGCTCGCCGGGTGCTCCAGCGGCAACGGCGGAACGGCCAAGGAGGCGCAGCCGTCGCTTGTACCAAGCCCGACCGCGAGCACCGCCCAGGTCGCCGACACGGCTCTCGGCAAGGCGCTGGACAAGCTCGCCTTCCAGGGCGCCGGAAGCTCCGGAAAGAACAGCGGAGCTTGCCTGGGTAGCGCGGTGCGGAAGGCGGGAGTGTCGGAGAAGGCGCTGGCCTACATCATCAAGGCCGACAGCGACGACATGGGCACGGTCATCGGCGGACTGAGCAAGGTGAGCGAGGACGACGCCGCTCTGCTGGCCTCGCGGTCGCTGCGCGAGGCCTTCGACGGATGCGTCAGCGAGGCCGTGCTTCCGAACAGCGGTAGCCCCAAGGCCCAGAGCTACACGCCGCCGGAGGCAGCCGCGAAGCCAGTGGTGGGCACGCCGAACCCGACGCCCGCCTACCCAGTCCGCGCGAATCAGCCGGTCAGCTCTTCCATCGAGCTCACCAAGGGCCTGGTCTCGATGTTCTCCTCCTACGCCCGTGACGAGAGCCAGAAGAAGACCTACGCGGCGGCCGGCCAGTGCCTGGCGACCTCGGTGTACAAGGCAGGCTTCAGCCAGGAGACGCTGCACTTCCTCGCCGGTGGTGCGCCGCTCGGCACCGGGTCGATCGTCGACCACGTGCCGAACGACAAAGACAAGGCGATCTGGCAATCCCCGAGGTTCACCCAGGAGCTTGTCGACTGCACGGCGAACGCGACGCCGACTCCCCAGTCCGAACCCTGAGCGGGTACCAATCAGACTGGCCCACCTGAAACCAAAAGAGTGGCAGATGTCTTATCCACCAGCGCCGATAGGGCGACTTCACGGATTGGCGAGGCAAGGCATGGAGAAGCCGCAGATGACTGCCGCACACGAGTTGGACAAGACGACGCAACCTCTGCGCGGCGCGAGGAAAAAGCCCTCGGGCGGGACACAGGGCAGCAGCGGTGGCCGCCAGGGCATGTTCGTCCGGCTGAGCTCGGACGAGAAGCAGCGCGCGGAGTACTGGGCCGACAAGCGCGGGTTCTCCTCGGTGAGCGAGTACGTGGCCGAGGCGGTGGTCGAGAAGATCCGGCGCGAGAACCTCGACTATGACCTGCCGACCCTGGAGATCGCGCGGCTCAATGAGCTCGTCGATCAGGTCGCGGCGCTGGCGAGGAACTCGGCGAACCTCGAACGCGTCGTCACCACGGGCTTCGACTCGCTGATCGGGCTCACCCGCGGCGACAACTACCTGCTCGACGAGGAGGACGGTGAGCTCGTATGAGCCGGGACTTCGCAGAGATGCTGGAGGCGGCCACGCCCACCGACGAGGTGATGGATGTGGACACGTCCTTCCTCGACGCCTACCGGCGGGGTGGAAGCGAGGAGTTGAAGCGCGTCCAGGCTCAGGCCGCACGGCCTGGGCCTGCGGCGCCAACACCCGAGCCGGAGGTGCGGTTCGATGAGACCGGGGCCACCGACTCTCAACTCGGGGTCGAAGGTCCGCGGGCTGACCTCGACGGGGAAGCCGGAACGGATCGCCCGAACCTGGAGCAGGACCGCGAGCCCGACGTCGGCAACTCCGAACGCGCCGGCAGATCCCATCAGCGCGGTGGCGCCGGCGGCGGGCAGAACACCGCTGACGGGGTGCTCCCGGGCGGTGTGCCGGCGGGCCCTGCGGCCGACGACATCGCCCCACCGGACGAGCCCGAGCAGGTGGGGCCCGGATCGCTGCAGTTCACCGGTGATCGGCGCGCCGCGCAGAGCGCGCCCTCGAAGAGGGGCTCGGGCAGCACAGCCGAGACCGCCACGCTCCCCCAGTCCGGCTTCCGGCTCGTCGGCATGCAGAGCCAGCCTCACATCAAGGCGCTGCCCGAGAGCGTCATGAACGCGCTCCGGGAGCAGCTGCGAGCAGCCGCGGTCCGTGAGCTGGGCGTGAGCGACAGCGCCGCTCGGGAGTTCAGCCGGCGGCTGAGCCAGGGCACGCTGGTGATGGCGTTCCTGTTGGCACAGCTCGACCTGCGCCTTGATGCCGATCCCGCCACCGAGCGCGCCGTGGAACTGTTCCGCTCCCGCGACCCGCTGCTGGGCAGCGTGTTGACACGGTTGATGAGCATCGAGGCTGTCGAACGCGAGCGGGACGGGCTGTTGCGCAAGGTGCGCGACGAGCTGGACGAGGTGCGCCAGACCAGCGCGGTGATCGAGCAGGCGCTCGCATACTCCATCGCCGACCGCACGGAGAACTTCCTGCGGGGCTCGCACAACCTTCATGACGCGCCGATCACACACAAGGAGGCGATCCATCTCCGGGACATGGCCCGTGAGGCGACCAGGAAGCAGTCGAGGCTCGAACGCGAGCGGGAAGGGCGGCCGATCCGATGACCGCGAGGAGCAAGGAGAAGCCCTCTTCCGTCCGTCAGCGCGGCAGGGCGTGGGGTTGTCAGGTCTCTGTGTCCAGGACCCGGGTGTGCGGGCATGGCCGCGCCGGCCTCGCGCCCCGAGGTCCGGGTCCGGGTCCGGGGGTTCCCTCGTCGCTGGACGAAGTCGAGCGCAAGTACGGCAAGGCCGGGCTGGGCCCCAGCGACAAGGCGAAGTACCCGCTGACGACCGAGAAGGGCCGGAAGCTCAGGCCGGCGCAAGCCGGCGAAATGAGCTCGCCACGATGACGAAGAACGCATCAACCATGCGCGCCGAGCTGGGCCTGGAAGACCAGCTCGGCGCCGCCCGCGCCGAGGGCGTGTGGCAGGCCGCTCCAGGTGGCCCGAAGAGGGTCGTCTTCAAGAAGGTCTGGTCGGGCCACGAGTTCAGCGATGACGAGGTGGCAAAGCTGCTCGCGGGCGAAACGATCTCGTTCGAGGCGAGGTCGAAGGAGAACAAGCCCTTCCCGGCCACCGGTGCGCTCGGCGTGGGCACCTTCAGGGGTCGCAAGTTCGTCGGGTTCCGGCTGGAGGTGCCGGACAAGCCGACGAAGTGGTCTGGCCGGACGTTCACGCCGGCGGAGGTCGCGGCGCTGCTGGCGGGCCAAGCGCTGGAAATCGACGACTTCGTCAGCGCGCGGACTCGCAAGACCTTCGGTTGCAAGGTCACCTGGGACGCGCAGGCCAGGAAGATCATCCCTGATTTCGGCTCCGACGACGAGCCACCGCGGTCCTGGTGCCAGGTGACCTTCACCGATGCGCAGCGCAAGGACCTGGCGGCCGGTAAGACCATCCAGGGCACGGGTTTCGTCTCGGCCAAGGGCAAGACCTTCGACGCCCGCATCTCGTGGAAGAAACAGGGCGGCAAGAAGAAGATCGTCCCGTCGTTCGGTTGATGGCGGCCGGGTAGTGCCGCGTGGGAGCGGGGCCCGGACCTCGGGGCCCGCTCCCGCTGCTGCCATTTCACGACAGGAGGCGTCCGGTCGTTTCCGGTCCGGTCCGGTCCGGTCCGGTCCGGTCCGGTCAAGGAGACGCTGTGCGGCGCCGGGCACGCCCCCCCTCGGCACTCTGAGCCGGCAGTCCTCGACGGGATGTCGGTTCGTCAGGAAGGCCTCGACCAGTACGGCTCCGCCGATGCGCTGGCCGTGCTCGGCCTGGGCGACGACGTTCCGCGCCTCGCGGCGGAAGCGATGGACTGAGCGCCACCGCTTCCGCGGTGCGACTGATCTGTCAGCCGTTCAAACAACACTCGATGACTCGGACCCGCCAGTCAGACTCGACCCAAACAGCCAACCGACTCCCTTTCACTCTCGTTTCGAATGACTCGCCTAAGATAGGATGCCATTCGCGCGCCTCACATATGAAGGCTTCTCGACAGGTCGAGCAATGGCCATTGCGGTGGCAGGGGGATGGGAGATTCATGGCGAAGCTGTCCTACAAGGTGCCAAGCTCGCTGAACAGGAGCTTTCTGGATCACGAGATCACGCTCAGCAAGGGCGGCTGGGCGGCGAAGCCCTCCCCGATCAAGCAACTGCTCTTCTTCGGTGGCGGCATCCTCGCCCTGTTGTGGTTCAGCACGTCGACGTTCGTCGCGAGCTCGGGCCCAGTCGCCATCACGTTCTTCGTCCTCTGGGGACTGGCGGCGATCGCCTACTTCGGCGGGCTGATGAAGACGAAGGAGCTGCGCATCATGCGGGTGCCGGCCTTCCTTGCCTACCTGCCCCGCAGCGCCCGCCACGTCTTCACCCGTCGCAGCTCGAACCCCACGGACTTCTACTCGATCGTCGGCATCGACGGGATCGACGAGGACGGGCTGATCCGTTTCTCCGACGGCGGCGAAGGCCGGGTCTACCTGGTCGTCGGCTCAGCGAGCTATCTGCTCTTCGACGAGGACCGGATCGGGATCCTCGACCGGGTCGACTCCTTCTGGCGCAAGGTCGAAACGACGTGCGAGCACAGCTTCATCACGACGAAGGAGCCGCAGCGGATCTACCACCAGGTGGCGAACCTGGAGCGGCGCAACCAGGCCCTTCAGCTCCGTGACCCCGATCTGATCGAGCTGCAGAACGAGCAGTACGACATCCTCACGCAGCACGTGGGCGGCAAGTTCCCCTCGATCCACCAGTACCTGCTGCTCAAGGGCAAGAACACCGACGCACTGCGCAAGGGACACCAAGTCCTCCAGGCCGAGGTCGGCGGCTCCACCCTCATGATCAAGGAAGCCACGATGCTCGACCGCGAGGAGGTCGAGACGATGCTGCGGGTCTTCTACCAGGGCATCGACGACGAACTGCGCGATCTCAAGACGTCGCTGAACTGACAGCGCCAGGCCGACCCACACGACGAGGAACGAACGAAGGACACCATGGCGCTGATGACGAAAGTCCGGGCACAGCTCGGCGTCCCGGGAAAGAAGCCTGACGAGACGAATGAGAGCCGGGAGCTTCCGGTCGGTGATCTGCCCGCGGACGACGCTGCTCAGGATGAGGGCGTGCAGACCACTGCAACAGCTCACGGCGTGGCCGACGAAACCGCCGAGCCGAAGAAGAACTGGTGGCAGCGCCGCCGTGAGGTGAAGCACCTCCAGGGTGCATTCGACGCCTATCCGCATCTGCTCGCGCTGAAGCCCAAGGAGAAGTACCTCTTCCGCTCCGACTACTTCGAGGTCGACGGCTCGGTCGCCTGCATCCTGGCGTACTTCCACGACGACGCCGCGCACGACAACTTCGCCGCCTTCTGGGGCATCGATCGGATCCCGGACGGTCTGGACGAGCGGGTCACCGCGGTCGTGCTTGAGCAGGTCAAGCGGATGGACGACAAGTGGATCGACTCCTATACGAAACAGTCCGAGAAGCTGGAACGGCTCGATGCCAACGAGCAGGAGGAGACGGGCACAACCTCCTCCAGGCGCAAGGCCGCGAAGATCTCCGGTGACCTCGGGGTCACGATCGGAGAGCTCCAAGACGGCGCGAGCTACCTCTCGGTGCACAACCGGCTCTTTCTCAAGGCACCGGATCTGGTGACCCTGGACGACACGATCGACCGGGTCACGCGCCTGTACATCGACCGCTTCGGCACGCTGAAGGCTGCGCCCTACGCCGGCGAACAGCGCCAGGAGCTCTCGGGCCTGTGGAAGAACAACGAGAAGAAGAAGGGCAAGGGCTTCCACTTCACCTCGACCGAGCTGGCCGGCTCGTACTCACTGGTGACCAACGGCCTCAACGACAAGGGCGGCGAGTACGTCGGCTACATGGTCGGCGACGTCAACAACAGCGCCGTGCTCATGGACGTGAACGCCTACGCCCACCACGTGATCGTCGCCGACGCCACCCTCAGCGAGTACCTCGACCGCCAGCGGGTGGCCAACATGTGGTGCTCGAAGATCTCGCAAGCGACGCTGCTGAACAACGGCCAGGTCGTCCACCTCGTCCTTGACGGGGCGAACCTCGACAAGCTCGGCCCGAAGTTCGAGCGGCTCACCTCGCGCGTGGACCTGAACCAGGGTGACGTGAACATGTTCGAAATGTTCGGCGAGGAGGAGGACGAGCTGACGGTCTTCTCCGCTCAGATGGAGAAACTCAAGCTGATGTTCGAGCAGCTCTACGAGAGCACCGACGGTGCCGTCGGCTCGATCATCCGCAGCGCCCTCGAAGACACGGCCACGGACTTCTACATCGAGCAGGGCATGTGGCGGCACAACGCCAAGGAGCAGCGCAACCGCCTGCGCGTGGTGAACATCCCGCACACCCAGGTGCCGCGTCTTCAGATGTTCGTCTCCTACCTGGCGACCGCGCACAAGGCGCTGTTGAACTCCAGCAAGACCGACCCGGACCAGCTGCGCGCCTACAACGTACTCAGAGGCATCGCCAACGCGATGCTGAGCACCAACGGCGACCTGTTCAACAACCACACGGCCTCGGCCGTGGACGGGGTCCGGGATTCGCGGCGCGTGGTCTACGACTTCTCGCGGCTCATGCGCCGCGGCAAGGGCGTGGCGATGGCGCAGCTGGTGAACATCGTCGGCTTCGCCGTCGGCAAGCTGGGAATCGGCGACACAGTGATCATCCACGGCACCGAGCACATCGACGACCGGGTGAAGAAGTACCTCAAGGACCAGTTCGACCACATGCACGAACGCGGCGGCCGGGTGGTCTACAGCTACAACGACGTCGACAGGATGCTGGCCGACAGCGACTTCAACAAGTTCGACGCTGCGGACTACACGCTCTTCGGCCCGATGCGCGACAAAACGGTGGCGGAGTACCAGAAGCAGTTGCACCAGCGGATCCCGCCGGATCTCGCCCGACTCATCACGACCAAGGACGAGAACCTCACGTACCTGCGCCGGGGCGTCTCCAACGTGGTCTTCCACCTGGATTTGGCCCTGGGGATCAACCCCTACCGCGAGGCCCAACGCAGGCAGGTCCGACTGGAGGCGGCCAAGGCGGAAGAGACGGCGCGGATGGACTCGATCATGCACGACAAGCCGACGCCGGGCGCGAACCTCACCAGCATCCGGAAGCACAGCGAGGGCGACGGCGGTGGGGCCGACGCGGGCCAGGCTGACGCGATCAAGCGCAGCGACGGCAAGCGCCTGCAGCGGCCCGAGGACAAGACAAGGCGACCGGCAACAAGGCCCAGGCCCAAGAAGCTGGAAAAGACATGAGCGAGGTCGGCACTGAGACGAGGACGAGGAGCAGAGGAGAGAGCATGAACCGGACGATCACGGCGGTGGCGAGGCTGCGTGCCCGGGCCGGCCACAGCGTGGGCGCAGTCCGCCCGGGCAGGCCCGCGCGCGGGCTCGCCCTCATGCTCCTGGCGGCGCTGCTCGTGCCGGTCTTCATGATGGCGACGTCTTCGCCGGCGTCTGCCGACGACAAGAAGGAGCGCGACAACTACAGCCTCTACCAGCTGGCCTCGAACGCGAGCTCGTACTTCAGCGAGAAGAACTCGCCGCAGAACGACAAGGGCATGCACGAGAACTGGAAGCCGGTCACGTCCAGCCCGGCCTCGGGCGGTTCCATTCTCGGCTACGCCGACCCGGAGTTCAGCCTGGGCAACATCGTGGGCTGGTTCTTCGCCGAGGTGTCGGGCTCCTCGCAGACCGTCACCTACGAGACCCTGGCCGCGAAGGATGACAAGGGCAACGCCAAGTACGCGGGCATGCTCGACTACGCGCACTTCGGGGCGGCCAACAACGATCTCGGCCTGGACACGATGTCCTCGGGCATCGGCGGCCAGATCGTGAGCGTGATCGGGGGGTCGATCATCTGGGTCCTCTACGCCCTGGCGCTGGCGGTCGGCACGCTGTTCTACGTCATCATCCAGTTCCTGAAACTCGTCAACCCCTTCCTGTGGTTCTACAACGCGGTCGCGGCGGTGAATCCGACTTTTGCCGAGGGCATGACGGGAGGCGCTACCGGAGGCGGCGCCCTCGCGGGT
The DNA here is from genome assembly GCF_003325375.1 of Streptomyces globosus. Taxonomy (GTDB): domain Bacteria; phylum Actinomycetota; class Actinomycetes; order Streptomycetales; family Streptomycetaceae; genus Streptomyces; species Streptomyces globosus_A. Next base: position 2,423,943 of record NZ_CP030862.1, on the reverse strand, counting down.
CTGCAGCACTGGATCAGCGGCTGGTACGGCTTGCTCGTCGACATCTCGTGGCAGGCGCTCGTGCCGATCTTCATCGGCTTCCTGCTCATCGGCCTGGTCATGTTCAAGAAGATGGACCGAGGCTCGGCGATCAAGAAGCTCGTCGTGCGCGTCGTCTTCATCGGCGTCGGCCTGCCACTCGTCGGGTCGATGTACTCCAGCGTGCTCGGAAAGTTCGACGACTCCGTTCTCGGTCAACACGCCGGCCCGACGCGCGTCGTGCTGAGCACTTACGTCGACTTCGAGGCGTGGATGATGAACGACCGCCTGGGGATTCCGGACCAGGCCACTGTTTCCTGGAACGATGGCCAGGCCAGCCCGGACGCGATGATGTCTGTGCGCACGAGTGCGCTGGCGATCAACAAGCAGTCCCACGGGGCGACGTTCAACGGCATCAACATCGGGACGAAGGCCAAAGACGCCGAGTCGGCTTGGAAGGACGGCACCGTCTCCGTCGGAGGCCGTGCCTCGGACGACTTCAAAGCGGTGTTCTCGACCTTCGGGATCATCGGCAAGTACATCGCGAGCAACGAGATCGCAGCCTCGGACTTCGAGTCGGGGATCAAGACCTCGATCACGCAACTGGACGAGAGCGCGGATACCAAGAAGCGCTGGTTCGTCGACAAGAAAAGCTACGGCGACGTGGCGGAGTTCGGTGAGGAAAACGGGCCGAAGCCGGTCGATCACCCGGTGATCTCGACCGACGGCACGGGCTTGACCTCCTCTCATCCCGGTAAGGATTCGACGGTCTTCACCACGACGGGGACGAAGGCTGGCTGTGGCTTCACGGTGGGCAGGACACCCTCCTCATGCAACCTGTCTCCCCTGGCGGCGTACAACTACCTCAACACCGGGTTCAACCCCGGCTCACTGGCCATGTACTCATCGAACAACGCCACCAGTGGGTTCACCCGCGAGAACCACATGGCCGTCAGCCAGGTGGGCACGGGGCCGGCGAAGTTCATGTACTGGAGCAACGCGGCCACGGTCCTGGGCTCCATCGTCCTGCTCGGCTTCTGGTACGCCATCGGCATGCTGGCCGGGGCGGTCAAGCGGACCTTCGGCCTGGTGGCCGCCGTACCGTTCGCGACGCTGGGCGCCCTGCAGGCGATCGCCAAAGTGATCGTGTACTCCACGGCAATGATCATGGAAGTCCTCGTCACGCTGTTCGTCTACCAGTTCGTCTCGGAATTCCTGATCTCGGTCCCGGACATCATGGCCGGCCCCGTGTCGAGCTTCATGAGCCCGGGTGGCCTGTGGGGCAGCCCCACGCTCGGCGGGATCATCGTGGTGGTCCTGACCCTGATCTCCTCGCTGGTGATCATAGGCATCACCTTCGCCCTGCTACGGGTGCGCAAGACTGTGCTGCAGGCGATGGACGAGGTGGTCACCAAGCTCGTGGACAAGTTCCTCGAGACGAACAGCACGCCGAAGCCGGACAAGGGTGGGCTGATGCCGTCTCTGGCCGCGGGTGTGGGGTCTGGCGCGGGTATGGCCATGGGGAACAAGCTCGCCAACGGGTTCGACAGCAAGACCAGCGGTCCGGCGTCCCCGAGCGGGGGCAAGCCCACGGGCAAGACGGCGTCGACGAACGCCGGCGGCACGAACGGTGGCGCCACGGAGTTGACGTCCGGTAAGCAGCAGCTGGCCCTCGAGGGCGGCGGGCACGATGGTCCGGATGGACCGGACAGTCCAGTGCTGGATGGTGGTCCTGGTGGTAGTGGCTCCGGCGGCGGCAGTGACGGCGTCAAGGCTCTGCCGGGCGGCACCGGTCCCGCCGGTGGTCTGGGCACGCCCGGTCGCGACGGACCGGCTGACAAGGGTGGTCCGCTGCAGCTGACGAGTGGCGGAGCGGGCAGCTCGCGCTCGGACAAGCAGACGGCGCAGGGTCTGAGCGCCCAGGGTGGCCTGTCGAACCTCGGGTACACCGCGGACGGCCACAAGGTCATCCAAGGTGAGGTACTTTCCTCGTCGACGGACCCGTCGAGTCCTCGTGGTGGTGCTCAGGGCGAGAGCGGCGCCAACGGCGCTGGTTCTTTCCCGACCAGCGGAGCCCGTGGGGCTGTCGCCGGTCAGGCGGGACCGACGCAGTTCGGCGCGGGCTCCCAGGGCGCGCAGAGCCCACAGGACGGCAACCAGCAGGCTGCACCGCAGCGCTTCGGCGGCGACGCCGTGCCTGCCCCGGCTCCTGCTCCGGCTCCGACGCGGCCGGGTGCGCCCAGCGCGCGTCCGACCCAGTTCGGCGCGGGCTCCCAGGGTGCGCAGAGCCCACAGGACGGCAACCAGCAGGCTGCACCGCAGCGCTTCGGCGGCGACGCCGTGCCAGCCCCGGCTCCTGCTCCGGCTCCGACGCGGCCGGGTGCGCCGAGCGCGCGTCCCAAGGGCTCCGCTCAGAGCACCCCTGCCCCGGCTCAGGCCCAGACCCCCATCCGGCCGCCGGCACGGCAGGAGCAGGCCGAGGCGCAGACGAACAGTGACCGGCTGCTGCCCGTGGACAACGCCCGCCGCGACGGCTCCTCGGCTCCGAGGCAGCCAGGGGCCGGTGCTCCGGCTGTGGGTCAGGCTCCGGCTGCGCCTGGTGCGCGGACTCCGGGTCGGACACAGGCAGCGCGTCAGCCGGGTTCGATCCAGACGTCGACGCCGCGCCCGACGCCTGCCCCGTCGGGGCGTGCTCCCCGGCCGCCGGCTCCTGCACCGGCTCCTTCGCCGCAGCAGGCTCCGGTTCCACGTCCGCTCCGGACGGCCGATCCGGCCCCCCGGAGCGTGGAGACCCCGGAGCCGCAGCAGCGGCCGGCCGTTGGCCCCCGCCGGGGCCGGCGCGAGGAGGACTGATCCTCCGATCGAGGGCGAGCGTGGAGGCCTGACGCACCCGGTGAGATCGATCAACCTCACCGGGTGCGTCGTCCATACCGGGCGCCGCAGCTTCAGGAGGAGACGTCAGAGGCTTGGCCAGCCGAGGAAGGACAGAACCCCGTGGACGCGATGCCCACGGGGTTCAGTGCTGCTCGCCGGCCGGCGGGACGTCGAAGCTACTTGGCACACTTGGTCTTGAAGCCGTCCAGCAGTGCCTTGCCGGCATCGGAGTCGTCACGCACGTACACGCTGCCGCCGATGCTGATCGAGGTGCTGCTCGTCGAGATTGACTCGCTGCCGGTCCGCTTGTTGCGGCTGTCGTCTCCGGCGACCGTCCATATGATCTGGGTCTGATCCTTGGTGAACTCGCCGGTGCTGGTCACGCCCGGCTTCTCGTAGACACCATCGCAGCCGTACTCATGATGCGAGACGCTGTTGCCCTTGACGACCAACTGGCCGAGGTCGGACGTGCCGTTGACGTCCTTGACGTAGTAGGTGCCGTCGAGCTTGCCGGCGCTGTCGCTGCTTCCGCCGCAGGCGGTGAGTATGAGTGAGCCCGCGGCCAGGGCCGCGACGGACACGGCAATCCCGGCCCGCGTCCTACGTGCAGTCCTGGTGATCCTCATGGCGTTTCCCTTCGTTCGTTATGGCAGTCGATTCGAGACGGACAGGCCAGTCAAAATAACCTATGGATAGGGGCTTTTGGCGGACCGGGACCGTTTGTCAGGTGCCTTCTCGGAGGTTGTCGGGCCGATGCCCGGTCAGCGCCATTGCGGCCTGGGCCTGTTAGGGCGCGTGTTCGCCGTCCTGGACCGCCACTGCAGACGCTGCACCGGCGGGGCGTCTGCCCCGCTCCGGACACCGCGGCCCCGCCCTGCCCGTGCCGGAGAACCTCACCGATCTGCTGTCCGGCGCCGTGGGGGCCGTCACGGACAGCACGGCAGCCACCGACGCCGCCGACCTCGCGGCACAGGCCTCAGCGACCGGGGCCAAGGCCGCGCAGTCCAAAGCGCAGGCTCAGGACCGCGCCCAGCGGGCCGGCCGGCGACGCAAAGCAGCCGCCACCGCCAAGTCGGTCTTCAACGCCCGTGGACCACCGTCGCCCCCGACGGCACACCGGCGCCCTACGGCAACCCGGTCACGGGTACCCGCAGGCCCACCGCCGCCGAGCAGAGTGCCGCCGCACGGCTGAGCCGCGCCCTGCGTGCCGCCGCCTACCGCGAGCGGACCGAGGAGCCTTTGGACCGCGCGGCGGACGCATCTCCACCGCGGTCCTGCGCGACGCCACGCGCTGGGACGACGTCGTCACCGAGCTCGGCTTCGAGCACCTCCGGCGGCACGACCTCCGCCACACCGGACTGACATGGTTCGCCGACGCCGGCGTCCCGCTGCACGTACTACGCAAGATCGCCGGACACGGCTCGCTCATGGTGCTCCGTGCACCTCGTTCACTGCCACTCACGACAATGACCGCCGTCTGACCTGATCAGACCGACTGGATCACCAACCGGCCCCCTAAAACGATCTTGAGGCCGTATCGGATGCTTCCGATACGGCCTCTGACCTGCGACTCTTTCGAGTCGGGACGACAGGATTTGAACCTGCGACCCCTTGACCCCCAGTCAAGTGCGCTACCAAGCTGCGCCACGTCCCGATACCCGCTGACCTGGGGTTTCCCCTCGGCCGAACGCGCATGAGAACAATACCGCACTCCGCCGGGTGGTCGCGCGCACCTTTCCGGCCTCCGGCGCCGCGGCCGGCCCTTGACCTCAAGCAGGCTTGAGGTTGCATGATCCACTCATGTCTCACGCAACCGCGGACCCCGGGGTCCGCCACGAGGACCTGGGGCGCCTGATGGCGCTCATGACGGGGGCCGAGAAGCACGGCCCCGCCGCCACATCCACGCTCGACGTGCTGTGGGTGCTGTACGACCGCGTGCTGCGGGTCGCACCGGAGACGGCAGGCGATCCCGGCCGGGACCGGTTCCTGCTGTCCAAGGGGCACGGCCCGATGGCCTACTACGCCGTGCTCGCCGCGAAGGGGTTCTTCCCCGTCGACTGGCTGAGCGGCTTCGGCTCGTACGACTCCCCCCTCGGCCACCACCCGGACCGCGTCCTGGTCCCGGGAGTGGAGATCGCCAGCGGCTCGCTCGGCCACGGCCTGCCGCTCGCCGTCGGCAGCGCCCTCGGCCTGCGCGCGCAGGGCCTGGCCGATCCGGCCGTGTGGGTGCTGATCGGCGACGCCGAGCTGGACGAGGGCAGCAACCACGAGGCCCTCGCCTACGCGGGCTCCGCGGGCCTGGAGCGCCTGCACACCGTGGTGGTCGACAACGACTCGGCGACGCACGGCTGGCCCGGCGGCATCGCCTCCCGCTTCGAGGCGGCGGGCTGGTCGGCGGTGACCGTGGACGGCCGCGACCACGAGGCGCTTCACGCGGCGTTCACCGCGCCGCACCCCGGCCGGCCGCACGCCGTCGTCGCCCGCGTCGAGAAGAAGGCCTGACCGGCCCGAGGGGAACCCGAGGGTTCCGGAGATTCTGGAGGATTGTGTGGACACCATGCGGGAGCGGTTCGTCTCCGTGACGTCGCAGCTGCTCGACGAGGACCCGCGGCTGGCGCTGGTGCTGGCCGAGATCACCATGGACGGGTTCCGCCCCGCCCGGGAGCGCCACCCCGACCGGGTGCTGAACGTGGGGATCCGGGAGCAGCTGCTGGTCGGGGTGGGCGGCGGGCTGGCCCTCACCGGGCTCCGGCCGATCATGCACACGTTCGCCAGCTTCCTGGTGGAGCGGCCGTTCGAGCAGGTCAAGCTGGACTTCGGGCACCAGGGCACGGGCGGTGTGCTGGTCAGCGCCGCGGCGAGCTACGACTGGCCGGCGGGCGGCTTCACGCACATGGCGCCGGGCGACGTGGCCCTGCTGGACACCCTGGACGGCTGGACGGTGCACGTGCCGGGCCATCCCGACGAGGCGGAGGCGCTGCTGCGGCACGCGTACGCCGCCGGCGACGACAGGGTGTACGTCCGGCTCTCGGCGCTGTCGAACGGGGCGCCGCGCCCCGTGGACGGGCTGCGGACGGAGACCGTCCGGGAGGGCGGCTCGGGGGTGGTCGTCGCGGTCGGCCCGATGCTGGACAACGTCCTCGCCGCGACGGAGGGCCTGGACGTGACGGTCCTGTACGCGGCGACGGTCCGGCCCTTCGACGGGGCCGCGCTGCGCACGGCGGCCGGCCGGGCCGCGGCCGACGTCGTGCTGGTCGAGCCGTACCTGGCGGGCACCTCCGCGGGAGCCGCGGCCGAGGCCCTGGTCGACGTACCGCACCGGGTGCTGGGGCTGGGCGTGGGCCGGGCGGAGCTGCGCCGCTACGGCACGGTCGACGAGCACACGGCGGCGCACGGCCTGGACGCCCGCTCGCTGCGCGAGCGGATCACCGCCTTCCTGCGCTGAGGCGGCGGGTCACCGGCGGGCGACCTCGGGGTGCGCCGCGGCGAGCCGCCGCGGGGCCGCCTGGAGCCAGGAGTCGGCGAGGATCGCCCGCAGTTCGGCCACGTCCTCGACGGCCCCGAGGCGGACGCGGAGCCAGGTGTAGCCGTCGTCGTGGCCGGCCCGGAGGAAGAACTTCTCCGGCTCGGCCGCGATGAGCTCCGCCCGGTCCTCCCTGGGGCACTTCACGCCCATCGAGGCGTCGTCGTCCCCGAGGGCGGCGAAGATCCGCCCGCCGACCCGGAAGGCGGGCATGCCCCAGGCGGGCTTCTCACTGCTGTCGGGGAGCGACAGCGCGACCGTACGGACGTCCTCGGCGGTCACGGCCATGGCGAGCCCTCCTTCCGGCACCGTCGGGGCGCTGCGGTCGACCGTAGCGCCTGCTGCGGGCTGCCGCCCGCCGCCCGGCCCCGGGCGGGTCAGCCGGCGCGGCGGGCGGACTCGCGGGCGTGGAGGATCCCGCCGAGTTCCGCGGCCAGCGCCTTGATGCCCGCGAGGCCCTCGGTGCCCCACTTGCGGGGCTCGGTGTCCACCGCGCACACCGTGCCGAGCACCATGCCGCCGCGGTCCGTGAGCGGGGCTCCGGCGTAGCTGCGTACGCCGCTCTCGTCGACGACGGCGTTGCCTGCGAACCGGGCGAAGTCCCGTACGTCCTCCAGGACGAGGGCCCGGCCCCGTACGACGACGTGCGGGCAGTAGCCGCGGTCGCGGGGCAGCACCCGGGCCGGGTAGCCGCTCGCGGGCGCGCCGGGGACGTGGTGCAGGCCGGCGAAGAACTGGCGTTCCTCGCCGACGAAGTTGACGCCGGTGTACGGGGCGCGCAGCTCCTCGGCGATGTGCCGCGCGAAGGCGTCGAGTTCGCCGTCGGCCCGCTCGCCGAGGCCCAGTTCGCGCAGCCGGACGGCGCGGGCGGGCGCCTCCCGGTCGACGGGTGTGAGCAGCAGGTGTCCGGTCGACTCGTAGTGGGTCACGTCGGTTCCCCCCGATCCGTGGGCTGGGCGGGCACGGCCGGTGCGGCCGTGGACAGCAGGTGGTGGACGAGCTCGGCCAGGACGGCCGTCGCGGAGGCCGTGAGCCGGGCGTCGCAGTGGACGACGGGCACGCCGGGCGGGAGCCCGACCGCTTCGCGGACCTCCGCGGCGGTGTAGCGGTGGCCGCCGTCGAACTCGTTGACGGCGACGACGAACGCGATGCCTCGGCGTTCGAAGAAGTCGACGGCGGGGAAGCAGTCGGCGAGGCGGCGGGTGTCGGCGAGGACGACCGCCCCGAGTGCCCCGGCGCACAGCTCCTCCCACAGGAACCAGAAGCGCTCCTGTCCGGGCGTGCCGAAGAGGTAGAGGACGTGGCCCGTGTCCAGGCTGATCCGGCCGAAGTCGAGGGCGACGGTCGTGGCCGTCTTCGCGTCGACGCCGTCGAGGGGGTCGGCGTCCGCGCCGATGCCGCTGAGGAGTTCCTCGGTGCACAGCGGCGGGATCTCGCTGACCGCGCCGACGAAGGTCGTCTTGCCCGCGCCGAAGCCGCCCGCGACGAGGATCTTCAGCGTCGCGGCCCGGGCGGTGGCGGCGGTGCCGCGGGTGTCACAGCCGGCGGCGTAGGCCATCGAGCACCGCCTGCAGGAGGGTCTGGTCGTCGGCGGCGGCGCACGGCCCGCCCCCGCCGGGGAAGCACGGCGCGGACGCCGTGACGGCCCCGGCTTCGACCAGGTCGGACAGGAGGACCTTCGCCACCGCCGCGGGGAGCCGCAGCTGCCCGGCGACCTCGGCGACGGTGACGGCCGCGGCGCCCGCGCAGAGGCGCAGGGCGGCGCTGTGCTCGGCCCCGAGCGGGGCGCGGGGCCGCGCCCCGGTCGCGGTCAGCGAGGAGAGCAGGTCGAGGGCGACGGCCGGGCGGGTGCGGCCGCCGCTGGCCGTGTACGGGCGTACGACCCGCCCCGCGGAGTCGTCGAGCCAGGGCGCCGGCTCGCGCGGGCCCCCCTTGCCGGGCACGGCGCGGGCCCGGATCACTCCGCTGCGGCGGCGGGCCGCCGGGGCGGGGCCGCCAGGTAGGGGCGGACGCTCTTGACGAGCATGGCCATCTCGTAGCCGAGGACGCCGGCGTCGGCTTCGCGGTCGGCGAGGACGGCGAGGCAGGTCCCGGATCCGGCGGCCGAGACGAACACGAGGGCGGTGTCGAGTTCGACGACGACCTGCCGCACCTCGGCGCCGTCCCCGAACCTGGCTCCGGCGCTGCGGCCGAGGGAGTACAGGCCGGAGGCGAGGGCAGCCAGGTGGTCGGCGGCGTCCGCGTCGAGGCCGTGGAGGCAGGTGACGAGGCCGTCGCGGGTCAGCAGCACGGCGCTGCGGGTGTAGGGGACGCGCTGCACGAGTCCGCTGAGCAGCCAGTCGAGGTCCGAGAGCCGGCTGGTCGCCGTTGCGGTGTCGCCGCCCATGGTGGTGCGCTCCTTGCTGGGTCCGGGGCCGGGTTCCGGCGTCGGGGTGGGGGTGGGGGTCACGTCTCGCCGTCCGCCTGGGCGAGGCCGAAGCCGCGTTGGAAGGCGGCCATCAGGTGCGGGTCGTGGACGGGCTGATCGGGTGCGGGCGGGCGGGCCGGTGCGGGGGTGTCGCGCAGTCCGGGCGCGAGGTGTGACTGGGCGCGCCGGCGGGGCAGCGGCGGCCGCCCGGCCGCGGCCGCGGCCCGCCCGGCCGGTACGGGCACGCCCGCGGCGTCGGGGCCGGGGGGTACGGGCCAGGGGGCCGGGGCCGGGGCAGGGGCCGGGGCGCCGGGCGGTACCCGCCACGGGGCAGCGGCGGGCGCGGCGGCCGGAGCGGGGCCGCCGGGGAGCGGGGGCCCGGCGGCGCGGGCCGGCTCCGGCGCGGGGCGGGCCGGTTCCCGGGGCTCCGGTACGGCGGGCGCCGGGAGGCGGGGGTCGGTGTACGGGCCCGTCTGCGCCGGCGCCTGCATCCGGGCCGGGGCGGCGGGGGGCGCGGCGGGCGCCTCCGGCCGCGGTACGGCCACCCGTGCCGGCTCCAGCGGCGGCGCGGCCGGAGCGCCGTTCCCCGTGGTGGGCCCGTTCAGCGGGCCGTTTCCGGTGCCCCAGGAGGTGGCCCGGGAGCCGCCCTGCCCCTCCCCCGCGCCGGAGGCCTGGGCTCCGAGCAGGTCCTGGGGCAGGACGAGCACGGCGTCCAGGCCGCCGTAGATGTTCGTCTTGAGCTCGACGGCGATGCCGTGCCGGCGGGCCAGCGCCGACACCACGAACAGGCCGATCCGCCCGTCGGCGAGCAGGTGCCGGACGCTGACCTGGTCGGGGTCGGCGAGGAGCGCGTTCATCCGGTGCAGTTCGGCGGCGGGCATCCCCAGTCCGCGGTCCTCGACCTCCACGGCGATGCCTGCGGTGACCCGTTCGGCGCGCAGCACGACGTCGGTGTCGGGGGCGGAGAACACGGTGGCGTTCTCGACGAGTTCGGCCAGCAGGTGCACGACGTCGGCGACGGCGTGCCCGCGGACGGTGCCGCCCGCCGGCGGCACCACCTTCACGCGCGTGTACTGCTCGACCTCGGCGACGGCCGAGCGCAGCACCTCGCCGAGGTCGATGGGCCGGGTCCACTGGCGGCGGGAGGCGGCGCCGCCGAGCACGGCGAGGTTCTCGGCGTGGCGGCGGATCCGGGTGGCGAGGTGGTCGACGTGGAAGAGCTCCTTGAGGAGGTCGGGGTCCTCGACGGTGTCCTCCAGGCCGTCGAGGAGCGTGATCTCCCGGTGCACGAGGGACTGGAGCCGGCGGGCGAGGTTCATGAACACCTCGACCTTCCGGTCGCTGTCGGAGGGCGCGGCGGGTCCGGCGACCCGTACGAGCGCGGTGTGCGCCTGCTCGCGGGCGCCGCGCAGCTCCTGGGCGAGCAGCCAGAACTCGTCGACGCGCCCGGGGTCGGTGCCGGGGGGCGGGCCGGTGGGGCCGCCGCGGACGGGCCGGTTCGGTGCCTCGCCGCGCTCCAGCCGTTCGGCGGCCGTCCGCAGCTCCTGGCGGCCGCGGATGCTGGAGCGGCGCAGGGCCTCGCAGCGGTCGCGGACGGCCTTGGCGGAGCGCTCGGCGCCGAGGAAGGCAGCGGCGAGCGCGCCGGCGACGAGCAGGGCGCAGCCGACGAGGACGGGCCACAGGCGCGGGTCGCGGTGTCCGGAGCCGCCGCCGAGCTGCAGGGTGAAGATCACGGCAGCGGTCCCGCTGAGGCCGGCGGCGAGGGCGGGCAGCACGGCCGCGCGCACCATCTGGGGCCTTATCTGCCGCCCGGGACCGCCGGCGGCGTGTCTCGACGGGGTGTGGCGGGCAGCGCGGGGTCCGGACATCGGCGTCCTCTACGTGGGGCCCGGGCTCCCCGGGGTATCCGGAGCCCGGTGTTGATCACCGGGTACCCACGCTAGACCGCATCCTCACGCCGCCGATGACGAGTTGGGGAAGTTCACCGGGGTGCTTCCTGCTCCCGGTGGACCGCTCGCACGACCGCCCGAATCCGCGGAGCGCGGATGTCCGGGCGGCCGCGGTCCGGGATCAGGCGGCCTGGTCCCTGCGGAGCCAGGCGATTCCGCCGGCGATGCTCACGGCACCGGTGAGGGGCACCGTGACGGCGGTGGCACTGTCCCCGAACGCCGGAGCGGCAAGCGCGGCAAGCAGACAGAACCCGGCGGCAGCCCACATGAGCCCCTCGCCCCGAACCCGCATCCGAATCCTGCTCACGCGTCTTCCTCCTTGGTCATCACACGGTCAACAAGGCGACGGGGAGATCCGCAAGAGAGAGCACGGCACACGGCACGGGCCGAATGGCGCCGCGCCGACGGCAGGACCGCACGCGCAGCACGCTGCACGCAAAGGACATGCCTTTCCCCCCGGTTGAACCTGCCGGTGGTCAGCCGGCACCCGTCACGCTACCAAACGGCGTTCGCCGGGAGCGGGGCCGCAATGCCAGGTCACGGGCCGTCCGGGACGTGCACCGCGCCCGTGCGCACCGCCGGCCACCCGCCCGGGCCCCGGCTCCGGCGGTGGGAGGCCAGGGCCAGGCTTTCGAGCAGCGGGACGGTGCGGGACCAGCCGAGGCAGGAGTCGGTGACGCTCACGTCGGGGCGCGGCTGCGGGGCGTGGGGGTCCTGTCTCCCGTCGGACAGGTATGACTCGATCATGACGCCGGCCAGGGAGGGGTCGCCGTCGGTGATCTGCCCGGCCAGGTCGGCGACCACGGCCGGCTGGCGGTTGTGGTCCTTGCCGCTGTTGCCGTGGGAGGCGTCGACCACGATGCGCCGGGGGAGGCCGGATGCGGCGAGGGCCGAGCGGGCCTTCGCGATGCTCTCCCGGTCGTGGTTCGGGGTGGGACCGCCGCGGAGGACGAGGTGGGCGTCGGGGTTTCCGGCGCTGCGGAGCGTGGTGAGGCGGCCGTCGGAGGAGAGGCCGGGGAGGGTGTGCGGGTGGGCTGCGGCCTGGACTGCGGCGATCGCGGTGTCCGTGCTGCCGGAGACGCAGTTCTTCATGCCGACCGGCATGGGGAGCCAGGAGGCCAGGTGGCGGTGGGGCTGGCTGGCTACGGTGCGCGCGCCGATGGCGGCCCACGACACCGTGTCCGCCACGTACGGGGCGAGGGCGGGATCCACGAACTCGTACGCGAGGGGCAGGCCCGTGGCGGCCGCCTCCGTCAGGAAGGACCGGCCGAGGCGCAGACCCCCGTCCAGGTCGGCCCTGCCGTCGAGGGAGGGGGAGGTGAGCAGGCCGGTCCAGCCAGTGACGGTGCGGGGCTTCTCCAGGTAGGCGCGGAAGACGAGGACCAGGTCGTCGGCGAGGCGCTCCGCGGCGTCGGCGAGCAGCGCCGCGTACTCCAGTGCGGCGGCGGTGTCGTGGACCGAGCAGGGCCCGACGACGACGAGCAGGCGGGGGTCCCGGCGGGCGAGGACGGCGGCGACGGTGTCGCGGTGCCGGGCGACGGCTTCGGCGCCCGCCTGGGGCAGGGGGTGGGCCGAGGCCAGCTCGGCGGGCGTGGGCAGCGGGCGGGCCGTGGCGAGATCGGCCGGCGTGGGCAGCGGGCGCACCGCGGCGGCGTCGGCCGGTGCGGGGAGGGGACGGGTCATGACTTCCTCACGTGGGTACGGGGCAGCCTGGTGGCCCCGGCGGCGGCGAGCAGGCAGAAGCCGAGCACCCACCAGAAGGTGTCGGCGAACGCCCGGGAGATGTCCGGGCCTCGGGCGGCGAGCCGGTTCTGGAGGACCACGGCGAGAGCCGCGGTGCCGACCGAGCCGCCGACGGTGTTGAGCAGGTTGAGCGCTCCGGACGCCCGTGGGAGGTGCTGGGGCTCGGTCCGGCTGTAGACGATGTTCATGACGGGCGCGCCGACCATCGCCATCCCTACGCCGCGGACCACGAGGGCCGAGGCGACGGCGGCGTCCGGGAGTCCGTGGCCGAGCCAGGTGAACGGGAGCGTGCCGGCGACGATCAGCGCGATGCCGGAGACCGCCAGGGTCCGCGGGACGGTTTTGTCGATGGTGCGGTTGACCAGGACGGACCCGGCCGCCGCGCCCAGGCCCTGGGGGGCGAGCAGCAGCCCGGCCTCCCAGGGCGACAGCGCGCGGCCGGTCTGGAAGTACAGCGGCAGCAGGAACGTCGTCCCGAAGACCGACGCGCCCAGGACCAGGAGTGCCAGTGCGGCGGCGCCGAACGGCGGGCGGGCGAACAGCCGCGGGTCGACGAGCGGTGTGCGGCGGGTCCTCAGCCCGTGCACGGTGAAGGCGGCCAGCATCGCCAGGCCTGCCGCCACGGCGAGCGCGGACGGGAGGGTCCGGCCGTGGGCCGCCTCGGTCAGTCCGAGTACCAGCACGGCCAGGCCGGGCGAGAGCAGCAGCGCCCCGCGCAGGTCGAAGGCGGTCCGCCGGTCCGACGGCGGAATGTCGGGCACATGGCGGCGGGCGAGCACCACCGCCGCCGCACCGATGGGCAGGTTGACGAGGAACAGCCACGGCCAGGGTGCCACCGCGAGGAGGGAACCGCCGGCCAGCGGGCCGAGGACGGGGGACAGCAGCGGCACGACCGCGACGATGCTGATCACCCGCCCGGTGCGGCCGGGGCCGGCGACGCGGGCCAGGAGGGCCTGCCCGGTGGCGGGCAGCAGCCCGCCGCCGAGGCCCTGGAGTACGCGGAACACGGTCAGGCTGGTCGCCGACCAGGCGAGCGCGCACAGCGCCGAGCCGAGCAGGAACACCCCCACCGCGGCGAGCCAGGTGCGGCGGCCGCCGAACCGGTCGGCGAGCCAGCCGGACGCGGGCACGGCGGCCACGACGGCCAGCAGGTAGGCGGTGCTGATCCACTGGACCTCGGCGACGCCGGCCCCGAACTCGTCGGCCAGGGTGTCGATCCCGACGCTGACGATCGTGGCGTCGATCGTCGCCATGAAGGTGCCGAGGACCAGGATGAACGCGATCCGCAGCAGTCCCCGGTCGACCCGCTCGGCCGGCGGGGCGGCGTCCGCGCTCATCGGTGCCCCAGGAGGGTGCGCACATCGTCGTCGAGGCGGCTGCCCAGGGCGCGGAGCAGGTCCAGGAGTTCCTCGGCGAGGCCCTCGGCGTCCGCCCCGGGCCGGCGGGCGAGGACTCCGGTCCAGCCGTCGCCGTCGGGCATGACGGTCAGGGTCACCGGGTGGTGTGTGGCCTCGCGGAACCGGGTGCCGACGACGGTCAGTCCGGGGGCGGGTTCGCGCAGCCGGTCCGGGTCCACCGGGTAGTTCTCGAACACCACGAGGCTGTCGAACAGCCTGCTGCGGCCGGTCAGCCGTTCCAGGTCCGCCAGGGCGACGTGGTGGTGCTCGACCAGTGCCCGCTGCCTGGCCTGCAGGTCGTGCAGCACGTCGGCGAGGGTGCCCGCGAGTCGGGCGCGTACCGGGACGGTGTTGGCCAGCAGGCCGATGATCTCCTCGACCCCCTCCAGCTCCGGGGGCCGGCAGGCGACCATCGCGCCGAAGCAGACGTCGTCGCGGCCGGACCTGCGCGCGAGCAGCACCGACCAGGCGCCCTGCACCAGCGTGTTCCGGGTCAGGCCGCGCTGCGCGGCGAGCTCGGACAGCTCGGCGACCAGCGCCGCGTCGAAGGCGATGACCTCGGGCTCCTGCCAGGCGGGCCCGAGTTCCCGGGCCCCCAGGTAGTCCCCCTCGGGCAGACCGTCCAACTCGGCCGCCCAGGGGGCGAGGGCGGGCTCGTGGCCGGCGCGCCAGCGCAGGTAGTCGGCGAACGGCACGGGAGCGGACAGGCCAGGTTCCTCGCCGCTCAGGCGTGCGGTGTACAGGGCGAACAGCTCGGTGAGGATGCGCGGTGCCGACCAGCCGTCGGAGAGGACGTGATGGCTGGTCAGGACCAGGTCGGCGCGTTCGGGGGCGCGCCGGATCACGGTCAGCCGGTACAGCGGCCCCCGGGCGAGGTCGAACGGCTCGGCGAGGTCGGCGGCCAGTACCTCCTCCGCGGGCCCGTCGGACACGCGGAACTCCGGCCGGGCCGCCTCGGGGATCACCGCGAGGTCGGCGGGGAACACGGCGCCCAGGTTGGGGTGGCGGGCCAGCAGGTCGGCGCCGGCTGCGCGCAGGGCGTCGAGGTCGAGCGGCCCGGCCAGGGAGAACGCCGACTGCACGGTGTACGGGTCGGGGCGCTCGGTGCGGGAGTGCCGCAGCATCACCTCCTGGAGGGGGGTGAGCGGTTGTACCTCGGCGGCCCGGCGGCCGCCGTCGAGCGCCCGGATCTCCGGCGCGGCGGCGGTCCGCAGCAGCGCGGTCCTCAGGTGCCCGGCCAGGTCCTCGATCTCGGCGGCGGTGAACAGTGCGGACGGCCAGGTGACGCGGATCCGCAGCGCGTCGTCGCGTACCAGGGCGTTGACCATCAGGCTGTGCGGCAGGGGAAGCCCGGCGGAGCCGCCCGAGCCGAGCGGGTCGGCGTCCGGCGGCGCCTGCCAGGGGGTCTCCTCGGCCGGGGCGCCGGGGAACTGCCCGAGGTAGTTCCAGGCGATCTCCGGCCGTACCGGGTCCAGCAGGCCGGCGGTGGTGAGGACGCCGTGGCCGAGGCCGTCGCCCTGGGCGCGCAGCCGCTCCGCGACGGCCTTGACGCCGTCGTCGGCGTGGACCCGTACCGGGTGGACGGCGGTGAACCAGCCGACGGTCTGCGAGAGGTCGACGTGCGGCGGGCGCCCGTGGCTCTCCAGCGCGACCAGCAGCTCCCGTGTGCCGCGCCAGGCCCGGACCGCCTGGGCGAGCGCCGAGAGCAGCACGGCGTCCGGTGTGGTGCGATGGGCGGCGGGCAGGGTCGTGACCAGGGCGCGGGTGGCGTCGGCGTCGAGCCGGATCTCGTGGTGGGCCGCGGTGGCCGCGGTGTCCCGGGCGGGATCGAGGGGCCGGCCGATCGCCGGCGTGGCGGTCATCCGCTGCCAGTGCGGCAGTTCGGCCGTCCGGTCGGCTTCGTGCAGGGAGCGGGCCCAGGCGAGGAACGACTGGCCGTGCCGGGCCAGCGCGCCGCCGGAGTGGGCGTGCCGGATGTCGTCCAGCAGGATGCGCCAGGACACGCCGTCGGCGACGAGGTGGTGGGCGAGCAGGACGAGCCTGCCCGGCCGGGCGGGACCGGCGTCGACCCACAGGGCGCGCAGCAGCGGGCCGGTGCGCGGGTCCATCGTGTCGCGGGCCCGGGCGGTCCAGGCGTCGATCCGGGACCGCGGCTCGTCGTCGGCCGGTATGCGGGTCAGCACGTCGGCTGCCGTCACGGCGCCGGCGGGAGGGATGCGCAGCACGGTGTCGCCGTCGGCCAGGCGGGCGCGCAGCACGTCGTGCCGGGCCAGGACGGCGTCGATCACGGCCTCCCAGGCGGCCTCGTCGCCGCCCGGGGGCACGCAGAGCTCCACCCACTGGCAGAAGCCGTCCGCGGCGGTGCCGGCGCGGTGCAGCAGGTCGTGCATGACCGGCGTCAGCGGGGCGTCGCCGACGGCGGGAGCCCCGCCGTCGCCGAGGGTGCGGGCCAGCGCCGCGATCCCGGCGACGGTCACTCCCCCGAACACGTCGCGGGCGGTCAGGCCGAGACCGCGGCGGCGGGCCCGGGACACCACCTGAAGGGCCACGATGCTGTCGCCGCCGATGGCGAAGAAGTCGTCGTCGGGTCCGATGGCGTCGGCTCCGAGGATGTCCCGGAACACGTCGAGCAGCACCGCCTCGGCCCCGGTGGCGGGTTCGCGCCGCGCCGCGGCGGCGGTCTGCGGGTCCGGCAGCGCGGCGGTGTCGAGCTTTCCGCCGGGGGTCAGCGGCAGCCGGTCGAGGGTGGCGAGGGCGGCGGGGACCATGTGGTCGGGCAGCTCCGCGGCCAGGTGGGCGCGCAGCTGTGCGGTGTCGGGGGCGGCGCCGTCGGTCGGGATGGCGTATCCGACGAGCCTGCCGTCGCGCACGATCACCGCGGCGGCGCGGACGTCGGGGTGGCGGGTCAGGGCGGATTCGATCTCGCCCAACTCGACGCGGAAGCCGCGGATCTTGACCTGGTGGTCGACTCGGCCGAGGAACACGAGCTGCCCGTCCGCCCGCCACCGTACGCGGTCGCCGGTGCGGTACATCCGCTCGCCGGGCGGGCCGTACGGGTCGGCGACGAAGGCCGCGGCGGTCAGGGCGGGGCGGCCGAGGTAGCCGCGGGCCAGGCTCGGCCCGGCGAGGTAGAGCTCGCCCGTCACGCCGGTGCCGACCGGCTGGAGCCCGCCGTCGAGCACGTAGGCGCGGACGTTGGGGTCGGGGCGGCCGATGGGCAGCGGACCGGCGCCGTCGTCCTCGTCGGGGTCGTACCGCCAGGTCACGGCGTTGATGGTGGCCTCGGTGGGCCCGTAGGCGTTGAAGAGCGCCCTGCGGCCGGTGCCCCAGCGCCGCGCCAGGCCGGGGTCGAGGCGCTCGGCTCCGACGACGAAGAACACGTCGGGGTGGACCGTGCGGTCGTCGGGCATGGCGGCCAGGAACGACGGCAGCAGGTTCACTCCGGTCACGCGGTGCTCGGCGATGTAGTCGAGCAGTTCGTCGCCGGGTACGCGCACCTCCTCGGGGGCGATCACGGACGTGCCGCCCGACAGCAGCGGCACCATGGTCTGCCAGAACGCGACGTCGAAGCCGGTCGACGCGAAGTGCAGGTAGCGGTCGTGCTCGGTGACGCCGACGACCTCCTCCTGGAGGGCGACCAGGTCGGGCACGCCGCGGTGGGTGAGCCCGACTCCCTTGGGCCGCCCGGTGGTGCCGGAGGTGTAAATGACGTACGCGAGGGAGTCGTCGGTGAGAGCGGCGCGCGCCCCGGCCGGGTCGGTGTCCGGTGCGGAGGCGAGCGTGGCCGGTTCGTCCAGCCTGAGTACCGGTAGGTCGCGCTCGACGGGCAGTTCGGCCCCGGTCGTCACGACGGCGGCCGGCGCGATGTCGTCGAACATGTAGGCGAGCCGGTCCCGGGGGTAGGCGGCGTCCATCGGCACGTACACGGCACCGGCCTTGGCCACGCCGAACAGCGCAACGGTCATCTCGACGTCGCGGCCCAGCAGGACCGCCACCGGGTCCTGGGGCCGCACCCCGCGCTCGATGAGCGCGTGGGCCAGCCGGTTGGCCTGCCGGTCCAGTTCGGCATAGCTGAGGCTGCGGTCGCGGCAGACCAGGGCTTCCGCGTCGGGCTTGCGGCGCACCCAGCCGGCGAACTCGTCCAGCCAGTGCCCGCGTTGCCTGGCGGGCACGGCCTCCGTGCCGGTACGGAGCATCCGCTCGCGCTCGTCGGGGCCGAGGGCGGGCAGCCGGACGGCGGGCCGCACCGGGTCGTCGACGATCTCCCGCAGCAGGTTGTGCAGCCAGCGGCCGTAGTCGCGCACGGTCGCCTCGGCGAAGGCGCGCGGCTGGTAGCCGAGGCCGATGGTGATCTCGTCTTCGGGGATCACGATCACGGTCAGCGCGTAGTGGGTGGCGTCGGTGATGTCCACTGCGGCCAGTTCCAGGCCCGGGGCGAGCGGGGTGCGCTTCCGGCTGGACAGCGGGAAGTTCTCCACCACCAGCATGGTGTCGAAGAGTTCGCCGAGGCCCGCTGCCCGCTGGATCCCGGGGAGTCCGACGTGGTGGTGCTCCGCGAGGGCGACGCTGTCGGCGTGCACGTCCGCCAGGAGGTCCCGCGCGGTCTGGTCCTGGGTGTGCCGGACGCGGACCGGGATGGTGGTGCCGAGCTGGCCGATCATCGACTCGACGCCGTCGACCTCGGAGGGCCGCCCGGACACCGGGCAGCCGAAGACGACGTCCCGGCTCCCGGTGAGCCTGCCCAGGAGCAGGCCCCAGGCGGTCTGGAGCACCGTGGTCAGGGTGACGCCCTGCTCGCGGGCGAAGGTGCGCAGCCGGTCGCTGAACTCCCGGCCCAGCGCGAGCGTCACGCGGCCGGGCCGCTCGACGCCGGTGCCGGTGCCCGCCGGTGCCAGGCGCGTCGCGTCGTCGAGTCCGGCCAGGGCGTCCCGCCACGCGTCCAGGGACGCGGGGTGGTCCCGGCCTGCCAGCCACCGGAAGTACTCCGCCAGCAGCGGGGCCGCGGGTGCGGCGGGGCCGCCGCCGAGTTCGGCGTAGAGGGCGAGCAGGGTGCGGCCGACCAGCGGCATCGACCAGCCGTCGAGCAGGGCGTGGTGGTTGGTGATCACCAGCTTGTGCTCGGCCGGGCCGGTCCGGGAGAGCAGGAAGCGGATCAGCGGCGGTCTGGCCGGGTCGAAGGGGCGCTCCAGTTCGGCGCGGGCGGCCTCGGGGAAGCGGTCGTCGCACCGCCACTCCAGGAGGGTGCCGGCGGGCACCACCTGCACCACGTCGTCGCCGGCCTGGGCGAGGTACACGCGCAGGGCGGGGTGGCGGCGCAGCAGTTCGCGGGCGGCCTCGGCCATCCGGTCGGGGTCGAGTTCGCCGACCAGGGTGGTCACGGCCTGGACGACGTAGACGTCGGTGTCGCGGTCGTCGCGGACCTGGGTGTGGAAGGAGAGTCCGACCTGGAGCGGGGTGGCGGGCAGGACGTCGGCGACCGGTCCGGCGGCGGCGCCTTCGAGCGCGTCGATGGCGGCCTGGTCGAGGTCGACGAGCGGCAGGTCCGACGGGGTGAGGCCGCCCGCGGTGTCGCGCGCGTGGGCGGCGAGCGCCTCCAGTGCCGCGTCCCAGGCCGTCTGCAGCGCCGCGACCGCTTCGGTGCCGAGCACCCCGGTCGCGGCGGTCCACTCAACGGCGAGCCGGGGCGCGCCCCCCTCGTGGACGAAGCAGTTCAGGGCCAGGACCTGTTCCAGGGCCTTGGCGCCGGGTTCGGTCACCGAGAAGGCGTCCTGCTCGGGCAGCTGCCAGCCCGTGCCGGGCAGGGGGGCGAACCGGCCGAGGTAGTTGAGCAGCACGTCCGGCGGCGGGGTGGCGGACAGCTCGGGGCCGGCCACCGGGTCGAGGGAGCGCAGGACGCCGTAGCCGAGGCCGCCGTCGGGGACGCCCCGCTTGGCCTCCTTGGCCGCGCGCAGCACCTGCCGCACGTCGCCGGCCGTGGGGACGCGGACCGGGTACTCGCTGGTGAACCAGCCGACCGTACGGGACAGGTCGAGGTGTTCGCGGCCGTGGCCCTCCATGGTGACGGCCACCGCCTCGCCGGCCGGGCCCCACGCGCGCAGGGCCAGTACGAGCGCTGCCAGCAGCACCTCGTCGGCGCCTGCCCGGTAGGCGGCGGGCAGGGTCGTCAGCACAGCCTCGGTGGCCTCGGCCGTGGCGAGGGTGACGGACCGGTGGGCGGTGGACACGGTGTCCCGCTCCTGGTCGAGCGGGCGGGCGCCCAGCCGTACGGCGGAGTCGAGCGCGGTCCGCCAGTGGTCGAGCTCGTCCCGCCGTGCTCCGGTCCTGCCCTGTTCGGCGAGGAGTGCTGCGTGCCGCCGCCATGACGCCCCGACGGGGGCGAGGCTGCCGCCCGTGCAGGCCGTCTGGAGGTCGGGCAGGAGCACCCGCCAGGACACGCCGTCCATGGCGAGGTGGTGGACGACGACGACCAGGCGGTCCGCCGTGCCGTCGCCGGTGCGCAGCAGCGCAGCCCGCACCAGGTCGCCGGTGCGGGGGTCGAGCTCCTCGGCGAGGCGCTCCGCGAGGGCGGTCGGGTCGGTGCCGGGGACTTCGCGGACGTCGGCCTTCACGGCCTGCTTCGGCAGTACCTCCAGTCCGTCGCCGCCGACCCGCAGCCGCAGCGCGTCATGGTGGTCGAGCACGGTCTGCACGCCCGTGGCGAGGTCGTCGAGGGCGAGCGTGTCGACGCGCAGGGCCGTCCACTGCGCGTAGCCGGCGACGGTGTCCACGTCGGGGTGCGGGTCGAGCAGGCCGCGCACGATCGGCGGCGCCGGCACCGGTCCGGTCGGCTCGTCCGCCGGCTCGGCCGCGTCGTCCACCGGCACGGCGGAGGCGGCCAGGGCGGCGAGGCTGCGGCGTGCCAGGAGGTCCCGCGGCCGCAGCACCAGGCCCTTGGCCCGCAGCCTGCTGCTGACGGTGATCGCGGTGATGCTGTCGCCGCCGAGGGCGAAGTAGTCGTCGTCCACGCCGACCCGCTCGATGTCGAGCACCTCGGCGAGGACCCCGCACAGCAGGCGCTCCCGCTCGGTGCGGGGCTCGCGGCCGCCGCCGGTCGCCGCGGGTGCGGGAAGGGCGGCGCGGTCGAGCTTGCCGTTGGGGGTGAGCGGCAGCGCGTCGAGCACCACCACGGCGGCGGGCACCAGGTGGTCGGGGAGCCGCTCGGCCAGGTGGGCGCGCACCGCCTCCGGGGTGGCGGAGGCGGACACGACGTAGCCGACCAGCCGCGAGGAGCGGACGGCGGCGGCGGCCGCGGTGACGCCGGGTACCGCGCCGAGTGCGGCCTCCACTTCCCCGGTCTCGACGCGGTGGCCGCGGATCTTGACCTGTCCGTCGCTGCGGCCCAGGTACTCCAGGCCGCGGCCGGGCACCCAGCGCGCCAGGTCGCCCGTGCGGTACATGCGGTCGCCGGGTGAGCCGAACGGGTCGGCGACGAAGCGTTCGGCGGTCGCGCCGGGCCGGCCGAGGTAGCCGCGGGCCAGGTGCGGTCCGGCCAGGTACAGCTCGCCCGCGGTGCCGTGCGGCACCGGTTGCAGGGCGCTGTCGAGCAGGTAGGTCCGGGTGCCGGCGAGCGGGTGGCCGATCGTCGGGGTGTCGCCGTCGATCCGCGCGGAGCTGCTGGTGACGGATGCCTCGGTCGGCCCGTACATGTTGCGCGCGGCGGTCCCGGATCCGGCGATGCGGCGCCACAGCGCGGGCGGTGTCGCCTCTCCGCCGAGGACGAGCAGGGTGGGGCGGAGGTCGAGCAGTCCGCCGTCCAGCAGGGGTGCGGCCATCGACGGGGTGGTGTCGATGATGTCGATGCCGTCGCGGGCGCAGGCGGCGAGGAGTGCGTCGGCGTCGCGGGTCGTCTCGGCGTCGTAGACGTGCAGTTCGTGCCCGCAGAGCAGCCAGACCAGGTGCTCGAACGCGGAGTCGAAGGCGAACGAGTAGGTGTGGGCGGCGCGCAGCCGCCTGCCGGCGGCGCGTTCAGCCTCCGCGACGACGGTCGCCCGCTGGTGGTGCAGGAGTGCGGCGAGTCCGCCGACCCGGCCGAGCACCCCCTTGGGGCGTCCGGTGGAGCCGGAGGTGTGGATGACGTAGGCGAGGTGGTCGGGGTGCCGGGGTTCGGCCAGTTCACCTGCCGTCAGAGGGGTGCCGGGAAGTCCGGCGGCCTCGCGGACGAAGGAGTCCCAGGGCAGGCCGGCGACGGATCCGTCGGTGAGGACGAGCGCGGGGCGGGTGTCGTCGAGGAGCGCGCGCAGCCGCTCCTGCGGGTACGCGGCGTCCAGCGGCAGGAAGGCGGCTCCGGCGTCCATCACGGCGAGGAGGGCGGCCACCAGGTCGGCAGAGCGCGGCAGGGCGAGGGCCACGACGTCGCCGGGGCCGATCCCGCGGGCCCGGAGGGCGCGGGCGAGCCGGTGTACGCGGTCCGCGAGCTCCCCGGCGGACAGCCGGTCCGCACCGCACACCAGCGCGGTGCGCGCGGGGTCGGCGGCGGCCATGGCGTCGAAGGCGGTGGGGACGTCCAGGGGGGTGCCGGGCAGGGCACGCGGCGACCAGTCGGCGAGGAGGCGGTCGACGTCGCCGGCGAGGGCGATCCGGCCCACGGGGCGGCCGTCGACCAGGTCGGCCAGCAGGGTGCGCAGGCCGGCCAGTCTGCCGTCGACGGCGGCCTGGTCGGTGCTGCGGGCGTCGACCTCGAAGCCGAGCAGCAGCCCGCCGTCGCGCGTCGGCAACACGCTCAGCCCCATGTCCTCGGGCGGGCCTCCGGCGACGTTGCGCATCACGCCGGTGGCGCCGGCGAAGTCGATCGCCAGGTCGAACGCCTTGAGGTTGATGCCGCGTCCGTGCAGGAGGGCGCCGGCGCCGGGCGCGCCGAGGTCGCGCGGCAGGTCCTCGCCGCGGTAGCGCTGGTGGTCGCGCATCTCCCGCATGGCGGAGGCGACGCTGCGGCTCAACTCCCCCAGGCGGTCGCCGGGGTGGACGGCGACCCGCAGCGGCAGCACGTTGACGGCCATGGCGGGGGTGCGCAGTTCGGCGGAGCCGGTCCGGCACATCAGCGGCAGCGCGAACACCACGTCGGTGCGGCCCAGCGCGCGGTGCAGGTACGCGGCGTAGCAGGCGATCAGCGCCTCGCCCCAGGTGACGCCCTCCCGGTCGGCGAACGCGCGGAGGCGGGCGGTCTCTTCGGGGGTGACGACGGTGCGGGCGGTCAGGGTGTGCTCGGGCGGACCGGCGGCGGTGTCGGGGTCGCCGAGGGGCCCGAGGTCGGGGAGCGGGGTGAAGCGCTCGACCCAGTACGCGCGGTCCTCGGCGGACTTGTCGCTGTCCCGGTAGGCCCGGTCGGCGGCGAGGAGGTCGGCGAAGCGGCCGAAGGGGGACGGCGGCGCCTCGGTGCCGCGTACGAGGGCGGTGTAGCGGGCGGCGGTGCGGCGGGCGAGCATCGCGGCGGTGTAGCCGTCGAAGACGAGGTGGTGGCCGAGCTGCGTGTACCAGACCTCGCGCTCGGAGAGCCTGATGACGGTCCGCGTGTACAGCGGCCGGTCCACCATGCCCCGGCACTGCCCGGCGGCCCGGGCCCGTTCGGCGTCGACGAGTGCGTGGGCTGCCGCCCTGGGGTCGGCTTCGCCGCTGACGTCGGCGATGCGGGGCGGCAGGACCGGTTCGCCGCTGATCGTCTGGCGCGGGCCGTCCGGGGTGTCGTGGAAGCGCAGCCGGAGGCTTTCGGCCTCCTCCGTGGTGGCGCGGACCGCCTCGGCGAGGGCGTCGGCGTCGACGGGGTCCGCGCCGGATATCTCCACGACGTCGCCGACGAGGTAGTACGGCGAGTCGGGTTCGAGGCGCTGGGCGTTCCAGATGCCCAGCTGGGCACTGGTCAGTGCGTGCAGGCCGTCCGGGGACACGCGTGCGGTGGTCACTTACTCTCCTTGCAGGGTGGGGACGACCATCGGCGTGGCGGTCACCGGGTCGGGGATGATGACGCTCGGCAGGTCGAACACGTCCTTGATCAGCGCTGCGTCCACGATGTCGGCGGGGGCGCCCTCGGCGACCACCCGCCCGTCCTTCATGGCGACCAGGTGGTCGGCGAACCGGCAGGCCTGGTTGATGTCGTGGAGGACGGCGATCACGGTGCGTCCCTCGTCGCGCAGCCCGGCCAGCAGGCCGAGGAGCTGGTACTGGTGGGTGATGTCGAGGAAGGAGGTGGGTTCGTCGAGCAGCAGGCAGGGCGTCCGCTGGGCGAGCACCATGGCCATCCAGACCCGTTGCCGCTGCCCGCCGGAGAGTTGCTGCACGGGCCGCTCCGCCAGGTCGGCGACGCCGGCGGCGGCCATCGCGTCGGCGACCGCCTCCTCGTCGCCCTGCGACCACAGCGCCAGGAGCGGCTGGTGGGGGAACCTGCCTCGGCGTACGAGCTGTCTGACCTTGATGTCTTCGGGGGCCTGGGGGTCCTGCGGCAGGAAGCCGAGCTGCTTGGCGAGTGCCTTCGGCGGGTACCGCCCTACGTCCCGTCCGTCGAGGTGTACGTGGCCGGCGGTGGGGCGCAGCAGCCGGACGAGGGCGCGCAGCAGGGTCGACTTCCCGCAGGCGTTGGGGCCCACGATGGCGGTGAACGCACCGTCGGGGACGTCGAGGCTGAGGCCGGTGGAGACCACCCGGTCGCCGTGGCGCAGGGTGATCTCCCGCGCGGTCAGGCGTGCGGTCACGTTCGTCTCACTTCCTTGGCCAGCAGCCAGATCAGGTAGCAGCCGCCGATCGCGGTGCTCACGACGCCGACGGGCAGCGCGACGGGCGCCAGCAGCATCCGGGCGAGCAGGTCGGCGCCTTGGAGGAGCACCGCACCGGTCAGCGCGGCGGGGAGCAGGGGCACGCCGGCCGCTCCGGTGAGCCGGCGGCCGATCTGCGGGGCGGCGAGGGCGATGAAGGCGATCGGTCCGGCCACCGCGGTCACCGTGGCGGTGCAGCCGACTCCGGCCAGCACCATCAGCAGCCGCAGCCGGTCGAGCCGCACCCCGGTGGCGGCGGCGACCGCGTCGCCGAGCGCCGCCTGGTGCATGGCGTGGGCGCGGGAGGCGATGAGGGCCGTCAGCACGGCGATGACGGCGAACGGGATCCGGAGGTCGGGCCAGCCGATGCCGTTGAGGGAGCCGGCGCTCCAGCCGACCGCGGCGATCGCCACCTCCAGTTCGGCGCGCAGCACGATCCACGAGTTGACGGCGGTCACCATCGCGTTGACCGCGATGCCGATCACCACCAGCCGCAGCCCCGAGAAGCCCCGGTCGAAGGAGAGGAGGTAGATCGCTGCGGCGGTGGCGAGCCCGCCGAGCACCGAGCCGGCGGCGAGCTGCGCGGATGTGCCGGACAGCACGGTGAGGGCGACCAGGGCGCCGGTGTAGGCGCCCGCGTCGAGGCCGATCACGTCGGGGCTGCCCATCGGGTTGCGGGTGAGGTTCTGGAAGATCGCCCCGGCGAGGCCGAGCGCCGCCCCGAAGACCAGGCCCGCCGTGACGCGCGGCAGCCGCCACTCCGTGATCACCACGGAGCGCTCCGCACCGGTGAGTGCGGCGAACACCCTGCCCGGTGAGGACCAGGACGCGCCGTGGCAGAGCCCGAGCAGGGCCAGGCCGAGCCCGGTGGCGGCCAGCACCGCCGCGAGCGCGACCGTGCGGCGTTCGGCGTGCAGTCCGAGGATGTTCACAGTGATCCCTCCCCGTGGCGGCGGACGGAGCGGATCAGCACGGGGCCGCCGAGGAATGCGGTGACGATGGCCACCGGCACCTCGCCGGTGGGCAGCAGGACCCGCGATCCGATGTCGGCGAGCAGCAGCAGGACCGGTCCCAGGACCATCGCGTGGAGCAGCAGCCACAGCGCGGAGCCGGCCGCCGCTCTGCGGACCAGGTGCGGCACGACCAGCCCGATGAAGAGGATCGGCCCGGCCACCGCGGTCGCCGCCCCGGTGAGGACGGTGATCAGCACCAGCGTCGCGGTCCGCACCCGGGTGACGCCGGCGCCCAGTGTGTGCGCCACGCTCTCGCCCAGCGTGAGGGCGTCGAGGGAGCGGCTCAGCAGCAGCGCCCCGAGCAGGCACGCCCCGATGGCGGCCAGCGGCAGTGCCAGGGGCGCCTGTTCGCGGGCCGCCAGCGAGCCGACGGACCAGAAGCGGTAGACGTCGAAGACGTCGGGGAGCATGAGCCTCATGCCGAGGGCGACGCCGCTGAGCACCGCGGTGAGGGCCACGCCGGCGAGGACCAGGCGCAGCGGCGAGGTACGCCCGATCGCGGCGACCAGGAGGGCCGCGCACACCGAGCCGGCGATGGCGAAGCCGAGCTGGCCGGCCTGCCCGGCGGCCAGGCCGAGGGCCGAGCCGACGGTGACGGCGAACCCGGCGCCCGCGGTGACCCCGAGGATGCCGGGCTCGGCCAGCGGGTTGCGGGCCAGCGTCTGGATCAGGGCGCCCGCCACCGCCAGCGCCGCGCCCACGGCGACGGCCAGCAGGGCGCGGGGCGCCCGGACGTTCCGGACGATCACGTGGTCGTCGGTGCCCTGGAAGTCCACCAGCGCCCGTACGACCTCGGCGGGCGGGACCGGGCGGGCACCGACGCCGGTGCTGAGCACGGCGACCACTGCCAGCAGCAGCAGTCCGCCGGCCAGCAGAGCGGCCTGCGGCGCGGGCCGCACGGATCCGGCCCGGGACGCGCGGCCTGCGGGCGTCACTGCTTCAGCAGGGGCGCGAACGCCGTGTCGATTGCCTCCAGGGTCTGGACGGCCTGCCCGTAGGTGGCGGCTTCGGTGTGGCGGATCGGGAAGGCCTTCCCGGCCTTGACGGCGGGCAGGTTCTTCCACAGCTCGGATTCCATGACGTACTTCACCGACTCGGGCAGGCTGCCGTCGGCCTTGACGGAGTAGGTGACGGCGTCCGCTGCGCCGAGGGAGGCGGGCAGCTCCTCCAGGGAGGGGTACTCGCTGACCCCCTTGGAGCCGGGACCGGGCTTCTTGACCTGGCCGTAGTAGGAGGCGCCGATGTTCTCGGCGACGTTGGTGCCCCACGAGCCGCTGAACTCGCGCTGGAAGGTGCCCTTGGCGGCCTCGCCGTACGAGCCGACGTGGCCGAACTTGAGCGGGGCCAGCGCGTCCTTGTACTTCTTGGCCAGTTCGGCGGCCTTGGCCTCGTACGCGGCCTGCACGGTGTCGAACTGCTTGAGTGCGCCGGCGGCGTCGGCCTGCCTGCGCGAGAGGTCGCGCCACGCGGACGGCACGGTGGGGCCGATGGCGACGACGGGGGCGATCGACTCCAGCCGCTTGACGTCGATGTCGCCCAGGACGGGGGCGGGGACGCCGATGACGATGAGGTCCGGTTCGGCCGCGGCGACGGCCTCGTAGTTGGTCTCGGTGGCCTGCTCGCCCGCCACCTTGGGCAGCTTGTTGTAGGCGGCCAGCGCCTCCTTGCCCATCATCGGCTCCCCGCGCTTCCACGTGGAGATCCCGACCAGGGGCGCACCGGCCTCGATCAGGGCGGGCACGGCGTAGCCGGTGGCCACGACGCGCTTCGGGGCGGCGGGGATCGTGATCTTCCCGTTGTCGGCGGCGAACACCCGGGTCCGGTTCTCGGCGCCGGCCCTGCCGGCCGGGTCGGCTGCGTTCCCCGACGAGCCGCATCCGGTCAGGGCCAGGGCGAGGGCCAGGGCGCCGATCAGGCCGGAGGATCTGCGTACGGACATGCGAAAGCTCCTTGAGGTTAGGTAAGCCTAACCTTAGTTGATCTCTAGGGGTGGGGGGTACACGGCTGGTCAGTGGTCGTCGTCGTAGTCGGCGACCCCGCGCTTCCAGTAGCCGGTGATGTCCTGGTCGGCCCTGTCCAGCCGCAGGTCGTCGCGGGCCCAGCGGCGCAGCGGCTTGAGCTGGCCGGCCTCCCCCGCGGCCCAGACGAACACCCGCTCGCCCACGGGCACGGCCAGCGCGGTCACAGCCCGCGCCAGGGCGTCGCCGGTGCCCGCGGGCCGGCCGCCGCGGTGCAGCCAGTGCACCTCGAAGCCGTCGGGTGCGGAGAGCTCGATCTCCTCCTCCGCGTCCGCGACTTCGAGGAACGCCCAGCCCCTGGCGGTCCTCGGCAGCTCCTCCAGCCGGCGGGCGATCGCGGGCAGTGCCGTGATGTCGCCCGCCAGCACGTAGCGGTCGTAGGCGTCGGGGACGACCAGCCCGCCGGGCGGTCCCGCGACGTGCACGACGGCGCCCGGACGGGCCGCGCGCGCCCAGTCCGACGCGAGGCCGTTCCCGTGCAGGGCGAAGTCGATGTCGATCTCGCCCGCCACCGGGTCGTGGCGCCGCACGGTGTACTCGCGCGAGGTGGGGGCGGGCCGCGGCCACGCCAGCACCGTGCCGTTCTGCTCGGGCAGCCGCAGCGAGCCGTCCGGCTCCGGGAAGAGCAGCTTGACGTGCTCGTCCGGCGCGTGGGCCTCGAAGCCCGCGGCGCCCCTGCCGCCGAGCGTCACCCGCAGCAGGCCGGCGCCGACCATGGCGGTGCGGACGACCTCCGCCTTCCGGACGCGGATCGGGTAGCCCACCTTCTCGGCGTGGCGGCCCGCCCGGACCTCCGCCATCCGCTCCAGGTGCCGGTGCCGGTGGTCGGCCCTGGTCATGCCTGGCCTCCCGTCAGGAGGGCCAGCCAGTGCGCCAGTTCCGGCCGCTCCGCCAGGTCGGGGAACTCCAGCGACTCCGCTCCGGCAGCACGCCAGCGCTCCACGAGCACCATCGTCCGCATCGAGTCCAGGCCGTGGTCGAAGAGGTTGTCCTCGGGCCCGATCTCGGCGGGCTCACAGCCCAGCAGTCCCGCCACGTCGGCCCTGACGCCGTCAAGCGTGAAGTCCCGGCTCATCGCCCGGCTCCCGCGGGGACCGGGGCGGCCAGCGCGGCCAGCGCGTCCGCCGTGGTGGTGACGACGCCGCAGCGCTGGGCGACGTACGCGCACGCCTGGTCGTGGCGTTCGCGGGAGAAGTCGGCGACAGCGTCGGCGACGAGGAAGGGCTGGATGTCGCGCATGAACGCCTCGACCGCGGTGGCCTGGCAGCCGATGTGCGCGTAGACCCCGGTGACGAGGAGCTGGTCGCGGCCCAGCGCCGAGAGCTGTTCGGCGAACGTGCTGCGCTGGAACGCGCTGTAGCGCCACTTGGCCAGGACGGTGTCGGCCTCGGCCGGGGCGAGTGCGGGCACGATGTCCGCGGCCTCCGGGTCCGCGTCGATGACCGCGCCGATGCCGTCGCCCCAGAACTCGGTGAGCAGGCCCCGGTCCGCAGGCGCCTGCCGGCCGGGCTGGGCGGTGTAGAACACCGGGACCCCTTGCGCGCGGGCGTGTGCGGCGAGCCGCGCGATGTTCGCCGTCACCTCGGGCACCGGCGCCCCGGCGTACGGTGCGAGGAAGTAGCGCTGCATGTCGTGGACGAGCAGGGCCGCACGGCCCGGCTCGGGCAGCCACTCCACCCGCCCTGCGGGCAGGTCGGCGGCCGCCGGGAGCGGGTAGGGCCGTATCGTGGGCAGGGACATCCTCATGGCTCCTTCCGGGCGAGCGCGGCCAGCGCCGCCCTCAGCTCGCGCTTGCTGGTCTTGCCGACCCCGGTCACCGGGAACTCCCCGACGACCTGGACCAGGTCCGGCACCTTGAAGGCGGCCACACCGCGCTCGCGCACGAACGCCCGCAGCTGCGGGCCGGTGGGGGCCGCGCCCGCGACGGGCACGACGTAGGCGCAGGTCCGCTCGCCGAGGTGGGCGTCGGGCACGGCGACGACGGCCGCGTCGAGCACGCCCGGGTGGGCCATCAGGTGGTTCTCGACCTCCTCGGCCGCGACCTTCTCCCCGCCCCGGTTGATCTGCTCCTTGGCCCGGCCGACGACCTCCAGGTGCCCCGCGGGCGTGCGGCGCACGAGGTCGCCCGTCCGGTAGAAGCCGTCCGCGGTGAACGCGGTGGCGTTGTGCTCCGCCGCCCGGTAGTAGCCGCGGATCGTGTACGGGCCGCGGGTCAGCAGGGCACCCGTCTCGCCCGGCGCCACGTCGGCGCCGGTGTCCGGGTCGACGACGCGGACCTCGTCGTCCGGGGAGATCGGCCGGCCCTGCGTGCCGAGCACCACCTCGTCGGGGTCGTCCAGGCGGGTGTAGCACACCAGGCCCTCCGCCATACCGAACACCTGTTGCAGCCGGCAGCCCAGCGCGGGGCCGATCCGCTCGGCCAGCTCCCGCCCGCACTTGGCCCCGCCGACCAGCAGCACCTCCAGGGACGACAGGTCGCGGCCGGTGCGGGCGGCCGCCTGCACCCACGCGGCGGCGAGCGGCGGCACCACCCCGGTGATCGTGACCCGCTCGGCCTCGATCAGCCGGAACGCGGTGTCCGCGTCCGGCCGCGGCGCCATGACGGTGGCCGCGCCCGCGTGCAGCGCGCCGAGCACACCGGGCGAGCTGAGGGGGAAGTTGTGGGCCACCGGCAGCGCGGCCAGGTAGACGCTGTCCGGGCGCAGGCCGCAGATCCGCACGCTTTCGCGGACGCTGTACAGGTAGTCGTCGTGGGTGCGCGGGATCAGTTTCGACAGCCCGGTGCTCCCCCCGGAAAGCTGGAGGAACGCCACGCCTGCCGGGTCGGGGTCGGGCAGCTCGCGCGGCGCCGTCGCGGCGAGGCCGGCGAACTCGTCCGAGCCGACCAGCAGGACCCGGCGTACGGATTCCACGTCGGACGCGACGGCCCGCGCGGTCGCGGCGTGGTCGTGCCGCTCGTGCTCGCCGACGGTGATGACGGCGGCGGCCTCGCTCTGGGCGGCGAAGTGCCGCAGCTCGCTGCGCCGGTGGGCGGGCAGCGCGAACACCGGCAGGACGCCCGCGCGCCACATGCCGAACACGACCGGCAGGAACTCCGGGATGTTGGGAAGCTGGAGCACGGCCCGGTCGCCTGGTGCGAGCCCGGACGAGAGCAGGCCCGCGGCGATCCGGTGGGCCCTCTCGTCCAGTTCGGCGAAGGTCCACCGGGTGTCCCCGCCCACGACGGCGGTCCGGTCGGCGTAAGCGGCGGCCAGCGAGGTCAGCAGCGCCCCGAAGGTCTGTCCCCGCCAGTGGCCCGCGGCGCGGTAGCGCGCGGCGGTCCGAGGCGGCCAGAGGACGTGGTCGGCGGTCATACGGCGCCCTCCAGTCCGAGGGCGCGCAGCAGCGTGCGGAACTTCGCTCCGGTCTCGGCCAGTTCGGCGGCGGGCTCGGAGCCGGCGACGATCCCGGCCCCGGCGGACAGCCGTACCGTCCGCTCGCACACCTCTGCGCTGCGGATCGTCACCGCCCACTCGCCGTCGCCGTCGAGACCGGTCCAGCCGACCATCCCGGCGAAGTAGCCGCGGTCCTCCGGTTCGAGGTCCGCGATGGCGCCCACGGCCGCGGGGCCGGGCACACCGCCCACCGCGGGGGTCGGGTGCAGCGCCTCGGCCAGCCCCAGCGCGGAGCAGGCGGGGGCGGCCGGGTCCGCGAGGCGGCCGGTGATCCGGGTGGACAGGTGCCACATCGTCGGAGTGCCGATGACCTCCGGCTGCGCCGGCACCTCCAGGTCGGTGCAGAACCGGCCGAGTACCTCGGCCACCTGCCCGGCGGTGTGGGCGTGCTCGCCGAGGTCCTTGGCGGAGTCGCGCAGCCGTGCGACCGTCTCGCGGTCCTGTGCCTCGTCGCCCGACCGGCGGGCCGAGCCCGCCAGCGGGTTGGCCAGGACGGTCGCTCCCCGCCGGGACACCAGCAGTTCGGGGCTGGCCCCGACCAGGGTCCGCGGGGCGGGGTCGCCGGGCGCGGTGACGTCGGCGGCGAAGGCGTACGCGGCCGGGTCCGCCCGCACCAGCCGGGCCAGCAGGGCCGGCACCCACACCGGGGATTCCGCGGCCAGTTCGAGGGAGCGGGCCAGCACGACCTTGCTCAGCTCGCCGCGGCCGATCAGCTCCAGCGCGCGGCGGACGCTGTCGGCGTAGTGCGCGGGCTCGGGGCGCGGCGTGAGCGTCCACGAGGTGCCGGACTCCGCTTCGGGGGCCCGTACGACCGCGGGTGCGCCGGCACGCCGCACCACGGAGGGCACCACGAGGCCGCTCTCCGCTTCGGGGCGGAACCCGACGGCGCCGGCGACGACGGGGTCGGGCACCCCGGCCGCGGCGGCCGCGTCGAGCGCCTCGGCGGCGGCCCGGGCGTGCGACGCGCCGGCGGCACGGACCCTGGAGTGGACGCCGTCGGCGAGCAGGGTCCCGCGGGGGGAGGAGAAGTAGAACGAGCCGGGCAGGTAGGCGGCCAGCAGGTCGGAGGCCCGGTGCACGGGTCTGGGGCGCACGAGTGCGGGTATGGACACGTCGGCATTCCTTTCTCAGGCGCGCAGGGTTGCGCCGCCGTCGACGAACAGGTTCTGCATGGTGATGTGCCGGGCTCTGTCGGAGACGAGGAACAGCACGGCTTCGGCGATGTCGGCCGGGTCGGCGATGCGGCCGAGCGGTATGCCCGTCCGGAACTCCTCGGGGGTGCCCGCGATGACCCGTTCGAGGTCGTCCTCACCCGTCCACAGCTGGCGTTGCATCCGGGTGTCGGTGGAGCCGGGCGAGACCACGTTGCACCGGATGCCGTGGCGGGCGACCTCGAGTCCGAGGCAGCGGGTGAGCATGGCACTGGCGGCCTTGGACGCGGCGTACGCGCCCATCCCGGCGCGCGGTACACCCGCGGCGTTGGACGCCACCGTGACCAGGGCCCCGCGGCCGCGGGGCACCATCCGGCGGGCCAGTTCCCGCAGGACGAGGAACACGCCCGTGGTGTTGACGGCGAAGGTCTCGTCCCAGTCCTCGTCGGTGGTGTCGCACAGCAGGCCGGGACGCAGGATGCCCGCCACGGACACACCGGTTTCGATCGGCCCGATGCCCTTCTCGACCGCGGCCACCACGTCGGCGACGGCGGCACGGTCGGAGACGTCGGCGGCGAAGGGGACGACCAGCCCGGCCGAGCGTTCCGCGAGTTCCGCCAGGCCGCCCTCGTCGACGTCCACGGCGGCGACGGCGACGCCCTCGCGGACCAGGCCGTCGACCACGGCGGCGCCGATCCCCCTGGCCGCCCCGGTGACCAGCGCCACCGGCGGTGGGTTTCCCCCGGCCCGAACAGGCATGCAAACCCCCACACACAAAAAGTAAGGCCCGCCTAACTAAGGCAAGGCAAACCTAACTCTTGTATACGCCACGGGCAAGTTCACGGCAGTGCGACCTGCGGTGCAGCGTCAGAAAGCGGCACCGGCAGGGAGGTTGAGGCGTTTCGGCCGTGTGACGTCGTGTCATGTGCAGCAGGGCGCAGAAAGATCCGGCCCCGGGAACTCGTCGCACGCACCGTCCGACTACTGCTGCGTGGGGCGAACGACCGAAGGGTGTGTGATGGGCGGGCTGGATGTACGGATGCGGGGGGTCGCCTGCCGGCACGGCCGGGTGGAGGCCGTCGCCGACGTGGACCTGGAGATCGCCGCGGGCGAGCGGGTCGCGCTGACCGGGACCAACGGCTCGGGCAAGACCACCCTGCTGCGCGCTGTCCTCGGCCTGCACCGCCAGGTGACGGGCTCGATCCGGGTGGGCGGCCGGAGCGCGCGCACGCCGGCGGAATGGGCCTGGCGGCGCCGGGCCTGCGCCTGGATCCCCCAGAAGCCCGCCGCAGGACGGTTCCCGCTGCTCGGCGAGGAGTTGCTGGCCAGCAGTACCGCGCCGTCCGCCGCCGCCGGTGCGGCGGACCGGCTCGGCGTGGGGCAGCTGGCCGGGCGGCCGCTGCACACACTGTCCGGAGGCCAGTTGCAGCGCATGTACCTGGCCAGGGCGATCGGCTGCGTGGCCGCCGGGGCCGAGGTGCTGCTGGCCGACGAGCCGACCGCCGCGCTCGACTTCGACGGGCAGGCGGAGGCCGCCGACGTCCTGGCCTCGCTGCCGGTGACACTCGTCGTCGTGACCCACGACCGGGCCCTGGCGGACCGCTGCGACCGGGTCCTGGAGATGGCTGCGGGCCGGCTGCGGGAGGTCCGGTGACCACCCTCGCCACCGCCGACCTCGGCGCGCTGCTCCAGCTGGCACCCGTGCAGCGCGCCGGGGCGGCCCTGCTGCTCGCCGCGATCGGCCTGCCCGTCGTCGGGGTCGTCATCGTGGGGCTCGACATCATGCCGGTGCGGTTCGCGATGATGCACGTCGCCCTGCTGGGCATCGCCGTCGGCCTGCTCACCGGGCTCGACCCGATGCTGTGCGCGCTCGTCGCCTGCGCCCTGGCCGGTGCGGGCGTGGCCCCGCTCGCCCGCACCCCGGACGGCCTTTCCGGGGCGATGGGTCTGCTGATGAGCCTGGCCATCGCGGCGGCGCTGCTGCTGCTCGCCGTGTCGGGGGTCAACGCCTCCGGGGCGTTCGCCCTGCTGTGGGGGTCGATCCTGTCTGTCGGCACCCCCGACCTCTTCGTCCTGGGCGTGCTCGCCGTGCTCGTACCGGGCCTGTTCTGGTGGAAGCGGCGCGACATCGGCCTGCTGCTGTACGACCGGGAGCTCGCCCAGTGCTCCGGCGTCGCCGTCAGGGCCCTGACCGCGGTACTGCTGGTGCTGGTCGCGGTCGCGGTCGCCGGAGCCATCAAGCTCACCGGGGCCCTGCTCGTCGACGCCCTGACCCTGCTGCCCGCCCTTGCCGCCCGACGGCTGGGCAGCTCGCTGAAGTCGATCACCCTGTGGGCGATCGGCATCGGCGTGACCGTGAACCTGACGGGGTTCCTCCTGGCCCTGTGGCTCGACTGGCCGCCCGGCCCGGTCCTCGTCCTGACGGCGGGAGCACTCGTCCTCGCCGTGCATCTCATATCCGAACGGAGAACCAGCCCATGGCGCGCACCCGCGTCCGCATCCCTTCCCTCCTCGCACTGAGCGCGGCCGCGCTGGCCCTCGTCACCGGCTGCGGCGGCAACAGCACCGGTGGCGCCGAGAACGGCACCACGTCGTCCCCCGCCGCGTCGGGTGCCCCCAAGGCCGGGAGGAAGCCCGTGGTGGTCGTCACCACGACGTGGGAAGGGGCCTTCGCCAGGGCCGCGGGCGCCGAGGACGTCAAGGTCATCGTGCCGCAGTCCGTCCACCACGCCCCCGACTACGACCCCAAGCCCTCGGACCTCGCGGCCGTGGCCAAGGCCGACTTCGTGCTGTACGCGCCGTTCGAGCCCTACGCCGCGAAGATCAAGGAGGCCGCCGGCTCCGAGGCGAAGCTGGTCGAGGTGAACCTCGACAACGACCCCGACAAGGTCAAGGCCGAGGTCGACAAGCTGAGCGGGCTCTTCGGCACGGCGGACGCCGCGACCACGTGGAAGACCGGCTTCGATGCCGAGTACGGGAAGCTGGCCGAGGACCTCCAGGCCGCCTGGCCCGGCGGCAAGAGCCCGAACGTCGTCACCCAGGTGTTCACCACCTGGGCGGCCAGGCTCGCCGGCGCCACCACGGTGGGCACGTACGGGCCCGAGGCCGTCACCCCGGCGCAGCTCGCCGGGCTCTCCGCGAAGAAGCCGGCGCTGGTCCTCGACAACGCCCACATGTCGACCGGGACGGTGCTGCCCGACTCGGGCGCCAGGCAGGTCAAGATCGTCAACTACCCGGGTGAGGACCTCGACCTGCTGCCGGTCTACCGCAACGCGGCGGCCGAGCTGAAGAGGGCCATGAGCGCCTCCTGATCACCTGCGCCGATCGGCATCCGACGACCGCATCCCGGGACGGACTGCACGAACCGCCCCGGGATGCACCCGTCTGCACCGTTGTTGTTCGCTGCGATTCGGCTCGCCGGAGGCCAACGGACGCGCAGCGGGCCGCCAACGGGGTTGGATGGTCGGGGCGACGGGGCCTTGCCCTCAGCCGGCCTGCGCGAGCGGAGGTCCGGAGTCGGCCGCCGGGGTGGAGGGCAGGCCCGCGGTCAGCCGTTCGCGCAGGGCTGCCCGGTCGGGCTTGCCGGCCGGGGTCAGGGGAAGGGCGCCGACGACGAGGAGGCGCTCGGGGTGCTTCCGGCGCTCCAGGCCGTGCCCGGTCAGGTGGGCGCTGAGTCCGTCGAGGGTCGGGGTCTGCCCGGTGCGGGGAACCACGCAGGCCGCCAGGCGTTCGCCCATGAGCGGGTCGGACACGCCGACGCAGACGACGTCGCGCACCTGGGGGTGGGAGCTGAGTACGCGTTCGACCTCGGCGGGGCTGATGTTGGCGCCGCCGCGGATGACGATGTCCTTGAGGCGGCCGACCACGTGCAGGACGCCGTCGGTGTCCAGGTAGCCGAGGTCGCCGGTGCGGACCCAGCCGTCCGGCGTCCGGTAGCGGGCGTCCAACTCGGGGGCGGCGACGTAGCACAGCGGGGTCATCGGACCGCGCGAGATGATCTCCCCCACGGCTCCGTCGGGCAGCGCCGCGTGGGTGTCGGGGTCGGCGATGCGGATCTCCGCGACGCGCGGGTCGGGGTGGCCCGCAACGATGCCCGTACCGTCGGTCGGCGGGACCGTGTGGCCGAGGCCGGTGTGGCAGTTGACGCCGTCGGCGGATCCGTAGAGGTTCACGACCGGGCAGCCGAACGCCTTCGCCGCTGCCTCCGCCGTGGTCTCGTCCAGCGGTGCGCCGCCGAGGACGAGGGCGGTGGGCGCCGGCAGCCGTTCGCCCGTCGCGTCCAGGCGTTCGAGCATCATCCGGACCATGGTCGGCACGCCCAGGACGTGGGTGGGCTCGTGCTCCCGTACGGCTGCGAGGGCGGCGTCGGGGGTGAAGTGGTCGAGCAGGACCAGGGTGCCGCCGTGCCGGGCCAGGGTGACGGCGGTGCCGTTCGAGCCGAAGGCGGAGGCCAGCGGGACCAGGAACAGGCAGCGGGGCGGGGTGCCGTCCGGGATGAGGGAGGCGAGGAAGTTGCCGCGGCCGCCGGCGAGCGCGTTGTGGGAGTAGGCGATCATCTTCGGCTCGGCCTCGGAACCGGAGGACACCAGGATGCGGGCGGCGCTGTCCGGGTCGGGACGGGCGGGTAGGAACTCCTGCGGGTCGGAGCGCATGAGCTCGGACCAGGCCACGGCTCCCTCCGGTGCGCTCCCGGGGCCCACGGCGACGACATGGCGCAGGGCGGGCATGGACCGCGACAGCGCGTGCAGGTCGGCGGCGTGCCGGACGTCCCGGTGCTGGACGGAGGCGATGACGGCGACGGCTTCCGCCCGGCGCAGCAGGCACTCGGCTTCCAGGACGCCGCGGCCGACGGGGAAGGGGAGCGCGACGGCGCCGAGGGCGGCCAGGGCCAGGTCGGCGATCACGGCGTTGCGGTTGTCGGGCAGTTGGACGCCGACCACGTCACCCGGGCGTATGCCCAGGGCTCTGAGGCCGACGGCCAGGCATCGGACCTTGCGGTCCAGGGCGGTGTAGCAGAGTTTGCCCTTGGCGTCGAGGACGGCCGTGTGGTGCAGGTTCGCGATCTGGCGGGCCCGGAAGAGGCTGTAGAGGTCGAGGTCCGGGCAGGTGCCGTCGACCACCCACGAGCGGCGGAGGCCGGCGGGCAGCAGGTCGTGCAGTACGGGCCTGTCGGCGGTCATGCGAAGCTCCAGGGGTCGGAAACGGCGGGGGCACCGTGCGCGTCGCGGCTGATCGAGCCGGCGAAGCGCGGGTCGTGGTGCAGGTCGGACAGGTCGGTCGTGACCGCGGTGGCGGTCAGGCCGTGCGAGCCCAGCCGGGCAAGGGCGTCGGGGGTGCTCAGCTCGCGGAGGTCGTACGCGGCTGCGGCGAGGGCGCTGTCGTCCGTGGGAGCGATCCAGCCGTCCGCCGTGGGCAGCGGGTGGCGGAATCCGGCCGGGCGGCGGGGATTCCCACCTCGGGCCGCACGTGCCAGGGCGGGAGCGGTGAGGGTGTCGGCCGCGCCGAGCAGGGAGGAGTCCACGCGGACCCCGCGACCGGTGCGCTCCCTCAGCAGCAGCCCGGCGAGGACTGCTTCGGCGCCGTGCAAGCCCCCCAGTACGTCGAGCAGGGTCATCAGGGACGGCACCGGGGCCTCGCCCTCGGGTCGTACGGCCTCGCCGACCCCCGTACGCGCCTGGACCATGAAGTCGGTGCCCATGGGGGCGTCGGCGATCCGGTCGGCCCAGCCTCCGGTGTACGCGTACACGAGCGCGGGGTTGACCCGTGCCAGGTCGTCGGAGTCGAGCCCGAGACCGGCGGCCTTGCCCGGGGCCCAGTTGTGCAGGAAGACGTCCGCCTCGGCCGCCATCTCCCGCAGTCGGCGCCGGTCGGCCTCCGCCTTGATGTCGATCTCCACGGCCTTCTTGCCCCGGTTGAGGGCGAGCCAGCGCGCCGAGATGCCCGCGCAGGCCGGGGGCATGCCGCGCAGCGGGTCCCCGCCCGGCGGCTCGATCCTGACGACCTCGGCCCCCAGCAGCCCCAGGAGGTGCGCGGCAAGAGGGGCTTGGATACGCCGGCCCGCCTCCAGCACCGTCAGGCCGGCCAGAGGAAGCCCCACGGTGGGGGGCACCGGGTTGCCCGAGGCGGCCCGCGAGGAGGGGAGGGGTCCGTCGGCCCCGTACGGCCGGAGGGACCACGGGGCCGCTCCGTCGGCTTCCGCGAGCCGGTCGGCGAGGGTGTGCAGGACGCACACCTCGGCTCCCGAGAGGGCTGCGGCCTGCCGGATCCGGGCCAGGGGGTGCGCTCGGGTGACGGTGTGGAGAGCCTGCGGGAGGGGGGCGCAGGCGGTGGCGTACCGGAACTGGAAGGGCCGCCAGCCCGCCCGCATCGCGTCGGCGGGCGCGTCCAGGGCCCGCCAGAACGCAGCCCAGGCACCCGGGTCGAGCGTCTCCAGCTCGAAGAGCACTCCCTCGGCGGAGGTGAAGGGCGGTCCGCCGGGTCCGAGTTGCGCGGCCTCGCCCTCGTCCGCCCCGGCGGCGGCCAGGTACTGGGACACCGCGAGCAGCCCGGCACGGTCCGCGCCGGTGCTGACGTGGGCGGCGGCCGTGCCGCGGGACTGGCCGATCAGGCCGGCGAGCAGCCCCTGAACGGCCAGGACGCCGGTGGCCGTCGCCGTGTAGTCAGCGGCCAGCCCGCGCGGGTGGCCGTCGCGGCGCCCGTGGACGGCCATGACGCCGGTGGCTGCCTGGACCGTGGCCTCGTCGACGAGGCCGCTGCCGGAGCCGCCCCAGGTGACGGTCGCCTGCGCGCTCTCGTAGCCACCGCCGGTGAGCGTGATGGCGCCAGGCGCGTCCTGCTGCCCGGCGACGTCGTCCTGTGCTCCGAGCAGCCGCAGGTGCTGTGCGACGACGCTCGTGATCTGCGGGGGTCCCAGGATGCCGAGGCGCAGTGTGTCGAGTGGCCGGACCGTCTGCGAGATTGCCGGTGACGCCATGCCTCTCCTCTCCCGGCGCGGCGGTGGCCGCCGCCGAGGTCGTACGGAAAACGCGCAACGCGGGAACTCGGGAGCATCCGCGCCCGACCAGTTCCACGGACAGACAGTCGGACAGACGTTCCCGCGAGTTCCCGGGAACCGGGAGGAACACGGTGGCGGTTTCACTCACGGCGAGCGGTGCGGCTCCCCAACCCGATGACGCGGCAACCGAGTTGAGGGCACGGGTCGAGCGCTTCGTCCGCACCCGGGTGATTCCGCAGGAGTCCGTTCTCGACGCAGGCGGGCCGGCCGCCGGGGCGGCCCTGCGGGAACTACGGTCCCTCGCCCGCACGGAGGGGTTGTGGGCCCTGCCGCTTCCTGCCGAACTGGGCGGCGGCGGGCTGCCGTTCTCCGTATACGCGCAGCTCGCGGAGGCCGAGGGCGCCAGTGACCACGGCCCCGCCGCCCTGGGGTCCGCCACGCTGCTCGACGTCACCATGCTGGCGCGGCATGCCGGTACCCGGGTACGGGAGAGGTACCTGGAGCCGTTGGTCTCCGGTGAGATCCGCACCTGCTACGCGATGACCGAAGCCGACGTCCCCGGAACCGACCCCTTGCTCACCGGCACCCGGGGCGGGTACGCGGCGGACGGCGGCTGGCGGATCACCGGCCGCAAGTGGTTCACCTCCGGGGCCGGGGCCGCCGACCTGGTGACGGTGCTGGCCCGTACCAGCGGTGCGCCGGGCGACCGTGAGGGGCTCTCCCTGCTCCTCGTCCCCACGGACTCCCCCGGTTTCCGGATCGTCCGTGAACTTCCCGTCCTCGGGGCGGCGGGCCAGTACGAGATCGAGCTCGACGACGTCCGCGTACCCGGCGACCACCTGATCGGCGAAGCAGGCCGGGCGCTTGCCGTCGCCGGGGAGCGACTCGCCCTGGGCCGCACCCTGCGCTGCCTGCGCTGGCTCGGCCAGGCCCAGCGCGCCTTCGACCTCATGTGCGCACGGGCCGCCACGCGCAGCGGCTCACGAGGGGCGCTCGCCGACCACCAGCTCGTCCAGCAGCACGTGTTCGACGCCCTGCTCGCCCTGCGCACCACCCGCCCCCTGGTCCACGAGGCGGTGGCGCTCATCGCCGCCGGACAGGACGCCCGTACCGAGGTCGGGCTCGCCAAGGTGGCCGCCGCCCGGATGCTCCAGCAGGTCACCGACTCCGCCATCCAGGTCCACGGCGCCGCCGGGCTCGGCCCCGACACCCCGCTTCCCGCCCTGTTCCGCGGCGGACGCGCGGCCCGCATCCTCGACGGCCCGGACGAGCTCCACATCACGACCGTCGCCCGGCGGATCCTGCGCGACTACGGCCCGCAGGCGGTCACACCCGGCTGATGTCGACGAGCCCGTCCAGCGAGGCAAGGCCCAGGGCCAGGAAGAAGTCGCCCCAGACCAGCTCGTGGCGTACGGCGAGGCCCTTGCCCGCGTCGTAGCAGCCGTCCAGCAGCATGCCGGCCGGAAGCCCGTCGTCCGCACGGGAGAGATGGGCTTCCGCGAGCCGGCTCAGGATGGCGGCGCCCCGGTACGAGCACGCGTCCGTCCATGCGCCGGGGACCCTGGCGAGCTTCATGAGGGCGACCGCGGTGATCGCCGCGGCAGAGGTGTCCGCAGGGCCGTCCGGCTCGGCGCCCTCCGCCGGCGGGACCAGCCGCCCGGTCGCCACGTCGTCCTGGGCCAGGAGACGATCGGCCGCCTCCACGAGATGCACCGAGCAGCGTGCCGCCACGTCCGGCCGCAGCAGGGCGTCGGCGATCGCGAGGAGCAGCCACGCCCGGCCACGGCTCCATCCGGGCCTCGGGTCGTCGAGCGGACTCCACGTCCCCGCCCCGTTGTCGAACTGCCAGGCAGGCGGCCGCTGCTCCCCGCCGGAGCCGAGGCAGAGGCCGAGGTGCCGGTCCAGGTGCGCGGCCGCTGCGGCCGCTCCGTCCGGCCCGGTCTCGGCCAGGAGGGGCACCGTCCCCGGGACTCCGTCGACCCGTGCCACCAGGCGGGGGCCTCCGAAGGCGCTGCCCCAGGGGACGATCCCGGTCTCGGGGTGGAGGTCCCCGAGGCAGGCCCGCGCCGCCCGGTCCCGCAGTGAGGCCGCTGCTTCGTCGCCTTCGGCGAGAGCGGTCCCGTACCAGAGGATCAGGCCACGGGTCGCGGTGTCCGCGTCCGCCCAGCCTTCCAGCCGGGCCGTGCACTCAGCGGCGGCCCGGCGGTCGGCATCGTGCCCCGTGTGGCGTGCGCGCAGCCACAGGAGCCCGGCCCAGAACCCTCCGGCCCACGAACCACGCCCGGTGGTCGTCCACTTCCCGTCCCGGGGATCGGCGTACAGCGGGAAGCGGGCACCGACCTCTGCCTCCGTCACCGCCACCCGTCCCATCACGGCCGCCAGTGCCCGTTCCGCCCAGTCCGCGGAGCTCACGCGCCGCCCCTCTCCTGGCCCCGGCGGTCATGACGGGCCCAGAAGAACGCGACGGCTCCCGCCACGGCGAACTCCGCGGCGACCAGGAGCCAGCCCGCCCCGTACCGGCCGCGCTCCGCGAACAGGCCGAAGAGCAACGGACCGGTCGCGAACCCGGCGAAGAACCCCGCGGCCACCAGGGCCGAGTCCTGCCCGGCCCGCCCGGGCTTGGCACGCTGCATGACCAACACCATGGACACGGCGTTGCCGGAGACGGCGAAGACGCCCACCGCGACGGCACCGAGC
Organism: Streptomyces globosus; assembly: GCF_003325375.1. Taxonomy (GTDB): domain Bacteria; phylum Actinomycetota; class Actinomycetes; order Streptomycetales; family Streptomycetaceae; genus Streptomyces; species Streptomyces globosus_A. The sequence continues at coordinate 2,381,944 of NZ_CP030862.1, read as the reverse complement.
CACACCAGCGGGCCCGCCAGCTGGGCCGCCGCCAGCAGGACGGCAGCTCCCAGCGCGCCCCATGCCAGCCGGCCCGGCAGCCGTTCCGCACGCCCGGGGACGGCTGCCTTCGACCATCCCACCCGGCCGGCGATCCCCGTCACGCCGAGGACCGCCACCAAGGCGCCGGCCGCGGTCGGGTCCATGCCCAGCCGCTGCACGCCGTAGAGCGACAGGTACGTGTTGACCGAGGCGATTCCGGCGCCGAGGAAGAACGAGAAGGCGGCCAGCCACGCCACCATGCCGCGGGGAAGCCACGATGCCGGGGCCGGGGACGCGGACGGCGGCGCATCGGCCGGCAGTGACCGCAGCGCCCACACGGCCGCCAGCAGCGCGGCGCCGGAGGCCGTCCAGACCGCAGTGCGCCAGCCCAGTCCGGCGGCGAGCGCCGCGAGCGGCAGGCCCGCCACGAACGCCCCCAGCTGCACACCCGACTGCTTCAGACCCGTCACGGCGCCCCGCCGGGCGGGCGGAACGGCAGCCAGGACAGCCTTGTTGGTGGCGGGGTTGGCCAACGCCTGCGGTATTCCGCCGAGCGCCACCGCGCCCAGGAGGACGGCAAGATCCCGGGCGGCTCCGATCAGGGCCAGGGCGGCGGTCGCGACCAGCAGGAGGAGAACCAGTGAGCGCCTTGGGCCGATGCGGTCCACGATCCGGCCGCCCACCGGAGACAGCAGGGCAGCCGTTCCGAACCCGGTCGTCGTCGTCAGCCCGAGAACGGCGGGCGACACGCCCAGCTCCGCAACGAGACGCGGGCCCAGCGCCCCCATCAGGAACAGCTGCAGCATCGAGAACGCCATGACGCACGTAAGGAGAGCGGTCAGCCGCCGCCTCGCGCGCCCGTCCAACTCCGTTGGCGCTGAAGCCCCTTGTGCTGCCGCCACAGAAGTCTCCGTTCTCCGGATGTTGCATACGCGGGCCGTCTGGGAAGGTCGTCGGGTGGCACGGGGCTCCGGTTCCCGCTCCTCCCTGTGCTGTGCGCCACAACCGACCGAAGCCAGCAGCGCCGAGGGCGAGGACGAGGACTTGTCATGAAGTGCGCACCCACCTGTCCGGCCGGGAAGTCCGGTGCGACGATGAACGCGCCATGAAGCGAGGCCGCTGTTCCCGAGCCGCACGGGCTGCAATGTTCGCAGCCGTATGCGTGCTGCTCGCCGCCACCGGCCACGTCCTCACGTCGGGCATCGCCGTCCCCTGGTGGGCTGTGCTGCCCGCCTTCGTCGGCACGATCGCAGCGGCCTGGGCCCTGGCGGACCGCGAACGCGGACTGCTCGCCGTCACCGGCGCGACGGTGGCCGTCCAGGCGCTGCTCCATGCCGGGTTCTCCCTGGCCCAGTCGCTGATCCACCCGTCCCTGCCGGCCGGTGGCTCCTTCGCCCGGCAGTGGGCCGCGTACCTGATGTGCGGCGAGGGCACGGGACCAGACCCGTCGACCCGCGAAACCCTCGAGGTCGCCGACGCGGCGGGACTCAGCACGCTCGTGTCCCAGCCACCGCCCGGCACCGCGATGACGGATGTCCACGGCATGCACCACCTGCATCACGTGCATGACGTCGCGTCCACGGCGGCCGGCACGGGCATGCCCGCCACCGGCCACGACATGGCCGGCATGTCCCCGACGGGCATGCTCGCCGCGCACCTGCTCGCCGCCGTCCTGTGCGGCCTCTGGCTCGCCTACGCGGAACAGGCGGCGTTCGGCTTCGTCCGCACCCTCGCGGCACGGCTCTGGATCCCCCTGCGGATCCTCTTCCGCCTCCTCGCACCGACGACGCCGCACCTTCACCGCGTCCACGTCCGCCGGTCCCGCCACCGCCACGCCCTGCGGCGGCTCCTCCTCGTCCACGCCATCACCTCGCGGGGTCCGCCGACGGGAACCGCTGTCCTGTGACAGTCGGCCCCCCGGGCGAACACTGACGGCCGCGCGCCGTCGCGCCTCGGGCATCGGCCATGCCCTCCGGCAGGCCGTACCCCCCTTCACCGGCCCCGCCGCGCGCGGCGCCGGACTTCCTTCACCCATGAGGACCTTGTGGCGATGACTCCTGCCCTGCCCACCCATGCCCGTACAACAGTCCGGAAGGGCTCCGGGCCCACCACCGGCTCCGACGCGACGGTGACGCGGCTTGCCCTGGAGGCCCGAGACGGCGATCCCGTCAAGGTCGACCGCTTCGTGCGCGCGCTCCACCGCGATGTCTGGCGGTACGTGGCCTACCTCAGTGCCGACACCCAGGCCGCCGACGACCTCACCCAGGACGTGTTCCTTCGCGCGCTGGCCGCCCTCCCCCGCTTCGAAGGCCGCTCCTCGGCCCGCACGTGGCTGCTCTCCATCGCGCGCCGCACCGTCGTGGACAGCATCCGCCACGCCGCCGCCCGCCCCCGCCTGTCGGACCAGCAGGACTGGCAGACCGCCGCCGAGCAGGCCCAGCCCCGCGGCGTGCCCGGCTTCGAGGACGGGATCGCTCTCGCCGAGCTCATGGCCGCCATACCCGCCGAGCGCCGCGAGGCCTTCGTCCTCACCCAGCTCCTCGGCCTGGGCTACGCGGAGGCCGCCACCGCCGTCGGCTGCCCCGTCGGAACCGTCCGCTCCCGGGTGGCCCGGGCGCGGCTGAACCTCATCGCACTCCTGACGGACACAGACCGGACGACCGCCGCGCCGGAGTCCCCCCTCCCGGCACGGGCCGGATGGAGCCGCCGCGAAGCCCGCGATCGCATCCTCACGGCAGCACGGGCGTAGTCCTCGGGTCGAGGACGCAGATGCCGCGGCCGCTGCTGCGGCTCAGCGTCAGGGGGCCGGTCTGCGGCACGGACGGCCCGCTCGCGCTCCTCCGGTGCCGACGCGGAGCCGTAGGCGGGCAACCGCTTCCGGCTCCGCGTCCGGCGTCATCGCTCGCCGGCGAGGTCCAGGTCTCCGGCCCGGGCGTCACTCGAAGGAAGATCCACCGGCTTGGGGCGACGCCACGGGTGAGCGATCGGATGGGAGATCGGACGCCACCAGGGCTCCGCCGGCAGCCTGCCCGCGGGCTCGAAGGGCTCGCCCGGACGCGGGAGCGCGACCGGCTGGCCGGCATCCTCTGCAGCATCGACGGTCCACTCGGCCGGCTCGGCCCAGGCGTGGAGGGAGAGGTTGAAGGTGCCCCAGTGGATCGGGAGCATGACGCCGTGCGGGGTGGACCCCTGCAGGTCAAGGTGTGCTTGGACGCCCTGCTGGGGCGTCATGTGGATGTCCGGCCACGCACCGGGCAGCGGGGTGTGGTCCGTGTGGTTCTCGGGCCAGTGGTCGGAGTAGGCGCCGATCTGGATCATCGTGGCGTCGAAGGGGCCGTGGGCCGCGCCGATGGCGCGGAAGCCGTCGAAGTAGCCGGTGTCGCCGCTGTGGAAGATGCGGTGTTCGGTGCCGGCGACGACCCAGGACGCCCACAGGGTGTGCTGCTGGTTGCGCAGGCCGCGGCCGCAGAAGTGGCGGGCCGGGGTGGCCGTGAAGGAGAGGCCGGCGATCTCGGTGGTCTCGTTCCAGTCGAGTTCGCGTACGCGGTCGGCGGGGACGCCCCAGTGCTCCAGGTGGGCGCCGACGCCGAGCGGGACGGCGAAGACGGTGCCGGTTCCGGCGAGCTGCTTGACGGTGGGCAGGTCGAGGTGGTCGTAGTGGTCGTGGGAGATGACAACGGCGTCGACCGGGCCCAGTGCGGCCGGCGGCGCCGGTACGGGGTGCAGGCGGCGGGGGCCGGCGAAGGGGAAGGGGGAGCAGCGCTCGCCCCAGACCGGGTCGAAGAGGACGCGGCGTCCGTCGATCTCGGCGAGGACGCTGGAGTGGCCCATCCAGGTCAGGCGCAGCCCGCCGGCCGGCGGGCGGGCCAGGTCGGCGAGGGTCGTCGGGTGGACCGGGATGGGCGCGGCCGGGCTGCGCCGGACCCGCTCGTCCTTGCGGAAGTAGGCCTTGCCGAGTTCGAGCATGGAGCCGGAGGGCCGGGTGCGGGTGCCGACCGGGTTCCGGAAGGCGCCGTCCCGGAAGTTCGGCGAGTTCCGGATCCGCTGCATCCGTGCCCCGGAGGGGTCCGCACCGAAGGCCTCGGGGCGCAGGGTGCGCAGCTGCGCGAGCGGGGAGCGGGAGCCGGTCAAGGCGCCTCCTGGGGTGCGGCGGATGGGCGCGGGGCCGTGCCCGGCACGGCCCACACCCTGTCAACGCCCGACGGCCCCGGAGGATTCCGCCGGACGGGCGGGGGACGGCATCCGCTCTCCCCCGCTCCGCCGCCGCCCGGCGCCCGGCGTCCGGCGTCCGGCGCCCGGCGCCCGGCGCCCGGCGCCGGGTCCGCCCGTACTACAGCGGCAGCAGCTCCGGCCGCTTCGCCTCCACGTTGTCCCCCGAGGACTCGCCGCGCAGGCGGCGGCCGATCCAGGGGACGAGGTGCTCGCGGGCCCACTGGATGTTGTCGCGGGTGGCGTCGACGGAGCTGAGGGGCTGCTGCGGCGGCCACGGCTGGTCGGGGTCGGTCGGCACGTCGAGGCCGAGGACCTGGGCGGCGCGCAGGGCGACGCGGGTGTGGCCCTCGGGCGAGAGGTGCAGCCGGTCGAAGTCCCAGGCGCGGCGGTCCTGGACGGACTTCAGGGACCACAGGTCGAGGACGGGGCAGCCGTACTTGTCCGCGATGGCGCGCACGTGCGCGCTGTACGTGGCGACCTTGCCGCGCAGGTGCTTGAGGACGGGCACCCCGCGCGTGTCGAAGCCGGTGGTGATCATGACGAGGCCGACGGCGCCGGTGAGGTCGGCGACGGCCGCCTCGAAGCGCTCGGCGACGGCGTCGGGGTCGCTGCCGGGGCGGATGATGTCGTTCCCGCCGGCGCAGAAGCTGACCATGTCGGGGGCGAGTTCCTTGGCGCGCGGGACCTGTTCGGCCACGATCTGGTCGAGCAGGCGGCCCCGTACGGCCAGGTTCGCGTAGCGGAAGTCGCCTTCGGGCCGCTGGTCGGCCAGGAGGACGGCCAGGCGGTCCGCCCAGCCGAGGAACCTCCCGTCGGGCCCGGGGTCGCCGACCCCTTCGGTGAAGCTGTCCCCGATCGCCGTGTACGAGCCGATGGTCCTGCGTGCGGTCGCTGTCGTCTCTGTCATCGTCGTCACTGCCACAAGACCGTATTTTTCACCCCGCCACGTGACCTACGCCACCGTAGGAAGGGGTTGACGGTCCGTGATCTATACCACCCGGTCGGTTCGGAATAGAGGCGTGCGGGGCCGGGACCCCCCTCGGGCCCCGGCCCCGCACGGGTCCGGCCGCCGCCCCTGCCGGGGCGGGGTTCAGATGGTGACGCCCTTGGAGCGGAGGTAGGCGATCGGATCGATGTCGGAGCCGTAGGACTGGCCGGTGCGGATCTCGAAGTGGAGGTGCGGGCCGGTGGAGTTGCCGGTGGAGCCGGAGAGGCCGATGCCCTGGCCGGCGGTGACGCTCTGGCCGGCGGTCACGGACAGCTGGGAGAGGTGGGCGTACTGGGAGTACTTGCCGTCGGCGTGCCGGATGACGACCTCGTTGCCGTACGCGCCTCCCCAGCCGGCGGAGACGACGGTGCCGGCGCCGACGGCGCGCACCTGGGTGCCGGAGCTTGCGATGAAGTCGACGCCGGTGTGGTAGCCGCTGGACCACATGGCGCCGGACATCCTGTACGCGGTGGAGACGCCGCCGCCGACGGGGGCGACGAAGGCGCCGGCGGCGACGGGTGCGGCGGCCTTCGGGGCGGACGCCTTCGGGGCGGCGGCCTGCCGGTCGGCTGCGGCCTTGGCGGTGCGCTGGCCGGCGGCGGCTGCTGCCGCCGGGGCCGGGGCCTGCTTCTTCGGCGCGGCGGCGGGCTTGCCGGCGGGCTTTGCGGCCTGGGCCGGCGCCGCGGCGCCGGCGCCGCCCGGCGCGCCGAGGCTGAGCCGGAGGCCGGGGTGGATCAGCGACGGGTCGGCGCCGACGGCCTCCCGGTTGTCGGCGTACAGCTGCTGCCAGCCGCCCTCGACGCCCCGGTCCGCGGCGATGGTGGAGAGGCAGTCCCCCGGCACGACGGTGTACACGGCAGGGGCGGGGGCGGCGGCCGGTGCGGCGGCAATGGGCTGCGCCTGCACCGCCGAGGGGGCGTGCGGGGCGGCGGCGGGAGCCGCGTGGGCGCCGGCGGCGCCGACGAGCGGGAGCGCGAGCGCGGCGCCCCCGGTTCCGGCGGCGGCGAAGCCCCGGGCTATCGAGCGGGACTTCGGACGGCGGTGCTTGCCCTTGGCCGGCATGGCGGATTCCTCTCCGGCGCCTGCGAGGTGAGCTGTCGGGTTCGGACCGGGAGCTGTCCGGCCGGCACGGCCCCGCGAGCGGGACGTGCGCGGCTTCACCCCGAGCCGTTTCCGGAGGGGGAACTCCGGCGACGGCGGCCTACCTGGTTCCCCCGCTCCTGCCGGTCGCGTGAATGGTCGAGTGCGGTTTCCGGGCGGCGGCAGGATTAGGCGGTCCGTCCGGATCGGTCGCGAAGGTAATCCAGTCCGACGGGACGGAACAAGCCGCGAATTACCTGACGGATTCACAGGAACGCGTTTCCGGCGGAATTCCGGTCACCCTGTGTCCATTCGCTTGTGCCAACAGGCCTTCCGGCCGGGGCTTTCGCGTTTCCTTCTCGGGCACGCACGGTCACCGTATGATCTGGCTCACGGGGCTGCGCCCGATCTCCCCTCCGACAGCGGCACGTTGGCCCCAAGCAGCTCAATTCGGACATCCGGTGACGATGCGGAGGATCCACGTGACCCAGCAGATACCCGCGCCCCCTCCGGCCGGACCGGCGCCCGAGCCGCAACTGGCCGGCGTACGCAACTTCCGCGACGTGGGCGGCCTCCCGACCCTCGACGGACGCCGGGTCAGGTCGGGACGACTCTACCGAAGCGGACATCTGGCGCATGCCACCGAAACCGATACAGAGTTCCTCGAATCACTGGGCCTGCACACCGTCTTCGACTTCCGCAACGCCGTCGACCAGGCCCTGGAGGGGCCCGACATCCCGCTCGCCGGCGTGCGCAACCTGAACATTCCGCTCTCCGACCCGGCCGCCGGCGCGGACTTCTGGTCGATGGTGCGCGACGGCGACACCGAGCAGCTCCGCGGCATCCTCGGCGACGGCAGGGCCGCCGCGCGGATGACCGCCTCCTACCGCGCGATGGTCGTGGAGCGCACCGCCGAGCACGGCCGGGTACTGCACGCGCTGGCCGAGGACAGCGTCCCGGCGCTCATGCACTGCGCCGCAGGCAAGGACCGGGCCGGGGTGGCGGTCGCCGTCACGCTCCTCGCACTGGGGGTGGAGCGGGAGGCGATCCTGGCGGACTACCTGGAGTCGAACGCCCCGCACCGCCGCTACCGCGTGCGCCCCGGCAGCGGCATCCCCGAGGCCCGCTCCCCCGAGGCGACGGAACTGCTCGCGCCGCTCTTCGACGCCCGCGCCGCGTACCTGGCCGCGGCCTTCGACACCATCGACGCGCACTGGGGCGGCACCGACCGCTACCTGACCGAGGGCCTGCGCCTGGCCCCCGCCACCCTGGACCGCCTCCGCGACCGGCTGCTCGCCTGAGCTCCCGGGGCCTGAGGGCGCCGGCCGGCCGCCGGCGCCCCCGGACCGCTCAGCTCCCCCCGGCCGCCTGCCTGACGAGCGTCCGGCCGAACTCCCACATCAGCCCGCCCCCGTCGTGCGCCTCGTCCATGACCTCGCGGAAGGCCCCGACGAACCGGTCGACGTCCGCCTCGTCGATCACCAGCGGCGGAATCAGCTTGATGACCTCCAGGCGGTCCCCCGACACCTGGGTCAGGATCCGGTGCCTGCGCAGCAGCGGCACCACGACCATCTGGGCGAAGAGCCCCTTGCGGGCGGCCTGGAGCACCGTCCACCGGCTGCGCAGCCCCAGCGACGACGGCCGCCCGAACTCGATGCCGATCATCAGGCCCCGCCCCCGCACCTCGTGCAGCAGCTCGTAGTCGCCGACGAGCGCGGCGAGCCGCCCGCGCAGCAGCTCGCCCATCGCACGGGCGCGGGCCACCAGCTGCTCGTCCTCCATGACGGCGAGCACGGCGAGCCCGGCCGCCATCGCCTGCGCGTTGGAGCCGAAGCTGGCGGAGTGGACGAGCACCCGGTCCATGGAGGAGTACACCTTGCGGAAGATCCAGTCCCGGCCCAGGGTTGCGCCGACGGGGACGTACCCCCCGGACAGCGCCTTGGCGACGCACACCAGGTCCGGTTCGACACCCGGCTCGTGCTGGTACGCGTAGAAGTCGCCGGTACGTCCGATGCCGGTCTGCACCTCGTCGGCGATGAGCAGCGCCTTGTGCCGGTGCAGCAGCTCCTGGGCGGCGGCCAGGAAGCCCGGCGGGGCGGCGTGCACGCCCTTGCCCTGGACGGGCTCGACGACGAACGCGGCCACGTCCCCCCGGAGCAGCTCCCGCTCCAGGGCGGCCAGGTCGCCGAGCGGGATCCGGGTGTCGGGCAGCAGTGGCGCGAAGCCGTTGCGGAAGCCGCGCTCCCCGTTGACCGACAGCGCGCCGGCCGTCAGCCCGTGGAAGGCGTGGTCGCAGTAGAGGACCCTGGGCCGCCCGGTGGCGTACCGGGCGAACTTCAGGGCGGTCTCGACGGCCTCGGTGCCGCTGTTGCCGAAGAAGACGCGGTCCAGGTGGGGGCTGTACGAGAGCAGCCGCTCCGCGAGCAGGCCCGGCAGCGGCGGGCAGTCGAAGCGGGTCAGGTCGGCGAGTCCGGCGTCGAGGACGTCGTGCAGCGCCCGGCGCACCACCGGGTGGTGGCGGCCGAGCCCCATGACCCCGAACCCGGCCAGCATGTCCAGGTGGTCGTTGCCCTCGGCGTCCCAGAAATGGGCGCCCTCGGCCCGCTCGTAGACCCTGTCGAAGCCGATGGTGTGCAGCATCCGGGGCAGTTGCGGGTTGAGGTGGCGCGCGTGCAGCTCGTACCCCTCGGCGCCGCGCTCGGCCAGCAGGGCCCGCAGGTCGAAACCGGAGCCCGCTCCCCCGGTCACCGCCGGCCGGCCCGGCTGCCGCCGAGCGTCTCGCGGGCCGCGCGCAGCGACTCCTTCAGCGAGCCCATGGTGGCGAGGACGGCGGTCGGCTCGTAGCCGCAGTGCGCCATGCAGTTCGCGCACCGCGGGTCCTTGCCGCGGCCGTACCTGCTCCAGTCGGTCTCCTCGACCAGCTCCCGGTAGGTGGGCACGTACCCGTCGCTCATCAGGTAGCAGGGGCGCTGCCAGCCGAAGAGGGAGTAATTGGGAATGGCCCAGGCGGTGCAGGGGAAATCGGCCCGGCCCTCCAGGAAGTCCAGGAAGAGCGGCGAGTGGTTGAGGCGCCAGCGGCGGCGGTTTCCGCCTGCGAAGGCCTTCCTGAAGAGTTCTCTGGTCTGGTCGACGCCCAGGAAGTGCTCCTGGTCGGGTGCCTTTTCGTAGGCGTAGGCAGGTGAGATCATCATTTCGTCGACCTGGAGGTCGTCGTTGAGGTAGTTCAGCACCTCGATGACCGTCTGCGGGGTGTCGGTGTTGAAGAACGTGGAGTTCGTCGTCACCCGGAACCCGCGCCTCTTCGCCTCCCTGATGGCCTCGACGGCCTCGTCGAAGACGCCCTCCTTGGCCACGGACTCGTCGTGGCGCTCGCGCAGCCCGTCGATGTGCACGGCGAAGGCGAAGTAGGGGGACGGGGCGAACTTGGCGATCTTCTTGCGGAGCAGCAGCGCGTTCGTGCACAGGAAGACGTACTTGCGGCGGGCTGTCAACTGGCGGACGATCTCGTCGATCTGCGGGTGCATCAGCGGCTCCCCGCCCGCGATGGACACCATCGGCGCCCCGGACTCCAGGACGGCTCCGACCGCCTGGGCGACCGGCATGCGCTGTTTGAGCACCCCCGCCGGGTGCTGGATCTTCCCGCAGCCCTCACAGGCCAGGTTGCAGGCGTAGAGCGGCTCCAACTCGACGATCAGGGGGAACTTGTCGCGCTTGCGGAGCTTCTGTTCGAGCAGATAGGTCCCGACCCTGATGGACTGTCGCAGCGGCATGGCCATCTGGCTCACCTCCTGGGGAGCGGCGAAGAACGGTGCCAGTCGTGAAAAGCAGGCAGTAGGGCACGCAGTACACGGAAGGCCGATATTCCACCGCGGAGGGTGCCGATGCGGACGAGCTCGTGCTCCGGGGCGTCCACGACCACCCGGACGGCCGCAACGGGGCGGATCGCGCCGTCCGCGCCGGCGGCCCGGCTCGCGGCCCACAGGGTGGCCGCCGACTCCATGTCGACGCCGATGGCGCCCCCGGCGCGCAGCCGGGCCCGCTCCTGCCCGCGGACGACGTGGTCGGAGCCGGTCAGGACCCCGGTGTGCACGGTGCGGTCGGGTGCGGCGCGGGCCAGCGCCTCCGCGAGCCGGGAAACGCCGGTGCAGGCGACGGTTCCCCGGGGGTCGCGGGCCTCCTCGGCGACGACGAGGTCGCCGGGGTGCATGCCGGGGACGAGCCCGGCGCAGAAGCCGGTGGCGAGGACGGCCGCGCCGGCCAGCTCCGGCGCCGCCAGGGCCCGTACGACGGCCCGCTCGGCGGCCCGCGGCCCCATCCCGGTGCGCAGGACGGTGGTGCCGGGCGGTGCCCCCCGTCCGCCGCCGAGGGCGGCCCGCTCGATGCGCAGGGCGCAGGCGACGAGCAGCGGGGCGGCCGCGGGGGCGCCGGGCCGGGCGGCTGCGGGCATCAGTGCGTCCCGGGCGTGAAGGGGTCCCCGTACAGGTAGCGGCCGAGGGCGGTGAGCGGGAACACGTGCCGGTAGAGGTGGTAGTTGATGGAGAAGTCCCAGGGGAAGCCGGTGCCCGTGAAGTGCGGCTCGTCCCAGGTGCCGTCGGGGAGCTGGGTGCGCACGAGGTGGGCGATGCCGCGTTCGACGGCCTTGCTGCCGCGCTCCCCGGCGGCCAGGAGCGCCATCAGCGCCCAGGCGGTCTGCGAGGGGGTGGAGGCTCCGCGTCCGGCCCAGGTCCGGGGGTCCTGGTAGGAGCGCTGGTCCTCGCCCCAGCCGCCGTCGTCGTTCTGTACGGACTCCAGCCAGGCGACGGCGCGCCGGACGGCGGGGTGGGAGGCGGGGATTCCGGCGGCGGCGAGGGCCGGGAGGACGGAGCCGGTGCCGTAGACGTAGTTGGTGCCCCAGCGGCCGAACCAGCTCCCGTCGGGCTCCTGCCGGTCGAGGAGCCAGGTGATGCCGCGGCGGGTGCGCGGGTCGTGGGCGCGGCCCTCGGCGGCGAGCATCTCGACGACATGGGCGGTGACGTCGGCGGAGGGCGGGTCGACGACCTCCCCGAAGTCGCAGAAGGGCAGCCGGTTGGGCAGGGTGCTGGTGTTGTCGGCGTCGAAGGCGGCCCAGGCGCCGTCGCCGGACTGCATGCCGAGGGTCCAGGTGACGGCGCGGTCGACTGCGGCGTCCAGGCGGTCGGGGTCGGGGTGGGCGACGCGGCGCAGGGCCAGGACCACTTCGGCGGTGTCGTCGATGTCGGGGTAGTTGTCGTTGTGGAACTCGAACGCCCAGCCTCCGGGGGCGAGTCCGGGTCTGCGGACGGCCCAGTCGCCGGTGCGGGTGATCTCCTCGCCGAGCATCCAGTCGGCGGCCTTGACGAGGGCCGGGTGGTCGGGGGGCAGGCCTGCGTCCGCGAGGGCGATCGCGGCGAGGCAGGTGTCCCAGACCGGGGACTGGCAGGCCTCGACCATGCGGACGGGTGCGGGGCCGGCGGGGAGGCCGTCGGGTCCGGGGGCGGTGTCCTCGCGCCAGACGGCGAAGCGGTCCAGGGAGTCCAGGCCGGCCCGCATCACGGGGTGCCCGAGGTCGTAGCCGAGGAGGTGGAGGGCGATCAGGGAGTAGACGGCCGGGGGCTGGATGCCGCCCCAGCAGCCGTCGTTCTCCTGCCGTTCGATGATCCAGCGGGCGGCGGCGTCCATGGCCGCCTGGCGCAGCGGGCGCGGCGCGAACCGGCGGTAGAGGTGCAGGGCCCGGTCCATGCGCTGGAAGAGCCCGTCCCAGGTGGCGAGGGGGGCGTAGGTGCGGGGAGGGACGGGCCGGCGCGCGTCGGTGTGGAGCTCGTCCAGGGCGAAGGGCCCGGGGCGGACGGGGCGGAGCGCCGAGACGACCGTCAGCGGGACGATGGTCTGCCGGGCCCAGCAGCCGAAGTCGTAGATGTTCAGCGGCACCCAGGGCGGCAGGAAGACCAGTTCGGGCGGGAGTTCGGGCAGGTGGTCCCAGCTCCACCAGCCGAAGAGGGCGAGCCAGATCCGGGTGAAGACGCGGGCGGCGGCGATGCCGCCGTGGGCGCGGATCCAGGCGGAGGCGCGGGCCATGTGGGGGGCGTCGGGTGCGTCGCCGGCCAGGCGCAGGGCGACGTACGCCTCGACGGTGGCGGACAGGTCGGGGGGGCCGTCGTGGAAGGTGGCCCAGGTGCCGTCGGCGCGCTGGCCGCCGCGGATGTGGCGGGCGGCGGCCGCGGTGGTGGCCTCGTCGCGGATGCCGAGGAACTGGCGCAGCAGCAGGTCCTCGGCGTCCATGGTGACGTTGGTCTCCAGGTCGCCCTTCCACCAGCCGGCCGGGTCCTGCCGGTCGAGGAGGTGGCGCACGGCCCGCGCGGCGGCGTCGTGGACGCCGGGCGGCCCGGCGGGCTGCGGGAGGTCCGCTCCGGCGGGGCGGGCGGGGGCGGTGCGGCCGGCCCCGCCCCGGTTGCCCGTGCGGGAGCCGGCGCGCAGGCCGGTACGGGCCGTGCCGGCGGGCGGCGGGGCCGTGGTGGTGTCCTCCGGATCGGCGTCCCGGGAGCCGGTGCCGTCGGTCGTCGCTGTCATGGCTTCCCCTTAACGTGCAGTGGCTTCTGCTGTGCTGGGGTCTGCCGTCGGCCGGCGCCGCTCAGGTGGGGGCGCCGGCCGGCGACTCGCGCGTCATATCCGTACCCGGGTGACGAGGGTGGCGGTCACTTCTTGCGTACGACGACGAAGTCGGCGAGGGCGGTCAGCTGGTCGCGGACCCGCTGGGGCATGTCGACGCCGTCGAGGGCCCGGATGGCGACGGCGTGCTGGCGGCGCGCCTCCTCCGCGGTCCAGGCGCGGCCGCCGGCCGCTTCGATGAGGGCGGCGCGGGCGGCGAACTCCTCCTCGGAGAAGTTCTCGAAGTCGTTGCTCTTGGCGTCGGCGGCGAGGAGTTCGCCGAGTTCCTCGGCGGCGGGGCCGCCCGCGGCGAGGGCGGCGACGACCGGGAGGGACTTCTTGCGCTGCCGCAGGTCGCTCCAGGTCTGCTTGCCGGTGGACTCGGGGTCGCCCCAGATGCCGAGGAGGTCGTCGACGGCCTGGAAGGCGAGGCCGAGGTGGTAGCCGTACTCCTCCAGCTTGTCGGCGGTGCGGTCGTCGGCGCCGCCGAGGACGGCACCGATGGAGACGGCGCAGGCGAGGAGGGCGCCGGTCTTGTTGCCCTCCATCTCCAGGCACTCCTCGACGCTCACGCGCTCGCGGTGCTCGTAGGAGATGTCCTGCGCCTGCCCGTCGATGAGCTTGCGGGTGGCCGTCGTCAGGCGGCGGGTGGCGCGGCCGGCCTCGACGGTGCCGAGCTCCAGCAGGATCTCGTTGGCGAGGGCGAAGAGGGCGTCGCCGACGAGGATGGCCTGGGCGGGGCCGTGGACCTTCCAGACGGTGTCGCGGTGGCGGCGCTGCTCGTCGCCGTCCATCAGGTCGTCGTGCAGCAGCGAGAAGTTGTGGACGAGTTCGACGGCCACGGCGCCGGGGATGCCGACCTCGGCGGGGGCGCCGGCGGCCTCGGCGGACAGCAGGGCGAGGGCGGGGCGGACGGCCTTGCCGCCGTCGCCGTCCGCCGGGTTGCCGTGGGCGTCGATCCAGCCGAAGTGGTAGGCGGCGACGGTGTCCATGGGCGCGGCGAGCCGGTCGACCGCGGCGCGGAGCACGGGGGTGGACAGCGTGCGCCCGCGCTCCAGGAGGGCGAGCGTGTCCGCCGCGGCCGCCTGCGCGGCTCCCTTGCCGGCATCCGTGTTCTCGACAGCCGGGTTCCCCGGGTTCACTGGCTCTCCTCTGTTTCCTGTGCGTGCTGCGCTGCCGTTCGTGCTGATGATCGTCATGCCGCCTCCGTCAGGGGGTGGGCGCGGTGGCGGCCGAGCGCGGTGAGGGCGGCGTGCGCCGCGTCCCATCCGCTCCGGACGGCACTCTCCATGGTCGCGGGCCAGCCGGTGGCGGTCCACGCACCGGCGAGATAGAGGCCCGGCGTGTCGGTCCGCGCGCCGGGGCGGAGCCGGCCGACGCCGGGGGTGGGGGCGAACGTGGCGGTCCGCTCCCGGGTCACGAAGAAGTCCCGTACCTTCGCGCCCCGTGCGGCGGGCAGGAGGCGCTCCAGCTCGGGGAGGTACTTGGCGCGCAGCACGGAGACCGGTTCGTCGATGTCGTCCTGGGCGGCGGACTGGGAGACGGCGAGGTACTGGCCGCCGTCGGGCAGTCCGGAGGAGTCGGTGCGGTCGAACACCCACTGGACGGGGGTGCCGAGGGCGGCGAAGAAGGGCTGCCGGAGCACCTTGCGGTCGTAGACGACGTGGACGTTGAGGATGGGGGCGGTGTCGATGTCGAGGAGCCGGTCGGGGTCGGCGAGGGCGCCGGGCGGGAGCAGTGCGTGGGCCTCGCGCTGGGGGACGGCGAGGACGACGGTGTCCGCGTCGAGGGTGCCGTCCTCGGTGGCGACCTGCCAGGCGCCGTCCGCGGTGCGGGTGAGCGAGGCGGCGCGGGCGCGCAGTTCGGTGCGGACGCCGGCGGCGTCGAGGGACGCGCGGGCGAGGGTGTCGTGCAGGTGGCCGAGGGGGACGCGGGCCCAGCCGATGTCGGCGGAGCCGTTGCCGGAGAGCAGGCCGGTCTTGAAGACCATGGCGGCCAGGCCGAGGGAGGAGCGGTCGGCGGTGGCGTTGAGGGTGGCGACGCCGATGAGGTCCCACAGGGCCTCGACGGTGCGCGGGCTCTGCCCGTGGCGGCCCAGCCAGGTCGCGAAGTCGATGCCGTCGAGGGCCGGGTCGGCGGGGTCGAGGCGGCCCAGGGCGAGGGCGGCGCGGCCGACTCCGGCGCGTTCGGCGGGCGTGAGGTGCGGGTAGCGGGCGAGGGAGGCCGCCAGGTGCAGGGGGACCGGCAGGGCGTTGCGGCGCAGCCGGCCGAGGCGGGGGCCGCGGGGGTGGGCGACGTCGAGGACGGGGACGTCGAGCCGGTCCTGGAGCGGGGCGAGGGCGGCGCCGCCGACCCGGTCGAGGAACCACCGGTAGGCGGTGCAGCAGCGGAGGTAGACGTGCTGGCCGTTGTCGACAGTGAGGTCGCCGCGCTTGAAGGAGAACGCGAGGCCGCCGAGGCGGGGGCGGCCCTCCAGGAGGGTCACCTGCAGGCCGGCGTCGGCGAGTTCGAGGGCCGCGGTGGTGCCGGCGAGGCCGCCGCCGACGACGACGGCGCGCCGGCCGGCGGTGCGGGCGGGGTCCTCGGAGCCGGTCGTGGGGGTCATCGGGTGCGCCTCCGCGTGCTCTGGCGGGTGATGGTCCGCGCGTCGAGGCCGGACAGGCCGCGGACGGCGACGTACGCCTTCTCGTGGGTGGGCAGCGAGACGCGGCCGCGGAGGACGGCGTCCGGTTCGCGTTCGATGCGGTCGAGGAGGCGGCGGTAGATGCCGGCCATCGCGGCGACGCAGGCCCCGCTGCGGCGGTCGAGGAGCGGCAGCAGCCGGTAGCCCTCGGCGAACAGGGCGCGGGCGCGGCGGACTTCGTGGTGGACGAGTCCGGCGAAGTCGGCGGAGGCGGGGAGCCGGCCGGTGCGGAAGTCGGCCGGGTCGCAGCCGAACTTGGCGAGGTCCTCGGCGGGCAGGTAGGTGCGGCCGTTGCCGGCGTCCTCGCGGACGTCGCGCAGGATGTTGGTGAGCTGGAGGGCGAGGCCGAGGGTGTCGGCGTATGCGGAGGCGTGCTCGGCTCGGGGCCCGGCGCCGGCGGTGGTGCCGAAGACGCCGAGGGAGAGCCGGCCGATGGCTCCGGCGACGCAGCGGCAGTAGGTCTTCAGGTCGTCCCAGGTGGCGTAGGTCTCGCCGCGGACGTCCATGAGGACGCCGTCGATGAGCTCGTCGAGTCCGCCGAGGGGGATGGGGAAGCGGCGGGCGGCGTGGGCGAGGGCGACCGCGACGGGGTCGGTGTCGTCCTCGTCGACGGCGCCGGAGCGGACCCTGCCGAGCAGGGCGCGGGTCTCCTCCAGGCGGGCGAGCTTGGCGTCGGGCGGCAGGGTGCCGTCGCCGATGTCGTCGACGCGCCGGGAGAAGGCGTAGAGCGCGGACATGGCCTGCCGCTTGTCGGCGGGCAGCAGCCTGATGCCGTAGGCGAAGTTGCGCGCCTGCGTGCCGGTGACGGCCTCGCAGTAGCTGTAGGCAGCCTGGACCTGCGCGGACGGCGCGGTGGTGTGTGCGGAACCCTCCACGGTCGGGCTCACCCCTTTCTCGGCGCGGTGCGCAGGACGGCGGCCACCTCGCGGAGCAGGCCGCTCCCGGTGGGCTTGGGCGGGCCGGGCAGGACGTCGAAACCGGCGTCGGCGATGGCGCGCAGGGCGGCGCGGCCGCCGCCGGTGAAGCCGGCGAGGAGCAGGCGCAGGCGGCCGCGGACGCTGCCGACGAGCGGGGTGCCCTCGTCGAGGAGGTCCCGGGCGCGGGCGGCCTCGTGGGCGATGAGGGAGCGGACGGAGGCGCCGGCGGTCGGTGCGGCGAGGTCGGCCTCGCCGACGCGGAAGCGGCGCATGTCCTCGGCGGGGAGGTAGATGCGGTCGCGGCGCAGGTCCTCGGAGACGTCCTGGAGGTGTTCGACGATCTGGAGGGCGGTGCAGATCGCGTCGGACCGGCGGATCCGCTCGGGGGTGGCGGTGCCGGTCAGGCCGAGGACGAGGCGGCCGACGGGGTTCGCGGACAGCTCGCAGTAGGCGAGGAGGTCGCCGTACGTCGCGTAGCGCGTGGTGTGCTGGTCCTGGCGGTTGGCCTCGATCAGGGCGCGGAACGGCTCGGGGGTGAGGCCGTGGTCGCGGACGACGGGCCGCAGGGCCGCGAGGAGCGGGTGGCGGGGCGGTGGCCCGGCGGCGAAGACGCGCCCCAGGTCGGCTTCGAGGGCGTCGAGCATCGCCGGCCGGTCGTCCGCGGCGGCGGCATCGAGGCCGAGGAGGACGGCGTCGCGGCCGCCGGGGGCGAGGTCGCCGTCGCCGATGTCGTCGACGAGGCGGGCGTATCCGTAGACGGCGGTCAGGCCGTCGCGCCAGGCGCGCGGGAGGAACGCGGGGGCCACGGGGAAGTTCTCCGTCCGGGCCTTGTCGAGGGTGGCGCTCGTGTGGGCGTCGGGGGCCGGGGCCGGCCGGGGACGGATGCCGTGCGCCGGGGTCACCGCCCGCCGCCCGCGGCGGGGACGGCCGTAATGCCTGGGGGCCGGAGAATTCCCGTAGCCATTGCCGTCATATCTCCCGTTCTACACTGCCGACCCAATGCATCCTATTTCGGACACGCCGCCGGACTTTCCCCGGGGGGTCCCAGGCCGTTCACCTGCGGGGAATCGTCCCCTCTTGCCGCGATTCAAGACCGCCCCAGCTTACGCTGTACAACGCCGCGGAACGCTCTGGGGTATTCACTGCGCCACCGAATGTCGGGCGTGAAATGTCCCGCGCAGGGCCGGGACATGCGAGGACCCCCGCTGCTCGGCGCGGCGGGGGCCCCATGCCGTCACGTTCAGTGACCGGACGCCTTCTCGTATGCCGAGACCACCTCGTCGGTGGGCCCGTCCATCAGGAGTTCGCCCTTCTCCAGCCACAGGACGCGGCTGCAGGTATCGCGGATCGACTTGTTGTTGTGGCTCACCAGGAAGACGGTTCCGGCCTGCTGGCGCAGCTCGCGGATCCGCGCCTCGGAGCGCACCTGGAACTTGCGGTCGCCGGTGGCGAGCGCCTCGTCGATCATCAGCACGTCGTGGTCCTTGGCCGCCGCGATGGAAAAGCGCAGGCGTGCGGCCATGCCGGAGGAGTACGTGCGCATCGGCAGGGAGATGAAGTCGCCCTTGTCGTTGATTCCGGAGAAATCGACGATGTCCTGGTACCGCTCGTGGATCTGCTCGCGGCTCATGCCCATGGCCAGGCCGCCGAGGACGACGTTCCGCTCGCCCGTGAGGTCGTTCATCAGGGCCGCGTTGACGCCGAGCAGCGACGGCTGGCCGTCGGTGTAGACCTTGCCGGACTCGCAGGGCAGCAGGCCCGCGATGGCGCGCAGCAGCGTCGACTTGCCGGAGCCGTTGGAGCCGATGAGGCCGATGGCCTCGCCGCGGTAGGCGGTGAAGGACACCCCGCGCACGGCGTGGACGCGGCGGACGCCGGGCGCGTCTCCCTTGCCCCTGCGGAGTATCTTGCTGAGCGCCGCCGTGGCGCTGCCGCGGCCGGAGCTGCCGGTGTTGACGCGGTAGACGATGTGCACGTCGTCGGCGATGACGGTGGGGATCGAGCCCCTGTTGTTCTCAGCCACGGCCGTAGCGCTCCTCAGCCTTCCAGAAGTACACGAAGCCGCCGAGGCCGATGACGACGGCCCAGCCGACGGCGAAGGCCCAGACGTGCGGCGGGAGGTTCTCGCTGCCGTAGCCGTCGATCAGCGCGAAGCGGATCAGGTCCATGTAGATCGCCGCGGGGTTCCACTGGAGGACGTCCGCGATCCACGCCGGGCGGTCCTTGAGCATCTCGTTGATCGAGAACATGACGCCGGAGGCGTACATCCAGGTGCGCGTCAGGAACGGCATCAGCTGGGCGAGGTCCGGGGTCTTGGCGCCCATGCGCGCGAAGATCAGCGCGAGGCCGGTGTTGAAGACGAACTGGAGCACCAGGGCGGGGATCACCAGCAGCCACGACAGCGAGGGGTAGCTGCCGAAGATGACCGCGACGACCAGCACGACGATCATCGAGTACATCAGCTGCTGGAGCTGCTGCATCGAGAAGGAGATCGGCAGGGAGGCGCGCGGGAAGTGCAGGGCGCGGACCAGGCCCAGGTTGGACGGGATGGCCCGCACGCCCGCCATCAGCGAGCTCTGCGTGAACGTGAAGACGAAGATGCCGATGACGAGGAAGGGGATGTAGACCCCCTTCTCCATGCCGCGGCCCGCGTTCAGGATGAGGCCGAAGATCAGGTAGTACACGAGCGCGTTGAGCAGCGGCGTCGCCACCTGCCACAGCTGGCCGAGCTTGGCCTGGCTGTACTGGGCGACCAGCTTGGCCCGGGAGAACGCCATGATGAAGTGGCGCCGCTCCCAGAGCTGCCGCACGTAGCCGGGCAGGCTCGGCCGGGCACCGCTGACGGACAGGCCGTACTTCCTGGCGAGCTCAGCAGGGGTCAGCCCCGCGTCTTCGGACGGCGGCTTGCTCGTGGCGAGGGCGCCATCCTGGGTTGTGTCACTCACAAGTTGAAACTTTCCGTCTTCACGATGCGGCAGAGGCGGACCGGGGACGAGAGGCGCTCTGTCCCTGGTCGCGCCATGTTCTCAAACGCCAGCGTGTCAGATGACAGGCGGTCGACCCAGCCGGGTCAGCCGCCAGACCGTACGCCACCTCATCGGGCGCCGGGGACCGCAGGGGGTGGTCCAGCCCTCCCTGAAGCCGCCGAACCACGCCTTGAGCGCCGGCCCGGAGGGCCTGCGCAGGAGCGTCAGCAGCAGCCAGACGCCCACGTAGACCGGGACCAGCGGGAGGGGCAGGTTGCGGCGGGCGAGCCACACCCTGTTACGGGCCACCATACGGTGGTAGACCGCGTGCCGGGAGGGGGCGGTCGCCGGGTGCAGCAGCACCATGTCCGCCCGGTAGTCGATCATCCACCCGGCGTCGAGGGCCCGCCAGGCCAGGTCGGTCTCCTCGTGGGCGTAGAAGAACTCCGCCGGGAGGGTGCCGACCTGGCCGAGGACCGCGGTCCGCACGGCGTTGGCGCCGCCGAGGAAGGTGGTGACCCGGGAGGACCGCATCGGGTCCGAGGCGCGCAGCCGGGGCACGTGCCGCCGCTGAGTGGTGCCGGTCTCCGGATCGGCGATGCGGAAGCTGACGATGCCCAGCCGGGGGTCCTCCGCGAAGGCGCGGCGGCACAGCTCGGCGGTGTCGGTGCGCTCCAGCAGCCCGTCGTCGTCGAGGAAGAGCAGGATGTCGACGTCGCTGCCGCCGGGGCCGAAGGCCTCGATGCCGACGTTGCGGCCGCCGGGGATGCCGAGGTTCTCGGGCAGGGCGACGGTGCGCACGCCGGCCGCGGGGTCGGCGAAAGCCGCGGGGTCCACGCCCTGGCCGACGACGACGACCTCGACCGGGTCGCCCTCCTGGCGGGCGACGGAGTCGAGGAGCGCCTTCAGCTCGTCGGGGCGGTTGCCCATGGTGATGACGACCGCGCCGACGCGCAGCGGGGCGCTCACCGCAGCCTGCTGGAGGCGAGGACGGACACGAGGTGGAGCACCGTCTGCAGCAGCGCGATGCCGGCCAGGACGGCCACGCCGAGGCGGGTGAAGTACAGGCCGCCCTGGATCTGGTCCAGCACGGCCAGCAGCAGGATCAGCAGCGAGGCCTCTATGCCGAGGATCAGGCGGTGGAACTTGAGGGCGGCAGCGGCCCGGCGGGCCAGGGCCATGCCGGAGGAGCGCGGCTCGGCGGCGGCCTCCTTGACCGGGGGCAGCCCGCCCTGGTGCCGGGCGACGCCGACCAGGTCGGTCTCCGCCTTGATCAGGATCGCGCCGAGCGCCGCGAGGGTGCCGAGGAAGGCCCACAGCCAGTCGATCCGGCCGCCGCCCCACAGGTCGGCGGCGCGCAGGCCGAGGCCGACCAGGACGGCCGCGTCGCACAGGTAGGCGCCGACCCGGTCCAGGTAGACCCCGGAGAGGGAGTACTGCTTCTTCCAGCGGGCGACCTCGCCGTCGACGCAGTCCAGCAG
Source organism: Streptomyces globosus (assembly GCF_003325375.1). GTDB lineage: Bacteria > Actinomycetota > Actinomycetes > Streptomycetales > Streptomycetaceae > Streptomyces > Streptomyces globosus_A. Next base: position 2,360,954 of record NZ_CP030862.1, on the reverse strand, counting down.
CAGGTAGAGCTGGACGGCGACCACGCCGAGGACGGCGCCCCAGACGCCCGGCACGAGCAGCGCGGGCAGCGCGAGGACGCCCGCCAGGGTCATCACGTAGGTCAGCTGGTTCGGCGTGACCTTGGTGGTGACCAGGAGGCGGGTGATGCGCAGGGAGACCTCGCGCATGTACAGGCGGCCGCCCCAGTGCTCGCCGCTGCGCCGGTCCTTCACGCCCTCCGGGTGAACGACGGGCCGGAGCTCAGCTACGGATGGTCTTGGCATAGTCGGCGTAAGCGTCCCTGATATCGGCGGCGGACAGGTTGCGGTGCTCCAGGATCGTGAAACGCCCGGGGCGGGTCTGGGGTGCGTACTCGACCGCGGCGACGAACTCCTCCGCGCTGAAGCCGATCTCCTCGGGGAGGACCGGCAGGCCGTGGCGGCGCAGCACCTCGGCGAAGAGCCCGGACTGCTCGACGGCGCCCCGCAGGTGCATCGCGAAGGCGGCGCCGAGGCCGACCTGCTCGCCGTGGAGCGCGGAGCGCCCGGGGTGGAGCAGGTCGAAGGCGTGGCTGATCTCGTGGCAGGCACCGGAGGCGGGGCGGGTGTCCCCGCTGATCGACATGGCGATGCCGGTCAGGACGAGGGACTCGGCGAGGACCGTGAGGAACTCGTCGTCGCCGCAGCCGCCGGGGTGGCGCAGCACGGCCTCGCCGGCGGTGCGGGCCATCGCGGCGGCGAGGCCGTCGACGGCCTCGCCGTTGACCTCGTGCGACAGCTCCCAGTCGGCGATGGCGGAGATGTTGGAGAGGGCGTCGCCGATGCCGGCGCGGACGAACCGGACGGGCGCCTCCTTGATCACGTCGAGGTCGATGACCATCGCGATCGGGGTGGGCACGCCGTAGGAGCCGCGGCCGTTGTCGTTGTCGAGGGTAGCGACCGGCGAGCAGATGCCGTCGTGGGACAGGTTGGTGGCGACGGCCACCATGGGCAGGCCGACCCGCGCCGCGGCGTACTTCGCCACGTCGATGATCTTGCCGCCGCCCAGGCCCACGACGGCGTCGTAGCGGCGGCCCTTTATGTCGTCGGCGAGCTTGACGGCCGAGTCGATGGTGCCGTCGACGACCGCGTACCAGTCGGCGTGCGGCAGCACCGGCTCCAGCTTGGTGCGCAGCACCTGGCCGGAGCCGCCGCTGATGGCGATGGCCAGCTTGCCGGACGCGGAGATCCGCTGGTCGGCCAGGAGGCCGGCCAGGTCGTCCATGGCGCCCCGGCTGATGTCGACGACGACCGGGGAGGGGATGAGCCTCGTCAGTACTGGCATGCGATCGTCCGGCCCTTGGCGAGGTCGTCGTGGTTGTCGATCTCCACCCACCTGACGTCGCCGATGGGGGCCACGTCGATCGCGAAGCCGTCGTTGACGAGCTGCTGGTAGCCGTCCTCGTAGTAGAGGTCCGGGTCGCGCTCGAAGGTGGTCTTCAGGGCCTCGGCGAGGGCCTGGGCGGCCTCGGGCTCGATGAGGGTGACGCCGATGTACTCGCCGGTGGCGTCGGCCGGGTCCATCAGCTTGGTGATCTTCTGCACGCCGCGGCCGTCGGCGGTGACGACCTTCATCTCCTCGTCGGCCAGGCTCTTGACCGTGTCGAGGGCGAGGATGATCTTCTTGCCGTCGCCGCGGGCGGCGAGGAGGGTCTCCTCGACGGAGACCGGGTGGACGGTGTCGCCGTTGGCGAGGATCACACCGCGGCCGAGGACCTCGCGCGCGCACCACAGGGAGTAGGCATTGTTCCACTCCTCTGCCTTGTCGTTGTCGATCAGCGTGATCGAGAGCCCGTACTTGGCCTCCAGGGCCTCGCGGCGCTCGTAGACGGCCTCCTTGCGGTAGCCGACGACGATGGCGACCTCGGTGAGGCCGACGGCGGCGAAGTTGCCGAGGGTCAGGTCGAGGACCGTCAGGCTCTCCTCGTCGCCCTCGGGGCCGACGGGCACGAGGGCCTTGGGCAGGGTGTCGGTGTAGGGACGCAGGCGGCGTCCGGCACCGGCAGCGAGGACAAGGCCGATCATGCTGGTTCTCCTTCGTCATGTACGGCGGGTGCCCCGGAGGAGACCCAGAAGCGGATGCTCTCGGCGAGCACCACGGTTGCCACGGCGACGGCCAGGGCGGTGAGCGCGAAGCGGAAGTCCGCGGCGCGCGTCGCCAGGACGGCGGCCAGGACCGCGGTCAGCAGCACCCGGCCGTCGTGGCCGCCGATCGTCCGCACGAGCCAGTGCGGGGGCGCGCCCGCGTTGCCGCGGATGCGGTAGACCGTGTCGTAGTGATGGTAGGCGACCGCCGCGACCAGTCCGAATGCCGCCGGGAGGGCTCCGGGGACGTCCGCCTTGGCGGCCAGGACCAGCACGGTGGTGTACTCGGCGGCCCGGAAGACGGGCGGGATCAGCCAGTCGAGCGCCCCGGCCAGGGGGCGGGCGACGGCGACCCCGGCGAGCACCGCGTAGCCGGCGGCAGCCGCCGCGGTCTGCCAGGCGCCGAAGGGCTGTGCCCAGGCCGTCCACAGCAGGCCGGCCGAGCCGGCCACGGCGGCGGCGAGCCCCGCGGCCGGCGCCGTACGGCCGAGGACGCGGCCCGCGGCGCGGGCGGCGAGCTCGGCGACCGGGCCGGTGTCGGCCAGGTCGGCCAGGGCGCGGGCGGCGCGCTCGGTGCGCCGGGCCTTGCGGGTGAGCGAGCGCAGCACCCGGCCGGCGGTGGTGTAGAGCGCGCCGAACGCACAGCCGGCGAGCAGCGCGTAGAAGACGATGCGGGGGGTGGTGCAGGCCGTCAGGACGGCGATCATCGCCCAGCGCTCGCCGATCGGCAGGATGATCATCCGGCGGAGCCAGACGGTCCAGCCGACGCTGTCGAGCCGGTCGGAGAGGGCCGCGGTGGGGCTGGTGTTCGCGGTCGCGTCGTGGTTGGCCTCGTTGAAGGAGAAGTCCACGACGTGCCGGCAGGTCATGAGGATCATGGCGCCGAGCGCGAGCCCCCACACGTCGTCGCCGCCGCGGGCGGCGCCCAGCGCGAGGCCCGCGTAGAAGGAGTACTCCTTCGCCCGGTCGAAGGTGGCGTCGAGCCAGGCGCCCATCGTCGAGTACTGGAGCGAGTAGCGGGCCAGCTGCCCGTCGGTGCAGTCCAGGACGAACGAGACGAGCAGCAGCACGCCCGCGGTGACGTACCCCCAGCGCTCGCCGGTGGCGGCGCAGCCGGCGGCGACGAGCGCGGTGGCCAGCGAGGCGGTGGTGACCTGGTTGGGGGTCAGGCCGCGGCGGGCGCACCAGCGGGCGATGTAGCGCGAGTAGGGGCTGATGAAGAAGGTGGTGAAGAACCCGTCCCGGGACTTCACGGCGGAGCGCAGGCGCACCGCCTCCTCGTCCACGGCCGCGACGGCGGCCTCGGCGGCCTGCCGCTCCGCCGCGGTCGCGGGGACGGCGGCGACGAGGCTGCCCAGCTCCGGCCGCTGGACCGGGGTCCCGGCGGCCTCGACGGCGGCGGCGAGCCGGTCGGCCCAGGGGCCGTCGCCGGCTTCCGTTTCGGGCAGCGCGGCGGCCTTGTCGAGGGCCGCGCGCGCGGCCGGCCGGACGGTGAGGGCACCGGTGACCGCGCACGCGTCGAAGCGCGGGTCGGTCAACGCGAGGCGCAGCGCATGGACGTGCCCGACGAAGGCGCTGTCCACGACGGCCACCCGCTGGTCGGCGGGGACGGCGGCGAGGACCGCGGCCGCGTCCGCCGGGGCGGCCGCGGTGCGCACGTCGAAGCCGAGGGAGCGCAGCTCTTCCGCGAGCGGTGATCCGGGGACCGGCAGACCGGTGAGGATGACGGTCGACAGACGAACTCACTCCTTGCGGCGATCACGGCGGCAGACGCCGCACGGGGGCGCGGCAGCACGTCGGCTGAGGCTATCGGATGACGGGAAGCACGGGCTCACCACCCGTTTGGCTCCCCGGCGCCGGCGGCCCCGGTGTCCGGGCGCCTCGGCGCGATCATCATCGGTGATCGTGCCGAGGTGCGACAAACCCCCGGATGTTAAAGTGGGGCGGCTCACGCCGGCTCCGGCCGGCGGAGCGGCAGGAGGCGGTCCCGCACCGGGCGGACCGCGACGAGGAGCGGCCGCCCTTCGCGGGCGGACGGGGACCGGTACGGATCGGCCGAGCAGCCGGCGTAGGGGTTCCGGGGATCCGGGAGGTGGGTTGATGGCCGTCGCAGCAGTCGCTGCCGTGCGCAGCGGGCTCCGGTTCGTCCCCCTTTCCCTGCGGGTGCCCGGCCGGGCCTGATCCCAGCGATCCGGCCCGTCGGCGGGTGCCCCTTTCCCTTCGAGGGTTCACGTTGACCGACCATTCCGGTTCTCCTTCCGATCACTGCACCCGCGCCGAGCTCGTGGAGGCGTTCTTCGCCCTCCACGCGGGCCTGCCCCGGCAGGCCCCCGGCTCCGACGCCACCACCCGGCACCTGCTGTCGCTGTGCGGTCCCCTGCCCGAGCGGCCGCGGATCCTGGACCTCGGCTGCGGCCCCGGCCGCAGCGCCCTCCTCCTCGCGCAGGAGGCCGGCCCGGCCGCCGAGGTGACCGCCGTCGACCTGCACCGCCCCTTCCTCGACGAGCTCCGCTCCGCCGCGGCGGAGCGCGGGCTCGCCGACCGGATCCGCCCCGTCGAGGCGGACCTGGCCGCGCTCCCCTTCCCCGCCGGGTCCTTCGACCTGGTGTGGGCGGAGGGCTCGGCGTACGTCCTGGGCTTCGACGCCGCGCTCACGCGGTGGAAGCCGCTGCTCGCGCCCGGCGGGACCCTCGTGCTCACCGAGTGCGAGTGGACCGCGGAGGAGCCATCCGCCGGGGCCCGCGCCTTCTGGGACCCGCGCTGTCCCCTGCGCCACACCGCCCGCAACCTCGCGGCGGCGCAGGCGGCCGGCTACCGGGTCCTCGGGGTGCACCTGCTGCCGGACTCCGACTGGGCCGCGTACTACGGGCCGCTCGCCGAGCGGATCGCCGGGGCCGAGGCCCGCGCCCGGGCGGGGGACGCCCCCGCGGCGGCGGACGCCGCCGCGCTGGCCGAGGCCCGCGAGGAGATCGCCGTACGCTCCCGGCACGGCCGCGAGTACGGCTACACCGGCTACGTCCTGCGCCCGGCGGACGCCGGCAGGGCGGCGGCCTGGCCGACCCGGCCGGAGGCCCCCGCGGACGCGGCCGCCGTACGGGCCGTCAACCTGGCGGCCTTCGGAACCCCGCTGGAGGCGGACCTCGTCGACGCACTGCGCACGGACCCGGCATGGCTGCCGGGGCTGTCGTACGTGGCGGAGGGCCCGGACGGGTCGGTCGCGGCGCACGCCCTGCTGACCCGCTGCGAGGTCGGCGGTGCGCCGGCCCTCGCCCTCGCCCCGGTGGCCGTCGACCCTGCGCTCCAGCGCTCGGGGGCCGGCAGCGCCGTCGTACGGGCGCTGCTCGCGGCGGCGCAGGAGCGCGGGGAGTCCCTCGTACTGGTGCTGGGGCACCCGGAGTACTACCCGCGGTTCGGGTTCGTCCCGGCCTCGCGGTTCGGGATCCGGGCGCCGTTCGAGGTGCCGGACGAGGCGCTGATGGCGCTGGTGCTCGACGCGGCGGCGCCGCTTCCGCGGGGCACGATCGCCTACGCGGCGCCCTTCGGCGGGTAGGCCCGCCGGGCCGGTGCGGCGCGCAGGGCGGGGTTTCCGCGCGCCGCACCGGCCGCCTACCACGCAGCCGGGGCAGACATGCGCGAATCGGCGAAGTGCGGACGAGTGTCGCGCGTGGGGCAGACTGGGGGGCCTGAGTCCGAAGCGAAGGATGGGTATGCCGACCACACCAGCCACCGCCGCGAACAGCGCGCCCCACGGCACCGGCACTCAAGAACCGATCATGCTCGAACTGGTCGACGAGTCCGGCAACACCATCGGCACGGCGGAGAAGCTCTCCGCCCACCAGGCGCCCGGCCTGCTGCACCGGGCCTTCTCCGTGTTCCTCTTCGACGAGCAGGGCCGCCTCCTGCTCCAGCAGCGGGCGCTGGGCAAGTACCACTCGCCCGGCGTCTGGTCGAACACGTGCTGCGGTCACCCCTACCCCGGGGAGTCCCCGTTCGCCGCCGCCGCCCGGCGGACGCACGAGGAGCTGGGCCTGTCGCCGTCGCTGATGGCCGAGGCGGGCACGGTCCGCTACAACCACCCCGACCCCGATTCGGGTCTGGTGGAGCAGGAGTACAACCACCTGTTCGTGGGACTCGCGCAGGCGGCGCTGCGCCCTGACCCGGAAGAGGTCGCCGACACCGCGTTCGTGACCCCCGGGGAGCTGGAGAAGCGCCACGCCGAGGTGCCGTTCTCGGCGTGGTTCATGACGGTGCTGGACGCGGCCCGGCCGGCGATCCGCGAGCTGACGGGCGACGCGGCCGGCTGGTAGGCCCGCCGCTCAGTGCGTCCGGGCGGGCGGTACGGCGAGCGGCAGGGCCGCCCAGATGACCTTGCCGCCCGCCGCGGTGTGCTCGACGTCGCAGACCCCTCCGGCCTCCCGGGTGGTCTCGCGGACGAGCAGCAGGCCGCGGCCGCCGGTCTGCCCGAAGTCGGCCTCCAGCGCCTTGGGCCGGTAGGGGTGGTTGTCCTCGACGGCCACCCGTACCCACTCCCTGCCGATCGCGACCTCGACGGCCACCTCTGGGGACAGCAGGGCCGCGTGCCGCACCGAGTTCGTCACCAGTTCGGAGACGATCAGCAGCAGGGAGTACACGAGGTCCCGGTCGGCCGGCACGCCCTGGCGGCCGAGCAGGTCGCGGACCGCCCGGCGGGCCTGCGGAACGGATTCTTCAACGGCGGGCACGGTGAACCGCCACACGCCTTCGTACGCGAGCGGTCCGGCCGGGGCCTCCGGCTCACCCGCCTCGACCGGCGGGACGCCCCCGCTGACTTCCATCTCCCGGCCCCGTCCTTCGCACTCGATCGTCTCCACTCGTCCAGAGTGGGGAACGTGCGGTGCGGACCGGACCGCTGACCACAACTCGGCGGGATTCGGCCGCTTTCCGACCGGCGGCGTATGACAGCGTCAGTTGTGCGACTGATCCTGATCCCCTGCGGGGCCCTCCCCGGCCGCTCGCCCGTCCCCGCCGCCCTCCTGACCGACCAGACGCAGCACGCGCCGCGCCCCCACGCCCAGCGCCATCAGCGCCAGCCCGTCGAAGAGCAGGGCGAGGGAGAAGAAGGTCCCGATCACGTACAGGCTGCTGCTGGGCCAGCTCGCGAGGATCAGCAGGCCCAGCACGATACCGAAGGCGCCCTGGACGAGCGTCAGCCCGAAGTGCGCGCCCCGGACCACGATCGCCCCGACCAGCCGGAAGACGCCCGCGACGAGGAACAGCAGCGCGGCGAACATCGTCAGCGCCTCGGCACTGGCCTCGGGGCGGCGCAGCACCACGAAGCCCGCGGCGATGTTGACGGCGGCGACCATGACGGTCAGCCAGAAGTGGCTGCTGCCCCGCGACTGCACGGCCTGGACGAGGCCCACGATGCCGCCGACCAGCAGCAGCCAGCCGAACAGCAACATCGACGTGAGCGTCGCGAGCCCCGCGTACACCAGGCCGACCAGCCCGCCGAGGACCAGGACCGCGCCGAGCAGGGCCAGCAGCGCGTAGCTCCGCCTGAGCTTCTTCGTCCCCTTGGCGTCGAGGCCGCCGGGCGGGGGGTCTGCGCCGTCTGCCGGGTCTGCGCCCATGGGCGTGCCACCTTTCAGCGCCCCCCGTCGGACTCCCCGATCATAGGATCGGCCGCCCGGGATAGCATCCGGCGCATGGACGCAGCCCTCCTGCACTCGGTCGACGACGGCGTCGCCACCGTCGTCATCTCCCACCCCGCGAAGCGCAACGCCATGACCGCGGCGATGTGGCGGGCGCTTCCGGAACTGCTGGACGCCCTGTCCGCCGATCGGGCGGTGCGCGTGCTGGTGCTGACCGGGGACGGGCTGACCTTCTGCGCCGGCGCGGACATCTCCTCCCTGGCCGGGAAGGAGGACCCGCAGGCCCTGGCCGTCCTCGCCGAGGAGGCCCTGGCGGCCTTCCCGAAGCCGACGATCGCCGCGATCCGCGGCTTCTGCGTCGGCGGCGGCAGCCAGCTCGCCGCCGCCTGCGACCTGCGGTTCGCGGAGGAGGGCTCCTCCTTCGGGGTGACGCCGGCCCGGCTCGGCATCGTCTACCCGGCCTCCTCGACGCGCCGGCTCGTCTCCCTCGTCGGCCCGGCCACCGCCAAGTACCTCCTCTACTCCGCCGAGTTGATCGGCGCCGAGCACGCCCTGCGGGCGGGCTTCCTCGACGAGCTGCTGCCGGCCGGGCAGCTGGAGCGGCGGGTCGCGGAATTCGCCCGCATCCTGACGACCCGCTCGCAGCTGACGCAGGCGGCCGCGAAGGAGTTCGCCGACGGCCGGACCGGCCGGGACGCCCACTGGGCGGCCGAGGCCGCCGCGAGCGGCGACACCGCGGAGGGCGTCGCCGCGTTCCTGGAGCGGCGGACCCCCGCCTTCACCTGGACGGCAGGGGGCTGACCCCGCGCAGCCGCGCGACCACCTCCGCCGGCGCCTTCTCGGGCGAGCCGGCGTCGTAGGGCGGCTGCGGGTCGTACTCGATCATCAGCTGGACGGTCTGCGCCTGCTCGTCCCCGGCGAGGCGGCCCACCAGCGCCAGCCCCATGTCGATGCCCGAGGACACCCCGGCGGCCGTGACGTACTTGCCGTCGAAGACGACACGCTCGCCGGTGGGCCGGGCGCCGTACGCCGGGAGGCGGTCCAGGTACAGCCAGTGGCCCGTGGCGCGGCGGCCGTCGAGGAGGCCGGCGGCGGCGAGCAGCAGGGAGCCGGTGCACACCGAGGCGGTCCAGGTGGTGGCGGTGTCGACGGTCCGCAGCCAGTCGAGGACGGCCGGGTCGCCGGTCTGGGTCTCGGGGGCGGGGCCGCCGGGGACGACGAGGATGTCGGGGCTGACCACCTCGTCGAGGGCCTTCTCGGCGACGAGGGACAGCCGGCCGGAGTCACAGCGCACCGGGCCGGGGCGCTCGGCGACGAACACGGTCTCCGTGCCGGGCAGGTGGGCGAGGGTCTCGTAGGGGCCGACGGCGTCGAGGGCGGTGAAACCGTCGTAGAGCAGGACGGCGATCTGCATGTCTCCTCCGAAGGGGTGCGCCGGTACGGAACGGGATGCGGTCGGGTGGGCGTACGGCGGTGTGCGGCGGCCGGGTGCGGGTCAGCGGCCGAAGCGGCGGCGGTACTCCGCCGGCGGCTGGCCCAGGGTCTTCACGAACGCGCGGCGCAGCGCCTCGGGGGTGCCGTAGCCGCAGGCCCGGGCGATCTGGGCCACCCCCTCGCCGCTGTCCTCCAGCAGCCGCCGCGCGTGCTCGACCCGTACGTGCTGCACGTACCGGCCCGGGGTAACCCCGGTCTCGGCCTGGAAGGCCCGCGCGAAGTGCCGCGGCGAGAGCCCCGCGCGGGCGGCGAGCGCCTCCACGCCGAGGTCCTCCCCCGGGTGCTCGGTGATCCAGTGCTGGACCTCGCGCAGCGGCTCCCGCAGCGCCGTCTGGGCGGCGAGCTGCGCGCTGAACTGGGCCTGGTTGCCGGGGCGCCGCAGGAAGACGACCAGGTGCCGGGCGATCGACAGGGCGACCTGCCTGCCGTGGTCCTCCTCGACCAGGGCCAGGGCGAGGTCGATGCCCGCCGTGACGCCGGCGGAAGTGGCGACGGAGCCGTCGCGTACGTAGATCGGGTCCGGTTCGACGGCCACGCGCGGATGGTCGCGCGCCATCTGCTCGCACGCCGACCAGTGCGTCGTGGCACGGCGGCCGTCGAGCAGCCCCGCCTCGGCGAGCAGCAGCCCGCCCGTGCACACGGACACCAGCCGCTGCGCGCCACCCCCGTGGGCGCGCAGCCAGGCGGTGAGCCGCGCGTCGAAGTCTCCGTAGCGTCCTCCGGGCACGAGCAGGGTGGTGCCCGGGCCCGGCCGCTCGTCCTCCAGGGAGCCGTCGGGGACGAGGGTGAGGCCGCTGCCGGTCCGCACCGGACGCCCGTCGGGGGACGCGGTCCGGATCTCGTACGGCGTCCGCCCCGGGAAGTGCGAGACCGCGGCGAACACCTCCACGGGGCCGGTCAGGTCCAGGCTCTGCATGCCGTCGTAGAGGACGGCGAGCACGCTGCGGGGTGACATGGCTCCATGGTGTGAGCCCGGCCCGGGCGGCCGCAATGACGTGCTTCCCACCTATCCGGCCATCGGCCCGGGGCGGGGCCCCGCGGCGCCCCGGCTGCGGTGCGGGCGCGGATAGGATCGGTGCACCATGACTGCAACCCTCGTCGCCAAGAACATCGGTGCCGCGCACGGCGAGCGCACGCTCTTCGCCGGACTGGACCTCGTCGTCGCCACGGGCGACGTCATCGGCCTCGTCGGCGTCAACGGCGCCGGGAAGTCCACCCTGCTGCGGCTGCTCGCCGGACTGGACGCCCCCGAGGAGGGCGAACTGCGGCTCTCCCCGCCCACCGGCACCGTCGGGCACCTGCCGCAGGAGCCGGAGCGCCGGCCCGGCGAGACGGTGCTGGAGTTCCTGCACCGCCGGACCGGCGTGGCCGCCGCGCAGGCGGAGCTGGATGCGGCGACGCAGGGCCTCGTGGACGGGGCGCCGGGCTCGGACGACGCGTACGCGACGGCCCTGGACCGCTGGCTGGACCTCGGCGGCGCCGACTTGGACGAGCGGGCCCGAGAGGTCGCCGACGAGCTGGGCCTCGCCGTGGGCCTGGACCTGCCGATGACCGCCCTGTCCGGCGGCCAGGCCGCCCGCGCGGGCCTGGCCTCGCTGCTGCTGTCCCGGTACGACGTGTTCCTGCTGGACGAGCCGACCAACGACCTCGACCTCGACGGCCTGGAGCGGCTGGAGCGGTTCGTCGGCGGCCTGCGCGCCGGCACCGTCGTCATCAGCCACGACCGCGAGTTCCTGGCCCGCACGGTCACCAAGGTCCTCGAACTGGACCTGGCGCAGCAGCAGATCAACCTCTACGGCGGCGGCTACGAGTCGTACCTGGAGGAGCGGGCGCGGGCCCGGTCGCACGCCCGCGAGGAGTACGAGGAGTACGCGGACAAGCGGGCCGCCCTGGAGGGCCGGGCCCTGATGCAGCGCAACTGGATGGACAAGGGCGTCCGCAACGCCCGCCGCAAGGCCACCGACAACGACAAGATCGGCCGGAAGCTGCGCGGCGAGGCCAGCGAGAAGCAGGCGGCCAAGGCCCGGCAGACGCAGCGCGCCATCGAGCGGCTGGAGGTCGTCGAGGAGCCCCGCAAGGAGTGGGAGCTGCGCATGGAGATCGCCTCCGCCCCGCGCTCCGGCTCGGTGGTGGCGACGCTGCGCGAGGCGTCCGTCAAGCGCGGGGACTTCGCGCTCGGGCCGGTGAGCCTCCAGGTGGACTGGGCGGACCGGGTGGCGATCACGGGGGCGAACGGCGCGGGCAAGTCGACCCTGCTGGCGCTGCTGCTCGGCCGGCTGGCCCCGGACTCGGGTTCGGCGGCGCTGGGTTCGGGCGTGCTGGTCGGCGAGGTGGACCAGGCGCGCGGGCTGTTCCTCGGCGGGGAGCCGCTGCTGGAGGCGTTCTGTGCGGCGGTCCCGGAGACCGAGCCGGCCGACGTGCGGACGCTGCTGGCGAAGTTCGGGCTGAAGGCGGCGCACGTCCTGCGCCCGGCCGCGACGCTCTCCCCCGGCGAGCGGACCCGGGCGGCGCTGGCGCTGCTCCAGGGCCGCGGGGTGAACCTGCTCGTGCTGGACGAGCCGACGAACCACCTGGACCTGCCGGCGATCGAGCAGCTGGAGTCGGCCCTGGAGGCGTACGAGGGCACCCTGCTGCTGGTCACGCACGACCGGCGGATGCTGGAGGCGGTGCGGGTGACCCGCCGTTTGCGCGTCGCCGACGGCAGCGTCGCGGAGCTGTAGGCGCGGGCCGTCCGGCGGCTACCGGGCGGCGGGCGGCCTGCGGGTGCGTGCCATCCGGCGGGCGACGAAGCCGCGCGGGAGGTGCCGTGCGGCCAGGGCGTACGCCCGGTAGCGGCGGCCGGCGATGCTGACGGGCCGGCGCAGGGCCAGATCGCGCAGGGCGCGGTCCACGACGGCCTCCGGCTCCAGCCACACCGCGTCCCGCAAGGACGTCGTGTCCATGCCTGCCCGGGCCTGGAACTCGGTGCGGGTGAACCCGGGCACCACGGCGAGCACCCGCACCCCGTACGGGGCGGCGTCGACGCGCAGGGACTCGCTGAAGGCGGTCACCCAGGCCTTGGCCGCGCCGTAGGTGCCGGTCGGGAGGAGTCCGGCCACGGAGGACACGTTGAGCACGGCACCGCGGCGGCGGGCGCACAGCCCGGGCAGGACGGCGTGGGTCAGGCGGAGCGGCACCTTCACGAGGAGGTCGAGCATCCGCTCCTCGTCCTCCACGGGGCTGTGCGGGAACGGGGCGGCGAGCCCGAACCCGGCGTTGTTGACGAGGATGTCGACGGGCCGGGCGGGGTCGGCGAGGCGGTCGGCGACGCGCCGGAGACCGGCCTCGTCCAGCAGGTCGGCGGGCAGGACCTCGCAGTGCGCGCCGAACTCGCGGTGCAGCCGGCCGGCCGCCTCGCGGAGCCGGTCGGCGTCGCGGGCGACGAGGACGAGGCGGCAGCCCTTGGCGGCGAGGCCGCGGGCGAAGGCCGCGCCGAGGCCGGAACTGGCCCCGGTGATCAAGGCGGTGGTCACGGGAGGTGTCTCTTCCTGCGTGTTTGCTGCGTGATTGCTGCGTGTTCGGCTGCGTGTCCGGCTGCGTCTTTTCCTGCGGCGGTACGCGGTTCAGGGGGCGAAGGCGGCGGTCTCGGGCGAGCCGTAGGCGCGGGCGACGTCCACGAGGAAGCGGGCCTCGTCCTCCAGCCCGGTGCCCTCGGCCGGGGTCTGCATGGCGGCGGGCAGCACCCACTGCGCGGCCGGCCCCGGCATCCCGGACCGGCCGGCGAGCTTCGCCTCGCGGGCCTCCTTCAGAACGCAGGCCAGGGCGGCCGCCGGGCGCCGCGGCTCGGGGATGCCCCGCACGGTGACGTGGGCGGCGGCGAGTTCGGGCACGCCGGGGGCGACGTAGTCGCCGAGTATCAGGATGGCGTCGCGGGTCTCGATGACCTTGCGGTAGACGAGCAGGTTGCGCGGGACCGGCGGCCACAGCAGCTCCAGGAGGCGCCCGGCACGGGGCCTGGTGAGCGCGACGTGCGGCACGGCCTGGACCAGGTCGCGCCACAGCGGCCACAGCCGCCACGCGGTGGCGGTGTCGGCGGCGGCGCCGCGGAGCGCGAAGACGGTGGGGACGAGGATCGCGGCGGCGCGCAGCAGGCCGTGCAGGTTCATCGTCAGCGGCATCGCGGGCATCGCCCAGGTGCTGCCGAAGAGGGCCTTGAGGAGGAAGGCGACCCAGAACACGCCGGCGAGGGCGGTGCCGAGGCCGAACAGGCGCAGGCCGAAGGCGAGGGCGCGGCTCTCCGTGCGGCCGCTGTAGCGCCAGCACAGGGCGACGCAGACGGTGTTGGCGATCAGGTGCGCGGCGATCAGGAGCATCCAGTACGCCGTGGAGGGCACGGGGTCGCCCTGCGCGGGGATGGTGTGGGTGCCGTGCGCCGGGGCGGTCGCGTCGAGGACGGCGAGGGCGGCGAGCCAGACGGCCGTTCCCGTCCAGGCGGCGATCTGGAGGGCGCGGCCGCGGGTGGCGGCGGCGACGAAGTAGAGCACGGCGCCCGCGGAGAGCACGCCGATGAGGTTGCGGGTCAGGCCCACGGCGTGGGAGTGCGCCGGGTCGCGCATGGCGTGCGCGACGACGGCGGGCAGGTTCAGGGTCATCGCTGCGGCGGCGGTGGCGACGGCCAGCCACAGGCCGCGCTGCTGCGGGGAGCGCAGCGCGGCGGGCGCGCGCAGCAGGACGGCGGCCCAGAGGCAGACGACGCTGGGGACGGCGAGCGCGTCGCCGAGCGCGAGGAGCTCAGTGGCCACGGGTGCCCCGCCCGTAGCCCATGGCCGACTCCAGCCGCGCGAGGGTGCCGCGCAGTTCGGCGGCAGGCTTCGGGCAGGGCGTCGCCGTGCGGATGCGGATCATGCTGGCGAGCATCTCCGCCTCCTGCTCCTGGCGGGTGGTGTAGTTGGTGCGCCCGAGGACGACGGGGGCCTGGCCTCCGTTCTCCTCGGCGCGCAGCGAGTGGTGGCCGAAGAGGATGTGCCCGAGCTCGTGGAGGACGATGTGCTCGCGGTGCAGCGCGGTGGTGTGGCTCTCGTAGAAGACGTAGTCGACGCTGGCGGTGCCCACCCACAGCCCGCACACACCCGATTCCGCGGCCTCCTTGGGCAGGGGGTGGAGGCGGATGGGCCTCCCCCGCTGCTCGGCCATCCGGTTGCAGAGCCCTTCGAGGGAAAAGGGGTGGGTGAGGTCCAGATGGCCGAGAATCTTCTCGCACCGTTTGCGGAGGCCGAGTTGCGAGTGGAGCATGTGATCCCTCTTCGGACCCTTTCGCGGGCAGCGTCGGTAGGCGTGAGCAGGCATGGGCGTGACGTCCTGTGCCATCGGAGGGCCTCGTAAGGTGCGGTCGCGAGGGGAAACGGAAAAGCCCGTCCGCCGGACGACGAACGGGCGTTCCCCATGCCTACAGATCATCTGTGCGGGTTGGCAAGGCATGTCCGCAGGTGGGGTGGCTATTCGGCCACCCCGCGGCGGGCCCTTTCCCGGGGCCCCGCCACGTGCCGCCGCGCACCCCTGCCGCGCCTCGCTACCGGGTGCGCCGCCCCTCGGGGCCGGCGAGGCCCGCGCGGCGCAGGGCGTCGGCCATCGCGCTGTTCGCGGGGGCGGGGGCGCCTCCGCCCTGGCCCTGCCTCCGGCCGTCGCCCTGTCCGCCGCGGCCCTGGCCGCCGCGCCGGCCGCCCTGGCGGTCCTGGCCGCCCTGGCCGCCCTGACCGCCGCCGCGCTGCTGCGGGGGCCGGCCGCCGCCGCGCCCGCCCTGGCGGTCCTCACGCTGCCGCGGCGCGCCGCCCGCCGCCGCACCGTGCTCGTCGTCCAGGCGCAGGGTGAGGGAGATCCGCTTGCGCGGGATGTCGACGTCGAGGACCTTCACACGGACGATGTCGCCGGGCTTGACGACCTCCCGCGGATCCTTGACGAAGGTCTTCGACAGGGCCGAGACGTGCGCGAGGCCGTCCTGGTGGACGCCGATGTCGATGAAGGCGCCGAAGGCGGCGACGTTCGTGACGACGCCCTCCAGGACCATGCCGGGCTCCAGGTCGCCGATCTTCTCCACGCCCTCCTTGAACGCCGCCGTCCGGAACGCCGGGCGGGGGTCGCGGCCGGGCTTCTCCAGCTCGCGCAGGATGTCCGAGACGGTCGGCAGGCCGAAGGCCTCGGTGACGAACTGCTCGGGCCGCAGCGAGCGCAGCACCGAGGTGTTGCCGATCAGCGCGGCGACCTCGCTGCCCGCGGTCTTCGCCATCGTCCGCACCACCGGGTACGCCTCGGGGTGCACGCTGGAGGAGTCCAGCGGGTCGTCGCCGCCGCGGATGCGGAGGAAGCCGGCGCACTGCTCGTACGCCTTCGGTCCCAGCCGGGCCACGTCCTTGAGCGCCTTGCGGCTGCGGAAGGGGCCGTTCGCGTCCCGGTGGGCGACGATGTTCTCGGCGAGGCCTGCGCTGATGCCGGACACCCGGGCGAGCAGCGGCGCGGACGCCGTGTTGACGTCGACGCCGACGCCGTTCACACAGTCCTCGACGACCGCGTCGAGGGAGCGGGACAGCTTCACCTCGGACAGGTCGTGCTGGTACTGGCCGACGCCGATCGACTTCGGGTCGATCTTGACGAGTTCGGCGAGCGGGTCCTGCAGGCGGCGCGCGATGGACACCGCCCCGCGCAGCGAGACGTCCATGCCGGGCAGCTCCTGCGAGGCGAACGCGGACGCCGAGTACACGGAGGCACCCGCCTCGGAGACCATCACCTTGGTGAGCTTCAGCTCCGGGTGGCGGGAGATCAGGTCGGCGGCGAGCCGGTCGGTCTCGCGGGAGGCGGTGCCGTTGCCGATCGCGACCAGCTCGACCGCGTGCTCCTCGGCGAGGCGGGCCAGCTTGGCGAGCGACTCCTCCCACCGGTTTGCGGGGACGTGCGGGTGGATCACGTCCGTCGCGACGACCTTGCCGGTCGCGTCGACGACGGCCACCTTCACGCCGGTGCGGAAGCCCGGGTCGAGGCCGAGGGTGGCGCGGGTTCCGGCGGGCGCGGCCAGCAGCAGGTCGCGCAGGTTCGCGGCGAAGACCCGGACGGCCTCGTCCTCGGCGGCGGAGCGCAGCCGCATCCGCAGGTCGATGCCGAGGTGGACCTGGATCTTGGTGCGCCAGGCCCAGCGGACCGTGTCGGCGAGCCACTTGTCGCCGGGGCGGCCGCGGTCGGCGATGCCGAAGCGGTGGGCGATCGTGCCCTCGTAAGAGGACGGGACGGGCCCGTGGGAGGGGTCCTGCGGCTCCTCCGGCTCCAGGGTGAGGTCGAGGACGTCCTCCTTCTCGCCGCGCAGCATGGCGAGGACGCGGTGGGAGGGGAGCTCGGTGAACGGCTCGGCGAAGTCGAAGTAGTCGGCGAACTTGGCGCCGGCCTCCTCCTTGCCCTCGCGGACCTTCGCGGCGAGCCGCCCGCGGCCCCACATCCGCTCGCGCAGCTCGCCGATGAGGTCGGCGTCCTCCGCGAACCGCTCGGTGAGGATGGCCCGGGCGCCCTCCAGGGCGGCGGCCGCGTCCGCGACGCCCTTGTCCGGGTCGGCGAACGCGGCGGCCGCGGCGGCCGGTTCCACCGACGGGTCGGCGAGGAGGCCGTCGGCGAGGGGCTCCAGGCCGGCCTCTCGGGCGATCTGCGCCTTGGTGCGCCGCTTGGGCTTGAAGGGGAGGTAGATGTCCTCCAGCCGGGCCTTGGTGTCGGCCGCGTTGATCCGGGCCTCCAGCTCGGCGTCGAGCTTGCCCTGCTCGCGTACGGAGTCCAGGATCGCCGCGCGCCGGTCCTCCAGCTCGCGCAGGTACCGCAGCCGCTCCTCCAGGGTGCGCAGCTGGGCGTCGTCGAGCATCTCGGTCGCTTCCTTGCGGTAGCGCGCGATGAACGGGACGGTGGAGCCGCCGTCGAGCAGCTCGACGGCGGCCTTGACCTGCCGTTCCCGTACGCCGAGCTCCTCGGCGATCCTGCCTTCGATGGACATCGTCACGTTCGGTTCCGCCTGCCTTCGTCGTGCACTGGAAGGCTGCCCATTGTGGCAGGTGGCCGCGCCCGGCGGCGCGGTACGTCAGGCCTTTCCGAACGCGTCGGCGGGGAAGGCCCCGGCGGCGACGGCCTGGGCGACGAAGCCGCCGCCCAGCTCGGCGAGGCGGGCCAGGCCCGCGGCGCCGAGGTGCTCGTAGGGGCCGGCGTCGAGGCGGTCGGTGGCGTCCTCCAGCCGTGCGCGGACGGCCCGGCCCTCGGCGGTGAGCTCGCCGTCGGCGTCGAGGAGGCCGCGCTCGCGGAGCCGGGCGGCCGCACCGTCGAGGTCGGACTGCTCCCAGCCGCGGATCGCCTTGACCCACTTCGGGGTCATGCCGCGGCCGGTCGCGGTGTGGCTGACGAGCGCCTCCAGCGGGTCCAGCCCGGCCTGGAGGAGCGCGGCGAGGTGGCCGTCGCCGCGGTGCTCGCGCAGCAGGGTGGTGGCGTGCCACAGGCGCAGGTGGGCCTCGTCGGGGACGGGGAGGTCGGCGTGGGCGGCGTAGAGGGTGCGGGCGTGCCGGGAGCACCCCTCGGTCGCGCGCATCGCCAGGTCGGCGGCCTCGGCCATCGCCGGGGAGGCGACGGCCTCGTCGCCGAGGAGGCGGCGCAGGGTCCGGTCGGCGGCGCGGAGGCGGGCGGCGACGGCCTGCGCGGGGGTGAGGGTGTCCCAGACGGCGGGGAGGTGCCGGGCCACGAAGTCGTGGCGGTAGTTGTAGAAGGTGGCGGTGACGGTGCCGGCGCCGACGGCGCCCATGGCGGCGGCGCGGGAGGCGAGGGCCGCGGTGGTGCGGTCGGCGACGCCGAGGGCGGCGAACTCCGCGGACAGGTCCGGGGAGAAGTAGATCGTCGCGTGCAGCGGGTTGATCGCGGCGTGCCAGGCTCGGCGGGCGGCGTGCTCGGGAAGCGTCATGGCGGCCAGGTTACCGACTGCTCAGTATGCCAGGTCGGCGGGGGCCGGAAGGGCAGGCTCCGGGGGCCGGAGGGACGGGGCCCGGGGGCCTGCACGGCGGGGTTCGAGGGTCCGGCGGCGTGGGGCGGGCGACGGTCGGAACCCTGCGGTTTCGGCCTTTCTCGGCCGCGGGCGGCGCCCGCCGCAGCGGATCGCGGCGGGGTCCGAAGCGGACGCCGGGGGCGCAACCGCCCCCGTACGGAGGGCACGCGGCCGCCGGTGTGACGGCCGAATGGCGATCGTGTGACAGCCGGGGCCATGGACACGACATGGGGCGCAGGGGGTGAATACGGTCGAACACGACCACCCCCCGGACGACTTGGAGCCCACCCGTGCACCGCAAAGTCATCGCCCCGAGCGTGCTCGCCGCCTCCCTCCTGCTGGTGATCCCGGCATCGGCAGCGGGTTCGGCCGCGGGCGCCCCAGGTATCGGCGACCCCTACTACCCGGCGAGCGGCAACGGCGGATACGACGTGTCGCACTACGACCTGCGCCTGAAGTACCAGCCGAAGACGGACCTGCTGGAGGGCACCGCCACCCTGCTGGCCACCGCCAGGACGGACCTGTCTCGCTTCAACCTGGACTTCGGGCTGAAGGTCAGCGAGGTCCGCGTCAACGGCGCGAAGGCGAAGTTCGCCGCGTCCGGCGTGCACGAGCTGGAGGTGACCCCCGCCAGGCCGCTGCCGAGGAACACCCAGGCGACCGTCGTCGTCAAGTACGCCGGGAAGCCCTCGGAGTTCAAGGTCGACGGCTGGTCCGCCTGGCAGCGCACCCCGGACGGCGGTGTCGCCGCGCAGGAGCCCGAGGCCGCGGCCTGGTGGTTCCCCGGCAACGACCACCCGCTCGACAAGGCCACCTTCGACGTCTCGGTCAGCGTCCCCGACGGCACCCAGGCGATCAGCAACGGCGTCCTGCAGTCGCAGACCTCGCGCCTGGGCTGGACCCGCTACCACTGGCGTTCCAACAGGCCGCAGGCCACGTACCTGGCGACGCTCGCCGTCGGCAGGTTCGACATCACCACCGACAGGACGGCGAACGGCCTGCCCGTCCTGAACGCCTACAGCAAGGACCTCGGAGACAACGCGGGCGCCGCGCGGGCCTCCGTCGAGCGGACCGCCGAGATCGCGGAATGGCTCGAAGGGGTCTTCGGGCCGTACCCCTTCAACGCGCTCGGCGGCTACGTCCCGAACGTGCCGTCCGGCTTCGCGCTGGAGACCCAGACCCGCCCCTTCTACAGCCCGCGCCAGTTCGCCAACGGCGCCAACACCTCCGTCGTGGTGCACGAGCTGGCCCACCAGTGGTACGGCGACAGCGTCTCCGTGGCGGGCTGGCGGGACATCTGGATCAACGAGGGCTTCGCCCGCTACAGCCAGTGGCTGTGGTCGGAGAAGGAGGGCGAGGGCACCGCGCAGGAGCTCGCCGAGTGGACGTACGCGGTGCGTCCGGCGGAAGACCCCTTCTGGCAGGTCAAGCCGGGCGACCCGGGCCCGGACAACCAGTTCCACGCGGCCGTGTACGACCGCGGCGCGATCGCCCTCCAGGCACTGCGGAACGAGATCGGCGACGAAGCGTTCTTCAGGATCCTGAAGAGGTGGCCGACCGAGCGGGCGCACGGCAACGCGAACGTCTCCGACTTCGTCCGGTACGCGGAGCAGGCGTCGGGCAAGCCGCTGGCCGCGCTGTTCGACACCTGGCTGTACACGCCGGGCAAGCCTGCCTTCGGCACGCCGTCCGCCGCCGCGACGAAGGACGGGCGCGCCCCGCAGGCGGCGCCGGCCGCCGAGCGGGCGGAGCCGAAGTCGTGGAAGAAGATCACTGCGACGAACGGGGTCCACGACACCGGCCACGGCCACAAGCACTGACCGGGCTGACGCGGGCCGCCGCCCGCCGCTCCCGCGCCGGCGCCCCTCAGCGGGCGCCGGCGCGCCGGCGGGCCCGCGCCCGGTAGGCCAGCGGCAGGTAGCGCAGCCGCTCGGGCAGCAGCGGGACGAGCAGCCGCACCGCCGTGCTGAACCGGCGCAGCCTGCGCTCCTGGGCCGGCGTCCACTCCAGCCCGATCGCGGCCCGCGCCTCCGGCGGCATGTACCCGACGGTGACGAACGCCCGGAAGTGCAGGAACGCCGCCCGCAGCAGCGGCCACGCCAGGCGCGTCAGGATCCGCACCGGCAGCGGGCCGCCCCGCGGCCGGGGCAGTGGCACGTCGGTGGCGACCAGCTCGCGGGCCACCTTGGTCGGCTCCAGCTCCTCGGCCAGCATGCGGCGGTAGTACGGCCAGTACTCCTCGACGGTCTGCGGCATGTCCCGGTCGCGGAGCCCGAGGATCCGCCCGACCTGGAGCCACTCCCGGTACAGCTGCCGCTCCTGGGCCGGGGTGAAGCGGCGCAGCAGGTACCTGCCGGCGTACAGGTAGACCGGGAAGCCGGTGGCGTGCACCCACGCGTAGCAGGCGGGGTCGAGGGAGTGGTAGCGGCGGCCCCGGGTGTCGACGCCCTGGATCTCCTTGTGCAGGCGGCGCACCCGGCGGCCCTCCTCGGCGGCCTCCTCGCCGCCGTACACCCACAGCTGCACGGAGCGCAGCGAGCGCTCGCCGCGCCCCCAGGGGTCGGTGCGGAAGACGGAGTGCTCGTCGACGCCTGCGCCGATGGCGGGGTGCGCGACCTGCATGGTGAAGGCCGCGGGCAGCATCAGCAGCGCCCGCACGTCCCCGGCGATGCTCCACAGCACCCCTCCGGGAGGCGGCGGCTGCGGCTCTTCCCGACGCGCTCCACCGGGGCGCGACCCCGGCTCGGCAGGCTGCTGTGCGGTCGTCATGGCGCGTCCCCCTGGTCCGGTGCTCGTACGTCCAGTATGGCCGCACCCGTACCGTTTCCCCAGGTCGGGGCCGGGGTGGTGCGGCCCCGCCGGCCGCGGCGACGGCACATCGTAAGAACGGCGCCAGAAACCCTTGTCACGGGTGTTACCCAGAGGTAACCGCGGCTGCTTGGATGACGGGGTCGGTCTCCCCCACCCCGGATTGATGGAGCGTCCATGCCTCCTGTCCTCCCGTTCCCGCACCGCCGCCCCCGCGCCACCGCGGTGGCCGTCGCCGCGGCCGCGGCCTGCGCCCTGACCGCCGTCGGCGCCCCGCCCGCCGGCGCCGCCGAGGCGGCCGCGGGACCCCGGCTGAGCGTGCTGACGTACAACGTGTTCCTGATGAGCAAGAACCTGTACCCCAACTGGGGCCAGGACCACCGGGCCGCGGAGATACCCCGGACCTCCTTCTACCAGGGCAACGACGTGGTCGTACTCCAGGAGGCCTTCGACAACAGCTCCTCGGACGCCCTCAAGGCCAACTCGGCGGCGCAGTACCCGTACCAGACGCCGGTCGTCGGCAGGAGCCGGACCGGCTGGGACGCGACGGGCGGGGCCTACTCCTCCACCACCCCGGAGGACGGCGGCGTCACGGTGCTGAGCAAGTGGCCGATCGTCCGCAAGGAGCAGTTCGTCTACAAGGACGCCTGCGGCGCCGACTGGTGGTCCAACAAGGGCTTCGCCTACGTCGTGCTGGACGTGAACGGCACGAAGGTGCACGTGGTCGGCACCCACGCCCAGTCCACCGACCCGGGCTGCGGCGCGGGCGAGGCGGCGCAGATGCGGGCCCGCCAGTTCCGGGCGATCGACGCCTTCCTGGACGCCAAGAACATCCCGGCGGGCGAACAGGTCCTCGTCGCGGGCGACATGAACGTCGACTCGCGCACCCCGGAGTACGCGTCGATGCTCGCGAACGCCGACCTGGCGGACACCGACACGCGCACGGGGCACCCGTACTCCTTCGACACGGCCCTCAACTCGATCGCCCGCTACCGCTACCCGTCGGACCCGCGCGAGGACCTGGACTACGTCCTGTACCGCAAGGGCCACGCCCGCCCGGCCGGCTGGGAGAACAACGTGGTCAACGAGGTGTCGGCCCCCTGGACGGTCTCCAGCTGGGGCACGTCGTACACGTACACGAACCTCTCGGACCACAACCCGGTCATCGGCCGCTGACCCCGCCCCGGCGGCGACCCGCCCCGCTCCCGGCCGGGAGCGGGGCTTAGGCTTGCCCGAGCGGCGTCCGTGCCCGGCCGGGAGCAGGCGCCGCGTAGGGTGCACGCATGACGATTCGCGCTGTGGTGTTCGATGTCGGTGAGTGCCTCGTCGACGAGACCCGGGAGTACGGCACGTGGGCGGACTGGCTCGGCGTCCCCCGCCACACCTTCGCCGCCGTCTTCGGTGCGGTCATCGCCGAAGGCCGTGACTATCGCGAGACCTTCCAGGTCTTCCGGCCCGGCTTCGACCTCACCGAGCAGCGCGAGGCCCGCGCTGCCGCCGGGCAGCCGGAGTGGTTCGGTGAGGACGACCTCTACCCGGACGTCCGGCCCGGCCTCGCCCGCTTGCGTGCCGACGGCCTGTGGCTCGGCATCGCCGGCAACCAGACCGTCCGCGCCGGCAGCCTGCTCCGCGACCTGTTCACGAAAGACGTCGACCTGATCGGCACCTCGGACGACTGGGGCGCGAGCAAACCCGACCCCGAGTTCTTCGAGCGTGTGGCCGCGGTCGTTCCGGCCGACGCATCGGAGATCCTCTACGTCGGCGACCGCGTCGACAACGATCTGCGCCCCGGCAAGCAGGCTGGTATGCACACGGCGCTGATCCGCCGGGGCCCTTGGGCGACGATCCAGTGGGACACCGCCGAGGCACGCGAACTCCCGACGTTCCGCATCGAGAGCCTGGCCGAGCTGTCCCCCAGGATCGCCGAGTTCAACAAGAGAGGGCGTTGACGACGGCCCCCCAGCCGTAGAGCCGGTCATCGAGGTCACGGACGTACTGCTCGTGCTGCCAGGGCCCCAGGGCGCGCCGCACCTCCCGGATGCGCTCCAGCCCCGTCGCGTACCAGTGCGTTTCGAGCAGGACCAGCGCCTTGAGGGCGTACCGGGCGGCTTCCTCGGGCCGCCCGGCAGCAACCTCCACGGCAGCCAGGTCACCGAGGACGACGGTCCGCTGCTTGTCGCTGTCTTCGGGAAGTTCGGCGAGAACGCCGAGTAGCGTGTCGCGGGCCTGCGGAAGGTGCCCCGCGGCGAGCTGTGTGTGGCCCTTGAACGCGGCCAGCCGGACGGCCGAGAACCAGTCCAGCCACTCAGGACTCCGGTGCTCGCTGCCGGTTGCGAGGACGTCCTCGCCGTGAGAACACAGGTTGAGGGCGGCTCGGGTGTCGCCGCAGCGCGTCGCGCACTCGGCTTCCACCGCGTCGAGCCAGGCCAGCAGTTCGGCGCTGGCAGGACCTCGGCGGGCGTACGCGCGGGCTGCCACCATCCGCTCCGTCGCACCGTCCCGGTCACCGTCCCACCCGGGAATGAACGCCATGTGGGCGAGGACGGCACAGCCCAGGAGGGCGTCATCGGCCTCCCCTGCCGCCTGGAGCGCTCGCACCCAGGTGTCGCCGGCACGGTCGGGCTCTCGTAGGTCGAAGAACTCGATCCGGCCGGCCAGCAACCAGCTCTCGGCCAGGGCCGTGGCGAGGAGCTGCCGCGTTCGCCCGGTGGTCGCGTCCAGGAGTTGGCTGCCCAAGGCCGCGTGCGCGGCCACGGCGGGGTGCAGGGTGGCGGGGGCCACGCTCCAGTAGAGCCGGCGGTGGGCACGCGTTCCGGCGAGGAAGTCAGTGGCAGCGGTGGCGGGTTGCTGCGCGTTGGGTGTACGCAGAGGACCCCGGTTGGCGGGGGCGAGGAGGCTGGTCGATGTCCGTGTCTCCGCGCCCGGCGGAACGTTGAAACCGAGTTCGTCGAGCGGTCGGCCGAGAAGCTCGCTGAGGGCCTGACGGATATCGGGCTGCGGGAGGGGCGGAGCGTCCGATTCCCACCGCCGGACCTGCCGAATGCCGACGGTGACGCCGCGGGCGGCGAGGGCGTTCGCGAGGTCCTGCTGCGACCGGTAGCCGGCCGCCTGCCGGGCCGCACGCAATCGGACGTTGCCAGTGGATCGAGGCATTCCAACTCCCTTGGCCGGTTCAGATCTGACCACTGTGGCAGGAAAGTCCGCCCGCGGACTGTGCTTCACCGGTTCGGGCGTAAGGAAGTCCTTTTTCGTCCATAGAAAGCCCTCCGGCAAGTCCTCGTAACAGGACTTCACTACGTCCATGGTGTGTCCACCACCTGCTGACGACGATGGGAAGCACCGGCATGGGTATGGCGCAGGGTCACGCGGACACGACCCGACTGGTCGCCCGAGCACTCGCCCCGTACGCGGAACGCCCCGGCCCGGAGGCCGTCGCGGCGCTCGTCGACGACCTGCTCACCTGCGGGCAGGAGCTCCACGGCTCGCTCTCCCGGGCGCCCTCGCAACACCGCCCCGCCGGAACGGTCGCGGCGCTCGCCGAGTGGGAGTACTTCGCGGCCGTCGGCCCCCTGGGGTCGGGCCCCCACGCAAACTGGAACTACGCCCGGGCCTTGGCCCGGATCATCCGGCAGCTGCTGGCCTCGGGGCGATAGCGAGACAGGCGGGCGGGGCTTCGCGACCAGTCCGGCGCACCAGGCGCGCCTTCCGACTGCTCGAACCACCGTTGGCGGGGCGGGCGAGGCGGGGTAGGCGGGAGCCACGCGGTCGGGGTCGGAGAGACGGCGGCGGGCGTGAGTTGGCGGGAGCCGACGACTCGGGGTCGGTGGGTGCGGGGGGTGTCCCGGCAGCCCATTGTCCTTCCGGGGCGGGCCGCCCTGTAAAGGGCGCGCCCGTTGGGCGCGTCGCTGCGCGATGGCCCTTCGGGCCACCCTTGACAGGACGACCCACCCCGGAATGCCAACAAGCTGCCGGGAAGCCCCCAGGGGAACGGCCTGGAGGGACCATCACCTACCGGCCGGATCAGAGCCGTTGCCCTCCCGCCCCGGGGCCCCTTTCACCCCACCGGCATCAGCAGACCCGCCAGCGAGAGCCGGGCGGGCTGTGACGTCGGGAAGCGATGCCCAGAGCATCATCCGCAGACAGGAGCGCGTCGGATCGCTACGTGGGCGCCCTCGGCTCAGCGGCCATCTGCCGTCAGGAGCAGGGCGGCGCGGCAGATCGCTACAGGGGCGCCGTCGGCTCAGCGTCCGGCGGCCGTCAGGGGCGGGGGTGGCGCGGCAGATCGCTACGGGGGCGCCGTCGGCTCAGCGGCTGACCGCCGGACCCCCGGATCGCCGGATCATGGCGGTTGGCGGGTCGGATGCGGTCGTCCTGCGGCCAGAGGTCGATAGGGGAGGAGCAGGGAGTGGCTGGGGCGCTGCGCGCCCCGGACGGCGGCCGATCGCCGAGCAGCCCCGCGCATGCAACCGTCTGAGGCGCCCCCGCGCCCCGGGCGGCGGTCGGTCGCCGAAACCGACGAGGCCTGTGGCGGGCGGGGGCGCTTCGCTGCCCATGACGACGGCCGACGGCCGCTGAGCTGAGGGTGCCCACGTAGCGATCCGACGCGCTCCTGTCTCCCGATGATGCTCTGGGCATCGTTTTCCGACGTCACAGCCCAACCCGGCTTCCGTCGGCGGGTCGGCTGATGCCGGTGGGGCGAAAGGGGCCCCCGGGGCGGGAGGGCGGCGGCTCTGATGGCCCTGAATGGTCCACGTACCCCCAGGCCGTTCCCCTGGGGGCGTCCCGGCAGAAAAAATGCCTCCGGGGCGGGTCGGTCGGTCAAGGGTGGCCCGCCAGGGCCATCGCGCAGCGACGCGCCCAACGGGCGCGCCCTTGAGGGACCGGCACGCCCCGGACACCATCAACTGCCCGGGACACCCCCAGACACACACCCGACCCCGACCCATCGGCTACCGCCGAACCCCGCCTCGCCCTCGCACCCCCGCCCCCCGACCTATCGGCCCCCGCCGACCCGCCTCCCGCCGCCCCACCCCCCGGCCCTGCGGCTCCCGCCACCCCCGCCCCGCCCTCGCCTTGGGCGCAGGCCGGGGTGCCGACTTCGACCGGAGCGCCGGCAGGGTTACCGGGGCTCGGGCGGGTCCGTGTACAGGGAGTCGATCGTGTCGGCGTATTTGTCGCGGACCACGCGGCGGCGGAGTTTCAGGGACGGGGTCAGTTCCCCCGTCTCCGGCCCCCATTCCGTGGTCAGCAGGTGGTAGCGCTTGATCTGTTCCGTGCGGTTGAGGCGGGCGTTGGCGGTCTCGACCGCGGCGGCGATTTCCGCGCGCACCTGCGGGTGCCGGGCGAGGTCGGCGAGGGAGGCCGCCTCGATGCCGCGGGCCGCCGCCCACGCCGGGGCGAGTTCGGCGTCGAGGACGAGCAGGGCGACGAGGTAGGAGCGGCGGTCGCCGTGGGCCAGGGCCTGGCCGATCAGCGGGTGTTCCTTGAGCGTGTTCTCCACCAGGGCCGGCGAGACGTTCTTGCCGGTGGAGGTGATGATCAGCTCCTTCTTGCGGTCGGTCAGCCACAGGAACCCGTCCTGGTCGATCCGGCCTATGTCCCCGGTGGGGAACCAGCCCTCCGCGTCGTGGGCGCCCTCCAGCGTCCCGTCGGGCCTGAGGTAGCCGCCGAAGACGGTCTCGCCGCGGGCGAGGATCTCCCCGTCGTCGGCGATCCGCAGCTCCAGGCCCTCGATGGGCCGGCCGACCGAGCCGAGCCGGAACGCGTCGCGGCTGTTGACGGTGCACACGCCGGAGGTCTCCGTCAGGCCCCACGCGTCCATGACGGTGATCCCCCAGCCGGCCCAGAACCGTACGACGTCGATCGGCATCGGCGCGGTCGCGCTCGCCGTCCACAGCAGCCGGTCGAGCCCGGCCAGCCGCAGCAGCGGGTCCAGGACGTGCTCCTTGGCCCGGACGTACGCGGCCTCCGGCCCGGCGGGGACGGGCTCGCCTCGCTCCAGGTGCCCGGCCACGGTCCGGGCGAGGCCGTTCGCCTCCTCGATGGCCTCCCGCTGCTCCCGCGGCAGCCCGGCGAGCACCGCCCGCAGGCCGGCGGCGAGCTTCTCCCACACCCGGGGCACCCCGAAGAACTGCACCGGCCGCAGCTCCCGTACGGCGGCGGCGACGGCTGCCGGGTCGGCGACGAGCCGGACGTGCGCGGCGCGCAGCAGCGGCAGGTAGATGCCGAGGATCCGCTCGGCGATGTGCGCGAACGGCAGGTAGCAGATGTGCTCGGCGTGCTCGGGGAGTTCCACGCGCCGGTCGAGGCGGACGGACTGGAGCAGGATGTTGCGGTGGGTGAGCCGGACCCCCTTGGGGTCGCCGGTGGTGCCCGAGGTGTAGACGACGGTCAGCGGGTCCTCGGGGCGCAGCTCCCGCCAGGCCTTCTCGAAGGCGTCGGGGGTGTGCAGCCGGGTTCCGGCCGTGTAGACGGCGTCGTACGAGCGGTGCGCGCCCGCGGCGCCGGCGTCGGCCACGACGAGCCGCTCCAGCGGTACGGTGCCGTCGGCCAGCAGCGGTTCCCAGCGCGGCAGTTCGCCGGCGCCGCCGACGACGGCGAGGCGGGCCCGGCTGTGGCGGGCGGTGTACGCGATCTGCTCGGGGGCGGAGGTGCCGTACACGGTGACGGGGACGGCACCGAGGTGGACGAGGGCGAGGTCGGTGAGCCAGTGCTCGGGCCGGTTGCCCATCATGATCAGCACGTGTTCGCCGCGTTCGACGCCGAGCGAGGCGTACCCGGCGGCGAGGACGGCGACCCGGCGCCGCACCTCGGCCCAGCCGAGGGTGGTCCAGCCGGGGGATGCGGTATCCCCCGTGCGCCACGAGAGGGCGGGGAGGTCGCCGTACTCGGCGGCGTTGCGGGCGAGCAGGGCGGGCAGGGTGAGCTGTTCGGGACGTCCGGGCAGTCGCAGGATCGTGCTCATGGGCAGCTCCTCGCCGTTTCACATCGTTGGTGCGACAGCAATACTGTTGAACCGCGGTACCGGAACGGGACGTGCTGAGCAGAGAGCGGGGCGAGTGACCATGACCACCGGGGTGCCCGAGCCCACGCTCACCGTCGACGAGCTCGCCGCCCGGGCGGGGGTCACCGTCCGCACCGTACGGTTCTACAGCACCCGCGGGCTTTTGCCCCCTCCCGTGATCGGACCGCGTCGGGTGGGCCGCTACGGGCCCGAGCACCTCTCCCGGCTCGCGCTGATCGAGGAGCTCCAGCACCAGGGCATGACGCTGTCCGCGATCGAGCGCTACCTGGACGCCCTGCCCGGCGATCTCAGCGCCCACGACCTGGCCATCCACCGGGCGCTGGTGTCGTCGTGGGCGCCGGACGCGGCGGAGGAGGTGTCTCTGGAGGAGCTGGAGCGGCGGGCGGGCCGGCCGCTGCCGGAGGAGGACCTGCGCCGGCTGGCCGCGATGAACGTGGTCGGGGGCGGACCGGAGCGGTTCCGGGTGGACCTGTCGCTGCTCCGGCTGGGGGTGGCGCTGCTGGACGTGCCGATCTCGCACGGGACGGTGCTGGCGGCCCGGGAGGTGCTGCTGGAGCACGCCCGGGCGACGGCCCGGGAGCTGACGCGGCTGTTCCGCGACGAGGTGTGGGGGCCGTTCACGGAGGGCGAGGACGATCCGGAGCGGGTGGAGTCGATGAAGGCGCTGTCCGCGCACATGCAGCCGATGGTGGTGCAGGCGCTGGTCACGGCGTTCCAGCGGTCGCTGCGCGAGGAGCTGAAGGCCCAGTTCGCCGCCGGCGACTGACGAGCGCGGACCGGCCGCGCCTCCCAACTGCCTGCGGCAGCCGGTAGGTTCGGGATCATGTCTGTGATCCACAAAACCACCATCACGCCGACCAAGCTCGAACTCCTCGCGGCCTGGCTGCCCTCCCAGCCGTGGTACGCCGCCACGGGCGGTGCGCCGGACCCGGTCACGGCCGGCGGGTTCCGGCTGGACGACCCCGAGGGCGAGGTCGGCATCGAGTTCATGGTCGTCGCCGACGCCTCCGCGCCGGACCCGGTCGCCTACCACGTGCCGATGACGTACCGGGGGGCGCCGCTGGAGGGGGCCGAAGGGGCCCTGATCGGCACTGTCGAGCACGGGGTGCTGGGCACCCGCTGGGTGTACGACGCCGCGCACGACCCGGTGGCCGTCGGGCAGGTCCTCGCGCTGCTGCGCGGCGAGGCGCAGCCCTGGGCGCAGAGCATCGACGGTGCGCCGGACCCGACGGTCGTCGTGGAGGGGGGCCCGGGTGCGGCGGAAGGGCTCGATGCGGCGGCCGCGGCGGCCGCGACCACGGCGGAGGGCACCGAGGTCCGCTTCGCGGGCGGGCCGGCGGTGCTGCGGATCGTACGCGCCCTGCGGCCGGGCGGCCCGCAGGGCGGTGCGGCCGGGGTCGTCACCGGCTGGACGGCCCCCGACGGCACCGCGCTCCGCGGGGTGTTCGCCGCGCTGGGCGGCGCCTGACGCACGCCTCGGGCGGCACCTGCCGGACGTCGGGCGGGGGCCGCCGGCCGGCGTGCGTCAGGCCGCCGCGTCAGTCCGCGTACGTCTCCCCGCGCTCGGCCTTCGCGACCAGCGAGGCGGGCGGCGTGAAGCGGTCGCCGTAGCGGTCGGCCAGTTCGCGGGCCCGGGCGACGAAGCCGGGCAGGCCGCCCTCGTAGCCGTTGATGTACTGGATCACGCCGCCCGTCCAGGCGGGGAAGCCGATGCCCATGATGGAGCCGATGTTGGCGTCGGCGATCGAGGTGAGCACGCCCTCGTCGAGGCAGCGGACGGTGTCGAGGGCCTCGGCGAAGAGCATCCGCTCCTTCATGTCCTCGAAGGGCACGTCCGCGCCGGGGCGGGCGAAGTGCTCGCGCAGCCCCGGCCAGATGCGGGAGCGCCTGCCCGCCTCGTCGTAGTCGTAGAAGCCGGCGCCGCCGCTGCGGCCGGGGCGGGCGAACTCGTCGACCATGCGGTCGATGACCTCGTCGGCAGGGTGCGGGGTCCAGGTGCGGCCCTCGGCCTCGACGGCCTTGCGGGTCTCGTTGCGGATCTTCCGCGGGAGGGTGAGGGTGAGCTCGTCCATGAGGGAGAGCACCTTGGCCGGGTAGCCGGCCTGGGCGGCGGCCTGCTCGACGGAGGCGGGCTCGACGCCCTCGCCGACCATGGCGACGCCCTCGTTGATGAACTGGCCGATGACGCGCGAGGTGAAGAAGCCGCGCGAGTCGTTGACCACGATGGGGGTCTTGTTGATCTGCCGGACGAGGTCGAAGGCGCGGGCGATGGCCTCGTCGCCGGTCCGCTCCCCCTTGATGATCTCCACGAGCGGCATCTTGTCGACGGGCGAGAAGAAGTGCAGGCCGATGAAGTCGGCGGGGCGGTCGACGCCCTCGGCGAGGCCCGTGATGGGCAGGGTGGAGGTGTTGGAGCACAGCAGCGCGTCGGGCGCGACGACGTCCTGCACCTCCTGGAAGACCTTGTGCTTCAGGGAGGTGTCCTCGAAGACCGCCTCGATGACCGCGTCGCAGCCGGCGAGGTCGGCGGTGTCGGCGGTCGGGGTGATCCGGGCCAGCAGCTCGGCCCGGGCGGCCTCGGTGGTGCGGCCCTTGGCGACGGCCTTGTCGAGCAGCTTCTCCGAGTACGCCTTGCCCTTGGCGGCGGCCTCGGCGGTGACGTCCTTCAGGACGACCTCGATGCCGGCGCGGGCGCAGGAGTAGGCGATTCCGGCTCCCATCATCCCGGCGCCGAGGACGGCGACGCGGCGGACGGTGCGCGCCTCGACGCCGCGGGGGCGGCTGCGGCCGGCGTTGACGGCCTGGAGGTCGAAGAAGAACGCCTGGATCATGTTCTTCGCGGTCTGGCCGGTCACCAGCTCGGTGAAGTAGCGGGCCTCGATGGTCTGCGCCGTCTCGAAGTCCACCTGGGCGCCCTCGACGGCGGCCGCCATGATGTTGCGCGGCGCCGGGTACGGGGCCCCGTTCAGCTGCTTCTTGAGGTTCGCGGGGAACGCGGGCAGGTTCGCGGCGAACTTGGGGTGGGCGGGCGTGCCGCCGGGGATCCGGTAGCCGGGCGCGTCCCAGGGCTGCCTGGACTCGGGGTTGGCGTCGATGAAGGCGCGGGCCTTGGCGAGCATCTCCTCCGGCGTCGCGGCCAGTTCGTGGACGAGGCCGCTGTCGAGGGCGCGCTTCGGGCTGTACTGGGTGCCCTGGAGCAGGACCTTCAGCAGCGCGTCGGTGATGCCCATGAGGCGGACGGTGCGGGTGACGCCGCCTGCGGCGGGAAGCAGGCCGAGGGTAACCTCGGGCAGGCCGATCTTCGAGCCGGGCGCGTCGAGCGCGATGCGGTGGTGGGAGGCGAGGCAGATCTCGTAACCGCCGCCGAGCGCGGCGCCGTTGATGGCGGCGACGACGGGTACACCGAGGGTCTCGATGCGGCGCAGCGCGCGCTTGATCCCGGTTCCGGTGTCGAAGGCGGCCTGCGCGTCCTCGGGACGCAGCCGGATCATCTCCTTGAGGTCCCCGCCGGCGAAGAAGGTCTTCTTGGCAGAGGTGTAGATGATGCCGCGGATGGAGTCCTTCTCGGCCTCGGCGCGGTCGGCGACGGCCGCGATCGAGTCCGTGAAGGCCTGGTTCATGGTGTTGGCGGACTGGTCGGGGTCGTCGAGGACCAGCGTGACGACGCCGGTCTCGTCCTGTTCCCAGCGGATCGTGGTGGACTCGCTCATGTTCGCTACTTCCGTGTCGGGGGGATCAGGGGGTGCAGGACGATGTCAGAGGCGCTCGACGACGGTGGCGACGCCCATGCCGCCGCCGACGCAGAGGGTGGCGAGCCCGTAGCGCTTGTCCTGGCGCTCCAGTTCGTCGACCAGGGTGCCGAGGATCATCGCGCCGGTGGCGCCGAGGGGGTGGCCGAGGGCGATGGCGCCGCCGTTGACGTTGACCTTGTCGAGGGAGACGCCCATGTCCTTGACGAAGCGCAGGACGACGCCGGCGAAGGCCTCGTTGATCTCGATGAGGTCGATGTCGTCGATGGTGAGGCCGGCCTTGGCGAGGGCCTTGCGGGTGGCCGGGGCGGGCCCGGTGAGCATGATGGTGGGCTCGGATCCGGACACCGCGGCGGACACGATGCGGGCACGCGGCGCCAGGCCGGCCCGCTCGCCCGCCTCGCGGGAGCCGATCGCGACGAGCGAGGCGCCGTCGACGATGCCGGAGGAGTTGCCCGCGTGGTGGACGTGGTCGATCTTCTCGATCCAGTGGTACTTCTGCAGGGCGACGGCGTCGAAGCCGCCGAGTTCGCCGATGTCGGCGAAGGACGGCTTGAGCTTCGCGAGGGTGTCGGCCGTCGTCCCGGGGCGGATGAACTCGTCGTGGTCGAGGACGACCAGGCCGTTGCGGTCGGTGACGGGGACGAGGGAGCGGGCGAAGCGGCCCTCCTTGACGGCGGTCGCGGCGCGCTCCTGCGAGAGGGCGGCGTACTCGTCGACGTCCCGGCGGGAGAAGCCCTCGATGGTGGCGATCAGGTCGGCGCCGATGCCCTGCGGGACGAAGTTGACGTCCCAGTTGGTCATCGGGTCGTTGAACCAGGCGCCGCCGTCCGAGGCCATCGGGACGCGGGACATGGACTCCACGCCGCCCGCGAGGACGAGGTCCTCCCAGCCGGAGCGGACCTTCGCGGCCGCCAGGTTCACCGCCTCCAGGCCGGACGCACAGAAGCGGTTCTCCTGCACGCCCGCGACGGTGTCGGGCAGGCCCGCGGCGATGGCCGCGATGCGGGCGATGTCGGAGCCCTGGTCGCCGACCGGGCCGACGACGCCGAGGACGATGTCGTCGATGGCGGCGGGGTCGAGTCCGGGGTTGCGCTCGCGGAGCGCGTGGATGAGGCCGACGACCAGGTCGATCGGCTTGGTGCCGTGCAGGGACCCGTTGGCCTTGCCGCGGCCGCGCGGCGTGCGGATCGCGTCGTACACGTACGCTTCGGTGCTCACTGGTCAAGCCTTTCGAGGGGAGGTTAGCCGAGCAGGGAACGACCGATGATCTCCTTCATGATCTCGGTCGTGCCGCCGTAGATGGTCTGGATCCGGCCGTCGGTGAAGGCCCGCGCGACCCGGTATTCGGTCATGTAGCCGTATCCGCCGTGGAGTTGCAGGCAGCGGTCGGCGACCCGCTTCTGGAGCTCGGTCGCCCACCACTTGGCCATCGAGGCGTGGACGTGGTCGAGCTGCCCGTCGGAGTGGTCGGTGATGCAGCGGTCGACGAACGTGCGGGTGACAGCGCACTCGGTGGCCATCTCGGCGATCTCGAAGCGGATGTGCTGGAGCTTCGACAGCGGCCGTCCGAACGCCTCGCGCTCCTTGACGTACGCGGTGGTGATCTCCAGCAGGTGCTCGGCCGCGGCGATGCCGGCCATCGCTATGGCGAGCCGCTCCTGGGCGAGGTGGTTCATCAGGTGGACGAACCCGCCGCCGAGTTCGCCGAGCAGGTTCTCCTTGGGGACGCGCACGTCGTGGAAGAACAGCTCGGCGGTGTCCTGCGCCTTCTGGCCGATCTTGTCGAGGTTCCGGCCGCGTTCGAAGCCCTCCGCGCCGCGCTCGACGACGAGCAGCGACAGGCCGTGCGCCCCTCCCCCCGGGCCGGTCCGGGCGACGACGATGACGAGGTCGGCGAGGATTCCGTTGGAGATGAACGTCTTGGATCCGTTGACCAGCCAGTGGTCGCCGCGGTCCTCGGCAGTGGTGCGGATGCCCTGGAGGTCGCTGCCGGCGCCCGGTTCGGTCATCGCGATCGCGGTGATCGTCTCGCCGGAGCAGAAGCCGGGCAGCCAGCGCCGCTTCTGCTCTTCGGTGCCCAGGTTGACCAGGTACGGGCCGATGATGTCGTTGTGCAGGCCGAGGGCCAGGCCGGGGGTGCCGGCCCGGGTGAACTCCTCGGCGAGGACGGCGGCGTACCGGAAGTCGGGGTTCCCTCCGCCGCCGTACTCCTCGGGGACGGCGAGGCCCAGCAGCCCCTGCCGGCCGGCGGCCCGCCATGCGTCCCGGCTGGTGATGCCGTCCTTCTCCCACTGCTCGTAGTGCGGCAGCACCTCCTTGGCGAGGAAGGTGCGGACGGTGTCGCGGAACGCCTCGTGGTCGGCGTCGAAGATGCGTCGTTGCATCGGTCTTCCCCCTACAGCCAGCTCTTGACGGTTTCGATCAGCCGGGCCGGCTCGGGGCCGACGGGCGTGACGTTCGGCATCGTGATGCCTGCCTCGCGGAAGGCCTCGATGCGCTCGCGGACATATCCGGCGGGCCGGCAGAGCGTCATCAACTCGCAGAACCCGTCGGGCACGGCGGCCGCCGCGTCGCGCTTGCGGCCGGCGAGGTACAGGTCCTCGTCGGGCATCGCGGACAGCTCCATCAGGCGCCGCCCTTCCCGGCCAGGCCCGGCACGTCCCAGTCTGCGGCCACCGACGCGGTGTCCGCGCCCGGCTGCGCGGGCCCGCCGCGCACCGCGGCGGGCGTCGCGGAGAAGCGGGGGGCGGGCGCGGGCTGGACGATGCCGCCGACGTCGGTGAAGGTGCCGCGGGCGGCCAGGTGGGGGTGGTGGGGTGCTTCGCGCAGCGACAGGACGGGCGCCACGCAGGCGTCGGTGCCATCGAAGACCTCCGTCCACTCCTGCCGCGTACGGGACTTGAAGGCGGCTGCGACGGCCGCGCGCAGTTCCCCCCAGCGGGCCGCGTCCTTGCGGGCGGGGGCCCGGTCGGCGATGCCGAGAAGGGTGGTGAAGGTGTCGTAGAACTGCTGCTCCAGCGCGCCGACCGCCATGTACCCGCCGTCGGAGGTCGCGTAGGTCCCGTAGAAGGGGCAGCCGCCGTCGAGCAGGTTCGCGCCGCGGCGGTCCTGCCAGCCGCCGGCGGCCATCATGCCGTGGACCATGGCGGTCAGGTGCGCGGTGCCGTCGACGATGGCCGCGTCGACGACCTGGCCGGCGCCGCCCGGGGCGGCGGCGTGCCGGAGCGCCGCGAGGATGCCGATGACGAGGTAGAGGGAGCCGCCCGCGTAGTCGCCGAGGAGGTTGGCCGGGACGGCCGGGGGCTCGCCCGGCGTCCCGATCATGCCGAGGGCTCCGGTGACCGCGATGTACGCGATGTCGTGCCCGGCGGTCGGGGCGAGCGGGCCGTCCTGGCCCCAGCCGGTCATGCGGCCGTAGACCAGGCGCGGGTTGCGGGCGAGGCAGGCGTCGGGGCCGACGCCGAGCCGCTCGGCGACACCCGGCCGCAGGCCCTCGATGAGCACGTCGGCCCGCTCGGCCAGGTCCAGGACGAGAGCGGCGCCGCCGTCGGCCTTCAGGTCGACCAGCACGGAGCGCTTGCCGCGGTTGGTGGTGTCGTACGCCGGGTCGACGGCGAGGCCGCCGCCGCCGGGCCGGTCGACGCGGACGACGTCCGCGCCGAGGTCGGCGAGCAGCATGGCGGCGAACGGGCCGGGGCCGATGCCGGCCAGCTCGACGACGCGCAGGCCCGCGAGCGGGCCGCCGGGGCCGCCGGGGCGGCCGGGGCCGGGCCCGGCGGCGCCGGTGTGGCCGCGCGCCTGCCCGGCACCTGTCACTGACATCGAACCCCCGGCATCCTGGTGTGCGAGCGTGTGAGTGTGTGACACAACCGATGTAACACCAGCGATGCTAGGAACGGGTCACCCTCAGCACAAGAGCAAGCGCTTAGCCGTTTGACGCGATCCGCTCGTCCAGCTCCTTCACGTGCCGCTTCAGGGCGACCGTCCGATAGCTCTCCTCTACCCACTCGCACAGCACCGCCGCCGGCGGCGCACCCGGCTCCCCGAGCGGCACCGACACCCATCCGGACCGGCCCAGGCCGTACCCGGTGGGCTCCGCGCCCGGTGCGGCCATGGCGTGGCCGTGCAGCGTCTCGTCCCTGAGCTTCACCGAGATGCCCAAGGGCTGCGGGCCGTCGGCGCCGCCCAGGAAGACGAAGATCTTCTTGTTGACCTTCACGACGCAGTCCTCGGGCCCCCAGGGGAACTCCTCGACCGCCTCGGGCAGCCCCAGGGCGAACTCCCGGACCGCCTCCCACTTGCGTACCGCAGCCTTCACCGACTCCTCCGCCCGACGCCGTCCGCGCCCGTACCCGGCCACCGGCCACCGGCCGCCGGCCACCGGCCTCCGCGGACCCACGCTAGCCCCCCACGCCCCGCCGAGCCGGACAACCGGACCGGGCACATCCGACAAACGGACCTGTGACCCGCGACCTGCGGAAACCCCGGCGTTCGAGGTCCGTTCGACTCTGTACCCTGAGCGGGCTTCAGCCTTGTTCAAAGGCTCAACAACTTTTCCATGGGGGGAAACCCGGTGTCCTACCGCCGACTCGCGGCATCCGCCGCCGTCCTCGCGGCCGGTGTCGCGCTCGCACCCGCCCCGGCCCACGCGGCCGGCCCGGCCTCCGGCCGGCCCGAGCCGCACGGCATCGCCAAGCCCGACCAGGTCAGGCCGCAGCAGCGGGAGGCCGCCGCGTTCACCAGCCCTGCCGACCGGTCGGTCCGGCAGGCCCCCGCGGCGGGCCGGGCGGGTGCCGCCTCCGGCGACACCGCACAGAACGAGATAGCCGTGGGCCTCCAGGCCTTCACCACCAGCGCGCACGGCATCGAGGTCGACGCCGCCACCACCGGCACGGCCAACGCCGTCTCCGTCTCGGTCGACTGGGGCGACGGCACCGCCAGCGAGGGGACGTCCGCCGGCGGCCAGAAGCTGACCACCCCTCACCAGTACGGCAAGCCCGGCGGCTACACGGTCCGCGTCACGGTCACGGACCACGTCACGCAGGCATCCGCCGTCAACCAGATCGCCGTCTGGACCCAGGGCTCCCACTTCACGCCGCA
Source organism: Streptomyces globosus (assembly GCF_003325375.1). GTDB lineage: Bacteria > Actinomycetota > Actinomycetes > Streptomycetales > Streptomycetaceae > Streptomyces > Streptomyces globosus_A. The sequence continues at coordinate 2,324,015 of NZ_CP030862.1, read as the reverse complement.
CACCCCGCAGCGCCTCCTCGACACCCGCAACGGCACCGGCGGCTACCGGGGGAAGGTCCCCGCCTACGGCCAGGCCCGGCTCCGGATCGGCGGCAACGCCGCCATCCCCGCCGGGGTGACCGCCGTCGTCCTCAATGTCACCGTCACCAACACCACCAGCGGCGGCCACATCACCGCCTACCCCGACGGCGGCGAGAAGCCGACCACCTCGAACGTCAACTTCGCCCCCGGGCAGACCGTCCCGAACCTGGTCATCGTCCCCGTCGGCAGGGACGGGTACGTGAACCTGTACAACGGCGGCTGGGAGGGGGTCGACCTCATCGCCGACGTCACCGGCTACTTCACCAAGTCCGCCTCCAGCGGCTACACCCCGCTGGACCCGCAGCGCCTCGTCGACACCCGCAACGGCACCGGCGCCCCCCAGGGCCAGATCAAGGGCTACGGCACGCTCACCAAGCCGATCAGGGGCCTGGCCAACGCCACCGCCGTCGCGCTGAACGTGACGGTCACCAACCCCAGGAGCGACGGCCACCTCACCGTCTTCCCCGGCAGCGGGACCGCCCCGGCGGTGTCGAACCTCAACTTCAGCGCCGGGCAGACCATCGCGAACGCGGTGATCGTCCCGGTCAGCGCCTCCGGCGAGATCAGCATCCGCAACGGCGGCTGGAACCCGACCGACGTCATCATCGACATCGTCGGCTACTACAGCCCCGCCGGCCCCAACGCCTACGTGCCGCTCAAGCCGGACCGCCTGCTCGACACCCGTGACGGCGCCACCTGGCCCTGGGGCCCGCTGAGCGGCCGCAGCTACGTGTACATGCCGCTCGCCGACGGGTTCCCGCACACCAAGGGCTTCGTCCTCAACACCACCGTCACCAACCCCAAGGGCCCGGGCCACCTCGCCGTCGCACCGGACCCGAACTCGCTGGCCGACTACGACAACGGCACCGAGCAGTGGCCGCCCACACCGACCTCCTCCACCCTCAACTGGACCCGCGGCAGGACCGTCCCGAACCTGGTCCAGGCGGGCACGGGCCCGTACGGGATCATCGACATCTGGAACCAGAGCGACGCCGACATCGACCTCGTCGTCGACATCTTCGGCCTGTACGAGGACAACTGACCCCGGCCGGCGCCACCGCCGCCGGCCCCGGACACGGCGCCCCCGCAACGGCTTTCGGCCGGGCGGGGGCGCCGCCCGCACCGCCGTCGGCGCACGCTAGCCTCGGCCACCGGTAACAGCTGGGAGGAGCCGTGATGAACGAAGAAGTTCGACAGGCCGGTCCGACGGCGGGACGGGGCGAAGGGGGCCGGAAGCGGGCCGATCGGGACGACCACGCCAACCGGACCGACCAGGCCGGCAGGGCCGACCGGACCGACCAGGCCACCGGACCCGCGGCGAAGGAGGCGGACCGCCCCCACGATGTCGTCCTCTTCGGCGCGACCGGCTTCGTCGGTGCCCTGACCGCCGAGTACCTCGCCGCGAACGCCCCCGCCGGCTGCCGGTGGGCCCTCGCCGGCCGCGACCCCGCCAAGCTGCAACGGCTCCGCGACCGCCTGACCGCCCTCCACCCCGCCGCCGCGGACGTCCCGCTGCTCCAGGCCGACGCCTCCGACCCGGCAGCCGTACGGGAACTCGCCGCCGCCACCCGCGTCCTCGCCACGACCGTCGGACCGTACGTCCTGTACGGCGGCGAGATCGTCGCCGCCTGCGCCGCCTCCGGCACCGACTACGTCGACCTCACCGGCGAGCCGGAGTTCGTCGACCGCACCTACGTCCTGCACGACGCGCGCGCCCGGGAGACCGGCGCCCGCCTGGTCCACGCCTGCGGCTTCGACTCCGTCCCCGCCGACCTCGGCGCGTACTTCACCGTCGCGCAGCTCCCCCGGGACGTCCCGCTCCGCGTGGACGGCTTCATGCGCTCCAACGCCCTCTTCTCGGGCGGCACCCTCGCCTCCGCCCTCACCGCCATGGGCCGCGCCCCGCAGACCCTCGCAGCCGCCCGCGAACGCCGCCTCCACGAGCACCGGCTGCCCGGACGCCGCGTCCGCGGGCCCGTCGGCGTACCCCGGTTCAGCCGGGAGACCGGAACCTGGGCCCTGCCCCTGCCCAGCCTCGACCCGCGCATCGTGACGCGGTCCGCCGCCGCGCTCGACCGCTACGGGCCCGACTTCCGCTACCGCCACTACGCCTCGGTCAAACACCTCCCCTTCGCCCTCTGCGGCACCGCGGCCGTCGGAGCGACCGCCGCGCTGGCGCAGCTGCCGCCCGCCCGGCAGTGGCTGATGGACCTCTGGGAGCCGGGCCGCGGCCCCGACGCCGAACGCCGGGCCCGCAGCTGGTTCACCGTCCGCTTCGTCGGCGAGGGCGGCGGCCGCCGCGTCCTCACCGAGGTCTCGGGCGGCGATCCGGGCTACGGCGAAACCGCGAAGATGCTGGCCGAGTCGGCCCTGTGCCTGGCCTTCGACGCGCTGCCGCAGCGTGCCGGACAGCTCACCACGGCCGTCGCGATGGGCGACTCCCTGCTGGACCGCCTCCAGAAGGCCGGCATCCGCTTCCGCGTCGCCTCGGCCCGCTGAGGCCCCCGCCCGTCGGCGGGCCCGTCAGGACGCCTCGCGCAGCGCCCGCCGACACAGCGAGTCCGCCCGGCGGGTGCTCTCGGGAATCCGGAACCGCGGGCTGAGCGCGAGGGCGTGGGCGCAGGCGTTGTCGAGCGAGATCCGGTGCCCCACCGACACGTACACCGGCTTGATCCCGTCCTGCGTCCGCAGCGCCCTCCCGACGACACGGCCGTCACCCGCGAGCAGCGCGGCCGCGTCGCCGCGGCGGGCACCGGGCTCGTCGTAGGTGAAGGTGAAGGGGTTCTTCGCCACGCCCATGCTGGGCAGCCCCGTCACCACCCCGAGGTGGCAGGCCAGCCCGAAGCCCCTGGGGTGCGCCAGGCCGTAGCCGTCGCAGACGACGAGGTCCGGCGGCGCGGACAGCGCGTCGAGCGCCGCCAGGACGGTCGGCAGCTCCCGGAAGGCGAGCAGCCCGGGCACGTACGGAAAGCTGACGCGCCCGACGGCTGTCCGCTCCTCGACGACGTCCAGCGTCGCGGCATCGAGCACGACGGCCGCGGCGGCCACCAGGTCCCGCTCGTCGTCGTAGGCGACGTCCACGCCGGCGACGAGCCCGCGCCCCGGCGGCGGCCCGACCTCGTCGAGCACGACGGCAGCGCGCAGTTCATCCTGTATCGCCCGGGCCTCGGCCTCGTCGGCGGGGGTCTTCACCATGGTCATGTGATGCGAGAGTAGCCTCACCTCCATGTTCGTCATGGAGCTCACCTACATCGCACCCCTCGAAGCCGTCGAGGAACAGCTCGACGCCCACATGGCGTGGCTGGACGCCCACTACGCGTCGGGCGTCTTCCTCGCCTCGGGCCGCAAGGTCCCCCGCGACGGCGGCATCATCCTGGCGTCGGGCGTCTCCCGCGAGGAGATCGAGAAGATCGCCGAGGAGGACCCCTTCACCACCGCGGGCCTCTGCGAGTACCGCATCACGGAGTTCGTCGCGACGAAGACGTCCCCGTCCCTGTCGGCGGCGCGGGAGACGCCGCGGGGCTAAGGGCGCGGACGACGCGACGGCGGGGCGGGGAAGCGAGGCAGGGAAGCGGGGCGGGGCGGGTGCGGCGGGAGCCGCGGGATCGGCGCCGAAGAGGCAACGGCAGAAGCCGGGTTGGCGGAGCCGACGCCCCGGAACGCCAACAAGCTGCCGGGACACCCCCAGCACCACCCCACCCCGAGCCCCGGCTCCCGCCCCCACCACCCCCGCTGCCGCCTCGCCGATCCCGAGCGTGTGGGTCCCGCCCTCCCCCACCTCCTCCCGCCTCACTCCCGCTCCAGCCGCCCCACCCGCCCCTTCTCCCCCGCCGCCCAGCAGCTGCCGTCAGGGGTGCAGTCGACCGTGTCGAACGAGCCCGCTGCGAGCGGGCGCCAGGTGCGGCCGCCGTCGATGGTGGCGTCGGTGCCCGTCGGGCCGACCGCGAGGGCCGCGGCGCGGGTGTGCGGGAGCCACGCCGCGCCCGAGCGGTAGGCAGGCGGCGGGGTGGCGGCGGGGCTCCAGGTGCGGCCGGCGTCCGCGGAGCGGGCGGCGGCCTGCGGGGAGGGCTCGCCGGTGCGGTAGTCGCCGCCGACGGCGAGGCCCGCCGTACGGTCGCGGAACGCGAGGGCGAAGACGCCCTTGGCCGGGTCGCCTGCCGGGATGCCTGACTCGGTGGCCCGCCAGGTGCGGCCGCGGTCCGACGAGTGCAGGATGCGGGCGGTGGCTCCGCCTCCGGTGGCAAGCCACACGTCGCGCGGTCCGGCGCTCACCAGGCACTGGCCGCTCGCCGCGAAGCCGGCTTCGCCGGGCAGGGCGGGCGGCATGCCCGCTTCGGGCAGGACAGTCCAGCTGCGCCCGCCGTCGTCGGTGGACAGGATGCGGAACCTGCCGTCCACCGGGTCGCTCATGGCGAGGCCGTGCCGGGAGTCGAAGAAGGTCAGGCAGTCGTAGAAGGCGCGGGGGTCCGGGTTCCTGAAGGTTTCGGTCCAGGTGCGGCCGCCGTCGTCGGTGCGCAGCACCCGCGACGCCTCGCCTTCCCCGATGGAGAGGGCGACGGCGCGGCGGGCGTCGAACGCCTCGATGTCGCGCAGTTCGAGGCCTTCGGCGGCGGCGGTCGGAGGTGAGACGTCCCGCCAGCTGCGGCCGCCGTCGGTGGTGCGCAGGACGGTGCCCTTGGAGCCGGCCACCCACGCGGTGGAGCGGCTGACGGCGGCCAGGCCGCGGAAGCGGGCGTCCTTGCCGGTCTGCTTGAGGGCCCACCCGGCGCCGCGTAAGGCGTGGGTGTCGCCGCCCGCGACGGCGGGGACGGGGGCATCCGCGGGGGCGGGGGCGGTGGCGGTGGCGGTGGCGTCCGCGTGGGCGGGGCCGGGGGCGGCGGTGAGGGCGATCGCCACAGCCGCCGCGGACATGCCAATTCTCGGGAATCTCATGGCGCCGGAAGCTAGTGCACCTGCGGATGCGCCGTCCAGGGCGCCCGCGGCGCGCCGGGAAAGCCCGCCGCCCCTCCCCCGGGCACCCGTTGGGCCTGTGGAGTGAGCGTGAATCGGCCGTTCTCGATTCACCCTCGGACGGGGGCCGAGTGGGGCGTCCCTTCGGTCGGCGGACCCGCTTTGATCACCGTACGTGATCACATGGACGCGTTCCGGCCAATCGGTGACGCAGCTCACGTCATCGCCCGTGCACGGATTTGCCGATTGCGGCGTCTATCGGGTTGCCGGTCTCCAGCCCAGACCCGGCAGCAGATCCGCCGCAAGGGAGCGAGCCTTGATCACTGTTATCGAGCAGGCCGTGCAGGCACGTCTGGTAGCCACCGCGCCGAAGGTGGAAACCGTACCCGTCACTCTCTGCTACGACCGGTCGGATCCGTTCGCGGTGCGGATGGCGTTCCCCGCTCCGGCCACGCTGGAGGGCGTCGAGGTGTCGTGGACGTTCGCCCGCGAACTGCTGAGGTCGGGCCTGATCAGGCCGTCGGGCCAGGGCGACGTGCGGGTGCGCCCGTACGACGGGGACCGGACGACGATCGAGTTCCACGCCCCGGAGGGTGTCGCGATCGTGCTCATGGCGACGGCGGAGCTGCAGCGTTTCCTGCGAAGGTCCGCGGAGGTGGTTTCGCCGGGGCACGAGCACCTCTACCTGGACATGGACCACAGCCTGGCGGAGCTGATGCGCGGTCCGCGCTGAGCCCGGCGGCGTCCGGGTAATTCGTTTGCGGGCGGCTTCGGCCGCCCGTAGCGTCGTCGGCGTTCCCATCCCCGCCGAAACGGAGCAGGACGTTGCTCTTCTGAGGTCCGAGACACCGACCGACAGGGTCGATCCGGCGCACCCGCGCATCCCACCCGTCTTCGGCTGTCTCCCCAGTTGCTCGCACCACTCACGCAACCTGGAGGCCTCCATGGGTAACACCTCTTCATTCATCACCTGCTCCGCGCTCTCCTTCGACTGGCCCGACGGCACTCCCGTCTTCGACGGCTTCGACCTGGCGGTCGGCCCCGGTCGCACCGGACTCATCGGCCGCAACGGCAGCGGGAAGTCCACCCTCCTGAAGCTGATCACCGGCCGACTCGTGCCGCGCGACGGCCGGTTGGCCGTGTCGGGCACGGTCGGCCACCTGCCGCAGGACATCACCCTCGACACCTCGCTCCGCGTGGACGAGGCCCTCGGCATCCGCGCCGTGCGCGCCGCCCTGCACGCGATCGAGGCAGGCGAGGCGACCGAGGCGAACTTCACCGCCGTCGGCGACGACTGGGACGTCGAGGAGCGGGCCCTGGCGGCCCTCGACCAGCTGGGCCTCGGCGCGGTCGGCCTGGACCGCACGGTCGGCGAACTGTCGGGCGGCGAAGGCGTGTTGCTGCGGCTGGCGGCACTGCTGCTGGCGCGGCCCGACGTACTGCTGCTGGACGAGCCGACGAACAACCTGGACCTGCGGGCCCGCCGCCGGCTGTACGCGGCGGTCGAGTCCTGGCCGGGAGTGCTGCTGCTGGCCAGCCACGACCGGGAGCTGCTGGAGCGGGTCGACCGGATCGCCGAACTCCACGAGGGCGAAGTCCACTGGTACGGGGGCAACTTCAGCGTCTACGAGCAGCAGCTGGCCGCCGAGCAGGAGGCGGCCGAGCGGCTGGTGCGGGCGGCGGAGGCCGATGTGCAGCGGCAGAAGCGGGAGCTGTCGGACGCGCACGTGAAGCTGGCCCGGCGCAGGCGGTTCGCGCAGAAGATGTACGAGAACAAGCGTGTGCCGAAGATCGTCGCGAACAACCTCAGGAGCGCGGCGCAGCAGTCCGCCGGCAAGCACCGCACCCTGCACGCGGAGCGGCTCACGCAGGCGCGGGAGCGGCTCGGCGAGGCGGTGGAGGCGGTCCGGGACGACGACGAGATCCGCATCGAGCTGCCGGCGACGCTGGTCCCGCCGGGCCGGCGGGTGCTGGACCTGTCCCGGCTGCGCCTGGCGCACGGCGCCGGGGCGCCGCTGGAGTGGGACCTGCGGGGGCCGGAGCGGATCGCCTTGGTGGGCCGCAACGGCTCGGGCAAGACGACGCTGCTGCGGACGGTGGCGGGGCTGCTGGAGCCGGAGGCCGGGGAGGTGGCCGTCCACGTGCCGGCGCGGTTCCTGCCGCAGCGGCTGGACGTGCTCGACGACGGCCTGTCGGTCGTGGAGAACGTGGCCCGTTTCGCGCCGCAGGCGTCGAACAACGTGGTGCGGGCGCGGCTCGCGCACTTCCTGTTCCGCGGCGCCCGCGCCGACCGGGCCGCGGGTGCGCTGTCGGGCGGGGAGCGGTTCCGGGCGGCGCTGGCGGCGCTGCTGCTGGCCGAGCCGGCTCCGCAGCTGCTGATGCTGGACGAGCCGACGAACAACCTGGACCTGGCGAGCGCGGAACAGCTCGCCGGCGCGCTGGACGCCTACCGGGGGGCGCTGGTCGTCGCGAGCCACGACGTGCCGTTCCTGGAGTCGATCGGCATCACCCGCTGGCTGCTGCTCGACGGCGGCCTGCGGCCGACGACGGCGGAAGAGGTCCGCGAGACCCTCTGGTCCGCCTGACGAAGGGCCGCTGCGGCCCTGCTGCCCCCGTCCCCTGCCTGCCGTTCGGCCGTATCCGGCCGTCAAGGCGGGGGCGGGGGCCACCTTCCGGCGTGACATTCGCCGCGTCTGCGGTCCCGCACACCCCGATCAACTGCACAGATAACGGGATGTAACCGGTCACATGAACGCCCGGGGCTTGGCTGGCCCTCACGGTCCGCTTAACCTACGGCGTCGTAGGCTACGGAACCGTAGGTAATTCGCTTTGTCCCCAGGAGTACCCGTGACGATCACCTCTCCCCACCTCGGCAGCTCTGCGGCGTGGACCGACGCGAAGCTGCTGTATGCGCTGGAAGAGGTGGTCGAGAAGGAACTCAACCGCCACCTGAAGGTGACCAAGGACTGGATGCCCCACGAGTACGTCCCGTGGAGCGACGGCCGTAACTTCCCGGCGTTCTTCGAGGACGGCGAGGCCTGGGACCCGCAGCAGTCCAAGGTCACCGACATCGGCAAGATCGCCCTGGTCGTGAACCTGCTGACCGAGGACAACCTGCCGAGCTACCACCACGAGATCGCCACGCTGTTCGGGCGCAACGGCGCATGGGGCACCTGGGTGCACCGCTGGACCGCAGAGGAGGGCCGCCACGGCATCGTGATGCGCGACTACCTGCTGGCCTCGCGCGCCGTGGACCCGGACAAGCTCGAGGCGTTCCGCATGCAGCACATGTCGGAGGGCTTCGAGTCCGACAACCGCCACTCGATGCTGCACTCCGTTGCGTACGTCGCCTTCCAGGAGCTGGCCACCCGCATCTCGCACCGCAACACCGGCCACCAGTCCGGCGACCCGGTCTGCGACCGGATGCTGGCCCGCATCGCGCAGGACGAGAACCTGCACATGGTCTTCTACCGCAACCTGCTGGGCGCGGCCTTCGACATCGCCCCGGACCTGACGATGCAGGCCGTGCGCGATGTCGTGGTGAACTTCCGGATGCCCGGACACGGCATGCCGGGCTTCGAGCGCATGGCCGCCCAGATGGCGATCGGCGGCGTCTACAACCTGCGCATCCACCACGACGACGTCCTGAGCCCCGTCATCCGCTTCCTGAAGATCATGAGCATCGACGGTCTCGGCCCGGAGGGCCTGCAGGCCCAGGAGGAGCTCGGCCTCTTCATGGACGGCCTGGACTCCGAGGCCCGCAAGTTCGACGAGCGCCTTGCCGCCCGCGCGGCCCGCCTGGCGGCCCGCAAGGGCTGACCGGCCGCTGCCGAGACCCGGCCGGATACCGGCCGGGTCAGCGGCGGGGGCGCAGCGCGAGGCGCTCCGCCTCGGACAGCCCGCCCCACACGCCGAAGCGCTCGTCGTTGGCGAGGGCGTACTCCAGGCAGCCGGTCCGCACCTCGCACGCCGCGCACAGCCGCTTCGCCTCCCGCAGCGAGTTGCCCGGCTCGGGGAAGAAGAAGTCCGCCCCCGTCTGCGCGCACAGCGCGAACTCGTACCAGGCAGGGGCCGCGGAGGCAGTGGCGGGAGCAGTGGTGGTGTTCATCGACATGCCGCCGATCCTCACGCCCGCCGATGGACGTCTGATCAACGACCCATCAACACGGCCGACGCACCGGTGGCACCGCAGCCCCTGCCGCGCCGTCCCCGGCCGAGGATGGCACCGCCCACTGACATCCGACCGCCGCGCGCCCCCGGCCGGGCTCAGTCCGCCCGCGGCTCCTCGGCGGACTCGGCAGGGCCGGTGTTCTTCGCGCGGCTCGGCTGGACGCGCTTGGGCTCGCCCGGCATCTTCGGGTAGTCCGGCGGGTACGGCATGTCGCCGAGCCCCTCGTCGTGCTCCTGCCGCTCTGCGAGCTCCAGCGCCGCCTCAAGCCTGAAGGCGTGGTCGTCCATGTCGGCGTGCAGGTCGCCGAGCTCGGCGTACCGGGCGGGCATCGTGGTGATGTCGAAGTCCCGGGGCTCCGCGGAGTCCAGCTCGTCCCAGCGGAGCGGGGCCGATACGGGGGCGTGGGGGCGCGGGCGGACGGAGTACGCCGAGGCGATGGTGCGGTCGCGTGCCGTCTGGTTGTAGTCGACGAAGATCCGCTCGCCGCGCTCCTCCTTCCACCAGGCGGTGGTGACCCGGCCCGGCATACGGGCCTCCAGTTCACGGCCGATCGCGATCGCGCAGCGCCGTACGTCGGTGAAGGTCCACCGCGGCTCGATCGGGACGAACACGTGCAGCCCGCGCCCGCCCGAGGTCTTGGGCCAGCCGCGCAGGCCCAGCTCCTCCAGGATGTCGCGCAGCTCGTGCGCGGCGACGACCGCGTCGCCGTAGTCGGTGCCCGGCTGGGGGTCGAGGTCGATGCGCAGCTCGTCGGGCCGGTCGGTGTCCTCCCGGCGCACCGGCCACGGGTGGAAGGTGAGGCAGCCGAGGTTGGCGGCCCACAGTACGGCGGCCGGCTCGGTCGGGCAGATCTCGTCGGCGGTGCGCCCGCTGGGGAAGGCGATGTGGGCGGTGGGGATCCAGTCGGGCAGGGTTTTCGGGGCGCGCTTCTGGAAGAACGACTCGCCCTCCACCCCGTCGGGATAGCGCTCCAGCGTGGTGGGGCGGTCTCGCAGGGCGCGCGTGATGCCGTCCCCCACGGCCAGGTAGTACCGGGCGACGTCGAGCTTGGTGAGGCCCCGCTCGGGGAAGTACACCTTGTCCGGACTGGACAGCCGCACCTTCCGGCCGCCCGCTTCCAGCTCGATCGCGTTCCCGGATGCACCCATGTGCGCCACGGTAGGCGGGCCCGACCCGACGCGCATACCGGGCGAATGCGGACGTACCACCGCAGAATCGTGGGCATGGACCTGCCCGTGATGCCGCCCGTGCTGCCGATGCTCGCCAAGTCCGTGGCGAAGATCCCGCCGGGCATGCAGTACGAGGCGAAGTGGGACGGCTTCCGCGCCATCGTCCACCGCGACGGCGACGAGATCCAGCTGGGCAGCCGCACCGGCAAGCCGCTGACCAGGTACTTCCCCGAACTCGTGAGTGCTTTGAAGGAGAACCTGCCGGACCGCTGCGTGGTCGACGGCGAGATCGTCATCGTGCACGGCGGGCGGCTGGACTTCGACCGGCTGACCGAGCGGATCCACCCCGCCAAGTCCCGCGTCGACCTCCTGGCCTCGACCACCCCCGCCAGCTTCGTCGCCTTCGACCTGCTCGCCCTCGGCGACCGGTCCCTCCTCGACGCCCCGCTCACCGACCGCCGCAGCGCCCTGTGCTCAGCCCTTTCCACCACTCGGCCCCCCGTCCACCTCGCGCCCGCCACCACTGATCCCGCGCTCGCGCAGCAGTGGTTCGAGCAGTTCGAAGGCGCCGGACTCGACGGCGTGGTCGCGAAACCCCTCGACCTGCCCTACCGGCCCGATGCGCGCCTGATGTTCAAAATCAAGCACGAGCGTACGGCCGACGTCGTCGTCGCCGGTTTCCGTTTCCACAAGAGCGGTCCGATTGTCGGGTCGCTGCTGCTGGGCCTCCACGACGACCGCGGCGCCCTCCAGCACGTCGGCGTCTGCGCCGCCTTCCCCATGAAGCGCCGCGCCGAACTCGTCGGGGAACTCGCCCCGCTGCGCATGGAGGACGTCTCCAACCACCCCTGGGCCGCCTGGGCCGAGGAGTCCGCCCACGAGAGCGCCCGCCTGCCCGGCGCGCAGAGCCGCTGGACCGGCAAGAAGGACCTCTCCTGGGTGCCGCTGCGCCCCGAGCGCGTCTGCGAGGTCGCGTACGACCACATGGAGGGCGACCGCTTCCGCCACACGGCGCAGTTCCGCCGCTGGCGCCCCGACCGCACCCCCGAGAGCTGCACGTACGCCCAGCTCGACGAGGTCGTCGGCTACGACCTCGCCGCGGTCCTCGGCGCCGGCCCCGCCGCCGTCTGAGCACCCGCGCCGCCGCCCCGCTCGCGCAGCCCCGCCGCCCGGCCCGTTCACCCGCCGGTCAGCTTCTCCCACTCCGCCCGGTCCGGGCCGGCCGCGTTCGGCTCGTAGTCCGGCCGGGCCTCCAGCCAGCGCGCCACCCGCTCCCGGACCCCGGGGTCCCCGTAGGCCCGCTCGGGCCGCTCGGCCAGGTGGCGGACCCTGGCCCGGGCCCGCATCACCTCGGGGTCCTCCAGCGCACAGTCGAACAGCGCCGCCGTCTCCCGCGTCCTGCCCGTCCGGGCACCCCGCGTCGCGAACCGCTCTCCGACGGCCGCATCGGCGACGACCTGGAAGTCGAACCACGGCTTGAGCGTGCGCACCGCCCACGCGTGGTACGCACGCACGTACTGCGCCGATCCGGTGTCCCGGTCGGCCGTACGGGCCACGCGGAGCGCGGCCCACAGGGCGAGCGACGTGCCCTGCCCGAGCGTCGGGTTGGTGTGGGTGACGGCGTCGCCGACCGGGACAAGCCCGCGCACCACCGGCCCCCGCTCGTCGACGAGGGCGCTCCACCGGTTGTCCAGGCTCGCCGTGGCCAGGACCCCGGTCAGCGGCTCTGCGCCCAGGGCCAGCCACGCCGCGCCCGGTGGGAAGGCGCGCGCCGCCCGCTCGAAGACGGCCGGATCGCGCAGGGCCGAGCGGGTCGGGTCCTGCGTGTGGACGAAGACGGTCACGGCAAAGGTCCGGTTGTCCGCCGGGAAGACCGCGCACCCGGAGAACGCCCCGCCCGCCACCGACCACGGCCTGCGCGGCCCCTCCCCCATGCCCTCCGGCAGCCGGTACCAGCGGCAGAAGTACGCCAGCCCCGTCCGGTGCCGCTCCACGGCCGGAGGCCGGCAGCCCGCCGCGGCCAGCCACCGCTCGCCGCCGCCGCGACGGCCGCCCGCGTCCACGACCAGGTCCCCCTCGCGGGCCCCGGCGGCGGTCGCCACCCCGATCACCCGGGCCGGCCCCGCCGCACCCGCGGCGGCCTGCTCCACTTCCAGCCCGGTGACCGGCTGACCATGGTGCAGAACCGCGCCGGGCTCCGCGCGCAGCGCCGTGACCAGGGCGCTCTCCAGGACGATGCGCCGGGCCTGGACCATGACGAGGTCGTCGTCGCCGGGCCGCGCGGGCGGCGGTACGTCGAACCAGTCGAGCTCGCTGCGCTCGCGCGCGCCGAGCCGGAGCATCTCCGCGTACACGTCGGGAAGCTCGCGCCGCAGGAGGTTGCGGGCCGCCCCGAGGAGGACGTGCGGCTGGGCGGCCTGCGGGACGGCCGGGCGGTGCCAGCCGAACGAGTCGCGGTCCAGGGCCGTGCCCGGGGCCCGGGTGTCGCGTTCGAAGAGCTCGACGGTGTGCCCGCGCCGTGCGGTGAGCAGCGCGGTGGCGAGGCCTCCGACGCCTCCGCCGATGACCAGCACGTGTGCCATGTACGCCCCGCCCCCCGTGGACCCGCCGGATCGCCCAGAGCCTGCGCCGGCGGTCCCTGCTCGAAACCCGCACGCCAGTTCGCGCCGCGGGTCCAGTGGGCCTGACGGGGCCGGCGGGGCTACTGCGCCCCGTGCGCCTGCCGGGCCCGGTGGGCGTCGAGGGCCCGCCGCGTCGTCTCCTCGATCAGGTCCGCGTTGATCGCGACGGCCGCGCGCACACCGGCCGCGGCCGCCGCCGCCAGCTGGTCCATCGGGCTGGTGACGTTCCCGGCGGCCCAGACTCCGCGCAGGGCGGTCGCGCCGGTCGCCGGGTCCGCTTCCAGGCAGGTGCCGAGCTGCACCCCGTCGCGCTCCACGCCGGTCACCGGCAGGCCGAGCGACCGGGCCACCCCGGCGCGCGCGGTGAAGCGCGGCGCCACCACCAGCGCCCGGCAGTCCACACCCGCGCCGCCCGCCAGGGTCACCCCGGAAAGACCCCCGGCGCCGACGGTCAGGCCGATGACCTCGCCCTCGACCACACGCACCCCCAGCGCCGCGAGCAGCTCCCGCTCCTCCGCCCCCGGCCGCCAGGTGTGCGCGAGCAGCGTCACCCGGCCGCTCCAGTTCCGCCACATCTGCGCCTGGTGCAGGGCGAGCGGGCCCCCGCCGAGCACGGCGATCGGCTGGTCGCGCACCTCCCAGCCGTGGCAGTACGGGCAGTGCAGCACGTCCCGCCCCCACCGCTCGCGCAGCCCCGGCACGTCGGGCAGCTCGTCGACCAGGCCCGTCGCCAGCAGCAGCCGCCCGGCCCGCACGGCCGACCCGTCCGCGCACCGCAGCACGAAGCCGCCCTCCGCCGCCCGGTCGGCCGCGAGCACCGTCCCCGCCGCATCCGACCGGACCTCCGCGCCGTACGCGGCCGCCTCGGCACGCCCGGCCGCCAGCAGCTCCGCGGGCGCGGCCCCGTCCCGCCCGAGATAGCCGTGCAGGTGCTCCGCGGGCGCGTTGCGGGGGCTGCCCGCGTCCAGCACCACAACCGCGCGCCGCGCCCTCGCCAGGGTCAGCGCCCCGGCGAGCCCGGCGGCGCCGCCTCCCACGACCGCCACGTCGTACACCCGTCCGCCATCCGTGCCCATGCGTGCCTCCCTGCGTCGTTGCCACGGGCCCTCTGCGTCGCCCGTACCCTGCGGGCGAGGGTGCGCCGGCAGCCGGCGCCGTGTCACACCGCTTTGCCGGACCGGCAAACTGGTCGGAGCCGCACGTCACCAGGAGGGACAGTCCCATGACCACGCATCCCGAACGCCCCCAGCGCGCCGCCCCGCACCCCAATGCCGTCGTCGGCGTCGGGCTCGTCGTCTGCGACCGGGCGGGGCGGGTGCTCCTCGGCCGGGCGCACGACGGCCGGTGGGAGCTGCCCGGCGGGAAGGTCGACCCCGGGGAGGGCTTCGAGCAGGCCGCGGCCCGGGAGCTGGCCGAGGAGACGGCCCTGCGGGCGGACCCGGCGGACATCCGGATCCTCGGCGTGCACATCGACGCGCAGGGCGGGGTGACCCGGCTGACGGCCTCGGCGGTGGCCGCGGCGGCCGAGGGCACCCCGCGGGTCACCGAACCGCACAAGATCACCACGTGGGAGTGGTTCGCGCCCGCCGACATCCCGGAGGCCCTGTACGCGCCGTCCGCGCACGTCCTGCGCACCTGGCGGCCGGAACTCGTCCCGGCGCTGCCGCAGGGGCCCGCGCACTCCTACCCGACGGCCCCTCCCGGGCGGTGACCGGCGCGGTTCAGCGCAGGTACTCCAGGCCCGGGTGGACGGCCCGGTACCCGTCGAGCAGCCGCCGGGCCACCGCGGCCGAGTCCACCAGCGGGTGCAGCGCGAACGCCTTCGCCGCGGCCGCCCGGGAGCCGCTCTCCGACGCCGCCAGCACCTCGCGCTCCACGGCCTTGACCGCGGTCACCAGGCCCGTCGCGTGCAGCGGCAGCGGGTCGGCCGCGACCGGGTGGGCGCCGTTCGCGTCGACCAGGCAGGGCACCTCGATGACGGCCTCCGCATCGAGGACGGACAGCGTCGACCGGTTGCGGACGTTGAGGATGAGCGTGGTCCGCTCGTCGCGGGCGATGGCCCGCATCAGCGCCAGCGCGACCTTCTCGTAGCCTCCGGACTCCATGTCGCCGTCCTCGCGCCC
This sequence comes from Streptomyces globosus, assembly GCF_003325375.1. Taxonomy (GTDB): domain Bacteria; phylum Actinomycetota; class Actinomycetes; order Streptomycetales; family Streptomycetaceae; genus Streptomyces; species Streptomyces globosus_A. Next base: position 2,308,900 of record NZ_CP030862.1, on the reverse strand, counting down.
GCCGGCGCCGGCCGCCTCGCGGTTCTCCGCCATGTACGTGGCCTCCCGCTCGGCCCGGGTCCGCTCCCAGGCGGCCAGAGCCGCCCCGGGAGCGACGCCGGGCCGGCCGGCCTCGGCGTAGAAGCCGCGCTGCTGGTCGCGCAGGAACGCGCCGCGGGTCTGCCGGGCCTCCCGGTAGGCGCGTACGGTCTCGCGGTTGAAGTAGTAGTAGTGCAGGTACTCGTTCGGGATCGCGCCGAGCGCGCGCAGCCACTCGGCGCCGAAGAGCCGGCCCTCCTCGAAGGACTCCAGCGCCTTCGCATCGGCCAGCAGACGCGGCAGCTCGTCGCGGCCGCCGACGCGCAGCCCGCGCAGCCAGCCCAGGTGGTTGAGGCCGACGTAGTCGACCCAGGCGTCCTCGGGGCGGGCGCCGAGCACCCGGGCGACGCGCCGGCCGAGCCCCACCGGGGAGTCGCAGATGCCGATGACGCGGTCGCCGAGGATCCCCGCCATGGCTTCGGTGACCAGGCCGGCCGGGTTGGTGAAGTTGATGACCCACGCCTCGGGGGCCCGCCGGGCCACGGCCCGCGCGAGGGCGCGGGCGACCGGCACGGTCCGCAGCCCGTACGCGATACCGCCCGCGCCGACGGTCTCCTGGCCCAGCACGCCCTCGGCCAGGGCCACCCGCTCGTCCGCGGCGCGCCCCTCCAGGCCGCCGACGCGGATCGCGGAGAAGACGAAGTCGGCGCCGGCCAGGGCCTCGTCGAGGTCGGTGGTCGCCCTGACGGCAGGGGCGGGGCCGGGCGTCGGGGTGCGGGGGTCCGCCGCGGCGGCGGCCGCCTGGCCGGCGAGCACGCGGGCCATGGCGGCGAGCCGCGCCGGGTCCTCGTCGTGGAGCACCACGTCCGTGACGCGGCCCTCGCCCCCGTCGCCGAGCAGCGCTCCGTAGACGAGCGGAACCCGGAATCCGCCCCCGCCGAGGATGGTCAGCCGCACGCCCCTACCGCCCTTCGCCAAGTGCCGCCGCCGATGCCACGATCGGCGGCATTCGGTCGGCGGCGCACGTGTGAGGGCTCCAGTGTCCCCCGCGCCGGGCGGCGTACGGGGCTCAGTCGCCCAGCGAGGGGACGGCGCGGAGCCTCGGGCCCTGACGCTGCGGGGCGGATCCGCCGCGCGCCGGGCCGGCTGCGGGGCCCTGCGGGGCCGAGAGGACCAGCGTGATCCGGGTCAGGCCCATGGCGTCGAGCATCCGACTCGATTCGGCCACGATCCGGCACCGGACGAGGCCCGCCTGGGGGTCCCAGTGGCGGACGGTGCGGACGGCGCCGTCGCGCTCGGCGGCCTCGGACCCGTGGGTCCTCAGCCAGTGGGGGACGCCGTACCGGTAGGCGGCCTCCATGAAGGGGTCCCGGGCGATCTCCTGGCGGATGCTGCGCAGCCCCTGGTCCTCGGGAGCCGCTTCGAGGGCGTTGGCGAACTGGGCCATGAGCGGGACGCACCAGGCCGGTTCGTGGTCCTCGAGCACGGCGGCCGCGTCGGGGTGGAAGAGCACGAAGCGCAGGAAGTTGTCGTCGGGGAGGGCGGTCGGGTGGGGGCGGACCGACTGGAAGAGCCGGTCGAAGGCCGAGTTGGTGAGCGCGACGTCCCAGCGGTGGTCGACCAGGACGGAGGGGTGGGGCACGGCCTCCATGAGGGCGGCGTAGTCCACCAGGTAGTCGCGCTGGGCAGGGTCGTCGGGCAGCCGGTTGTCGGCGGCCGCCCGCCAGGTCGGCGGGGGGTCGCGGTCGACCATGACCCGGAACAGCCAGAAGCACTGCCGCTCGCTCATCTCCAGGGCTTCCGCCAGGGCGAGCAGCTTGCGGTCGGTCCATTCCTTGACCAGGCCGCGTTCCCAGTTCCCGTAGGCGCGCACGCTGATCCGCAACCGGGCGGCGAGGTCTTCCTGGCTCAGGCCCAGTTCCTCGCGGCGCTGGCGCAAAATCTCCTTGCGTCGCTCCGACCGCACTGCGCCGCGTGCGGACTCCTCGCCCGCCAGGCGCTCCTCACCGGCTCGGGCGAGGCCATCGGACGGGCCCACCGCTGCGAGATGTGGCACCGAGAGCTCCCCCTCCTCACGGTCTGGATCTTCAATTTCCTGTGGCGATCCTGCTACCGACTTCATTCGAGTGTCAACTATCGTGGCAATTCCAGCCTCTTGACAGCTCATTCCCGCCACAGCTGTGGCAAGTTCTGGCCCTGCGGCGGCGGAACGGCTAGATTCCAAAAGCCGACCATGTGCCCGAACCGACTCGCCGCGATCTAGGAGAACCACTGGTGACAGACGGCTTCCCGGCTCCCGTCGCGGTGGCCAACCCGTCCCTGGCAGCCACCGTCACGCGCGTCGCCGAACTCGCGGGCAAGATGGGCCGCGACCCCAACAAGGTCTTCGACCTGCGCCGCCTCTCCGAGGCATCCGGCGTGCCCACCGACGTGGTGAAGAGCCTGCTGGACGGCCGACCGGCCGGAGAGCCCTGCCTTCAGACCCGGTTCCTCCAGCGCCTGGACCTGCTCCGGCGGACCCGGCTGAAACCCAACGGCCGCCGCTACACCCAGCAGGAGATCGCCGACGGCGCCGGCATGTCCCGCCAGCAGGCCGGCGCGCTCATCAACGGCGACCGCCGCCCCACCATGGAGCACTGCGACGCCATCCAGCGCTTCTTCGGCGTCCACGCCGGCTTCCTCACCGCCCACGACTCCGACGCACTGCTCGACGCGCTCCTGCGCACCGAGCAGCAACTGCTCCAGGACTACGCGGGCCGCACGCGCGAGACCGTCCCCTCCCCGGCCGCGTCCGCCGGCGACCCCCTGGCAAGACTCCTGCAGAACCACGGCGTCCGGGGCATCGCCTGGCGCGCCGCCCAACTGCCCAGCGACAAGCACCGCGACAAGGTGACCGAATGGCTGGACATGCTCCTCGAAAGCGTCAAACCGAATGAATCCTGACCCAGTCGAGAGTCTGGGTCTGATCCTTGAGTCCTGATCCGGATCCACGCCGACGGGGAGAACGGTGAGCATAGGCAGAGAGCAGCGCCGGTTGTGCGGCGAACTGGTGGCCGGCCTCCGGCTGCCCGCGCCCGTGGAACCCGTGGACCTCTACGCCGCGCTCTGCGAGGGCATGAGCAGACACCGCGGCCGTCGGGTGGACTTCCGGATGGCCTCCTTCCCGCCCGGCACCGCCAGCGGACTGTGGCTCGACCTCGCCGACCGCGACCTGGTCGTCATCGAGGAGCGCACCGCACCGGACCACCAACTCGTCATCCTCGGCCACGAGCTGTGGCACATGAAGGCCGGCCACTGCAGCCACCACGTCGACGGCGCGGCCGTCGCCGCCCGGCTGCTCACCGACGAGGCCGACCTCGGCGAAACCGTCCGCCGCGTCGCCGCACGCACCCGCGCCGACGTCCGGGAGGAGACCGAAGCCGAGACCTTCGGCCTCCTCCTGGGCAGCCGCTGCCGCACCTGGCTCGCGGGCGCCGCCCACCGGGCCCCCGCCCAACGCGACCAGCTCGCGGGCCGCATCGAGGCGTCCCTCGGATATCGGGGGCACAGGAACGACCGTTGAACGGCCAGGACTACTACATACCGGCGGCGGCACTGGCGGTCGCACTCGCCTTCAAACTGCCGGCCCTGCGCAACAACTGGCGCGACCCCCTGCTGCGCTCGGTCTGCGCCCTGCTGATCCTGGCCGGCTCGGTGTTCACCTTCGCCGCTCCCCCGACCATCGCCGCCGTCAACGGGTGGACCGGCGTCACCAACTTCTCCGCACCCCTGGTCTACTGCCTCATCACCATGTTCAGCGCCTCCTGCCTGGTGCTCATAGTGAACTGGCGCGGTGGACCGCCCGAACAGACCCGCCGCACCTCCCGCCGCTGGATCGTCGGCTACGGGGTCATCGTCGTCGTCCTGGTCGTGCTCTTCCTGCTCGGCGAAGCCCCCGTCGAGCGGCTGCGCGACTTCGACACCTACTACGCCAACACCCCCTACATCCGGTACATGATCGCCCTGTACCTGACGGCCCACCTGGTCGCCGCCGTCGTCATGGTCGCCATGTGCCTGCGCTGGTCCCTCCAGGTACGCGGGTGGCTGCGCACCGGCCTGATGATCATCGTGGCGGGGTACGTGTTCAACCTCAGCTACGACGCCACGAAGATCTCCGCGGTGGTCGCCCGCTGGTTCGGCCACGACCTCGACGACCTGAGCACGTACGCCGCTCCTCCGCTCGCCTCCATCGGCGCCCTGGTCAGCGCCGTCGGGTTCGTCCTGCCGCTGGTGTGCCAGCGGATGTCCGACAACTGGCAGACCTGGAACACCTACCGCCGCCTCGGCCCCCTGTGGGCCGAGGTCCAGCCGTGCGCGCCGAGCGGGACGCCGTGCGTGAAGATGTCCTGGTGGTCACCGCCCGAGCTGCGGGTCATCCAGCGCGAGTCCGACATCCACGACGCGTTCCTCCACCTGGGACCGTACTTCGACGAACGCCACCGCGACCGCGCGTACGAACTGGCCGTGGCGGGCGGAGCCGACGAGGACACGGCCCGCACGGTGGGCGAGGCGGCGATGGTCTCGGCGGCGGTACGCGCCCACGCGGCAGACCCCGACGGCAGAACCATCGGCTCCCGCGAAGACCTCCCCCCGGACACCCCGACGGGCCCCCGAGACCTCCTCGGCGTCTCCCAGGCCCTCCGCGACTCCCCGGTGGTAGCGGCCCTCCGCGGGGCGGCAACACTGTCGGGTCCGGGCGCCAGCTGAGGAGGCGGGGCGGGAGGAACGGGAGCCGGCGCCTGGGGGTCGGCGAGGCCCCGCCCCGCCGTCGCACCCCCACCCCCGCCGACGCGTCCCCGCCTACCTCACCCCCGCTGCGCCCCGCCGCCACCGCCGAGGCCGCGGTTCCCGTCTTCCCTCACGCCTTCGCCGCCATGGCCGCCGCTCGGGGGAACAGTTCCTGGAACGGGCTCGCCGAGTCGATTCCCTCTCGGCCGTACGGGGCGTCGAAGCTCCAGACCAGGAACAGCAGGAAGACGATCAGGGCGGTGAACATGCCGGCCAGCAGGAGTTCGCGGCTAGAGCGGCGGATCTGGAGGGTGAAGATCAGGCCGATCGTGACGACACCGCCCGTCAGGAGGCCGAACCACACCACGTCCGGCAGGGTCGACTCGTCGCTCTGGACGCGCGAGTGGCGGGCGTCGTCGGCGATTGCGATGTGGTCCAGCAGCGGCTGGTAGGCCTGGGCCTGGAGTTCGGTCGTGGGGCTCTGGTGGGTGACGTCGCTGCGCAGCTTCGCCAGCAGTTCGCCGCCTTCGGCGGACGCGGTCTCGCCCGCCGTCAGCTTCGGCCAGTCGACGGCGACGGTGTGGGCGACGTAGGCGTCCACCTCGCCGCGGATACGGTTCCGGACGGCCGCCGGGTAGACGTCGGCGCGCTGGCTGACCTCGTACAGCGCCTGCGCCTCGCGGCGCACGCTGTCCTCGGCAGCGCCGCGCGCCTCCCAGACGCCCGCGATGGCGAGGCCCAGGACGATCGCGTAGACCACGCCGACCATCATGGTCATGTACTCGATGACGTTGGGCGTTTCGCTGGTGTCCTCGTCCGGGGAGACCCGGCGGTGCCGGAGCGCCGTGAAGGCGAAGACAAGGGCGCAGACGAGCACCATGGCGGTGGCCAGGACCAGCCATTCGGACACGAGGAGTTCTCCCGTCGGGTAGTCGGGTAGTCGGGTCGGTTGGTGGGGGCGCGGACGCCGGGCGTCAGCCGCGCCCCTTCGAGCGCGGTCGCAGGGCGGCCGCGGCGAGTACCGCCGGGGTGGTCACGACGGCCATGGTCATCACGATGGACAGGTCTCCCGCCTCGCGCGGAGCCGCCGCGTGTGAGCGGTACGGGCGCACCCGGAAGGCGGTCGTCTGCGCGGCCACCGCTGCGGGCGGGGGCGGGGCGGTCGCTGCGGGCGGCGGGGGCTCGGCAGGCGGCGCGGGATCCGGTGCGGGTGCCGGGGGCTCCGCAGGCGCGGGCAGGGCCTTCGCCGCGGGTAGCGGGGGCGGGGGCGCGGCGGGGCCTCGCCCGGGGTGGTGCACGGTGGGCGCGGCCGGGGCGGGGTCGGGGGCGGGGGCTGGAGGGCCGGGGGCGGTCCGGGCGGGGGTGGCGGGGCGACGGGTGGGGCCGGGGGCTGCGGCGCGGGGACGGGGGCCGGTGCGCAGGCGGCGGGGGCGGCCGGGGCCGCGGGCTGGTCGGGGGCGGTCAGGGCCGGGGGTTCGTCGGGGGTGGCGGCCGAGTCGTCGTATGCGTACGCGACGTGGGCGTGCAGCGGACTGAGGGCCGCCGCCAGGCCTGCTCCGGCGAGGTACTGCCAAGCGGTCACCGCGGCCTCCGTTCCGCTGGGGCATGTGGGGGTTCGGCAGAAGAAACGATCACGGCCGGGTCACGACACGCCCTGCGGCCCCGAGAGCCCCGCACGGGGTACGGCCCGTCTCCGGCGGCCGCTGCGGGCGGCCGTCGGCGGCCGCCGCGGCATTCACCCGGCCGGCCCAGTACGCCGCGGCGGTGCGCGCCGGGCCGCCCGATGATCGGAGCAGCGAATTGCCGCAGGTAGACAGCGTGTCGGCCGACGGTCGGCGGTCAGACAGGGACGGACGGTGGCGGTGGAAGCGGAGTTCGGGGACGGCGGGGCGGGCGGGCACGGTCTGGAGGCCGCGGTCGACGCCCTGATGGACGGGCTGCAGGCGGACCTCGTACGGCTCGCGGCGATCCCCTCCGTGGCGTTCCCCGGGCATCCGCCGGAACCGGTGCGGGAGGCGCACGACCTGGTCGCCGCGCTGCTGCGGGACGCCGGCGTGCCGGTGGTGGAGCGGCTGGACCTGCCGGACACGGCGCCGGTCGTGTACGCGGAGGTGCCGCCGCCGGAGCCGGACGCGCCGACGGTGCTGCTGTACGGACACTACGACGTGCAGCCGGCGGGCGACCCGGCGCTGTGGCGTTCGCCGCCGTTCGAGCCCACTCCGGTGCCGGGCGGGCTGCGGGCGCGGGGCATCGCCGACGACAAGGCGAACCTGATCGCCTACGTGGGCATGCTGCGGCTGTACGGGGGCCGCCCGCCGGTCGGGGTCAAGCTGGTGGTGGAGGGGCAGGAGGAGTACGGCAGCGCCTTCGCCGGATACCCTCCGGCCGATCCGCAGCGCTTCGCCTGCGACGCGGTGGTGATCGCGGACGTCGGCGGCCTCCGGCCGGGGACGCCCACGCTGACGACGGGGCTGCGCGGGACCGCCGAGGTGGTGGTGGAGGTGCGGACGCTGGCGGAACCGCTCCACAGCGGCGAGTTCGGCGGCGCGGCCCCGGACGCCCTGCTGGTGCTGCTGCACGCGCTGTCGACCCTGCACGACGCGAACGGCGACGTCGCCGTGCCCGGTCTGCGGCGCGAGCCGTGGCAGGAGCAGGAGGCGGGGTGCACGGAGGAGGAGTTCCGCGACCTGGCCGCGGTGCACGACGGGCTGCCGCTGCCGGGCACCGGAACGCTCGGCGAGCGGCTGTGGAGCGGGCCGGCGGTGACGGTCGTCGGGCTCGACGCGCCGGCCGTGGACCACGCCTCCTCGTCGGTGGTGCCGTACGCGCGGGCCCGGCTGGACCTGCGGTTCCATCCACAACAGGATCCGGTCGAGGCGCAGGACGCGCTCGTACGGCACCTGCGGGCGCAGCGGCCGTTCGGGATTGCGCTGACGGTGGTTCCGGGCGCTGCGGGCCCCGGTTTCGAGGCGCGGACGGGCGGGCCCGCGTACCGGGCGGCGCTGACGGCGCTGAAGGAGGCGTGGGGCACGGCGGCTTCGCCCGTCGCCTCGGGCGGTTCGATGCCGCTGGTGCGCGCGCTGGCCGCGGCCGCGCCGCAGGCCGAGCTGCTGCTGTTCGGGGCGCAGGACAGCATGTGCAAGGCGCATGCCCCGAACGAGCGGGTACTGCTGTCGGAGCTGCGCAGCACGGTGGTGGCGATGGCCGCGTTCGTGCGGGAGTACGCGGCGGACTACCGTGCGGGGGGCCTCGGCCCGGCGGGGCGCGGCGGCTCGGGCGGGTAGCCGCCGGGAGGGGCGGGCTGGGGTCGCGGTGGGTGCGGAGGCTGTTCCGCACGGCACAGGTGGGGGAACCGCCGAGGGCGGCACCCGTGCGGGTGCCGCCCTCGTGGAGCCGGGGTGTGCCGGGCCGCCCGTGTTCAGGCCGCCTCGACGCCGCCGAAGCGCTCCCGGTACGCCTCCAGGTCCTCCTCGGTGATCTTCGCGAAGAGCACCGGGGGAACGGTGAACGGGGTGCCGGCCGGGACCGCGTCGAGGGCCTTGGCGTGCTCCTGCGTGATCCAGGCGGCGTTGTCGTCGGCCAGCCGGAACGCCGAGCGCATCGCGCGCGCCGACGCCGGGACGAACGGCTCCGAGACCACCGAGTACAGGTGGATGAGGTTCATCGCGGTGCGCAGGGTGAGGGCCGCGCCCTCCGGGTCCGTCTTGATCTCCAGCCAGGGGGCCTTCTCCTCCAGGTAGGAGTTGCCGGCCGACCACAGGGCGCGCAGCGCGGCCGCGGCCTTGCGGAACTGGAGCGCGTCCATGTGGCCCTCGTACTCGGCCAGCAGTTCGGCGATCTGGGCGCCGAGGCGCTGCTCGGCCTCGCCGGCGTCCTTGCCTGCGGGGACCTCGTCGCCGAAGCGCTTGCGGGAGAAGGAGAGGACGCGGTTGACGAAGTTGCCGAGGGTGTCGGCGAGGTCCTTGTTGACCGTGGCGGTGAAGTGCTCCCACGTGAAGGACGAGTCGTCGGACTCGGGCGCGTTGGCGATCAGGAAGTAGCGCCAGTAGTCGGCGGGGAGGATCTCCAGCGCCTGGTCGGTGAAGACGCCGCGCTTCTGGGAGGTGGAGAACTTGCCGCCGTAGTACGTGAGCCAGTTGAAGGCCTTGACGTAGTCGACCATCTTCCAGGGCTCGCGGACGCCGAGCTCGGTGGCGGGGAACATCACCGTGTGGAACGGGACGTTGTCCTTGGCCATGAACTGGGTGTAGCGGACGTCGGCGGCCTCGTACCACCAGGACTTCCAGTCGCGGGCGGCCGGTTCGAGGTCCGCCCACTCCTTGGTGGCGCCGATGTACTCGACGGGCGCGTCGAACCAGACGTAGAAGACCTTGCCTTCGGCGGCCAGGTCCGGCCAGGTGTCCGCGGGGACCGGGACGCCCCAGTCGAGGTCGCGGGTGATGGCGCGGTCGTGCAGGCCCTCGGTCAGCCACTTGCGGGCGATGGAGGACGCCAGCTGCGGCCACTCCTCCTCGTGCTGCCCGACCCACTGCTCGACCTCGTGCTGGAGCTCGGACTGCAGCAGGAAGAGGTGCTTGGTCTCGCGGACTTCCAGGTCCGTGGAGCCGGAGATCGCCGAGCGGGGGTCGATGAGGTCGGTCGGGTCCAGGACGCGGGTGCAGTTCTCGCACTGGTCGCCGCGGGCCTTGTCGTAGCCGCAGTGCGGGCAGGTGCCCTCGACGTAGCGGTCGGGGAGGAAGCGGCCGTCGACCGGCGAGTACACCTGCCGGATGGCGCGCTCCTCGATGAAGCCGTTCGCGTGGAGCTGCCGGGCGAAGTGCTGGGTGATCTCGCGGTTCTGCTCGGAGGAGCTGCGTCCGAAGTAGTCGAAGGACAGCTCGAAGCCGTCGTAGACGGCCTTCTGCGCGTCGTGGGCCTGGGCGCAGAACTCGGCGACGGACAGGCCCGCCTCCTTGGCGGCGAGTTCGGCGGGGGTGCCGTGCTCGTCGGTGGCGCAGATGTAGAGGACGTCGTGGCCGCGCTGGCGGAGGTACCGGGCGTACACATCCGCCGGAAGCATCGACCCGACCATGTTGCCCAGGTGCTTGATCCCGTTGATGTAGGGAAGCGCGCTGGTGATCAGGTGTCGAGCCATCCTCGGATGCTCCATTTCATATATGCGGTTGCGACGTGCCGTGACGGATTGTGATCCGGTTCATCGTATCGAACCGCCGAATGGGCACGCGCCCGCATTTCTCTCGGGTGGGCTTAATGCAAAAGCGAGGGAAGTGACCTCGGTGTCACGGCCCTCGCCAGGGCTCATGCTACAGGCGGAGGGGGGCGGCCCTGACCGCTGTCCGCGGTGCGGCTGCGGGGGCGTGCGGCGGTCGTGCAGGGCGGAAGCGGAGGGCGGGGCGGCGTCCGGCATATGCGTATGAACCGGCTGGAGCCGGGTGTGGTCGAAAACCGTCAGCTACTGATCATCACCGAACGTAATGCTCCAGCTTCATCGTTCCGCGCACCGGCGCACGCCCGCACTGCCACTCTGAGCCGCGCACGCGGCATGAGGTGAGGTGGAGCGGTGAGCGATGGCGGACCAGAGGAGTCCGGTGGGGCCGTGGGACTGCCCAGCCGACGGCGGCGGCCCACGCCCATGAGCCAGTGGAACCCGACGGCACGCTTGTCGTACTGGGCGTTCCACGCCAACCGGAGGCCCTCGTACATGCGCTTCGCGTACCTGCAGCTGGGCTCCGACGCGGCAGCCGAGGACGCGGTGGACGCGACGTTCGACTCGATCATGCACGAGTGGCTGCGGATGCTCCACATGGACCGGCTCGACGCCTACGCATGGACGATCCTCAAACAGCGCCTCGTCGACCGGCAGCGTGCGCGCAGCACCGGGCCCGAGCCCATGCACATCACGGCCTTCGAAGCCGCCCTCAAGGAGGCCCGGGCCGACCGGTACGAGGTGCTCGCCGACACCATCCGCTTCTACTCCGCCGTCTCCCGCCTCGCCGAACGCCAGCGCGACGCCGTGCTGCTGCGCTACGGCCTCCAGTGCACCCCGCGCGAGGCCGCGTCCGTGATGGGCGTCGACGAGGCCACCGTCCGCTCGCAGCTCGGCCAGGCGCACCGGCGGCTCGCCCGCCTGCTCGACGCCTCCGCCGGATCATGACGCGGGGCGAGCAGGGGCAGCCGTACGGCGACGGCGCCGCCCGCCGCCCGCTGGCGGAGTTCCTCGCCCGGGCGGCCGTGCGCGACCGCTACCCCCACTACGACCTCGGCGCCGCAGAGGCCCGCCTGCTGCGCACCGCCCGCCGCACGGGCGCGGCCCTGCCCGCCCGGCGCCGCGCGTACGGCTGGAGCGACCCCGGCAGGGACCGCCCGCTGGACGCCGAGCGGGCCCGGCGCGACCTCAAGGCCGCCTGCCTGGAGGCGGTCTGCTCCCCGCACGCCGGGGCGCGGCTGGACTCGTTCCTTCGGACGGCGCACACCGACCTGGCCGGCGCCGCCGTCTTCGGCTGCCTGCTGCACCTGGCCGGGCTGCGCGACGGGGCGCGGTTCTGGTGGCAGTACGCGGCCGGCTCCGGGCGGGCGGGGACGGCGCCCGCCGCGTACTGCCTCTTCCTCGACCACTCCCGGCGCGGCGAGCATCACGACGCCGCGGTGTGGGCGCGCGAGCTGGACCGGCGCGGCTTCCGGCCGGGCGGCCGCCGGGACCTCCGCGAGGTCACGCTGTGCGCGCAGGCGGCCGTGCTGCGCCTCGTCGACCAGCTCGACGACCCCGACCTGGGGCCCGTGCCGCTGCCGCGGCCGGGGCTGCCGGGTGTCCTGGAGGTGTTCCGGGCGCCGGACCCGGCGGCGGGCGGAGCGGCCGAGGCGGAGCCCGGCGGCGGGGGCGGGAGCGGGGGCGAGGCCGGCCGGACCGCGGACGGCGGCCGCGCGGAGGTCCCCGCCGGGATCGGCCCCGTCGCGGCGGCGGCCTCGTCCGGACCGGGCCCCGGAGGCGGCGGTACGGGGACGGCCACAGGTACGGCCACAGGTACGGGTACGGGTACGGCCACGGGCGAGGCGCTCGCCGAGGCACGGCGCGCGCTGGCAGTCGTACGGGTCCTGGAGAAGCACCCCCTGGGCGTACGGGCCTCCCAGCTCGCGCGGGAAGCCGCCCTCGCCGAGCCGGAGCTGGCGCCGCTGCTGGCCATGCTGTGCGAGGAGGAGTACGCGTACCGGCCGGGCGCTGGCGTGTACGCGCGGGGGCCCGCCCTGGACCGGCTCGCCGCGCCCGGCGCGGGGGGCCTGGCAGGGCAGCTCCAGCGCACGCTGTCCCTGGCGCGGGACAGCGCCGGGGCGGCCGTCTACCTGAGCCGGTACACCGACGGCGAAGTCAGGATCACCCAGATGGCCGACGGGCCGGCCGCGCCGCCGGTGCGGGAGTGGGTGGACTTCACGGCGGCCGCGCACGCCAGCGCCGTCGGCAAGTGCCTGCTGACGCAGCTGGACCCGGACGGGCGGCGCGACCACGTCGCCCGGCACCGGCCGGCCCGCCTCACCCCGCGGACGATCACCGACAGCCGGGCGCTGTTCTCCGCGCTCGACGCGGTCGCGCCCGGGGCGCCCGTGTTCGACCTGCGGGAGTACTCGCCCGGGGTCGTGTGCTCGGCCGTCCCCATCGCGGCCGGCGCCGCCGCAGGGAGCCTCGCGCTGTCGCTGCCCGCAACGCACGCCCACCGGCTGCACGAGGCCACGGCGGCCCTGCGCCGCAAGGCCGTACCGGTCCTGCTGGCCCTGCTGCTCTCCGGCGCCATCCCGCCGGACGCGCCGGCGGACGGAGCAGGTGCGGGACGGTCCGGGCCGCCGGGGGACGCCGGCCGCGCTTCCGGGCGTACGGAGCGCCCCGGGCGGGGCTCCAGTCCGGCGGCCGCGGCCGCGGCGCCCCAGCCGACCCGGGTCACTGCGGAAACGCTGCGGCACCTGCGCAGCCTCTTCCGCACGCCGCTGGTCGGGGCCGCCGCGGCCACGGCCGCCGGACCGCATCTGGTCAGCGATCCGGCAGCGGAGGCGGCGTACCTGTTCGAAGCCGGCCCGGACGGCGGCCCGCCCCGCCTGGCCCTCCCCCGCACGTTCGCACCGCTGACCCCGCGCTGCCTGCGTACGCGGGACGGGCTGGTGGTGCTGGGCACGTGACGCAGGGCCGCGGACCGGGCCGCTGACCGGCGGGACGTGTCCGCCGTCCCGGCGCGTACGTCGACCCGGGCGGCTCAGCCGGTCCGCGTCAGCCGGTCCGCGCCGGAGAGTACCGCCGCGGCCAGTGCCTCCGCGGCCGCCGAGACGCGCGGGCCGCGGAGCAGGGCGAACTCCACCGGCCCCAGGTCCGGCAGTCCGGGTACGCGGGCGAGGCCCGGCGGGACCAGCCCGCGGGTGTGCGCCATCACTCCCAGCCCTGCGCGCGCCGCGGCGACCAGGCCGCTCAGGCTGCCGCTCGTACAGGCGATGCGCCAGGCCCGGCCGTCCCGCTCCAGCACCTCCAGCGCCCGCGCCCTGGTGATCCCCGGCGGCGGGAACACGATCAGCGGTACGGGCCGGTCCGGATCGACGCGGAGCCCCTCTGCGCCGATCCACACCATCCGGTCCCGCCACACCAGGCGGCCCCGCTCGTCCTCCGGCCCGCGCCGCTTCGCCAGGACGAGGTCCAGCCGGCCCGCGTCCAGCCGTTCGTGCAGCGTCCCCGACAGCTCCACCGACAGCTCCAGGTCGACCTCGGGGTGCTGGTGCCGGAACGCCTCCAGGATCTCCGGCAGACGGGTCAGGACGAAGTCCTCCGACGCCCCGAACCGCAGCCGGCCCCGCAGCCGGGTGCCGGTGAACCAGGCCGCCGCCCGCTCGTGCGCCTCCAGGATGGTCCGGGCGAAGCCGAGCATCGCCTCGCCGTCCTCCGTCAGCTCCACGCGGTGCGTGTCCCGCAGGAACAGCGGCCGGCCCGTCGCCTCCTCCAGCCGCCGCACGTGCTGGCTGACCGTGGACTGGCGCACCCCGAGGCGGCCGGCCGCCTGCGTGAAGCTCAGCGTCTGGGCGACCGTGAGGAACGTGCGCAGCTGCGCCGGGTCGTACATGGCGCCCATCGTCCCACGGCCATCATGCAGCGCGATGGCAGTCAGTGCGGTGTACGGGTTTCCCGATGAGCGGAGCAGGCCGACGATGTGGAGGGAGCGCGGCCGCGACCGGCCCGCCCGCCTCCGGCCCGCCCGCCGCCCCGTCGACCGCAAGTGAGCCCCGCCCATGCCCCGCCGCCTCCGACTGCCCGCCCGGCTGCCGCTGGATCCGTACGTACTGGCCCTGCTCGGCACCGTCGCCCTGGCCTCCCTGCTCCCTGCCCGCGGGACGGCCGCGACCCTCGCCGAGGGTGCGGCCGCCGTCGCCGTCGCGCTGCTGTTCTTCCTCTACGGGGCGCGGCTGTCCACCCGTGAGGCGCTGGACGGGCTGCGCCACTGGCGGCTCCACCTGACGGTGCTGGCCTGCACGTTCGTGCTGTTCCCGGTGCTGGGGCTGGCCGCCCGCGGGCTGGTGCCGTGGGTGCTGACGCCGCCGCTGTACGGGGGGCTGCTGTTCCTGTGCGCGGTGCCGTCCACCATCCAGTCGTCGATCGCGTTCACGTCGATCGCCCGTGGGAACGTGCCCGCGGCGATCTGCGCGGGCTCCTTCTCCAGCCTCGCCGGGATGGTCCTCACGCCCCTGCTGGCCGCCGTGCTGGTCGGGAGTGCCGCAGGCGGGTTCTCGGCGGACGCGCTGGGTCGGATCGCGCTCCAGCTGCTGGTGCCGTTCCTGCTCGGGCAGGCCCTGCGCCCGCGGATCGGCGGCTTCACCACCCGGCACCGGGCGGCGCTGGGGCTCGTGGACCGCGGATCGATACTGCTGGTGGTGTACGCGGCGTTCAGCGCGGGCGTCGCCGCCGGGATCTGGCACCGCGTCGGGGTGCTGCGGCTGGGGGCGCTGCTCGCGGTGGAGGCGGTACTGCTGGCCGTGATGCTGCTGGTGACCTGGTACGGGGCGAAGCGGCTCGGGTTCGGGCGGGCGGACCGGATCGCGATCCAGTTCGCCGGGTCGAAGAAGAGCCTGGCGGCGGGGCTGCCGATGGCGAGCGTGCTGTTCGGGGCGCAGGCAAGCCTGGCGGTGCTGCCGCTGATGCTGTTCCACCAGATGCAGCTGATGGTGTGCGCCGTGCTGGCGCGCCGCCGCGCCCGGGCCCCGGAGGAGGCGGCGGAGGCCGGGGCGGTCGTCGCGGCGGCGGGTGTGCGCCCGTGACGGCTCCGCCGGGGGTGTGGCGCAGGTCTCCCCCGGCTGCCGACGCCCTTGCAAGCGGGGCCCGTTAACGTTCGGTGGTGACCTGGATACGCCCGCTCGGTGCCCGCGCCGAACGCCCCTGCACGCTCGTCGTCTGCCGCGGCTGCTGCTGCGGGGACCCCCGCAAGAACCCGGGGACCGACCACGCCGGCCAGCTGGCCCGGCTCCAGGAGGCGGCCGCCGCCTCCGGCGGGCGTGTCGCCGTACGGACGAGCGACTGCCTGGGCCCGTGCGCGCAGGCCAACGTGGTCGTGGTGCAGCCGGCGACGGAGGCGCGGCGGCGGGGCGCCCGCGCGGCCTGGTTCGGGTGGGCGCTGGACGACACGGCGACGGACGAGGTCATCGCCTGGGCGCAGGCGGGCGGCCCGGGCGTGGCCCCGCTGCCGGCGACACTGGACCTGCACCGCATCGAGCCGCCGGAGCCGAAGACGCCGGACGCCGGCCGGTCCGGCGCCCCGAAGGCCAGGGGCGGCAGGGCGCGGCGGGGCCGCTAGGGGCGTTGCGAAACCCCCTGGCCGACCGGGGCGGGGAACTCGATCCGCTCCTCGCCCGCGTAGATGTTCATGTCCCCGCCGCGCAGGAAGCCGATCAGGGTGAGCCCCGCCTCCTGGGCGAGGTCGACGGCCAGGGAGGACGGCGCCGAGACGGCCGCGAGGACGGGGATGCCGGCCATGACGGCCTTCTGGGCGAGTTCGAAGGAGGCCCGGCCGGAGACGAGCAGCACCGACCCGGCCAGCGGGAGCCGCCCGGCCTGCACGGCCCGGCCGATGATCTTGTCGACGGCGTTGTGGCGGCCGACGTCCTCGCGGACGTCGAGCAGCTCGCCGCCTGCCGAGAACAGGCCGGCCGCATGGAGCCCGCCGGTGCGGTCGAAGACCTTCTGGGCGGCGCGCAGACGGTCGGGCAGCTCGCCGACGAGGCCGACGGGGAGGCGTACGGGGTCGGCGGCGGGAGGGAAGCGGGTCGCGGTGCGGACGGCGTCGAGGCTGGCCTTGCCGCACAGGCCGCAGGAGGACGTCGTGTACACGTTCCGTTCGAGCGTGATGTCCGGCAGGGCGACGCCCGGGGCGAGCTGCACGTTGACGACGTTGTAGGTGTTGGAGCCGTCCTCGGCGGCGCCTTCGCAGTACGTGACGGCGCGTACGTCGTCGGCGGAGCCCACGACGCCTTCGCTGACGAGGAAGCCGACGGCGAGGGCGAAGTCGTCGCCGGGGGTGCGCATGGTGATCGCCAGCGGCTTGCCGCCGAGGCGGATCTCCAGCGGCTCCTCCGCGACGAGCGTGTCGGGGCGCGTTCCGGCGACGCCGCCCCGGACCCTGACGACGCGGCGGCGCTCGGTGACCCGTCCCATGGTGTTCAGCCCGCCCGTCCTCGCCCGCGTCCGTGTACTGCGTCGTACACCTGTCGGGCCCATTGTCCCGGATCGGGCGGAGGCTGTGGAATCTCCAAATTCCCGGGCGGTAATCCTGTCGGAACCCTCGCACCCGTACCGACCGGTAGCCGGTCAAGCTGGGTGATCCTGACTGCCGTACGAGGGGGATTCGCGCCCATGACCGGTTCACGCGTGGTGGCGCTGGGGCACTACCAGCCTGCCGGAGTGCTCACCAACGAGGACCTGGCGGCCATGGTCGACACCAACGACGAGTGGATCCGCTCGCGCGTCGGCATCAAGACCCGGCACATAGCGGGAGACGACGAGCCGGTGGACGAGCTGGCCTTCCAGGCGGCAGGCAAGGCCCTCGCGGGCGCGGGCCTCGCCCCGGACGACGTCGACCTCGTCCTGGTGGCCACCTCGACGGCGATCGACCGCTCCCCGAACACGGCCGCGCGCGTCGCGGCCAAGCTGGGCATGGGCGGCGGGCCCGCGGTGATGGACCTCAACGTGGTCTGCTCGGGCTTCACGCACGCGCTGGCGGCGGCGGACCACGCGATCCGCGCCGGGTCCGCGAGGCGCGCGCTGGTGATCGGCGCCGACAAGATGACCGCGATCACGGACTGGACCGACCGCACCACCTGCGTCCTGACGGGCGACGGGGCGGGCGCGGCCGTCGTCGAGGCGAGCCCGGAGCCGGGCATCGGGCCGGTCCTGTGGGGTTCCGTCCCGGAGATGGGGCACGCGGTCCGCATCGAGGGCACTCCCCCGGTCTTCGCCCAGGAGGGCCAGGCCGTGTACCGCTGGACGACGGGCCGGCTGCCCGCGCTGGCCCGCGAGGTGTGCGAGAAGTCGGGGATCACCCCGGAGGAGCTGGCGGGCGTGGTGCTGCACCAGGCCAACCTGCGGATCATCGAGCCGCTGGCCCGGAAGATCGGCGCGGTGAACGCGGTCGTCGCCCGGGACGTCGTCGACTCGGGCAACACCTCCGCGGCCAGCATCCCGATGGCACTGTCGAAGCTGGTGCAGCGCGGCGAGATCCCGTCGGGCGCCCCGGTCCTCCTCTTCGGCTTCGGCGGCAACCTCTCGTACGCGGGCCAGGTCGTCGCCTGCCCGTGACGCCCGGGCATGCCGCCCCGGCCCGGACGGCATGCCCGCAGGTCAGCGAGCACCCAGCCGTCGAAACACCTGGTCGGAACCACGCCGAACTGCTGCTATTGTTGTCCATGTCGCCGCGGGAAACCGGGGCGGTCACCTGGTCCGGGTGGCGGAATGGCAGACGCGCTAGCTTGAGGTGCTAGTGCCCTTTATCGGGCGTGGGGGTTCAAGTCCCCCCTCGGACACCGACAAGAAGACCCCTGTTTCGGCAGGGGTCTTCTTCGTTTTGTGTGCCGGGCGGGGCGGAAGCTCGCCCGCGGCGGGTTCCCGCCATGTGTGGTGGGTTCGCGGCCGGGCCGGTGGGCATGCTCTCCGCCGCTTTGTCGTCGTCCCGTCCCCGCTGTGCCTGCGGGGCTCCCATCGGGGCGGCGGAGGCGGTGTGCGGAGAGGAGCGGGTGTGCGGGAGGTTGTGGTCCCGCCCGTGGTGGTGGAGGCGGCCGTCGGGGGGCTTGCCGACTGCGTGTTCCGCAGCGCCCGGGAGGAGCCGGGCCGGGTGGTCATGGGCCGCAAGCAGGACGGGGTCTGGCGGGACGTGACGGCCGGGGAGTTCGCCGCCGAGGTGCTGGCGCTGGCGCGCGGGCTGGTGGCGCAGGGGGTGGAGTCAGGGGACCGGGTGGCGGTGATGTCCCGGACCCGGTACGAGTGGACGCTGTTCGACTTCGCGCTGTGGGCGGTCGGCGCCCAGCCCGTGCCCGTGTACCCGAGTTCCTCCGCCGAGCAGGTGCAGTGGATCCTGTCCGATTCCGGGTGCACCGCGTGCGTCGTCGAGAACGAGGACCAGGCCATGACCGTCGGGTCGGTCCTCGGGGGGCTGCCGCGGCTGCGGCGGCTGTGGCAGCTCGATGCCGGGGCCCTCGCCGCGCTCGTCGCCGACGGGCGGGTCGTGCCGGAGGACGCGGTGCACCGGCGGCGGGGCGCGGTGGTGCCCGAGGCCGTGGCCACCGTCATCTACACGTCGGGGACGACCGGGCGCCCCAAGGGGTGCGTGCTGACCCACGCGAACTTCATGTTCGAGGCGGACACGCTGGTCCGGCGGTGGGAGCCGGTGTTCCGGACCGGGCCCGGGGAGGTGCCGTCGACGCTGCTGTTCCTGCCGCTCGCGCACGTCTTCGGGCGGGTGGTGGAGGTCGCGGCCGTCCGGGCGGGGGTCAAGCTGGGGCACCAGCCGGAGCTTGCGGCGGCGGAGCTGGTTCCGGAGCTGGCGGCGTTCCGGCCGACGTTCGTGCTGGGTGTGCCGTACGTGTTCGAGAAGGTGTTCGCGGCGGCCCGCCGGGCGGCGGAGGCGGAGAGGCGGGTCGGTGTCTTCGACCGGTCCGTCGAGGCGGCCGTGCGGTACGCGGAGGCGTGCGAGCTGCAGGCGTTCGGGACGGGGCCGGGGCCGTCGGCGGCGCTGCGCGTGCAGCACCGGCTGTACGAGCGGCTGGTGTACGGGCGGGTCCGCGCGGCGGTGGGCGGCCGTGTCCGGTACGCGATGTCGGGCGGGTCGGCGATGTCGCGGCGGCTCGGGCTGTTCTTCCAGGGCGCCGGGATCACCGTGTTCGAGGGGTACGGGCTGACCGAGTCGTGCGCGGCGGCCACCGCCAACCAGCCGGGCGCGACGAAGTACGGCACGGTGGGCCGGCCGATCCCGGGCGGGGCGGTGCACATCGCCGAGGACGGGGAGGTGTGGCTGCACGGGCGGCACGTGTTCTCCGGCTACCTGGGCGACGCCCGGGCCACGCGGGCGGTGCTGCGCGGCGGCTGGCTCGCGACCGGCGACATCGGGCGGCTGGACGAGGACGGCTACCTGGTGATCACCGGGCGGAAGAAGGAGATCCTCGTGACCTCCAACGGCAAGAGCGTCGCGCCTGCCGCGCTGGAGGAGCGGGTGCGCTCGCATCCGCTGGTCGCGCAGTGCGTGCTGGTCGGCAACGACCGGCCGTACGTGGCCGCGCTGATCACCCTGGACGAGGAGGGGGTGGCGCACTGGCTGTCGATGCGGAGCCGCCCGCAGCTGCGGGCGGCCGAGCTGGTGCACGACGAGGACCTGGCGGCGGAGGTGCGGCGGGCCGTGGTGGCGGCGAACACACTGGTGTCGCAGGCCGAGGCGATCCGGGCGTTCCGGGTGCTGCCCGAGCAGTTCACGCCGGAGCGGGGGCTGCTGACGCCGTCGCTGAAGCTGCGGCGGCGGGCGATCGAGACGGCGTACGCGCGGGAGGTCGCGGCCCTGTACCGGCCGTGACCCGCGCCTGGACCGCGGTCCGGGCGCGGCCGTACGGGTGGATCCGGGCCCGTCCGGGTCGCAGGCGGGCCGCTGCAGGGAGGGGCGGGCGCGGCGGCGGGAATACGTCGGGGCGGGCGGCCGTACGGGCGCCCCCGGGCCGGGGCGTGCCCGTACGGCTCCGGTGCGGTCCCCGCCACCCCGAGGAACGGCAGCGTGAACGACATCCCCGCGATCACCCTCAACAACGGCGTCCCCATGCCCCGGCTGGGCTACGGCGTCTGGCAGGTGCCCGACGACGAGGCCGAGCGCGCCGTGCGGACGGCGCTGGAGGCGGGCTACCGCAGCATCGACACGGCGGCCGCGTACGACAACGAGACGGGCACCGGGAAGGGGCTGGCGGCGGCCGGGGTGCCGCGCGAGGAGGTGTTCGTCACGACGAAGCTGTGGAACGGCCGGCAGCGGACCTGGCGGCGGGCCGAGGTGCTGGAGGCGTTCGGGAGGTCGCTGGACCGGCTGGGCCTCGACCACGTCGACCTGTACCTGATCCACTGGCCGCGTCCGATGCGCGACGACTTCCTGCACATCTGGGAGGCCTTCGAGGAGATCGCGGCGAGCGGGCGGGCGCGGGCCGTCGGGGTGTCGAACTTCCGGCCGGAGGATCTGGCGCGGCTCGGCGAGCGCAGCGCGCTGGTGCCGGCGGTGAACCAGGTCGAGCTGCACCCGCTGTTCCCGCAGGCCGAACTGCGGGACCTGCACGGGCGGCTGGGCATCGCCACGGAGGCGTGGTCGCCGCTGGGGCAGGGCGGTGAGCTGCTGCGGCTGCCCGAGGTGGCGGACGTCGCCGGCCGGTACGGGCGTTCCCCGGCGCAGGTAGTGTTGCGCTGGCACCTCCAGCTGGGGAACGTCGCGATCCCGAAGTCGGTGACGCCGTCGCGGATCAGGGAGAACCTGGACGTGTTCGGCTTCGAGCTGGACGCCGCGGACATGGCGCGGCTGGAGGCGCTCGGCAGTGGGCCGCGGGCCGGGCGTATCGGGCCGGATCCGGCGGTCTTCGACATCTGAGCGGCTTCGGTTTCCGAGCAGCTTCGACATCTGAGCAGGGGGCTCGCTTGTCCGTTCCGGACGGGGTGTACCGGGTGCGCAACGTGGCGAGCGGGCTGCTCCTGCGGCTGGAGGGCGGCACGGCGGTGGGGGTGGGGCCGGAGGGCCCGCCCGCGTCGGCGGCCGCCGTGCAGTGGCGGCTGTCGCCGGTGCACAGCGGCGGCGGCATCGTCCATGTGGTGAGCGTGCACAACGGCAGGCGGCTGGACGTGGCGAACGCGTCGACGGAGAGCGGCGCGCGGGTGCAGGTGTGGCGGCCGAACGAGTTCGGTGCGCAGGAGTGGATCGTCGAGGAGCACCTCGACGATCCGGGGGTGGTGTCGCTGGTGGCGTGCATCAGCGGGCTGTCGCTGGAGGCGGACGGGGAGGGCCGCGCCCGGCAGGGCGAGGACACCGACTCGCCCGCGCAGTGGTGGCGGCTGGAGCCGGTGGCGTAGCGGGTCCCGGTGGCGGGCCCGGCCGGGCGGCGGCGGTCTGCTGTCAGTGCGCGCCGTGGGCCGGGGCCAGGGCTTCGACGCGCTCGGCGAGTGCGAAGTCGGACTCGGTGACGGCGTCTCCCGCGCTGTGCGTGTTCACCGAGAGGCGGACGGTGTTGTAGCCGAGGGTGAGGTCGGAGTGGTGGTCGAGTTCGTCCTGCACGGCGGCGATGTGCACGACGAGCGCGCCCGCCGCGACGTGTGAGCCGAGCCGGTAGGTGCGGTGGAGGCTGTCGCCCTCGAAGGACCAGCCGGGCAGCTCCCGCAGCCGGTCCTCGATCTCCTTCTGCGAAAGCGGTTCTGCTGCCATCGGCGTGCTCCTTCCCCTGCCGGGTCCAACTCCTGACGAGGGGTCAAGGTTCCCACAGCAGGCGCGGGAAGGAAGGCTCCGCGCCGGTCCGGCGCGCTGGGGTAGCGTCGTGTGCATGGCGACCATGACACGTGCGGGCGGCGGCACCGTCGGGGAGCTGCTGCGCACCTGGCGGCAGCGGCGCGGCATCAGCCAGCTGGAGCTCGCCGGCCGGGCCGACTCCTCGGCGCGGCACATCAGCTTCATCGAGACGGGCCGGTCCGCGCCCAGCCGGGAGATGGTGCTCCGGCTCGCCGACCGCCTCGACGTGCCCGTCCGCGAGCGCAACTCGCTGCTGCTGGCGGCCGGGTACGCGCCGCAGTACGCGCAGACGCCGCTGGCGGACCCCGCGATGGGGACGCTGCGGGAGGGGCTCCAGCGGCTGCTGACCGGGTACGAGCCGTACCCGGCGCTCGTCGTGGACGCGGTGTACGACGTGGTCGCGGCGAACCGCGGTGTCCTGATGCTGCTGGACGGGCTGCCGGAGCACCTCCTGGTGCCGCCGCTGAACGCGATGCGGATCACCCTGCACCCGGAGGGGCTGGCGCCGCGGATCCGCAACCTGCCCGAGTGGCGGGGCCACCTGCTGGCGCAGATGGAGCGGCAGATCGCGCTGTCCCGCTCGCAGGTGCTGCGCGCCCTGTACGAGGAGGTGGCGGCCTATCCCGTGCCGCAGGGGCGGGCCGCCGGCCCGGCGGGGGACGGCGGGGCGGTCCCGTACATCGCGCTGCCGCTGGTGATCGAGCACGACGGGCGGGTGCTGTCCTTCGTGTCGTCCATCGCGACGTTCAACACGCCGATGGACGTGACCGTCGCCGAGCTGGCCATCGAGACGATGCTCCCGGCCGACCCGGCGACGGTGGAGTACCTGCGCTCACTGGCGGTCTGACGCGGCGCAGGCCCGCAGCGCCAGGTGCTGCAGGAGGGCGAAGCCGGCGACGGCGAGCGCCTGCGCCGGGACCCACACCAGCCCGGCGGCGGTGGGGGCGTCCCACAGGAACAGGGAGACGAGGCTGAGCACCGTCCAGGCGCAGTTGGCCTCGATGACGAGGGCGACGGGCCGGGCCGGGGGCCGGCGCCGCGAGGCCGTCCAGGCGACGGCTGCGGCGTAGGCGGTGAGGAGGAAGCCGAGGCCGAACAGCGTGTCCGCGCCGATGCCGAGGAGCCGGCCGAGGGGGGCGCTGAAGGCGGCGTAGGCGAGGCCGTTGGCTCCGGTGACGGCGGCGTCGAGGGCGAGGAAGCGGCGCAGGGCGGTCTGCGGCACCGCGGTACGGGCGACTCCGGCGACCAGGGTTGCGGACACGGCGGATCAACCTCCAGAGGGGGCGGCGGGGTGGACGGGCGCGGAACGGGACGGGCGGCGGGGGCGGCCGGGGCCGCTCCGGGGTGGGCCGGGGCGCTTCCGGCGGGCCGCGCCGTCCGGTGCCCCCACTGTGCCGCCGGGGGGTTGCCGCGGTCGATTACCTCAGGGGTCATGGGAGTCGGCCGGGCTCGGGCCGGGGCGGGGCAGGCCGGGGCCAACGTTCTTTGATGTGGAGCGCAGGAAACGTTGGGTTCTTATCTCCCTCTTGCGGCTCGCGGGCTACGCTGCTTGCAAGCCGATCGACCCTCGAACGTCCTGTCGACACAGGGAGAACCACACGGTGGATGCCGTTTTCCGTCCCGCCCTCGCCGCGACCTGGGAGCGCGTCGCGGTGCTGGCGGAGCAGCGGGGGGCGGATCCGCGCGAGGTGCTCGACGCGGAGCGGCTCGGGCATCTGAGCGGGGTCGAACCGGCCCTGATTCCGGCCGTGTTGGCGGGGGCTGCGCCGGCCGTGCCGTTATGCGTGCGGGTGCACCGGCGGTTCCGGTGGCTGCGGGCCACCCGGCGGGACAGGCAGGGGCGGGAGTGGCCGCTCGCCGCGATCGCCGACGACTTCGACGCCCCCGGGGCGTCCCTGGGCCCGCTGAACGCCGGGACCGGGCTGCCCCGGTTACGGCATGCGGCGGGGGTGCAGCGCTTCTTCGGGGTGTACGCGGGCTTCCTCCTCGCCGACAGCCGGAGCGCGGTGGAGCGGGCCGTCGCGGCCGTGGCGACCTCCACCTGCCCCGGCGCCACCGTGCCCGCCGCTCCGGGGGCGGCCGCGGGCGCCGTGTCCGGGTCGGGCGCCGCCGACGACCTTGACCTCCTCTCCCACCTGACGGGCATGCCGCCGCACGCCGTCGCGCAGACCCTCGAGGGCCGGCCGCCGCGGCTCCCGCTGCCGGAGCAGGTCCACCAGCGCTTCACCCATCTGCGGCGCACCCGCCTGCGGCCCGACGGCCAGCCGCACTCGCTGGACGCGATCGCCCGCTCGTTCGACGCCTCGGGGCAGTCGCTGACCCGCCTCGCCCGCGGCGAGGGGCTGCCGAGCCTGGCCGCGGCCGCCGGCATCCAGCGGTTCTACGGGGTGGACAGCGGCTTCCTCCTCGCGGACGACACCGAGGCGCTGGCGGCCGCGCTCGCCGACATCGAACACGGGCTGCTGGCCTCCGGCGGGGACGCGGCCAACCCGATGCTGGGGGCCCTGCGGGCGCATGACGTCCGCGGCATCGCCGCGCGGGCCGGCCGGCTCTCCGCCGCAGGCCGGCAGTCGCTGCGCGACCACCTGGACGACCTGCTGGCCCGGGAGGGCCGGCTCGGGATCCCGGGCGCACGCGGGGAGGGCCCGGCCCGCACGGTGCGGGGCCGCGAAGACGCTGCCGAGGGGGGAGTGCCATGAGGACGACACGGACCATGCGGAAGCTCGGCGCGGATCTGCTGGCGGGCGTGCGCCTGGCCCCGCCGGCCGACGCCGCCGCGATCATCGGGAGCCTGTGCGCGGCGTACGGGCGCAGGCGCGGCGGCCGGCCGGTGAACTTCCGGTTCGCCGGGTTCCCGCCGGACACCGCCAGCGGGCTGTGGCTGGAGATGGCGGATCGCGACCTGCTCGTCATCGAGGAGCGGACCCGGCCGGAGCACCAGCTCGTCATCGCCTGCCACGAGCTGTGGCACCTGGAGGAGGGCACCTGTGACAGCCACGGCCCGGGCATGGCGGTCGCCGCCCGGATCGCGGGCCGCCACGGAGACCTGGCGGAACTGCTGAACTCGCAGGCAGGGCTGGGGAGCGTCGTACGGCAGGCGGCCGCCCGGGCGGACCGGCAGGACCCGGCGGAGATCCGGGCCGAGACGTTCGGACTGCACCTCGGGAAGATCCTCAAGGGTTTCCTGGAGCCGCCTCGGCAGGCGCAGTGCGAGCAGATCGAGCGGATCGGCACGGCCCTGGGATGGGCGCGGTGAGGCAAGGCACGGAGAGGCAGGGCACGGAGAGGCAGGGCACGACGGGGCACGCCGCGGCAGGCCGCACGCTGCGGGCGCCGCGCCCCGCACCGCCCTCCCGGCCGACGCCCCCGCCGACGCCGCCGACGCCGCCGACGTTCCTCGCGCGCCGCTGACCGCCTGCGGCCCTGACAGAGAGCAGCACCCACACATGACCGCTTACCCCCAGCCCCGTCACGCCGTCGTCATCGGCGGCAGCATGGCCGGGCTCCTCGCCGCGGCCGTGCTCGCCGAGCACGCGACGGTCACGATCGTCGATGCCGACGTGCTGCCCGACGGCCCCGTGCCGCGGCGCGGGCTCCCGCAGGCCCGGCACGTGCACGTCCTGTGGTCGGGCGGGGCTCGGGCCATCGAGAAGATCCTGCCGGGGATCACACAGGAGTGGATCGCCGCGGGCGCGATGCGCCGCAGCCTGCCCGTCGAGCTGGTCACCATGACGGCGCAGGGCTGGATCCCGCGGTGCCGGGAGAAGCAGTTCACCATCTCGTGCAGCCGGGACCTCCTCGACGCGGTCGTCCGGGCCCGGGTGAGGGGCCTGCGCGGGGTGACCGTCCTCCAGCGGAGCCGGGTGCGGGCCCTGGAGGGGACGGCGGCCCGGATCACCGGCGTCCGCGTCGACACCCCGGAGGAGAAGGGGCGGCTGGTCACCGCCGACCTCGTGGTCGACGCGAGCGGGCGCGGCTCGCGCTCCCGGATCTGGCTGCGGGAGCTCGGCGCGGGCGGGATCCGGCAGGCTGAAGTGGACTCCGGGCTGGTGTACGCGACGCGGCTGTTCGAGGCACCGCCGGGGGCACACGAGTCGGGCTTCCCCATCGTCAACGTGCAGTCCGATCCGCGGGTTCCCGTCCCGGGCCGGACCGCGACGATCGTGCCGATCGAGAACGGGCAGTGGCAGGCGACGCTGTCCGGCACCCGCGGCGGGCAGCCGACCGGGGATCCGGAGCTGTTCGTCCCGTTCGCCAAGAGCGTCCGCGATCCCATCGTCGGCGAGCTCCTCGAAAAGCGCCGACCGCTCACGGACGTCGCCGTCACGCAGGGCACCGCGAACCGCCGCGTCTACTTCGAGAAGGCCGACCTGCCCGACGGGTTCTTCGCGGTCGGGGACTCCGTGGCCACCTTCAACCCGCTGTACGGGCAGGGCATGACGGTCGCCGCCCGGGGACTGCTCGCGGTGCGGGCGCTGCTGCGGGCCAAGGGGCTCGCCCACCCGTCCATCGGCCGGGAGGCGCAGCGGGCGCTGGCCCCGCAGGTGGCCACCGCCTGGGAGCTGGCCACGTCGCAGGACATCCTGTACCCGGGGGCGACGGGGATGCGGCCGCGGACCGGGACCGGTCTGCTGAACGCCTACGTCAGCCGGCTGATGACGGGGGCGACCACGCGGGAGGCGCTGACGGCGGCGTTCCTCCAGGTCATCACAATGAGCAGTCCGCCCACGCACTGGCTGGGCCCGTCGGTGGTGTGGCACGTGCTGCGCGCCTCCGACCGGGGTGCGCTGAAGGCCGCGCCGCTGACGGCCGCCGAACGGGCCGTCGCCGGGCTGGACGCGGACCCCGTACGGGCCGCCGTTGCGGCCGCGGAGCCGGCCGGCCCCCCGCCGTCGCCGCCCGCGGACCCCGCCGGCTCCCCCGACCCCGCCGACCCCGTGGACCCGGTCGATCCGGTGGGCCGTGCCGGCCGGGCCCGATGACGGACGGGCTCATCCTCTACGTGCCGGGGTCGGTGCTGATCCTGGCCCTGCTGATCAAGGCGCCGACGCTGCGGCGCGGCTGGGACCAGCCGCTGATGCGCGCGGTGTGCGCGGTGCTGTTCGCCGGCTGCCTCGTGATGTTCCTGGCGGCTCCCCCGACCATCGCGGCGGTCAACCGGCTCACCGGGATCACCAACTTCTCGGCGCCCCTGGTGTACGGGGCGCTGACGGCGTTCTCCGGGTCGTGCGTCGTGCTGGTGCTGCACTGGAGCGGCGGCCCGCCGGCAGCAGTGCGGCGGGCCACCCGGCTGACGGTCGCCGTGTTCGGCGCGGTCACGCTGCTGATCGTGCTGCTGTTCGTCAGGGGCGAGGCGCCCGTGGAGCGGCTGCGGGACCTCGACACGTACTACGCGAACACGCCGTGGGTGCGCGAGATGATCGTCTGCTACCTGCTGGCGCACACGGCGGCCAGCTCGGTGATGACGGTGCTGTGCTGGAAGTGGCTGCGGCGGGTGGGCCCCTCGCTGCGCCGGCTGCGCCCGCTGCGGACCGGCCTGGCGCTGATCGTGCTGGGCGGGGTCCTCGACCTGTGCTACCTGGTCTCCAAGTGGGCGGCGGTCGGTGCACGCTGGGCGGGCCGCGACTGGGACGCGCTGTCGACGTACGTGGCCCCGCCGTTCGCGGCGGCGGCGGCGCTGATGGTGGGCTCCGGTTTCATCGTGCCGCTGGTCGGCGGATCGCCCGCCTGGCGGGACTACAGCCGCTACCGGACGCTGCGCCCCCTGTGGAAGGAACTGCGCGGGTTCGCCTCGCCGAGCGTGATGACGGTGCCGCTGACCTGGTGGTCCCCGATCGGGATCCGGCTGATCCACCGCGAGTCGGTGATCGACGACGGGATCCTGGCGCTGGGGTGCTGGTTCGACCCCGGGGTGCGGCTGGCGGCGTACGAGGCGGCGCGCGCCGAGGGGATCGGGGAGCCGCAGGCGTCGGTCGTGGCGGACGCGGCGATGCTCGCGGCGGCCGTGCGCAGGCGGGCCGCCGCCGACCTGGCGGGCTGCGTCGGGGAGCACCGGGAGCCGGCCGACCGGGGGCCCGACGACCCGCACCGGCTGGATTCGCGGCCGCTGGCGGAGCTGGCCCGGGAGTTCAGCTCCTCGCCGATCGTGGCTGCGGTGCGGCGCGCCCCGGCGGAGCCGGAGCCCGCTCCGCGGCCGTGGGAAGGCCGGAACGCCCCGGGGTGAGGGATCCGGGGCGTTCCGGCGGTACGGGGGTGCGGGCGCGGCGGCCGACCCGCGGGCGGTCAGAGGTCCGTGAGGGAGAGGCCGGCCTGGGCGGCGGCGGCCTGCACGGTCTGCTCCAGCAGGACGGCGATGGTCATCGGGCCGACGCCGCCGGGGACCGGGGTGATCAGGGAGGCGCGGGCGGCTGCGGACTCGAAGTGGACGTCGCCGACGTTGCCCTCGTTGTAGCCGGCGTCCAGGACGACGGCGCCGGGCTTGATGTCCTCGCCGCGGATGAACTCGGCCTTGCCGACGGCGGCGACCAGGACGTCGGCCTGCCGGACGATCGAGGACAGGTCCTTGGTGCGGGAGTGGCAGTAGGTGACGGTGGCGTTCTGCTCCAGCAGCAGCATGCCGGCGGGCTTGCCGAGGATGGCGCTGCGGCCGACGACGACGGCGTGCCTGCCGGTCAGGTCGACGTCGTACTCGGCGAGCAGGCGCATGATCCCGCCGGGGGTGCAGGAGACGAAGCCGGGCAGGCCGAAGCCCATGGCGGCGAAGGAGTGCATGGTGACGCCGTCGACGTCCTTGCCGGGGGCGATGGCCTCGAAGGCGGCCCGCTCGTCGATGTGGTGCGGCACCGGGTGCTGGAGCAGGATGCCGCTGATCTCCGGGTCCTCGGAGAGGGCGGTGATGGTGGCGACGAGCTCCTCGGTCGTCGTCTGTGCGGGCAGCGCCACGTGCCGGGAGGTGATGCCGGCCTTGGCGCAGCGGTTCTGCTTCATCCGGACGTAGGTGACGGAGGCGGGATCCTCGCCGACCAGCACGGTCGCCAGGCAGGGGGCGGTTCCGGTGCGCCGGGCGAGGTTCGCGGCGTGCAGGGCGGTCTGCTCGGAGATGCGGCGGGCGAGGGCGGTGCCGTCCATGAGCCGGGCGGTCTGGGCAGTCGTCATAGGGGTCTCCTGGGCGTCGCTGCGGAATCGCGGTTCGCCCAGGCGCGCGGCAGTCGGCGTACGCGGGGGTACGCCGGGCGTACGGTCGTACGCCGGGCCGCTCCCCGGTGGTGATCCACCCGAACGCCAGTCACGGCCCGCGACCACTGTAGTCGAACACGGCGGGCGGAATATCGGTGGATGGCCCGCTCCCCGCCTGGGACGATATGGATCATGACGCGAACTTTCGACCATCTGGTGGCGGAGGCGGAGACCGTCTCGGTGGACGGGTGGGACTTCTCCTGGCTGGACGGGCGGGCCACTGAGCAGCGCCCCTCCTGGGGCTACCAGCGCATGCTGGGCGAGCGCCTGGCCCGGGTGCGGTCGGTGCTGGACGTCCAGACCGGCGGCGGGGAGGTCCTCGCCGGGGCCGGGCCGCTGCCGCCGCTGGCGGCCGCGACGGAGTCCTGGCCGCCGAACGTCGACCGGGCCACGCGGCTGCTGCACCCGCTGGGCGCGGTCGTCGTCGCCGATCCCGACGAGCCGCCGCTGCCGTTCGGCGACGGGGCGTTCGAGCTGGTGTGCAGCCGGCACCCGGTGACGGTCTGGTGGGACGAGATCGCGCGGGTGCTGGCCCCGGGCGGCACGTACTTCTCGCAGCAGGTCGGGCCGGCGAGCGTCTTCGAGCTGGTCGAGTTCTTCCTCGGCCCGCAGCCGGATGGGGTCCGGCGGCGCCGGCACCCCGACGAC
Source organism: Streptomyces globosus (assembly GCF_003325375.1). Lineage (GTDB taxonomy): Bacteria > Actinomycetota > Actinomycetes > Streptomycetales > Streptomycetaceae > Streptomyces > Streptomyces globosus_A. The sequence continues at coordinate 2,279,213 of NZ_CP030862.1, read as the reverse complement.
GCCGTCGCCGAGGCCTCGAGGGCGGGGCTGGAGGTGGTGGACCTGCGCTCGGAGCGGCTGCGGACCGAGTTCCACGACATCGGCGCGGTGATCTATTTCCTGCGGAAGGTGGTGTGGATGGTTCCGGGATTCACCGTGGGGCACTACCGTGAGCGGCTGCAGGAGCTCCACGAACGCATCGAGCACGAGGGTCCGTTCGTCGCGCACACCTCCCGTTTCCTCATCGAGGCCCGCAGGGCGGGCTGAGGGGCCGGTGGGGCGGCCGGCGGCGGCGCGGGGGCGCGGACGGTTTTCGGGCCGAAAGGTTGCCCGCACACAGCGTGGCGCAGGTCACTCAATTCAGCGCGTAACGAATCGACTCGGGCCCGCGATGAACCGACAGGTGTCCTCGCGCGGCCCGGAATACAGACCCCTCTCGGGTCTGTTTCCCGATCCGCGCGATGATGTCCCGCCCACTTCCTGTCTGTTCGCAACGAGAGGCTCCTTGTGTCGCTCAGCCCGTCCCGTACGTTCCCTCCGGAGATCGCCGAATCGGAGGCCCTGGTCGCTCTCGTCGAGCGCGGCCGCGAGCAGGGTCACATCAACGGTGACGACGTGCGCCAGGCCTTCGAGGCCGGCCGCATCCCGGTGGACCAGTGGAAGCGGGTCCTGCGCAGCCTGAACCAGGTCCTGGACGAGGAGGGTGTCGCCCTCCACGTCAGCGCGGCCCCCGCCACGAAGGCTGCCGCGAAGAAGCCCCGCAAGGCTGCCTCCGCCCCCGCCCGGACCGTGACGAAGAAGGCCGTCGCCGCGCCGCGGCCGATCGGCGCGCGGAGCAAGGCCGCGACCGCCGCGGCCGCGGCCGCCGCCGCGACGACGGCGGCTGCGGCTGCCGCCCCGGCGGCGGCTATATCCGCTTCTCCGGCCACCGCTGCCGAGGCCCCGGAGGCCGCTGCCGCCGCCGAGCCGAAGAAGCGGACGGTCAAGAAGGCCGCCGCGAAGAAGACGGCCGCCAAGAAGACCGCGGCGAAGAAGACCACCGCGAAGGACGCCGACGACGCCGAGAACCCGTCCGTCGAGGGCGAGGACTGGGCGACCGAGGACCTCGTCGACGAGGTCGAGGAGGAGGCCCCGGCGGGCGCCGTCCAGGGCTTCGTGCTGTCCGACGAGGACGAGGACGACGCTCCGGCGCAGACGGTGATGGTGGCCGGTGCCACCGCCGACCCGGTCAAGGACTACCTGAAGCTGATCGGCAAGGTGCCGCTGCTCAACGCCGAGCAGGAGGTCGAGCTGGCCAAGCGGATCGAGGCCGGCCTGTTCTCCGAGTACAAGCTCGAAGAGGAGGAGGACCTCAAGCCCGCGTACCGGCGCGAGCTGGAGATCCTCGTCGAGGACGGCCGCCGGGCGAAGAACCACCTGCTGGAGGCCAACCTCCGCCTCGTGGTCTCCCTGGCGAAGCGGTACACCGGTCGCGGCATGCTGTTCCTGGACCTGATCCAGGAGGGCAACGTCGGCCTGATCCGCGCCGTGGAGAAGTTCGACTACACCAAGGGCTTCAAGTTCTCCACGTACGCGACGTGGTGGATCCGGCAGGCGATCACCCGCGCCATGGCCGACCAGTCGCGCACCATCCGCATCCCGGTCCACATGGTCGAGATCATCAACAAGCTCGCCCGTGTGCAGCGGCAGATGCTGCAGGACCTCGGCCGCGAGCCCACTCCGGAGGAGCTGGGCAAGGAGCTCGACATGACCCCGGAGAAGGTCATCGAGGTCCAGAAGTACGGCCGCGAGCCGATCTCCCTGCACACCCCGCTGGGTGAGGAGGGCGACAGCGAGTTCGGTGACCTGATCGAGGACTCCGAGGCGGTCGTTCCGGCCGACGCGGTGTCGTTCACCTTCCTCCAGGAGCAGCTCCAGTCCATCCTGGGCACGCTGTCCGAGCGCGAGGCGGGTGTCGTGTCCATGCGGTACGGCCTGAACGACGGCCAGCCGAAGACCCTCGACGAGATCGGCCGCGTCTACGGGGTCACCCGTGAGCGCATCCGCCAGATCGAGTCGAAGACCATGTCGAAGCTGCGCCACCCGTCCCGCTCCCAGGTGCTGCGCGACTACCTCGACTAGTCGCGGCGGCCAGGTGCGCCCGCAAGGGCCCGGAAACCCTCTCGGGGGTTTCCGGGCCCTTCGGCGTTCCGGGAGCGGTGCTCGTCGCTCCTGCGCAGGTCAGGCCGTCGCGCGGGACTTCCGGGCGGCCATCACCGCGTAGACGGGCACGCCCGCGAAGAGGAAGAGGACGCCCTGGTAGACGGCGGCGTACCCGGCGCCCGCGACCAGCCACATGGAGAACCCGAAGGCCAGCGAGGCGACGACGCCGTCGCGGACGAGGCGGCCGCGGTGGACCTGCTCGGACCGGCCGGTGAGCAGCAGGTGGATCTGCGCGGCGGTGGAGAGCAGGTAGGGGACGGTCGCGGTGAAGGTGGTGATCAGGACGAGGCTCTCGAAGACGCCCGCGGAGCCGGCCGTGTAGTTGTAGACGGTCAGGGCGGAGGCCAGCAGGACGGTGACGACGACGCCGGTGACGGGCACGCCGCGCCGCTTGGTCTCGAAGGCCTTGGGGAAGAGGCCGTCCTTGGCGGCGGCGTACGGGGTCTGGGCGCTGAGCAGGGTCCAGCCGTTGAGGGCGCCGAGCATGGAGACGACGGCGGCGCAGGCGACGACGGTACCGCCCCAGGTGCCGCCGAACATGGCGTTCACGGCGTCGGTGAAGGGGGCCTCGGAGGAGACGAGCCGGTCGTGGGCGACGAGGCCGAAGACGGAGAGGGTGCCCAGAAGGTAGACGACGGCGGCGCCGACGGTGCCGAGGACGGTGGCGCGGCCGACGTTGCGGGCGGGGTCGCGGACCTCGCCGGCGCTGACGGCGGCGGACTCCACGCCGAGGTAGCTGAAGAGCAGGATGGCGGCGGAGGCGGACAGTGCGCCGACGGGGCTCTGGCCGGTGGCCTGGAACGGGCCGAGGTTGGCGGGGTCGAAGAAGAACAGGCCGCCGACGGCGACGAGCAGCAGCGGGGCGAACTTCAGGACGGTCGCGACGACCTGGACGGTGCCCACCCAGCGGGTGCCGGCCAGGTTGGCGAGCGCGGGCAGCCACTGCACGGCCAGGGCGGCGAGGCACATCGACCAGGTGTGGTCGCCGACGGCCGGGAAGAGGACGGCCAGGTAGCCGACGGCGGCGACGGCGAGGGCCGCGTTGGAGACCCAGGAGGTGATCCAGTAGGTCCAGGCGGCGAGGAAGCCCGCGAAGTCGCCGAAGGCGGCCCGGGCGTAGACGTAGGGGCCGCCGGTGTGCGGGAGGCGCTCGGCGAGGCGGCCGAAGACCAGGGCGAGGGCGATCGCGCCGAGGGTGAGGATGCCGAAGGCGAGGAGGCTGATCGTGCCGAACGGGGCCACCGAGGCCGGCAGGAGGAAGATCCCGCCGCCGATGATGTTGCCCATGACCAGGCAGGTCGCGATGGGGAGGCCGAAGCGGCGGGCGTGCGGGCCCCCGCTCCCCCCGTCGGTCTCGCGGGCCTCGGCGGCCGGGGATCCGGGGGCCGCGGTCGGGGCGGGCGGGGCTATGGCAGGGGTGGTGCTCACGGGGGTCGCGCCTCGGGTGTTTCACATGCCGGACAGGTCGACACATGCTCCGGTACGCCGCCCGGGCCGCCAAATCAACGGCTTTCGTCCTGTACGGGCACCCCTGCGGAAGGAAACATTCCGCCGGGTGCGGGCCGCGGCCGCGGATCCTTCGGCGGCATTGCCGGCTCCGCTTCCGCCCGCCCGCCCGGCCCGACCGGGACCTGCGGCCCGTCCGCCTCGCGCAGCCAGCCCCGCAGGACGCGGTGCACGGCCTCGGCGCCGACCAGGCCCGGCTCCGGTCCGGGCAGGTCGGCCGGCCACATCAGGAAGGCGTGCCCCTGCTCCCCGCCCAGGCCGCCGTGCGAGCCGATCTGCTCCTCGAAGGCGTGGACCTGCCCGGTGGCCGGGTCGTACGCCGAGTTGACCATGATGTCGGGGACGTGCGGGAAGGCGTCGGTACGGGCGACCGCCGCGGCCGCGCCCGGCCCGTACGCGGCGAGCAGCTCCTGCGCCGCGGCAGGGTCGGACAAGGGGGCGCAGGCGCCCCCGGGGCCCAGGACGTGGCCGTCGACCAGCAGGAAGCCGATGCCGGGGTGGTTGGCGAGGGTCGGCAGCAGGGCGGGGTGGGCGCGCTCGATCCACTCCCGGGTGGCCCGGCCGGGCACGTCCGGGAAGGAGATCACCGCAAGGTTCCCGGAGGCCAGGACGACGGGGTCGGTGCGGCCGGGCCGCGGGTGGGCCTCCTCGCCCTCCTCGACGGGCCGGTGCAGGGCCGCGAGGACGGCGGCGCGGGCCTCGGCGCCGCTCGGGGTGCCGCCCGCCCGGCGGGAGACGGGCAGTCCGCAGCCGGCCCGGACCAGATCCTTCACGGTGAGGCCGTAACGGCCGAGGAAGGTCTCCCCCGGGCTCTGCCCGTGGTCGGACAGCAGCACGATCCGGTAGGCGCGCGGGGCGTGCTCGGCGACGCGCGCGACGAGGGCCAGGCTGCGGTCGAGCCGGGCCAGGACCCGGTCGGTGTCGCGGCCGCGCGGGCCCGAGTGGTGGGCGACCTCGTCGTAGGCGACGAGGTCGGCGTAGACGGCGGCCCGGCCGGCGAGCATGTCGCCGATGACGGCGGCCACGACGACGTCCCGCTCGACGACGGTCGCGAACGCCCGGATCAGCGGGTACAGGCCGCCCCGGGACACCCGCGGCCGGTCGCCGCGCAGCCTGGCCCGCACCGACTGGCCGATCTCCCGCCCGACTTCGGCGGTGAAGGACAGCGCGGTGCGGACGGCGTTGGCCGGGTCGGAGAAGTACGCGAAGTAGCCGGCGCGGGAGCGGTTGGCGCGGCCGCGGCGGGCCGACACCGAGAGCACCAGCGCGAGTTGGTCGGCGCCGCCGCTGAACAGGTTGCCCCGGCTGGCCCCGTCGACGGCGAGCAGGCCGGCGTCGCCGGTGCGGGCGACGGCCCGGCGCTGGAGCTCCGCGGCGCTGGTGGGCCGGTTGCAGACCATCACCTCGCCGGTGTCCTTCTCGTACCAGCGGAATGCCGGCACGTCGAAGGTGGTGCCGTGCAGGATGCCGAGCTGGCTGGCGCCGGTCTGGCTGGACCAGTCGGTGCGCCAGGGCATGACGCGGTGGCCGGTCTCCAGCCAGGACGCGGCCGTCGGCATGGTGCCGTTCCCGGCGGCCTCGCGCAGCACCTCGTACCCGACCCCGTCGAGCTGGAGGAAGACCAGGCCCGGCGGCGGCTCGCGGCCGGGCGCGGCCGCCCGGCGCTGCCGGCGGCGCCGGGCGGCGAGCCGGTACAGGCGCCTGCGGTAGGCCTCGTCGTCGCGGACCGCGAGGGCGGTGGAGGTGGCGGAGGCGACGGCGGACATGGCGGCCGCGACGACGACGGCGGTCTCGGGGGCGGCCCGGCCCTGCCCGGAGGGGACCAGGCTGAGCGCCATCAGCAGCAGGGAGCCGTTGAGGAAGAAAACGAGCAGGCCGAGGACGAGGGCCGGTACGAGCAGCAGGGCCCGTACGAGCAGGGGCCACACGAGGGCGCTCAGGAGGCCGAAGGCGCCCGCGCCCCAGGCCGCGGCGAGGCCGGCCTGTGTGATGCTGGCGCCGTCGCCGGACTGCAGCCGGAAGTCCGGCAGGATCCCGGCCAGGACGAGCATCGTCAGGGTGGAGACCGCCCACACGGTGAGCACGCGCACCGCGGCGCCGCCCGCCGTCCGCCACCGTCCTCGCCGCACGCCGCACCGCCTCGTGTCTCCCCCGGCCGGCGCCGCGCGCCCCGGCGCCGCCTCCAGCGTCGCACAGGCGGGGCGGGAGCGGCCCGTTGGCGGCAGGCGGGCGGGAGCGGACGGCGGCCGCGCGGGGGTGCGCGGGGCGCGGACGCGGGCGCGGTGCGGGGCGGGGCAGGGTGTGCGGCGGGCGTGCGGCGGGCGCGGGGCGCGGGGCGTACGGCGGGTGCCCGGGGCGTCAGGTGCCGTCGTAGCCGGCGGTCGGCATCGACAGCCGGCGGTGCACCTCCGCCTTCATCGCCGGGGTGTACTGCGGCTCGTCGAGCCCGGCGGTCTCCCACCGGACGCCGCGCCTGCGGCACTCGGCGGTGAACTCCTCCACGGAGCGCAGGGCCCGGGCGAGCACGCGGCGGTTGGGGGCGACGAACAGGTCGACCCGGCCCGCCTCCACGTCGCTCCACAGGCCGCAGTGGTCGGCGCGCAGTCCGTAGACGAGGAACTCCTTGGTGACGACGTACCCCTGGTCGGCGGCCCAGCGGGCGCACATGGCGTGCTGGCTCCGGGTGTCGACCGCGAAGGGGTCCGTGTCGAGTTCCTCAAGCGGGGCCAGGCTGGCGATCGCGGCCACGCGCAGCTCATCCATGCCGCCCGACCCTACTCCGATCCGCGGCCGCGGAGGAGGGGGCTGCGGGGCCGGGTTGGCGGGCGCCGTGCCGGGGGCAGGCTCCGGGTGGCGGGCTTAGTCTCGGTTCGGAGGCCTGCGACTGCGACGGGGAGGCCGGTGCCGGTGGAGATCACCTGGTGGGGGCATGCCGCCTGCACGGTGGAGGATTCCGGGGTGCGCGTGCTGACGGACCCGCTGTTCGCGCCGCGGCTGGCGCACCTGCGGCGGCGGCGCGGGGTGCTGCCGCCGCCCGAGGCGGCCGTGGCGGACGTGGCGGTCGTGTCGCACCTGCACGCCGACCACCTGCACCTGCCGTCCCTGGCCCGGCTCGCGCCCGGCACCCGCCTGGTGGTGCCGCGGGGTGCGCTGCGGGCGGTGCCGGGGCTGGCGCGGCTGGCCGGGGTGCGCGGGCTGGCCGTGGTGGAGGCGGTGCCGGGGGACGTCGTCGGGGTCGGGCAGGGGGTGCGGGTGCGGGCGGTCAGCGCGCGGCACGACGGGCGGCGGATGCCGTGGGGGCCGCAGCGGGTGCGGGCGCTGGGCTTCGTGGTGGAGGGTGCCGGGCGGACGTACTTCGCCGGGGACACGGGCCTGTTCGCCGCGATGGCCGGGGAGGTGGGGCCGGTCGACGTGGCACTGCTGCCGGTGGGCGGCTGGGGCCCGTACCTCGGGCCGGGGCACCTGAACGCGGCGGGTGCGGCGCGGGCGCTGGCGGCGCTGGCGCCGGCCGCGGCGGTGCCGGTGCACTACGGGACGTACTGGCCGATCGGGATGGACGCGGTGCGGCCGCACGAGTTCCACGCGCCGGGGCAGGAGTTCGCCCGGCTGGCGGGGCGGGCGGCGCCGGGGTCGGCGGTGCGGGTGCCGGGCCACGGCGAGCGGGTGCGGTTCCCGTGAGGGGCGTCGCGGTGGCGGCGGCCGGGGGCTGGGCGTGGGCGGCGGGCGGGGTGCCGGCGGAGACCGCCGAGCAGGCGGTCGGCTATCCGGCGCTGTTCCTGCTGGTGGCGGTGGGCGCGCTGGTTCCGGTGGTGCCGACCGGGGCGCTGGTGAGTTCGGCGGCGGTCGTGGCGTTCCACCGGGCGTCGCCGCCGCTGGGGGTGCTGCTGGTGGTGGGTGTGGCCGCGCTGGCCGCGTTCGCGGGGGACCTCACCCTGTACTGGCTGGGTGGGCGCGGGGTGCGGTCGCCGGGCGGGTCGCGGGGGCTGGAGCGGCTGCGGGCGCGGACCGCGCCGGAGCGGCTGGAGCAGGCGCGGGCGGGCCTGGAGCGGCACGGGGTGCAGGTGCTGGTGGTGTCCCGGCTGGTGCCGGCCGGCCGGATCCCCGTGATGGCCGCGTGCCTGCTGGCGCAGTGGCCGCTGCGCCGGTTCGCGCGCGGGGACGCGCCCGCGTGCGCGGCGTGGGCGGCGGCGTACGGGCTGATCGGGATCCTCGGCGGGTCGCTGTTCGCGGAGCCCTGGCAGGGCGTGGTGGCGGCGGTGGTCCTGGCCCTGCTGGCGGGCGCGGCACCGGGGCTGTGGCGGCGGCTGCGGGGCGTGGGCGCGGGGTGACCGCGCCGTGGCCGCCGCGGGGCGGGCGTACGGGGGCGGGCGTACGGAGAGGCGCGTACGGGGCGGGTCACCAGCAGCGGGACGCGCCGATCGGCAGGTCCCACAGGTCATCGCGGGAGAGGCCGGCGCGGTCCCAGGCGGCCCGGACCCGCTCCAGCGGCTCCGTGACCGGCTCGGCGGAGAGCACGAACGTGCCCCAGTGCATGGGCGCCATGCGCCGGGCCCCGACGTCGATGCAGGCCTGGACGGCCTCCTCGGGGTCGGCGTGGACGTCGCGCAGCCACCAGCGCGGGGCGTAGGCGCCGATCGGCAGCAGGGCCAGGTCGATGCCGGGGTGGCGGCGGCCGATCTCGGCGAACCAGTGGCCGTAGCCGGTGTCCCCGGCGAAGTAGAGCCTGTGCGGGGCCGGCGAGCGGGTGTCGGTGAGGATCCAGCCGCCCCACAGGCTGCGGCAGGTGTCGAGCAGGGTGCGCTTGGACCAGTGGTGGGCCGGGACGAAGTCGAAGCGCACGCCGTCCAGTTCGGCGGCCTCCCACCAGTCGAGCTCGGTGACGCGGGCGAAGCCGCGGCGGCGGCACCAGCGGCCGAGCCCGGCGGGGACGAAGAGCGGGGTGTGCCGGGGCAGCCGGCGCAGGGTGGGGGCGTCGAGGTGGTCGTAGTGGTTGTGGCTGATGACCACGGCGTCGACCGGCGGGAGGTCCTCCCAGGGGACGCCGACCGGCGTCATCCGGGCGGGTGTGGCGAGGATCCGGCGCGACCAGACGGGGTCGGTGAGCACGGTCAGGCCGCCGGTCCGCACCACCCAGCTGGCGTGGCCGGCCCAGGTGACGCAGGAGGTGCCGGGCGCCAGGACGGGCAGCGGGGCCGGCGCACAGGGCAGGTCGGGGATGCCGCGCAGTCCGTCGGGGCCGGGCCGGAAGGCGCCCTCGCGGGCGAGGCGGGCGTAGGCGCGCAGGCCGGGCATCGGGGTGGTGAGCCGGTCGGCGAAGGAGCGGGGCCAGAGGCGGCGCTCGCCGAGGGGGCGCGGGGCGGGGCGGGATCCCGGGCGGGGAGCGGTGCCCGGGGGCTGCGGCGGGCGGCGCGGGGCGGCGGCGGGGGCGCTGGTCTGATCCCTCATCAGGGAGTCTCCGTTCACGGCGGATCGGGCTCGTCGTGGCGGTCGGCGGTGCGGGATGCGGTCAGGGCGTCGGCGTCGGCGGCGGGCTCGGCACCGGGTGCGCGGCCGGGTGCCGGGGGCGGGTGCCGGGGCCCGCGGCCCGGGGTTCCGCGGCGGGCGGACCGGGGGCGCGGGGTGCGGGCCGGGGGCGCGGGGTGTGGGCCGGGGGCCGTCATGGCGCCAGCCCGGCCAGGACCGTGCCGAGGTGGTCCAGGGAGGCGCGTATGGACGGCAGGGCGAGCGGGTCGCGGACGGTGAGGGCCGCGAGGCGCTCCCCCGGGGTGGCACCGAGCAGGGGGCCGGTGGAGAGGCGGACCCGCAGCGAGCCCAGGTCGTCGGCGAAGCGTTGCCCGCCCGGGGTGGGGGTGCCGAGCCGGGCGCCGAGCCAGTCCTCCAGCTCCATCGCGTCGCGGATGCCGTGCCGGGCGAGGCCGGCGCGCAGCGGGTCCAGGTCGGCGTAGACGTGCCGGCCGGCCTGCGGGGGCCGGGCGAAGGCCCCGGCAGCGAGGAGGGTGCGGTGGACGGCGCCGGCGACCGCACCGTGCAGGGCGGCGGCCCGGCGGGCCCGGTCGGCGACGGCGGCCGGCTCGTCCAGGGCGAGCGCGGCCGCGGCGGCGACGGGCCCGGCGACGAGCGCGCCCGTCGCGGCGAGCACGTCGAGGGTTTGGGCCCGCAGCCGGGTGCCGTGCGGCGTGCCGGGAAGGCGGGCGACGGCGGCGGGCCACCCGGCGGGCAGCAGGGCGCCGGACAGGTCCAGCAGGACGGCGGCCCCGCCGGGCAGCATCTCCGCGGGGTTCAGGACGAGGGTGCGGTACGGGACGTGCACGGTGTCGCGCCAGGTCTCGTCGCTGACGACGAACAGCCCGGCGGAGGCGGCGGCCTCGCAGGCCTCCCGCAGCAGCTCGGGCGGCGGCACGGTCGCGGTCGGGTCGTCGGCGACGGACAGCAGCAGCACCCGAGGGTCGCCGCCCTCCGCCCGCACCCGGCGCACCGTCTCCAGCAGCGCGTACGGGTCCGGTACGCCGCCGCACTCGGCCGGGGTCTGCACGTGGTAGGCGCGGCGTCCCAGCAGCCGGATCTGCGGGGTCCACCAGGCGGGGCAGGGCCGCGGCAGGAGCACGTCCCCGCCGTGCGCGCCGAGCAGCGCCAGCAGCAGGGCGGGCGCGCCGGGCCCGGCGGCGACCTCGTCGGCGGCGGTGGGCAGGCCCCGCCGCTGCCAGTGCCGGGCGGCCGCCTCCAGCAGGGGCAGGGCGCCGCCGGGGGGTTCGGGGTCCGAGCGGCTCGCGGCCGTGGCGAGGGCCTCGGTGAGCCCGGGCAGGACCGGCAGGCCGGGCTCCGGCGCGGGCGGCCCGAACCGGACCGGGCCCCGGCCCTCCGCGGTGCGCTGCATCCCGGCCACCTCGCCCTGCCTTCCCCGTCGCGTAGGCCGCGCCGCTCGACCCTGCCCTTTATACGGTCGTTCGCAGGGATGCGCCTGTTGTGGGAGGGCACCCGGCGCACTCATGCGGCGCGGCCGGTGAGGGCGAGGAGGCGGGTCTGGTCGTCGGCGCCGGGCGGGGGCACCAGCGGCGGGCCGTACATGCCCGCGGCGGCGAGCCCGTCGGCGTACGGGGTGATCTCGTCGAGGGCGAACCGGACCAGCCCGGCGGGCAGGCGGTCGTCGGCGCCGACGGCCCGCGCGAGGTCCCAGGCGTGCACGACGCAGTCCGCGGTGAGCTCCGCGCAGTACGCGGCGGCCTTCGAGGGGCCGTAGGAGAGGGAGACGATGCGCTCCAGCGCCCAGGGGGAGGCGAAGGCCGTGTGGGCTGCCCGCGCGGCCCGGTCCCAGGCGGCGGCGGGGTCGTCGCCGAGGATGTCGCCGGCGAAGCGGTCGCCGACCTCGGCGACGGTGCAGCCCTCGGTGACCAGCGGCGGCACCCACAGCTGCTCGGCGGTGACGTGGTTGACGAGGTCGCGCACCGTCCACTCGGCGCAGGGGGTCGGAAGGCCCCACTGGCCGGGCGCCACGGCGCGGACCCGCGATCCGAACAGCCGGAGCGCCTCTGCGTGCTGTTCGAGGAGTGGCTCCGGCATGCTCCCACCGCCTCCGACGCGGCCCGACGCCCCGGGGCCCACTCTCCTCGCCCCCGGTGCGGCCTGCCACACCGCGTCCGCATGCCGGGATCCGCGTCCCGCAAGGCGGGTGCCCAGTCCGGCCCGCGGACCGCCTCCGGGGCCGCGGAGAGCGGCCCGTACGCCACGGATGCGGGGCGCTCGTGCGGGTTGCGGACGCGGAGGCCCGCGTACGGGAACGCCCCGTCCCGGGCCGCCTGTGGCCGGCGGCTCCGGTGTTCCGCTCGACAGGCAGTGGACGCGGCCGCTGCGGCCGTCAGCCGGACTGCTGCGCGAACGCCCCGACGACGAGGTCCGCGAGGAGCGCGCCGGCCCGGCCGTCGGGGTCCAGGTCCGGGTCGTAGATGGTGACGTTGAGCCCGACGCAGCGCGGGGATCCGATCAACACCCGCAGCAATTCGGCCAGTTCGGCGGGGAACAGGCCGCCGGGGTCGGGGCTGTCGACGGCGGGCATCACCGAGGGGTCGAGGACGTCGGCGTCGAGGTGCACCCAGAAGCCGGCGGTGACGGGCGGGTGGAGTCCGTCCAGCGCCGCCCGGGCCGTGGCGGCGGCGCCGCGGGCGCGGATGTCGCCGACGGTGGCGGTGCGGATGCCGGCGGCGCGCAGTTCGGGGAGGTCGGGGTCGCCGTCGCGGAGCCCGAAGAGGCGGACGTCCTCCTCGCGCAGGTAGGGGCCGCGGCCCTCCAGGTCGGTGAGGTCGGCCTGGCCGCGGCCGGTGGCCAGGGCGAGTTCCTCGCCGCCGGCGGCGCCGACGGGCCCGTTGGCGGCCTCGTTGCCGGGGTGGCGGAAGTCGGCCGAGCCGTCGATGGCGGCCAGCCCGTACCGGCCGAGGCGGCGCAGGGCCAGTGAGGCGCCGAGCTGGATCGAGCAGTCGCCGCCGAGGACGATCGGGAACTCGCCGGCCGTGAGGTGCTTCTCGATGCGGTCGGCGAGGGTGGCGGTGTACGCGGCGAGCGGCCCGGCGTGGAAGACGCCGTCGCCTTCCCGCCAGTCGCCCCGGTCGTAGCGGGGCGGTACGACGACGCCGCCCTCGCGGGCGCCGAGCCGGCTCAGCAGGCCCTGTTCGCGCAGGGCTCCGGCCAGCTTGTACACGCCGGGCACGGTGCCCGGAACGGGCGGCCGCAGGCCGAGGTTGGAGGGTGCGTCGAGCAGGACGAGGCTTCGCATGGGATCATCCTGCGCCATGGCGGCCGCCCCGGCCAGAGGCCCCCGCGGCCTCGGCCGTGATCGCCCAGCGCTCGTGGTCGCGCCAGGCGCCGTCGACGAAGAGGAAGTCCGGGGAGAGGCCCTCCAGCCGGAAGCCGCGGCTGCGGACGAGGCCGATGGAGGCCGTGTTGCCGGGCTGGATGTTGGCCTCCAGGCGGTGCAGTCCGAGCCCGGCCCCGGCCCCGGCGGCCGGGGCAGCCTGGGCGGCCGCGCCGGTGTGGGCGCCTGCCCGGTCGCCGCCGCCCGCGAGGGGGGCGAAGGCGTGGGCGAGGACCAGGTCGAGGCCCTCGCCGAGCAGTCCGCGCCCCGCGGCGTGCGCGAACGCCCCGTATCCCAGGGCCCCGCACTGGAAGGCGCCGCGGACGATGTTGTTGACGTTGACGAAGCCGGCGATGGCGCCGGTCGCCCGCTCGCACACCAGGAAGCCCGCCCGCCCGCCGCCGTCACCGCCGCCGGACAGCCGGGCCGCGTACGGCCCGTACGCCTCCAGCGTGTCCGGCGGGGACAGCCACGGGTGGTGCAGCCCGCGGCTCTCGCGTACCCGGGCGGTGAACTCGGGTCCGTCGGCGGCCCGGAAGGGGCGCAGTGCGACCCTGTCTCCTTCGGCGAGGTACGGGGGAAAGGACATCGCCCCAGCCTATGCGCCATGGCAGGATCACACGGTGACCACCGACTCCCACGCCGGCGGCGGGCTGCTGGAAGCCGCGGTGCGCAACAACGCCGAGTGGTGCGCCGCGGTCTGCCCCGGCGGCACCTTCACGGCCGACGCCTGGACCAGCCCGCACCGCACCCCGCCGTACTATCCGGACGCCGTCACCCTGACCCGCGGCGCCTCGGCCGCGGCGCTGACCGCGGCCGTCGACTCCGCCGCGCCCGGCTGCTCGGTCAAGGACTCCTTTGCGGCGCTCGACCTGGCCCCGGCCGGCTTCGAGGTGCTGTTCGAGGCGCAGTGGATCCACCGCCCGGCCGGGCCGCCCGCCCACCCCGGCTCCCTGCACTGGTCGCGGGTCGGCACTCCCGCCGGACTGGCGCGGTGGGAGGCCGCCTGGGGAGGCGGGCAGTCCGCCGGCCTCTTCCGCCCCGGGCTGCTCACGGCCGGGATCGCCTTCCTGGCGGGCCGGACCGGCGACGGCCGGATCGCCGCCGGGGCCGCCGCCAACACGGCCGCCGGAGTGGTCGGCATCTCCAACGTGTTCACGGCCGGGGACGTTCCCGCCGACGAGGCCTGGTCGGGCGCCCTCGACCGGATCTCCGCCCTGTGGCCCGGCCTGCCCGTCGTCGGCTACGAGGCCGGGGAGGATCTGGAGACGGCCGCCCGACACGGCTTCGCCCCGCTGGGCGGCCTGCGCGTCTGGCTGCACGCCTCCGCTTAGGGCCTAGGCCGTCTCCAGCCGCAGCCGCGGCACGTCCGTCCGCTCGATGCCGAACACCTGCGCATACAGGGAGAGTTCCGCCTCCAGTGCGCGGACCATCGTCTCCGCCCGGCGGAACCCGTGCCCCTCGCCCGCGAAGGCCAGGTACGCGTGCGGCACGGACCGGCCGCGCAGCGCCGCCAGCAGCCGCTCGGCCTGCGCGGGCGGGCACACCGCGTCGTCCAGCCCCTGGAGCAGCACGAAGGGGGCGGTGATCCGGTCGGCGCGGGCGACGGGCGAGCGCTCCCGGCAGATCACGGCGAGGGTCTGCGGCGGCCCGGCCAGCCCCTCGACGTAGCGGGACTCCAGGTCGTGGGTCTCCTCGGCGAAGCCGCGCAGGTCCAGGACCGGGTAGCGGATCGCCGCGCAGGCGTACAGGGACGTCGAGGCCAGCGAGGCCGCGGCCGTCCAGCCGCCCGCGCTGCCGCCGCGGATGGCGAGGCGGGCCGGGTCCGCGGTCCCCTCGTCGGCGAGCGCCCGGGCCACGGCCGCGCAGTCCTCCACGTCGACCACGCCCCACTGCTCGCGCAGCCGCTCCCGGTAGGCGCGCCCGTAACCGGTGGAGCCCCCGTAGTTGACCTCGACGACGCCGATGCCGCGGGAGGTGAAGTAGGCGATGTGCAGGTCGAGGACGGGCGGGACGTGCTCGGTGGGCCCTCCGTGCGCCCACACCGCGTACGGCGGCAGCTCGTCGGCGGGGGCGCGCCGGGCGGGATGGTGGGGCGGGTAGACGTGCGCGTGGATCTCCCGGTCGTCCGGGCCGAGGAAGGTGCGGGTCTGCGGCTCCGGGTAGTACGCCGGGTCCACGGGGGCGGGGGCCTGCGCGCCCACCACCCGGGCGTGCCCGGTCCGGGTGTCGAGCTCGACCACCTCGTAGGCGGTGCGGGGGCTGGCCGCGACCCCGTAGACGAGGTCGCCGTGCGCGGCGAGCGTCGGCTGCCAGGCGGTCCACGGCCCGGCGGCGTCGACGAGGTCCCCGGTGTCGGGGTCCAGCACGCCGAGGACGCTGGAGCCCAGCCCGTGCAGGACGGCGACGAGGCCGCCCGCGGGGCCGTCGGTGCGGGTTCCGGCCCCGGGCAGCGGGACGAGCCAGTTCAGCCCCGGCCGCCACAGCGCGCCCCCGAACTCCTCCTCCCGCGGGCACAGGTTCACGGCCTCGCCGGTCTCGGGGTCGACGCGGTACGGGTTCCACCAGCCGCTGCGGTCGCTGACCGCGAGGAGGGTGCCGTCCTGCGCCCAGTCGGCCTGGGCGACGGCCTCGTCCGGGCCGCCGAGGACGGTGCGCGGATCGGCGAGGGTGCCGTCCGCGGTGATCCGGGAGAGTTCGGCCTCGGTGCCGTCCCACGGCATGCGGGGGTGGTCCCAGACGAGCCGGACCGCATGCCGGCCGTCGGGGGACAGGCGCGGCCCGGTGCTGAAGCGGTGCCGGTCGTCGGTGAGCTCCCGTACGCGGGAGCGGTCCTCGGCCGCCGACCCGTCCAGCGGTACGGCGGCCAGGACGCGGCGGACGTCGGTGGGCGCGGGCCCGGTGAACTCCTCCAGGACGCACCAGGCCTCGCCGCCGCGCAGGACCGGGTCGGCCCAGCGCAGGGGGCGGCCGGGCGGGGACGGCGGGGTGAGGGGGCGGGGGGCGGGGCCGCCGGGCGCGTCGGGCTCGTACGCGTACATGCGCTGGTCGGCGAAGTGGACGAAGACGAGGAGCGGCCCGCCGCGGGGCCGCTCGGTGCCCGCCCAGGGGCGGCCGCCGTACTCGGTGAACGCGCTGCGGACGTTCCACGGGGCGGGCAGGGCCGGGCGGGGCGGGCCGCCGTCGGCGGGGCGCCGGACCAGGGTGCGGCGGCCGCCTTCGGCGGGGCGCGGCTCGGTCCACCAGACCTCGGCGCCGATGGTGCCGAGGTATTCGGGGCGGCCGTCGAGGGAGGCGGCGAGGGCGGCGCCGATGGGTGAGGGCCAGCTGCCGTACGGCTGCTCCCGGATCGCGGCGGGCGGCGGGTCGGCGGGGTGGGGGGCGGCGGCGTGCGGGGCCGCGGCCGGGGGGTCTTCCCGGGCGGCGTCCATCACAGGGTCCGCAACGCGTGGTCGAGGACGCGGACGCCGAAGTGCAGGGCGTCGACCGGGACCCGCTCGTCCACGCCGTGGAAGAGGGACCAGTAGTCGAAGCCGGGCGGGAGTCTGAGCGGGGAGAAGCCGTAGCCGGTGATGCCGAGGCGGGAGAACTGCTTGGCGTCGGTGCCGCCGGCCATGCAGAAGGGGACGACGCGGCCGTCGGGGGCGAAGCACTCGACGGACTCGCGCAGGACGGCGAACGTCCGGCTGTCGACCGGTGCCTGCAGGGCGTCCGTACGGTGGTGGAACTCCCACTCGACGTCGGGCCCGGTCAGCTCGTTCAGGGTGGCGAGGAACTCCTCCTCGCCGCCGGGCAGTGTCCGTCCGTCGACGTACGCGGTGGCGGTGCCGGGGATGACGTTGACCTTGTAGCCGGCGCTGAGCATCGTCGGGTTGGCGCTGTTGCGCAGCGTCCCTTCGACGAGCGCCGCGGCCGGGCCGAGCTTGGGCAGCAGCCCGTCGAGGTCGGTGCCGCGGGCGCGCGGGTCGACGTGGAGGCCCTGGAGGGCGGCGAGTTCGGTGATGCAGGCGGCGACGGTGTCGGTGAGGCGGACGGGCCAGGTGTGCTCGCCGATCCTGGCGACGGCCGCGGCGAGCCGGCTGACGGCGTTGGCGTGGTTCGGCTTCGAGCCGTGCCCGGCCGTGCCCCGGGCCGTCAGCTTCAGCCAGGCGGTGCCGCGCTCGCCGGCCGCGATCGGGTAGAGGGGCTGGCGGGGGCCGTTGTGCACGGTGAACGCCCCGGACTCGCCGAGCCCCTCCGTACAGCCCTCGAACAGGCCGGCATGCCGGTCGGCGAGGTAGCCCGCACCGTCGACGGCGCTGTCCTCCTCGTCGGCGGTGTACGCGAGGACGACGTCCCGGCGCGGGCGGGCGCCGGCGCGGGCCCAGGCGCGCACCACGGCCAGGACCATGGCGTCGGTGTTCTTCATGTCGACGGCTCCGCGGCCCCACACGACCCCGTCGCGGACCTCCCCCGAGAAGGGGTCGGTGCTCCACTCGGCGGGGTCGGCGGGCACCACGTCGAGGTGGCCGTGGACGAGGAGGGCGTCGGCCGAAGGGTCGCTGCCGGGGATGCGGGCCACCACGTTGGTACGGCCCGGGGTGCGCTCCAGCAGGACGGGCTCCAGGCCGGCGGCGGCGAGGCGCTCGGCGACGTACTCGGCGGCAGGGCGCTCGCGGCAGTCGCCGCCTCCCCTGTTGGAGGTGTCGATGCGGATGAGGTCGGAGGTGAAGGCGACGGCCTCGTCGAGGGCGGTCCGGTCGACCGGGGACTCCTCGGCCGGCGGCTCCGCGGGCGGGGTGTGCGCGGCCGGGCGCTGGGGGGTGACAGCGGGCATGTCAGCCATACTGCTCCTCCACGGCCGCCGAGACGACCGTCGTGACCGCCTTGAAGGTGCGGATCCCCTCGTACATCGTCCCACTGGTGTACGCGGCCCTGCGCTCGCCGGTGCGCTCGACGCCGGGGACGACGGTGGCGGCCATCGCCAGGTGCTCCGCGTCGAACTCCATCTCCACGGTGTGGGGGCCGCGGCTGACGGGGTCGCGGCGCACGGCGAGGGCGGCGGCGGCCTTGGCGGCGGCCCGGATGTCGGCGGCGGTGCGGGCGGGGGTCCGGCAGACGGCGGCGTACCGGGAGACGTGGTCCTTGACGGCGACGGTCAGCGCGTCCGGGGCGTAGCCGGCGGCGTCGGCGCAGGTCAGGTCGTCGCCGGTGACGAGGACGACGGGGACGCCGAACTCGGCGACGACGTGGGCGTTCAGCAGGCCCTCGCTGGCGCGGACGCCGTCGAGCCAGACGCCGGTGAGGGAGTTGGCGAGGTAGGTGTGGGCGAGGACGCCCTCGGAGCCGGCGCCGCAGTGGTAGCCGACGAAGGCGATGCCGTCGACGTCGCCGTGCTGGACGCCCTCCACCATGGAGAGGGACTTGTGGCGGCCGGTGAGCATCTCGGCCCGCTCGTCGAGCTGTTCGAGGAGCAGGTTCCGCATGGTCCAGTGGGCTTCGTTGACGAGGACCTCCTCGGCCCCGCCGTCGAGGAAGCCGAGGACGGCCGCGTTCACGTCGGAGGTGAACATCGGGCGGCAGCGCTCCCACTGGGGAGTGCCGGGCAGGACGTCGGCGGGCCAGGTGACGCCGGTGGCGCCTTCCATGTCGGCCGAGACGAGGATCTTCATCGAACCCCCTGGGCGGTCGGCTGCGCGCGGCGCCGGCTGACCGGGCGGCCCGCCCGCCCGCGCAGGCGTCCAGCCTAGCCCTCCGGGGCTGCCGCGGGCCGTGGACCGCGCCCGCGGGCCGGCGGCTCGTCCGCAGCGGGAATTCCACCCGATCCGGTGAGCCGCCGGGCGGTGTCGCCGTCCGGCGGAGGCGCAACGGCCTTGCTCAGGATTCGACTTCGTTCGCGAGGTTCTCGAGGACGGTGTCGTAGATGCGGCCGAGGCCCTTGGGGGCGAAGGTGCGCTCGAAGAAGCCGCCGATGCCGCCGGCGCCGTTCCAGACGGTGGTGACCACGGCCTTGGACTTGCCCTCGCCGGCCGGGGTGACGGTCCAGGTGGTGACCATGGAGGAGTTGCGGTCCTTCTCCACGAGCTGTCCGTCGGTCGGCTCGGTGACCTCGAGCAGGCAGTCGCGGACGCGCTTGCTGGTGGCCTGGAGCTTCCAGTGGACGAGGGTCCCCTCGCCGTCGCCGCCCTCGCGCACCTCGTACTCGCTGAAGTGCTCGGGCAGCAGCTTGCGCCGGGTACCGGTGTAGTCGGCCAGCGTGTCGAACACGGTCTCCGCGTCGGCCGCGATGATCCGCTCCGTGGTGGCCTCGACCTGCGCCATACCTGTTCCTCCAGCAGTTGTGTTGCCTAGACGGCCGCAAGCCAACCACCTCGGACCGGAAGCCCCAAAATCGGGGCCCGAACGCCACCTCGCACGACGGCGGGAGCGCCTGCCTCCGTGACACCCCCGGTGCTCCGGCCCGGGGCGCCCGGCGCAGTGGCCGGCGGCAGGGCCGCCGGGCCCTCGCAGGGGGTCTTTGCCGGAGGGGCCCGTGCAGCGTGCGCCCGGGTGAGCGCGGACGGCCGTGCGGGGCTCATCCCATCGGGCCAATCCGGCGTTGAGTAGCGGCTTCCCGGCCGGGGTTTCCGGGACGATTCCGCCCAGAACACTCGGCTGGGAGGCCCCATGCTGCACCCGTTGAAGAAGCGCACCCCCCTGACGAAGCGCATCGCCCTCGCGCTGTCGACCGGCACCGCCGCGGCCGCCGCCCTGGCGGCGGCTCCGGCCGGGGCCGCCGTACCCGCCGGGGCCGCCATGCCCGCCGCCGCCGGCGCACCGGCTGCCGCCCCGGCCGCGCTGCGGTGGACCGGGTGCGGGACCACGCGGTATCCGTCCCTGCAGTGCGCCTCCCTCCAGGTCCCCCTCGACCACGCCGCCCCGCAGGGCCGCCGGATCACGCTCGCGCTGACGCGCGTCCCGCACACCGCCGCCAAGAGCCAGGGACCGCTGCTGGTCAACCCGGGCGGCCCGGGGGGCAGCGGCCGCAACCTCGCCCCGTACATCGCCTCGGCCCTGCCCAAGGACGTCGCCGCCCAGTACGACGTGATCGGCTTCGACCCGCGCGGCGTCGGCCGCAGCGAGCCCGCCCTCGACTGCGCCGCCGGGCACTTCGACCCCGTACGCCCGGACTCCGTCCCCCGCACCGCGCAGGCCGAGCAGGCCAACCTGGACCGGGTGCGGGCCTTCGCCGAGGCCTGCCAGGCCAGGCACGGGGACGTCCTGCCGTACATCGACACGGTCTCGGCGGCCCGGGACATGGAGGCGATCCGCGCGGCGCTCGGCGCGCCGAAGCTCAGCTACTTCGGCTACTCGTACGGCACCTACCTGGGCGCGGTGTACGCCAAGCTGCACCCGGGCCGGGTGCACCGGATGGTCCTGGACTCGGTCGTCGACCCGGACGGGGTCTGGTACGAGGACAACCTGGCGCAGGACCGGGCCTTCGACGCCCGCCACCGGGCGTTCCTGGGCTGGGTCGCCGACCACGACGCCGTCTACCGGCTCGGCACCGACCGGGACGAGGTGGAGGAGCGCTGGTACGCGATGCGCGCGGCGCTGGCCGCGGAGCCGGCGGGCGGCAAGGTGGGGCCGTCCGAACTGGAGGACACCTACATGCCGGGCGGCTACTACAACGGCTACTGGCCGGTCCTCGCAGAGGCGTTCTCGAAGTACGCGGCGGACGGCGACGCGGCCCCGCTGGTGGCGGCGTACGAGAAGTTCGGGGCGGTCGCGCCGACGGCGGGCAACGGCTACAGCGTCTACACGGCGGTGCAGTGCCGCGACTCGGCGTGGCCGTCGGACTGGAACCGGTGGCGGGCCGACATGTGGCGCACCCATGCCCAGGCCCCCTTCATGACCTGGAACAACGCCTGGTACAACGCCCCGTGCGCGTTCTGGAAGACGGAGCCCCTCCAGGCCCCGGACGTGGCCAACGCCGACCTCCCGCCCGCGCTGCTGCTCCAGGCGACCGAGGACGCGGCGACGCCGTTCGGCGGCGCGCTGGCGATGCGGGAGAAGCTGAAGGGGTCGGCGCTGGTCGTGGAGGCGGGCGGCGGCAACCACGGCGTGTCGATGGGCGGGAACTCCTGCCTGGACGACAAGGTGGCCGCCTACCTGCGGACGGGCGCCGCGGCGGACGCCACGTGCGCCGCGCAGCCCGCGCCGCAGCCGTCCGCCGGTACGCGCGAGGCGGCGCCGGCGGCGGGCGGGGCGGTCCTCCACGGCCTCCTGGGCTTCCGGAGCTGATCATCGGACGGGGGCGATCGCACCCGTGACGACCACGGCACCCGGCGCCTTCGCCGTCGTGCCGGAGCAGGAGCAGGAGCAGGAGCCGCACCGGGCCGGTTCAGGGCAGCGCGCGCAGGGACCGGGTCGCGGCCACCGCCAGGCGGGGGTGGGCCTGGGCGCGGGTGAGGACCTCGCGGGCGCGCGCGTCGGCCAGTTCGCCGAGGCCCTCCACACAGGCGAGGGCCACCCGCCAGTACGGGTCGCGGGGGGAGAGCAGCCGGGACAGGGTGCGGATCAGGGCGGGCGCGGACTCCGGTGCGCGCAGCGCCGTCAGCAGGCGGACCGGCTGAAGGGCGTACGCGGTGCGCAGCTCGTTGGTGGCGAGGGCGGCCGCCGCGCGGGCGGTCCGCGGGTCGTCCAGGACGGCGAGGGCGCGGGCGGCGGCCGCGCAGCGCGGCGGGTCGCGGTGGTTCAGCAGCAGCACCAGCGGTTCGAAGGCGCGGGCGTCGCGGGCGAGGCCGAGCCGGTAGGCGGCGAGCTCCCGCGCCCACAGGGGCAGGCCGGCGCCGGTGAGGGCTGCCGCGAGGGCGTCGGGTCCGGCGGCGAGGAGCTCCCCGTAGCGGGAGGAGCCCCCCGCTTCCGCCCGCAGGCGTTCCAGTACGTCCGGTGAGTCCTGTGCGTCCGGTGCGTAGGTCACCGGCACACCCTAGGGGCTGGCGGGCGGGCCCCGGGGGCGTTTGCCGTGATGGCCGCCCGACATCGGTGGTCGCCGGCCGGCTGCGGCGCAGGCGCCGCGCCCGCAGCGCGGCGCACGTCACACCGCCCGTCGTCTTCCCTGCTCTGGCCAACGAGTTACCGACGGGTTAATCTGCCGTCATACGTTCGGGGTCGGCCTGGTGACGCAGCCGCCCCGTGCCAGTCGGTCCGGTGCCCCGGCCGTCCCCTGCGGGCGGCGAGGCGCCCTTCGCACCGCCCTCTGTGCCCGTGCCGCCTTCCGCGGCCGGTGCTCTGCTTGCGGCGCGGCCCCGGGACAGGGTCCGCCGTCCTCCGCTCCGCCCCCTGCTTCGGCTGCCTGTGCGGAAATCCCCTGTGTTTCCCCGGCCGCGTGTCGTGCGTCGCGCGCCGCCCCTCAGTCGTCACCCTCATCCACTGGAGTCCCGCGATGGACCTTCCGTCCACGTCCGGTCAGCCCGCTCTGCAGACCATCGCCGTCGTCGGCCTCGGCACGATGGGCACCGGCATCGCCGAGGTGCTCGCCCGCGCCGGCCGCGAGGTCATCGGCATCGACATCAGCGAGGCCGCCGCCCGCCGCGCCACCGAGTCCCTCGCCGCCGCGACCGCCCGCTCGGTCGCCCGCGGCGAGCTTTCCGAGCAGGAGCGCGAGGCCGTGCTGGCGCGGCTGCGGACCTTCGGCGAGCCGGCGGCCGCCGCCGACGCCGACCTCGTCGTCGAGGTCGTGCCGGAGGACTACGCCCTCAAGCACCGGATCTTCACGGAGCTCGACGCGGTCGTGCGCCCCGACACCATCCTCGCGACGGGCACGAACGCCCTGTCGGTGACCCGGCTCGCCGCCGAGTCGCTGCGCCCCGAGCGCGTGCTGGGCCTGCACTTCTTCCACCCGGCGCCGGCGATGAAGCTGGTCGAGGTGGTCTCCAGCGTCCTGACGGCCCCGCCGGCCGTGGAGGCGGTCACCGCCCTGGCCCGGGAGCTCGGCAAGGAGCCCGTCTCGGCGGGCGACCGGCCCGGTTTCGTGGCCGACGGCCTGCTGTTCGGCTACCTGAACCAGGCGGCCGCGATGTACGAGTCGAAGTACGCCTCCCGCGAGGACATCGACGCGGCGATGCGGCTCGGCTGCGGCCTGCCGATGGGGCCGCTGGCGCTGCTGGACATGATCGGCGTGGACACGGCGCGGACCGTCCTGGAGGCCATGTACGAGGCGTCGGGCGACCGGCTGCACGCGCCGGCCCCGATCCTGGGGCACCTGGCGGAGGCCGGGCTGACCGGCCAGAAGTCGGGGCGCGGCTTCTACACGTACGAGGCCCCGGGCAGCCAGTCCGTCGTGCGGGACGCGCAGACGCCGCTGGACGGCGCGGGCCTGGGTGAGGGCCGGCCGGTCTCGCGGGTCGGCGTGGCCGGCTCGGGGACCATGGCGGGCGGGATCGCGCAGGTCTTCGCGCAGGCCGGGTACGAGGTGGTCCTGGCGGGCCGCAGCCTGGAGAAGGCGGAGGCCGCGAAGGCGGCGATCGGCAAGTCCCTGGACCGTGCGGTGTCCAAGGGCCGGCTGACGGCGGAGGCGGCGCAGGGGACGCTGGCGCGGATCGCGCCGGCCGGTTCGCTGGACGCGTTCGCCGAGGTCGACCTGGCGGTCGAGGCGGTCGCCGAGGACCTGGCGGTCAAGCAGGAGCTGTTCGCCGCGCTCGACAAGGTCTGCCGGCCGGGCGCGGTGCTGGCCACGACGACGTCCTCGCTGCCGGTGATCGCCTGCGCCCGGGCGACGTCGCGCCCGCAGGACGTGGTCGGCATGCACTTCTTCAACCCGGCTCCGGCGATGAAGCTCGTCGAGGTGGTCCGGACCGTCCTCACCTCGGACGACGTCCACGCCACGGTCCGCGCCGTCTGCACGCGGATCCGCAAGCACCCGGTGGACTGCGGGGACCGGGCCGGGTTCATCGTGAACGCGCTGCTGTTCCCGTACCTGAACAACGCGGTCAAGATGGTCGAGCAGCACTACGCCTGCATCGACGACATCGACGCGGCGATGAGGCTGGGCGGCGGCTACCCGATGGGCCCGTTCGAGCTCCTCGACGTGGTCGGCCTGGATGTCTCCCTGGCGATCGAGAAGGTCCTCCACAAGGAGTTCCGCGACCCGGGCCTGGCCCCGTCCCCGCTGCTGGAGCACCTGGTCGCGGCCGGCTGCCTGGGCCGGAAGACGGGCCGCGGATTCCGTGAGTACGCCCGCCGGTAACCGGAGGGCACCCGAGCCGGATGCGTGGGGAGGGCTGCTCGGGTCCGCCGGACCCTCACGGCGGACCGTTCCCTCCGAGCCCAGTGCGGGCCCTCCCCCGCATCCTCCACCCCCGGCGCACCCCCCTCAGGCGCGCGCCCCGGCCCGGATGAAGTACTTTCGCTCTATGTCCCAGCCCGCCAAGACCTCGTCCCGCGCCGCCACGGCCTCCGACAGCCCGGAGAGCGCGGCCGGCACCAAGGCGGCCGCCCAGCGCCTGAAGATGCGCCGCGAGCTCGCGGCCGCCGCGATGGAGCTGTTCGCGACGAAGGGGTACGAGGCGACCACGGTCGACGAGATCGCCGCGGCCGCCGGAGTGGCGCGCAGGACCTTCTTCCGGCACTTCCGGTCCAAGGAGGAGGCGATCTTCCCGGACCACGACGACACCCTGACCCGCGCCGAGGCCGTGCTGGACGTGGCCCCGGCACACGAGCACCCGCTCGACACGGTGTGCCGCGGGATCAAGGAGGTCATGAAGATGTACGCGGCCTCCCCGGCGGTGTCGGTGGAGCGCTACCGGCTGACCCGGGAGGTGCCGGCGCTGCGGGAGCGGGAGATCGCCTCCGTCGCCCGGTACGAGCGGCTGTTCACCCGGTACCTGCTGGCCCATTTCGACGAGGCGGAGCACCACGACGGCAACGACGACCCGCTGCTGGCGGAGGTGGCCGCGTCCGCGGTGGTGACGGCCCACAACCACGTGCTGCGGCGGTGGCTGCGCTCGGGCGGGCAGGGGGACGTGGAGGCGCAGCTGGACCACGCGTTCGCGATCGTGCGGAAGACCTTCGGGACGGGCATCGGGGCCGGCCGGACCCTGGCGTCCGTACCCTCCCCGGCCGGCTCGGGCGCGGATGCGCCGCCCGCGGCGGTGCGCGCCCAGGACGAGGTGCTGGTGGCGGTGGCGCGTACGGACGCCCCGCTGGAAGAGGTCATGCGGACGATCGAGGAGGCTTTGCGCAACGCCTAGACGGCGCCCCGGGGGTTCCCGGGACCTCCTGAAGCGACAAGCGTCACAGCGGCCGCTCCCCTCACGGGAGCGGCCGCTTCCGTTTGTCCGAGTTGCCCCTACTCACCGGTAACTCTGATCGATCATCGCTCATCTGCGCAGGTCAATCGGCAAATGAGAGAAAGTTTTGGCACGCCGTGCCTTGTCGAGTGACACGGGGTGCCATACGTTGAAGGTGTCCGGATGTCCCCGCGGTCCCGGCCCACTCGGCCACGGAACGCGCCCCGGACGCCTGCGTCACCAGGCATGCACGCCGCACCACCGGCGTCACCCGCACCACCGCTCCAGCCGGACCGACGGCACAGCAGCACCCACCACCCAAGCAACCCGCGCACCCGCGCTCCCTCAGCGCACCCTCATCAGCGCTCCCCCGGCCCGCCGGGGCGCACCCCCAGGAGGCAACACCGTGAAGGACATCCTGGACGCGATCCAGTCGCAGTCCGCGACGGCCGAGGACTTCGCTGCCCTGCCGGTTCCCGAGTCCTACCGCGCCATCACCGTCCACAAGGACGAGACGGAGATGTTCGCCGGGCTCACGACCCGCGAGAAGGACCCGCGCAAGTCCCTGCACCTGGACCAGGTCCCGGTGCCGGAGCTCGGCCCGGGCGAGGCCCTCGTGGCCGTCATGGCCTCCTCGGTCAACTACAACTCCGTGTGGACCTCGATCTTCGAGCCGCTGTCCACCTTCGGCTTCCTGGAGCGCTACGGCCGGGTCTCCGACCTCGCCAAGCGCCACGACCTGCCGTACCACGTCATCGGCTCCGACCTGGCCGGCGTCGTCCTGCGCACCGGCCCGGGCGTCAACTCCTGGAAGCCGGGCGACGAGGTCGTCGCGCACTGCCTCTCCGTCGAGCTGGAGTCCTCCGACGGCCACAACGACACGATGCTCGACCCCGAGCAGCGCATCTGGGGCTTCGAGACCAACTTCGGCGGCCTGGCGGAGATCGCCCTCGTCAAGTCGAACCAGCTGATGCCCAAGCCGGACCACCTCAGCTGGGAGGAGGCCGCGGCCCCCGGCCTGGTCAACTCCACCGCCTACCGCCAGCTCGTCTCCCGCAACGGCGCCGGCATGAAGCAGGGCGACAACGTCCTGATCTGGGGCGCCAGCGGCGGCCTCGGCTCGTACGCCACCCAGTTCGCCCTCGCGGGCGGCGCCAACCCCATCTGCGTCGTCTCCTCCCCCGAGAAGGCCGACATCTGCCGTTCGATGGGCGCCGAGGCGGTCATCGACCGCAACGCCGAGGGCTACAGGTTCTGGAAGGACGAGCGCACCCAGGACCCGCGCGAGTGGAAGCGCTTCGGCTCGAAGATCCGCGAGCTGACCGGCGGCGAGGACATCGACATCGTCTTCGAGCACCCCGGCCGCGAGACCTTCGGCGCCAGCGTCTACGTCACCCGCAAGGGCGGCACCATCACCACCTGCGCGTCGACCTCGGGCTACATGCACGAGTACGACAACCGCTACCTGTGGATGTCGCTGAAGCGGATCATCGGCTCGCACTTCGCGAACTACCGCGAGGCGTGGGAGGCCAACCGCCTGATCGCCAAGGGCAAGATCCACCCGACCCTGTCGAAGGTCTACTCCCTGGAGGAGACCGGCCAGGCCGCCCACGACGTCCACCGCAACGTCCACCAGGGCAAGGTCGGCGTGCTCTGCCTGGCCCCCGAGGAAGGCCTCGGCGTCCGCGACCACGAGCTCCGGGCCACGCACCTCGACGCCATCAACCGCTTCCGGAACGTCTGACCGACCCGAACCGTCGTCGGACCGATCAAGGGCCAAAGGGACAGCCTGAGATGACAGAGCGCCAGAAAGACCGTCCGTGGCTCATGCGGACGTACGCCGGCCACTCCACGGCCGAGGCGTCCAACGAGCTCTACCGCCGCAACCTCGCCAAGGGCCAGACCGGCCTCTCGGTCGCGTTCGACCTGCCGACGCAGACCGGCTACGACCCCGACCACATCCTCGCCCGCGGCGAGGTCGGCCGGGTCGGGGTCCCCGTCTCCCACCTGGGTGACATGCGGCGGCTGTTCCAGGACATCCCCCTGGAGCAGATGAACACCTCGATGACGATCAACGCCACCGCCATGTGGCTGCTGGCGCTCTACCAGGTGGCCGCCGAGGAGCAGGGCGCGGACATCTCCAAGCTCCAGGGCACCACCCAGAACGACATCGTCAAGGAGTACCTCTCGCGCGGGACGCACGTCTTCCCGCCCGGGCCCTCGCTCCGCCTGACGACCGACATGATCGCCTACACGGTCAACCACATCCCGAAGTGGAACCCGATCAACATCTGCAGCTACCACCTGCAGGAGGCGGGCGCCACTCCGGTCCAGGAGATCAGCTACGCGATGGCCACGGCCATCGCCGTCCTGGACTCGGTGCGGGACTCGGGGCAGGTGCCCGAGGAGCGCTTCGGCGAGGTCGTCGCCCGCATCTCCTTCTTCGTCAACGCGGGCGTCCGCTTCATCGAGGAGATGTGCAAGATGCGCGCCTTCGGCCGCATCTGGGACACCGTCACCCGCGAGCGGTACGGCATCGCCGACCCCAAGCAGCGGCGCTTCCGCTACGGCGTCCAGGTCAACTCCCTCGGCCTGACCGAGGCGCAGCCCGAGAACAACGTCCAGCGCATCGTGCTGGAGATGCTCGCGGTCACCCTCTCCAAGGACGCCCGCGCCCGCGCCGTGCAGCTGCCCGCCTGGAACGAGGCCCTCGGCCTTCCCCGGCCGTGGGACCAGCAGTGGTCGCTGCGCATCCAGCAGGTCCTCGCCCACGAGAGCGACCTGCTGGAGTACGACGACATCTTCGCCGGCTCGCACGTCATCGAGGCGAAGGTCGACGCCCTGGTCGCCGACTGCCTCGCCGAGATCGACCGGATCCAGGAGATGGGCGGCGCCATGGCGGCCGTCGAGTCCGGCTACCTGAAGTCCCGGCTGGTCTCCTCGCACGCCGAGCGCCGCGCCCGGATCGAGGCCGGCGAGGACAAGATCGTCGGCGTGAACTGCTTCCAGCAGACCGAGCCGAACCCGCTCACCGCCGACCTGGACACCGCGATCATGACGGTGGACGGGGCGGTGGAGGACACGATCGTGGAGCGGATCCGCCTCTGGCGCGCCGAGCGCCAGGAGTCCTCGGACCGGCAGGGCGGCGGCGACCCGTTCGTCTTCCCGACCGTCTCCCAGGCCCTGGACCGGCTGAAGCAGGCCGCGGCCGGCACGGAGAACCTGATGGAGGCCACCCTGGAGTGCGCCCGCGCCGGCGTCACCACCGGGGAGTGGGCGAACGCCCTGCGCGAGGTCTTCGGCGAGTTCCGGGCCCCGACCGGCGTCTCCTCGGCGCCCGTGGCCGTGACCGCCGAGGAGGGCACTCCGCTCGCCCTCGTCCGCGAGAAGGTCGCCCGCACCGCCGACGAGCTCGGCAGCGGCCGGCTGCGCCTGCTGGTCGGCAAGCCCGGCCTGGACGGGCACTCCAACGGCGCCGAGCAGATCGCCGTCCGCGCCCGCGACGCCGGTTTCGAGGTGGTCTACCAGGGCATCCGGCTGACCCCGGAGGAGATCTCCGCTGCGGCGCTGGCGGAGGACGTCCACTGCGTGGGACTGTCCATCCTGTCCGGCTCGCACAGCGCGCTCGTCCCGGACGTCCTGGAGCGCCTGCGCAGCGCGGGGGCGGGCGACATCCCCGTGGTGCTGGGCGGCATCATTCCCCAGACGGACGCGGAAGCGCTCATGGCGGCCGGAGTCGCCGCCGTGTTCACCCCCAAGGACTTCGGTATCACGGAGATCATCGGCCGTATCGTCGACGAGATCCGCAAGGCCAACAAGCTCAGCCCCCTCATCAGCACGGAGGTCCCCGCATGACCGCCCACCCGGCACCCGCCACCACCCCCGCCGGCGGCACCCCTCCCGGCCCGGCCCCGGTGAACCGGCTGCGGCCCCGCCGCTCCTGCCTCGCCGTCCCGGGCTCGAACCCCCGCTTCCTGGAGAAGGCCCAGGGCCTGCCCGCCGACCAGGTCTTCCTGGACCTGGAGGACGCCTGCGCCCCGCTGGCCAAGCCCGAGGCCCGCCACACCATCGTCAAGTTCCTGAACGAGGGCGACTGGACCGGCAAGACCCGGGTCGTGCGGGTGAACGACTGGACCACCCACTGGACCTACCGCGACGTCGTCACGGTGGTGGAGGGCGCGGGCCAGAACCTGGACTGCATCATGCTGCCGAAGGTGCAGAGCGCCGAGCAGGTCGTCGCGCTCGACCTCCTGCTGACCCAGATCGAGAAGACCATGGGCTTCGAGGTCGGCCGGATCGGCATCGAGGCGCAGATCGAGAACGCCCAGGGCCTGAACAACGTCAACGCGATCGCGCAGGCCTCCCCCCGCATCGAGACGATCATCTTCGGCCCGGCCGACTTCATGGCCTCCATCAACATGAAGTCGCTGGTCGTGGGCGAGCAGCCGCCCGGCTACCCGGCGGACGCCTACCACTACATCCTGATGAAGATCCTGATGGCGGCCCGCGCGAACGACCTCCAGGCGATCGACGGCCCCTACCTGCAGATCAAGAACGTCGACGGCTTCCGCGAGGTCGCCGGCCGCGCCGCCGCGCTCGGCTTCGACGGCAAGTGGGTGCTGCACCCCGGCCAGGTCGAGGCGGCCAACGAGGTGTTCTCCCCGTCGCAGGAGGACTACGACCACGCCGAGCTGATCCTGGACGCGTACGAGTGGTGCACGTCCGAGGCGGGCGGCAAGAAGGGCTCGGCGATGCTCGGCGACGAGATGATCGACGAGGCCAGCCGCAAGATGGCCCTGGTCATCGCCGGCAAGGGCCGCGCGGCCGGCATGCAGCGCACCGGCAAGTTCGAGATCCCGGAGGCCTGACCCGATGCAGTTCGGACGCACGTACGAGGAGTTCGAGGTCGGGGCCGTCTACAAGCACTGGCCCGGGAAGACGGTCACGGAGTACGACGACCACCTCTTCTGCCTCCTGACCATGAACCACCACCCGCTCCACATGGACGCGAACTACGCCGAGAAGACGACGGACTTCGGCCGCAACGTGGTGGTGGGCAACTACATCTACTCGCTGCTCCTCGGCATGTCCGTGCCGGACGTCTCCGGCAAGGCCATCGCCAACCTGGAGATCGAGTCGCTGCGGCACGTCGCCCCGACGTTCCACGGCGACACGATCTACGGCGAGACCACGGTCCTGGACAAGACGCCCTCGAAGTCGAAGAGCGACCGCGGGATCGTCTACGTCGAGACCAAGGGCTACAAGCAGGACGGCACCCTCGTCTGCGTCTTCCGGCGCAAGGTGATGGTTCCGACCGAGACGTACACCAAGGAGCGCGGCGGCGAGCAGCCCGGCCGGCCCGAGCTGAAGGAACAGGGGAAGTAAGCCATGACGCGTCTCGCCCAGACCGCCGGCCTGACCGACGTCCAGCAGGAGATCCTCAAGACCGTCCGCGAGTTCGTGGACAAGGAGATCATCCCGATCGCGACCGAGCTGGAGCACCGCGACGAGTACCCGCAGCAGATCGTCGACGGCCTGAAGGAGCTGGGGCTCTTCGGGCTGATGATCCCCGAGGAGTACGGCGGTCTCGGTGAGTCGCTGCTCACGTACGCGCTGTGCGTGGAGGAGATAGCCCGCGGCTGGATGTCCGTCTCGGGCATCATCAACACGCACTTCATCGTGGCGTACATGCTCAAGCAGCACGGCACGCAGGAGCAGAAGGACCACTTCCTGCCGCGGATGGCGCTGGGCGAGGTGCGGGGCGCGTTCTCGATGTCCGAGCCGGGGCTGGGCTCCGATGTGTCGGCGATCACGTCGAAGGCGGTCAGGGACGGCGACGAGTACGTCCTGAACGGCCAGAAGATGTGGCTGACCAACGGCGGCACCTCCACGCTGGTGGCCGTGCTGTGCCGGAGTGACGAAGGACACCCCGAGGGCACGGCGCCCCACAAGTCGATGACGACCTTCCTGGTGGAGAAGGAGCCGGGCTTCGGCGAGGTCCGCCCGGGCCTCACCATCCCCGGAAAGATCGACAAGATGGGCTACAAGGGCGTCGACACGACCGAGCTCATCATGGACGGACTGCGCATTCCGGCCAATCGCGTACTCGGCGGACAGACCGGCCGGGGCTTCTACCAGATGATGGACGGGGTCGAGGTCGGCCGGGTCAACGTGGCGGCGCGTGGCTGCGGCGTCGCGCAGCGCGCCTTCGAGCTGGGCGTCTCGTACGCCCAGCAGCGCCACACCTTCGGCAGGCCGATCGCCCAGCACCAGGCCATCCAGTTCAAGCTGGCCGAGATGGCTACCAAGGTGGAAGCCGCTCATGCGATGATGGTCAACGCAGCTCGCAAAAAGGACTCCGGGGAACGAAACGACCTCGAAGCAGGGATGGCGAAGTACCTCGCCTCCGAGTACTGCAAGGAGGTCGTGGAGGACGCGTTCCGCATCCACGGCGGCTACGGCTTCTCGAAGGAGTACGAGATCGAGCGCCTCTACCGGGAGGCGCCGATGCTGCTGATCGGTGAAGGTACTGCCGAGATCCAGAAAATGATCATTGGGCGACGCCTGCTCGAGGAGTACCGACTCCAGGGCTGAAAGTCCCTTTTGCGGCGGATCCTCCAGGGGTCCGCCGCAAAAGGATCACTGGCAGTCACTGGCTGACGGGCATCGACTCGGCTTCTGGCTTGCCCAGTTGTCGCGCGCAACCGATAGCATTCCAGAAAAGCCGCCGTCCCGTCCCCCTGTTTGCGGCGCGGCAATCCACCGCTACGAAGGTCATCCATGCCCCACAGCCAAACCTCTGCACCTCGCGACAGCCTCTCCGGCGTACGCCTCGCGCGCGGAGCATCGCCGTGGCTTCTGCCGACCGTCGCCACCGCGGCGCTCAGCCTCGCCCGGGCCCGCAAGTCCGGACGCTGGGCCGCGGCGGCCGTGCCCGCCACCGCTCTCGCCGCGGGCATGCTGTGGTTCTTCCGCGACCCCGAGCGGGAGATCGCCCAGGGCCGCGTCATCTCGCCGGCCGACGGCGTGGTGCAGAGCATCATGCCGTGGAAGGACGGACGCACCCGCGTCGCGATCTTCATGAGCCCGCTGAACGTCCACGTCAACCGCGCGCCGCTGGCCGGCACGGTGACGTCCGTGGAGCACATCCCCGGTGGGTTCGTCCCGGCGTTCAACAAGGAGAGCGAGAACAACGAGCGCGTCGTCTGGCACTTCGACACCGAGCTCGGCGACATCGAGATGGTGCAGATCGCCGGAGCGGTCGCGCGCCGCATCGTCCCGTACCTGCCGGCCGGCACCAAGGTGGAGCAGGGTGAGCGCATCGGTCTGATCCGCTTCGGCTCCCGCGTCGACATCTACCTCCCCGAGGGCGTCGAGGTCGCGGTCGAGGTCGGTCAGGCCACCACCGCGGGGGTGACCCGAATTGACCGTGACTGACCCGGAGACTCCCGCCACAGGCTGGGTGCCCGAGGCCGCCGAGGAGGAGGCCGCCGAGGACGACATGCCGCTCTCGCTGCGGCTGTCGATAGCGGACACCCTCACCCTCGGCAACGCCACGTGCGGGTTCATGGCGGTGTACTTCACCACCACCGGGATCCTCATCCCGCACCTCACCGGCAGCGGCGAGTCCGGCATGGCCCGGCACAGCGCGGCGACCGCGGTGATACTGATGCTGCTCGCGGCGGTCTTCGACCTCTTCGACGGCATCGTCGCCCGGAAGCTGCGCAGCTCCCCCATGGGCGCCGAGCTGGACAACCTGTCCGACCTGATCAGCTTCGGGCTCGCGCCGGCGTACTTCGTCCTCGTGTACGGGATGGTCGCCGACGACGCGCACCAGAAGGTCTCGGCGCTCGCGGCGATCGTCGTGCTGCTGGCGGTCGTGCTGCGACTCGCCCGGTTCAGCTGCGTGACGATGAAGGACGGCATGTTCCAGGGCATGCCGAGCCCCTTCGGCGCCCTCACGGTCGTCTCGATCGTGCTGCTGGAGCTGCCCTTCCCGCCGACCCTGCTGGCGATCATCGGTGTCGCGTGGCTGATGGTGAGCCGCGTCGAGTACCCGAAGCCGCGGGGCGTCCTCGCGATCGCCATGCTCAGCTGGATCATCAGCGCCATGGGCCTGCTCGCGGCGTGGGCGTTCGACGCGCCCGGCGGCCAGCTGCTGCTGCAGACCGGCTGCGCCCTGCAGATCGCCCTGGCGGCGACCATTCCGCTGTTCGCCACCACCCGCCGGGCCAACACCTTCCGGCACAACCGCCGCGAGGCCCGGGCAGCCCAGCTCCCGTAGCCCGCAGCACCGCACCACCGACGAGGGCCTCCGCCGCCGCCAGGCAGCGGGGGCCCTCGCGTGTTCCGGCCGGTACGAGCGCCCCGGGGGCCGGACCGCCCGGACCGCCCGGACCGGGCCCGGGCCCCGGCGCGGGGCAGGCCGCGTAGCCTTGATGTCGGAAAACGGCCAGCCCGGCGCCGCCCGGGCCGGAATGCTGGGAGCCATGTACACCGACACCGAGCGCTGCGTCAGGGCCGTGCAGTCGAAGGACGCCCGCTTCGACGGCTGGTTCTTCACCGCCGTGCGGACGACGCGGATCTACTGCCGGCCCAGCTGCCCGGCCGTACCGCCCAAGGTCGAGAACATGACCTTCCTGCCGAGCGCGGCCGCCTGCCAGCAGGCCGGGTACCGCGCCTGCAAGCGGTGCCGTCCCGACACCTCGCCCGGCTCCCCCGAGTGGAACGCCCGCGCCGACGCCGTCGCCCGCGCCGTACGGCTCATCCAGGACGGTGTCGTGGACCGCGAGGGCGTCCCCGGCCTCGCCTCCCGCCTCGGCTACTCCACCCGCCAGGTGGAACGCCAGCTGAACGCCGAGCTCGGGGCCGGGCCGCTCGCGCTCGCCCGCGCCCAGCGCGCCCAGACCGCCCGCCTGCTGATCGAGACCTCCGAGCTGCCGATGGGCGACGTCGCCTTCGCCGCCGGGTTCTCCTCCATCCGCACCTTCAACGAGACCGTCCGGGAGGTCTTCGCCCTCGCCCCCGGCGAGCTGCGCGCCCGCGCCGCCGGCGGCAGCGCGGGCAGCACGGGCGGCGGCGCCCGGCAGGCCCCCCGGATCCCCGGCACGATCAGCCTGCGGCTGCCGTTCCGCGCCCCGCTCAACCCGGACAACCTCTTCGGCCACCTCGCCGCGACCGCCGTCCCGGGCGTCGAGGAGTGGCGGGCCGGCGCCTACCGCCGCACCCTGCGGCTGCCCTACGGCACCGGGATCGCCGCGCTCACCCCGCGGCCCGACCACATCGGCTGCCAGCTCGCCCTCACCGACCTGCGCGACCTCACCATCGCGATCAGCCGCTGCCGCCGCCTCCTCGACCTCGACGCCGACCCCGAGGCCGTCGACGGGCAGCTGCGCGCCGACCCGCTGCTGGCGCCACTCGTCGACAAGGCACCCGGCCGCCGGGTGCCGCGGACCGTCGACGCCGCCGAATTCGCCGTACGGGCGGTGCTGGGCCAGCAGGTGTCCACCGCGGCGGCCCGCACCCACGCCGCCCGCCTGGTCTCCGCCCACGGCGAACCCGTCGCCGACCCCGACCCGGCGGGCGGACTCACCCACCTCTTCCCCACCGCCGGCGCCCTCGCCGGCCTCGACCCGGAGGCGCTCGCCCTCCCGCGCAGCCGCCGCACCGCCCTGACCACCCTCGTCACCGCCCTGGCCGACGGCTCCCTGCCGCTCGGCGTCGACATCGACTGGGAGGAAGCCCGCGCCCGCCTCACCGCCCTGCCCGGCATCGGCCCCTGGACCACCGAGGTCATCGCGATGCGGGCACTCGGCGACCCCGACGCCTTCCTCCCGTCCGACCTCGGCCTGCGGCGGGCCGCGCAACAGCTCGGGCTGCCGTCCACACCTGCGGCGCTCACCGCCCGCGCCGCCGCCTGGCGGCCCTGGCGCGCATACGCCGTCCAGTACCTGTGGGCCACCGACAGCCACCCCATCAACCACCTGCCCGCCTGAGGAGCGCCCGGCATGACCAGCATGACCACCAGCACCGGCAACGGCACCGCCGCCAAGCAGCACACCGTCGTCGACAGCCCCTACGGACCCCTCACGCTGGTCGCCTCGGACGGCGTCCTGTGCGGGCTCTACATGGTCGGACAGCGGCACCGGCCCGCCGAGGAGTCCTTCGGCGCGCGGGTCTCCGCCGAGGAGGAGCCGTTCCCGGAGGTCGTCCGGCAGCTGGCCGCGTACTTCGCCGGCGAGCTGACCCGCTTCGACCTGCCCCTCCGCATGGAGGGCACCCCGTTCCAGCGCAGCGTGTGGGACCAGCTGGTGCAGATCCCGTACGGGCAGACCTGGTCGTACGGGGAGCTCGCGGCCCGGCTCGGCAAGCCGAACGCGTCCCGGGCCGTCGGCCTCGCCAACGGGAAGAACCCGATCGGCATCATCGTCCCCTGCCACCGCGTGATCGGCGCCTCGGGCGGCATGACCGGCTACGGCGGCGGCCTGGACCGCAAGGTCCGCCTGCTGGAGCACGAGTCCGGCAAGGCGGCCGCCGCCCCGGCTGCGGAGGCCCTCTTCTGACGCGCGGGGCGGAGGTCACAGCGCTGACGGCGGCCAGGACCACGGTGGCGGCGGCGAGCCGCCGCCGGGACCGGTACGGGGCGACCGCCTTGGCGGCTCCGTGGAACTCCTCACGCGTGAGCTCGTAGGCCTGGGTGGTGAAGGAGGCTTCGCCCATGCCGTGCACCCGCAGAGGGCATTCCCCCGCCGCCCGCCGCTAGACCACGGCCAGCGGCACCAGCAGGGCGAAGGCGGCGCCGGCCTCCACGGCGTAGCCGAAGAGGGACGGGTGCTGCACCGGGGCTGCGAGCAGCACGACGCTCTGCCGGGCGGCGGCCGCCTCCACCCAGTCGGCGTCGGCCCCCAGGTTGCCCTGGTACCAGCCCTCGCAGGGGCCCGGCCCCGAGACGGCGAGCAGGTCGTCCTCACGGCGGTAGAAGGCCTGCCAGCCCTCGGCGGGGGCCGACCACCCCTCGAAGTCGCTGAAGAGGGCCCAGCCGCCCTCGCGTATCGCGGTGTCGAACAGCCACACCGGGGTGCCGTCGGCGGTGACCTCGCCGCTCTCCTGGCGGTCGGTGGTGAAGTGGACCATGGGCAGCGCATCCGGCCCGTCGGCCGTGCTCGGCCAGGCGTACATGGTGATCATCGCTCGATTGTGTCCTGCCGCGTGTAAGCGCCGTGTCACCGACCCCGCGTCAGAAGGCTTCCGGGCGGCGGCCGTTCTCCAGCTCCACCGCGCCCCCGCCCGACTCCAGCACCCGGCACGCCTCCAGCGCCCGCCGGCCGAGCGGCCCGAGGAGGTAGTCGGGGAGCTCCGCGGGGGCGACGAGCCGCCAGGACAGCAGCTCCTCCTCCTGCAACCGGATCGACGCGAGCTCGTCGGCGCCGAGGACGCCGCCGTCGAAGAGGTACGCGACCAGCGGGGGCCGGCCGG
Organism: Streptomyces globosus; assembly: GCF_003325375.1. Classification (GTDB taxonomy): domain Bacteria; phylum Actinomycetota; class Actinomycetes; order Streptomycetales; family Streptomycetaceae; genus Streptomyces; species Streptomyces globosus_A. The sequence goes on along the minus strand of NZ_CP030862.1, from coordinate 2,242,958 downwards.
GGCCCACCGTCCAGTCCACGGCCAGCAGTCGGCCGAGCGGCCGGTCGAGCCCGATCTCCTCGGCGCTCTCGCGCCGGGCGGCGGCCCGCGGGGACTCGCCCGCGTCGGACTCGATCGTCCCGCCGGGCAGCGCCCAGCCCTCCCGGTAGTTCGGCTCGACGATCAGGACGCGACCCTCCGCGTCCCGGTACAGCGCGGCGGCACCCGCCAGGACGCGGGGCAGGCTCGCGATGTACGTGGCGTAGTCATCCGTGGTGGTCACGCGGCCACCCTACCGACCGGGCACGGGGGGTGGGGTGGGCGCCGGGAAGGGGGACCCGGCGGGCGGGCGAGGCGCGCATTTCGCGCCGTTTGGGCATCATTCGCCCATGTATCGGGGCGGGTGTGGCCCAGGCCACGCATGGGCTTTAGAGGATCCTCCGGATAGGCTCGGGGTGGCGCGACTGCACTGTTCGAAAGCAAGGGATGGCAAGGTGACGGACGGAGCAGTATCTGAGGCCGCGCGCGTGCTGATCGCCGCGGACAAGTTCAAGGGCTCGCTCACGGCCGTTCAGGTCGCCGAGCGGGTGACGGCCGGCCTGCGCAGGGCCGCACCCGGCGTGGAGGTCGAGACCCTCCCCGTCGCGGACGGCGGCGACGGCACGGTCGCGGCCGCCGTGGCGGCCGGTTTCGAACGCCGGGAGGTACGGGTCACCGGGCCGCTCGGCGAGCCGGTCACGGCCGCCTTCGCCCTGCGCGACGGCACCGCGGTGGTCGAGATGGCGGAGGCCTCCGGCCTCCAGCTGCTCCCGGCGGGCGTCTTCGCCCCGCTGACCGCGACCACGTACGGCTCCGGCGAGGTCCTGAAGGCCGCCCTGGACGCCGGGGCCCGCACGATCGTCTTCGGCGTCGGCGGCAGCGCCACCACCGACGGCGGCGCGGGCATGCTCGCCGCGCTGGGCGCGGTGTTCCTGGACGCGGACGGCCGGCCCGTCGGTCCGGGCGGTGGCGCCCTGGCCGGGCTCGCCTCGGCCGACCTGTCGGGCATCGACCCGCGCTTCGCGGACGTCGGCTTCGTCCTGGCGAGCGACGTGGACAACCCGCTGACGGGCCCCAAGGGCTGCGCGGCGGTGTACGGGCCGCAGAAGGGCGCGACGCCCGAGGACGTGGAGGCGCTCGACGCGGCGCTCGCCCACTACGCGCGGGTCCTGGAGCAGGCGATCGGCCCGAAGGCCGCCGAGCTCGCGGCCTCGCCCGGCGCCGGAGGCGCGGGCGGCATCGGCTACGGCGCGCTGCTGCTCGGCGCGAGCTTCCGCCCCGGCATCGAGCTGATGCTGGACGTGCTCGGCTTCGCCCCCGCCCTGGAGCGGGCGACGCTGGTCATCACCGGCGAGGGCTCGCTGGACGAGCAGACCCTGCACGGCAAGGCCCCCGCGGGCGTCGCCGCGGCGGCGCGGGCGGCGGGCAAGGAGGTCGTCGCGGTGTGCGGCCGGCTCCGGCTGGACCAGTCGGCACTCCGCGCGGCCGGCATCCGCCGGGCGTACCCGCTGACGGAGCTCGAACCGGACCCGGCAACCTGCATCGCCAACGCGGGCCCCCTGCTGGAACAGGTGGCGGCGAACATCGCGGCGGAGGTGCTGGGCGCCTGACCGGCGCGGCCGCGCCCCCGCGGGCCGGGGGCGCGGCGGGGTCGGCCGGCGTCGGAGTGCGCGGCCGGCTCGATCGAGGAGGAGCGGTGCTTCCGCCGGGCGGGAGTGAAGGGCGGCGGGGGCTGCCCGCCGGTCCGGTGTCCTTCCGGGGCGGGACGGGCTGTCAAGGGCCCTCCTCCCCGGAAGAACGATGGGACTGACGGGAAGCCCCCACCGCCGAGTCCCTCCGCGCCCCGACCCGCCGAAGCCGCCCCTGCCCGCCCGCCCCGCGCCCGTCGCCATCCCCCACCCGGAGCACCACCCCCTGCCTCCGCCCCCACGCCTCCCGCCCCCTCCCGGGCCCCGCCCCCGCCGCCGCGCCCCGGTCCTCCCGCGTCCGTTCCCGGGCTCCGCCCCGGCCTGGCCACGCGCGGATCCGCGTGTCGGTGTTAGAAATGGCTCATGGCGGGACGATTTGGTCGGCCCAGGGGATCGCCGCCCCGGCAGCCGACCGGGCAGGACCCGGGGCTGGTCGCGCGCTTCGCCCGGGGGGCGCACAGTGTCGCCGGCCAGGTCTTCGCGTTGCAGGCGGTGATCGTGCTGCTGCTGATCGCCGCCGCCGCGCTCGCCCTCCTGCTCCAGGCCCGCTACGACAGTGAGCGCGACGCCCGCAACCGCTCCCTGGCCGCCGCCGCGTCCTTCGCGCAGGCGCCGGGGCTGCCCGCCGCCCTGGCGGCGCCGGATCCGACGGCCGTGCTGCAGCCGCTCGCGGAGGCGGCGCGGAAGGCGTCCGGGGTGGACTTCGTCGCGGTGATGACCACCGACGGCATCCGCTACACCGACTCGCGGCCCGAGCTGATCGGCGAGCGGGCCTCCGGGGACCTGTCGCGCGCCGCCGGCGGCGAGGGGTTCACCGAGATGTTCCGCGGGGAGCCCAGCGACGCGGTGCGCGCCGTGGTGCCCGTGCGGAACGCGGACGGGCAGGTCATCGGGCTGGTTTCCACCGGGATAGAGGTCGGCAACGTCTCCGAGACCGTGGAGGGCCAGCTGCCGCTGCTGCTGGGCGCGGCGGCGGGGGCCCTGCTGCTCGGTACGGCCGGTGCCGCCCTGGTCAGCCGGCGGTTGCGGCGCCAGACGCGGGGGCTGGGCGCGGCGGAGATGGCGCGCATCAACGAGCACCACGAGGCGGTGCTGCACGCGGTCCGCGAGGGCGTCCTGATCATCAGTGCCGACCACCGGCTGCTGCTGGCCAACGACGAGGCGCGGCGGCTGCTGGCCCTCCCGGCGGACGCGGAGCAGCGGCACGTCTCCGAGCTGGGGCTGGATCCGGGGACGGAGGCGCTGCTGCTGTCGGGGCGGATCGCGACGGACGAGGTGCATCTGGCGGGCGACCGGCTGCTGGCGGTGAACGTGCGGCCGACGAAGCCGTACCGGGGGCACCCGTCGGGCAGTGTGATGACGCTGCGTGACTCGACGGAGCTCGCGGCGCTGTCGGGGCGTGCGGAGGTGGCCCGGGAGCGACTGCAGATGCTGTACGAGGCGGGGGTGCGGATCGGGACGACGCTGGATGTGGCGCGGACGGCGGAGGAGCTGACGGAGGTGGCCGTTCCGCGGTTCGCGGACTTCGTGACGGTGGAGCTGTTGGAGCCGGTGCTGCGCGGGGAGGATCCGGCGCTCGCGGCGGGGGTGCAGACGGAGATGCGGCGGACGGCTGTGAGCGGGGTGCGCGGCGACCAGCCGTTGCAGCCGGTCGGGGACGTGATCCGGTTCGAGGTGCCGACGGCGCCGATGGCGGCGGCGCTGGACGCGGGCCGGGCGGTGCTGGCGGCGGATCTGAACGCGGCGATGGGGTGGCGTGCGCAGGACGAGCGGGGGACGCGGGAGGCGTTGGACTACGGGCTGCATTCGCTGATCTCGGTGCCGTTGCAGGCGCGCGGGGTCGTGCTGGGGATGGCGAATTTCTGGCGGGCGGACACGCCGGAGGCGTTCGACGAGGAGGACCTGTCGTTCGCGGAGGAGCTGGGGGCGCGGGCGGCGGTGTCCATCGACAACGCCCGCCGGTACACGCGGGAGCATGCGACGGCGGTGACGCTGCAGCAGAGCCTGCTGCCGCGGGTGCTGCCGGAGCAGAACGCGGTGGAGGCGGCGTTCCGGTACCTGCCGGCGAAGGCGGGGGTGGGCGGGGACTGGTTCGACGTGATCCCGCTGGCGGGGGCACGGGTGGCGCTGATCGTGGGGGACGTGGTGGGGCACGGGGTGCATGCGGCCGCGACGATGGGGCGGCTGCGGACGGCCGTGCACAACTTCTCGACGCTGGACATGGCGCCGGACGAGCTGCTGGGGCACCTGGACGAGCTGATCGACCGGATCGACCAGAACGAGTCGGGCGCGGCGGGGTCGGGCCACGGCGGTGACGGGTCGGCGGAGCCGGCGGGGATCACGGGGGCGACGTGCCTGTACGCGGTGTACGACCCGGTGTCGGGGCGGTGCACGATGGCGAGTGCCGGGCATCCGGGGCCGGCGCTGGTGTGGCCGGACGGGCGGGTGGAGTTCCCGGAGGTGCCGGTGGGGCTGCCGCTGGGGGTGGGCGGGATGCCGTTCGAGGCGGTGGAGCTGCTGCTGCCGGAGTCGACCCGGCTGGCGCTGTTCACGGACGGGCTGCTGGAGGACCGGGACCGGGACTTCGACACGGGCTGCGCGATGCTGGGCGAGGTGCTGGGCCGTCCGGGCCGGCGGACGCCGGACGAGGAGTGCGCGGACGTGCTGGCGGCGCTGCTGTTCCCGTCTCCGAGTGACGACATCGCGCTGCTGATCGCGGACACGCGGCGGCTGGAGGCGGACCGGATCGCGGAGTGGGAGGTGCCGCCGGATCCGGCGGCGGTGTCGCGGGTGCGGGGGGCGAGTGCGGCCAAGCTGGCCGAGTGGGGGCTGGACGAGGTGGCGTTCACGGCCGAGCTGATCCTCAGCGAGCTGGTGACGAACGCGATCCGGTACGGGAACACGCCGATCCGGGTGCGGATGCTGCTCGACCGCAGCCTGATCTGCGAGGTGTCCGACGCGAGCAGCACCTCGCCGCACCTGCGGTACGCGGCGACGACCGACGAGGGCGGCCGCGGGCTGTTCCTGGTGGCGCAGTACGCGGACCGGTGGGGGACGCGGTACACGGAGCGCGGGAAGGTGATCTGGGCGGAGCTGCCGCTCACGGCGGCGGCGGAGCCGCCGGGTCCGGCGCCGGATCTGGACGCGCTGGAGGACCTGGCCTGGTGAGGGCCGGGCGGCGGCCCGGCTGGTGCTGTCGTCGTGCGGGTCAGGTGGGGGGCGGCGGGCCGGCTGTCGTCCGGGTGAGGAGGAGTGCGACGTCGTCCTGGGGGGCGGCGGGCAGCAGGTGGGCGAGGATCGTGTCGCACAGCCGGTCCAGGGGGCCGTGGGGGCCGCGCAGGGCCCAGCCGAGCTGGGCCATGCCCTGGTCGAGGTCGCGGTCGCGGGCCTCGATGAGGCCGTCGGTGTACAGGACGAGGAGGCTGCCGGGCGGCAGGGCGATGTGCTCGGTGCGGAATTCGCGGTCGCCGGTGCCGAGGGGGGTGCCGGGCGGGCCGTCGAGGAAGGTGACCCGGCCGTCGGCGGTGGCGACGGCGGGCGGGGGGTGGCCGGCGCGGGCGAGGGTGCAGCCGCCGGATGCGGGGTCGTGGACTGCGTACACGCAGGTGGCCATCTCGTCGGCGCCGAGGTCGGCGACGACGGCGTCGAGGGAGCGCAGCAGCTGGTCGGGGGGCACGCCGTGGCGGGCGAGGGTGCGTACGGCGGTGCGGAGCTGGCCCATGACGGCGGCGGCGTGGACGCCGTGGCCCATGACGTCGCCGATGACGAGGCCGGTGCGGCCGCCGGGGAGGCGGAGGGCGTCGTACCAGTCGCCGCCGACGTCGTGGTCGCTGGCGGGCAGGTAGCGGCCGGTCAGTTCGAGGCCGCTGACCTCGGGGAGGGTGCTGTTGGTGAGGCTGCGCTGGAGGGTGAGGGCGGCGCGCCGCTGGTTGGTGTACATGCGGGCGTTGTCGATGTTGAGTGCGGCGCGGGCGACGACCTCGTCGATGAGGACGCAGTCCTGTTCGTCGAAGGGTTCCCGGGTGGCGAGCCGGGTGACGGTGACGGCGCCGAGGACGGTGCCGCGGGCGACGAGCGGGATGAGGCGGGCGGAGCCGAGGCCGGCGAGGTAGGTGCGCAGGGCGTCGGCGCGGGGGTCGCGGATGAGGGCGGGGATGTCGGAGCGGTAGAGGTTCATGGGCCGGCCGTCGGCGATGACCTGCTCGTACACGGTCCCCGGGGGGATCTTGAAGGTCTGGCCGGGGAGGAGCCTGCTGGTGGGGGCGCCGGGGTCGGGGAAGGCGGCGGCGAGGCGGCGCAGGACGCTGCGGTGGGTGCCGGCTCCGTCCTCGTCGAGGACGGCTTCGAGGAGTTGGACGTCGGCGGAGTCGGCGAGGCGCGGGACGAGCACCTGGGCGATCTCCTCGGCCGTCTGCCGCAGGTCGAGGGTGGTGCCGATGCGGGTGCCGGCCTCGGCGAGGACGGCGAAGCGGCGGCGGGCCCGTTCGGCGTCGAGCTGGGCCTGCCGGCTGTCGGTGATGTCGATCAGGGAGGCGATGACGCCGAGGGCGCGGCCGGATCCGTCGAGGAGGGGGGCGTAGGAGCAGGACCAGGTCCGGTCGTGGTCGGGGTCGGCGGGGGTGCGGCCGGTGCGGCGGACGTCGACGACGGCGGTGCCGCGTTCGAGGACCTGCTGCATGGTCGCCTCCAGGGCGGCGGCGTTGACGCCGGGAACGACCTCGGTGAGCCGTTTGCCGAGGTGGTCGGCGGCGCTGACGCCGTTCATGCGTGCGAGGGCGTCGTTGACGCGCAGGAACCGCAGGTCGGGGCCGAGGGTGGCCAGCCCGATCGGCGACTGCGTGAACAGGCTCTGGAGGGCGGCGAGGGAGTCCCGCATGCGCAGGACCTCGCTGGTCTCCACCGCGATGAGGAGGGCGCCGGTGCGGCCCTGCCGGTCGACGGCGGGGACGATCCACATCTCCATGGTGACGCGGTGGCCGTCGCGGTGGCGGACGGGCAGGGTGCCGACGACGGTCTCGCCGGCCTGGACGCGCCGGGTGAGCTGGCGGGCCAGCTCGTGGTTGGTGTCGGGGACGAGGACGTCGGCACCCGACCGGCCGAGGATGTCCTCGGGGCGGTGCCCGAGGAGGTCCTGGGCGGCGAGCGACCATTCCACGACGCGCCCGTCGGCGTCCTCCCGCCACAGGGCGATCGGCAGCAGCTCGCGGAGCACGCCCGCGTACCCGACCGCCGCGGTGGGCCGGTCCGGGCCGCCGCTCGCCGACTGCTTCGTGTCCACCCTCACCGACCTCACCCCGGAGGGTCCGATTCGTACCGAATTCACCCTATCCGAGGCTCAGGGGCGAGGCCCTGTCCCGCGGGCCGTACGGGCCCGCCCGCGCGGGTACAGCCACGGCAGCGCGAAGGTGGTCCACAGCAGCACCGCGTACAGGACGAGCACGCCCCACCAGCCGCCGAGCGGGCCCCGGCCGAACTGCACCAAGGCGGCAGCCGCTCCCCCGGCCAGCGCCGCCGGCGGCAGCAGCGGCCACCGGTCGGCCCCGGGGGCGAGGAGGGCCGCCGCGGCGAGGGCGGAGCAGGCCCCGACGAGCACCGTCCGCTCCGCCGGGCCCAGGCCGGGGGTGTGCACGCCGTGCAGGAAGCCGAGGGCGACCGGCGGGAGGGCGGCCGCCGCGATCGGCAGCGCCGTGCGGGCGGGGGCCAGCAGGCTCCGCGGCAGGGCCTGCCGCACGCCGCAGGCCAGGGCGAGCGCGGCATACAGGCAGATCGGGACGTGCGGGAGCAGCGAACCCCACCGGCCGGTCGCGAGGGCGGTGGCGAGCCACAGCAGCACGGCGGCGGCCAGGGTGCTCCACGGCGCCAGCACCCCGCTGAGCGGGGGCGCCCACACGAGCGGTTTCAGCAGCCCGAGCACGCCCTGCGGCAGGCGGCTCCAGCGGCGGCCGGCCGGCTGGACCGCCGGCCAGGCGAGCAGCCCGGCGCGCAGGGCCGCCCGGCGGGGGTCGGGGGCGCGCAGCAGCCCGCCGACGGTTTCGGAGCCGGTGGCGGCGAAGGCGTCGAGGGCCTCGTCGAAGCGCTCCGGGCCGAGGGGCGGCGGGTCGGGCAGGGGGTCGGGGGGCCGGTTGCCGCCGCCGAGCGCGAGGAGGAGCGGGAGCTCCTCGTCGAGGATCTCGCGCTGGCGCAGCTCGGTCAGCACGTCGCGTACGCGCTGCCAGGGGCCGACGGCCTGCGGGGAGCGGGCCGCGAGGTCGGCGGCCCAGGCGCCGGTGAACCGGGCGCCCAGGCCGGTCGCCTCGGCGAGGCGGCTGCCCAGCTCCGGCAGGTCGGCGGCGAGGGCCGCGTAGCGCCGCTCCAGGCGTTCGTCGGTGGCGGCGACGGAGACCAGGGAGGCGGCGCCGTCGAGGCGGCCCCACGTCCAGTCGCTCATCCGCCACCGGACGCTGAGGAAGGCCGCGAAGTTGTTCAGCTGGTTGCCGCTGAGCTTGGCGCGGACGATGTCCTCGGCCTGCGGCGCCTCGCCCAGGCGGCCGAGGACCGTGCGGGTCGCCCAGCTGGTGTCGGCGGCCGAGACGGCCCGGAAGGAGATGCCGGTGGGCTCGGCGAGGGGGTCCGGGCGCAGCGGCCCCAGGAGCACCTCCGCGAAGGCGAGCGCGTCGCCCATCCCGGGGAACGGGGCCGTGGCGGCTTCCTTCAGCGGCTCGTAGCCGTCGAGGCCGGGGGGCGCGGCCTGCCCGATCCGGCCGGCGAGGTGGGTCAGCAGCGGCCACAGGGGGGCGTGGACGGCGGCGAGGTCCTCGGACGCGGCGGGCGGCGGGGCGGGGGCGGGCGGGGCGGTGGTGACGGCCCGGGCGAGGCGGAGGGCCCAGGCCTCCCACTCTGCCGGGGGCGCCTCGGGCGGCGGGGTGTGGGGCAGGAGCGCCCGGAGGCGCAGCGCGGCGCTCCGGTAGGGTGCGGCGGCGTCGGCGGGCGGCTCCCCGCCGGCCAGTGCCTCGCGGTAGGCGGCCAGCAGGAGCCGGTCCCGGGCCGCGATCACGGCGGCGACGGCGAAGCGGGCGGCGTAGAGCCGGCGGCGCAGCTCCCGGACCGTGCCGGAGTCGGCGAGCGGGTCGGCGTCCTCCCAGGCGCGCACCCAGTCCATGAGCAGGCGCACGGTGCGGGCCAGGGGCAGCGGCGAACAGCCGGGCCGGGGCAGGGCGGCCGCCCCGTCGGGCAGGACGAGCCGGGCCGCGGCCGCGGGCTCGCGCAGCCGGGCGAACAGCTCGGCGGCTCCGCTGCCGTGCGCGTCCAGCGGGTCCAGCGGGCCGGGTCCGGCGGGCAGCGGCAGGGCGTCCGGGCCGGTCACGTCGGCCGGGTCCGCGAGGAGCCGGATCAGCCGCGCGGCCTCGGCGGCGCCGACGGTGCGCCGGTAGCGGCCCAGGCGGGCGAAGGCGGTCTCGCCGAGCGTGTCGAGGTGCGGGGGCAGGACGCCGCCGGCGCAGTGCCGGTACCGGGCCGCGGCCTCGGCGGCGTCCAGTTCGAGGGCGTCGTCGCGGAGCGACTCCGCGCCGGCCTTCACCGCGAAGGAGCCGGCCGCCGCACGGACGAGGCGTGTGGCCCCGCGCCGGGCCGCCCGGCCGGTGGCGGGGGCCGGCGGGAACGGCGGCACGGGCTGCAGGAACAGCAGCCACCGCTCGGCGGGGCGGACCGCGGGGGCCGCGGCGATGGCCCGCACCGCCCAGGCGACGGGGATGTTGTCGAGCACTCCCCCGTCGACGAGCTCGACGCAGCCGTCCAGGTCGGGGTCCGGATGGCCCGTCTCGCTGCTGACGCCGCGCATGTCGACGGTGTACGGGTCGGCGGAGGCCAGCTGCGAGCCGGGGCCGACGTACACCCGGGCGGGCTCGAAGGCGCCCGGGAAGGACGACGAGGCGCGCGCCGCGTACGCCAGCCGGGCGAGGGCGGCGTCGCGGGCGGTGCCGGTGGACTCGTCCGGGAAGTCGGTCAGGCCGGCGCGGTGGCGGAACCGGAAGGAGGCCTGTGAGCGGCCTACGAGGAGCGGCGCGCCGAGGGTCGGCCGCACCCGGTCCGGGCGGGGCCGCAGCCGGGTCGCGGTCAGCATCAGCCGCAGCGAGGCGGGCGGCTTCCAGCCCGGCGGAGCCTCGTCGACGAGCCGGCCGAGGGCGGTGCACAGCTCCTGGTGGAAGACGGCGTCCCCGCGCAGCAGCGAATCGGGCACGGAGAACGGCCGCGACCGCCGGAGCAGCCCCTCCAGATCCCCCACCTCCAGCCAGAGGTCGCGTACGCCCCGCCCGAACGGCATCCCGTAGACCAGGTGGCAGGCCATCAGCACCCCGTTCAGCCCTCCGGCACTGGTCCCTGCCAGCACATCGATGTCGACATGCCGATACCCGCAGGCCGCCAGCATCCCCCGGTACACCCCCTGCCCGCCGCCGGCGGGCGGGTCTGCGGCCTCGGCGCCGCCCGCGGCACCCGGGCGGACCGCACTGCCCGCAGCCCCAGGGCCGGCCGGCGTGTCCGACGAGTACAGCCCCTCCCCACCCGGCGCTCCCTCCGCCCCTTCCGGCCCGCCCTGCCCGCCCGCGGCATCGGCGGCGGGCGGCTGGGCGCCCTCGCGGCCCTGCGGGCGTCGCCCGGGAGCCGCGGCCCGCAGAGCCGCGGTCTCACAGCACGCCCCGCCCATCCACACGGCGAGGCTGACGCCTCCGCGCATCGCCAGGGCAAGGCGCAGCTCCGAGGCGGGCCGGCCCGGGGGGTCGTCGCTCATGCCCCCAGCTTGGCCCGGGACCAAGCGCCCCGCACCCGGGCGACCCGAGCGCCTCGGGGGTGCACCACGGGAGGGCGGAAGTCGCCTCACAGGCAGGCGGTTTGGCCGACGGGAGGCCCGGCAGGGCACCCGTCGGGCGGGCTTCCCCGCACCCGCGGGCGGGGGCGGGAGACCCGGTACCCGCCGCAAGCGGCATGCGGTCACCGGCACCCGCGACGCGGCCCGGTCCGACGCGGCGCGCATCCGGCCGGACGCGCTCCCCGGCGGACCGGCCAACTCAGATTGCGATCCACGGAGATTGACGTGCCGCCGGCAGAAGGGAGCAGCGGCGCAGGCTTCGCGTGCCCGGCGGACAGCGCCCACTCCGCCCTCATCGGGGCCGGCCCTGACAGGCCCGGCCCAGGCCTCGCGGCAGCCGGCATGAGAAGGGCCGTGTACGCGGCAGGGCGGCAGCGTGCGGGGCACCTACCGTCCGGTGTCACCGGGCGGGTGCAGTTGGAGCAGGTCCCAGCGGTTGCCGTACAGGTCCCGGAAGACGGCGACCATGCCGTACGGCTCCTGCCGGGGCGCCTCCTCGAACACGACGCCGGCCGCCCGCATCCGCGCGTGGTCGCGGTCGAACGCGTCGGTGTGGAGGAACCAGCCGACCCGGCCGCCGGTCTGGTCTCCGATACGGGCCTCCTGGTCGCCGGTCGCGGCCCTGGCCAGGAGCAGGGCCGTCTCCCGGGACCCGGGCGGGGCGACGACCACCCATCGCTTGTCGTCGTCGATCCGGGTGTCTTCCCGGAGCTCGAACCCGAGGGCGTCCCGATAGAAGGCGATGGCTTCGTCGTAGTCACGTACGACCACGGTCACGAGTCCGAGATGGGGCATGAGGCGATCCTGCCTCTGCGGCGCACCCATGCGCCATCCTGACCCGCCCCGCCCGGCCCCTGACCCTTCCCCGGGCGCGCCGCGGCCGCGGCGCGCCCGGGGTCCCTCACATGGGGCCCGGCTTACTCCCAGTCGTCCCAGGGCGGGTCGGTTTCCTCCGCGTCGAAGGGGGGTTCCTCGTCCAGCGGGGGCTCGTCGTCGTGCGGCGGGCGGGCTGCGGGGGCCGGACTCGGGGCCTCTGCGGCTGCCGGGGCCGCCGTGGACAGGGGGGCCAGGGTCGCCAGGATGCCTTCCGCGTACTTGGCCAGCTTCGCCTCGCCCACGCCGCCCACCGTGCCCAGTTCCGCCGTGGTCGTGGGGAGGCGGGTGGCGATCTCCCGCAGCGTCGCGTCGTGGAAGACGACGTACGCCGGGACGCCCTGCTCGCGGGCGGTGGCGGCGCGCCAGGCCCGGAGGGCCTCGAAGACGGGGACCGCGGCCGCCGGGAGGTCGACCGGTACGCGGGCGCCCTTGCTGCCGCGGCTTCCGGATTCCTTGCGGGCCTGGCCGCCGGCCGGTGCCTTCTCCTTCCGCAGGAGGACGGTCCGGCGGCCGCCGAGGACTTCCCCGCTGGCCTCGGTCAGGACGAGTGTCCCGTACTCGCCCTCGACGGCGAGCAGGCCGAGGGCCAGCAGCTGGCGGACGACGCCGCGCCATTCTGCGGTGCCGAGGTCCGCCCCGACGCCGAAGACGGACAGCTGGTCATGGTCGAACTGGATGACCTTGGCGGTCTTCTTGCCCTGGAGGATGTCGATGATCTGGCCGGCGCCGAACTTCTGCCGCCGCTCGCGGGCGAGCCGCCACACCGTGGACAGGAGTTTCTGCGCGGCGACCGTGCCGTCCCAGGATTCGGCGGGGGTCAGGCAGGTGTCGCAGTTGCCGCAGGGGCCGGACTCCTGCCCGAAGTAGGCGAGCAGCCGGACCCGGCGGCAGTCGACGGTCTCGCAGAGGGCGAGCATGGCGTCGAGATGTGCGGTCAGCGAGCGGCGGTGGGCGTCACTGCCCTCCGATCCCTCGATCATCTTGCGCTGCTGGACGACGTCCTGGAGCCCGTACGCGAGCCAGGCGGTGGCGGGTTCGCCGTCGCGGCCGGCGCGGCCGGTCTCCTGGTAGTAGCCCTCCAGTGACTTGGGCAGGTCGAGGTGGGCGACGAAGCGCACGTCCGGCTTGTCGATGCCCATGCCGAACGCGATCGTCGCCACGACGACCACGCCCTCCTCGCGCAGGAACCGGGACTGGTTGGCGGCGCGGGTCGCGGCGTCCATGCCGGCGTGGTAGCCGACGGCGTCGATGCCGTGTTCCGCGAGGAACGCCGCGGTCTTCTCCACGGAGGACCGCGACAGGCAGTAGACGACGCCGGCGTCCCCCTCGTGCTCGGTGCGGATCAGGTCCAGGAGCTGCTTGAGCGGGTTGTTCTTCCCCGCGATCCGGTACTGGATGTTGGGCCGGTCGAAGCTCGCGACGAAGTGCCGGGCGTCCTCCAGGCCGAGCCGCGTGGCGATCTCGGCGTGCGTCGCCGGGGTGGCCGTGGCGGTCAGGGCGATCCGCGGGACGGCGGGCCAGCGCTCGTGGAGCATCGACAGCGCGAGGTAGTCGGGGCGGAAGTCGTGGCCCCACTGGGCGACGCAGTGCGCCTCGTCGATGGCGAAGAGGGAGACCTCGCCCTGGTCGAGGAGGCGCTGCGTGCCCTCGGTGCGGAGCCGTTCGGGGGCGAGGTAGAGGAGGTCGAGCTCGCCGGCGAGGAAGAGCTGCTCGACGGTGCGCCGCTCGTCGATGCCCTGGGTGGAGTTCAGGAAGCCGGCCCGGACGCCGAGCGCGGTCAGTGCGTCGACCTGGTCCTGCATGAGGGCGATCAGCGGGGAGACCACCACGCCGGTGCCGCGCCGGACCAGGGCCGGGATCTGGTAGCAGAGCGACTTGCCGCCGCCGGTGGGCATCAGCACGAGGGCGTCGCCGCCGCCCGCGACGTGCTCGATGATCTGCTGCTGCTCGCCGCGGAAGGAGTCGTACCCGAAGACGCGGTGGAGTACCTCCAGGGCGGCGCTGGTCTCGGGGGTCGCGTCCGTAAGGGTCATGACGGGCAGCCTACCGACCCGCGGGGACACCGCGCTGCGGCCTGTGGAAAACCCCGGCGGCCGGAGTGCGGTCAGTGGCCGTGGCGGGCGGCGAGGAGGCGGTGCAGGCGGCCCGCCCCGTCGTCCGCGGGTACGGGCGCGGGCTCCGGCCGCGGGCCGGGGCGGGCGGGCTCCCCGGCGGCGTCCGCGGACGGCTCGGGGGACGGCTCCGCGGCCGGGCACCACAGTGCGGCGGCGGCGAGCGCGGAGCCGGCGGCGAGCACCCCGAGGGCGGCGGCGGCCGCGGTCAGGCCGGCGGTGGCGCCGACCCAGCCGGCCAGCGGGTACGTCAGCAGCCAGCCGGCGTGTGAGAGGGAGAACTGCGCGGCGAAGGCCTCGGTGCGCCGCCCGGCCGGGACCGCCCTGCGCACCAGGCGGCCCGCGGGGGTGAGCACCGCGGACCCGGCGGCGCCGAGCGCCGCCCACGCGGCGAGCAGGGCGGGCCAGCGCCAGGGCCCGGGCGCGGCGGCGGTCAGGGCGCCGGCCGCGGCGAGGACGGCGGCGAGGGCGGCTCCGCCGCGCAGCATGACGGTGCGGTCGGGGACGCGGTCGAGGAGCCGGGGCAGGGCGAGGGCGACGGCCATGGAGCCGGCCCCGTAGGCCCCGAGCGCGAGGGCGACGTCGCCCGTGCCGCGGCCCAGCAGGTCGCGGACGTAGACGACGGTGTTGACGGCGACGAGGGAGCCGGCGGCGGCCACGGCCAGGTTCAGCAGGAGCAGGGCGCGCAGGGGCGGGGCGGCAAGGAGGAGGCGCATGCCGGCGGCGGCGCGGGTGTGCGCGTGCCCGGCGTGCCGGCCCGCCCCGGCTGCGGCGGTGTCCGCCGCCGGTCGCGGTACGGCGGCGGACAGGACGAGTACGGCGGAGGCGAGGAAGCCGGCGACGGTGCCGAGGAAGAGGCGGTCGTAGGTGGTGACGGCGAGGAGGGCGGCGGCCAGGGCGGGGCTGAACAGGCTCTCCAGGTCGTAGGCGAGACGGGAGAGGGAGAGGGCGCGGGTGTAGTCGCGCTCGTCGGGCAGGACGTCGGGTATCACCGCCTGGAAGGTGGGGGTGAACGCGGCGGAGGCCGCCTGGAGCAGGAAGACCAGCAGGTAGACCTGCCAGACGCGGTCGACGAACGGCAGGGAGAGGGCGACGGCGGCGCGGGCGAGGTCCGAGCCGGCCATGAGGGCGCGGCGCGGCAGCCGGTGCGCGAGGGCGCCGACGGCGGGCGCGACGGCGACGTACGCCACCATCTTGATCGCCAGGGCGGTGCCGAGGACGGATCCGGCGCGGGGTCCGGCGAGGTCGTAGGCGAGGAGTCCGAGGGCGACGGTGGCCAGGCCGGTGCCGGTGAGGGCGACGACCTGGGCGGCGAACAGGTGCCGGTAGGTGCGGTTGCGCAGGACCGGGAGCATGCGGGGGCCTTCCACTCGGCGGGGCGGGCTCTCCCTACCACCGTAGCGTCATGTGCGCAGATGCGCACATGACGATCACGCTCCGGATGGAGCCGCCCGCGCATCCGGACCAGCCCAAGCGCCGCGCGCCGAGCGCCGAGCGCCGCGCGCCGCACACCGCGCGCCGTGGACCGGGCGCCACGGATCGGGGCCACGGGTCCGGCGCCTCGCGCCGGGTACCAGGGGCCCGCACGCAGCGGGCCGGGCGGCACCTCGTCGGGGCGGGACCCCTAGGCTGTCCCCATGCCTCCGAGCAATCCCCTGCCACCTGCCGACACCTCGCACCTGCGGGCGCCGGACGGTGCGCGGCTGGCCGAGGCGGCGGCCGTGTTCGCCCTGCTGTCCGACGCCACGCGCCTGCACCTGCTGTGGCTCCTCGCCCAGGGCGAGTCCGATGTCGGCTCGCTGGCCGAGCAGTGCGCCGCCTCCCGGACGGCCGTCAGCCAGCACCTGGCGAAGCTGCGGCTCGCGCGGCTGGTGGAGGCCCGCAAGGAGGGGCGGTACGTCCACTACCGGCTGACCGACGGCCACCTGCGGCGGCTGGTCCTGGAGGCGCTCAGCCACGCCGACCACCGGGTGAGCGGAGAGGCCCCGCACGACTGACACGTGCCGCGGCCGCACCTGGCCCGTGCCTCCCTCGGCGGCCCGCGACGTGTCGGGGCCGCCCCGCTGCGGGTAGTCCTCCGGGGTCCGCGCCGGGTCGGCCGGCGGGACGGCCGCGGACGGGCCGGCACGCCTGCGGCCGGGGCGCCCTCACCGCCGGCGGGGAGCGCACATGACCGATCCGCAGACCCGCGGCGCCGGGGGATGGGGCGGGGACCGCCCGGACCGGCTGGTCCAGATCGTGCACCTGACCAGCCCGGACGGCGTCCCGCCCGGCCTCGCCCGCGAACTCGCCGACTGCTGGGCGGCCGTGGTCAACGCCGGCGGCGCCGTGATCGCGCCCGGCATGCCCATGCCCCCCGTGGCCGCCTCCGCCGTCGCGCCCGTGGTGGAGCTCCTCCTCGGCGGACTGCATCCGGCGCGGTGCCGGCTGCTCGCCGCCGTACGCGGCGGGGCGCTCGCGGGGTGGCTGGTCCTGCGCCGCGACCCCCACCCGCTGGTCGCCCACTGCGCGGTGGTCAACCACGTCCAGACCCACCCGGGGTTCCGGGGCCGCGGCACGGGGACCGCGCTCATGGGGGCCGCGGCCGCCGTGGCGCGCGGCGCGATGGGGGTGGAACGGCTGCACCTCAGCGTGCGGTCCGGCTGCGGTCTGGAGGGGTTCTACCGGAGGCTGGGCTGGGAGGAGGTCGGCCGCTGGCCGGGGGCGCTCCGGGTGGCTCCGGGCGACGACCGGGACGACATCCTGATGAGCCTCACCCTTTGACTCCTCCCCGCCCTGAAGGGACGGGGATTCCCAGCTCACTTCGCCTGACCCCCGGCGGGGGTGCAGGTCTTACAAGATCAGCACTGGCCGGGTACGAGACCAGCCCGGACGAGCATCACGCGGGCGGAGTTCTTGTCCCTGGGGGACACTGCTGCGCACGCGGTGCACGTATACGTTCTCTCGGAAAGAGGCAGGCGGTGCTTGGCTCTCGCTCCGCAGTGCGCGCAGTCCATGGTGGTGTGCGCGGGGTGGACCAAGTGCACGGTGCGCCCGTGCTTGCGGGCCATCTCGACCAGCGCGGTCTTGACGGCTCCGATCGCGGCGTCTGCCGCCTTGCGGGCCATGGTGGACTTGGCGAGGAACTTCGGGCGGAAGTCCTCCACGGCGAGGTGGTCGAAGTCGCGGACGACGGCCTTGGCCCACTTGCGGCCGGTGTCCTGCCGCTGCCGGGCGATCTTCTTGGACACCTTCGCCGCCGCCCGGCGGGCCTTCCGGTAGCCGTTGGTGTCGGGCCGGTTCTTCGCAGTCCGGCGCCGGGCCATCATCCGCTGGTAGTGCGCGAGCCTGGCCGCGGCCGTCTTCCCGTGCTGGGCGTGGGGAAGGTCGTGGGCGTCGGACGTGGTGGTGGCGGTCTCGCTGACGCCCCAGTCGATGCCGATGGCCCGTCCGGTCTCCGGCAGGGCCTCGGTCACCGCCTGGACGACGAACGACGCGTACCAGTGGCCGAGGCTGTCCCGGTACACCCGCACGCTCGACGGGTCGGACGGCAGGCCACGCGACCACACCACCGTCAGCACGATCCCGCCCGCCAGGTGGAGGCGGCCGCCCTTGAGGCGGAAACCCCGCTGGGTGTAGTTCAGCGACGGCAGCGCGTCCCGCTTCCGCTTGATCCGGGGCATCCCGGCCCGCTGCCGCATCGGCAACCGCGCCTTGACGTCCCCCAGCGCCTTCGCCCGGGACTTGGCGAAGTCCCGGATGATCTGCTGCTGAGGAACCGAAGCACCCTCACGCAGCCACGCCATCGACCGGCGCGCCCCGGTCAGCATCCTGTCGAGCTGCGCCGGACCACACGTGATCTTCTCCTCGGCGTCCCGGTTGAGCCGGTGGACCTTGCGGGACATCGCCACGCACTCGTTCCACACCCACCGGCACCGCCCCCACTCCGCTTCCACAGCGGTACGGGCCGTGGACGACAGACGCAGCCGGAAGGTGTACCGGGCGTGCCCGGCCACCGTCTCGGACATCACTGCCGTCGTCATGATCCGCAACGTAACATCCGCCACTGACAACGAAAGAGAGTGCAGGCCAGAACAGATGCGAAGAGAACTCCGGCGCTCCGCGCCTCCGCGCCAAGGACCCATTCCTCCCCGGCCTGAAGGCCGGGGCATCCTGGGAGAAATCAGGTGACCGCCGCCGGACCGGCGGCGCGCAAGGCCCGGGCTGGGCCGCGAGGCGCCCCGCGGGGGCGAACCGGCGCGGGGCGCGGGGCCCGCGTACGCCCACGCCCACGCCCGGGCATCGCACCGGCCGGGCCTCCGGGCCGGGCAGGGGTCGCCCCGCGCGGGCTTCCGTACGCCGTCCCCGGCTTCCGCATCGCGGCCGTCACCCCCGGCCGCCGCGCCGGGCGGCAGACTCCGGGCCGGGCGTTGGGCCGGGGGCCGTGCCGGGCCGAGGCGCCGGGCGGAACGCGGGCCGGGCGGCGGGCGGACCGCGGGCCGGCCCGGGGACGCGCCGGCCTCCACCCCCGCCGGAGCGGATGGTTCCGGTCGGGCGGATCGCCCGGCCGGCGCCGGGTTTGTTCCGGCCGCACGCCCCCCGTGCTTCCCCACGCCCCCTTTAGCTGCGGCAGTTGTGGAGCGATGATGTGCACAGCCGTGCGAATCGATCACGGAGCGGGCCCGCAGTCGATCGTCTGGGAGGGACGGCCGGAATGAGCGACGCCCCCTTGTACCTGCAACCGAGGCTCACCGCGGGCCCGGCCTCGCTGCTGCGTGCCGGACCGTTCCTGCACGGGCTCGTCGACGGGCTGGGCTCGCCGCTCGCCGTCGTCCTGCCCGAGGAGATCGGGCGCAACGCCGCGCAGTTCGCCGCCGTCCTGCGCCGGCACCGGCTGGGCGGCCGCATCTACTTCGCGCACAAGGCCACCGGCTCCAGCGCCCTCGTCCGCCACCTCGCCGCCACCTCCGCCTGCCTGGACGCCGCCTCGCCGGAGGAGCTCCAGCACGCGCTCGGCGCCGGTTTCACCGGCGGCCGGCTGATGGCGACCGGCCCCAAGGACCCCGCCTTCCTCTGGCTGGCGGCGCGCACCGGCACGACCGTGAACGCCGACGGCCCGGGCGAACTGGAGCAGGCCGCCCGCCTCGTACGGGCGCACGGCCTGCCGCGGCTGGAGGTCGTCCTGCGGCTGTCCGGGTTCGAGGCGGCCGGGGCGCGGACCCTGTCGCGGCGCAGCCGCTTCGGCACCCCGGCCGCGGCGCTGGGCCCGCTGCTGGACCTGCTGGAGAAGCACCGCGACGCCCTGGAGCCCGTCGGCGTCGGCTACCACCTGGACACCACCAGCACCGACGAGAAGGCCACCGCCCTGGAGGGCTGCATCCGGGCGGTCGACGCGCTGCGCTCGCGCGGGTTCCGGCCTCGCGCGATCGACGTGGGCGGCGGATACGGCGTCAGCTACCTGGCACACGCGGCCCAGTGGGAGCGGTACACCACCGCCCTCACCGAGGCGGCGCTGGGCCGCCGCGGCCCGCTGGCCTGGGGCGGGTACGGCTACGGCCTGCGTGTCGAGAACGGCACCCTGAAGGGCTCGCTCGCCCTCTACCCGGCCCACCGGCCGGCGGCCGGGCCCGCGTACCTGGACGAGCTGCTGTCCCGGCCGGCCCCCACCCTGGGCAGACCGCTGGGCACACTGCTGCTGGAGAGCCTGTGCGACGTGTACGCCGAACCGGGCCGCGCCCTCGCCGACCAGTGCGGGCTGACCCTCGGCCGGGTCCTGGAGGTGCGCACCGACACCGGCGGCCCTCCGTGGGTGCGGCTCGCGCTCAACGCCGGCGACGTCGGCCTGGAGGACCACGGGGTGCTCGTCGACCCCGTCCTCGTCCCGAGGAGAAGCGAGCCGCCGCCCCCCGACGGCCCCGGCGCGGTCGGGGTGCACCTGATGGGCAACCTGTGCCTGGAGGCCGACCTGATCACCCGTCGCACCGTCTTCCTGCCGCGGCTGCCGGACCCCGGCGACCTGCTGGCCTTCCCGAACACGGCCGGCTACTGCATGGACTTCACGGCCACCCGGGCGCAGCGGCAGCCCACGGCCCGGAAGGTCGCCGTCAGGGAGGAGGAGGGCGTCTGGCGCTGGTGCCTCGACGAGCAGTACTGGCCGGTCACGGAAGCGGGGGGATGAGGCGCATGAGGTACGACAGCATCACGGAGGCCATCGGCAACACGCCGCTGGTGCGCATCGACCAGGACGTGCACGGACTGCGGAACATCGACCTGTACGCGAAGCTGGAGATGCTCAACCCGTTCGGCTCGCTGAAGGACCGGCCGGCCTGGAACATGGTGCGCGACCGGCTCGCCGGCGCGGCCGCCCGCGGCGAGACCGTCGTCGAGCTGTCCAGCGGCAACACCGCCAAGGCGCTCGCGCTGATCGCGGGGATGCACGGGCTGCCGTTCAAGAGCGTCACCAACCGCATGCGGGTGCCCGAGATCAAGGACCTGCTGCTGCTGCTCGGCGCGCGGATCGAGGAGCTGCCCGGGCAGAGCGAGTGCCTGGACCCGACCGACACCGCCGATCCGCTGACCCTCTTCCACCAGCAGCTCAGCGCCCCGGGGAGCACGCACCTCCACACCGACCAGTACTTCAACCCGCTGAACGCGCAGGCGCACGCCGAGGGCACCGGCCCGGAGATCATCGCCGATCTGGACGGCCGGGCGCCGGACTGGTTCATCGCCTGCGTGGGCACCGCGGGCTCCTCGACCGGCATCGCGCGGTCCCTGCGCGCCCACGATCCGGCGGTCCGCGTGGTGGGGCTCGTCGGCGCGAAGTCGGACTTCATCCCGGGGATCCGCACCGCCGACGAGGTGCAGGAGGTGGGCCTGTTCGACCCGGCGGTGTACGACGCGATCGAGGCGGTCACCTCCGACGAGGCCCTCGACGGCATGCTGGTGCTGCTGCGCCGCTGCGGGATGCTCTCCGGGCCGACGGGAGGGGCGGCGTACCACGGCGCGGTGCGCCATCTGCGGGCGCTGGACGCGGAGCTGACGGAGCGGCGGACCGCGGTGTTCGTGGTGTGCGACCGTACGGAGGGCTACCTCGGCTACGTCCGGCAGCGCCGCCCGGAGCTGCTGGGCCGGCCGCCCGTGCGGAACTCGGCCGACACCGTCACGGACGCCGAGCTGGCCGCCGCCCGCTCCGTGGAGGTGCCGGAGGCGAGGGCCTGGGTGGAGTCGGGGCGGCCGCTGGTCGTGGACCTCCGCGGGCCGTTCGCGTACGGGGCGCTGCACATCGACGGCTCGGTCAACATCGTGGACGAGCTGTTCGCGGAACTCGTGCGCGGCGGGCTGCCGTTCAGTACGAGCCGGCCGGTGCTGCTGGCGTGCCCGATCGGCGAGCAGTCCCTGCGGTACGCGGCCCTGCTGACCCGTATGGGTCACCCGGACGTGCGCAGCCTCGCCGGCGGGATCGTCGCGTGGCGGGACGCGGGCGCGCCCCTGGTGCGCGACTGATGGCGGGGCCCGATCCGCAGCCGGACCCGCGGGCGGAGCTGCGGGAGCTGGCGCGGTGGCAGCGGCCGCTGCGCGCCGACTTCCCCATCGTGGCGGCCAACCCGGAGCAGGCGTACCTGGACAGTGCGGCGACCGCGCAGAAGCCGCGGCAGGTCCTGGACGCGGTGCACGCCTACCTGACGACCTCCAACGCCAACGCGGGCCGCGGCTCGTACCCGTGGGCGAACGCGACGACGGCGCTGGTCGCGGGGGCCGCCCAGCGGGTACGGGAGTTCCTGGGCGACCGGTCGGCGGGGGCCGGCGCGGGCGCGTCGCCGGTGCACTTCACCAGCGGGACGACGGAGGGGCTGCGGACGGTGGCGCGCGACTGGCTGCCGCAGCTGCTGCGCGACGGCGACGAGATCGTCGTGCCGTTCGGCGACCACCGGGCCAACCTCGCCCCCTGGCTGGAGGCGCGGGACCTGCTGGCCGCGCAGGGGGTGCGGATCGCGGTGCGGGAGATGCCCTGCCAGGCAGGGACCGGCGACTACGACGCGCGGGCGCTGGCCGCGCTCGCCGGGCCGCGGACCCGCTTCGTGGCGGCGACCCACGTCCACCACGTGTACGGGGCCGACATGAACGTGCACCGCATCCGCGAGGCGGTCGGCCCGGACGTGCCGATCTGCCTGGACGCCGCGCAGAGCGTCGGCCACCAGCCGGTGTCGGTCGCCGACCTGGACGTGGACTTCCTCGTCTTCTCCGGGCACAAGGCGCTGGCCCTGCCGGGGACGGGCGCGGTGTGGGCCCGCGGCGAGCGGGGGCCTGCATTCCGGCCGGGCGGCTGGGCCGGTACGCCGAACACCGCGGGGATCGCGAGCCTGGCGGCGGCCCTGGACTGGCTGGAGGCCGCCGGGGTGGAGCGGATCACCCGGTGGACGGCGGCGCTCGCGTCCGTGCTGACCGACGGGCTGTCCCGGATGCCGGCGTACGAGGTGCTCGGCTGCCGCAGCAGCCTCGCCGCCGACACGGCGGTGCAGCGGCGGGGCTCCATCGTGACGTTCCGCCACCAGGCGATCGGCTCGCAGGACCTGGGGTTCATCCTGTTCAGCCACGGCTTCATGGTGCGCTCGGACGACCACTGCCAGGCGGGCCGGGACCCGCAGGACGGTTCGGTGCGCGTCAGCCTGCACGTCTACAACACACTCGAAGAGATGGAGAAGTTGCTCACCGCCCTCGCCAAGCTGCAATGATTTTCACTATGGACTTGAGTGCGGTGACGGCGGCGCGCTGGGTGGAGCGCTGGGAGTGCCAGCAGCAGCGGTACGCGGTGGACCGCGAGGAGCGGTTCACGGTCATCGCTGACGTCGTCGAGCAGGCCACCCGCGGCAGTCGTGACCCCCTGCTGCTGGACCTGGGCAGCGGGCCGGGCGCACTGGCCGCGCGGCTCGCCGGGCGGCTGCCCGGCGCCGAGGTGGTCGCCGTCGACGCCGATCCGCTGCTGCTGGAGCTGGGCCGCGCCCACTACGGGGGCGGCGCCCGGGCGCGGCTGCGCCACGTCCGCTCCCTGATCGGGGCGCCGGGCTGGCTCGACGCGCTCGGTCTGGACCGGCCCGTCGACGCGGCCGTCTCCACGACCGCCCTGCACTACCTCGACCGGGACACCCTGGCCGGCGTCTACCGCGATCTCGCCGAACGGCTGGCCCCGGGCGGCGTGTTCGTCAACGGCGACCACATCCGCCCCGACTCGCCCGCCATCCGCGACCTCGCGGTCGACCTGGGCCGCCGCCACGCCGAACGGAACCTGGCCTTCACGCACGAGGACTGGCAGTCGTGGTGGAAGGGCGCAGCCGCCGACCCCGAGCTGGCCCCCTACCTGACCCTCCACGACACCGCCTGCCATCCGCCGTGCGCGGACGCGGACCTGCCCGTGTCGACGCACGTCGCCCTCCTCCGCGAAGCGGGCTTCCGCGAGGCGGGCACGGTCTGGCAGTACGGCGACAGCCGCGTCCTGGCCGCCCTCCGCTGACCCCGCCCCGCGGCCCTCCCCTCCCCGCCCCGCCCGAGCGCCGGCCGGGCGGCGCCGCCGGGGGTCGCGGATTCTGCGGCAGCACCCGCCGACCGCGGCACGTGCTTCCCGCCCGGCCCCGGTCCGGTCGGTGCGGACTCACGGGGCTCAGGCGGGGCGGGGTCCCGTCACCCGGTCGCCGCGGGGCCGGTCTGCTCGGCGAACGCCTGGTAGGCCCGCTCGTCGTAGAGGACGAACCTGACCTCCTCGACGCGCGTCCCGGCGCCCCGGACCGTCTCCACGGCGATGCGGGCGCCGTCGTCCATCGGCCAGCCGTAGATGCCCGTGCTGATGGCGGGGAACGCGACCGTGCGGGCGCCCAGTTCGTCCGCGACGCGCAGGGATTCGCGGTAGCAGGAGGCGAGGAGGGCGGAGCGGTCCTCGTCCCGGGACCAGACCGGCCCCACGGTGTGGATCACCCACCGGGCGGGGAGGCGGCCGGCGGTGGTGGCGACCGCCCGGCCCGTCGGCAGGCCCTTGCCGTAGTGGGAGGCGCGCAGGGCACGGCAGGCTTCGAGGATGTCCGGTCCGCCGCGGCGGTGGATCGCGCCGTCGACTCCGCCGCCGCCCAGCAGGGAGGAGTTCGCGGCGTTGACGATGGCGTCGGCGTGCTCGGCGGTGATGTCGCCGCGGACGAGGGTGATGCGGACCATTCACGGGGCCTTTCGCAGGTGCCGCCACACGGCTTTGGCCGCGTTGTGCCCGGACATGCCGTGGACGCCGGGGCCGGGCGGGGTGGCGGAGGAGCAGAGGAAGACGGCCGGGTGCGGTGTCGTGTACGGGGACAGCGACAGGCGGGGGCGCAGGAGGAGTTGGAGGCCGGAGGCGGCGCCGCAGGCGATGTCCCCGCCGACGTAGTTGGGGTTGCGGGCGGCGAGCTCCGGCGGGCCGGCCGTCGCGCGGGCCAGGACGAGGTCGCGGAAGCCCGGTGCGAAGCGCTCCAGTTGGCGTTCGACGGCGTCGGTGAGGTCGCCGTCCCAGCCGGCGGGGACGTGCCCGTACGCCCAGAAGACGTGCTTGCCCTCGGGTGCGCGCCCGGGATCGACGAGGCTGGGCTGTGCGGTGATCAGGAACGGGTTGCGCGGGGCGCGGCCGCTGCCGGCGAGTTGCAGGGCGGCGTCGATGTCGCGGGTGCGGGGCCCGATCTGGACGGTGCCGGCGCGCCGCGGCGCTTCGGCGGTCCACGGGACGGGGCCCGACAGCGCGTAGTCGATTTTGAAGACGGAGGCGCCGTAGCGGTAGCCGTCGTAGAAGCGGCCGAGGCCGGCGATGCGGGCCAGGGCCGTCGGGGAGGTGTCGAAGACGTACGCGCGGGCGGGCGGCAGGTCGTCGAGGCGCTTGACCTCGAAGTCCGTGTGGACGGTGCCTCCCAGGTCGGCGAGGTAGGCGGCGAGGGCGTCCGAGAGGGACTGGGAGCCGCCGCGCGGCATGGGCCAGCCGACGGCGTGCGCGGCGAGCGCGAAGACCAGGCCGACGGCGCCGGTGGCGATGCCGTTCAGCGGGGCGATGACGTGGGCGACGAGCCCGGAGAACAGGGCGCGGGCCCGCTCCTCGTGGAAGCGGCGCATCAGCCAGGTGGCGGGCGGCAGCCCGGCGAGCCCGAACCGGGCGAGGGTGACGGGGTCGCGGGGCAGCGCGGTCGCGGGCAGGGACATGAAGTCGCGGACGAGCGTGTCCCACCTGCCGAGGTACGGCTGGACGAGCCGCCGGTAGGTGCCGGCGTCGCGCGCGCCGAAGGAGGCAGCGGTCTCGGCGACGGAGCGGGAGAGGACCGCGGCCGTGCCGTCGTCGAAGGGGTGCGCCATCGGCAGCGGCGCGTGCAGCCACTCCAGCCCGTACCGCCCCAGCGGCATCGCGCCGAACGCGGGGGATCCGGCGCCCAGCGGGTGGACGGCCGAGCAGGGGTCGTGCCGGAACCCCGGGAGGGTGAGCTCCTCCGTGCGGGCTCCGCCGCCGACCGTGCCGGCGGCTTCGTACACGGCCACCGAGTGTCCGCGGCGGGCCAGTTCGACCGCGGCCGTGAGCCCGTTGGGCCCCGCCCCCACCACGACCGCATCGAGAATCGACGGCACCATGTGACCCCTTCGTCCGGCGGCGGCTGCGCCCCCAGGATATTCCGACACCCTGTGCGCCCCGGTACGCCTCACACCTCGCGCAGCAGGTCCCGGACGCGTACGGCGGTGGCCTCGTCCCGGCCGACGGCGAACGGCAGCTCGTTGTCCCGGTCGACCCGGAAGGGGACCCCGGCGACGGTGCTCTGCGCGCCGCCGGCCTCGTCGACGAGGAGCAGCCCGGCGGCGTGGTCCCATGCGGAGGGCCAGGTGAAGGCGAGCGCGTCGACCTGGCCGCGGGCCACCTTCAGGTACTCCAGGCCGGCCGAGCCGCAGGGCCGGGCGGCGACGCCGGGGACGTCGAGGCGGGAGAGGATCCGCTTGTCCCGGTCGGTGGTGTACAGCGGGTGGGCGATCGCGACGCGCAGCTCGGCGCCCGGTTCGGGGGAGCCGCAGGCGAGCCGCTCGCAGCCGAGGTGCGCGCCCTGCCCGCGGACGGCGGTGGCCATCTCGTCGAGTGCCGGGGCGAACGTCCAGGAGGCGAGGATCTCGCCGCGGTGGGCGAGGGCGACGAGGGTGCAGAAGGCGGGGTCGCCGGAGACGAACTGGCGGGTGCCGTCGACGGGGTCGACGATCCAGACGGGGGCGTCGCCGCGCAGCGCCCCGTAGACGGTCGGGTCGGCGTGGACGGCTTCCTCGCCGACGACGGCCGAGCCGGGCAGGAGCCGGGTGAGGGCGGCGGTCAGGTGCTCCTCGGCCTTACGGTCGGCGACGGTCACGAGGTCGTGCGGCCCGCTCTTCTCGTCGACCTCGTGGTCGGCGAGCTGCCGGAACCTCGGCATGATCTCGGCGGCGGCCGCCTTGCGGACGGCTTCCTCGACGGCGGACAGGTCTCGGGCCAGGAACTGTTCGATCATGTCTCCATCACACCATGCCGGGCCGCCGAGCCGCACCGGAAATCGGGCGCCGGGGGCGGTGCACGCCCCCGGCGGGGCCGGGCCGGACGGGGTGGTGATCGCGTTCCGCCGTGCGGGGTGCCAGGCCCGGCCGTGGCGGCTCAGCCCGTCTTGGTCTGCCTGCGGAACTCGTCCATCGAGAGGGTGTTCGCGTTCGAGGGGATCGTGATCGGGAACTTCTCCCCGTACGAGTCGTACTGCGTGGTGCTGGACTGGCCGTCGCGGGTGGAGGCCAGTTCGAGGAGGCGGGAGGTGCCGGACTCCAGGTAGTACGTGTCGCGCGCGCCGCCCGCCGCCGCGGTGTAGGCGCGGGCCTGCCTGCCCTGGGACGTGCGGTCGGCGTCCGGGTCGTGCTCGGCAGCCTCGGGGATCTCGAAGAACCGCTCACAGCCGCCGTCCGTCTCGGACGTCACGAAGCTGTCGGTCAGCTCCTTCGGCACGGTGATCCACTGGCCCCGGTCCTTCAGCGAGTTGGCCAGGAGCGCGGTGCTGGTGTAGGTCTTGCCGTCCTTGCAGAACATGTCGCCGGATCCGCCGGGCCAGGTCGCCCGGAGGTGGAAGCCCTGCTTCGGGTCCCACCAGGCCTCCTGGCCGCCGCCCGCGAAGGCCGTCGTCGTACCCGACGAGTGGAAGGACGTCGAGCGGAGCTGGTCGTTGGCCTTCTCGACCGAGGTGCCGTCGGGCGAGCCGCAGCCGGTCAGCGCCAGGGCCGCCAGTACGGCGAGGGCGGTCGCCGCGGTCGACCGGGCCCTCCGCCGCACCGCGTCCTGCGCCGGCAGGCGCCCCCTGCGGGACGACTCGTGTGCAAACGACATCCTCGACACCCCCGTGTCCGTGCTGTGGCGGCTGTTTCGCGCTTCACGCCACTTCGGTGCGACCAGAACCGGCCACGGAGATCGATCATACGTGCGGTTCCGCACCCGGATTCACCTGCGGCGCGGGCCGCTTTCCCGTCCTTCGCACCCGAAGGCGGGTCAGAAGTCGAAAGTAAGGTTAGCCTTACCTCAATTGAAGTGCGGAGTTGCTCTTCTGCACGTCCCGCGCACCCCCACATCAGGAGACGGAAGAACATGACCCCAAGGGTCGCGGTAGCCGGAGCCAGCGGCTATGCCGGCGGAGAGATCCTGCGTCTGCTCACCTCGCATCCGGGAACGGAGATCGGCGCCGTCACCGCCCATCGCAGCGCGGACCGGCATCTCGGCGACGTGCAGGCCCAGTTGCCCGGCCTGGCCGACCGGGTCCTGGAGGAGACGTCGGCGCGCACACTGCGCGGGCACGACGTGGTGTTCCTCGCCCTCCCGCACGGGCAGTCCGCACCCCTCGCCCGCGAACTGGAGCCGGACGCGCTGGTCGTGGACTGCGGCGCCGACTTCCGGCTGCGCGACCCGGCCGACTGGAAGCGGTTCTACGGATCGGAGCACGCCGGCACCTGGCCGTACGGCCTGCCCGAACTTCCCGGACAGCGAGCGGAGTTGAGGGGCGCCTCGCGGATCGCCGTACCCGGCTGCTATCCGACGGCCGTCACCCTCGCGCTGTTCCCCGCCTACGCGGCCGGGCTGGTGGAGCCCGAGGCCGTGGTCGTCGCGGCGAGCGGCACCTCGGGAGCCGGCCCGGCGCCGGGGCAGCACCTCCTCGGCGCCGAGGTGATGGGGTCGATGACCCCGTACGGGGTCGGCGGCGGCCACCGGCACACACCCGAGCTCACCCAGAACCTGTCGCGGGTGGCCGGCGAGCGCGTGACGGTCTCCTTCACCCCGACGCTCGCACCCATGCCGCGCGGCATCCTCGCCACCTGTTCGGCCCGGCTCCGGCCCGGCGCAGCGGCCGGCGCCTGCGGCGACGGCGGCGAGGAGGCGGTGCGCGCGGTGTTCGAAGCGGCGTACGCGGACGAGCCGTTCATCCGGCTGCTGCCTCCCGGCCGGTGGCCGTCCACCGGCGCGGTGCTCGGCTCCAACACCGTTCAGGTGCAGGTCGCCGTCGACTCCGAGGCGCGCCGCCTGATCTGCGTGAGCGCGATCGACAACCTGACCAAGGGCACCGCCGGCGGCGCGGTGCAGAGCATGAACGCAGCCCTCGGCCTGCCGGAGTGGCTGGGCCTGTCCACGAACGGAGTCGCCCCGTGAGCGTGACTGCTGCCCGGGGATTCCTCGCGAGCGGCGTCGCCGCCGGGATCAAGGAGTCCGGGGATGCCGACCTGGCGCTGGTGGTGAACCTGGGCCCGTCCCGGGCCGCCGCCGGCGTCTGCGCCTCCAGCCGGGTGCAGGCCGCGCCCGTCCGCTGGTCGCGGCGCGTGCTCGCGGACCGGCGGGTCGCCGCCGTCGTCCTCGACTCCGGGGGCGCCGACGCCGGTACGGGGCCGGAGGGCGCCTCCGACACGCAGGCGGCGGTGGAGCGCACGGCGCGGGCCGCCGGCGCGGACCCCGCCGAGGTGGCCGTCTGCTCCACGGGCCTGATCGGCGTCCGCCTGCCGATCGACCGCCTCCTGCCCGGCATCGACACCGCCTCGGCCGCCCTGTCGCCCGACGGCGGCAGCGACGCGGCCGTGGCGGTCGTCGACGCGGCCTCGGAGGAGGAAGCCGGCACCGTGGGCCGCTCCGTGGCCCGGAACAACCTCCTCAAGTGCGCGCTGAACGGCGAGGACCCCCACTGGGGCCGGGTCCTCTCGGCGATCGGCATGACCGACGCCGTCGTCAACCCCGACCGGCTCGACGTGGCGATCAACGGCGTCTGGGCGTGCCGCGACGGGGCCCCCTGGGAGCCCCTGGAGAAGGCGGACCTGTCGGGGCGTCGGGTCGCCGTCACGGTCGGCCTGCGCTCCGGCGGCGCCTCGGCGGTCCTCTGGACCAACGACCTCACGGCCGGGTACGTCCACGAGAACAGCGCCTACAGCTCATGAGCGGGATGGGGAGGACACAGATGGGGAGGACACGGATGCGCACCGAAGCCGCACGGCCGGCCACGGAGGCCGGAGCACCGTCCGGGGCGCCGTCCTGGAGCGAGGAACTCCAAGGCCGGACGGTCGTCGTCAAGTTCGGCGGCAACGCCATGGTGGACGGGGCGCTCCTCGACGCCTTCGCCCGCGACGTCGTGGAGTTGCGGCGAGCCGGCGTGCTGCCGGTCGTCGTCCACGGGGGCGGCCCGCAGATCAGCGCCATGCTCGACCGGCTGGGCCTGGAGTCCCGTTTCGAGGCGGGCCTTCGGGTGACGACCCCGGAGGCCATGGACGTCGTCCGCATGGTGCTGACGGGGCGCATCCAGCGGCAGCTCGTCGGCGCGGTCAACGCCCACGGCCCGTACGCCGTGGGTCTGTCGGGTGAGGACGCGCATACGCTGACCGCCGTGCGGCGCCGGGCCGAGGTGGACGGGCGGCCCGTGGACCTCGGGCAGGTCGGCGAGGTCGTGGCCGTCGCCCCCGACACCCTGCGGGCCTTACTGGACGAGGGCCGCATACCGGTCGTCTCCCCCGTCGCGCGCGGCACGGACGGACAGGTCTACAACGTCAACGCCGACCTCGCCGCGTCGGCCCTGGCGGTCGCGCTCGGCGCGGCCCGGCTCCTCGTCCTGACCGATGTCGCGGGGCTGTACGCGGACTGGCCGCACAGCACCGAGGTGATCGAGCGGCTGACGGCCGCCGAGCTGGGCGGGCTGCTGCCGGGCCTCGCGAGCGGCATGCTGCCGAAGATGGAGGGCTGCCTTCAGGCCGTACGGGCGGGCGTGGACCGGGCCCAGGTCGTCGACGGCCGCGTACCGCACGCGGTGATGCGCGGCTTCGCCGCCGGGAAGAGCCCCGGCACCACGATCGTGCCGGACGAACCCTCCGGCCGCCCCGCACCCGGGGAGCCCCGGCCATGAGCCCCGCCGGCGGCACCCCGCTCACCGGCCGGTGGCGGGGACGATGGACACCTCGGTCGCCCGGCGACCGGCCCGGCGGTCGACCTCGTCCCGGGCCAACCGCCCTTCGGCAATTGCTGCGAAGCGGTCTTCGATCTCATCAGGAGTCGGCTGGCGGCTGGCATCCATTCCCTGACGGTACGGGCAGGGCGAACGCCGGCTGCGCGGCAATGCGCCTCTGCCGGGCGTACGTGTGCGGGCCGGCAACGCGGCCCCGTGCCGTGCCGGGCGGCGCGGCACGGGGCACCTTCCCGGCCACGGCACTACAGGGGGCAGGCCAGGACGCGGGCGCCGCGGGCCGGGTCCAGGGAGCGCGCCCAGGCGGCCGGGGCCAGGGCCGGGCCGACCGGGGCGAAGCCGTGGCGGAGGAAGAGGCGGCCGCTGCCGGTGGTGGCGGTGAACAGGGCCGTCAGGGAGCGGTTGCGGGCCCGGGCGAACGCCGCCTGGAGGAGCCGGGCGCCCACGCCCGAGCCCTGCCGGTGCGGGGCGACGCAGAAGTTGTACAGGACGCCCGCGGCGGGGTGGATGCGGAGCCCGAGGCAGCCTTCGAGGGTGCCGTCGGGGGTCTGCGCGACGAGGAAGTCGCCTGCGTGCGCGAGGTAGAGGGAGAGCGGGCGCTCGCGCAGGGCGCCCGTGCGGACGAACGGCCGGGAGAGCGCGGCGAGCGCCGGCGCCTCGTCCCGGCGGGCCGGCCGCACGGTGAACGCGGGGGCGGCGGCGGGATGGGCGGTACGGGTGCGGGGCGGCGCGGCGGGAGGCGGCGGGGCCGTGGTCAAGGCGTTCCTTCCTCGGGTTCCACCGTGCGCGGGCAGGGGCTCCCGGAGGGGGCCGGGAGTTCCCGGAGAGGCCGGGGCGCCGCGCAACTCCGGTGAGGGAGACAGGAGTTAGGTTAGCCTTACCTTGCTTGTAGGCCAAATCGGGGGCGCGCCACACGCCCCCGCGCTCCACGCCCCTGCTACTTCGCCCAGGCCTCCCTGGTGTCCCGGCCGTCCACGAGGGTCGTGACGACCTCGATGTCCCCGATCCGGGAGGCCTCGACCCGCCGCGGGTCGTCGCCGAGGACGGCCAGGTCGGCCCGCTTGCCCGCGGTGAGGCTGCCGGCGCTGTCGTCCCAGTGGCAGGCGTACGCGCCCGCGACCGTGTACGCGCGCAGGGCCTCCTCGACCGTGACGGCCTCGCCGGGGCCGATGAGGGCGCCCGACGTGGAGGCGCGCTCGACCATGAACTGGACCGCCCGCAGCGGTGAGCCGTCCGTCACCGGCCGGTCGGAGCTGCCGACGAGGGTCACCCCGTGGTCGAGGAAGCCGCGGCCCCGGTACATCCACGGCGCGCGGCGCTCCCCCATGACCGCGGCGTAGTCGTCGCCGAAATAGCGCAGGAAGTTGGGCTGGACGACCGCGCTGACGCCGAGGCGGGCGAAGCGCGGCAGCTGGTCGGGGCGGATCAGGCCGGCGTGCTCGATGCGGTGGCGGGCGCCGGGCCGCGGCCGCAGCTCCTGCGCCCGCTCCAGCGCGTCGAGGGCGAGGTCGGCGGCCCGGTCGCCGATGGCGTGGACGGCGAGCTGCCAGCCGCCGAGGTGTCCGTCCACGATGAGGCGGGTGAGTCGCTCGGGGTCGTCCTGGAGCTGCCCGGTGTGGCCGTCGAGGCCCTCGTACGGCTCGGTGAGCGCGGCCGTCCGGGCCATCATGCCGCCGTCGGTGTAGATCTTCAGGGCGCCGACGGAGAGCCAGTCGTCGCCGAAGCCGGTGCGCAGGCCGAGGTCGAGGGCGCGGGGGATGCCGTCGTGCTCGTGGGCCGCGGCCGGCTTGAGGGTGTCGCCGCCCGGCATGAGCTGGACGCGCAGCGGGAGCCGGCCCTCGTCCCGCAGGAGTTGGTAGGCGCCGAGCTCGACGGGGCTGTGGCCGAGGAGGCCGCCGCCGATGCCGGCTTCGGCGCAGGCCGTGATGCCCTCGGCGAGGCAGGCGCGGCCGGCGTGCTCGATGGCGTCGGCGAGGTCGGCCTGGGAGTACGGCAGCCGCAGTCGGCGTACGGCGCCCATGGCGCTCTCGACGAGGAGGCCGTCCTCGTGGGGGACGTCGGCCGGGAGGAGGGCGAGCACGGCGCTGTTGACGACGCAGGCGTGCCCGGAGTCGTGCATGAGGAAGAGGCGGCGCCCGCGGCTGACCGTGTCGAGTTCGCGGGCGGTGAGGTGCCGGCCGAGGGCCCGCTGGTCGTAGCCTCCGATGCTGACCCATGCGCCGGCCCCGCGCGAGCGGGAGACGGCGCCGTCGATGGCGGCGAGGACGTCGTCGACGCGGGTGAGGCCGGCGATGCTCGGGGTGCGGGCCTTCAGTCCTGTCCACGACAGGTGGACGTGGCTGTCGATGAACCCGGGGAGCACGGTGGCCCCTTGCAGGTCGACGACCTCCCGGGCGGGCAGGGAGGTCGCGGCCTCGTCCAGTCCGACGATGCGGCCCCGCCAGATGCCCAGGTCGCGGGCGACCGGGTGGGCCGGGTCCATGGTGAGGATGTTCGCGTTCGTCAGCCTCGTGCACAGCATCATGCGCGGTCCGTCCTCAACGGGGTTCGGCCATCACGGCGTCGGTGGCGGCGGCCGGGGCGCCGTCCCCGGTGTCTTCGGTGTCTTCGGTGTCTTCGGGGTCTTCGGGGTCTTCGGGGTCCTCCGGTGCGAACCGCCTGGGTGCGGCCGGCACCATCAGGGGCGTGCCGGTCTCGGGGTCGTCGATGATGCGGCAGGGCAGCCCGAAGACGTCCTCGACGAGTTCTGCGGTCATGACGTCGGCGGGGGCGCCCTGCGCGGCGATCGTGCCGCCGGGGCGCATCACGATCAGGTGGGTGGCGTAGCGGCACGCCTGGTTGAGGTCGTGCAGCACGGCCACGACCGTGTGGCCCTTGCGGGCGTGGAGTTCGGCGCACAGGTCGAGGACGTCGACCTGGTGGGCGATGTCGAGGAAGGTGGTGGGCTCGTCGAGGAGAAGCAGCGGCGTCTGCTGGGCGAGCACCATGGACAGCCAGACGCGCTGGCGCTGGCCGCCGGACAGGTCGTCGACGGGCCGGTCCGCCAGCTCCAGGACGCCGGTCTGCCGCATCGCCTCGACGACGGCGGCCTCGTCCTCGGCGGACCACTGCCTGAGCATTCCCTGGTGCGGGTAGCGGCCGCGGGCGACGAGGTCGCCGACGGTGATGCCGCCGGGGGCGGTGGAGGTCTGCGGGAGCAGTCCGATGCGGCGGGCGACCTCGCGGGAGCGGTACGAGGAGATCGCCGCGCCGTCGAGGAGGACCCGGCCGTGGCGGGGGCGGAGCATCCGCGCGAGGGCTTTGAGGAGCGTGGACTTGCCGCAGGCGTTCGGCCCGATGATCACGGTGAAGGAGTGGTCGGGGATGTCGACGCCGAGGTGGGCGGCCACCGTCCGCTGGTCGTAGGAGAGCGTCAGGTCCTCGGCGCGCAGCCGGGGCGTCGGGAGGTTCGTTCCAGTCATGCGCGGCTCTTTCGCGACTCGGTGATCAGCAGCCAGATGAGGTACAGCCCGCCGATGGTGCCGGTGGCCGTGCCGACGGGGAGGAGGGCCGGGGCGAACAGGCGCTGCGCGGCGAGGTCGCTCGCGGCCAGCAGCAGCGCGCCCGTGAGCGCGGCCGGCAGCAGGGCCGGGCCGGCGGTGCGGGTCAGGCGGCGGGCGAGCTGGGGTGCGGCCAGGGCGATGAACCAGATGGGGCCGGTCACGGCCGTGGCGAACGCGGCCAGGGCGACGCTGACGAGGAGCAGCACGGTGCGGGTCCGGGTCACGTCCACGCCGAGGCCGGTGGCGGTCAGGTCGCCCATCTCCACCATGGAGAGGCGGCGGGAGAGGAGGAAGGCGGGCGGGAGGAGGACGGCAACCGCGATGAGGATGGCGTTGGCGTGCGTCCAGCCCCGGTTGCCGAGGCTGCCGATCAGCCACGCCTGGGCTTCCAGGGCCTCCTGGAAGGTGGCGCGGGTGATCAGGTACGAGTTCACGGCGAGCAGGAGCGCGCTGACGCCGATGCCGATGACGACGAGCCGGAAGCCGTGGAGGCCGCGGCCCAGCATGAGGAGGTGGACGGCGGCGGCCGTGGCGAGGCCGCCGGTCAGGGCGCCGATCGCGATCTGGGTCATGCTGCCGTGCAGGACGATGATGACGGTGAGCGCGCCGACGGCCGAGCCGTTGGTGAAGCCGATGATGTCCGGGCTGCCCAGGGCGTTGCCGGTGAGGCCGGTCAGGAGGGCGCCGCTGACGGCGAGGGCGGCGCCCACGGCGAGCGCGGTCAGCAGGCGGGGCAGGCGGAGGGTGTTGACGACGAAGTCGGCGCCGCCGGAGCCGCCGCCGGTGAGGGCCCGCAGGACCTCGGCGACGGAGAGTTCGTAGTCGCCGGTGGTGAGGGAGAGGAGCGCGACGGCGATCAGGGTGAGGAGGATAGCGGCGGTCACGGCCAGTGCCCTGCCCTGGACCCGTACGGACACCCCGCGGGCACCCGGGATGCGCAGCACCGTTCCGGTGACCACGCGGGGCCGGTGGAGGAACCCGGTCGTCGCGGCGGGCGGCTTCGCGGCGGGGGCGGGGGCCGGGGCGGCGCTCACAGCATCACCAGCTTTCGGCGGCGGCACAGCGCCAGGAACACGGGGGCGCCGATGAAGGCGGTGACGATGCCGACCTGGATCTCGCCGGGGGCGCCGATCAGCCGGCCCGCGACGTCCGCGCCGATGAGCAGGACGGGCGCGAGGAGCATCGAGTACGCGAGGACCCAGCGCTGGTCGGGGCCGACGACGAACCGGGCGATGTGGGGGACGACGAGCCCGACGAAGGCGATCGGCCCCGCGGCGGCCGTGGCTGCGCCGCACAGCAGCATGACGCCGACGGCGCCGAGGATCCGCGTCCGGTTGACGTTGACGCCGAGCGCGCGGCCCATCTGGTCGCCGAGGGCGAGGGCGTTGAGCGAGGGGCCGAGCAGCAGGGCGATGAACAGGCCGGCGGCGATGAACGGGAGGATCACGTACACGACGTCGAGGTAGCGGCCGGCGAGTGAGCCGACCGTCCAGAACCGGAACTGGTCGAAGGCGCTCGGGTTCAGCAGCAGGACGGCCGAGTTGAAGGCGTACAGCACGGCGGTCACCGCCGCGCCGGCGACGACCAGGCGGTCCGGCGTGGCGACTTTGCGCCCCGAGGAGCCCAGCAGGTAGACGGCGGCCGAGGCGAGGGCGGCGCCGAGGAACGCGAACCAGACGTAGCCGAGGACGGAGCCGACGCCGAGGAAGGCGAGGGCGGTGACGACCCCGGCGGACGATCCGAGGCTGATGCCGAGGAGGCCCGGCTCGGCGAGCGGGTTGCGGGTCAGCGCCTGCATCAGCGCCCCGGACAGGCCGAGGGCGGCGCCGACGAGCAGGCCGAGGAGGGTCCTGGGGATGCGGTAGTCGTGGATGATGATCGAGGTCTCGGAGCCGTCCGGGTGCCACAGTGCGCTCCAGACATCGGTGAACGGCAGGCCCCGTGTCCCCGTCCACACGCCGAGGAGCGACACCAGGACCAGCGCGGCGAGTACGGCGA
The DNA here is from genome assembly GCF_003325375.1 of Streptomyces globosus. Classification (GTDB taxonomy): domain Bacteria; phylum Actinomycetota; class Actinomycetes; order Streptomycetales; family Streptomycetaceae; genus Streptomyces; species Streptomyces globosus_A. The sequence continues at coordinate 2,207,441 of NZ_CP030862.1, read as the reverse complement.
GGAGTCCGGCGCCCCGCAGGGCGGCGGCGGTGCCGCGTGCTGTGGGCACGGCGGCGGGGGCGGCTTCCTCGTGGGACACCGCCTGCGTTTCGACCGGCAACGACATTTCCCCCTGACGGCGGTGCACGCGTACCGCGATCGTTCGGTGCTGTAGGGATGGGGCGGCGACTCGGCGCACATGAGGCTTGCAACTTAGGCGAGGCTAACCGAACGTGGTGGGCGGGTCAACGTGCCTGAAAGCAGGGCGAGATGGACCTGCGGGCCGCATCCGCAGAGACGTTCGAGCCCGGCACGGGCGGCCGACTTCTTAGAGTAGCCTTACCTAACTTCCCAGAGCTCCGGATGGAGAATCACATGCCAGTTGGAGGACCGACCGGGGGGCTCGTCCTCCGCCGGGCGATCAGGGGACAGCGCCGCAGAGTCGCCTCTGCCTCCCTGCTCGGCATGACCCACCAGGGGTGCGAGGCGCTGGTCCCCGTGGTGATCGGCGCCGCCATCGACACGGCGGTCGCCACCGGGTCCGCGCAGGCGCTCCTGCGCTGGCTCCTGGTGCTCGGCGTCCTCTTCCTCGTGCTGTCCACCTGCTACCGGACCAGCGCCAGGATCGCCGAAGGAGCCGGCGAGCACGCCGCGCACCGGCTCCGCCTCGAACTCGGCGCCCGCGTGCTCGACCCGCGCGGCGGCGCCGACGCGAACCGGCTGCCGGGCGCGCTCACCAGCATCGCCACCAACGACGCCCGCCGCGTCGGCTCGGTCGCCACCGTCCTCCCCTACGGCTGCGCGGCCATCGCCGCCCTCACCGTCAGCGCCGTCGCCCTGCTGCGGATCTCCGTACCGCTCGGCCTGCTGGTACTGCTCGGCATCCCGCCGCTGCTGTGGCTCGGCCACCGCATCAGCCGGCCCCTGGAGCGGCGCAGCGAAGCCGAGCAGGAGAGCGCCGCGCACGCCTCCGGCGTCGCCGCCGACCTCGTCTCCGGGCTGCGCGTCCTCAAGGGCATGGGCGCGGAGGCAGCCGCCGTGGCCCGCTACCGCACCACCAGCCAGGACTCCCTCGCCGCCGCACTCCGCGCGGCCCGCAGCCGCGCCGGCCACGAGGGCGCACTGCTCGCCCTGACCGGGGTGTTCATCGCCGCCATCGGCATCGCCGGCGCCTACCTCGCGATGGACGGCACCATCAGCGTCGGCGACCTGGTCGCCGCCGTCGGCCTCGCCCAGTTCCTCCTCGGCCCCTTCCAGCTGCTCGCCTACTCCAACGCCGAGTTCGCCCAGGCCCGCGCCTCCGCCCGGCGGATCGCCGAGGTCCTCGCCTCCCCCGCCGCCGTCGACGGCGGGGAACGGGCGCCCGCCGGCCCGGAAACGGCAGCCGGGCACATCCGGCTGCGGGACGTCCGCCTCGGCGCCCTGCGCGGCGTCGACCTCGACTTCCCCGCCGGCAGCCTCACCGGCGTCGTCACCCGGGACCCGGCCGCCGCCCACGACCTGCTCCTCGCCCTCGCCCGGGAGACCGACCCGGCCGGCGGACGCGTCGAACTCGACGGCGTACCCCTGACCGAACTCGACCCCGACCGGCTGCGCCGCACCATCCTCGTCGCCCACCACGACGCCGACCTGTTCGAGGCCAGCCTCCTCGACAACGTACGGGCAGGCGCCGCCGGTTCCGACCCGCAGGCCGTCGACGCCGCCCTGGCCGCCTCCGCCGCGGACGAGGTCGCCGCGCTGCTCCCCAACGGGGCGGACACCGTCCTCGCCGAACGCGGCCGGTCCCTCTCCGGCGGGCAGCGCCAGCGCGTCGCCCTCGCCCGGGCCCTCGCCGCCGACCGCCCCGTCCTCGTCCTGCACGACCCCACCACCGCCGTGGACACCGTCACCGAATCCCGGATCGCCGCCCGCCTGCGGGAGGTCCGCCGGGGACGCACCACCGTCCTGGTCACGACCAGCCCGGCCCTCCTCGCAGAAACCGACCGGGTCGTCGTCCTCGACGGGGGAACCGTCGCCGCCGCCGGCGCGCACACCGAACTCGTCACCGCCGACGAGGCCTACCGCACGGCGGTGCTCGCATGAGCGCCGTACACGAGGACCGCACGTGCCCCGCCGAACCGGGGCCGGAGAGGGACAGGGACATGAGCGGGACCACCGCGCACGACGGCACGGACCGCACGCTCCTGCCCACCGCGGGCGGCGCCGAGAGCCTGGCGGCGCTCCGCACGATCCTGCGCGGCCACCGGCTCCTCGCCGCCACCGCCGTCCTCGTCCTGGTCGTCGGGACCGGCATCGGACTGCTCACCGCCCCGCTGCTCGGCCACATCGTCGACCTGGTCGTCGGCCAGGAGGGGCCGCGGGCCCTGACGCTCCCGCTGGTGCTGCTCGTCGGGGTCGCGCTGGCCCGCGGCGCCGCCGGCGCGGCAGGCAGCGCCCTCGTGGCCCGGCTCGGCGAGACCGTGCTCGCCGCCGTGCGCGAGCGGTTCATCGAACGGGCGCTGCGGCTGCCCCTCGAACGCGTCGAAGCAGCCGGCTCCGGGGACCTCGTCTCCCGCGTCACCAGCGACGTCGCCGTGATCGCCAAGTCGGTGCGGCAGGCCCTGCCCGAGTTCACCCGCTCCGCGCTCACCATCCTCCTCACGCTCGCCGGACTCGCCGTCCTCGACTGGCGGTTCCTCCTCGCCGCTCTGCTGGCCGTGCCCGTCCAGGTGCTGTCCGTCCGCTGGTACCTGCGCCGCGCGGCACCCGTGTACGCCGAACACCGCGTCGCCACCGGCGCCCTCCAGCACCAGCTGCTCGACAGCATCGGCGGGGTGCGCACCGTGCGCGCCTTCCGGCTGAACGAGCGGCACACCGCCCTGCTCGCCGACCGGTCGGGCGCCGCGCGCGACGTGGCGCTGCGCGGGCTGCACATCGTCACCGGCTTCTTCTCCCGGCTCAACCTCGCCGAGTACATCGGGCTCGCCGCCATGCTCGGCACCGGCTTCCTGCTCGTCCGGAACGGCTCCGTCACCATCGGCACGGCCACCGCCGCCGCCCTGTACTTCCACAGCCTCTTCAACCCGGTCAACGCCGCGCTGTTCCTCCTCGACGACGCCCAGTCCGCGGGCGCGAGCTTCGCCCGCCTCGTCGGCGTCGCGAACCTGCCCGCCGAGCCGGCGCCGCGGGGCGGGAGCGTCCCGGCCGACGGCGCGGTGAGGGTGACCGGGCTCGGCCACGCCTACGCCGGGGGGCGGCCCGTCCTGAGCGGCGTCGACCTCGACGTGCGCAGCGGTGAGCGGGTGGCGCTGGTCGGCGCGAGCGGCGCAGGGAAGACCACCCTGGCGAAGGTCATCGCCGGTGTGCACACGCCCGCGAGCGGGACGGTCTCCCTCGGCGGGGTCGACGCCCGCGAGCTGGGCCCCGACGGGGTGCGCCGCACCGTGGCCCTGATCAGCCAGGAGGTGCACGTCTTCGCCGGCCCGCTGGCCGAGGACCTGCGGCTGGCCCGGCCGGAGGCCACGGACGAGGAGCTGCGCGGCGCGCTCGACAGGGTGGGCGCCCTGGAGTGGGCGCAGGCCCTGCCGGACGGCCTCGCGACCGTGGTCGGCGAGGGCGGGCACCGGCTGACCGTCGCCCAGGCCCAGCACCTCGCGCTCGCGCGGCTCGTGCTCGCCGATCCGCCCGTCGCGATCCTGGACGAGGCGACCGCCGACGCGGGCAGCGCGGGCGCGCGGGTCCTGGAGGAGGCGGCCGCGCGCGCCCTGGAGGGCCGTACGGGCCTCCTGGTCGCCCACCGGCTGCCGCAGGCCGCGGCGGCGGACCGCGTGGTCGTCCTGGACGGCGGCCGGATCGTCGAAACCGGCACGCACGGCGAACTCGTCGCGGCGGGCGGCCGGTACGCGGCGCTGTGGGCGGCCTGGTCGGACAGCCGCCAGGTCGCGGACACCCCCGCAGCGGCAGCCGGCGAGCCGCCCTCCGGGGCCCCCGAGGACCGGAAGCAGGCCGGCCCGGCCCTCGGCGTCCACTGACAGCCCAGGCCCGCCGGGCCCGGCACGCCTCGCCGGCGTCGCGACCACGCGACGCCGGCGAGCTGCGTTCTCGGGCGTTCCGAGGGGGTACCGCCCGGCCACCGGGCGCCGTGTGACGCCCTCCGCGCGCGCCGCCGCCTGCGGAGGGGGTCCTCCGCGGGCGGCGGTGCCGGTGTGGGCGGGTGGGCGGGTCAGCCCTGGCGGGCGGCGAGGCTGGCGGGCCTCAGGTCCGTCCAGTGCTCCTCCACGTAGGCCAGGCAGGCCTCGCGGGTGTCCGGGCCGGCGGCGGTCCGCCAGCCGGCCGGGACCTCGGCGAAGGACGGCCACAGCGAGTGCTGGTTCTCGTCGTTCACCAGGACCAGGAAGGTGCCCTGCGGGTCCTCGAACGGGTTGGTGCTCATGCGGTGTCACTCCTCTGGGACGGTGCGGTGAACAGCTCGGACAGCGGCTGTTCGGGACGGGCTGCCGCATTGCGCAGCAGTCCGAGAAGTTCGTCGGCGAGCCGCCGTGCCTTGGCGGTGCCGAGCAGGTCGGTGGCGTGGGTCAGGGCGCAGTGGACGGGGCCGTCGCCGTGCGGCTCGTGGAAGCCCAGGGTCAGGTCGGCCCTGGTCCGCCCGGTCGGCACGGCCTCCAGCGAGCCCGCGCCGCCTTCCAGCAGGCTCAGGTCGGCCTGCTCGTGGTGGACCACCATCACCTGCGGCCCCTCGGCGGGCAGGCCGGTGGCGCTGGCGACCTCCTCGTACGGGACCTCCTGCCGGTCGAGGGCGCTGAGGACGGTCTCCCGTACCCGCCCGAGCAGTTCCGTGAAGGCCGGGTCGCCGGCGGTGTCGGTGCGCAGCACGACCGTGCCGAGGAAGCTGCCGACGAGGTCGGCGAGCCGGTCGTCGGTGCGGCCGGCGACCATGGTGCCGATGGGCAGGTCGGTGCCGGCGCCGTGGCCGGTGAGCAGGGCCGCGAGGGCGGCGTGCAGCACCATGAACATGCTGGTGCCGGTGGCGCGGGCCAGTTCGTCCACGGCTGCGTGGAGTTCCTCGTCGAGGACGAAGGCGACGTGGCCCGCGGGGCGTCCCGCCTCGTCCGCGGCGGCCGGCCGCGGCCCGTCGGCCGGGAGCGCCAGCCGCTGCGGGGCGCCTGCGAGGGTCTCCCGCCAGTAGGCGAGCTGCCGGCCGCCGCGGCTGTCGGGGTCGGCGGGGTCGCCGAGGACGTCGTGGGCCCAGCGGGTGTAGTCCGCGTACGAGACGGGCAGCGGCTGCCAGTCGGGCGCCCGGCCCTCCCTGCGCGCCGCGTAGGCGGTGGTCAGGTCGCGGAACAGCGGGACGACCGACCACTCGTCGGCGGCGAGGTAGTGCAGGGCGAGGAGCAGGGCCTGGCTGCCGTCGGGGCCGGTGAGCAGGTGGGCCCGCAGGGGGGCCTCCCGTTCCAGGTCGGTTGCTTCGGCGGCGAGTTCGCGCAGGCGGGTGCCGAGGTCGGCACACTCGTGTGCGATCAGGGCCGGTGCCTGGACGGGCCGCTGGTGGACGGCGCCGTCGTGTTCGGCGAAGGCCGTGCGCAGCGGTGCGTGGCGGGCCGTGACGTCGGCGAGGGCCGCGGCGAGCGCGTCCGTGTCGAAGCCGTCGGCGGAGCGCAGGGCCAGGGCGTGGTCGAAGCCGGGGCTGCGGCGGTAGGCCTGCCACTGTGTGCGCTGGCCGGGTGCGAGCGGCAGCGGCCCGCCGCCGGGCGCGGCGGGGTGCAGTGCCGGGCGGGCGGCCGCCGCCCCTGCGAGCTTGCCGGCGAGGCCGGCGACGGTCAGGGCGTCGAAGACGTCCCGGATGGCGAGTTCGGCGCCGAACTCGGTGCGGATGCGGCCGAGGAGCCGCATGGAGGCCATCGAGTGGCCGCCGAGCGCGAAGAAGTTGTCGTGGACGCCGACGGTGTCCAGCTTGAGGATCTCGCAGAACAGTGCGGCGAGGCGCGCCTGGGTCCCGTCGGCCGGGCGGGCGTCCCCGGTCATCGCCGACCAGTCGGGCGCGGGGAGCGCCTTGCGGTCCAGCTTGCCGTTCGGGGTCAGCGGCAGCGGCCCGTCGAGCGGGACGACGAGCGCGGGCACCATGTACTCGGGCAGCAGGGCGGCGACGTGGGCGCGCAGCTCCTGCGGGTCGGGGCCGGCGCCCCGTTCGGGGACGGCGTAGCCGACGAGGCGGACGATGTCGCCGTCGCGGTCGGGCAGGACGGCGGCCTGGGCGACCGCGGGGTGCGCGGCGAGGGCCGCCTCGATCTCGCCCAGCTCGATGCGGAAGCCGCGCACCTTGACCTGGGTGTCGACCCGGCCGAGGAAGTCGAGGTTGCCGTCGCGGCGCCAGCGGGCCCGGTCGCCGGTGCGGTACATGCGGCTGCCCGGGGCGCCGTACGGGTCGGCGGTGAAGCGTTCCGCGGTCAGGCCGGGCTTGCCGAGGTAGCCGCGGGCGAGGCCGCGTCCGGCGACGTACAGCTCGCCGGCCACGCCGGGCGGGACGGGCCGCAGGTGCTCGTCGAGGACGTAGGCGCGGGTGTTGGGGTCGGGGCTGCCGATCGGGACGCGGCCGGGCGGGGTGCCGCCGTGCTCGCGGGCGGGCCACAGGGTGGAGTTGACGGTCGCCTCGGTGAGCCCGTACGCGCAGATCAGGTGCGCGGTGGCGCCGAACCGCTCGAACAGGTCCGGCGGCACGGTCTCCGTGCCGACGAGGACGGTCGACCCCTCGGGGAGCGTGCAGCCGGGCGGGAGCGCCGACACCAGCGACGGCGGCAGGATCATGTGGGTGATCCGCTGGTCTGCGAGGAAGTCGGTGAGCGCCGGTCCGGCGACCCGCGCCTCGTCGGTGACGAGGACGAGACGGCCGCCGCGGCACAGGGCCATCGCCAGTTCGAAGACGAAGACGTCGAAGCCGATCGAGGCGAACTGCAGGACCCGGCTGTCCGGGCGCAGGCCCATGCGGTCGACGGCGGTCGCGACGAGGCTGGAGATGCCCTCGTGGGGGACGACGACGCCCTTGGGGCGGCCGGTGGAGCCGGAGGTGTAGATCACGTACGCGGCCTGGTCGAGGGCGATCGGGCCGTCCTGCACCGGCCCGCCGGGGAGCGCGTCGAGGGCGGCGGCCGTGTCGGGGTCGTCGAGGAGGACGACGGGGACGCCCGGCACGTCGGGGATCTTCCCGGCGACCGGTTCCGTGCCGACGACGAGGGCGGCCCCCGAGTCCTCGACCATGTACGCGAGGCGGTCGGCGGGGTGGGCGAGGTCGAGCGGCAGGAACGCCGCGCCGAGCTTCATGGCGGCGAGCACGGCGGCGACCATGTCGACGGAGCGGGGCACGGCCACGCCTACGGTGCTCCCGGCGCCGGCGCCGTGCGCGGCGAGGAGCCGGGCGAGGCGGTTGGCTCGGGCGTCGAGCTGCGCGTACGTGGCCGAGCGGGCCCGGTCGACGACGGCGACGGCGTCGGGCCGCTCGGCGAGCCGCCGGGCGAACAGGTCGGGGAAGGACGCCTCCTCGACCTCGCGGGGCAGCCCGTTGAAGCCCTCCAGGACGAGCCGGCGCTCGGCGTCGTCGAGGATCTCCGCCCGGGACAGGGGGCGTTCGGGCGCGGCGGCGAGGGCGGCGACGAGCCGGCGGAGCCGGCCGCCGAGCTCCTCGGCGCTCTCGGGGTCGAACAGCTCGGTGGCGTACTCCAGGCGGCAGCCGAGGGAGCCGGTGCCGCCGTCGGCCGGGGTGTGCTCGGTGAAGCTGAACACCAGGTCGAACTTGGCGGAGCGGATCCGGTACGGGACGTACGCGACGGCGAGGCCGGGCAGGGCAAGCTCCTCGCCGGTGCGGGCGTGGTAGCCGACCATGACCTGGAAGAGCGGGTTGCGGGAGAGGGAGCGCGTCGGGTTGAGCGCCTCGACGACGGCCTCGAAGGGCACGTCCGCGTGGGAGAACGCGGCCAGGTCGGTCTCGCGGACCCGGGCGAGAAGCTCCGTGAAGGAGGGGTCGCCGCCGAGGTCGGTGCGCAGGACGAGGGTGTTGACGAAGAAGCCGACCAGCTCGTCCAGGGCCTCGTCGCCGCGGCCGGCGATGGGCGAGCCGAGCGGGATGTCGGTGCCGGCGCCCATGCGGTGCAGCAGGGCGGCGACGGCCGCGTGGACGACCATGAACATGCTGGCGCCGGTGTCGCGGGCGAGCCGCCTGAGGGACTCGTGGGTGTCGGCGTCGAAGGTGAGGTCCAGTTCGGCGCCGGTGAACGCCGGGCGGGCGGGCCGGGGCCGGTCCGTGGGCAGTTCCAGCTCCTCGGGGGCGCCGGCCAGGGCCGTGCGCCAGTGGCCGAGCTGCCGGGCGGCCAGGCTCCCGGGGTCCGCCGGGTCGCCGAGGAGGCGCTGCTGCCAGAGCGCGTAGTCGGCGTACTGCACCGGCAGCGGCTCCCAGGCGGGGGCCTCGCCGCGTGTGCGGGCGGTGTAGGCGGTGGCCAGGTCGCGCAGGAACGGGCGGTCCGACCACTCGTCGGTGGTGATGTGGTGCAGCAGCAGGACGACGACGTGGTCCTCGGGTCCGAGCTCCACGAGGGTGGCGCGCAGCGGCAGTTCGGCGGCCAGGTCGAAGGGGCGGGCGACGGCCTCGTCGACGATGCCGGGCACCTCGTCCTCCGCGGCGCGGACGAGTTCCACGGCCGGGCGGGCCTCGCCGGCAGGCAGCACCCGCTGGAGGGCCTGGCCGTCGGGCGTGGTGGAGAAGACGGTGCGCAGGGCCTCGTGGCGGTCGGTCACGTCGGCGAGGGCTGCCCGCCACGCGCCGGTGTCGAGGGCGCCGCGGATCCGCATGACCAGCGGGAAGTTGTAGGCGGCGGAGGTGCACTCGATCTGCTGGATCATCCACAGCCGCTGCTGGGCGTGGGAGAGCGGCAGCTCGTCGGGGCGGTCCCCTGCGGTCAGTGCGGGGCGGGCCGCCCCGGCGCCGCGGTCGGCCCGCTCCACGAGTTCGGCGACGGTGGGCGCCTCGAACAGGTCGCGGATCGCGAGCTCGGTGTCGAGGGCGGTCCGGGCGCGGCTGACGAGGCGGGTGGCGAGCAGCGAGTGCCCGCCGAGCTCGAAGAAGTCGCTGTCGATGCCGACGCTGCCCTCGGGCAGGCCGAGGACCTCCGCGAACAGGGTGCACAGCGTCTCCTCGCGCGGCGTGCGCGGGGTGCGGCCGGCGGCGGCCCCTGCGAAGTCGGGTGCGGGGAGGGCCCGGGTGTCGAGCTTGCCGTTGACGGTCAGGGGCAGGGTGGGGACGGTGGCGAGCGCGGACGGGACCATGTAGTCGGGCAGGCCTGCCTTCAGGTGGTCGCGCAGGCGCTGCACCAGGTCCTCGCCTGCGCCGGCGCCGGGCTCGGGGACGACGTAGCCGACGAGGCGCCTGGTGCCGGCGGACTCGTGGACGACGACGGCGGCGTGGGCGACGGCCGGGTGCGCGGACAGGGCGCCCGCGATCTCGCCGAGTTCGATGCGGTAGCCGCGGATCTTGACCTGGTCGTCGGTGCGGCCGAGGAAGTCGAGCAGTCCGTCGGGCCGCTGCCGGACGAGGTCGCCGGTACGGTACATGCGCTCGCCGGGCTCGCCGAACGGGTCGGCGGTGAACCGCTCGGCGGTCAGCCCGGGCCGGTCGTGGTAGCCGCGGGCCAGGCCGGTGCCGGCGATGTACAGCTCGCCGGGGCAGCCCGGCGGGACGGGCCGGAGCATGGCGTCGAGGACGTGGGCGCGGGTGTTGCGGATCGGGACGCCGACGGTGGAGGTGGGGCTGTCCGCGGTCGACCCGCCGAGCGTGTTGATCGTGTACTCGGTCGGCCCGTACAGGTTGTAGCCGTACGTGCCGTCGGTGCGGCGCAGCCGGTCCCAGACGCTGTCGGGGACGGCCTCGCCGCCCAGCAGGACGAGCGCGGGCCGGTGCCTGCCCGCGGCCTCGTCGTGCTCCAGCAGGCCCTGCTCGATGAGGAGCCGGGCGTAGGTGGGCGTCACGTTGACGACGTCGACGCGGTGGGCGTCGCAGTACGCGACGAGTGCCTCGGCGTCGCGGCGGAGTTCCTCGTCGCAGACGTGCACCTCGTGGCCCTCGACGAGCCAGAGGAGCTCCTCCCAGGACATGTCGAAGGCGAAGGAGACGGTGTGCGCGATGCGCAGCCGCCGTCCGCCCGCGGAGGCGACGGCCGGGTCGAAGATCTCCTTCTGGTGGTTGAGCTGCATGTTCGTCAGGCCCCGGTAGGGGGTGACGACGCCCTTGGGGCGGCCGGTGGAGCCCGAGGTGTAGATGACGTACGCCGGGTGCTCCAGGCGGCCGGGGACGCCGCGGGCGAACGCGGGCCGTTCGGCGTCGGTGATCTCCGCGCCGGACAGGGCGGCCAGTTCGGCGGCGACCGCCTCGTCGTCCAGGAGGAGTTCCGGGGCGGCGGGCCCGTCGGGGCCGCGCAGGGCCGGGGCGACGGCCGCGGTGGAGACCAGGCACAGCGGCCCGGTGTCCTCGACCATCAGCCGCAGCCGGTCCGCCGGGTGGTCGAGGTCCAGCGGCAGGTAGGCGGCGCCGGTGCGCAGGACGGCGAACAGGGCGGCGACCATGTCGATGGAGCGGGGCAGGGCGAGCGCCACGGCCTTCTCGGGCCCTGCGCCCCGGGCGAGCAGGAGGCGGGCGATCCGGTTGATGTGCGCGTCGAGTTCGGCGTACGTGAGGGCCCGCTCGCCGAAGACGAGCGCGACGGCGTCCGGGGTGCGGGCCACCTGCGCGGACAGCATGTCGGCGATGGTCTCGTTCGGCACGGGCTCGCGGCTGCCCTCCCGTCCGGCTGTCAGGGCGGCGCGCTCGGCGGGCAGCAGCAGGTCCACGGCGGCGGTCCGCACCGTCGCGCCGTCCGGGCCGTCGAGGAGGGCGCCGAGCCGCTCCAGGACGGTGGTGAACCGGCCGAGGACGGCGGCGGCCGCCTCCGCGCCGAAGAGGTCCGGGCGGGCCGCGAGGGTGACGCGCAGCCGGGTCCCGGGCGTGACGATCAGGGTGAGCGGGAAGTGGGTGCCGTCCACGTTCGACACGTCGGTGATGCCGTGCCGCCGCCGCAGTTCCGCGGCCCGCTCCTCGCCGTCGGCGGAGCGCAGCACGAACAGGGTGTCGAAGAGGCGGCGGTGGCCGGTCTCCTGCTGGAGCGTGCCCAGGCCCACGTACTCGTACGGCATGACGGCGGCGCGCTCGGACTGCATGCGCCGCAGCAGGTCGAGCAGCGGCTCGTCCGGGGCGAAGGCGACCCGGGCCGGGATGGTGTTGAGGAACATGCCGATGATGCCGGCCGCGTTCGGGACGTCCGCGGGCCGCCCGGCGACCGCGGTGCCGAAGGCGACGTCGCCGCGCCCGGTCATCGCGGACAGGACGAGCGCCCAGGCCGCGTTGAGGACGGTGTTGAGGGTGAGGCCGTGCCGGCGGGCCAGGGCGCGCAGCCGGTCGCCGGCCTCGCGGGAGAGCACGGCGTGGTGGTCGGCGGGGATGACGGGGCCCGCGTCGCGGCCGGCCGGGGCGACGAGCGTCGGCTCGTCGAATCCGGCGAGCGCCTCGCGCCAGGCGCCGACGGCGCGGGTGGTGTCCTGCCGGTCCAGCCAGGCCAGGTAGTCGCGGTACGAGCCGGGGGCGGGCAGGCCGGCGGTGTCGCCGGACCGCTCGTACAGGGTGAACAGCTCCTCCAGGAACAGCCAGGCGGACCAGCCGTCCCACAGGATGAGGTGGTGGGTGATGACGAGCCGGTCTCGGCCGTCGGCGAGCCGGATCAGGCGGAGCCGGCACAGCGGCGGCGCGGACAGGTCGAAGCGCTGCCGGCGGTCGGCGGCGAGCAGTTCCCCGACGCGGCGGTCCCGCTCGCCGTCGGGGAGGCCGGCCAGGTCGGTCACGGTGAGCGGGATCTCGGCGCCGTCGGCGATGAACTGCACGGGTCGGGGCAGGCCGTCGCTGGTGAAGCCGGCGCGCAGGCTCGGGTTGCGGTCGAGGAGGGCCCGGCAGGCGGCGCGCAGCCGGTCGGTGTCCAGGCGGTGGTCGAAGTCCAGGGTCTCCTGGGAGAGGTAGACGTCGAGGGCGTCGCCGGTGTCGTAGGTGGCGTGGAAGTACATGCCCTCCTGGAGCGGGGAGAGCGGCCATGTGTCGGCGACGGGCAGCCCGGCGGCGGCCTCGACGCGGGCCGTCTCCTCCGGGGTCAGGACGAGGCCGCCCAGCGGGGCGGGGGCGGGCGGCCCGGCGGCCGGGGAGGCGGCGTTGAGCTGGTCGAGGAGGGCCTGGAGGGCCGGGTCGACGGCCGCGCCGGCGGCTGCCTGCGCGGTGAGGACCGCCCGGAGGGCGGCGGCGGCCTGTCCGGCGTCCGTGGCGGACACGGTCACGTCGGCGGCCGGGGCGCCGTGGGCGGCGTCGGGGGCGGTCCCCGGGGTGGCGGAGGGCTCGTCCGGCACGTTCGCCGCCGCCGCGGCGAGCGCGGCGGGCGTGCGGTGCTCGAACACGTCGCGCGGGCTGATGGCCAGTCCCCTTTCACGGGCCCGGGTGGCGACGGCGATCGAGGTGAGGCTGTCGCCGCCGAGCATGAAGAAGTCGTCGTCGGCGCCGATGCCCTCGACGCCGAGGACCTCGGTGAGGATCCGGCAGAAGGCGGTCTCCCCCTCGGTGCGGGGGGCGCGCCCGCCGGCCCGGGGCGCGGGTTCCGGCGACGGCAGGGCGTTCTGGTCGAGCTTGCCGCTGGGCGTGAGCGGCAGCTCGTCCAGGATGGCCGCGGCGGCGGGCACCATCGCCGCGGGCAGGGCCTCGGCGAGCGCGGCGAGCAGGGCCTGCCCGTCCGGGGAGGCGCCGGGCGCGGGAACGGCGTAGGCCAGGAGGACCCCGTCGCGGGCGGTCACGGCGGCGCGGGCGACGCCCGGCAGGGCGGACAGCGCGGCCTCGACCTCGCCGAGTTCGATGCGGTTGCCGCGGATCTTGACCTGGCGGTCGGTGCGGCCGAGGTACTCGACGGCCCCGTCGGGGCGGCGGCGTACGAGGTCGCCGGTGCGGTACATGCGCTCGCCGGGCCCGCCGAACGGGTCGGCGGTGAAGCGCTCGGCGGTGAGGCCGGGCCGGTCGTGGTAGCCGCGGGCCAGCTGGACGCCCGCGAGGTACAGCTCGCCGGGCACCCCGTCGGGCACGGGGCGCAGGAACGGGTCGAGGACGTGCAGGCGGGTGTTCCAGACGGGCCGCCCGATGGGGACGGCGGGCCCGGTGCCGCCCTCGTACGGGAAGTGGGTGACGTCGACGGCCGCCTCGGTGGGCCCGTACAGGTTGTGCAGCGGGACGGGGCCGTGCACGGACCCGGAGGTGAGCTCCCACCAGCGGCGGGCCTCCGCGCCGGTGAGCGCCTCGCCGCTGCAGAACACGCGGCGCAGGGTCGCCGCCCAGCCGGGCGGGCCGCCTGCGCCCTCCATGGCCCGGGTGAAGGCGGCCAGCATCGACGGGACGAAGTGCAGGGTGGTGATCCGGTGGGCGCGGACCAGCTCGGCCAGGTAGGCGGGGTCGCGGTGGCCGTCGGGGCGGGCGAGGACGACGGCCGCGCCCGCGGTGAGCGGCCAGAAGAACTCCCACACGGAGACGTCGAAGCCGGACGGGGTCTTCTGCAGGACCCGGTCGTCGGCGGTGAGCCGGTAGGCGTCCTGCATCCAGGCGAGCCGGTTGACGATGGCCCGGTGGGTGACGGCGACGCCCTTGGGTCGGCCGGTGGAGCCGGAGGTGTAGATGAGGTAGGCGGGGTGGTCCGGTCCCGCGGCGGCCGCGGCGGGCGTGCCGGCGGCGGGCTCGTCCTGGTCGTCCCGGCCGAGGACGAGACGGTCGAGGCCCTCCGCGCCGGGCAGGCGGCGGGCGGCCTCCGGGGTCGTCACGACGGTCCGCGCGCCGGAGTCGGCGAGCATGTACGCGACGCGTTCGGCCGGGTAGTCCAGGTCGAGGGGCACGTAGGCGGCACCGGCCTTGAGGACGCCGAGGAGGGCGACCACCAGGTCGGCCGAGCGGGGCACGGCGACCGCGACGTACTCCTCCGGTCCGGCGCCGCGGGCCCGCAGCCGGGCGGCCAGCGCCTCGGCGCGCCGGTGGAGTTCGGCGTATGTGAGGGTGGTGTCCTCGAAGACGGCGGCCGGGGCGTCCGGGGTCCGGGCCGCCTGCGCGCCGACGAGGGAGACCAGGGTGGCCTCGGGGACGTCGTGCGCCGTGGCGTTCGCCGCGGCGAGGGCGGCGCGCTCCCGGCCGGAGAGCACGCCCGTACGGGCGGCCGTGCGCTCGGGGTCCTCCACCAGGGTGCGCAGGAGCGCGGTGAAGCGGCGGGCGAGGTCGGCGACGGCCGGCCCGTCCAGGCGGGCCGCGTCGTGCTTGAACCGCAGCAGCAGGCCCTCGCCCGGTTCGACGACGAGTGCGAGCGGGTAGTGCACGGCGTCGAACACCTCGGCGCCGGTGATCCGCAGGCCGCCGGGGTCCGTGCCGTCGTCGGGGCCGCCGGTGGGGAAGTTGCCGAAGACGACGAGTGTGTCGAAGAGCTCGCCGCCGCCCGCGAGCCGCTGGATGTCGGCGAGTCCGAGGTGCTGGTGGTCGAGGAGGGCGGCGTGCTCGTCCTGGACGCGGGCCAGCAGCCCGGCGAGCGTCTCGTCGGGGCGCAGGGCCACGCGGGCCGGGACGGTGTTGATGAACAGGCCGACGGCGGAGTCCAGTCCGGGGACCTCGGTGGTCCGGCCGGAGACGGTGGTGCCGAAGACGACGTCCCGGCTGCCGGTGAGCGCGCCCAGGAGCAGCGCCCACGCGCCGTGGACGACGGTGCTCAGGGTGAGGCCGCGGCTGCGCGCGAAGGCGTGCAGGGCGGCGGTGAGGTCCTCGGGCAGGCGGGTGTCCACCTGCCCGGGCCGGGCGGGGGTCCGCTCGCCGTCCCCCGCGGTCGGGGCGAGCCGGGTGGGCCCGTCCAGTCCGGCGAGGGCGGCGCGCCAGGCGTCGCGGGCGGCGTCCCGGTCGCGGGAGGCCAGCCACGCCAGGTAGGGGCGCGGGTCGGCGGGCTCGGGCAGGCTCTCGCCCCGGTAGGCGGCGGCGAGTTCGCGCAGGAGGACGGTGACGGACCAGCCGTCGGCGACGATGTGGTGCAGGGTGAGCAGGAGGCGGTGGCGCCTGCCGTCGCGGATCAGGGTGGCCCGCAGGAGCGGCGGCCGGGCCAGGTCGAAGCGCTCGGCCCGGTCGGCGGCGAGGATGTCGCCGAGGGGGGTGTCGGCGGTGTCGGCCTCCCGCCACGGCAGTGCGGCCCGGTCGGCGAGCCGCTGGACGACCTCGCCGCCGGGGAGTTGGCGGTAGGAGGCGCGCAGCAGGGGGTGCCGGTCGAGCAGCAGCCGGAGGGCGCCGCGCAGCCGGCCCGGGTCGACCGGGCCGTCGCCGAGGTCGAGGAGTTCCTGGACGACGTACAGGTCGGCGGCGTCCTCGTCGAAGGCGGCGTGGAAGTAGAAGCCCTCCTGGAGCGGGGAGACCGGAAGGGCGTCCTCGTCCAGCGGGACGGGGGCGGTGGCGGCCGGGGCGGCGGGGTCCGCCTCGGCGGCGGCGCGGGCGAGCGCGGCGACCGTGCGGAGCCGGAAGACCTCGCGCGGGGTGAGGGCCAGCCCGGCCTCGCGGGCCCGGCCGACGAGTTGGATGGCGACGATGCTGTCGCCGCCGAGCTCGAAGAAGCTGTCGTGGACGCCGACCGAGGGCAGGCCGAGGACCTCGGCGAACAGTCCGGCGAGCACGGTCTCGACCGGTCCGGCGGGCGCGTCGGCGCCGCTGAGGGCGGTCCAGCGGGGCTCGGGCAGGGCCCGCTGGTCGAGCTTGCCGTTGGGGGTCAGCGGCAGCGGCCCGTCGAGGACGACGACCGCGGACGGCGCCATGTGGTCGGGCAGGGTGTCGGCGGCGCGGGCGCGGGCGGCGGAGGCGGCCGCCTCGGCGTCCGTGCCGTCCTCGCCGACCAGGTAGGCGACCAGGCGCTTGACGCCCCGGTGGTCCTCGCGGGCGAGAACGGCGGCCTGGGCGATGCCCGGGCAGGCCATGAAGGCGCTCTCGATCTCGCCCGGCTCGATGCGGTGGCCGCGGATCTTGATCTGGCCGTCGGCGCGGCCGAGGAACTCCAGGTTCCCGTCCGCGCCCCAGCGGACGCGGTCGCCGGTGCGGTACATGCGGGTGCCGGGCTCGCCGTAGGGGTCGGCGACGAACCGCTGCGCCGTCAGCGCCGGCCGGCCGAGGTAGCCGCGGGCCAGGCCGCGCCCGGCGACGTACAGCTCGCCCTCGGCGCCGACGGGCACCGGGCGCAGGGCGGTGTCGAGGACGTAGGCGCGGGTGTTGGGGTCGGGGCGGCCGATCGGGGCCGGGCCGGGGCGCCCGGGGTCGGCGGGCCACAGCGTCGAGTTGACGCTGGCCTCGGTGAGCCCGTACGCGACGACGACCCGGACCCGGCCGGCCCAGCGGGCGATGAGCTCGCCGGGCACGGCCTCGGTGCCGACGATCAGGACGGAGCCGTCCGGCAGCCCGCACTCCGGGGGCAGCGCCGACACCAGGGACGGCGGCAGGATCATGTGCGTGGCCCGGTGCCGGGCGATGTACTCGGTCAGGGCGGGGCCGGCGACGCGGCGCTCGGCGGGGACGATGATGATCCGGCCGCCGACGCACAGGGACATGACCAGGTCCCAGACGGTCACGTCGAAGCCGACGGACGCGAACTGCACGACGCGGCTGCCGGCGGTGATGCCGATGCGGTCGGTGGCGGTGGCGATGAGGCTGCCGACGCCGTCGTGCGGGACGACGACGCCCTTGGGGCGGCCGGTGGAGCCGGAGGTGTAGATGACGTACGCCGCCTGGTCCAGGGCGACGGGCACGCCGGGGGCGGTGTCATCGCGGCGGGCGAGGGCGTCCGCGGTGGCGGGGTCGTCGAGCACCAGGTGCGCGACGTCCGGCAGCTCGGGCAGCTCGCCGGCGAGCTCCCGTACGGTGACCACGGTGCGGGCGCCGGCGTCCCGGAGCATGTAGGCGATGCGGTCCCGGGGGTGGTCGGCGTCCAGCGGCAGGTAGGCGGCGCCGGCCTTCATCACGGCGAGCAGGGCGGCGACGAGTTCCGGGGAGCGCGGCAGGGCCACGGCGACGACGTCCTCGGGGCGGACGCCCGCGTCGAGGAGGTGGCGGGCTAGCCGGTTGGACGCGGCGTCGAGCTCCCCGTACGTCAGCTCCTGCTCTTCGAGGACGAGCGCGACGGCGTCGGGCGCACGGCGCACCTGCTCCTCGAACGCGGCGGGCCAGGAGAGCTCGGCGGTCTCGCGCGGCGCGGTGCCGAACTCCCCGAGCAGGGCGCTGCGTTCGGCGGCGGAGGTGAGGTCGAGGTGGCCGACGGGGCGGTCGGGGTCCTCGGTGAAGGCGTGGAGCAGGGCGAGGAAGCGCCGCTCGTGGCCGGCCAGGGCCTCCTCGTCGCAGACGGCGGCGTCGGCGTCGAGGTGCACGGCGGCCGCGCCGCCGCCGGGCAGCTCGCCGAAGCCGAAGGCCAGGTCGCTGACGGGTCCCAGCCACTCCGGCCGCAGGACGGCCGTGCAGTCTGCGAAGTGCAGGTCGTCGGGCCGGGGCAGGATGTTGACGGTGGGGCCGACGAGTTCGGCGACGCCGTCGACGAGTCCGAGGTCCCTGGCCAGGTCCTCGGCCCGGTAGCGGCCGTGTTCGACCGCCTCGGCGACCGCGTCGCGGACGTCGGCCACGAGCGTGCCGGCGGTGGTGGCGGGCCCGACGGCCAGCCGCAGCGGGACGATGTTGGAGAGCATGCCGGGGACGGCCGCGGCCACCTCGTCCTGCCGTGCCGCGACGGGCAGGCCGAGGACGAGGTCCCGCTCCCCGGTCACCCGGTGCAGGTATGCGGCGACGGCGGCGATCAGCACGCGCGAGGCGCGGGTGCCGGCGCGGTCGGCGGCCGCGTTGAGCCGGCCGACCGCCTCTGCGGACAGCTCCACCGACCGCCTCAGGCGGCGGGAGGTGAGGGCGGGGGCCCGTTCGACGAGGCGGGCCGGCTCGGCGCGGCCGGCCATGCGCTGCTGCCACCAGGCGCGCTCCGCCGGGTAGCGGTCGCAGGCCCGGTGGGCGCGGTCGGCGTCCACGAGGCGGGCCAGGGACCAGTCGGGGTCCGCGGGGGCCTGCTCCCCGCGGGTGTAGAGCTCGCCGGCGCGCCGGGAGATCAGGGCGACGCCCATGCCGTCCACGAGGATGTGGTGGTAGCGCTGGTACCACCAGGTGCGGTCGTCGGCGAGCCGGAGCAGGGCCTGGGCGAAGAGCGGCCCCGCGGCGAGGTCGGCGGGCCGGTCCCGGTCGGCGGCGATCCACTCGCCGGCCGCCTTCTCGGGGTCGCCGGCGCCCCGCAGGTCGACGACCGGGATGTCGGCGGCGGGGGCGACGGGGGTCTGGCGGGGCTCGCCGTCCTCCCCCGGCGCGAGGCGCACGTGGAGGCACTCGGCTTCCCGGACGGCCTGCCGCACCGCGGCGGCGAGGCGGTCGAGGTCGGTGGCGCCGCGCAGTTCCAGGGCGAAGACGATGTTGTAGGCGGAGCTGTCGGGCTCGATCTGCTGGGCCAGCCAGATGCCGGTCTGCCCACCCGTCAGGGGAATCCCGGGTGCCGGTGTGCGGTCCGACTCGACGTCAAACATCGTACGTTGTGGCCTTTCCCTGGTGGTGCGGCGGTGAGCGGCTGGAGGCGGGCGCGGGTCGGGCCGCGGGGGAGGCCGCGTCGTCCTCCCCCGCTCCGCCCCGGCGGTGTGGTGCTACCTGACGGCGGTCAGCAGCGGCTCGATCTCGGTGATGGCGTAGGGGATCGAGAGGACCGTGTTGAAGGAGAACGCGGCGCCGACGTCCGGGTCCTGGTAGGGGACGAAGAGGTCGCGCTTCTCCTGGTGGACCTTCAGGTTCCGGTAGAGCGGCTCGGCCTTGATGCGGTCGTTGGCGCCGGTGCTGGAGGTGACCCACACGACGCGGTCGACGTCGAGGACGTTCAGCTTCTCGGCGCTGAGCTCGACGACGTTGAAGCCGGGCTTGGCGAGGGTGTCGATCTCGGGCTTGAGCGTGAAGCCGAGCTCCTGGAAGAAGATCGACTTGGGGTCGGTCCTGGTGAAGGCCGAGTACTTGCCGGCTTCGAAGCTGTCGGCGACGACGAGGGTCTTCTGCGCGAACTCGGGGTGCCTGTCGCGGACGGCCTTGAAGCGGGCGTCGACGTCGGCGATCAGCTTGTCGGTCTCGGCGGCCTTCCCGAGGGACGTGCCGATCTGCCGGGTCATCACCTGCCAGGAGGCGCCGTAGTCGGGCAGGTCCTTGGGCTGGGCGACGACCTTCGTGAACTTCGAGAGGGTGTCGTACTGCTCCTTCTTCATGCCGGAGTACTGGGCGATGACGAGGTCCGGCTTGAGCGCCGCGATCTTCTCGATGTTGTACTCGTCGCGCTCACCGACGATCTCCGGCTTCGCGGACCCCCACTTGTCCTTCGTCCACGGCCACTTTCCGTACGGCTGCTCCTTGAACCAGTCCACCGCGCCGACCGGCTTGATGCCGAGCGCGAGGACGGCGTCCTGGTCGGAGAGGCCCAGGGTGACGACCCGCTTGGGCTCCTTGTCGATCGTGGTGCTGCCGTACTTGTGCTCGACCGTCACCGGGAAGGCGGCGGACGCGGTGCCGGCGTCGGCCGAGGCCCCGGACTTCGACTCCGCCTTCTGCGAGCCGCCCCCGCAGGCGGACAGGGCGAGGGCGGCGGCCGTGGCGACGGCCAGGCGTGGCAGGTGGGTGACGAACCGCTGCAGAGCGGGGCGCGAACCGTTGGACACAGGTGTTCCTTTCGGGGGATCTCACAGTGCGTGCCCCGACCACAGGGCGCGGCTGCGCTGCCCGGCGGGCGAGGCGTGTGGGGGCTCGGCCAGGGGTGGACCCTGGGGTTTGCGGGTGCGCCGGGCCGGTCACAGCACTAGCTGGCCAGGCCGATCCCGTCGGCGACCGGGCGGGGCCCGTTCTGCGCGGGCGCCGCGGGGCCCCGGTCGAGGATGGAGTCGAGGATCTCGCCGACCCTGACGGCCGTGTTGGAGAGCAGGGACGACGTGATGCCGTGGGTGTGCTCGGTGCCGCCCTGGAGGTAGATCCTGCAGCGCAGTTCCGGGTCGGTGGTGAGCCGGTAGTCCCGTTCGACGCGGATGCGCCCCTCCTCGTCGCGCAGGCAGTGCTCTGCGACGGGGCCGAGGAGGCCGGTGGGGTCGGCGGGGCTGTAGCCGGTGGCGTAGACGACGACATCGGCGTCGAGGACCGTCTCCTCGCCGCTCACCAGGGAGGTGATGCGGGCGTGGACCCTGCCGTCGCGCTCCTCGACGCCGGTGAGGCGGGAGACGTTGATGAAGCGGAGGCGCTCGGTGCCGAGGACCTTCTCCTGGTACGCCTGCCGGTAGAGGTCGTCGATGAGGTCGATGTCGACGACGGAGTAGTTGGTGTTGCCGTGGTAGTCCATCAGCTTGCGCTTGACGTCCCCGGGGGCGGCGAAGTACTCGTCGACGGCGGCCGGGTCGAAGATGCGGTTGGCGAAGCTGCTGTCGTCGGCTGGGCTGTAGCCGTAGCGGGAGAAGACGGCGCAGATCTCGGCCTCGGGGAACCGGCGGTGGAGGTAGGCGACGTTCTCGGCGGCGCTCTGTCCGGCGCCCACGACGACGAAGCGGCCGGGGTTCGCGCCGTCCAGCGCCTCGACCTTCGTGAGCAGCTCGGAGTTGTGCCACACGCGGTCGGTGCGCTCGACGCCCTCGGGCATGAGCGGGCGCAGGCCGGTGCCGATGACGAGGTTGCGGGCGCGGTGGACCACCGTGTCGGTGCCGGAGCGGGCCGTGACGTCGAGGTACTCGATGGCGCCGTCCCGGACGACGGGCTCGACGGCGACGACCTCGTACCCGTAGGAGACCATGTCGTCGACCTTGGCCGCCGCCCACTCGAAGTAGTCGTGGAACTCGACGCGGAGCGGGAAGAGGTTCTTGTGGTTGACGAAGTCGACGAGCCGTCCCCTGCTCTGCAGGTAGCACAGGAAGCTGTACTCGCTGGTCGGATTCCGCAGCGTCACGAGGTCCTTGAGGAAGGACACCTGCATGGTCGCGTCGTCGATCAGCATGCCGCGGTGCCAGCCGAAGCCGGGCTGCCGCTCGAAGAAGTGAGCGGTGACGGCCTCCTGCCTTCCGACGCGGGCGTTGTGCTCGCTCAGAGCTATCGCCATGGCCACATTGGACGGGCCGAAGCCGATGCCAATGAGGTCGTGGACCAGTGGGGCGTCGCCAGGAAGACCCTGAGACATGTCACTCCCATCGTGCGGAACTGCCGCCTGTGAGGCGTGGGGCGAAAAGAACGCGACACCGGCCCGGGGTCACCGCAAGCCAGTGGGAACTTAGGTAAAGCTAACCTCACCTGCGCTGAGCTGTCGACCCGACAAACCGGACAGCTGACGGCCGCTCAGCCTTCAACTGGCTTGAACATGCACCGTATTGCAATGTTAGGTAAGCCTTGCTTTACTTGCCGCGGTCATTCGCTCTTCCGAGGAGGAACCCCCATGCGGGTCGTCATGTTCGGTTACCAGACGTGGGGTCACCGCACCCTGAAAGCCCTCCTGGAGTCCGAGCACGACGTCGTGATGGTCGTGACACACCCCAAGAGCGAGCACGCCTACGAGAAGATCTGGAGCGACTCGGTCGCCGACCTGGCCGAGGAGCACGGCGTGCCCGTCGCCATCCGCAACCGGCCCGACGACGAGGAGCTTTTCGACCTCCTCAAGGCGGCCGATCCGGACATCATCGTGGCCAACAACTGGCGTACGTGGATCCCTCCGCGGATCTACTCGCTCCCCCGCCACGGCACGCTGAACGTGCACGACTCGCTCCTGCCGAAGTACGCCGGCTTCTCCCCGCTGATCTGGGCCCTCATCAACGGCGAGGAGGAGGTGGGCGTCACCGCCCACATGATGGACGAGGTCCTCGACGCTGGCGACATCGTCGAGCAGCGCGCCGTCCCGGTGGGGCCCGCCGACACGGCCACCGACCTCTTCCACAAGACGGTCGACCTCATCGCCCCCGTCACCACCGCCGCCCTCGCCCGGATCGCCGCCGGGGAGACCGAGTTCACCCGGCAGGACCGCTCCCGGGCCAGCTTCTTCCACAAGCGGTCCGAGGAGGACATCCGCATCGACTGGACCTGGCCGGCCGACGTCCTGGAGCGCCTGGTCCGCGCGCAGTCCGCGCCGTACCCGAGCGCCTTCACCTTCCACAAGGGCAGGCGCCTGGAGATCCTCTCCGCCGTCGTGTCGGAGGGCCGCTACGGCGGCACGCCCGGCCGCATCTTCTACCGCGAGGGCGAGGGCGTCGTGATCGTCGCCGGTGCCGACGCCCGCACCGGCCGCAACCACGGCCTCGCCGTCACCCGCGTACGCACGGAGGACGGCCGAGAGCTGCCCGCCACCGAGTACTTCACCTCCATGGGCGGCTACCTCACCGGCCGCCCGTGAGCTGCGGGGCAGCGCAGCCCCGAACACTCCGGCGCCCCTCGGACGGTCCTGAGGGGCGCCGGCATTTCACGACACCGCCGGGTCGCCGGACCAGCGACCCGCAGGGCCTGCAAGGGGGAGCGAATGGATCAGCCGGTCGTCACCGGCACCGCACGCGACGCGTCGGGAGCGGAGTTCGCCGTCGTCGGCATCTCGAACATGCCCGCGACGGACTGGGCCCAGGTCTTCCGGGCCCTCGCGCAGACCGACCTGACGCTCGCGGGCGGCGCAGCGGCCAGGGCGGTGAGCCAGGGAGCCGGGATGACGCCCCCGAGCGTCCTCGACCTCAACGCGTACCTCATGTACGCGGTCGGGAAGGCCGCGCGCCGGCGGCTCACCGAGCGGCTGGCCGCCCACAACCTGCGGCTGTGGCACCTGACCGTCATGGCGCTGGTGGCCGACATGGGCCCGCAGATGAAGACGCTCCTGGCCGCGCGGCTCGACATGAACACCAGCGACCTGGTGAAGGTCGTCAACGACCTGGTGAAAACCGGCCACGTCGTCTGCACCCGGGACCGGGACGACCGGCGGAAGGTCCTCGTCCGGCTGGCCCCCGGGGGGCGCGCCTTCCTGGACCGGCTGAACGCGGACATCGCCGCCACCGACGACGACGTCCTGGCCCCGCTGAGCGGGGACGAGCGCCGGGTGCTCGCCTCCCTGCTCCGCCGGGTCCACCGGCACCTCGACCCGGACCCGGCCGACGCGGGCGCCGCAGCGTTGGGTCAGCGGCAGGCGCCCTCGACGTAGGTCGCATGGGACAGGTACAGGGCGGGCATGCCCGCGCGGGAGAGGGCCTCCGCGTCGACCGGCGCCCCCGGGAGGAGGATGCGCTCCTCGGCCCGGGTCAGCGACAGGAAGACGCAGTACTCGGTCTCCGTGTCCTCGGTGCCGACCGTGTAGCCGCCGTTCTTCGCCTTGCTCGCGTGGACGCCGTGGCCCGGACCGATGCCGCTGTCCCTCACCGCGCCGGAGACGATGAAGTGGTGGTCGCTCTCCGGAGTCGTGTACTGCCGTGCGCCCTCCAGGTCCTTCACGCCCTTGCGGACGGCATCGCGGAACTCCCCCTCGCCCCACGTCCAGTCGGCGCGCAGGCCGAAGAGCACGCCGAGCGCGATGAGGGGCGTGATGACGATGAGGGCGAGGCCTACGGGGTTGCGGTGGTTGTAGACGTACCGGCTGGTCCCCCACCTGCTCCGGACGAAGACCGGCTCGTCGCTCACCGCGCCGCCTGCGGTCGGCCGGCGCCCGTGCGAGCCTCCGCGGGGAGCGCCGCTCGTGCGCACGCGCATCGTCCGGGGCGGATCGGGTACCTGCGGCGAAGTGCGTTCGTCATGGCCTGATTTTAGCGGTGCCGGACATCCTTTCGGATGAACGGTCCACGGGACAGGACGGGGGCGGGCCGGAGGGGCCGGACGCAGCCGTCCGGCCCCGGGGCGGTCACTGCTTCGGCAGCCAGGCCTTCCAGGTCGCCTCGTTCTCCTTCACCCACTTCTCGGCGGCCTTCTGCGCGGACATCCCGTCGGCGGCGACGTACTTGGCGACCAGGTTCTGCTGCTCGGTCGTCCACGTGAAGTTCTTCAGGAACTCCGCCGCGTCGCCGCCGTCCTTCGCGAAGTCCGCGTTCATCCACTTCTTCAGCGGCACGTCCGGGTAGGCGCAGGCGACGGCCTGCTTGTCGGCGTCACAACCCTCCTTGTACGGCGGCAGCTTCACCTCGACGAGGTCCATCGTCGCGTTCATCCACTGCGGGGTCCACCAGTAGGTGAGGAAGGGCTTCTTGTTCTTGTACAGCTGCTCCAGCTGCGCGAGGTGCGTGGCCTCGGCGCCCGCCTCGATCGGCTTGTAGTCCAGGCCGAGGTTCTTGATCAGGGCGTTGTCGTACGAGACGTAGGACGGGTCGCCCTTGATGAACTGGCCCTTGTCCCCGCTCTCCGGGGTCTTGAAGACGTCCGCGTACTTGTTGAGGTTCCTGTGGTCCGTGATGTCCGGCTTCTCGTCGGCCAGGTACTTCGGGACGAACCAGCCGATGTGGCCCGTCACGCCCAGCTCGCCGGCCGAAACGACGGACTTGTTGCCCTCGACGTAGCGCTTCTCCTCCTGGGGGTGGCCCCAGTCCTCCAGGATCGCGTCGATCTTGCCCTGGCTCATCGCGTCCCAGGCCGGGGTCTCGTCCATCTGCTGGGTCTTGACCTTGTACCCGAGTTCGTGCTCCAGCAGGTACGCGGCGACGGCCGTGTTGACCTCGGCGCCGACCCACGACGGGGTGTGCAGGCTGACCGTCTTGGAGTCGCCGCCCCGGGTCTCGGCGGCGCCGCAGGCGCTGACCGTGAGCAGGGCGAGGGCGCCGGTCGCCGCGAGGAGCGTTCTGGAACGGCGGGACCGGGCGCCCGGGCGCGGATCGGTGTGGGCGTGGCCGGTGCGGGCGATGTCGGTGCGGGCGATGTCGGTGCGGGCGATGTCGGTGCGGGTGCGTGCGGGCATGGTGGTGTGCCTTCCGGTTGACGGGGAGGGGGATGGTCGGGGACGGGCCGCTCAGTGCCGGGTGTCGGCCGAGGCGGTGCGGTCGGCGGGCTGGGTGAGCTTGTCGAGGGCCAGGCCCAGGCAGACGATGCCCGCGCCGGCGATCAGACCGGTGCCGAGTTCGCCCGCGGTGAGGCCCTTGACCACGTCGAAGCCGAGTGCCCCGCCGCCCACCAGGCCGCCGATGACGACCACGGCGAGGACGAGGACGACGCCCTGGTTCGCGGCGACCAGCAGCGCCGGGCGGGCGAGCGGCCACTGCACGTCGCGGATCTGCTGCCAGGTGGTGGCGCCCAGGGAGCGGGACACCTCCATGGTGGCGGGGCTGACCTGCCGCAGTCCCTGCGTGGTGACCCGCACCACGGCGGGCAGGGCGTACACGGCCGCCGCGGTGATCGCGGCGACCCGGCCCGCGTTGAACAGTTGGACGACCGGGATGAGGTAGATGAACTGCGGCAGCGTCTGCATGGCGTCGAACACCGGGCGCAGCAGCCGTTCGACCGCCCGTACGCGGGCCGCGAGGATGCCGATCGCGAAGCCCAGGACCAGGGTGAGGGCGACGGCGACCAGGATCTGGGAGAGCGTGTACAGGGCCTTGTCCCAGATGCCGAGCACGCCGGTGCACCCCAGGGCGAGGACGGCGGTCAGGGCGCCCCGCCAGGTGCCGACGAGCAGGGCCACGGCACCGGCGAGCAGCAGCAGCGACCACCACGGCAGGGCCTGGAGGCCGTCGTTCAGCGGGTTGAGCACCCAGCTGGTGGCGTTGCCGGCCCACACGGAGGTGCCGCCGAACACGGGGACGTCCTGGTACACGCTGCCGACCAGCCAGTCGACGGCGGTGTTCAGCGGTGCGGCGATGTCCACCGTGGCCGCTTCGGGCCACTCGCCCAGGGCCCGGCCCGCCAGCAGGCCTCCGCCGGCCGCCGCGAGGGCGATACCGGTTCCCTTCCGGCCGACCGGGACGCCGCTGCGCGCCCCGGCCGCAGCCGTCGTCCGGTCGAGCCACACGGCGATGAGGACGATGGCCAGTCCGGCGGTGAGGCCCTGGCCGAAGTCGCGGGTCTTCAGCGCCTGGTACACGCTCTCGCCGAGACCGCCGGCGCCGACGACGGAGGCGATGACCACCATCGACAGGGCCATCATGATCGTCTGGTTCAGGCCGAGGAAGAGCTGCGGCCGGGCCATCGGCAGCCGTGCCGTCCGCAGCCGCTGCCACCGGGTCGCCCCGAGGGACCTGGAGGCCTCCAGGACGGCCGGGTCCGCGCCGCGCAGGCCCAGCGCGGTCATCCGGACCATCGGGGGTGCCGCGTAGATCACCGTCGTGATGAGCGCGGACGGGGTGCCGATGCCGAAGACCAGGACGAGCGGGAGCAGGTAGGCGAAGGACGGCAGGACCTGCATGGTGTCGAGGACCGGGCGCAGCATCCGCTGGGCGGTGTCGGACAGTCCGCAGGCCAGGCCGAGCAGGATGCCGACCGCGGACGCCACGGCGACGGACACCAGCATCAGGGCGAGCGTCTCGGTCGACTGCTCCCACAGGCCGAGGAGCCCGCAGCCGGCCAGGGAGGCGAAGGCGACGAGGGCCGGGCCGGCGCCTTTGCGGCCGGCGCCGCCCGCGTACCAGGCGAGTGCGGTGGCGGTGGTGAGCACGCCCGCCCAGCCGATGGCGGTGAGCAGGTCGTGGACCTGGGCGACCGAGTCGGTGGCCGCGTTGGACAGGTGCAGCAGGAAGTAGAGGAAGACGGGGTGGGTCTCGCGGTTGTCGACCACCCAGTCGGCGAAGGTGTCGAGCTGCGGGGCCAGGTCCAGGCGCAGTGCCTGCGGCCAGCCGCCGTCGGCGAGCAGGGCGGCGGTGGGCAGAAGCAGCGCCAGGACCAGCAGCACCGCCGGGGCGGCGGGGAGGGCCGGGCGCCAGGAGCGGCGGCTGCCCGCCTGCTCGGCGCGGCTGCGGCTGTTCCCCCCGGCGACGGGGGGGCGGGAGGTGGTGGCGGCGCTCATGCGGTCACCGGGTCCGTGTCGGTGTCCGTGGCGGCGGCCTGTCCCGCGCCGGCGGGCGTGCCCGGCTCCGTGCGTGCGGCGGGGACTGCGGGGACGGCCGCGCCCGTGCTGCCGCTGCCCGGTTCCAGGCCTGCAACGACGGCCAGCAGCCGCGCGTGGTCGACGACGCCGAGGAGTTCGCCGTCCGCCTCGATCCGGGCGGGGACGCCGTCCCGGGCGACCGCGGCGATGCCGTCGGCGACCGTGGCGTCCGGTGCGAGCACCGTGCCCCGTTCCGCCTCGTCGCCGATGGCCGGGCGCATCGCCCGGGACACGGGGACGATCTGCTCGCGCGGTACGTCGCGCACGAAGTCGCGGACGTAGTCGCCGGCGGGGCGGGTGACGATCTCCTCGGGCGTGCCGAGCTGCACGATGGCGCCGTCCCGCATGAGGGCGATGCGGTCGCCGAGCTTCAGGGCCTCCGCGAGGTCGTGGGTGATGAACACCATGGTGCGGCCCTCCTCCCGGTGGAGCCGGGCCACCTCCTCCTGCATGTCGCGGCGGATCAGCGGGTCGAGGGCGCTGAACGGCTCGTCGAACAGGAGGACTTCGGGGTCGGCCGCGAGGGCGCGGGCCAGGCCCACCCGCTGCTGCTGGCCGCCGGAGAGCTGGCTGGGGCGCCGCTCTTCGAGACCGGCCAGGCCGACCTTCTTGATGACCTCGCGGGCCTTCGCCCGCCGCTCGCCCTTCGCCACGCCCTGGATCTCCAGGCCGTACGCGACGTTGTCCAGGACGGTGCGGTGCGGCAGCAGGCCGAAGTGCTGGAAGACCATCGCGGCGCGGTGCCGGCGCAGCTCGCGCAGCCGGGCCGGGTCCATGGCGAGGACGTCCTCGCCGTCCATGGCGAGCTCGCCGGAGGTGGGCTCGATGAGCCGGGTGAGGCAGCGTACGAGGGTCGACTTGCCGGAGCCGGACAGGCCCATGACGACGAACACCTCGCCGCGGCGGACGTCGAAGGAGACGTCGCGGACGGCGGCCGTGCAGCCCGTCCGCTCGCGGATCTCGGCGGTCGACAGGGCGGCGAGGCCGGGGTCGGAGGGCACTCGGCCGGCCTTGGGCCCGAAGACCTTCCACAGGCCGCGGACGGAGAAGACGGGATCGTGGGGGGCCATCAGGCGGCCTCCTTCGGGTCGCCGGCCGGGGCAAGGAGGTCGGCGCACTTCTCCCCCACCATCAGGACGGCGATCATCGGGTTGACGGCGGGGATGGTGGGGAAGACGGACGCGTCGGCGATCCGTATGCCCTCCAGGCCGCGGATGGTCAGGTCGGGGGCGACGACGGCCATGGCGTCGTCCTCGGCGCCGATCCGGCAGGTGCCGGCCGGGTGGTACACGGTGTGCGCGGCCTTGCGGGCGTACTCGCTCAGCTCCTCGTCGCCGGTGACGTCGGGGCCGGGGCAGACCTCGCGGCCGAGCCAGGACGCCAGCGGTTCGGCCGCGGCGATCCTCCGGGCGATCCTGATGCCGTCGACGAGGGTGCGGGCGTCGTGGTCGTCCTCGTCGGTGAAGTAGCGGAAGTCCAGGGCCGGCTTGGCCTCGGGGTCGGCACTGGTCAGGTAGAGCCGGCCGCGGCTGCGGGGCTTGGGGATGTTCGGCGTCATCGACACGCCGTGCGCGGGCCGTTCGTAGCCCAGCCGCTCGGGGTTGTCGGTGAACGGCACCTGGTAGAAGTGGAACATCAGGTCGGGTCCGGCGGACTCCGGGTCGCGGCGTACGAACAGTCCGGCATCGCTGTCCATCGCGGAGTTCTCGGGTATCGGACCGCGGGTCTCCCAGACGATCACGGACTCCGGGTGGTCGAGCAGGTTCTCGCCGACGCCCGGGAGGTCGTGGCGGACGTCGATGCCGAGTCCGGCCAGCTGCTCGCGCGGCCCGATGCCGGAGTGGAGCAGCAGCCGCGGCGTGTCCACCGCTCCGGCGCAGACGACCACCTCGCGGGAGGCCCGTACGACGAGTTCCTCGCCGTCGGCGGCGCGCGCCCGTACGCCGGTGGCGCGGACGCCGTCGAACTCCAGCCGGTACGCCCACGTCTCCAGCAGCAGGTGCAGGTTGGGCCGGTCCAGGTAGGGGTGCAGGTAGGCGACGGAGGCGGAGGAGCGCTTGTTGTCCTCCGGGTGGTAGGCGAGGTCGAAGAAGCCGACCCCCTCGTGGAAGGGCTTGCGGTTGAACCCCTCGACCTTGGGCACGCCGAGGGCTTCCTGCGCCGCGTCCACGAAGTCGCGGGCGATGGCGTTGCGGTCCTTCTCGTCGACCGGGACGATGTTGTTGAGGAGCTTGCCGAAGTACGGGTCCATCGACGCGGCGTCCCAGCCGTCGGCGCCCATCGCGGCCCACTCGGCCCAGTCGGACGGCAGCGGCTTGAACGCGATCAGCGTGTTGTGCGAGGAGCAGCCGCCGAGGACGCGGGCCCGGCTGTGCCTGATGTGGGAGTTGCCGCGCGGCTGTTCGGTGGTGGGGTAGTCGTAGTCCAGGTCGCCGCCGAGCAGGCCCATCCAGCGGCGCAGGGTGAGGACGTCGGGGCGGTCGACGTCGGACGGGCCGCCCTCGATGACGGCGACGGTGACGGCGGGGTCCTCCGTGAGGCGGGAGGCGATCACCGAACCGGCGGTGCCACCGCCGACGATGACGTAGTCGTAGGTGCGGTCGGACATCCTGTGTTCACTCCATGAAGCGTGGGGGCGTACGGGTGGCTGTTCCGGCTCCCGGGCGGTGCGGGCGCCGCACCCGCCGGGGCAGAGCGGGGGTCAGCCGGAGAACCACCGGACGGGGCGGGGCGCCAGGTTCTGGTAGACGTGCTTCGTCTCGCGGTACTCGGCGAGGCCGGACGGGCCGAGCTCGCGTCCCACGCCGGACTTGCCGAAGCCGCCCCATTCGGCCTGCGGGAGGTAGGGGTGGAAGTCGTTGATCCACACGGTGCCGTGGCGCAGCCGGCCGGCGACCCGGCGGGCCCGGGCCGCGTCCGCGGTCCAGACGGCTCCCGCGAGCCCGTACTCGGTGTCGTTCGCGAGAGCGACCGCCTCGTCCTCGGTGTGGAAGGTCTCCACCGTGAGGACGGGGCCGAAGACCTCCTCGCGGATCACGCGCATGCGCCG
This sequence comes from Streptomyces globosus, assembly GCF_003325375.1. Classification (GTDB taxonomy): domain Bacteria; phylum Actinomycetota; class Actinomycetes; order Streptomycetales; family Streptomycetaceae; genus Streptomyces; species Streptomyces globosus_A. The sequence goes on along the minus strand of NZ_CP030862.1, from coordinate 2,177,246 downwards.
GTGGCAGCGGTCGAGGACGGTCGGCTCGTGGAAGTACCCGCCGGCGGGCCTGGTGGCGGAGGGCTCGGGGCGGCGTCCGCCGCTGCGCAGCACGGCCCCCTCGGCGAGCGCGGACGCGACGTACTCCTCGGTGCGCTCCAGCTGGGCCAGTGAGACGAGCGGGCCGCACTCGACGCCGTCCTCGGTGCCCCGGCCCAGCCTGATCCGGGCGGCCCGGCGGCTCAGCTCGGCCACGAAGCGCTCCCGTACCGACTCCTCGACGATCAGCCGGGAGCCGGCGGAGCAGACCTGCCCGCTGTGGATGAAGGCGGCGTTGAGGGCCTGGTCGACGGCGGTGTCGAAGCCCTCCGCGGTCCGGCAGGCGTCGGCGAAGACCACGTTCGGGTTCTTGCCGCCGAGCTCCAGGGCGACCTTCTTGACGCCGGGTGCCGCCGCCTGCGCGACCTTCACCCCGCTGGTGAGGCCGCCGGTGAACGAGACGAGGTCGACGTCGGGGTGCTCGGCGAGCCGGGCGCCGACCGTGTGGCCGGGGCCGGTGACGAGGTTCGCGACGCCGCTCGGGAGTCCGGCCTCGGCGAGCAGCGCGATCAGCGCGACGGTGCTGAGCGGGGTGATCTCGCTCGGCTTGACCACGAAGGTGTTGCCGGCGGCCAGGGCCGGCGCGATCTTCCAACTCGCCTGCAGAAGCGGGTAGTTCCAGGGCGTGATCATCGCGCACACGCCCACCGGCTCGTGGACGACGACGCTGTGCACGGTGTCGCTGCCGGCGTCGACGACGCGGCCCGGCCCCTCGGCCAGGACCAGGTCGGCGAAGTAGCGGAAGGCGTCCGCGACGCAGTCGACGTCGGCTCGCCCCTCGGCGAGCGTCTTCCCGGCGTCGCGGCTCTCCAGGAGGGCCAGTTCCTCGCGGTCGCGGACCAGGAGCCCGGCGGTACGGCGCAGCAGCGCGGCCCGCTCGGCCACGGGGGTGCCCGGCCAGGCGCCGGAGTCGAAGGCGGCACGCGCCGCGGCGACGGCGGCGTCGGCGTCCTCCGCGCCGCCCTCGGCGACGACCGCGAAGGGCAGGCCGTCCGCCGGGTCGAGGATCTCCCGCGTCTCACCGCTGAGCGCGTCGCGCCAGGCGCCGTCCGCGTGAATGGTCGTTCGTGTCAACAACAGTTCGGTGCTTTCTGCTTCGAGCCGGTCCGCTCCGCCGTGCGGCTGCAAATGCGGCGCGGACCGCCGGCATGACAGGGCCGTGGGCCACGGGGTCCACCGGGACGGGACCCGCTCCGGGGCCGCCGCCGCCGGTGAGCCGGAGGGCGGGTACTGGTCATGCGGGCCGAACTTACCCAGCAGAAAGTGAAATCGCATGGGGCGCGGGCCTTGCCCTGGGCAGGCCGGAGTGCTATCCCCGCAGCCGCCTCCACTCGCCGCAAAGTGACAAAGTCAACAAGATGTTTGAGCAAATCGGTCGAAAGTGGCACGCAGTGGACTAGATAACGAAAAGATTACATCTTTGCTCAGTGCCACGTTCGCGATCGGAACGTTATGCCTTTGAGGGCGATTCGTGGGTTTGGCCGCGCCGGAACCGGACAAGCAGACCGTCGGCGCAGGGTACAAAGGGTCGTATGCACGAGCATCAGGAGACCGACCCGGCGCAGGACGACATCGAGGCCGTCACGCGCGCCGTACTGACGGCGTCCCGCCTGCTGGTGGCCGTGTCGGCACGGTCGCTGGCGACGGTCGAGGAGACCATCACCTTGCCGCAGTTCCGGATGCTCGTGGTCCTGTCGACCCGCGGGCCGTCCAAGCTGGTGGTGCTCGCGGAGCACCTCGGAGTCCAGCCGTCCACCGCCATGCGGATGGTGGACCGGCTGATCGCGGCCGGCCTGGTGAGCCGCCGGACCAACCCCGCCAACCGGCGTGAGACGGTGCAGAGCCTCACCGAGGAGGGTCAGCGGGTCGTCCGGCACGTGACCGCACGGCGCCGGGCGGAGATCACCGGCATCCTGCGCCGGCTCGACCCCTCCCAGCGCAGCGCCCTCGTCTCCGCGCTGAACGCCTTCAACGCCGCCGGCCGCGAACCGTCTTCCGGGGCCGGGGACGCCGATCCGCTCCCCCTGGGCTGGTCCGACCCCGCGGACGACACCCCGTAGGGGCCCCACGGGGGCAGCGCAGGGGCGCCGGCGGCTTCGCCCCCGCGAGGGAGGTGGCGGCGCTCAACCGCGGTGCTGCGGCTGGGTGTGCCTCGGGTAGTCGGAGTAGGCGGGGCAGTCGGGATTGCGGCAGGGGCCCTGCTCCCACACGGGGACGAAGACGCCGAGCGTCTTGTGCCGTCGCTTGATCACGGTGTCGACGTGCTGCTTGCACACCGGGCAGACAAGCACGCCTTGCGGCCCGGTCTCGTGCTGCGTTTTACCCATTCTTTAATGGTAGGGCGAGGGGAGGATCGCGGCAGCGGCTCCGGTCGGCGGCCGCGTACTCCTACTGCCGGCGCGGCGGGGGCGGAGGATCGGGAGGATCAGGAGGGGCGGGGGGTTGCCGGTCCTCCGCGTCACCGGCCGTCGGCGGCCGGGCCGGGGCCGGCAGGCGCAGGCTGAACACGATGGACACCGTGAGGATGGCGGCGATGACGGCCAGGCTGAGCGGGGAGGGGATCTCCGGGATCGACGGGCTGATCATCTTGTGGGACGCCTGGAGGATGAGCTTGACGCCGATGAAGGAGAGGATGACGGCGAGGCCGGTGTTGAGGTAGTGGAACCGGTCCAGGAGGCCCGCGAGCATGAAGTACAGGGCACGCAGGCCGAGGATCGCGAAGGCGTTGCTGGTGTAGACGATGAAGATGTCGTCGCTGACCGCGAGGACGGCCGGGACGCTGTCGACGGCGAAGATCAGGTCTGCCGCCTCGATCGCCACGACCACCGCGAGCAGCGGGGTCGCCACACGCTTGCCGGCCTCCCTGACGAAGAACTTCGTTCCCTCGTACTCGTCGCGGACCGGAACGATCCTCCTCAGCATCCGTACAGCGAGGCTGCTGCCCGGGTCGAAGTCCTCCTCCTCTTTGAGGAGCTTGTAGGTGCTGTAGAAGAGGAGGGCGGCGAAGGCGAACAGGACGGCGGTGAAGCGGCTGACCGCGGCCACGCCGAGGGTGAGGAAGACGCCGCGGAAGACGAGGGCGCCGATCACTCCGAAGAACAGGACGCGGTGCTGGTAGGCGCGGGGGACCTTGAAGTAGCCGAAGATCACGGCGAAGACGAACAGGTTGTCGACCGACAGGCTCTTCTCCAGCAGCCACGCGGTCGTGTACTCGGTCCCGGCGGTCGTGCCGAGGACGAGGAAGACGACGCCGCCGAAGGCGAGCGCGAGGCCGACCCACAGCCCGCTCCAGGCGGCTGCCTCCTTGAACCCGATGACGTGGGCGCTGCGGTGGGCCAGCAGGTCGACCGCCAGCGAGACCACCACCGTCGCGGCGAACGCGATCCACAACCAGAGCGGCACATCGAGCACGCCGGTCACTCTCCCCTGGGCGGCGCCGAACTCACCGACTCTGGCAATTCTGGTGCATGGCGCCCCTTGCGGCGCGGCGGGCGCTGCTCAGGGACGCAGAGCAGCACGCGGTGCACGCCCCGGCCGGCCCGCCCCGCGCCCGCCGGCACGGTGCCGGGTCGCGCCGTGCACGCTGCCGGTCCACGGCGTCTCAGGCCGGTTCACCGGCCGGGTCCGCACCCGTACCCGTACCTCTGCGGACGATCACCACAGGGCAGGGGGCATGCCTGGCGCACTGCTGGCTCACCGACCCCAGCGTCAGGCCGGCGAAGCCGCCCCGGCCGCGGCTGCCGACGACCAGCACCTCCGCTCCCTCGGCTGCCGCAAGGAGCACCTCGGCCGGGCGTCCTCGGACGAGGCGGTCTTCCATCCGTACGTCCGACCGCGCCTCCCGGGCCACAGTCCGCAGCTCCTCCCTCATCTTGGACCTCGCATGTGCGGCGTCGAAGTCGGCGTCCACCGCAGGAGCGGACCAGCCCACGCCGCCGGGCAGGTCGTAGGCCGCGACGGCATCGACGTGACCGCCGATGACGGCTGCGTACCGGACCGCCCAGCGCAGTGCCTCGTATGAGGGCTCGGAGCCGTCGATGCCCACCACGACGCGGAGGCCCAGGCCTGTGCCGGCCATGATGACCGCCTCCTTCCGGGTCATGTGGCCTGCCCCTGCCCACCGGAGGTGGGTCCACCCCTTTCCGGCTCGGGGGAGTACGCCCCACCGTCTCGCCCCGGACTCCGCCGCACCTACCCGGTGGTCGCGTCCCCGTTCCGGCGGCCGGCCGAGGGCTTGCGGTCCGGCGGCTCTCCGCCGGCCGCGGGCCGGATCCGGACCTCCTCGATGACGTCCTTGTCGACCGCGGTGACCTCGACCGCCCAACGCCCGACCCCGACGGCGGAGCCCGGTTCGGGGAGGCGGCCCAGCCTGTGCAGGACCAGGCCGGCCACGGTGGTGTAGGGGCCGGCTTCCCCGAGGTCGGACGGATCGATCCCGAGGTCGGGCAGGCCGCGGACGGGGAAGGAGCCGGGTGCCAGCCAGGAGCCGTCCGGCTGGGGGATCACGTCCTGGCTGTCGCGGACCGTCTCGTCGTAGATCTCCCCGACGATCTCTGCCAGCAGGTCCTCCAGGGTGACGATGCCCTCCACCGACCCGTGCTCGTCGGTGACGAGGGCGAACTGCTGCCGGTCCGCCTGGAAGCGGCGCAGCGCCTCGGTGACCTTCATGTACTCCGTGAAGACGGTGGCCGGGCGTGCCAGGTCACCCACCGGGGTGTCGTCCTCGCTGGTGGTCACGTCCTTGATGTGGACCACGCCGACGACTTCCTCGAAGCCGGCCGCCGTGACCACCGGTGCCCGCGAGTGCCCTGCACGGGCGAGCTCGGTGCGGGCCCGGGCCGCCGAGACCTCCGACGAGAGGGTGAACACGGCGCGGCGCGGAACGAGTGCCACGCGGAGCGTCCGCTCGTGGATCTCCAGGGCGCTGGAGATGATGGTGCGCTGTTCCGGGGTCAGTCCCCGGTGGCTGACCACCATGTCGCGGAGCTCCTCCGGGGTGGGCGGCTGGCTGCCTGCCTTCGGATCGCCTCCCAGGAGCCTGACCAGGAGGTTCGTCGTCTCGCCGAGCGACCAGACGACGGGACGGGCCAGCGTCGCCAGAGCGTTCAGCGGTGTGGCGGCGATGAGCGACCAGCGCTGCGGGTACTGCATCGCGAGGCGTTTGGGTGCCAGCTCTCCGACGACCAGGGTGACGAAGGTGAGCAGCGCGGTGACCAGGGCCACGGCGAGCGGGGCTGCGGCCCGGCCCGCGAATGCCAGGAGGGGCACGAGCGGCTCCGCCAGGGACACGGCGGCGGTGGCCGAGGCGAGGAAGCCTGCCAGGGTGATGCCGATCTGGATGGTGGCGAGATAGCGGTTGGGGTCGTCCGTCAGCCGGACGAGGCGGGCTGCCGCGGCGGACCCGTCTTTCCGGCGCAGCCTGCGCAGCTGGCTTTGGCGCAGGGAGACGAGGGCGATCTCGGTGCCCGCGAAGAGCGCGTTGAGGACGATGAGGGCGGCGATGAGCGCGATGTCCCACCCGTATCCGTTCAGCGCCCTGCCCTCCGCTCTCGGTCCGGGGAGTGGGCCGGTCCCGAGTCCGGCGGCTGCTGCATCCGTCTCCGGCGGCTGGATCCGGACCGGCCGATCCGCGCGGCCGGACCCCGGGCGGCCCGCTTCCACCGGCCGGAAGAGGCAAGCCATGATGTCACCCCGGCTGATGTCGGAGCCGGTGACCACGCCGACGACCGCCTCGCCCTCCATGGCGACAGCACGGTGGGCCGGACTGCACTGTGGGACGGGCCGCGGACGCCGGTCGGCGGTCGGCGGTCGGCGGCACGCGGGTGGGCACCCGAACCCTCCGGTCCGCCGGCTCGCTGCCGGGCGGCAGCGTGCGCGTGTCCTCCCGGCCTTCCGGGGTAGGCGCCGCTGGAACCCACCGGGGCCGGGATTGGGGCTCTTCCAACGCGGCGACCCGCCCGTCGACCGGGCGGAGCGGGACGAGCTCAGCGCGTGGCAGCCGGGCAGAGCACCGGACGGCACCCGGTCGCGACACACCGCAAGGTGAAAGGAGCACCGGCATGACCAGCACTGTCGAAGAGATGCTCGCCACCCATCCGGCCGACCTCGGGTCCATCGACCAGGCGAAGCTCACGCGTTGCATCGAGGAGTGCATCGCGTGCGCGCAGGCCTGCACGGCCTGCGCGGACGCGTGTCTGTCCGAGGGCATGGTGAGCGAGCTGACCAAGTGCATCCGCACGGACATGGACTGCGCCGACATCTGCACCGCCACCGCGGCCGTACTCTCCCGGCACACCGGCTACGACGCCAACGTCACCGGCGCGATCCTCACGGCATGCGCCGCGGTGTGCAAGGCCTGCGGCGACGAGTGTGCCTCGCACGCCGACGCCCACGAGCACTGCCGCGTCTGTGCCGGGGCGTGCAGGTCGTGCGAGGAGGCGTGCAACGAGCTGCTGGCTGTCCTCGGCTGAAACCGGAGTCCCGCAGTCCGGGCGCCGCCGGGCAGCCGCCGCGGGTGTTCGGGCATGCCCTGCCCTACCGCACGAGGCGGCCACGCTCCCGGGAGCCCCGGACTCGGGACCGCCGCCGACCGCCGCACCCCTGTATCCAGGCCGTTGCGGCGAAAACCTCCCCCCGCCCGTCGAAGAGATAACTTTTACGTCGCAAATCTGGCACAGAGCAAATGCGTTGCGTTCTCGTTACCAACGGCCGCCCCAGGGGGAGATATCCGGACATATCCGTACGCCGATCGGGTGCCGAATGGTTTCCTCGGCACCGAATCGGTTCGCGCGAATATCACAGTCGACACCCACAGCAAAAGCCCTACGCCGCATGTCATTTCGTCCGCTGCTGGGTAACTTCGGCCCGCATGACCACTGCTCATGCAGACCCGGCATCCCTCCGAACACCGCTCCGCTCCCCTTCCGGCCTGCGCCTGGACCGCCCCGGGCCCGAGGACGGCCCCGCTCTGTGGCGACTGGCACGCGAGGCGAAAACCCTGGACGTGAACTCCGTCTACAGCTATCTGCTCTGGTGCCGTGACTTCGCCGGCACCTCCGCCGTCGCCCGTGACCGCACCGGGCGAGTCATGGGATTCGTGACCGGCTACGTCCGTCCCGATGCTCCGGGCACCCTGTTCATCTGGCAGATCGCGGTCGACGAGTCCGTGCGCGGTCTGGGCGTCGGCGGGGCGCTGCTCGACGGGCTCTCCCTGCGTGTCGCCACCGAGCACGGCATCGACCGCCTGGAGACCACCATCACCCCCGGGAACTCCGCGTCCGAGCGGCTCTTCACCTCGTACGCCGAGCGGCACGGCGCCCGCGTCACGCGGGAGACCCTCTTCCCCGCGGACCGGTTCGCCGACTGCCGGCACGAGTCCGAGGTGCTCCACCGCATCGCGCCCCTGTCCTTCTGAACCGCCCGCGCACCGCGGGCACCGAACCGGCGCCGGCTCACGAGGCAGTCGGTATCCCCACACCTCTGGAGAAAGAATCTTGACCACGACAGCACCTGGCCGGACCGTCTTCGACGCCGTGGAGTCGGAGGTGCGCAGCTACTGCCGCGCCTGGCCGGTCGTCTTCGACCGTGCGGAAGGAAGCCGGATCCACGACGAACAGGGCCGCACCTACCTCGACTTCTTCGCCGGCGCGGGCTCGCTGAACTACGGCCACAACAATCCCGTCCTCAAGCGCGCCCTGCTCGACTACATCGGGCGGAACGGGATCACCCACGCCCTGGACATGTCGACCACGGCCAAGCGCGCCTTCCTGGAGACGTTCCACTCGGCGGTGCTCGAACCCCGAGGGCTGCCGTACAAGGTCATGTTCCCGGGCCCGACCGGCACCAACGCCGTCGAGGCGGCCCTGAAACTCGCCCGCAAGGCCAAGGGGCGCGAGGCCGTCGTGTCGTTCACCAACGCGTTCCACGGCATGTCGCTGGGCTCGCTCGCGGTGACCGGCAACGCCTTCAAGCGTGCCGGGGCCGGCATCCCCCTCGTGCACACCACTCCCATGCCGTTCGACAACTACCTGAACGGGAGGGTTCCGGACTTCCTCTGGTTCGAGCGCCTGCTGGAGGACCAGGGCTCCGGTTTCAACCACCCCGCCGCGGTGATCGTGGAGACCGTCCAGGGCGAGGGCGGGGTCAACGTCGCGCGCGCCGAGTGGCTGCGCGGTCTGGCCGACCTGTGCCGGCGGCGCGACATGCTGCTGATCGTCGACGACGTCCAGATGGGCTGCGGCCGCACCGGCGGGTTCTTCTCCTTCGAGGAGGCCGGGATCGTCCCCGACATCGTCACGGTGTCCAAATCCATCAGCGGGTACGGGCTGCCCATGGCCCTGTGCCTGTTCAAGCCCGAGCTCGACCTGTGGGAGCCGGGCGAGCACAACGGCACCTTCCGCGGCAACAACCCCGCCTTCGTCACCGCGACGGCCGCCCTGGAGACCTACTGGCGCGACGGAGCCCTGCGCGAACACACCCTGGTCAACGGCGGGCGGATCGAGCGGTCCCTGCGCGAGCTGTGCGCGGAGCACGGACGGCTCGGCGCCACGTACCGCGGGCGCGGCCTGGTCTGGGGCCTGGAGTTCACCCACAAGGAGCGCGCCGCTGCCGTGTGCCGCAAGGCGTTCGAACACGGCCTGCTCATCGAGACCTCGGGCCCCCAGGACGAAGTGGTCAAGCTGCTGCCGCCCCTCACCGTCACCGCGAGCGAACTGGACGAAGGGCTGGGCATCCTCGCCCGTGCCGTCCGCGACACCGCCTGACCACCGGCCGCGACCCCGCACCTCACCACGAAAGGCACCTGCACCGTGATCGTTCGATCGTTCCGGGACATCGAGGGCACCGACCGCCATGTGAAGTCCGCCTCCGGGACCTGGGAGAGCAAACGCATCATCCTGGCCAGGGAACGCGTCGGCTTCTCCCTCCACGAGACCGTGCTCTACGCCGGCACCGAGACCTCCATGTGGTACGCGAACCACGTCGAGGCCGTGGTGTGCCTGGACGGCGAGGCAGAACTCACCGACGAGGAGACGGGCGAGACCCACGCCATCACGCCGGGAACCATGTACCTGCTCGACGGCCACGAGCGCCACACCCTGCGCGTGAAGCGGGAGTTCCGCTGCCTGTGCGTCTTCAACCCGCCCGTCACCGGGCGCGAGGACCACGACGACAACGGGGTCTACCCGCTGCTCACCGAACCGGACCCGGCCTGACGTGCCCGGCCTGCCCGATCTGATCGCCGGCCGACCGGCCTCCGCCGAAAGGAACGAGGACAGCACCACCATGAGCACTGCTTCCGCCCGCGCCACCACCGACCTCTACCCCACCCGGGGGGCCGAGGAGGCCTTCATCGGGCGCAAGGACCCCGTCGTGTGGTCCGAGCCCGGAACCGCGGGCCCGTTCTGGGCCCGGGAGCTCGAACAGTTCGACCGCGACGGCTTCCTCTCCGTCGAGCAGCTCATCACCCCCGCCGAGGTGGACACCTACCGGACCGAGATGGAGCGCCTGCTGTCCGACCCCGCCGTGCGTGCCGACGACCGGTCCATCGTCGAGCCCAAGTCCGGCTCCGTGCGCTCCGTGTTCGAGGTCCACCGGATCAGTGAGGTCTTCGCCGGCCTGGCGGCCGACCCGCGGGTCGCGGACCGGGCGCGGCAGATCCTCGGGTCCGACGTGTACGTGCACCAGTCCCGCATCAACCTCAAGCCCGGATTCGGCGCCAGCGGCTTCTACTGGCACTCCGACTTCGAGACCTGGCACGCCGAGGACGGGCTGCCGAACATGCGCACCGTCTCGGTGTCCATCGCGCTGACGCCGAACTACGCCACCAACGGCGGACTCATGATCATGCCCGGATCGCACCGGACCTTCCTGGGCTGCGCCGGCGAGACCCCCGAGGACAACTACAAGCGGTCACTCCAGATGCAGGTGGCCGGCACCCCCTCCGACGAGGCGCTCTCCACGTTCGCCTCGGCCTGCGGCATCCGGCTGTTCACCGGTGAGGCAGGCTCCGCCACCTGGTTCGACTGCAACGCGATGCACGGCTCCGGCGACAACATCACCCCGTTCCCGCGCAGCAACGTCTTCCTCGTGTTCAACAGCGTGGAGAACCGCCCCGTCCAGCCCTTCGCCGCCCCCGTACGACGCCCCTCGTACATCGCGTCGCGCGACTTCACACCCGTCGGCTGAACCGGGCCGAGCCCCACGACGCACACCCGGTCCCGGGCCGTCGGCCCGTCTGCCGCGGCCCGCACCGGGCGACCGTCCCCACCTCGGAGAAAGGAACCCCTGATGCCCCGGCCCGCCCACCCCAGCCGCAGACGACTGTTCTCCCGTGCAGCGCTGCTCACCGGTGCCGCGCTGCTTCCGCCCCTGACCACCGCGTGCAGCAGGACCGAACCGGGCACCGGAGCCCCCGACGGGGACGCCGCCCTGCTGGACGGACTGCGCGAACAGGGCTTCGTCCGGGTCGGGTTCGCCGGGGAGGCCCCGTTCGGCTTCCAGGACGGCGGCACGCTCGCCGGGGAGGCCCCCACCCTGCACCGGGAGATCTTCACCGCGCTGGGCGTGCCCGAGCTGCGGCCCGCCCTGACGGACTTCGGCGCACTGATCCCCGGGCTCCTCGCCGGACGGTTCGACGTGGTCAGCGCGGGCATGGCCATCACCCCCGAACGGTGCGCCAAGGTGATCTTCTCCGAGCCGGAGTTCGTCTCCCCCACCGCGCTGATGGTGCGCAAGGGCAACCCGCACGGGCTGTCCGACCTGAAGTCCTGCGCGGAGCAGGGCGTGGCGGTGGGGGTGCTCACCGCGGCCGTGGAAGCCGCGTACGCGAAGGCCGCAGGCGTCTCCCCCTCGGCGGTGAAGGCGCTCGCCAAGCAGCAGGACGGCCTCGACGCCCTGGTCGCCGGGCGGATCGACGCCTTCGCCCTGACCGGCATCTCGCTGCGCTGGCTCGCCAAGGTCAACCAGGCGGCCCCGGTGGAGGTGCTGGAGCCGTTCGTGCCCGAGCTGGAGGGGAAGCCCAGGTACAGCCCGGGCGGGGCGGTCTTCCGCCCGGGTGCCGGTGCGCTGAGGGACGCCTTCAACCGGGAACTCGCCGGCATCACCGGCGATCCGGCGCGGTACGTGCGGCTGCTCGGGAGGTACGGCTTCACCGAGCGCGAGGTGCCTCCGGCGTCCCTGCGTACGGCCGACCTCTGCCGGGCGTGACGGACGAGGCCTCGTATGAACGAGTTCTTCGACGAGTTCGTCCGAGCGGCGCCCCGGGTCGCGGACGGACTGTGGACCACCGTCCTCGCCACCGTGCTGGGGGCCGCCGCTGCCCTGGCGGTGGCGTTCGCGCTCGGTCTGCCCGCCGGCTCGCCGAAACGCTCGGTGCGCGCTCCGGCCCGCCTGGCCGTGGAGTTCCTGCGCGGGACCTCGCTCTACGTCCAGCTGTTCTGGCTGTTCTTCGCCCTGCCGGTCCTCGGCTTCCGCCTGGAGCCGCTGGCCTGCGGAGTGCTCGCCCTCGGCCTGAACTTCGGCGCGTACGGCGCGGAGGTCGTCCGCGGAGCGGTGAGCGCGGTGCCGCCCACCCAGTCGGAAGCCGCGGTCGCCCTCGGGATGGGGCGTTGGCTGCGGCTGCGGCGGGTGGTCCTGCCCCAGGCGGCGGTGCTGATGATCCCGCCCTTCGGGAACCTCCTCATCCAGTTGCTGAAGGCGACCCCGCTGCTGTCGCTGATCACCGTTTCCGACCTCACCTTCCAGCTGGACCAGCTCCGCTCCGCGACCGGGGACACCGCCACCGCGTACCTGACCCTGCTGCTGATGTACTTCGCCCTCGCGGCACTCCTGTCCTCCGGCATGAACCTCCTGGAGTCGGCAGCGGCAGCCCGGCTGGGGCGGCGGCCCGAAGGCGGTGAGGCCTGATGTGGTCGTGGGAGACGGCACGGGACGGCCTGCCCGCGGTGCTCCAGGGGTTCGGGCTCACCCTCACGGCGACCGCACTCGGCTCGGTGCTCGCACTGCTCCTCGGCCTGGCGGTCGCGCTCCTGCTGCGCGCACGCACCCGATGGATCACGCTGCCCGTCGCCGCGGCGACCGGGTTCATCCGCTCCACCCCGCTGCTGGTGCAGCTGTTCGCCGTCTGGGTGCTCGTCCCCGGCGGCGACGCCCTCACCCTGGGGACCGCCGTACTGGGCGTCCACTACGCGGCGTACACGGCCCAGGTCTACCGGGCCGGAATCGACTCCGTGCCCCGCGGGCAGTGGGAGGCGTGCGTCGCCCTGTCCCTGCCGCGCAGGCGCGTGTGGAGGGCGGTGGTGATACCGCAGGCGGTACGCAACGTGCTGCCGTCCCTCGGCAACTACGTCATCTCGATGTTCAAGGAAACGCCCTACCTGGCGGTGATCGCCGTGCCGGAGATGGTCCACCGCGCGAACGAGTACGGCAGCACCCACTTCGCCTACCTGGAGGCCTACACCACGGCTGCGGTGGTCTTCCTGCTGGCGAGCTGCCCCACCGCCCTGCTGATGCGACGTCTGGAGAAGCGACTTGCCCACTGACCCGAAGACGCACGGTCCCGAGATGATCCGCTTCGAGGGGGTGGTCAAGCGCTTCGGCGCCCGGACCGTCCTGGACGGCCTCGACCTGTCGGTCGCCCCCGGCGAGCGGGTGACGCTGATCGGGCCGAGCGGCTCGGGCAAGACCACGATCCTGCGGCTGCTGATGACCCTGGAGCGGGTCACGGAGGGCATCATCCACCTCGCCGGACGCCCTTACTCCCACATGCCCCAAGGGCCGGCGGGCGGACTCGTCCCGTCCGACGAGCGCTACCTGCGCACCGCCCGGCGGCACGTCGGCATGGTGTTCCAGCAGTTCAACCTCTTCCCCCACATGAGCGTACTGGAGAACGTCGTGGAGGCCCCGGTGCACGTGCTCGGCGTGGACCGGGACGAGGCGGAGGCCCGGGCCCTGGAACTGCTCGACCTCGTCGGCCTGACAGTCCGCAGGGAGGCCCGTCCGGCCCGGCTCTCCGGGGGAGAGCAGCAGCGGGTGGCCATCGCCCGGGCCCTGGCGATGCGCCCCGAGGTGCTGCTGCTCGACGAGGTCACGTCGGCTCTCGACCCGGAGCTCGCGGCGGGCGTACTGGACGTCCTGCGCGACGTCGCTCTGACCACGGACATCACCCTGCTGTGCGTGACGCACGAGATGGGCTTCGCCCGCGAGGTGTCAGACCGGATCCTGATGTTCGACCACGGCCGCGTCCTGGAATCCGGTCCGCCGGACCGGGTCTTCGAAGCCCCGGAGCACGAGCGCACCCGCTCCTTCCTGCGCGCCGTGCTGTGACCGCCCCTGTCCCGCCGTCCGAGCGGTCGTCGTGAGCCCTCCGTGTGCCCGGAGGGGATGCGGCGACGCCAGCCGTTGACCGCCGGAATCACTTGCTGCCCGTCGACTCCGAGGTCGCGGAGGGCGCGGAGCTTCTCGGTGCGGGCGTCGGCCGCGCCCGGGAGGCAGAAGCGGTCGGCGACGGTTTCTCCCCGGGAGAGGACGCTTGCTGCGCGCCCGGTGTCCCGCCTGCCCTCGTGCGCCGAGTAGTCCACGTTCATGTGGTGGGTCTCGGCGGAGCAGTCAGGGCCTCGCTCAGGCAGCGTCAGACCGGGAAACTCCCACCTCGCCCGCCCTCCGAGAGCAACGGACCCACCGCCGACGCTCTGCCTTGCCGTCGCAGGTACCGGCACGCGAGGTCCTACTCGGGTCGATTCTCCGCGGGGTCCCAGTAGTTCGCCAGCATCGCCGCCGGCCAGGCCGGAGTGGTGACAGGGCCGCGGGGACCCATCTCCTCGAAGTACGGGGCGAGGTCGTAGACGGGAGTTCCGGCGACGGCGTCGAGGTCGGTGACGTAGAGGTCTCTGCCGTCCACCTTGAGCAGGCGCGGGAAGGAGGTTGCCATGCGGTTGGGGCGCCGGTGGTTTCGGTGCACGAAGGTGCCGGTGGGCTCCCAGGTCGGGTCGTTGCGGGGGCTGCGGGCCCCGAGGTGGAGGTCGGCGTCGGAGCCGAGGTGGAAGTGCCAGGTCACGATCAGGTGGGAGAACCTGTCGATGCCGCGCAACGTGTCCGGCGGAAGGTCCGGGCGCAGGCGGATGATCGATTCGACTCCGCCCTGGTAGTCGTCGGCCGGCGTCTGGTGGCCGCCGACGACGTGGGCGATGGCCTCGATCGTGATCGGGTCGTGCACGCGTTCCTCCCCTGGGACTACCGGATCGGCTTGGACGCTGCTCCGGCTTGGACCGGTGGTGTGCTGGCGCGGTCAGCGTACCCGGCTGATCATGTTGCGGGCTCGGCCGTCCAGGGCTGCAAGGGTCGTTCCTCCGCGTCCGCGGTAGGGGGACAGGGCGCGACGCATCCGGACAACGGTGTCCAGGGCGCGGCCGGACTGGACTCCCTGCATCGCGTCGAGGGCTTGGGACCAGGTGGTGCAGGCCATGTCGACAGCGCCGCGTTGTATCTGCACGGCGCCCAGGAGCCCCAGGGTGACGGCATGGGTGCGTGCGAAGGGCTGGGCCTTGCGCGTGCGGACACTGCGCTGGAATTCGTGCTCTGCCCCGCGGAGGTCTCCGAGGGCTTGCAGGGTTCGGGCTGTCTCGTGGGCGAGAGAGGCCTCGGAGAAGAAGAAAACCCGGGCCGGCTCGTCGTCGCCCACCTCTGCGTTGCGCAGGTCGTTCTCGGCCTGGAGGAGGGTGGCGAGGGCCTGCTGCTTGTGGCCGGCGGCTGCGAGGCTGCGGGCGTGGACGACGCCAAGGAGGGAGCGTTCGCGTGGGCTGGCGTCGGTGTAACGGCGGTGGCGGACGGAGGCCTCGGCGAGTCGGAGGGCTTGGGCGGGGTGGCCGAGGTCGAGGGTCTGGTGGGCCTGGGCGCGCAGGATGTGACCGGCCAGGGGTGCGTCGTCGGCTTCGGCGGACAGGCGCAGGGCTACGGCGAGCCACTGCTGGGCGAGGGCGTGCTCGGAGGCGTCGAAGCTGGTCCAGCCGGCCAGGTAGGCGAGTTCGCCGGCGGCGGTGAACATGGCCTGCCGTGTGTGATCGTCGGGGAAGCGGCCGCTGAGGTAGGCGGTGACGTCGGTGCGGAGGTAGGCGACGAGGGCGGAGCGTCCGTCCGCGCCGCCGCGGCGCTGTTCGCGGCGGGAGAGCAGCTGCGTCATTTCGCGTACGGCGGCCACGTCGTCCGGGCCGACGTGCCGCTTGGTCGAGGGCGTGCGCTGCTGGGCCGCGGAGGCGGTGTCCTGCCACCAGCGGTCGGACGGCAGGAACATCCCTGCGAGGGAGAAGGCGGCGCCCTTGAGGGTGTGGCGGCGCTCCAGGTCCAAGTCGGTCCCCCCGAGGTCGACGATACGCGCGATGGGGTCGCTGTCCCGGGGTACCGGACTTGCCTGTTCGTCGGCGTCTGTGAGCCCGATGTCGGCGGCCGTGATGATCCGGTGGATCCCTCGGCTGTTCAGTCCTCGCGACAGCGTCTCGCACAAGATACGGGTCGCCGGCGGCGAGGGGTGCGATCCGCGGACCCACTGGTTGATGTGCGAGGCGGACACCGCCTGCAGGCCGTCCGCACCGGATTCCGCTGCTAAGAGGTGCAGTTGCCGGGCGGTTGTGGCCTGCGACCAGCCCAGTTGGCGGAGTACGGCCTCCAGCAGGGTGTTGCGCTCACGCGGCACCGGATGCTCCCGTCCACGAAACGATCTTTACGTGCTTTACGCGGGGCCGCGCCTTGCCGGGGATGTCCACGCCGGGCGATGCACGGTTCACTGAGCGTAATGCCGCAAGGAGGCCTTCTCCGGCGGATGTTCAGCCGTCGACTCCATATTTCCGGCGTCTGGTGGCGGCTTCATGCGCACGCACTGAAGGGAAGGAGGTTGACGATGTCTCACCGGATCACGCGGGGAGACCTGCTGCGGACTCTGCAGTCGCCCGAGGCCGTCTCGGCGTGCCTGGCGCTGCCCAGCAGAGCTGAATCCGTTCGCACGGCTCGTCGCTTCGTGGCGCACCAGCTTGAGGCATGGGGGTGCGAGTCAGCGAAGCCCTCCACCGCGCTGGTCTCCAGCGAGCTCGCGACCAACGCCATCAAGCACCGCAGCCCTGGAGCGGAGGCACAGGACTTCCTGGTGTCGGTGACCTTCGAGCCGGGCGTGGCCCTGGTGGTGCAGGTGGCGGATGCCGACCCGCGGCCTCCGGTGGTCAAGGCACGGCAGTCGGCCCTGGCCGCGGGCGGACGCGGGCTGTTCCTGGTCACCCAGATGGCCGACTACTGGAGCGCCTCGCCTCGGAGCGACGGCAAGGGGAAGGTCGTCAGCGCCTGTCTCCGAGCCGACCAGGACGGCACCGACCCGCCTGGGGCCTACGGGCTCAACCTGCCGGAGGCAGCTGCTCCACCGACTTCTTCGAGCTCCGGGCCGGAAGCACATCGGCCTGATCTACAGGAAATCGGAAAGGGCATGTTCCCGTCACACGAATCGGCCGCGCACCGCCAAGGCGAGCACCGCAGCAGCAGTGGGTCGCCTGCCCAGGCCGAGGATGGTGCCAGCGTAACGGGGACAACGCCGCCGACCATGGTGGGAGTGCTGCGGTGAGGGCGGTGCAGTGCCGCTGGTGGGGCCTGCCGCAGGCGGCTGGCCAAGGCGTATCTCCGCTACACCGTCCGGCAGATGCTCTCCCGCGCCCGGCTGTGTGAAGACCGCACCGGTTCCGAGCGTTCTGCGCACGGCTCGGCGCCGCCCAGGGACAGCAGCTGATATCCGCCGCCCTCGCGGCCCACGACTTCCCTCTCCGGCCCTTCCGAAGAGGGGGGCCAGGAAGCACGCCGTCAAGCACGTGCCCCTGGTCGGCAACACACCGAACACACCGCAGCGAAAAGAGGAGTTGCAATGGCCACCAATCCCAACCCGGGCATGACCCAGGCCCAGCCCAAGGCCACGGCCAAGGACCCGTTCCACCTGGACGTGGAGCTGCTGGAGGTCGGCGACGCAGGCGCGCTGAAGACGCTGACCGACGACAACTGCGGCTCGACCTGCGGCGCGTGCACCACCGGCGTCCACTGACCCACTCGCTCCACCCTGCCGGTGCCGCCACGCCCAACGGCGGGGCGGCACCGGGCCCGTCCGTTCCATTCATCCTTCATGGAGGTTCAGGTGACAAACCCCGCGTTCCGGTCCGGCCGCACGGCACTCGTGCGCGCGGTGGCGTCCCCCGCTCCTCCGCTGCTGCCCTGGCCCGACCTGGCCGACCGGTCCCCCGGAGACCTGACCGGGCAGCTTCCCTGGCTGCGTGCAATCCGCGCCACGGATACCGGAAAGGCCTTGTGGCATGCCAGCCCGGCGCTGGGCAGTGAAGTCGACGGCCTTCTGGCAGCCGAAAGCCCCCCACACCGTGATGTGCGTAGGGCTGCACTCTCGGTGGCCCGGTACGTGCTGCGAGCCCACGGCCGCCCCACTCCCTTCGGGTACTTCGCCGGCGTCACCACTGCCGGTTTTGGGGGTTCGGCCCGTGCGGACTGGGGGCGCAAGCACCTACCCGTGGCCCGTGCGTCTGCGGAATGGATGGCGGAGATGATCGCCCGGATGGAGGCCGACACTGAACTACTTGAGCGGATTCCGGTGGTCGCCAACACCACACTCACCGAGCGCGGCGATCGTCTCGTCGTCCCGTACCGGACGGACACCGGAGCCACCCGCCGACGCGCGGTCGAGGCCTCCGCCCGGATGACCGGCGCCGTGTCTGCCGTCCTCGCCGCTGCGCAGGCGCCCCTCCCGGTCGCCGATCTCGTGGCGAAGGTCTTGGCCGAGTTCCCGTCGACAGGGAAGGGCACGGTCACCGGGTTCGTGCGGGGACTGGTGCAGGTCGGCGTCCTGATCAGTGCCTTGCACGCCCCGAGCACGGAGAGCGATGCGCTCGGCTACCTGCTGGCCCAACTCGACGCCATCGGTGCCGACGAGGTCGTCGGGGTATCGGAGACCCTCGCCGCTCTGAAGGCCGCTTACGCTGCACTCCAGCACACCAGCGGGCACGACCGCGCCCGTGCCCTGATGCGCACCGTCGCCCCCCGGCTGCGCCGGGACCCGGTCGCCGTCGACCTGCGCCTGGCCGGGACCCTCGTACTGCCAGAGGCGGTCGCGCAGGAGGCCGAGCGCGCCGCTCTGCTGCTGGCCCGCGTGTGCCCGGCACCGTTCGGGACCGCCGCCTGGAAGGCGTACCACATGCGGTTCTACGAGCGGTTCGGGATCGGCTCCATGGTTCCGGTGCTCGATGTGGTCGCGGACAGCGGCATCGGCTACCCCGACGGATACGCAGGCGCCGGCCCTGCGGACCACAAGCCGCAGCTGACGGGCCGCGACCAGGTTCTGCTGCGGCTGGCACAGCAAGCTGCCCTGGACGGCCGCCGCGAGGTCGTCCTCGACGAGGCCACGATCGACGCCCTGACCGTGGGCAGCGAACCGCTACGCCTCCCGCCCCACCTTGAGCTCGGGTTCCGGCTCCACGCATCCGACACGGCAGCGCTGGACCAAGGCCGCTTCCGCCTGGAAGTGGTCAGCGCCTCCCGCGGCGTGGGGGTGGGAATGGGCCGGTTCCTCTCCATTCTCGACTCCGGACAGCGGCAGGCCCTGGTCGAGGAGCTTGCGAGCCTTCCGGCTTCCGATCCGGATACAGTAGCCATGCAGTTGTCGTTCCCGCCGCTGCTGCCGGAAAGCGCGCACGTCACCCGGACACCGCGCGTGCTGCCTACCGTGATCAGCCTTGCCGAGCACCGGCGTCCTGGCGGGGATGTGTTGACCGTCGGCGACCTGGCGGTGGGCTGCGACGGGCGCCGGATGTACCTCGCTGCCCCCGCCCGCGGCCGGCGTGTGGAGGCGGTGGGGATGCACGCCCTGAACCTGGACACCCACACCCCACCCCTCGCCAGGTTCCTCACCGAGCTGAGCCGCGCCCAGTGCGCACAGGTCACCACGTTCGACTGGGGGGCCGCCGCCCGCCTTCCCTACCTTCCCCGCCTGCGCACCGGCCGCATCATCCTGGCGTCGGCCCGCTGGCGGCTGGACGCCGGAGAGATGCCTGCAGCCGACCGGCCATGGGAGGAGTGGGACGGTGCGTTCGGCACCTGGCGCGAGGCCCGCAGGCTACCCCTGACGGTGCACGTCGGCGTAGGCGACCGGCTCCTTCCCCTCGACCTCGCCGTCCCCGCCCACAGGGCACTGCTACGCGAAGAACTGGACCGCGCCGGTGCGATCACGGTCGCCGAGTCTCCGGGTGCGGCCGAGCTGGGATGGTGCGGCGGGCGGGCCCACGAGGTCGTTGTGCCGGTCAAGGCCAGCCGCCCGCCGGCCTGGCCACGCCTGCCTCAGCCCACGTCTGCTCGCACCATTCGGAGGGACCTGGTTCACACTCCCGCCGTCTCGCCGGTGCTCCTGGCCAGCGTGTACGGGGACGTTCGCCGCCAGGACGTCCTGCTCGGGCAGCACCTGCCGGACCTCCTGGACCGGCTCGGCGGGCCGCCCTGGTGGTTCGTACGGTTCCGCGACCCTCACCAGCACCTGCGGCTCCGTTTCGCCCTGCCCACCCCGGAGGCCTTCGCCGCCACAGCGAGCACCGTGAGCACGTGGGCGGACGAACTCCGGCGCGCTGGACTGGTGTCGGACCTGCGTTACGGCACCTCCTATCCGGAGATGGGCCGGTGGGGCGAAGGGCTGGCGTGGGCTGGGGCCGAGGAAGTCTTCCGAGCCGACTCCCGCGCCGTCCTCGCACAGCTCACCTGCGCGGGCCGGCCGTCCCGGCGGGCACTGGTCGCCGCGCACAGCGTGGCCATCGCCGCCGCCTACCTGGGCAGTAAGGCGAAGGCGATGTCGTGGCTGACCCACCACATCCCCGCGGCGCCGCCGGCACGGGTGGCCCGCCCGGAGTTCGCCGAGGCCGTCGCGCTCGCCAACCCCGACGACGACTGGGCAGCCCTGCGGTCCGTCGCCGGCGGCGAGACGATTCTCAATACCTGGAGCGACCGCGGCCAGGCCCTGGCCCGCTACCGGGACCACTTCCCCGGACCGTATACCCGGGGCATCGACGCGGACGACGTGCTGACCTCCCTGCTCCACGTCCACTTCGTCCGCGCCGTCGCCGTGGACTTCCCCGAGGAAGCCGTCTGCCTCTACCTCGCGCGCGCCGCCGCCCTCGCCTGGACCGCCAGGAGGTCCCGCTGATGCCCCACCCTGCCCTCGGCTTCGCCCGGGAGATCGCCGACCAGCTCGCCGACCCGGCGGCCGTTCTCGGCTCGCAGGCCGCCTCCGACTGGCGCCGGCAGTCCCTCGGGCACGGCGTTCCCGGTATCGCGCTGCTGCACATCGAGCTCGCCGCCGCCGGCCTCGCACCGTGGGACCGCGCGCACGCCTGGCTCTCCGCCGCAGCGGCACAGCCGCTGACCAGCGGGGCCGACAGCCACGCCTTCTACGGTGCCCCGGCGTTCGCCCACACCCTCGCCTGCGCAGCCGAACGCCTCCCGGGAGCGTACGGCTCCGCACTCGATGCCCTGGACCGGCAGGTGACGAGTGACGCGCGCCGCCGCCTGGCCGTGGCCGAGCAGCGCATCGAGGCCGGAGAACTCCCGGCGCTCGCGGAGTTCGACGCGATCCGCGGTCTCACCGGATACGGTGCCTACCTCCTTCGCCGGCGCCCCGACAGCGACACCGTCCGCGCCGTCCTCGACTACCTGATCCAGCTGACTGAGCCGCTCACCCACCGGGGCGAGACCGTGCCCGGATGGTGGACGGCCTCCGGACCCTCCGGCCGGCCCGACGACCGCTACCCCGACGGGCACGCCAATACCGGCCTCGCCCACGGCATCGGAGGCGTCCTTGCCCTCCTCGCGCTCACCGCGCACTGCGGGACCATGGCCAGCGGCCATCGGGAAGCCATCAACAGCATCCTTCGCTGGCTGGACCGCTGGGAGGCCGACACCAACCGGGGACCGGCCTGGCCGTACTGGGTAACCCTTCCGGCCCTGCGAGCGGGCCACATGCCCGTGGGGCCGCAGCGGCCGTCCTGGTGCTACGGCACCGCCGGCCTCGCCCGCGCCCAGCAGCTCGCCGCCATCGCCATCGGAGACCGGCGACGACAACTGGCCGCCGAGCAGAGCCTGCTGGCCGCACTGACCGACCCCGTGCAGCTCCGCAAGACCACCGACAACGGCCTGTGCCACGGCTTCGCCGGTCTCGCGCACATCGCCGCCCGGGCCGCCTCGGACGCCCTGGCGCCCACCGCCGGTCAGCTCCGGGCAGTGCTCCCCGCGCTCCTGTCCGCCGTATACCCCCCTGGCAGCGACCCCGCCACCACCGCAGCCGGCCTTCTGCACCCGCCGGAACCCGGCCCGGGGCTCCTCGACGGCGCGGCGGGAATCGCCCTGGCCCTCCTGAACCCCAGCGGCGCACCGACCCAGACCCCTTGGGACACCTGCCTGCTCATCGTCTGAACCAGCACCCACGCACGACCCACCAACGCTGCCTACCCACCTGAAGGAACGTCACCGATGCAGGGCACCTGGCACCAGATCAGCGTCACCTTTCCGGACCGCGCGATCGCGCAGCAGGTGATCTCACGGACGCTCGGCCCCGCCCTGTTCACAGCAGAGGAGAGAGGAGAGATCTCCGCCTGGTGGTTCATGAACAAGCAGCCGTGGAAACTGCGCGTGCATACCGTCGGCGACGAGACCCCCACCTTGTGGGACGCGCTCAGCGGGCTTGTCCGGGACGACCAGGTGCGGCAGTGGATTCCCACCATCTACGAGCCGGAGACCCTGGCCTTCGGCGGGGCCGAGGCCATGGAGGCGGCTCACGAGCTGTTCCACGCTGACAGCCGTCACCTGCTGACCTACCCTGTCCAGATCGGGCACCTCGGCCGCCGCGAGACCGCCGTACTCCTCGTCAGCGCGATGATGCGCGCAGCCGGACTCGACTGGTACGAGCAGGGCGACGTCTGGGACAAGGTCGCCGCCGAACGCCCGGCCCCGCCGATCCTCGCCTCCGAGCTGGAGGCGGCCATGCACTCCCTGCTGACCGTCGACGCCCGCACCCTGTGCCGGGAGGACGGCCCGCTCCACGGCCACGCCGACTGGGTCCGCGCCTTCGCACGGGCCGGAACCGCCCTCGCCGTCCTCAACCACGAAGGCCGACTGCGCCGGGGACTGAGAGCGGTTCTCGCCCACCACGTGATCTTTCACTTCAACCGGGCCGGCCTCCCCCTGGAGGACCAGAGCGCCCTGTCCAACCTCGCCCGAAAGGCCATCATGGGAACGAGTGACACCCCCGCAAGCACCCCCGACGGCACCCCGGCCGCCGATAGCGTCGGATCGGTGAACACCGACACGCTCACCACCCCCGACCCGACCGCGGAACAGCTCCGCAACGCCCTCGTCGACCAGATCCGCCAGGAAGGCCGCGCCACCAACCCGGCCGCCGAGGCCGCGCTGCGCACCGTGCCACGGCACCTGTTCGTGCCCGACGCCTCGCTCCAGGCGGCCTACGCCAACCAGCCGGTCCACGTGAAGTACGACACCGACGGCACGTCCATCTCCTGCGCCTCCCAGCCCGCCGTGGTCGCCCTCATGCTCGACCAGCTCGATGCCCAGCCCGGCGAGCGCATCCTCGAACTCGGCGCCGGCACCGGCTACAACGCAGCCCTCCTCGCCCACCTCGTCGGCGACACCGGTCACGTCACCACCATCGACGTCGACGACGACCTCGTCGAGCGCGCCCGCGCCCACCTGGCCGCCGCCGGATACACGAACGTCGAAGCCCTGACCCGCGACGGAGCCGTCGGCTACGCCGACGGGGCGCCGTACGACCGGATCATCGCCACGGTCGGCGCCCACGGCATCCCGCAC
Organism: Streptomyces globosus; assembly: GCF_003325375.1. GTDB lineage: Bacteria > Actinomycetota > Actinomycetes > Streptomycetales > Streptomycetaceae > Streptomyces > Streptomyces globosus_A. Next base: position 2,154,281 of record NZ_CP030862.1, on the reverse strand, counting down.
GCCTGGCTCGACCAGCTCGCCCCCGGCGGGCGGCTCGTCGTTCCCCAGCGCATCAAGGGCAGCGTCTCCCGCTCCATCGTCTACGAACGCCGCGACGACAGGTGGGCGTCCCTCGGCAGCGAGATGAACACCTTCATGCCCCTGCGCCGCGGCATCGCGGACGACGGCCGGCGGATCATCCCCCTCACCGCGGACGGAACCGTACGACTGCAGGCGCCGGCCGGCACGCCCATCGACGCCGAGGCGCTGGCCCACGTACTCGAAGAACCGCGGGTCGAGGAGTGGACCGGGATGACGGTCCGCGCCATGGAATCGCCCGAGTGGATGGAGCTCTTCGTCAGCTGCTCCTTCGACTCCGGCCTGATCCGGATGCTGTTCCCGGCCGCTGCGAAGGGCACCGCCCTCACCGAGGACCCCTACCCCTCCTCCACCGCGGTCATCGACAAGGGCGCCCTGACCTACCTCGCCCGCCGCCTCTCCGACCAGACCACCCCTGAGGGCGGCAAGCTCTGGGAGTTCGGCGTCATCGGCCACGGCCCCGGCAGCGACGAGCTCGCCGCTCGGGTCGCTGAGGCAATCCGTACCTGGGACCACACGTACCGCAGCCGCGAGGCCGGCTTCGAGCTCCAGTCGCTCCAGGCGCCGGCCCCCGAGGAACGTCCCGGCCAGTTCGCCGTCGACACGCCCCTGAACAGGATCGTCATCGACTTCAACTGACCATGCGCCCCTGACCGTGTGGTGCCCGCCGCCCTCATCTCCGGCAGCCGGCACCACACGTCGGGCCGACCCCCCGGAGAACTTCATGGATCCGCACGGCCAGTTAGCCCGACGCTTCCCCCTCGTCGCACGGTTCCGGCCCGCCTGCCTTCCCCTCCCCGACCGCGTCCAGGCCCTCGCGACGCTCTCCGAGACCGCCGCCGCCCGCGCGGACCAGGGGCTCGCCTCGGCCGTCTACAACCAGGCCGCCCTGATCGCCTCCGATGTCGCATTGCCCGACCTCGCCCGCCAGCTGTGCCACCAGCACGCCGCCGCCTACCTGCACGCCACCCCACTCCGCCACGGCTGCGATCCGCGCCCTCGAGCCCATCGTCAACCTGGCCCGCCTGCAGATCCGCGCCGGACACCCCGACGACGGACGCACCCGTCTGCTGCGCCTCTTCGACGCCGTCACGAACGGCACCGCCGACCGATTCGACGACGCACACATCCCCGCCGACCTGGTCCAGTCCGAAGACGACCGGCGAGAAGTACGCGCCTGGCTGTGGCGGGTCCTCCTCGCCGACGGCTCCCGCACCCTCACCGGAAGCGGCCGGTGGGCCGAAGCCCTCGCGCACACCCGCGAACACCACGGCATCGGCAAGCGGATGTTCGACGGCCGTCAGATCGCCGTCGTCGCCGCCCTCACCAGCGGCAACACAGCCCACGCCGCCGAACTCATCGCCGACACGGCCGCTGGCGAACCGTGGGAGCATGCCGTCACTGCCTGCCTGCACGCCCTGTGCCGCGGCGCCTGCGCCAACTTGGACCACAGCCAGGAGAACGCGCTCGAAGCCGCGCTCCTTGCCGTCCCCGCTGAACAAGGGATGACGGTCTTCGACACCCGTCTTCGCCTCACAGCCCTGGACACCATCGCCTCCCCAGAGAGCCCGGCCGCGTACCGCATCACGAACGCGTTGCACCGGGAGGTCGTCCGAAGGCGTGACGGCTTCGCCGCCCGCGAAGTGCTGGAGGACCCGCTGTTCAACGAGCTCGCCACCCCGGAGCAGCTCCAGGACTGCCGCGGCCTCGTCTCAGCCTGCGCCCTGGGCTCCGGCACCATGCCCGCACGCCTGCGTCGCACCCTGGACGCGGCACTGCATCGGAGCGACCGCGTGATCAGAGAGAGTCTGTCGGCCCGCGGAGTTGCTGCGGGCTGACGAAGCCGGCGACCCAGCAATGAGGATCATTGCTGCTCCTTCGCTCGCAAGTCCATCAATCACCGGCGCGCTGCGGTGACGCCCCGCTTCCTGGAGGTGGACGAGGTCGCTCCGAAGCGTGCCGACGAGCTGGGACAACAACTGAAGGCGCGAACTGCGAACGAGCCAGTCAGAATCACCTTCCAGAGATGCGGACGGTCAGGGGCAGTCATTCGGCGAGCGCGGGGATGATCTGCGCGCCATAGGCGTCGATCGTGGCTTCACGGGCGTCGTGCATGTCGTAGACGGCGAACTGGTCGACTCCGAGGTCCCGAAGGGCCCGCAGCTTCTCGATATGGGCCTCCACCGGGCCCAGGAGGCAGAAGCGGTCGACGATGGCGTCGGGGACGAAGTCGGTGGACGGGTTTCCGGCGCGGCCGTGGTGGCTGTAGTCGTAGCCGTGGCGGTCCTTGATGTACGCGGTGAGCTCGTCCGGGACCATGCCCGAGTGCTCGCCGTACCGGGAGACCAGGTCGGCGACGTGGTTGCCGACCATGCCGCCGAACCAGCGGCACTGGTCCCGGGCGTGGGCCAGGGCCTCCGGGGAGTCGTCGGCCGTCACGTACGCCGGGGCCGCGACGCAGATCGTGAGCGCGTCGGGGTCTCGGCCGGCCTCTCGGGCCGCGTCCCGGACCGACTTCACCATCCACTCGGTGAGGAAGAGGTCCGCGAGCTGGAGGATGAAGCCGTCGGCCTTCTGCCCGGCCAGGGCCAGGGCCTTCGGGCCGTAGGCCGCCATCCAGACCGGCAGTCTGCCGTTCCTGATCCACGGGATGCGGACCGGGTTGCCGTCGACGCTCGCCTCGCGGCCCTCCGCCAGGTCGCGGATGACGTCGATGGCCTCGCCGAGGCGGGCCAGGGTGTTCGGCTTGCGGCCGGCGACGCGCATCGCGGAGTCGCCGCGTCCGATGCCGCAGACGGTGCGGTTGCCGTACATGTCGTTGAGGGTGGCGAAGGTGGAGGCGGTGACCTCCCAGGTACGGGTGCCCGGGTTGGTGACCATCGGGCCGACGTGCAGCTTCTGCGTGTTGGCGAGGATCTGGCTGTAGATGACGAACGGTTCCTGCCACAGCACCGCGGAGTCGAAGGTCCAGCCGTAGCGGAAGCCGTTGCGCTCGGCCCGCTTCATGAGGCTGACGACCTGGGAGGCGGGCGGGTCGGTCTGCAGGACGAGGCCGAAGTCCATGCGGGGTCTCCTTACAGGTACTGGCAGGTGGAGCGGTGGATGAACGCCCCGTGGCCGGCCCGGCCGGTGTACTGGCGGCGGTCGATGACGAGTTCGCCGCGGGAGAGGACGCTCTCCACGCGCCCGGTGACCCGCCTGCCCTCGTACGCCGAGTAGTCCACGTTCATGTGGTGGGTCTCGGCGGAGAGGACCTGTTCGGCGTGCGGGTCGTAGAGGACGATGTCCGCGTCCGAGCCTGGCGCGATGGTGCCCTTCTGCGGGTAGAGGCCGAACATGCGGGCCGGGGTCGCGCAGGCGATCTCGATCCAGCGGCGGCGCGAGATGTGCCCGTCGACGACCGCCTGGTGGAGCAGGTCCATACGGTTCTCCACCCCGGGGAGACCGTTGGGGATCTTCGAGAAGTCCCCGCGGCCCAGCTCCTTCTGCCCGCGGAAGCAGAAGGGGCAGTGGTCGGTGGACACCACCTGGAGGTCGTTCGTACGCAGCCCCCGCCACAGCGCCGCCTGGTGCTCCTTCGGCCGCAGGGGCGTGCTGCATACGTACTTGGCGCCCTGGAAGTCCGGCTCGGCGAGGTTGTCGGTGGAGAGGAAGAGGTACTGCGGGCAGGTCTCCCCGAAGACCGGCAGCCCCTTGTCCCGGGCGGCCGCCAGCTCGGCCACGGCCTCCTCCGCCGAGACGTGGACCACGTACAGCGGGGAGCCGGCGACCCGGGCGAGCTGGATCGCCCGGTGGGTGGCCTCGGCCTCCAGCAGCACCTTGCGGACCTCGCCGTGGTGGCGGGGGTCGGTCTCGCCGCGGGCCAGTGCCTGTTCGACGAGGACGTCGATCGCGATGCCGTTCTCGGCGTGCATCATGATCAGCCCGCCGTTGCCGGAGGCCCGCTGCATGGCGCGCAGGATCTGCCCGTCGTCGCTGTAGAAGACGCCCGGGTAGGCCATGAACAGCTTGAAGGAGGTGATGCCCTCGCCGACGAGGAGGTCCATCTCCTTCAGGGTGGCCTCGTTGACGTCGGAGAGGATCATGTGGAAGGCGTAGTCGACGGCGCAGTTGCCGTCCGCCTTCGCGTACCAGGCGTCCAGGCCTTCGCGCAGGCCGCGGCCGACGCTCTGGACGGCGAAGTCGACGATGGTGGTGGTGCCGCCCCAGGCGGCGGCCCGGGTGCCCGTCTCGAACGTGTCGGAGGCGGACGTCCCGCCGAAGGGCAGCTCCATGTGGGTGTGGGCGTCGACGCCGCCCGGGATGACGTACTTCCCGGTCGCGTCGAGGACGCGGTCGGCCGTCCAGGCTTCGGCGGCCGCCGAGCCGTGGGCGGCGAGGGCGGCGACCTTGCCGTCCTCGACCAGGACGTCGGCGTGGAGTTCGTCGGCGGCGGTGACGACGAGGCCGCCGCGGATCAGGGTGCGGTGGGACATGCGGCGCCTCCCGGCTACACGATGCTGCGCAGGGCCTGTTCGATGATGTCGGCGCCCTCTTCCGCCTCGGCGACGGTGAGGGACATCGGGGGTGCGATGCGCAGCACGCTGGTGTTGTGCCCGCCCCCCTTGCCGAGGAGCAGGCCGCCGCGGCGGGCGGCTTCCAGTACGGCCGACGCGGCGTCGGGGTCGGCCTGGTCGGTGCCGGGCCGGGTCAGCTCCACGGCGGCCATCAGGCCGCGGCCGCGGACCTCTCGGACGGCGGGCACGGAGGCCGCGGCGGCGCGGAGCCGTTCGAGGAGCAGGCCGCCGACGCGGCGGGCGTTGCCCTGGAGGTCGTGTTCCAGGAGGTAGCCGAGGTTGGCGAGGCCGGCGGCCATGGTGACCGGGGAGCCGCCGAAGGTGGAGATGGAGTTGGTGTCGAGGCAGTTCATCACCTCGGCGCGGGCGACGACGCCGCCGATGGACATGCCGTTGCCGATGCCCTTGGCGAAGGTGAGCATGTCGGGCGGGCCGCCCCGGTCGTGGGCCTGCCAGCCCCAGAAGTGGTCGCCGGTGCGGCCCCAGCCGGTCTGGACCTCGTCGCTGATCCACAGGATGCCGTGCCGGTCGAGGACCTCCCGGAAGGCGGCGTACAGGCCGTCGGGCGGGGAGGTGAACCCGCCGACGCCCTGGACCGGCTCGGCGATCAGCGCGGCGACGGAGCCGCGGGCCTGGCCGAGGACGTCCTCGAGGTCGGCGACGGCGGCCGCGGTGAACTCCGCGTCGGACAGGGCGGCGAAGGGGCCGCGTGTGCGGACGGCGCCGTGGACGTAGTACGTCTGCAGCGGCGACAGGCTCGTCGGGGACCAGCCGCGGTTGCCGGTGACGGAGACGGTGGTGAAGGACCGGCCGTGGTAGCTGTTGCGCATCGCCAGGATCTGGTTGGAGCGGCGGTACGCGGTCGCGAGCAGCAGGGCGGCGTCGTTGGCCTCCGTGCCGGAGGTGGTGAAGAAGACCCGGGCGTCGGGGATGCCGGAGAGCGCGGCGATCCGCTCGGCGAGCTCGACCATGGGGCGGTTGAGGTACAGGGTGGAGGAGTGGATGAGCCGGCCGGCCTGCTCGGAGACGGCCTTGGCGACCTCGGGCAGGGCGTGCGCGGTCATCGTCGTGAGGATGCCGCCGAAGAAGTCGAGGTAGCGGTTGCCGTCGGCGTCCCAGACGTGGCGGCCCTCGCCGTGCGTGAGCTCCAGGGGGTTCTCGTAGTACAGCGCGAGCCAGTCGGGCATGACGGAGCGGTGGCGGCTGAGCAGGGGGGTCGGGTCGGTCACGGCTGTACGAGCCCTCCGTAGGCGTCGGGGCGGCGGTCGCGGTAGAAGGCCCACTGGGTGCGGACCTGCGCGATGAGGTCGAAGTCCAGGTCGCGGACGAGGAGTTCCTCCTCCTTGTCGCTTGCGACGTCCCCGACGAACTGCCCGCGGGGGTCGACGAAGTAGCTGGTGCCGTAGAAGTCGTTGTCGCCGTACTCCTCGCGGCCGACGCGGTTGATCGCGGCGATGAAGTACTCGTTCGCGACGGCGGAGGCGGGCTGCTCCAGCTGCCACAGGTGTGCGGACAGGCCGCGGTGGGTGGCGGAGGGGTTGTAGACGAGCTGGGCGCCGGCGAGGCCGAGGGCGCGCCAGCCCTCGGGGAAGTGGCGGTCGTAGCAGATGTAGACGCCGACCTTGCCCACGGCGGTGTCGAAGACCGGCCAGCCGAGGTTGCCGGGGCGGAAGTAGTACTTCTCCCAGAAGCCCTTGACCTGCGGGATGTGGTGCTTGCGGTACTTGCCGAGGTAGCTGCCGTCGGCGTCGATGACGGCGGCGGTGTTGTAGTGGAAGCCGGGGCCCTCGATCTCGAAGACGGGGACGACGATGACCATGCCGGTCTCGCGGGCGAGGTCCTGCATGCGGCGGACGGTGGGGCCGTCGGGGACGGGCTCCGCCCAGCGGTAGTGCTCGGGCTCCTGCACCTGGCAGAAGTACGGGGCGTTGAAGACCTCCTGGAACCCGATGATCCGCGCGCCTTGGGCGGCCGCCGCGCGGGCGTGCGCCTCGTGTTTGGCGATCATCGACTCGGTGTCTCCGGTCCAGGTGGCCTGGACGAGTGCGGCGCGGACGACTTGGGCCATGAGCTGCTCCTCGCGACGGGAACGCCGACTTCTACGCACGTAGACGGTGTGCGTAGGGAGTAGAACGTAGGCCCCGTCACACGGCGGGGCAAGACCGCCTTGCACGGTTGGAGCAGTCGGTCGCAATCGCGCACGGCTCGGTCAGACTCGTTCACAGGGTGGTCGGTTCAGGAGTCGGGGAGTTTCGCGACGCGCAGGGCGTGGACGAGGTCGCGGCGGTGTCCTGCGGAGACGGCCTCGGCGGCGCGCAGCAGGCGGGGGACGAGCCGGTCGGGGTCGCGGCGGGCGGTGCGGGCTGCGTCCTCCGCGGTCCGGGCCCGTACGAACGCCTCCAGGACGGCGTCGGCCTCGCGCTCCCGGCCGGCGTCGAGGAGCGCGGTGGCGGCCTGGGCGATGTCGGCGGCGGGCCGGGCCACGCCCTGGCGCAGCAGCGCCGCGCAGTCGGCGTGCCGCCCGGCCGCCCCGAGCGCGGCCGCGACCGCCGCGAGCCGTTCGGGCGGCAGCGCGGCCGCCTCCCACAGCAGGGTGGCCCAGTCCGCGCCGAGCCCGGCGCGCCCCAGCGCGTCGGCGAGCGCGGGCAGCCGCTCGGGCGGCCAGCCGGCCGCCGCACACAGCAGGGCGTACGCCTCCCCGCCCCGCCCGGCGCCCCGCAGCCCGGCCAGCTCCCGCACGGTCCACCCGATGTCGGCCGCCGGTCCGTCGGCGGCGCCGGGGCCCACAACAGGCCCGGCGGCAGGGGCAGTTCCGCTCGCGGCGGAGGACGGGGCCGCGACGGGACGGGCGGCGGCTCCGGCGGCGGCCGGGTCGGTGGCGGCAGGGTCGGCTGCGGCCGCTTCCGACGCCCCCGCAAACCGCGCGCCCCGCGGGGCCGGCGCCGGTGCCGGTACCGGCCCGGCGTCGTACGGAACCCCTGTCGGCGGCGCGTCCTCCGCGGCCGCCGCGCCCGCGTACCGCGCCCCGCCCGCCTTCCGCGCCCGCCGCCGCGACGGCGGCGCGACGGCGGAGCCGGCACCGCCGTCCGGCTCCGTGTCGCCGGCGGCCGGGGCACCGCCCGGGAAGCCGCCCTCCGCGGAGCGGTCCGCGTCCTCCGCCCCGCGCGGGGCCTGGCGGGCGGGCCCCGCCTGCGGCGGGTCGGCCGGGTGGGCGGCGGGCGCCCGCCGTGCGGTGCCTGCGGGCGGCACACCTGCGGAGCCGGTCCCGCCGGGACGGCCCGCCCCGTACAGGCCCGGGTCCGGCGCCTCGTCCGAGGCGGGGTGGGCGCCCTGGACGGGCGCCGGCGGCGGATGGGGGGCCGCACCGCCCAAAGGGCTGTGCCCCGGCTGCACCGCCGTCGGCGGGGCCGGCGGCGTGCGGTCGGGGGCGGGCTCTCCGCCTCGCGCCGGTTCGCTGCGCGCTGGACGGCCCTGCCCCTCCCCGCCGCCTCCGCCCGACGCCGGAGGCCGTGCGTACGGCTGGGCGGGTACGGCAGGGAGGGCGTCGGCGGGGTGTGCGGGGCCCGGGGCGGGCGCGAGGGCGGCCAGGCGGGCGGTGAGGTCCGCGTGGCGGGATGCGGCGCGGGCCGTGTCGTCGCGGAGCCAGGCGTGTTCGGACGCGAGGGCCGCCGCCTCCGTGCGGTCGGCCGCCCCCGCGAGGCGGGCCGTCAGGGCGTGCAGGGCGGCTTCGCAGGCGGTGCGCTGGGCGGCGGCGGCCGCGACATGGGCGCGGAGTTCCTCCGCGCCGCCGGGCAGGCGGTCCCACTCGGCGGCCGCCTCGGCGCGCAGCCAGGCCGCGTAGCGGACCTCGCGGGCCGCGATGCCGGCGCCGCTGGCCGCCTCCAGGTCGGCGAGCAGCGACTCCACCACGTCCCACGGCGGCAGCGCCTCGCCCTCCAGGCAGGCCCGCAGCCCCTCGGGGTCCCGGCGCAGGAACTCCCCGTACCAGCCGGCCCCCGGATCCAGCCGCCGGGTCAGGCCTCGTAAGTAGCCGGAGAGTCGTGCGGTCGCCGGCGAGGTCGCGGTCTCCATTGCCGCATTGGATACCACCCGTGTTACGGGCGGGCTACGGGCGCCTCACGTGCGGATGGCGATCGCCACGTGCGGGCGCTTGCCGAGGCGGGCGGCCGCGGCGGGCAGGTCCACCGCCCAGAACTGCCAGGTGTACTTGCGCGACATCAGCCGCCGCACCCGCTTCAGCCCGTCCGCGTCAAGGATCCGCGCCGTTCCCTCCAGGACGCCGGCGCCCGGCTCGACGCGCCCGCGGACGTCGCACGGTGCGAGCGAGACCCGGCCGTTGTTCCGGATCCGCTTGACCTTCCAGGAGTCGCTGCGCGTCCAGACGAACAGCTCGCCGCCGTCCGCGACCGCCCACACGGGCGTGGCGACGGCCGTGCCGTCCTTCCGGTACGTGGTGAGGCTGACGTACTTGCCGCGTCCGAGCTCTTCGAGGGTCATCCCGCGAGGCTACGGCACGCCGGCCGGGTCGCGGCCGTCCGGTGGGGCGGGTGCGGGGCCGCGGGGCGCGGTGCCGCCCGGGGCGCCCGTACGGTGCGGGGCGTCTTCGGGGGCCGCGCAGGCGGCGACGAGCAGGCCGGCGGCGAGGACCGCGCCGAGGAGTCCGATTCCGAGGCGCTGGGGCGCGTTGCTCTCTGACACGCCCTCACGCTTGCCCCGCGGCCCGCCGCTCCCATCCCGGATTGGTCCGTTCGGCCCGCCCGGGGCACCCCGGGCCTCCGGCCGGTCAGGCCGGGACGAGGGCGCAGCGGCGGACGACGTCGTCCAGGGAGAGGCCGAGCGCCTGCGCCAGCGCGGCGACGGTGAAGAAGGCCGGGGTGGGCGCCCGCCCGGTCTCGATCTTGCGGAGGGTCTCGGCGGACAGCCCGGCCGCCGCCGCGACCTCGACCATGCTGCGCCCGCCGCGGGCCTCGCGGAGCAGGCCGCCGAGGCGTTCGCCGCGCTCGCGCTCTTCGGGGGTGAGGGGGGTACGGACCATGGCCCCATCGTACCGCCGGCCCCCAACAACAATCCCGGTAAAGTTATACCGGTATAGTTATTGGCATGGTGCAGTTGAAGACGGACAAGCAGATCGACGAGATGCGCGCCGCGGGCCGCGTCGTGGGCCGCTCCCTCGCCGCGGTGCGCGCGGCCGCGCGCGTCGGGGTGACGCCCCGGGCCCTGGACCGGGTGGCGCGCGGGGTGCTCGCGGAGGCGGGGGCGTCCTCGCCGTTCCTCGGCTACCGGCCGCGGTTCGCCCCGGTGCCCTTCCCCGCGACGGCGTGCATCTCGGTCAACGACGCGATCGTGCACGGCATCCCGGACGACCGCCCCCTCGCCGACGGTGACCTGGTCAGCGTCGACTTCGGCGCCCGCCTGCGCGGATGGGTCGGGGACGCCGCCGTCAGCTTCACGGTCGGCCGCCCCCGCCCCGCCGACCTGCGGCTCGTCGAGACGGCGGAGGCCGCCCTCGCCGCCGGCATCGCCGCCGCCGTCCCCGGCAACCGGATCGGGGACATCGCCCACGCGGTCGGGACGGTCTGCCGCTCGGCCGGATACGGCATCCCCGACGGGTTCGGCGGGCACGGCGTGGGCCGCGGGATGCACGAGGACCCGGGCGTTCCCAACGAGGGCCGGCCGGGGCGCGGCATGCCGCTGCGCCCCGGCATGGTCCTGGCGATCGAGCCGATGCTGATCGCGGGCGGGACGGACGACTACACCTGCGACGGGGACGGCTGGACCCTGCGCACCGCCGACGGCAGCCGCGCCGCCCACGCGGAGCACACGGTCGCCGTCACCGCCGCCGGCCCCCGGATCCTCACCGCACCGTGACCGCCGGCCCGCGCGGAGCCCGGTCCCGGCTCACCCGCGGCCCGGCGTCACGCCCGGCCCGGCGTCACGGCCTGCCGTGCGGGTGGACCGCCATCGCCGAGCCCCCGCCGCGCCGGGTGCGCTCCGCGGCCGCCAGCCAGCGCCCGTCCGGGAGCCGCTGTACGCCGGTCGCGGCGCCGATCTCCGGGTTCACCCGGAAGGCGTGGCCCAGCGCCTCCAGTTCGCTGCGCAGCGGGCTGTCCCACAGCCCCGGCTCCAGATCGGTGGCGGCCTGGTTGCGCTGGCTGGCGCGCGGCGCGGCGATCGCGTCGACCAGCGGCAGCCCGCGGTCCAGGTGCCCGGTCAGGGTCTGCAGCACCGTGGTGATGATGGTGGCCCCGCCCGGGGATCCCACCGCGAGGACCGGCCGCCCGTGCTCCAGCACGATGGTCGGCGACATCGACGAGCGCGGCCGCTTGCCGGGCCCCGGCAGGTTCGGGTCCGGCACACCGGGGGCGGCCGGGGCGAAGGAGAAGTCCGTCAGCTCGTTGTTCAGCAGGAAGCCCCGCCCGGGGACGGTGATCCCGCTGCCTCCGGTGGACTCGATGGTCAGCGTGTACGAGACGACGCTGCCCCAGCGGTCGGCGACCGTCAGGTGCGTCGTGTTCTCCCCCTCGTACGTGGTCGGCACCGCCTGCCCGGCCGCGGCGCACGGCTGCGGGTCACGCGGGTCGCCCGGCGCCAGCGGGCTGGCCAGCGCCCGGTCGGGCCTGATCAGGCAGCCGCGCGCGTCCGCGAACCGCTGCGAGAGCAGCTCCCGCGTCGGGACCCGCTCGAAGGCCGGGTCGCCGACCCAGCGGCCGCGGTCGGCGAAGGAGATCCGGGAGGCCTCGATGAAGCGGTGCAGGTACTGGGTCTGCGACAGCCGGCCCAGGTCGGTGCGCTCCAGCATGTTCAGCGCCTCGCCGACGGTGGTGCCGCCGGAGGACGACGGCGCCATGCCGTACACGTCGAGGCCGCGGTAGGAGATGCGCGTCGGCTCCTGCCGCTTGGTGGTGTACGCGCGCAGGTCCGCGGCGGTCAGGTCGCCGGGGCGGACGTTGCGGGTGGCGGCCGGGTCGACGGGCGGCCGGCGGACGGTGTCGACGATGTCGTCGGCGATCGGCCCCCGGTACATGGCCCCGGTGCCCTTGCGGGCGATCTCCGCGTACGTGTCCGCGAGGTCGGGGTTCTTGAAGGTGGAGCCGACGACGGGCAGGGCGCCGCCGGGCAGGAACAGCTTCCGGGTGTCGGGGAAGTCCCTGAAGCGGGCCTCGTTGGCCTCGGTCTGGGCGCGGAAGGTCGCGTCCACCGTGAAGCCGCTGCGCGCGAGTCTCTCCGCCGGCTTCAGCAGCTGCCTGAGCGGCCGGGTGCCCCAGGCGTCGAGGGCGCTCTTCCACGTGGCGGGGGTGCCGGGGACGCCGACGCCGCGGCCGCTGGTCTGGCCCTCCGCGAACGGGATGGGGACGCCGTTCTCCTGGAAGAGGGCGGCGGTCGCCGAGGCGGGCGCGGTCTCCCGGCCGTCGATGGTGTGGACGCGGCGGGTGCGGGCGTCGTAGTGGACGAAGTACCCGCCGCCGCCGATGCCCGCGGAGTACGGCTCGGTGACGCCGAGCGCGGCCGCGGTCGCGACGGCCGCGTCGACGGCGTTGCCGCCGGAGCGGAGCACGCCGATGCCGGCGGCGGTGGCGTCGGGGTCGACGCTGGCGACGACACCGCCCCAGCCGACCGCGACCGGCGTCTTGGCGGGGGTGCCCTCCCCGGCCGGGGCGGGCGGGGCCGCGGCGCCGGTGGACACGAGGGCCCCGGCGAGGGCGGCTGTGAGCGCTAACAGACGTGGGGCGGGGCGGCGCATGGCGTACCTCCGGTCGGCGACGGCCTGTCGGACCCCCTGGGACAGGGCTGCGGTCGGCACTGTAACTTCACGGCCCCCTCCGCGTCAGGAAGGCCCGGCGGCGGCGGGCACTTCGGCTGCCGCGACCCGGTGATTCCCCGCGCCCGCGGCACTAGCATCCGGCACATGGACGAAGACCTGCGGAACATCGTGCTCGGGCTGGCGGCGACCGCGATCAGCGGCGGCTTCGGATGGGTGACCCGTACGTACGTGTGGCGGCGTGCGCTGCGCCGCAAGCAGGCGTTCTTCGGGCTGCCGACGGGCTCGGACTGCCTGTTCGTGGTGAACCGGCAGATGGGCGGCACGGAGGGGTCGGTGCACCGCAACGACGCGTTCGCGCTGCTGGAGATATCCGCCCTGATCAAGGACTGCGGGGCGAACGTCCAGATCGTCGCGCACGACACGGTCCGCCAGGGGTTCGGCGAGCGGGCCGAGTTCTGCGTCGGCGGGCCCGTCTCGAACGCCCGGACGGCCGCCCACCTGGAGTCGATGCTGCCGGGGGTCTCCGTCGACGTGTCGACGGATCCGGGCCCGGACCGGGGGGCGATCCGGGTGGGCGGGCAGACGTACCGGTGGTCCAAGGGCCGGGCCGAGCACGTCGTCCTGGCCCGGCTGACGAGCGGCCCGGGCACCCGGCCGGTGTTCCTGATATCCGGTCAGACGGCCGTCAGCAACCAGGCCGGGGCCCGCTACCTCGCCCGCCACCACCAGGAGCTGGCCCGCCGGCACCGCGGCAACCCGTTCTGCCTGGTGCTGAAGGTGGTCAACTCGGCGGCCTACGGGCCCGACGTGGTGGAACTGCTGGAGGACGTCACCGCGGCGGCCCGGACACCCGCAGCGGCAGCCGCGCCATCCCGTTGATGAAGTTCGACACCAGGCGGCGCGGCGGTCCGGCGAGTTCGGGGGCGGGCATGGCGGCCCGCCACTCCTCCAGCAGCACCCGCAGCTGGAGCCGGGCGAAGTGGGCGCCGAGGCAGACGTGCGGCCCGTCGCCGAAGGAGACGTGCGGGTTGGGGGAGCGGTCCAGGAGCAGGCGCCCGGGGTCGGCGAAGACCCGCTCGTCGTGGTTGGCGGAGGCGTGGAAGACGACGACCTTGTCGCCCGCCCGGATCGTCCGGCCGGCCAGCTCGGTGTCGGCCGCGGCGGTACGGCGGAAGCTGAGCACCGGCGGGTGCACGCGCAGCAGCTCCTCGACGGCGCGGTCCGCGGGCACCGCCCCGGAGGCCAGCCGGCGGTAGGCGTCCGGGGCGCCGGCGAGGGCGAGCAGCGCGCCGGGGGCGGCCGAGCGCACGGTGTCGTTTCCGGCGACCGTCAGCAGGAAGAAGAACATCTCCAGCTCGGCCGGCTCCAGCGAGGCCTCGGCGAGGGCCGTCATGACGTCGCCGCCGGGCCGGCGCCGCTTGTGCCCGGCGAGTTCGCGGGCGTACGCGAACATCTCGCCGAGGAGGGCCGGGGAGCGCGGGTTGAGCGGGGTGCCGTCGGGCCCGCGCAGCGGCTCGGGGGCGTCCTCGGGATCCTGGTAGCCGATGACGCGCACGGTCCAGTCGAGGAGCAGGCCGCGGTCGGCGGCCGGGATGCCCAGCAGGTCGGTCAGGTTGAGCAGCGCGTACTCGTCGGTGACGGCGGGGACCACGTCGCAGGCGCCGTCCTCGGCCTTCGCGCGGGCGCCGGCGAGGAGCGTGCGGGCGCGTTCGCGGACGCGGTCCGCGAAGGCGTCGACCCGGGCGGGCGTGAACGCGCGGGAGACGGTGCGGCGCAGCCGGCCGTGGCCGGGCGGGTCCTGGTTGAGCATGGTCCTGCGCAGGAACGGCAGGTCGGCGGGGTCGGGATCGCGGATCTGGGTGGCGCCGGCCCAGGAGGAGTAGGCGGTGTGGTCGCGCAGGACGCGGACGACGTCGGCGTGCCGGGTGACGGCCCAGAAGCCGGGGCCGGCCGGCCAGCCCAGCACCTCGGGTTCGTCCTGCCAGGCGACGGGATGGCGGTCGCGCAGCAGCCGGTAGCGGTCGTGCGGGATGCCCGCGGCGTACAGGCGCGGGTCGAACACGTCGGGGACGGCGCCTTCTGCGGGGGCGGGGCCTCCGGTGCGGTCCGGGGATGCGGCGGGCATGGGCCCACGGTGGCGGGGCGGACCCGGCGCCGCAAGAGGGCCCGCACGGCCTGCCCGCTCCCCCGCCGCCCCCACCCCTCCCCCGCGGCGCGGCGCGCCGTCAGAGGCGGCCGGCGCGGCAGGGTTCGGGGGCCAGCACGGTGTCCTGGCCGCGCAGCCTCGCCTCCACCTGCGAGGCGGCGTCGGCCACCGCGGTGCACACGATCTGGCTGCGGGCGAGGTCCGACAGCCCGGCCACGTTGATCGGCAGGTGGACCTCCACGACGTCGCCGACGGGGCCGGTCGTGGTGGTCGTGGCGGCGAGTCCGGCGTCGACGGCGGGCAGTGCGGTCCCCAGGCCGGAGGCCAGCTCCCGCTGGCTCGGCCCGGCCAGCAGCCGGAACAGCGCGCCCTGGGCCCCCGGTTCGGCGTACCCGGACCGCATGGCGATCAGCCGCCTGTCGGGGGTCAGGAAGTACACCAGCGAGTCCGCGGTGCCGCTGGGCGCACTCACGGCGATCTCGGCGGGGGCCCCGCTCTCCACGACCCCCGTCGTCTTGATGCCGCAACCGGCGAGCAGCAGCCCGGCCGCCGCGGCGGAGGCGGCGCGGGCGGCACCGCGGATCCTGTTCATGCGTCGGCCTCCAGGGGCATGTCGAGGGTGAACACAGCGCCGCCGGAATGCCCGTTGCGGGCCTCCAGGGTTCCGCCGTGCAGCCGTACGTTCTCCAGGGTGATGGCCAGGCCGAGGCCGCTGCCGGCGGAGCGGGTGCGGGCGGCGTCGGCCTTGAAGAAGCGGTCGAAGATGTGCGGCAGCACCTCGGGGGCGATGCCGGGGCCGCTGTCGGCGACCTCGACGACCAGCCGCGGCCCGCCGGGCTGCGGGCGGGTCCGCACGGTGACGCGGACGGGGGCGCCGCCGTGGCGCAGGGCGTTGCCGACGAGGTTGGCGAGGACGACGTCGAAGCGGCGCGGGTCGAGGCGGGCGCGGGCGTCGCGGGGCAGGTCGGTGACGACCCGGGTGCCGTCCCAGTGGCGTCGCTCCAGGGTCTTGCGGACGGCCTCGGCGACGTCGACCTCGTCCAGGTTGAGCTCGGCGGCGCGCGCGTCGAAGCGGGAGATCTCCATCAGGTCCTCGACGAGGACGGCGAGCTTGCCGGTCTCGGCGCTGATCAGCCGCAGGGCCGCGGCCGTGTCGGCGTCGAGGCCCGCTGCCTCCTCGTCGAGGACCTCGGTGACGGCGAGCATCCCGGCGAGCGGGGTGCGCAGCTCGTGGGAGACGTCGGAGGCGAAGCGGCGGGCCCGGGTCTCGGCGTCCCGCAGCTCGGCCACCGACGCCTCCAGGGCGCGGGCGGTGTCGTTGAACGTGCGGGCCAGTCCGGCGAGTTCGTCGGCGCCGCGGACCTCGATCCGGGTGTCGAGGCGGCCCCGGCCCATCTTCTGGGCGGCGCGCCGCATGTCCCGTACGGGGCGCAGCACGCTGCGCGCGGCGAGCAGGGCGGGGATGACGGCGGCGGCGAGGCCGGGGACGGCGCCGCGCTGCGCGGCCTCGACCATGGCCTGCACGGTGGTCCGCTCGGCGGAGAGCGGCATGGTGGCGAAGACGACGAGTCCGGTGGGCGGGCGGGTGTCGTTCGCGCGGAACACCGCGGGCATCCCGACGGCGAGGTAGGGGTCGCCGTCGGCGTCGGTGACGCGCTGGAAGGCGCCGTGCGGGTGGGCGGTGACCTGGCGGCGGAGCCGGTCGGTGACGACGGTGGAGGTGGGCGAGCCGTTGCTGGAGGCGCGCAGCCGGCCGTACTCGGCGAAGACGTTCCAGGGGTGCGGTTTGCCGCGCTTGGCGAGCTCGGAGACGAGGCGGTCGAGCTGCGCCTGGTCCATGGGCAGGCTGACGGGCTGGGCCTCCATCAGGTCGCGCAGGGTGCTGACGGCGGTGTCCTGGCTCTGTTTGAGGACGGCGTTGCGGGCCTGCTGGTAGGTGAGGGCGGCGGTGGAGACCGCGCTGACCGCGGCGACCAGCAGGAACGCCGCGATCAGGCGGGTGCGCAGGCCGAGCGGGGCGATGCGCCGCTCGCGCGGGGTGCCGCGGCGGCGGCGCCCGGCGTACCACCGGGGGCGCCCGGCGCGGGCGGCGCGTGCGGTGCGCCCGCGGTGTGCGGTGCGTGCCACCGGGCCCGCCTACAGGGGGCCGAAGCGGTAGCCGAAGCCCCGCACGGTCTGGATGTAGCGGGGCGCGCCGTCCGGGTCCTCGATCTTGTGGCGCAGGCGGCGCACACAGGCGTCCACGAGCCGGGCGTCGGCGTGGTAGCTGTGCTCCCACACGTACTCCAGGAGCTGCTGGCGGGAGAAGACCTGTTCGGGGGAGGCCGACAGGTGGAGCAGCAGCTTGAGTTCGCTGGGGGCCAGGGCGATGCGCTCGCCGCCCCGGGCGACGGTCAGCCCGGCCCGGTCGACGGCGAGGTCGCCGTGGAACTCCACCTGGGGCCGGCCGCCGGCGGGGGCGCCGAGGCGGCGCAGCACGGCCTTGATGCGCGCTTCGATGACCTCGGTGCGGGCGGGCTTGACGATGTAGTCGTCGGCGCCGGCCTCCAGCCCGACGACGATGTCGAAGTCGTCGCCGCGCGCGGTGAGCATGATGATCGGGACCTGGCTGGTCTCGCGGATGCGGCGGCAGACCTGTACGCCGTTGATTCCGGGCAGCATCAGGTCGAGCAGGACGAGTTCCGGGTGGAAGCCGCCCATCAGGGCGAGGCCGGCCTCTCCGGTGTCGGCGGCGGCCACCTCGTGGCCGCGGCGGCGCAGGCCGAGGCCGACTCCGGCGCGGACGGAGGGGTCGTCCTCGATCAGCAGTACGCGGGGCATCGGGCGGTGTCCAAGCAGTCGGGCTGCTCCCGGGTCAGCGGCGCTTGCGCCGCAGGGAGTCCAGCAGGCGGGTGAGGGCGGTCAGGCGCAGCGGCCGGGCGAGCAGGACGACGACGAGGGCGATCACGGCGGTTCCTGCGGCGGCGGCCGTGATGTCCCCTGCCGGGGCGGCGGCCCGGGCGGCGGCGTGGCCGGCGGCGGCCGCGGGCAGGGACGCGGCGAGGAGCCGCAGGTGGGTGCGCAGGGCGGTGTCGGTGTCCCGGCCGGCCGGGCCGGGGCGCGGGCCGAGCCGCCGGGCGAGGGTCCAGGCGGTCGCGGCGAGGCCGGCGCACAGGGCGGCGGAGTAGGCGGCGGCCATGCCGGTGACGGCCCAGCGCGGGGGCAGCAGCAGGAAGGCGGCGGCGGACAGCCCGGCGTTGAGTCCGGCGATGACCAGGTTCAGCAGGAAGGGGGTGCGGGTGTCGGAGAGGGCGTAGAAGCCGCGGGTGAGGACGTACTGGCCGGACAGCGCGATGAGGCCGGGGGCGAAGGCGGCGAGCATGCCGGCCATGACCGCGACGTCGGCGGCGCCGGTGCGGCCGTACCCGAAGACGCTGCCGATGACCCAGGGGGCGAGCGCGGCGAGCAGCGCCGCGGCCGGGACGATGAGGGCGGCGCTGGAGCGCAGCGCGGAGGAGACGTCCCGGCGGACGGAGGCGAGGTCGCCGTCGGCGGCGGAGGCGCTCATGCGGGGCATCAGGGCGGTGACCAGGGAGACGGTGATGATGCCCTGGGGGACGATCCACAGCTGGTGGGCGTTGCTGTAGGCGGTGTAGCCGGCGCCTCCGGCGAGGCCTGCCTCGACGGCCTGCCCGCCGGCGGTGGTGGACAGCCGGGTGACGACCCAGTAGCCGATCTGGTTGGTGAGGACGAGCAGGACCGTCCAGCCGGCGTTGCGCAGCGGCCGGGCCAGGCCGCTGCCGCGCCAGTCGAAGCGGGGGCGCCAGCGGAAGCCGGCGGCGCGCAGCGAGGGGGCGAGCGCGGCGGCCTGGACGACAATGCCGGCGGTGGTGCCGAGGCCGAGGAGGCGGGTCTCGGCGGCGGTGAGGCCGTCGCCGCCGTGGGCGGCGTACAGGAAGTACCCGAAGACGGCGGTGACGACGACGTTGTTGAGGACGGGGGTCCACATCATGGCGCCGAACCGGCCGCGGGCGTTCAGCACCTGCCCGAGCAGGGTGAAGAGGCCGTAGAAGAGGATCTGCGGCAGGCAGTAGCGGGCGAGGGCGGTGGTGGTGTCGGCCTGGGCGCCCGTGTACGGGGTGTACGCGGCGACGATCGCGGGGGCGGCGAGCACGGCGGCGGCGGTCAGCAGCAGGAGGGCCGCCGTGCAGGCGGTCAGCAGCCGGTCGGTGTAGGCGGCCCCGCCGTCGGGGTGCTGCCGGGCTGCGCGGACCAGCTCGGGGACGAAGACGGCGTTCAGGGCGCCGCCTATGAGCAGCATGTAGAGGATGTTCGGGACGGTGTTGGCGACGGTGTACGCGTCTCCGAGCAGCCCGGTGCCGAGGGCAGCGACGACGA
Organism: Streptomyces globosus; assembly: GCF_003325375.1. Classification (GTDB taxonomy): domain Bacteria; phylum Actinomycetota; class Actinomycetes; order Streptomycetales; family Streptomycetaceae; genus Streptomyces; species Streptomyces globosus_A. Next base: position 2,135,362 of record NZ_CP030862.1, on the reverse strand, counting down.
CGGCGGAGCGGACGAAGCCGGTGGCGCGGGAGACGACGGAGCCGGCGGCCATGAGGGCGCCGCTGCGCAGCACGGAGCCGCGGGGCTGCCCGGCGGCGGGAGCGGCGCCGCCGGGTGCTGCGGTGGTGCCCGGTGCGGGTGCGGCGGCGGTCACCGGCGGGCCAGGTAGGCCTGGAATGCCTTGTGCAGGGCCGCGTTCGCGTACCCGTCCATCGCTGTCTCCCACTCTCCGAGCGTTTCGACGACCTGTCCGCCGGTTCCGAGCTTCCAGCGCAGCAGTCCGAAAGAACGTTCGTCGGGGTCGAGTGTGGAGGGTACCCCGCGCATGTCGTACTCGTCCGCCCCGAGGGTGTGGGCGTCGCGCATCATGCGCCACTGCAGGGCGTTGCTGGGCCGCACCTCGCGGCGGTGGTCGGCGGAGGCGCCGGTCTGGTACCAGACCCGCTGCCCGGTGGACACCATGGTGTGGGCGGCGAGGACCTCGCCTTCGTGGACGGCGAGGTAGAGCCGCATCCGGCCGGGGGCCTCGGCGTTGAGGACGGCGTACTGCTGCTGGTAGTAGGCGAGGGAGCGGCCGAGGCGGAAGCCGTCGCGCTCCTCGGTGATGCGCAGCAGCCGGTGGAACTCGGGCAGGTCGGCGGCGGTGCCGAGGACGGTTTCCACGCCGGACTTGGCGGCCTTGCGGACGTTGCGGCGCCATTCCTGGTTGAGGCCGGACCAGAGGTCGTCCAGGGAGCGGCCGGCCAGCGGCACCCGGAAGACGTGGCGGGGCTGGGCGTCGCCGTCGTCCTCGCCCCCGCAGCGCTGCCAGCCGCGGGTGCGCAGGCGGTCGGCGAGGGCGGCGCCGACCGGGTCGACCTCGGTGGCGAGGACGTCGGCGAGGCGGCGGCCGGGCCCGGTGGCGGCTTTGAGGACGGCGGCGTCCCAGCGGCGGTAGGCGGGCGAGGGGCCGATGCGGACGGCGAAGGCCCCGGCGGCGCGCAGGTGGCGCATGAGGGGGCGCAGCCAGGGGTCGATGCGGGGGTCTGACCAGTCGGCGACGGGTCCTTCGGGGAGGTAGGCGAAGTATTTGCGGGTGCCGGGGAACTGGCGGTAGAGCACGAGTGCGGCGCCGGTGATTTCCCCGCCGGGGCGGTGCCATCCGACCGTTTCCGCCCGCCAGAGGTCCTTTACGGCGGCCCAGGAGGGGTATTGGAGAAAGCTGGCCCGACCGTGGCGGCGGAGGAATGCGCTGTATTCGGCGGTGGACAGGGAGCGCACCGTCCGGTCGGGCTCCCCGTGCCGCAGGGAGGGGGTGGCGAGCAGTGCGCACACGGCGGTGGCCTTCCTGTACGTCCCGTCCGGGCGGGGTTGTGGGTGGGGCGCACAGGACTCTCACAGGCGTCGATGACCGTGCTGCGCAACGAATGTGACCGTTCCATGACCGTTCTGCTCCGGTCCGCGTCACAGGCGGCTGCGGGATCTTTTCCGATGATTGCGCAACCTAGAGTCGCCCTGACCGCATCTCCTTGTGCGGACGATCCCTGACGCCGCTACCCGAGAGGGCCCTCCGTTGAGCCGCACACGCCGCCTCGCCCGACGCCGCCACGCCGTTGTGGCGGGCACCGCCGTACTCATGGCCGCCGCCCTGACCGCATGCGGCGGCGGTGGCGCGAAGGAGGGCGGTGACGCGAAGGGCGATCAGAAGAAGAAGTCGGAGATGGCCATCTCGGTGAACCTGACGGGCGAGCAGGCCAAGCCCGGGGAGCCGGTGACGGTCACGCTCGCCGAGGGGAAGCTGTCCCTGGTGAAGGTGTCCGACGGCAAGGGCGGCGAACTGCCGGGCAAGATAGCCGACGACGGCAGGACGTGGACCTCGGAGCGCAATGCGGCGCCGGGCACGCAGTACAGGGTCGACGCGCAGAACACCGACAGCCAGACCGCGACGGCGCAGTTCGGGACGGCGGCCGCGGACAAGGTGAACAAGGTCACGATCGTGCCGGGCAAGGGCTCCACGATGGGCGTGGGCCAGCCGGTCTCGCTGGTGTTCGACAACCCGGTGAAGAACAAGGCCGAGGTGGAGAAGCGCCTGAAGGTGACCACCTCGAACAACACCGAGGGTTCCTGGGGCTGGTTCAAGGACTACACCGGCAACGACCGCGTGGACTGGCGGCCGAAGGACTACTGGAAGTCCGGGACCGAGGTCAAGGTCGAGATGAGCCTGAACGGCGTGGACTCCGGCCCGGGCGGCGGCTACTTCGTCCGCGACTACGACACGAACTTCACGATCGGCAAGGACCGCCGGCTCCAGGTCGACCTGGACGCCAAGAGGATGAACGTGGTCGAGGACGGCCAGACCGTGAAGTCGATCCCGGTCTCGGCGGGAACGCCCGGCGGCAAGAAGGCCTCCTGGTCCGGGAAGATGGTGCTGATGACCAAGGAGGGCACCATCCGGATGGACTCCCAGACGGTGGGCCTGGGCGACGCCTACGACAAGATGGTCGACTACTCGATGCGCGTGACCTGGTCCGGCATGTACATCCACGCCGCGCCGTGGAACGCCGCGAAGTTCGGCCGGGAGAACGCCAGTTCCGGATGTGTCGGCATGAGCGACTCCGACGCCAAGTGGCTGTTCGGCACGGCCCAGGTCGGCGACCCGGTCGAGGTCGCGGGCAGCGGCTCCAAGGGCCGGGCCGACATCGGCAACGGGTACGGCCAGTGGAACCTCTCCTGGGACGAGTGGAAGGCCAAGAGCGCCCTCTCCGGCGCTGCCCAGAACGGCTGAGGCGGCACCGCCCCGCCCATGAGCGTGCATCGCCCAACAATCGTTACCAGTGCGTAACTTACTGGCGGGTTACCTCCGGTAAGCGGCTCCGGTTACCGTTCGGTCACTCCGACACCGGCGCACGCGAGGAGCCCCCTGTGGTCCGCACCCCCACCGCGGCGGCCATGGCAGCCGCCCTGGCCGTCGCCGCCCTGGGCCTGACACCCCATCAGGCCCGGGCGGCCGTCCCGTCCACCGCCCCCACCGGCTCCGCCCCCGCCGTCCCGTACGCCGAGGCCGCGGCGGCCGTACCGGGCCTGTCCTTCCACGACATCCCCGGCTCGGGCGGCATCACCCTCAAGGGCAACGTCCTCACCCCGGCCGGCTCCCGGCCCGGCAGCCGGCACCCGCTGGTCGTCCTCCCGAGCAGCTGGTCCATGCCGCAGGTCGAGTACCTGGCGCAGGCCAAGAAGCTCGCCGACTCCGGGTACGTCGTCGTCAGCTACACCTCCCGCGGCTTCTGGCTCTCCGGCGGGCAGATCGAGGTGGCGGGCCCGCCCGACGTCGCCGACGTCTCCGCCGTCATCGACTGGGCCCTCGCCCACACCCCCGCCGACCCCGCCCGGATCGGCGTCGGCGGCGTCTCCTACGGCGCCGGCATCAGCCTCCTCGCCTCCGCACACGACCCCCGCATCAAGGCCGTCGTCGCGCTCAGCGGCTGGGCCGACCTCGTCGAGTCCATCTACTCCGGCCGCACCCAGCACGTCCAGGCCGCCGCCCTGCTCGGCGCGACCGGGCGGCTCACCGGCCGCCCCGGCCCCGAACTCGACCGCATCCTCCGCGACTTCCTCGCCTCCGACCTGCAGCGCGAGCAGCAGATGATCGACTGGGGCCGCAAGCGGTCGCCCGCCGAACACGTCGACCGGCTGAACGCCAACGGCACCGCCGTCATGCTCGGCAACGCCTGGGGCGACACCATCTTCCCGCCCAACCAGTACGCCTCCTTCTTCGAGAAGCTGACCGGCCCGAAGCGGCTGGAGTTCCGCCCCGGCGACCACGCCACCGCCGAGGGCCTCGGCCTGTTCGGCCTGCCCAACGACACCTGGGACAGCGCCCGCCGCTGGTTCGACCGCCACCTCAGGGGCGAACGCAACGGCGTCGACACCGAGCCGCCCGTGCAGATCAAGTCCCGCAGCAGCAGCGGGTACGAGGGCTACGCCGACTGGAAGTCAGTCGGCTCCGCCGGCACCGAGAAGATCGCCCTCTCCGACACCGAGCACCTCTTCACCGGCGTCAACACCGGCGCCGACGGCGGCATCGTGCTCCTGTCCAGCGCCCTCGACCAGTTCACGAAGATCCCGCCCATGGCGTCCGTGCCGCTGCTCCCCCGCGCCTTCGCCGCGGTCTGGCAGTCGGACCGCCTCGGCTCCGAGCGCCGCGTGCGCGGCACCGCCCGCCTGCACACCACCGTCACCCCCACCCGGTCCGACGGCACCTTCGTCGCCTACCTCTACGACGTGGGCCCCCTCGGCATCGGCAAACTCGTCACCCACGCCCCCCACACCTTCCACGGCAAGACGCCCGGCCGCCCCTTCGGCGTCGACCTCGATTTGTTCTCCACGGCGTACGACGTGCCCGCGGGCCACCGCCTGGCCCTCGTCATCGACACCGTCGACCCCCTGTACGCGGAGTACAACCCCGCGGGGGCGCAGCTCACCTTCTCCTCGCCGCGCCAGGACCCCTCGTACGTCTCGGTCCCGCTCGGAGCCCGCTGACACCGCCGGGTGCGCACAGGCCGCCGGTCCCGCCCGGCGGCCGACGGGCCGCTAGCGGCCCTCGGCGCCCTCCGAGGCCTCCGCGTACGCCTGGGACAGCTCCGGCGAGCCGGTCATCGCCCAGGACACCCCCGACTCGATGACGTTCAGCTCGCGGCCCGAGGCGAGGCGGACCACCGGCTGGCCGTTCGGCCAGACCTGCCAGCGGGCCCCCGGGCAGGTCCGGATGATCACCGTCCCGAGGTAGAAGCCCGCGTCGTTGCCGAGCCAGGGCACCACCTCGGGCTCCCTGCGCCAGCGCGGCATCAGCTGGTCCAGCGCCTCCAAGGAGGCCGGGGTGCCGTCGAGTTCCAGCCCGGCCGCCCGCGCGTGGACGCTCAGCACCTCGCACTCCGCGAACAGCTCGCCGACGCCCGCCGGGTCCTCCGCCACCGCGGCGGCGAGACCCGCGCCCCGCTGCGTGTCGCTCCGGTTGCGCCAGTGGGCCAGAAAGGGCATGTCCATACCGAACAGCGTGGCACCAAGGGGCCCCGCGGGCCACAGGGCGCGCCTGTATTCCTGCGGCCGCGGGCCGGCCGTCAGGCGTCCAGGTCGAGGTCCACGACGACGGGCGCGTGGTCGGAGGCGCCCTTGCCCTTGCGCTCCTCGCGGTCGACGTACGCGTCGGTGACGGCCTTGGCGAACGGCGCGTTCCCGTAGACGAGGTCGATGCGCATGCCGCGGTTCTTCGGGAAGGCGAGCTGGCGGTAGTCCCAGTACGTGTAGGGGCGGTCGTACTTGAGGGGCCGCGGCACCACGTCGGACAGGCCGGCGGCGCGCAGTGCCTCCAGCGCGGCCCGCTCGGCGGGGGTGACATGGGTGAGGCCGGCGAAGACGGCGGGGTCGTAGACGTCCTCGTCGGTGGGGGCCACGTTGAAGTCGCCGAGCACGGCGAAGGGGCGCGGGCCGGCGGCGTCCTCGGCGACGGCCTCGGACAGCGCCCGGAACCACTCCAGCTTGTAGCCGTAGTGGTCGTGCTCGACCTCGCGGCCGTTGGGCACGTACACCGACCACAGGCGGACCCCGCCGCAGGTCGCGGAGATGGCCCGGGGCTCCTGGACGCCCTCGTAGTCCGGTCCGCCGGGCAGGCCCTTGACCACGTCCTCCAGGCCGACCCTGGAGAGCAGGGCGACGCCGTTCCACCTGCCGGTGGCGTTGACGGCAGACTCGTAGCCGAGCTCGCGCAGCGCGTCGTGCGGGAACTGCGCGTCGGAGCACTTGGCCTCCTGCACGCACAGGACATCGGTGCCGGAGCTCTCCAGCCAGGCCAGCAGGCGGGGCAGCCGGGCGGTGATGGAGTTGACGTTGAACGTGGCGATACGCATGCGTCCCAACCTACCGCCCGGTGCCGACAGCCGTCCGGCACCGGCCGTGCCGGCGCCGGGGCGGCGGCCTGCGGGGGCCGTCACACCTCGGTGGCCTCGCCCGCGGCGAGCCGCCCGTGGTCGGTGCGGCCGAGGTTCCCGAGGGCCGTGTCGTAGATCGGCCGGGCGATGTCGGCGAGGTAGACGTCGTGGATGTCGATGGCCCGGCGCGGCCCCACCTCGCGCAGGTAGTCGATCACCTCGGACACCTTGTTCCACGGCGCGTGCACCGGCACCATCAGCGTCTCGACGGGCACCCCGGGCACGGTGAGGGCGTCGCCGGGGTGGAACAGCGAACCCTCCACGAGGTAGCCGACGTTCGTGATCCGCGGGATGTCGGGGTGGATCACGGCGTGCAGCTCGCCGTGCACCTGGACGTCGAACCCGGCCGCGGTGAAGGCGTCGCCGTGCCCGACGGTGTGGACCCGGCCGGGGTAGGCGGGGGCGAGCCGCTCGGCGACGCTGCGCAGCGTCCACAGGGCGGCGGCGGGGTTCGCGTCGAGGGCGGCCCGCAGTCGGCCCTCGTCGAAGTGGTCGGGGTGCTCGTGCGTGACGAGCAGGGCGTCCGCGCCCAGGCCGGCGTCGGGCTCGCTGAAGGCACCCGGGTCGATGACGAGGACGCGCCCGTCCTTTTCGAGCTGGACGCAGGAGTGCAGCCGCTTGGTGAGCTTCATGATCCCAGGCTAGTGCCGTGACCGGGCGGGGGCCGCCTGCCGCGGCCCTACGGGACCGCGGTCGAGACGACGTAGACGCTCGGCTTGGCCGGGTCGGTGAGGTCGACGGTCACGTCGCGGGTGGGACGGGGGGCGGGCTGCTCCAGGGTGGTCCCGTACCAGGTCCTGTGCGGTTTCCAGTTCCAGCCCGAGACGGCCGTGTCGTGCGCGTCGATCGCCACGCCGCGGGTCAGCTCGGCGCGGCTGGTGCCGAGGTCGGCGAGGAAGCCGTCCAGGTCGGCGGGGGTGACGGCGAACTGCACGTACAGCCGGCTGGTGTGCCAGTTGTTCGTCTCCAGGAAGCCGACCTTCCAGGCCTTCTGGGGGATGGGCACGTCGTAGATGCTGCGCTGCACCCGCGAGGGCCAGGCGGGCCGGACCTTCGTGGCGCCGACCTTGGCGGCCTTGTCGCGGCCGCTCTCGCGGCTCTGCTGCGCGGAGACGGCGAGGTAGCCGGCGGGGACGCCGATCAGCAGCAGGATGATCAGGGCCGTGATCCAGCGGCGCCGGACGACGTGCTTGCGGTCCTCCGCGGGGGGCGGTGCGCCGCTCTCGTCGGGGGCGGGCGCCTGGCGGGGCAGGGTGGGCGGTGTCACTGCGTGTCGTCCTGGTCGTCGGGGCCGGGGGTCTTGCGGCGGCCGAGCTGCGCGTAGCGCTCGTACCGCTCGACGCGCCGGCGGGTGGCGCGGCGGAAGCGGCGGGCGACGAGCCGGGCGAGGTCGGCGGCTCCGACCATGCCGGCCTCGGGGCCGAGCTGGGCCTTGGCGATGCGGGCCTCGGGCCGGTAGCCGCGCCCGGTCAGGTGCCTGCGGAAGGCGTCCCGGGCGGGGCCGATCAGCAGGTCGTCGGCGGCGCTGACGCCTCCGCCGATGACGAAGCAGGAGGGGTCGAGGGCGGCGGCGAGGTTGGCGATGCCGACGCCGAGCCACTGGCCGATGTCCTGGAGGAGCTCGATGCACATGGCGTCGCCCTCGCGGGCGAGCTCGGTGATGAGCGGGCCGGTGATCTCCTGGATGTTGCCGCCGACGCGGGCGATGATGCCGTACGCCACCGGGGAGTCGGCGGCGGCGAGCTCGCGGGCCTCGCGGACCAGGGCGTTGCCGGAGCTGTACTGCTCCCAGCAGCCGCGGTTGCCGCAGGGGCAGCGGTGGCCGCCGGGGACGACCTGCATGTGGCCGAACTCGCCGGCGACCCCGTACCGGCCGCGCTTGACCTGGCCGCCCTCCAGGATCGCGCCGCCGATGCCGGTGCCGAGCGTGATCATGACGAGGTTGTCCTCGCCGCGGCCGGCTCCGAAGCGCCACTCGGCCCAGGCGGCGGTGTTGGCGTCGTTGTCGACCATGACGGGGACGGCGAGGCGGGACTGGAGGGCGTCGCGCAGCGGCTCGTCGCGCCAGGCCAGGTGGGGGGCGAAGAGGACGCGGGAGCGGTCGGCGTCGACCCAGCCGGCCGCGCCGATGCCGACGGCGTGGACGTCGTGGCGGTCGGAGAGGTCGAGGACGAGCTCGACGATGGTGTCCTCGACGACCTTGGGGCTCTTGGACTTGTCGGGGGTCTCGGTGCGGATCTTCTCCAGGATCACGCCGTCGGCGTCGACGACGCCCGCCATGACCTTGGTGCCGCCGATGTCGATGCCGACGGTGGGGACGCGGGGGGCGGTCAGGTGCGACCGGCGCTCACGGGACCCGATGGTCCGCAGGACGGTGCCCCGCGCCGACCCTCGGTGGGTGAGCGTGAAGTCCCGGTACGTGCTCATCGAGTCGTGTCGTCCCTCGGCGGTGCGGTGGTGCCCGCGGGCCCGGCGGGCTCGGGGGGCTGCGGTCCCGATTGTGCCACCCGGGCCAGTTCGTGGCTCAGCTCGTCCAGCTCGGAGCCGCCGGCCATCTGCCGGGTGAGCTCGTCGAGGGTGATCGAGTCGCGGGTGTGGCTGCCGGCCATCGCACCGCGTTTGAGCAGGACGAAGCGGTCGCCGACGAGGTGGGCGTGGTGCGGGTTGTGGGTGATGAGGACCACGCCGAGTCCGGCGTCCCGGGCGGCGGCAACGTACTTCAGGACGACGCCGGACTGCTTCACGCCCAGGGCTGCGGTGGGCTCGTCCAGGACGAGGACCTTGGCGCCGAAGTGGACGGCGCGGGCGATGGCCACGCACTGCCGCTCGCCGCCGGAGAGGGTGCCGATCGGCTGGTCGACGTCGCGCAGGTCGATGCCCATGCGCAGCAGCTCGGCCCGGGTCGTGCGGCGCATGAGGTCCACGTCGAGGCGGCGCAGCGGGCCGCGGCCCCGGGTGGGCTCGGAGCCGAGGAAGAAGTTCCGCCACACGGGCATGAGGGGGACGACGGCCAGGTCCTGGTAGACGGTGGCGATGCCGCGGTCCAGGGCGGCGCGCGGGTTGGCGAGTTCGGTCTCCTCGCCCTCGATCTCGAAGGTGCCGGAGTCGTGCCGGTGCAGCCCCGAGATGATCTTGATGAGGGTGGACTTGCCGGCGCCGTTGTCGCCGAGGACGCAGGTGATCCCGCCGGCCGAGACCTCCAGGGAGACGTCCCTCAGGGCGCGGATGCTGCCGTAGGACTTGCTGACTCCGGTCAGCTTCACGAGGGGTGTCACTTCGCCTCCGCCCGCTTGCGGACCCATGCGTTGAGCAGCGCGGCCAGCAGGAGCATCGCGCCGAGGAAGAACTTGAACCAGTCGGGGTTCCACTGGGCGTACACGATGCCGTTGCTGGTCATGCCGAAGATGAGGGCGCCCACGGCCGCGCCGATGGCGGAGCCGTAGCCGCCGGTCATCAGGCAGCCGCCGATGACGGCCGCGATGATGTAGAGGAACTCGTTGCCGACGCCCTCGCCGGACTGGACGACGTCGTACGAGAACAGGATGTGCTGTCCGGAGATCCAGGCGCAGAGGGCGACGCCCATGTAGAGGCCGATGCGGGTCCGGACGACGGGGACGCCGACGGCGCGGGCCGCGTCGGCGCCGCCGCCCACCGCGAAGATCCAGTTCCCGGCGCGGGTGCGCAGCAGGATCCAGGTGGCGAGGGCGACGAGGGCGGCCCACCACAGGACGGTGACCTTGAGGGTGACGGGGCCGAGGGTCCACTGGGAGGCGAAGAGCGCCTGCGCGGAGGGGAAGCCCTCCATGTCGGCGATGCTCTTGGTGGAGACGGTGCCGGTGATCAGCTTGGTGAAGCCGAGGTTCAGGCCGGTCAGCATCAGGAAGGTGCCGAGGGTGATGATGAAGCTCGGCAGCTTGGTGCGGGTCAGCATGTAGCCGTTGAAGAAGCCGAGCGCGAGGGTGACCAGCAGCGAGACGAGGACGCCGACCCACACGTTGGCGGTCATCTGGTAGCTGAACATCGAGCTGACCAGGGCCGAGGTGGTGACCATCACGCCGGCGGAGAGGTCGAACTCGCCGCCGATCATCAGCAGGGCCACGGGGACGGCCATGATGCCGAGGGTGGACGCCGAGTACAGGACGGTGCTCAGGCTGGACGCGCGCAGGAAGCTGTCGGCGGCGAGGGAGAAGAAGAGGAAGACGGCCGCGGCTCCGACGACGGCGCCCAGCTCGGGCCGGCCGAGCAGGCGGCGCAGCAGCGGGACGGGCGCGAGCCGCTCGTCGGCGGGCGCGCCAGGCGCGGGCGCCGGGGCAGGGGCGGGGGCGGGGGCGGTCACCGGGTGCCCCGCTTGATGTACTCCTCCAGCGCGGCGGCCTCGGCGGCGGTGACGATCTGCGGACCGGTCAGGACCGGGCGGCCGCCGCCGAGCACGTCGGCGTTGTAGCGGTAGAGCCACAGCAGGTCGACCGCCTGGTAGCCCTGGAGGTAGGGCTGCTGGTCGACGGCGAAGCCGAGGACGCCGGACTTCAGGTCGCGGGCGACCGCGGCGTTGAGGTCGAAGGTGTCGACCTCGGCCTTGCTGCCCGCCGCCTCCTTCGCCTTCACGGCGGTCGCCGCGAACGGCGCGCCGAGGGTGAGGACCGCGTCCACGGACGGGTCGGCCTGCAGCTTGGCCTGGACGGCCGCCTGGACGGACGGCATGTTGGTGCCCTCGACGTAGAGGTTCTCCATGGTGCCGCCGAAGGTCTTCTTCGCCCCGGCGCACCGCTGCTCGTGCCCGACGTTGCCCTGCTCGTGCAGGACGCAGACCGCCTTCGTGCGGCCGCGGCGGGTCAGCTCGGCGCCGACGGCCTCGCCGGCGACCTGCTCGTCCTGGCCGATGTGGGTGAGCGCGCCGTACTCGGCCGACTGGGCGGATCCGGAGTTGACGGTGACGACCGGGATGCCGGCCTTGACGGCCTTGGCGACGACGTCCTTGAGCGCCTCCGGCTTGGCGAGGCTGACGATGATGCCGTCGGCCTTCTGGTCGATGGCGTTCTGCACGAGCAGGGCCTGCTGCTGCGCCTGGTCGTCGTGCGAGTAGACGAAGTTGATGTTGTCCTTCGCCGCGGCCTCCTTGGCGCCCTTCTGGACGATGTCCCAGAAGGTGTCGCCGTCCCCCGCGTGCGTGACCATCGCGAAGGTCCAGCGGGGGGTGGACACGGCGGGCCGGCCCGCCGCCGCGGCCTTGGCGCGATCCTCGGCGCGCTTGCCGCCCGTGCTGCTGCAGCCCGCGAGGGAGGCCCCCAGTACCGCCGCGAGCACGGCGCCGACGACGCGTACCCCTGTCCCGACCCTTGCCACGTTGCCGTGCCCTTCCTTCGTGCGGTGTCTTCGTCTTCCGCGGTCCGCTGATGTCAAAGCGGTCATTCCGGTTCCAGCCGCCCAGTATCCGCCACAGTGCACCATGTGCGGCCATCGGGGGCGTCCCGGCGATCCGGGCAGGCCCGGGTGCCCGCAGGCGGATTGACAGCACCGCCGCCGCGGTCCAGGTTGAGTGCATGCGCATCGGGCTGATCGGAACGGGCCGCATCGGGTCCTTCCACGCCGCGGCTCTGGCCCGCCACCCGGACGCCGGCTCGCTGCTGCTGGCCGACGCCGATCCGGGGCGGGCCGCGCGGCTGGCCGAGCGGCTGGGCGCGACGGCCGCCCCCTCCGTGGACCAGGTGTTCACCTGGGGCGTGGACGCGGTGGTCGTCTCCAGCGCCACCGACGCGCACGCGGAGCTGGTGGTGCGGGCCGTGCGGGGCGGGCTGCCGGTGTTCTGCGAGAAGCCGCTGGCCTCGGACCTGGCCCGGACGCTGTCGGTGCTGCGGGAGGTGGAGGCCGCGGGCGGGGTGCTCCAGCTGGGGTTCATGCGCCGCTTCGACGCCGGGTACCGCACCGCGCGGGAGCTGGTCCGCTCGGGTGCGCTGGGCCGGCTGCACACCGTACGGACGATGACGGCCGATCCGCAGCCGCCGCCCGCGCCGTACCTGGCGACGTCGGGCGGGCTGTTCCGGGACTGCCTGGTGCACGACTTCGACATGGTGCGCTGGGTCACCGGCCGGGAGGTGGCGCACGTGTACGCGGCGGGCTCGGACGCGGGCCCGCCGGTGTTCCGCGAGACCGGTGATGTGGACACGGCCGCGGCGGTGCTCGTCCTGGACGACTCCACGCTCGTGACCTGTACGGGGACCCGCTGCAACGGGGCGGGGTACGACGTCCGGATGGAGCTGGCCGGGGAGCTCGACCAGGTCTCCTCCGGGCTGGACGACCGCACCCCGATCGCGTCGACGGAGCCGCACGGCCCGCCGCCGGCGGCGAAGCCGTGGACGGGCTTCCTGGAGCGGTTCGCCCCCGCGTACGAGGCGGAGCTGGCCGCATTCGTCCGGCTCGTGCGCGGCGAGGGGCCGAACCCCTGCGACGGCCGGGAGGCGCTGGCCGCGCTCCGGGTCGCCGAGGCGTGCGAACTCTCGCGGCGGGAGCGGCGCCCGGTGGACCTGGCGGAGCTGCCCGGCCTGTGAGCGGCCGGGCGCCGGCGCGGGCTGCGGCTGCCGCGGGTGGCGGGGCACGGTCCGCGGCTACCAGCGCACCGGGAGCCGGGTCACTCCCCGCATGAGGCTGCCGCGGACCCAGGCGGGCGGGCCGGCGCCGGGGTCCTCGGCCAGGGTCGGGAAGCGCTCCAGCAGGCCGCGCAGGGCGGTGCGTCCCTCCAGCCGGGCGAGCGGGGCGCCGAGGCAGAAGTGCAGTCCGTGGCCGAAGGCCAGGTGGCCCTGGGGTGCGCGCCGAATGTCGAAGGTGTCGGGGTCGGCGTAGCGGGCCGGGTCGCGGTCTGCTGCGGCGAGCGAGACGAGGACGGTGGATCCGGCGGGGATGAGGGTGGTCCCGATCTCCACGTCCTCGCGGGCATGCCGGTAGGTGGCGTTCTGCACGGGGCCCTCGTGGCGCAGCATCTCCTCGACGGCCCCGTCGAGGAGCCCGTCCGGGTCGGCGCGGAGCGCGGCGAGCTGGGCGGGGTGGGCGAGCAGGGCCCGGACGCCGTTGCAGATGAGGTTGACGGTGGTCTCGTGGCCGGCGATCAGCAGCAGGAAGGCCATGCCGATCAGCTCGTCCGGGGAGAGGGAGTCTCCGTCCTCGTCGCGGGTGCGGATGAGGGCGGAGAGCAGGTCCTGGCCGGGCTCCTGGGCCTTGGCCTCGACGAGCTCGGCGAGGTAGAGGCTCAGCTGCCGGTGGGCGGCGGTGTCGGGGGCGCCGGAGGGCGGGGAGACGACCGCCTTGGACCAGTGGCCGAACCGCTCCCGGTCGAGGCCGGGCACGCCGAGCAGTTCGCAGATGACGGTCATCGGCAGCGGGAAGGCGAGGGCCTGCACGAGGTCGGCGCTGCGCTGCGGGCGGGCCGCCATGGCGTCGAGCAGCCCGTCGGTGACCTCCCGGACCCGGGGGCGGAGCGCCTCGACGCGGCGGGCGGTGAACTCGCGGGCGACCAGGCGGCGCAGCCGGGTGTGCTGCGGCGGGTCGGACTCCAGCATGTTGAGGTTGGCGGCGGTGTGCGGGACGTCCGGCAGGCGCTCGCGCCAGTCCTTGGCGAGGCCGGGGTGGGTGAGGGCCTGCCGGGCCTCCTCGTGGCCGACGACGATCCAGGCCGGTTCGTACGCGTCCGAGGATGCGGCGATGCGGTGGACCGGGCCCCGCGCCCGCAGCGCCGCGTAGAAGGAGTAGGGGTCGGCCTGGAAGTCCGGGGCGTTTCCGCTGATGTCCGGTTGGGGCATGCGGCCCAGCGTACGGCGGGGGCTGATCCGCGGGCCCGCCCGTTTCCGGCCACTGTGCGGGCGTTGCGGCGCCGCGGCGGGGGCGGGTCAGAAGGTGCCGAAGGAGGCGCGGCCGGTGCGGCGGTAGGTGTGGATGGCGGTGCCCGCGGCGGTGGTGCGGGAGGCGGTGAGCTCGCAGGCGGTCGGCAGGCCGCCGCGGGGGAAGAGCCGGCGGCCGGCCCCCAGGTAGACGGGGAAGACGAGCAGGTTCATCTCGTCGACGAGGTCGCGGGCCAGCAGCCACTGGGCCAGCATGCCGCTGCCGTGCACCTGGAGTTCGCGGTCGGCCGGGAGGGCGTCCTTGACGCGGACGATCTCGCTCTGCAGGTTCTCGCCGTCGATGACGGTCGTCCCGGCCCACCGGGGGTCGGCCAGGGTGGTCGAGGCCACGTACTTGGGGAGTGTGTTGAGCCGGCCGGCGATGGGGTCCGCCGGGTCGGTGACCTGCGGCCAGTACCCGGCGAAGATGTCGTAGGTCCGCCGGCCGAGGAGGAAGGCCCCGACCCGGTCGAACACCTCGGTCATGAACTGCGCCATGCCGTCGTCGGCGTAGGGCACCAGCCAGCCGCCGTACTCGAAGCCGCCGCTGGGGTCCTCGGCGGGCCCGCCCGGGGCCTGCATCACGCCGTCGAGGGTGAGGAAGGTGGTCAGGGTCAGCTTGGCCATGGCCGGGCGCTCCTTCGGGTCGGTGTCGCCTGCACCGCACCAGGGTCCCCGCCCGCGCCGGGCGCGGCCGTGCGGCACGCACGGACTCCAGGTCGGATTCCTGCCGGACGCCCGCCCACCCCGCGACGTTTCATTGAAGCGTCAACGATTCAGCGGGAGGAAGGAACACCGTGAACGCGAACAGAGTGGCCCTCGTGACGGGCGGCAGCCGGGGCATCGGGGCGGCGACCGCGCTGCGCCTGGCGGAGGACGGCGCGGACGTGGCCCTCACCTACGTGAGCGGGGCGTCGGCGGACGCAGCCGCCGCAGTCGCCGCCCGGATCGAGGCCATGGGCCGGCGCGCCCTGGCGGTACGCGCCGATGCCGGGGACGCGGGGCAGGCGGCCGGAGCGGTGGCGGCGGCCGTGGACGGACTGGGCCGGATCGACGTCCTGGTCAACAACGCCGCGATCGGCGTGCTCGGCCCGCTGGAGGACCTGGCCGCGGCCGACGTGGACCGTGTGCTCGCCGTCAACGTGCGCGGCGCGTTCGTGACGGCGCAGGCGGCGGCCGGCCGCATGGGGGCCGGGGGCCGCATCATCACCGTCGGCAGCTGCCTGGTGCAGCGGGTGACCGCGCCGGGCGGCACCCTGTACGCGATGAGCAAGGCGGCGCTGACCGGCCTGACGAAGGGCCTGGCCCGGGAGCTCGGCGGGCGGGGCATCACCGCGAACCTGGTCCACCCCGGCCCCGTCGACACGGACATGAACCCGGCGGACGGGCCGTACGCCGCCCCGCAGAGCGAGGCGACGGCCCTCGGCCGGTTCGGCACGCCGGACGAGGTGGCCGCCGTCGTGTCGTTCCTGGCGGGCCCGGAGGCCGGCTACGTGACGGGAGCGGAGTTCTCGGTGGACGGCGGCCACGCCGTGTAGTGCGGCGCGGCCCGCGCGCCGCGGGGGTGTCGGCCCCCGCGGCGGCCGGGCGGCTGGGGGCCGGGCCGTCAGCCGCCCAGTTCCTGGTGGCGGGCGGTGAGGGCGGCCGTGCCCGCCTCCGTCAGGGAGCCGAACAGGCGCAGGCGGGAGAACCCGCCGTCGGGGAAGATGTCGATCCGGACGTGGGTGCCGACCGCCGGGGCGTCCAGCACGAAGCGGTGGTTCGTGTCGGGCTGCAGGCGGGTGCGCGGCAGGAACTCCGTCCACTCGCCGTCCTCGCCGGTGCGCACGGACAGCGAGGCCCAGCCGGCCGAGTTGCCCTTGAGGTAGGCGGTGTCGATCTCGACGGCGCGGATCTCGGACTCGGCGGCGAGCCGGTAGCGGATCCAGTCGTTGCCCTGGTCGCGGCGGCGGGCGGTCTCCCAGCCGTCGTCCATCTTGCGGGAGCGGCCCGGGTTGATGGTGTTGGTCGGCGGGGAGTAGAAGCGGTTGGAGGCGTCCTGGACGGCGCCGCCGTTCTCCAGGGCGACGACGTCGAAGGAGCCGAGGGCCGCCAGCCACGCGGGGTCGGGCAGCACCTCGCCGTGGACGCGCAGGCGGGCGATGCCGCCGTCCGGGTGCTGGTTGACCCGCAGGTGGGTGAAGCGCTGCTCGGCGTCGACCGCGAAGCCGTTGGCGGCGTGCCCGCCGACCGGGGTGCGGGGCACGAGGGTGGTCCACTTCACGCCGTCGGC
This sequence comes from Streptomyces globosus, assembly GCF_003325375.1. Lineage (GTDB taxonomy): Bacteria > Actinomycetota > Actinomycetes > Streptomycetales > Streptomycetaceae > Streptomyces > Streptomyces globosus_A. Next base: position 2,119,259 of record NZ_CP030862.1, on the reverse strand, counting down.
GAGGAGGTCCTGCGGGGTCGGGGCCTGGGCGCCCGTCCAGTTGGCGCCCTCGACGGAGACGGCCTGCGGCATGTTGCCGCGGAAGTGGGCGGTGTCGACGACGATGCCGCGGATGACGCCGGGCGCGCCCAGGCGTACGAGCGCCCAGTCGTGGTCGTCGGCGGCGGGCCAGGGGTGCTCGGCGGAGGCGCCGCGGCGGCGGCGGGTCTCCCAGCCGTCCATGACCTTGCCCTTGTGGCCGAAGTGCTCGGGGTCGAACTCGGCGGGCTCGGGGACGAGGAGGTTCTCCCGCTGGGCGAAGAACTCGTCGTTCGCGGCGATCACACCGGCGCCGAGCTGCCGGTCGGCGAGGTTCGCGTACTGGGTGAACGGGAACTCGGCCGTGCGGTAGTCGGCGTACGGGTCGCCTCCCCCGTACGGGTTCGCGTTGCCGGTGAAGGAAGGGATCGCCACTGTCAGTTCTGCCTTTCGAGGAGTCGGCCGGTGGGCTCGGTGGGGGTGCCGTGGTCGGCGATCCGCACACCGCGCAGCCAGGTGGACCGCACGACGCCGTACAGGGTCCTGCCCGCGTACGCCGTGACCTGGTTGCGGTGGTGGAGCTCGGCCGGGTCCACGGTGAAGGTCTCGTCGGGGGCCAGGACGGCGAAGTCGGCGTCGCGGCCGGCCTCGATGGCGCCCTTGCGGCCGAGGCCCGCGAGGCGGGCGGGGGCGGTGGACATCCAGCGGGCGACGTCCTCCAGGGTGCGGCCGCGGCGGCGGGCCTCGGTCCAGATGGCCGGAAGGCCGAGCTGGAGGGAGGAGATGCCGCCCCAGGCGGTGGAGAAGTCGGCCGTCTTGAGGTCGGCGGTGGACGGCGAGTGGTCCGAGACGATGCAGTCGATGGTGCCGTCGGCGAGCGCCTCCCACAGCAGGTCCTGGTTGGCGGCCTCGCGGATGGGCGGGCAGCACTTGAACTCGCTGGCGCCGTCCGGGACCTCCTCGGCCGTCAGGGTGAGGTAGTGCGGGCAGGACTCGACGGTGATGCGCACGCCCTCGGCGCGGGCGGCCGCGATCACGGGGAGCGCGTCACTGGAGGAGAGGTGCAGGACGTGGACGCGGGCGTCGAGGCGGCGGGCCTGGGCGATCAGGTTCTCGATCGCGGTGTTCTCGGCGGCGCGCGGCCGGGAGGCAAGGAAGTCGGCATACCTGGGGCCGGGGACGACGGGCGCGGAGTCCAGGTGGTGCGGGTCCTCGGCGTGCACGATCATCAGGCCGCCGAAGCCGCTGATCTCGGCGAGGGCCGCGGCGAGCTGCTCCTGGTCGAGCTGCGGGAACTCGTCGACGCCGGAGGGCGACAGGAAGCACTTGAAGCCGAAGACGCCGGCGTCGTGCAGGGGGCGGAGGTCCTTGGTGTTGTCGGGCAGGGCGCCGCCCCAGAAGCCGACGTCGACGTGCGCCTTGGTGCGGGCCGCCTCCTGCTTGACGGCGAGGTTCGCGGTGGTGGTGGTCGGGGGGAGGGAGTTCAGCGGCATGTCGAGGATCGTCGTGATGCCCCCGGCCGCGGCGGCGCGGGTGGCCGTCCAGAAGCCCTCCCACTCGGTGCGGCCGGGGTCGTTGACGTGGACGTGGGTGTCCACCAGGCCGGGGAGGAGGACGTCGTCCCCGAAGTCCTCCAGGCGGGCGCCGGCGGGCACGGGCGCCTCGTGGGGCAGCACGGCGGCGATCTTCCCGGCGGCGACGGCCACCGAGGCGGCGCGCGTCCCCTCGGGCGTGATGACGCGGGTCGAGCGCAGTACCAGTTCCACGTCGTCGGACACGCCGGAACCTCCCCATCTACTTCCACAGAGTGAAATTCAACGTTCTGTTGACGGAGTCTTCACGCCGATCCGGGGCCCAGTCAAGAGCGCCGTGGCACTGCACCGACACGCCGATGGTGCAATTGGAGGTTTCCACAGGATGGAATGATGTTTTCGCTATCCAGAATGTAGCTATCGCCGCCGGGAGGCGGACGGGTAGCTTCCCGACCACCTCCGCCACTCGGACAAACCCGCTCTGACCGGCGAGGACGGCGCCCACCCGGAACTGGGGCCGGCGCCGACCGACCGGTAGGCTGCTTCCTTGCCTGCCAGCACCGAAAGGACCGCGCCGTGCCGACGTCCAGCGCCAGCACCACCGACGCTTCCGCCAAGCCCACCGCCGGCAGCGGTGGCGTCCAGTCCCTTGAGCGCGCCTTCGACCTGCTCGAGCGCATGGCCGACGCCGGCGGCGAGGTCGGCCTGAGCGAGCTCTCCACCGCCAGCGGTCTGCCGCTGCCGACGATCCACCGCCTGATGCGCACCCTCGTCGCCTGCGGCTACGTACGCCAGCAGCCCAACCGACGGTACTCCCTCGGCCCCCGACTGATCCGCCTCGGCGAGTCCGCGTCGCGCCTGCTGGGCACCTGGGCCCGCCCGTACCTGGCCCGGCTGGTCGAGGAGACCGGCGAGACCGCCAACATGGCGCTGCTCGACGGCGACGAGATCGTGTACGTGGCGCAGGTGCCGTCCAAGCACTCCATGCGCATGTTCACCGAGGTGGGCCGGCGCGTGCTGCCGCACTCCACGGGCGTCGGCAAGGCCCTCCTGGCCCACACCCCGGCGGACGAGGTCCGCGCCCTGCTCGCCCGGACCGGGATGCCCGCGGCCACCGAGAAGACGATCACCACGCCCGAGGGCTTCCTGGAGGCCCTGGAGCAGGTGCGCAAGCTGGGCTACGCGGTCGACGACAACGAGCAGGAGATAGGGGTCCGCTGCCTGGCCGTGTCGGTGCCGGACTCGCCGACCGCCGCCGCGATCTCCATCTCGGGTCCGGCGGGCCGGGTCACCGAGGACCTGACCCCGTCCATCGTGCCGATCCTGCAGAACGTGGCGGCCGAGCTGTCCGTGGCCCTGCAGAGCCAGAGCCCCGCGTAGCGCGCCGAGGCCCGTGCGGGGGCTCCCGCACGGGCCTGCACCGGGGTCGGGTCACGCGGCCGGCAGCGGCTCCGTCAGCCTGCCGTCCGCCATCACCGCCGTGCGGTCCGCCCGCTCCAGGTGGGTGCGGTCGTGCGTGACCAGCACCGTGGCCGTGGACCGCTCCCGGGTGAGGGCGGCGAGCAGGTCGAGCACGGCCGCGCCGCGCTCGTGGTCGAGGGCGCTGGTGGGCTCGTCGACCAGGAGCACCGAGGGCTCGTTCATCAGCGCGCGGGCGATGTTCACGCGCTGGCGCTGCCCGCCGGAGAGCTGGTGGGGGCGCCTGCCGGCCTTGTCGGCGAGCCCGACCGCGTCCAGCAGCTCCAGGGCCCGGCGGCGCAGCGCCCGCGGCGGGCGCCCGGAGAGGTGCGCCATCGCCAGCAGCTGCTCGGCGGCGGTCAGCGACGGCAGCAGGTTGGGCTGCTGGAAGACGATGCCGATCTCCTCGCGGCGCAGCGCCGCCTTCTCGGCCGGGGTGAGCCGCGAGGTGTCCCGCCCGGCCACCACGACCCGCCCGGAGTCCGGGGTCACGAGGGTGGCGGCGACCGCCAGCAGGCTGGACTTCCCGGAGCCGGAGGGCCCGACGACGGCGGTGAGGGTGCCCGCGGGGACCTCCAGGGCGACGGCGTCGAGGGCGGTGAGCCTGCCCTCGCCGTCCGGGTAGGTGAGGGTGGCGTCGTGCACCAGCAGGGTCATCGGGCGCTCCCGAGGGCGGTCAGGGGGTCGACGGCGGTGATCCGCCGGATGGACAGCGCGGCGCCGAGCGCACCGAGCACGATCATGACGGCGGCCGGGAACAGCACGGTGCCGGCGTCGAGGACGAACGGGACGTCGCCGCCGCTGATCAGCGCGCCGAGGCCGGCGGCCAGGGCGGTGCCGAGGCCGGTGCCGAGCGCGAGCATCACCACGGCCTGGCCGAGGGCGTCGCGCAGCAGGTAGGGGGTGGAGGCGCCGAGCGCCTTCAGGACGGCGACGTCGCCGCTGCGCTGGATGGTCCACACGGTGAAGAAGGCCCCGGTGACGAGGGCGGAGATGGCGAAGAGGAAGCCGCGCATCAGCTGGAGCGAGCCGTTCTCGGACCGGTAGGAGCCGATGGCGCCGAGGGCGTCCTCGACGGTCCGCGCGGTGGTCCCGGCGGCCCGGTCGGCCGCGGCGAGCCCGGCGCCGGCGGAGGCGTCGACCGCGATGACGGTGGCGGCCCTGCCGGATCCCCCGCCGGGGGCCGTGGCGGGAGCCGTGCCGGGGGCGGCGCCCGGGGTGCCGAGGCGCTGCCAGTCGTCCAGGTCCGCCCACACGACGGGCGTGTGGCTGTACGCGGCGGTGCCGGCGACGGCGGCGACGGTCAGCTCCAGCGGGCCGACGGCCAGCCGGGAGCCGGCGGTGAGCCCGCCGAGCTCCTCTGCCGCCTGCTCGGTCAGGACCACCCGGCCCGGACCGGGGCCGCCGCCGGCGGCAGGGGCGAGCGGGCCGCCCGGCTCCACGCCGAACACGGACACCGCCGCGGTGCGCTCCCCCGCCGCGGCGTCGGTGGTGCGGATGCCGAGCGGGTCGGCGGACCGCACCCCGGGCGTGTCCCGCCACGCCCGCCAGGCCTCCTCGGTGACCCGGGAGCGGGTGAACGACACCTCCTGCTGCCCCGGTGGGGCGGCGAAGGCCACATGTGAGGCGGGCAGCCCGGTGATCGCCGAGACGTTCTCCCGGGCCAGGCCGGCCGTCAGCCCCGACAGCAGGCCGACCAGCAGCGTGACCAGCACGACGACCGACCCCATGAGCGCGAAGCGGCCCTTTGCGAACCGCAGATCTCTCCAAGCGACGAACATGCCCCCACCCTGGCCGCCCAGGCCCCGCCGGGGCATCGTGCCCGGGGAGCGTTCCCCGTATCGAAGGTCGCACCCCGACATCAAACTTTTGATTGAAGGGACCCGGGGGCGGACGCGCATACGCTGGACGGGCCATGCCTGCTCCACACCCCGCCACGCCCCCGGCCCCCGCTCCCCCGGCGCCCCTCGCCGGGCGCCCGCTGACACCCGTCGCCCGCCTGCTCCGGCTGTGCCTGCACGGGCTGCTGGCCGGGCTGCTCGTCCTCGCCGCGGGACGCGCCTTCGCCGAAGCCGCACCCCACGCCGCCTGGACGGCCGCCGCCTGCGCCCTCCTCGCCGCCGTCTACGGCGCCGGGGTCCGGGCCCCGGCCGTCCACGCGTCGGCGCGCGCCGGGGCCGTCTGGCTCGGTGCGCTGGGCGCGGTGTGGGCGCTGCTGCTGGTGCTCTCCCCCGACGCGCTGTGGATCGCGTTCCCCCTGTACTTCCTCGAACTGCACCTGCTGCGGCTGCGCTGGGCCGTCGCGGCGGTCGCGCTGACGGCCTGCGCGGCCATCGGCTCGTTCGCCGCGCACAGCGGCACCCTCCGGCCCGGCGCCTTCCTCGGGCCGCTGCTCGGCGCCGCCGTGGCGGTCGCGACCGTCCTGGGCTACCAGGCCCTCTACCGGGAGAGCGAACACCGCCGCCGGCTGATCGAGGAGCTCATCGCGACCCGGGCCGAGCTCGCGGCGGCCGAACGGGCCGCGGGCACCACCGCCGAGCGGGAGCGGCTCGCCCGGGAGATCCACGACACCCTCGCCCAGGGCCTGTCCTCCATCCAGCTCCTGCTGCGCGCCGCGGAGCGGGCGCTGCCCGGCGGCGACCCCGCGCTGGCGCCCGCCCTGGAGCACATCGGCCGGGCCCGGGCCGCCGCCCAGGAGAACCTCGCCGAGGCCCGCCGGTTCGTACGGGCGCTGACCCCGCCGGACCTGGAGCGCGGCTCGCTGGCCGCCGCGCTGGAGCGGCTGTGCGCCGCGGCCCCGCAGGCCCGCTTCTCGCTCAGCGGCACCCCGCGGGCGCTGCCCACCCCGTACGAGGTCGCGCTGCTGCGGATCGCGCAGTCTGCGCTGGCGAACGTGGTCCGCCACGCCGGGGCCGGGCACGCCGAGATCACGCTGACCTTCATGGACGCCTCGGTGACGCTCGACGTCGTCGACGACGGGTCCGGCTTCGACCCGGCGGGCGCCCCGCGCGGCGACGGCGGCTTCGGGCTGCCCGCCATGCGGGCGCGCGCCGAGTCGCTCGGCGGGCTGTTCACCGTGGAGTCGGCACCCGGGCAGGGCACTGCCGTCGCCGTCACGCTGCCGCTGCCCGCGGAGGCGGAGCCGCCGGCCGGGGGCGCAGCCACCGGCCCCACGGACAGGGAGGTCCCCCGATGACGATCCGGCTGCTGCTGGCCGACGACCACCCGGTGGTGCGGGCCGGGCTGCGCGCGGTGCTGGACACCGAACCCGACTTCACGGTGGTCGCGGAGGCGGCGACGGCCGAGCGGGCCGTGGAGCTGGCGGCCTCGGAGCCGGTGGACGTCGTCCTGATGGACCTCCAGTTCGGCGCGGGCATGCACGGCTCGGCGGCCACGGCCGCGATCACGGCCCGGGCGGGCGCACCCCGGGTGCTGGTGCTGACCACGTACGACACGGACGCGGACATCCTCGCGGCGGTCGAGGCGGGCGCCTCCGGCTACCTGCTGAAGGACGCCCCGCCCGAGGAGCTCGCGGCGGCGGTGCGCACGGCCGCGGCAGGCCAGTCGGCGCTGGCGCCGGCGGTGGCGCTGCGGCTGATGGACCGGATGCGGACGCCCACGGAGGCGCTGACGAAGCGGGAGCTGGAGGTGCTGCAGCTGGTCGCCGACGGGCTGTCCAACCAGCAGATCTCCAAGCGGCTGTTCCTGAGCCAGGCCACGGTCAAGTCGCACCTGGTGCACGTGTACGCCAAGCTCGGCGTGGACTCCCGTACGGCGGCGGTGGCGGCGGCCGCGGCCCGCCGCCTCATCCGGACGCCTTAGCGGCCGGCTCCAGGGCGGTGAGTTCTTCCGCCGGCAGGCGCAGGGAGCCGGCGGCGACGTTCTGGGTGAGGTGGCCGGGGTCGCCGGTGCCGGGGATGGCCAGGACGTGGGGGCCCTGGTGGAGTGTCCACGCCAGCCGGATCTGGGCCGCGCTCACGCCGTGGGTGCGGGCGGCGGCGTGCACCTCCGGGCAGTGGCCGGCGGTCGCACCGGCGGTGCGTCCGGCGCCGGCGATCGAGTAGAACGGCACGAAGGCGATGCCCTGCTCGCCGCAGAGGTCCAGGAACTCCTTCTGCTCGGGTGATGCGCCGATGCCGTACATGTTCTGGATTCTACGGATTCGACCACTCAGACAGCGGCGGCCAGGAGGCTTCCGACGTGGGCCGCCGGGCCGGCGAAGACGCCGGAGGACAGCGCGGCAGCGGCGGCGCCCAGGACGGTCGCGGCGGCCGCAAGGGCGGTGCGGAGGCTCGGGCGGGGCATGGGGGCTCCTCGGGTGGCGGGGTGTCGGCCCCGCGGGCGGGGGCCGTGCCTCCAGGGGACCCGGCCGGCGGGGGCGGCGTCATGCCGCGGGATCGCGGGTCTTGACGCCGGGCCGTGCCCCGTGCCCCGCGCCCCGCGCCCCTCTCCCCGGTCAGGCCACCCAGTGGGGCCGCTCGACCGACGGGGTGAGCGGGATGCCGTCGTGGAACGCCGCCGCGAGGCGGCGCACCCCGTCCTCCAGCCGGTCCTCGGGCAGCGTGTACGGGATCCGGACCCGGTGTGCGAAGGTGCCCGGGTCGACGCCGAATCGGGCGCCGCGGCTGACGTACACCCCCGCCCCGGCGGCCCGCTCGGCCAGTGCGGACGCGACCGGTTCGCCCAGGTCGATCCAGAGCGAGAGGCCGCCCGGCGGCACCCGCCAGGACCACTGCGGGGCATACCGCTCCAGGCAGCGTACGAGGGCGGCGCGGCGGGAGCGCAGCCGGGCGAGGCGCTCGGGCAGGGCGTCGTCGGCTCCGTCCAGGAAGGTGAGGGCGACCAGCTGGTCGAGGACGGATCCGGACATGTCCGCGGCGACCCGCACCGTGGCGAGCTCGTTGACGACCTTCTCCGCGGCCCGCACCCAGCCGACGCGTATGCCGCCCCAGTGCGTCTTGCTGAGCGAGCCGATCGTGAGGACGTGGTCCGCGGCGCCGCGCGCGCCGAGCGAGGCCGTCGGGGCGGGGGCGGGCACGTCGAGGGCGATGTCGGCGACGGTCTCGTCGACGACGAGCCAGGCCCCGGCGGCGCGGGCCGCCGCCATCAGCCGCAGCCGCTGCTCGGGCGGCATCAGGGTGCCGGTCGGGTTGTGGAAGTCCGGGATCGTGTACGCCAGCCGCGGCGCGGTCCCGCGCAGGGCCGACTCGGCGGCCTCCAGGTCCCAGCCGTCGTCGGAGACGGGCACCGGGCCCGTGCGCAGGCCGGCCTGCCGCAGGGCGTCGAGGGCGTTCGGGTAGGTGGGGTTCTCGGCGAGGACCCGGTCGCCGGGCCGGCAGAGCAGGGCGGTGACCAGGCTGAGGGCCTGCTGGGCCCCGGAGGTGACGAGGATCTGCCCGGGGCGGGTGGGCAGGCCGCGGCGGGTGAACCGGGCGGCGACCGCGGCCCGCAGCTCGGGCAGGCCGAAGGGGTGGTAGCCGGGCTGGGCCGCGAACTCGGGCAGCCGCTGCGCGGCGCGCGCGAGGGCGTCGGCGAGGAGGTCGGCGGGGGCGCCCATGGCGGCGACGGCCAGGTCGACGGGCGGCCCGCCCGCGCCGTCGGCGTCGGCGGCGGCCGCCGCGGCGAGGTGGAACCCGCCGACGGGCCCGTGGCCCTCGGGCAGCTCGGTCCAGGTGCCGGAGCCGCGCCGGCTGCGGGCGTAGCCGCTGCCGCGCAGCAGGTCGTACGCGGCGGTGACGGTGGCCCGGCTGGCACCGAGGGCCTCGGCGAGCTCCCGTTCCGCGGGCAGCCGGACGTGGAGGGGGATCCGGCCGTCGAGGACCAGGCTGCGCACCGCCTCGGCGAGCGCCCGGTAGCGGGGGCGGGCGCGGACGTCGGCGGGCAGGAGGGACGCGAGGCGGCGGCTGCCGATCGTCCTGTCCGCCGTCCGGACCACTCGCCCGTCCGCCATGCCGTCCCCTGCCTCCCCCGGCGGCCGCGCCGATCGGGCCGATCAAGGTCCAGACTCGCCGGACGGGGCACCCGTTGGCAAGGAGATACCGGGGCGGGAGCGGGCGGCGGCGGGCGGGCCGGGGGCGGCGGGCGCGCCGCGTGCCGGACGGGGCGGGCGCGGACGGGGCGTCGGGGCGACAATCGCTGCCATGCCAGCCAACCCGAGCCGCCCGCCGGCGGCGGCCGTCCCGTCCGACCGGTCCGCCCACCGCGGCGATCCCGCGCCCGCGCCCACGCCCGCCGCGGACGCCGGCGCCGCCCCCGACGCCGCCTCCGCCTCCGCCTCCGCCGCCCCGGTCGCGGGGCTGCTGCTCGCCGCCGGGGGCGGGCGGCGCCTCGGCGGCCGCCCGAAGGCACTGCTGCCCTACCGGGGGCGGCCGCTCGTCGAGAACGCCGTGCGGGTGCTGCGCGAGGCGGGCTGCCGTCCGGTGCACGTGGTGCTCGGCGCGTCGGCGGCCGAGGTGCGGGAGCGGGCCGACCTCTCCGGCTGCGTCGTCGTCGACAACCCTGACTGGGCCGAGGGCATGGGCTCCTCGCTGCGGGCGGGCCTGGCCTCGCTCGCCGGTACGGGGGCCGGCGCGGCCCTGGTGTCGCTGGTGGACCAGCCGGGCATCGGGGCCGAGGCGGTGGCCCGGGTGCGGCGGGCGTACCGGTCGCCGGCCGGTCTGGCGGCGGCCGCGTACGGCGGGGAGCGGGGGCATCCGGTGCTGTTCGGCGCGGACCGCTGGGCGGACATCGCGGCGACGGCGGAGGGCGACCGCGGCGCGCGGGTGCACCTGGCGCGACACGCCGCCGAGCTGGTGCTGGTGGAGTGCGGGGACGTGGCGGAGGCGTACGACATCGACACGCCCGCCGACCTGGCGCGCCTGGGGTGAGGGGAGGCGGCGCCGGGCAGGAGCGGGGCGGCGCGGGCCCCGCGTGCGGGGCCCGCGCGGTGCGTGACCGGTATGGCACTGAGGGCCACGGGCGGGGGTGGTCTGTCGACTCGGAGAATCTCGACATCAACAAACCATTGAACTTCCACCATAAGGAAATTACTATCCACTGGTCAGAAGCGCCCTGAACCCCCAGACGGCGCCGGCGACCGTACTCAGGAACTCTCCACCCCCGGCGGCACTGCGTGCCGCCCCACGCGAGCATTCCCCCCGCGGCCGCAAGGCACCGCCGCTGAAGGAGTGACAGACATGTCCGCACCAGCGCCGTCGTCGCCGGCCCTTGTCGACGCGGAGCCGCTGCCCCGCCAGGACGAGGTCCTGACCGAGGCCGCCCTCACCTTCGTGGCCGAGCTCCACCGGCGGTTCACCCCCCGCCGGGACGAGCTCCTCGCCCGCCGCGCAGCGCGTCGCGCAGAGATCGCCCGCACCTCCCACCTCGACTTCCTCCCGGACACCGCACAGGTCCGCGAGGGCGAGTGGCAGGTCGCACCGGCCCCGGCCGCCCTGAACGACCGCCGTGTGGAGATCACCGGCCCCACCGACCGCAAGATGACCGTCAACGCACTGAACTCGGGCGCCCGCGTCTGGCTGGCCGACTTCGAGGACGCCTCCGCGCCGACCTGGGAGAACGTGGTCCTCGGCCAGCTCAACCTGATCGACGCCTACGAGCGCCGCATCGACTTCACCGACCCGCGCACGGGCAAGTCGTACGCCCTGAAGCCGGCCGAGCAGCTCGCGACGGTCGTGATGCGGCCCCGCGGCTGGCACCTGGAGGAGCGCCACCTCACCGTCGACGGGCGGGCCGTCCCCGGCGCGCTGGTGGACTTCGGCCTGTACTTCTTCCACAACGCGCAGCGCCTGATCGACCTCGGCAAGGGGCCCTACTTCTACCTGCCGAAGACGGAGTCCCACCTGGAGGCGCGCCTCTGGAACGACATCTTCGTCTTCGCCCAGGACTACGTGGGCATCCCGCAGGGCACCGTCCGCGCCACGGTCCTCATCGAGACCATCACGGCCGCGTACGAGATGGAGGAGATCCTCTACGAGCTGCGCGACCACGCGGCCGGCCTGAACGCGGGCCGCTGGGACTACCTGTTCTCCATCGTGAAGAACTTCCGCGACGGCGGGGAGAAGTTCGTCCTCCCCGACCGCAACGCGGTCACGATGACCGCCCCGTTCATGCGCGCGTACACCGAACTGCTCGTGCGCACCTGCCACAAGCGCGGCGCACACGCGATCGGCGGCATGGCGGCGTTCATCCCCTCCCGCAAGGACGCCGAGGCCAACCGCATCGCGTTCGAGAAGGTGAAGGCAGACAAGGACCGCGAGGCGAACGACGGCTTCGACGGCTCCTGGGTCGCCCACCCCGACCTGGTCCCGATCGCCATGGCGTCGTTCGACGCGGTGCTCGGCGACAAGCCGAACCAGAAGGACCGGCTCCGCGAGGACGTGTCGGTGGCCCCCGGCGAGCTCATCGCAATCGACTCGCTGGACGCCAAGCCCACCTACGAGGGCCTGGTGGGCGCCGTCCAGGTCGGCATCCGCTACATCGAGGCCTGGCTGCGCGGCCTCGGCGCGGTCGGCATCTTCGGCCTGATGGAGGACGCGGCGACCGCGGAGATCTCCCGCTCGCAGGTCTGGCAGTGGATCAACGCGGGCGTCGTCTTCGAGAACGGAGAGCGCGCCACCGCCGAACTGGCCCGCCGCGTCGCGGACGCCGAACTGGCCGCCATCCGGGAGGAGATCGGCGAGGAGGCGTTCACCGCCGGCCGCTGGCAGGAGGCGCACGACCTGTTCCTCCAGGTCTCCCTGGACGCGGACTACGCCGACTTCCTCACGCTTCCGGCCTACGACCGCCTGACCGGCTGACCCGGGCGGCTGCCGCCCGCCCGCCGCCCGCCGGCGCCGCGATACGACGCCCCACCCCCGGCCCTCAAGGAGCCAGGGGGCGGGGCGTTTTCCGTGCCCGCACACGCGCCGGAACGACGCGCGGCGGCACCTGGCGCCCCCCGCGCACGGCGTCCCGCGACCCGGCGGGACCGGCGGCGGAGCCCGCCGCGGCACGCACGGCCTCGAAACGGAATCCACACAGCCGAACGACCGGTCGGTCGTTACGGCATCGTAATCTGCGGCTACCTAGCGGTAACAACACGGCCCGTGTCACCTTTCCGACTGCCACCGGCCGGCGGTTTCCCCCACGTCCCCAGCCATGCCCCGGAGTTCGCTCCGGCTCCCCGGCATGGCCTACCGCAGGAGTTCCGCCGTGATCGGATTCCGCACCGCCGCCACCACCGAGCCCCGCCGCCGGATGCGACGGCTGGCCGTCGCCGGGATGGCCCTGCCGCTCGCCGCAGGCGCCCTGGCCGGCGGCACCGCCGGCACCGCGGCCGCCGCCCCGCAGGGCGGCCCTACCGCCGTCGTGACCATGGGCGACAGCTACATCTCCGGCGAGGCCGGACGCTGGAAGGGCAACAGCCTCACCAACACCGGCAGCCGCAACGGCACCGACCGCGCCTGGGTGTCCGGTTCCGTATACGACCCTTCGAAGGTGTACGGCGCCACCGCGGGCGGATGCCACCGCTCCGACTCCGCGGAGGGCCGCAGCGCCGGCCCGGTCGCCGACGTCGCCGTCAACCTGGCCTGCTCGGGAGCGACCACCGCGAACGTCTTCCGCGCGGCGAGCGGCGGCGTCCCGTACAGGGGGGAGGCGCCGCAGGCCGACCAGCTGGCTGCCGTCGCCGCCAGCCACGACGTCAAGGTCATCGCCCTGTCCGTCGGCGGCAACGACCTCGGCTTCGCCGACATCATCCAGGCGTGCGCGTACGACTTCGTCATCTGGAACTCCTACTGCCACGACGACCAGCAGTACGGCGTGGACCGGAAGATCGACGGGGTCATGGCGAACGTCGGCAAGGCGGTCGACGAGATCCGCGCCGTCATGCGCGGCGCCGGCTACGCCGACACCTCGTACCGCATCGTCCTCCAGTCCTACCCGTCGCCGATCCCGCGCGGCGCGGAGAACCGCTACCCGCAGAGCGACTGGAGCCGGCTGAACACGGGCGGCTGCCCCTTCTGGAACCGCGACTCGGACTGGGCGCGGGACTCGCTGGTCCCGCAGATCGCGAACCGGCTGAAGGCGGTGGCGACGCAGAAGAACGTCCAGTTCCTGGACCTCCGCGACATGCTCCAGGGCCGCGAAGTGTGCGCGAAGGCCAGCAAGCACGTCACCTCCACCGCCCCGGCGTCGGCGAAGACAAGCGAGTGGGCACGCTGGATCGACAGCAGCGAGACGCAGGGCCTGATCCAGGAGTCCATGCACCCCAACTACTTCGGCCAACTCGCCCTGGGCCGCTGCCTGTCCCTGGCCGCAGCCCGCCCGTCGACCTCGAAGGACACCTGCAAGAACACGGCAGGCTCCGACCAGACGGGCATGTACCTCACGCCGACCCCGTAGAGGAACGGTGCTTCGGCGCGTGCGGGGTCGGGGGTGCGACGGCGGAACGCGGGACGGCGGATGCCGGTCGGCCGCGGTCGGAGGGTGACGGCGGGGGGCCGGGGTCGGCGGTAGCCGACCAGTCGGCACCGGAAGCGCGAGGCGGGGGGTGGGGTGGGCGGGAGTCGATGGGTCGGGGTCGGGTGTGTGTCTGGGGGTGTCCCGGGCAGTTGATGGTGTCCGGGGCGTGCCGGTCCCTCAAGGGCGCGCCCTTCGGTCGCGTCGCTGCGCGATGGCCCTGGCGGGCCACCCTTGACCGACCGACCCGCCCCGGAGGCATTTTTTCTGCCGGGACGCCCCCAGGGGAACGGCCAGGGGGTACGTGGACCATTCAGGGCCATCAGAGCCCTTTCCCTCCCGCCCCGCAGGGCCTGTTTCGTCCCACCGGCATCACCAGCCCCGTCGGCGGAAGCCGAGTGACCTGTGACGTAGGGAAACGACGCCCAGAGCATCATCCGGACACAGGAGCGCCCCAGATCGCTACAGGGGCGTCCTCGGCTCAGCGTCCGACGGCCGTCAGGGGCCGGGCGGCGCGGCCAGATCGCTACGTGGGCACCCTCGGCTCAGCGGCTGACCGCAGGATTGCGGGGGCGGGGTGCGGGGGGGGGGCGGCGTGCGGAAGGGGTCTCTGCCGCCAGATGCCGGTATATGAGGAGGGGGGAGCGGGCAGGTGGCGCTTCGCTGCCCCTGACGGCCTTCGGCCGCCAAAGGATGAGCAGCGGGGAGCGAGCCGGTGCGCTTCGCCGCCCCGGACGGCGGCCGGACGCCGAGGTGAGGGAAGCGCGCAGCGAGGTGGGGCGCTTCGCGGCCCCAAGCGGCGGCCGGACGCCGTGCAGACAGAGGCGTGTAGCGATCTGTCGCGCCGCTCGGCCCCCACGGCCGCCGGTCGCTGAGCCGAGGGTGCCCACGTAGCGATCTGGCCGCGCCGCCCCCGCCCCTGACGGCCGCCGGACGCTGAGCCGAGGACGCCCACGTAGCGATCCGACGCGCTCCTGTCTCCCGATGATGCTCTGGGCATCGTTTTCCGACGTCACAGCCCACCCGGCTTCCGCCGTCGGGTCGGCTGATGCCGGTGGGGCGAAAGGGGCCTGCGGTGCGGGAGAGCAGGGGCTCTGATGGCCCTGAATGGTCCACGTACCCCCAGGCCGTTCCCCTGGGGGCGTCCCGGCAGAAAAAATGCCTCCGGGGCGGGTCGGTCGGTCAAGGGTGGCCCGCCAGGGCCATCGCGCAGCGACGCGCCCAACGGGCGCGCCCTTGACGGACCGGCACGCCCCGGACACCATCAACTGCCCGGGACACCCCCAGACACACACCCCACCCCGACCCATCGACTCCCGCCCACCCCGCTGCCCCGTCACACCCCCGACACGGCCCCATCGGCCCCCGCCGACCCCCCGCCCCGCCGCCTCCCCCGCCCCGCGCCGCCGGCCCCCGCCCCGAAATCCCGATGATCCGCGCACCCGCCGGCTGGCATGCTCTCGCGCATGGCAGCAGTCCGTACCGCACGTCCCAGCCTCTACATCTCCGTCGACATCGAGGCCGACGGCCCCATCCCCGGCCCCTACTCGATGATCAGCTTCGGCGCCGCCGTTGCCGGGCGGCAGGACGGGGACGCCTACACGCCCGCGGACCCCGAGCGGCAGAACTTCTACCGGGAGCTGCGCCCCATCAGCGACGCGTACGACCCTGAGGCGCTCGCCGTCAGCGGGCTCGACCGTGACCGGCTGGTGCGCGAGGGCAGCGACCCGGCGGTGGCCATGGAGGCGTTCCGGGCGTGGGTGCGCGAGGTGGCCGCCGGCGCCGGGGCGCAGCCCGTGATGTGCGGCTACCCGGCCTCCTTCGACTGGACCTTCCTGTACTGGTACCTGATGCGGTTCGGCGGCGACAGCCCGTTCGGGCATTCCGGGTGCCTGGACATGAAGACCCTGTACGCGGTGAAGGCGCGGGTTCCGTTGCGGGCCGCCGTCAAGGGGCGGATGCCGTACGGGCTGCGCTCGCGCCGCCGGCACACCCACCACGCCCTCGACGACGCCGTCGAGCAGGCCGAGTTGATGAGCAACCTGATGCTGTGGCCCGGCCCGGGCGCGGCGTCCGCGGACGGCGCCCCGTAGCCGGGTGCCGGTACGGCAGCGCGGCGGGGCGTACGCCACGCCCGCAGTGGGTGGCGTACGCCCCGCCGGGGGCCGGGTTCAGTGGGCGGGCAGGGGGTCCGGGCAGGGTTCCGCGGCCTGGGCGCGTTTGGCGCCGAGGTGGTTGAAGGCCAGGTTCAGCACGATGGCGGCCACGCAGCCGGTGCTGATGCCGGAGTCCAGGACGACGAGCAGGTCCTTGGGGAAGGCGTGGTAGAAGTCCGGGGCGGCGATCGGGATCAGTCCGATGCCCACCGACGCGGCGACGATGAGGGCGTTCTCGCCGCGTTCCATCGCGGCCCCGGCCAGGGTCTGGATGCCGCTGGCGGCGACCGACCCGAAGAGGACGATGCCGGCGCCGCCGAGGACGGGCAGCGGGACCACGCCGATGGCGGACGCGGCGACGGGGCACAGGCCGAGCAGGATGAGGATGCCTCCGCCGGCGGCGACGACGAACCGGCTGCGGACCTTCGTCATGGCGACGAGTCCGATGTTCTGGGCGAACGCGCTGCACATGAAGCCGTTGAAGAGGGGGCTGACGGCGCTGCCGAGGGCGTCGGCGCGCAGGCCGCCCTCGATGGTGCGGGCGTCGGCCGGGCGGTCCACGATGCGGCCGAGGGCGAGGATGTCGGCGGTGGACTCCGTCATGCAGACCAGCATCACGAGGCACATCGAGACGATGGCGGCGACTTGGAACTGCGGTGCCCCGAAGTGGAAGGGCGTGGGGAAGCCGAGCAGGGGCGCGTCCGCGACGGGCGAGAAGTCGGCCATGCCGAAGGGGATGGCGAGGAGGGTGCCGGCGGCGAGGCCGAGGAGGATGGCGATCTGCCGGAGGAATCCGCGCAGGAGCCTGCGCAGCAGCAGGACGATGACGAGGGTGGCCGCGGCGAGCCCTATGTGCGGGATCGAGCCGTAGTCGGCGGCGGTGCGGTCCCCGCCCTGGGACCAGTTGAAGGCCACGGGCAGCAGCGAGACGCCGATGAGGGTGATGACGGTGCCGGTGACGACGGGCGGGAAGAAGCGGACGAGCTTGCCGAAGTAGGGGGCGGCGAGGAAGCCGACCACCCCGGCGACGATGATCGCGCCGAAGATCACGGGGAGGGCGTCCTCGCCGCGGCCCTTGCCGATGGCGATCATCGGGGTCACGCCGGCGAAGGAGACGCCGTTGACGAAGGGGAGCCGGGCGCCGATCCGCCAGAATCCGAGGGTCTGGAGCAGGGTGGCGATGCCGGCGGTGAAGAGTGAGGCGCCCATCAGGAAGGCCGTCTCCCCGGGGGTGAGCCCGACGGCCGGGCCGAGGATCATGGGTGGGGCGACGACGCCCGCGTACATGGCGGCCACGTGCTGGAGGCCGCTGGTGAACATCCTGAGCGGGGGGAGCGTCTCGTCGACCGGGTGCTTCTCCCCCGGTGCGGCGGCTGCGTCTTTGCGAAACCTGGGCGGTTGGGCCACGGCTTCCTCCGGTCGGTTAACACGTCGGCAGGACGTGGGTGTCATGGAGGGTGGTGCGTGCGGTCTGCGGGGTGGAGCGCGGGTGGGTCGCGGGGTGGTGCGTGCGGTCTGCGGAAACGATTCGCCCGAGTCTGTTGCCGCGCGCCGGCACGCGAAGGGTGGGCCAGAGGAAGGTGGTGGCACGAGTCACCGCCCCCGGGTGCGCCCGCGGAGAGGATCCGCGGGCGCACCCCGGGAACGGCTCCCGCGGACCCCGCTCGGGTCCGCGGCCGCCGGCCGGGGGCCGTCCCCCCCGGCCGGACTTCCGGGGGTCAGCCCTGCGCGGCGATGCGCGCGAGGCGCTGCGCCTCGGCCCGCGTGGAGCGGGCGATGGCGTCCTCGTCGGCGGTGAGCAGGCGGCTGTCCTCGACGATCTGCCTGCCGTTGACGAACGACGCCGTCACCGGGGCCGCCGCGCCGAAGACGAGGGCGGTGACCGGGTCGGCGATGGAGGAGTGCAGGAAGGTGGAGAGGTTCCACAGCACCAGGTCGGCGAGCTTGCCGGCCTCCAGGGAGCCGATGCTGTCGGCGCGGCCGAGGACCTGCGCGCCGCCGTACGTGCCGAGGCGCAGCGACTGGCGGGCGGTGAGCGCGGCCTCGCGGTGCACGGGGTTCAGGCGGTTGATGAGGAGCGCGTTGCGCAGCTCGGTGTGCAGTTCGCCGGACTCGTTGGAGGCGGTGCCGTCGACGCCGAGGCCCACGGGGACGCCGGCGGCCAGCATGTCCGGTACGCGGGCGATGCCGGCGGCGAGGCGGGCGTTGGAGGACGGGCAGTGCGCCACACCGGTCTTGGTGCGGGCGAAGGCCGCGATGTCGGAGTCGTTCATGTGGACGCTGTGCGCCATCCACACGTCCTCGCCGAGCCAGCCGGTCGACTCGAAGTAGTCGGTCGGGCCCATGCCGAAGAGCTCGTGGCAGAACTTCTCCTCCTCGACTGTCTCGCTGCCGTGGGTGTGCATGCGCACGCCGAGGCGGCGGGCCAGTTCGGCGCCCTGCTTGAGGAGCTCGGTGGAGACGGAGAAGGGGGAGCAGGGGGCGACGGCGATCTGGGTCATCGCGTCGAAGGAGGCGTCGTGGAACTTCTTGACGGTCGCCTCGGTGTCGGCCAGGGCCCCTTCGAGGGTCTCGACGGCGTGGTCCGGCGGCAGGCCGCCGTCCTTCTCGCTGCGGTCCATGGAGCCGCGGGCCAGGGTGAAGCGGACGCCCATCTCGGACGCGGCGCGGATGATCGCGCCGGAGAGGTCGCCGGCCCCCTTGGGGTAGACGTAGTGGTGGTCCATGGCGGTGGTGACGCCGCCGCGGGCCATGGCGGCGAGGGAGCCCTGCGCGGCCGAGTACGCCATCTGCTCGTCGATGCGCGCCCACGTCGGGTAGAGCGCGACGAGCCAGTTGAAGAGGTTGTGGTCGGTGGCCAGGCCGCGGGTGATCCACTGGTAGAAGTGGTGGTGGGTGTTGACCAGGCCGGGGGTCACGAGGTGGCCGGTGGCGTCGATCCGGCGCTCGACGTTCTCGAGGCCCGCGGGGGCGCTGCCCGGGCCGACGGACTCGATCCTGTTGCCGGCGATGACGATGTGGCCCGAGGCGTACTCGGTGTCGTTCGCGTCGACGGTCGCGATCGCGCAGTTCTCGATGACGATGCGCCGGGCCGCGCTGTCAGTGGCTGCCATGGGGCTTCCTCGTGCTTTCAGTGGCGGTGCGGGCACGGCAGGACCCGGGGATTTGAGTGCCGAAACCGGGGGCCGGCAGCTGACAGTACTGCCGCCCCGTGTGATGCTCCGGGTGCCGAGTTCGGGAAGTTCGCGGGTGTTGCGGGTGCGGGGTGCGGGTGGGGGGCCGGGGTCCGGGGCCGGGGGCTGCTGCGGAGCCCCCGGACCCGGGCGCCCGGGCCGGTGCCGGTGCCGGTCCGGCCTACAGGTTGGTGAGGTCCACCGGGATGCGCGCGTCGGCGCCGTCCCGCAGGATGGTGGCCTCGATCAGACCGTAGGGGCGGTCCGCGGCGAAGTACACCTCGTTGTCGTTCTTGAGGCCGAAGGGCTCCAGGTCGACGAGGAAGTGGTGCTTGTTCGGGAGCGAGAAGCGGACTTCGTCGATCTCCGAGCGGTGGTTGATGATGCGCGAGCCCATCTGGTACAGCGTCTGCTGCAGCGAGAGGGAGTAGGTCTCGGCGAAGGCCTCCAGCATGTGCCTGCGGGTGGCCTCGTAGGAGCGCTCCCAGTTGGGCATGCGCTGCTCGTCGTCGGTCCAGTTGAACCGCCAGCGGCCGGAGACCTGGGTCGCGAGGATGCGGTCGTACGCCTCCTGGAGGGTGGTGTACTTGTCCTTCACGTAGCCCCAGAACTCGGAGTTCGTGGAGTTCATGACGACCAGGTCCTTCAGGCCGGAGACGACCTCCCAGCGGGAGCCGTCGTAGGTGACCTGGGTGACGCGGGTCTCCTGGCCCTTGCGGACGAAGGAGTGCTTGACCTCGTCCGAGCCTATGAACTTCGAGTTGGAGTCCGAGGTCGGGATCCGCTCCCAGGCGTACTCCTCGATGCGGATGCGCGCCCGGTGGATCGGCTCCTGGCTGTTCACGAACCAGCGGGCCAGGTGGATGCCGAACTGCTCGGCGGACTCTATGCCGTACTCCTTGGCGAAGGCGTACACCGTGTTCTTGGTGGTGTCCGTCGGCAGGACGTTCGCGTTCGAGCCGGAGTAGTGGACGTCGTCCATGTCGCCGGAGAGGGCGACCGAGACGTTCAGGTCCTTGATGTGGTGGGTGTCGCCGTCCCGCGTGATCCTGACGACGCGGTTCTCTGCTTTGCCGTACTGGTTCTGGCCGAGAATCGTGGGCATGGTCTGCTAGCTCCCTCGGTAAACGGAGTAGCCGAACGGGTTGAGCAGCAGCGGTACGTGGTAGTGCTCGCCCGGGTGGACCGCGAACGTGATGGTCACCTCGGGGAAGAACGCACCGCTGTCCCTTACGCGGGGGGCGTCCTGCTGCGCCTCGGCGGCTTGCTTCTGTGCGAAGTACACCTCGGTCTCGAAGTCGAGGCGTACGTGGGTGGTGCCCTCCGGCAGGGCCGGGAGGTCCTTGCAACGCCCGTCGGCGTCGGTGGCCGAGCCGCCCAGGGCGGTCCACTCGGCGGCGGGGCCGCTGCGGGCCGCGAGCGTGATGGCGACGCCCTCGGCGGGGCGGCCGATGCTCGTGTCCAGGATGTGCGTGGACACGGAGGCGGTGGTGTCGGTGCTCATGCGCCTCGTCACTCTCCTTCGGCGAGTCGGGTCAGGCGAATCCGGTTGATCTTGACGAGTTCCCCGCGGGCGATCTCCCGCTCGGCCTCGGCGGTGTTCTGGATCCGGACCTTGACCGCGTCCCGCATCTGCTCGCCGGTCGCACCGGTGGCGCAGATCAGGAAGACGTGGCCGAACTTCTCCTGGTAGGCCAGGTTCAGTTCGAGCAGTTCGGCCTTGAGCTCCTCGGAGGCCCCGGCCATGCCGCGCTGCTCGCGGGCGGAGGTCGGGTCCCCGGGCTTCGGGCGGCCGATCGGCGGGTGGCCGGCCATCGCCTCGGCCAGGTCCGCCGCGGTGAGCTCCGCCATGGCGGCGTCGCTCGCGGCGAACAGGGCGGCGGCGTCGGCGAAGGGGCGCTGGGCGAGCATCTTGCCGCCCCAGGCCGCACTCGCGCACACCTCGTGCAGCTCGGCGGCGGCCGCTGCGTCGTCCAAGGTGTTGAACCGGGTCAGCCCCGGGGTCGGACTCGAAGTCACGGGAAGCCTCCGTGGCCTGGTTGCTTTGACGGGCTGCGCATAGCTAACGCCCTGGACAACACCGCGTCAACACTTTGTTGAAACTTCGCGTACACAAAAGCCGCCGTCCGGTGGATTTCGGAGCGGCGGCCTGTGACGGCGGGTGAGTTCGGCGTCACCCCTGGTTTTTGGCGTTCTCCCGGTTCAGGTAGTTGTAGACGGTGAACCGGCTCACCCCGAGGGCGCCGGCCACGGTCTCGACGCCGTGGCGCACGGAGAAGGCGCCGCGCGCCTCCAGTATCCGGACGACGTCCTGCTTCGCCTTCCGGTCCAGCTGTGACAACGGTACGCCGTGGCGGCGCTCCAGCGCGGCCAGGATGTGGTCCAGGGACTCGCCGAGCTGCGGCAGGCGCACGGCGAGGAGCTCCTGACCCTCCCAGGCGAGCACCACGTCGTCGGGCTGGGCCTCGGCCGGGTCCATGAGCACCCCGCCCATGGCGTCGACCAGCGGTTTGACCGCGGCGACGAACGGGTGGTCGCGAGGCTCGGTCATGCGCCGCCCTCCCCGATGACGTTCACCTGGAGGGACACGCGGGTCGCGCCGGCCCCGAGCGAGTCGCGCAGCAGCGCGGACACCGCCTCCAGGACCGCCCCGGCCTCGCCCTCGGCGGTGTTGCCGAACGGACCCACGTCGACGGCGTCCAGCTGGGCCCTCTGGATGACCTCGCGGGCGGCCACGGCGTGGGCGGGGGCCTCTTCGAGGTCGAAGGGCTCGGTCGTGAACTCCACTCTCAATCGCACCTGGTCAAGCTACCCCGAGGTACGGAAAAACCGGCAGCCCCCACTTGACAAGTGCAGCGCCCGGCTTGCAGTCTTCCATCAAGCAGAAACAAACTTCCGCAATACGGAAGGAGCGCACACCCCTCATGGGATACACGGACCAGCGCTTCGATGTGAACCTGTCGATCCTCTTCACGGAACTCCCGCTCCTGGAGCGCCCCGCGGCCGCCGCCGCGGCGGGCTTCACCGCGGTCGAGCTGTGGTGGCCCTGGATCGACACCCCGACCCCGGCGAAGGAGGAGCTGGACGCCCTGAGGCACGCCCTCCAGGACGCCGGCACCCAGCTGGTGGGGCTGAACTTCTACGCGGGCCGGCTCCCCGGCCCGGACCGCGGCGCGGTCTCCGTACCCGGCGAGGAGTCGGAGCGCTTCCGCGCCAACATCGACGTCGCGGCGGACTTCGCCGCCTCCGTCGGCTGCAAGGCGCTGAACGCCCTCTACGGCAACCGCGTCGAGGGCGTGGACCCGGCCGCCCAGGACGAACTGGCCCTGGAGAACCTGGCCACCGCGGCCCGCGCCGCGCACCGGGTGGGTGCGGTCCTGCTGATCGAGACCCTGAACCAGCCCGAGTCGCCGCTCTACCCGCTGGTGAGCGCACCCGCCGCGATCGACGTCGTGGACCGGGTGAACGCGGCGACCGGCCTCGCGAACGCCAAGTTCCTGCTCGACCTGTACCACCTGGCGATGAACGGCGAGGACCTCTCGGAGGTCATCGAAAAGTACGCCGCCAAGACCGGACACGTCCAGATCGCGGACAAGCCGGGCCGCGGCGCCCCGGGCACCGGCGAGCTGCCGCTGGAGGACCTCCTCGACCAGCTCCGCAAGGCCGGCTACCAGGGGTTCGTCGGCCTGGAGTACAAGGCCGAGGACGCAGCCGCCTCCTTCGGATGGCTGCCGGCCGAGGCCCGCGCCGCCCGCTAGCCGCCCGGATTCCGGACGTTCCCCCAGGCGCGCCCGCCGCTTTTCGTACCCCGCTCCAAGAGCTTTTCCAGAGAAGGACCCGTCACCATGAGCAACAACCTCCCCAAGATCGCGTGGATCGGCCTCGGCATCATGGGCTCCCCCATGTCCGAGAACCTGCTGAAGGCCGGCTACGAGGTCACCGGCTTCACGCTGGAGCAGGACAAGCTGGACCGCCTCGCGGCCGCGGGCGGCACGGCGGCGGGCTCGATCGCCGACGCCGTCAGGGACGCCGACGTGATCATCACGATGGTGCCCGCCTCCCCGCAGGTCGAGGCCATCTCCTACGGCCCCGCGGGCATCCTGGAGAACGCGAAGGCCGGCGCGCTGCTTATCGACATGTCGTCGATCACCCCGCAGACCTCCGTCGACCTGGCCCGCAACGCCAAGGAGAAGGGCATCCGCGTCATCGATGCGCCCGTCTCCGGCGGCGAGGCCGGCGCCATCGAGGCCGTGCTGTCCATCATGGTGGGCGGCGAGCAGGCCGACTTCGACGCGGCCCTGCCGGTCCTGGAGACCCTCGGCAAGACCATCGTCCTGTGCGGCCCGCACGGCTCCGGCCAGACGGTGAAGGCCGCCAACCAGCTCATCGTCGCCGTCAACATCCAGGCCTGCGCCGAGGCCGTGGTGTTCCTGGAGAAGTCGGGCGTGGACCTGAACGCCGCGCTCGACGTCCTGAACGGCGGCCTGGCCGGCTCGACCGTCCTGACGCGGAAGAAGGACAACTTCCTGAACCGCGACTTCAAGCCGGGCTTCCGCATCGACCTGCACCACAAGGACATGGGCATCGTCACCGACGCCGCCCGCAACGTCGGCGCCGCCCTCCCCGTCGGCGCGGTCGTCGCCCAGCTCGTCGCCTCGCTGCGCGCCCAGGGCGACGGCGGCCTGGACCACTCCGCCCTGCTGCGCGCCGTCGAGCGCCTCTCCGGCTCGCAGGTCTGACCGGACCTGCCGCGCCCAACCCCCACAGCCGGGGGCCACGAGCTTCCGGGCGGTGCCGGTGCTGACACCTGTCCTGTCGCGCCCAAGCGCCGGCACCGCCCGGAACACCACCCTCCCTCTTTCTTCAACAAACTGTTGACGCTGCGTTCGGCCGATATCTAGGCTGTTCCGCATGACGGAAGCCGCTTTCCGTCAGCAGTTACCCGTACGGAAGGTCACCATGTCGAAGCGCACGCTGACGACCGAGTCCGGCGCCCCGGTCGCCGACAACCAGAACTCCGCCACCGCCGGCGTCGGTGGCCCGCTCCTCATCCAGGACCAGCAGCTCCTCGAGAAGCTCGCCCGCTTCAACCGGGAGCGCATCCCGGAGCGCGTGGTGCACGCCCGCGGCTCGGCCGCGTACGGCCACTTCGAGGTGACCGACGACGTCACCGCCTACACGAGCGCCGCGTTCCTGAACACCGTCGGCAAGAAGACCGAGACCTTCCTGCGCTTCTCCACCGTCGCCGACTCCCTCGGCGGCGCGGACGCGGTCCGCGACCCCCGGGGTTTCGCGCTGAAGTTCTACACCGAAGAGGGCAACTACGACCTCGTCGGCAACAACACCCCTGTGTTCTTCATCAAGGACCCGATCAAGTTTCCCGACTTCATCCACTCCCAGAAGCGCGACCCCTTCACGGGCAAGCAGGAGCCGGACAACGTCTGGGACTTCTGGGCGCACGCCCCCGAGGCGACGCACCAGATCACCTGGCTGATGGGCGACCGCGGCATACCTGCCTCGTACCGCCACATGAACGGCTACGGCTCGCACACCTACCAGTGGACGAACGACAAGGGCGAGGCCTTCTTCGTCAAGTACCACTTCAAGACGAACCAGGGCATCCGCTGCCTGTCCTCCGAGCAGGGCGCCGAGCTCGCCGGCCAGGACCCCAACTCGCACCAGACGGACCTGCTCCAGGCCATCGAGCGGGGCGTGTACCCGTCCTGGACGCTCTACGTCCAGATCATGCCGGCCGCCGAGGCCGAGGACTACCGCTTCAACCCGTTCGACCTCACCAAGGTGTGGCCGCACGCCGACTACCCGCTGCAGCGCGTGGGCCGCCTGGTCCTCGACCGCAACCCGGACAACGTCTTCGCCGAGGTCGAGCAGGCCGCGTTCTCCCCGAACAACTTCGTCCCCGGCATCACCGCCTCGCCGGACAAGATGCTCCAGGGCCGCCTCTTCGCGTACGCCGACGCCCAGCGCTACCGCCTCGGCGTGAACCACACCCAGCTGCCGGTCAACGCCCCGAAGGCGGCGGTCGCCGACAACTACGGCCGCGACGGCTTCATGGCCACCCGCAACGGCTCGCGGACCGACAAGAACTACGAGCCCAACTCCCACCAGGGTCCGGCCGAGACCGGCCTGGCGCTCGGCGCCCCGCGGGCCGTCTCCGGCTACACGGGCACCCACGCGGCCCCGCTGCACACCAAGGACGACGACTTCTTCCAGGCCGGCGAGCTGTACCGGCTGATGTCGGACGCCGAGAAGGAGCGGCTGGTGGCGAACATCGCCGGCGGCCTGTCCCAGGTGTCCCGCGAGGACGTCATCGAGAAGAACCTGGCTCACTTCCACGCCGCGGACGCCGACTACGGCAAGCGCGTCGAGGAGGCCGTCCGCGCCCTGCGCGACGCCTGAGCCACACAGGACGCACCGGGGCCCTGACGGGAGGTCGGGTCCCTGGTGCCGGCCCGCTGCCGAGGACCCGGATGAGGGGTGGTCCGCGGCACGGGCAGGACGAGGACCGCGGTGGCGTCGAGCCAGTGCGGTGGTAAAGGCCCCCAACGGCCCGCCTCTTGACCTGAGGGAGGCGGATCAGGGGTCCTGTCGGCGCCACCGCGGTCCCAGCCGCTCCGCGACCGCCCGGGGGCCGCGCACAGACGCCCCCGCGCACGGCCGGAGCACACCTCCCCCACAGACCCGCCCGGCGGGAGCGAACGTCCTGTCGCGCCAGCCTCGCCCCGTCGGGCGGTACAGATCCACCCGGACCAGCGCCGGGCCGCGGACGGTCCCGCGGCCCGGCGCTCCGCTGTCCGCGCGCGTCTCAGGAGCCCAGGATGCGGGCCTTCTGCGCGGCGAACTCCTCCTCGGTGAGCACCCCCTGGTCCTTGAGCGTGCCGAGCTCCTTCAGCTGGGCGATCTTGTCCTCCATGGAGGGCGCGGCCGCCGCGGGCGGGGGCTGGGAAGGCGCCTGCGGTGCCGCCGCCGCGCTCTGCTGCGCCTCCTGCTGGGCCCAGCGGCCGGCCTGGCGGCGCGAGACGCGGTTGGAGACGGCGGTGGCCGTCCCCGCGACCACCGCGGTGCGAGCGACGCCTCGAAGCAGTCCGGGCATGGTCTTCCTCCTCCGTCTCGTGTCAGGCCGCGCCGTCGAGGGCGTCCAGTGCCTCGACGATGTCCTGGACCGGTATGCGGCCGCTCGCGATCATCCGGGCGTCGGCCCGGCGCAGGGCTGCGGCCAGGGGCGCCGCCCACAGGTTCTCGTACAGGAGCACGGCCGCGGAGTCGCCCGGCCCCAGCAGCGTCCCGGCCTCGTCGAGGTCCTCCTGGCCGAGCAGGCCCGAGGAGGCCCCCTCGAAGAGGGTGAGGTCGAGGCTGCCGTCGCCCGTGACGTCGGCCAGGGCGAGGCCCCGCACCGACCCGTCCTCCTCCTTGGTGAGGAAGGTGAGGTCGAGAATGCGGATGATCCCGCGGTCCACGAGATCGGCCAGCAGGGGCATTCCCTCGCCGGTCAGGTGGCTGCCGGGGAATTCGACCACCAGGTAGTCGATGGGCCCCATCTCGTCGAGGCCGTTCTCTCTGGTCACGTCCGCTCCTCCTGTCGCATCCCGTCACACGGTCACGGACGAAGTCGACCGTAGACGCGCTGCAGCCCGCGGGAGGTCACCCCCCGCGGGTGAGGCACCGGGGCGGGCGCCGGGCCATCCTCGGGGGGAGGGGAGAGGCAGGAGCGCGCTGTCCGCGCACTCCCCTGCGCCCCGCCCGACGTGGTGAGGAGGAGCCATGAGCGCCCCCGAACGGCCCGTACCTCCGGAGCCCGCCGACGACCCCTTCGGCGGCTCCTCCGCAGCCCGCGGCGGCCCGGCCGCCGACCCCCTCGACCGGCTCGGGGCGCTCGGATCGTCCTGGAAGTGGGTGCTGGGCTCGTCGCTCGCGACCCTGGTGTTCGGCATCCTCATGCTGGTGTGGCCGGACAAGACGCTGCACCTGGTGGCGGTGCTCATCGGGCTCTACCTGCTGGTGGCGGGCGTCTTCCGGTTCGTGGCGGCGTTCGCCGGGTCCCACGAGGCCGGCGAGCGGGCGGCCGGGCTGCTGGCCGCCGTCGTGTACGTCGTGGCCGGCGTGCTCTGCCTGCGCGGCCCCCAGCTCACCATCACCGTCCTGGCGCTGGTCATCGGCATGGTGTGGCTGGCCTCCGGGATGCTGGGCGCCTACGCGGCCGTCGCGAACAGGGCGCTCCCCCACCGCGGCCTGGCGTTCGCGCTCGCGCTGCTCGGGATCGTCGCGGGCATCGTCGTGCTGTGCCTGCCGATCGAGTCCGCCGTCGCGCTCACGCGGCTGCTGGGGCTGTGGCTGATCCTGCTCGGCCTCGCGGAGGCGGCCGCCGCGTTTGCCCTGCGCTCGGCGCTGCGGCACTGACCGGGGGCCGGCGCCGGGGAAGCCCGTACGCCGCGGACGCGGAACGGCCCCCGCCCCTCCTGCGAGGGTGCGGGGGCCGCCGTGCCGTGCCGTGGTACGCCGGTCAGACCTTCAGGGCCTTGATGGCGGTCGGGGCGTGGCCGGGCTCGGTGGCGAGCTCCTCGAACTCGGTCACGTTGCTCATGTCGACCGTCTTGCTCATCGAGATGTTGGTGACGCGCTCCAGGATGGCCTCGACGACGACCGGGACCTGGTGCTCGACGGCCAGTTTCTTGGCCTGCTCGAAGGCGGCGCCCAGCTCGTCGGGGTCCGTCACGCGGATCGCCTTGACGCCCAGGCCCTCGGCGACCTTGACGTGGTCGACGCCGTAGACGCCGATCTCCGGGGTGTTGATGTTCTCGAACTCCAGGTTGACCTGGAAGTTGATGTCGAGGCCCGCCTGCGCCTGGCGGATCAGGCCGAGGTAGGCGTTGTTGACGAGGACGTGGACGTAGGGGACCTTGTGCTGCGCGGCGACCGCCAGCTCCTCGATCATGAACTGGAAGTCGTAGTCGCCGGACAGCGCGACGATCGGGGTCTCCGGGTCCGCGGTGGCGGCGCCGATGGCGGCCGGGATCGTCCAGCCGAGCGGGCCGGCCTGGCCGCAGTTGATCCAGTGGCGCGGCTTGTAGACGTGCAGGAACTGCGCGGCGGCGATCTGCGAGAGGCCGATGGTGGTGACGTAGCGCGTCTCCGGGCCGAACGCCTTGTTCATCTCCTCGTACACGCGCTGCGGCTTCATCGGGATGTTGTCGAAGTGCGTGCGGCGCTGGAGGGTGGCCTTGCGCTCCTGTGCGGAGGCGGCCCAGGCGGAGAAGTCGGGCAGCCGGCCCGCGGCCTTGAGCTCCTTCGCGATCTCGACGAACAGCTCCAGCGCGGCCCCGGCGTCGGAGGCGATGCCGTAGTCCGGGGCGAAGATCTTGCCGAGCTGGGTGGGCTCGATGTCGACGTGGACGAAGGTGCGGCCCTTGGTGTACGCCTCCAGGTTGTACCCGGTGTGGCGGTTGGCCCAGCGGTTGCCGATGCCGAGGACGAAGTCGGAGGCGAGGAAGGTCTCGTTGCCGTAGCGGTGCGAGGTCTGGACGCCGACCATGCCGGCGGCGAGCTCGTGGTCGTCCGGGATGGTGCCCCAGCCCATCAGGGTGGAGATGACCGGGACGTTGGTGAGCTCGGCGAACTCGACCAGCAGGTCGGAGGCGTCGGCGTTGATGATGCCGCCGCCGGCGACGATCAGCGGGCGCTCGGACTCCAGCAGGAGGGCCAGGGCCTTCTCGGCCTGGGCGCGGGTGGCCCGCGGCTGGTAGACCGGCAGCGGCTCGTAGGTGTCCGGGTCGAACTCGATCTCGGTGAGCTGGACGTCGATCGGCAGGTCGATGAGGACCGGGCCGGGGCGGCCGGAGCGCATCAGGTGGAAGGCCTCCTGGAAGACGCCCGGGACCTGCGCGGCCTCCAGGACCGTCGTCGCCTTCTTCGTGACGGGCCCCGCGATCGCCGCGATGTCGACGGCCTGGAAGTCCTCCTTGTGCAGCTTGGAGACCGGGGCCTGGCCGGTGATGCAGAGGATCGGGATCGAGTCGGCGATCGCCGAGTACAGGCCGGTGATCATGTCGGTGCCGGCGGGGCCGGAGGTGCCGATGCAGACGCCGATGTTGCCCGCCTTGGCCCGGGTGAAGCCCTCCGCCATGTGCGAGGCGCCCTCGACGTGGCGGGCGAGGGTGTGCTTGATGCCGCCGACGTTCTTGAGCTCTCGGTAGAACGGGTTGATCGCAGCGCCGGGCACGCCGAACGCTTGCGCGACACCCTCGCGCTTGAGGATCTCCACGGCGGCGGCTGCGGCTGTCATACGGGGCATCGGGTCTCCTGCAGGTCTGGCGGTCAGACTGTTTCCGCAATGCGGAATTTATATTCTGTTATACGGAACAAGCTAAGCGGCGGGTCGGTGCACGTCAAGGCGTCCGGGCACCCCCGAACCCACCAAATGCCGCGTCCCGTTCAAGCGGGACGCACAAACAGCGGCCCGGCGGGGCCGGAAACCGCCGCCGGGCCGCCGCGGCCGCCGCCCTTGCGGGAGCATGGACGCACCACAGCGACGGAGGAGGTCCGAGGCCCATGGCGGAAGCGGTACCGGTGCGCTGCCCGGAGTGCCTGCGCGAGAACGGCTACTGCCCCCCGGCCTTCCCGTGCGCGTGCGGCGCCCCGGCAGTGCTGCCGCTGGACCCGTCGGCCCCGCCGGCGGTGCTGACGCACCGGAACTGGTCGGAGGCGTGGGTGCGGGTGCGGTGCGCCGCGTGCGGGCGGGTCGGCGAGTGGCCGCAGCCGGAGGTCGGGTGCGGCTCGTGCGGCACGGTGGTGCGGCTCGCGGTGCTGCCGGCGGAGGCGCCGGGAGGTGCGGCGCAGGCGTACGGGGCCCCGCCCGGCGGGGCGGCACACGGCAGTTCCGGCGCGCGGCCCGCGGCGGCCGCCGCGGCCGGGGGCGGGCCGGGGGTGCCGGTGCCGCGGGTGCCGTTCCGCCCGGTGACGATCCGGACCGCGCGCGACGCCGTCGCGACGGCCGCCCTGTACCTGCGCTGGCTCGGCTTCCGCGACGTCCGCCGCCCCGAGGGCCCGCCCGTCCCGTCCGCCGCCGTGGACCTTCGCGCCCCCGGGCTCGTCGCCCAGGTGGACCCGACGACGGCGCCGGCCGGGCTGCGGGCCGTGGAGTGCGTGTGGCTGAACGGCCTTGCGGCCTCCGCCTCCTGCGTGTACTTCGCGCTCGCCGGCTACACGCACGAGGCCCGCTCCCGGGCGGACGCCCTCGGGATACCGCTGTTCATCATGGACCTGACGGGCATGCCGCAGCCGCTCAACGAGGCGGCCGAGGCCCTCGTCACGGCGGGTGCCTGACCGCCCGGACGGGGCGCCCGCCCCACCGGCCGCTCCGGCCCGCCCGGCCGCCGCGTAGGCTCGGGGCGGAAACCGCCGGCCCCGACAGTCCCTTCACCGCCGAGGAGAGCCGATGAGCCTGTACGACATCCCGCTGACCACCCTGGCCGACGAGCCCACCACCCTCGGCGAGCACAAGGGCAAGGTGATCCTGCTGGTGAACACCGCCTCCCAGTGCGGGCTCACCCCGCAGTACTCTGGCCTGGCCCGGCTGCAGTTCGCGTACGAGGCGAAGGGCTTCACCGTGGTGGGCGTGCCCTGCAACCAGTTCGGCGGGCAGGAGCCCGGCACCGCCGAGGACATCCGGACCTTCTGTGCGGCCGGCTTCGGCGTGACGTTCCCGATGCTGGAGAAGACCGAGGTCAACGGCGAGAACCGGCACCCGCTCTACCGCGAGCTGGTGCAGACCGCGGACGCCGACGGCG
Source organism: Streptomyces globosus (assembly GCF_003325375.1). Lineage (GTDB taxonomy): Bacteria > Actinomycetota > Actinomycetes > Streptomycetales > Streptomycetaceae > Streptomyces > Streptomyces globosus_A. The sequence continues at coordinate 2,088,684 of NZ_CP030862.1, read as the reverse complement.
AGGCCGGCGACATCCAGTGGAACTTCGAGAAGTTCCTGATCTCCCCGGCCGGCGAGGTCGTCGCGCGGTTCCGGCCGCGTACGGAGCCGGAGTCCGAGGAGATCGTCTCGGCGATCGAGGCGCTGCTCCCCGCGCAGTAGTCCGCGGGCGGGCGGGGGCGGCCGGGCTTCCGGCCGCCCCCCGCCCGGCGGGCCTCAGCCCAGCTCGGCCTCGTCGTACTCGGTGCCCGACCCGGCGGCCGTGAGGGCCCGCAGCTCCACCCGGCGGATCTTGCCCGAGACCGTCTTCGGCAGCTCCGCGAACTCGATCCGCCGGATCCGCTTGTACGGGGAGAGCACCGCGCGGGAGTGCGCGAACAGGGCCCGCGCCGTCTCGGGCCCGGCCTCCCACCCGGCGGCGAGGGCGACGTACGCCTTCGGGACCGCCAGCCGCACCGGGTCCGGGGCCGGTACGACGGCCGCCTCGGCGACGGCCTCGTGCTCCAGCAGCGCGCTCTCCAGCTCGAACGGGCTGATCTTGTAGTCGGAGGCCTTGAAGACGTCGTCCGAGCGGCCGACGTAGGAGAGGTATCCGTCGGCGTCGCGCGCCGCGATGTCGCCGGTGCGGTAGAGCCCGTCCGCCATGGACTCGGCGGTCCGCTCCGGGTCGTCCCGGTAGCCGGTCATCACCCCGGCCGGGCGGGTGCCCAGGTCGACGCAGATCTCGCCCTCGTCCTGCGACTCCTTGCCGGTGACCGGGTCGAGGAGCACGATCCGGTAGCCGGGGGCGGGGCGCCCCATCGAGCCCGGCTTCACCGGCACCCCGGGGAAGTTGCCGATCTGCAGGGTGGTCTCCGTCTGGCCGAAGCCGTCGCGGACGGTGACGCCCCAGGCGTCGCGGACCTTCTCGATCACCTCCGGGTTGAGCGGCTCCCCGGCGGCGACGGCCTCGCGGGGCGGGGTCCGCAGCGTCGACAGGTCCGACTGGATCAGCATCCGCCACACCGTCGGCGGGGCGCAGAACGTCGTCACGCCGTGCCGGTCCATCAGCTCCATCAGCCGCTCCGCGTCGAAGCGGGCGTAGTTGTGCACGAAGACGGTGGCACCGGCGTTCCACGGGGCGAACAGGTTCGACCAGGCGTGCTTGGCCCAGCCGGGCGAGGCGATGTTGAGGTGGACGTCGCCGGGGCGCAGCCCGATCCAGTACATGGTGGACAGGTGGCCGATGGGGTACGAGGCGTGCGTGTGCTCGACGAGCTTGGGGCGGGCGGTGGTGCCGGAGGTGAAGTACAGCATCAGCGGGTCGTCGGCGGAGGTCTCGCCGTCGGGCGTGAAGTCGGGTTCGGCGCCGTACATGTCCGCCAACCGCCGCCAGCCCGAGGGGGCTTCGGGGCCGGCCGCGATCCTCGTGTAGGTGCCGGGCGCGGTGTCGAACTTGCCGGTGTCCTCGGCGCGCACGATCACGTGCCGTACGCGGCCCCGCTCGATGCGGTCGCGGAGGTCGGCCGTGCCGAGGAGCGGGGTGGCGGGGATGACGACGGCGCGCAGCCGCATCGCGGCGAGCATGACCTCCCACAGCTCGCGCTGGTTGCCGAGCATGACGAGGACGCGGTCGCCCGCGGCGACGCCCTGCGCGCGCAGCCAGGTGGCGGCGGAACGGGACGCGGCGGCCAGCTCCTCGAAGGTGAGGGCGTGGACGGTCCCGTCCTCTTCGGCGATGCGCAGGGCGTCGGCGGTGTTGCCGGCGGCGAGGCGGTCGAACCAGTCCTGGGCCCAGTTGAAGCTCCGCGGCCGGGGCCAGGTGAAGCCGGCGCTCGCGGCGTCGGGGTCGCCACGGTGGGCGAGGAGGAAGTCGCGGGCGGCGAGGAACTCGGCGGCGGGGTCGCCGCCGGCAGCGGTCCGGGCGGTGTCGTGGGTCATGGAGGGCATCGTGCCGTGTGCGGTGCGGGGCCCACCAGAGCGGCGTCAGCCGCGGATTGACCCGAATCGGACGGCCCCGTTCCGCTCGGTCATGCCGGCGAGCAGCCGCTCCCCTTCGGCGACGACGCGGTCCTTCTGCGCGGCGCCGATCGTGTCGAACAGCTCGACGGTGAGACCGCCGCCGTCCTGCAGCCGCCACAGCCCGGCGAGGAACCCGTCGACGAGGAGCGTGCAGTGGGCCTGGTTGCCCGACCAGCTGCGCCCCTTGAGCCGGGGCGGGACGACGCGGCTGCGGTCGGCGTGCGAGAGCAGCAGGTTGTCGAACTCCGGCAGGAAGCGGGGCGGGGCGGGCGTGTCCTCGTCGGGCCGCGGCGCACCGGGCAGGTCGAACAGCTCGACGCCCTCAGGGTCGCGGAAGACCGCCAACTCCGGCCGGAGCCGCTCGAAGGCCTCCCGCAGCCGGGTCGTCCCCGCCCACACCTGCATGTCCTTGACGGACGCGGGCCCGAAGGCCCCCAGGTAACGCAGCACGAGGTCGTCGACGCCCTGCGGCCGCTCCTGCGCGGCGGAGACGGCCTCGGCGCCGAGCCACCGCTCCACGGTCGTCAGCCGCACCTGCCCGCTGCGGCCCCACACCCCGCGGGGCGTCACCTGGACGAGCGCCAGCCGCCGGGTGGCCGCCACGGACAGCCCCAGCGGATCGGCCCCGGGCCACTCCCGCAGCAGCTCGGCCCGGATCTCGGCCATGGTCCGCGGCTCGTCCTCGACGTAGTCCCGCACCCGCCGCGTCAACCGCTCCAGGTCCACCCCGCCGAGCCCCTTCCGGAACTGTGCCACCTCCCGATCCCGCGCGGCCTGCACGAGGGGCCGCAGGGTCAGCGCGTCGTGCGCGGTATGCGTGTGGATGGTGGACCGCAGCGTCACCATCCGCACGACCTCCCGCGCCTCCATGGCCGCGGCCAGCCCGGCAGGACGGAAGGAGGCGAGGCGGGCGTGCAACTGGAAATAGGGAGGCCGCACATTCTGCGCCTGAAGCCCGACCAGCCGCGAAACGGCCTCCCCCGCCTCCACGGGAGCCCGCTCAAGCAGCATCTGCCGGGCGAGGGTGGCACGGTTGAGCGCGCGGGTGCCGAGTACGGGGTGCGTCGTCCTGGAGGCCATACCGCCAAGCTATCCGCGATCGAGGACAGAAACCGTCCTCATTCCCCCGGAAAGGCCTCGTGCCGGCCGCGTCAGGAGGTCGGCATGTCGTAGGTGATCCACATCGTGCGGGTGGCGACCCGGTCGTACTTGCTGCGGGCTCGGTGGTTGTCGTCCGCGGTGATCCAGCGGACGACGCTCCAGCCGTGCTCCGCCGCCAGGTCGCGCAGGGCCGTGAGGAGGAGGTCCGCGGCCCCCGAGCCGCGGCTTTCCGGGGCGACGAAGAGGTCGTCCAGGTAGCAGCCCGTCGTGGCGGACAGGGGGCGGGCGAAGGGGCGGTAGTGGGCGAGGCCGACCAGCCGGCCGTCGGCTGCCTCGGCGACGAGGCCGGACACCTCGTGGCCGGGGTCGTTCAGCCAGGACCACACGGTCGCCGCCATCTCCTCGGTCTGGTCGACCTCGTAGAAGTCGGCGTAGCCGCGGTAGAGGACGCGCCACTGCGCGAAGTCCCCGGCGCGGACGGGTCGGATCTGGATGCCGGTCGACATGGGCTCACCCTTCGGTCGCGGGGGCCGGTCCCCCGCCGTGCGGTCCTCCGATGATGCGGGACGGGGGCGGGGGCGGTTCCCCCGGGGCTCCGTCAGTGGAGGACGTCGGCGGCGTGCAGGCCGGGCTCGCCGAGCCAGGTGAAGGTGAGGCCGCGCTCCTCGGCCTCCTGGGCGAGGAGGCGGCGCAGGAGGTCCGCGGCGAGGGTGAGGGCCTGGATGCCGTCGATGCCGTGGACCTCGTGCACCTCTGAGCCGTCGAGGCCGTCGATGCGGCAGGGGCAGATCCAGTCGCCGGAGGGGTCCGGGTCGGGGTAGGGGGCGCCGAGTTCGAGGGCGAGCGGGAAGGGGGCGCCCTCGCCCGCGCGCGGTACGGCCTCCAGGCGGCGGTCGGCGATCAGCGTGCCCAGGGGGTGGGCGGCGGGGGTCATCGGTCCTCCGGAGGGGTGGGGCCTCGTGGTCGCCGCCATCCTTGCAGGCCCCGCTCACGGCACCAGCAGGCGCTCCCTGAGGCGTTCCGCGGTGTGCCGCGTGATGCCGACGCGGTCCGTGAGGTACGCGGCCGGCGAGCCGTGGCGGGTGGTTAGGTCGGCGAGGGCCAGGGACATCACGGTCGCCGGCGCCCGGCCGTACGCGGGCCAGCGCATGGTGCGGCCCGGGTTGGCCTCGTGCCAGTCGGCCAGGAGGCGGGCGGTGGCCGGTTCGGTCAGGGCGAAGTCGGCGAGGATCTGCTCCTCGGGCACCTCCAGGAGGGTCAGGACGAGCGCGGCGACGAGCCCGGTGCGGTCCTTGCCGGACGTGCAGTGGAACACCGCCGGCCCCGGCCCCTCGGCGAGCAGCTCCAGGACCTGCCGGATCTCGGCGGCGCCGTCCTCGGCCACCTCCGCGAACCGGTCGGCGAGGTAGCGCCAGGGGTCGACGTCCGGGTCGATGGCGGACTGGTCGTACGGGCGGTGCTCGATGCTGTGGTTGGCGTACGTGAACCGGTCAGGTTCGGGGATCCGGCCCTTGGCCTCGATCTCCCACGGGTAGCGCAGGTCGACGACGGTCCGCACGCCGAGCCCGAGGAAGCGCTCCCAGTCCGCGCCGCGCAGCTTGCCGAGGGAGTCGGCGCGGTAGAGGCGGCCCCACGCCACGGTGCGGCCGCCGGCGGTGCGGTGGCCGCCGAGGTCGCGGAAGTTGTGGAGCCGGTCGAAGGGGACGTGGCGCCGGGGGTCCTGGCGGACGGCTGCCGTCTGCTGCGGCTGTCGGACGGCGGTCAACTGCGGCTCCTCGGGGCGGGTTTCGGCGGCTCCTGCCGATCAAGGATGCCGTCTGCTGCGCCCCGCCGCGAGGCGGGCGCGTAGGGTACGGGGACCCCGGGCGCGGGCGCGGCCGCCGGACCGGGTGTCGTGCAGCCGTCCGGGCGGGAGTTCCACATGGTCAGCACCAGCACCAGCGGCAGCGGCCGCCGCTCGCGGCGTCTGCGGGTCCGGCTCCTCGTCGGCGCGGGCACGGTGCTGCTGGCCGCCGCCGGGGCGGCGTACGCGTGGGGGCTGCCCGGGATCCTCGCGCACTCGGCCACCGGCGACCGGGCGCGCGGCAGCTACGCGGCGGATCCCGCGGACGGCGACCGCGCCGCCGCGGCCCTGCTGGCCGGGGGCGTACGGCAGGTCCCGGCGGCCGGGCGGAGCGGGCCGGGCGAGGCCCCCGGCCCGGCGGAGGCGCCCGGCCCGGCGGAGGCATCCGGCCCGACCGGAGCACCCGGCCCGGCCGAGGCGCCCGGCGCGGCTGCCGGCGGCGGGCAGTCGGCCGGGCAGGCGCCCTCCGGGCCGCTCGCCGCGCGCCCCGCCGCCGCCGAGCCGGCGATCGGGGCGCTGTTCTCGCCCGGCGGGGACGGCGACGGCCCCCACCACTGCTCGGGCGTCGTCGTGCACGCGCCCGGCGGCGACTTGGTGGCCACGGCCGCGCACTGCGTGCACCGCCCGCTGCTGGGCTTCCGCACGAACCTCGTCTTCGTGCCGGGCTACCGGGACAGGCAGGCCCCGCACGGCGTGTGGGTGCCCACCCGGATCCACGTGCACCCCCGCTGGGCGGCCTCCCAGGACCCGGACCACGACATCGCGTTCCTGCGCGTCCGCCGCCCCGGCCGCCCCGGCGAGCGGCTGGAGGACACGGCCGGCGCGTACCCGGTCCGGTTCGGGGCCGGGCTGCCGCTGCCGGCGCGGCTCGTCGGCTATCCGGGCGGCGCGGAGCAGCCGCTGGACTGCTCCACCACCGCCGTCGCCGAGTCGGCCACGCAGCTGCGGCTGGACTGCGCGGACGTCCCGAACGGCACGAGCGGCGGGCCCGTCCTGGCCGGCGGCCGCACCCTGATCGGCGTCATCGGCGGCCGGGACGGCGGCGGCGACGAGTGGACCTCCTACAGCATCCGCTTCGGCGACGCGACCCGCGAGCTGTACGAACGGGCCACCCGGGCCGGGTAGCGGGCCGCCGGCCCGGCGCCTCAGCCCCGGGCGGGCGGGCCGCCGTGGTGGGCGGGGTAGGCGGCCGTCAGCGGCGGGGCCGAGGGCAGCCGCCACCTGGACAGCACCCGTACGACCGTCGCCGGTCGCAGCAGCGTCTCGGGCGGCTCGGACAGCGACAGCACGCGGAAGAAGGGGCGGGAGAGCGCCGGGTCGCTGTTCGCACCGGCGATGACCCGCGCCATGTAGTGCTGGAGCACCTTCGTCGCCCGGTCCGCGGGCGGGCCCTCCGTGCCCGGGTAGCGCATGTCCTCGCTGGTGGCGATCTGCCAGGCGGTGTCGGCGACGGCGGCGGTGCGCGTCTGGATGCGGCGGGACGCCGCGGCGACCTCGCGCGGGGTGAGTCCGCGGATGGCGGCGGCCAGGGCGCCGGCGGCGAGCGCGGCCACGGTCATGCCGTGCCCGTACACGGGGTTGAAGCGGCAGGCGGCGTCCCCGAGCACCGCGAAGCCCGGCGGCCAGCGGTCCAGGCGCTCGAAGTGGCGGCGCTCGTTGGAGGTGCTGCGGAAGCCGGTCGGCGAGGACAGCGGTTCGGCGCCGCGCAGGGCGTCGTACATGGCCGGGCTGCGCAGCGTCCGCGTGTACTCCAGGAACTCGGCGTCGCCGGTCGGCGGGGCGTGCTCGCCGTTGCCGATGAGGGTGGCGAGCCAGCGACCGTCGTGCAGGGGTACGAGCACCCCGCCGCGCGGGATGTCGGGGCGGCCCTGCACGTACATGCCGTGCCAGCGCCGCTCCGGGTCGGGCGGGAGGGAGTAGTACCGGCTGGAGTAGCCGAGGTGGGAGTCGAAGCGGGTGGTCTGCGGGGCGGGCAGGCCGAGGGCGGCGAGCCAGGCGGGGGCGCGGGAGCCGCGGCCGGTCGCGTCGACGACGAAGCGGGCCGGGAGCCGCTCGCCGCCGCGGAGCCGGACTCCGGTGACGGTACGGCCGTCCGGGCCGGTGAGGAGGCCGTCCGCGGGGACGCCGGCGCGGATGCGGATGCGGTCGTCGCGCAGGACCTCGCGGCGCAGCGTCCAGTCGATCAGCTCCCGGCCGGCGATCAGCAGGCGCGCGCCGGGCACCTGGCCGAACCAGTCGGCGGAGCTGAGCCACAGGAAGTCGCGGGGCGACTCCAGCAGGGACGCGCCGCCGGCCAGCAGCTCGCGGGTGGTGCCGGGGAGGAGTTCCTCCATGGTGTCGAGGCCGCGCGCCCAGAGCACGTGGACGTGTCTGGACTGGAGCACGCCGCGCCGGAAGGCCGGGCCGGTGTCGGGGAGTTCGTCCCGCTCCACGACGGTCACCCGGGCGAAGCGCGCTGCGAGGACCCGTGCCGCGAGCAGGCCGGCCAGTCCGCCGCCGAGCACGACGGCGTGGTCGTCGGCGCCTGGGTGGTTGTCCGTGTCGTCGTCCATGCGGCCGAGTCTGCCGCGGGGGGCGGGCCCGGGTTGAGGCCCCATCCGGGGCGCCCCGGCGCACTCCGGGGGCGGACGGTCTCATACGAGGGCGCCCCCGGTGCGACGGGCCTGCACCGGCGCGCGGCATGCGGGCCGGCGGCCGGGGCGCGCCCTCGGTGCAGGTGGGGGGCGCTGGTGGCGGGGGGCGGGCGATCGGGGCGGGTGACCGGACAGTAGGCTGCGGGTTCGGCGCCGGGCGTGCCGTCGGGCCGGTTGTGCGGGTCGGTCCGCCGTCGCGCGGCCCGCCCGCTCGACGTCCTCGATGCGCCGTCCTGTCAGCCGTCTCCGTTCCGATCCCGAGGTAGCGCGCCGTGAGCCCCGTACCGCCCCCCGTGCCCGTTTCGGTCGTCGGCGTCGGTGCCGACGGGTGGGGTGGGCTTGCCGCCGCCGCGCAAGACGTCCTGGCTTCCGCCGAGGTGCTGATCGGGGGGCCGCGGCAGCTCGACCTGCTGCCCGCCGGCGAGTGCCCCGGGGAGCGCGTGGCGTGGCCGAGTCCGCTGCGGCCCGCCGTGCCGCGGCTCGCCGCCGAGCACGCCGGGCGCCGTGTCGCCGTCCTGGCCAGCGGGGATCCCATGTTCTACGGGATCGGCCGCGCCCTGTCCGAGGAGCTCGGGCCCGAGGCCCTGCGGGTGCACCCCCACCCGTCGTCCGTGTCGTACGCCTGCGCCCGCCTCGGGTGGCCGGTGGAGGACACGGAGGTCGTGACGGTCGTCGGCCGTCCCGTGGCCCGGCTCGCCGCGGCCCTGCACGACGGCCGCCGGGTGCTCGTCCTCAGCTCCGGTGCGGCGAGCCCGCGCGAGATCGCGGCGCTGCTGCGCGAGCGGGGCTTCGGCCCGAGCCGCATGCGGGTGCTGGAGCAGCTCGGCTCGGAGCGCGAGGACGCGTACGAGGGCACCGCCGACGGCTGGGACCGTCCGCCGGGCGACCCGCTGAACGTGGTGGCGGTGGACTGCCGCCGGGACCCGGCCTCCGCGGTCCCGCGGCTCGGCGCGACGCCGGGCCTGCCGGATGCGGCGTACGAGCACGACGGCCAGCTCACCAAGCGCCATGTGCGGGCGGCGACGCTGTGCGCGCTGGCCCCGGCGCCCGGGGAGCTGCTGTGGGACATCGGGGGCGGCTCCGGCTCGATCGGCATCGAGTGGATGCGGACGCACCCGTCCTGCCGGGCGGTCGCGGTGGAGCGCGTCCCGGAGCGGGCCGGCCGGATCGGCCGCAACGCGGCCGCGCTCGGCGTGCCCGGGCTGCGCGTGGTGACCGGCTCGGCTCCCGCGGCGCTGGCCGGACTGCCCGCCCCGGATGCGGTGTTCGTCGGCGGCGGGCTGACCGCGCCCGGTCTGCTGGACGCGGTCTGGGAGGCGCTGCCGCCCGGCGGCCGGCTCGTCGTGAACACGGTCACCCTGGAGTCCGAGGCCGTCCTCGGCGAGCGGCACCGCCGCCACGGCGGCGACCTGGTCAAGCTGTCCGTCGCGCACGCCGTGCCCGTCGGCGGGTTCACGGGCTGGCGGCAGGCGATGCCGGTGACCCAGTGGTCCGTCGTCAAGCCGGCCGCTCCCCCGGCCTCTTGCGGCTCCCCCGCCCCTCCCTCCTCCTCATCCTCCGACGACGACAAGGACCAGCAGTCATGACCGTGTACTTCATCGGGGCGGGCCCCGGTGCCGCCGACCTGATCACGGTGCGCGGGGCCCGGACGCTGGCCGCCGCCCCGGTCTGCCTCTACGCCGGCAGCCTCGTCCCGCGCGAGCTGCTCGCCGAGTGCCCGGACGGCGCCCGCCTGGTGGACACCTCCCGCCTGAACCTGGACGAGATCATCGCCGAGTGCGTACGGGCGCACGAGGCGGGCCTGGACGTGGCGCGGCTCCACTCCGGCGACCCGTCGGTCTTCAGCGCGGTCGCCGAGCAGATGCGCCGGCTCGACGCGGCGGGGATCCCGTACGAGGTCGTGCCCGGCGTGCCGGCGTTCGCGGCGGCGGCGGCCGCGCTGAAGCGGGAGCTGACGGTTCCCACGGTCGGCCAGACGGTGATCCTGACCCGGATCGCGCAGCAGGCCACGCCGATGCCGCCGGGCGAGGACCTTGCCACGCTGGGCCGCAGCGGGGCGCTGCTGGTGCTGCACCTGGCGACCCGCTACGTCGACCGGGTCGTGGAGGAGCTGCTGCCGCACTACGGGGCCGAGTGCCCGGCCGCGGTGGTGGCGATGGCGAGCCGCCCCGACGAGCTGGTCCTGCGCGGCACGCTGGCCGACATCGCCGGGCAGGTGAAGGAGGCGGGCCTGGTCCGCACGTCCGTCATCATCGTGGGCCGGACGCTGGGCGCGGAGCAGTTCCGCGACAGCCACCTGTACTCGCCCGAGCGCGACCGGCATGTCTGCTGAGGCGGGATCCGGGCCGCACGTCCTGGTGCTGGGCGGCACCACCGAGGCCCGGCGCCTCGCGGAGCTCCTCGCGGAGGGGGCGGCGGACGCCGCGGGCCGCCCGTGGCGGGTGACGACGTCCCTGGCGGGCCGCGTGGCCGCGCCGGTGCTGCCGCCGGGCGGGGTGCGGATCGGCGGGTTCGGCGGGCCGGAGGGGCTCGCCGCCTGGATCGCCGCGCACGCGGTCACGCATCTCGTCGACGCCACCCACCCGTTCGCGGAGCGGATGAGCTTCAACGCGGCGGCCGCGGCCCGGCTGGCGGGCGTGCCGCTGCTGGCGCTGCGCCGCCCCGGATGGTCGCCCGGGCCGGGGGACGACTGGACGTTCGCCGCCGACCTCGCGGAGGCCGCGTCCCTCCTGCCCGGGCTCGGCAGCCGGGTGTTCCTGACCACCGGCCGGACCGGTCTGCACGCCTTCGCGCACCTCGCGGACCCGTGGTTCCTGGTGCGCTCGGTGGACCCGCCGGCGGCGCCCGCGCCGCCGCGCCTGGAAGTCCTCCTGGCGCGCGGGCCGTTCAGCCTGGACGACGAGCGCGCGCTGCTCGCCCGGCACCGCATCGACGTCCTCGTCACCAAGGACAGCGGCGGCCAGGCGACCGCCCCGAAGCTGGCCGCCGCCCGCGAGGCGGGTGTCCCGGTGCTGGTGGTGCGCCGCCCGCCGGTGCCGGCCGGGGTGCCGGAGGCGGGTACGGCGGCTGCCGCCGCGCGGTGGCTGCACGGCCCGGCAGGCCGGTCCTGAGCCGCCGCGGCAGCGCCCGGCGCCGTCGTGCCCCGGGCCCTGCTGCGGCTGCCGCCGCCCGTCAGGGGTAGCGGCGGGGCGTCCAGGCGACGGAGGTCCCGTCGGGCCGCTCCGTGACCTGTGTCTGCGAGGAGCCGATCAGCAGGATGGTCCGCATGTCGACCTCGGACGGCTCCAGCGTCTCCAGCGTCACGACGCGGACGGACTGCTCCGGGCCGCCCACGTCGCGGGCGACGACCACCGGGGTGTGCGGGGAGCGCAGCTCCAGCAGCAGGTCGCGGGCCTTGGCGACCTGCCAGGTCCGGCTGCGCGAGCCCGGGTTGTACAGGGCGAGGACGAGGTCCGCGGCGGCGGCCGCGCGCAGCCGTTCCGCGATCACCTCCCAGGGCTTGAGCCGGTCGGACAGGGAGACGGTGGCGTAGTCGTGGCCGAGCGGGGCGCCGGCCGCGGCGGCGGCCGCGTTGGCGGCGGTGACGCCGGGCAGGACCCGTACGGGCACGTCCTTGTAGGCGTCCTGCGCGGCGGCCTCCAGGACGGCGGTGGCCATGGCGAAGACGCCCGGGTCGCCGCCGGACACGACGGCGACGCGCTTGCCGCGGCGGGCGAGGTCGAGGGCGAACTCGGCGCGCTCCGCCTCGACCTTGTTGTCGGAGCCGTGCCGGATCTGGCCCGGCCTGGCGGGGACCCGGTCGAGGTAGGTGGTGTAGCCGACGAGGACCTCGGCGTCGGACAGCGCCCGCCGCGTCTCGGGGGTCAGCCACAGCGGTCCGGCGGGGCCGGTGCCGACGACGGCGACCTCGCCGGGGCCGGACGGGACGCTGCCGGGGTTGCCGACACGGCTGGGGACGACCGCGACGGAGAAGTAGGGGACGGTGTCCGGGTCGGTGTCGGCGAGCAGCCCGGTCCGCTCGCCGTCCATGGTGGCCCGCTCCACGTAGCGCGCCTCGGCGAGGCGGCCGCTCGTCTCCAGGGCGCGGCGGACGGCGGGGAAGGTGCGGCCCAGCTTCATGACGACCGCGGAGTCGGTCGCGGCGAGCCGCGCGGCGAGCTCCTCCTCGGGGAGGGTGCCGGGGAGGACCGTCAGGACCTCCTCGCCCTCGACGAGCGGGGTGCCGAGGCGGGCGGCGGCGGCGCTGACCGAGGTCACGCCGGGGATCACCTCGGCCTCGTACCGGTCGGCGAGCCGCTTGTGCATGTGCATGTAGGAGCCGTAGAAGAGCGGGTCGCCCTCGGCGAGGACGGCGACGGTGCGGCCGGCGTCCAGGTGGGCGGCCAGGCGGGCGGCGGAGGCCTCGTAGAACTCCTCCATCGCGCCCTGGTAGCCGCCCGGGTGGTCGGTGGTCTCGGTGGTGACCGGGTAGACCAGCGGCTCCTCGATATGGTCGGCGCGCAGGTGGCGGGCCGCGATCGAGCGGGCGATGGAGCGGCCGTGGCGGGCGCTGTGGTAGGCGACGACGTCGGCCTCGGCGATGGCCTCGACGGCGCGCAGCGTCATCAGGGACGGGTCGCCGGGGCCGAGGCCGACGCCGTAGAGGCGGCCCTTGGCCGGGGCGGCCGCGCTCCCGGCGGCTGCGGGGGTCGCTGCGGGGGTTGCTGCGGTGGTGCTCATTCTTCCTCGCTCGCGATCGCGTTGAGGGCGGCGGCCGCGAGGGCGCTGCCGCCGCGCCGGCCGCGGACGACCAGGTGGTCGAGGTTCGAGGGGTGCGCGGCGAGGGCGTCCTTGGACTCGGCGGCGCCGATGAAGCCGACGGGCACGCCGATGACGGCGGCCGGGCGCGGGGCGCCCTCCTCGATCATCTCCAGCAGGCGGAACAGGGCGGTCGGGGCGTTGCCGACGGCGACGACGGAGCCCTCCAGCAGGCCGCGGTCGCGCCACACCTCCAGGGCGGCGGCGCTGCGAGTGGTGCCCATGCGGGCGGCGAGCGCGGGGACGGCCGGGTCGGAGAGGGTGCAGACGACCTGGTTGTCGGCGGGGAGCCGCTTGCGGGTGACGCCGCTGGCGACCATCTGCACGTCGCAGAGGATGGGGGCGCCCGCGTGCAGGGCGGCCCGGGCACGGAGCACGACGTCCGGGGTGTAGCCGAGGTCCTGGGGCAGGTCGGTCATTCCGCAGGCGTGGATCATGCGCACCGCGACCTGCGCCACGGAGGCGGGCAGTCCGGAGAGGTCCGCCTCGGCGCGGATCGTGGCAAAGGACTGGCGGTAGATCTCCGCCCCGTCCTTCTCGTACTCGAACACTGTGTACTCGCTCATTTCTTCGCTGCGTCGTGGGAGGGGGTGCGGCATGCGTCAGTGCGGCGTGCGTCCGCGAGGACCGCGGCCAGTTCGGAAGTCTTCACGGTCCGGTGCGCCGGACCGGCGGTTCCGGCTGCGGCGAGCGTGACGGCGTACCCGTCGCCGGTGGCGACCAGGTCGACCCACGCGGTGCCGCGGGGGTGGCCGCAGCGGCGCTCGCAGCCGGACCAGTGCACGGGCAGCGGTCCGGTCGCCCGGGCCGCGACGGCGCGCGCGTCGGCCCGTACGTCGGCGAGCGCCTTGGCGCAACCGGGGCGCCCCGTACAGGCGGTGACGGACCGCCAGGGGCTGTCGGGGGCGGTGGCGAGGCCGGCGCGGGCGAGGGCGGCGAGGGCGGAGTCCGCGGCGCCGGCGGCGAGCCCGGGGACGACGACGCCCCGCCAGGGCGTGAGCCGCATGCGGCCCGACAGCCCGGCCAGCAGCCGCCACTGGGCGGTGTCGAGGCGGCCGAGCGGGGCGAGGACGGACAGCGCGGCCGGTCCGCCGGAGGTGCCGCGCACGACGCCGGGCAGGGGCTCGGGCCCGCCTGGGCCCTGCGGGGCGTCGAGCGGAACCACCTCGGCCGGGATCCCGGCGGCGGCGAGGCGCGCCGCCAACCCGGCGGCGTCCGGGCGGTGTTCGGGCGGCAGCTCGGCGACCCGCCAGGCGCGGGTGCCGGCGGCGCGGGCCGCGTCGAGGAAGCACAGGGCGGCTGCCACGGCGGCGCGCGGCGCGTCGTCCGCGGCGACGCGGGCGGCCCGGGAGTCCGGGCCGCCCGGCCCGAGCCACAGCAGCGCCTGCCCGCCCCCGCATGCCAGGACGTTGGCGTCGGCGGACAGGGACAGCACGTCGCCGCGCCCGTCGTCGACGGCGAACAGGAACCGCCCCGACAGTGCGGCCGCGGCCGGCTCTGCGCACAGCTCCCGGTCCAGGCGGGCGACCCAGGGTGCGACGTCCGCCCGCCCCCGCCCGTCCAGGCCGGTCAGCGGTGAGGCGACGACGTTGCGGACCCGCTCGTGTCCGGGCGCCGGCAGCAGCCCGGCCCGCTCCAGGACGGCGGCCAGTTCGCCGCCGCAGGACGCGCCGAGGCCGCGGAGTTGGGCGTTGCCGCGCGAGGTGAGGTCGATGTGCCCGTCGCCGAGCCGGTCCGCTGCGTCGGCGAGCAGCCGGGCCGCGTCCGCGCCGAGGATGCCGCCGGGGATCCGGATCCGGGCCAGGAACCCGTCGTCGGCGGCGTGGAGCCGCAGTGCGCCCGGGCAGGCGTCACCGCGGTCACGTATGACCGGTTCGTCCCGCGATACGGCGGAAGGGGGCTGGGGCATGGCGGCGAGCATACCCACCGATGCGCTCCCCCCATGCTCCCGTGAGCTGTGGCCGACGCCACCCTCCCCGACTCCCGGCCGGGGGCGGCGGCACCTAAGATGACCTTCGGCGTGCCACACGGCCCGCTCATCGCCGAGGACGGCGACATGGGAGGAAGCCCGGTGCGATTCCGGCGCGGTCCCGCCACTGTGAGCCCGGCAGAGCAGCCGCTCGGCGCCGGGTGAGCCAGGAACTCCCGCCGTCCCCACTGCCCGGGGCGCGGAAACCCCGAGGAAGGCCTGCCGCCGCATGATCCTGCTGCTGTCGACGTCCGACACCGATCTGCTCAGCGCCCGCGCCGCCGGGGGCCCCGTCCCCTACCGGTTCGCGAACCCCTCCCGCCTTCCCCTGGACGACCTGCCCGGCCTCCTCGACGGCGCCGACCTGGTCGTCGTACGCCTCCTCGGCGGCCTGCGCGCCTGGGAGGACGGCCTGGAGGCGCTCCTGGACCGCGAGCAGACCCGCCCGGTCGTCGTGCTGACCGGCGAACAGGCCCCGGACGCGCAGCTGATGGAGGCCTCGACCGTCCCGATCGGCATCGCGGCCGAGGCGCACGCCTACCTCGCGCACGGCGGGCCGGACAACCTGGAGCAGCTGGCCCGCTTCCTGTCCGACACGGTGCTGCTGACCGGCCACGGCTTCGAGCCGCCCGCCGCCGCGCCGACGTGGGGCCCGCTGGAGCGCCCCGACGCCCCGTCCGCCGCGGCCGACGGCCCGCGGATCGCCGTGCTGTACTACCGCGCCCACCAGATGAGCGGCAACACCGCCTTCGTGCACGCGCTGTGCGACGCGATCACCGCGGCGGGCGGGTCGCCCGTGCCGCTGTACGTGTCCTCCCTGCGCACGCCCGAGCCGGAGTTGCTCGCCGCGCTGGAGGGCGCCGACGCCGTCGTCACGACCGTCCTCGCGGCCGGCGGCACCCGCCCGGCGACCGCCTCCGCCGGCGGGGACGACGAGTCCTGGGACGCCGGCGCGCTGGCCCGCCTCGGCGTGCCCGTCCTGCAGGCGCTGTGCCTGACCGGGTCGCGCAGCGCCTGGGAGGAGAACGACGAGGGCCTGTCCCCGCTGGACGCCGCGACGCAGGTCGCCGTCCCCGAGTTCGACGGCCGCCTGATCACCGTGCCGTTCTCCTTCAAGGAGTTCGACGCGGACGGGCTGCCCGCCTACGTCGCCGACCCCGAGCGCGCCGCGCGCGTCGCCGGGATCGCCGTGCGGCACGCCCGGCTGCGGCACATCGCCCGCGCCGACAAGAAGATCGCACTGGTGCTGTCGGCGTACCCGACGAAGCACTCCCGGATCGGCAACGCCGTGGGCCTCGACACCCCGGCGAGCGCGGTCCGGCTGCTGCGCGCCCTCATCGACGGCGGCTACGACTTCGGGCCGGCCGAGGACATCCCGGGCCTGGTCTCCGGCGACGGCGACGAGCTGATCCGCGCCCTGATCGAGGCCGGCGGCCACGACCAGGACTGGCTGACGGAGGAGCAGCTCGCCCGCAACCCGGTCCGCATCCCCGCGGCCGACTACAGGCGCTGGTACGCCGAACTGCCGGCGGAGCTGCGCGAGCAGGTCGAGGAGCACTGGGGTGAGGCCCCCGGCAGCATGTTCGTCGACCGCTCGGCCAACCCCGAGGGCGACATCGTCCTCGCGGCGCTGCGCCGCGGGAACCTGCTGATCCTGATCCAGCCGCCGCGCGGCTTCGGCGAGAACCCGATCGCGATCTACCACGACCCGGACCTGCCTCCGTCGCACCACTACCTGGCCGCCTACCGGTGGATCCAGGCCGCCGCCGAGGACGGCGGCTTCGGCGCCGACGCGATGATCCACCTCGGCAAGCACGGCAACCTGGAGTGGCTGCCGGGCAAGAACGCGGGCCTGTCCGCGGCCTGCGCCCCCGACGCGGCGCTCGGCGACCTGCCGCTCGTCTACCCGTTCCTCGTCAACGACCCGGGCGAGGGCACCCAGGCCAAGCGGCGCGTGCACGCCACCCTCGTCGACCACCTGGTGCCGCCGATGGCGCGCGCCGAGTCGTACGGCGACATCGCGCGCCTGGAGCAGCACCTCGACGAGTACGCGCAGATCTCCGCCATGGACCCGGCGAAGCTGCCGGCGATCCGCGCGCAGATCTGGACCCTGATCCAGGCCGCGAAGCTCGACCACGACCTGGGCCTGGAGGAGCGCCCGGACGACGACGGCTTCGACGACTTCCTGCTGCACGTCGACGGCTGGCTGTGCGAGGTGAAGGACGCGCAGATCCGCGACGGCCTGCACGTCCTGGGCGGCGCCCCGGCCGGTGAGGCCCGCGTCAACCTGGTCCTGGCCATCCTGCGCGCCCGCCAGATCTGGGGCGGCACCACGGCCCTGCCCGGCCTGCGCGAGGCCCTCGGCCTGGACGAGTCCAAGGCGACCCGCACCTCCGCCGACGAGGCGGAGGAGGCGGCGCGCGGGCTGGTGCAGGCGATGGAGGACGCCGGCTGGGACCCGGCCGCCGTGTCCCGGGTAGCCGCCGGGCACCCGGAGCAGGTCGCGGCGGTGCTGGACTTCGCGGCCCGCGAGGTCGTCCCCCGCCTGGCCGGCACCACCGACGAGATCGCGCACGTGGTGGCCGCGCTCGACGGCCGGTTCGTCCCGGCCGGCCCGTCCGGCTCGCCGCTGCGCGGCCTGGTCAACGTGCTGCCGACCGGCCGCAACTTCTACTCCGTCGACCCGAAGGCCGTGCCCTCCCGCCTCGCGTGGGAGACCGGCCAGGCACTGGCGGAGTCGCTGCTGGAGCGCTACCGCACCGACAACGGCGAGTGGCCGGCGTCGGTGGGCCTGTCCCTGTGGGGCACGAGCGCGATGCGCACCGCCGGCGACGACGTCGCCGAGGCGCTGGCCCTCCTCGGCGTGCGCCCGGTGTGGGACGAGGCCTCGCGCCGGGTGACCTCCCTGGAGGCGATCCCGCCCGCCGAGCTGGGCCGGCCCCGCGTCGACGTCACGCTGCGCATCTCCGGCTTCTTCCGGGACGCCTTCCCGCACGTCATCGGCCTGCTCGACGACGCGGTACGGCTCGTGGCCGCGCTCGACGAGCCGGCGGAGCAGAACTTCGTACGGGCCCACGCGCAGGCCGACCTGGCCGAGCACGGCGACGAGCGGCGCGCCACCACCCGCATCTTCGGCTCCCGGCCGGGCACCTACGGCGCCGGCATCCTCCAGCTGATCGACTCGCGGGACTGGCGCACCGACGCCGACCTGGCGGAGGTCTACACGGTGTGGGGCGGCTACGCGTACGGCCGCGGCCTGGAGGGCCGCCCGGCGCGCGCCGAGATGGAGTCCGCGTACAAGCGGATCACGGTGGCCGCGAAGAACACGGACACCCGCGAGCACGACATCGCCGACTCGGACGACTACTTCCAGTACCACGGCGGCATGGTGGCGACGGTCCGCGCGCTGCGCGGCACGGCGCCGGAGGCGTACATCGGCGACTCCACCCGCCCGGAGACGGTCAAGACCCGCACCCTGGTGGAGGAGACCAGCCGCGTCTTCCGCGCCCGCGTGGTCAATCCGCGGTGGATCGAGGCGATGCGCCGGCACGGCTACAAGGGCGCCTTCGAGCTGGCGGCGACGGTGGACTACCTGTTCGGGTACGACGCCACGACGGGCGTGGTCGCGGACTGGATGTACGACAAGCTGACCGAGACGTACGTCCTGGACCCGGAGAACCGCGCGTTCCTGGAGGAGGCCAACCCCTGGGCGCTGCACGGCATCGCCGAACGGCTGCTGGAGGCGGAGTCCCGCGGCATGTGGGAGAAGCCGGACCCGCAGGTGCTGGAGGCGCTGCGGCAGGTGTACCTGGACACCGAGGGCAACCTGGAGTCCGACGGCGGCTGACGCGGGCCCCGCACGCCGCCGCCCATAGCGTCCGCGGCGCGGCGGCGTGCGGTGGACGGCGCCGCTTCACCTGATGCGGTGAAGCGGCACTTGGGGCGGCCGGGAGGCGGGTAGGGCACAGCCGATCCCGTGCGGGGGGACGGCGTCCGGGGACGGTTCCGGCCTTCCGCAGCCCCGGACCGAAAGGCCTGCCCCGACGTGACCCAGCCGTTCCGCCTGCCGGACTTCTACGTGCCGTACCCGGCGAGACTCAACCCGCACCTGGAGGCCGCCAGGGAGCACACCCGGCGGTGGGCCCGGGGCTTCGGGATGCTGGAGGGCTCCGGCGTCTGGACGCAGGAGGACCTCGACGCGCACGACTACGCGCTGCTGTGCTCCTACACCCACCCCGACTGCGGCGCCGACGCCCTGGAGCTCGTCACCGACTGGTACGTGTGGGTGTTCTTCTTCGACGACCACTTCCTGGAGGTGTACAAGCGCAGCGGGGACCGCGAGGGCGCGCGGGCGTACCTCGACGGACTGGCCGCGTTCATGCCGATGGACCTCGCGGACGGGTTCCCCGAGCCGGCCAACCCCGTCGAGGCGGGCCTGAGGGACCTGTGGCAGCGCACGGTCCCGGCGATGTCCGCGGCGTGGAGGGAACGGTTCGCCGAATCGACGCGGAACCTGCTGAACGAGTCGATGTGGGAGCTGCACAACATCGGCATGGGGCGGGTCGCGAACCCGCTGGAGTACATCGAGATGCGCCGCAAGGTCGGCGGGGCGCCCTGGTCGGCCGGGCTGGTCGAGTACGTGGCGGCGGAGGTCCCCGCCCGGGTGGCCCACGCGCGGCCGCTCCAGGTGCTCCGCGACGCCTTCTCGGATGCCGTGCACATCCGCAACGACATCTTCTCGTACCGGCGCGAGGTCGAGGAGGAGGGCGAACTCTCCAACGCGGTCCTGGTGTTGGAGACCTTCCTGGACTGCACCACGCAGGAGGCCGCCGACCTGGCCAACGACCTGCTGACGTCCCGGCTGGAGCAGTTCGAGTACACGGCCCTCGCGGAGGTGCCCGCGCTCGCCGCCCGCCACGGGCTCGGCCCCGACGAGGCCGCGGCCGTCCTGGCGTACGCGAAGGGCCTGCAGGACTGGCAGTCCGGCGGCCACGAGTGGCACATGGCCTCCAGCCGCTACATGAACGAGGAGGCGCGGCGCTCCGCCCCGCGGACCCTGCCGTTCCTGCCCGGCGGCCTCGGGACGGCGGCCCTGGACTGGCGCTCGGTCCTCACGCCCCGCTCGCTGGAGCTGCGCCGGCGCCGGTTCTCGCACGTGCCGTTCCGGAAGGTGGGGCGGCGGATCCTGCCGGACATCGACCTGCCGTTCGCGCTGTCCCTCAACCCGCACCTGGACCGGGCCCGCCGCGAACTCACAGCGTGGTGCCGGGTGGTGGGGATGCTCGAACCGCAGCCCGGCGACCCCGGCTCGGACGTCTGGACCGAGGACGTGCTGGCCGGCATGGACCTGGCGCTGTGCGCGGCGGGCATCGACCCGGACGCCGCGCCGGAGGCGCTGTCGCTGGGCGCGCAGTGGCTGGCCTGGGGCACGTACGGGGACGACTACTACCCGCGGGTGTTCGGCGCGGCGCGGGACCCCGGCGGCGCGCGGGCGGCTGCGGACCGGCTCGCCGCGATGATGCCGCCGGAGCCGGGGCAGGGCCCGGAGCCGCTCACCGCGCTGGAGCGCGGCCTGGCGGACCTGTGGGCGCGGACCGCGGCCGGTCTGGACGGGCAGGCGCGCGCGGGGTTCCGCCGCCACGTCGTCGCGATGCTGGACTCCTGGGTCTGGGAGATCGCGAACACGGCCGTGAACCGGGTGCCGGATCCGGTGGACTACGCGGAGATGCGCCGCTTCACCTTCGGCTCGGACCTGACGATGTTCCTGGCCCGGCTCGGCCGCGGGGACGGCACCGCCTTCCCGGAGGAGCTGCGCCGCGAGGGGGCGGTCCGCTCGCTGGAGAGCGCCGCCGCCGACGTCGGCTGCCTGGTCAACGACCTGTTCTCGTACCGGAAGGAGATCGAGTTCGAGGGCGAGGTGCACAACCACGTGCTCGTCGCGCAGCACTTCTTCGGCATCGACTACCCGCAGGCGGCCGCGATCGTCGCCGACCTGCTGGCGCAGCGCACCCGGGAGTTCGAGCACGTCCGCGACCACCAGCTGCCGGTGCTGTGCGACGACCGGGGGCTGGGGGCCGCGGAGCGGGCGGCGCTCGCCTCGTACGTGCGGGAGCTGGAGGACTGGATGGCGGCGATCCTCCACTGGCACCGCAGCGTGCGCCGTTACCGGGACGAGGAGCTGCGGCCTGGGCCCGCCGGGCTGCGGGCGCTCCTGGCGGGCCCCGGGTTCGGGATGGCGGCGGCGCGGATCTCCCTGCCGTCGTGAGCCGCGGCTACCGGGTCCCGGTCCAGTCGGCCGGGACCCGGCCGAGGCGGACGCGCTGCGGGTGGTCGCCGACGGGGACGGAGACCCGCTTCTCGCCGGTGGCGAAGTCGATGGCGGTGACGCGGTCGGAGCCGCTCTCGGAGATGACGCAGGCCGTGCCGTCGCCGCTGACGGTCGCCCAGTACGGCTTGTCGGCGGGGACGAGCGGCCCCTCGGCGAGGGTGGCCCGGTCCACGACGGTGGCGTAGTCGTCCATGGTGCCGGCGATGCACAGCTTCGCGCCGTCCGGGCTCATGGCCATGCCGTGGTGGCGGGAGTCGTTGACCCAGGCCATGCGGTCGGCGGGGGTCTTCGGGTTCTTCGGGAGGGTCTTGACGCGGGTGATGCGGTCGGCGGCGACGTCGTACTCGGCGAAGCCGTTGAAGAAGGAGACCTGGAAGTACAGCATCGACTCGTCCGGGGTGAAGGCGTTCGGCCGGATCGAGTCGGACAGGTCGGAGCGGCCGGCGGCGTCGAGGCGTTCGCGCATGTCGACGGTGCGGACGGTGCGGAAGGTCTGCGCGTCCACGACGGTGAACTTCCGGTCGCCCTTGGTCCAGTCGAGCCAGGGCGCGTCCAGGGCGGTGTTGACCTCGCCGATGGAGGCGTTCCAGATCAGCCGGCCGTCGCGGGAGAAGGTGTTCTCGTGCGGCTTGTCGCCGGTGGCGAACGAGCCGACCTGGCGGCCGGTCGCGATGTCGAGGACGTGGACGGTGTTCGAGGTGGACGCGGACACCGCGACCCGGGTGCCGTCGGGCGAGACGGCCATGTGGTCGGAGCGGTAGCCGGAGACGGGGAAGCGCCAGTTGATGCGGCCGGTGCGCAGGTCGAGGGAGACGACGTCGGCGAAGCTCGGGCGGGAGACGACCACGGCGGAGCCGTCGGGGGTGGTGTACATGTCGTCGACGAGCTGGTCGTGGCCCTCTCCGGCGCTGTGCCGGATCCCGAGGAAGAAGGCGAGCTTCACCGGGTTGAGGTGGATCTCCCGGAGGCGCTCCTCCTTGTCGGGGACGACGTTGATGCGGCCGATGCGCTCCATGCCGCCGGTGGAGGCGAGGACGTCGGCGGTGCCCTCCCAGTTGTTGCCGACGAAGAGCACCTCGCGCAGCCCGGCCGCATCGGGTGCGGCAGGCCGGGCCGAGGCGGGCGCGGGGGGTGCGGCGGGCGCGGGTGCGGCGGCCGCCGCGAGCGCCGCGGCGGCGAGCACGCCGCCGGCGAGGAGCGTGCGGACGGGCGTACGGGCAGTGCGGGCGGTCCGGGGCATCGCTCAACTCCCAGGCGGAAAGGCGCTGTTACCGGCCGGTAAAACTAGGGGGGAGCCCAGCAGGGCGCAACCCTCGCGGCACGCCCTTTTTCCGTACGGCCCGCCCGTCAGGCCACCGAGCCGATGCGCCGGGCCGCGGTGGCCGGGGCGTCGGGGTGGATGGGGATGTGGGCGCCGGTCAGTGCGGCCCCGGAGCCGCCCCGCCGGTTGGCGACGATCTCGGCGGCGATGGACAGGGCGGTCTCCTCCGGGGAGCGGGCGCCGAGGTCCAGGCCGATCGGGGAGCGCAGGCGGGCCAGTTCGAGCTCGGTGACGCCGACGTCGCGCAGCCGCCGGTTGCGGTCCTCGTGGGTCCTGCGGGAGCCCATGGCGCCGACGTAGGCGACGGGCAGGCGCAGGGCGAGGCGCAGCAGCGGCACGTCGAACTTGGCGTCGTGGGTGAGGACGCACAGCACGGTCCGGCCGTCGGTCTCCGTGCGCTCCAGGTAGCGGTGGGGCCAGTCGACGGCGATCTCGTCGGCCTCGGGGAAGCGCTGCTTCGTCGCGAAGACGGGCCGCGCGTCGCACAGCGTCACGTGGTAGCCGAGGAACTTGCCGATCCGCACGAGGGCGGACGCGAAGTCGATGGCCCCGAAGACGATCATCCGCGGGGGCGGGACGCTGGACTCGACGAGCACCTTGAGCGGCTCGCCGCACAGCCGGCCGTCGGCGCCGACCTCCAGGACGCCGGTCTTCCCCGCGTCGAGCAGGGCGCGGGCCTCCTCGGCGACCATGCGGTCCAGTTCGGGGTGCCCGCCGAAGCCGCCGAGGAAGCGGTCCCCGCGGTCCTCGCGGTCCTCGCCGTCCTCACCGAGGACGAGCACGGCGCTGCCCTTCAGTTCCTGCGGCCCTTCGGCGATGCGGGCGACGGCGGCCGCCCCGCCGCGGGCGGCGGCGGCCAGCGCGGCCTCGTAGACCTGCCGCCCGGGGGTGCCGGCGCGGACCGGGGTCACGAGGATGTCGATGATTCCGCCGCAGGTCAGGCCCACGGCGAACGCGTCGTCGTCGCTGTATCCGAAGCGCTCCAGGACGGTCTCGCCGTCCTGGAGCGCCTGCACGCACAGGTCGTACACCGCGCCCTCCACGCACCCGCCGGAGACCGAGCCGACGGCCGTCCCCGCCTCGTCGACGGCGAGGGCCGCGCCGGGCTGCCGGGGCGCGCTGCCGGTGACCGCCACGACGGTGGCGACGGCGAAGTCGCGCCCTTGCTCGACCCACCGGTTCAGCTCTTCGGCGATGTCCAGCATGGAGGCCTCCTGGAGGGGGTTCGGTTCCAGTATCGGATGCGTGGAGGACCGGGGGCGGGGCCCGCGTCAGTGGACGCCGAGCCAGCCCTCGATCGGGTCGAGCGCGAAGAACACCACGAAGATCGCGGTGAGCGCCCACATGAACGCGCCGATCTCGCGGGCCTTGCCCTGCGCGACCTTGATGGCGACGTGCGAGATGACACCGGCGGCGACACCGGCCGTGATCGTGTACGTGAACGGCATGATCACGACGGTGAGGAAGACCGGCACGGCGGTGGCGGCGTCCGCCCAGTCCACGTGGCGGGCGTTCTGCATCATCATGGCGCCGATCACCACGAGCGCGGCCGAGGCGACCTCGCCGGGGACGATCTGCGTGATCGGGGTGAAGAAGATGCACAGGGCGAAGAAGAGGCCGGTGACGACCGAGGCCAGGCCCGTGCGGGCGCCCTCGCCGACGCCGGTGGCGGACTCGACGAACACGGTCTGGCCGCTGCCGCCCGCGACGCCGCCGATGGCGCCGCCGGCGCCGTCGATGAAGAGGGCCTTGGACAGGCCCGGCATGCGGCCCTTGTCGTCGGCCAGCTTGGCCTCGGTGCCGACGCCGATGATGGTGGCCATCGCGTCGAAGAAGCCGGCCAGCACCAGCGTGAAGACGATCATGCCGACGGTCATCGCGCCGACCTCGCCCCAGCCGCCGAACTCGACCTCCCCGAAGAGCGAGAAGTCCGGCAGGGAGACCGCCGAGCCGTTCAGCTCCGGCGGGCCGCTGGCCCAGGCCTTCGGGTCGACGTCGGCGATCGCGTTCAGGACGACCGCGAGCACGGTGCCGACGCCGATGCCGATGAGGATCGCGCCGGGGACCTTGCGGGCCTGCAGCATGAAGATGAGCAGGAGGGTGACGGAGAAGAGCAGGACCGGCCAGCCGGCCAGCTCGCCCGTCGGGCCGAGGGTGACGGGGCCGCCGCCGGGGGCGGGGTTCTCGTGCACGAACCCGGCCTTCACCAGGCCGATGAGTGCGACGAAGAGGCCGATGCCCATGGTGATCGCGTGCTTGAGGGCCAGCGGGATCGCATTCATGATCATCTCGCGGAGGCCGGTGACGACCAGGAGACAGATCACGACGCCGTACATGACGCACATGCCCATGGCCTGCGGCCAGGTCATCTGCGGGGCGACCTGCGAGGCGAGCACGCCGGACACGGAGAGGCCGGCGGCCAGCGCGAGGGGCACCTTGCCGACGAAGCCCATGAGCAGGGTGGTCACGGCCGCGGCGAACGCGGTCGCCGTGATCAGGGCCTTCTGGCTCATGGTGTCCCCGGCGGCGTCCTTGCCGGAGAGGATCAGGGGGTTGAGCAGGAGGATGTACGCCATCGCCATGAACGTCGTGACGCCGCCACGAATCTCGTTGCCGACGCTGGACCCTCTATGGGTGATGTGGAAGTACCGGTCGAGCCAAGAACGCCCGGCGGGAGTGCGAGAGCCGTCGCCGGCCTCTTCCGCGGTGGTCTTGGGCTCCACAGACGATTGGGTCATGGTGCCTAAACTCCCAAGGTTCAAAGGGGCACCCGCACCTGGAATGCCAGGCGATCTGCGGGATTTGGGAAATGCCGTTCGGCTGCACGACCCGGGGTGACGGCCCGAGGCGACGCGAATTGCACTGCGTGTACTGCGGGTACTGCGGGGGTTCTGCGGTACTGGTGGTTCCGGTGGCGGCGCCGGGGTGCCGGTGCCGCCGGTTCCTGCGTGGGGGTACGGCCGGGGACGTGCCGCGAGCGGTGCGGCGGGCGTCCCGGACTTCCTTGGCTCCGGGCGGTGCGGCGGGGCGCGGGCCCTGCTGCCGCGCCGCCCGGAGAGTTCGCGGTCCGGGGGCCTCGCGGCCCCCGGAGGACGCCGTCCTACAGGGTGCCGGTGAGGGCCTCCGGGCGGATCGGCGTCTTGGTGAGCTCCAGGCCGGTCGCCGCCCGGATCGCCGCGAGGACGGCCGGGGTGGACGACAGGGTCGGGGCCTCGCCGAGCCCGCGCAGGCCGTACGGCGCGTTCGGATCGGCGAGCTCCAGGTAGTCGACCGGGATGCTCGGGGTGTCGAGGATCGTCGGGATCAGGTAGTCCGTGAAGGAGGGGTTGCGCACCTTCGCGGTCTTCGGGTCGACGATGATCTCCTCCATCACCGCGACGCCGAGGCCCTGGGTGGTGCCGCCCTGGATCTGGCCGATGACGGAGAGCGGGTTGAGGGCCTTGCCGACGTCCTGGGCGCAGGCCAGCTCGACGACCTTGACGAGGCCGAGCTCGGTGTCCACCTCGACCACCGCGCGGTGCGCGGCGAAGGTGTACTGGACGTGGCCGTCGCCCTGGCCGGTGACCAGGTCGAAGGCGGCCGTCGGACGGTGGCGGAACTCCAGCTCCAGGTCGATGGGCTCCTCGCCCTCCAGCAGCTCCGCGATGTCCGCGAGGACCTCGCCGCCGTCGGTGACGACCTTGCCGCCCTCCAGGAGCAGCTCGGCGGTGGCCCACGCGGGGTGGTAGGAGCCGTTCTTCCGGCGGCCGATCTCCAGGACCTTCTCGCGGACGGCCTCGCAGGTGTTCTTCACCGCGCCGCCGGTCATGTACGTCTGCCGGGAGGCGGAGGTGGAGCCGGCGGAGCCGACCTGGGTGTCGGCGGGGTGGATCGTCACGTGGGTGACGCCCAGCTCCGTGCGGGCGATCTGGGCGTGGACGGTGACGCCGCCCTGGCCGACCTCCGCCATGGCGGTGTGGACCATGGCGACGGCCTCGCCGCCGATGACCTCCAGGCGCACGCGGGCGGTGGAGTAGTCGTCGAAGCCCTCGGAGAAGCCGACGTTCTTGATGCCGACCGCGTAGCCGACGCCGCGGACGACGCCCTCGCCGTGGGTGGTGTTCGACAGGCCGCCGGGCAGCGCGCGGACGTCCGCGCCCTCGCCGGCGGTCTCCCACTGGCGCTCCGGCGGCAGCGGGCGGGCCTTGACCCGGCGCAGCAGCTCGGCGACCGGGGCCGGGGAGTCCACGACCTGCCCGGTCGGCATGACCGTGCCCTGCTCCATGGCGTTGAGCTGCCGGAACTCGACCGGGTCCATGCCCAGCTTCGCCGCGAGCCGGTCCATCTGGGCCTCGTACGCGAAGCAGGCCTGGACGGCGCCGAAGCCGCGCATGGCACCGCAGGGCGGGTTGTTCGTGTAGAGGGCGATGGCCTCGATGTCGACGTCGTCGACGACGTACGGGCCGACGGAGAGCGAGGAGGCGTTGCCGACGACGGCCGGGGAGGCCGACGCGTAGGCGCCGCCGTCCAGGACGATCCGGCACTTCATGTGCGTGAGCTTGCCGTCCTTGGTGGCGCCGTGCTCGTAGTACAGCTTGGCCGGGTGGCGGTGCACGTGGCCGAAGAAGGACTCGAACCGGTTGTAGACCATCTTGACCGGCTTGTTCGTGGCGAGGGCGAGCAGGCAGGCGTGGATCTGCATGGAGATGTCCTCGCGGCCGCCGAAGGCGCCGCCGACGCCGGACAGCGTCATGCGGACCTTCTCCTCGGGCAGGCCGAGGACGGGGGCGATCTGCCGGAGGTCGGAGTGCAGCCACTGGGTGGCGACGTACAGGTCGACGCCGCCGTCCTCCCCGGGTACGGCGAGGCCGGACTCGGGGCCGAGGAACGCCTGATCCTGCATGCCGAAGGTGTACTCGCCCTCGACGATGACGTCGGCGCGCTTGCGGGCCTCCTCCACGTTGCCGCGGACGATGGGCTGGCGGTGCACGATGTTCGGGTGCGGGACGTGCCCGGCGTGGTGGTCGTCGCGGCCCTCGTGGAGGAGCGGCGCGCCGGGGGCGAGGGCGGAGGCCTCGTCGGTGACGAGCGGCAGCTCCCGGTAGTCCACCTTGATCTTGGCGGCGGCCCGGCGGGCCGTCTCCGGGTGGTCGGCGGCGACGAGGGCGACCGGCTCGCCGTGGTGGCGTACCCGGCCGTTGGCGAGGACGGGGGTGTCCTGGATCTCCAGGCCGTAGTTCTTCACCTCGGTCGGCAGGTCCGCGTAGGTGAGGACCGAGTAGACGCCGGGCAGGGCCAGCGCCTCGGAGATGTCGATGCCGGCGATCTCGGCGTGCGCGACGGGGCTGCGCAGGGTCTGGCCCCACAGCATGTCCTCGTGCCACATGTCGGAGGAGTACGCGAACTCGCCGGTGACCTTGAGGGTGCCGTCGGGGCGGAGCGTGGACTCGCCGATGCCGCCCTGGCTGTGCTTCTGGGAGACGTTCGTCGGCGTGCCGGACGGAGTGGTGCGGGTGTTGGCCATGGTCAGACCGCCTCTCCCTGGCGGGCGGCCGCCAGGCGGACCGCGTCGAGGATCTTCTCGTAGCCCGTGCAGCGGCAGAGGTTGCCGGACAGGGCCTCGCGGATGTCCTGGTCGGTCGGGTCCGGGTTCTGCTCCAGCAGGGCGTCGGCCTGGACCAGCAGGCCCGGGGTGCAGAAGCCGCACTGGACGGCGCCGGCGTCGATGAACGCCTGCTGGATGCCGGACAGCTCCACGCCCTCGCCGGTCTGCGAGTCGGTGCCCTTCGCGGACCAGCGCTGCGCCTCGTCCGTGGACACGCCGGCCGCGCCGCCGCAGGCGCCGGTGCCGCAGGCCCCGCCGTGGCCGTGCTCCCCGCGCTTGCGGGCGAAGTCGGCCAGGCCCTCGACGGTCACGACGTCGCGGCCCTCGACCTGGCCGGCGGCGACGAGACAGGAGCAGACGGGCACGCCGTCGAGGCGTACGGTGCAGGATCCGCACTCGCCCTGCTCGCAGGCGTTCTTCGAGCCGGGCAGGCCCAGGCGCTCACGCAGGACGTACAGGAGGGACTCGCCCTCCCAGACGTCGTCGGCCTGCTGCGGACGACCGTTGACAGTGAAATTGACGCGCATGGTTACGCAGCCCCTTCGAGCGGGCGGCCGTTCGAGCCGCGGTACTGCTCCCACGTCCAGACGAGCTGGCGGCGAGCCATGATGCCGACCGCGTGCCGGCGGTACTTCGCCGTGCCGCGGACGTCGTCGATCGGGTTGCAGGCGCCGGAGGCGAGCTCACCGAACTGCTTGGCGATCGACGGGGTGATGACCTTGCCGCTGTCCCAGAAGCCGCCCTCCTCAAGGGCGGCGTTCAGGAACTCCTCGGCGGCCTTCGCCCGGATGGGCGTGGGCGCGGCCGAGCCGATGCCCGTCCGCACGGTGCGGGTCTCGGGGTGCAGCGCGAGGCCGAAGGCGCACACGGCGATGACCATCGCGTTGCGGGTGCCGACCTTGGAGTACTGCTGCGGACCGGTGGCGTTCTTGACGTGGATCGCCTTGATGAGCTCGTCGGGGGCGAGCGCGTTGCGCTTGACGCCGGTGTAGAACTCGTCGATCGGAATCATGCGGGTGCCGCGGACGGACTCGACCTCGACCTCGGCGCCGGCGGCGAGGAGGGCGGGGTGGGAGTCGCCCGCGGGAGAGGCGCAGCCCAGGTTGCCGCCGACGCCGCCGCGGTTGCGGATCTGCGGGGAGGCGACCGTGTGCGAGGCGAGCGCGAGCCCGGGGAGCGTCTCGCGCAGGTTCTCCATGATGTGCGTGTACGGGACGGAGGCGCCGACCCTGGTGACCTCCTCGCCTACCTCCCACTCCCGCAGCAGTTCGATGCGGTTCAGGTCGAGGAGGTACTCCGGACGGCGGTGGTCGAAGTTGATCTCGACCATGATGTCGGTGCCACCCGCAATCGGCACGGCTGTGGGGTACTCGGCCTTGGCGGCGAGTGCCTCCTCCCAGCCGGCGGGGCGAAGGAAGTCCATGTGCGGCTCTCTTCTTGTAATCGGGTCGTTCGCTTGGGGGCCAGGAGGCCGAAGGGCCCTCGACTGGTCGTTCACTTGCTGTTAACGCGGTGTGGAGTCAGTACACAAGCCGCGCGTCCCTGCGGTGCAGTCACCGAAACCATGAAGGAGTTGGCTGGCGGCCTCCCTCGTCTTGTAGATTCGTATGAAAGGCAGGATGCACTGACCTGCCCGATTTCCGACGGCAACATTCGAGACAGATCGGCGGCGACACCATGCGGCTGCGCGCACTGCTGGAAACCGAGGCGCTGGGGCTGCGGCTGCTGGGCGGCGAGGACGAACTCGACCGGACGGTCCGCGGCGTCATGACGACGGACCTGAGGGATCCCAGCCGGTACCTCACCGGGGGCGAACTCGTCCTGACGGGCCTGGCGTGGCGAAGAAATTCAGCCGACTCCGAGCCGTTCGTACGAATCCTCGCGAGCGCGGGCGTCGCCGGCCTCGCCGCGGGCGAGGCGGAGCTGGGCGACATCCCCGACGACCTCGTCGCCGCCTGCCGGCACCACCGGCTCCCGCTGTTCGCGGTGAACGAGGACGTTGCATTCGCCACCATCACGGAGTACGTGGTGCGGCAGGTCTCCGGCGAGCGCGCCGGCGACCTCGCGGCCGTCGTCGACCGCCACCGCCGGCTGATGACCTCCGGTCCCGCGGGCGGCGGTCCCGACGTGGTGCTCGATCTGCTCACCACCGACCTCGATCTGCGCGCGTGGGTGCTCTCCCCCACGGGCCGGCAGATCGCCGGAGCGGGAGAGCCCCTGCCGCCGGGCATCTGTGCGGCCCTGGCCGGCGAGCACCTCGCGGCGGTCCGCACCGGGCGCAGGGGCCCGCACCGGATCTCCCTCCAGGGTATTGCCTACTCGCTGTTCCCGATCAGGGGAGCGGGCCGCGCCCCGGGCGGCCCGGGCGGCCGCGACGTGCGCGAGAGCGTGCTGTCGGACTGGCTGCTGGCCGTCGAGGCCGACGCGGGCGACTGGCCGGCGGAGCGGCTCGACCTGCTCCAGGGCGTCACCCAGCTGATCGCCGTCGAGCGGGACCGGCGCGACGCCGCCCGCACGGTGCGCCGCCGCCTGGCCCAGGAGGTGCTGGAGCTCGTCCAGACGGGCGCCCCGCCCGCCGAGATCGCCGCGCGCCTGCGCGTCGCGGCCCCGGTGCTGCTGCCGGGGCTCGGCGCGGCCCCGCACTGGCAGGTCGTCGTGGCCCGGGTGGACTGGGAGGGCGGCGACATCCCCGGCGGGCCGGTGGCGCAGTCGCTGCTGGAGGAGATCCTCGTCGACCCGTCCGTGTCCGGGCCGGAGCCCTCGGACCGCATCGCGGTCGCCCACACCGGCGACGAGGCCATCGCCCTCGTGCCGCTGCCCGCGCAGACCGGGGAGGGCGCGGAGGACAAGGCCCCGCAGGCCGCCCTGCACGCCGACGAGCTCCTCGCGACCGTACGGGAGCCCCTGCGCGCGGGCCTCGCCGACGACGGCCGCCTCACCCTCGGCGTCAGCGCCGCCGTGCACTCCGCCGAGGGGCTGCGCGGCGCGCTGGAGGAGGCCCGGCACGCCCGGCGGGTCGCCGCCGCGCGCCCCGGCCGGGTCTGCGCGGCAGGCCACCACGAGCTCGCCTCGCACGTGCTGCTGCTGCCGTTCGTCCCGGACGACGTGCGCCGCGCGTTCACGGCGCGCCTGCTGGACCCGCTGCGGGACTACGACCGCCGCCACCGCGCGGAGCTGATCCCGACGCTGGAGGCGTTCCTGGACTGCGACGGTTCGTGGACGCGCTGCGCGACGCGGCTGCACCTGCACGTCAACACGCTGCGCTACCGGGTCGGGCGAATCGAGCAGTTGACGTCCCGCGACCTGTCCCGGCTGGAGGACAAGCTCGACTTCTTCCTCGCACTGCGCATGAGCTGAGGCGTTCCGCAGGGCCGGTTGTTCCGTGGGGGATGCACGGTCCTGACGAGGTGTCCGGACTTTGTGAAAGAGTTCACCCGACCCCTTGGCCGAACCTGCCGATCCGTGCTCTCATTTCGCCCCAGGGCTCGAAGACGTGCTGCTTGGTTGCTTTGGGGAGGGCAATGTGGCGGACACCGCCATGTCCGGTGCCGGAACGACCGGGGGGGACGACCCCCTCCAGCGGGCGATATGGCGGCTGCGCTCACGCGGCTGCTGGACGGACGCGGCGGCCCTGCTGACCGCGCACCAGGAGGACGCCGGAGCCGCCGTGCAGCGGACCGCGCTGCTGGTCGAGCGGTGCCTGTTCACCGGCCAGGGCTGGGCGGAGGCGGAGGACGCGCTGCGCGTCGCGGAGGCGGTGGCCGGGGACGACGACGAGCGCGGCGCGGCGGCCTGCGAGCGCGGCCACCTGGCGTACGCGGCCACGGTCCTCGGGGTGCGCGACCGCTCCGACGAGGCCCGCTCGGCGCTGGGCCGGGCGGCCGCCCTGCTGTCCCCGGGATCCCGCACCCGCCCGCTGCTGGACTTCCGCCGGGGCCTGGTCGCCGAGCACCTGGCGGACGCCCCCCAGTCGGCCCGCCCGGCCTACCGCCGCGCCCACGCGGGGGCCGCGGCCAACGGGGACACGCTGCTGCTGTCGTTCACCTGGCGGCACCTGGCCGCGCTGGCCCTGCGCGACGGGGAGGTCGCGGAGGCCCGCAAGGGCTTCGCGGAGTCGCTCCGCATCCGCGAGGAGCTGGGCTTCCTCGTCGGTACCGCGCCGGCCCTGGCGGCACTCGCGGAGGCCGAGCCGGAACCGGAGGCGAGCCGGCTGCGCGCCGAGGCGCACCGCCTGTTCCACCTCCTGGGCGGCATCCCCACGTGGCTGGCGGACCAGCTCCACCCGAGGCCGTCCCTTCCGGATCCCGCCTGATCCGATCCCGCCTGATCCGATCCCGCCCGCCCGGATCCCGCCCGGCCGGGACGATCCGGCAGGCTCAGGCGGCGGATCCGGCGAAGTGCTCCCGCACCAGCGTCTCCACGGCCGCCAGCTCACCGGCGACCAGTGCCTCCAGCAGAGCAGCGTGCTCGGCCGCGTCGGCGACGAGATCGGCGCGCCGCACCCGGGGCGCCCCGGGCAGCGGCCACTGGGAGCGGCGGTGCAGCTCCTCCGCGACCTGGACGAGCTGCTCGTTGCCCGCGAGGCCGAGGACCTGCCGGTGGAAGGCACGGTCGGCCTCGGCGTAGCGGGCCGGGTCCCCGGCCGCGGCGGCGTCGGCGGTGGCGGCGGCCGCCGGCCGCAGGGCCGCCCAGGCCTCCGGGGCGACGGTCCGCGCCAGCCGCAGCATGACGGGCACCTCCAGCAGCGCCCGCACCTCGGCCAGCTCGGCCAGGGCCCGCGGGGTCCGCGACAGCACCCGGAAGCCCCGGTTCGGCAGGCACTCCACGGCCCCTTCCAGGGCCAGCTGCTGCATCGCCTCGCGGACCGGCGTCGCGGACACGCCGAAACGGTCCGCCAGCGCGGGGCCGGAGTAGATTCCGCCGGGCTCCAGCTCGCCGTCGACCAGGGCGGCGCGCAGCGCCTCCAGTACCTGCGCCCGTACGGAATGGCGCAGCACCTTCTGCGTCGGGATCAGCGCCGACACCCCTGCGTGGGCCGCCTCGTGCACTCGGTCCTCCTGTGGGTCTCGGCCTCTCGGGAGAATAGTTGAGATCGGCCCGGAAAAGGGCATACAAACCCACCACCTTCAGCTAAGGTAAGGCTTACCTTTGTCCGCCTTGCCTGAATCGGTGATCCGCCATGTCCGCGCCCGCCCCTGTCGCCACTTCCCCCCTGGCGGGCGCGTACGCACGGCTGACGGAGGCATACGAAGGCCTCCGGGTCGTCGAGCGCGCCGCGCACGATCCCGCCCCCCGCGGTGTGGGGTGGATCGGCGCGGACGAGCTCGCGGCGGGCGGCCCCGCCGCGGAGGCCTACCTGGCGTGGGACAAGGCGCAGATCATGCGGGACTACGGCCGCGAGGCCCGACCCGACGTGGTCGCCACGTTCGGCCTGCACCGCTACGCCTGGCCCGCCTGTCTGCTGATCACCGTCCCCTGGTTCCTGCACCGCCGCGTGCCGCGGCTCCAGGAGGTCGCGTACCACAGGACCGGCGGAATCATGAGCGTGCACACGCCATCCTTCGCCTGCCTGCCGACCGATCCGGCGGCAGACCTCCCCGGGGCCCGGGTCGTGCCCGACGGGGAGGCCCTGCGGGCCGAGGTGCGCGCTGCGGTGGCGCAGCACCTCGAACCGCTCCTGGAGGCCTTCGGTCCGCGCATGCGGCGCAGGCGGCGCGCCCTGTGGGGCATGGCGACGGACGACGTCGTGGCGAGCCTGTGGTACGTGGGCCGGATGCTGGACGAGGAGGACCGGGCGATCGCCGAGCTGGAGGCGCTCCTGCCCGGCTCGACCGCCCCGTACGCCGGCGGCGCGGGCTTCCGTACGCTCACGGCGCCGGACGGGGCCCGCATGCCGACACGGGACCGCGCGAGCTGCTGCCTCTTCTACACGATCCGCCCGAAGGACACGTGCGTCACGTGCCCGCGCACTTCCGACGAGGACCGCATCGCCCGCCTCGCGGCGCGCACGGCGGCGTAACGTTCCGCCCCGCCGGCACGGAATCCGCCCGCGCCGCCCGGAGCGGCGGGCGCCGCTCCCACCCGCCCGACCGCCTCCGCTCGAACACAACTCCCGATATCCATACGGCAGTTCGAGTCACAACACCCTATCCGGCGGGCCACGGCCCCCGATGGCGTCCACTTGCTCCGAAACCCGCGTGCGAAGCAGATCCCCTGCGCCACCATGGCCCCGGTAGGCCGCATAAGCGAAGCAAGGGACACCGCATGAGACTGACCGACATATCGCTGGACTGGCTGCTGCCCGGCAGCCTGTTGATCCTGGGCGTACTTGCGGCAGTTGCGGTACTGGCCCGGGGCAAGCGCGAGGGCGAGAAGGCCGCGGCGGAGGACTCCTGGGAGCGCAGCGAGGAGCGCCGGCGCCGCAAGGAGGCCGTCTACGGGACCGCTTCCTACGTCCTGCTCTTCTGCTGTGCGGCGGTCGCGGCCGCTCTCTCCTTCCACGGGCTGGTCGGCTTCGGCCGGCAGAACCTGAGCCTCTCGGGCGGCTGGGAGTACCTGGTCCCGTTCGGCCTGGACGGCGCCGCGATGTTCTGCTCGGTCCTCGCCGTCCGCGAGGCGAGCCATGGCGACGCCGCGCTGGGTTCGCGCATGCTGGTGTGGCTGTTCGCCGGAGCGGCGGCCTGGTTCAACTGGGTGCACGCGCCCCGCGGGATCGGCCACGACGGCGCTCCGCAGTTCTTCGCCGGCATGTCGCTGTCCGCGGCGGTCCTCTTCGACCGGGCCCTGAAGCAGACCCGCAGGGCGGCCTTGCGCGAACAGGGCCTGATCCCGCGCCCGCTGCCGCAGATCCGCATGGTCCGCTGGCTGCGCGCCCCCCGGGAGACCTTCGGCGCGTGGTCCCTCATGCTCCTCGAAGGCGTCCGCACGCTCGACGAGGCCGTCGACGAGGTGCGCGAGGACCGGCGGGAGAAGGAAGCGGACCGGCACCGCAGGCGCGACCAGAACCGCCTGAACAAGGCGCGCCTGAAGGCCCTGGGCCGGCAGAACCGCACGCCCCTCTTCGGCCGCTCCCGCGGCCGGCAGGTCGACATGGCGGGGCTCACCTCCGCCGCGGGCTCCGCGCCGGTCGGCGCGGAGCCGGCCATAGCGGAACACGGACAACTGCCCGCTCCGCCCCGACGCCCCTCCCTGCAGGCCGTAAGCACTGAGGTGACAGGCCCCCGGACGGTCGACCTGACCGCCGAGGACGACACCCAGACCCTCCCCCGACTCGACTCCCTGGAACGCAAACTCAAGGACCTGGAACAGCAGTTCGGCTGACAGCTCCTGCCTCCGAGGGCCCGCCCCACCAGGCGGGCCCTTCCCCGTGCCGTCAGGCGGTGTCCACGAGCTCGAACCACACGACCTTGCCCCGGCCGGTACCGGTCTCCACTCCCCAGGCGGCAGCCAGCGCCTCCACGAGCGCCAGCCCCCTCCCGTGCGTTGCGTCGTCGACGACCGGTACGTACGGCCTGGGCCGCCCCGGGGCCCCGTCCCCGACCTCGACCCGCAGCCGCCCCCCGGCAAGCCGCACCGTCACCTCGGCGCCGTACTCCGTGTGCACGAGGGCGTTGGTGACCAGCTCGGTGGCCAGCAGCTCGGCGGTCTCGACGGCTTCGGCCCGACACCGCCGCCGCATCAACTCCCTCAAGTCCTTCCTGACTTCGGCCACACCCTTGAGATCCGCGCGCCGCAGACTCCGTGTCACCTCCGCAACGGGCAGGGCCGACGCCGACAGGTCCTCCCTCTCGGCCGGCTCCCGCGGCACGGGCCGCCCCCTGCGCCACTGCTTCCCGGCCTTAGCGCCCACCTGCACGGCGACCTCCCCCGCGTCCCCTTGCATCTCGAACAGGTCTCGGAATGCATTCCCTCCGCTACCCACCGCACTCCTACGGCCTCAGCCGCAGACCCGGCCCCCACCACGATTCAAGCCACCGGAGGCCCCCTCCCCTTCCGGGCCTTCAAGCCGCCCGCGACCCCCGACCCGCGCCATTCCGGTCACCGCTCCCGACCCCCTCCCCTACGGGACCGACAGGTCACCGAACCGAGCGCACCCTCCCACCCCGGCCCCGCCCGTCCGAAAACAACCGCCCTCGCCCGCGCCCCGCCCTGCCGGGCAAACCCGTTTCGCCAGTCGCCCCGTACTGCCCGAGGGGGTGAAAGCTGCTACACGTTTCCTAGTCATTGATAGTCACCTCTAGTCGGCTGTCTTGCGTACGTTGGTCTTGTGAAGCTTTCGGAGTGGGCCCGTCAGCAGGGCGTGAGCTACCAGACCGCTTGGCGGTGGGTGAGGGACGGGAAGATGCCCGTGCCGGTCCGCCAGGCGCCGTCCGGGACGTGGCTGGTCGATGAGCCCGCTCCGGCCGCCGTCGCGGAGGCGGGGCGGGTGGTCGCGTACTGCCGTGTCTCGTCCGCCGACCAGAAAGCAGACCTTGACCGGCAGACGGCCCGGGTCGTGGCCGGCGCGAACGGGCTGGGCCTGGCCGTGGCCGAGGTCGTCGCCGAGGTCGACTCGGGGCTGAACGGCCGGCGCCGGAAGTTGCACCGGGTGCTGTCCGACCCGCAGGCGGCGGTGATCGTGGTCGAGCACCGTGACCGGCTTGCCCGGTTCGGTGTCGAGCACCTCGAAGCGGTCCTGTCGGCGTCCGGGCGGCGTCTGGTCGTCCTCGACCCCACCGAGACCACCGAGACCGCCGATGACCTCGTAGGGGACATCACCGAGGTGCTCACGTCGACGTGCGTGCGCCTGTACGGGCGGCGGGCGGCGAAGAACCGGGCCGCTCGCGCGGTGGCCGTGGCGACCGGCGAGGACGCCGGGTGAAGAAGTTCCGCCCGCAGCCCGGGTTCGTGGTGCAGGCGTTTCGGTTCGCCCTGGACCCGAACGCCTCCCAGGAGGCCGCGTTGCGTTCGCACTGCGGTGCCGCGCGGGCCGCGTACAACTGGGCTGTGGGCTGGGTGACGGCGTCGTGGTGGCAGCGCCGCGCGGAGGAGACCTACGGGATCCCCGAGGAGTCGCTGACCGAGTGGCGGCCGTGGTCGCTTCCGTCGCTGCGGAAGGCGTTCAACGAGGCCAAGCACACCGACCCCCGGTTCGCCGGGTGGTGGGAGAGGAACTCCAAGGAGGCGTACTCCACCGGGCTGGCGAACGCGTCGTCCGCGTTCGACAACTACGCGAAGTCGAAGAACGGCAAGCGGAAGGGCGCCCGGATGGGCGTCCCCCGGTTCAAGCCGAAGCGGAAGGCGCGTCTTGCCTGCCGGTTCACCACGGGCACCATCCGTGTGGACGCCGACGGCCGGCACGTCACCCTCCCCCGCCTCGGGACGATCCGCACCCACGAGCCGACGGTGAAGCTCCTCGGCCGCGTCCAGGCCGGGACAGCCCGGATCCTGTCCGCGGCCGTGCGGCACGAGCGCGGACGCTGGTTCGCCTCGTTCCAGGTCGAGGTCAAGCGCGACATCGTGCGCGTGGCTCGCCCGGATGTGGCGGTCGGCATCGACCTCGGTGTGAAGGCCCTCGCCGTGATGGCCGACTCGACGGGCGAGATCCGCACCGTCGCGAACCCGGGCCACTACGACGCCGCCCGCGCGCAGCTGCGCCGCGCCTCCCGGACCGTGTCCCGGCGTCAGGGCCCCGACCGGCGCACCGGGCAGAAGCCGTCCCGCCGCTGGGAGAAGGCCAACGCGGCCCGCAACCGCGTGCACCACCGGGTGGCGAACCTCCGCGAGGACGCCCTGCACAAGCTCACCACCGCCGTGGCCGCCGAGTACGGCACCGTCGTGGTCGAAGACCTCAACGTCGCCGGAATGCTCCGCAACCGGCGTCTGGCCCGCCGCATCGCCGATGCCGGGTTCGGGGAGATCCGCCGCCTGCTCACCTACAAGACCGGCCAGCGCCACGCCACCCGCCTTGTGGTCGCGAACCGCTGGTACCCCTCCTCGAAGACCTGTTCCGGGTGCGGCGCGGTGAAAGCCAAGCTGCCGCTGCACGTCCGGACCTTCGAGTGCGACGCCTGCCACCTGGTCATCGACCGGGACGACAACGCCGCGCTCAACCTCGCCGCCCTCGCGGCGGCCTGCACCACTGGTACCGGAGTGGCCGGAGACCAGGACACCACCGTGGTGGTGTCGAAGCCTCGTGGAGCCGACCGCAAGACCCGCGCCACCCGCCCCCGCCGCAAGGCGGAGCCGGGGCGGGCAGGTGGCGCAACCCGCCGCACCAGCGGCAGACAGAAACGAGAGACCGTACTCAAACCGAAGCCCTCACGCTTTGGTGACGAGACGGACCTTCCGGGCCGAAATGCCCGGAATGCTGAGAGCTGCTGAGGCTCAAAGCAACGGGAGGAAATCTCCCGCACCGCGAGGACCGCGCCCGCGGTGTCCGGCGCCGCGGGCGGGCTCGCCTCACCCCTCCCAGACCGCCGCGGCCGTGCGGTCGTCGGCGTACCCCTTGACACGTAGCTGCGTATCGGCGAGGAAGGCCGCCAGGCCCGGCGGCTCGGGGTCGGACCAGCGGGCGGCGAGTTCGGCGGGGAGCAGCCCCTCCTCCCGCAGCGGGTCGGCGAAGCCGCCGGAGCAGAGCAGCAGGGTGTCCCCGGGCCGTGCGACGGCGGCCCGGAACCGGAACACCGGCCCGGCATCCGAGCCGGGCTCGGGATCGGCACCGGCCGCCTCGTCGTGCTCAAGGTCCTCCCACGCCCCGCCCCGCAGCCGGAAGACGCCGCCGGAGCCCGCACCGAAGCAGACGCGGGTCCGGCACTCGGGGTCGATCGGCAGCAGGAGGGCGCGCAGCCCGGCCGTGTACGCCTCCTCGGAATGCCCGAGTTCGGCGGCGCGGGCCCGCAGCCGGCCGTACCCGCGGTCGGTGAGCCGCTGGAGGCCCGAGCGGAGGGCGTCCCGCCGGCCTGAGCGGATGTCGTCGGCGAGACGGGGCCGGCTCCGGCCGACGGCCGCGCCGATCCAGTGGCACAGCTCTGCGGCCGCCTCGGCCGCCCCGGCGGCGGCCCGGTCGCCGCCGGCGAGGGCGACGAGCACGAGCGCGTCGTCGCCGGTGCCGAAGCGGGCGGTGAGCAGGAAGTCCCGGCGGGCCTCGCCGCGGTAGCGGGCGGAGTCCCCGCGCACGGAGGCGGCCCGCAGCGTGCACACACCGTGCCGGGCACCCTCCAGGACGGTGTCGGGGACGAGGTCCTCCAGCGCCCCTGGATCGGCGAGCGGCAGCGCCCCCGGCTCCGGGGCGTACGTCGGCGCACGGTCGCCGAGGTGCCGCACGGTGGGCCTGTCGGGGTGGACCGCGCCGACGTCGGCAGCGCCCGGCGCGGCCGGGGCACCGGGCGCGGCGGCAACGGGCCCGGCGGTACCGGATGCGCGGTCCTCCACCCGAGGCGCGGCCGCAGGCGGCGCCACCCGCGGCGGCGACGGCGGCGGAGGGGTCGGCACGGGAGGCACGGTGACATCCCCCAGCCCGTATCCGGTGCTCCCGCTCTCCCGCGGATCCCGCGGCCGAAGCGGGTCGGGCGCGGCACCCCCCGGAGAGCCGGCCGGCGGCGGCCCGGCCGGCGGCGCTGGTGGCGGAGGCGGCGGAGGCGGCGGAGGCGGCGGCCCGAACGCCGCCGGCCCCTCCCCCGGAGGGGCGGCCGGCGGCGGGGCAACCGGCGCCGAGCCCGCACCCGGCGGTCCCGGCGGCGGGGCGAACCACCCGCCCGGCGAGCCCGCCCCGGGGCCGGAAGCCCCAGACGGCGGCGCGGGTGACGGCGACGGCGACGGCGACGGCGCGCCTCCGGGCGGCCCGACGGGCGCAGCGGGTGCCGCCGCCGGCCCGCCGGCCGGCCCCTCCCTCCGCGGCGCCGGAACCTGGCCCCCCTGCCCGGCGGCGGTCGGAGCCGAGGGCGGCGCAGGAGGCGGCGGCGGGACGGGACTGCGCGGCGGCGGGAAGTTTGGGGGCGGCGGCCCGGCGGGCCTGCGGTCCTGCGTCGGCACCGCCGGCGGGACCTCCGTGTGCACCGCTGCGGGCCCTTGGCCGGCCGCCGGCGGAGACGCCGGGGACACGAGGTCGGCCGCGGCCCGGAACCGGGACTCCAGGGTGTCGGCCCGCGCGGCGTCCGCCGCCGCCTCCCCGCTGCCGGGTCCGGGGTCCGCTCCCGCGTCGGGTTCCCCGTACAGCTTCTGCCACCAGTCGTCCGCACCCCGCTGACTCATGCGGCTATTCTCGGCGCGCCCCCGCCCCGGAAAACGCGGAACTCACGAAATGAGTAGGACCCGCACCGCCCCAAGACGGAGCGGTACACGCCCCTCCGACCGTCCGCCGGCCCGCACCCCGAGCACACCCGCACCCCCTGCACACGCCGCTTCCTCCCGGCGGCCCTTGTCACAGGGGGAGCGCATCCGGTGATGATGTCCGCGGCGGGTTTGCGCCGTGGCCGCTTCCCGCCGGCCGGCTGCGGCCGGCCGACCGAGCCGCCACGCAGCAGGAGGGGTGGACCGTGGGCGAACGGTGGGGGTGGACGGGTTGCTGAGTGCGATCGGCCTGGACGAGGGGCAGGAGTCGGCGTACCGCGCACTGGTGGCGTTGGGGGCGGCGGAGGTGCCGGATCTGGCGCACCGGCTGGCGCTCCCGGTGCCGCAGACGGAGCGGGCGCTGCGCCATCTGGAGCGGCACGGCCTGGCCGCGCAGGCCTCGGCCCGACCGGGCCGCTGGGTGGCGGCTCCGCCGGCGGTGGCGCTCGGGGCGCTGCTGTCGCGGCAGCGGCAGGAGCTGGAGGAGGCGGAGCTGGCGGCGGAGCTGCTGGCGCAGGAGTACCGGGCGGAGCCGGCCGAGCCGACGGTGCACGACCTGGTGGAGGTGGTGACGGGGGCGAGCGCGGTCGCGCACCGCTTCCGCCAGCTCCAGGCGGGCGCGGAGCGGGAGGTGTGCGCGCTGGTCAGCGCCCGCCCGCAGGTGGTGGCCGCGGGGGACAACCCGGAGGAGGAGCGGGCGGCGGTGCGCGGGGTGGGGTACCGGGTGGTGATCGAGCGGGAGGTGCTCGGCCTGCCGTCGGGGATCCGCGAGGCGTCGACCGCGTTGGCGCGCGGCGAGCTGGTGCGGGTGACGGAGCGGGTGCCGACGCGGCTCGTCATCGCGGACGGGACTCTGGCGATGGTGCCGCTGACAGGACGGGGGGCGGAGCCGACGGTGCTGATGGTGCACGCGTCGGGGCTGCTGGAGTCGCTGACGGGGCTGTTCGAGGCGGTGTGGCGGGAGGCGATGCCGCTGCGGCTGGGCCCGGCGGGCTCCCCCCAGGAGTCGGTGGAGGTGCCGGACGCCACGGACCTGGAGATCCTCACGCTGCTCCTCGCCGGGATGACGGACGCGAGCGTGGCCAAGCACCTGGAGCTGGGGCTGCGGACGGTGCAGCGGCGTGTGAAGGGGCTGATGGAGCTGGCCGGTGTCACGACCCGGCTCCAGCTGGGCTGGCACGCGCACGAGCGGGGCTGGGTGGCCCGCTAGCAGCCGGTCGGGCACGCTGGGCAGATGGATCTGCCGCAGCTGCTCCTGGTGGGGCTGGTGCTGCTGCTCGGGACGGTGGGGGTGATGGTTCCGGGCGTACCCGGGACGTGGCTGGTGTGGGCGGGGGTGCTGTGGTGGGCGCTGCACGAGCGGTCGGCGGTGGCGTGGTGGCTGCTGGTCGCGTCGACGGCGCTGCTGCTGGTGGTGCAGGTGGTGAAGTGGCAGCTGCCGCCGCGGCGGGTGCGGGCGGTCGGGGTGACCCGCCGGATGGCGGTGTACGCGGGGGCGGGGGCGCTGCTCGGCTTCGTCGTGCTGCCGGTGGTGGGAGCGGTTCCGGGGTTCGTCGGCGGGATCTACCTGTGCGAGCGGCTGCGGCTCGGCTCGCACGGCGAGGCGTGGGCGTCGGTACGGGCGGTCATGCGGTCGGTGGGGACGAGCGTGCTGGTGGAGCTGCTGGCGTGCCTGATGGTGCTGGGCGCGTGGACGGGCACGGTCCTGGCGGGCTGACCGGCGCGGCGCCGCGACCCGGGACCGGCCGGCCGGCCGGGCCGCAGCCTCCGACTGCGAGTCCGCGGCCGGGCGCCACCGACCGCCTGGGGGCGGTCCGCCGGTTCACTTTCCGGGCCATCGCCGCTTCCGGTGCCGTGGGCGACGACGGGTGGGCGGCGTTCCCCGCACACGGCTACACCCGCCGCAACGCCCTGGAGGTCGCCCTCGGCATCGGCGCGTACCGGTGTCGACGCTCGCCGACCGCATGAACGGCGCGACGCAGAGGCACCGGCAGGCAGACGCCGGAGCCCCGCCCCTGAAACCTGCCGGACCGGGGGCGGGGCTCCGGACGGGGAGCCGC
Organism: Streptomyces globosus; assembly: GCF_003325375.1. Lineage (GTDB taxonomy): Bacteria > Actinomycetota > Actinomycetes > Streptomycetales > Streptomycetaceae > Streptomyces > Streptomyces globosus_A. The sequence goes on along the minus strand of NZ_CP030862.1, from coordinate 2,046,760 downwards.
CGTCAGCCGCGGCCGCCGCGCTTGGCGGCGTAGTTGGCGCGGCCCTCGGCCGACTTCAGGCGCCAGTCGCGGCGGATTTCGGCCCGCAGGCGGGCGTCCGTCTTGGCCACGATCCGCTGGTTCTCCCGCAGCAGCTTGCGGTAGCTCTCCAGGCGGCGTTCCGGCAGGGTCCCCTCCGCCACGGCCGCGGTCACGGCACAGCCGGGCTCCGACTCGTGGGCGCAGTCGTGGAAGCGGCACTCGGCGGCGTACTCCTCGATCTCGGAGAACACCTGCCCGACGCCCGCCTCCGCGTCCCACAGGCCGACGCCGCGCAGGCCGGGGGTGTCGATCAGGACGCCCCCGCCGGGCAGCGCGAGGAGGTTGCGGGTGGTGGTCGTGTGGCGGCCCTTGCCGTCGACGTCCCGGGTCGCCCGGACGTCCATGACGTCCGCGCCGAGGAGCGCGTTGGCCAGGGTGGACTTGCCGGCGCCGGAGATGCCGAGCAGCACGCTCGTACCGTCGGCGACGACCGCCGCGAGGACGTCCATGCCCTCGCCGGTCAGCGAGGACACCGTCAGGACCTGCACGCCGGGCGCCGCGGCCTCGACGTCCTGGACCAGGTACGCCAGGGTGGCCGGGTCCGGGACGAGGTCCGCCTTGGTGAGCACGACGAGCGGCTGCGCACCCGATTCCCAGGCCAGGGCCAGGAACCGCTCGATGCGGCCGAGGTCGAGTTCGACGGCCAGCGAGACGGCGATGATCGCGTGGTCGACGTTGGCGGCGAGGATCTGCCCCTCGGACCGCTGCGAGGAGGTCGAGCGCACGAACGCGGTCCGGCGCGGCAGGTACGCCTTCACGTAGCGCGGGTTGCCGGACGGCTCCACCGCCGCCCAGTCGCCGGTGCAGATGACCCGCAGCGGGTCGTGCGGGGTGACGAAGGCGGTGTCTGCACGCACGGTGCCGTCCGCGGTGACGACGTCGCACTGGCCGCGGTCGACGCGTACGACCCGCCCGGGCAGCAGGCCCTGCTCGGCGTACGGGGCGAACTCGGCGGCCCATGCGTCGTCCCAGCCGAGCGCGGCGAGCGCGGGCGCCGACGACAGAGCGGAGGGAGAAAAAGAGGAAGAAGAAGCTGAGGCAGAAGAGAGAGACAAGGGGGACCCTTCGGAGGGTGGCCCCGGCCGCGCGGGCCCGTCGGGCGCGCGAAGAGTGAGAGGTGTCGGGTCAGCCGGAGACCACGGAAGCGGCATTGACGGTCTGGTGGGTGCGGGCAGCACCGAGCGCAGCGACAGTCATCAATGAACTCACCTCCGGGTCGGGACGAAACGGCCGTGGTCCGCGGCGGACGCGGCGCGGATCCAGGGAAACCGGTGGAACCGTAGCAAGATCGGCGACGCCCGCGCCAACCCTTTTTCAGTGCTTCCGCAGCCGGGCCGTGTAGTCCTCCGGCGGCAGGAACTTCGACCACCGCTCGGGGAACTCGGACGGCATCCCGGCGTCGGGCTCGCCGTCGTCCTCGTCCTCGGACTCGCCCTCGGCGAGCGCCCGCCAGGCCGCGGCGCGCGCGACGAGCTGGGCCGCCTCCGCCTCCCGGGCGCGTTCGTTCGCCTCGCGCGCCGCGGCCGTGGCCACCGACGGCCAGACCCGGTCGATGGCGGCGTTGACGGCGGCGCCCACCAGCACCGCGAACGCGGAGACGCCGATCCACAGCAGGACCGCGACGGGGGCGGCCAGCGAGCCGTAGATCGTCGGCCCCTCGACGGTGTTGATGAGGTAGAGCCGCAGCAGGAACGAGCCGACCACCCACATCGCGAGGGCCACCAGCGCCCCCGGCACGTCCTCGATCCACGGCGACCGCACAGGCACGGACACGTGGTACAGGGTGGTCAGGAAGGCGATGGAGAGCAGGGTGACCGTCGGCCAGTACAGCACCGCGATCACCTCGGCGCTCCAGGGCAGCCAGCGCACGACCGCGTCCGGCCCGGCCACCATCAGCGGCAGCACGATGGCGCCGATCAGGAGCGCGATCACGTACAGCAGGAAGGCGAGCAGCCGGGTCTTGACGATGCCCCTGTGCCCGTCCAGCCCGTACATGACGGTGATGGTGTCGATGAAGACGTTGACGGCGCGCGAGCCGGACCAGAGGGCGAAGGCGAAGCCGAGGGAGATGAGGTCGGGGCGGCCGCCGCGGGTGACGTCGTCGAGCATCGGCCTGGCGATCTCGTTGACGCCGCGGTCGGAGAGGACGGTGCCGACCGCGCGCAGGATGTTCTCCTCGATGGACGCCACGACGGTGCCGCCGGTCCAGCCGTCGACGTAGCCGAGGACGCCGAGCAGGCCGAGGAAGAGGGGCGGCAGGGACAGCAGGGTGAAGAAGGCGGCCTCGGCGGCGAGGCCGAGGATGCGGTACTCGATGCAGGAGTTCACCGTGTCTTTGAGCAGCAGCCACGCCATCCTGCGCTTGGAGACGTTGCGGTAGAGGGCGCGGGCCCGGTGGAGCCGTCCGGACCGCCGCCCGGGGAACCGCTCGGGTGTTTCTTCTGCTGGCTGCACGTCCTTACGGTATCCGCCCGGCAAGCCCCGCCCGCACCGCCGGCGACCGGCGCCGACCGCTGCCGGCGGGGCCTCGCGCGGGCCGGCCGTACCGCCCCCGCCGGTAGGCCCGTACGGCGATGCGGGCGGGCGCCCTGCGCAGGGGCGCGGGGGCGGCGGCCCACGAGTGACCGAACGGGGTACGCCGATGGCGGCGCGGCCCGTCGGCCGCGCCGACGGGAAGGGCTACGCTCCGGGGCCCGCCCGCGAACGGCCGGCGCGTACCGGAGGGGTGCGGGACCGGGTGCGGGAGGGACCGGTACAGGTGCGGAACGGAGACGGGACAGGTGCGGATCGCGGGTCGGAGGCGGTCCCCAAACCGCCCCGGACCGCAATCCGGACCCGTGTGGCCGGCCGGGGGTGGCGCCGCGCCGACCCGGCACCACCCCCGGCCGGGAAAGCCCCGAGGAGGAGCTGTCACGCCGCTGTGCGGCGTCGGGACAGTGTGGGTCGGCCGGCCGGGACTTGGCGAGAGTTGCATACCGTTGCAACCCTCTGGGGCGTGAGCCGTCCACCGGGTGCGACAGGGGCTGCCGCGGGCTGCCGCGGCGGGCGCGGAACACCCGGGCGGGCCCGCCCGGGAGGCTCGCGCACGTTCTGGCACGTCCTGTTCCGCACGGGGAGGTTCCGGTGGCCGACACCGCTGGCAGCACGGTCGATGTGGCGCGCATCTCGGCCATGGACCCGCGGGAGGCGACGCGCCTGCTGAAGGGCGTGCGGGCGGCCGCGCTGGCCGGGGAGCGGCCGCCGGCGCAGCCGCGCCCGGAGATCGCCGCGTCGTGGCGGCGGATGCTGGCGTCGGGGGTGCATCCGGACCGGGACGCGCGGTCGCGGCTGCTGTCGTCGGCGGAGACGGAGGAGCGGCGGCAGGGGTCTGCGCTGCGGGAGCTGCTGCCGGTGCTGCGGGAGGGGCTGCTGCCGACGCTGGACACCGCCCCGCACATCCTGGTCGTCGCCGACTCCGAGGGGCGGCTGCTGTGGCGGGAGGGCGCGGCGCCGGTGCTGCGGGCGGCGGACCGGCTGGGCTTCGCGGTGGGCGCCGACTGGGCGGAGGCGGTCGTCGGGACGAACGGCGTCGGGACGGCGCTGGTGGCGCGGCGGCCGGTGCAGGTGTTCTCGGCGGAGCACTTCGTCTCCAGCCACCACGCGTGGACGTGTGCCGGGGCGCCGCTGCACGACCCCCGGGACGGGCGGCTGCTCGGCGTGGTCGACGTGAGCGGGCCGCTGGCGACGATGCACCCGGCGACGCTGGCGTGGGTCAGCTCGGTGGCGCGTCTCGCGGAGCGGGAGCTGCGGGTCCGGCACCTGGAGTCGCTGGAGCGGCTGCGGGCGGTGGCGGCGCCGCTGCTGGCCCGGCTTCCCGGGCGGGCGGTGGCGGTGGACCCGCACGGCTGGACCGCGGCGGTGACGGGGCCTGCGCCGGCGGAGCGGATCGCGCTGCCGAAGGGCTTCGGGCCGGGGCAGGCGTGGGTGCCGCAGCTGGGGCAGTGCACCGTGGAGCCGCTGCCCGGGGGCTGGCTGCTGCGCGTCGCCGCGGCTCCGGCGGCGGGGGCCGCGGCGAGCCGGGTGGTCCTGGACCTCAGCCGGCCGCGGTCCTGGACGGCGACGGTGTACGGGGCGTCGGGCAGCTGGTCGCTGGACCTGACCCCGCGCCACGCGGAGCTGCTGTTCCTGCTGGCGGAGAGCCCGCGGGGCCGGTCGGCGGCGGAGCTGGCGCAGGAGCTGTTCGGGGACCCGACGCGGACGGTGACGGTGCGGGCGGAGCTGTCGCGGGTGCGGCGGCAGCTGGCGGGGGTGCTGGCGCACCGGCCGTACCGGTTCGCGGAGGGCGTCGAGGTGGAGCTGCTGCGCCCCGCGGACCCGGCGGGGCTGCTGCCGCACTCGACGGCCCCGGCCGTGGTCGGGGCCCGCCTGGGCCCGGCGGCGCCGGGCATGGTTCCCTGACGTGCATGAGCACCATCACACTGACCACCTGGTCCCTGGAGATGACCTCCCCGGACGATCTCTCCCCCTCCGCCGTCCCGGGATCCGAGATAGCCGTCCGACGGGCGGAAGTCCCCTCGCCGGAGTTCAGCCGCTTCCTGTACACGGCGGTCGGCGGTGACATCCACTGGACGGACCGGCTGTCGCTGACCCGCGCCGAGTGGGCGGAGCACCTGGGGCGGCCGGGCGTGGAGACCTGGGTGGCGTACGAGCGCGGGACGCCGGCCGGGTACGTCGAGCTGGACCCGCAGGACGGCGGCGTGGTCGAGATCATGTACTTCGGGCTGCTGCCGGACTTCCGGGGCCGCCGCATCGGCGGGCACCTGCTCTCCGTGGGCGTGGCCGCCGCGTGGTCGCTGGCCGAGCGCTGGCCGGACCGGGAGCCCACGCGCCGGGTGTGGGTGCACACGTGCAGCCAGGACGGGCCGACGGCGATGGACAACTACCTGCGGCGCGGGTTCAAGGTCTTCCGGACCGAGACGGAGGAGAAGGAGTACGCCCCCACGCCCGGCCCCTGGCCAGGGGCGTAGCACCCCGGGCGGGCGAGGCGGGCAAGGCGGGCGAGGCGGGCGAGGCGGGCTGAGCAACCCGTCCCGCCCGCCTCTTCCGTATGTGACCGCCGTCACGTCGTCCCATGATTCGAGACCACTTCGTCCACATCATGGACAGTAGTGGACTCCTCCAATCGCCCCATGACACGCTTCGGCCATGAATGGAGCTGGAACAGCCTTGGTGAGTCGGCGGCACGTCGACCTCGGCCGCATGTCCAGCGCCATCTGTCCGGCGAGCTGACGGAACCAGCCGACGCCGCACAGCGCGCACCGCACAGCGTCGTCGCGGCCGCGCCGCACACCGCCAGTCCCCTGAAGGCCCGACACCGCCCCGCACACCGGCACAACCGGCACCGGGGCGGCGATCAGCCGCACCTGCTCAGCGTAGGCAACGTCACGGGGGCCGCGCCGCCGACTCCCCCTGCCCTCTGCATCGAGCCGCCGAAGAAGGACGTACCGCCATGGCCGCCACCCCCGCAACACCCGCCTCCGCGCGCCGCAAGCCCGGCCGTCACCGCGGCGAGGGCCAGTGGGCCGTCGGACACCACACCCCCCTCAACGGCAACGAGCAGTTCAAGAAGGACGACGACGGTCTCAACGTGCGGACACGCATTGAGACGATCTACTCCAAGACCGGATTCGACTCGATCGACCCCAACGACCTGCGCGGCCGCATGCGCTGGTGGGGCCTCTACACGCAGCGCAAGCCCGGGATCGACGGCGGCAAGACCGCGGTCCTGGAGCCCGAGGAGCTGGACGACAAGTTCTTCATGCTGCGCGTCCGCATCGACGGCGGCCGGCTGACCACCGAGCAGCTCCGCGTGATCGGCGAGATCTCCGAGGAGTTCGCCCGCGGCACGGCCGACCTCACCGACCGTCAGAACGTGCAGTACCACTGGATCCGCATCGAGGACGTCCCGGAGATCTGGCGCCGCCTGGAGGCGGTCGGCCTGTCCACCACCGAGGCCTGCGGTGACACGCCCCGCGTCATCCTCGGCTCCCCGGTCGCCGGCATCGCCGAGGACGAGATCATCGACGGCACCCCGGCCATCGAGGAGATCTACCGGCGCATCGTCGGCAACAAGGAATTCTCCAACCTGCCCCGCAAGTTCAAGTCCGCGATCTCCGGCTCGCCGCTCCTGGACGTGGCGCACGAGATCAACGACATCTCGTTCGTCGGCGTGCACCACCCCGAGCGCGGCCCCGGCTTCGACGTGTGGGTCGGCGGCGGCCTGTCCACCAACCCCAAGCTCGGTGTCCGCCTGGGCACCTGGGTCTCCCTGGACGAGGTCCCCGACGTCTACGAGGGCGTCATCTCCATCTTCCGCGACTACGGCTACCGCCGGCTGCGCAACCGCGCCCGCCTGAAGTTCCTCGTCGCCGACTGGGGCGCGGAGAAGTTCCGCCGCGTCCTGGAGGACGAGTACCTGGGGCGGAAGCTCACCGACGGCCCCGCCCCGCAGGAGCCCGCCGGCCGGTGGCGCGACCACATGGGCGTGCACCGCCAGAAGGACGGCCGCTTCTACATCGGCTTCGCCCCGCGCGTGGGCCGCGTCGACGGCGCCACCCTCACCAAGATCGCCGAGGTCGCCGAGCAGCACGGCTCGGGCCGGCTGCGCACCACCGCCGACCAGAAGATGGTCCTGCTGGACGTCGCGGAGGACCGGGTCGACTCGGCGGTCTCCGCGCTGGAGGCGCTCGACCTCCGGGTCACGCCCTCGCCGTTCCGGCGCGGCACGATGGCCTGCACCGGCATCGAGTTCTGCAAGCTCGCCATCGTCGAGACGAAGGCGCGCGGCGCCTCCCTGATCGACGAGCTGGAGCGCCGCCTGCCGGACTTCGACGAGCCGCTCACCATCAACATCAACGGCTGCCCCAACGCCTGCGCCCGCATCCAGGTCGCCGACATCGGCCTCAAGGGCCAGCTCGTCCTGGACGACGACGGCAACCAGGTGGAGGGCTACCAGGTCCACCTCGGCGGAGCCCTCGGCCTGGAGGCCGGCTTCGGCCGCAAGGTCCGCGGCCTGAAGGTCACCAAGGACGGGCTGCCCGACTACGTCGAGCGGGTCGTCCGGCGCTTCCAGGAGCAGCGCGAGGACGGCGAGCGCTTCGCGACGTGGGTCGGCCGCGCGAGCGACGAGAGCCTGTCATGAGCGAGCGCGCCGCACCGTTCTTCTGCCCGTACTGCGGAGACGAGGACCTGTTCCCGAACGAGCAGGGCCACGGGGCGTGGGAGTGCAGGTCCTGCAACCGGGCCTTCCAGCTGAAGTACCTCGGCCTGCTGGCCCGCGGGCTGCGGACGGAGTCCACGGGAGGGGAAGCGATATGACCGCCGACCAGGAGCTGCGCGACGGGCGCGGCCTGAAGGCGCTCGCCGAGCAGGCCGGGCGGGACCTGGAGGACGCGTCCCCGCTGGAGATCCTCCGCTGGGCCGCCGACACCTTCGGCCCGCGGTTCTGCGTGACCTCCTCCATGGAGGACGCCGTCGTCGCGCACCTCGCGTCCCGTGCGTTCCCCGGCGTGGACGTGGTCTTCCTCGACACCGGCTACCACTTCGAGGAGACGATCGGCACCCGCGACGCCGTCGAGGCCGTGATGGACGTCCGCGTCATCACCCTCACCCCGCGGCAGACGGTCGCCGAGCAGGACGCCGAGCACGGCCCGCGCCTGTACGAGCGCGACCCGGACCTGTGCTGCGCCCTGCGCAAGGTGCGGCCGCTGGAGGAGGGCCTGACCGCATACGACGCGTGGGCGACCGGCCTGCGCCGCGACGAGTCCCCCACCCGGGCGAACACCCCGGTGGTCGGCTGGGACGAGAAGCGGCGCAAGGTCAAGGTGTCCCCCATCGCGCGCTGGACGCAGGACGACGTCGACGCCTACGTCGCCGAGCACGGCGTCCTGACCAACCCCCTGCTGACGGACGGCTACACGTCCGTCGGCTGCGCCCCCTGCACCCGCCGCACGGCGGAGGGCGAGGACGCGCGGGCCGGCCGCTGGGCCGGCCGGGCCAAGACCGAGTGCGGACTGCACGGCTGATGGCGGCGCAGACCACCGACACAACGCAGACGACGCAGACGACGCAGACGACGACGGAACCGGACGGGAAAGAGAACGGGATGAGCGTGACCGGCCAGGGAGCCACCGTGTGGCTGACCGGTCTGCCCAGCGCGGGCAAGACCACCATCGCCTACGCGCTCGCCGAGCGGCTGCGCGGCGAGGGCCACCGGGTGGAGGTCCTCGACGGCGACGAGATCCGCGAGTTCCTCTCCGCCGGCCTCGGCTTCGACCGCGCGGACCGGTACACCAACGTCCAGCGGATCGGCTTCGTCGCCGAACTCCTCGCGAGCAACGGCGTCAAGGCGCTGGTCCCCGTCATCGCGCCGTACGCCGACAGCCGCGAGGCCGTGCGGGGGCGCCACACCGGGGCCGGCACCGCCTACCTGGAAGTGCACGTGGCCACCCCGGTCGAGGTGTGCTCCGTACGGGACGTGAAGGGCCTGTACGCCAAGCAGGCCGCGGGCGAGATCTCCGGGCTGACCGGCGTCGACGACCCGTACGAGGCCCCGCAGTCGCCGGACCTCCGCATCGAGTCGCACACCCAGTCCGTGCAGGAGTCGGCCGACGCCCTGCACGCGCTGCTCACCGAGAGGGGTCTGGCATGACCGCCACCGCCGCGCACCCGCACACCGAGCCGGACGCCGACGCGCCGTACGCGCTCTCGCACCTGGACTCCCTGGAGTCGGAGGCCGTGCACATCTTCCGCGAGGTGGCGGGCGAGTTCGAGAAGCCGGTGATCCTGTTCTCCGGCGGCAAGGACTCCATCGTCATGCTGCACCTGGCGCTGAAGGCGTTCGCGCCGGCGCCGGTGCCGTTCGCGCTGCTGCACGTCGACACCGGGCACAACTTCCCCGAGGTCATCGACTACCGCGACCGCACGGTCGCCGCGCACGGCCTGCGCCTGCACGTGGCGTCCGTCCAGGAGTACATCGACGCGGGGAAGCTGAAGGAGCGCCCGGACGGCACCCGCAACCCGCTGCAGACGGTCCCGCTGACGGAGGCGATCCAGCAGCACCGCTTCGACGCGGTGTTCGGCGGCGGCCGCCGCGACGAGGAGAAGGCCCGCGCGAAGGAGCGGGTGTTCTCCCTGCGCGACGAGTTCTCCCAGTGGGACCCGCGCCGGCAGCGGCCGGAGCTGTGGCAGCTGTACAACGGCCGGCACGCCCCCGGCGAGCACGTCCGCGTGTTCCCGCTGTCGAACTGGACCGAGCTGGACGTGTGGCAGTACATCGCCCGCGAGGGCATCGAGCTGCCGGAGATCTACTTCGCCCACGAGCGCGAGGTGTTCGCCCGGAGCGGCATGTGGCTGACCGCGGGCGACTGGGGCGGCCCGAAGGACGGCGAGACGGTCGAGAAGCGGCTGGTCCGCTACCGCACCGTCGGTGACATGTCCTGCACCGGTGCCGTCGACTCCGACGCCGCCACGCTCGACGCGGTGATCGCCGAGATCGCCGTCTCCCGCCTCACCGAGCGGGGCGCGACCCGGGCCGACGACAAGCTCTCCGAGGCCGCGATGGAAGACCGCAAGCGCGAAGGGTACTTCTAGCCATGACCAGCACCACCGAGCAGCTCAGCGCGACGACGCTGCTGCGCTTCGCCACCGCGGGCTCCGTCGACGACGGCAAGTCCACCCTGGTCGGCCGCCTGCTGCACGACTCCAAGTCGGTCCTGGAGGACCAGTTGGAGGCCGTCGAGCGGGTCTCCGCCGACCGCGGGCAGAACACCCCCGACCTGGCGCTGCTGACGGACGGCCTGCGGGCCGAGCGGGAGCAGGGCATCACGATCGACGTGGCCTACCGCTACTTCGCGACCGCCCGCCGCCGGTTCATCCTGGCCGACACCCCCGGGCACGTGCAGTACACGCGGAACATGGTCACCGGCGCCTCGACCGCCGAGCTGGCCGTCGTCCTCGTCGACGCCCGCAACGGCGTCGTGGAGCAGACCCGCCGGCACGCCGCGGTCGCCGCCCTGCTGCGCGTCCCGCACGTCGTCCTGGCCGTGAACAAGATGGACCTCGTCGGGTACGAGGAGACCGTCTTCGCGGCGATCGCCGAGGAGTTCACCGCGTACGCCTCCGAGCTGGGCGTCCCGGAGATCACCGCCATCCCGATCTCGGCGCTGGCCGGGGACAACGTGGTGGAGCCGTCCTCCCACATGGACTGGTACGGCGGCCCGACGGTCCTGGAGCACCTGGAGACGGTCCCGGTCAGCCACGACCTGACCGCCTGCCCGGCGCGGTTCCCCGTCCAGTACGTGATCCGCCCGCAGACCGCCGAGCACCCCGACTACCGCGGCTACGCCGGCCAGATCGCCTCCGGTGTGCTGCGCGTCGGCGAGCCGGTGACGGTCCTGCCGTCGGGCCGGACGTCGGTCATCGAGGGCATCGACGCACTCGGCGAGAGCGTGGACATCGCGTGGGCGCCGCAGTCGGTGACGGTCCGCCTGAAGGACGACATCGACATCTCGCGCGGCGACCTGATCGCCCCGACCGCGACGGCCCCGGCGACCACGCAGGACGTCGAGGCGACCGTGTGCCACGTCGCCGACCAGCCGCTGGCCGTCGGCGCGCGGGTGCTGCTGAAGCACACCACCCGCACGGTGAAGGCGATCGTGAAGGAGATCCCCTCGCGGCTGACCCTGGACGACCTCTCCCAGCACCCCGAGCCGGGTCGGCTCGTCGCCAACGACATCGGCCGCGTCGTCGTCCGCACGGCCGAGCCGCTCGCGCTCGACGCGTACGCCGACTCCCGCCGGACGGGCTCGTTCCTGCTGATCGACCCGCAGGACGGCACGACGCTGGCAGCGGGCATGGCCGGCGAGTCCTTCGCCTCCCGCGCGGAGGCCGCCCCGGCCGCCGGCGACGAGGGCTGGGACTTCTGACCGTGTTCGGCGACATCTACTCGACGTTCGCGAAGGAGGGCGGCCGCGTGGGCAGCGGCGCCCTCGGCAGCGGCCAGGGAGGAGTGGCGCGATGTGCGCGATGACGTACGCGCACTGCCTGCGCGCCCCCTCCCCGCGTGACCGCCGCGAGCCCGACCCGGCCTCGCTCCACAGACGAAGACGTGCGTCCTGAGACGACGTCACGAGAGGAAGCCCTCCCGTGCCTGCCACCCCCCGCACCACCGCCCGCAGGGCCCTGCGCCGCGGCCTCGCCGCTGCCTCCGCGCTGCCGCTGCTGATCGGCGCGCTCGCCTCCTGCGGCTACGGCTCCCAGGCCGAGGCGTCGGACGACGGCAGGGCGGGTGCCGCGTCCGGCTCGGGTGCGGCGCTGTCCGCCCGCGAGGTGCGCATCGGCTACTTCCCGAACCTGACGCACGCCACCGCGCTGGTCGGCCTCCAGGAGGGCCTGATCGCGAAGGAGCTCGGCGGGACGAAGCTCAGGGCGCAGGTGTTCAACGCGGGCCCGTCCGAGATCGAGGCGCTCAACGGCGGCTCCCTCGACATCGGGTTCATCGGCCCCTCGCCGGCCGTCAACGGCTACGTCAAGTCCAAGGGGAGGAACCTGCGGATCGTCTCCGGCTCCGCCTCCGGCGGCGTGAAGCTGGTCGTGAACCCCGACCGGATCAAGACCCTGGACGACGTCAAGGGGAAGCGGATCGCCACCCCGCAGAAGGGGAACACGCAGGACGTCGCCTTCCTCAACTGGATCTCCGAGAAGGGCTGGAAGGTCGACCCGGAGTCCGGCAAGGGCGACGTCTCCGTCGTCCGCGCCGACACCAAGGTGACCCCCGACGCCTTCAGGCAGGGCTCGATCGACGGCGCCTGGGTGCCGGAGCCGACCGCGTCCCAACTGGTCTCCGACGGGGGGTCGGTCCTCCTCGACGAGTCCGAGCTGTGGCCCGACAGGAAGTTCGTCATCACGAACGTGGTCGTGTCGCAGAAGTTCCTGAAGGAGCACCCGGACGTCGTCGAGGCCGTGCTCAGGGGCACCGTCAGGACGAACGAGTGGATCAACGCCGACCCGGACAGGGCCAGGGCGTCCGCGAACGCGGCCCTGAAGGCGGAGACCGGCAGGGAACTCGATGCGAAGATCATCGACCCGGCGTGGAAGAGCATCCTCGTCACCGACGACCCGCTGGCCGGCACCCTCAGGGCGCAGGCCGAGGACGCGGTGGCGGCCAAGCTCATCGAGCAGCCCGAACTGGCCGGCATCTACGACCTGACGCTCCTGAACAAGGTGCTGAGGGAGTCCGGCAGGCCCGAGGTCTCCGACGCCGGCCTCGGCGCCAAGTAAGCCCCCGACCGCATCCCCCAGGAGGTGACGACCATGGCCACCACGCTTGCCGCGGCCGCCGAGGACGCCGTCGCGGCGCCCGCCCGCGCCGCCCGGATCGAGCACGTCTCGAAGTCCTTCTCCGGCCCGGCCGGATCGCAGCTCGTGCTGGACGACATCAGCCTCGACGTCGCCCCCGGCGAGTTCGTCACCATCCTGGGGGCCTCGGGCTGCGGCAAGTCCACCCTGCTCAACCTGGTCGCCGGCCTCGACCGGCCCACCTCCGGCAGCATCGAGACCGCCGGCCGGCCCGCCCTGATGTTCCAGGAGCACGCCCTCTTCCCCTGGCTGACCGCCGGGAAGAACATCGAACTCGCCCTGCGGCTGCGCGGCGTCCCGAAGTCCGGCCGCAAGGCGGAGGCCGAGCGCCTGCTGGAGCTCGTCCGCCTCGGCGGCGCGTACGGCAAGCGCGTCCACGAGCTGTCCGGCGGCATGCGCCAGCGCGTCGCCATGGCCCGCGCCCTCGCCCAGGACAGCCGGCTCCTGCTGATGGACGAGCCGTTCGCCGCCCTGGACGCCATCACCCGGGACGTCCTGCACGGCGAGCTGACCCGCATCTGGGAGGAGACCCACCTCTCCGTCCTCTTCGTCACCCACAACGTGCGCGAGGCCGTGCGCCTCGCCCAGCGGGTGGTCCTGCTCTCCTCCCGCCCCGGCCGGGTCGCGAAGGAGTGGAACGTCGGCATCCCGCAGCCGCGCCGCATCGAGGACGCGGACGTCGCGGAACTGTCCCTTGAGATCACCGAGCACCTGCGTGGGGAGATCCGCCGCCATGGCCAGCACTGACACGAAGGCGAAGACGGACGACCTCGCCGGCCTCGAAGCGGGGCTCGACGCGCTCGACGCCGTCGAGATCCGCCGCACCCCGGTCCGCGAGGTCCTGTTCCGCAAGGTGCTTCCGCCGGTCCTGGCCGTCACGCTGGTCCTCGCCGGCTGGCAGGTCCTCGTCTCGGCGGGCGTCACCGACGAGGCGAAGCTGCCGCCGCTGTCCGCGGTCGGCGACAGCCTGGCCGACATGTGGCTGAAGGGCACCCTGTTCGAGGTCATCTGGACGTCCGTCTCCCGCGGCCTCCTCGGCTTCCTGCTGGCCCTGGCCATCGGCACCCCGCTCGGCCTGCTGGTGGCGCGCGTGCGGTTCGTCCGCGCCGCGATCGGGCCGATCCTCTCCGGGCTGCAGTCCCTGCCGTCCGTGGCGTGGGTGCCGCCGGCCGTGCTGTGGTTCGGCCTCAACGACGCCATGATGTTCACCGTCATCCTGCTCGGCGCCGTCCCGTCCATCGCCAACGGGCTCGTCGCCGGCGTCGACCAGGTGCCGCCGCTGTTCCTGCGGGCGGGCCGCACCCTCGGCGCCACCGGGATCAGGGGCGTGTGGCACGTGGTGATGCCGGCCGCCCTGCCGGGCTACCTCGCCGGCCTGAAGCAGGGCTGGGCGTTCTCCTGGCGGTCCCTGATGGCCGCGGAGATCATCGCCTCCTCCCCCGACCTCGGCCTCGGCCTCGGCCAGCTGCTGGAGAACGGCCGCAACAACATCGACCTGCCCGGCGTCTTCCTCGCGATCATCCTGATCCTGGTCGTCGGCATCGCCATCGACCTGCTGATCTTCAGCCCGGTCGAGCGGTGGGTGCTGCGCAGCCGCGGCCTGCTGGCGCGGAGCTGACCGGCATGCCCCCCGCCCCCGCCCTCCTCGTCATCGCCCACGGCAGCCGCGACCCGCGGCACGCGGCGACCGTGCACGCCCTCACCCGGCGCGTACGGGCGCTGCGGCCGGGACTGCGCGTGGAGACCGCCTTCCTGGACCTGTGCGCCCCCCGCGTCGAGCAGGTGCTGTCCGCGCTGCACGCCGACGGCGTCCGCGACGTCGTCGCCCTGCCGCTGCTGCTCACCCGCGCCTTCCACGCGAAGGCCGACGTCCCCGCGGTGCTGTCGGAGGCGCAGGCCCGGCTGCCCGGGCAGAGGGTGCGGGTCGCCGACGTCCTCGGCCCCTCCCCGCTGCTGACGGCCGCGCTGGAGCGCCGGCTGGCGGAGGCGGGCATCACGGCCGCGGACCGGGCCGCCACGGGAGTGGTGCTCGCGTCCGCCGGCTCCTCGGACCCGGAGGCGATCGCAGTGATCGCTGAAATCGCGCGGGAGTGGCGGCACACCGGTTGGTGCGCCGTGCGGCCTGCGTTCGCCTCCGCTGCTCTTCCCCGTACGGAGGACGCCGTACGGGCCCTGCGCGCCGAGGGGGTCCGGCGCGTCGCGGTGGCCCCGTACGTGATCGCCCCCGGGCGGCTGCCGGACCGGATCGCGGCCGGCGCCGCCGAGGCCGGCGCGGACGTCCTGGCGGGCGTGCTGGGCTCGGCCCCGGAGGTGGCCCGGCTGCTGCTGGCCCGCTACGACGGGGCGGCGGCCGCTGGCGTGCGGGCGCACGCGCTGTCGGCGTAGGCCCTGCGGGTTCGCCGCCCGTCGGCCGCCCGCATCCTCACGCCCCTATGTGCGGGCGGCGGCCTCGTCGGCCAGGGCCGTCAGGTCGGCGATCGACATCGAGCCCGGCGGGAGGCCTTCCCGGGCGAAGATGTTCGCCGCGTGCCGCAGCGTCTCGTTGACCGGCGTCGGCACCCCGTGCAGCCGGCCGAGCAGGCACACCTCCCCGTTGAGGTAGTCCGCCTCGATCGTCCCCGTCCCCCGGTACAGGGACTGCCAGGACGATCCGCCGCGCACCGCGTCCGGCTGCCGCACCTTCCCGTCGCGTGCCTCCGCCTCCTCCGCGTCGGAGGCGTACGGGATGCCCGCCGCCAGGAGCGCCTCCCGGCCTTCGCGCCGGGCCCGCAGCACCAGGGCGGCCTTGGCCGGGTCGGGCTCGGGCCCGGTGGCGGCCTGGACGGCGTTGCCGAGGTTGCCCAGCAGCTTGGCGTACTTCCACCGCATCACGTCCGTGACGACAGGCGCACCGAACCCCGCCCGCTCCAGGTCCGCGGAGATCCGCCGGGCCCGCGCGTCCGCGCCGCCGGCGGCGAGACCGAGGTGCAGGATGCCGGTCAGCGGGGCGCACAGCGCGCTCACGGCGCCGGGCTCGGTGAAGGTGGCGGGCAGCCACACGCACACCCCGTACACGCGGGCGAAGCGCCGCAGGGCGAGGCGCTCGCTCTCGACGCCGTTCTGTGCGCACAGGACGGGCAGCCGCTGCGCGGCGGTGCCCCCGCCGGCGACCTCGGCGGCGCCCCAGGTGTCGAGGGCGGCGATCGCGTCCTGCGTCTTGACGGCGAGCAGCAGGACGTCGTCGGGGCGCAGTCCGCCGAGTTCGGCCGGGCCGGTGACGACGGGCAGCCGGTGCACCCGCGGCCCGTCGGCCGTGGTGAGCCGCAGGCCGTCCGCCGCGAGGGCCGCCGCGTGCGCGCCGCGCGCGACGAGGACGACCTCGCTGCCCGCTTCCGCGAGCCGTCCGCCGATGGTCGCGCCGATGGCACCGGCGCCGATGATGATGTAGCGCATGACGGGGAAGCCTGGCACATCGGCCGGGCGCCGTGCGACGCGGTCCCCGGAAGGTTGTGCTCCGGCCCCTGCTCGGGCCTGCTGCTCCGGACTGCGGCCGCGGACCGGGAGGTTGACGCCGCAACGACCCATGTCGGCTGTGCGGCAAGGGGAGTTCCCGGCGCGCCCGGCCCGGGGCCGCCGTACGCTGGAAGTGCACGCGCGGCGCGGGAAGCCCCCGCCGGTGTGCGCCCGGACCGTCCGCCGCAGGGGCCCCGCGCCTCCTTCCCGGCGGGGTCCGGCGGGGCTTCCCGCGTCCGAACTCCCTGTGCGAAGGGAGCCAGACGATGGCTGCCACGAACCACGCACCCGCCCCGCCCCGGCCGCTCGGCCCGGAGTCCGGGGTCGCCGCAGGCTACGACCCGGGGTTCCTGGCGGTGGCGGTGCCGCCGCCGGAGCTGGACCCGCCGGCCAAGGACGACGCGGTCCTCCTGGACGGCTCCGAGGTCGTCCCGTACACCCATTTCTCGCTGGCGCTGAGCGGTTCCCGGCGGTTCGCGCGGTGGGTGGGGTGGAACATCGACGGCGGCAGCCTGAAGCGGCTGGACCGGCGCGGGATCCGGTTCCGCCTGGACCCGCGGCTGCCGGCGTCGGCGCAGGTGGACAACGAGCTGTACCGGGACCGGGACGGCAGGCCGAACCGGCTGGACCGCGGGCACGTGGCCCGCCGCGCCGACCTGGTGTGGGGGCCGCTGGAGGAGGCCCGGCAGGCGAACCGGGACTCGTTCTTCTACACCAACATCACGCCGCAGATGGACGATTTCAACCAGAGTCCGCGGGCCGGCGTCTGGGGCCGCCTGGAGGACGCGGTGTTCGAGGAGGTGGAGGTCGACGGGCTGCGGGTGACCGCGTTCGGCGGGCCGGTGTTCCATGAAGACGACCGGCTCTTCCGCGGGGTGCGGATACCGCGCGAGTTCTGGAAGGTGCTCGTCTACGGCGACGGGGGCGTCCTGAAGGCGAAGGCGTTCCTGCTGACGCAGGACCTGGTGCTGACGGAGGCCCTCGACCTGGACGAGTTCCGGGTGTTCCAGGTCGCGGTGGGCGAGGTCGAGAGCCGCACCGGGGTCCGGTTCGGCGCGGCGGTGGCCGCCGCGGAGGGGGTGGCGGTGCCGGAGTCGGCGGCGGTGCGGGCCCCGCTGGAGGGCCTCGCCGACATCGACTGGGACTGACGGGGCCCGGCCCGCGCCGGGCGTGGGGCCACCGCCCGGCGGCGGCCGTCAGTCGGACGTCATCTCGACGAGCTTCGCGACCGTGTTCCAGTTGCGCGTCGTGGCGTCGATGCCCTGGGTCAGGGCAGGCCGGGCGAGGACCTCCGCCAGCTTGGAGCGCCCGAGCCCCTCGGGGGCGTACAGGTAGAGGACCCGGTCGCCGAGGCGGAACTCCTCGGGCAGGTGGGCCTCCCGGTCGATCCCGTCGAACCGGGAGGCGTCGGGCTGCTCCGACAGGAACGTGGCGTGCAGCTGCTTCCCCTCCAGCTCCGCGGCCGGGAAGGGGCAGGCGTCGGCGACGGCGCGCAGCCGGGCGCCGTCGAGGACGAGGCAGGCGACCGCAAAGCCGAAGCGGGCCTCGATGGCCTGCTCCAGTTCGCGGGCCAGCCCGTCGGCGTCGGTCCGCGCGCTGGTGAAGACGGCGTTCCCGCTCTGGAGGTAGGTGCGGACGTCCTCGTGGCCGAGGCCTTCGAGGACCTCGCGCAGCTCGGCCATGGGCACCTTGCGGCTGCCTCCGACGTTGACCCCGCGGAGCAGGGCGGCGTACGCGGTGTTCGTCGGCTTCTTCGTCGTCCGGGAGGTCATCCTCGAACGATAGTCTCGATCAGGTCGGCTGCGTGCCGGGTGCCTCCCTCGGCTGCCATCTCGGCGCGGACCGCCTCGGCGCGGGCGGCGACCTGCGGGTCCGCGACCAGCGCGAGCACGGCCTCCCGCAGGGTGGCGGCGTCCGCGTCGTCCATGGGGACGTGCCGGGCGACGCCCAGCGACTGGAGCATGTCGGCGTTGCCGAACTGGTCGACGGCCTGGGGGACGGCGACCATCGGGGTCGCCGTGGCGAGGCCCTCCTGGCTTCCGCCGGCGCCGGCGTGGGTGATGAAGGCGTCGGCCTGCCGGAGGATGTCCAGCTGCGGCACCCAGCGGTGGATCTCGACGTTCGCGGGGATGTCGCCGAGGTCGGCGGGGTCGGTGAACCTGCCGATCTGGAGAACGACGTGCCAGTCGGGCAGGTCCCCGAAGGCCTCCATGCAGGCCCGGTAGAAGCCGGGCTGCCGGGTGAACGTCGAGCCGAGCGAGACGAGCAGCACCTTCTTGCCGGCGGCGGCCTCCGGGCGCTGCCAGGTGCCCTGGTCGGTGCGGTCGCCCTGGCAGGCGCCGACGAAGGTGTGGACGACGGGGTCGACGCGGTCCGCGTGCGGCTGGAGGGCGCGCGGGATCAGGACGATGCTGCGGCGGGGCCGGCCGACGAACCGGTCGGGGTGCTCGTCGATGCCGTTCTCGGCGAGCCAGGCGGTGAAGCGGGCGTAGTACGCGCGCCCGCGCTCGGAGGCGCGCAGTCCGGCGGTCATGGGGGCGGCGACCTCCTCCTCGTAGCCCTCCCAGGCGACGAGGTTCGGGGAGAGGGAGACGGCGGGGACGCCCCACCGGTGGGCCAGGACCGGCGCCGGGTAGGCGGTGATGTCGTGCAGGACCAGGTCGGGCTCGTCGCCTTCGAACGCGGCGGCGAGCTGGGGCAGGGCCTGGATCGCGTCGTCCAGGAAGGGCTCGATGTTGTCGATGAGCTCGGTGCCCCAGGCCTCGGGCTCGTCGTCGGTGGGGAGGGTGGAGGTCCACACGACGGGGGTGGCGCCGGTCTCGGCGACCTTGTCCGCGAAGGACGCGGGGACGGCGTAGCTGACGCGGTGGCCGCGTGCGACGAGTTCCCGGATCACCTCGATGCTGGGATTGACGTGGCCGTGGGCGGCGATGGAGAACATGGCGATGTGGGCGGGCTTCGCTGCGGTCATGCACCCACCATAACGAGACGAGACGTCTCGTTCAACTGTTTTGGATCACGGTGCCCCGGGCGGGGCGTGCGAGACTGGGCCGCCGGACCCGGCCCCACGCACGGCGGCCGGCCGGGATGCGAGAGGGACGACGACACCGCATGGACGAGGCGCTGGCCCGGGACGTGTTGGACGCGGCGGGGCTCACCGGGGGGTCTGCCCTGCTGCTGGCACTCGGCGAGAACGCGGTCTTCCGTACCGGCGACCTGGTGGTCAAGGTCGGCCGCGAGGCGGCGCTGCTGGAGCGCGCCGAGCGGGAGCTCGCCGTGGCGGCCTGGCTGGAGCAGGCCGGGATCCCGGCCGTCCGGGCCGCGGAGCCCGCGGCCCGGCTGGTCTCCGGACACCCCGTCACGGTGTGGCGCCGGCTGCCGGACGCGGTCCGCCCGGCCGCCCCCGCCGACCTCGCGGTGCTGCTGCGGCAGCTCCACGCCCTGCCCGCACCCCCCTTCACGCTGCCCGCGCGGGACCTGCTCGGCGGCGTCGAGCGCTGGCTGCGGCTCGCCGGGGACGCGGTCGACCCGGCGGACGCCGCCTACCTGCGGGCCCGCCGCGACGCGTACGCCGACGAGGCGGCGGGCCTCACGCCCTGCCTCCCGCCGGGCCCGATCCACGGCGACGCCCTGCCGCGCAACGTGCACGCCGGCCCGGACGGGCCGGTCCTGGTCGACCTGGAGACCGTCTCGGCCGACCTGCGCGAGCACGACCTGGTGGTGATGGCCCTCTCCCGCGACCGGTACGGCCTCCCCGACGCGGCGTACGGCGAGTTCACCGCCGCGTACGGGTGGGACGTACGCGACTGGGAGGGCTGCGCGGTCCTGCGCGGCGCCCGCGAGACGGCCAGTTGCGCATGGGTGGCCCAGCACGCCCCGGCCAACCCCCGCGCCCTGGCCGAGTTCCGCCACCGGGTGGCCTCCCTCCGCACCGGCGACACCGCCGCCCGCTGGCACGCCTTCTGATACCGGGCCGCCGGCGGGGCGGGGCCGTACCGCCGGGCGTCAGGCCGGGGCGGGGACCGCGCCGCGCAGCGGCCACGCCGGGTCGACCACCGCGTCGGGGGCGCCCTGGCGGCGCAGGTAGGACTGGAAGTCGCGGGCCCAGCGCTCGTGCCAGGCGCCCTGCCGGGCGTGCAGCGCGTCCGGGCTGAGGGCGGCGACCTGCGGGTGCCGGGCGGCTATCGCCCGCGCCACCTGGACCGCCGCCAGCGCGTCGGCCCCGGCGTCGTGCGCGCGGTCCAGGACCACCCCGTACACCGCGCATGCGGCCTCCAGGGTCCGCTTGCCCCGGCGGTAGCGGTCCACCGCGCGGTCGATGGTGAGCGGGTCGACGACGGGACCGGTCGCCGGGCCGCCGAGCCGCTCGGCGAGCGACGGCAGCCCGTACCGGGCCAGTTCGGCGGAGAGCAGCGTCAGGTCGAAGGCGGCGTTGTAGGCGACGACGACGGCGCCCTGCCGCCAGTGGCCGGCGAGGGCCCCGGCGACCTCATCGGCGACCTCGCGCGCCGGGCGGCCCTCCGCGACGGCCCGCTCCGTGCTGATCCCGTGGATCGCGGCGGCCTGCTGCGGGATCGGTATCCCCGGATCCGCGAGCCAGCAGCGCCGCCCGAGCACCTCGCCGGCCCGCACCTCGACGACCGCGGCCGTGACGATCCGGGACTCCCCGGGCTCCGTCCCGGTCGTCTCCAGGTCGAACCCGATCAGCACACCGCCGTGCCAGTCCCCCATGACGCGCCCCTCCCCCGCACCCGTGCGCCCCCGTGCGGCGGCGACGTCCCTCTTCGGTCAACGGCTTTCAGCCTGCCACGGGGGTCTGACAGCTCACGACACCGGCCGGGAGTCCTGCCAAATCGACTCGAACTCCTCCCGGTATGTAGGCAGAAGTCCGTTTTCGGTGTCGCGTGCGGCGTCCCGGGCGCCGCCGCCCCGCAGGACCAGCACCGGCGCCTCCATGCCGCGCGCCCGCCGCAGGTACGACTGCACGACGGCGATGCCCGAGCTCTCCCCCTCCACCAGGTAGGCCGTGAAGCGGGGCGTCTCGTCGAAGACGTGGATCTCGAACCGGGAGGGGTCCTTCAGCCCCGCGCGCACCCGCCGCACGTGCAGGATGTTCATCTCGACCGAGCGGCTCAGCTCGCCCTTGCGCAGCCCCAGCTCGCGCTCGCGCCGCTTGACGGCGCTGCTCGCCGGGTTCAGGAACAGCAGCCGGACCCGGCAGCCCGCCTCGGTGAGCCGGACGAGTCTTCGGCCGGAGAAGTTCTGCACCAGCAGGTTCAGGCCTATGCCGATGGCGTCGAGCCGCCGCGCCCCGCCGAAGAGGTCCTCGGCGGGCAGCTGCCGCTGGAGCCGCACCCGGTCGGGGTGGACGGAGACCACGTCCGCGTACCGGTCGCCGACGAGGTCCTCCACCGCGTCGATGGGAAGCCGGTCCGCGGACGGCGAGCCGGCCCCGCCGCCGAGCACCTCCAGCAGCCGGGCCGACGCCCGCTCGGCCTGCTCCAGCACCGCCCGCGACAGGGCCCGGTTGCGGGAGACGACGTTGCGCGTGACCTCCAGCTCGTCCAGCGCGAGCTCGATCTCCCGCCGGTCGTCGAAGTACGGCTCGAAGCAGGGCCAGTGCTGGACCATCAGCTCACGCAGCTGCGGCAGCGTCAGGAAGCTGAGGACGTTGTCGTCGGCCGGGTCGAGCAGGTAGCCCTTGCGCCGGCTCACCTCGCGCACCGCCACCGCCCGGTGCACCCACTCCTGCCCGGCCGGCCCGGCCGCGGCGACGACCCAGTCGTCCTCGCCGTGCACGGGCTCGTAGATCGGCCGCAGGACCGCCCCGACGACCGACCGCAGCCGCTGCTCGATCAGGTTCAGCCAGATGTACGCCCGGCCCGCGCGCTGGGCCCGCGTACGGACCTCGCTCCACGCGTCGGCACCCCAGTCCAGCCCGGCCCCGGCCCGGATGACGGCCCCTCCCGGCCCGGGCGGCGGCGCCGCCGGGGACACCGCGCCGGACGGCCCGCCGCCCGGCCCCCCGGACCCTCCCGCGCCGGGCCCGCCGGCGCCGCCGGGCCCGGCCGGCCCGCCCTGCCCGGCCCCCGCCGCCCCACCCGGAACCCCACCCGGCACCCCGCCGGACGCACCGCCGGGTGCGCCTCCTGGGGCGTCCGCCGGGCCGCCCTCGTGACCGCTGTCACCAGGGGGCAGCTCCAGACCTCCCGAGCTCACCCGTGCACCGCCTTCTGCGTCTGGAACGCCCGTCTAAGTGATCACGGAAGACTACTCCGAGCGCGGCGCCCGGTGCAGCCCGATGGCGCCCGACGGACCGTACACCGGTGATCGGTTGACCCATTATCGGATGCGCAGACAGTCCGCCGACCCGCATATCGTCCCGGCGGGTCACCCGGTCGGAGCAGTCGCAGGTCCCCGTGTGAGGCACCTCTTTCGGGGAAGATCCAGGCAGTGACGCGGTCCACCCCGGATCAGCCCCACCACTCCGTCCGACACCGAGGGGAAGAGTCGTTGTCCATGCAGGTCTGGCCGGGACAGGCGTATCCGCTCGGAGCCACGTACGACGGCGCCGGCACCAACTTCGCGGTCTACTCGGAGGCGGCGCGGCGCATCGAGCTGTGCCTCCTCCACGACGACGGATCGGAGACCGCAGTCGAGCTGCGCGAGACCGACGCGTTCGTCCGGCACGCCTACCTGCCCGGCGTGATGCCGGGCCAGCGCTACGGCTTCCGGGTCCACGGGCCGTACGAGCCCGAGCACGGGCAGCGCTGCAACCCGGCCAAGCTGCTGCTCGACCCGTACGCGCGGGCCGTCGCCGGAAGCATCGACTGGGGCGAGGAGGTGTACGGCTACCACTTCGGCCGGCCCGACTCGCGCAACGACCTGGACTCCGCGCCGCACACGATGAGCTCGGTCGTGGTGAACCCTTACTTCGACTGGGGCGACGACCGGCCGCCGCGGCACGACTACCACCGGACGGTGCTCTACGAGGCGCACGTCAAGGGCCTGACGATGCGCCACCCGGAGCTGCCGGAGGAGCTGCGCGGCACGTACGGGGCGCTCGCGCACCCGGCGGTCATCGGCCACCTGACCCGGCTCGGGGTGACGGCCCTGGAGCTGATGCCCGTCCACCAGTACGTCCACGACCACCGCCTGGTCGACGACGGGCTGACGAACTACTGGGGCTACAACACCATCGGCTTCTTCGCCCCGCACAACGGCTACGCCTCCGGCGACCGGGGGCAGCAGGTGCTGGAGTTCAAGTCGGCGGTGCGCGCACTGCACGAGGCGGGCATCGAGGTCATCCTCGACGTGGTCTACAACCACACCGCGGAGGGCAACCACCTGGGGCCGACGCTGTCCTTCCGCGGGCTGGACAACGCCTCGTACTACCGGCTGGCGGACGACCAGCGGCACTACGTGGACACCACCGGCACCGGGAACTCGCTGCTGATGCGCTCGCCGCACGTCCTCCAGCTGATCATGGACTCGCTGCGGTACTGGGTCACCGAGATGCACGTGGACGGCTTCCGCTTCGACCTGGCGGCGACGCTGGCCCGGCAGTTCCACGAGGTGGACCGGCTGTCGTCGTTCTTCGACCTCGTCCAGCAGGACCCGGTGGTCAGCCAGGTGAAGCTGATCGCGGAGCCCTGGGACCTGGGCGAGGGCGGCTACCAGGTGGGCAACTTCCCGCCGCTGTGGACCGAGTGGAACGGCAAGTACCGGGACACGGTGCGGGACCTGTGGCGCGGCCAGCCGCGCACCCTGGCCGAGTTCGCGAGCCGGCTGACGGGCTCCTCCGACCTGTACCAGGACGACGGCCGGCGGCCGCTGGCGTCCATCAACTTCCACACCTGCCACGACGGTTTCACCCTGCACGACCTCGTCTCGTACAACGAGAAGCACAACGAGGCCAACCGCGAGGGCAACCGGGACGGCGAGGCGCACAACCGGTCCTGGAACTGCGGCGTCGAGGGCCCGACGGAGGACCCGGACGTCGTCCAGCTGCGGGAGCGGCAGATGCGCAACTTCACGGCGACCCTGATGCTGTCGCAGGGGGTGCCGATGCTGAGCCACGGGGACGAGTTCGCGCGCAGCCAGGGCGGCAACAACAACGCGTACTGCCAGGACAACGAGCTTGCCTGGGTGCCCTGGCCGGAGCCGGGCAAGCCGCCGCCCTCCCTGCTGGAGTTCACGCGGCGGATGGTGTGGCTGCGGCGCGACCACCCGGTGTTCCGGCGGCGCCGGTTCTTCCACGGCCGCCCGGTGGAGGGCACCCACGACGAGCTGTCCGACATCGCCTGGTTCACCCCGTACGGGGAGCCGATGCGGGCCCGCGACTGGCAGGCGCAGCAGACGCGCGCGCTGACGGTGTTCCTCAACGGGGAGGCCATCTCCGAGCCGGGCCCGCGCGGGGAGCGGATCACCGACGACTCGTTCCTGCTGATGTTCAACGCCGGCGCGGAGCGGCAGGAGTTCGCGATCCCGGCCGGGCACGGGGCGCAGTGGCGGCTGATCGTGGACACGGCGCGGCCGGAGGTGCCGCCGTCCGGCACCGGGCCGCAGTACGCGGCCGGTGACCGGGTGGCGCTGGTGGGGCGGTCGCTGGCGGTGCTTCAGCGGCCGGCGTAGGGGACGGGGGCGGCTGCCTGCGGCGCGGCGGGCGACGGGGCGGGCGGGGCGGGTGTCCGGCCGCGGGAGTCCGGGGCCCGGGTGGCGAGCGCGAGGGCGAGGGCGGCGGCCGCCGCCGCCACGGCGACCGCGAAGGCGCCGTCGGGGCCGTGGGCCTCGGCGAGCCGCCCGGACAGGGCCAGGGCCGCCGCCTGGCCGGCGACGAGCGCGCTGGCGGCCCAGGCGGTCGCCTCGGCGAGCCGCGCCGGGGCGACGGCCCGCTCCGTGAGGGCGAACGCGGTGATCAGGTGCGGGGCGCAGTCACCCGGATGCATCGGGTCATGGCACGGAATCCGGGAAGCTGGGTACGTACGTTCTCATGAGCCGGCCTGAGAAGCAGTCAACCGTACGATCCGGCGCCCGGGCGGGGGCCGTGCCCGCGGCGCCGTCCGCGACGTACCGCCTCCAGCTGTCCCCGGAGGCCCCCTTCGCCGCGGCGGCGGCCGCCGTGCCGCACATCGCCTCGCTCGGCGCCTCCCACCTGCACCTCTCCCCCGTCCTGGAGGCCGTCCCGGGCTCCCTGCACGGGTACGACGTCACCGACCACACCCGCGTCCGGGAGGAGCTCGGCGGGGAGGCCGGGCTGCGGGCACTGGCCGCCACCGCCCGGGAACACGGGCTGGGCCTCGTCCTGGACATCGTGCCGAACCACATGGCGGTGCCCTTCCCGCTGCGGCTGAACCGGCCGCTGTGGGAGGTGCTGCGGGACGGGCCGGGATCGCCGTCGGCCCGCTGGTTCGACATCGACTGGGAGGCGGGCGGCGGCAAGGTGCTGCTGCCTCTGCTCGACCGGCCGTTCGACCCGGCCGAGTGCGCCGTCGACGGCGAGGTGCTGCGCCACGGCGCGTGGGAGTTCCCGCTGCGCCCGGGGACGGCCGGGCTGCCGCTGCCCGAGCTGCTCGCGGAGCAGTGGTACCGGCCCGCCCACTGGCGGGCGGCGCGCACCGGGCTGAACTACCGGCGCTTCTTCACCATCGCGCAGCTGATCGGCGTCCGGGTGGAGGACCCCGGGGTGTTCGCCGCCTCGCACGCGAAGGTGCTGGAGCTGGTGCGGGACGGGGTGGCGGCCGGGCTGCGGATCGACCACGTGGACGGGCTCGCCGACCCGGAGGGCTACCTGCGGCGGCTGCGCGCCGGCGTCGGCGGGGACTGCTGGGTCGTGGTGGAGAAGATCCTCGGCCGGCGGGAGCGGCTGCCGGCCGGCTGGCCCGTCGCCGGGACCACCGGCTACGACGCCCTGCACCGGGTCGACGGCGTGTTCACCTGCCCGGACGGCGCCGCCGAACTCGACCGCCGGTTCCGGGAGTCGACGGGCCTGCCGGGCTGGCGGGAGACGGCCCGGGCCTGCACCCGGGAGGTGCTGGAGGGCGACCTGGCCGCCGAGCTCGCGGCCCTGGAGCGGGCCGCGGGTCCGGGGCTCGCCCCGGCCGTGCGGGAGCTGCTGGTCGCCTACCCGGTCTACCGGCCCTACCCGGGCGGCGGGCAGTTCGATCCGCGGGCCGCGGCGGAGGCGGCGCGGCAGGCCGGCGCCGCGGCGGTGGACGGCGTGCGGGAGCTGGTGCGGGCCGATGCGGCCTTCGCCGCGCGGTTCTCCCAGACGTCGGCGGCGCTGCGCGCCAAGTCGCTGGAGGACCGGGCCTTCTACCGGTACGCGCCGCTGCTGTCGGCGGCCGAGGTCGGGGCGGACCCGGGGCGGCCGGCGGTGTCCCCGGGCGAGTTCCACGCGTACTGCGCCGCCGTGGAGCGCGACTGGCCGCGTACCGGGACGGTGCTGTCCACGCACGACACGAAGCGGAGCGCGGACGTGCGGGCCCGGATCTCCGCCCTGTCGCAGGACCCCGGCCTGATGGGCCGGCCGGGCGGCGCGGACCCGCAGCTCGCGTGGGTGGCGCGGCAGACCGCCCTCGGGCTGGGCGAGGTGCCGGAGCGGGAGGAGCGGCTGTCCGGGGCGCTGCTGAAGGCGGTCCGGGAGGCGGCGCTGCGGACCGGCTGGACCGAGCCGGACGAGGCGTACGAGGAGACGGTCGCCGCCTGCGTGCCGGATGCGGAGGAGCTGCCGAAGGAGGCCGCGGAGGCGGCCCGGGCGAACCTGCTGGGGATGGCGCTGCTGCACCTGGCGATGCCGGGCGTCCCGGAGGTGTACCAGGGCTCGGAGTCGGAGTACCGGGCGCTGGTCGACCCCGACAACCGCCGCCCGGCGGTCTTCCCGCGGGAGGCGCTGGCCCGGCTGGACGCGGGGGCGGCTCCGCGGGGCCAGGCGGAGGAGAAGCTGGCCCTGACGGCGGCCCTGCTGCGGCTCCGGCGGGACCGGCCCGAGCTGTTCACCGGGTACGCACCGCTGGCGGCCCGCGGCCCGGCGGCCGCCCACTGCCTGGCGTTCACCCGTACGGGCGGTCTGGTGGCGGCGGCGACCCGGCTCTCGCTCCGGCTGGCCCGCGCGGGCGGCTGGCGGGACACGGTCCTGCCGCTGCCTCCGGGGAGGTGGGTCCCGCTGCTGCCGCCGACGGGGGCGGAGGCATACGGGGCGGAGGCGTACGAGGGCGAGGCCCGCCTGGCCGAACTGCTGTCGGCCCGACCGGTGGCGGCCCTGGTCCGGGCGGAGGGGACGGGCTGAGGGGGCGGGGCTGAGGGCGGGCCGAGGGGGCGGGCCGAGGGGCGGCGGCCGCGCGGGCCGGGGAGCAGCCGCTCGCAGCGCGACCGCGAAGCTTTGGCCAACGGCAGGGCGTTGGCCAGGGCATTCCGTGAAGATGCGGGCCCCGAGGAGCAGTAGCG
Source organism: Streptomyces globosus (assembly GCF_003325375.1). Lineage (GTDB taxonomy): Bacteria > Actinomycetota > Actinomycetes > Streptomycetales > Streptomycetaceae > Streptomyces > Streptomyces globosus_A. The sequence continues at coordinate 2,019,346 of NZ_CP030862.1, read as the reverse complement.
GGCGTGCGCGGCGGGCATTGCTTGGAGGTGACACACCACCAGGACATGCGCTACCCCACACCGCGCGAACTCGCGCAGGCCGCCCGCGCGCTGGCGGACGAACACCCCCGCCGGGCGCGGCTGCGCCGGGCCGGCTCCTCCCGGGCCGGGGAGCCGCTCTGGCTGCTCTCCGTCCACCCCTGCGGCCCCGGCGGCCCCGGCGGCTCCGGCTCCGCCCCGGACGGCGGCGAGGTGCTCGTCGTCGCCGGGGCCCACGCCAACGAGCCCGTCGGCGGCGCCACCGCCCTCGCCCTGGCCCGGCACCTGGCCGCCGGCCGCCCGGCCCCCGGCAGCGGACCGCGGGCCGGCGGCGGCTGGCACTTCCTGCTGTGCGCGGACCCGGACGGCGCCGCCCTGCACCGCACCCCGCAGCCGCGGTCGCTGCTCGACTACCACCGCAGCTTCTACCGCCCCCCGGGCCCCGAGCAGCCCGAATGGGCTCCGTCCCTGCTGCCGCCGGACCGGCTCCCGCCGGAGACCCGGATCCTGACCGGGCTCATCGACGAGCTCCGGCCGGTGCTCCAGGTCTCCCTGCACGCCACCGACCTCGGCGGCTCCTGGGTACAGCTCACCCGCGACATACCGGGCCTGGCCGAGCCGTTCGCCAAGTCCGCGGCGGAGCTGCGGATCCCGGTCGAGACGGGCGCCTCGGACGCCGCCGGCTGGCCCTCGCCCGGCCCCGGCGTCTTCGTCCTGCCGCCGGCCGGGCCGGACGCCCCGCGCTCCTTCCACCCCGAGGACACCCGGCTCAGCACCTGGTACCGGGCCCACCGGCACGCCGGTGCCACCGCCGTCGTCGAGGTCCCCATGTGGGCCTCCGACCTCGTCGACGACCCGGCCCCGCACCCCGACCCGCGCGGCGCCCTCCGCACCCTGGCCGACCGCCTCACCCGGGACGCCGCCCTGGTCGCCGCGGTCCGCCACCACGCCGACGGTCCCCCCGCGGAGGACGACCCGGGCTCCGAGGCCCTGCTGCGCGCCGTCGACTGGACGCTCGGCCTGATCCCCGGGATCACCACCGAGTGGACGGGCCCCGCGGCACCCGCGGAGGCCACCGCGGCCCGCATCCACAGCATCGACGCCTTCGGCCGCCGGCTCTCCCTGCGCGCCGCCGCGATGCTCCTGCGCGTCCTGCGCGGCCGCGGCCACCCCGCCGCCGCGGGACTGGACCGCCTGGTGACGGGCTGGTGCACGGACTTCGCGGCCCGCTTCCAGGCCCGCCCGGTCCCGATCCCCACCCAGGTGGAACACCAGTCCCGCACGGTCCTCGCCACCTACACGCACCTGCTGAGGTCGCTGTGACCCGCCGCCGGGATCGGCCGACGCCGGCCGCTGCCGGGGCGGCGCGACGGATCCGCCTCAGCGGGCGGTGGTGCCGTCCGGCGGAACCGGGAGGGTGTAGCGCTGCTTCGGGGTGCCGCGGGCGCCCCGGCGGTCGTAGAAGCGGCGGGCGCCCTCGTTCCAGTCCGGGGTCTGCCACTGGACCTCGGTGAGGTCCAGGTCGCGGGCCAGGGCGGCCACCGCGTCCAGCAGGGCCGCGCCCAGGCCGTGGCCGCGAGCCTCCTCCGCGAGGTAGAGGCAGTCCATGTGGAGGTAGTGCCGGGCGTCCCAGAAGGAGAACTCGGCGGTGCAGGCCGCGTATCCGGCGACCCGGCCGGACGGGTCCTCCGCGAGCAGGACCCAGGCCCGCGGCTCCGGTGCGAACAGGTGCGGGGCGAGCCGTTCTGCCAGGCCCGGCGGGCGGGGCGCGGACTTCTCGTACGCGATGTGCTCGCGCACCAGCTCGGCCAGGCGGGGGAGGTCCTCCGGCCTGGCCGGGCGGACCACGGGGGCGGGTTCGGGGTTCATGGGGGTCATCCTCCGCCCTCCGCCCCGGCCGCGCCCCACCGCCCCCGGCCGCTCCGTCAGGTGGAGGAGAGGCGGAAGGACATGCGGCCGAAGCCGATCTGGTCGCCGTCGCGGACGGCGATCGAGCCCGTCACCCTGCGGCCGTTGACGGTGGTGCCGTTCGAGGAGCCGAGGTCGGTGAGGATCCACATGCCGTCGCGCATGCCGAGTTCGGCGTGGACGCGGGAGACCGTCTCGTCGGTGAGGCGCAGGCCGTTGCCCGGGTCGCGGCCGATGCGCAGCGGCTGGGCGCCCGGGTGGGGCAGCAGCAGCCTGGGGAGCCGTTCGACGGTCCAGGCGCGCCGGACCCCGGCGGACACGGCGGAGAGGCGGCCCACCCAGCCGAACAGGCGGCGCGCCCACGGCGTTTCGCCGTCGCGGCCGTCGAGGTCGGCGACGAGGACGGCGAGTTCCTCGGGGCGGCGGGCGGCGAGGGCGAGCTCCATGCGGCGCAGGAAGGTGTCGTGGGACAGCCTGCCCGCGGCCGCGCCTTCGCGGAGCTTGCCGAGGGCTCTGTCGCGCTCCGCGTCGGACAGGCGCGGCGCGGGGTAGGCGGGGAACTCGAAACTCGACGTCACGGGGTGATTGTCGGCCCGTCGGGGCCGGAGTGTCCAGAACGGGGCCGGCCGCCCGGCGATGATGGGTGCGGCACATGGCACAGCACACGTTCCGGTACGCCGAAGACGAGGGGACCGCCCGTGCAGTTCGAGGTGTGGGCACCGCTGACGGACCGGGTCGCGCTGCGGCTCGGGCAGGCCGAGCACGGCATGGAGCGCGACCCGGACCGGCCGGGCTGGTGGGTGGTGCGGGCCCCGGCCGGGGACGGCGACCGGTACGGGTTCCGGTTGGGCGGCGGCCCGCAGGTGCGGCCCGACCCGCGCGGCCGGCGGCTGCCGGACGGCCCTGACGGCCTGTCCGCGGTGGTCGACACCGCCTCCCTTGCGCCGCAGGCGCCGCCGCCGGGCATCCGCCTGCAGGACGCGGTCCTGTACGAGCTGCACGTCGGCACGTTCACCCCCGAGGGCACCTTCGACGCGGCGGCCGCCCGTCTCCCGCACCTGGTCGCGCTCGGCGTCACGCACGTCGAGCTGATGCCCGTCTGCCCGTTCCCCGGCCGGCACGGGTGGGGGTACGACGGGGTGGCGCCGTGGGCGGTGCACGAGCCGTACGGGGGCCCGGCCGGGCTGGCCCGGTTCGTGGACGCCGCCCACCGGGCCGGGCTCGGGGTGGTGCTGGACGTCGTCCACAACCACCTGGGGCCCTCCGGGAACCACCTGCCCGCCTTCGGGCCGTACTTCACGGACGCGCACCACACCCCGTGGGGCGCGGCCGTGAACCTGGACGGCCCCGGCTCCGACGAGGTCCGCGCCTACTTCCTCGGCAGTGCACTGGCCTGGCTGCGGGACTACGGGATCGACGGGCTGCGCCTGGACGCCGTGCACGCGCTGGCCGACGGGCGGGCGCTGACGTTCCTGGAGGAGCTGTCCGCGGCGGTGGACGCGCTCGCCGCCGAGACGGGGCGGCCGCTGTTCCTGATCGCCGAGTCGGACGCCTGCGACCCGCGGACGACGGCGCCCCGCACGGCCGGCGGGCTCGGCCTGCACGCCCAGTGGAACGACGACTTCCACCATGCGCTGCACTGTGTGCTGACCGGCGAATCACAGGGCTACTACGCCGACTTCGCGCAGGCGCCGCTCGCCGCACTGGCGAAGACGATGACGCGGGTGTTCTTCCACGACGGGACGTGGTCCTCCTTCCGGGAGCGCACGCACGGCCGGCCGGTGGACCGCCGCCACACGCCGGCGCACCGGTTCCTCGGGTACGCGCAGACGCACGACCAGGTCGGCAACCGGGCGCAGGGCGACCGGCTCGCCGCGTCGGTGTCGCCGGGGCTGCAGGCGTGCGCCGCGGCGCTGGTGCTGGCGGGGCCGTTCGTGCCGATGCTGTTCATGGGCGAGGAGTGGGGTGCGGGCTCGCCGTGGCAGTACTTCACCGACCATCCCGACCCGGACCTGGCCCGGGCCGTACGGGAGGGCAGGCGCCGGGAGTTCGCCGCGCACGGGTGGCGTCCCGAGGAGGTCCCGGACCCGCAGGACCCGGCCACCCGGGAGCGGTCGTGCCTGGACTGGGCGGAGCCGGAGCGGGAGCCGCACGCGCGGCTGCTGGCCTGGTACCGGACGCTGGTCGCGCTGCGGCGCGGGCATCCGGATTTGCGGGATCCGGATCTGGCGGCGGTGCGGGTGGCGTACGACGAGGAGCGGCGCTGGCTGACGTTCCGACGGGGCGACATCCGGGTGGTGGTGAATGCGGCTCCGGAGCCGGCGACGGTCGCGCTGGGCCGGAACGGGGTGCGGGTGCTGGCCGCATGGGAGGAGGTTCCGCATCCGGACGCGAACGGGCGCGTCCGCGTCCCGGCGGAGTCGGCGGTCGTCCTCGGGCCGTGAGGCCGGCGGCCCGGGCCCGGTTCAGGCGGGCGCCGTGAGGCGTGCGGCCAGGGCGGCCGCGGCGGGCGCCGGCGTACGGGGGGTGATCAGCTCGGTGCGGTGCACCAGCCGGGTGCCGGCCAGCGGTACGGCGGCCCCGGCCGCGCGCGCCGCGGCGGCTTCGGCGACGCGGCGGGGCAGCAGGGCCAGTCCGTGCCCGGCGGCGGCGAGCGAGCACAGGGCGTACAGGTCGGTGCCGTCGTACCGCAGGGCGGGGGTGGTGCGGGCGGCGGCGGGCGGGGCGAGTCCGACGTGCGGGGCGTCGAGCCAGCGGGCGTCGGCCAGGTCGTCCAGCCGCAGCGCGGCCCGCCCGGCGAAGGGGTGCCCGGCCGGGAGCAGGACGGCGAGGGGCTCCTCGGCGACGCCGGTGACGGCCAGGGGCGCGACGTCGGGCAGGCGCAGCGGGTCGCTGGGGGCGGCCGTGCCGTCGGTGAGGCCGAGGTCGCAGCCGCCGGTGGCGACGGCGGCCGGCACCGCGGCCGGCGGGACGACCCGCAGTTCGACGCCGGTGGCGGGCAGTGCGGCGAGCAGCGCCGGGCCGACGGCGAGCGGGGACGCGGCGAGGGTCAGGCGGCCGGGCGGGGCCGCCGCCAGCCGGCGGACGTCGGCGCGGGCGGCGTCGATCCGGAGCAGCAGCGGCGCGGTGTGTTCGAGGAGGCGGTGCCCCGCGGGGGTGGGGGCGACGGGCCGGCGGGTGAGCAGGCCGGTGCCCAGGTCGGCCTCCAGGGCGGCGATGTGCTGGGAGACGGCCGACTGGGTGTAGCCGAGCTCGCGGGCGGCGGCGGAGAAGGACGCCAGGCGGGCCACGGCGGCGAAGGTGCGGAGCAGGTGCGGATCCATGGCCATCAGGATCACTTATCGATCATGAAGGAACAATCGTTGGCGCTGAACGTGCAGCCGGCCACAGGATGATCCGTATGACCACCGCACCCCACGGGCTCACGCCTGCGACGACACCCGCCACGCCTGCCTCACCCGCGACCGGAACCCCTGCCGCACCCACCGGCACAACCCGCCCGGCGCGTGTCGCGCTCGTCGGCGACCGCTCCCCGCACGTCGAGTCCCACGTCCGGATCCCGCGCCTCCTCGACGCCCTCACTTCCCGCGACGGGCTCGTCCTCGACGCGTACTGGATCCCCACCGCCGACGCCGAAGCCGAGGCCGCCTCCGGCTCGCTCGCCCGCTTCGATGCCGTCTGGATGCTGCCCGGCAGCCCGTACGCCAGCGAGGCCGGGGCGCTCGCCGCGATCCGGACCGCCCGCGAGGAGGGCATCCCCTTCCTCGGGACCTGCGGCGGCTTCCAGCACGCCCTGCTCGAATTCGCCCGCTCGGTGTGCGGGCTGGCCGTCGGGCACGCGGAGAACGACCCCGCCGCCGGGGACCTGCTGATCGCGCCGCTCGCCTGCTCGCTCGTCGGGCACGAGGGCCTGGTCCGGGCCGAGCCCGGCTCGCTGGCCGAGGCGGCGCTGGGGGCGGAGCGGAGCCTGGAGCGCTACCACTGCACCTTCGGCCCGGACCCCCGCCACCTGCCGGCGCTCGCCGCGCACGGGCTGAGGCTGTCCGGGCACGACGAGGAGGGGCAGCTGCGGATGGCGGAGCTGCCGGGGCACCCGTTCTTCCTGGCCACCCTCTTCCAGCCGGAGCTGTACGGCGACGGGAGCCGCCCCCATCCGGTGGTGAGGGCCCTCGCGGCGGCGGCCGTGGCGCACGCCGCGGCCGCCGGCTGACGGGCGCGCGCCCGTCCGGCGGGGCGGCGGGCCGCCTGGGGGGGCGGCCCGCCGGGGCCGCCGGGGGGCGGCGTGTCGCGGGACCACCCCGCTGATCGGCTATGCTGTGCGTGCACATCGAACGGGCGGACCGCCGCCCGTCGTGGTGGGTGTAGCTCAGTTGGTAGAGCACCTGGTTGTGGTCCAGGTGGCCGCGGGTTCGAGTCCCGTCACTCACCCTGTCGCCTGTGGGGCGCGAGATCACTCGCGCCCCACAGGCTTTTCCGTTCCTTGCGGCCGGGTCAGCCGCGCAGGAAGTCCTCGACCTCTGTGACGAACGCCACCGGCGTCTCGTGCGGCGGGGCCTGCCACGTGTCCCGCATCACGGCGGGCGTGAGCGCGAGGTCGTACTCCCCCGCGGCCGGCGAACGCGAGTACGTGCGGCGCGTCGGGTAGCGTCTCGCGCAGGGGCGGGGGGCCCGCTCGTCGTTTCTTCGCAGGAGTGTGTCGTGGCGCGTCCGCTTGAGGGTGTCGTGTTCGCGCCGGTCGCCGACCAGGCGCCGGGTCAGGTCGGGAGGGAGACCCGGTTCACGTACCGCGAGGAGGCGGGGCGGATCTGGGCCGAGTACGCGGGCGGGGACGTCGTCCGCGGGTTCCTCGTCGGTACGCGCACCGGCGACGTGCTCGACTTCCGGTACGTGCAGCTGCGGCCCGACGGGACGACCGCCTCCGGGCACTGCACGTCCGCGGTGACGGAACTGCCGGACGGGCGGCTTCGGTTGGAGGAGTCCTGGGAGTGGGAGTCCGGGCCCGGCGCGGGCACGAGCACGGTGGAGGAGGTGCCGCGCGCGTAGTCGCCGTACTCAGGCGGTCCGGGGGCGGCCGCGGCGCGAAGTGAGCATCCGTACTCAGGTCCGGGCCGCCGCCGGTTGCCATCGTGGCGGGCATGTTCACTTCCTTGCCTGATCCCCGACTCCGCGCGGGCATCACCGCCGTCGGCAGCATGCTGCCCGACGGGGTCCTGTCCTCGGACGCCCTCCAGGAGGAGGTGGCGCGCCGCAGCGGCCTGGCCCTGCCGCCGAGGCTGCTGACGCAGGCCACCGGGATCGCCGCCCGCCGTGTCGCAGGGCCGGGGGTGTACGCGTCCACGCTCGCCGCGGGCGCGGCCCGCCGGGCCATGGACGCGGCCGGGCTGGCCGCCCCGGACATCGACCTGCTGGTGTTCGCGTCCGCGACCCGCGACATGGTCGAGCCGGCCACCGCGCACATCGTGCAGGCGGAACTGGGCACGCGGGCGCACGCCGTGGACGTCACCAACGCCTGCAACAGCTTCGTCAACGGCATCGACCTCGCCCGTTCCATGGTCCTGGCCGGGCGGGCCCGGCGGGCCCTGGTCGTCACCGGGGAGACCCCGAGCCGGGCCGTGCAGTACGCGCCGGCCGACCTCGCCGAACTGCGCGCCGGCTTCGCCGGGTACACGTTCGGCGACGCCGGGGCGGCCGTCGTCGTGGAGGCGGTGGAGCGGGGCGGGATCCTCGACGTCGACACCGAGACGCACTCGGAGCACTGGGAGGTCGGCGGGATACCGGGCGGCGGCTCGCGCCACCCGCGAGGGGACGCGTACACGTACTTCCGCGGCGACGGCCACGAGCTGCGCGGCGTGTTCGAGAAGGTCGGGACGGCGGTCATCGACCGGACGCTGCACCGCGCCGGCACCGACTGGGACGGTTTCGCGAAGGTGCTCGTGCACCAGGTGACGGTGCCGTACCTGGAGCGGTTCGCCGAGCTGACCGGGGTGCCCGCGGAGAAGCTGGTCGTCACCGTGCCCGAGCTGGGGAACGTCGCGAGCGCCACCCTCGGCGTGCAGCTCGACCGGGTGTTCGGCGCGCTGGCGCCCGGGGAGCGGGTGCTGTTCGTCGGTCTGGGCGGCGGCATCAGCATCATGACGATGGTCTGGGAGAAGTCGTGAGCGGGCACGAGATGTGGGTGGTGGTGCCCGCCCACCAGGAGGCGGCCCGGCTGGGCGCGACGCTGCGGGCGCTGGCCGCGCAGCACGACCGGGACTTCACCCTGCTGGTCGTCGACAACGCCTCCACGGACGGGACGGGGGACGTCGCCCGGGCCTTCGCGGCGTCCGCGCCGTTCCCCGTGCGGGTCGTCGAGGAGCCGGAGAAGGGCGTCGGATCCGCTGTCGACACCGGGTTCCGGTACGCGATCGGGCAGGGGGCGCGGCTGCTGGCCCGCACCGACGCCGACTGCCTGCCCCGGCCGGGCTGGGCGGGCGCGGCGCGGGCCGCGCTGACGGCCCGGCCGGGCCTGGTGTGCGGGCGGATCACCGCGCGGCGCGACGAGCACGGGCCGCTCGGCCGGGCCGGGTTCGCCGCACTCGTGGGCCTCGCCTCGCTGTTCGGGCGGCTGCGGCCGCAGCACGTGCGGCGCGGCGAGTTCCGGGCCCCTTACCGGATGCACGCCGGGAACAACATGGCGATCACCGCCGAGCTGTACCTGGCCGTCGGCGGGATGCCGCGCCGCCCCTCGCCCACCGACCGGCTCTTCCTGAACGCCGTACGCCGCCACACCGACCGGATCAGCCGCTGCCGGTCGATGGTCGTGGAGAACTCCACCCGCCGGATCCGCGCGTACGGGATCGCCGGCACCGCCCGCTGGTACCTGGACAAGGGCAGCGGCCGCCACGGAACGGACCCCCGCTGATGCTCGACCGACTCGACCACGCCCTGCGCCGCCGGCCCAACCGGGCGGCCGTGCTCACCTCGACCCGCGGCGGCGCGCCGCGGGTCCGGGCGACCTGCGGCGAACTCGCCGGCCTCGCCGACGGATACGCGGCCGCCCTGCACGCGCGGGGGCTGCGGGCCGGCGACACCGTCGGGGTCGCGGTGCGGCCCGGACCGCGCGCCCTGGCGGTGCTGCTGGCACTGTGGCGGCTCGGGCTGCGCGGCGCCGTCCTCGACCCGGGGGCCGGGCCGGAGGTGCTGCGCGCCCGGCTGGCGCTGGCCCGGCCGTCGCTGGTGCTGGCCGACGCGGCCGCGCAGGCCGCCGCCGGGTGGGCGCGGCCGCTGGCCCGGCGGGCCGCACTGGCCCTCCCCGACCTGGGGACCCTGGGCTGCCCGGTCGCGACCGTCGGGCCGCGGCTGCCGTGGTGCGCGCCCGCGCTGGAGCGGGGGGCCCGGCGGGCCGGGCTGCCCGCGGCGGGGGCGGCGCCGGTCGGGGACGACGCCGACGCGGTGGTCGTGTTCACCTCCGGGACCACCTCGCAGCCCCGGGCCGTGGTGCACACGCGGGCGGGCCTCGCGGCCGGGATGGAGACCGTCGAGGCGCTGTTCTCCGCCGCCGGGCAGGCCGCCGGGGAGACCGCCGGGGAGGCGTCGCGGCCGGTGCTCGGCGGGACGTTCTTCGTCCTCGTGCCCGCGCTCACCCGGGGCGCGCCGGTCGCCCTGCCCGCCCGCTCCGCGCGGGTCCTGGCCCGGCAGCTGCACCGGCTGCGGCCTGCGGACACGTACCTGACGCCGCCGCGGCTGCGGGAGGCGCTCGGCGCGGGCGCCCGCTTCCACGGGCGTGTGTGGACGGGCTCGGCGCCCGCCGGGGCCGAACTCCTGGGCCGGGTGCGCGAGGCGGGCGCGGCGCAGGCGTGGGGCGTGTACGCGCTGACCGAGCTGTTCCCGGCCGCGGCCGTCGAGGCCCGGGAGAAAGCCGCGTTCGAGGGCCCCGGCGACCTGGTCGGCGCCCCCCTGCCGGGCGTACGGGCCGAACCGGACGCGGACGGGCAGCTGCTGCTCTCCGGGCCGGCGGCCCGCCACCGCTACCTGGGCGAGGAGCCCGACCCGTGGGTGCGTACGGGGGACCGGGCGCGGCTGGACGCGGCGGGCCGGATCGTACTGGAGGGAAGGACCAAGGACATGGTGCTGCGGCGCGCCGAGAACATCTACCCGGGCCTGTACGAGCCTTCGCTGCACGTGCCGGGCGTCGAGCTGGCGGTGCTGGTCGGGGTCCCGGCCGGCGGCGGCCCCGAGGCCGCGGGCGACGAACGGCTCGTCGCGCTGGTGCAGCCGCGGCCCGGCACGGACCTGCCGCGGTTGCGGGCGGCCCTGTCCGGCCCCCTGCACCGGATGGGCACGGCCCGCCCGGACGCGGTCCTGTTCGCCCGGATCCCGCTGGCGGGCCGCTCCCGCAAACCGGACCGCACGGCGGCATCCGCCCTCGCGGCGGCCCGGTTGGAGGGCTCCCGATGACGGCCCGGAACGCGGCCGGCGGTACGGCATGCCCGGCAACCCCGGCGACCGGCGCCCCGGCGGAGTCCGGCGGGGCGGCATCGCAGCGTGCGACGGCGCGGCTCGTCGCGGCTGCCGGTACGGCGCCGGGCGGCACCGTCGCGGCGCCTGCCGCGGCCGGCGGTGCCGCGGCGGCGCGCCGCAGGGACCGGCGGGTGTACCTGCGCAGCCATCCCGTGCTGTTCGCGCTGCTCGCCGCGACGCGGGGGCGCGGGGTGCGCCGGATCGGGGGGACCCTGCTCGTCCACGACGCCGGCGCCTACCGGGACGCGCTGACGCGGATACCGCTCGACCGCACGGCCGCCGGAACCACCGGGGCGGCCGCGCGCGAGGCGCTCGCGGGCGCAGGCGGGGTGCTGTTCGACCAGGAGGGCAGCGGTCACCGCACCGACCGGCGCGACCTGGCCGACGGGCTCGGTGCGGCCGGGGTGAAGCGGCTGCGGGTGCGGTGGCGGCCGCTGCTGGCGGAGCGGCTCGCGCCGCTCGGCCGGGGCGGCGAGGTCGATGCGGTGGCGCTGGCCGCCGAGTTGTCGGGTTCGGCGGTGTGCGCGCTGCTCGGCTCCGGCGCGGACCCGTCCGCGGTGGCCCGTGCGGCCGCGGCCGCGGCGGCGGCGTCCGTACGCGGGCACCTGCCGGGCCCGCCCCGGCCCGGCGCGAAGAAGGCGGCGGCCCGGACCGCCCGGGAGCTGCGGGAGCTGCTGGCCGGGAGCGGGGGCGGCGACGGCGCCCTGGCGGCGATGCTGGCGGTGGCGGCCGTGAACACCACGGTCGCCGCGCTGCCGAGGGCGGTCGCCTGGTGCGCCGACGCCGGCCTGTGGGGGCAGGCCGGCGACCCGGAGCTGCTGCCGCGGCTCGCCGACGAGCTGCTGCGGGTCACCGCGGCCTCGCCGGTCCTGCCGCGGGCGGCTGCCGCCGACGGCGCGGCCGGCGGCTGCCCGGTGCGGGCGGGCGACCGGCTGGTGCTGGTCGCCCGGCATGCGGCGGGCGCGCACCGGCGCGGCCCCGACGCCCTCGATCCGGCCCCGCCGGCCGAGGCGCACCTGGTGTTCGGTGCCGGCCCGCACGCCTGCCCGGGCGCGCGGCTGGCCCGCGCCCAACTGGCCGACGTGCTGGCCGCGCTGGCCCCGTACCGGCCGGTCGTGGTGCGGGCCCGCGCGGACCGGCGGGCCGCGCTGCCCGGCTGGCGGGTCCTGACCGTACGGGCGGCTGCCGCATGAGCGCCTTCACCGGGGTGGCCGGGCTGCGCGTCGCGGTGACGGGGGCGAGCGGCTTCTGCGGCGGGCACGTCGCACGCGCCGCGGCGGCGGCCGGAGCGGACGTGGTGTGCGTGGGGCGCAGGCCCGGCCCCGTCGGGGAGCACCGCTTCTGGGACGCGGCCCGGCAGCTGCCGGACCTGGCCGGCGCGGACCTCGTCGTGCACTGCGCGGCGGCGGTCGGCGACCCGGCGCCCGGCTCGGCCGCGGAGGCGCGGATGCGGGCGGTGAACGTGGACGGCACCGAGCGGCTGGCGGCCGCCGCCGGCGGCACGCCCGTGGTGTGGGTGAGCAGTGCGAGCGTGTACGACCCGCGCCGGGACCGCACCCTGGTCCGCGAGGACCACCCGCAGGCCGGGCACCTGAACGCGTACGGCCGCACCAAGGCGGCGGGCGAGGCGCTGGCCCTGGCCGCGGGCGCGGTGGTGCTGCGCCCGCGCGCCGTGTACGGGCCGGGCGACACCACGCTGCTGCCGCGGCTCCTGTCCCGGGTCCGGGCGGGCACCCTGCTGCTGCCGGGGCCGGACGTCCTGCTCAGCCTGACGGCGGTGGAGAACCTGGCCGGCGCCGCGCTCGCGGCCGCGGGCTGGGCCCCGGGCGCGTACAACGTGGCGGACGCGGCCCCGTACGGGCGGGACGACGCGGTGCGCCGGGTCCTGCGCGCGCACGGCGTCCGCGCCCGGATCCGCCACCTGCCCCTGCCGGCGGCCCGCGCGGCGGCACGCGCGGCGGAGGCCCTGGCGTCGGCCGCCGGCCGCGAACCGGCCCTGAGCCGCTACGCGGTGGACCAGCTGGCGCACCCGGTGGTCCTGGACCTGGCCCGCGCCCGCGCCCGGGGCTGGGCCCCGCACCGCACCCTGGACGACTACCTGTCCACCCTGGGGCGGCAGGCCTGACGGCCGCGGACAGGGCAGGCCCATGGGCGTGTCCGGGTCGCCCGGACCCGCTGTGTCTTCACGGCGCGGACGTCCGCAAGTCGCCCCTGGGCTGGTTCGTGCACCAGCTCAGGGAGATCGCCCGTCATCCCGCACCGCACCGGCCGGCGGGGCTCGGTTCCCCCGCGCCTCAGCCACGCCGGCCGGCGTTCGCGTCCCCCGTCCTCCCCCGCGGGCCGCGTCAGGCGTCCGCCTCGGCCAGGCGGCGGCGCAGGCTCAGCGGCCGCATGTCCGTCCACACCCGGCCGATGTGGTCCAGGCACTCCTGCCGGGTGCCGGACGCGCCCTCGGCGTGCCAGCCCGCGGGGAGCTCCCGGTCCGCCCGCCAGATGGAGTACTGCTCCTCGTCGTTGCGCACGACCAGGTAGCGGCCGTCGTCGGTCTCGCTCATCGCCTGGGTCCTCCCGCTCTCGATCAGGTCGGCCCCCACCCTGCCCCCGCCCGCCGGGCCGGCCATAGGGACAAACGCGCAGAAGGACGGGCGGCCGGGGCTGCCGCTCCTTCCCTGGCGGCCGCCGTCCCGGCGGCGGCAGTGTTCCGGGAAGCCGGAGCAGGCCGCAGGGGCTGCCGGACCGGCAGGTTGAGGCCGGACAGGCCGGAAGGAGCTCCGCCCATGTCGGACACACCGCACCACGTGTACCTGCCCGCCGGCGGGTGGCGGCTGTGGGAGCACTTCGCGCTCCGCGGCCCCGGTTTCCCCGCCGAGGGGGTCCTGCGCACGGCTCCGCCCGGACTGGCGTACGCCGCGGACAAGTTCGGGCCGGGTGACGCGCTCGCCGGGCCCGAGTGGGACGGCTTCGCCGAGGCCTTCGACGCGGCGGCCGTCCGTACGTCCGCCCTGTTGCAGGAGATCGCCGCCGAGCCGCGTTTCCGGGCGGCGCTGGCCTGGCAGAACCCGGCCGTGCTGCGCACCGGCATCGCGCCGTTCCTGGCGTGGACGCCGACCGCGCGGGGGCGTACGAGCATGCCCCGGCAGCGGGAGGAGCTCGTCGCACACTACTGGCAGCGGTTCTGCGTGAAGAACGACACCATCGGCTTCTTCGGGCCCGTCGGCTGGGGCCGCTGGGACGCGGCGGCGGACGGGGTGCGGATCGATCCCGGGCCCGGCGGGCTCATCGCCGAATCCCGTGTCTACTTCGCCAGTTGGGCCGTCGACGCGCTCGCCCGGTCGCTGGACTCCGATCCGGCGCTGCGGGCGTGGATCCCGCCGCGGCGGGTGTCGTTCGTCCGGGCCGACGGCGACCGCGTGCACGTCCCGGGCCGGCCGCCGCAGCCCGCCGGCAGCACCGAGCGCGCCGTCCTGGACCTGTGCGACGGGACCAGGCCCGTCGCCGTGATCGCGCAGGAGCTCGGCCTGCCGGTGGCGGAGGCGACGGAGGCCGTACGGTGGCTGCAGGGCCGGCGGTGGGTGCACTGGCGGCTGGAGGTCCCCACCGGCACGTACCCGGAGCGTGAGCTGCGGGCGGTCCTGGAGCGGGTCGGCGATCCGACGCTGCGCGAGCCGGCGCTGGCGAAGCTGGCGGTGCTGGAGCGCGGCCGGGACGCCGTCCGGGCCGCCGGCACCGACGCCGACGCGCTGACCGCGGCGATCACCGCGCTGGAGGCGGACTTCGCCGCGCTCACGGCGACCGCCGCCCAGCGGTCCAAGGGCGAGCGGACGGCGCCCTGCCGGGGCCTGGTGTACTCCGACTGCCGGCGCGCCGCGACGGCCGCCCTGCCCACCGCGCTGCTCGCGGAACTGACCCCCCTCGCCCAGTGCCTGACCTCGGCGCGCTGGCTGACGAACCGCTTCGCCGACCGGGTCCGCGCCCGGCTGCGCACCGTGTACGAGCGGCTGGCCGCCGACGGCGGCCGGGTCGACCTCGGGCGGATGTGGCTGGCCTGCCTGCCGTCCCCGTACCCGGAGGCCGACCGGGACCTGGACGCCGTACAGGCGGAGCTGCGCGCCAGGTGGGCGCGCGTCCTGGACGTCCCGGAGGGGGCGCGGCGGGTGCGCGTGTCGTCGGAGTCGATCGCCGACCGGGTGCGGGAGGAGTTCGAGGAGCCCGGCGCCGGCTGGTCGCTGGCCCGCTACTTCAGCCCCGACGTGCTGCTGCTCGCCGACGGTGCGGACGCGGTGGCGCGCGGCGACTTCGACATGGTGCTCGGCGAGATGCACTGCGCCCTCAACACGATGGGCGCGTCCCTCTTCGTCCACCAGCACCCGGACCGGGGCGAGCTGGTCGCCGAGACGACCCGGGACTTCCCCGGGCCGCGGCTGCTGCCGATGCTGCCGAAGGAGCTGCCGCTCAAGTGGTCGGCGCGCAGCAGGCCGTCCCTGGACCGGCCGCAGGACTACCTGGTGTCCCTGGTCGACGACACCGGGGACCCGTACCGGCCGCGGACGGTGGCGTGCGCGGACGTCGCGGTGGAGGACCGGGAGGGCCGGCTGGTCGCGGTCCTGCCCGACGGGGCCGTCTTCGACCTGCTCGACGCGTACGCCAACACGCTCACGCAGCGGGTCATGGACCGGTTCACGCTCCGCCCGGAGGGCGACCACACGCCGCGGATCACCATCGACCGGATGGTGGTGGCGCGCGAGACGTGGGCGTTCCCCGCCGGCGGGCTCGGCTTCGCCGAGGAGAAGTCGGAGGCGCGCAGGTTCGTCCGGGCCCGGCAGTGGCAGCGGGAGCACGACCTGCCGCGGTTCGTGTTCGTGGTGTCGCCCGCCGAACCCCGGCCGTTCTACGTGGACTTCGAAAGCCCCGTGTACCTCAACATCCTGGCGAAGGCCGTACGCCGGCTGGCGCGCAGGGACCCCGCCGCGAAGCTGAAGGTGAGCGAGATGCTGCCGACGCCGGAGCAGGCGTGGCTGACCGACGACCGGGGCGCCGCGTACACCTCGGAGCTGCGGTTCGTCGCCGTCGACCGGACGGCCGTCGAGGGGGCTGCCGCGGGATCCGGGGCGGCCGCCGGGGCCGGGGCGGGTGCCTGATGCGGACCTTCGTCGACGACATCGCCGCCCACGCCCTGCGCGACCCGGGCCGGATCGCCGTCACCACCCCGTCCGGAGACGTCACCTACAGGGAACTCGCCTCCCGAATCGAGGAGTTGGCCGCGCGGCTGCGGGTGCGCGGCGCCCGGCCCGAGACGGTGTGCGCGGTGGCGGTGGAGCGCGGCGCGGACGCCGTGGCCGCGCCGGCCGCCGTCCTGCGGGCGGGGGCGGCGTTCCTCGGCCTGGACCCGGAGCAGCCGCCCGCGCGGCTCGCCGCGCTCGCCCGCAGCGGCGGCGCCGAACTGCTGGTCACCACCCGGGCGCAGGCCGGGCGGCTCGGCGGCCTGCCGGTGCCCGGCCCGCCGGTGCTGCTGGACGAGCCGGACCCGGCGGGCGCGCGGCACACCGCCGACACCGGGGCACTGCCCGCACCGGTCGGGGAGCGGTCGCTGGCGTACGTCAGCCACACGTCCGGCAGCACCGGCGAGCCCTCCGCCGTCCTGGTCGAACACCGCGGCCTGGACTCCTACCTGCGGTTCGTCGCCCGCGACTACGGCCTCGGCCCCGACACGGTCGCCCTCCAGACCGCGCCGCTCGGCTACGACGCCTCCCTCCGCGACACCTTCGCCCCGCTGCTGGCGGGCGGACGCCTGGTGGTGCTGCCGCGGTCGGCGCTGCTGCGGCCGGAGGAGTTCGGCGCCGCCGTGCGCCGGTACGGGGTGACGGCGCTGCTCAGCACCACCCCGTCCTTCCTGTCCTTCCTCGCCGGGCAGCCCGGTGCGGCCGGGCTGCTGGACGGCGTACGGCTGGTGGTGTCCAGCGGCGAGTCGCTGCGGCCGTTCCTCGCCGCGGGCGGGCGGTCGCTGGTGCGGGGCGCGCTGGTGAACCAGTACGGGCCCACCGAGTGCACCATGACGTCGACCCGGCACACCGTCCCGGAGGCCCCCGACACCGTCGCCGACGTCGTCGGCACGCCGATCGACGGGGTGCTCGTACGGCTGCTGGACGCCGGCATGCGCCCGGTGGCGGACGGGGCGGTGGGCGAGGTGTACATCGGCGGCGCCGGCGTGGCCCGCGGCTACCGGGGGCAGCCGGAGCGGACCGCGGAGCGGTTCGTGCCCGACCCGCTCGGCCCGCCCGGCGCCCGCCTGTACCGTACGGGCGACCTGGCGGTCCTCGGCCCGGACGGGCTGGAGTTCCACGGCCGCGCCGACCGGCAGGTCAAGATCCGCGGCTACCGGGTCGACCCCGCGGAGGTCGAGGGGGTGCTGCTGGCCCACCCCGGGGTGACCGGGGCCGTCGTCACCTCCGACACGGACGCGCAGGGCCGGGTCTTCCTCGTCGCGCACGTCACGGGTGACCTGGCGGGCGTCCCGGACGGGGCGCTGCGCGCCCACCTGGCGGCGGCGCTGCCGCCGCACCTGATGCCCCGCCGGTTCGCGCGCCTGGAGGAGCTGCCGACGACGCGCGGCGGGAAGGCCGACCGGCGGGCCCTGGCGCAGTCCGGGGGCCGGCCGTGACGACCGCACCGGCCGGCCGGCCCGGCGTGCTGTCCGCGCTCCCGGGACCCCAGGACGCCGCCGGCCCGGCGGGCGGGGCCGGCCCTCCGGGCCGGGCCGACGTGGAGGCGGCCGCCGTGCGGATCGCCGGGCACGTGCGGCGCACCCCGCTGCTGCCCGGGCCGGGGGTGCTGCTGAAGGCCGAACACCTCCAGTACGGAGGGTCGTTCAAGCTGCGGGGCGCCGTGAACGCCGTCCTCGCGCTGGGTGCGCGCCGCATCGTCGCCGGCTCCTCCGGCAACCACGGCATCGCCCTGGCCCGGCTGGCTGCCTCCCTCGGCGCCGAGGTGACGGTGGTCCTGGCCGGCGGGGCGCATCCGGCGAAGGCGGCCCTGATCGCCGCTCTGGGCGGCCGGACCGTGTCCGTGCCCGGCGGTGTCGCCGACCGGGACCGGCGGGCGCGGGAGCTGGCGCAGGAGACCGGGGCGGTCCTGGTCCCGTCGTCCGACCACCGGCTGGTCGCCGCCGGGCAGGGCACCGTCGGCCTGGAGGTGCTGGCCGACGCGCCCGACACCGGGACCGTGTACGTGCCGACGGGCGGCGGCGGGCTGCTCGCCGGGGTGTGCCTGGCCGCGCAGGGGCACCCGGTGCGCGTGGTGGGCGTCGAGCCCGCCTGCACGCCGCGGTACGCGCGCTCGCTGGCCGCCGGGCGGCCGCTCCGGCTGGGCCCCAGCAGCACCGTCGCCGACGGGCTGCGCGGCCAGCAGCCGGGCGCGGTGACGTACCCGCTGGTCCGCGACCGGGTCGACGACATGGTCGCCGTGTCCGACGCGGAGATCCTGGCCGCGGCCGCCCTGCTGCGGCGCGGCGGCGTCGACGCCGAGCCCAGCGGCGCCGTGGCGCTGGCCGGGGCGCTGCGGGCGGGCCGCAGCGGCGGCGGCCGGTGCGTGGCGATCGTCTCGGGCGGCAACACGGCGGCGGCCCTGGCCGCGGCGGCGGCCGCCGCGGTCCTTCCGGCGGGCGGCTGACCGGCGCCCCGCCCGCCCGGCCTGCCGCTTGCCCGACCTTCCGACCTTCCGACCTTCCGACCTTCCGACCTGCCGCACCCGCCACGGCACGTCCGCACATGCCCGCGTTCTGCGTTCCCCTGACGCCCTTCCCTTCACCGACCGTCATCCCACCCCAGTCCACCTCTGCCTCAGGAGCCCTTCGTGACCGTGACCGAGAACCCGACCGCCGCCCTCGCCGCCGCCGCCCTGACCGAGCTCGTCGTCGCCGTCTACCGGGAGACCCTCGGCGTGCCCGAGCTCGACGAGAACAGCGACTTCTACGAGTGGGGCGGTGACTCCCTCGCCGCCTTCCGCATCACCGCCCGGCTGGAGGAGGCGCTGGGCGCGGAGGTGCCCGTGGCGCTGGTGTTCGCCTACCCGACGCCCGCGGACCTCGCCGACGTCGTCCGCAGCGACTTCGCACAGGCGTAGGGGCGGGCCGTGACCGACTCCTTCGTGCCCGGCGGCCGCTGGCGGCTGTGGGAGCAGTTCGCGCTGCGCGGGGCCGGCTTCCCGGCCCGCGGGGTGCTGCGGCTGGCGCCGGCGGGGCTCGCCGAGGCCGCCGACAAGTTCGATCCGGACGAGCCGTTGGAGGGGCGGCGGTGGGACGACTTCGCGGGCCTGTTCGGGCAGGCGCAGGCCGACACCGCCTCCGTCCTCCAGGACATCGCCCGGATGCCCGCCTTCCGGGAGGCGCTCGCCTGGCAGAACCGGCCGGTGCTGGACTCGGGGATCGCGCCGTTCCTGGCGTGGACGCCGACCGTGCGGGGGCGTACGAGCATGCCCCGGCAGCGGGAGGAGCTCGTCGCACACTACTGGCAGCGGTTCTGCGTCAAGAACGACACCATCGGGTTCTTCGGGCCCGTCGGCTGGGGCCGCTGGGACCGCGACCCCGCGGCCGCCGCCGTGCGCACCGACCCGGGGACCGGATCCGGTTCCGGTCCCGGCGGCCTCCTCGCCGAGTCCCGGGTGTACTTCGCCAGTTGGGCCGTCGACGCGCTCGCGGCGGTGCTGGACGCCGATCCGGCGCTGCGCGAGTGGGTGGCCCCGCGCCGGGTGCCCTTCGTACGCCCGAGCGGCGACGGCGGGGTGGTGGTGCCGGGGCGGCCCGTGCAGGCGCCGGGCGGGGCGGCCTGCGCCGTCCTCGGCCTGTGCGACGGCGTGCGGACTGCCCGGGAGATCCGGGCCTCGCTGCCCGGCGTCGACGTGACGGCCGCCCTGGAGGAGCTGGTGGCCCGCCGCTGGGTGGTGTGGCGGCTGGAGGTGCCGGCCGGCGCCCGCCCCGAACGGGACCTGCGGGCCTGGCTGGAGCGGGTCGGCGACCCCGGCCTGCGGGACGCCGGGCTCGCCGCGCTGGACGAGCTGGAGCACGGCCGGGACCGGGTGGCGGCGGCGCGCGGGCCGGAGGAGCTGGTCGCGGCGCTGGCCGCGCTGGAGGAGCGGTTCACCGCCCTGACGGAGACGGCCGCCGTACGGGAGAAGTCGGCCGGTACGGCGCCCTGCCGGGCCCTGGTGTACTCCGACAGCCGCCGCGCGGCGACGGCGGTCCTCGGGCCCGCCGTGCACGGGGCGCTCGCCCCGCTCGACCCGCTGCTGGCGAGCGCGGGCTGGCTCACCGCGCACCTCGCCGAGGCGGTGATGGGCCGGGCCCGCGAGGTGTACCGGCGGCTGGCCGCGCGGGGTCCGGTCGACCTGGCCGCGTTCTGGTTCGCCTGCATGCCGGTCCTGCACGGCGCGGCGCGCGAGGAGGCCGAGGCGCTGGGGCGGGAGTTCCGGCGGCGCTGGCAGGACATCCTGGCCGCCGCCGCCCCGGACGGCGGCCCCGGCTCCCCCGACGGCCCCGGCCCCGGGGCCAGGCGCGTCCGGCTGACGCCGGAGGAGCTCGCGCGGCAGGTCGCCGAGCGGTTCGGCGGGCCCGGCGGGACGGGCGGCGGGTGGTCCGCGGCCCGCTGCCTCAGCCCCGACATCATGGTCGCGGCGTCCGGCCCGGAGGCCGCCGCGCGCGGCGACTTCGAGCTGGTCCTCGGCGAACTGCACGTCGCCGCCAACACCCTGGGCGCGTCACTCTTCGTGCACCAGCACCCCGACCCGGCCCGGCTGCTCGCCGAGACCGGCCGGGACCACCCGGGCCCGCGGCTGCTGCCGCTGCTGCCGAAGGAGCACCGCTCGCGGCTCTCCGCGCGGATCCGCAACGCGCTCGTCCGCCCCGAGGACTACTACGTCGCCCTCGTCGACTTCACGGCCGACCCGGCACGCCCCCGGACGGTCCTGAGCGCGGACGTGGCGGTGGTCGAGCGGGCCGGCGGAGAGCTGGCGGTCGTCCTGCCCGACGGGGCCGCGTTCCCCGCCGTCGAGGTGTTCTCGCACGTCCTGACGACGCTCGCGATGGACCTGTTCCGGCTCGTCCCGGACGACGCCCGGCACTCGCCGCGCGTCACCGTGGACCGGCTCGTCGTGGCCCGCGAGACGTGGCGGATGACGGCGGCGGAGCTGGACTTCGCCGAGGAGAAGGACGAGGCCCGCCGGTTCGTGCGGGCCCGGCGCCGGCGCGCGGAGACCGGCCTGCCGCGGTTCGCGTTCGCGGTCCTGCCGACCGAGACCCGCCCGTTCTACGTGGACTTCGACAGTCCCGTCTACGTCAACATCCTCGCCAAGGCCGTCCGCAGGATGGCCCGCAAGGACCCGGACGGGCGGGTGGTGTTCACCGAGATGCTGCCCGGCCCCGACCAGGCCTGGCTGACCGACCACCAAGGCGAGGCGTACACGAGCGAGCTGCGGTTCGTGGCCGTGGACGGCCGCTGACGGGCCCCTCGCGCGGCAGCGGCGGCAGCGGCGGCACGTCCGGTCCGGGAGGGGCCGGACGGGGCCGCCGCCCTGCGTCTCCTTCCCCCGCGGCTGCGTGCACGGCTGCGTCTTCTTCCCTACTGGCGGACCCGCCCGGCCAGCAGGGTGGGGGAAAACACCGCTTGGAGGCCCACAGTGAAGGTTGTCGCAGCGCACGGCGGGGCGAGGCAGCACGGCACCGGTGCCGGCAGCCCCGCCGGCGGGAGTGGCGGGGTGTCGTACGCGCAGCGCAGGCTGTGGTTCCTCGACCAGCTCACCGGCGGTTCCACCGAATCCCTCCTGCCCCTGGCCCTGCGGATCCGCGGCCCCCTCGACACGGCCGCCCTGGAGCGCGCGCTGGCCGGGATCACCCACCGCCACGAGGTGCTGCGCACCCGGTTCACCACGGCCGGCGGCGAGCCCGTCGCCTGCGTGGACGCCCCCGGCGGGACCCTGCTTCGGCACATCGCGGCGGCAGGCCCGGAGGAGGTGTTCGAGCGGGAGCTGACCCGCCCCCTCGACCTGGCCCGCGAGCACCCGCTCCGGGCCGTCCTGGCCCGGCTGGGGGAGGACGACCACCTGCTCCTGCTCGTCGTCCACCACATCGCCGTCGACGGCTGGTCGTGGGACGTGCTGCTGGCCGAGCTCGACGCCGGATACCGGGGCGAGCCCGTACCGGCGCCGCCGCTGCAGTACGCGGACGTCGCCCGTGCCGAGGCGGGGCGGCTCGCCGGGCCGCGGATGGAGCGGCTCCTCGCGTACTGGCGGGACCGGCTCGCCGGGGTGGCGCCGCTCGCGCTGCCCGCGGACCGGCCGCGGCCCGCCTTCTGGGACGGCGCCGGCGACGTGGTCCGCTTCGAGCTGCCCGCCGGGCTCGTCGCCGCCGTCGACCGGGTGGGCCGCGCCCACCGGGCGACCCGCTACATGGTGCTCCTCGCCGCCTACCAGGCGCTGCTCGGCCGCCACTCGGGCCGGACGGACATCGCCGTGTGCACCACCCTCGCCGACCGCGGCCGGGCCGACGTGGCCCGCCTGATCGGCCCGTTCGTCAACACCATCGTCCTGCGCACCGACCTGGGGGGCGGTCCGACGTTCGCGGAGCTGCTGGAGCGGGTCCGGACGGGCGCGCTGCAGGACTTCTCCCACGCCGAGGCCCCCTTCGACCGGGTCGTCGGCGCGGTGGCCGGCGAGCGGGACCTGTCGCGCCACCCGCTCGCGCAGGCCTCCTTCACCCTGCTGAACACGGCTCCGGCGCCGGCCCGCCTGGCCGGCCTGGACGTGGAGACGGTACGGACGCCGCTGGCGGGCACCCCGCTGGACGTGTTCCTCGACCTGAGCCTGCGCGCGGACGGCGCCGTCGCCGCCCGCCTGCAGTTCTCCACCGCGCTCTTCGACCGCGACTCGATGGTGCGGTTCGCCGACGGCTACACCGCCCTGCTGCGCGCCGTCACCGACGCGCCGGGCAGCCCGCTCGCCGAGCTCACCGCGGGGCTGGAGCCGCTGCCCGGGCGGGAGCGCCGCCGGCTGCTGGAGGCGGCCGGACGGCCGGACGGCCCGGCGGTCCCCGCCGTGCCCGAGCCGTTCGGGGTGTCCGGGCCGGCCGGTGCGCCCGCGCTCGTCTGCGGCGACGAGACCCTCACGTACGGGGCTTTGGACGCGCTGTCCGGCCGCATCGCCGCCGCGCTCGCCGGGGCCGGCGTGCGCCCCGGCAGCCCGGTCGGGGTGTTCCTGCGGCGCGGAGTCCGCTCGGTGGCCGCGATGGCCGCCGTGTGGCGGGCCGGCGGGGTGTACGTGCCGATGGACCCGGCGCTGCCCGCCGGGCGGCTGCGCTTCATGGCCGCAGAGGCCGGCGTGGTGTGCGTGCTCGCGGACGCGGAGACCGGGGGGCGGGCGGCCGGGCTCGGCCCGCGGGTCCTCGCCGTGGAGGACGCCGAGCGGGGCGGGGACTCCGCGCACGGCGGGGATCCGGGGGGCGCTGCGCCGCGGCACGTGCCCGGCCCGCGGGAGTTGGCGTACGTCGTCTTCACGTCGGGCTCGACCGGCCGCCCCAAGGCCGTCGGCGTCGAGCACGGGGCGATGGCCGCGCACGCGGCGGCCGCCCGCGCCGAGTTCGGGATCACGGCCGGCGACCGGGTCCTCGCGTTCTCGTCGTTCTCCTTCGACGCCTCCCTGGACCAGCTGCTGACGGCGCTGGGCTGCGGGGCCTGCCTGGTCGTGCGGCCCGACGAGCAGTGGCTGCCCGCGCGCATCCCGGCACTGGTCGAGCGGTACGGCATCACCGTGCTGAACCTGCCGCCCACGTACTGGGCCGAGGTGGCGTTCGCGCTGACCGACCGCTCGGCGGCCGCCCTGGCCGGTCTGCGGCTGCTCGTCCTCGGCGGGGAGGCCGTCCCTGCGGGGGCGCTGGCCGCCTGGCTGGCGCGGGCCCCGCACGTGCGGGTGGTGAACGCGTACGGGCCGACGGAGACGACCGTCACCGCGGCCGCGCACGACATCGACCCGGGGGCCGACCCGGCGCTGGTGCCGATCGGCCGGCCGCTGGGCGGGCGGCGCGTGTACGTCGTGGACGGGCGGGACGAGCTCGTCGGCGACGGCGTGCCGGGCGAGCTGCTGATCGGCGGGCCGGAGCTGGCCCGCGGCTACCTGGGGCAGCCGGCCCTGACCGCCGAGCGGTTCACCCCCGACCCGTACGGCGCCCCCGGCAGCCGGCTCTACCGCACCGGCGACCTCGTCCGCCGACTCCCCTCCGGAGAGCTGGACTTCCTCGGCCGGACCGACGACCAGGTCAAGATCCGCGGCTTCCGCATCGAGCTCGGCGAGGTCGAGGCGGTGCTGGCCCGCTGCCCGGGCGTGGCCGCCGCCGCGGCCGCCGTCGGCACGGACGCGCAGGGCGGGGCGAGCCTGACGGGCTACGTGGTGCCCGCCCCGGGCGCCGCACCGGAGGCGGTGGCCCCGGCCGCGCTGCGGGCGTTCTGCGCCGAGCGGCTGCCGCAGCACGCGGTGCCCGCCGCGTTCGCCGCGCTCGACGCGCTGCCCGTGGGCCCCACGGGCAAGCTCGACCGGGCGGCCCTGCCCGCCGCGGGCCCCGGCCGGGACGGGCGGGCCGCCGCCGCGACCGCGTACGCGGCGCCCCGGAACGAGGCCGAGCAGGCCGTCGCCGACATCTGGGCGGAGGTCCTCGGCGTCGAACGGGTCGGCATCGACGACGGGTTCTTCGACCTGGGCGGCCACTCGCTGCTCGCCACCATGGCCGTGTCGCGGATCGCGGAGCGGCTGGGCCGCGAGGTCGAGCTGCGGACCCTGTTCGAGAACCCGCGGATCCGCGAGTTCGGGCCGCTGGTGGCGGCGGCCCGGCAGGCGGGCGCCGCCTCGGTCGTGCCCGTGGACCGCTCCGGGCCGCTGCCGCTGTCGTTCGCGCAGGAGCGCATGTGGTTCCTGGACCGGATGTCGGGCGTCGGCGACGAGTACGTCCTGTGGTACTCGTGGCGGATCCGCGGCGGCCTCGACCGGGCCGCCTGGCAGGCCGCCCTGGACGACGTCGCGGCCCGCCACGAGGCGCTGCGCACGGCGCTGGTGGAGGTGGACGGCCGGCCCGCGCAACTGGTCCGGCCCGCGGCGGGCGTTCCGCTGCTGTGGCGGCCCGCGCCGGACGGCGGCGGGGCGGACGGCCCCGGCGGTGCGGACGGCCCCGGCGGGGCAGGGGCCGGGGCCGGGGACGCCCGGCTGGACGCCGTCCGCGAGGAGGCCGCCGCGTACGCCACGCGCCGCTTCGACCTGGCCGAACCGCCGCTCCTGCGCGCCGGGGTGTGGGAGCTGGACCCGGGCGACCACGTCGCGGTGGTCGCCTTCCACCACGCCGCGACCGACGGCTGGTCCAAGGACGTCGTCATCGGCGAGCTGTCCGCCGCGTACGCGGCCCGCCGGGCCGGGCAGGAGCCCGCCCTGCCGCCGGTGCCGGTGCAGTACGGGGACTTCGCGGTCTGGCAGCGCGAGCGGCTGGCCGGCGGGGAGCTGGAGCGGCAGCTCGGCTACTGGGAGCGGGCCCTGGCCGGCCTGCCCGCGCTGGAGCTGCCCACGGACCGGCCGCGTCCGGCGGGCTGGTCGGGCCGCGGCGCCGCCGTGGAGGTCGACCTGCCGCCGGAGCTGGCGGCCGGGGTCGGGGAACTGGCGCGGCGGCACGGCGCGAGCCGGTTCATGGTGCTGCTGGCGGTGCTGCAGATTGTGCTGGGCCGCTGGTCCGGGCAGCAGGACGTGGCCGTCGGCACGCCCGTCGCCGGCCGCGGACAGGTGGAGTTGGAGCGGCTCGTGGGGCTGCTGGTGAACACGGTGGTGCTGCGGGGCGACCTGTCCGGGGAGCCGTCGTTCGAGGAGTACCTCGGGCGGGTCCGCGATGCGGTGCTGGGCGCCTTCGAGCACCAGGAGGTGCCGTTCGAGCGGCTGGTCGAACAGCTCCGGCCGGAGCGGGACCCCTCCCGCAACCCGCTGTTCCAGGTGATGTTCGACGTGCAGGAGAGCGCGGCGGGCGGGCCCCGCGCCGACGGGCTGGAGGTGGAGCACTTCCCGCTGCCGTGGCGGTCGGCCAAGTTCGACCTGACGGCCACCTTCCTGCTCTACCCCGACCGCTTCGCGCTGAACGTGGAGTACGCGAGCGACCTGTTCGACGCCGCCACCGCGACCCGGTTCGCCGGCCACGTCCGCCGCGCCCTGGAATCGGCGCTCGCCGACCCGGCCCGCCCGGTCTCCCGGCTGGACCTCCTGACACCGCAGGAACGCGCCCGGCTCACCGCGCCCGCCCCCGGGCCCGGTCCGGAGCCGGGAGCCCCGCCCTTCGCGGTGTCCGGCGAGCCGTCGGCGGTCGCGCTGGTGTGCGGCGGGCGGTCCCTGACGTACGGCGCGCTCGACGGCCTGACCGGCGGCCTGGCCATGGAGCTGGCCGCGGCCGGGGCGGGCCCGGAGGTGCCCGTCGGGGTGTGCATGCGCCGCGGGACGGACTGGGTGGCGGCGATGGCGGCCGTGTGGCGGGCCGGCGCGGTGTACGTCCCGCTGGACCCGGGCCTGCCCGCGGACCGGCTGCGGTACATGGTCGGGCAGGCCGGGGTGCGCTGCGTCGTCACCGACGCGGCGACCGCCGGCCGTGCGGGCGCCCTGGGCGTGCCGCTGGTCCGCGTGGACGGTGTCCGGCCCGCCCCGGACGCGCCCCGGCACCGGCCCGGGCCGCGGGAGCTCGCCTGCGCGTTCTTCACGTCCGGGTCCACCGGGCGGCCCAAGGCGGTCGGCGTCGAGCACGGCGCGCTCGGCGCGCACGTCCGCACCGCCCGCGAACGGTTCGGGATCACCTCCGCGGACCGGGTGCTGAACTTCGCGTCGTTCTCGTTCGACGCCTCCCTGGAGCAGGTCCTGCCGGCGCTGTCCGCCGGCGCGGCGGTCGTGGTCCGGCCGGACGAGGTGTGGTCGGTGGAGGAACTCGCCGACCGGGTCCGCACCGAGGGCGTCACCGTGATGGAGCTGACCCCCTCCTACTGGGAGGAGGTCACGGCGCGCCTCGACACCGTCGCCGGGGACCTGAAGGGGCTGCGGCTGGCCGTCACCGGCGGCGAGGCCCTGCCGTCGGCGCCGCTGGCCCGCTGGTTCTCGTACCTGCCGGACGTACCGGTCCACAACACGTACGGGCCGACCGAGACGGTCGTCTCGGCCACCTCCCGCACGGTCACCGGCCCGGTGGAGGGGCGCGTCCCCATCGGCAGGCCCTGGGGCGGGCGCCGGGCGTACGTCGTCGACGGGCACGGGGAGCCCGTCCCGGTGGGTGTGCCGGGCGAACTGCTGGTCGGCGGACCGGAACTGGCCCGGGGCTACCTCGGCCGGTCGGCCCTGACCGCCGAGCGGTTCACCCCCGACCCGTACGGCGCCCCCGGCAGCCGGCTCTACCGCACTGGCGACCTCGTCCGCCGACTCCCCTCCGGAGAGCTGGACTTCCTCGGCCGGACCGACGACCAGGTCAAGATCCGCGGCTTCCGCATCGAGCTCGGCGAGGTCCGGGCCGTGCTGGAGGAGTACCCGGGCGTCCACGCGGCGGCCGTCGTGGTCCGCGCGATCCGGGGCGAGCGCACGCTCGTCGGGTACGTGGCCGCGCCCGGCCTGGACGGCGCGGCGCCGGCCGCGCACTGCCGGAGCCGGCTGCCCGGCTACATGGTGCCTGCGGCGGTGGTCGTCCTGGACGCCCTCCCCCGCACCGTGCAGGGCAAGCTCGACACGGCCGCCCTGCCCGACCCGGAACCCCCGGCACCGGCGGAGCCGGTCGCACCCCGCACCCCGACCGAGGTGGTCACGGCCCAGATCTGGTCGGAGGTGCTGGGCCTGCCCGAAGTCGGCGTCCGGGAGGACTTCTTCGCCCTCGGCGGCCACTCCCTGCGCGCCGTGGCCGTCGCCTCGCGCCTGCGCGCCGCGTTCGACTGCCCCGTCTCGGTGCGCGACCTGTTCGACCACCCGACGGTGGAACGCCTGGCCGCCGAGGTGGAGCGCCAACTGGTCGAGCAGATCGCCGCGATGACCGAGGACGAGATCGACCTGTCCCTGACCCTCGACTACTGACGGCCGCGGGGCCGGGCCCCGCCCGCAGCTGCCCGACCGGACACCGCCTGCCACGGCCCCGGCCGCCGCACCGCGCCTCCCCGGCCCGGCCCCGGCCCTCTCGCCCCCGGCCGGCGGCCCGGCACCACCCACCACGAGCGGCGCCGCCGCCGACCGGCATCCGGCGGCGGCGCGGCCCCTCCGTACTGCACGAGATTGGACGGCACCTCCCATGACGACTTCGCAGGTCGAGTCCTCCCCCGCCGCGTCCGGCGGGCTCTCCGACGCGGCCCGGGCACTCCTGGAACGCCGGCTGCGCGGCAAGGCCGGGGCCGCCGCCCCGGCCGGTATCCCCCGGCTGGAGCCGCGCCCCGACAGTGCGCCGCTGTCCGCCGCCCAGCAGCGCCTGTACTTCCTCGACCGGCTCGACCCGGGCAGCACCGAGTACCTGGTGCCGGCGGCCTGGCGGTTCGCCGGCCCGCTGGACGCGGACGCGCTCGCGGCCGCCGTCGGGGACCTCGTCGCGCGGCACGAGCAGCTCCGGACCGTGTTCGCGGAGACCGAGGGGGTCCCCCGGCAGCAGGTGCTGCCCCCGGACTGCGTCCGCCTCCACACCGTCCGGCTCCCCGCCCCCGCCGACGGCGCCGACCGGGAGGCCGCGGTCGCGGCGGCCGTGCACGAAGCGGCCGTGCGGCCGTTCGACCTGGCCGCCGGGCCCGCCTTCCGGGCGACGCTCCTGCGGGTCGCCGCCGAGGACCACGTCCTCGTCCTCGCCCTGCACCACATCGTCTGCGACGGCTGGTCCCTCGACCTGCTCCTGCGCGACCTGCGGGCGTTCTACCGGGCCCGCACCGGCGGCGCGCCGGCGCCCGCCGCCGCGCCGGACGCCATCGGCTACCTCGACTACGCGGTCTGGCAGCGCGGCCGCGACGAGAGCGCCGACCTCGCCTACTGGCGCGGCACCCTCGCCGGGCTGACCCCGCTCGAACTGCCCGCCGACCGGCCGCGGCCCGCGACCCGCTCCCACGCGGCGGCCGTGCACACGCGGGAGCTGCCCCGCGAACTGGCCGCCGCGCTCGACGAGGTGGGCCGCCGCGCCGACACCACCCCGTACATGACGGTGCTGGCCGCCTTCCAGGCCGCGCTCGCCTTCCACAGCGGACAGGACGACATCGCCGTCGGCACCGTCACCGCCAACCGCGAGCGCCCGGAGACCGAGGGGCTCGTCGGGTTCTTCGTGAACACCCTCGTCGTCCGCACCTCCCTCGGCGGCGACCCCACGGCCGGCGACCTGCTGGCCCGCACGCGGGAGAGCGTCCTCGGCGCCCTCTCGCACCAGGGCCTGCCCTTCGAGCGGGTCGTCGAGGAGCTGCGCCCCGACCGGGACCTGTCCCGCAACCCGCTCGTCCAGGTGCTGTTCACGCACACCCCGGGCGGGCAGGAGGGCCCGTACGCCCTCGGCGCGGCGGCCGGCACCCCGGTCGCCGTCGACCTGGCCACCGCCAAGTTCGACCTGACGCTGGACCTGTACGAGGACGCCGGCGCCGGCCGGACCGCGCTGCGGTACGTCTACCGGCCCGACCTGTACGACGAGGAGTCCGTGGCCCGGCTCGCCGCGCACACCGAGGCGGTCCTGCGGGCCTTCACCCGCGGCCCCGCGACCCCGCTCGCCGCCGTCGAGCTCCTCACCCGGGAGGAGGCGGCCGAGCTCCTCGGCCCCGACGGCCCCGCCAACCGGGGCCCGCAGCCCGCCGCCGCCCGGCCGGCACCGCGCCCGGTCCTCGAACGGTTCGCCGAGCACGCGCGGCGCGCACCGGGCGCGGTGGCCGTGCGCGGCGGCGGCCGCACGATGACGTACGGCGAGCTCGACGCGGCGGCGACCGCGCTGGCGCGGCGGCTGCAGGCTTCGGGCGTCGGCCCGGAGTCGCTGGTCGGCGTGTGCCTGGCCCGCTCCGTGGACCTGCCCGTCGCCCTGCTCGGGGTGTGGCGGGCCGGGGCCGCCTACCTGCCGCTGGACCCGGCGCACCCGCGGGCGCGGCGGGCGTTCACGGTCGCGGACGCGGGCGTGCAGTGGGTCGTGGCCGACGGGACGGGCCGGGCGGCGGTCGAGGGGCTGGGCGTCCGGGTGGTCCCGCTGCCCGGCCCCGACGGCCCCGCCGACGCCGTCGGTCCGGCGGCCGCGGACACCGCCGCAGCGGACCCGGCGGCCGCCGCCCCCGGCCCCGACCGCCTCGCCTACGTCATCTACACCTCCGGCTCCACCGGCCGCCCCAAGGGCGTCGAGGTCACCCACGCGAACACCGCCTGGCTGTTCGACGCCGCGGACCGGCACTTCTCCTTCGGCCCCGGCGACGTGTGGACCCTCGCCCACTCCCCCGCCTTCGACTTCTCCGTCTGGGAGCTGTGGGGCCCGCTGACCTCCGGCGGCAGCGTGGTCGTCCTGACCGAGGAGGAGGTCCGCGACCCGGCCGCCGTGCACGCGGCCCTCCGCGACCACCGGGTCACCGTCCTCAGCCAGACGCCCGCCGCGTTCAAGGGCCTGCGCGCCCACATGGCCGACGGCGGCCGCACCTTCGCCGAACTGGCGCTGCACACCGTCGTCTTCGGCGGCGACGCCTTCGACGCCCGCGACTACCGCGACTGGTTCGCCGTGCCCGAGGGCGAGCGGCCCGCGCTGGTCAACATGTACGGCATCACCGAGACCACCGTGCACGTCACGCACCGGACGATCACCGAGGCGGACACGGTCTCGCCGGTGTACTCGCCGGTCGGCCGCCCCCTCGCCGGACAGCACGGCTACGTCCTCGACCGCTCCGGCCGGCTGGCCCCCCGCGGGACCGTCGGCGAGCTGTACGTCGCCGGCGGCGGCGTGGCCCGCGGCTACCTGGGCCGGCCCGCGCTGTCCGCCGAGCGCTTCCTGCCCGACCCGTTCGGGCCCGCCGGGAGCCGCATGTACCGCACCGGCGACCTCGTACGGGTTCTGCCGGACGGGCAGTTGGCGTACGTGGGCCGCGCCGACCACCAGGTGAAGATCCGCGGCTTCCGCATCGAGCCCGGCGAGATCGAGACGGCCCTGCGCGCCCTGCCGGGCGTACGGGACGCCGCGGTCGTGGCCCGGCCCGACGGGCACGGCGGGGCCCGGCTCGCCGCCCACGTCGTCCTGGCCGAGGGCAGGCCGCTGGACGCCCCGGACCTGCGGGCGCGGCTCGGGCTGACGCTGCCGTCGTACATGGTGCCCGCCCTGTTCGTACGGCACGAGGCGCTGCCGGTCACCGCGAACGGCAAGGTCGACCGGGCGGCGCTCACCGCGGCGACCGCGGACGGCGCGGCGCCCGCGGACGGCTTCGAGCCGCCGGCCGGGCCGGCCGAGGAGGCGCTGGCCGCTGTGTGGGCGGAGGTGCTCGGCACCGAGCGGGTCGGCCGCACCGCGAACTTCTTCGACCTCGGCGGGGACTCCATCCTGGCCCTGCGGGTGGTCGGGCGGGCCCGCACGGCGGGCCTCGCGCTGAGCGTGGCCGACCTGTTCCGGGCCCGGACCCTCGCCGGCCTGGCCCGCCTCGCGGTCCCGGTGGACGGCGCGCAGCCGGCCGAGACGGCGCCGTTCTCGCTGCTGGACCCGGCCGACGCGGCGCGGCTGCCGGAGGGGTTGGAGGACGCGTACCCGCTGACGCTGCTCCAGGCGGGGATGCTGCACGAGATGCTGGCCGACCCCGAGCGCGGCGCCTACCACAACACCACCACCCTGAAGATCACCGTCCCGGAGGGCTTCGACCCGGAGGCCTTCCAGGCGGCGGCCGACGAGGCCGTACGGGCCCACGGCATCCTGCGGACCTCCGTCGACCCGGCCTCCTTCGGCGAGCCGCTCCAGCTGGTGCACAAGACCGCCCGCGTGCCCGTGGGCGTCACCGACCTGCGCGGCCTCGCCCCGCAGGAGCAGCGGGCCGCGCTCGACGCCTTCGCGGAGGCGGAGTTCGCGCGCCGCTTCGACCTGGCCGCCCCGCCGCTGATCCGCATCCACCTGCACCGCACCGGCGACACCGAGCTGATGCTGACCCTCACCGACTGCCACGTGGTGCTGGACGGCTGGAGCCTGACCTCACTGGTCGCCGACCTCCTCGACCTGCACCGGCAGGCCGTCGCACAGGGCCGCGCCCCGTCCCTGCCGCCCGCGCCGCGGTTCGCCGAGTACGTGGCCCTGGAGCGGGCCGCCTCCGAGGACGGTGCGGCCCTGGACTACTGGCGGGCCGCGCTCGCAGGCCTGCGGCCGGTCCGGTTCCGGCGGCAGGAGCACGACCCGGCGGCGCCGGCGGTCGCCGTGCACGAGGCGGTCCGCTCCCTGAGCCGGCTCGCCGGGCCGCTCGGGCGGCTCGCCAGACGGGCGGGGGTGCCGCGGCGCACCGTCCTGCTGACGGCGTTCCACCACGCGATGGGCCTGTTCGCGGAACGCGGCGCCGCCGCGGCCGGGCACTCGGTCGGCCTGGTGGTGAACGGCCGGCCGGAGCTGCCGGGCGCCGACCGGATGCGCGGGCTGTTCCTGAACACCGTGCCGTTCGGGGTGGCGCGGCCGGCGGGCAGCTGGCTGGAGTACGTCCGCGCGGTGTTCGCCGCCGAGCAGGAGATGATGCCGCACCGGCGGGTCCCGCTGTACCGGCTCCAGCAGCTGCGGCCCGGCGAACCGGGCCTGGTCGAGGCCGTGTTCAACTACGTCAACTTCCACCGCCTCTCCGGCGACACCTGGGACGGCTCGTCGGAGATCTCCCGGACGATGTTCCCGCTGGTGGTCAACGCGAGCGTGGAGGCCTTCGCCCTCGACGCAGACTCCGCGTACGTGGCGCCGGAGACCGCGGAGCAGCTCGCCGACCTGCTGTGCGGGGTGCTGGAGGCGATGGCCGCCGACCCGGAGGCGGCGGTGGCGCCGCCGGCCCTCACCGGGGCGGCCCGGGAGCGCGTCCTCGGGGAGTGGGCGCACGGCCCGGCCGCGGCGAACACCCCGCTCGCCTTCCACGAACTGGTCGCCCTGCACGCGGCGCGCACCCCGGACGCGGTCGCCGTCGCCCATGCCGGCGGGGAGCTGTCGTACGCGGCCCTGGACGCGTCGGCGACGGAGCTGGCGCACCGGCTGCGCGGCCTCGGCGTCGGCCCGGAGACCGTCGTCGGGATCTGCACGGAGCGCGGGCCGGACCTGGTGCGGGCCGTGCTGGGCGTGCTCAAGGCGGGCGGGGCGTTCCTCCCCCTGGACCCGCAGCACCCGGCGGAGCGGCTGGCGTTCACGGCCCGGGACAGCGGGATGCGGGTGCTGCTCGCGCAGTCCGCGACGGCGGACGCCGTCCCCTTCGACGGGCCGCGGCTCCTCCTGGACGCCCCCGGTGCCGCCCCCGCCGCCCCGTCCGCCGGCGGGCTGCCGGCCGCCGACCCCGACGGCACCGCGTACCTCATCTACACCTCCGGCTCGACGGGCACCCCCAAGGGCGTCGCCCTCACCCACCGCAACCTCGCCAACATGGTGGAGGCCCAGCGGGACGTCTTCGCCCCGCAGCCCTCCGACCGCGTCCTGCAGTTCGCGTCCATCGGCTTCGATGCCTGCGTGTACGAGCTGGCGTGGGCGCTGGCGAACGGGGCCCGCCTGTGCACCCCGCCGAAGGAGGCCCTGCGGCCCGGCCCGGACCTGTCGGCGACCCTCCTCGCCCACGGCGTCACCGGCACCGTCCTGCCGCCGTCCGCGCTCGCCGTGCTCGGCGAGGACCGCTACCCGGACCTGCGGGTCCTGCAGGTGGCGGGCGAGCCGTGCCCGGCCGGGCTGGCCCGCACCTGGGCGCGCGGCCGCCGCTTCCTCAACGTGTACGGGCTCACCGAGACCTCCGTGTGGAACCTGCACGCCCGGCTCACGCCGGACGAGCGGCGGCCCCCGGTCGGCCGGCCCGTCCGCAACTCCCGGGTCCACGTCCTCGACGAGCACCTCCAGCCGGTGCCGGTCGGCGTGCCGGGCGAGATCTGCATCGGCGGCCTGCCCGTGGGCCGCGGCTATGTGGGCCGGCCCGCCGCGACCGCCGCGGCGTTCGTCCCGGACCCGTACGGGGCGCCGGGGGAGCGGCTGTGCCGCACCGGCGACATCGGCATGCTGCGGCCCGACGGCTCGGTCGAGCTGTTCGGCCGCCGCGACAGCCAGGTCAAACTGCGCGGCTTCCGCATCGAGCTGGGCGAGGTGGAGCACGCGCTGCGCGCCCTGCCCGGGGTGCGGCAGGCGGCGGTGCTGCTGCGCGGCGACCTGCCGGGCGAGCCGGCGCTCGTCGCGTACGTGGTGCCGGACCCGGGGGCGGAGCCGTCCGCGGAGGCGCTCCGGCAGGGCCTGCGGGCCTCCGTGCCGGGCTACATGGTGCCCGCCCTGTTCGTCTTCCTCGACGGCTTCCCCGTCAACGGAAGCGGCAAGGTCGACCGGCGGGCGCTGCCCCTGCCCGCGGCCGGCGCCCTGCACCGCGAGACCCCGTACGCTCCCCCGCGCACCCGCACCGAGCGGCTGCTGGCCGAGGTGTGGCAGGCCGTCCTCGGCCTTCCGGAGGTCGGCGTCCACGACGACTTCTTCCGGATCGGCGGAAGCTCCCTGTCGACGGTCCGGATCGCGGCCCGGGCTGCCGCCCTCGGCCTGCCCGTCACGGTGCGGGACCTCGTCGAGCTGCCGACGGTCGCCGAGCTCGCCGCCCGCATCGACGCAGCCCCGCCCGCCGCCCCCGCCCGGGAGGCCGCCTCCGCGGTCCGGCTGCGCGACGGCGCCGGCACCCCCCTGTGGTGCGTCCACCCCACGGGCGGCAGCGCCGCCTGGTACGTGCCCCTGGCCCGGGCCCTGCCGGACGGCTCCCCGGTGATGGCGTTCCAGGCGCGCGGCCTGCTCGGCGGGACCGACCCCGCCACGGTCGGCGGCATCGCCGCCGGCTACGCGGCCGAGCTGGCCGCCTCCGGCGGGAGCGGCCCGTACCACCTGCTCGGCTGGTCCATGGGCGCCAACCTGGCCCTGGAGGTGGCCACGCAGCTGCACGGCACCGGCCGCACGGTCGACCCGCTGGTGCTCATCGAGCCGTACCTGCCGAACCCGGGCTCCCGCAGCCGCCTCGCGAAGGTCGGCAGCGACCTGCGGGAGGCGCTGCGGCTGCGCGACCGGCTGCGCGCGCTCCCGCCGTCCGCGGAGCGCGACCGGGCCGCCGCCGAACTGACGGCCGCCCTGCTGGGCGCGGGGATGAGCCCCACGGAGGCCGGCCTCTCCCAGGACGCCCCGGTCGAGGTGTGGCACTCGCTGCTCACCGCGCTCGCCGGCTACGAGCCGCGCCCCTACCCGGGCCGCATCCACCTCGTGCTCAGCAGCCTCGCCGCAGCGCTGCCCGAGGACGAGCCGATGCCCGGCCTGGACGTCGGCCGCCGCGAGTACGTCGACCGGTGGCGGGCCCTGGCCCGCGGCGGCCTGGCCGTGCACGTCGCCGAGGGCGACCACATGTCCCTGATGTCCGAACCGCTGGCCGCCAGGACGGCGGCGCTGCTCACCACGATCCGCACGGAGGCCCGCCGATGACGACGATGACCACCCACACCCGGACACCCGCCGCGGCGCCGCCCGTGCCGGGCGGCGGCTTCACCGAGCGCTACCTCCTCGACCCGGCCGTCAACGCACACCCCTACGGCTACCTGAACGCCCTGCGCGACCACGACCCGGTGTACTGGAGCGCCATGCACCGCGCCTGGCTCGTCACGGGGCACGCCCCGCTGATGCACTGCCTGCGCGACCCGGCCGTCTCCGCCGAGCGGGTGGGGCCGCTGATGGACGCCGTCCCCGAGGGCGCCCGGGAGGACGCCGAGCGGGCCTTCGCGATCCTGTCGCGCTGGATGGTCTTCAACGACCCACCCCAGCACCGGCGGCTGCGGCAGGTGTTCCAGGAGCAGTTCGCGGCGCGCGCCATCGGCCGCTACCGGACGTTCGTGGAGCGCGCCACCCGCGCCGTGCTGGCCCGGCGGGCCGCCCCCGGGAGCACCGGCGACCTCCTCGCCGACGTCGCCCGGCCGCTGCCCGCCCTGGTCTTCGCCCGCTGGCTGGGCGTCCCGCAGGCGCACGGCCCGTCCTTCTGGTACTGGAACGCCCGCGTCGGCGACCTCGTCCTGGGCGCCGCGCAGGAGGAGCGCGAGTACCGCACCTCGCTGCGGTCGCTGGTCAGCCTGGACGACTACCTGGCCGGCCTGGTCCGCGAGCGCCGCGCCGATCCGCAGGACGACCTGGTCAGCCAGGTCCTGGCCGGCGGCCGGATCGGCGACACGGTCAGCGAGGAGGAGTTCGTCGGGATGCTGACCCAGATGGCGTTCGCCGGCGGGGAGACGACGAGCAACCTCATCGCGAACACGGTCCTCGCGCTGCTGGAGCACCCGGAGGAGCTGGCGGCCGTCCGGCAGGACCCGTCGCGGGTGCCGATGGCGGTGGAGGAGGGGCTGCGCTGGGACGGCCCGTCGAAGATGTCGATCCGCACCGCCGCCCGCGACTTCGACCTCGACGGGCGGGGCGTCCGGGCCGGCGACCGGATGTTCCTGGTGACGGCCGCCGCGAACCGGGACCCGGAGCGCTTCGCCGACCCGGACCGGTTCAGCGTCCTGCGCGGCAGCGCCTCGCACCTCGGCTTCGGCTTCGGCGCGCACTTCTGCATCGGGGCCGCGCTGGCCCGCCTGATCGCGGTCGCGGTCGTCGATGTCCTCGTACGCGACTACCCGGGCCTGGCGCTCACCGCCGACCGGCCCCCCGCCTGGCAGCCGTCCCTCCTCAACCGCGCGCTGACGGCCCTGCCCGTCCGCTACTGACCCGCTCCCCCGCACTGCGAAAGGTCGACCATGGCTTCCACTCTGGCGGACGCGGGGGCGCGGCTGCGCGCCCCGGCCCGGCTGCCCTCGTTCCGCCTGCTGTGGCTGGGGCAGTCGCTGTCCCTGCTCGGCGACGGCTTCAGCTACATCGCGTTCTCCTGGATCACCCTCGGGCTGACCGGGTCGACGCTCGCCCTGGGCTCCGTCCTCGCCTTCCAGGCGGTGCCGCGGGCCCTGTTGACCCTGGTCGGGGGCTCCCTCAGCGACAAGTGGTCCCCGCGGACGCTGATGGTGCTCTCCGCCTGGGCGCGGGCCGCGCTGATGGCGGGCGTGGGCGTGGCCGGGCTGACGGGGACGCTGACGCTGTGGATGCTGTGCTGCGCCGCCGCCGCGTTCGGATCGGTGGACGCGTTCTTCCAGCCGGCCCGCGCCTCGATCCTGCCGTCCGTGGTGGACGCGGAGCTGCTGGCGCCGGCGAACGCGCTGCTCGCCGTCGGCACGAAGGTCGCCGCCGTGCTCGGGCCGGCGGTCGGCGGCACGGTCGTCGCGTTCAGCGACGCCTCGGTGGCCTTTCTCGTCGACGGGGTGTGCTTCGCGCTGTGCGCGCTGTGCGTGGCGGGCGTCCGCCCGCGGCCCCGCCCCGGGCCGGCGGACGGGGCGGAGGGGGCCGCGAAGGCCGCGGCGGGTGCGGAGGACGCGGAGGACGGGCCGGCGGCACCCGAGGCGGCCGGGGACACGCTGGGGGCGCGCATCCGGGCCGGCCTGCGGTACGCGTTCGCGGACCCCCGGATCCGGACGATCCTGGTGGTGGACGCGGCGGTGACGTTCTGCCAGGCGGGCCCGTTCACGGTGGGCTTCGCCACCCTCGCCAAGGTGGACCTGGAGGGCGGCTCGGCCACCCTGGGGCTGCTGAACGCGGCCCTGGCGGGCGGCGCGATGCTCGGCACCCTCGCCGGCGGGGCGGTCGGCGGGCGGCCCCGGGTCGGCCTGCTGATCGCGGCGCTGGCCGGCTGGCTCGCGCTCGGCACCGGCCTGCTGGCGGTGGTGGACTCGGCGGCGGGCGCCGTGGCAGCGGTCCTCGCGATGGGCTTCGGGATGGGCTTCCAGGGCGTGTTCGGGATGAGCTGGATCCAGCGCAACATCCACGGCTCGGTCCTCAGCCGGGTCATCGCCGTCGACATGGTCATCGGATACGCGGTGGCGCCGCTGTCGCTGGTGGCGTGCGGGGCGCTGGCCGCGTCGGGCACGGCGCCGATGTTCGCCCTGACGGCGGTGGTGCTGGTGGTGACCGCGGCGGGGATCCTCGCCTCGAAGCCGGTCCGTGCGATGCGCTGACGGCCGGGCCGCGGCGTCCGTCCCGCGCTCAGGGGCGGGCGGGGAGCCGGGCCGGGCCGGCCAGGGCGGCGGACAGCTCGCACAGGCCGGCCCGGGTCGGCCGGCCCGTCTTCGCGGCCAGGGCGGCGATGTGCTTCTCCACCGTCCGGGGAGAGATGTACAGGCGGTCCGCGATGTCCTTGTTGCCGAGGCGCTCCGCGAGGAGCTGGAAGACCTCGTACTCGCGGACGGTGACGCCCTGGGAGCGCAGCTCCTCCGGGATCCGGGCGGAGCCGGTGCGCCGCTGGTGGACGGGGGCGCCCATGCGGCGCAGCCCGGCCCGGCAGGCGCCGGCGACGGCCGTGACGCCGCCCTGGTGGAAGTGCTGCTCGGCCCGGCGCAGCCAGGCCACCGGCTCGCCCCAGCCGTCCTCGTGGGCGGCGTCGGCGACGAGCCGGAGCCCGAGGTGGAGGGCGGTCGCGTACGGTTCGGCGGTGCGGGAGGCCTCGGCGACGGCGTCGGCGGCCTCCTGCGGGCGGCCCTCGCGGCCCAGCAGGACGGCGCCGGCGAGGAGGACGAACTGCCGGTTCCAGCGCATGCGGCCGGGAGCGGTGGCCGCGATCTCCTCGTACGCGGGCCGGCCGGCCGCGCCGGACAGGACGTCGAGGAGCAGGCCGATGCCGTAGCGGCCGGCGAGGTAGTAGGTGGTGGGGTTGGAGTCCTCCAGGGCGGCGGCGGCCCGCAGTTCGCGGACCGCGCCGGGCCGGTCCTCCTCCATCAGGGCGCAGAAGGCGCGGGCGAGGCCGCGGGTGAGGGGCTCCTCCTGGGAGCCGGCGCCGTCCCACTCGGCGAAGCCGTCGAGGGCGTCCTCCATGGCGGGGCGGTCGCCGCGGTGGGCGGCGAGCGCGGCCCGGGCCATCAGCACGTACCGGGTGGCGGGGGCGAGGCGCAGGCGCCGTACGACGGCCAGGCACTCCTCGGCGGCCTGCGCGGCCTCGGCGAAGCGGGCGCGCAGGACCGCGTCGAGGATCATGATGCCGTCGACGGTGTGGACGATGGTGGCGGATCCGAGGCGCTGGGCCTCGGCGCGGGCGGCGAGGAGGGGGCCGGTGTCGCCGCAGGTGAGCCAGGTGTTGCCGCCGATGCGGGTGAGGGCGTACATGCGCTGGAGGGGCAGCCGGTGCCGTTCGGCGGTGTGGAGGGCCGATTCGAGGAGGGCGGTGGCCTCGTCGAAGTCGCGTTCGCGGGCGAGGGTGGCGAGGAGTTCCAGGGCCTGGCAGGCGACGGTGGCGAGGCTGTGGCGCTCGGCGGCGCGGAGGGCGGAGTCGGCGAGCTTCTCGGCGAGCTGGGTGCGGTCGGGGCCGGGGGTGTCGAGCGCGAGGTAGGCGGCGGCGACGTCCACGGAGGCGGCGGTCCGCTCGTCGGGGTGGCGGGCCAGGAGGGATCTGGCCTGCGCTATCTGTCTGTTGCCGTCCTCCCAGCGGCCCGCGGTGTGGGCGACCTTGGCGAGGCGGGTGTGGAGGGCGGCCAGGCGCGGGGTGTCGAGGCCGCTGCCGCCGAGGGTGTGCAGGCTCTCCGCGAAGCCGAACGCCTGGTCGAAGTCGCCTGCTTCGGCGAGGGCCGGCAGCAGGGCCTCCAGGGCGTCGGTGCGGGCGGCGGCGTCCCGGGTGCCGGAGAGCAGGCGTTCGGCGCGGCCGAGGAGGGTGACGGCGGAGCCGATGGCGCCGGCCGAGAGGGCGCGCCGGCCCGCGTCGGAGAACAGGCGTCCGGCCTCGGCGTCGTCGCCTGCCTGCGAGCGGAGCTGCGCGACGAGCGGGCACCAGTCGCCGTCGAGGCCGGGGTGGAGGGCCTGGACGGCGTCGGCGGCGCGGC
Source organism: Streptomyces globosus (assembly GCF_003325375.1). Classification (GTDB taxonomy): domain Bacteria; phylum Actinomycetota; class Actinomycetes; order Streptomycetales; family Streptomycetaceae; genus Streptomyces; species Streptomyces globosus_A. The sequence goes on along the minus strand of NZ_CP030862.1, from coordinate 1,979,833 downwards.
CCGACATGGCCGCCCGGTTGGCGGGCGTCAGCTGGGTGAGGAGCGCTTCGGCGGTCAGCGAGTGGCGGAAGGCGTACCAGTCGGGAGCGGGCTCGTCGGGGACGACGAGCTGGGCGGCGACGCCCGCGTGGAGGTGGCTGAGCAGGTCGCGGTCGCCGGTGCCGGTCATCCGCTGGAGCACGGACAGCGGGAAGCGCCGCCCGATCACGGCGGCCGCGGACAGCAGGGTCAGGCCCTGCGGGCCGAGGCGGTCGATGCGGCGCAGGATGCCGCGGGCGAGGGCGGTGGAGACGTCGCTGCGCAGGTCCCCGACGACCCGCCAGCCGTCGTCGCCGGGGACAAGGGCGCCGCTGCCGACCATGCCCTGGAGGAGCTCCTCGACGAGGAACGGGCTGCCTGCGCTGTCGTCCCACAGCCGGTCGAGCGCGGCCTCGGGGACGAGGACGGGGTCGGTTTCGAGCTGCGAGGCGATGACGGCGCGGACCTCGGAGCGGGTGAGCGGGGCGAGTTCGAGCACGGTGCCGGTGCCGCGGCGGCGTGCGGCCCCGGCCATGTCGAGGGCGTCGCAGGGCTCCGTGCGGATCGTCGCGAGGAGGACGACGTTGGTGTACTCCAGGTTGTCGACGAGGTACTCGACGACGGCGAGGGTCTCGGGGTCGGCGTCGTGCAGGTCCTCCAGGAGCAGGAGCTGCCCGTGCTCGCGGCCGGTGGCGATGAGGAGCCGCAGCACCGCCTCACCGAGGATGACCATCGAACCGGTGGTGTTCGCGGCCTCGTCCGCCCAGTCCGGGATGATCCGGCCGAGCGCCGGCCGGTAGGGGCCGAGGGAGAGGTCGTCCAGGGGGAGGCCGCCCCGGAAGAGGGACATGAGCGCTTCGGTGAGTGGCCGGAAAGGGACGGTGGGGCCGGTGGTGCTGCTCCGGCCCCGGAGCGTGCGCATGCCCATCCCGAAGGCGGTGCCGACGGCCTCGGCGGCGAGCCGGGACTTTCCGATCCCGGCCTCGCCGACGAGGAAGACGACGCCGCCGCGCCCTTCGCCCGCGTCGGCCAACGCCTGCTTGATCTCCCGCAGCTGCGGGTCACGGCCGACGAGGTGACGCGAACGGGAGCGCATGAAGCGCAATCTAGTTGATGGCAACGGCGCGATGTGCGGCGAAAGTTGGCCGTTTCACGACGGAAACGGCCGCGTGCCGACCGACTCCGGTCACCAGGTGGCGTTGGGACCGGACACGCTCGTGTCCATCGCGCTGAGCGTGATCACGATGCCGCTCGTGAGCACCGCGCCGGCCAGGGCCCGGGCCCGGGCGCAGGCCTTGTTCCGGCCCGAGAGGGTGATCCCGCCGGCCGGGTCCTCGGTGCGCGCCTCGGCGGCGGCGTCGGCGGCGGCCGCCTCGGCAGCGGCGGCGGACTCGGCGTGGGCCTGGGGCTTCTGCATGGTGTGGGTACCTTTCCCGGTGCCTGGTGCCTGGTGGTGGGGTGGTGCGGGCCGTGCAGGGGGTGCGTGCGTACGGTGCAGGTGGTGCGGCGGTGCAGGTGGTGCGGGCAGTACGGGTGGTGCGGCGGTACGGGTGGTGCGGCGGTGCGCGGTGGTCAGCGGGCCGGGCGGCCGGCCCCCCGGCCGGCTGCGGCCGGCGCGGCGGGCTCCAGCAGCAGGACGGAGGGGACGGCCTGCGGGAAGCCCAGCCTCAGCAGGGCGTAGCCGATCCCGGACAGCCCGGTGAGGAACCCGGGCGAGGGGACGTGGTCGGGGGTGCCGCAGCGCGGACCGTGGTCCTCCAGCCGGGCCAGCGCCTCTCCGGCGCGGCGGCCGAGCGCGGCGGCCGCCCCGGCGTGGCCGCGGCGGGCCAGCAGGCCGAGCAGCTCCAGCGGTCCGAGGAGGCCCCGGCGCAGGCTCAGGTCGGGGCATTCGGAGGCGCCGCCGAGCAGGGCCGCGCACCGGTCGGGGCCCTCGCCGGGCAGCAGCAGGCCGCCGAGCGGGGCCGGCGCGTCGGCGGCGGCCAGCGCGGTGCCCGCGAGGCCCGCGTACCAGCCGAGGCCGTCGGGGCGGCGCAGCACCTCCTCGACCGCGGGGCGCAGCAGGGCGCGGCCCACGCGGGCGTACGGATCGTCGCCGGAGCCCGCGCCTGAGCCGGAGCCCGAGCCGGCGGCGGGCCCGGCAGCAGAGTGGCGCAGCAGCGCCCAGCCGATCCCGGCGTCGCCGCGGGCGAACCCCGGCCCGGCTCCACGCCCTTCCGGCCGCTTCCGGACCTCCGCGAGCAGCCGGTCGGCGAGGCGGTCGGCCGTCGCGGCCGCCCGGTGCGCGCCCGGCAGGCCGGGGGTGCGCCGGACGGCGTGGGCGGCGGCCAGGGCCCCGGCGAGGCCGTCGGCCAGGCCGGCGGGCGCGTCGCCGGCCCCGCCGCCGGAGAGGGCGGCGCGCTCCAGGGCGTCGAGGGCGTCGGGCAGGCAGTCCGCGAGCCCGCCGCCGAGCAGCGGGGCGAGGCGGGCCAGGGCGTAGGCGATGCCGCCGATGCCGTCGAGGGCGCCCGGCCCGACCGCGGCGGCCAGGTCGGCGTCGCGGGCCAGGACGGAGACCAGCGCGGGCAGCGGCCGTACGGCCTGCCGGGCCAGCTCGGTGTACCGCTCGGCACCGGTGAGGGCGCCGAGCTGGGCGAGGAACAGGGCGACGCCCGGGTATCCCTGGGCGAGGCCGCCGCCCATCGGCAGGACGGCCCAGTGGTCCCCGGAGACCTGCTCCAGGCCGAGCCAGTTGGCGCGTCCGGCGCCGTGCACCGCGCGGCCGGCGAGTTCGTCGGCGAGTCCGCAGGCGGCGGCCAGCAGCCGCGACGGTTCCGGCGGCGCGGGCGGTGCGGGCGGCCCGGCGGGCCCGGCGGGCAGCGGGCCTGCGGGGGCGCCGTGAGGGCGGGCCGCGGTGACGGCGAGCGTCGCCGAGATGATCCACTCCTGGTCGTGGCGGTCCACCTCGCCCATCGCCGCGATCTTCTCCCGCACGGTGTGCAGGCTCGGCTCGGGCAGCACCCGCTGGATCCGGGTGCCGCGGGAGGTCTCCAGCCAGGTGTGCGCGGGGTGGTGGAAGAAGAGGGGGACGTCGCCGCACCACAGGTCGGCGGTCTCGTCCTCGACGAGCCTGCGGCGGGCCGGGTCGTGCGCGGACTCCGTCCACAGGACGGCGAACACCGCGTCGCGGTCCAGGGCGTCGCCCAGCACGTCCGGGTGGGTCGACTCGTCCAGCAGGGTGGTGTAGAGCCGGGTCGAGCGGGCGATGAGCCGCCCCGGGCCGGCCACCCACCGGCCGAGCAGCCCGCCGAGGAGTTCGGCCCGGTGCTCGGTGACCGCGTCGTACCCGGCGCGGAACCCCTCCAGCAGCGCCGCCCGGTGGACGGCGTGCCCGGCGCTGCGGCCCTGCGGTGCGGGCCGGTTCAGGCCGGCGGCCGTGGCGACGGGGCCGCGCGCCAGCCGCATCGCGTCCGTCCCGGCGGCCTCCCAGTGCAGGCCGTCGCTGGGGTAGGCGCCGCCGCCCCCGCCGCCGAGGGCGGAGATGTCCATGGCGCCGTGGTCGCCGATGAGCAGACTGGGCAGCAGGCAGGTGCGGTTCACCGAGGCGGCCAGGGCGTCGGCGGCCGGGTCGCCGCCGACGGTGAGCGCCTCCGGCAGGCCGGAGTGCAGCAGCGTCTCGGCGTCCACCAGCACGGGCTGGTCGCCGCAGGCGACGACGTTCTCGTAGTGCATGTCCGCGCCGTCGACCGCGTACAGGAGCGCGAGGAGGGCGCCCTGCCGGCGGTAGAAGCGGTCGAACTCCGTGGGGGTGGTGCACCAGCGGTGCCCGATGAACTCCAGCCAGCCGTAGCCGGCGCCGCGCACGGAGCGGGGCGTGCGCAGGCCGAGCCCGGGCACCTTGCCGTTGGCCCACTCCACCGCCAGGTCCAGCAGCACGTGCTGGGCGAGCGGGCGCGGCTTGTAGACGACGGACGCACCGCCCGCGAAGTGCAGCAGGGCGACGGAGCGGCCCTGCTGGTGGGCGTCGCCCCGCCCGAGCTCCACCCGCGCCAGGGCGCCCGGGTCGGCCCCGCCGAGCAGTCCGGCGACGATCCGCGCCCGGTCGGCGGCGAAGCGGTCCATCAGCTCGGCGGCGGCCGCGGCGGCGTGCGCGCAGGTCTGGCCGAGCATCCGGGCCAGGACCGGGTGGCGGGCGAAAAGCTCCGCCAGCCCCTGCCGGGTGCCGAGCCGGGCGGTGAACGACGCGAACCGCTCCCGGGGCGTCGCCCCGGCCAGCAGGCCGGCGGTGCGGGCCCGGTGGAGCTCGCGGACCAGGGTGCGGGCCGCCTGCCGGACCAGTCGGTCCCCCAGCGCCTCCTCGAACGCGGCCCGGAACACCTCCGGTTCGCCGGCGCCGGGCACGGCCCGGGTGCGGGCCTCGGCCTCCGCCCAGGCCGGGGCGACGAACGGCGCCAGCACCGGCAGGAAGACCGCGGCCCCGCCGGCCGCCGCGTCCGTGCGGCCGGAGCCTGCAGCCCCGGCCGCGTCCTCGGGCAGGGAGGCCACGACCTGCTCCGTGTACCGCGCCCAGGCCGGGGCGTCCCCGGCGCGGGCGGCCAGCCGGGCGGGCTCCTCCGCCGCGAGGGCGTACGCCGCCTCCTCCGCCACCCCCAGGGCCGCCAGGCGGGCCGCGAAGCCCGCCGCGTCCCCGAGGGACCAGGAGGCGGGCCGGGTGCGGGCAGCGCCGGCCGGGGCGGGGGCGGGGGCTCCGGGGGCGGCGAGCCGCTCCCTCAGGTTCAGGGCCCGGGCCCACCAGGCGGGGGCGAGGCCCCCGGCCCGGTCTGCTCCGGCGGCGGTGGTGGCGGTGTCGGTCACGGGGAGAAACCTCGCAGAGGCGGGGCGCGCGCACATGGGGGCCGTTCCCCCATATTCCGCGGAGCCCCCCGCCGACCCTGCGCACGCACCGCCCGTACGGGCCGCCGCGGCGGCCCCGGCCTGCGGGGTACGGGGGACGGTGCACCGGCTCCGTCCCCCGTACACCCGTCCGGCCGGGGCCGGTCCGGCCTGCGGCGCTGCGGTCTTCACAGGATCCGCGCCTTCTGACGCCGTTCTCCACGAATGTGGGGGCCGCGGCCCGATGCCGCACCGGGCGGGCCGGCCCCAGCCTGGGTGCAGTGCCCCTTTCCGCCGCCCGGCACCCCGGGCGGCGGGTGATCAACGGAGGAACAGGTGGGAGAACCCGTCCCTGTCGACGTCGTCGCGTTCGACCCCGTGCTGGAAGCCGGAACGAAGAGCACCCTGTTCGCCTGCGCCGAACTCGCCCCGGCGGCGCCGGGCCGCGAGCCGCGGGTCGTGGTCATGACCGTGGACCGGGTCGGCCGGCCGGAGCTGGACGTCCTGCGCACCGTCCGCGACGCCCCGTCCCGCCCCGACGTCGTCCTCGTCGCGGGCGAGCTGGAACCGGAGGGCGCCCTGCACGCGATAGCGGCCGGGGCCCGCGGACTGCTGCGCCGCCGCGAGGCGGACGCCGCCGCCCTGGCCCGCGCCGTCCTGGCGGCCTCCCGCGGCGACTGCACGCTGCCGCCCGACCTCCTGGACCGGCTGCTGGAACGCCCCGGCGGGCACGGCGCCACCGCGGCGGCCGGACCCGCCGCGGACCGCCGGCCGGCGCCCGGCCTGAGCGAGCGCGAGCGCAGCGTGCTGCGCCTGGTCGCCGACGGCCACGAGACCAACGAGATCGCCAAGCAGCTGTGCTACTCCCCGCGGACGGTCACGACCGTCGTGCACGACATCACCCAGCGCTTCCGCCTGCGCAACCGCGCCCACGCGGTCGCCTACGCGCTCCGGGTCGGCCTGCTGTGAGCGCCGTCGCCGAACTCTCGCGCCCGCTGCCCGCGCCGGCAGGTGACCTGACGGACCGGGGGGATTTGCTGCGCCTCGCCGGGGACGGCCGCATGCCGTACCCGGCCCTGGTCCGCCTGCTCGGCGCGGCCGCCGGGTCGGCCGCACACTCCGCCGCCGCACCGGCGGCCCGCCCGGCGGGGGCGGACGTCCCGCGGCTGACGGCCCGGCAGACCGCGGTCCTGACGCTGATGGCGGAGGGCCACGGCAACGCGGTCATCGCCCGCACCCTGTCCTGCTCGGAGCACACCGTCAAGAACGTGGTGTACGAGCTGATGGCCCGCCTCCAGGCCCGCAACCGCGCCCACGCGGTGGCCCGCGCGGTCCGCCACAGCCTGATCTGACGGACGGATCAGCCCTGGTCTGCCTGCGGGACCAGGCGCAGGGAGATCGAGTTGATGCAGTAGCGCTGGTCGGTGGGGGTGGGGTAGCCCTCGCCCTCGAAGACGTGGCCGAGGTGCGAGCCGCAGCGGGCGCAGAGCACCTCGGTGCGGACCATGCCGTGCGAGGTGTCCGCGCGCAGCTCGACCGCGTCGGTGTCCTTCGGGTCGTAGAAGGACGGCCAGCCGCAGTGGGAGGGGAACTTCTCGGTGGAGCGGAAGAGCTCGGCGCCGCAGCCGCGGCAGGTGTAGACGCCCGCCGTCGTGGTGTCGGTGTACTCGCCGCGGAACGCCGGCTCGGTGCCGGCCAGGCGCAGCACCTGGTACTCGGACGGCGTCAGCTCCGCCTGCCACTGCTCGTCCGTCTTCTCGACCTCGTACGCCATGACTCTTCCGCTCCCTCGTCCGGCCCGTGGGCCCTGTCTGCCCGGCTCAGCCCGCCAGGCGGGCGAGGATCGCCGGTCCCAGGTCCGTGACGTCTCCCGCGCCCATGGTGAGAACGAGATCGCCGGGCTTGGCCATTCCCGCGATCACGTCGGCGACGGCGTCCTTGTCGTGTTCGGCGGTGGTGTCGGCGCCGGCGGCGCGGGCGGCCGAGATGATGATCTCGCTGGTGACGCCGGGGATCGGGTCCTCGCGGGCCGGGTAGATGTCGAGGACCACGGAGGCGTCGGCGAGGGCGAGGGCCTGGCCCATCTCCTTGCCGAGCTCCTGGGTGCGGGAGAACAGGTGCGGCTGGAAGACGACGAGGATCCGGGAGTCGCCGGCGGCGCCGCGGATGGCCTCCAGGTCGGCGGTCATCTCGGTGGGGTGGTGGGCGTAGGAGTCGATGACCTGCACGCCGGCGGCCTCGCCCTTGAGCTGGAGGCGGCGCTTGACGCCGGTGTACTTGCCGAGGGCGGCGGCGAGGTCGTCGGCGGGGATGCCGAGGGCGGCTCCGGCGGCGAGGGCGGCGACGGCGTTGTGCGCGTAGTGGCGGCCGGGCACGGAGACGGTGAAGGTGAGGGAGCGGCCGTCGAGGCGGACGGTGACCTCGCCGGCCAGGCCGCGCGGGGTGATGTCCTCGATGCGGACGTCGGCGTCCTCCTCCTCGCCGTAGGTGACGACGGTGAGGCCGTCGCGGCCGCGGACGCGGGCGGCGATCTCGGCGGCGCCGGCCTGCCCGTGGGCGACGACGAGGGTGCCGCCGGGCACGATCCGGCCGACGAACGTCTCGAAGGACTCGTAGATCTCGTCCATGGAGGCGTAGTTCGCGTGGTGGTCGAGCTCCGCGTTGAGGATGATCGCGACCTGCGGGGCGTACTTGTGGAAGCTGCGGTCGCTCTCGTCCGCCTCGGCGACGAAGATGTCGCCGGTGCCGTGGTGGGCGTTGGAGCCGGGGGCGTCCAGGTCGCCGCCGATGGCGTAGGAGGGGTCCAGGCCGAGGGCCGAGAGGGAGACGGCCAGCATGGAGGTGGTGGTCGTCTTGCCGTGGGTGCCGGCGACGGCGATCGGCCGCAGGCCGTCCATGAGGGCGGCGAGGGCGTCGGAGCGGTGCACGACGGGGATGCCGAGCTCGGCGGCGCGGGCCAGCTCGGGGTTGTCGGCGCGGATGGCGCTGGAGACGACGACGCTGGTGGCGTCGTCGGCGAGGTGGGCGGCGGCGTGCCCGATGTGCACGGTCGCGCCGTGGGCGCGCAGCGCCTGCGCGGTGTCGGAGTCGCGGGCGTCGCTGCCGGCGACGGCGGCGCCGCGCTGGGCGAGGATCTTCGCGATGCCGGACATCCCGGCGCCGCCGATGCCGATGAAGTGCGGGCGTTCCATGGCGTTCGGCAGGCCGGGCTGCGGCGTCATACGGCTTCTCCCCAAAGTGCGGGCGGGTCGGGTGCGCCGGGGCGGCCCGGCCCCTGCGGGTGCGGGGGCCGTCCCGGCGCGAACGTGTCGGACGCCAGCCTATTCGTTGTGGGCGAAGAGCTTGAGCACCGGAACCCCGACCTTGTGGCGGGCGCGGGAGGCCCAGTCCCGGTGGAAGAACTCCTCGACGAAGTGCGGGGCGGTCAGGACGATCACCTCGTCGGCGCCCTTCTCCTCGACGACGGCCTTCAGCCTGTCCAGCGGATGGTCCTCGACGATCTCCCCGACGGCGGTGGCGCCCTTTCTCCGCAGGGCTTCCAGGGAGTGGGCGAGGGCCTGCTCCGCAGGCCCGAGGGCGGCCGCGCCCTCGGGCTCGTCGGCCTCGTGGAGCGCCTCGGGCAGCTCGCCGAGCGCGACGTCGTCGATGGCGCGCAGCAGGCGGTCCTGGTCGCCCCTCGGCTGCATGAGCACGATGAAGGAGACCGGGTCGTCCCCGTGCAGGGTGGTGACGAAGTCCACGTCGACGGTGGTCAGCGGCTGCTCGATCATCAAAACGCTCGTGAACACGGACGCCCTCTCCTTCATGGGCGGCGGCGGCAGGCCGCGGCCCTTGCGGAAACCATCCTGCCCCGCTGTCGCGCGGGGCGGCGCAGATATATGTGCCCACCGGAAGCAAAGCGGAACGAGGAATTCCGCCCGTTGTCAGATCCGACGGTAGCTCGTGAAGAGGAACCCGGCCTCCTCCAGCACCAGCGCGGGCGCGAACCGGTGCGGGACGGCCACGGAGGGCCCTCCGGCGATCCGCTGGGCACCCCCCGCCGTGAGCATCGGCGACACGGTCAGGCACAGCTCGTCCAGCACCCCCGCCGCGACGAACTGGCCCAGCAGCCGAGGCCCGCCCTCCGTGAGCTGGCGGCGCAGCCCGCGGGCCGCCAGCTCGCGCACCGCGCGCGCCGGGTCCACGGCCGCCCCGTCGCCCGCGACCACGACCTCGACGCCCGCCCGCCCGGCCTCCGCCACCCGTTCGGCCGGAGCCCCGGCGCCCGTCACGACGAGTGTCGGCACCAGCGGGGAGGCGAACAGCGGCAGCGAGAAGTCCAGGTCCATCCCGGAGGTGACGACGGCGATCGCCGGCGCCGGGCCCTGCCCGGCCGCCGCCCGGCGGGCCGCGAAGGCCTCACGGGCGCGGGCCGGCCGGTACCCCTCCTGGCGAACCGTTTCCGCTCCGGCGATCACCACGTCCGCCAGGGCCCGCAGCGTGCCGAAGATCCGCATGTCGGTCTCGCCGGAGATCGGCTGGGAGCGCCCCTCGTGCTGCGCCGCCCCGTCTAGCGTGGAGACCATGTTGGCCCGCAGCCAGTGCCCGTCCGGCCCGATCGGCGGATACGCGTACGCCTCCGCGAGCTCGTCCAGCGACCACTCTCGGTCACCGGCGTCCGGCGCGGGCCCGGCGGAGTCCGCGGGGCGGGATGTCTGATCGGTCACAGGGAACAGGCGTCGCATCGGTGCAGTGTGCCACGCCCCGTAGAGTTAAGAGCTGTGTCAACCTCACTCTCCGCCGCCGGTTCCACCCACGGGCGCCACCCGGCCGCCGACGCCGGCCCGCAGGCCCTCTGCGCACGCGAGCCCCGGGTGCCCGCCGAGCGGCTGGTGGCCGAGATGGTGCCGCCGCCGCGGTTCGACTCGGTGCGCTTCGACACGTACAACCCGGACCCCGCCCAGCCCAGCCAGGCCGAGGCTGTCGGCGTCCTCGCGGGCTTCGCCTCCGGCCTCGGCGGCGCGCACGCCACCGGCTCCGGCAAGCGGCGCTGGTTCGGCCGCGCACCGAAGGCCGCCGCACCGTCCGGCCCGCGCGGGGTCTACCTCGACGGCGGGTACGGCGTCGGCAAGACGCACCTGCTGGCCTCGCTGTGGCACTCCACCCCGGCCGAACCCGCCCTGAAGGCCTTCGGCACCTTCGTGGAGCTCACCAACCTGGTCGGCGCACTCGGCTTCCAGCAGACCGTGCAGACCCTCGGCGGGCACCGGCTGCTGTGCATCGACGAGTTCGAACTCGACGACCCCGGCGACACCGTGCTGGTGTCCTCGCTCCTCAGCCGCCTCGTCGAGCAGGGCGTGGCCCTCGCCGCCACCTCGAACACCCTGCCCGGCAAGCTCGGCGAGGGCCGCTTCGCCGCCGCGGACTTCCTCCGCGAGATCCAGGGCCTGTCGGCGCACTTCCGGCCGCTGCGCATCGACGGCCAGGACTACCGCCACCGCGGCCTGCCCGAGGCCCCCGCCCCCTTCTCCGACGAGCAGGTGGCCAAGGCCGCGTACGCCACGGAGGGCGCGAGCCTGGACGACTTCCCCGGGCTGCTGGAACACCTGGCGAAGGTCCACCCCAGCCGGTACGGCGCCCTCACCGACGGCATCACCGCCGTCTGCCTCACCGGCGTCGTCCCCGTGCCCGACCAGTCGACGGCGCTGCGCCTGGTCGTCCTCGCGGACCGGCTCTACGACCGCGAGATACCCGTGCTCGCGTCCGGCGTCCCCTTCGACCGGCTGTTCGGCGACGACATGCTGAACGGCGGGTACCGCAAGAAGTACTTCCGCGCCATCTCCCGGCTCACCGCGCTGGCGCGCGACGCGAAACCCCTGGTGTCCCAGTAGGTTTGGGGGCGCCGGGCGCCGTCGAGGCACCCGGCCGCTCCCCCATCCGCGAAGGGATACAGAGAACATGGCCACCACGCGCCACGCACACACCGTCTGGGAAGGCAACCTGCTGGAGGGCAAGGGTGTCGTCACCCTCGACTCCTCGGGCCTCGGCTCCTACGACGTCTCCTGGCCCGCCCGGGCCGAGGCCCCGAACGGCAAGACCAGCCCGGAGGAGCTGATCGCGGCCGCGCACTCCAGCTGCTTCTCGATGGCCCTGTCGCACGCCCTGGCCGGCAAGGGCACCCCGCCCGCCCGCCTGGAGACCAAGGCCGACGTCACGTTCCAGCCCGGCGAGGGCATCACCGGCATCCACCTGACGGTGGAGGGCGAGGTCCCGGGCCTGGACGCGGAGGGCTTCGAGGCGGCCGCACAGGACGCCAAGAAGAACTGCCCGGTGAGCCAGGCCCTCACGGGCACCACCATCACCCTGAGCGCCAAGCTCGCCTGACGGGCGGCGCCCGCCGCCCGCCGGGGCGCCGGGCTCGCCTGGGTGCGGTTCGTGCGGGCGCAGCTCGTACGAGCGCACAAGCGTACGAGCCAGGCGTACGAGGCCCCCTGGCCCGGGAGCCGTGAGGCGGCGGGAACACCGCCCCCCGGCTCCCGGGAGGCCCGGACGGACGTCCGCCGCCTCCGGACTGCCGGGCAGCCCGCCGCGGGCACACCGCCTCCGCCACCGGACAGCCCGGGAACGGTGCACCCACCCCGACCACCGGGGGCACGGCGCACCGACGGCGGGGGTGGTGCGGGCGGGGGCCGGTCGGGCGGGGTCTGGAAGGCGTCGGCGGGAGCCGGATGGTCGGGAGCCATGTGGCTCGGGGTCGGTTGGTGCCGGGGGTGTCCCGGCAGCCCATTGTCCTTCCGGTGCGGGCCGTCCTGTAAAGGGCGCTCCCGTTGGTCGCGTCGCTGCGCGATGGCCCTTCGGGCCACCCTTGACAGGACGGCCCGCCCCGGAATGCCAACAAGCTGCCGGGAAGCCCCCAGGGGAACGGCCTGGAGGGACCGTCACCTACCGGGCGGATCAGAGCCGCTGCCCTCCCACCCCGGCCGCCGCATCCCGCCCCACCGGCATCAGCAGACCCGCCAGCGGGAGCCCGGTTGGCTCTGACGTGGCGAAACGACGTCCAGAGCATCATCCGCGGACAGGAGCGCCCCGGATCGCTACGTACGCGCCCTCGGCTCAGCGCCCGGCGGCCGTCAGGGGCGGGGGTGGCGCGGCGGATCGTTACGGGGGCGCCGTCGGCTCGGCGGCTGACCGCCGGACCTCTGGATCGCCGGATCATGGCGGTGGGCGGGGCGGATGCGTTCGTCCTGCGGCCGGAGGCCGATATGGGAGGAGCAGGGAGTGGGCTGGGGCGCTTCGCGCCCCGCGACGGCCCGGTGTCGCGCAGGGGTGAGGAGGGCGAAGCGGGCTGGGGCGCTTCGCTGCCCCGGACTGCGGCCGGTCGGCAAGCAGCCCGCGCATGCAGCGGTCCGAGGCGCCTTGGCGCCTCGGGCGGTGGTCGGTCGCCGAAACAGACGGGGTCTATGGCGGGCTGGGGCGCTTCGCTGCCCACGACGACGGCCGATGGCCGCTGACCTGAGGGCGCCCACGTAGCGATCTGCCGCGCGCCCCAGCCCCTGACCGCCGCCGGACGCTGAGCCGAGGACGCCCACGTAGCGATCCGACGCGCTCCTGTCTGCGGATGATGCTCTGGACATCGTTTCCCGACGTCACAGCCCAACCCGGCTTCCGTCGGCGGGTCGGCTGATGCCGGTGGGGCGAAAGGGGCCTGCGGGGCGGGAGGGAAAGGGCTCTGATGGCCCTGAATGGTCCACGTACCCCCAGGCCGTTCCCCTGGGGGCGTCCCGGCAGAAAAAATGCCTCCGGGGCGGGTCGGTCGGTCAAGGGTGGCCCGCCAGGGCCATCGCGCAGCGACGCGCCCAACGGGCGCGCCCTTGAGGGACCGGCACGCCCCGGACACCATCAACTGCCCGGGACACCCCCAGTAGCACTACCGACCCCGACCCATCGGCTACCGCCCACCCCGCCCCCCGCCTCGCGCTTCCGGTGCCGACTGGTCGGCTCCCCGCCCCCCTCCCGCCGCCTCCAACCGTTGCCGACCCGCCGGCTCCCGCCCGCCCCCACCCCTGCCCCGCCCCCACCCCACCCCGCACCGCCGCCGGGGTGACCGCGGCGGCCGGGCCGGGCCCGGCAGGACCCGGCGGGGTGGGGCGGCGTGGTACCACGGGCGCGTCAACTCCCGCCGCCTGCACCGGGGAGCCGCCCCATGTCCGTCAGCCGTCGCAGTCTGCTCGCCGCCGCGGGTGTCAGCTTCACCGGAGCGCTCGGTGCACTGTTCGCCGCCGGCCCGCGGGTCGCCGCCGGCCCGCGGGTCGCCGCCGGCCCGCGGGTCGCCGCCGGCCCGCGGGTCGCCGCCGCCCGGCGGGGCGGCGGGTACGGGCCGCTGCTGCCCGACCCGTACGGGCTGCTCGACCTGCCCGCCGGCTTCGCCTACCGGGTCCTGTCCCGCGCCGGCGAGCCGCTGCGCTCCGGGGAGGGGCCCGTACCGGGCAACTGCGACGGCATGGCCGCCTTCGCCGGGTCCTCCGGCGCCGTGCGCCTGGTCCGCAACCACGAGAACGGGCCCGCCGCCGCCCTGCGCGTTCCCCCCGTGCCCGGTCTCGTGTACGACCCGGCCGCGCGCGGCGGCTGCACGGTCCTCGACCTGGCGCCGGACGGCCGGGTCACCGCCGAGCGCGTCGCCCTCGCCGGGACCGCCGTGAACTGCGCGGGCGGCCCCACCCCGTGGGACACGTGGCTGAGCTGCGAGGAGACCGAGGACCGCGCGGGCACCTCCGGCTACGCCGAGGACCACGGCTGGGTCTTCGAGGTCGACCCCGCCGACCCGCTCCGCTCGGGCGCCGTCCCGCTGACGGCGATGGGCCGGTTCGCGCACGAGGCGGTCGCCGTCGACCCGGCCACCGGCATCGTGTACGAGACCGAGGACGCCTTCGTCGAGCCGTTCGGCCTCTTCTACCGCTTCCTGCCTGCCCGCCCGCTCGGCGGACCCGGCTCTCTGCGGGCCGGCGGAACCCTCCAGGCGCTGCGCGTGCGCGGGGTGCCGGACCTGTCCGCGGTGGACGAGCCCGGCACCGAACTCCCGGCCGAGTGGGTACCCGTACCGGACCCGGCGGCGGCCGGCACCCCGATCCGGTTCCAGGACTTCGGGCCGGGCGGCATCACGCACGCGCAGAAGCTGGAGGGCTGCTACTGGGGCGGCGGCGGGGTCCACTTCGTCTCCAGCTTCGCCCGCAGCGCCGAGGGGTCGGCCGCCGACCACCACGGCCAGGTGTGGTTCCACGACCCGCGGCGCGCCGTGATCCGCCTGGAGGTCCTGTTCGGGCCGGCGGCGGGGGCCGTCCTGCCCGGTGACTCCCCCGACAACATCTGCCTGGCCCCGGGTGGCGGGCTGATGGTGTGCGAGGACGGCGGCGGCGCCCAGTACGTCTTCGGGGTCACCCGCGGCGGCGAGGTCTACCCGGTGGCCCGGAACGCCGACGACATCGGCGGGCCGGGCGCGCCGGAGTGGGGCGAGTTCGCCGGCGTCACCTTCTCGCCCGACGGGCGCACCATGTTCGTCAACGCCTACACCCCGGGGACGACCTTCGCGGTGACCGGCCCCTGGCACTGAGCCTCCCCGCCCCCGGCCTCCCCGTCCCCGCACCCCGGTGCCCGTCCCGTCCCGGGCGCCGCGGAGCCCCCGCGGCCGCGGGCCGGCGGGGCGAATCACCCTGCCGGCCCCCGTGGTGTGACCATCCGACCATCAGATCGTCATATATTTTGCGGGCGTGACCCTTTCTGTGCGCAATGCGGCGGCCGCGGCCGCCCTCGGCGCCGCCCTGTGCGCCGCCCTTTCCGGCTGCGGAGGCGGCGGCGCCGCGTCCGGTGCCGCCGGCCAGGCCCGTCTGGGCACGCCCGCCGCCCCGCCCGCGGCCTCCTCACCCGCCTCCCCCGCCTCCTCCCCAACGGCGGCCCCGCCGGCCTCCCCCGCCGTCGGCCACGGCCCCGGCAAGGCCCCCACCCTGGCGCCGGGCCCGAACGGGCTGACCCCCGTCTTCGAGCGGGCCCGGCAGCAGACCGAGAAGACCGTCGCCCTGACCTTCGACGCCGACATGACGGCCGACCAGGGGCCGCGCGCCGCGGCCGGGGAGCGCTTCGACAACCCCGGACTCATCAGCACCCTGAAAACGCTCAACGTGCCCTCGACCGTCTTCATGACCGGCCGCTGGGCCGAGGAGTACCCCGATCAGGCCAAGGCCATCGGCACCGACCCCGTCTTCGAGGTCGCCAACCACTCCTACAGCCACCACGCCTTCACGTCCCCCTGCTACGGGCTCCCCGCGCTCGACAGCGCGGCCGCCCGCGCCGACGTCGACCGGGCCTTCGCCGCGTTCCGCAAGGCCGGCGCGGTCAACACCGTCCCCTACTTCCGCTTCCCCGGCGGCTGCCACGACGAGCGGGCGCTGCGCGCCCTGGCGGGATCCGGGGTGACGGCCGTGCAGTGGGACGTCGTCAGCGGCGACGCCTTCGCCAAGGACCCGGACGCGGTGGCCGCGCAGGTCCTCGCCGGGGTCAGGCCCGGCTCGGTGGTGGTCATGCACTGCACGCGCAGCGCCGCCCCGGTCACCGAGGAGGCCGTCCGCAAGATCGTGCCGGAGCTCCGCAAGCGCGGCTACCGCTTCGTGAAGGTCTCCGAGCTCGTCGGAACCTGACGGGGCCGCCCGGACACGCGTCCACATGACAGGGATCCGGTCGCGAAACTCTGGGCATCCGGCCCGTCACCCCCGGGGGCCGCCGGAGGGCAATGCAGTTGCCTTTGAGTTGCGGGGATCGTTGCCCTGCGTGTGACGGGGTGGGGCGCGGGCCAGCGGGTGCCGATCGGGATCCTGACGAAGGTGTTCACCGCTGAGCTGGTGGACGCGGCGATAGCCAAGCACGACCGTGCCGAGCGGCGGCGCCGCCTCCTGCCAGCGAGGCTGGTCGTGTACTTCGTCCTGGCCCTGTGCCTGTTCGCCCGGGAGTCGTACGAGGAGGTGCTGCGGGTGCTGACCAGCGGCACCCCGGGCAGCCGGGCCCTCGCGCGGGTGAACCGGTCGTCATTGTGCCGGGCCCGCGCCCGCCTCGGCGAGGACGTGCTGGAGACCGTGTTCCGCCAGGTGGCTGGCCCGCTCGCCACCAGGGACACGCCCGGCGATTGGTGGCGAGGTCTGCGACTCCTCGCCCTGGACGGCACCCAGTTCGATCTCCCGGATTCGACGAGCAACGGCGACACCTTCGACGGCCCCTCCACCACCGGCGGCGTCCCTTTCGGCTTCCCCCCGGGTCAGGGCGGTGGTCCTCGCTGAGATCGGAACGCACGGAGTCCTCGATGCCCGCCTCGGCGACTACCGCGACGGAGAACGTGGCCTCGCCTACCCGCTGGCTGGCTCCACCGGCCCCGGCGGCCTGGTCATCGCCGACCGCGGCTTCTGGTCGGTCGAGTTCGCTCACGCCTTCACCGTGGCGGGTGCGGATCTGCTGGTCAGGCCTCAGTCCAACAATCTCGGCACCGTCCAGGCAGAACTTCCGGACGGCTCGTGTCTGTCGATGGCGCGACCGGGAAAGGACATCCGGCTGCGAGCCGCGAGGGAGGGCCGGGTGCTGCCGCGGCACGTGATCTATCGCGTCATCACCTTCACGAAGGGCGACAAGGTCGCCTACCTGGGCACGACGCTGCTGGACCCCGAGCATTACCCGGCCGCCGAGCTCGTCGCGCTCTACCGGGAGCGCTGGGAGATCGAGCTCGCCTTCGACGAGATCAAGAACCACCTTGGTCCAGGCGGGCCGATCAGGTAGCGGACACCGGACGGCGTCCGCCAGGAACTGTGGCCTACCTCGCCGTCCACCACGCAATCCGCCAGTTCGCCCACACAGCCGCGCTCGCCCGCCTGTCGGCGTACACGTGAACGTGCATGGCCGCGTACGGATGAACGTGCAGAGTTCCTGATGTGCTGAGGTTCGGGATTCGGCACTCTGCTGCCTGTTGGTCGAGGTCGCAGAGATGGGGTGGCCGTGGTCCTGGATCCGCAGCGCTGGCTGGAACTACGGTGTTTTCGTGGCCTGGTCGAGTCCGGAGCCATGAGCCTGACCGAGGTCGCCAAGGAGACCGACCTGAACTGACGGACGGTCAGCAAGTATCTGTCAGCCGATGGACCCGCCTCGCCTCCGCGCCGGTCGCCGAACGGCCGGTCCCGGGCCAGGGTGATCGACGAGTTCGCGCCGCTGGTCGACTCGATACTGCGGGCGGAGATCCTGATGAAGGCCGCTGTCATCCACGAGCGGCTGGCCGCGGAGTACGGGTTCACCGGCAACTACCAGCGGACCAAGCTCTACTTCCAGGAAGCCCGGCCCCGGATCGCCGAGGAACTCGGCATCACGCCGAAAGAGCTGGCGGGCATGCACCGCCGATTCGAGGTCATCCCGGGCGCCCAGGCCCAGGTGGACTGGGTGACGAAGGCAAGATCCTCGCCCACATGGGCATCGCGAAGGTCTACTCCTTCCACATGAAGCTGTCGTACTCACGCGACCCGTTCTGCTGCTTCACCACCAGCCAGGACCTGCAGACCTTCTTCGACTGCCACCGCCGCGCGTTCGCTCACTTCGGCGGGGTCCCGATGACGATCGTCTACGACCGGACCAAGACCGTCGTCCGACGCCACGTCGCTCCCGGCGAGGCGGTCCCGCTGCACCCGGAAGCGGTCGGCTTCGCCGGTCACTACGACTTCGACATCGACATCCTGGCCGCCTACCGGCCCACCGGGAAAGGCCGCGTCGAACGCCAGGTCCTCATCGTCCGCGATCACGTCCTGTCCGGCCGGGCCTTCTCCTCCGTCGAGGAGATGGACGCGGCCTTCGCCGCCTGGGTGCCGCAGCGGCGGGCCCAGATCCACAAGACGCACCGGGAGGTCATCGGCGAACGGGCGGCCCGTGACCACGCGGCTCTCAAGCCGCTGCCGCCCACCCCCTATCTGGTGGCCGAACGGCATCTGCGGCCGGTCGGCAAGGACTGCCTGGTCGCCTTCGGCGGCAACCTCTACTCGGTGCCCGCCCGCCGAGTCCGCCCCCGCCAGCTGGTCGAGATCCGGGCCACGAAGTCACAGATCATGGTGCACTCGACCGCCGCGGACGCCAGCGGCGAGACGCTGCTGGCCATGCACCCTCGGGCGGTCGGCCGCGGCGTCCGGGTCGTCGAGGAGACCCACTGGGACGGCCTGCCCACCGGCAAGGGCCGCCGCACCACCACCGGCGACGTCCCCCAGCCCCGGCGCGAACGTCCTCTGGGCGAGGAGGCCGGACCGCTGCAGGCCCTGCTGAACCGGGCTGCCGCCACCCGCATCGAGGTCGGCCGCCGTCCACTGTCGGTCTATGACGAACTGACCGGCACCCGTCCCTTCACCACCCACCCGAGCACGAGGGAAATGTCTTGAGCGAGCTGGTCTCCACCCGCATCCGCAACACAGCCGGCAAGCTCGGCCTGCCCCACCTGACCGAGACCATCAGCGAGTACATCCGGCGGGCTGACGAGGGCAAGATGGGCTATCTCGACTTCCTCGATCTGGTGCTGTCCGAGGAACTTGCCGTCCGCGACGACCGCCGCTTCCGCCAGGGCCTGCGGCTGTCCCGGCTGCCCCACCACAAGACTCTGGACGAGTACGACTTCTCCTTCCAGCCCGACCTCGACCCGCGCAAGGTCAAAGACCTCGCCACCCTGTCGTTCGTCGAGGCCAAGGCGAACGCCGCCCTGCTGGGGCCGCCCGGGGTAGGCAAGACGCATATCGCTGTCGCCCTGGCGGTCGCGGCCTGCCGGGCCGGCTACTCGATCTACTTCACCAGCCTCGACGACATGGTCCGCCACCTCAAAGCCGCCGAGGCCGCCAGCCGTCTGACCAGTAAGCTCGGCACCTACCTGCGGCCCAGCGTCCTCGTCGTCGATGAAGTCGGATACCAGCCGCTGGAACGAGCCGAGGCGAACTTGGTCTTCCAGGTGATCTCGAAGCGCTACGAGAAGGGCTCGATCATCCTGACCTCAAACAAGACCTTCAGCGAATGGGGACAGGTGTTCGGCGACGAGGTCCTGGCCACCGCCATCCTCGACCGCCTCCTGCACCACTGCGAAGTGATCTCCATCAACGGCCCCAGCTACCGCCTGAAGAACCGCCTCAAGGCCATCGAGCGAGAGACCGAAGTCACTTAAGCGCTGCCGCCCAAAGACCACGGGGCACGCTCTAGTGGCGGCGGGCCAGCAAGTGGGCGTCGAGGAAACCCCGGTCGGAGGCCGGGTCGTGGAGCAGCCGGGCGAACGTGGTGAGCCCGGCCTCGGCCAGCAACTCGGCGAACCGGTCCGCCGGCCAGCTATAGGCGGGCGTTACCTTGTGGTCGAAGCGAACCGTCTCCGGTCCGTCGGTCGCAAAGAACGAGACCAGCAGCAGGCCGCCCGGCGCCAGGACACGCACCTGCTCGGCGAGCAGCGCAGGCAATTCTTCAGGCGGGGTATGGATCATAGAGTAGTGGGCCAGCACGCCGCCGAGCGCGCCGTCCTCGACCGGCAGGTCCTCCATCCGCGCCTCGTCGAACCGCAGCGCAGGATGCGCCCGCCGGGCGTGGTCGACCATGCCCGGAGAGAGGTCGAGCCCGAAGGCGTCCAGCCCCAGGTCGTGCAGCATGGCCGTCAGATGTCCCGGGCCGCACCCGACGTCCGCTGCCCGCGGGTTCCCCGTCCCGCGCACCAGCTCGGCAAAGGTGCCGATCATGTTCCGCGAGAACGGCTGCGTCTCCAACCGATTAGCGAACAGCGACGCATACAGCTCGACGACCCCGTCGTAGGCCGCCCTAGTGTCGTCCTGGTGCTCCATCACGGCAAGCGAAGCTAACATCCGCGCACGTTCGCAGCTTCTCCGGCCCCGTGCCGGGGACAGGCCCTAACAGCTCTGCACATTCATCTGTACGCGGCTCTGCACTTCAGCTCGTACGCCGACACCGCCCGGCCGTGGACGCTGACCGCGTCTCCTACCTGAAGTGCGTCCCCATCATCCGCCGCAGCATCCTGTCTCAGCTCGGTGCGACCACTACCAAGCTCGCCCGCTCATTTGCGGAGGCCGGGCGGGAGGCGCGCAGCCGCTTGCTTCCCGCCCGGCGCTGCCGGGACTGCCCACGCGCGATCAAGAAACCGAACCGCTGGCCCGTCCTGAGAACCCCAGACGGGACACGGTTCAGCCCGGCCGTTGGGCCCACAACCCAAGCTCGAAGGCGAAGAGCAGTCGCAGGGCGGGGCGGCCGGCGTTGAAGGGAACACAAGCCAGACAACATCTGACCTCTTCTTTTATCCCTGAGACTGGGCAGGGACCGTCTCCTATGCTCTGGCCGTGGATGGATATCAGGGCCTGACAGCATTGATCGAATCGGCCTGGGAGGAGCTGAACGACTCCGATGCGGGCCGCCGGGACCTCTGCCTCGATGTCGTCAGCGACGTCCTGGAGACGGGCCGTCTGGCGCAGAACGACGTCGAGCGGGCCGTCGAGCGTCTCGCCACCATCGCGCTCTCCGGCGAGAGCTACGAAGTGCGAGAGTCCGCGCTGCACGCAGTCTGCACGGCCTCCACGCACTACGAACTTCCCTACCGAGTGGTGGAGCCGCTCGCAGCCGGGGTAGACAGCTTCGAACCCTTGCTCCTCGCCTACGTCCTGGCCGTCCTCGGCTGCACTCACGACGGGGCAGCGCTGCCGATCGTCGAGCGGTTCCTCCACCACCCTCACTCCGAGGTCCGCCGGGAGGCCTCGGAGGCGGTGACGGAACTCCACTGGCACCGAGAGTCAGCCCAGGACAAGACGGCGTAGTCCCTGCGGCTCAGCAGCTCAGTCGTTAAGGCAACTGCATTGGCCGCCGGAGGGTCCCCGCGGCCCCGGCAGCGGTGCGCGCCAGGGGCCCGGGACCCGGCCGGGCCGGTCAGGTGAGGGCGGCCAGAGCGGCGTCGAGGCGGGCGGCGGCCTCGTCGGCGACGGGTTCGAGGGCGGGCAGGCCGCTCAGGGTGACCATGGTGTTCGGGTCCAGGGCCTGGACGAGGGTGGTGTCGCCGTCGGCGCGGACGACGACGTTGCAGGGCAGGAGCAGGCCGATGCTGCGGTCGGCTTCGAGGGCCCGGTGGGCCAGCGGCGGGTTGCAGGCGCCGAGGATCAGGTAGTCCTCCATGTCGTGGCCGAGCTTGGCCTTGAGGGTGGCCTTGACGTCGATTTCGGTGAGGACACCGAAGCCCTGGTCGGCCAGGGCCTTGCGGACGGCGGTGACGGCGGTGTCGAAGCCGGCGTCGAGGCGGACGGTGCGGTCGTAGGACACGGACACTCCCCACTGGTTCGGAATGAGTGATTCCTCTTTACCCCGGCGGGTACCCGCATGAGGCGGGGCAATGCCGGAGCGGGGCGCTTCCGTCCGTACGGAATACCCCCCCGGGTATGAATGCTAGGGTAGGTATCCGATACCCCCCGGGGTACACCGTCAAGAGGAGTCGTAGCCGTGTTCTTCGTCGACACCCTGGAATTCGAGGGCCTGGGCAACCGCAGCTACCTGGCCGGCGGGCCCGATGCGGCAGTGGCCATCGACCCGCCGCGCGACATCGACCAGGTCATCGCCGCAGCGGCCCGGCGCGGGGTGCGCATCGCCTACGTCGCCGAGACCCACGTGCACAACGACTACATCACCGGCGGCCTGGAGCTGGCCCGCGTCACCGGCGCCCGGTACCTGGTGCCGGCCGGGGCGCGGGTGGCCTTCGCCCGCACCCCGGTCGCCGACGGCGACACCGTGGCGGTCGACGAGGGCCTCACCCTGCGGGCGATCGCCACTCCCGGCCACACCCCGCACCACACCGCCTACGCCCTCGCCGAGGACGGACGCGGGGTGGCCGCGTTCACCGGCGGCTCGCTGCTGATCGGCAGCGTGGGCCGCCCGGACCTCGTCGAGCCGCGGCTGACCGAGCAGCTGGCCCGCGCCCAGCACGCGTCCGCACACCGGCTGGCCGACGAGCTGGACGACGAGGTGCCGGTGCTGCCCACACACGGGTTCGGCAGCTTCTGCTCCTCCTCGCAGGCCGAGGGGGATGCGACCACGATCGGCAAGGAGCGCGAGACCAACGACGCCCTGACCCTGGACGTGGACACCTTCGTCGCGCAGATGCTCGCCGGGCTGGACGACGTGCCCGCGTACTACGCGCACATGGGCCCGGCCAACGCCGCCGGTCCCGCGCCGCTCGACCTGACCCCGCCCCGGCGCGCGGACGGCGGGGAGATCGCTGCCCGGCTGGCCGCGGGCGAGTGGGTGGTGGACCTGCGCAGCCGCATGGCGTTCGCCGAGGGGCACGTGGCCGGGTCGTTCAACTTCGAGGGCGACGGCAAGCTCGCCACGTACCTGGCCTGGCTGATCCCGTGGGGCAAGCCCGTCACCCTGCTCGCCGACACTCCTCGGCAGGTCGCCGACGCGCAGCGCGAGCTGGCCCGCGTGGGCATCGACCGCCCGGCCGCCGCCGCCACCGGCGACCCGGCCGGCTGGGTCCGCGCCGGCGAGCGGCTCGCCTCCTTCCCCCGCGCCCGCTTCGCCGACCTCGCCCGGGTGCGCGAGCGCGGCGACGACGTGGTCGTCCTGGACGTGCGGCGGAACTCCGAGCGCGCGGGCGGCTTCATCGACGGCTCGGTCCACATCCCGATCCACGAGCTGCACGGCCGCATCGGCGCCGTGCCGGAGGGGACGGTGTGGGTGCACTGCGCCGCCGGGATGCGCGCGGCGATCGCCGCGTCCCTGCTGGATGCCGCAGGCCGGGACGTGGTCGCCGTCGACGACGACTTCACCGCCGCCGACCAGGCCGGCCTTCCCCTCACCCGCCCCGGCCGCACCGGCTGACCCGCCCTGCCCGCCCTGCCCGCCCCGCACCGCCCACCCCGCACCGCCCGCACGAAAGTGATCAGACGATGTTCTCGCTCCTCCGCCGCGGCCCCGGCCGCCTCACCCCCAGTCAGGCCCACCAGCGCACCGGTGACGGCCGGGCCGTGCTGCTGGACGTCCGCGAAGCACCGGAGTGGGAAGCCGGGCACGCACCCGACGCGCTGCACCTGCCGCTGTCCCGCCTGACGGCCGGGGCACCGCTCCCGGCCTCCGCCCAGGGCAGGCCGGTCGTGGCGATCTGCCGCTCCGGCCACCGCTCCCGGCAGGCCGCCAGGCTCCTGGCCGACCGCGGCATCGAGGCCACCGACGTCACCGGCGGCATGACCGCCTGGGCCCGTGAGGGGCTGCCGGTCACCGGCGGCCAGGGCGGCGGCGGTGTCATAGCGTGAGCGCGCTGCTCCTGGCCCTGGCCGCCGGGGCAGTGGTCGGGCTCGCGCTCGGCGCGCTCGGCGGAGGCGGCAGCGTCCTCGCCGTCCCCGCGCTGATCTACCTGCTCGGCTTCACCCCGGCCGCCGCCACCACGGCCGCCCTGATCATCGTCACCGCCACCTCGCTCACCGCCCTGTACGCCCACGCCCGCACCGGCAACGTCCGCTGGAAAGCCGGTGCCCTGTTCGCCGCGGCCGGACTCCTGCCCGCCGCCGCGGCCGGGGCCGCCGCATCCCGCCTGCCGCAAGCGCTGCTGACCGCCGCGTTCGCCGCCGTCGCGGCCCTCGCCGCCGTACGGATGCTGCGGCCCGGCCGCAGCGGCGGCGACGGCACCACCGCGGTACGGCCGGCGAAGGCGGCCGGGACCGGGGCCGGCCTGGGGGCACTGACCGGGCTGCTCGGCGTCGGCGGCGGCTTCCTCGCCGTCCCCGCCCTGGTCGGCGTCCTCGCCCTCGAAATGCAGGCAGCGGTCGGCACCAGCCTGCTGGTCATCTCCGCGAACTCCGTCGCCTCCCTGGCCACCCGGGGCGCCACCACCGCAGGCATCGACTGGGCGCTCGTCGGCCCCTTCGCCGGAGCCGCGATCCTCGGCGCCTGGGACGGCAAACGCCTGGCCTCCAAGGTCACCGGCACCCTGCTGCAACGCGCCTTCGCCGCCGTCCTGCTGGCCGTGGCCGCCTTCATGCTCGCCGACGCCCTCACCTGACACCCCCCGCATCGCCGAAGGCCCTCACCTGCCCACGGGTGAGCCTCAGGTCGCAGAACCGGCCGCCTCGGTGACCTCGCTGGGCCGGACGATGACGAAGCCCTCCCCCCGCAGCTCCAGCTGCACGGCCTCGCCGGAGCCGCCGCGCAGCATCGAGCCGACCGACTGGGAGCGGTGCAGGCCCGTCTCCAGCTGCGCGCTCCAGCCGACCACCGCGTCCGTGTCCACGTACACCGGGGAGGCGGCGGTGACGGGGATGACGATCGGGGCGCCGTCGCACACGACGGCGAGCTTCCCCGTCCCGGTGAAGAGGCTGTTGAACAGGCCGCCCCCGGTCATCCCGGCGCCCTTCACCATCCTTATCTCGTACGCGAGCGTGGAGTCGAAGCACAGCACGTTGCGGCCGTTGACGGTCAGGGCGTCGCCCGGCTCGAACTCGACGATGAAGCAGTTGCCGGCCCGGTGCGCGAACCAGGCCTCGCCCCGGCCGCGGACGGACATCAGCGGCAGGCCCTCGCCGGTGACGGCACGCTTGAGCATCCCGCCGATGCCCTGCCCCTTCCGCTCGAACCGCAGGTCGCCGCGGAAGGCGACCATCGAGCCCTGCCGGGCGAGCATCTCGCCGTCGACGGCGTACCGCACCGACTTGGCGTTCTGGAGGGCCATTCCGGGGGCGGCGGCAGGGCGGACAAGGACATCGGAGGAGAACAGTTCGCTCTTCATGTACACGATCGTCGCCGGTGCCCCGCCCCCGCGGCGTCCTCCTTACGGCGGAGCCTGGCATCCTTGGCGGGATGAGCAGCCAGCACACGCATCCTCCTGCAGACGTACCCGCGGTCGGCGCCGACAGCCCCTTCCGGCAGGGGCGCCTGCCCCGCGACGAGGCACCGCAGTTCGTCCTGCCGCTGGTCGTGCGGATCGAGAAGGCCGAACCGCCCGCCCGTACGGACGCCTTGGAGACGGCCGCGCGCGCCGTACTGGTCCTGCTGGCGGACGAGCGGGCGCGCGACGGCGGCGAATGGGCCGAGGCCGTCCGCGACTGGCAGGACGCACGGATCCGCAAGGTGGTCCGCCGGGCCCGCGGCGCGGAGTGGCGCAAGGCGTGCGCACTGCCCGGCATCACGGTCGACGGCGGCACCGCGCAGGTACGGGTCTTCCCGCCGGTCCCGCTGGACGGCTGGCCCAAGGAGCTCGCCAAACTCCAGGTGTCGGGCACCGACCTCGACGACCCCGCCCCGGTGCCGGCCGCCACCGCGGGCGTGCCGGTGCTGTGGCTCAACCCGGACCTGGAGATGTCCGCCGGCAAGACCATGGCCCAGGCCGGGCACGCGGCGCAGCTCGCCTGGTGGGACCTGACCGCCGCGGAGCGCGCCGCCTGGCAGGACTCCGGCTTCCGCCTGGAGGTCCGCACCGCCGCCCCCGACCAGTGGCCGGCCCTCACGACCGGCGGCCTCCCGGTGGTCCGCGACGCGGGCTTCACCGAGATCGCCCCCGGCTCCGCGACGGTGGTCGCCGACCACCCGTCCCTCCGCTCCCGCCTCTGACGGGGCGGCGGGCGGGCTGCCCGGCTCCGGCGGCGCGACAGGGGCCCCGCTCCGGCCCGGCGGAGCCCCTACGCCTTCCGGGCGCCGACCGAGCGCGCCGCGAGGAAGTCGGCGATGCGGTCCGTCATGGCCCGGACGGAGGCGGCCTGCGCCCGCCCGATCCGGACCGTGCCCTTGCCGGGCCGTACCGGGTCGGGAGTGTCGGCGCCCGCGAGATCGGGAAACGCGGGGATCGCCAGGGCGGCCGAGAAGACGCCGGCCGCGAGGATGCCGCGGGACGGGTCCATGTCGGCCTTCCCCGGATCGACGAGTTCGCGGACGGTGTCCGCCTCCTCCTCCCCGGGCGGCGGCTTCAGCCCCGCCTCGGAATACGTGACAGCGGCCGCTGCTGCTGATGGGATTCCGTTCGTCAGCCCGCTGACGGGCGGCTGCTACGACGCCGCCGGCTTCTTGATCGCCACGCACGGGCCGTTCATCACCTCCGCCATCACCGCCTACATCGGCGGCGACGGCGTCCACCCGACCGACGCCGGACACGTGTGCCTCGCCCGCCGGATCGTCGCCGCGATCCGGGAACTGATGCCCCACTGCACAGCGCCCCCTCTCGGCCTTCGGGCCGGGAGGGGGCGTTTTCGTGCGTCTGGGCTCAGTTCGTCTCGCCGATGGCTGCCCGCAGCCAGTCGAGGGTGCCCTGCCCAAGGAGCTCGTCTGCCAGCCTCTGCCCCGTCTCGGTCGTGAGCCGGGCTCGGCTGTTGTCGATCCACCGCTGTGCGGCCTGGTACCCCTGGGCCTTGTACTCGATGCCTTGGAGCATGCACTCCAACTTGTCGGCGTCACGTGCGCAGATCGCTTCGGGAGAGCCCTTCGCCTCGTACTCAGCGACCAGATCCTGAATCGTAGACGCCAGCACTTCGGGCATGCCGGCCGTCTGGTCGGCCGTTACAGCCTCAGGGTCAGCACTGGACGCGTACTTCTTCCCGAGGTGGTTCACGTCCCCCGTGCGGGTCTCCTGGGTGTCGTGCCAGACGGCGAGGAACGCGGCGCGCGCAGGGTCAGCGCCTTCCAGCTTTGCGATGATCGACGCGATGAGCGAGGTACGCCAGGAGTGCTCAGCAACGCTCTCCGGATCATTGATCCCAGCCATCCACCAGCCCGTGCGGCGTGTGTGCTTGAGCGTGCCGGCTTCGTAGAGGAAGCGGGCCACCGCGGACAGGTCGTCAGCCACTGTATCTCTCCTTCACGCCTCGGCGAGGCGGATCGCGTACCGGATGCCTTCCAGCTCTCGACGCGCGCGCGTCCAGGGCTCAGTGCCATCCAACAGCACAGGGAGCCGGTCGCGGAGGGCGCGCCCTGTGGCAGAGGTCGCACGCAGAAGAGTGGGGCGCGCGGCAAGCAGGGCCCAGAGAGTGTGGAGGTTGAGGTCGAAGAAGCCCTGATGCGGCACGAGGCCGTTCACGAGGTGCTGGAGCAGCTTGTGGCCATGCCAAGGCGCGCTGTGCGTGGCGATGAAGTCGTCCGAGATTTGGATGTGTGTGCTTTCGCCGATCCAGTACGCCCAGTAGTTCAGGTTTGCTGCTTCGCCCGCGTCATCGTCCAGCGTGGTGGAGATGAAGTGCTGCATGCGGTCCCGATCGCCCTGGCGGGCAGCAACTGCGGCAACGGACCGGGCAGCGAGCCACTGGGTGAGCCAGTCCCCTGGCCGCTCTGCACGCTGCTGCTGTGCGAGCCATTCCGAGGTATCCGGGGCATCGTCGTACCCGGCGAGGTAGAGGGCCTGACGGCGTCGGAGAAACTGGCCCGGCCCCGCCTCCTCGGCGGTCCGGCGCATGCACCGGAAGAATCGGCGGCGGTCGCCCACTGATAGTTCTGGCCCCCTGGGCGCGGGGCCTCGCCTTGGCTTTGACGGGGCCTGGAGGGCGCGCATCGGCTCTGGAGTTACCCCGGTCAAAGGCCAAGCCAGCACCTCGACGAGGTCACGCTGCATCACCCACGCTCCAAGGGGGCTGTCACCTGTGGGCCCGTCGTCAGTGAGCGCACTCGCCAGTAGGACATCCGCTTCCAACGCCTTCTCAAGCGCAAGGAGCAGTCCAGGGCTCACGCCCATGCGCATGAGCCGGTGGCGGTGTACCAGCATCTGGCCGACAGCCAGTGACGTGAGAGGCCGCCGACCTGACTCCCATCCAGCCACGGTATCCGGCGAGACATGGAAGACCTCGGCCAGGGACTCCTGGGTGTGGTCCAGCTGCTCTCGGATCACGCGAAAAACGTAGCCGGACACTATGCCGCCGCGGGGACGATGTTGGGATCCCTGACCGCGGGTCAGGGTGCCGGTGGCATTGCTGTCCATGCTGCCCCTCCAGCCTGCGCACTGCGTCCAAAGTACCCGTACTGAGGGTCACTTCGGCCGACGCAGGCCGAATCCTACGCTGCTCTCACCACCCGCTGACGACGGTAGGGAGCACCGCCATGGCAGCCCGCTACACCCTGACACCCAGCCCCGAGCGTGTCGGCACGTCCGTGCCGCATGCCTGGCTCGGCCGGGACGTGCAGGACCTCCTCGACGGCAGGTGCGGCACCCTCATGGACGTCTGTGTCGAAGAGAACCAGTACGGCCTGCGCTACGACGCCGCGTACATCCGTGGCGCGGACGCCCGCGAGTTCGTCATCCCCGTCACACAGATGCGGCTGGTCTCGTGCTGACGCAGGGCACCGTATGCGCCGACATGCCGCTGCCGGCGTTCTCCGACCTGACGATCGAGCAGGCCCGCGGCAAGGCCTGCGTCGCCTGCGGCAAGCTGCTCGGCCTGGGCCGCATTTACCGGGGCCCGATCCTCGGCTACGACGGCCCGATGCTCCTCGACGTCGACGTCTGGTCCTGCCCGCCCCCGGCGGCCGGGCGATGACCGCGGCGGGGCGGATCTGCGCCGTCTGCCAGCGGCCGGTGTTCGGCGACGCGATCCGCGTCATCCGAGACTCGGCATCGGGCGCCCGGCCGGACATGTGGGTGCACCCGGAATGCGACCGCGACCCGCTCCGCCCGCTGAAACCCCGGCCTCGGCGGGCGCGGTGACCGAGCGGGCACGGCAAGCCCTGTACGTCCTGATCGTCCTCAGCACCCTCGGCACCCTCGCCGTCGGCATCGCGCGCCCCTGAGACTCCCGGTCCGCCCTGCCCTCGCAGGGCAGGACCGGGCCCTTGCACCATCGGACCTCACACCAAGGAGACCCCATGACGTGCAACAACACCCCTCCCGGCGCCCCTCCGCCGCCCTGCACCGTGAAGCCGGCGGGCGGCGCCGCCCCCAGCCCGAGGCGCCTGCTGACCGACGCCCAGTTCAACGACGTCCGCGCCACCGTGCTCGACAACAACCCGGGCATGGCCCCGGACATGGCCACCCGCATCGTCGTCGAGGTGCTCAAGTTCGTCGTCGCCGCGAGCCTGTTCCCCACGGTGCGGATCGCCCCGACCCGCGAGGTCGACGAGGGCTGGCACGCCCTCATTCTCCACACCCACCTGTACGCGACGCTGTGCAGCCGGCTCGGCCGGACCGTCCACCACTACCCCGAGCGGCCGGACGAGTCCCGCCATGACCCCGACGTCCTGACCCGCACCGTGGCGCTGATCGAGCAGGCCGGGTACTCCCCGGACGCCGAGCTGGGGCCGGGGCCGGAGCGGTCCCTCGTGTCGGTGGCGGCGTCCTGCTCGCACACCCCGGTCCCGGGCGGGTGCGGGCCGATCCGTCCCGGCCAGTGCGCCACCCACGGCGGGGACGAATAGAGTCGCGGCACGCGAACGAGAGGTGAGGGCATGAACGCGGAAGACGTAGCCGAGCTGCACGCCGCGATGCGGGCGTACGGGATCCCCGGCACGCTCGCGCCCGTGGATGCCGGAGACCCGGCCGGAGAGTGGCGGGTCCTCGACAGCGCGGGCCGGGACGTCACCGCCGGGACCCTCGCCGCCGCGGCGACCGCCCGCGCCCGACGGCCCGCCCGCGGGTTCGTCGTCGGGTAGCTGCCCCTCGCGGTCCAGCCCCGGCCGGAGGAGGGACGACCGGCCGGGGCTACTCGCGTACCCGCTCGGCAAGGGGGGAGACGCCGATCCCGTCGGCAATGGCCGCCGGCAGACGCACCCTGTGTGCTGTGCACCCCACCCTGCTGTCGACGAGTACAGGAACCCGGGACGCGAGCTGCTATCCCCTGGATCATGTAAATCGCAGTACAAGAGTTCTCCCGGGCGTGAGCGATACCGCCCCCGGCTCCACGACGGTGGTCGCCGACCACCCGTCCCCCCGCAGCCCGGGTGGCCCGCTGCCCGGGCAGGGGCGGCGCCCGGGCAGGGGCGGCGCCCGGGCAGGGGCGGCGCCCGGGCAGGGGCGGCGCCCGGAGGGTCCCGCATCGGGTGCTTCGGCCTCCCGCCGGGCGGAACCTCAAATGTTGCTCTGAACGTCACCCCCGCTGGGTTGGCGCCGTGTGGGCGGGGCCATCAATCCGGCACACGGGCCGGTACGCCGGGCCGACGAACGGGGGGAGGGCGCGGGAACCATGGCGCAGCTGGGAGTGGGCATCGGGTGGCGGCCGGAGATCGCGGATGCGGTCGAGCGGCTGCCCGGCCTGGACTGGGTCGAGGTCGTCGCCGAGAACATCTGCCCCGGCCACCTGCCGGAGCCGTTGCAGCGGCTGCTCGACCGCGGTGTGCGCGTCGTCCCGCACGGGGTGTCGCTCGGGCTCGGCGGTGCGGAGCCGCCCGACGCGGGCCGGCTGGCCGCGCTCGCGGAGCGGGCGGTGGCGTTGGGGGCGCCGCTGGTCACCGAGCACATCGCCTTCGTACGGACCGCTTCCCCGGCCCTGGAGGCCGGGCACCTGCTGCCCGTGCAGCGGACCCGGGACGCGCTCGACGTGCTGTGCGAGAACGTGCGGATCGCGCAGGAGGCGCTGCCCGTGCCGCTGGCGCTGGAGAACATCGCCGCGCTCGTACGCTGGCCGGGCGAGGAGCTGACGGAGGCGCAGTTCCTGACGGAGCTGGTCGAGCGGACGGGCGTCCGACTGCTCATCGACGTGGCGAACCTCCACACGAACCGCGTCAACCGCGGGGAGGACCCGGCCGCGGTGCTCGCGGCGGTCCCGCCGGAGGCGCTGGCGTACGTGCACGTCGCGGGCGGCGTCGAGCGGGACGGCGTGTGGCACGACACGCACGCCCACCCCGTGCCGCCGGCCGTGCTCGACATCCTGGCGGACCTGGCGGGCCGGATGCGGCCGGCCGGGGTCCTGCTGGAGCGAGACGACGCCTTCCCGCCGGAGAAGGAGCTGGCCGCCGAGTTCGCGGCCATCCGCTCCACCCTGGAGGCCGCCGCGGCGGCGCCCGTCCTGGGCGGCGGGGGCGCGCCGGCCGGCGCCGTGCCCGGCGGCGTTCGCGGCGCTCGCGCGGCCGCCGGCGGGCTGTCCGCCGCGCGGACCCGGGTGGGGTTGGAGCAGGCCGCGCTGCTGTCCTCGCTCGTCGCCGGGACGCCCGTGCCCGAGGGGTTCGACCGGCAGCGGGTGCGGGTGCAGGCGCGGGCGCTGGCGGCCAAGCGGGCCGACATCGTCGCCAAGGTCGCGCCCGAACTGCCGGAGCTGCTTGGCGGGCGGAAGGCGTTCCGGGAGGCGTTCCTCGGGTACGCGCGCCACCGGCCGCTGCCCGGCGGCTACCGGCGGGACGCGCTCGACTTCGCCGAGCACCTGCTGGTCCGCGACCTGCCCGCCGACCCCGCCGCGCGGCGCCGGCTCACCGTCTGGTGGCGGGACCGCGCCGGGCCGAAGCCGCCGGGGCGGATCGTGCGCTGGGCTCGCGCCCTCACGGGGAGGGCGGCGTGACCGGGTTCGCCGTCGTCTGGCTGCCCGTCGCCGTCTCCAGCGTGCTGCTGGTGTGGGCGCTGCGGCGCACCCGGCCCCGTACCGGCGGAGAGCCGCCGCGGCTGCTGGACCTGTCGGAGGCGGCGTTCCTCACGGGCGGGCCCGGCGGGGTCGTCGACACCGCGCTCGTCGTGCTCCTCGGGGACGGCCGCCTGACCGCCGGCGGCCCCGGCATCGTGCAGGCGCGGCCCGGCGCCCCCGCCGCCGACACCGCCGAGCGGGCGGTGCTGCGCGCCTGCGGGCAGGCGCCGTCCGGCCGGCTTTATCAGGTGCGGTACGCCGCCATGCGCGATCCGGCCGTGCAGGAGGTCGGGGACGGGCTGGCGGCCCGCGGGCTGCTGACCGCGCCGGGCCGGGGGCGCGGTGTGCGGGTGTGGGGTGTGGTGCAGGCCGCGGTGTGCGGTGTGCTGTTCCTGCTGTCGCTGCCGCTGGTGCTGTTCACGCTCGCGGTGTCGGGCGGCGGCGGGGTTCCGGCCGGGGTGTCGCTGCTGTTCGCGCTGCCGGCCGGCGCCGTGGTCGGGGCGGTCTGCGCGAGGCGGGCGGCGCGGCGTGTCACGCCGCGGGGGCGGCGGGCGCTCCGGGCGATGCGCGCCGTGTACGTGGGCGACGGCAGTCCGCAGGCGCAGACGGCCCTGTTCGGGCTGCGCACGCTGCGGGACCCGTACCTCGGGCCGCTGCTGGTTCCGGCGGCGCGGCAGGCGCGGCTGGCCGCGGCCGAGCACCGGGCGCAGGGCGGCCGGTCGGGCCGTTCGGGCGGCGGCGGCGGCGGGAGTGACGGCTGCGGGTCGTCCGGGGCGGAGGCGGTGCCGGTCGTGTGGTGCGCCGGCTCGGGCGGCGGCTCGGGCTGCGGGTCCTCCGGCGACGGCGGCTGGGGCGGTTCCGGGTGCGGGAGTTCGGGCGGATCGAGCTGCTCAAGCAGCTCCTCCTCGTCGAGCTGCTCAAGCAGCTCCTCCTCGTGAGGCCGGCCCCGCCGCATCCGGAGCCCGCGCCGGTGTCGCTGGACCACCGGGCGGAAGCGCCCCGGGCACCAGGCCCGGGGCGCTTCCGCCGGCAGTCTGAACTTCCGGTGCGGGGTCTCCGGCTGCGTCGTTTCGGGGGCAGGGCCTCCCCCGCTGCCGGAGGAGGTCATTCCTCCGGCTGTTTCCCCCCGGGGGAGGTATCAGGCGAGCCCGGCGACCAGGTCGGCGACGGACTTGCGGCGCCCGGTGAAGAAGGGGACCTCTTCCCGGACGTGCATACGG
This sequence comes from Streptomyces globosus, assembly GCF_003325375.1. Taxonomy (GTDB): domain Bacteria; phylum Actinomycetota; class Actinomycetes; order Streptomycetales; family Streptomycetaceae; genus Streptomyces; species Streptomyces globosus_A. The sequence continues at coordinate 1,947,240 of NZ_CP030862.1, read as the reverse complement.
GCCTCGGAGGCGCGCAGGTGGCGCATCAGGTCGACGATGCGGTGCAGCTCGTCGGCCTCGAAGGCCAGCAGCCACTCGTAGTCGCCGAGCGAGAAGGAGGCGACGGTGTTGGCGCGGACGTCCGGGTAGCCGCGGGCCATCTTGCCGTGGTCGGCGAGCATCCGGCGGCGGTCCTCGTCGGGCAGCAGGTACCAGTCGTAGCTGCGCACGAAGGGGTAGACGCTGACGTAGTCGCGGGCGACCTCGTCGGCGAGGAACGCCGGGATGTGCGACTTGTTGAACTCGGCCGGGCGGTGCAGGGCCATGTTCGACCACACCGGCTCCAGGGCGCGGCCCAGCCTGGTGCGCCGGAAGAGGTTGTACGCGGTCTGCAGCTCGTCGGCCGTCTCCGCGTGCCACCAGATCATGATGTCGGCGTCGGCGCGCAGGCCGGAGAGGTCGTAGGTGCCGCGGACGGTGATGTCCTTCGCGGCCAGCTGGTCGAAGAGCTCCTGGACCTCGTCCGCGTAGCCCGTCCGGTCTTCCGGGAGCACGTCCTTCAGCTTGAAGACGGACCACAGGGTGTAGCGGATGACCTCGTTGAGGTCCTTCGCCTTCTTCCCCGCGTTGGGGATCTTCTCTGGTGCAGTCATGCGTCCATTGTCCCGTGTGCCGATCAGTGCTCGGAGCCAGGGGTGGCCAATGCGGCGGCGACCGCGTCGGCGGCCTTCCCGGCACTGGCGATGCAGGCGGGGATGCCGACGCCGTCGTAGAGGGCGCCGCACACGGCGAGGCCGGGCAGTGCGCCGACCGCGGCCCGGATCCGGGCGACCCGGTCGAGGTGGCCGACCGGGTACTGCGGCAGTCCGCCGCCCCAGCGGGTGACGGTGGAGGCGACGGGCCTGGCGGTGAGGCCGACGGCCTCGCCGAGGTCGCGCAGCGAGACGCCGACGAGTTCGGAGTCCTCGCGGGCCAGGTCGGCCTCGTCGCCGTGGCGGCCGACGGAGGTGCGCAGCAGGAAGAGGTCGGGGTCGGTGCCGGCCCAGGCCCACTTGCTGCTGGAGAAGGTGGACGCCTTGACCGTCTTTCCGTCGACGGGCGGTACGAGGAACCCGCTGGCCGTTCCGGCGGTGATCGCGGCGGGCAGCTCCGAGCGCCGGAACGCCATCGTGACGAGGGCCATCGAGGCGTACTCCACCGCGCGCAGCTCGGCCGCGGCGGCCGGGGCGGCGTCCTGGAGCAGCCGGGCGGCGGGGCCGGCCGGCACGGCGAGGACGACGGCGTCGGCGTCGACGGCGCCGGCGGCGGTGACGGCCCGCCAGCCGGCTGCGGTGCGCCGGAGTTCGCGGACCTCGGCGCCGGTGCTGATCTCGGCGCCGGCGGCCCGGCAGGCGTCGGCGACGGCGGCGGGGAGGCGGCCGATGCCGCCCTCGATGCCGGAGAAGACGGGGCCCTGCGCCGGCTGGGCCGCGGCCCGGCGCTGGAGGTCGCGTACGGCGTCGCCGAGCGAGCCGTGCCTGCGGGCGGCCTCGTACAGCTGCGGGACGGCGGCGCGCAGGGAGATGCGGTAGGCGTCGCCGGCGTAGACGCCGCCGAGGAGGGGTTCGACGAGCCGGTCGACGACCTCGCGGCCGAGGCGGGCGGCGACGTACTCGCCGACGGCGGCGTCCTCGCCGATGTCGGCGGGCGGCAGGTCGGCTTCGGCGGCGATCCGGGCGAGGCCCTCGGCGGAGAGGACGCCGGAGGCGGCCAGCGGTGCCGTGTCGCCGGGGACGCCCATGACGTGCCCTGTCGGCATCGGGCGGAGCGCGCCGCGGGTCCACAGGTGGGCGGTGGTGGTGGCGGGCGGCTGGAGCGCCGGGCCGAGGCCGACGGCGCGGGCGAGGTCGAGGGCTTCCGGGCGGCGGGCCAGCACGGACTCGGCGCCGAGGTCGACGGGGAGGCCGGCGAGTTCGCCGGCGTGCAGCTTGCCGCCGAGGCGCTGCCCGGCCTCCAGCAGGGTGACGCGGAGTCCTGCGGCGAGGAGCCGGTGGGCCGCGGCGAGGCCGGCGATGCCGCCGCCGATGACGAGGACCCGGCGGCGGGGGTCCGTGCCGGGGGCGCCGGGCGCGCCGTCGCCGTGGGTGCCGTCGTGCGTACGCGTGTCCGCTTCGTGCATGGACACATGCTCTCAGACCGGGTTCCGGGGCTGTGCCGAGGCCGGACCGTGACCGCATCGGGACCGTCCCGGGACCGGCGGGGCGAAACCCGCGGGGCGGGCGTGCGCGTCGAAACGGCACGACGGCATCCGACCCCCGGGGGGACCGCAGTGCGAGCACGCTCCAGTTGGACCACCACGACCACGCGCACGACACGGACGGGGCGGCGCGGTGCGGCCGCGCTGGCCGGGCTGGCCCTGGCGGGCTCGCTGGCGCTCGCCGGCTGCGGCGCCGACGGCGGGTCGGCCGGCTCCGCGGCCGCCGACAAGGCCGCGGTGGCGCCGGCCGCCCCCCAGGGGGAAGCCCGTACGGGCGCCGGGGCGGCCGGCCCGGCGGCGGAGGGCGCGGCGAAGGCGCCGGGCGCGCCGGCGCCGGGCGGGCAGGCCCCGGCCGCGGTCCGGCCGCACGTGGTCAGGACGGCCTCGCTGGCGATCGAGGCGGACGACGCGGGGAAGGTGCTGGCGTCGGCCCGGACGGCCGCGGAGGGCGCCGGCGGGTTCGTCGGCAACGAGTCGACGCGGCGCGGCAAGGACGGGCGGATGGCGTCGGCGATGACCCTGCGGGTGCCCTCCGAGCGGTTCGACGCCGTGCTCGGCGCCCTGGAGGGCAGCGGGAAGCTCCTCAGCCGGAAGGTGGAGGCGCAGGACGTGACGGAGAAGGTCGCGGACGTCGACAGCCGGGTCCGCTCGCAGCAGGCGAGCGTCGCCCGGGTGCGGGAGATGATGGAGCGGGCCACGGCCCTCGGCGACGTGGTGATGCTGGAAGGCGAGCTGAGCAGGCGCCAGTCGGACCTGGAGTCGCTGCTGGCGCAGCAGACCGCGCTGAAGGACCGGACCTCGCTCGGCACGGTCACCGTGGAGGTCTCGGAGCCGGAGGCCGCGGCCGGGCCGTCGGAGGACGACGGCCGGCCGTCGGTCGGGGGTGCGCTGCGGACCGGCTGGGAGGCGTTCACGGACGTCGTGGCGTATGCCGTCGTCGCGGTGGCGCTGGTGCTGCCGTTCGCGGCGGCCGCCGCGGTCGGCGTGCTCGGCTTCCGGTTCCTGCGCCGCCGACGGCGGGGCGGCGGCGCGGCCGCCGCGGCGGCCCCGGCGGGCGTGGAGGCCCCGGCGGGCGTGGAGGCTCCCGCGGCCTCCGCCGCCCCGGCCGTTCCGCCGGCGCGGGACGGGGGCGACCCGGCGGAGACGCCCCGGGTCTCGGACTGAACAACCGCTCCCCCGTAGCGTGTTCTCCACGTGGCCACAGTGGAGGACGGTGCGGACGATGGCAGTGGAACGGCTGGTGGTGGTCGGCGGCGACGCGGCGGGGATGTCCGCCGCGTCGCAGGCCCGGCGGCTGAAGGGCCCTGCGGAGCTGGAGATCACGGCCTTCGAGCGGGGCCGCTTCACCTCGTACTCGGCGTGCGGGATCCCGTACTGGATCGGCGGCGGCGTCACCGACCGGGACGACCTGATCGCCCGCACCCCCGAGGAGCACCGCGCCCGCGGCATCGACCTGCGCACCCGTACGGAGGTGCTGGAGCTGGACCTGGCCGGGAACCGCGTCCGCGCCCGCGACCTCGACTCCGGCGCCGAGTCGTGGACCGGCTTCGACAAGCTCGTCCTGGCGACGGGCGCCCGCCCGGTCCGGCCGCGCATGCCCGGCATCGGCGCGCACGGCGTCCACGGGGTGCAGACCCTCGACGACGGGCAGCGCCTGATGGACACCCTGGAGCGGGCCGGCGGCCGCCGGGCCGTCGTCGTCGGCGCCGGATACATCGGCGTGGAGATGGCGGAGGCCCTGCTGCACCGGGGCTTCGAGGTCACCGTCCTGCACCGCGACGAGCAGCCGATGTCCACCCTCGACCCGGACATGGGCGGCCTGGTGAACACGGCGATGAACCGGATGGGCATCAGGACGGTCGCCGGCGCCGAGGTGGCGGAGGTCCTCGACGACGGGGCCGGGCGGGCCCGCGCGGTGCGCACCGCGTCGGGGGACGAGTATGCGGCGGACGTGGTGGTCCTCGGCATCGGCGTGGAGCCGCGGACCGGCCTGGCCCGCGCGGCGGGGCTGCCGCTGGGCACGTCGGGCGGGCTGCTGACGGACCTGTCGATGCGGGTCCGCGGGTACGGCCACATCTGGGCGGGCGGCGACTGCGTGGAGGTGCTGGACCTGGTCGCGGGGCGCCACCGGCACGTCCCGCTCGGCACGCACGCGAACAAGCACGGGCAGGTGATCGGCTCGGGCGTCGGCGGCGGCTACGCCACCTTCCCGGGCGTGGTGGGCACGGCGGTCAGCAAGGTCTGCGACCTGGAGATCGCGCGGACGGGGCTGCGGGAGTCGGACGCCCGGGAGGCGGGGCTCCAGTTCGTGACGGCGACCGTCGCCTCCACGACGGCGGCCGGCTACTACCCGGGGGCCGCGCGGATGACGGTGAAGATGCTCGCGGAGCGGCGGACGGGGCGGCTGCTCGGGGTGCAGATCGTCGGCGGGGCCGGGTCCGCGAAGCGGGTGGACGTCGCGGCGGTCGCGCTGACGGCGGGCATGACGGTGGAGCAGGTCGTCGCCCTGGACCTGGGGTACGCGCCGCCGTTCTCCCCGGTGTGGGACCCGGTCCTGGTCGCGGCCCGCAAGGCGGTCGCCGCGGTCCGCTCGGCCGGCGTGTGACCGCCGCGGGCCCCGGGGGCGCCGCCGCGGCGGCGCCCCCGGGGCCCGGCGGGTCAGCGCGCCGTGCGGGTGTGGACGTGGTCCACGAGGCGGGTCAGGGCGTCCGGGTCGGTCGTCGGCAGGACGCCGTGGCCGAGGTTGAAGACGTGGCCCTCCAGCCCGGCGGCGGCCGCGAGGACCTCGTCCGTCTTGGCCCGGACGGCCTCGGGGGTGGAGAAGAGCACGGCAGGGTCGAGGTTGCCCTGGAGCGCCTTGCCGGGGCCGACGCGCCGCGCCGCCTCGTCCAGCGGGATGCGCCAGTCGACGCCGACGACGTCGGCTCCGGCCTCGCCCATCAGGCCGAGCAGCTCGCCGGTGCCCACGCCGAAGTGGATGCGCGGGACGCCGTAGGAGGCGACGGAGTCGAAGACCTTCGCCGAGGCCGGCATGACCGAGCGCCGATAGTCCGCCGGGGCGAGCGCGCCGACCCAGGAGTCGAAGAGCTGGACGGCGGAGGCGCCCGCCTCGATCTGGACCTTCAGGAAGGCCGAGGTGATCTCCGCGAGGCGGTCCAGCAGGTCGGCCCACAGCTGCGGGTCGCCGTACATGAGCGCCTTGGTGTGCTCGTGGTTGCGGGAGGGGCCGCCCTCGACGAGGTAGCTCGCGAGGGTGAAAGGAGCACCCGCGAAGCCGATCAGCGGGGTGGCGCCGAGTTCACCCGTCAGCATGCCGATCGCCTCGGTGACGTACTGCACGTCCTCCGGGGTGAGGTCGCGCAGCTGTGCGAGGTCCTCGCGGCGGCGGATCGGCTGGGCGACGACCGGCCCGATGCCGGGCTTGATGTCGAGGTCGACGCCGATCGCCTTGAGCGGGACCACGATGTCGGAGAAGAAGATCGCGGCGTCCACCTTGTGGCGGCGCACCGGCTGCAGCGTGATCTCGGTGACCAGGTCGGGCCGCATGCAGGACTCCAGCATGGCGGTGCCCTCGCGGACCTTGCGGTACTCGGGGAGGGAGCGCCCGGCCTGCCGCATGAACCACACCGGGGTGTGCGGCACCGGCTCGCGGCGGCACGCCTTCAGGAAGGCGGAATCGTACGTCTGGCTCGGCTGGCCCGTGGGGCGGTCGTTGGCGCTCACGCCGCAAATCTTCGCACGTGTGCAGAAGTGGCCGTCATGGCGCGGGTGTCCCTGCGGCGTACGGGCCCTCGTTCCGCCTAGTCTTCCGGGCATGGCTGCGGCTCAGGGACGATTTTCGGATGGCGCCGACGGTATGGACAGCGGGAAGGAGAGCTCCGTCCCGCTCCCGTTCCGGCGGGCGGTCGAGGGATTGAAGAAGGCGCGCCTGCGGCCGGGGATCGAGATCGACCCGGTGAAACCGCCGCAGCGGCTGGCGCCGTACGCGTACGCGCTGGAGGCGGCGGCCGTCGAGGGCGAGGAGGACCTCGCCGACGGGCGGCTCATCCTGCTGCACGACCCGGCCGGGCACGAGGCCTGGCGGGGCACGTTCCGGCTGGTCACGCTGGTGCGGGCGGAGCTGGAGCCGGAGATGGCGGCCGACCCGCTGCTGCCGGAGGTGTGCTGGTCCTGGCTGACCGGCGCGCTGGAGGCGCGCGGGCTGTCGTACGCGGAGGCGAGCGGCACCGTGACGATGGCGGGCTCGCACTACTTCGGCGGGCTCGCCGAGCGGCGGCCGGCGACGCAGATCGAGATCCGGGCCTCCTGGACGCCGCGCGAGGGGGTGGGCGGGGTGCCGGACACCCCGGGCCACCTGGCGGCGTGGTGCGAGCTGCTGTGCCAGATCGCGGGAATGCCGCCGCTGGGGCCCGGCGAGGCCGGGCCGGGCGTGGTCTCCCTGCCACAGAGGCGCGGTCCGCACCACCCGTAGCGGTGGCTCCGTACGGCGGCACGCGCCACCCGTCCGGCAGGGGCGGCCGGGGGCGGCCGGGGGGCGCCTCCGCGGGAACGGCTGATCGAAAGGCCGCGGCATCCGTGCGGGAACACGGCGCGGTGTGCGGGCTTCTGATCACCCGATGATCGATCGTGCGTCCGAATTGCCCGAATTGTTACTCACTAAATCGTGATCATTCCCTAAAGCCGGGCGGGTGACGTGCCGAAGGAACCAGTGACCATCCGCACGGTTCGCACCGGCTTCCTTCCCCGAGCCGGCCCGTCCCGCCACTCCCCCAGGAGGCCTAGGTGTCCGTTCTTCTCGAGCAGCCCGCAAGCCTGGTCGCCTACCGCCCGAACAAGCCGACGGCCATGGTCGTCGTGGCCGACCCGCGCGTCCGTTCCACCGTGACCCGCCATCTGTGGGCCCTCGGAGTTCGCGATGTGATCGAGGCGTCGTCCATCGCGGAGGCCCGCCCCCGCGTCGGCAGCCCGCGCGACATCTGCGTGGCCGACGTACACCTGCCGGACGGTTCCGGTCTGACCCTGCTCTCCGAGACCCGCGCCGCGGGCTGGCCGAACGGCCTGGCCCTCTCCGCGGCCGACGACATCGGCGCCGTCCGCAACGCCCTCGCGGGCGGGGTCAAGGGGTACGTCGTCACCGGCACGCGCACCAACATCGGGCTCCCCACCCGCCCGGGCGCCGCCCCCATCGGCGCCGCCGCCGCCCGCATGCACCGCCGCCCCCCGGGTGCCCCGAGCCACCCGGGCGGCTACCGCGAGCTCTCCGGCCGCGAGGTGGAGGTCCTCCGCCTGGTCGCCGAGGGCCAGTCGAACAAGGCCATCGGCGTCTCGATGGGCCTGTCCGCCCTGACCGTGAAGTCCCACCTGGCCCGTATCGCCCGCAAGCTGGGCACCGGCGACCGCGCCGGAATGGTCGCCGTCGCCCTGCGGACCGGGATCATCCACTGACCCCGGCCCGGCGCCCCCCGGCGGCCCCGGCCCTGGGGCGGCGCCGGGAGGACCGCGGGGAACCACAGGGGAACAGCGGGCCCGGGCCCGCGGGCCCCCACCGCGCCCGTCGCCGGAACGTTCCGGCGACGGGCGCGCCGTATCCGCGGATACCCTTGAGCGGTGACCGACGCCCAAGAGACCGCAGCAGACCTGCGCACCACCACCGGGGGCGGCCCCCCGGACGACGTCGACAAGGCGCCGATTCCGTTGCTCGAACCCCGTGAGGGGATCCCTCCGGTGGTCGCCGACGAAGACGCCCTCGCCCGGGTCGTCGCGGCCTTCGCCGCGGGCACCGGCCCCGTCGCCGTCGACGCCGAACGCGCCTCCGGATACCGCTACGGCCAGCGCGCCTACCTCGTGCAGCTGCGCCGCGAAGGCGCGGGATCCGCGCTCGTCGACCCGGTCGGCTGCCCCGACCTGTCCGCGCTCGGCGGAGCCCTGGACGGCGCGGAGTGGATCCTCCACGCGGCGACCCAGGACCTGCCGTGCCTGCGCGACATAGGCATGGTGCCCACCTCCCTGTTCGACACCGAGCTCGCCGGCCGGCTCGCGGGCTTCCCCCGCGTCGGGCTGGGCGCGATGGTGGAGAGCGTGCTCGGCTACGCGCTGGAGAAGGGCCACTCCGCCGTCGACTGGTCCACCCGCCCGCTCCCCGATCCGTGGCTGCGCTACGCCGCGCTCGACGTCGAGCTGCTGGTGGACCTGCGGGACGCGCTGGAGGCGGAGCTGGACCGGCAGGGCAAACTGGAATGGGCCCGCCAGGAGTTCGACGCCATCGCCTCCGCGCCGCCCGCCCCTCCGCGCAAGGACCCCTGGCGCCGTACCTCCGGCATGCACAAGGTGCGCCGGCGCCGCCAGATGGCGGTCGTGCGGGAGCTGTGGGAGTCGCGCGACCGGATCGCCCAGCGGCGCGACGTCTCGCCCGGCAAGGTGCTGAGCGACGCCGCGATCGTCGAGGCCGCACTCGCCCTGCCGTCCCACGTACACGCGCTGTCCGCGCTTCCCGGCTTCGGGCAGCGGATGGGCCGGCGCCAGCTGGAGCAGTGGATGGCCGCCGTGGACCGGGCCAGGGCCCTGCCCGAGGCCGAGCTGCCGCAGCCCGGGGCCGCCTCGGCCGGCCCTCCGCCGCCGCGGTCCTGGGCCGACAAGGACCCGGCCGCCGCGGCCCGGCTGTCCGCGGCCCGCGCCGCGGTGTCGGCGCTCGCCGAGCGGCTGAACCTGCCCCAGGAGAACCTGATCACCCCGGACACGGTGCGCCGGCTGTGCTGGGAGCCGCCCAAGCGGCTCGGCGCCGACACGGTGGCCGAGGCCCTCGCGGGCCACGGCGCCCGCCCGTGGCAGATCGAGCAGGTGACCCCGGTGCTGGTCACGGCCCTGGCCGCGACCGCCTGAGGCGCCGCACCCCCCTTCGAAGGAGCCCCCGTCCGACCGGCCGGGGGCTCCTTCGCGTCCGCCGGCGGCGGGCGGGCCGCGGCGGGGCCCCGGCGTTCCCGAGCCGGCCGGGAGGCCCGTCGCGGTGTGTGACGTTCGCCGCTCCTCGGCGCGGGGGTGTCCACACCGGTTACCCGCAAGTAGCATGGCGGGTGAGCGGGCGCTCAGCCGTTGGCAGGGCCGCCCGCGCGCAGCAGTGCCATCCCGCACCTGGAGGAGAGCCAACGTGCCTCGTACCGTCAGGGACGTCGTCTTCGTCGACGGCGTCCGCACCCCGTTCGGCAAGGCGGGCCCGAAGGGCATCTACCACGAGACCCGCGCCGACGACCTCGTCGTGAAGGCGATCCGGGAGCTGCTGCGCCGCAACCCGGACCTGGACGCGAAGAAGATCGACGAGGTGGCGATCGCCGCCACCACCCAGATCGGCGACCAGGGCCTGACAATCGGCCGCACGGCCGGCATCCTCGCGGGCCTGCCGCAGTCCGTCCCGGGCTACTCCATCGACCGCATGTGCGCCGGCGCGCTGACCGCCGTGACCGCCGTCGCGGGCGGTGTGGCCTTCGGTGCGTACGACGTCGCCATCGCCGGCGGTGTCGAGCACATGGGCCGCCACCCGATGGGCGAGGGCGTCGACCCGAACCCGCGGTTCGTCTCCGAGAAGCTGGTCGACGAGTCCGCCCTGTTCATGGGCATGACCGCCGAGAACCTGCACGACCGGTACCCGACGATCACCAAGCTCCGCGCCGACCAGTACGCGGTGCGCTCGCAGGAGAAGGCCGCCAAGGCGTACGCCGACGGCAAGATCCAGCAGGACCTGGTCCCGATCTCGGTGCGCAACACCAACCCCGAGGTCGGCGAGACCGGCTGGGGCCTCGTCACGTCCGACGAGCCGATGCGCCCGGGCACCACGCTGGAGAACCTGGCGAACCTGAAGACCCCGTTCCGTACGCACGGCCGGGTCACCGCGGGCAACGCCGCCGGCCTCAACGACGGCGCCACCGCCGCGGTCATCGCGTCCGAGGACTTCGCCCGCGAGAACAACCTCCCGGTCAAGATGCGCCTCGTGTCGTACGCCTTCGCCGGCGTCGAGCCGGAGGTCATGGGCTACGGCCCGATCCCGGCCACCGAGAAGGCGCTGGCGCAGGCCGGCCTGTCCATCGAGGACATCGGCCTGTTCGAGATCAACGAGGCCTTCGCCGTCCAGGTCCTCGCGTTCCTGGAGCACTACGGCATCGCCGACGACGACGCCCGCGTGAACCAGTACGGCGGCGCCATCGCGTTCGGCCACCCGCTGGCCTCCTCCGGCGTCCGCCTGATGACGCAGCTGGCCCGCCAGTTCGAGGAGCAGCCGCACGTCCGCTACGGCCTGACCACCATGTGCGTGGGCTTCGGCATGGGCGCGACGGTCATCTGGGAGAACCCGCACTTCGCCGAGGGAGAGTCCAAGTGAGCACCACCGCTGAGCTCCTGAAGGGCGCGGCCGAGCTGTTCCCGGACGAGGTCGTCACGTCGGCGCACGTCCGCCACCTGGAACTGCCGTTCGGCGCGGGGCGCTTCGCGCTCATCACGCTGGACAACGGCTTCGACCACACCAAGCCGACGACGTTCGGCCCGCAGTCGCTGGCCAACCTGAACGCGGCGATCGACCAGGTCGAGCAGGAGGCCCTGGCCGGCTCCATCGTCGGCGCGGGCATCACCGGCAAGCCGTTCATCTTCGCGGTCGGCGCCGACCTCAAGGGCGTCGAGCTGCTGAAGCAGCACGACGAGGCGCTGGCCATCGGCAAGGGCGGGCACGACGTCTTCAAGCGGCTCGCCGCGCTGGCCGTCCCCACCTTCGCCTACTACAACGGCGCGGCGATGGGCGGCGGCGTCGAGGTCGGCCTGCACTGCACCTACCGCACGGTGTCGAAGGCCATCCCGGCGTTCTCCCTGCCCGAGGTCTTCCTCGGCCTGGTCCCCGGCTGGGGCGGCTGCACCATCCTGCCGAACCTGATCGGCGCCGAGCGGGCCGTCTCGGTGATCATCGAGAACTCGCTGAACCAGAACCGCCAGCTGAAGGGCAGGCAGGTCTTCGAGCTCGGCATCGCCGACGCGCTCTTCGACGGTGCGGACTTCCTGGAGCAGTCCCTGCTGTGGACGGCCCGCGTACTGAAGGGCGAGACCGAGGTCGCGCGCCCCGAGGTCGACCGCGGCGAGGCCTGGGACGCGGCCGTGGCCAAGGGCCGCGCGTTCGCGGACTCCAAGGTGCACGGCGCCGCCCCGGCCGCCTACCGCGCGCTCGACATCATCGCGGAGGCCAAGGACGGCGACCTGCAGAAGGGCTTCGACGCCGAGGACACGGCGCTGGCCGACCTCATCATGGGCGGCGAGCTCCGCTCGGGCATCTACGCCTTCAACCTGGTCCAGAAGCGCGGCAAGCGCCCGGCCGGCGCCCCGGACAAGAGCCTGGCGCGCCCGGTGTCCAAGGTCGGCGTCGTCGGTGCGGGCCTGATGGCCTCGCAGCTGGCGCTGCTGTTCCTGCGCCGCCTGGAGGTGCCGGTCGTCCTGACGGACATCGACCAGGAGCGCGTCGACAGGGGTGTGGGCTACGTCCACGCCGAGATCGAGAAGCTGCTGGGCAAGGGCCGCATCAACCAGGACAAGGCCAACCGCCTCAAGGCGCTGGTGAGCGGCGTCCTGGACAAGGCCGAGGGCTTCGCGGACGCGGACTTCGTCATCGAGGCCGTCTTCGAGGAGATGTCGGTCAAGCAGAAGGTGTTCGCGGAGGTCGAGGCGGTCGCCCCGGCGCACGCGATCCTCGCCACCAACACCTCCTCGCTGTCGGTCAGCGAGATGGCCTCGAAGCTGAAGCACCCCGAGCGCGTGGTCGGCTTCCACTTCTTCAACCCGGTCGCCGTCCTGCCGCTGCTGGAGATCGTCCGCGGCGAGCAGACGGACGACGCCTCGCTCGCCACGGCGTTCGCCGTCGCCAAGAAGCTGAAGAAGACGGCGGTGCTCACCAAGGACGCCCCGGCGTTCGTCGTGAACCGCATCCTGACCCGCTTCATGGGCGAGATCCAGAACGTCATCGACGAGGGCACCCCGGTCGAGACGGCGGAGAAGGCCATCGAGCCGCTCGGCCTGCCGATGTCGCCGCTGGTGCTGCTGGAGCTCGTCGGCCCGGCGATCGGCCTGCACGTGTCGGAGACGCTGAACCGGTCCTTCCCGGAGCGTTTCACGGTCTCCCCCAACCTGAAGGCGGTCGTCGAGGCCGGCAAGCGGGGCTTCTACGTGTACGATTCCGGCAAGCCGGAGCTGGACCCGGACGTCGCCGCCCTCCTGGTGCAGGGCGAGTCGGTGCTGACCGAGGAGCAGGTGCGCGACCGGGTCCTGGACGCGGTGGCGCAGGAGATCGGCCTGATGCTGGAGGAGGGTGTCGTGGCCGAGGCCCAGGACATCGACCTCTGCCTCATCACGGGCGCCGGCTGGCCCTTCCACCTGGGCGGCATCACGCCGTACCTGGACCGCGAGGGCGTCTCGGAGCGCGTGAACGGCAAGCGGTTCCTGGCTCCGGGCGTCGCGAGCGTGCCGGCCTGAACCGCCGCGCGGCGGCCTGACGCCGCGTGAGCACCGCGGACGCCCGTCCCCCCGTCCGGGGGCGGGCGTCCGCCGCGTTCGGCCGGGGGTTTCGGCGGGGCGCGCCGCAGGGGCTGGCAGAATACGGCCCGTGGCGGACGACAAGAGGATTTTCAGCCGCCGGAGCGTGCTCTTCGGGGGCGGCGCGACGGCCGCTGCGGTGACCGCGGGCGGTGCGGCGTGGGCGCTGCGCCCCGGGCAGGAGTCGGGGTCCGCGTTCGGGTTCGGCTTCGGATCGGGCTGGCGGGGCGCCTCGCAGCCGGTGGTGGGCGCCTTCGACATGCGCACGGGCGCGGAGGTCCTGGCGCCGTCCGCGCTGTTCAACTCGACGGGGCCGCAGTCGTTCGCGTTCGACGACACCAACGGGCAGGTGTTCACGCTCCAGACCGTGCAGGGCGGCCTCCTCCTCGACGGGGAGGCGGGGCCGGTCGCGTACGGGGACCGCAAGTCCGCCGGCGATATGTGCCTGACCAGGATGACCGGTTCGGGGATTACGCTCGGGCACATGTATCTCCGGGGCTTCGGCCACGGAATTTCCTTCGGTGTGGAGCCGACGGGGCCGCGCACGTACATATGGCTGGAAGGCCGGGCCGATCCGAAGAGCGGCTATGGCCGTACGGTGGTGCGGGTGCCGTTCAGGGACGGAGCGGTGCTGAACAGTTCCGATGAATCGGTTCGGCATTTCGACCCGGTGCCCGGGGCGGCGGACGTCTGCCCCGCCCTCGACCTGGCGGGTGGGCGCGTCCTGGTCAGCCATCAGCAGGGCGGGCTGCACCGGTTCTCCGTGTACGGCATGGAGGACTTCCTCGCGGGGCGGTTCACCCCCGCCCAGACGATCAAGGCGGGCGTGCAGGTCAAGGAAGAGGAATGGTTCCAGGGCTGTGCACTGCACGGGGACTACGTGTACGTACTGACCGGCAAGCCGTACACCGGGAAAAACGGAAGCAACCCGAGGAAGTCGGGCGGCAACACGTACGTGTCCGCGATCGACGTGCGCACGGGCCGGCCGCAGGGGCGCCACCACGTGACCGTGGCTCCGGACCTGCCCTACCGGGAGCCCGAGGGGCTGGCCGTCCGCCAGGCGGCTTCGCAGCCCGCTTTGTGCCTGGGATTTTCCGTGAAGGCGCACGACCGGCGCGAGCTGACGGTGTACGGCTTCACCGTGTGAGCGGGGCGGCGGCGGATGTGCCGCGGCATATTCCCGGGCTGCGCCGGTAAATATTGGCCCGCGGTTCACGGCGTGTTCAGGGGCCCTCCATGAGGCTGCTTATACTACTGCGACACTTCACGCGATTCTTATACCTCCATGGGGGAGGCTCCGCATCCATGGGCTCCAAGCGGCTGCGCGCCGTACTCGGCGTTCTGATCACCACTGGGCTCATCCTCAGCTTCCTGGGCATGCTGGTCGCGGTCGCGTTCGTCTCCCTCCCGCTTTTCGCCGGCTGCGCCGCGCTGAGCTACGTCGCCGACCTGATGCTCCACAACACCGAGTCGACGACGCTCGAACGACTGCGCGACTCCCGCTTCGGCCTCACCATGCGCTTCCTGATCCGGCAGTTCCTGCTGCTGGGCCTGTGCGGCGCGGTCGCCGACATCGAGTCGTTCGTGGCGCAGATGACCACCATCGGCCTGCTCCTGCTGTTCATCCTCCAGCTCGCCTACGGCGCCCTGCTCAAGCACGTCCGCAAGATGCGCAACGAGCTGCCGTTCACCACCCGCGGGCTGGACCTGGAGGCGCTCGGCATCCGCCGCATGCCCCACCCGTTCCTGGTGAACAAGCACGTCCGCAAGACCCTCCACCTGGACATCCCGCTGGTCGCCGGCTCGCTCGCCACGATCGGGACGGACGACTGGCGCTGGGTCACGTACGGCATGATCACCACGGTCTTCCTCGCCTACTTCTCCCTGCTGGTGCTCGTGCCCGACGCGCGCAACGCGCTGAAGCTCCCGACCGCCGACGAGGCCATCGACGAGCTCAACCACCAGTTGGCCGAATACCGCCCCCAGGTCGCGCTGTACTTCACCTTCGCCGCCATCTCCAAAGACTTCATGTACCAGGTGAACATGTGGCTGGAGTCGCTGGAGGCCCTGGACCTGCGCCCCATCATCGTGCTGCGCGAGCGGGCCACCCTGCGGTACCTGGACGCGACGCCGGTGCCGGTCATCTGCATCCCCAAGGCCGACAACCTCGCGCGCATCGAGATGCCCGAGCTGCGCGTCGCCCTGTACCCCGGCAATGCGGGCAAGAACGTCCACATGCTCCAGCGCGCCGAGGTCAAGCACGTCTTCATCGGCCACGGCGACAGCGACAAGCTCGCCAGCAGCAACCGCGTCAGCAAGGTCTTCGACGAGATCTGGGTGGCCGGCCGGGCCGGCCGCGACCGCTACGAGCGCATCAAGCACGCCGTCTCCCCGAACCAGATCGTCGAGGTCGGCCGCCCCCAGCTGATGCCCCTGCACCGCTGGACCGGCCGCGTCGCCGGCCCCGTGCCCACCGTCATCTACGCCCCCACCTGGGAGGGCTGGACCGACGACGCCTGCTACACCTCCGTCATCCCGGCCGGCGAGAAACTGATCAAGGCGCTGCTCGCGTACGACCGCGAGATCCGCATCATCTACAAGCCGCACCCGCTCACCGGCTCGCGCTCCGCCGAGGCCGCCGCCGCGCACCGCCGCGTCATCGCCCTCCTGGAGGAGGACAACGCCCGGCGCTTCGGCCGCAACATGACCGACTCCAAGGCCGCCGCGAAGAAGCTCGCCCGGATCGACAAGCGCATCGCCGAGCTGTCCGAGCGCGGCGTCCGATCCAAGTACCCCGACCTCACCGAGGAGGAGCGGACCGCCCGCATCCGGCGCAGCCGCAACCAGGCCGGCGCCCTGTACTGGAGCGCCGTCCCGGACGCCGCGCACCACGTGGTGACCGAGCGGATCCCCGCCCTCTACGACTGCTTCAACCACTCGGACCTGCTCATCGGCGACATGTCGAGCGTCGTCTCCGACTTCGTGGCCACGCTCAAGCCGTACGCGATCTTCAACCTGGAGGGCCTGCCCGACCAGGACTTCCGCAACGAGCAGCGCACCGCGTACGCCTCGTACCTGCTGGACGCCGACTGCAACGGGCTGACCGAGGCCATCGAGGCGACGCTCAACCCGGAGCAGGACCGGATGGCCCCCTACCGCGAGCAGCTCAAGGAGTACCTGCTGGGCGGCGAGTACCCGCCGTCCATCGTCCGCTTCAACGCGGCCGCCAACGACCTCTACCGGCGGGGGCTGAGCGACTTCCCCGTCGAGTACCCCGACGAGGCGGCGTCCACCGTGTAGCCGGCCCGCGCCCCGCCCCTCCCCCGCACACCCCCGCATGGGCCCGCTGTGCCGCACCCCAGCCCAGGAAGTAGGAGACCCTTGTCCTCCCATCCCGCCCCCCGCCGCACCATCGCCGTCGTGCTCGCCGGGGGGACCGGCCAGCGCATCGGGCTCGAAATACCGAAGCAGCTCCTCAAGATCGCCGGCAGGTCGATCCTGGAGCACACCCTCCACATCTTCGAGAACGCGCCGGACGTCGACGAGGTCGTCCTCCTGATGACCCCGGCGTACGTGGACGACGCCCGCCGCATCGTGGAGAAGGCCCGCCTCTCCAAGGTGACCGGCGTGCTGGCCGGCGGCGCCACCCGCAGCGAGACCACCCGCATCGCCATCCGGGCCGCCTCCGAGCGGCTCGCCGGCGGCGAGGACTGCAACCTCCTCTTCCACGACGCGGTGCGCCCGCTGCTGTCGCAGCGCGTGGTCCGCGAGTGCGTCGAGTCCCTGGAGCGGTACCAGGCCGTCGACGTCGCGATCCCCTCCTCCGACACCGTCATCGTCACCCGCACCCACGGCGACGACGGCGAGTTCATCACCGAGGTCCCCGACCGCTCGCGCCTGCGCCGCGGCCAGACCCCGCAGGGCTTCCGCCTCTCCACGATCGCCGCCGCCTACGAGCGGGCCGCCGCGGACCCGTTCTTCCAGGCGACCGACGACTGCTCCGTCGTCGTCAAGTACCTGCCGGACGTCCCCGTCCACGTGGTCACGGGCGACGACTACAACATGAAGGTGACGCAGCCCGTCGACGTCTTCATCGCCGACAAGCTGTTCCAGCTCGCCTCGCACGCCGCGCCCGCGCAGGCCGGCGAGGCCGCCTACCGCGAGCAGCTGGCCGGCAAGACGATGGTGGTCTTCGGCGGCTCGTACGGCATCGGCGCCGACATCGCGCGGATCGCCGAGGGCTTCGGCGCCCGCGTCTTCGCGATGGGCCGATCGACCACCGGCACCCACGTCGAGAACCCGGACCACGTCGAGGAGGCGCTGTCCGGGGCCTACGCCGAGACGGGCCGCATCGACTACGTCGTCAACACCGCGGGGGTGCTCCGCGTCGGCCGCCTCGCCGACACCGACGACGCCACCGTCCGCGAGGCGCTGGAGGTCAACTACCTCGCGCCGGTGAACATCGCCCGCAGCGCCTACAAGTACCTCAGCGAGACGGGGGGCCAGCTGCTGCTGTTCACCTCCAGCAGCTACACCCGGGGCCGCGCCGAGTACAGCCTGTACTCCTCGACGAAGGCGGCCATGGTGAACCTGACCCAGGCCCTCGCCGACGAGTGGGCCGAGGACGGCATCCGCGTCAACTGCGTCAACCCGGAGCGCACCGCCACCCCGATGCGCACGAAGGCGTTCGGCCAGGAGCCGGAGGGCTCGCTGCTCACCTCCGAGTCGGTGGCCCTGACGTCCCTCGACGTCCTCGTCTCCGAGATGACCGGCCATGTGATCGACGTCCGCAAGCAGGACCCGACCTCCGTCCCGGCGTCGCAGCGCTCCGGGTTCGAGGCGGCGCTCGCGGAGGTCCTCATCCGGACCACGGAGGACCAGGGGGTCTAGGCGTGACGTACGCACCCGAACAGCAGCAGGCACGGCGGCCGCGGATCTACGTGGCGGGCGGCTCCAACGCGGTGGGCCGCCCGTACACCTTCCTGCCCATGGCGGGATGGACGCAGGCCCTCCCCCTCTTCCTCACGGAGGCGGTGGAGGTCGTCAACTGCGCCCGCGCACGGGCCAGTTCGAAGAGCTTTCGCGAGCGCGGCCGGCTCCAGTGGATCCTGGAGGACATGGCCCCGGGCGACTACCTGCTCTTCTCCTTCGGCCAGAACGACATCAAACCGGACCCCGGCCTGCACACCGAGCCGTTCTCCTCCTTCACGGAGCAGATGGCCGCCTACGTGCACGGGGCGCGGGAGCGGCAGGGCCACCCCGTGGTGATGCTGGGCTACGAGCGGCGGCGGATCGACCGGCACGGCAACGTCGCCCGGTTCCTCGGCGACTACACCCTGGCCGCCCGGCAGCTCGCCGAGGACGAGCACGTACCGGTCGTCGACCTGTACGGGCAGAGCCTGCAGTGGTGGGAGGAGCTCGGGCCGGAGGCGACCAAGGCGGTCTTCACCTACCTGCGCCGCGGCGAGCCGCTCCAGCCGAACGTCCTCGACGGGGACAACGTGCACGTGCGGGCCGAGGGCGCGATCGAGTGCGCGCGCTTCGTGGCGCGCAGCCTGCTGGAGCAGGGCGTCATCCCGGCCCACTGGGGCC
Organism: Streptomyces globosus; assembly: GCF_003325375.1. Taxonomy (GTDB): domain Bacteria; phylum Actinomycetota; class Actinomycetes; order Streptomycetales; family Streptomycetaceae; genus Streptomyces; species Streptomyces globosus_A. The sequence goes on along the minus strand of NZ_CP030862.1, from coordinate 1,928,879 downwards.
GCGGCCTCGACCGCACCCGCTTCGACTACGACGAGATGGGCTGGCTGGACGAGGAGACGTTCCGCCGGCGCACCGCGTCCCGCGTGTCCACCTTCCCCGGCGCCTGAGGAGTCCGGCCCGTGAACCACCTCCTGTGCCGGGGCCGGGCCCTCGGCGAGGACCCCGCCCAGGGCGCCGTGTACGCGGCGCTGTACAGCTCCGCCGACCCCCGCCGCGGCGTGGCGCCCGGCGAGACGTTCCAGCTCGGCCTGTCCGTGGCGCCCGACGGGGGCGCCCCGCGCGGCTGCGCGTACCTGCTCCAGGCGCCGCTCACCGAATCCGCCGAGGTCGTCGGCGTGCAGGGGCTGGAGTTCTTCCCGCGGCAGCGCTGGTTCCGGCTGCGGGCCGAGCCCGGCGAGAACGCCGCCGGCGTGCTGCACCTGCGCGTCCGCGACACCGCGGCCGAGCCGCGCATCCGCCCGCAGATCATGGTCGGCGTACCGGATCCGACGGGCCGCAGGACGACCCGCACCGGGCGGCTCGACGCGGAGGCGCTGCCGCTGCGCCGGCCCGTCGCCCGCGGGCTGCGGCTGACGGCCGAACCGGGCGGCTCCGGTTCGGTCAACGTCCTGTCGGCGTGTCCCCCGGGGTGCACGGCCGTCACCGTGACGGCGCCCCGCAACGGCGACGCGCAGCTGTCGTACGACGGCTGGGTCACCTACACCCCGGCCCCCGGCTTCACCGGCTACGACCGCTTCGCGTACACCGTCGCGACCCCGGCCGGCGAGAAGCTGACCTCGCACGTCAACGTCTTCACCGGCCCGCTCGACGCCGTGCCGGGGGCGTTCCCCGTGCAGCCGTCGGAGGTCGCCTTCCGGCCCTGGCAGTGGCCCGAGCTGACCGGCGAGATGCCGTGGCCCCGCACCGCACCGTCCGCGACCGACCGATGAGGAACCCCGCAGCATGAACAGCGCCGTCGTGCACCCCGCCGACATCAAGGACGTCTCCGTCGCGGTCCGGGTGAGCAACCAGGCGGCGGCGCTCGACGCCTGCCTGGCCTCCCTCTTCGTCCAGACGATCGGCACGGACCGGCTGGAGGTCATCGGCGTCGACGACGGGTCGACAGACGAGAGCGGGTCCGTCCTGGCCCGGGCCGCGCACCAGTACCCGTCGTTCGTCCGGGTCGGGCAGGTGACGCAGGGCCTCAGTCCGGCGGCGGCCCGCAACTGGGCGCTCAGCCAGGTCCGCGGCCGGTACGTGATCTTCCTGGAGGCGGTGGACCGGCTGGCTCCGGACGCCCTGGAGCGGATGGTCGCCGCGGCCGACGCGAACGAGGCGGACGTCGTCCTCGGCAAGCTGGAGAGCTCCGGCCGGCACACCGTCCCGACGGCCATGTTCCGCAAGAACCAGGCGTACACCGACGCCTGGTCCTCGCGCGCGTACTGGTCGCTGAGCCCCGACAAGCTGTTCCGGACCAGCCTGCTGCACCGGCGCGGGCTGTCCTTCCCCACCGACATGCCGATGGGCGACGAACAGGTCTTCACGGCCGGGGCGTTCATCGCGGCGGACAACGTCTCCGTCGTCGGCGACGCGACCTGCGTGGTCAAGGGCCCGGACCCGGCGCACCGGGCGACGCTGTCGGACCGGGTCGCGCTGGCCTCCCGGATGCTGGCGCTGGTCGCCTCGCAGGTGCCCGAGGGGCCGCGCCGCGACCGGCTCCAGTCGCGGCACCTGGAGGTGGAGCTCGGAAAGGCCACCGCGACGGCGCTGCTGTCGGCCGCCGACCCGGCGGAGCGGGACCGGACGCTGTGGGAGGCCGCCGAGGTGCTGCGCACGCAGGCCACCCCGGGCGCCCTGGCGCTGCTGCCGCGGATGGTGGCGGTCCGCTTCGCCCTGCTCGCGCAGGGCCGGCTCGCCGAGGCGCAGAAGATGGCGGCGTTCGAGGCGGACAAGGACCGGCCCGCGGTCCGCAAGACCGTGGAGGGCGGGCGGGTCTTCACCACCCTGCCGTTCTTCCGCGACCCGCAGGTCGGGCTGCCGGACGAGCTGTTCGACATCACCGCCGACATGACCGTCAGCCATCAGCTGCAGAAGGCCCGCTGGGACGGGGCGATGCTGCTCCTGGACGGCTACGCCTTCTTCGAGCAGCTGTCGACGAAGGACCGCGCGACGCGCGTCGTGCTGCGCGAGCGGTTCACCGGTGCGCAGGAGAGCCACGCGGTGACGGCCCGCCGGGACGACACGCTGGCCAACGCCAAGGGCAAGACGCGCGCCATGGGCCGCTTCTCGGCGCGGGTCAACCTGGCGCAGACCTCCAGCGGCTGGCCGCTCCCGCCGGGCACCTGGGACCTGTACCTGTCGGTGAGCTTCGAGGGCGTGACCCAGGAGGTGCGGCTCGGCACGCGCCGGGCGGCCGACCTGGACTCCACCGCGCGGATGCCGGTGCGCATCGCCGACGCTCCGGGCGCGCAGGCGATGGAGCTGGCCGCCACGCCGTACTACGCGGAGGACGGGGGCCTCACCGTGGAGGTCGCCCAGCGGATGCCGCTGCCGGGGCGGGGCTGACGCGTACGGGCCCGGCCGCCCGACGCGGCCGGGCCGCCGTCTTCCCGGCGGCGGCTCAGGCCAGGTACTCCCACGGGCCGAAGGCCAGTCCCCCGGCGGCGGTGTCCTGCCGCGTGCACATGGGTGCGCCCTCCTCGTCGAAGGCGGCGACGACGACGCGGCCGGCCGCGTCGACCGCGACCTGCGGGGCGCGGGCGCCGTGCCCGCCGAGGGAGGCCCACCAGGTGCCGTAGCCCTCGTTCTCGGTGACGTAGGCGGTGACCTCGACGTCCCCGTCGGCGCCGATCTGGGCCAGGACCGTGCAGTCGTAGCCGCCGAGCATCGCGCGGGCGACGCCGGGTGCGCCGCGGCCGCCGGCGCCGCCGAGGCCCATCAGCCCGCCCTGGACGCCCTGGCTGGGGGACCGCCAGGCGACGAGCGAGCCGTCGCCGGGGTAGCGCCAGAAGTACGTGGCCCGGCGCGGGCCCGTCTCGCAGGCGGCGGCGGTGCCGGGCACGACCGGCGTCGGGATCCGTTCGGCGAGCCCGAACCGGCCCTGTCCCATGCCGGTCCAGTGGTCGGCGTGCCCCTGGCCGGGGGCGAGGACCTCCAGGGTGCCGCCGGCCGGCATGAGCGGGGTCACGTCGCCGCGGTAGGGCTGTCCCGACACCGGCTTCCAACCGCCCCAGGCACCCTCCGGGTTGCGGCTGCGCCGCAGGATGCCCGAGTGGCGGAGCGAGACGATGACGTGCGTGGAGCCGGAGCGCTGGTTCACGGCGATGCGGGGCGGTCCGGACAGGCTGTCGTCCTCCGGGCCGCCGCGCAGCCCGGGCGTGCCGAGGCCCCGCCAGTCCATCATCCCGCGGCCTGTCTGGAACTGCGTGGAGACGATCACCTCGGGGCTGCCGGAGTCGCCGGCGGCGGAGCGCAGGGCGGCGAAGTGCACGTACCCCTCGCGGCTGCGGGCCATGGCGGCCGGACCGATCCAGCCCTCGACCTCGAAGGGCTCCGGCCCGGTCCAGCCGGTCCGGGGGGCGGCGGCCTCGGTCCAGCGGAGCAGGCCGCGCGGGGTGCAGGCGTAGGCGGTCAGCCGGCCGTCGCCGCCGGCGAACAGCCAGTTCCCGACGGGCGGGGAGGAGCTGTGGGGACCCGGCCCGCCCGTGGGCGCGCCCTGCGCACCGCGAGCCGAAGAGGCAGTCCGGTCACTGCCTTTGCCTCGGATCACGCAGCTGTCCACCCTTCTGACGAATATGTCCGTTTTGGGGCCGGGGGTGTTCACCCGAGAGAACCAGCCACTCGAAAGCGTGTCTTATGATGCACCCCATTCGATGATAGAAGGGCACTGCCTCCATGACCGACGGCCCCTCGGCCACCCCCGCTCCCTCCCGGCGCAAGCCGCGGCGCGGTGGCAAGCGCGTCCTGCGGATCGTACTGCTGGCGCTGGCGGTGCTCATCCTCGCGGCCGGCGGGGCCGGCTGGTGGGCGTACAGCCACCTCAACGGCAACATCGACAGCGTCGACCTCGACCAGGCGATCGGCGACGACCGCCCGAAGAAGGTCGTGCCGGGCGCCCAGAACATCCTCGTCCTCGGCTCCGACTCGCGCGCGGGCGCCAACGGCGACCTCGACCACGGCGACGTGGCAGGCGCCCGCTCCGACACCGCGATGCTCATCCACGTCCCGGAGGGCCGGGCGAAGGCCACGGCGGTGAGCATCCCCCGGGACACCCTCATATCCCGGCCCGAATGCAGGAAGGCAGACGGCAAGACCGTCGCGGCCGCCGAGCGGGTCATGTTCAACTCGGTCTACACGCTGGCCGGGCCGGCCTGCGTGGTCAAGACCGTCGAGCAGCTGTCCGGGATCCGCGTCGACCACTTCGTCGAGGTCGACTTCGCCGGCTTCAAGGGCCTGGTCGACGCCCTCGGCGGCGTCACCGTCACCCTGGACCAGCCGATGAGCGGCGCCAAGGGCGGCCTGAAGCTCGACCCGGGCACCCACCGCCTCGACGGCGAGCAGTCCCTGAAGTTCGTCCGCACCCGCTACGGCTACGGCGACGGCAGCGACCTCGGGCGCATAGGCCTCCAGCAGCAGTTCATGATCGCCATGCTGTCGGAGATGAAGAAGCAGGACGCCCTCGGCAACCCGGCCCGGCTGTACAAGCTCGCCGACGCCGGCACCAAGTCGCTCACCACCGACTCCGAACTCGCCTCTCTGACGGCGCTCGCCGACTTCGCGCAGAGCATGAAGGGCGTGAACCCGGAGACGATGGAGACCATCATGCTCCCGGTCGCCTACGACAAGGTCGACCCCAACCGCGTCGTCGTCGCCCAGCCGCAGGCCGGAATGCTGTGGGAGGCGCTGCGCACCGACCAGAAGATCCCGGCGGAGGCGAAGAAGTCCCCCGCGAGCGGCTCCAAGGGCTGACGCGCAGACGGCGGGTGCGGCCGGTCGGGACCCGCCGCACCCGGTGCCTGCAGGGGTCAGTACTTGGCGTCCTGGCCCGCCTTGGCCAGGCGGCTGTTGCGGCGCCCGTAGACGAAGTAGACGACGACGCCCACGCCCATCCAGATGCCGAAGCGGATCCACGTGTCGACCGGCAGGTTGAGCATCAGCCACAGCGAGGCCGCCATCGACAGGATCGGGATGAACGGCACGAGCGGCGTGCGGAAGGATCGGTGCAGGTCGGGCCGGGTCCGGCGCAGGATGATCACGCCGAGGGCGACCACGACGAACGCGAACAGCGTGCCGATGTTGACCAGCTCGGCGAGCTTCTCCAGGCTGGTGAAGCCGGCGACGACCGCGATGATCACGCCGAGCAGGATCGTCGCCCGGTACGGGGTGCGGTACTTGGGGTGGGTGACGGAGAAGACGCGCGGCAGCAGTCCGTCGCGGCTCATCGCGAAGAACACGCGGGTCTGGCCCAGCAGCAGGATCATGCACACGGTGATCAGGCCGACGGAGGCGCCGAGGCTGATGGCGCCCGCGAAGAACGGCTGGTTCACCGATTTGAACGCCTCGGCGAGCGGGGCGCTCGGCGACATCTCCGCGTAGTTCTGCATGCCGGTGACCACGAGCGTCACGGCGACGTACAGCACGGTGCAGATGAGCAGCGAGCCCAGGATGCCGCGGGGCATGTCCCGCTGCGGGTTCTTCGTCTCCTCCGCCGCCGTCGCCACCACGTCGAAGCCGATGAAGGCGAAGAAGACGAGCGAGGCCGCGGTGAAGATGCCCATGACGCCGAAGTTGGTGGGCGCGTACCCGAACAGCACCTGCACCAGGGGGGCGTGGAGGCCGCCCCCGGCGGGCTGCGGCTCGGCCGGCGGGATGAACGGCGAGTAGTTGTCGGCCTTGATGAAGAACACGCCGGCGACGATGACCAGCAGCACGACGGTCACCTTGATGGCGACGACGATCGCGGTGATCCGCGCCGACAGCTTCGTCCCGACGACCAGGATCGCCGTCAGGGCGAGGACCAGCAGGAACGCGAACAGGTCGAAGGTGCCGCCCGCATCCGGACCGGACAGCGCGGCCGGCATGTCCCAGCCGAGGTTCGTCTGCATCAGGTTGCGGATGTAGCCGGACCAGCCGACCGCGACGACCGCGGTGCCGAGCGCGAATTCGAGCACGAGGTCCCAGCCGATGATCCAGGCGGGCAGCTCGCCGATCGACGCGTAGGAGAACGTGTACGCCGAGCCCGCCACCGGCACGGTGGACGCGAACTCGGCGTAGCACAGGGCGGCCAGCGCACAGACGATGCCTGCGGCGACGAACGACAGGGCGGTGGCCGGCCCGGCATTGTTGCGCGCTGCGATGCCCGTCAGGACGAAGATGCCGGTGCCGATGATGACACCCACGCCGAAGACGGTCAGGTCCCAGGCCGACAGCGACTTGCGGAGCGCGTGTTCCGGCTCCTCCGTGTCGCGGATGGACTGTTCCACCGTCTTCGTGCGGAAGGGGCTGTTGAGATCCGGACTCACCGACGCACCTCCGAAAGGCGACGACGCAACGGAACGGGCCGGGAGGCCCACCCACTCCAGGGTGATCTCCCGGCCCGTGTGCTGCAACCGCGCACGCCCTCCGCGGCGGCGCGCCGCCCGCGTCCGGCTGGTCGCGGCTAGTCGACCGCGGCGGCCGGCTCGCTGTCGAGGCGGCCGTCCAGCTTGGCGACCAGGCCGGTGACCTGCCGGGCGATGTCCGGCGCGGTCAGGCCGATCTCGGCCAGGATCTCCTTGCGCAGCGCGTGGTCGAGGAACCGCTGCGGGATGCCGAAGTCGCGCAGCGGGACGTCCACACCGGCGTCGCGCAGGGCCTGCGACACGGCGGCGCCCACACCGCCCACGCGGCCGTTGTCCTCGACGGTGACGACGACGCGGTGCTGCTCGGCGAGCGGGGCGAGGGCCTCGTCCACCGGCTTGACCCAGCGCGGGTCGACGACGGTGCTGGAGATGCCCTGCTTGTCGAGGAGGTCGGCGACCTCCAGGCACATCGGGGCGAGGGCGCCCACCGAGACGAGCAGGACGTCCGGCCGGGTGACGTCGGCCGCGGGGCGGCGCAGGACGTCCATGCCGCCGATGCGGCCGACCGCCGGCACGGCGGGTCCGACGACGCCCTTGGAGAAGCGGACGACGGTCGGGGCGTCCTTGACCTCGACGGCCTCGCGGAGCTGGGCGCGCAGCTGCTCGGCGTCGCGCGGGGCGGCGAGCCGCAGACCGGGCACCACCTGGAGGATCGACATGTCCCACATGCCGTTGTGGCTGGCGCCGTCGTCGCCGGTGACGCCGGCGCGGTCCAGGACGAAGGTGACACCGCACTTGTGCAGCGCGACGTCCATCAGGACCTGGTCGAAGGCGCGGTTGAGGAAGGTGGCGTAGACGGCGAAGACCGGGTGCACGCCGCCGGTGGCCAGGCCCGCCGCCGAGGTGGCGCCGTGCTGCTCGGCGATGCCGACGTCGTAGATGCGGTCCGGGAACTCCTCGGCGAACTTGTTCAGGCCGACGGGGTGGAGCATGGCGGCGGTGATGCCGACGATGTCCGGGCGCTCGCGGCCGATCCTGACCATCTCGTCGGCGAAGACGGAGGTCCAGCTGGCGGCGGCCGTCTTCACCGGCAGGCCGGTGTCGGGGTGGATGACGCCCACCGCGTGGAAGCGGTCCGCCTCGTGCTCCAGGGCGGGCGTGTAGCCGCGGCCCTTCTGGGTGAGGCAGTGGACGATGACCGGCCCGCTGAAGCGCTTGGCGCGCAGGAGCGCGGACTCCAGGGCCTCGATGTCGTGGCCGTCGATGGGGCCGATGTACTTCAGGCCCAGGTCCTCGAACATGCCCTGCGGGGCGATGAAGTCCTTCAGGCCCTTCTTGGCGCCGTGCAGGGTCTCGAAGAGCGGCTTCCCGACGACCGGGGTGCGCTCCAGGATCTCCTTGCCGCGGGCCAGGAAGCGCTCGTAGCCGTCCGTGGTGCGCAGGGTGGCCAGGTGGTTGGCGAGGCCGCCGATGGTCGGGCCGTAGGAGCGCTCGTTGTCGTTGACGACGATGACGAGCGGGCGGTCCTTGGCGGCGGCGATGTTGTTGAGGGCCTCCCAGGCCATGCCGCCCGTGAGCGCGCCGTCGCCGATGACGGCGGCGACGTGGTGGTCGGTCCGGCCCAGCACCTCGTTGGCCTTGGCCAGTCCGTCGGCCCAGCCCAGCACGGTGGAGGCGTGGGAGTTCTCGATGACGTCGTGCTCGGACTCGGCGCGCGAGGGGTAGCCGGACAGGCCGCCCTTGGTGCGCAGGCCGGCGAAGTCCTGGCGGCCCGTGAGCAGCTTGTGGACGTACGCCTGGTGCCCGGTGTCGAAGAGGACCTTGTCCTTGGGCGATTCGAAGACCCGGTGCAGGGCGATCGTCAGCTCGACCACACCGAGGTTGGGGCCGAGGTGCCCGCCGGTCTTGGAGACGGCGTCGACGAGGAAGGACCTGATCTCGGCGGCGAGCTCGGTGAGCTCCTCCTGGCTGAGCCGGTCCAGATCGCGCGGTCCCTTGATGCGGGTCAGCAGCACCCGTGCCTCCTTGCAGTTGCTGGCTGGTCTGTCGAGTCTAATGTTCCGTCGGCGGCGCCGGTCATCGGGCTGCCGCAGGCGGGTCACAGCTTTGTCATTCCTGCACGGATCGCCCCGGCGCCACACATCACATCCGGGTGCTTATCCGCACAATTGCCCGCACGGGCGCACGAGGGGACGTACGCACGGGTGCCCGGCGCCACACGGGTGGCGCCGGGCACTGTGACCGGTCTTACCGCGCCGGGGCGCGTCGTCAGGCGCGTCCGGCCGTCTTCTGGGTCTTGCGGGTGACCGAGTCGATCACCACGGTGGCCAGCAGCACCGCACCGGTGATCATGTACTGGACGGGCGTGGCGATTCCCTCGAGAGCCAGACCGTACTGGATCGAGGTGATGACCAGGACACCGAGGAGGGCGTTCCAGGTGCGGCCGCGGCCGCCGAAGAGGCTGGTGCCGCCGATGACGGCCGCCGCGATCACGTTCATCAGCAGGTCGCCGGCGCCGGCGCTCTGGTTCGCCGCCGCGATCTTGGAGGCCCAGAAGAGCCCGCCGACGGCGGCGAAGGTGCCCGCGATGGAGAAGACCGCGATGCGGATCCCGGTGACGTTGATGCCGGCGCGGCGGGAGGCCTCGACGCTGCCGCCGAGGGCGAAGACGTTCCTGCCGAAGGCGGTGCGGCGCAGCAGGAAGTCCGTTCCGACCAGGACGAGCACGAAGAGCACCACCGCGAGCGGGAGGCCCTTGTACTGGTTGAACACCGCGGCGGGGCCGAAGGTGAACACGGCGAGCAGGCCGGTGCGCAGCAGCAGCTCGCTCATCGGGCGGGACGGGACGCCCGCGGCCGCGCGGCGCTTGTTGTCGCTGAAGGCGGCCAGGAAGTACCCGGCCGTGGCGACCGCGGCGAGGCCGTAGGCGGCGGCCACGTCCGTGAAGTAGTACGTGGTCAGCCGGCCGACGACACCGTCGGAGTCGATGTTGATCGTGCCGCTGCTGCCCAGGATCTGGAGCATCGCGCCGGACCAGAACAGCAGGCCCGACAGGGTGACGGCGAAGGCCGGCGCCCCGATCTTGGCGAAGAAGAAGCCGTGGATTGCGCCGATCAGGGCGCCGCCGCCGATCGCCGCCAGGACCGCCACCCACTCGTTGACCCCGTTGGTGACCGCCAGGACGGCGAAGAGGGCGCCCGAGACACCGCTGACGGAGCCGACGGAGAGGTCGATCTCGCCGAGCAGCAGCACGAAGATGATGCCGACGGCCATCATGCCGGTGGCGACCATCGTGATCGCGATGTTGGTGAGGTTCTCCGGGGAGAGGAAGTTCGCGTTCAGGCCCTGGAAGATGCCCCAGATCACGATCAGGCCGATGACGACCGGGAGGGACCCGAGGTCGCCGGCCTTCATCTTGCGGCCGAACTCGCTCAGGTAGCCCGAGAGGCCCTGCTCGCGGACGAGCAGGCGCGGGTCCACCGCGGGGATGGCGTCGGCCGGGGCCGCGGGGTTGGCGAGCTTCGCCACGTCCTCCGCGTGGTGGTGGTGGGTGCTCACTTGCGGGCCTCCCCGGTGCGGGCCGCGCGGCGGGTCACGGCGTTGTCCGTGGCCCCCGTGATGGCCGAGATGATCTCTTCCTGCGAGGTGTCGGCGACCTTGAAGACACCGTTGTTGCGGCCCAGCCGCAGGACCGCCACGCGGTCGGCGACGGCCTTCACATCGGCCATGTTGTGGCTGATGAGGATGACGGCGTGGCCGCGCTCGCGGAGCCGCTCCACCAGGTCGAGCACCTGTGCGGTCTGCTCGACGCCGAGGGCGGCGGTGGGCTCGTCGAGGATGACCAGCTTCGGCTCGCCCAGCATGGAGCGGGCGATGGCCACGGTCTGGCGCTGGCCGCCGGAGAGCGAGGCGATGGGGATCCGGACACTGGGGATCCGGATGGACAGGGTGGTCAGGAGCTCGCGGGCGCGGCGCTCCATCTCGACCTCGTCCAGGACGCCGCGGCGCTTGAGCTCGCGTCCGAGGAAGAGATTGCCGACGACGTCGATGTTGTCGCACAGCGCGAGGTCCTGGTAGACCGTCGCGATGCCCAGGTTCTGGGCGTCGTGGGGCTTGCTGATCGCCACCGGCCTGCCCTCCCACTCGATGACGCCGTCATCGATGGGGTGGACGCCAGCGATCGTCTTGACGAGCGTGGACTTGCCGGCGCCGTTGTCGCCGACCAGGGCGACCACCTCGCCGGAATGGATCTCGAGCTCTACGTCGGTCAGCGCCTGGACGGCGCCGAACCGCTTCGAGACCCCTCGCAACGCCAGCACGGGCGCAGCGGACACATGAACCATCTCCTTCGCCGCCGACGGGCGGGGATGTCGTGCAGAAAGTGCAGGAGCGGGGTGGGGGAATCGTTTCTGCCCGGCGGCCCCGCCTCTGGCGGGGATGGTGGGGCGGGGCGCCGGGCAGGCGCGGGGGTTCCTGGGCCGGACCGGAGGTCGCGGGGGCGGGGCCTCCGGCCGGGAGGACGCTGGGGCCTACTTCAGGCCGAGGGAGGCGCAGGCGGCCGCGTACTTGTCGGTGCAGATCTCGTCCGCGGTGTAGACGCCGTCCTTGATGACAGTGTCCTTGATGTTGTTCTTGGTGAGCGAGATGACGGGGATGAGGACCGACGGGACGCCCTGGGTGGTGGGGCTGTCGACCTTGTTGTTGATGATCCCGTCGATCTTCTCGCCCTTGGCGAGGGCGACGGCCATCTCGGCGGCGGCCTCGGCCTCGGGGGCGTACGGCTTGTAGACGCTCATGAACTGCTCGCCTGCGACGATGCGCTGCACGCCCGCGAGCTCGGCGTCCTGTCCGGTGACCGGGGGCAGCGGGCTCATGCCGGCGGCCTTGAGGGCGGTGATGATGCCGCCGGCCATGCCGTCGTTGGCGGAGTAGACGCCGACGATGTTGTTCTTGCCGAGGGCGGAGATGGCGCCGGCCATGTTGGTGTTGGCGTTCTCCGGCTTCCACTCCTTGGTGTCGTACTCCTTGCCGATGGTCACCTTGCCGTCGAGGACGGAGTGGGCGCCCTTCTTGAAGAGTGCGGCGTTCGGGTCGGTGACCGAGCCGTTCATCATCACGATCTGGCCGGACTGGGCCTTGTCGCCGAGGGCCTCCAGCAGGGCCTTGCCCTGGACGCGGCCGACCTCTTCGTTGTCGAAGGAGGTGTAGGCGTCGATCGGGCCCTCCGCCAGGCGGTCGTAGGCCACCACCGGGATGCCGGCGTCCTTGGCCCGCTTGACCGCGCCCGCGATGGCCTTGGAGTCCACCGCGTCGACGATCAGCACGTTCACCTTGTTGGTGATCATGGTGTCGACCTGGGAGTTCTGGGTGGTCGCATCCTGCTTGGCGTTGGCGTAGACGACCTCGCCCTTGCCGTTGGTGAGCTGCGCGACCTTCTTCTCGATGAGCGGCTTGTCGAACTTCTCGTAGCGCGCGGTCTGGTTCTCGGGCAGGAGCAGCCCGACCTTGATCGCACCGTCCGCGGCCGCGGCCGTGCCGGTGCCGTTCGACGTGGTGCCGGCCTCCTTGGCGCTGCCACAGGCGGCGAGGGAAACGGCTGCGGCGCCGGCGGCGACGACAACGGCGGCTCTACGCATACGCGTGTTCATTTCTTGAACCTCCCTGACGAGGCCGCAACACTGCGGCCGAGGTGGGTGCGAGTCAACCCGGCCGCCACTTTGCCGTCAAGGAGTGAATCCTTAACGAGATGACAACGGTGCCATCCGTTATCTAACTGAAGACAAGAGCTTCGGCGACGCGGAATCGGCCAGGAGGGTGGAATCGCCCATTTCGCTCAGGACCAGCGCGAGGGCGCCGAGCACTTCGGCCCGGCTGCCCAACGAGCCGGTCAGGACGGACAGTTGGCGGGCCGCGCTGGGGATGGCGTACCGCCCCACGGACTCGCGTATGGGGGCCAGGACGAGCTCGCCCGCCTCGGCCAGCGACCCGCCGAGCACGACCCGCGTCGGGTTCAGCAGATTGCAGAGGTTGGCGACACCGCTGCCCACGTGGCGGCCCACGTCGGCGATGACGCGGCGGCACCCGGGGTCGCCGTCGCGGGCCAGCTCGACCACCCGCTCCATGGTCAGTCCGGGCCCGTGGGTGCCCTGGAGCAGCGGCAGGACGTACCGGGCCGCGGCGAAGGTCTCCAGGCAGCCGCGGTTTCCGCAGCGGCAGACCGGGCCGGACTCGTCGAGGGTGATGTGCCCGATCTCGCCGGCCGTGCCGCCGGGCCCGCGGTAGATCTGCCCGTTGATGACCAGGCCGGCGCCGACACCGCTCGCCACCTTGATGTACGCGAGGTCCTTGACCCCGCGCCCGCTCCCCCACACCAGCTCGCCGAGCGCGCCCAGGTTGGCGTCGTTGTCGACGTGGACGGGGACGCCCAGGCGCCGCGAGAGCTCCTCGCGCGGGTTGATCCCGGCCCACCCCGGCAGGATGGCCGTCGAGCCCAGCGTCCCGGACTCCACGTCGATCGGGCCGGGGACGCCGAGCCCCACCCCGATGACCTTCCCCAGGTCCACGCCTATGCCCGCGATCAGCTCGCCCACCAGGGCTTCGGCCCGGTCGAAGCCGTCGGCCCAGGAGGCGTCCACGTCCAGCGGGGCGGCCTCCTCGGCCAGCACGCGGTGGGCCAGGTTGCCGACCGCGACCCGCAGGTGGGTGTGGCCGAAGTCGACGCCGATGACGATGCCCGCGTCCCCGCTGAGGGAGACGCTGCGCGCCCTGCGGCCCCCCGAGGAGGTGTCGGTGACCTCGACCGTCCCGCCCTCCTTGAGCTCCCGGACGATGTTGGACACCGTGGCCGCCGACAGCCCGGTGGACCGGGCGATCTCCGCCTGGGTCAGCGAACCCGCGAGCCGTACGGCCCGCACGACCCGTTCGAGGTTCGCTCGGTGCAGCGAGGACTGCGATCCGGGAGTCTGCACGACTCATCCACTCCTGCCCATGGGCGGCGGCCGGCCGCCGCCCTCCGGCCGGTGGCCGCGGCTGACGGCTCCGAGACCCCGGCGTCTCCAACTTGTGAACCCTTAGTCGAACCCTCGGACATCCACACGTCAAGAGGCGGACACGGAGCAAAACGGCCCTTATGGTTCATAAGTATGAGAGATGTCGAGCAGATCGTGCCACGGGCGGCGCGGGCCGGCGACCGGAGGCGGGTCGGGCGGCTGCGGAGGGCAGGGGGCCGGGGGCGGGGCGGGGGCAGGGCGGGGGGGCGGCCGGGCGCGGAGGCGGGCTACTTCAGGGTGCCCGACGTCAGCCCCGCCTGGATCTGGCGCTGGAAGGACAGGTACACCACCAGCATCGGCACCATGGCGAGCGTCACGCCGGCGAACAGCACCGGCAGGTCCGTCTCGTACCCCATCTGGTACTGGAGCTGGATCAGGCCCTGCGTGAGCATGTACCGCTCCGGGTCCGAGCCCGACTGCGGCTGCATCAGCACCGACGGCAGGATGTACTGGTTCCACTGCCCCAGCACGTTGAAGATCCCGACGCTGATCAGGCCCGGCTTGGCCATCGGCAGCATCACCTGGAAGAAGATCCGCGTGTCGGAGGCCCCGTCGAGCACGGCCGCCTCGTGCACGGCCGTCGGCAGCGTCCGGAAGAAGGAGTGCATGAAGAAGACGGTGAACGGCATCGAGTACGCGACGTACACCAGGATCAGGCCCTGGTAGGTGTTCAGCATGTCCAGGCGCTTGACCATGAAGAAGAGCGGCACGAGCGCCAGGAACACCGGGAACATGGCCCCGCTGACGAAGAAGAAGTACACCACCCGGTTGCCCGGGAACGGGTAGCGGGCCAGCACGTACGCGGCCATCGACCCCAGCAGCATCGTCAGCGGCACCGAGAAGGACATCACGATCAGCGTGTGTGCGAAGTAGTCGCCGATCCCCTTGTCCCAGGCCCGCGCGAACGCGTCGAGGTTCCAGTTCGTCGGCCGGCTCAGCGCCGACCCGCCGATCTCGGAGTCGGTCTTGAACGAGCCGAGCGCAAGCCACACCAGCGGCAGCACGATCAGCACCGCCCAGACGGCGAGGAAGCCGTGGGAGAAGACGTTCAGGACGGCGCCGTCGGAGCGGCCCGCGCTTGGCGCGGCGGGGCGGCCGCCGCCGGCCCTCTGCGCAGAGGACTCCCCGGGCGCCTTGATCACAGTGGTCATCGTCGTCTCCCGGTCAGAACTCGATGCGGTCGCGCCGGGTGGCGCGCAGCACGACGACGGAGAGGACCATGGTCAGGACGAGCATCACGACCCCCATCGCGCACGCGTAGCCGCTCTTGCCGAAGTACAGGAAGTTGCGCATCAGCACGGTCGCCATGACCTCGCTGTGGTGGTCGGGGCCGCCGCCGAACTGCCCTGACGTCATCGTCGAGACCAGGACGAACATGTCCATGGCCGCGATGCCCAGGTAGACGGCGGAGGTCTGCACCGAGTCCCACAGCAGGGGCAGCGTCACCCGGAAGAAGGTCTGCGCGCGCCCCGCCCCGTCGAGGAGGGCGGCCTCGTAGACGTCCTTGGGGACGGACTGCATGGCGGCCGAGAACAGGACCAGGTAGAAGCCGACCCCGTGCCAGACGACGACCAGCAGCAGGCACCACAGGACCAGGTCGGGGTCGTTGAGCCACTCGACGGGCCGCCCGGCGTCGACGAGGCCGAGCCGGATCAGCAGGCCGTTCAGCAGGCCGCCCTCGTCGCTGCGGTACACCGCGCCGAAGAGGACGGCGAGGATGGCGAGGGAGAGGACCTGGGGGAAGAAGTAGACGATCTTGTAGAAGGAGGAGCCGCGGACGCCGCGGACCCCTCCGGCCCCGCTGCGCCCTCCCGCGTTCACCATGAAGGCGAAGAAGAGGGCCAGCAGGATGGTGGTGGCCGGGACGAACACGAGGAGGAGCAGGTTGTGCCAGAGCGCGCCGCGGAAGACCTCGTCCTCCATGAGGGCCGCGTAGTTCTCCCAGCCGACGAAGTCGAAGGTGGGGGACTGGCCGGACCAGTTCGTGAAGGAGTAGCCGAAGGTCTGGATGTACGGCCAGATGACGAATGTCAGGTACAGCGCTAGCGGCAGGACGAGGAAGCCGGCGATGAAGCCGGCCCGTCCGCGCCCCCGGGCTACGTGGCTCATGGTGTCCGTCCGTCCCTGGGCGTCAGCTGCGGCGGTTGTTCTTCGCGTTGGGGTCCTTGGCGGCCTTGTCCACCGCGGCCTGGGCCCGCTTGATCCACTCCTTGGGCTGGATCCGCTTGGCCATCAGTTCATTGGACGCGTTCTGGATCTCGGTGTCCATTTCGCTGTACCAGTCGGGGTACAGGTACTGGAAGGTGTGGGTGCCGGCGGCCTTCACCGCGGCGACGGCGGAGCGGGTGCCGGGGCGCAGGGAGACCCCCGGGTCGACGCCGTCCTTGAGGACGGTGAGGGAGTTGGCCTGCTGGGCGAAGACCGTGGACCATTCGCGTGACAGCATCGAGCGCAGGAACTCCAAGCCGGCGGGCTTGTTGGCGGCCTTCTCGGGGACGATGAAGGGTTCGCCGGCGCCGGCCCGGATGGCCTCGAAGGGAAGCTTGCTGTCGGGGAGCAGCGGGACCGGCAGGAACTTCATGTCGAAGTCCTCCGGGGTCTGCTTGAGCTGCTCGTTCTCCAGCCAGGAGCCGGAGGGGATGAAGGCGGCCTTGTACTGGTTCCAGGCGGTCTGGGACTCCGTGTGGGTGAGGCCGTTGGTGCCGGCCATGAGGAGGCCCTTCTCGACGACCTCGTAGACGGCCTCGACGGCGGCGAGGGCGGCCGGGTTGTCGGCGAAGGCGTTGGACTCCAGGTTGTCGATGGCCTTGACGGCGTCGAGGCCGCCCTTCTTGGCGATCAGGTCCATGATGACGACGTTGATGTAGTACGGGTACTTGCCCTGGTGGGCGAGGCCGCCGATGCCCGCGTCGCGGGCCTTGGTGCACACGTCGAGGAACTGGTCCCAGGTCTTCGGCTCGGTCCAGCCCTTCTCCTTGAAGAGCTTGCCGGAGTACCAGAAGCCGAAGACGGTGTAGACGTAGTTGAGGGCGACGAACTTGCCTCCCTGCGTGCCCTGTTCGACGGTCCCCGGGATGAGGAGGTCGCGGACCTTCCTGGCCGGGTCGTCGATCGAGGGGGCGTCGAGGACCGGGGTGAGGTCGGCGAGCTGGCCGCCCTTCGCCAGGACGTCGATCTTGATCGCCTGGGCTCCGGCGTCGTCGACGACGTCCGGCGGGTTGCCGCCGTTGAACCGGGGCTGGAGCTTGGCGGCGATCTCCTGGGTGCCGAGGTGGGAGCTGGTGGTGCCCCACTTCTTGTCGAAGGCGGCCTCCCAGGCCTTGGCGTAGTCGTCGCCGAACCCGCCCTTGAAGACGACGACGTCGAGCTTGCCGCCCTTGGCTACGCCGAACGGGTTCTCCTTGGTGACGGCCGCCTTGCCGGGGCCGTTGGTCGCGGCCTCGCCGCCGGAGGCGCAGGCGGACAGGAAGCCCATCGCGGGCGTGGTGATGAGGCCGAGTGCCGCGGAGCGCTTGATCAGATCGCGGCGGCCGAGGCCGCCCTCGCCGGTGGATCCCATGCTCATGTCCTCGCCTTCGTCCGGGTGTGAAGGAGGCCGGGGAGCACGGGCGTTGCGGCACACGCGGGCACAGCCGCAGGTCCCCGCCCATCCCCCCGTCCGGCGCCGCTGGACCGCCGCGGGCCGGACGCGCACAGGTATAGTCCACTTCCACTGGTGTGAGCAAGATCATGCGCAGCCATGTCTGGCAGCTTTTCCGAGTTGAGACCTCGGTGAAACCTGGGCCCTCCGCCATCCGGACAGACGGGAAGGGCCGCACCCCCGGCAGGGGTGCGGCCCTTCGACGGCGGCGCCGGGCGCCGCTCACACGGCTCAGCCGCGGATCAGGTTCCGCAGGACGTACTGCATGATGCCGCCGTTGCGGTAGTAGTCCGCCTCACCGGGGGTGTCGATGCGGACGACCGCGTCGAACTCGACACCGGTGTCGGTGCTCACCTTGACGGTGCGCGGGGTGGTGCCGTCGTTCAGCTCGGTGACGCCGGTGATGGAGAAGGTCTCCTCGCCGGTCAGGCCCAGGGAGGCGGCCGAGGCACCCTCGGGGAACTGCAGCGGCAGGACGCCCATGCCGATCAGGTTCGAGCGGTGGATGCGCTCGTAGGACTCGGCGACGACGGCCTTGACGCCGAGCAGCGCGGTGCCCTTGGCGGCCCAGTCGCGGGAGGAGCCGGAGCCGTACTCCTTGCCCGCCAGGATGACCAGCGGGATGCCGGCGGCCTGGTAGTTCTGGGAGGCGTCGTAGATGAAGGAGACCGGGCCGCCCTCCTGCGTGAAGTCACGCGTGAAGCCGCCCTCGGTGCCCGGCGCGATCTGGTTGCGCAGGCGGATGTTGGCGAACGTGCCGCGGATCATGACCTCGTGGTTGCCGCGGCGGGAACCGTACGAGTTGAAGTCGCGGCGCTCGACGCCGTGCTCGGTGAGGTACTTGCCGGCGGGGGTGTCGGCCTTGATCGCGCCGGCCGGGGAGATGTGGTCGGTGGTGACCGAGTCGCCCAGCTTCGCCAGCACGCGGGCGCCGGCGATGTCGGAGACCGGGGTGGTCTCCATGGTCATGCCCTCGAAGTACGGGGGCTTGCGCACGTAGGTGGACTGCGGGTCCCACTCGAAGGTGTTGCCGGTCGGGATCGGCAGCGCCTGCCACTGGGCGTCGCCCGCGAAGACGTCCTGGTAGGACTTGGAGAACATGTCCTCGCCGATGGCGTTGGCGACGACGTCGTTGACCTCGGCCTCGGTCGGCCAGATGTCCTTGAGGAAGACCGGGTTGCCCTCGGTGTCGGTGCCGATGGCGTCCTTGGTGATGTCCACCTTCATGGAGCCGGCGATGGCGTACGCGACGACGAGCGGCGGGGACGCCAGGTAGTTCATCTTGACGTCGGGGTTGATGCGGCCCTCGAAGTTGCGGTTGCCGGAGAGCACCGAGGTGACCGCGAGGTCGTGCTCGTTGATCGCCTTCGAGATCTCCTCGTCCAGCGGACCGGAGTTGCCGATGCAGGTGGTGCAGCCGTACCCGACGAGGTTGAAGCCCATCTTGTCGAGGTACGGGGTCAGGCCGGCCTTGTCGAAGTAGTCGGTGACGACCTTCGAGCCCGGGGCCAGGGTGGTCTTGACCCACGGCTTGCGGGCCAGGCCCTTCTCGACCGCCTTCTTCGCCACGAGGGCCGCGGCGACCATGACGTAGGGGTTCGAGGTGTTGGTGCAGGAGGTGATCGCGGCGACGGTGACGGCGCCGTGGTCGATCTCGAAGGAGGAGCCGTCGGCCAGGGTGACCAGGGTCGGCTTCGACGGGGCGCCGTCCGGGTGGTTCGCCGGGGCGTCGGAGGCCGGGAAGGACTCCTTGCCCGCCTCGTCGACCTCGTCGACGTAGTTGCGGACGTCCAGCTTGAACTGCTCGGCGGCGTCGGCCAGGACGATGCGGTCCTGCGGGCGCTTCGGGCCGGCGATGGACGGGACGACCGTGGAGAGGTCGAGCTCCAGCTTCTCGGAGAAGTCCGGCTCGGCGGCCGGGTCCAGCCAGAGGCCCTGCTCCTTGGCGTACGCCTCGACGAGCGCGACCTGCTGCTCCGAGCGGCCGGTGAGCTTGAGGTACTTCAGGGTCTCGCCGTCGATCGGGAAGATCGCGGCGGTGGAGCCGAACTCCGGCGACATGTTGCCGATGGTGGCGCGGTTGGCCAGCGAGGTGGCGGCGACGCCCTCGCCGTAGAACTCGACGAACTTGCCGACGACACCGTGCTTGCGCAGCATCTCGGTGATCGTGAGCACGAGGTCGGTGGCGGTGGTGCCGGTGGGCAGCTCGCCGGTCAGCTTGAAGCCGACGACGCGCGGGATCAGCATGGAGACCGGCTGGCCGAGCATCGCGGCCTCGGCCTCGATGCCGCCGACGCCCCAGCCGAGGACGCCGAGGCCGTTGACCATGGTGGTGTGCGAGTCGGTGCCGACCAGGGTGTCCGGGTACGCCTGGCCGTTGCGGACCATCACGGTGCGGGCCAGGTGCTCGATGTTCACCTGGTGGACGATGCCGGTGCCGGGCGGGACGACCTTGAACTCGTCGAACGCGGTCTGGCCCCAGCGCAGGAACTG
The DNA here is from genome assembly GCF_003325375.1 of Streptomyces globosus. GTDB lineage: Bacteria > Actinomycetota > Actinomycetes > Streptomycetales > Streptomycetaceae > Streptomyces > Streptomyces globosus_A. The sequence goes on along the minus strand of NZ_CP030862.1, from coordinate 1,909,158 downwards.
GTAGCGCTCCTTGTTGCGGCCGTACTCCAGCTCGACGTTCTGGGTGAAGGCGTCCTTGGTGCCGAACTTGTCGGCGATGACCGAGTGGTCGATGACGAGCTCGGCCGGGGCCAGCGGGTTGATCTTGGACGGGTCGCCGCCGAGCTCCTTCACGGCCTCACGCATGGTGGCGAGGTCGACGACACAGGGGACGCCGGTGAAGTCCTGCATGATCACGCGCGCCGGCGTGAACTGGATCTCCTGGCTCGGCTGGGCCTGCGAGTCCCAGCCGCCGAGGGCCCGGATGTGGTCGGCGGTGATGTTCGCGCCGTCCTCGGTGCGGAGCAGGTTCTCCAGCAGCACCTTCAGGCTGTAGGGCAGGCGGGCGGAACCCTCGACCTTGTCCAGCCGGAAGATCTCGTACGACTCGTCGCCCACCTGCAGCGTGCTGCGGGCGTCGAAGCTGTTCGCCGACACGACAGTCTCCTTCATGCATGAAATTCGCGCGTATAACCGCAATCCTGCCGCCACGCCCTGTGGCCAATCCGCTAAGGTAAGGCTAAGTTAGGTCACCCTTACCCGTTGTGGCGGCTGCGGTACGCCTTCGGCAGATATCTCGATGTCGAGATAACTCTAGTGCATCCCCGCCGGAAGGTCATGCCCGGCATGCCCGCCCACCGCCGCGGCGTCCGAACGGCGCAGCGGCGCAGCCCCGGAGGGCGCCCCGAACAACCGCCGCCGACCCGCGGATCGGCCGGGACGGCGGCATCGCCGTCGGCGGACTGCTCGGGGTCGGCTTCGCAATCCACCCGGGAGCGGAGGCGGCCTCGTCATGGTCGAGTCGAGCGTGCGGGTCGGTTGCACATGCACCTCTCGTGGGCGCACCCACCGCCCGCTGCGCCGGCACCGGTGCAGTCGCCCCTCACCCCCTCACCGGGCTCCGGGGGTCCCGTCCGGTGCGAACGACCGCCGGAACGTGAAGGCGTACGGCTCAGCACCTCGGCCGTGGAGGTATTCGAGCCTGGCGACGCCTTCCGGCCACGTCGGTATCACCCGGTCGGCGACCCACCAGAGCACGTACGGCGGGTGTCCGGTCCGCTCGAACCAATCGTGACGCCTGTTCAGCGCCTCGCGGTGCAGTCCCGAGTAGATGGCGTCGCGGGCAGGCCGCAGACCGGTCCAGACGGAGAGCGTCGCGGCCAGGGCGACACGCTCCCGCGTCCGGCCCTTGCCGTACCACCCCGGCACGGCGAACTCGCCCCACGCACCCCAGTCCAAGTCGAAGTGCGTGCCGCGACCGCCGGGTGCCGCCTCCGCATGGGCGACGTATCCGGGCTGCCGGGCGATCTCCGGGTAGACGGACTCGCCCCTGTCGTGGAGTTCGCGCGTCAGCGGTCCGGGATCGGCCAGCGGCGCTTTCAGGACACCGAACGTGTACAGAGCAAGCTGAGGCATGCGTCTCCCCCGATGGTTGGCGCCGCGCGTGACCACCGCACGCCGAATACCCCGTGAACGTAGCCACCCCTGCCCGCCTTGTCGAAGTTGCGTTCTTGCTCCCGAAATGGCCTCCCGCTGCAGTCCCCACGGCGCGTCCGTCAGCCGCCTGCCGACGGCAGCACGCAGCGATCCGAAGTGCCGCGGCCCGCCGCCGAGTCCTGTCCGCTCCCGGGCACGGGCACCGGCCCGCACCCGAAATCCGCTTGCCCACCCCCCGCCGCCCTGCGAGCGTCCCCGCATGCCCACCTTCACCTCGTACGACGGCACCCTCCTCGACTACCGCGTCCTGGACGGGCCCGGCCCGGACCTCGTCTGCCTCCCCGGCGGACCGATGCAGGATTCCGCGTACCTCGGCAACCTCGGCGGCCTGGCCGCGCACCGCCGCCTGGTCCTGCTCGACCCGCGCGGCACCGGCGCCTCGGCCGTGCCCGCGGACCCGGCGACGTACCGCTGCGACCGCCAGGTCGCCGACCTCGAAGCCCTGCGCCGGCACCTCGCCCTCCCCCGCATGGACCTGCTCGCGCACAGCGCCGGCGCGAACCTGGCCGCGCTGTACGCGGCCCGCCATCCGCAGCACACCGGACGGCTCGCGCTGATCACCCCGAGCGTCGCCGCCACCGGCATCACCGTCACCGGCGAACAGCGGCTGGCCGCCGCGCGGCTCCGCCGCGGCGAGCCGTGGTTCCCGGCCGCGTTCGCGGCGCTGGAGCGCATCGTCGCAGGGGAGCCCGGCTCCGACGACTGGACGGCGGTGGAACCCTTCTTCCACGGCCGCTGGGACGAGTCCGCCCGGGAGTTCGCCACCGAGTCGGCGCGCCGCAAGAACCAGGAGGCGGCGGCAGCCTTCGGCGCGGACGGCGCCTACGACCCGGACGCCCTGCGGGCAGCGCTCCGCCACTCCGGGTCCCCCGTCCTCGTCCTGGCCGGCGAACTCGACCTGCAGGGACCGCTCCCCGCCATGACGGAGTACGCCGGCCTCTTCGCGCAGGCGAAGCTCATCGTCCACCCGGGAGCCGGCCACTTCCCGTGGCGCGACGACCCGGCCGTCTTCACCTCGACCGCGGCAGCGTTCCTGGCGAACTGAGGCGGGGGTGCGGGACGGAGGCGGCCGCACCCCACCCCATCACCCATTTGCCCGAATCACCACAAAATCGCCCGGCTCCGCCAACGCCGCCTCCACCGCCCCTGCCCCACCGCCGATCTGACGCTGGGTAACACCCGTCCGCCACCCCCAGCACGCACCTCATCTCATATCTGAGATACGGTGCACCCATGGCAGACGACTACCTCGTACGCATCGGCAAGCTCATCCGTGACGCCCGGCAACACCGTGGCTGGACGCAGAGTCAGCTTGCAGACGCCCTGGGCACCAGCCAGAGCGCCGTGAACCGCATCGAGCGCGGCAACCAGAACATCAGCCTTGAAATGATCGCGCGGATCGGCGAGGCGCTGGACAGCGAGATCGTCTCCCTCGGTTACGCCGGCCCGATGCACCTGCGTGTCGTCGGCGGCCGCCGCCTCTCCGGCTCCATCGACGTCAAGACGAGCAAGAACGCCTGCGTCGCGCTCCTCTGCGCCTCCCTCCTGAACAAGGGCCGCACGGTGCTGCGCCGCGTCGCCCGCATCGAGGAGGTCTACCGGCTCCTGGAGGTCCTGAACTCGATCGGCGTCCGCACCCGCTGGATCAACGACGGCGTCGACCTGGAGCTCGTACCGCCGGCGGACCTCGACATGGACGCCATCGACGCGGAGGCAGCGGTCCGGACCCGGAGCATCATCATGTTCCTGGGCCCCCTGCTCCACCGCATGGACCAGTTCCGCCTCCCCTACGCGGGCGGCTGCGACCTGGGCACCCGCACCATCGAGCCGCACATGATCGCCCTGCGCCGCTTCGGCCTGGACATCACCGCGACCGAGGGCATCTACCACGCCAAGGTGGAGCCGAACACCAGCCCGGACCGCCCGATCGTGCTGACCGAGCGCGGGGACACCGTCACCGAGAACGCGCTGCTGGCCGCGGCCCGCCACGACGGTGTCACCGTCATCCGCAACGCCTCCTCCAACTACATGGTCCAGGACCTGTGCTTCTTCCTGGAGGCGCTGGGCGTGCGCGTGGACGGCGTCGGCACCACGACCCTCACCGTCCACGGCGTCCCGAACATCGACGTGGACGTGGACTACTCCCCCTCCGAGGACCCGGTCGAGGCGATGAGCCTGCTCGCCGCCGCGGTCGTGACCGAGTCCGAGCTGACCATCCGCCGCGTCCCGATCGAGTTCATGGAGATCGAGCTCGCGGTCCTGGAGGAGATGGGCCTCGACCACGACCGCTCGGCGGAGTACACGGCCGACAACGGCCGCACCCGCCTGGTCGACCTGACGGTGCGCCCCTCGAAGCTCGAGGCGCCGATCGACAAGATCCACCCGATGCCGTTCCCCGGGCTGAACATCGACAACGTCCCGTTCTTCGCGGCCATCGCGGCCGTCGCCCAGGGCCAGACCCTGATCCACGACTGGGTGTACGACAACCGGGCGATCTACCTCACCGACCTCAACCGCCTCGGCGGCCGCCTCCAGCTCCTGGACCCGCACCGCGTCCTGGTCGAGGGCCCGACGCGCTGGCGCGCGGCGGAGATGATGTGCCCGCCGGCCCTGCGCCCGGCGGTGGTGGTCCTCCTCGCGATGATGGCCGCGGAGGGCACCTCGGTCCTCCGCAACGTGTACGTCATCAACCGCGGCTACGAGGAGCTGGCGGAACGCCTGAACTCGGTCGGCGCCCAGATCGAGACCTTCCGGGACATCTAAGAACTCAGACAAACAGGGATCAAGTGGGGCATAGCTCGGAGCTCCGAGAATAGGCCCCTGACCTGCGGAAATACCTTCCAACGCCTCTCGACGTCTTCCAACGTTTTCCATCGCCTTGTGCAGGAACTGTGCAGCGCAAGGCCATTCGGTTGACGGTTCGACACGTACGCAGCGGCACGACCGAGGCCCCGTCACTCTTCACAGAGGGTGACGGGGCCTCAGTTTTTTATGCGGGTTTATCCCGAAAAGTCCAGGCCAGAGCCGCTGTCTGCGATCTGACGAAGTGTTTGACGGTCACTCGTCGTGTGTCTTACGTTCGCGTCCGTAGCTGCGCGGGCGTCCCCCAAACGGGGCACCCGAGTTGCTGCGCGATGCCTGAGCCTGCCCTCAGCCGGCCCGGTGTCGAGCACGACGCCCAAGGCCGCGACAACGCAAAAGGCCCGAGCATCCAGGGACGGTGACACCCGTCCCGTTCCAAGAAGCTCAGGCCTCGCGCAGTGGAGCGACCTCCACCTTGCTTCCTCCGCCCCTGGCAGGGCTCGGGAGGCTGCCACGGGAGACTCCGTGACCGCGCCTATTTTGGCATGCCCTGATGCGGCATGGCCACCCAGACCGCCCTTCGCGGACGGGGAATTCGCCACACCGGCGGACCCCGCTCATCCCTTCGAGACGCTGATGCCCCTTGCGTGGCTCGCACACCTTCCCGGTGACGCCGCCCGGCTCGCATCCAAGATCATCGACTATGGCCATAAGGGCCAGGGCTGCTTCGCATCCGATGCGACGCTGGCCGCCGACCTCGGCATCCACCGCGTCACCGTCAACGGCTACATGCGGCTCCTCGAAGCCCTCGAAGACAGCCACGCCATGACCACCGTGACCACCGGCCGCGCGACCAGGACCCGACGCCTTCGCCCCCTCCGACGCGACCAGCGGGGCATCCCGACCGAGCGGTACATCTGCGTCTCCAACTTCGCGCGGAACAACCTCACCGGCAACCGGTTCAAGGTCTACGCCTACGCCTCCTTCTGCGCGGACACGAAGACCGAGTTCCGCAACACGCAGGCCGGCGAGAAGTGCGGGATCACCGGCACGGACACCGTCCGGCTGATCGTGCGCGGGCTGGAGGCCGAGGGATGGCTGACCCGCTCCCAGGATGGCGGCGGCCGGCACGGTGCCCGGTACGACGTGCACCGCGCGCCCCACCCCGATCCGGCTACACCCCCCGCCCCCGAAACGGCTACAGTTCCCCACCCCGATCCGGCTACACAGAACACCACTCTGGGAACACACCCCTCGGAACAAGCGCGCGAGGTAGCTGGTGGTTCCGCCCGTAGGGCGACACCTGTAGTAGCGCGTGGCCCTGTGGAAAACTCGGCCGCCGGAACGTTCGAGCAGGCAGTGGCCGCGCCCGAATCGGCTTCGCCGGAACCGCCCACGAAGCCCACCATCACGATCTCGGCGACGGCGTACCGCGTGCTGCGGCACCTGCCGCTCAAGCTGTCTGCGGCCCAGTACGCCCTCGCCTCGAAGGCGATCGAGACAGCGGTGGCCGGGGTCGGCGGCGACGTCGAGCGGATCGCGGACCGCGTTCACCGGCACCTCGCCGGCCAGGACGTGGGCGACCCGTACGGCTGGCTCATCAGTCGGGGGCTTCGAAAGTCCCCCTGTCCAGCCCCCCAGTGCGAGGACGGGCGCACCTGGCCGACCGGCGCCGACTGTCCGACCTGCCACGAGCGCTACGCCGACCGGCGCGGTACGCCGCTGATCTTCCGGGATCGGGCCACCGCGATCTACAACGTCACCTGGACCTGCTCCGGCTGCGAGTCCCCCGGCACCGGCGAACCCCCGGTCGATGAGACCTGCGACGACTGCCACCAGGCCGCCAAGGCGATCAAGGCTGCGCTCACCGAGTACCACCTGCCCGCCGAGTTCGAGAACGGCCTGTGCCTGCCCGACCGGTGGCGCTGCGCGGAGGACGGGTGCGGCCACACCACCGAGGGCGCCCGCCCGGAACACGGCCGCTGCTGGAGGTGCGCCCCGAAGCACAAGCGCCGCGAGCGCACTCACCGCCGCTGGCAGAACGGGGGCACCCAGTGACCACGTCCCCCTGCCACAACGAAGCCTGCGCCGAAGCGGACCCGCTCTCACCCTGCGTCTGTCGCTGCGGCGGCTGGGGGCACGCGGCGAAGACCCAGCCGGGCCTCTTCCAGGCTGAGGACATGACAGAGCCCCCGCCAATTTCTCGACGGGGGCCTGGATGACGCGCTCAGGCAGTGACCGGCTGCGTCTTCTCGAACCACGCCACCGGGACGACGACGGCGGCCGGGGCTCCGTGCCGGTGCAACCGTACGCGGACGCCCTCGAACTGGACACGGCGCAGGATCGCTGCGAGTTCGGCCCGCAGGCCGTCCACGGTGTCCGGGCCGTCCTCCGGCTCGGTCTCCTCGCCCAAGACGGCGGCGGCTTCGAGGTACCGGCCGGGCGGCAGCAGCACGACGGCGGCCTTGCCCCGGCGGGTGACCGCGACGGGGGTGTTCTCCAACTGGGTCCGGTCCAGGACCCCGGCCAGGCCCCGACGGGCGGCCTCCAGCGCGAGCGACTCCATGGCAGGAATCGTAAGCCCCCGTAGGGTTCCGTGAGAATCCTTGCGAATCCGTAAGGTTTGATGCCATGCTCTACCCCGCTAGACCTCAACGCCGGAGCAGAAGGCCGGAGTTGAGGAGCACGACCAGGAGCCCGGCGGTGGACCGAGGGAGGACGCCGGATCTCCTTTGCAACCGGACTGGCAGCACGCGGCTGCCTTCCATAAATCGACCGCGCGGAGGGCGGGCCTCAGCGGGGTCAGCACCACCGGCGACGGAGCAGCACCGTCCCCGCCCACGCAAAAACCCCGGACAGCGCTCACAACGCCGGCCGGGGCCTTGAACAACGAACCCCCAACCAACCTGGGAGATCGCCATGAAGAACGTACAGCCCCGCGTACCGGCAGTGGACAGGGGCACCGCCAAGAAGGCCGCCGCGAAGCTGGCGCGGGGGTGGTCGAAGTGACCGCCGAGCAGCACGAGCAGGCCCGCCAGGAGGAGCGCGAGGACATGGTGCGGCTGGCCCGCACCGAGACCGAAGCCGCGCTCACCGCCTACGGCCTCCCCGAGGCCGAGATCCTGCTCATCATCGGCGGTGCCGAGTGAGGCGCCACGCCGTACACGTCCTCGGACAGCTCTCCCTCGACGACGTGCCCCAGGCCACCGGCCGCCGGACCCTCACCCCAGCCGAGCGCCTGCGCGCCGCGGAACTCCGCGCCCGCCAGGCCCACCGCCGCGCCGGCCGCCGCTGGCACGAGATCGCCACCGCGTTCTTCGGGGGGCTCGGATGAGACCGCAGAAGAAGGCTGGCTGCGGGACGGTCCTGTTCAACCTCGCCGCCGTTCTGTTCCTAGTCGTCCTGGCCGCGAAGGCGGGGGCCCAGTGAACGACATCAGCACCATCAGAAAGGAGGCCAGGGTGCCCGACACCCGCACGGGCCTCGCCCAGCTCACCGGCGCCCGCAAGAAGCTCGCCGTCGGCGTCGGCACGGGCGCCCTGATCATCGCCGCAATCGGCTTCGCCGGCTCGTACGCCGCCGTGGTCGGCCTGGCTCGCGACAAGGGGTTCGGGGACTTCGCCGAGGTCTTCCCCATCGGCATCGACGCGGGGATCGGCGTCCTCCTGGCGCTCGATCTCCTGCTGTCCTGGATCCGGATCCCGTTCCCGGTCCTCCGGCACATCGCGTGGTTGCTGACGGCCGCGACGATCGCCTTCAACGCCGCCGCCGCGTGGGGCGACCCGATCGCGGTCGGGATGCACGCGACCATGCCGGTCTTGTTCGTCGTCGTGGTCGAAGCCGTCCGACACGCGGTGGGCCGCCTGGCCGACATCACCGCGGACCGGCATATGGAAGGCGTACGCCTCTGGCGCTGGCTGCTCTCCCCGCTGCCCACGATGAAGCTGTGGCGGCGCATGAAGCTATGGGAACTGCGCAGCTACGAACAGGCCGTCGGGATGGAGCAGGACCGGCTGATCTACCAGGCCCGGCTCCAAGCCCGGTACGGCCGAGCATGGAAGCGCAAGGCGCCCGTCGAAGCCGTCATGCCGCTACGCCTGGCCAAGCTCGGCGTCCCCCTCACCGACACCGCCCCCGCCGGCCTGGCCGCCGCCGGAATCGAGTTCGAGTGGCGGCCGGTCGCAGCCGTCGCGCCCCCACTGCCTGCATTCGAGGAGCACGCCCTGGCCGCCCTTGAGGTCGCCGGGCAGCCGGTCCCCGAGCACGCGGATGTCCCTGGCCTGCCTTCGCCGTCTGGCCTTTCCGATGCGGACGATGACGGTCTTCCGCCCTCGCTCCGGGCGCTCCTCCCTGGCCGCCAGCCGGTCTTCGCCAAGGACAAGCCGAAGGTCCGCAACGAGGTCACCGCCCGCATCCCCGAGGTGGAAAGGCCGGGGGAGGAAGGGCCGGATGAGCTGCACGGGACCGGTCCGGAACAGCCGGACACCCAAACGGGTGAGTCTGGCGATGAGTCGACAATCCCCCCGGAGAACCCGCAGGCGGCTTCGGCCGTTCCGCCTCCGGTCGACCCGCTGAAGGCCGCGAACGCCCGGCGGGCCGAGGAGAACAGGAAAGCCCGCAGCACCTATGCGAGCGGCTGGTTCGAAGCCGTGCGCGACAAGCCGGAGCTGACCCGCGCCGCGTACGCCGAGACGCTCGGCATCTCCACCAAGACCCTCGGCCGCGCCATCGCCGAGAACGCCCCCGCTTGACCCCAGACATGACGGAACCCCCCGGGCCCATGCTTCCTACGGCCGGCCCGGGGGCTCCTTCGTCCCCTGAAAGGACATCACCATCATGGCGTACATATCGCCTGACTCGGACCGATCCGAGCACATCCCCACCCTGGCGCCCGACGCGCACCACGCCGTCGACTGGGACCGCGTCCGAGTCACAATCCGCCGCCTGCGCCCGTTGCGCGCCATCGCCGTCCTGAGCGCGGGCCTGTTCCCGGCGGTCGTCTGGTGCAACCAGGTGGCGGAGCCCCTGGCCGCCGATGAGAACGTGCACGTGGGCTTCGCCGCCGCGTTCATCACCTCCCTGCTGTGCGGGTTCGGGTTCGCGGCCGGAGGCAGGATCCGCCGCTGGGTCACCTCGGTCGTGCTGTTCGCGGCCGTCGGCGGAACGCTTCTCGCCGAGCCCACCCGGCACCTGATCACCGCGTGGATCGTGGAGGCCGGAGCATGGATCTGATCGAGTTCACGCACGCCGTCACGAGGGCGGGCGCCGGGTTCGGATTCTTCCTCCTGGTCGTCACGGCCGCCGCGGTCTTCTACGGGAACGGCCGCACGATCAAGGCGTTGAAAAAGCGCAGGATCTGGCTCCCCTGGGTGTCGTCCTTCGCCGTGATGGTGCTCGCCTCCGCCGTGTCCGGGGGCTTTCTCGGCAAGGTCTCCGCCGGGTTCACCAGCAGCAGCAACCGGCTCGGTGCCGAGGTCGGGAACACCGCGATCGGGCAGTCCGGCGAGGGCGCGGTGGAGATCCACGTCACCGAAGTTCTCAGCTACTCCGGATCGTGGATCGCTCTGTGCGCCGTCGTCGTCTGGCTGCTGTTCCTCTGGTTCGCGAAGGGCTGGGGGGAGCGGGCCCTGGCCCTCTCCGGCGCCCTCTCCGGCGCTTCCTGGGGCATCACCTCCCTGGGCGGTGCGGCGGCCATGATCGGCGTCCCGCTCGTCTCCTGGCTCGGAGAGCAGGTCATCGGATGAGGACCAAACCGGGACCCCTGATCACCCGCACCACCGCCGGAGCCGGGCACCTCGCCGTCTGCCTCGCGCACTGGGCCAGCGGCCACACCGTCTCAGAGGAAGAACTTCTGCGCCGGATCATCAAGGCCCGCGCCGACGCCCACGCCGAAGCGGTCGACGAGCACCAGCGCGAGGCCCGCCGTGCACACAAGAAGGCCACCAAGCTCCGCAGGGTCGCGGCCGAAGACGGTGGACTGGTCCCCGCCGCACAGAGCGACCTCAACCGCGCCGAGCACGAAGCCCGGCGCCACGAGGCCGCCCTGGAGGCCCTCGGGGACTTCCAGATCACCGCCGTCGACCCCGGGCAGGTCGGACACCGGCGCAAGAAGATCGCCGCCCTGCGCTGCACCGCCCTGACCCTCCCCGTCGCAGGGGTCGCCGCAGGCTCGTGGCTGCTGGACGGTGCGGTGCTGCTGGTCTCCACGCTCGGCGCGGTGACCGTCTGCTGGATGCGCGGAAACACGCCCTTCGAGCTGTCGGTGCGACCCGTCCCCGCCGAACTGCTGGCGGACACTGCCCAGCTTCTGCTCGACGCGGAAGAGGAGATGCCTGCGCTGCCGGCGGACCCGGGGAAGTGGAAGGAGGAGCTGCGGACCTACGTCGAGCAGATGGTGGCCATCGCGAAGCACGAGGGACAGAACGGCGTACACGCCGTCGAGCTGCTGCACGGTCTCCAGAAGAAGGGGGACTTCCTCGGCATAACCTCCTCCACCTTCCCCTCGAAGCTGCGCGACGCCGGCATCCCCACCAAGGTCGTCAGCGTCGGCGGGGACAAGCAGATCGGCGTCCAGTACACGGAGCTGGAGAAGACGCTGGGGCACATGCCCCGCCTCCCGGTTCACCTGGTGCCGGACCTGACCGCGCGCCCCAGTGCCCCCTCCCCCGAGGGTTCCACCGCCGCCCAGTAAGCACGTAAACCAGCAGGTCAGCCGCTCACTGCTTACCGATTTACCCCGGCCCTGATCGTGGTCTCCAGGCCCTCCTGGAGGCTGCGACGGCCGCCCGGCCGCACTCCCATCCCAACCCGAGAGGACCGCTTCGCCATGCCCGAATCCGAGTCCGTCACCCCCTCCGGCTACGCCGCCACGGCAGCCGACGGGATCCGCGCCCTCAACCACACCTTGATCAACGCGAAGGCCGTCCCGGCGCCCGAGCTGAGCGCCACCGTGCAGGCCCTGATCACCCTGCTGGACCGGCTCCCGCAGGCCCTCAGCAGCATCTCCACGCACCTGGTCCGCGAGCAGAAAGCGGAGCGCGTCCGCATGGACAACGCTACCGACCCCGCCGCCGCCGTGATCGACGTCGACACCCACCTGACCGACGCCGAGGCCGACCTGGCCGACGTCACCGCGCACCTGCGCCAGGCCGGCGCCCTCCTCTTCGCGATGGGCACGCCGTTCGACGGGAGCGAGGACTGATGACCACCACGCCTACCGTCCGCACCTGGACGTGCGCCGAACCGGGCTGCGGGACCACCCTCCGCTCCGCGCTCCCCGCCCTGCTGGGCCGCCTCGCCGACATGCACCGCCAGCGCGCCCCCTCCGGCCTCACCCCGAAGGGAAACTGATCATGAGCGAGCCCATCCACTACCAGTGCCCCGAGTTGCACGAAGGCCTGAACGCCCCCACGTACGGGATCCACTCCAGCCGCCCGGAATTCCTGGGGGCCAGCGTCGACCGCAACGCGTGCGAGCACATCACCCCCGAGGAGCGCGAGGAGCTGTACGCCGGCCGCGTCCCCGCCCGTCTGGTCCCCCGCGAGGCCGAGGGGACCGAGCTGTGAGCTTCGACGTGACCGGCGATTAGCCCGCGTAGCGCGAGGAGGCCCACGTTCCGGAAATCTCGGCGGGGCCTCCTCGTGGGTGGGTGTGGGCGAACCGGGGGCGCCGTCTCACCAGTTAGAAAATGACTACTAGTCACCCGTTCGGCCCTGTAGGGTCCTTGGACAAGTCGCCGTCGCCCGCACTCGGGCGCTGACAGGGTCGCCGTCACCCCCTTTGGGGTGCTGACCCTCCTACATAGGGAGAGGTATGTCCGTCAAGGACTACAGCTACGACATCCCGGACCACCCGATCGAGTACAAGAAGGTGGACCCCCGGAAGATCACGTTCGACACCCGCGCGCAGCGCAATCTCAACAAGGCCCGCGCGCAGAAGATCGCCGACAACATCGTTCCCACTGCTCTCGGCACCCCGATCCTCTCCCTCCGCGAGGACGGCAAGCTCGTCCCCATGGACGGTATGCACCGCATCTACGGCTGCCAGCTCGCCATCGCCGCCGGTGTCACGGCCGTCGAGAAGATCCACTGCGAGATTCACACCGGGCTCACCCTGGCCAACGAGGCGTCCATGTTCATCATCAAGAACAAGGAGTCCTCGAAGGTCGGCGCCACCGACGAATACCGCATCGGTCTCGTGGCCGGCCACCCGCTCTTCGTGGACACGCAGGCGGTCCTCGACAAGCACGGCCTGAAGGTCGGCAGCCGCAGCGTCAGCGGTGTCCGGGGCATCAACGGCATTCTGAAGATCGTCCGCGATTACGGCGACCACCGGCTCGACCAGGCCCTCGCCATCTCCGAGGAAGCCTTCGGGCGTACGGCCGAGAGCTGGGACCACGTCATCCTCTCCGGCATCGCCGTCGTCATGCACCGCCACAGCGACGTCATCAAGCCGAAGGACCTCGCGACGCGCCTGGCCCGGCAGGGGGCGGCCCTGAACGTCCGTGCGAAGATTCAGGGCCTCTCGACGGCCAACGGCACCCGCGGCGACGGGACGCAGGGCCGCATCAAGGCCGCGCACCTGTTCGTCGCCGGGGCCTGGAACAACAACCGCAGCGCCGCCAACCGCATCCCGATCCCGAACATCTTCGAGTAGGCCCCGGCGTCACGACGGCCCCCGCCCCGGTACCGTGCCGGCCAGCGGGGGCTCTCGTGTTCCCGGCGGTCAGGTCAGTTGTACTTCTCCTTCGCCTTGCGCAGCATCTGGTTGTACATCTGGGACTGCTGGTCCGGCGTAATCCCCAGCTGCACCAGCATCGGCTCCGCCACCTCCGCTTCCACCCGCTTGTTCGCCGCGTCGAACATCTTCCGGTGGCCTTCCAGCTCGGCTATGAGCACCTGCTGACCCTTGACCGAGATCGCGTCGTCCGACCGCTCGCGCCAGAAGTGGTGCGCCAGGTTGTTCCGCCCCTCCAGGGCGTCGTACAGCTCCTTCTGCAATCCAGGGGCGACGGACAGGTGGCCGCCGTTCTTGACCTGAGTGATCAGCACTCCCAGGGTGAGCTTCTTGTCCTGGATCCGGCGGTTCCACGGGTCGTCCGCGATGGTCTTGCCGGCCTTCTTGGCCTTCAGTACCTCCGCCGCGGCGAGCACGTTGATCAGGCCGTACTCCAGACACGAGGCGAAGTACACCGCCGCCCCGTACGTCGCGTACATCTCCCGCGCGGTCTCGTTCGGGTCAGGTTCCTCGTAGCCCCGAGGCAGATGAAGTCGGCTCATGCTCGCACCCTAACGATCCGTCAGGTCGCGTGAAAGTGGATATCCACTTAGCGGAATCCGAGCCGCAGCCCCGCCCTGGCACCGGGCCGGACAGCGGGGGCTTCGTCGTTTTCGGCGAATCCAACAGGCTTGACCGAAGGGCATCTTGACGCTGCCGGGCCCCGAGGAGAAGTCTCGTGCGCAAGTACCCGCAACTGGCTGGACAGGGGAGATCGCCATGGATCTACAGTTCGTCGGGATAGATCCCAGCACCGGTGAGGAGGGCTCTCCCACGGTGTGGGTGGAGGAGGAGACCGCCGACCTGGTCATCCAGGGGGTGACCGCCGAGGAGGTCCTAAGGGCCCTGATTGATGGGACGCAGTGGGTCCCCGGCCACGCTCCAGGCATCCCCGCGCACGAGACAGTGATCCGTATTCCGGCCCGGATGGTGCCGATCTTGAGGGAGGCATGCAATGCCGCAGAACGCGCCCAGCTTCGCGGAGCTGTTGGAGCAGACGCAGACGTCAGCAGTCCACCTGGAGATGCGTGACAGCTACGGGGTGCCCAGCGAGGCCGACTCATTCGCGTCATTCCTGCGCGGGGAGTGGAGCGAGGCATCCCAGCGGGCGGAGCGCTCCAACTGGCTGAACATGGTCTCCGCCGCTACCGCCCGCGGCGTCGTCATGCGTCGCGCCCGCATCATCTCCGAGCCGGTGAGCGACTACATCCGTTACGAGCACGCCGGCACCCAGATGAACATCGACGCGGGCGAACAGGTCCGCTGGCTTCCGCGGCGCCGCGCCTTCGACATCGCGTTGCCCGGCACGGACTTCTGGCTGTTCGACGGCCGCCTGGTCCAGCTCCACAACTGGACCGGTACCGGTGACTGGCACCCGGAAGAACCGAAGGTGCGCACCGAGGACCCCGCCATGGTCAAGCTGTGCGCGTCGGCGTTCGAGTCAGTGTGGGAGCGCGGAATCCCGCACGACCAGTACGCCGTCTGACCCCACACCCGTGCCCGCATCCCCCTCCTCCAGCGCACAGGCGGCCCGTGAAGCCCTCGCCGTGCGCCTGTCCCACCTGCGCAGGGATGCCGGTCTCACCGGACGGGAGCTGTCCGCCCGGTGCGACTGGCACCCCGCGAAGACCACCCGCATCCAGAAAGGAGAGGTCGCCCCGTCCGACTCGGACATCCGAGCCTGGTGCGCTGCCTGCGGCGCCGACGAGCAGGTGGACGACCTGATCGCCACCTCCCGCGCCGTCGACTCCATGTACCAGGAGTGGCGCCGCCTCCACCGCAACGGCCTGCGCCGCTCCCAGGAGAACGCCTACGCCTCAAACGCCCAGGCGTCCCTCCAGCGCGTCTACGTCTCCAACGTCGTGCCCGGGTTCCTCCAGACGCCCGCCTACGCGACAGCCCTCCTGAGCAGCATCACGCGCTTCCAGGGCACCCCAGATGACGTCACAGAGGCCGTGGCCGCCCGCGTCGCCCGCTCCCGCTTCCTCTACGAGGGCAACCACCGTTACGCGGTGCTGATGGAGGAGTGGGTGCTGCGCTCCCGGATCGGCGACGCGGACGCGATGGCCGGCCAACTCCGCCACCTGCTGACCGTGATGCCGCTCGCGTCCGTCTCCCTCGGGATCATCCCGTTCGCCGCCGAGCGCAGCGTGTGGCCGTTGGAGGCGTTCTACCTGTACGACGAGCGCCGGGTGGCCGTGGAGACCCTCACCGCCAGAATCGGCGTCACCCAGCCCCGTGAACTGGACGACTACGCGAAGGCGTTCGAAGGGCTGTCGAAAATGGCCGTCTACGGCGACAACGCCCGCGCGCTGATCACGGCCGCGCTCGACGCCCTCGGATGAATTTCCGCAATTAGCCGCAACTTCGTTGGGGACGTCCAACCCACTTCCCTACGTTGGTGAACGCACCCCGAAGCTACCCACCGGCTCCGGGAAGTGCTCCCCCAGCAGCGGGCCGCAGGCCCTCATCCTCATGCCGTCCTGTGGTCCGCTGCGTCCCCCGTCGGAGAGGAGCAAGGCCATGACCACCCCCTCCCTGCCGCGCCGGAAGACCGGAGCCAGCGGACACACTCTCGCCATACAGGAGCCGATCCCCGGGGCGCCGAGCCGGTCCCTGCGTGTCCGTGCGGCCGGCGGCTGGGAGAAGTTCATGCGCCGCTCCTCCGTCACCGCCGAGAAGGCGGCCGAGGAATGATGACCGTGCCCCGCCCCACGTCCCACCAGGGTCTTCCTGCCTGGCTGCACGAGGGGGCCCGTGTCTATGACCCCGGCCGCGACTGCGAGGCCATCGTGCAGTTCATTGGCGACTTCGAGGACCCCGCCACCCGCCGCTTCATCCACAACGCGGTCTTCCTGCGGCCCGAGGGCGGCGGCAAGGAATGGATTCTCGACCCCGACGTGCCCCGTCCCGCCGACGACCGGTGACCCCGAGCGGCTTACGAGAGCGCGACCCGTGGGGATGGCGCCAGCAGCTCGCGTCCTTGCGTACGTCGCCGTCGTCACGGCTGTCGTCCTCGCCCTGGCACTCGCCGGTCGACCGGGCCGGTGACCAACGACTCCCACCGAGACCGTGAGAACCACGTCTGTGGTGGGCGCACGACCCTGCACCGCATTGGTGCGGGCTGCCTTCGTGAAAGGGAGGATCCCCCATGTCCAACGAGACCCAGGTCAACAACCTGACGCGACGCCTGGACCACTCCGTCCCTGACGGCGCCTTTCCCCAGGACCCGCCGTCCGTCACGTCCCTGACCCGCCGCCTGGACCACTCCGTCCCGGACGGCGTGTTCGAGCCGGAGACACCTGCGGTCTGACCCTGGCGCAGTACTGACGCCCTCTAACTGACGGCACCGCGGGGCGTCTCGGCTGCTCATACCGAGACGCCTCGCACTCGTCTCCACCGCCGCACGTACCAGGGAGGCCCACGTGCACACCACCATTGCTACCCGAGTAGAGGCCGGCACCTTCTTCGATCTCGGACGCCAGGACCCGGCGCTGATCCGCCTCCGCGAAGACGGCGCCGAACGCGCCCTGCCGTTCGCCCTGATGGAGCACCTCGTGAAATCCGGCACCCCCTACGCCGAGCACTCCCGCTCCCTCGGCAGTGACACGGTGAACGTGGCCGGGACCGCGTTCGACTGGTTCGACGGCACCCTCCACGAGCAGCTCGCCCGCGAGATCAACCTGGGTAATTACGACATCGCCGAGCACACCGTCGCGCGCCGCACAGCCCTGACCCGCGCCCTGGAGCGCCTGGCCTCGGTCCACCCCGACGGCTTCGCCCGCGTACGCGAGTTCGTCAGGGGACTGCTGTGGGTGAGCCTCAAGCCCGACGCCGGCATCTCCTCGCTGACCAGCTCCAGCGATCCCGCGCTCCCGTACGTCATCGTGTTCTCCGGGAAGGCGCAGCTCCACATCCCGCCGAACACCGTCAGCACCGAGCCCTCGCCCCGCTTCCTCGCGGAGAACATCCTGCACGAGGGCGTCCACCAGTCAGTCAGCTTCCACGTCCTGACGCACCAGGTCTTCGCCGATGGCTACTCCTCCCAGACCTCCCCCAAAATCGAGATCGCGTGGCGGGCATCGCAGGGGGTGGAGCGCAACCAGTTCTGGGAGGTGGACCGGACGTTCCACGCGACGTGCGTGTACAACCAACTTCTGCGGTTCCGCCGTACCGAACTCGACCGCGACGACCTGACCGCCAACGAGCGCGCGTGCTTCCAGGCCGCCTACGACGAGGGCATGCCGGCCGTCCGCTACCTGATGGGCCAGCTCGAACTCCTGGGTGAGCACTTCACCGCCCACGGCCGGGAGCTGCTGGCCGGCCTGCGTCACCAGACCGACGAGCTGTAGGGGAGGGCGAGTGCTCCAGCACCTCATCACCCAGGACGATGCCCTGCGCATGGTCCCGACCGACCGCGACCAGTTGGCCGCCGCCCTCGCGGATATCCGCGAGGAGCTGCGCGTGCTCCCCGAAGGAAGCGAGGCCGACCGGGCGCGGGTCCTGGCCAGGTGGACCGGCATCGGTCTGGTAGTCCTCGGCGATTACGACGACGCCCGCGCGTTCCTGCGACGGGCGCTCGACCTGGCCACCGCCAGCGGCAACACCAGGGCCGTCATCGCCGCCGAACTCAACCTTGGCGACGCGTACCGCTACGCCGGTGAAACCGAGACCGCAGACAAGCTCTACCGCGGAGCCCTGGACGCCGCCCGGAGCCAGCATCCCGAGCTGGTCGACTTCGCTCTCCAACACCTCGGCAAGCACCTCATGGAACAGGGCGATCTCGTGCCAGCCCGCGCCCACCTTCAGGAAGCACTGCGGCTGCGGACCGCCAAGGGCGACGCCGGGCTGATCGAGTCCACCCAGGCCGCCGTCGACCGCGTGGAGATGCTGATCGGCCAGGCGGAAGCGGCGCCGTGAAGTAGCCGCTGGACCACATGGCTCCAGGCCCACACCACGGTCTGGGCGCCAGCAAGGTGGGAGGAGGGGTTTCCCGTGCTCCAGCACGCCGTGCGCGGCCTCACCGCCCAAGCGCGGGTGCAGCCCAGCCACGTGCGCGACCAGCCGTTCCCTGCCGACCTACTCACCTCTATGACGGAGGAGGCTGAGAAGGCCATCGCGGCTGACGGGTACCTGCATAACGGCAAGTGGAACGCACCCGTCGGTGACGCGGCGAACCTCTTCGCGGGCCAGGTCGACCTCGCCGCCGCCGTAGCGCGGGCTTCCGGCCTGGAAGTCGAGCAGCCCCACACCGGCGTCTACATCGCCTACCTGGAAGAGGGGCAGTTCCTCGACTTCCACGTGGACGAATTCGGCTTCGGGGAGGCGAACCTGATCCTGTGCCTCAAGCACGAACACGTCCCCGTGGCCCCCACCATCAGCGCCACCGTCTTCATCGGTGCTGACGGCTACCGCGCATGCGATCTCGCGCCGGGAGACTGCGTCGTGTTCGACGGGGCGTTCACCCCGCACGGTCGGACGCCGCTCGGCCCCGGAGAGAGCGTCATCCTCATCAGCTTCGGCTTCCGTGCGCGTTCTCAGGCTGCGCGTACGGTCGCTCACTTCCCACCGGTCCCCCACTGACGAAGCGCACCACCGATGCCACCGCCCCGCACTCCTACGGCCCGGGGCGGGGCGTGCGCATCACCCACAGGCTTCCTCTCCGAACCAGACCAGGCAGTCGGCACGGAGAGGAACGGCGTCGGGGACATGTCTAGGGACGTGATCCCCGGCGCCACCCATGCACCACTCGAACGCGATCGAGAGGAGCACCATCCATGACTGTTCTGCTGGACAACCCCAACCGTGTCGCCAACCGTTCCCGCGACCCGAAGGAACTGCTGAACGCGGTCCAGGACAAGATCGAGCACCTCACCGTCAACATCCTCGACGACGGCATGTCGATCTGGGAGCGCGAGATCGCCCTGCTGCTCCGCGACGAGGTCGACACCCGCGAGACCGCCGAGCGGATCCTGGGCAACGCCGTGATGTACATGATCGCGTCGATGGAGAACCCGGACGTGCACATCGGCGTCGGGAAGATCGTCGACAAGGGCGTCCACCAGGTCATCCTCGACACCCCGGTCTACTTCGCCTTCTGCGACCTGTACAACAACGGCAAGTACAAGCACCACGCCCCGTTCGTCAAGCGCCGCAGCGACGGCCTGGTCATCCGCACCGCGGACTTCCTGCGCTCCTGCGGGTTCACCCCGGACAAGGAACTGTGGGCCAAGGACGGCGCGCAGTGCTCGCCGTGCGACTCCAAGGTCCCGACAGCCACTGACCGGGTGACCGGCGGCCGAAACCGTCACCTGCACGACCGAACCGCCCCTAGGGTGTGGGCCTCGCCAGCACGACCGGCGGGGCCCCTCCCGCGTTCCCGAAGGACACCGCCATGAGCGCACCGCACAACTACGAGCACGAACAGGCCCTGTGGGACACCTTCGCCGAGAGCGCCTGGAAGGACCCCAGCAACGGCGATCCGGTGTTCCGCTGGACCCAGTACAAGGACCACCCCGGCGACCCCGGCCCCGGCATCCTCGGCGACCCCTCCACCGTCCTGGAGATCGGCTACGGCACCGGCCGCGCCCTGGCCTACCTCGCCGAGCAGGGCATCAAGGGCACCGGCGTAGACCTGTCCCCGGTCGCCGTCGCGCACAGCACCGAGAAGTACGGGCACCTCGGCATCGAGTTCGTGTGCGCCGAAATCCTCGCCTACCTGGCCGGCGGCGAGACCACCTTCGACGCGGTGTACTCCGTCTTCGGCGCCGCCTGGTTCACCGACCCCTCCCGCCTCTTCCCCTTGGTCGCCAACAGCCTGAACCCCGGCGGTGTCTTCGCCTTCTCCCAGCC
This sequence comes from Streptomyces globosus, assembly GCF_003325375.1. GTDB lineage: Bacteria > Actinomycetota > Actinomycetes > Streptomycetales > Streptomycetaceae > Streptomyces > Streptomyces globosus_A. Next base: position 1,889,214 of record NZ_CP030862.1, on the reverse strand, counting down.
CCCCGCCATCCCCGGCGCCTACGGCCCCCAGGGCATGTACAAGGGCGGCTTCGCGGGACCGGTGATGTTCACCTACCGCTACAGCTACACCGTCCAGCAGTGGCAGGAGTTCATGGAGACCGCCGGCTTCACCGATGTGGAGGTCCGCGAGATCGATGCGCCCACACCCAGCCACATCGGGACCCTGCTGGTCCGCGGCGTCCGGAACTGATGTGCCGGAGATGCCCGCGCAGGCGAACGGCGTTCACGGCACCACCGGAAGGCGTAGCGTCTCCTCGTGACCGTCTTTCTTGCCCCCGAACACGTGCCGGCTCTCAAGGGCAGCCCCTTCAACAACCTGTACCCACCTGAATGGCATAAGGCCAGCGACGAGGGAGTCACGTACGCCGTCGTCCGCCACATCGGGAAGTTGTGGATGGTGGAGGTCGACACAGCCACTGCCGAAAAGGTCCCGACCGGAGAGGTCCGCCTCTCGATGGAGTCGCAGACGGCCGTACGCGATGCCGTCGTGCGCCTGCATGCCGCCAAGAGGTTTCAAGGCGAACCTGATCTGGACCTCAGTGGGAGCTGGTTCGGCCTGGCCAATCTAACGGCCGAACAGGACGCCCGCGAACTGGCCAGCGCCGTCTACAGCGCGGTCTACGGTGACCCCATCCCCCTAAACCGCATCGCGGCGGACGGAGCAGTCTGACCGGTGCCCCGCACAGCAGCGCCCCCCTCTCCCGCACGGATGGGAAAGGGGCGCCGTCCATGGTCGCCGTCACTCAAGCCACCAGGGCGCCCAGCACATCTCGGCCTCGGGCAACTGTTCCTCCTGACGTGGCTTGGGTGCGGGCTTCCCCCATCGCCCCGTCGCGTCCCGTTCCTCGCGCTGCCGAACCGTCATCCGCCGGGATGGGTGATTGACGTATCGCAGGTCGCGAAGGTGGGGATCGTAGTCCGGTTCGTCGTCCCAGTGCTTCTTCTGGCTCTGCCCGCCGGCCGCCCGCACTGCGTCCCGCACCTCCTCCTTGCGCAGTTCGTACAGGGCCCGGCCGCGCTTGCGTTCCCACAGGGCCATGGGCTCGGTGTCGATCCAGTGATGCGGCTGCCCCTCTGGACCGATCACCATCTCGGGGGCCCGCATCCACTCCGGCGGCACCGGGCCCTCGTACGGCGCCCGTGGCGTAACCGGAGGGGGCTGAGACAGCACGTGATCCGCGTACATGCGCACCGGGCTCACCGCCTCCACCACCTGCTTCGCGGCCTCCCTGACCGTCTTCCACGCGGACGCCTTCCTCTTCCTGGCCATGGCTAGTCCACGATGTCCGGCAGCGCCCGCGACCACGCCGGAGCGGGCGCCGGCGCCTTGCGCACCACCTGGAAACCCAACCGCGACGGGTGGTCGTACGGAAGGTCACGCCACCGCGCCGCCCCCTGCGGCTCCTGCGGGATCGGCGGCCGGGAGAAGTCCACGATCCGCTTCGGCTTGGCCGCTTCCTCCAGCCGCAGCAGTTCCGCGTACTCGCGCTGCGCGTGCTCGGTCGTCATGTCGATGGTCTGCTCGGCCTCGGGCCGGCGCCAGGGAAACCGCATCGTCATCTCCTCGGGGGAAACACCACTCATGGTGTGTGGGTGGGGTACGGGTGCAGCAGGGAATCCCGCGGGCGGTGTACGCGAACGCCCAGGTCAGCGCAGGGACCGAGGGGGCAACTCGAAAGCAGCCTGACCAGGCCCGGAGCACGGTGTGCCCGGACACACCACCCGCGGGGCCCTCATACGTCCCGCGCGGTCAGCTCGGCCGCCCGCTCGTGCCACGCGGCATCCGGGACCACCAGCGCCCGCCAGGGCTTGCGATCGGCGTCCCGCACGATCCGGACCGGCGTCCACTGCCGCAGGTGCGCCACGTCCGCACTGAGCGTCGACGACGGCAACGCCACCTCGTGCAGCTCCCGCCCGTTGGCCAAGTACAGGTCCACCACGGCTGCGTCGATCCACCGGTGCCCGGTGTGGCAGCGCACCACCTCCCGCGCCCGCACGATCACCGTGGACGTCACGATGCGCCACAGAAGCCGGTCGGAGGCCCAGTACGTGCCCTCCGGCGGCTCCGGATACGTCGACACCCCCGGAAGGCTCCGGGATGCCTGCGCGGTGTACGAGGCCGGCGGGGCGTACGGGTCCTCCATCGCCGCGTACACGTGCGCGTACTCCGGCGGCGGGGCAACGCGGCCCATCAGACGGTGTCCGAGTACGCCGACCGCGGCGCCCCCGAGCTGTAGCCCTGGGCCTGCCCTCCGGCCATCGTCTGCGCGAGGTGCGCCGCCGGGTTGGTGAGACGCGCGTGGTTGCCGTACTGCGCCACCGCCCGCTCGTGGGCCAGCGCCCGCATGTCCTGGAGGTTCACGTACCCGCTGGCCGCAGCCATCGCGGTGGCCTCCCTGTTGCGCTCGAACCTCTTCGCCCGCGCAGCGATCCACGCAGCGGTCCCGCCCTGGTGCTCCGGCATCACCGGCGTCAGGCTCGCCTCGAAGGCCTCCTGCTGCGCCTGCGCCTGCGCCTGCCTGGCTGCTGCGGCCCGGTTCCAGAAATCGTTCATGGCATTCCTCCTGTTCCGAATGGACACCGCCCATGGTGTCGGGCAATTACCTCAGGGTGATAATCGCGCGAGAAACTTGAGGAAGAAATGAACCCCTGGAGGTTGTTATGCGTTGGAGAATCGCCGACGGAATCGCCGAAGCCCAGAGCAAGGTCAATCGTGATCCTGACGTGCAGGTCAACCCCGTCCAGGCCGAGCACGGGCATGTGACGGAGATCGAGGGGCACAGCCCCGGCTGCTTCCGAAGCGATATGGCGCTTGACCCGGAAATGCAGTGCCCCGACGGCCGGCGCCCTTCGGGCTCGTACAGCCCCAGCTCGGTAAATACCGAGGAAAAGGAATCCCGGCGGTGGACACGAAGGATGGTCGTGGACGACGCATCCGAGTACGGTCACGCAGTGCGCCGTGCTGATGGTGACGCCGATCTCTACTACCGCAGCGGCCGGGCCAAGCTCGCTGTCACCATGGTCCCCGCCGAGTTCCAAGAAGGTGTTGAGACGGGGCGCGAGGAGCGCTAACGCGGGAAAACCAAAAGCCCCCGGGGGTTTCCCCGAGGGCTAGAGGTCGTGGGCCCGCATACTTCATAAGGTCCCCGAATTTCGGGGAAGAAAATGCTTCACTCTTCTGCCACTCCCCATACGCACACCAGCAGCACCGCGGCCATGCTGGAGCCATGGACCCCCGCGTAGTGCCTGGGCCTGGCGCGCTCGGAGAGGGACCTGCGCGAGTTCCTGCGGCGGGTGGAGCTGCCCGGCTGGGAGGACGTGGACCTGCGCGACACGAGCCTTTTCAAGTGGGAGGGCCCGGGTCCGGAGAGCTGAGCCTAGGGCCGTCTCTCCACATCATCGACCGAGCGCGTCCAGCTCCCTGCGCGCCTCAGCCACGAAGGCATCACGGGAGGCTTGTAGCCTGCCCCGCTCTACCTCCAGCAGCCGCCGGACCTCCGCGTGGTCTCGCTGCACGGTATCCGCCAGCCCACCGGCTTCCCACACACTGAATCCAGCGTCGAGCAACAACTGCCGCGCACGCTCGCCAGCCTCCGCAACCTCACGATCCCGCTCGGCGGCGTCCAAGGCGTCGAGAGCGGCCTGCGCGGCGAGCCCTCGGCGGTGCCGTTCCCGCATCTCGGCGTTGGCTTCGTGGGAACCAGGTGGCCGCGTCACAGGTCCTGATGCTCCGTCGATCGTTTCCAGGATCATGTCACCGTCAAACTCCAGGCCAGCGGCAGCCTCCACGTTCGCGCGCAGCCGACGCTGGGCTTGCCAAAGCTCGACTACGTTCCGGTCGTTCTGGTGGGCGACAAACAGGTTCAGTCCGTAGAGCCGCGCATCATCGCGCGCGGTCCCCGCCACGGAAAGAACGCCGGCCGGACTGATCAGCTCCACCATGGCGTAAGCCTTGAGAACACCTTCGGTTTCCCGATCTTCGGCGGAACCCTGGTCCTTCGCCAGGAGCACATCCAGCTCCTTGACGTACTCGGCCCACACCTCCTGGCACCGGTCCCGCTGCCACTGCGCATGCGCCTCCTTCGACGCCTCGCGGACGCCGGCAAGCGTCGCTTCCACCTGCTGCCGGCCCACCTCCAGGGCGGCCCGCGCCTGCTCCCGGGCGGCTTCGAGAGCCTTGTTCGCCTGGGCCTGCGCCCCATCCAGCGCGGCCTTCGCCTGGGCCTCGGCACCTCTCAACGCCTTCTTGCCCTGGATGTGACCAGCGATCACCGTTCCGACGACGGCCGCGTACGCCGCCCCAGCTGTCGTCAGGGCCCCGGCATGCTCAGATATGAACGTGCCGATATCAGACACGAGTGGATCCCCCTCCATATATGTCCGCCGCACTCTACCGAGAACCCAGATGCCTCGTCGCCGAAACCGCGAGGGTGCTCACGCAACCCCAGCCGGCCACGCACCGCAGAATCCAGGGCTAATTTTCTGCGGGGAACATACTCCCGCCCTCTTCTCCTATACGCCCGCGGCCCCTTCCACGCTGGATCCCGGGCTAATTTTCGCGGGGTGCAATAAGCTTTCGCTGGCTAGCAGTAGTAGAGACACCAGAACCACATCCCCGTCCTGGCCGATGCTCCTTCCCCTGCCCCTGCGGAATTTCCCGTGCCGCGCACTGTCCCCGCGCTATCCCCAGCTAGAGCTAGGCAGGGCTCGCAGGGAAAATCGCTAGCCGGCAGGCAGTGGCGCTCGCCACGCCATAAATAGCTTGACCTGCTGGTTTATTTTCTCCAGCTAAATCAGCAGCGACAGCACGAAGCCCCCGCCGGAGACAGGGCGGGGGCTTACGTTTTCACCAGACGCTATGCGGGCAGGGCAGCGATGCGTTAATTCCTGGGCACCCCGCATTTTTAGACCTTCTCGGATTCTCCATCAGTTCGCTGGGCGGGCATGCTGGGGACGCTAGCCATTGCGTTACCGTCCCATTCGTCACGGGGACGGATGTAGCCGTCGGCCACCTTCGAGTTCGGCGACCAACGCCCCTGCCTGCGGATTGCCGCGCCCGAGGCGCCGTTCTCGTCGGCGATGGTGGCGCCGCTGGCCCGGAGGCCGTGCGCGGTGAGCTTGACGCCGTTGTCGTCGTAGAGGACGCCGGCTGCGTCGGCGAGGGCCTGGATGATGTCGTTGACGGACTCGGCGCTCAGCTCGTCGCCGATGTTCCCCCAGCGGTCGATGCGGCGCAGGATCTTGCCGGTGGTGATGCCTGCCGCGGCGAGGGCGTCGCGGTATTCGGTGTAGGCCGCGACGGGGTCAAGCACGTCGTCCCGGCGGGGCATGACGACCCATTCGCCTTCGGCACCCTGGTCGGTCTTGCTGGTGGCGAAGAACAGGCGCACGCCCTTGCGCGGCACCACCACCGCGTCCGGCAGTACGCGGTCCGAGAACTCAGATCGGCGGGTCATGGCCCAGATGGACCAGATGACGATCAGACGGTCCCGAAGGCCCGTCAGGGTCTCCGTGTCGCACTGCTCGACCATGGCGACGAAGCCGGCGGTGTCGACGGTGGCGGACTTCTTCACGCGGCAGCCTGCAGCGGCCTGGCGCTTTTTGTGGGCCTTGATCAGGAGCCGGGCTGGCCGGGGGTCGGGGTGCTGCTCGATCGGGATTCGGCTCCAAGTGTGCGCGGCGAGGACGGCAGCGACGGCCTGACCGAGGGCGGAGGCCCCGTACGACTCCCCGGTCTTTTCGCTGGGGGTGTCGATGGTGACTCTGATCCACTCCGTGAGCGTCTCGGTGGTCATCGGCACCACGGATCGGCGCCCCGCGCACCAGTCGGCCGCCCGCCGGAGCCAGAAGTCATATTTCCGGTAGGTCTCTGCCGGGATCGCTGCTTTGAGCGCTTCGAGCGTTTCGGGGCTCAGTTCATAGTCTGTGGCGGTATGAACCGTAAGGCCCGGATTCCGAGCTTCCCCCCGGGGGTCACTCTGAGCGACGGAAAGTAGCTCCCCGTCGATAATCTCAAGCTCGTTCATTTGCCCCCTTTATCGATCCCGGTAAGCACGGTTACCAGGACTGAGCCATACCTTAGTGAGCGTCAGTTGATCTCGACACCCCTCGTCCGGATCTTGGACCGCTTTCCGCACTCCTCCGCCAGGTGCTGACGGAAGTACCGGGCCAACGTCCGCTCCTCCTCGACCGAGAGAGTCCGCGGGGGCACCCGGAAGAACTCGCCCGCCTCGACCGCTTCCCACGGCACGCGCATCACGGTCACGCCCCCGAAGCCGATCGGGACCACGAACCACTTCGCGTGAGGGTCGTCGAACGTCGGCTTGTACCGCAGCATCCCGACCGTGGACGCGCTTCCGGGGCGCCGCCACTCGACCACGCGCTGATGGTGCATCTGCTTCCGAGTCAGGGGCCGAACGGCCGGCCGGGGCTTCCTGGACTTGGGCACCGATCTCTCGGTAAGGAGTGTTTCCATAGGACGATAATTACAGCCCGGTCAACTGCGATTTTTCCCGCGGAATTACTCGCTGGCCGCCAAGAAGCTGTCCACGGACCGCCGGCGCCAGCGCAGTGTCATTGCGGGCGCCCCCGCGGCCGGCGTGCCGCTGCACAGAATCCGACCGGGGCAGGCCGAGCCACCCGAAGGCAGCCCGGCCCCCGCCCTACCCCCGGGGCGGCACCACCTGACCCAGCGCTACCCCGACTCCGGCCAGGACTCCCGCGACCGACGCGGCCAACCCCCAACCGCCCCGCCGCTGCTGCCGGACCGGCTCCCACACCATGGGCCCCCACCCGAGCGACTCCCGCAGCTCCCGCGCTTCCTCCCGCAGGGCCAGAACCTCCGCCGCCCGCATGTCCCGCGCGACTTCCGCCACGACCCGCTCGGCCTCGGCCACCGCCAGGGCGGCGACCTCTGCGCCCCACTCCTCGACGTCCAGGCGCAGCTCCTCCAGCTCGGCGCGCAGTTCGGCGAGGACGTCCACCGGCTCCGGCTCGGGATGCTCGTAGTCCATCCAGGCAAGACGCGGGTCGACGGGCGCCGGACGCTCGTACCGCATCCACTCAAGGCGCGGGTCCACCGGGCGCTCCCGCAGCTCCTCCGTCAGCAGCTCCACGAGCAGCTCGTCCCGCTCGTCGGCACGCTCAAGCAGCGGCTCTGTGCCCTCCGCCCAGAGCACCCGGGGGCTGACGTAGGCGCAGACGTTGGGAGCGTCGTCCCACTCCACCCGCACGCCCTTGCCGATGTGGCTGTACCGCGTACGCCCGGCCCGGTGGTCCAGCGTGACCCGCTGCCCCGGCTCCCAGTACGCCCGTCCCGTGTTGGGCAGCACCAGGGGGGCCGCTTCCAGCATCAGCCGCACCGGGGCGGCCTCCAGGGCCAGCGGCTTCTTCTCCGTGTCGGCAGGAGCGGAATCCTGGACGGACTCACCGGCCGCCAGACGCCATGCCGCACGCTTCTGCTGCCGGGTGAGCGGGCCCTGGTACCGCGGCTGCTCCTCTTCCTCGACGTCGGTGAACTCGGGGTCGGCGGTGGCTTCCAGGGGCTTCCAGTCAGCGCCCACGTGCTTCTCCAGCAGCTCTGCCATGGGCGTGGTCCGCTTCGGCTTCCACTCGACGGCCACCCGCTCCACGGTGTCGCTGACGCGCTCCCAGTCGCCCGTCACCTCGCAGCTCTCGCACTCCGCGAGGGCCAGCGCGGACGTCCTGCTCCGACCCTTCCGCGTGAGCCGCTGGCACCCGTCGGCGCATCCGACAGCCACGCCCCGGCCGCCCTCGGCGGCGGTGTCGACGGTCAGCCACGCGTACGAGTGGTCGCACTCGTCCGTGTCGTTTCCCTCCGTGTCAACAAGCGCAGGATCCTGGTCGGCTCCAGCCGGCGACTCGTCGACCAAGTTTTCTTCGGTGTCGGCACCGTGCACCGCCGGGTACAGCTCACCCAGGTAGCGGCGCAGCAGCTCCCGCCACGGCACTCCGAGGAGCTGCCCCCAGACTGCCAGCGACACCAGCGGCGAAAAGATGTCTCCCAGTTGCTGCGTCTGAGAGGACCGCGACCCGGTCACCGGGTAGTCGGCGGGCAGGCCGACCAGGAGGCACACCTCCTCGATCGTGAACCGGCGCCCCGTGGCCGCGTTGTACCAGCCTCGGATCTTCGAGGTGATGCCGTTGATCGGCTTCGGCTCCGGGTGGCGGCTGGTGACACCGTCCATGCGGAAGGCGTTGCCCCCGCTGGTCTTCCTCACGCCGCGCGTGTTGATCTCGTCCTCGGCGTCCCAGCCGATCGCGTCACAGGCAAGCGTGGTGATCCCCGGTGCCTGCGGAAGGCCCGGCCGCCGGTACCAGTGCGCCGCCATGATGGAGCGCTTGCGGTTGCTGGGGCTGCCGAAGTCGGCCGCGTCCAGGGTCGTCCACTCGCCTTGCTCGCACCCGGCCACGTTCAGCTCAAGACAGATCTCATCCTTGATCTCCTCGGGCAGCGCGGCGGCCTGCTCGATGACGACCCGGGTGAGCGGCGCACCGATGTACCGCAGACCCAGGCACCAGATCACCGGGGCCAGCATGAGCCCGGCCGTCTTGCTCGTCATGCCGTCGACCAGCGCCCACATCTCCGGCACGGTCATGTCGGTGCGGTCCCCGTACGAGGAGAAGCAACCCTCCTCCCAGGTGCACTCCTGGCCGTTCTCCTCGTGGTCGCAGTACTCGGTTCCGTCCTTTTCGTAGTTGCCGAAGGCGAAACCGACCTGGTCAATGGCCTCGGTGAGGATCTCCAGGTTGCTCGCGTCACGGCCGAGGCCCTTGCCCGCGATCGTCCAGTCCGTGCACGGCATCGTGAACATGGTCTCGCTGGTGAACCGCAGCGCGGGGTGTTCCGGCGTGAGCGTCTTCACGTCCGCCAGCAGCACCGTGCACCCGGCCGCCTCCGAGGTCGCCACCGCGTCCCCCGCCAGGTCGATGCAGATCATGTCCGTGTCGGACACCAGCCGCTTGCCCTTGCAGCCGCCACCGCACCCGGCGCAGAAGTTCAGCCCCCGGGGCATCTCCGCCGGGTACAGCCACCGCACCGGCCACGGCGCGGCCAGCGTCTCCCGCTGCTCCACGGTCAGGGAGTCGAGCAGCGCGACCAGCTCGGCGCCGTCGACCGCGAACAGGTCCGCGTGCGTGACCGGCTTCCGCTCCGGCTGGTCCTGGTGCTCCTCGACCTCGCCCCGCTGGATGGCGTCCGCGAGGATCGCCCGCTTGACCGCAGGCAGGTTCGGGAACATGGCCCCGCCCGTGCGGCACCGGTTCTTCGGGTCCTGATCGTCGAAGATCAGGCGCGCGCCGTCCGAGTGCTCGTGCTGGGCGCTGAAGTTCCCGGCGAGCTTGCGCACGACGTACCGGTGGCCGAGCAACTCGGCGACGCAGGGGAAGGTGTTCTTGTCGCTCCACGCAATGGCACTGACCTTGACCGCCGCCGCCTTGCGCTTCGGCGCCATGCTGCCCCGCCCCATGCTGCTGCTCCCCTTGCTCTTGTTCTCCACCTCCGTCATCTCCGCCGCGTACGGCTCGGGGTTGTCCCGCAGACCCGCTTCGAGCCGCCGGAACGCCTCACCGGCGGTCTTGCCCACCTGGAGCGCGTGGCGGTGCCAACGGATCACGTACTGGTGCCGCTCCCACGTCGCGGTGAACTCGGTCCCGTTGATCTCGCGAGTGGCCTTTTCTGGCTTCGGGCGGTCCACGTCGATTTCCGGCTGGCCCCGGTGATGTCCCGCGCGCATCTGCGCGAACTCCTCGCACCGGAAGCCCCCGTTGTCCTGCTCCCAGCCGCACGAGCACGAGGGAATGAAGTGCCCGTCCAGCTCGGCCACCGTGGTCTCGTGCTCCGGCGCGGCAGGCTCGGGCTCCGGTTCGTCGTCGAAGCTCATCTGTCCGGCGCACGGCTCGATCGGCTCGGGCACGTCGTCGACCTCAACGGCGCCCCCGCAGCCGCACGTGTACCCGCCACGGTCGTACAGATCGGCGGTCAGCTCACGCCCCGACCGAGTGCACGGGTACCAGGTGCCGCAGACGGCGCATGCACGATCGAGCTGACGCTCGGCACGGCGGACGTCCTCCCCGGCATCCCCGATCGCACCCTCGGCGCGGTCCCGGTATTCCATGGCAGACGCGTGGGCATCGCTGCTGCGCTCCGTCCAGTCATCCATCACGGCTTCCCAGGGGCCGTCAGAGAAGAACATGACGCTAGATATCCGGTACGCCGCAGCGTGCGCCCAGCGCGCGCGACGGTAGAGACGCTCCGCTGCCTCGAATTCCGGCCGGATAAGGTCCGCGTGCCGCTGCGCCTCCGAAATCTGCTCACGACATGCCCGCATGGTCCGGGAGACCTCGGAGATATCCGCGTAGCAGGCCGTTTCGAGTGCGAGCCTCTCCGCCTCCTTCGCGTGCTCCTCCGCCTGCCCTGCGTACTTCTGGGCGTCGCGGGACAGCTTGACGACAGACCATGCCTGCCGACCGACCGGAGTGTTCGGGTCAGAAATATCGTCCTCGGTCTCGACCATTTCCGGCTCGACCTGGTTGCTCGGGTCCTCACCGCGAATCGCCGGATTCGCCATGATCATGTACCGGGCATTATCGACCTTGGACCGACCCACACCCCGGTAATCGGATCCGCCTAGCGTCACCTCACTGAGCTTGGATACCGCCGCGTAGCTCACGTCATAGCGGCGGCCTTTCTGGTCTCACACCAGGTAGACGTATCCCTTACCGGCCGCCGTGTCGGCAGTCAGGGTGAGGTACAGCCGCTCCAGAGCGTGCGGAGCGATTTCCTCCTTGACGTCCCAGCCCTGGGCGCGCGCGGCCTCGACCAGCGGCGCGATGGTTGCAGGCAGGACGTACGAAGCGTCCTGGAAAACGGCACAGCTATCCCGTTGAACGTGAGCCATTCCTGAGAAACCCCTATCGCGAGTCGTCACACCGTGTCGCCCGGGTTCAGCGGGCGGCCCTTTTGGGCATGGGTCCATTTTCTCAAAAAGCCGGGGATTATGGCAGAGGAAAATGAAAAAAGGAACGTGTTAAAAAACGCGACCAATAGGTGAGATGTTATTTGACGGAGCGCGAATGCCCTGGACGCCCCGACGAATGCATTAAGTGGCGCTAAATAGAGACACCCCCCACCATTAGCGCCAATTTCCTGATAAATGGGGGCCTGACCTCACTCACGCGAAAGCCCTGTTCGGGCAGGGGCAGTATCAGCTTCGAGGGCAGTGGCCGGCACCCAGGATCCTACGCAATCGACCCGCATTCTGAACACCATCTCGTGCAGCAACATCTTCCGTGCTAACTTCCTCCTTGAGAACTCCGCGTCACACCGGATCTCATGCCTCCGCCGGGGTTCACCCGCTCTCTTCGGAGAGTGCGGCCGGCGGGGGCTTCTTCATTACCACCAAAGACTCGGCAGCGGTCGGATGCCTGCCTGCTCGCCACACTGTGGTTGGGTTCGGACATGGCTGCCGAGATCATCGAGATAGACCGCCCCGGCGAGTGGCCGGGCGACCTGACCGCGTACGTGAAAGCCGCGGCCGACGCTGTGGGAGACGTTGCCACGTATGCCGAGCTGCGCGAGGACGGTGCGCTCGGCGACCTCGACCTCGGCCTGCGCGAGCTCCTAGTTGGCCGACTGCTCCGCACGTTCCATGCGACGCGTCTGCTCGACTACGAAGTAGGCGATGTCAAAGCCGACGGGCTCCGCCGCCTGACCCCCCAGCTCCTCCAAGACCGCCAGGACAAGGCCTTCGCGGCGGGCGTGATCACGGCTGGGGAGCACGAAGCGCTGCGCGAGTCCAGCGTGTTCAAGACGGATCCCTACGTGAAGTACCGCGTCGGCAAGATCTGTGTCATCGGCAACCGGCAACCTCTCCACGACCGGCGGATCGGCGACCAGTTCAGCTTCTGGGGCGGAGAGGCCCAGTACAGCAGTGAACTGTGGAGCAAGTCCTCAAGCGACCGCGTCAAGAAGCTGGGACGGCCGGCACTGGTCGTCGCCCTGCTCAACGCCTCGAATCCCAAAGTCGCAGTCTTGTCGTACCGCGAACTGATCTATCCCTTCGTCGGCAGCTACATCGGCCTGCCGGAGGTCGGCTGCCAGATCGACTACGAAGCTGACGTCCTGGGCGATCAGATCGAGTCCGTTTGGCAGCCCGGGGACGCAGAGTACGATCAGTTCCCGCGCTTCCCTCGGAGCTGATGTCGGTGCCTTGATCTACGCTCCTCGGCGTGAAGCCGCCCTGGGGAGGGACCTCTTGTTCACCACGCAGCCTGTGCAGTTCAGCAATGCACCCGCGGTCAACAACTTGCGAGGGCTGGAGGAAGCCCTCTTTACGCTGCGCTCCAAGACGCGAACCGTCATCAGCGGCCTATCGGAGTGCGAGATGTCCGCGTGGTACCTGCCTGCCGAACTCAGCCCCCACGCACGCCGCCGCGATCTCTCGCTGATCCGGGTGGTGCAAGGACAGGACCGTCAGCTCCTGAGCATCGTCGAGGACGTGCGTCGAGGTATGCGCCAGGTCCTCGCCCATGCCCCTCACTCCCGGCGCCGGCGTGACTGGGCGGCTCGGCTCGAACAGCGTCTCCTCGAAGAGCGTCCGGCCTGCCCGAGCTGGGACAGCATGGGCATCAATCCCATCAGCGCGAATCTGCTTGATCTGAAGATCGAGCACTCCAGAGTCGTGCGCCAGCGATACGAGCAACAGGTCGACTACGCCACGACGGTCATCAGGCTCCTCGACGAGCTTCTTGAGGCCGGCATCTTTACAGAACCGACGGCCCTACCAATGGACAAGATCGACGTTCTGCACCATTCCCGCTTCGAGAAGCTGATAGGTGATCTGCTCGACCGCGATGGCTATCGGGTTGTGCGCTCCGGAGGCGGCGCCGGCGACCTGGGCGCCGACGTTCTCGCAATAGACGACTTCGATCGCCACATCATGGTCCAGACTAAGCACTTCAGCGGCGGCAACGGGTCCGTCGGCCAGCCGGTCGCCCAGCATCTGTTCGGCGGGGCGAGCGCCATCCACCCAGTGGCTCTGCCGATCGTCGTCACCAACGGGAAGTTCACGGGCTCGGCGAAGATGTGGTCGAAGGAGGACGCCCGGGTGCGCCTGATCGGCCGAGACGAGCTCGCGCGGTGGAGCGAGGGGCGGGAGAGCTTGGCGGACGTCCTGCGGGCCCAGCAGGCTGCGTAGAGCCGCACTTTTCAGTCCCCTGCTGGGGTTCTCCTCCTCGGTGGCGGCCGGCGGGGCTTCTTCATGTCCGGTGGGCTGACAAGTCACGCACCGGCAACTACTACGTTGTACGCCGTGACGCACGAGATACCTGCGGCCCTGGCCGCTGACGTGAAGATGTGCACCGACTTCCGCGACCTGCACGCCCCGACCGGGATGTTCGCCGAAGTGCAGGCTCTGCGCGCGAGGTTGCAGTTCACCCTTGGGCGCTGCAACGACCAGATTCCCCTCGCCGGCCGAACGCCGGATGCGATCTGGCAGGACCAGCGGAGGATCGGATTCGTGGCCCGGCAGGGCTTCGAGGCGCTGCGCGCGGCCGAGGACCTGCTTCCCCCCGAGGAGTCTCTGCTGGCCGCCCGCGGGGCCCTGAACGAGGCGGCCGACGATCTGGAAATGGGTATCTTCCATGAGCTGGAGGAGGCCGGCCGCGATTCTCTGCTGGAGGCCGTGGAGCGCCTCATAGCAGCCTCCGCCAAGGCTAGCCGGTGGCGGGTGGCGCAGGAAGCCGGAGTTTCCGATGACAGCTGACCGGCTCGCACCGGCGCGCCGTACGGTGTGCGGATGATGCGGAGCCTCTACCACTTCACAACGCCCTCAGCCCTGGAGCAAATATTCAACGACGGCGTTCTTGAGCCACGATGGCCAGAAGAGAATCCCCGGCTCGTCCACATGTCCGAGTCGGACGACCAGGACTCCCTGCCCTGGGCTATCCGGGACGGCAAGACCATCCGGTTCGAGCTGCGCATACCCTCCGCAGAAGCCCACCACTGGTTCGACTGGGCCCGTCGGGACGGCAACGTGCCGCATCGCTCGTACATCGGGTTGGGCATACCGGTGGCGACGCCCGAAGACCCTGAGTTCGTCAACCAATGGAATCAGGGAAGCAAGCACTGGTACGTGATCGAGCGGCCCATCGGCTCGGATGAGTGGGTCAAGGTCGTGGACATCGAGACCGGCGCCGCACTCTGGCCGTTGGCTGGTTCATCAAGCGCCCCGCCTGACGACGGTGGCACCGTCAAAAAGCGGATCTGATCCCACAGCAGCCAAAACTGCCCTGCCCTTCAAGGAGAACGGAGCACAGGCTGGTTGCCGCCAACACAGCCCCGTGAGGGTGACCGCAGCCGGATCCACGCCCCTCGCTCACCAGGGGCTGATAGTCACGCGCCATGGCAAAGAGGAAAAAGCAGCGGCCAGCATACGACGTGATTGTGTCCGATGTGCTGGAGATCCGTATGGACTTCGGCATGGTGTGCTTGCGGAGCCGTGACCGCAGAGGCGGAGTCGCCTGCATCGCGATTCCCGCAGAGATGCACGCAGATGTCCACCGCACCCTGCATCAGGCGGCTATGGAGGCGGAGGAGGACTTCTGGAAGCTGTCGGCAGAGCACTTCGGCTCGGAAGACCGGTATCCGGCGTACGAGGCCTGGCTGCTGGATCAGGGGTGGCCAGCCCTGGCGGCTCGGGTACCAGACCCAAGCGAGGTATTCATGATCACGCATTCCGGCCACGTCGGCCTCTTCGCCGATCCCCCGTACGCGCCCAGGAAGACCTGCCTGGTGCTGTCACCGGCCCAGCTTCACCGGACCCGCGCCGGGCGAGCTCAGGCGGGCATGCAGGCCATGATGCAGGCCGCTGACCCTGAAGTCCGGTCCTTGGGGCAGCGGCGGGCCGTGCTCGCGATCCGGATGATGCGTACCACTCCCTGGCCGGGGGCTGGCGTGGGGATTCCGGAGCCGCAGCACGCGAGGCGCGTGATGGAGGAGTTGTATGAGGGATTTCTGCGCCGGGATGTGCGGGAGGTGCGCGACCCGCTCCCGGATTGATGCCATCCAGGGGGCCGCGCCCTCCGGGCTCCCAACTTTCGTCTAGAGCGATTCTGGCACCCAAGGGGGAGGGGTGCTCACGCAGTCGCGGAGATACCGAGCCACATCAAACTTGTGCGCCTCCAGACGCCGCCTCGCCGTGCCCCGTTCCGCATCGGTGAACAGGCCCTCGTACCACGGCAAGAGAACAAACGCCTCAACACTGACGTCCAGTCGGCGGGCGCTCCACAGAGTCGTGAACCCGTCCGAGGCATCCCGCCCTCGCAGCAGGTGCTTAGCCGTCTCGACTGCTCCAATCTCCGCCAGCATTTGCGTAAAACGGACTGGGTTGTATCCGATTTCGCGCTTGAGGCGCTGAGCGCCAGCCACCATGTCTCGATGGAACTGGCGCTCCGCTGACGTATTCACATTGCTCCTCTGCTCACTTTGCCGGCTGATCAACCACGATCTCAAAGTCGCCGTCGAAAACGCTTCATAGATCCCATCACCTCTTGAAGGTCGCCAACCGCCTCAATCGTTCCGCAATCCAGCGAAAACGGGCCCCGGCTCACACCAGCTCAACCAAAGAACGCTGCGAGCGCGTCGACGGCCCGTTCCGTCACTTCGTCAACGCTCCCGTAGCCGGAGACCTTCACGAGCTGTCCTCTCGCCCCATACAACGCCGCCGTCGGCTCGGTGTAGGCCTCCCAGACAGCCCAGCGGTTCTTGACTACGTGCCGCGAATCGTCAGCGCGCGCAACGAATCCCCCACCACAGACACGACACGCGTCGTAGCCCTGCGGAGGCGCATAGAGGACATGCGCAACATGAGACGAATCCTTCTTGCAGATTCGTCGCCCAGAAATTCGTCTGACTGCCTCGTCCCGGGAAATGTCGAGATGAAGGGCGATGTCGATCTTATGACCACGCTCATCAACTAGGGAGTCGAGCATCTGTGACTGTTCGACGGTCCGAGGAAGTCCGTCCAAGAGAAATCCGTCCGATACATCCTCCCGGCTTAAGCGGTGCCGCAGCATGTCCATGAACACGCCGTCAGGGATCAGATCACCCCGATCCATGATCTGTTTCGCTAGCAGACCGGATGACGTTCCTTGTGAGATGTTCTCCCTCATCAAGTCGCCAATCTGAACCTTAGGAACACCAAGAATCCTTTTGAGGTACATCCCTTGAGTACCCTTCCCTGCCCCAGGTGGACCCAGGAGAATGATTCGCATAGATTCTCGCGTCATCAGCCGCGCAACAGCCGGCGAGATATCTCGTACAGCACTCTTCTTTACCTCTTCAGCTGCACGAAGTATTTCGTCCGCCTGCGCCTGCGCCTCTGCAATCAGCACCTCCGCCTCGACCCGAGCCTGAGCCACGATCTCTGCGGCCTCCCGCAGGGCCGCACTTCGCGGACCGTCCGGCGGCGATTCGAAGCCTTGCTGGCCTTCACCTTGGTTGGGTGAGGTTCGTTCGGGCCGAGCCCGGTAGGCGGTACCTCTACGTTGCAGTCGTCTCACTCGGGTCCACCGCTCCCGCCACGCCTCGCGGACCTGTGGATCATGGCCAGCGATCTGGCGCACAAGCTCCAGCGTGAACTCCATCGATGGCAGACGCACACCGTTCATCGCCTCGGAGATGGCCGACGAGGAGAGTGAGGTACGGCCAGCTGTCTGCGCGGCCTTGGAGAGCTGCTTGTAGGTCGGGGCCCCGTGGTTGATCCGCAGGTCTACCAAGGCGGCGGCGAACTCACCCAACGCCCGTTCGTAACCCTCGTCCGGCCCCATCGGCGCAGACACGCCAGCTCCCCCTGCACCCATCGGTCCACTGTAGAGAGTTGCTGACGAACTTCGCCGAAGTTCACTGAACTACGACGAACTTCGGTGCACTTCGGACCTCGCCGAATGTGGTCGCCCCGCTACCTCCGTCGGCGGTCCGACGGCTCTCATGTGTGCATTGCCGGGTGCCGCCGTATCCCAAACGCGGCCTGCCCGACCGTCACAGGCTTGAGAAAGGGACTCGTCATGCCCTCATGGCCCCGCATCACCTGCCCCGCCTGCCGTCGCTCCGTCGCCGTCAGCCCCGACACGAGGCACCTCGCGCGGCACGACCCGCCCGGACCCCAGAACCGCCGCCACGGCCTCCCGCCGATCAGCTGCGTCGCCTCGGGCCGGCTCATCCCCGCGGGATCGGACCTGCTGCTGCCGATGTTCGAGGACGCCGAGCCCGAGCCAGCCGACGAGAAGCTGGCGCTGTTCTGATCTACCCGCGGGGGTAGTCGTCCTCGTCGTCGTCCCACTCGCGTCGCTCCTGCTCGGCGGCTGCGAAGAACGCCCCCCACCCCACACGAGGAGGGTTGCCGCGCAGTGGCCGTATCTCCGTGATCGGGCCGCGCTGGACGGCCTCGTTCTCGCGCTCGATCATGTCGTCCTCCTAGTCGTCGTCCTGCTCGCCTCGGATGCCGAACGGACCGCGCTCTCCGTCGCCTCGGGCGCCGATCAGTGGGGCGCCTTTGTCTCTGATGCCGGGGAGCGGGATCAATCCCTCCACCTCCTTACCGGCGGGTCCTGGAAGGCGGGCCAGTCCTTGAAGGGGCCGGTGACGTGGCCCTTGGGGTGGTCGCCGAGGCAGTCCACCGCCTGAACGTCCCCGTCCTCGTAGACGAGCCAGCACAGCACCGGCACGGGCATGGTCTTGTCGCCGACCTTCTCGTTGAAGACGTAGCCGCCGGGGATGGCGGCCACGATCCTGCGCTCGTCGGTGCTGGCGTCGCTGATGTTGGTCACGAGGGATCGCTGCCCGACCCGAGTTGCGGGGTGAACGGGCCGGGAGGGTGAATCGCCAAATCGGCGCGATATCCAAATCAGCGGAACCCTTGAGTAGACGTTCCGGCGACCGCCTTCGGCCTCACGGAAAATCATCGAAGCCCCTCCAGTGCGCAACGCGGCCCCCGAAGGGGAAGTGTTGCGGGAGTAAGGAGTAGCAGTCATTCCCTGTAGAAGAGGGAAGGGGCCTAACTCCGACGTAAGTCGGGGTTGGGAAGGAGTCCCTCTACAGGGAATGACTGCTACTCCTTACTCCCCAGGCTCTATATGTGGGTACGCTCCACGCTCTGACTCTAAGGTCTTCTAGTCGCCGGATCCTTGCTACACCCCAGATCCCTTGCCTCGGCTGGGCAAAGTGCCATTTCCGTGATCATCACAGTGTGTGCCGAGTGGGCACTGTAGGCCCCGGGGAGGGCGATTTGGGGAACACAGTGCGCACTGAGTGAACACTGTGATGATCAGACAGTGCGTACTGAGTGCGCACAGTGGGTGGTCTTGAGGTGAGCGAGGTCGTGGCGCTCTTGGATATTTGGGGTCTGCGCCAGACTCAGTGTCTGGACGTTTTCGTCCGAAGTCGGGTGCCTAATAGTCGGGAGAGGCTGCATGGCCGAAGAATCTAGCTGTCCGCATGGCAACAAGTGGTGTGGCCTCAAGCTGCCCCACGTATCCGGTACGTGCGAAAAGTACGCGCGGTGGGAAATGGGCCCCAAGGGAAAGGTGACCAAGAACCGGCATCTGTGGCTGAAGCTGTGGGACATGCCGAAACGGCAGGTCAGCATCAAGGTGACGGACGAAAAAACCGGGACGGCGAAGGTCTATCCGGTCACACTTACCGAGTGCGCCCTGCTCGACTGGTACGCCACGATGTCCTACAGGGACGAGAAGCCCAAGAAGGACGACAAGATCGTCTACGACGTTGCTCCCGTCGAGATGACCAAGGACGAGATCGCGAAGGCCGTTGGACTCAGCAGGGCCCGACTGACCCAAGCGCAGAGGTGCCTTGCGGCCATGAACCTGATCGTCCCGGTGTCCAAGGGGCACCGCTCGTATCCGTACTACGCGCTGTCCCCGCACATGGGCATCGTCAGAAGCAGCGCGGAAATCCATAAAAGGATGCTGTATCGCTTTCCCGAACCCATCTTCGGCGACTCAGTGTTGGTCGACGACGTGTACCGGCACCCCGACTACAAGTGGGGTCCTCCATGCGAGGGAGTGGACGATGGCGACTCCCTTGGGGACGCCCTAGACTGAGTGCAGCGCCGCGCAACAACGAGTAGACCCCAGGGCCCCGACCCCTGGGGTCTTTCTCTTATCTCGGCCGCCGGCTCGGGAACATCTCCTGGAGTCCGGCTTCGTCGTAGTCGAGATGCCGGAGCCGGATCTTCCTGTCGGTGACGACCGCGAAGCGGAGTTCGCCGCTGCTCTCATTCCGTTCTGACGCGACGAAGACGCCTTCCTTGCGTGCGGCCCTCTTGATGTCGGCGAGGATGGCTTCCGTCTGCGGGGTGAGGATGACGACGGCGATGGTGTTGGGGATGCCCTTCATGGACGCGACGGTCCGGAAGGATTCAGCACTGGGGGATGCAGACACGTGCCGCCTTTCTGATTGCCGTGCAATCAGATTGGCTCGCGCTGGCGGCAGGTTCATCGGCCGCCGGAGTGAACTCGCGGGCTAAGATCCGTCCCGTAACTCGGCACGCGATTCCGTTCGGGATCACTGCTACTTGCCGCGGAGTTCATCGATCCGCTCTTGTTCCCAGTAGTCCAGGATCATTTCGAGGCGCCTGACGGCCGGTTCGATGCAGTTGAGGTCACGGTCTAGGTTGATGAACGGAATCATCAGCCCGGTGAGCGACGACGTCTTGGATTTCAGCCCTTCTGCCCGCTTTGCCCAGGACGGCAGGTTCTTGTGCACGTTGCTGAGCTCGGTCAGCATTCTGGCCATGTCGTCATCCGGGAGGGAGGCGTCCGCTTTCCCGGAGCTGTCGACGTCCAACAGTTGCCGCGCGGTGACCACGGCCGCAACAACGGCCTGCACCCGCTTTGCCGCGTGATCATGGAACCGGCGGGCCATCGCCTTGACATCGACATCGACGCCTTCGACGAGCCGGCCTCGAAGCTGCTGCGGCGCTACGACGGGATCGGAGTTCGATGACACCATGGTCCATGCGAGCGGACGGTGCCGTCCGATAAGTTCATTGGCCAAAACCCTGTAGGCCAGTACCAGATCTGAGATCAGGTCAGGCTCCAGCGTGTCCTGGTGGTACGCGGCGTTGCGGTACTTGTGCAGCCGGGTGAGCACTTCGCGTTCCTGGGCTGTCAGCACGCCCTTTTGCATAAGGAATTTGGTCTGCTCGCCCAGGTCGCCATCGATGGCCTTGCGTCGATCCGGTTCCACGTGCTCGTCGACCAGCTGGCTCAGCTCCTCGGAGAGCTCCCCACCGTCGTCCCGGAACTCGCGCATCTCCGCGACGACGCTGTCAGCGACCTGGAGCGCGAGCCGGACGTTGACCTCACGGCCGATGACCACCTCCACCAGGTGGTCCAGGAGTATGAGAGCAAGACGGTTGTGTGCCTGATCGCCAGCCTCGGCGCATCGTCGGATCTCGGCTATCTCGACCGCGAGCCAGTTCCACTGTTCGGCCTGTTGCCAGGACGTGCGGTTCCAGTCGGCTGCGAAAGGCTGCATGGGCATGGCAAGAGTTTCCCACTGTCCGACCATCAGACCACCTAAGGGTTGTCTCCTACCCCTGAAGACCTCTCACGAAATCCGATTCGACCCGGAATGTTCGCTTCGTGGCTGGAGCCGCAAGTCGAACCAGAACCCGGCAAGTCGACTCGGTAGCAGTCGGTCAGCACTTGTGCCGAGTTACGGGACAGCTCTCAGCCAACCTCGGCCGGCCACCGCTTCAGCCGCTTCAGGACCCCGTCGGTTCGCTCGCGGTAGACGGCGAGGGTGCCGTTCACGTTGGACAGCACCACGTAGGTTCGGCCATCGTGCTCGGTGACCTCGGGGTCGGTCGGCTGAGCATCGGCACCGCTGCGGAAGTAGGCGGCCAGGGCCCGTGACTCGATCGTCTTCATGACGCTTATATCGGTTTCTCAAGCTGAGCTTCTGAAGCTCACGAAAGGGTGATTCCGGCCCCTCCTCGGCCGCCCGGGTGAACCTCCGGGCAACTCCGCGACCCCCGGCCGGGAGATGAGCTGATCAGCCACGAGGCCCTGAGACGCGGATCGCCGGGTACCCCTGCCGTGAACGCCGCCTGGTGAACGTGGTGACCACCCTGGGACCGGAGCGGACGGAGCCACGCTGATCACCTTCGGGAAGGCGGCGGGGCCTGAGCACTACGGGTCACGCAGAGGGTCGGGCCAGAAACGTGCTTCGAGGTCGGAAAAGAACCGCCGGATGAACGACAGGTCGTCCTTGGCCTCGCATATCTCCTTACCGCCGAAGCGGAACACCTCGTAGCCCTTGAGCCGCAGCACCCGGTCTTCCGCGGCCATCTCGGAGTAGAGATCGGCGGCCACCTCCCACTTGTCCGAACCCTTCGGCACCTCACGCGCGTAGTGGTGCTTGCCGTCGACCTCGATCACGATCCGCACGCCGCCGGGCAGCAGAAGCAGAAAGTCCATGCGCTCGCGGCCGAGCCTGCGGGGCTTGTTGAGCACCTTCCGCTGCCGCTCGGTCAGCGGGTCGTAGTGCAGGTAGACCTGCGGCAGCAGGGCCGGCTGATCCATGCCGCCTGCCTCGGAGTACCGGCTGGCGTAGGCGAAGAAGAGGTATCGCTCTGCCTTCGACCCGAGGGACGTCTGGAGCCGCTCGTACAGCGACCGGCCAACCACTCGGCCGTCCGCGCCCGCCATGCCGTTTCGCTCCCCCCACCAGTCGACGAGTTGCCCCCAGGTGAGGCCCGCATCGCTCAGCGGGCGGTCGTAGACCAGGCAGGTGTCCGCGTGCTCGACGATCTCGATGGCACCGTCGATCACCTGGCTCATCACGATCTCGGGCTTGAAGCCGGTGGACGCGAAGATGATGTTCTTGGGCTCGCCGTCTACTCCTCGGAATCCGAGGTTGCTGTCTTCGGTCGCGTCGAGTTCATCCAAGGCCGCCCAGACGGGCGCGAAGAGCGTATTGAGGTAGCCGCGGCGGGCAGCCCAACCGCCCCCTCCGCTCATGCCCTGGGCGCTCCAGTAGCCCTGGAACCCGCGGAAGTCGCGAAAGGGCGGGTTGAAAGGGATGTTGAGCCGGCGGAGCATGGCCTTGAGGCACCTGATCGCCGCTGCGATCTCCTCGTCTTCCAACCGCTGCTCGCTGTCGGTACCGCAGTGCTCCAGCTCGGAGTGCACCAGCGACGACAGGCCCTCCGCGGCATCACGGTCTGAGGTTCCTTCGAGGGGCGCCCTCCGGAGGCGTTCCACGAGTTCGAGCTCGAACTTCAGGGCCGTCAGGGGGTCTCCCCAGCCGCCGACACCGGTGCTGACGGTTCGAAAGAAGTCGCTCGCCTTCATGGCGCCAGGCTACTGACGCAGCCAACAACCGGGAGCAGTCGTCGGCTGCCCGCGAAACGGGTGAACCTGCGGACGGATCCGTGCTTCGCGGCTGGGCACATGATCTGATCAGTGCGAGGCCCCGGAGACTCGGATAGCGCGGTACCACTGCCGCGAACGCCGGCCGGTGGAAGTGGTGACCACCTCGGGCCGGAGCGGACAGGGAGTCCGCCGATGAACCAAAGCCCCGCTGTAGCGGATGAGTTGTATGGTGATGGCTGCTGCCCGGCGCCGATGGGCGGGTGGAAGCCGTGAGCGCTTCCCCGGTGCGGCGTTCTGACTCGCGGCACCCGAAGGCCACGGCCGAAGAGGTGTCCGCCTTCCTCGGTATTCCCGTGGCCACGCTGTACCAGTGGCGGCACGCACGGACCGGTCCCCCGGCGGTGAAGATCGGCAGGCACCTGCGCTTCGACTGGACGGACGTCGAAACGTGGTGGGACTCCCAGAAGGCCGAACAGAACCCGTAGCCCAGGGCCGGACCCTCCCTTCCTTCATCACGATCATCAGGAGTTCCTGCGTGCCGTACGACAACTGGCACTGGAGCCGGCCGCCCCAGGCTGCTCTCGACTGCCCCCACGCCTCCCCGGAAGAGTGCCAGGAGCGGCACCCCGAGGCACCCGTGTGCCGTCAGCACAAGGGCAAGTTCCGGTCCAAGGCCCACGGCCAGGGCAAGCGGTGGCAGGCCCGCTGGCGTGACCCCGAGGGGCGGCAGCAGACGGAGTTGTTCGCGAGGGAGACCGACGCCAAGACGCACGAGATCAAGATGCGCTCCGAGGTCGACGACGGTTCGTACATCAACCCCGAGGGCGGCGAGGTGCGCGTCGGGGAATGGGTGACGATCTGGATGTCGGGCTTGAAGTTCGACAACCCCCGAACCCTCCAGCGGTACGAGCAGCGCATGAGGCTGCACGTGATCGGGACCCCGTTGGGCAAGCTGAAGCTGAAGGACGTCAGCGCCACCTCGATCCGCGACTGGCTCGCCGGGCGGCGCGAGCTGTTGGAGGACTCGACGCTGCGGCTGGTCTTCTCGAACCTTCAGTCGGCCTTCGACCTCGCGGTGGACGACGAGCTGATCCGCAAGAACCCGCTCCTGTCGCGCTCAGTCCAGGCCGTCAGACCCAGACGTGGCAGCACCACCGCGAAGGAGCTGACGGTCACGTGGAACGACTCGGAGAAGATCCGGGCCGAGCTACCGGACCGATACAAGGCGCTCGTGGACAGCGGCAGGGGCCTCGGGATGCGGCAGGGCGAGTGCTTCGGCTTCGGGCCCGATGACATCGACTGGGACCACGAGGACGGCCCCATGGTCCACATCCAGCACCAGGTCGCCCACGACGGCCCCGTGCTCGTCTTCGACAACCCCAAGGGCGGCACCGAGGACGATCCCCGCGACCGCTGGGTCGAGCTGGGCGACGCCGTCGCCGAGGCCCTGCTGGAGCACATGGAGAAGTACCCAGCGATCGAAGTGACGATCCCCTGGCGGACGCGGGACGGCGAGCCGATGACGAAGAGGATCTTCTTCTACGGACGGGAGAAGAAGCCGATCCAGGCGAACTGGTTCAACAGCTACCGGTGGAAGCCTGCACTGGCCGCCGTCGGATTCATCAAGCCCCTCGACCCCAAGAAGCCGGGCCGGCGGTGGGAGAAGTCCCGGGACAAGATGATGCACGCTCTTCGGCACCTGTACGCGTCGATGATGTTGGACGGCGGAGTCGACATTTACACCCTCGCGGACCGCCTCGGGCACGCCGATCCGGCATTCACTTTGCGTAACTACGTGCACCGCGTCGCGGGGGCGGGTTCGAAGGTCCGCCAGGCGGTGCGGAGCATGTACGGGAGGGCCGCCTGATGTGCAGACCAGCGCGTTCGTGCAGGGTTTGTGCAAGATGATCTTGAGGGCCCCTCGTTTTCGCAGGTCAGGCAGCATGATGCGGAGTTCCGCGACATCTAGGTCTGGCGCTCCCACCCCGGCGCGCAGGGCGGCCGGGGAGAGGCGTGACGCACGGGATGCCCCGGACTCCCCAAGGGTCCGGGGCACCCCTCGTCACGGCTCTACCGGCTCGCGAAGCCGACGAAGGCGGCCCACGCCGGGCCGCCGACCACGAGCCCCGGGCGGGCCGTGTCCTTGGAGTCCCGGACGTGGACGCTGCTCAGGCGCTCAGCCACCTCGACACACTGCCCACCCTCGCCACTGCTGTAGCTGCTCTTGACCCACAGGAGGTCCGGCCCGATCGGATCACGTGTTGCCTTGTTCATGTCGCTCCAAGCAACTTCTCAATGATTTCCAGCGATTCACGCGGAGTGAGGGCCTGGGCGCGGAGAAGGCCGTACTGTTCTTCAAGCTCCCGGACAGACTGCCGCTCCGTGTAGAGGCGGCTGTGCTTGTAGGCCTCCACGTAGGCAATCCTCCGTCCCTCAATGGTCTCGATCAAGGTGAAGGGTCCTGCCAGTCCGGCGTGTTCCTCCCGCCCGTTCGGCATTACCTGGATGTCCACATTACGCCGCTGGCCGCAGAGCAGAAGATGCTCCAACTGGCCTCGCATCACGTTCGCGCCGCCAAGCGGTCGCGTGAGTACAGACTCCTCGATCACGAAGCTGGTCGTCGGCAGCGGCTGCCGGGTGAAGGTGCTCTGCCTGGCCAGCCTGGCCTGCACACGTTCGTCGATCGTCTCCTCGCTCAGGAGCGGCCGCCTCATGGTGAAGACCGCTCTGGCGTACTCCTCGGTCTGTAGCAGCCCGTTGACGATGTGCGTGTCATACACGTGGAGTTCGACCGCCTCGGCCTCCAACTTGGCCGCATCGCGGAAGAACGCCGGGTACTGCGCCCGCGCGACCTCCTCCTTCATCTCCTTCAGGACCTCGCCCGCGTCCAGCAGGTCGTCCGCCTGGTCGATGAAGCGCGGCGGCGGCACGCGCCGTCCCTGTTCGTACGCGGCGATGGTCGACGCCGAGTAGCCGAGCCTCGCCCCCATCTCGGTCCGCTCCACCCCGGCCCGGATCCGGAACCGTTTCAGCTGGCGTCCGAAGACGCGCAGGATCCCCGAGCCGGGGTCCGGCGCGGCCTCGCCGGGGTCCTCGTCCTCCGACTGCCGGGTGGGTTCGCTCATGCCCGCCATCACCTCCCCCGGCCAACGCCGCTCCGCCTTGGCCGTCACGCTCCGCACCGCCTACACGCACCGACACCTCGCGTACCGACGACACCTGTAAGCGCTCCGTGTCTTACGCAGCGTAAGCGGCCCCCGGAAGCCTGTGCCCCGTGAACAGTGAAACTTCCCCCGCTCCAGCAGCCCTTGAGTTCTCGATGTGTTTCACCTCCTCGCCCCGCGGCGCCCGCCTCGCCCGTCGGCTGGTCTCCCACTGCCTGACCACGTGGGGTCACCCGTGCGCCTCCGCGGCCAACCAGAAGGTGACGCTGATCGTCGCCGAGCTGACCGGCAACGCCGTCCGGCACGGCCACGTCTCCGGACGGGACTTCCACGTCAGGCTGACGGGCTCAGCAGACGTCCTGCGTATCGAGGTCACCGACACGCGCACCGAACGCGTACCGCTGCTTCCCTCCCAAGAGCCGTCCGGGGAAGCCGAGTCCGGGCGCGGGCTGCTGGTGGTGGCGCGGCTGGCGAGCCGCTGGGCGGTGGTGCCGCGAGTCGGTGCGCCGGGGAAGACCGTGTGGGCGGAGGTGTGCCTCCCAGGCCATTGACCAACAATCCGACGACCTGGTGTTCACCGCGGACGGCGGTGTATGCGCGGGTCAGGCCGGCGTAGCCGCGCCGTGGTCGGCGCGGCTGCGCATGCGTGCCGCGTCCTCCCGGGGCGGCGCGCCGAACTGCCGTTTGTACTCGCGGCTGAACTGCGAGGGGCTGTCGTATCCCACGCGGGAGGCGACGCCGGTCACGTCGTAGGGGCGGCGGGCCAGCAGCAGTCGCGCCGTCTGGAGCCGGATCTGCTTCTGGAACTGGATCGGGCTCATCGCCGTCACCGCCTGGAAGTTCCGGTGGAACGCGGAGACGCTCATACCGCAGGACCGCGCGAGGTCTTCGACGCGGAAGGCCTCCGCGTGGTTGTCCCGAATCCAGCCCACGACCCGGGTGATGTGGGTCAGGCCGCTGTCCGCCAGGCCCAGCTGCCGTACGGCTTCGCCCTGCTCACCCGTCATAAGCCGCCACAGGATCTCCCGCTTGGCCAGGGGGACCAGCACCCGGCGGTCGCGCGGCCGGTCCAGCAGCCGCAGCAGCCGCACGATCGCGTCGATCAGCTCTGCCGGTGCGTCGCAGACCGTGATCCCGGGCCGGGCCGACCGGGTCGGAGGCGGCAGGTCGCCGGGGCCCGCCTGCAGCATCAGCTCTGCGATGACGGCAGGCTCCAGCGTCATGCCGAAGCCGAGTTCGGGCCCCTGGGCGATGCGTCCGACCACCGGCAGGTCGGCCGAGGCGACCAGGTACTGGCCGACGCCGTACTCGTACACCCTGTCTCCGAGCGCGAGCCGCTTGGCCCCCTGGGCGATCACGGCGAGCACCACGCCGGACATGGCGTACTCCGGCTCGGCGCCCGGCTCGGCCCGGCAGATCCGTACGCCGTCGATGGCCGTCTTCAGATCGGGCCGCGCATGGCGGGCCAGCAGATCGCGGAACTCGGCGAGGGACATGCCCCCATCACACCACGCGACCATGCAGGACCCCCCGGCTCGGGCCAGGATCGTGCAAGGACGCGCGAACAACGGGCGATTCCCCCGGCCGGGCCGGCTGCCGGGGCACGCGGAGTGCAGCCGGACGTTGCGGCTACGCCCCCGTGGCGCCCTGTTCCTCGTAGTGGGCCGTCAGATGGCCCCGGGCGACGGAGTGGAACCGCAGGTGGAAGCCCACCAGGGCCGGCGTCGCGTCCGCATCCGGACCCAGCTTCGCCTGGTCGACGGCGTACACCGTGAACACGTACCGGTGCGGGCCGTCCCCCTCCGGCGGCGCGGCCCCGCCGAATCCCCTGCTGCCGTAGTCGTTCCGCACCTGCACGGCACCGGCGGGCAGGCCTTCGAAGCCCCCGGACCCGGCTCCCGCAGGCAACTCGGTGACGTCCGCCGGGATGTCGAAGACCGTCCAGTGCCAGAACCCGCTGCCCGTCGGCGCGTCCGGGTCGTAGCACGTGACCGCATAGCCGGCGGTCCCCTCCGGTCCGGCAGACCAGCCGATCTGCGGGGAGGAGTTGCCCTCCGCGTACACCTGGGCGTCCGGGAGGGTCCCGCCGTCGCTCATGTCCGTGCTGCTCACCGCCAGCTCGGGAACCGGCGGGTGGAAGTCGTGCGGTAGCGGACGCCGTTGCACCTGATCACTCAACTTCTTGGTCTCCTTCGTGTCTGCGACGGGTGCTGCCCCGGAGGCGGGGGCGCGTCCCCAGCGGAACACGAATCCGGCGGAAGGCGGGTGCCGCCGGGAGGATCGTGCAAGAACGCGCGGCCTTTGCCCGGCAGGGGTATCGCCCGGCACGGTTTTGCCCGGCACGGGTTTTGGCGTTTGGCCGAGAAGTGCGGATGGTTCGGCTTACGGTGGGCGCCCGGTTCGTTGCGGCCGTTCGAGGAGAGCCCGTGCACCAATCCGCCGGCCATGCGTTTTCCCTTCCCCCGCAGTCGGCCCCGCGAGAGCCGTGGCCGCGGGTCATATCCGTGCCGGCCGTGGTGGTGGGCACCCTGCTGCTGCCTCCGGTCGGCGTCGCGCTGGCGTTCCTGGCACGGTGGGGCAAGGTCGGCAAGGCCGTCTCCGTCGCGCTCGCCACGGTGTGGTTCTTCGTGCTGGTGGGCATCGGGTCGGATGCCGAGCCGCAGGCTGCCGCCGCGAAGCCGGCGCCCGGCCCCACCGCGACCGTTACCGCCACGGCAACCGCCACCGCCGCGGCCGTTCCCGTACCCGCAGCCACCGTCACCGCCACTGCGACCGTTACCGCCACGGCCACCGTGACGGCCGCCCCTGCGGCCGCGGCGCCGCCGGACGAGGCGGAGGGCACGGGCGGCTCGCGGGTCGTGTCCTACGGCAACTGCAGTGCCGTACGGGCTGCCGGAGCCGCTCCCATCCGGCGCGGGGAACCCGGCTACGGCCGACACCTCGACCGCGACGGCGACGGCGTCGGCTGCGAGTGACCCGCGCTGCCCCGTGCCCGGCTCGCCCCGCTCGCCCGTCAGGGTGAATAGGGATGCGACTCGCCCGTGGGCGGGCGGGGGCGCGGGCGATCATGGGTCGCGCGTGCACGCGACCGCGTGCCGGCCTGTACCCCGGAGGGCGGATCCATGGCCGACAGGATCACCATCGACACCGACGTCTGCATCGGCAGCAGCCAGTGCGCCCTCAGAGCGCCCTCGGTGTTCACCAGTGACGACGACGGGTTCGGGATGGTGATCCCGGGCCGCGAGGACGGTGGCGGCGACCCGATGCTGAAGGAGGCCGCCCGCGCATGTCCCGTACAGGCGATCACACTCCCCGGCACGTGACCTCCGGCTGGCTGCCCGCCGAGGAGTTCGCCGCGACCCTGCCCAAGGCCAGCGCCTTCGGCTGCCTGTTCTTCACCGACGAGCACGACCGGCCCGTCCAGCTGCGGGCCGTCTACTCGCGCAGCCACCCCTGGCAGTGGCCCGGCGGCTGCATGGACGAGGGCGAGCGCCCCTGGGAGACGGCGCTGCGCGAGTGCCGGGAGGAGACCGGCATCGTGTACGAGGGCCCCCGGCGGCTGCTGGCCACCGTCTTCGGGCTGCCGGGGAAGGAGTGGCCGCTGAGTTCGATCGGGTTCGTCTTCGACGGGGGGCGGCTGACGGCCGAGCAGGTCGACGGCATCGTCCTCGACCCGGCCGAGCACGACGACGTACGCGCCCTGCCGCTCGCGCAGTGGCGGGCGCTGATGCCGCCGCGGGACTTCGAGCGGCTCGAAGCCGTCATGGAGGCCCGGCGGGCCGGGACCGCCGCGTACTTCGACACCTGGGACTGGGACGACTGAGCCCGCCGTCCGAATACCGCCCCGGCGGCGATTTTCGGCCAGCCCCGGCGCCGGATCGGGCCCCTCCGCCCGGCGCCGGGGCAGAATCGGCAGACCGGAACAGGTCCGGCAGGGTACGGAGTCGAGGGGGCGGCCATGGCGACAGCGGGAACAGGCACAGGAACGGGCAGCGACACCGGCACGGGCCGCGGTCGGCCGGTGCCCGTGCTGGCCGGGAGTCCGCTGCTCGGCTCCCTCTCGGAGCTCACGTCCGACGCACTCGGCACCTACCTGCGGGCCCACCGCGAGCTCGGCGACGTCGTCCGGATCTCGGCGGGCCCGCCCGGACTGCGCCAGGACCTGTACTGCGTCTTCTCCGCGGAGGGCGCGCAGCAGGTCCTGGCCTCCGAGTCGGCCAACTTCCGCAAGGACAACCCCTTCTACCAGGAGATCCGCGACTCCTTCGGCAACGGCCTCCTCACCAGCCAGGACGCGGACTACCTGCGCCAGCGCCGCCTCGTGCAGCCGCTGTTCACCAGGCGCCGCGTCGACGGCTACGCCGCGGCCGTCGCGGCCGAGACCCGTACGACGCTCGCCGCCTGGGAGCGGGTCCCGGGCGGGGTCGTCGACGTCTCCGAGGCGATGATGCAGCTGGCGCTGCGCGCGGTCGCGCGGATCCTGTTCGGGACGGACGTCGAGACCACCGTCGACGTCGTCGACCGCTGCTTCCCCGTGATCACGGAGTACGTGCTGCGCCGCGGGTACTCCCCCGTCAACATCCCGCGGACGTGGCCGACGCCCGGCAACCGGCGGGCTGCGGAGGCGCTGGAGGAGCTGTACGGGGTCTGCGACCGGATCATCGCCGAGCGCCGCTCCGGCGGGGAGGACGCGCAGGGCGAGGACCTGCTGGGGCTGCTGTCGGCGGCGTCGAGTTCCGAGGACGGCGCGTTCGACGCCGCCGAGCTGCGCGACCAGGTGCTGATCTTCCTGCTCGCGGGGCACGAGACGACCGCGACGTCGCTGGCGTACTCGCTGCACCTGCTGGCCCTGCACCCGGAGCAGCAGGCGCTGGCCCGGGAGGAGGTCGCCCGCGTGCTGGGCGACCGGGAGCCGGAGGCGGCCGACCTGGAGCGGCTGCCCTACCTGACGCGGGTGCTGAAGGAGGCGATGCGGCTGTACCCGGCGGCGCCGGTGATCGGCCGGAACTCGGTCGCCGCGACCGAGATCGGCGGGTACGCGGTCCCGGGCGGCGCCAACGTGATCCTGGCGCCGTGGGTGACGCACCGGCACCCCCGCTACTGGCCGGACCCGGAGCGCTTCGACCCGGACCGCTTCACCCCGGAGGCGGAGGCGGACCGGCCCCGGTACGCCTGGTTCCCGTTCGGCGGCGGGCCGCGCGCGTGCATCGGGCAGCACTTCTCGATGCTGGAGTCGGTGATCTCGCTGGCCGTGCTGCTGCGGGCGTACGAGTTCGAGGCGGTCGACCGGGACGTGCCGCTGAGCGCGGGCATCACCCTGCGCACGCACGGCACGCTCCGCTGCCGCGTCCGCGGCGTGGCCGGCTGAGGCGTCCCGTGGCTGCGCTCGTGTACTTCCGCAAGGTCTCCGAGACCGGAGGGCTCGTGGAGTACGAATTCGGCGACGATCCGGACGCCTTCGAGCGGCGGCTCGCCGTGGACAAGGCGTCCCGCACCTCGACCGTGCGGGACGGGCGGGTCGACCACGCGTTCCTGCTCGCTTCGCGGAAGCTCGGCGCACTGTACGCGGAGCGGGGCGTGTGGCCGGAGCGCGGCATGAGCGCGGCCTGATCACGTCACGGACGCGGATACAGGCCGCCGTCACGCCCCTGCCGACGTCGACTGCCTGCGGCCGCGGAGGCGTTCGAGGTCGGAGGGGCGGACCTTGATGGCGAAGACGGCGATGAGTGCGCCGACCAGGGTGAACGCGGCCGCGACGACGAACGCCGCGTTCACTCCGGCGGTGAGCACCTGGTCGGCCCAGGGGTCGGGCAGCCGGCCGGTGCGGCGGAAGGCGAGGAGCTGCTCCGGGGTGGCGTTGGCGAGGAAGTCGCGGGCCTGGGCGCGGCCCTCGCTGCGGGCGGCGGTGCCGAAGACGGTGACGAGGACGGACAGGCCGAGCGAGCCGCCGACCTGCTGGGTGGCGTTGAGGAGCCCGGACGCGGCGCCGGACTCGCGGTCGGGGACGTGGGACAGGGCCATCAGGGTCAGGGACACGAACTGCAGGCCCATGCCGAGCCCGAAGAGGAGCATCGGCCCGAGGACGCTGCCGGGGTAGGTGGAGTCGGCGTCGGCCCGCGTCAGCCAGGCCAGGCCGGCGGAGCAGCACAGCGCGCCGGTGACCATGAACGGCTTGGGGCCGCGGACGGGCAGCAGGTGGGAGGTGATGCCGGCGCCGACGGCGATGATGGCGCTGACCGGCAGGAAGGCGAGGCCGGCCTCCAGCGGGCTGAAGCCGAGGACGTTCTGCACGTAGAGGGTCAGGAAGAAGAACATGCCGAAGATCGCGCAGGCGAGGAACAGCATGATGCCGTAGGTTCCGGCCCGGTTGCGGTCGGCGAACATGTGCAGCGGGGTGATGGGCTGCGCCGAGCGCCTCTCGTTGGCGACGAACAGCGTCAGCAGCACCACGGCGGCGCCGAACGACGCGAGGGTGAGCGGGTCGCTCCAGCCGTCCTCGGCCGCGCGGATGAACCCGTAGACGAGGGAGGCCATGCCGAACGTCGACAGCAGGGCGCCGGCCGCGTCGAAGTGCCCGGGGTGCCGCTCGGACTCGTTCAGGACGCGGGCGGCGAGGACGGCGATCGTTGCGGCGATGGGGACGTTGACGAAGAGCACCCAGCGCCAGTCGAGCCACTCCACGAGCATGCCGCCGGCGAGGAGTCCGATCGCGCCGCCGGCCGCGGAGACGCCTGCGAAGACGCCGAAGGCCCTGCTGCGGGCGGGTCCTTCGCGGAAGGTGGTGGTGATCAGGGCGAGCGCGGTGGGTGAGGCGATGGCTCCGCCGGCTCCCTGGAGGGCGCGTGCGGCGAGCAGTTGGCCCTCGCTCTGGGCGAACCCGCCGAGCAGCGAGGCCAGTCCGAAGAGCAGGACGCCGCTGATGAAGACGCGTTTGCGGCCGAGGATGTCGCCGGCCCGGCCGCCGAGGAGGAGCAGTCCGCCGAAGGTCAGCGTGTAGGCGTTGACGACCCAGGCGAGGCTTTCGGTGGTGAAGCCCAGGGCCGTCTGGATGTGCGGCAGGGCGATGTTCACGATGGTGATGTCGAGGACGACCATGAGCTGGCACGAGGCGATGGTGAAGAGGGCGAGCCCGCTGCCGTTGCCGCGGCCGCCCGCGCCGCCGCCCGGTCCGCCGCCGCCCGCGCCGTCGCCGGTGCCGTCGGTCCCCTTGCCGGGTGCTGCGTTGGGGTCCACCCTGTCGACGCTAAACCTGCCACCCCCGGTACACCACTCGAATGGCCTAACGGACACCACATGTACAGTGTGCCATTTCACATGGCACACTCGCCTGCATGGATGACTTCCTCCGGCTCTCCACCACCACCGGCCGCTTCGCGTACGGCGCCCCCCGCGCCTTCTCCTTCGGCGACGACGGCCGGCTCCTCTGGTTCCTCCGCTCCACCGGCCCCACCGACCCCCGCGACTCCCTCTGGGTCCTCGACACCTCCACCGGCACCGAGACCCTCCTCGCCGACCCGCGCCGCCTCGCCCCCGAGCCCGGCCCCCTCCCCGAGGCCGAGCGCCGGCTGCGCGAGCGGATCCGGCTCACCGCCGACGGCATCGGCACCTACGCCCTCTCCGGCGACGGCCGCCACGCCGTCTTCGCCCTGTACGGCACCCTCTACCGCGTCGCGTACGCCGGCCCCGGCACCCCCGCCGCCCCGCCCGCCGAGGTCCCCACCGCCGGGCCCGCCTTCGACCCCCGCCCGAGCGGCGACGGCTCCCGCACCGCCTACGTCGCCGGAGACGCCCTCCACACCTCCCCCGGCGGCCGCATCAGCCCCGACGACGGCGCCCGCTGGGGCGTCGCCGAGTTCGCCGCCGCCGAGGAGCTGGGCCGCGACCGAGGCCACTGGTGGTCCCCCGACGGCGTCACCCTGCTGGCCGCCCGCGTCGCCGAAGGCGCCCTCCAGCGGCGCCACTTCGCCGACCCGGCCCGCCCCGAGCTGCCGCCCGAGGAGTTCGCCTACCCCGAGGCCGGCGGGCCCAACGCGGACGTCCAGCTGTGGGTCCTCGGCCCGGGCGGCCACCGCGTGCGCATCCACTGGGACACCGACCGCCACCCCTACCTCTCCGACGCCGGCTGGGAGTCCTCCGAGGAGATCCTGCTCACCGTCCAGGACCGGCTCCAGCAGGACGTCCTCCTGCTCAGCGCCGACCCCGCCACCGGCCGCACCCGCACACTCTCCCGCACCACCCACCCCCAGTGGGTCGACCCCCTCCCCGGCACCCCCGCCCGCCTCCCCGACGGGCGGATGCTCACCGCAGCCGACACCCCCGACGGCGCCGCCCGCACCCTCGCCGTCGACGGCCGGCCGCTCACCGGCGCCGGCATCCAGATCCGGCGCGTCGCCGGATTCCACCAGGGCCGGCTGCTCGTCGAGGCCGGCCTGCGCGACCCCGCCGAGCAGCAGGTGCTCCTCCTCGACCCCGAGTCCGGCGCGCACACGGTCCTCGCCGACGGCACCGGCGTCCCCGCCGTGCACAGCGTCATCGCCTCGGCCGGCTCGCTGCTCCTGACCGCCGCCGACCGCGACGGCATCCGCCGCACCCTGCACACCGCCGACGGGCGGCAGTTCACCCCCGGCGACCTCTCCCAGCCGCTGCCGTACCGGGTCGCGCCGCTGCTGGAGCGCGTCACCGAGCACGGCGTCCCCACCGCGCTCGTCCTGCCCCGCGGGCACGTCCCCGGCAGGCGGCTGCCCGTCCTCGTCGACGGCTACGGCGGGCCCGGCTTCCAGGACGTCAGCGCCGAGCCGCGCCGCTGGCAGTACCGCCAGTGGTGGGCCGACCAGGGCTTCGCCGTCGTGACCGGTGACAACCGCGGCACCCCGTACGTCTCCCCCGCCTTCACACACGCCATGTACCGCGGCTTCTCCGACGTCACCCTGGAGGACCAGACCGCCGCCCTGCAGGCCCTCGGCGCCCGCCACCGCGACCTGGACCTCACCCGCGTCGGCGTCCGCGGCTGGTCCTACGGCGGCTACCTCGCGGCACTCGCCGTCCTGCGCCGGCCCGACGTCTTCCACGCGGCCTCGGCCGGCGCCGCGCCCACCGACTTCCGGCACTACGACACCGCGTACACCGAGCGCTACCTCGGCCTGCCCCAGGACCACCCCGAGGTGTACGAGCGGGACTCGCTGATCCCCGACGCGCCGAAGCTGACCCGTCCGCTGCTGCTCAGCACCGGCCTCGCCGACGACAACGTCCACCCCTCCCACACCCTGCGCCTCTCCCGGGCCCTGACCGACGCGGGCCGCCCCCACCAGCTGCTGGCGCTGCCCGGCGTGACCCACATGACCCCCGGCGGGGTCCGGGAGAAGCTGATGGCGCTGGAACTGGACTTCTTCCGCCGCGAACTCGCCGCCTGAGGCCGTACGCCCGCCGGAACGGCGAAGGGCCCCGGAGCCGACCGTGTCGGCGCCGGGGCCCCCTCCTTCCCGGGTTAACCCGTCAGTCGCCCGGGAAGTGGCAGGCCACCTCGCGGGAGGCGGCGATCCGCAGCAGGGGCCGCTCCGTGCGGCACACCTCCTGCGCCTTGGGGCAGCGCGGGTGGAAGGAGCAGCCCGGCGGCGGCGCGGCCGGGCTCGGCGGGTCCCCGAGCAGGACGATCCGCTCGCGCCGCCGCTCCGCCGCCGGATCGGGCAGCGGCACGGCGGACAGCAGCGCCCGCGTGTACGGGTGCTGGGGGGTGTCGTACAGGTCGCGCTTCGCGCCGATCTCGACGATCCGGCCCAGGTACATGACCGCCACCCGGTCGCTGACCCGCTTCACCACGGACAGGTCGTGCGCGATGAACACGTACGACAGCCCGAGCTCCTCCCGCAGCCGCTCCATCAGGTTGACGATCTGCGCCTGCACGGAGACGTCCAGCGCGGACACCGGCTCGTCGGCGACGATCAGCCGCGGCCCGGTGGCCAGGGAGCGGGCGATGCCGATGCGCTGCGCCTGCCCGCCGGAGAACTCGTGCGGGTAGCGGTCGATGTGCTCGGGGATCAGCCCGACCAGCTCCATCAGCTCCGCGGCGCGGCGCCGGGCGTCGGCCGCGGACCAGCCCTGCACGAGCAGCGGGTCGGAGATGATCCGGGAGACGGTCTGGCGCGGGTTCAGCGAGGAGTGCGGGTCCTGGAAGACCATCTGGACGTCGCGGCGCAGGGGCCGCAGGGCGCGCTGCGACAGGCGGGTGACATCCCGGCCGTCGAAGACGACCGAGCCCGAGGTGGGCTCCAGCAGGCGGACGAGCATCCGGCCGGTGGTGGACTTCCCGCAGCCCGACTCCCCGACGAGTCCGAGGGTCTCCCCCGCCGCCAGGTCGAAGGAGACCCCGTCGACGGCGCGGACCGGCGCGCCCCGGCGGCCGGTCGCGGAGCGCCGGCCGGGGAAGGCCATGGTGAGGTCCCGCACCGACAGCAGGGCCGCCGGGCCCGCCCCTTCCGGGCTTCCGGCGGGCGGCGCGGCGTGGATGGGTGTGGTCATGGGGCCGCCTCCTCGGCGATGGGGGATCCGGCGTAGTGGCACGCGGCCGCCCGGCCGGGGCGGTCCCCGTACGGCAGCAGCGGCGGCCGCTCCTGCGTGCAGCGGTCCGTGGCCACCGCGCAGCGCGGGGCGAAGGCGCAGCCGGGGGCCGGGGTGAGCAGGGAGGGAGGGGAGCCGGGGATGGCGCGCAGCGGGCCGTCGTCGCCGTCGTCGGCGAGGCGGGGCATGGAGTCGAGCAGGCCGCGGGTGTACGGGTGGGCGGGGTCGGCGAACAGGGTGTCGACGTCGGCCTGTTCGGCCGCCCGGCCGCCGTACATGACGAGCACCTCGTGGGCGACGCGGGCGACGACGCCCAGGTCGTGGGTGATCATGACGATGCCGAGGCCGCGCTCCTGCTGGAGGCGGGCGAGGAGTTCGAGGATCTGGGCCTGGACGGTGACGTCGAGGGCGGTGGTGGGCTCGTCCGCGATGAGCAGGTCGGGCTCGCAGGCCAGCGCCATCGCGATCATGGCGCGCTGGCGCATGCCGCCGGAGAACTGGTGCGGGTACTCGCCTGCGCGGCGGGCGGGTTCCGGGATGCCGACCTCGCCGAGCATCTCCACGGCGCGCTTGCGGGCGGCGGCGCGGCCGCTGCGGAAGTGGACGCGGACGTGTTCGGCGATCTGCTCTCCGACGGTGTAGTAGGGGTGGAGGCTGGACAGCGGGTCCTGGAAGATCATGGCCATCTTCCGGCCGCGGAGCCGGGAGAGGTTCTTCTCCGCCATGCCGGTGAGCTCCTGCCCGTCGAGGCGGACGGAGCCCTCGACGTCGGCGCCGCGGTGCAGGCCCATGACGGCGAGCGAGGTGACGGACTTCCCCGACCCGGATTCGCCGACGATGCCGAGGGTGCGGCCGGCCTCGACGGTGAAGTCGAGGGAGTCGACGGCGCGGACGGGCCCGCGCGGGGTGCGGAAGGTGACGCCGAGGCCGCGTACGGCGAGGAGCGGCGCGTCGGCGCTGCGGGGGGTGCCGGTGGCGGCGGTGGCTTCGGTGGCGGCCATCAGTACCTCACCCTCGGGTCGACGACGGCGTACAGGAGGTCGACCGCGAGGTTGGCGACGACGATGAAGAAGGCGGCGAGCAGGGTGACGCCGAGGACGACCGGCTGGTCGGAGCTGACGAGCGCGCCGTAGAACAGCCTGCCGATGCCGGGGAGCCCGAAGATGGACTCGGTGATGACGGCGCCGGCGAGGAGCCCGCCGAGGTCCATGCCGAAGATGGTCAGGATCGGCGTCATGCCGGAGCGCAGGCCGTGTTTGACGACGACGGTGCGTTCGGGCATGCCCTTGGCGCGGGCGGTGCGGATGTACGGCTCGGCCATGGCCTCGATCATGGATCCGCGGCTCTGGCGGGCGTACATGGCGGCGTAGAGCAGGGCCAGTGCGGTCCAGGGCAGCAGGAGGTTGGAGGCCCAGCCGAGCGGGTCGGAGCCGAAGGGGGTGTAGGCGGGGTAGGGCAGCAGTCCGGCGATGCGGATGACGCCGTAGATGAGCATGACCGACGTGAAGTAGACCGGCAGGGAGGCGGCCGCGACGGCGCCGACCATGAGGGCCTTGTCGGTGGCGGTGTCCTTGCGCAGGGCGGCGGTGACGCCGGCGCCGAGGCCGAGGACGAGCCACAGGACGGCCGCGCCGAGGGCGAGGGAGGCCGAGACGGGCAGGCGGTCCATCAGCAGGTCCCACACGGGCAGGGAGTTCTCGTACGAGTAGCCCAGGCAGGGGAAGTCGCAGCGGACGGCGTACTGGCCGGTGCCGAGGGTGCGGCCGGTGAAGATGCCGGTGAGGAAGTCGGCGAACTGCCGCCACAGCGGCAGGTCCAGGCCGAGGTAGGCGCGGACGTCGGCGATCCGCTCGGGGCTGCACGTCTTGCCGCAGGCCGCCGCGGCGGGGTCGGAGGGCAGGACGTAGAAGATGAGGAAGGTGACGGCGGCGATGGCCAGGAGCACGCCTGCGAGGGCGAGCAGCCGGCGGGCGAGGTAGAGGATCAACTGCGGCTCCCCCTCGGGTCGAGGATGTCGCGCAGGGCGTCGCCGAGCAGTGTGAAGGCGAGGACGGCCAGGAAGAGGAAGGTGCTGGGGATGGCGAAGTACATCGGGTCGGTCTCGTAGAAGGCCACGGACTCGGCGATCATCTGGCCCCAGGAGGGGGTGGGCGGGCGGACGCCGACGCCGAGGTAGCTGAGGGCGGCCTCGGTGCTGATCATGCCGGGGATGAGCAGGGTGGTGTAGGCGATGACCGGCCCGGAGACGCCGGGGAGGATCTCGCGGGTCAGGATCCGCCAGGAGCCGGAGCCGGCGACGCGGGCGGCGTCGACGTACTCGCGGTGCTTGAGGGAGAGGGTCTGGCCGCGGACGACGCGGGCGACGCCGGGCCAGCCGAAGACGCCGATGACGGCGGTCATGAGGACGATGCGGTTGACGTCCTTGGCGACGGACAGCATCGCGATCATGAAGATGAGGGACGGGAAGGACATCGTCAGGTCCATCAGGCGGGACAGGACGGCGTCGGTGCGGCCGCCGAAGTAGCCGGCGGCGATCCCGGCCGCGGTTCCGGTGACGACGACGATCGCGGTCGCGGAGAACGCGATGAGCAGGGAGACCTGGGCGCCGGTGACGACGCGGGCGAACAGGTCGCGGCCGGTGACGGGTTCGACGCCGAGCCAGTGCTCGGGGCTGATCCCGCCGAAGGAGCCGAGGGGGAGGCCGCCGAGGTAGGGGTCGACGGCGGACTTGTCGAACTCCTCGGGCGACCAGCCGCCCAGGGCGCTGAGCCAGGGGGCGGTGGCGGCCATCAGGACGAAGAGGGTGACGACGCAGAGGCTGATGCGGACGGCGGGGCGGCGGCGGAGCTCCCGCCGGGCGAGCTGCCAGGGGCTGCTGCCCGGGGGGAGCGTCTCGGCCGTCGCGGCCTGGGGGGCTGCGGTGGCTGTCATGGGTGTCGTGGGTGTCGTGTCTCGGGTGCCGGGGCCGTTCAGCCCTGGCTCTTCGAGGGGTCCTTGAGGCCGACGGTCGCGTAGTCGATGGTGCCGGTCCACACGGGGTGGCCGAAGGCGCCGGCGATGTTGGTGCCGACGAGGAGGGGCTTGCGCTCCAGCAGGACGGGGATGGAGGGCGCCTTCTTCATGATCTCGGCGTCGAGGTCGATCCAGGCCTGGTTGGCCTGCTTGGCGTCGGCCATGGCGTTGATCTCGTCGATGCGCTTCTGGACGGCCTCGTCCCGGAACTGGGCGTAGTTGCCCTGGTTGCCCTTCTCCTTGATGGTGCGGCCGTCGAAGACGAACGGGATCCAGGTGGAGCCGGAGGGGTAGTCGGGGCACCAGCCGGAGAAGGTCATGTCGGGGGTGGTGGAGAGGTCGCCGATGACGTCGTAGTAGGCGCCGGGGTCGACGGTGTCGATGACGACCTGGACGCCGGCGCGGGCCAGGCCCTGCTGGATGGCCTCGGCGGCGCCCTTGTCGCCGGTGGAGACGGAGAGGGAGACCTTCAGGCTCTCCTTGCCGGCGGCCTTGAGGAGCTCCTTGGCCTTGGCCGGGTCGCCGGCCGGGGCGATCTTGAGGGTGTCGGCCTGCTTGCCGCCGGTGAGGGCGGGCGGCAGGTAGGCGGTGGCGATCTCGTTGAGGGCGGGGCCGCCGCCCGCGGTGATGACCGCTTCCTTGTCGAGGGCGTAGTGCATGGCCTCGCGGACCTTCGGGTCGTTGAAGGGGGCGCGGGAGTTGTTCAGGTGCAGCATCGTGGTGCAGCCCTGGGACTCGGCGAGGAGGCGGGACTTGACGTCGGGCTTGGGCAGGACCTTGGGGGCGCTCTCGGGGCGCATGTCGGAGTACTGCACGGCGGAGGCGTCGGCGCCTTCGGAGGCGATGATGCGGTCGTCGATCTGGCCGCCCTTGAGGCCCATGACGACGACGAACCTGTCCGGGTAGGCCTTGCGGACCTGGTCGGTCGCGGGGTCCCAGTGCTCGTTGCGGACGAGGACCAGCTGCTTGTCCCGGTCGTAGGTCTCGATCTTGTACGGGCCGGAGGAGAACGGGCGGGCGTCGTACTGGGTGCCCTTCTCCTGGGACTGCGGTACGGGCGCGAAGGTGGGGAGGGTGGCGGTCGCGGAGAACTCGGCGACGGGGCGCTTCAGTTCGAAGACGATGGTGCGGTCGTCGGGGGTCTTGACGGAGTCGAGGTGCTGCCCCTGGAGCGGACCCTTGTAGTTCTCTCCGCCGGCGAGGTACTGCGCGGCGTAGTCGGGGCCGCCGGTGAGGTCGGGGGCGAAGGACCGCTCGACGTTGTACTTGATGTCCTGGGCCTTGATCGGGGTGCCGTCCTCGTACTTCAGGCCCTCCTTGAGGGTGAAGGTCCAGGTGCGGCCGCCGTTGGAGGGGGTGCCGAGGTCGGTGGCGAGGTCGGGGACGAGCTCGCTGCCGGCCTTGCCGGGCTCGGCCTTGAAGGTGACGAGGGTGCGGTAGATCAGCCGGGTGCCGAAGTCCATCGCCGGCATCGTCCAGTTGCGGGCCGGGTCGAGGTGGGAGAAGTCCTGGTTCGACAGGACGGTGAGGGTGCCGCCCTTGACCGGGGTGCCGCCGAGGATCTT
Organism: Streptomyces globosus; assembly: GCF_003325375.1. Lineage (GTDB taxonomy): Bacteria > Actinomycetota > Actinomycetes > Streptomycetales > Streptomycetaceae > Streptomyces > Streptomyces globosus_A. The sequence continues at coordinate 1,848,482 of NZ_CP030862.1, read as the reverse complement.
GCCCTCGTTGGCGGCGGCGGGGTTGGCGGCGCCCTTGTCGGCGGAGCCCTTCTTGGGGTCGGAGCATCCCGTCGCGCCGAGTGCGATGGCCGCCACCAGGGCGGTGGCGAGGGCGAGTTGGCTGCGCTTGGTCATGGTCACTCCAGTGAAGGGCCGCGCTCTATGATGTGACCGGTAACATAGTAATGTGAAATTGCACTGACAAGGGATCGGCACCGCCGTTATCCAGCCGTGTCCAAATCCGGTGGTGCGCGGTCCGCTCCGGACCCCCCGCCGACGCGCCACGGGCGGCCGGAAATGCCCTTGCCCGCCCGGCGACGGCGTCGTTGGATGGCCCTTTCGCTCAAGCGGGCTCCCAGGGGGATACATGGAGACGACAGGGTCGGGGGTGCCGTCGCAGCCGCCGGCGCCGCCCAGGCCGACGGGGTCGGCGGCGCAGCCGGGCGGGGTGCCGCCCGTTCCGCAGCGGCCGCCCGGCGCGGCGCCCGCACCCGCCGGGAAGGGCCGGCCGCTCGACCTGACCGTCACACGGCGGCTGCTGTGGGTGGGCGGGGCCGTGTATCCGCTCGCGAATGTCGCGCGGGTCTACACCTTCGTCCTCCGCCCCCGGCGCAAGGAGGCCGTGCTGCAGTGGCTGCGGCGGACGGCGGTCACGCTGCTCGCGGCGCTGGGCTTCACCCTCTTCGGGGCCATTGCCGAGGCCCTGACGCGCGGCGAGAGCGGCTTCGGCGGCGTCCTCCCGTTCGTCTGGATCGCCGCCGTCGCCGCCCTGGTCTGGTTCGCCGCCGACATGCTCGCCGTCGTGACGGCGTCCTCGCACTTCACGCTCGGGGTGGAGACGAACGGCCAGTCGACGGCCCTCGCCACCGGCGCCCCCGCGCAGCTCGAGGAGGCGGTCCACCGGATCGCCTACGCCATCGAGCACCCGGACACGGAGCTGCGGCTGACGGTGGAGCAGCTCTCGATCAGCAACCCGAGCAACTACTACTTCGGCGACACGGTCAACATGTACGGCGGAAACGGCAACGTGGGGATGCGCAGCGCATGAGCGGGGACAGCTACAACTTCGGCAACGTCGTCAACATGCACGGCGGCCAGGGCAACACCGGCATGTCGTTCGGCGGGGGCGCGGCGGCGGGGCCGGCCCTCTCCCCCGCCGCGGAGCGGGCACTGCTTGAACTGCTGCCGCTGGTGCAGGAGTTGCGGACACGGGTGCCGCAGGTGGCCGTGCAGCGGATCGACGAGTCCCTGCCGGCCCTCTCGGCCGACGCCGCCGTCTCGCCCGAGCAGCGGTACAACGCGCTGACCGCGGTCGCGGGCATCGCCGCGACCGTCGGGGCGATCGGGCAGCCCGTGGTCGAGGCGGTCAGCGCGCTGCTCGGGCTGCTCGGCGGCTGAGCCGGCCGAGCCGGGCGGGCCCGGGCCCGGGCCGAACGGGCGGCCGGCCGGGCGGCCGCGGCATTCAGCCGGTGAGGCCGGAGCCGAGGCCGCCCGCCGCGGGGCGGCCCACCGGCTCGTCGCGGCCCTCCGCCCACAGCGAGCGGACGTGGCCCAGGTGGCGCGCCATGCACGCCTCGGCCGCCTCCGCGTCGCCCGCGATCATCAGGTCGAGGAGTTCCAGGTGCTCCTCGGCGGAGGAGACCAGCTTGCCCGCCTCGTCCAGGCCCGTGAGCCCGTAGAGGCGGGAGCGCTTGCGCAGGTCGCCGACGGTCTCGACCAGGCGCTCGTTCCCGGCGAGCCCCAGCAGGGTCAGGTGGAAGCGGCGGTCCGCCTCCAGGTAGCCGATGAGGTTGTGCTCGCGGGCGCTGGTGACGATCTCCTCCGCGATCGGGCGCAGGGCCTCCAGCTGCTCGCGGGCGGCCATCCGGGTGACCCTGCCGACCGTGGGGACCTCGATCATCGTGCGGAGTTCGGTGTACTGGTCCAGGTCGCGTTCGCTGACCTCGGTGATCCTGAAGCCCTTGTTGCGGACCGGCTCGACCAGGCCCTCGCGGGCGAGGTCGAGCATGGCCTCGCGGACGGGGGTGGCGGAGACGCCGAGTTCGGCGGCGAGGCCGGGGGCCGAGTAGACGCTGCCGGGGCGCAGTTCGCCCGCTATCAGAGCCGCTCGGAGCGCGTGGCCGACCTGGTCGCGGAGCCGTTCCTGGGCCTTGATGAGGCTGTGCTGCTTCAGGTCACCCATTGCTTGTCCTCCGAGAGATCGCAGAGGAACAGCGTACAATGTCACGTTTCGCTGTTCTTCCCGGCGGCCGCGTACAGCGCCACCGCCACGGCGAGATCCTCCCAGGCCATGCCCACGCTCTTGAAGAGCTGTGGACAACCCGCCGGGCCCGGCCCCGGCGCCCGCCCCGCGACCAGGTCGGCCAGGGTGGCCGTGATGCAGCCGGGCCCGATCGCCCCCTCCGCCTCCGGAACCAGCAGGTCCCCCGCCTCCCGCAGGGCCGCCGACCGGGCTTCGACGTACACGGCAGAGCGCCGCACCAGCGCCGTGTCCGTCTCGCGGGCGTCCGGCTCGTGCGAGCCGACCGCCACGACCACCGCGCCGGGCGCGACGAGCCGCCCGTCGAAGAGCGGGGTGCGGGCCGTGGTGCAGCACAGCACCAGGTCCGCCCCGGCCACGTCCGCCGCGCTGCCCGTCCGCGCCGGGACGCCCAGTGTGCGGGCGTGCTCCGCAAGGGCCTTCGCGCCCGGACCGCCGGGGTCCCGGCCCACGACGACGGCCTCGGCCAGCTCCCGCACCGCGGCCGCGGCTTCGAGGTGCCCGTACGCCTGCGGGCCCGTCCCGAAGAGCACCAGCCGCAGCGGCCGCCCGGCCGGGGCGAGGTGCCGCAGGGCCAGCGCCGAGACCGCCGGTGTGCGCAGCGCCGTGAGGGCGGCGCCGTCGAGGAGGGCGACCGGGCTGAGGGTGGGCCCGTCGAGGAGGAGGTAGGAGCCGGTGATCCGGGGCAGGCCGCGCGCCGGGTTTCCCGGCGCCACCCCGGCGATCTTCACACCGGCGTACGCCCCCTGCGCGGCCGGCATCAGCAGCAGTTCCCCGCCGCCCGGCACGGCGACCGCGCTGCGCTGCGGGCAGGCCTCCGGGTCGAGCCCCGCGCGCAGGGCGTCGGCCAGGGCGTCGGCCGCCGCGGCGGGCCCGAGCAGCGCGGTGATCTCGGCGGCGCCGATCTGCCGGATCACAGCAGGAAGCCGGCGCCGAGCGCGTCGTGCGGGTCGAGCGTGAAGCGGTGCTCGCCGGTGCGGTACGCGCTGCCGGTGACCTCGGTGACCAGGCCGTCCGGAGCCTCCCCGGGCGCGGCGGCCGCGGGGGCGATCCGGCCGGTGAACACCGTCCCGGCCACCGACTCGTGCAGCAGGGAGTCCTCCGGTCCGAGGCGGCCGTCCTCGGCGAGGAGGGCGAGCCGCGCGGACGTGCCGGATCCGCAGGGCGAGCGGTCCACCTGTCCGTCGGCGAAGACGGTGACGTTGCGCTGGTGCGGGCCGAAGGGGGTGTCGGGGAGCTCCTCGTGGAAGATCACCCCGTAGACGCCGGAGAGCAGCGGCCCGTCCGGGTGCCAGGTGGCGGGGTGCGCGGCGAGCGCGGTGCGGATCTCGCGGCCGGCGCGCACCAGGTCCCCGAGCGAGGCCCGGGAGACGTCCAGGCCGAGGTCGCGCGCCCGGACGGAGGCGTAGCAGGCGCCGGCGTGGGCGATGTCGGCCTCGGCGAGGCCGAGGCTGGTGGCGACGGGGACCTTCCGGGCGCCCACCCGGGCCGCGACGTTGCGGAAGGTGACGCCGGTGGTGCGGCCGCCGCTGCGGTGGACGGTGGCGGCGACCCGGCCCGACGGCACGTCGATCCGCACCGGGACGTCGCCCTCGTCGGGGGCGGGCACCCGGCCGGTGTCCACGGCCCAGGCGCCCAGCGCCATGGTGCCGTGGCCGCAGGCCGTGGAGTAGCCGTCCTTGTGCCAGAAGAGGACGCCGAAGTGGGCGCCGTCGTCGTCCGGGGGCACGACGAACCCGCCGTACATCCCGGCGTGGCCGCGCGGCTCCTGCACGAGCAGGCGCCGTACGGAGTCCAGCGCGCCGGGCCTCGGCGCGGTGCCGGAGCCGCCGGGGCCGATCGCGGTGGCGCAGCGCTCGGCGACGGTGTCGCCGGGGGCGGGCGGGAGGCCGGGGTCGGCGGTGTCGACGATCCGGAACGGCTCTCCGGCCGCGTGGTAGTCGGCGGTGCGCACCTCAGGCGCGGCGGGGTCGTCGGCGGTCACAGGAGGAACCCTCCGGGGAAGGGGTCGGACGGGTCGAGGAAGTACTGGGCGGTGCCGGTGATCCAGGCCCGCCCGGTGACGGCGGGCACGACGGCCTCGTACCCGCCGACGGTGGTGCGGCCGACGAGCCGGCCGGTGAACTCGGTGCCGATGAAGGACTCGTTCACGAAGTCGGCGCCGAGGCCGAGGAGGCCGCGGGCGTGCAGCTGGGCCATGCGCGCGCTGGTGCCCGTACCGCAGGGCGAGCGGTCGAACCAGCCGGGGTGGATGGCCATGGCGTGCCGGGAGCGGCGGGCGTCGGAGCCGGGGGCCGCGAGGTAGACGTGCTTGACGCCGGCGATGGCGGGGTCCTCGGGGTGGACGGGCCGGTCGGCGGAGGCGTTGACCGCGTCCATGACGGCGAGTCCGGCGGCGAGCAGGTCGTCCTTGCGGGCGCGGTCGAAGGGGAGGCCGAGGGCGTCGAGTTCGACGAAGGCGTAGAAGTTGCCGCCGTAGGCGAGGTCGTAGGTGACGGTGCCGTATCCGGGGACGTCGGCCTTGAGGTCGAGGCCGGCGCAGAAGGCGGGGACGTTGGTGAGGGTGACGGCGGTGGCCGCCCCGTCCTCGACGCGGACGTCGACGGAGACCAGTCCGGCGGGGGTGTCGAGGCGGACGGTGGTGACCGGCTCGACCGCCGGCACCATGCCCGTCTCGACGAGGACGGTGGCGACCCCGATGGTGCCGTGCCCGCACATGGGCAGCAGGCCCGACACCTCGATGTAGAGGACGCCGAAGTCGGCGTCGGGGCGGGTGGGGGGCTGCAGGATCGCGCCGCTCATCGCGGAGTGGCCGCGCGGCTCGTACATGAGCAGGGTGCGGACGTGGTCCATGTGCTCGATGAAGTGGAGCCGTTTCTCGGCCATGGTGGCGCCGGGGATCACCCCGACGCCCCCGGTGACGACCCGGGTCGGCATGCCCTCGGTGTGCGAGTCCACCGCGTGGTAGATGTGGCGCGTGCGCATGGGTTCCCCCGGTTGGCTAGTTGAGTCCCTCGGCGAGGGCCTTCTCGGTCGCGGCGCGGACGGCCGCCTCGGTCTCCCCGGTCAGCGGGAAGCGGGGCGGGCGGGTGGCGCCGCCCGGGCGGCCGGCGAGGTCCATGGAGAGCTTGATGGCCTGCACGAACTCCGTCTTGGAGTCCCAGCGCAGCAGCGAGTGCAGGGACTTGTAGAGCGGCAGCGCGGTGTCCAGGTCGCCGGCGACGGCCGCCCGGTAGAGGGTCGCGCAGGCGGCGGGCAGCGCGTTGGGGTAGCCGGCGATCCAGCCGACGGCGCCGGCGAGGGCGAGTTCGAGCAGGACGTCGTCGGCGCCGATCAGGAGGTCCAGGCCGGGGGCGAGTTCGGCGATCTCGTAGGCGCGGCGGACGTCGCCGCTGAACTCCTTGACGGCGACGATGCTGCCGTCGGCGTGCAGCCGGGCCAGCAGGGCGGGCGTGAGGTCGACCTTGGTGTCGATCGGGTTGTTGTACGCGACGACGGGCAGGCCGGCGCGGGCCACCTCGGCGTAGTGGGAGCGGACGGCGGACTCGTCGGCGCGGAAGGCGTTGGGCGGCAGCAGCAGGACGGAGCCGGCGCCGGCCTCGGCGGCCTGCTCGGCCCAGCGGCGGGCCTCGGCGCTGCCGTAGGCGGCGACGCCGGGCATGACGCGGCTGCCGTCGCCGGCGGCCTCGACGGCGGTGCGCACGACGCGGGCCCGCTCCTCGTCGGTGAGGGTCTGGTACTCGCCGAGGGAGCCGTTGGGGACGACGCCGTCGCAGCCGTTGGCGATGAGCCACGCGACGTGGTCGGCGTAGGCGTCGTAGTCGACGGAGAGGTCCTCGCGCATGGGCAGCGCGGTGGCGACCATGATGCCGTGCCAGGGGCGGGTGCGCGGGTCGGCGGCGGTGGGCGCGGGGGTGTGCGCGTCGGTCATGAGAAAGCTCCCTCGTGTGGTGTGTGACATTTTACTAGTGGGTTGAACTCGGCCACAAGACTCCGGACGGGCCGGGGCAAGAGGGGGGCGCAGGGGGCCGGGGCCCCCGCCGCCCGCGGACGCAAGCCGTCGGCCGTCAGCCGTCGGCGGGCGGCAGGCCGGCGAGCAGGCGCAGCGGCACCGGGCAGGACAGCGGCCGCCGGTCGGGCGCCTGCTCCTCGCCGGCCAGGGCGGCGACGGCCGGTCCGCACATCCGGCCCTGGCACCAGCCCATTCCGGCGCGGGTGAGCAGTTTGGCGGTACGGGCGTCCCGGGCTCCGAGGTCGGAGACGGCCTCCCGGATCCGCCCCGCCGGCACCTCCTCGCACCGGCACACGTCGGTGTCGTCCCGCAGCCATCCGGTCCAGCCCTCACCGGGCCGGTGGACCCGGCCCATCGCGTCGGCGAAGGCCCGCAGCCGCGCGCGGCGGCGCACCAGGGCCGCCGGGACGGGACGGCCGGCGACGGCGTGGGCCGCGATCTCCCCCTCGACCAGCGCCGGCTCCGCGCCGGCGATGCCCCCGGTCTCGCCGGCGGACCAGATGCCGGGTACGGAGGTCCGCTGGAGGGCGTCGAGGTCGAGCGCGGCGGTGCCGTCGGCGGCGCGGCGGGTGGCGCAGCCGAGGCCGGTGGCCAGCTCCAGCTGCGGGACCAGGCCGTGCCCGACGGCCACGGCGTCGCAGGGGATGCGGCGGGCGGTGCCGGGCAGCGGCCGCCAGTCCGCGTCCAGGCGGGCCACGGTGACGGCCTCCACCCGGTCGGTGCCGTGCGCCTCGGTCACCGCGTGCCGGGTGAGCAGCCGCACGCCGTGGCGGAGCAGGGCCCCGCCGTACACGGCGCCCTCCGCGAGCTTGGCGGGGTTGCGCAGCAGGGCGGGCAGGGCGGGCGCGTACCCGGTGTAGGCGGCGGCCTCGACGACGGCGGGCACCCGCGCCCCGGCGGAGGCGAGGGATCCGGCGACGGCGAGCAGCAGCGGCCCGCTCCCGGCGACGACGACACGCCGGCCGGGCAGAACGAGGCCGGCCTTGAGCATGGCCTGCGCGCCGCCGGCGCCGACGACGCCGGGCAGGGTCCAGCCGGGGAAGGGCAGTTGGCGCTCGTAGGAGCCGGTGGCCAGGAGCACGGCGCGGGCGGGTACGGCCACCGCGCGCTCCTCGGGTCCGGCGACGGCGTGCAGCACCCAGGCGGCCGGGGCCCGGCGGGCGGCCCCGGCGGGAGCGGTGTCCTGCGGTGCGTCCCGGCGGACCACGGTCCAGACATGGTGGCCGGGCAGGTACGTGACGCGGCCGGAGGCGGTGTGGGCGCGCAGGGCCCGCTCGCGGGCGGCAAACGCGGCCCATCCGTGGTGGAGGGCCTCGGGCCGCTCCGCGCCCAGCTGCGGGGCGGGGTGCCGGTAGAACTGCCCGCCGGGCCGCTCCCCCGCGTCGAGCAGGGTGACGCGCAGGCCGAGCCGGGCGGCGGTGACGGCCGCGGCGAGGCCGGCCGGGCCGGCGCCGACGACGGCGAGGTCGGCGGGGGCCGCGTCCGGGCGGCCGGCGGCGGCCGGGGCGCCGGGTCCGGGGAGGTCAGACGGCGAGGTCGGCACGGCCGGTCCCTTCCTGGGTGGTGACGGCGTCCCCGGGGCGGGCGGGGACCAGGCAGGCGCGCTGGTTGGGGCGGCCGTTGACGGTGACGAGGCAGTCGTAGCAGCTGCCGATCCCGCAGAACGCGCCGCGCGGGGCGCCGCCCTGCCGGGTGGTGCGCCAGGCGAGGATGCCGGCGCCCCACAGCACGGCGGCGATGCTCTGCCCCGCGTGGGCGGTCAGCTCGCGCCCGTCGAAGCGCAGGGTGTACGTCGCGTCCGGGCGCCCGCCGACGAGGTCGCGCGGGGACCGGCGGTGCGAGGGGTCGGTCATCGGCCGGTCTCCTTCGGCTGCGCCGCGGGCTCCGGGAAGCGGTCCGGGCGGAAGGGGTGGAGCGGGAGCGGGGGTTCGGCGCCGGTGAGGGCGGCGGCGACGAGCACCCCGGTGGCGGGGGCCAGGCCGATGCCGGCGCCCTCGTGCCCGCAGGCGTGGACCAGTCCGGGGACCCGGGGGTCGGGCCCGATCGCGGGGAGGTGGTCGGGGAGGTAGGGGCGGAAGCCGTGGTAGGCGCGCAGGATGCGGGCGTCAGCGAGGGCCGGGAAGAGGGCGGCGGCCTGGCCGGCGAGGCGGCGCAGGGCCTCCGGGGACAGCGACCGGTCGAAGCCGACGCGCTCCCGGGTCGCCCCGATCAGCACCGGCCCGGCCGGGGTGCCCTCGACGACCGCCGAGGACTGCAGGGCCGCGGAGCCGCTCGCGACGTCCGCGATGTAGTCGGCGGCGTACACCTTGTGCCGTACGACCCGGGGCAGCGGCTCGGTGACGAGGACGAAGCCGCGCCGCGGCAGGACCGGCAGGGAGGTGCCGGCGAGTTCCGCGATGCGGCCGCCCCAGGTGCCGGCGGCGTTGACGACGGCGGGGGCGGCGAGTTCGCGTCGCGCGGTGCGCACCCCGCGGACGGCGCCGCCGGCCGTGACGACCTCGACGGCCTCCTCGCCGAGGTGGAGTTCGGCGCCGGAGGCGGCGAGCAGGCGGGCGGCCGCCTGCGCGGGCTGGACCTGGGCGTCCTGGGGGTAGAGGAAGCCGCCCGCCCGGCCGGGTGCCAGGTGCGGCTCCAGTTCGCGCAGCTCGGCCGGGTCGGCCTCGACGGCCTCCACACCGGCGGCGCGCTGCCCCTCGGCGAAGGCGCGCAGGGCCTTCAGCGCGGCCTCGTCGGGGGCGATGACGAGCCCGCCCTTGGGCTCGTACTCCAGCTCTTCGGGGAGGGCGGCGGCCAGGTCCCGCCAGAGGCCTGCGGACAGCAGGGCGAGGTCGAGCTCGGGGCCGGCCTCCTTGTCGGAGACGAGGAGGTTCCCCTCGCCCGCTCCGGTCGTCCCGCCGGCGACGGGGCCGCGGTCGACGACGGCGGCGCGGAGGCCGGCGCGTGCGGCGTAGTAGGCGCACGCTGCTCCGACGACGCCGGCTCCGATGATCACGACGTCCAGGGGATGTCTCTTGGGCACGGCAGTAATATGTCACATTCTTTAGCGGCTGCCCAGAGCGTGCAGCAGCGGGACGGTCCGGCGGCCGGCCCTCCCCCCGCTCCGGGGTCTCCCGGAGTGCAGGGCCGGCCGCCGGCGGCACGGGTCAGCTGCGCAGCGGGCCCTCGCAGCTGTACGGGGAGGTGCCGGCCGTGCGGTTGTCCCAGATCTCCACCGGGCCGAAGGAGCAGTTCATGTCGGCCAGGTTGTTGGACGCCGCGCCGGCCCGGTCGAGGATGAAGTAGTCGACCGTCTCCGACATGTCCTTGAAGTTCTGGTCGTCGCTGCGCCAGTTCTTCAGGTTCGCGGTGATCCGGCCGGTGCAGGTGAACCGCCGCTTGCCGGGGTCGCCGTTCTCGACGCAGTCCGGCGTGTTGTACGTGGCCGCGGCGAACGAGGACTTCACCGAGGCGAGCGCGGAGTCGCGCAGCTGCTCGTTCGGCGTGTAGGTCGTGTTGGGGACGAAGAGCTGGTCCACCTTGGCGATCTGCGTGTCCAGGAAGCGGTCGTAGTCGCGCTGGAGGTAGCTGTCCGAGCCGAGGCGGTGGCGCCAGGCGTCGTACTTCGCCACGTCGTTGTTGCGCAGGTGGGTGTACATCTCGCGCAGCAGGGACGGCTTCTCGGTCCACAGGAACTCGAAGAACGTGCCGGCGTAGCTGTAGAAGCGGAAGCCGTCGCCGTCGTACGTCGCGTTGAGGATCTGCTCGACGCTCATGCGGGGGCCGCCGCCCGCCGTGTCGCTGATGATGCTCTTGACGAGCGACTTGCGCACGGCGATGCCGTCGGAGCGGGTGGCCCCGTCGAAGAACTCGGCCGTGCCCTCGTCCATGGCGGTGGTGCGGTCGCCCTCGTACCAGGGGCCCTGGCCGAAGAAGCCGTGCACGGCGAAGCGGCCGTTGAGGTAGTGCACGTACTCGTGGCGGAAGAGCTCTTCCAGGGTCAGGCTGGAGTCCTGCGGGACGCGGCGCTGGTAGGTGTAGAAGGTGGCGCCGTTCTCGATGTAGATGCCGCCGTTGTTCGTGTCGTACCCGGTCAGGATCGGGTGGTAGTTCACGTAGTCGGCGCGCGAGGCGTACAGCACGATGTTGAGGGTGCTGTTCGGGTCGCCGGCGAGCGGCTGCTCGGTGCCGATCACCCGGTGGTACTGCGCCTTGACCTGCTTGCTCGCGTAGTAGAGCTGGTCGACGGTGGCCCGGTCGAGGGCGGTGCGGACCTTGATGGCGCCGTTGTCGTAGGTGAAGGTGTTCGGGAAGAGCTGCTTCTCGATGTCCTCCTTGCAGACGCCGTACGGCTTGCACGCCTCGTAGAAGTTGAGCCAGGAGACGACCTTCGCCCACTGCTCGCTGCCGTCGCCGAAGGTGGCGCGGGCCGTCGGGAGGAGCGCGCCGAGGTCGGCCACGACCCGGTCCTTGAGAGAGGGGACCTGGCCGAAGCGGCCGTACTCGCCGAGCGCGTCGCGGGCGACCCAGGCGTTCGCGGTGCCCTTGAGGTGGCCGTAGCCGGCGAACGCCTTGAACAGGTCGCGGTAGGCCGGGTCGGCGGCCACCGCCGCGTGGAAGGCGGCGTCCTGGTTGCCCGGGTAGACGCCGAGGTAGTTCACCGAGAGCGCGGCCAGGGCGGCACCCGCCCAGTGCGGGTCGTGGTGGGTGGCCGGGTGGCCCGGGTCCATCGTGGCCAGGACCTTCTTGATCAGGCCGAGCTGGTGGTGGCGCAGGCCGGGAGCACTGCCGGCATAGAGGGCCTCGCGCAGGGTGCGGGCGTTGGAGGCGGTGGTGTCGAAGGTGCGGGCGGCGGCGCCGAAGTCGGCGATGGCGCGGCGCATGGCCTCGACGGTCGGCGCGTCGGTGACGTCGATCTCGGAGCGCGAGTAGTCGTGGTAGGCGACCGCGTGCAGGTAGGTGAACATCTCCTCCAGGTGGGAGGAGTTCTTGCCGTCGTGCGCCGCGGCCAGGGCGGATATGCGCCGGGAGACGGCCTGGACATGGGCGTCGGACATGACCGGGGCCAGGCGGGCGTCCCAGGTCCAGATGATGCTGCGCAGGCAGCCGTCGGCCGTGACGGCCTCGTCGGCGAGGAAGTCGGCGAACTGCTCCGGGGACAGCCCCGTCACGCCGTCGAGGGTGCAGGGGACGCCGGCAGCGAGGGTGCGGCCGGTCGCGGGGGCCGCCGCGGCGGCCTTGCGGCTCTTCTCTGCGCGCTCGGAGGCCGGCGCGGCCGCCGTCGGGGCTCCCGGGGTGCGGCCCTGGGCGGCCTGGGCTGCTGCGGCGTCCGCGGCGGAACGGGCGGCCTGGCCGCCCGGGGTGCGCCCGGCGCCCGGCGCGACGGCGGAAGCGGGGGCCGCCTCCTTCGGCGAGGCGAGGCGGTCGACCTCGTCGAACGGGTTTCCGCCGCGGGCCCCGGCGGGTGCGGGAGCGGCAGGGGCGGCGGCTGCGCCCTGCGCCGGGGCGGGGACCGCGGTCTCGGCGGCCACCGTCACGGCCTGGCCCGCCGTGGCGAGGAGCGTCACCGCGACCGCGGTGGAGAGGAGGGAGGAACGCACAGCTCTGTGCTGGGACACCAAGGACTCCTGGAAGGGGAGGTGGGGGACATGGCGGACACGGCGCGGGGGTGCTGCGTGGGACGTGCCGGACGAGCGGTCGTGCGTGAACTGCCCTGCGCCACACGGCGTTTGACGGGGATTAACGCGCCGCGGTGTGAGCTGTAACATAGTAATGTGAAATTGCACTGGCAAGACCTGTGCGCACACCAGTTCACGTCTTTCCCAGGGAGCCCCCGTGACCGAAGCCCCCTCCCGCCTCAACACCGGGAGTCACGATCTGCCGGTATCGCCTGAGTTGTCCCGGTACATGGCCGGCAACTGGGCCCCGTCGCCCCTGCCGGACTCCGAGCGCGTCTCCGCGTACGCCGTCACCCCCGCCCGCCGCGCCCGCCTGTCCGCGCGCTTCCCCGGCGAGCGGTTGGTCGTCCCCGCGGGCGAGCTGAAGGTCCGCTCCAACGACTGCGACTTCCGCTTCCGCCCGCACAGCGCGTACGCCTGGCTCACCGGGCTCACCGGCGAGGACCAGGTCGGCCACGTGCTCGTGATGGAGCCCTCCGGCCCCCACGGCCACGAGGCCGTGCTGTACCTGCGTCCGCGCTCCCCGCGCACCGGCGGCAGCGAGGAGTTCTACCGGGACCGCCGGTACGGGGAGTTCTGGGTCGGCCGCCGCCCCGACCTCGCGGAGGCGGAGCGCCTGACCGGGCTGCGCTGCGCCCACCTGGAGTCACTGGGCGACCCGGTCGGCCGCAATGCCGCCACCGACGCCGAGCTGGCCACGGCCCTGTCGGAGCTGCGCCTGGTCAAGGACGCCTGGGAGGTCGGGCAGCTCCAGCTGGCCGTCGACCACACCGCCGCCGGGTTCGAGGACGTCGTACGGGCGCTGCCGCGCGCGCTCGCCCACCCGCGCGGCGAGCGGTGGATCGAGGGGGTCTTCGGCCTGCGCGCCCGGGCGGAGGGCAACGGCACCGGCTACGACACCATCGCCGCGTCCGGCGCGCACGCGTGCGTGCTGCACTGGATCCGCAACGACGGGCGGCTCGACCCGGGCGAGCTGCTGCTGCTCGACGCCGGCGTCGAGACCGACACGCTCTACACGGCCGACATCACGCGCACCCTCCCGCTGTCGGGGCGCTTCTCCCCCGTCCAGCGGCAGGTGTACGAGCTGGTGCTCGCGGCGCAGGAGGCGGGCATCGCCGCACTGCGGCCGGGGGCGAGCTTCCGCGACTTCCACCGGGCCGGGATGCGGGTGATCGCGGAGGGCCTGGCGGACTGGGGCGTGCTCAAGGACGCCGAGGGCGACCTGCACCGCCGGTACACGCTGTGCAGCAGCGGCCACATGCTGGGGCTCGACGTCCACGACTGCGCGAAGGCGCGGGCGGACACGTACCTGGACGGGGTACTGGAGGAGGGCCAGGTCCTGACGGTCGAGCCGGGCCTCTACCTCCAGCCGGACGACGAGACGCTGCCGCCGGAGCTGCGCGGCATCGGGGTGCGCATCGAGGACGACCTGGTCGTCACCGCGACAGGGGCCCGGCTGATGTCGGGGGCCCTGCCGCGGACGGTGGCCGGGATCGAGGAGTGGATGGGCGGCCTGCTGGAGGGTTGAGCCCGAGGCTCCGACGCCCCGCCGCGGCCTCGGGGGGTGTGGCAGCGGGGTGCGGACAGCAGTGACGGCCCGCGCGGGAGGCGCGGACCGTCACCTGCCGGTTTCCTCCGGCGTGTTCGGGATGCGGAATGAACGGGCGGTTCAGTTCCGGTGTGCGGAGTTACCTGCCGCCACCGCCACCGCCACCGCCGCCGTTGCCGCCACCGCCGCCGTGGCCGCCACCGCCGCCACCGCCGCCGTTGCCGCCACCGCCGCCGCCGTGGCCGCCACCGCCGCCGCCGCCGTTGCCGCCGTGGCCGCCGTTGCCGCCACCGCCGCCGTCATGGCCGTTGCCGCCGCGGTTGTCGTGGCCGTTGCCGCCGCGGTCGTTGTAGTCGCGGTCGTTGTAGTCGCGGTGGTTGTAGTCGCGGTAGTCGTACCGGTCATAGTCGCGGTTGCTGTGGTGTGCCTTGTCCTTGTCCCAGCACCAGTCGGGCCGGTCCTCCCACCGGTTGTAGCGCTCGCAGCACTCATACCAGTCGTTGCTGCCGCGCCGGTCGTCCGAACACCGCCAGTCCTGCCGGGTCTCCGGGGTCAGCCCGGTCTGCGCGGCAAAGGCCCCGCTCACCGGCGTCAGGCCGAGAGCGACGCCCGCGGCGCCGGCCACAGCTGCCGCAATGATCCCACGGCGCATGATCATGCACCTCCGAATGCCTTGACAATTGGTCCCAAAGGGGGCATTTCCACACTCCCCCCTCTCCTGCTCCCTGTCAAAGGCCGCTCGCCTGTGCCGCACCCCGCGACCCCCCGCAGGCCGCTTCCCCACTGGGATCCCCGGAATGCGGAATCGCTTCCGACGGACCGTCAAGGACGGCGATACCGTCCAGTTCGACCAGGGCCTCCTCGTCCCAGAGCCGGACGACGCCCACCACCGCCATCGCCGGGTAGTCCCGCCCCGCCAGGCGCCGCCAGATGCGGCCCAGTTCGGGGGCGTGCGCCCGGTAGTCCGCCACGTCCACCGCGTACACGGTCACCCGCACCAGGTCCGCGGGCGCGCCGCCCGCCGCCGCCAGCGCCGTCAGCAGACCGGACAGGGCCCGCTCGAACTGCTCCGGCAGCGTCGCCCCGACGACCCCGCCCCCCACGTCCAACGCGGTCTGTCCCGCGAGGAACACCAGCCGGGAGCCGGTCGCCGCCACCGCGTGGGAGAAGCCCCGCGCCGGCGACAGCTGCGCCGGGTTGATCCGCTCCGGGCTCACCGGTACAGCTCCCGCGCGATGATCGTGCGCTGGACCTCGCTCGCGCCCTCGTAGATGCGCGGGGCCCTGACTTCCCGGTACAGGTGCTCCAGCAGGTGCCCCCGCCGCAGGGCGGCGGCCCCGTGCAGCTGCACGGCGTGGTCCACCACGTACTGCGCCGTCTCCGTCGCGAGGAGCTTGGCCATGGCCGATCGGCGGGGGACGTCCGCGTCGCCCGCGTCGTACGCGCCCGCGGCCGCGTAGACGAGCAGCCGGGCCGCCTCGGTCCGGGTGGCCATCTCCGCGACCCGGTGCCCGACCGCCTGGAGGTCGGCGAGCACCCCGCCGAACGCGGGGCGGCGGGCGGTGTGCGCGAGCGTCGCGTCGAGGGCGGCGCGGGCCATGCCCACCGCGAACGCGCCGACGCTGGGCCGGAACAGGTTGAGCGTGGCCATCGCCACGGCGAAGCCGCGTCCGGGCCGGCCCAGCAGGTCCTCCGGGCCGACGGGGACCCCGTCGAAGACCAGTCTGCCGATGGGGTGCGGGGAGAGCATCTCCAGCGGCTCCCCGGACAGTCCGGGCCGGCCGGCCGGGACGAGGAACGCCGTGACGCCCTTCGCCGCCGGACCCTCGCCGGTGCGGGCGAAGACCGTGTAGAAGTCGGCCTCCGGGGCGTTGGAGATCCAGCACTTCTCCCCGCTGAGCCGCCAGCCGCCCGCCGCCCCGCGGCCGGAGTCGGGCTCCGCCGCGAGCGCCAGCGCCGCCGCGTCCGAGCCGGCGCCCGGCTCGCTCAGCGCGAAGGCCGCCACCGCCCGCCCGGCCCGCACCTGCGGCAGCCAGTGCTCCCGCTGCGCGTCCGTGCCCGCACTGAGCACCGGGTGCGCCCCGAG
Source organism: Streptomyces globosus (assembly GCF_003325375.1). GTDB lineage: Bacteria > Actinomycetota > Actinomycetes > Streptomycetales > Streptomycetaceae > Streptomyces > Streptomyces globosus_A. The sequence continues at coordinate 1,832,921 of NZ_CP030862.1, read as the reverse complement.
CCCCTGGAGGGCCAGCGCCGTCTCCGCCTCCGTGCACCCGTACGCGAGGGACTCCCGCAGCAGGCACAGCTCCAGCGCGCCCGAGGTGAAGAGCCGGTCCAGCAGGCCCAGCGCGCCGAGCTCCGCGAGCAGCGGGCGGTTGACCCGGCCCGGCTCCCCCTTGTCCGCCAGCGGACGCAGCCGCGCGGCCGACAGCTCGCGCAGCTGCCCGCACCACTGCTCCTGTTCCGCTCCGAGCGCGAATCCGGTCATCCGAACATCCCCGCCTCTATCGCGTCCTGTTGACTGCCGTCACCATCACGATACGCTCATGGGGCAACTGCACGGCCGGCTCCACCCGTTTCGGCCCCGACCGGGGGCCGCAGCCGTCGCAAGGGGGCGAACCCGCCTTGGAGCTCAAGCCTTCGGCCCACGCCGACACCTTCGCGCGCGACCACCTGCCGCCGCCGCACGCGTGGCCGGACCTGCTCTTCGAACTGCCCGAACTGGCCTATCCGGACCGCCTCAACTGCGCGGCGGAGCTCCTCGACGCCACCGTCGCCCGGTTCGGACCGGACCGCCCCGCCTTCCGCGACGGCAGCGGCGAGACCTGGTCGTACGGGGAGCTGCGCGACCGGGTGGACCGCATCGCCCGCGTCCTGACGGCCGACCTCGGGGTGGTGCCGGGCAACCGGGTGCTGCTGCGCGGCCCGACCGGCCCGTGGCTCGCCGCCTGCTGGCTCGCCGTGGTCAAGGCCGGCGCGGTCGCCGTCACCGTCCTGGCGCAGCAGCGGGCGCACGAGCTGGCGACGGTGTGCGCGATGGCCCGGGTGGGGCACGCCCTGTGCCACGCGTCGGTGCTGGAGGACCTGGCCCGGGCGGAGGTGCCAGGCCTGCGCATCACCCCGTACGGCGGGACGGGCCCGCAGGACCTGCTCCGGCTCGCCGAACGGCACACGGAGCCGTTCCCGGCGGTGGCGACGTCCGCGGACGACGTCGCACTGATCGCGTTCACCTCGGGCACCACCGGCCGCCCCAAGGGCTGCATGCACTTCCACCGGGACGTGCTCTCCGTCGCCGACACCTTCTCCCGCAGCGTCCTGCGCCCCCGGCCCGACGACGTCTTCGCGGGGAGCCCGCCGCTCGGCTTCACCTTCGGCCTCGGCGGCCTGGTCGTCTTCCCGCTGCGCGCCGGGGCCTGCGCCCTGCTGCTGGAGCAGGCCGGGCCACGCGCGCTGCTGCCGGCCCTGGCGGAGCACCGGGTCACGGTCCTGTTCACCGCGCCCACCGCGTACCGGGCGATGCTGGACGCGCTGGACGGCGGCGGGGAGGACGCAGCCGGCGGCAAGGGGTACGACCTCTCCGCGCTGCGCCGCTGCGTCTCGGCGGGCGAGAACCTCCCCGCCGCGACCTGGCAGGCCTGGTACGAGCGGACCGGGCTGCGGATCATCAACGGGATCGGCGCGACGGAGCTGCTGCACATCTTCATCTCCGCCGCGGACGACGACATCCGCCCCGGCACCACCGGCCGGGTCGTGCCCGGCTGGCAGGCCCGCGTGGTGGACCGCGCCGGCCGGCCTGTCGCGGACGACGAGCCGGGCCTGCTCGCCGTGCGCGGCCCGGTCGGCTGCCGCTACCTGGCCGACCCGCGGCAGGAGGAGTACGTACGGGACGGCTGGAATCTCACCGGCGACACGTACGTCCGGGACTCGGACGGCTACTTCCGGTACGTCGCCCGCGCCGACGACATGATCGTCTCCGCCGGCCACAACATCGCCGGCCCGGAGGTCGAGGAGGCCCTGCTGCGCCACCCGGACGTGGCGGAGGCCGCCGTCGTGGGCCGCCCGGACGAGCGGCGCGGCCAGATCGTCGTGGCGTACGCCGTCCCCCGGCCGGGCGCGGCCCTGACGGAGGAGGCCCTGCGGGAGTACATGCGCGCCGAGCTGGCCCCGCACAAGTGCCCCCGGGCGTTCGTCTTCCTCCCGGCCCTGCCGCGGACCCCGACGGGAAAACTTCAGCGGTTCCGGCTCCGCGATCTAGAGTGAACACGTGGCCGAGCAGCACACTCCGCGATCCCTGATCGTCACCTTCTACGGCGCCTACGGGCGGGCCTTCGAGGGGCCCGTACCCGTGTCGGCGCTGGTCCGCCTGCTGGGCGCCGCGGACGTGGACGCCCCGTCGGTGCGCTCCTCGGTGTCCCGGCTCAAGCGGCGCGGCTTCCTGCTGCCCGCTCGGGCGGCGGACGGCTCCGCGGGGTACGAGCTCTCCGGCGAGGCGCGGCAGCTCCTCGACGACGGCGACCGGCGCATCTACGGCGACCGGGCCGTCCGGGGCACCGGCGAATGGCTGGTGGCCGTCTTCTCCGTCCCGGAGCAGGAGCGGCACAAGCGGCACCTGCTGCGCTCCCGGCTGGCGCGGCTGGGCTTCGGCTCGGTGGCCCCCGGGGTGTGGATCGCCCCGGCCCACCTGTACGAGGAGACGGGGCACACCCTGGACCGGCTGCACCTGACGGCGTACGTGGAGCTGTTCCGCGGCACGCACCTGGGCTTCGCGCCGACGGCGGAGGCGGTGGCCCGCTGGTGGGACCTGACCGCGCTGGCCAAGGCGCACGAGGAGTTCCTCGACCGGCACGAGCCGGTGCTGCGCGCCCTCCAGCAGGGCGGCTCGCCGACGCCGGAGCAGGCCTACCGGGACTACTTGCGGGCCCTGGACGGCTGGCGGCGCCTGCCGTACGCCGACCCGGGGCTGCCGCACGACCTGCTGCCCGCGGACTGGCCGGGCGACCGGGCGGCGGCCGTCTTCGCCGAGCTGCACGCCCGTCTGCGGGACACGGGCGCCCGCTTCGTGCAGCAGTAGCCCGGCGGGCGGATTGCGGGTGCGGGGCGCTGCGGGCGGGCGCCATGATGGGCCATGACCTGGACCTTCACCCATGACCTGGCGGCCTACCGGGCCGCGGCCGGGGCGGCCGTCGCCGCCGACCCCGTGGCGAACACGCTGCTGCTGACCGTGGAGGGCGCGCTGCGGCGCCGCGGCCCGCATGCCTTCTCGGACCGGGACCCGGTGTTCGGCTGGTGGACCGGCGCGGACGGCGCGGTCGCGGGCGGGTTCCTGTGCACGCCGCCGTACCCGCTGGTCCTCGGCAGGGTGCCCGGCGAGGCGGTGGCCGCGCTGGGCGAGGCGCTGCGGCGGGAGCCGGTGCTGAGCGGGATCGGCGGGTTCAACGCCCGGCTCGCGGACGGCGAGCGGCTCGCGGAGGCCTGGGGGCGGCCGCTGGGCGAGCCGGAGGTGCTGCGGCTGTACCGGCTCGGGGAGCTCGCGGCGCCGGAGCCGGCGCCCCGGGGGCGGGCCCGGGCGGCCGCGGAGGCGGACCTGCCGCTGGTGCGGGAGTGGTGCGCCTCCTTCGCGGCGGAGGTCGGGGACCCGCCGCCCGGCGAGGGCGCCGTACGGGACCGGGTGGCCGGGGGCGGGATGCTGCTGTGGGAGGACGCCGCGGGCCGTCCGGCGGGGCTCGCCGCGTTCAGCCCGCCCGACGGCGGGGCCTCCCGGATCGGCCCGGTGTACACGCCGCCCGCACACCGGCGGCGCGGGTACGCGGCGGGCGCGACGCACGCGGCGGTGGGCGCGGCCCGGGCGGCGGGCGCCCGGGAGGTGCTGCTGTTCGCGGACACGGCGAACCCGACGAGCACGGGCGTCTACCTGCGGCTCGGCTTCCTGCCGGTGGAGGACCGGGCGGTGGTCGTGGCGCGCTGAGCCGCCCCGGGCCGTCCGCGCTCACCGCTCGCCGCTCGCCGCTCAGCCCTTTCCGGTGGGCGGCTTGCGGCTGCCGGCGCGGTAGGGGGCCGGCCAGGGGGCGGCCGGTCCCGCGTACTCCTGGTCGGCGGCCGCGTGCAGGGTCCAGTGGGGGTCGTACAGGTGGGGGCGGCCGAGGGCGCAGAGGTCGGCGCGGCCGGCGAGGAGCAGCGAGTTGACGTCGTCCCAGGAGGAGATGGCGCCGACGGCGATGACGGGGACGCCGAGGGCGTTGCGGATCCGGTCGGCGTACGGGGTCTGGTACGAGCGCCCGAATTCGGGGGCCTCGTCGGGGACGACCTGCCCGGTGGAGACGTCGATGGCGTCGGCGCCGTGTGCGGCGAAGGCGGCGGCGATGCGGACGGCGTCCTCGGCGGTGGTGCCGCCGGGCGCCCAGTCGGTGGCGGAGAGCCGGACGGTCATGGGCCGGTCCCCGGGCCAGACCTCCCTGACGGCGTCGAAGACCTCCAGGGGGAAGCGGAGCCGGTTCTCCAGCGGGCCCCCGTAGGCGTCCTCGCGGTGGTTGGCGAGCGGCGAGAGGAATCCGGACAGCAGGTAGCCGTGGGCGCAGTGCAGTTCGAGGAGGTCGAAGCCGCAGTCGGCGGCGCGGGCGGCGGCGGCCGCGAAGTCGGCGCGGATCCCGGCGAGGTCCCGGCGGTCCAGGGCGCGGGGGACCTGCGAGACGCCGGGCCGGTAGGGCAGCGGGGAGGCTGCGGCGACGGGCCAGTTGCCCTCGGGCAGGGGGTCGTCCATGCCCTCCCACATGAGCCTGGTGGAGCCCTTGCGGCCGGAGTGGCCGAGCTGGACGCCGAGGGCGGTGCCGGGGGCGGAGGTGTGCACGAAGTCGGCGATGCGCCGCCAGGCGGCGGCCTGCGCGTCGGTGTAGAGGCCGGTGCAGCCGGGCGTGATCCGGCCCTGCGGAGAGACGCAGACCATCTCGGTCATGACCAGGCCGGCGCCGCCGAGGGCGCGGGCGCCGAGGTGGACGAGGTGGAAGTCGCCGGGGAGGCCGTCGCCGTCGGCGGCGGAGTACATGTCCATCGGGGAGACGACGACGCGGTTGCGCAGGGTCAGCCCGCGCAGGGTCAGCGGGGTGAACATGGGCGGGGTGCGGTCGTCGGGGCAGCCGAAGTCGCGTTCGACGGCGCGGGTGAAGCGCTCGTCGCGCAGGCGCAGGTTTCCGTGGGTGACGCGGCGGCTGCGGGTGAGCAGGTTGAACGCGAACTGCCGGTCGGGCTGGTCGACGTATCCGGCGAGTTCCTCGAACCAGCGCATGCTGGCGGCCGCGGCCCGCTGGGTGGAGGCGACGGCGGGGCGGCGGGCGGCCTCGTACGCGGCGAGGGCGGCGGGGACGTCCGGCTCGGCGGCGACCGCCTCGGCGAGGGCGAGGGCGTCCTCGACGGCCAGTTTGGTGCCGGAGCCGATGGAGAAGTGCGCGGTGTGGGCGGCGTCGCCGAGGAGGACGGTGTTGCCGTGGGACCAGCGCTCGTTGACGACGGTCCGGAAGCCGGTCCAGGCGGACCGGTTGCCGCGCAGTGGCCGGCCGCGCAGTGCCTCGGAGAAGGCCTTGGCGCAGCGGTCGGCGGATTCGGCCTCGTCGCACAGGTCGAGGCCGGCGGCCCGCCAGACCTCCTCCCGCATCTCGACGATGACGGTGGAGGCGTCCGGCGCGTAGGGGTAGGCGTGGAGCTGCATGACGCCGTGCTCGGTCTCGGCGATCTCGAAGCGGAAGGCGTCGAAGGCGAAGTCGGCGGCGAGCCAGATGTAGCGGCAGCGGCCGCTGGTGAGGGTGGGCCGGAAGTGCTCGGCGGCGCTCTGCCTGGTGGCGCTGTGGACGCCGTCGGCGGCGACGACCAGGTCGTGGGAGGCGGCGAGGGCGTCGGCGGGCGGGGCGGGGGTGCGGAAGCGGAGCGTGACGCCGAGGGCGGTGCAGCGTGCGTGCAGGACGTGCAGGAGGCGGCGCCGGCCGAGGGCGGCGAAGCCGTGGCCGCCCGAGGTGTGCAGGCGGCCGCGGTGGACGATGTCGATGTCGTCCCAGCGGACGAACTCGGCACCGAGGGCCTCGTAGACGTCGGTGTCGGCGCGTTCGATGCCGCCGAGGGTCTCGTCGGAGAGGACGACGCCGAAGCCGAAGGTGTCGTCGGGGGCATTGCGCTCCCACACCTGCACCCGGTGGCCCTGCCGGGCCAGCAGGGCGGCCGCGTACAGGCCCCCCGGTCCCCCGCCGATCACCGCGACGTCGAGTGTGTTCCCGAGGGGCACGGCGCTACCTGCCTTCCCACTCCGGCGGCCGCTTCGCGGTGAAGGCGGCGTGGAACTCGGCGTAGTCCCGGCCGTTCATCAGCAGGGCCTGGGTGTTGGCGTCGAGTTCGACGGCCGCGGCGAGCGGCATGTCGAGCTCGGCGGTCAGCAGGGCCTTGGTCTGGGCGTACGCCAGGGCGGGGCCGGCGGCGAGGTGCGCGGCGAGCTCCGCTGCCCGTACGTCGGCCTTGCCCTCCTCGGTGAGCTCGCTGAGCAGGCCGATGCGCTCGGCCTCGGGGGCGCGTACGGGCTCGCCGAGCATCAGGAGGCGGGTGGCGTGGCCGAGGCCGACGACGCGGGGCAGCAGGTACGCGGCCCCCATGTCGCCGCCGGAGAGGCCGACGCGGGTGAAGAGGAACGCGAAGCGGGCGGTGGGGTCGGCGATGCGGAAGTCGGCCGCGAGCGCGAGGACGGCGCCGGCCCCGGCGGCCACCCCGTGCACGGCGGCGATCACGGGGAAGGGGCATTCGCGGACGGCGCGCACGACCTGGCCGGTCATCCGGTTGAAGTCCAGCAGCTGCGCGGTGTCCATGGAGAGGGTGGCGCCGATGATCTCGTCGACGTCGCCGCCGGAGCAGAAGCCGCGGCCTTCGCCGCCGAGGACGAGGGCCCGTACGGACCGCTCGCGGGAGAGTTCGGCGAGCAGGTCGCGGAGGTCGGCGTACGCGCCGAAGGTGAGGGCGTTGAGCTTCTCGGGGCGGTCGAGGGTGACGGTGGCCACGCCGTCCTGCCGGGTCACCCGCAGGTGGCGCCACCGTTCGGTTGCCGGGGTGGAACCGATGAAGGGGCTCACGGAGTCGAAGGTATCACCGGATCCTGACTTCCGTCACGGAAACGCGATAGCGGGCGCCCGGGGGCGGGCCGCGGCACCGGCCCGGCCCCCGCGCCGGGCGGGTCAGGCGGCGCCGGCGAGCGTGGCGACGAGCACGGCCTTGATGGTGTGGAGCCGGTTCTCGGCCTCGTCGAAGACGACGGAGTGCGCGGACTCGAAGACCTCGTCCGTCACCTCCAGCGACTCCAGCCCGTGCCGGGCGTGTATCTCGCGGCCCACCGCCGTGCCGAGGTCGTGGAAGGCGGGCAGGCAGTGCAGGAACTTCACGTCCGGGTTGCCGGTGGCGCGCAGCACCTCCATGGTGACGGCGTACGGGGCGAGGGCGGTGATGCGCTCGTCCCACACCTCCTTGGGCTCCCCCATGGAGACCCACACGTCGGTGGCGACGAAGTCGGCGCGGGCGACGCCCTCGGCGACGTCCTCGGTGAGGAGGATCCGGGCGCCGCTGGCGGCGGCGAGGTCCCGGGCTCGGTCGACGACGGACGCGGCCGGCCAGTAGGCCTTGGGCGCGACGATGCGCACGTCCATGCCGAGGAGGGCGCCGGTCACGAGGTAGGAGTTGCCCATGTTGAAGCGGGCGTCGCCCAGGTAGGCGAAGGCGATCCGCTCGACCGGCAGGGCGCTGTGCTCGGTCATGGTGAGGACGTCGGCGAGCATCTGGGTGGGGTGCCAGTCGTCGGTGAGACCGTTGTAGACGGGGACGCCGGCGTGGGCGGCGAGCGCCTCGACGGCCGCCTGGCTGTCGCCGCGGTACTGGATCCCGTCGAACATCCGGCCCAGGACGCGGGCGGTGTCCTTGACGGACTCCTTGTGTCCGATCTGGGAGCCCGCCGGGTCCAGGTAGGTGGTGCGCGCCCCCTGGTCGGCGGCGGCGACCTCGAACGCGCAGCGCGTGCGCGTCGAGGTCTTCTCGAAGACGAGGGCGATGTTGCGGCCCCCGAGGCGGGGCTGCTCCGTGCCCGCCTTCTTGGCGGCCTTGAGCCCGGCAGCCAGCTCGACCAGGCCGCGGAACTCGGCGGCGGTGAAGTCGAGCTCCTTCAGGAAACTGCGGCCGGCGAGGTCGATGGCCATGGGGGTACTCCAGGGTCGCGGTACGGGAAGCAGGGAGACCGGAAGTCTATACGATGGCCTGTATTCATATACAGACCCCTGGTCCCCGGCCTTCGTCCTCCGCCCGGTCCTCCCCGCCTCCTCCCGATTCATCCTGCCTCGTCAGACGCCCTGCGCCTGCCAGGCGGCGCCGAACGGCGCCCCGCCGCTGCTCAGACGGCGTCGCGTTCCACCGGACAGCTCATGCAGCGCGGCCCGCCCCGGCCCCGCCCCAGCTCGCTGCCGGGGATCTCGATGACCTCGATGCCCTCCTTGCGCAGGTGCGTGTTGGTCGTCACGTTCCGCTCGTAGGCGACGACCACTCCCGGCTCCACGGCGAGGACGTTGCAGCCGTCGTCCCACTGCTCGCGCTCCGCCGAGTGCACGTCCTGCCGGGCCGTCAGCACCCGGATCGCGTCCAGGCCGAGGGCGGCCGCGATGGCCCGGTGCATGTGCTCCGGGGCGTGGTCGGTCACCTTCAGCTCCTGCGCGCCGGAGCCCGGCTCGATGGTGTACGAGCGCAGCATGCCGAGGCCCGCGTACTGGGTGAAGGTGTCCCCGTCCACCATCGTCATCACCGTGTCCAGGTGCATGAACGCCCGCCGCTTCGGCATGTCGAGCGCCACGATGCTGGTCGCCGACCCGGCGGCGAACAGGCCCCGCGCCAGCATCTCCACCGCCTGCGGGGTCGTCCGCTCGCTCATCCCGATCAGCACGGCGCCGTTGCCGAGGACGAGGACGTCCCCGCCCTCGATCGTCGACGGGTAGTCGGCCTGCCCCTGCGACCAGTAGTGGAAGGCGCCCGACGCGGTGAACAGCGGGTGGTGCCGGTAGATCGCCTCGAAGTGGACCGTCTCGCGCTGCCGGGCCGGCCAGCGCATGGCGTTGATGGAGACCCCGTCGTAGATCCATGCGGAGGTGTCCCGGGTGAAGAGGTGGTTCGGCAGCGGCCCGAGCAGGAAGTCGTCCAGGTCCATGGCGTGGAAGCGGACCGAGACGGGCTCGGCGTACCGCTCCAGGTACTCCCGCTTGGTCATCCCGCCCACCAGCGCCTCGGCGAGGTCCGCCGCCGGCAGCCCGTCGAAGACGGCGCGCAGGTGGTCGGTGGCGAGGGGGCCGTACTCCTTCTCGTCGAACACCCGGTCCAGGACCAGGTGCCTGGCCTCCGGGATGTCCACCGCCTCCCGGAGCAGGTCCCCGAACAGGTGGACCTCCACGCCGCGGTCCCGCAGGACGTCGGCGAAGCCGTCGTGCTCCTGCCGGGCCCTGCGCACCCACAGGACGTCGTCGAAGAGGAGTGCGTCCTTGTTGCTCGGCGTGAGCCGCTTCAGTTCCAGATCGGGCCGGTGGAGGATGACGCGGCGGAGCCGTCCGGTCTCGGAGTCGACATGGAATCCCATGGCGTACACGTTCGCAGACCGGACGGCTTTTTGATGCGGCGTTGGCGCAGGAGGTCCGGCGGACGGCCGGGACCCGCCGGGCCGGGGCGTCGGCCGGGGCGCCGGGGACGGGCGCCGGGGCGGGCGCCGGCGGCCTCAGCCGAGGCCGAGGAGCGCCGAGGGGGCCCCGGTCAGCTCCGGGGCGGTCAGGCCGAGCTTCGGGGTGGTCAGGTCCGGGATGCCGGAGTTGTTTCCGTCGGGCATCGTCAGCGGCGCCCCGAGGACCACGCCCGGAGTGCGGGCCATCAGGTCGGTCGCCGGGGAGGTCAGCGAGCCCTCGGAGTCGGTGGCGGGGTCGCCGAGCAGGTTCGGCACGGGCGTGCTGACGAGGGTGCGGCCGAGCTCCGTGCCGACGGGCAGGGACGGCACCACCGGCGTGGGCAGCAGGTCGCCCCTGTGGTGGCGGACCTCCGGGGCGCCGACGACGGGGACCGGGACTCCGGTGCCCACACGCGGGGTGTCCACGCCCAGCGTGGTCTTCACGGCGTCCAGCGGCACGCTGACCGGAACCGAGTCGGCGGCGGCCGGGGCGGCGCCGCCGGCGGCCGCCATACAGGTCATGAGCGCCGCAATGCTTCCGCGCGCGGTCATCTTCATAGGTGACGTTCCGTCCTTCCTGGATCGCGGACACTCCGCTGCCCTGAATGAACGATCCCGCCCGGGCTTTCCCCGGCATCGGCCGGGAAAGTTCCCCCATACGACCTAATTCGGGGCCGTGTGCGGGCGGCGCCTTTACGCGCCGCCCGCACACCGCCGGCGCACCGCCCGCGCACCGCCGGTGCGGCCGGGCCGGACGGGGGCCGTCACAGCCGGGGGTCGACGGGCTCCGACTCCAGGGCGAGCACCGCGAAGACCGCCTCGTGCACCCGCCACAGCGGCTCCCTCGCCGCCAGCCGGTCCAGGGCCTCCAGGCCGAGCGCGTACTCGCGCAGCGCCAGCGACCGCTTGTGGCCCAGCGCCCGGCCGCGCAGCCGGTCGAGCTGTTCCGGGCGCGCGTACTCCGGCCCGTACACGATCCTCAGGTACTCGCGGCCGCGGACCTTGATCCCCGGCTGCACGAGCCGTCCCCTGCGGTCGCGGGCGTACGCCTGGAGCGGCTTGACGACCATCCCCTCGCCGCCGGCCCCCGTCAGCTCCAGCCACCAGTCGGTGCCCGCCCGGACGGAGTCCTCGTCGGCGGTGTCGACCAGGATCCGGCCGGTGCGGCGCAGCAGCCCGCCGCCGGCGGCCTCGTCGGCGGCGGCGAGCCGGTCCAGCCAGAACAGCTGCTCGTCGTGCGGGACGGCGGCCAGCGACCGGCCGGAGGCGGCGAGCAGCTGGAACGGCGCGAACCGCACCCCGTCGAGGCCCTCCGTGGTCCAGCAGTAGCGGCGGTAGGCCTCGGTGAAGCGGTCCGCGTCCTCGGCCCGGTCCCGCTGCCGGGCCAGCAGTGCGCCGGTGTCCGCGCCGCGGGCCGCCGCGGCCTCCAGGGCGGCGATCGCCGCGGGGAACGCGGCGCGGGAGGCCGCGCCGACGGCCGCGTACTGCTCGCGCAGCAGGCCTCGGGACTTCAGCGACCAGGGCAGCAGCTCGCCGTCGAGCAGGAGCCAGTCGCCGTCCCCGGCGGGGCCCCCGCCGGGCGCGGCGAGCTCCTCCCAGAGCCCGGCGCCGGCGACCGCGTCCCGCACCCGGCCGAGGAACGCCTCGGTGACGGCCGGATCCCGGAAGAAGGGCCGGCCTGTGCGCGTGTACACCGAGCCGGTGGCGGCGCCGTCGGTGCCGAAGCGCCTGCGGGCCGTCTCGGCGTCCCGGCACAGCAGGACGGTGGCGCGGGAGCCCATGTGCTTCTCCTCGCACACGACCTGGGCGATGCCGTCGGCTCGGTACTGGGCGAAGGCCTCCGCCGGGTGCTCCAGGTAGCCCTCCTCCTGCGAGGCGGCCGCCGGGGCCATCGTCGGCGGCAGGTACGGCACCAGCCGGGGGTCGACGGCGAAGCGGCTCATCACCTCCAGGGCCGCGGCGGCGTTCTCCTCGCGCACCGCGACGTTCCCGAGGTGGCGGGTCTCCACGACGCGCCGGCCGTGCACGTCGGCCACGTCGAGCGGCCGGCCCTCGCGGCCGCCCGGCGCCTGCACCGCGAGCGGCCTGACCGGCTCGTACCAGACCTTCTCGGCGGGGACGTCGACGAGTTCGCGCTCGGGCCAGCGCAGGGCCGTCAGCCTCCCGCCGAACACGGCGCCGGTGTCGAGGCAGATGGTGTTGTTGGTCCAGGAGGCCTGCGGGACGGGCGTGTGGCCGTAGACGACCGCCGCCCGGCCCCGGTAGTCCTCGGCCCAGGGGTGGCGCACCGGCAGGCCGAACTCGTCGGTCTCGCCGGTGGTCTCCCCGTACAGGGCGTGCGAGCGGACCCGGCCGGAGGTGCGGCCGTGGTACTTCTCCGGCAGCCCGGCGTGGCAGACCACCAGCCGGCCGCCGTCGAGGACGTAGTGGCTGACCAGGCCCTCGATGAAGGAGCGGACCTCGGCGGTGAACTCCTCCGGTTCGCCGGCCAGCTGCCCGACGGTCTCGGCGAGGCCGTGCGTCAGCTGCACCTTCGAACCCCTGAGGTGGCGCCCGAGCTTGTTCTCGTGGTTGCCCGGCACGCACAGGGCGCTGCCCGAGGCGACCATGCCCATGACGCGGCGCAGCACGCCGGGGCTGTCCGGGCCGCGGTCGACGAGGTCGCCGACGAAGACGGCCGTACGGCCCTCGGGGTGGACGCCGTCGCGGTAGCCGAGCCGGTCCAGCAGGGCCTCCAGCTCCACGGAGCAGCCGTGCACGTCGCCGATGATGTCGAAGGGGCCGGTGAGGTGGGTGAGGTCGTTGTAGCGCTTCTCGCGGACGACCTCGGCGGTCTCGGCCTCCAGGGCGGTGCGCAGGACGTGCACCTTGCGGAAGCCCTCGCGCTCCAGGTGGCGCAGGGAGCGGCGCAGTTCGCGGCGGTGGCGCTGGATGACGTGCCGCGGGAGCCCGGCCCGGTCGGGGCGGGCCGCGTTGCGCTGCACGCAGACGTCCTCGGGCATGTCGAGGACGATCGCGACGGGCAGGACGTCGTGCTCGCGGGCGAGCCGGACGAGGGAGCGGCGGGCCTCCGGCTGGACGCTGGTGGCGTCGACGACGGTGAGCCGGCCGGCTGCGAGGCGCTTGCCGGCGATGTAGTGGAGGACGTCGAAGGCGTCCCTGCTGGCGCCCTGGTCGTTCTCGTCGTCGCTGACCAGTGCGCGGCAGTGGTCGGAGGAGATCACCTCGGTGGGCTTGAAGTGCCTGCGGGCGAAGGTGGACTTGCCCGATCCGGTGGCGCCGACGAGGACGACGAGGGAAAGGTCGGGGACGGGGAGCACGCGGGGCTCGGCGGCTCCGGCGGCGGTGGCGGTGTCGGTGTCGGCGGTCATGCGGCCTCTCCCTCCTTCGGGGCGTCGGTGCGGGCGGCGGCGGTGGCACCGGTGCGGGTGGCGGTGGCCGGGTCGGCCAGGGTGAAGACGGCCATCTGCGTGGGCGGGCCGACCTCGGGGTCGTCGTCCCCGACGGGCACGTACGCGACGGTGTAGCCGTGCCGGCCGGCGACGGCACCGGCCCAGTCGCGGAATTCGGCGCGGGTCCACTCGAAGCGGTGGTCGGGGTGCCGGACCTGCCCGGCGGGCAGGGTCTCCCAGCGGACGTTGTACTCGGCGTTCGGGGTGGTGACGAGGACGGTCCGCGGGCGCGCCGAGCCGAACACCGCGTACTCCAGGGCGGGCAGCCGCGGCGGGTCGACGTGCTCGACGACCTCGCTGAGGACGGCCGCGTCGTAGCCGGCGAGCCGCTTGTCCGTGTACGTGAGGGAGCCCTGGAGGAGGCGGACCCGGCCGGCCTGCAGCTCGCCCATGCGTTCCAGCCGCAGCCGCTTCGCGGCCGTGGCGAGGGCCCGTACGGACACGTCGACGCCGGTGATCTCCGTGAAGGAGGTGTCCTTCAGGAGCTGCTGCACCAGGGCGCCCTGCCCGCAGCCGAGGTCGAGGACCCGGGCGGCGCCGGCGGCGCGCAGCGCCGCGGTGACGGCCTCGCGGCGCAGCACGGCGAGCGGCAGCGGGCGGTCGGCGGTGTCGGTGTCCTCGTCGACGGCGTTGTCGATGTCCTCGGCCGGGCTGCCGTCCGCCTCGGCGAGGCGGGCCAGCTCCAGGCGCTCCAGGGCGTCCCGGGTCAGCCGCTTGTGGCGGGCGAGGTAGCGGGAGGTGATCAGCCCGTGCTCCGGGTGCCCGGCGAGCCAGCCGTCGCCGGCGCGCAGCAGCTTGTCGACCTCGTCGGGGGCGACCCAGTAGTGCTTGGCGTCGTCGAGGACGGGCAGCAGGACGTACAGCTGCCGCAGCGCGTCCGCGAGCCGCAGCCGGCCCTCCAGGACGAGGCGTACGTACCGGGAGTCCCCCCACTCGGGGAACCGCTCGTCGAGCGGGAGCGGCTCGGGCCGTACGAGGTCCCAGCCGAGGGGGCCGAACAGCCGGTGCACGAGCTCCGGCCCGCCGCGCGCGGGCAGGACGGGAATCTCGATCCGCAGGCCGCGCGGCTCGTCGACGAGGTCGGGGCGGGCGGCGCACCTGCCGTTCAGGGCGCTGCCGAAGACGCTGCGCAGCGCGACGGCGAGCAGCGAGGAGGCGGCGTAGGGGCGGTCGTTGACGTACTGGGCGAGTGCGGTGTCGGGCGCTCCGCCCCGGCCCTTGCCCTGGCCGCGCCGGACGAGCGCGACGGGGTCCACCTCCAGCAGCAGGGCCGCCGTGCAGCGCTCGTCCCCGGCCTCGGGGTAGAAGACGTGGGCGGTGCCGTGGGAGGTGGTGAACGCCTGCGCCTTGCCGGGATGCTTGTGCAGCAGGAATCCCAGGTCGGTGGCGGGGCGGTCGGGGGTACCGGTGGTGGAGATCGTCAGGAACACGCTTCCGATTCTTGCCGCCGGGCCCGCCCGTCCGCCGCCTATTTTCCGGGGGCGGCCGTTCCGCGGGGCCGGTCCGGCGGGGTGCCGTGCACGGCGGCCGCGAGGGCGGCGATGCGGCGGGGGCCGATCCGGCAGCAGCCGCCGAGGAGGCGGGCGCCGGTCCGCTGCCAGGCCCGGACGGGCCAGGGGGCGGGGGCGGCCGGGTGCTCCCAGATCGCCGCGGCGGCGTCCCACGCGGAGCCGTCGTTCGGGTAGGCGAGCAGCGGTTTGCCGGTGGCGGAGGCGGCCTCCTCCAGGGCGGGCAGCACGTCCCGGGGGTCGCAGCAGTTCACGCCGACCGCGACGACCTGCGGGGACTCCCCGGCCAGGGCGAACGCCTCGGCGAGCGGCCCGCCGGCCCGGGTGCGGCCGTCGGCGACGGTGTACGACAGCCAGGCCCGTGCCCCGGTCTCGGCGAGCACACCGAGGACGGCTTCGGCCTCGTCGGCGTCGGGGACGGTCTCGACGGCCAGCACGTCGGGCCCGGCGCTGAGGAGCGCCTCGATGCGGGGCCGGTGGAACGCGGCGAGCTGCCGCCTGCTCAGCCCGTACCGGCCGCGGTACTCGGAGCCGTCGGCGAGGACCGCGCCGTACGGGCCGACGGACGCGGCGACCCACACGTCGTGCCCGGCGGCGTCGGCGGCGCGGGCGGCGAGGCGGACGCTGCGGTGCAGCAGCCCGGTGGTCTCGGCGCGGCCGCGGCCGCGGGCGGCGAAGGCCTCGTAGCCCACCTGGTAGCTCGCGGTGATCAGCACCTCGGCGCCGGCCTGCGCGTACGCCGTGTGCGCGGCCTGCACCTGGTCGGGCCGCTCGGCGAGCACCCGGCCGGTCCACAGGCCGCCGGACAGCTCGCAGCCCTGGTCGGCGAGCTGGTTGCTGAGCCCGCCGTCGAGCACGAGCGCCCGCGCGGCGAGCGCGTCGGCGAACGGCGCGGTCGCCCGCGTCACGCCTCCCACCGCCCCAGCGGGTCCGGCCGATCCGGACGATCCTGACGATCCTGCGGTGTGCGGCGGTGTACGGCGTGCACGGCGTGTTCCACGCCACCCATCCTGCACCTCGCCGCCCCCGCAGGGTGAATCTCCGTCAACCGGGAGCCGCCCGCGGCCACGGCCAGTGACCAGCCGCCGACGGGAATCGTTTCCCCGGTCGGAGCCGGACCGCCCGGCCCGCGCGCCGGCGGCCCGCCCGCCGGCACGACCGCTGCCCCCTTCCGCCCGCGGAAGGGCCGGGGCCGAGGAGGCCGCCATGTCCCACGAGTCCGCATCCGAACACCCCGGACAGGACGACATGCGCCGCGACCCGGCCGCGGCCGACCCTCCGAAGAACCTCCTCCAGCAGATGGAGGACCTGATGGCGGCCCTGAACGCGGACCTGTCCCGACTGGACGCCGAACTCCAGTCCTCCACGGACCGCGCCGCGGGCCCGGGCCGCACCCCGTAGCAGCGGCCACCCCGGCCGGTGGCGCGCGGGAGCGGCCCCACCCCCGGGAGCGGCCCCGGCGGTCGGGCTGCTCTCCGCCCCGGCCGGTCCCGGCCCCGGCCCCGGTCGGGGGACCTGGACGGGGACGCGGAGGCGGGTCAGGCTGCGCCGTGGTGGTGGGCCGTCAGGCGGCGCAGGAGCGCGCGGACCCGGTCGCTCGACTCGTCGGCCGCGTCGATCGACTCCATGCACTGCCAGTACAGGCCCTCGTCGTCCGTGCCGCAGGCGACCCCGACCAGGGCCATGCCGACCTCCCCGAGGAGGTCCTGGAGGCCGAGGAGGGAGCCCCGGACGTCGGTCACCACGGTCAGCTGGGCCGCGCGCGGCGGCTGGTCCGGTGCCGCGCGCTCCCCGCGCAGGGCCGCTCTGTGGAACACCCCGCAGCCTCTGCCTCCCGCTTCGCCCAGGCCCCGCGCCTCCGCTCTCAGTTCCCGCGGCCCGCTGACCGCGAGCCAGTGGCCCATGCCCTGGGCCAGGGCCTGGGTCTGCCAGGCCTCCCACACGATGTCCATCGCCGCCCCGCTGTGCGCCAGCGCGTGGCGGCCGGCCGTGATGAGCCGTACCGCATCCATATGCCGTCCCCCGTCCGCACGACATCCGCCGTTCTCACCACTACCCAGAGTGAGGGCAATGCGCCAGTAAAGCCAGGGGTATTCGGAAATCTCTGGACAGAGACAGGGTTGTGGACGACGCCATCACTCCGAAGAGTGACGGCCTGGGGTGGTGGGGCCGGCCACCGGGAAGCGGAGCTCGTTCCTCTCGATCTTCGCGGCGAGCGCGTCCAGCACGTCCACCCCCAGGACCTCGCAGAACTGCAGCAGGTAGGCGAGCACGTCGGCGGCCTCGTCGGCCACGCGGTGCGCGGTGTCCGGCTCGTCCATGACCCGCGCCGACTGCTCGGGTGTCAGCCACTGGAAGATCTCGACGAGTTCGGACGCCTCCACGCTCAGCGCGACGGCCAGGTTCTTCGGGGTGTGGTACGGCTCCCAGCCGCGGGCCGCCGCGAACTCCGCCAGACGCTGCTGGAGTCGGTACAGGCGCTCGTCAGCGGTCTCGTGCGGTTCGCTGTTCGTCTCGGGCGTGTCGGTCATGCCCCAGGTCTACCACCGCCGCCCCGGGGGCCTCGCGGGCGGCCGCCGCGGCCTCCTCCCCGACGGCCGCCAGGAGGCGGACGTGGCCGCGGCCGCCGGCGAGGAGCGCGAGGCGCAGCAGTTCGGCGTTCTGCCGCCGGTCCAGCCCGCGGTCGAAGCCGTCGGCGAGGACGGTGAGGGCCTGGCGGGCGGAGAGCAGTTCGGCGGCGGGGTCCATGGCGAGCACCCCGGGGCCGGTGAGCAGGACGAGGGCCAGGGCGAGGAAGCGGAGTTCGCCGGAGCCGAGTCGGCCGAGTGCGGTGGCGGGCTGCCCGGGCCCGCGGTCCAGGGCGGCGGTGACGGGGCCGGACCGGTCACAGGAGGTGAGGACGTCGAGGCCGTGGACCCGTCCCGCACAGGCGGCCTGTGCGGCGCGCGCGAGCAGCGTGTGGCGGGTGGTGCACTCGTGGCGGGTGCGGCGCAGTACGTCGGCGAGGTTGGCGCAGTCGCGGAGCAGCCGGCCCTCGCCGTGCACCGCTGGGGCGCGCATCCGCTCCGGCTCCGGGTCGCAGGCGAACACGGAGCGGAGGGCGACGACGACCTGTTCGGCGGCGGCGAGGACGCGCCGCTGACCGGGGGTGGCGCCGGCGACGCGCAGGGGGATGAGGGCGGTGCCGAGCCGGTCGTCGGGGAAGGGGGCGCGGGTGACGGCGGCGCTGCCGCCGGTCAGCCAGGCGGCCTGGACGCTGCGGCGGCCGGGGTCGCGCAGGGCGGTGCCGAGCAGGGTCTCGCCGTTCGCGGTGAGGCGTTCGCCGACGATCCGCAGGGCGGGTTCGGCCTGTACGGCGAGGTCGAGGCGGACCGGGCCCGCGGGGCCGTCGACCGTGCAGCCGATCCGGAAGCCGCGGCGCCCCTGGGCGTCGACTGGGGCCCGGTCGGGGACGCGGGCGGCGGGGTCGGGGAAGGCCGCCTCCAGGGTGGCGCCCGCGGCGAGGGCGGCGAGGGCTTCGTGGGCTGCGAGGACGTGGGACTTGCCGCTGCCGCTCGGCCCGGTGAGGAAGGTGACGGGGGCCAGCGGCAGGGCGAGGCCCCGGTGCGGTCCGAAGGCGGAGAGCCGCAGCTCGCCGACGACGGGCCGCACCGGCCCGGCCCCGCCGGCGGCTCCGGGCGCGGCAGAGGCCCCGCCGTCCGGGGTCCCGTGCCCGTACGGCGGGGCAGCCGCGGCAGGCGCCGCGCCCGGCGCCGCCGGATGCCGCGCCGGACCGGCCGCCGCCGCGGGCCGCGGGCCGCCGGCCCGCGGCGCAGCGCCCGGGCGGTGCCCCCGTCGGGTCAGGCGGGATTGCTCGGGTACGGCGGGACCCGTGCGGGGCCGGGGCTCCGCCGTGTCCGGGGTGGCGTCCATGCGCCGGACGGTAGGCCCGCCGGGAACTCCCCCGGCACGCCGAACCGTTACCTCGGCGCGACCTTCCTACGATCGGGGGACGGCCGCGGCCGCGATCCCCTCGACCTCGGTTCCGACGGGGGCCAGCAGGAAGACGTTCCGGTCGACGCGGTGCATGCCGCTGCCCAGTCCGAAGACGACCCCGCTGCTGAAGTCCAGGATCCGCTTGGCTACTTCAGTGTCGGCCCCGGTGAGGTCGAGGAGGACGGGGACCTGCGCGATCAGGTACTCGGCCACCTCCCGCGCGTCGGCGAAGACCTGCACCCGGATCACGACGAAGCGCCGCTGTTCGGCGGCCGCGGTCCCGGAGGACGCGGGGATCGTGCGGTGGTCCACCCGTGAGGGCCACTCGTTGCGACTGCGCAGGGGAACCACCTGCGCGAGACCCTCCCACTGTTCGTCCGTGACGTCGTACCTGCTCACCGGGCCGCCTCGGCCGCGCGCTTCATGTGCATCCCCCCATCCTCTCGTGTTTCACCCGTTCAGCCCAACAACGACACGGCCGACACGGGGGGCGCACGGAAACGCGGGCGTCTCGGCGGGGCGGGGTGTCCACCCCACCGACAATCGGTTAGGTTAGGCATGCCTAAGTTTGCAGTCCAGGACGATGGAGAGATCCGCATGCGCATGTCCGGTGCACCCGCCACCCCTGCCGCCGGCCGCCCCACCGACGCCGAGCGCGTCCGCTCGATCCTGGCCGCCGCCCACTCCATGACCGTCGTCACCGACGGCGTCCCCACCGAGGTGCGCCACCTCGACGGCACCGACCCGCTGGGCCGGCTGCACCTGCACCCCGCCGAACCCGGCGGCGAGATGGAGGAACGCCCCTCGATCCGGATGGAGTTCACCGACATCGCGCCCACCCCGGTCCGCGACCGGGTCCGCGCCCGCGTCACCGTCGCCGGCCGCCTCCTCACCCCCTACCGCGGCCAGGACGCCGAGGGCTCCACCTGCATCGAGTTCCTCCGGGCCGTCCTGGAGACCCCGGACGGCCGCCGCACCTCCATCGGCCTCGGCGAGCTGGAGGCGGCCTCCCCCGACCCCCTCGCCCCGTACGAGGCCGGGATGCTCACGCACTTCCTCGACGACCACTCCGAGCTCGTCACGCTCCTGCTGCGCCTGGTGACCCCGCAGCCCACCGCCGACCTCGTACGCGCCCTGCCGCTGGCCATGGACCGCTACGGGCTCACCCTCCGCCTGGAGGAGCGCCGCGGCCACCGCGACGCCACCCTGGCCTTCCCCTCCCCCCTCGACGACGTCGAGCAGTCCGGCGCACAGATGCAGGCCCTCTTCAGCGCGGCCCGCCGCCGCTCGCACCGCAACACCCTGCCCGCCTGACGCCGCGGGCGGCCGGGCGCGCCGGCCCCTGCCCGGCCGTCCGGGCCGACACGCCGCCGGGTCCGCCGTCCGGGCGATCCGCCACGCCCGGCCGCACGGGGCGCCCCGCGGCGCATACACAGAGCCGGCCCCGGGGCCCGCCGCGCCAACAGGGCACGGTTCCGGTTGTGCCCGCTCTTCCGCGCTCCTACCCCCTCACATGAGAGGGGGAGATCACATCCAGTGCTTATGGTCGTCCCCACCGTGACCCCCCTAGCATTCGAGCCATGACGGTCCTGCCTGATGACGGGCTCTCCCTGGCCGCCGAGTTCCCTGACGCGACGCATGAGCAGTGGCAGCGCCTGGTAGAAGGCGTACTGCGCAAGTCCGGCAAGGACGTATCCGGCGGAGCCGCGGAAGACGCGTTGTCCACCCAGCTAGAGGACGGGCTCCTCACCCGCCCGCTGTACACCGTGCCCGACACCCCCGCGGACACCGGTTTCCCCGGTTTCGCCCCC
The DNA here is from genome assembly GCF_003325375.1 of Streptomyces globosus. Lineage (GTDB taxonomy): Bacteria > Actinomycetota > Actinomycetes > Streptomycetales > Streptomycetaceae > Streptomyces > Streptomyces globosus_A. The sequence goes on along the minus strand of NZ_CP030862.1, from coordinate 1,812,707 downwards.
TTCGTACGGGGCGGCACCCCCGCGGGCGGTGCCGCCTCCGGTTGGGACGTGCGGCAGCGGCACCTCGGCACCGACCCCGCGCAGGTCAACGAGGCCGTCCTCGCCGACCTGGAGAACGGCGTCACCTCGCTGTGGCTGTGCCTCGGCGGGGACGGCCTCCCCGTCGACGCGCTCGGCCGGGCCCTCGACGGCGTGTACCTCGACCTCGCCCCCGTCTCCCTCGACGCCGGTGCCGACTTCGAGGCGGCCGCCCGCGCCCTGCTCGCCCTGTACGCCGAGCGCGGGACCGCCCCGGACGCCGCCCGCGGCTGCCTCGGCGCCGACCCGCTCGGCCACGAGGCCCGTACCGGGGAGGCCGCCGGCCTCGACGCCGCCGTCGCCCTCGCCCGGGAGACGGCCGCCAACTGGCCCGGACTGCGCGCCCTCGCCGTCGACGCCCTGCCGTACCACGAGGCCGGCGGCTCGGCCGCGCAGGAGCTCGGCCTGTCCCTGGCCGCCGGCACCGCCTACCTCCGGGCGCTGACCGCCGGCGGACTCGGCGTCGAGGCGGCCCTCGGCCAGGTGGAGTTCCGGTACGCGGCGACCGCCGACCAGTTCCTCACCATCGCGAAGTTCCGCGCGGCCCGCCGCCTGTGGGCCCGCGTCGCCGAGGCGTGCGGCGCCCCGCACGCCGGCGCCCAGCGCCAGCACGCGGTGACCTCGCCGGTGATGATGACCCGCCGCGACCCGTGGGTGAACATGCTGCGCACCACCGTCGCCTGCATGGCGGCGGGCGTCGGCGGCGCGGACTCCGTCACCGTGCTGCCGTTCGACCACGAGCTGGGCCTGCCCGACGCGTTCGCGCGCCGCATCGCCCGCAACACCTCCTCCATCCTGCTGGAGGAGTCGCACCTGGCGCGGGTCGTCGACCCGGCCGGCGGCTCCTACTACGTGGAGCGGCTCACCGACGAACTCGCCGACGCCGCCTGGGAGTTCTTCCAGACCGTCGAGAAGGCCGGCGGCCTCGCCACAGCCCTGCGCTCCGGCCTGGTCGCCGACCGGCTGGCTGCCACCTGGGCGAAGCGCTCCGCGAAGCTCGCCAAGCGGCGCGAGCCCGTCACCGGAGTCAGCGAGTTCCCGCTGCTGTCCGAGCAGCTGCCCGAGCGGCCCCCCGCCCCCGCGGCGCCCTCCGGCGGCCTGCCCCGCGTACGGCGCGACGAGGCGTACGAGGCGCTGCGCGCCCGCAGCGACCGGCACCTCGCGGCGACGGGCGCCCGGCCGCGGATCTTCCTCGCCGCCCTCGGCCCGGCCGCCGCGCACACCGCGCGCGCCACCTTCGCCGCGAACCTGTTCCAGGCGGGCGGCATCCAGCCGGTCCACGACCCGGTGTCGGTGGACGCGTCGACCGCCGCCGCGGCGTACGCGGCGAGCGGCGCCGACGGCACGGCCGTGCTGTGCTCCAGCGACGCGCTGTACGAGGAGCACGCCGAGGCCGTGGCCGCGGCCCTGCGCTCGGCCGGTGCGACGACCGTCTACCTCGCGGGCAGGCCCGGCACCGCGGGCGGCGCCGCCGACGAGCACGTCCACGCCGGCTGCGACGCGGTCGCGGTGCTGTCCGGCGCCCTCGACCGGATGGGAGTGGCCCCGTGAGCGGCACCGAGATCCCCGACTTCTCCGCCCTGCCCCTGCGCGGCGGCGCCCCGTCCGCCGGGTCCGAGGACCAGTGGCGCAGCGCCGTGAAGGAGGCGACGGGCAGCGACACCGGCGACCTGCTGTGGGAGACCCCGGAGGGCATCGGGGTGCAGCCGCTGTACACCGGGCGCGACCTGGAGGGCCTGGACTTCCTCGCCACGTACCCGGGCGCGGCGCCGTTCCTGCGCGGCCCGTACCCCACCATGTACGTCAACCAGCCGTGGACGATCCGCCAGTACGCGGGATTCTCCACCGCCGAGGAGTCGAACGCCTTCTACCGGCGCAACCTGGCGGCCGGCCAGAAGGGCCTGTCCGTCGCCTTCGACCTGCCGACGCACCGCGGCTACGACAGCGACCACCCGCGCGTCACCGGCGACGTCGGCATGGCGGGCGTCGCGATCGACTCGATCTACGACATGCGGCAGCTGTTCGACGGGATCCCGCTGGACCGGATGTCGGTGTCGATGACGATGAACGGGGCGGTGCTGCCCGTCCTCGCCCTGTACATCGTGGCGGCGGAGGAGCAGGGCGTCTCGCCCGACAAGCTCGCCGGGACCATCCAGAACGACATCCTCAAGGAGTTCATGGTCCGCAACACCTACATCTATCCGCCGAAGCCGTCGATGCGGATCATCTCGGACATCTTCTCGTTCACCTCGCAGAAGATGCCGCGGTACAACTCGATCTCGATCTCCGGGTACCACATCCAGGAGGCGGGCGCGACGGCCGACCTGGAGCTCGCGTACACCCTCGCGGACGGGGTGGAGTACCTGCGGGCCGGGCAGGGCGCCGGGCTCGACGTCGACGCGTTCGCGCCGCGCCTGTCGTTCTTCTGGGCGATCGGCATGAACTTCTTCATGGAGGTCGCGAAGCTGCGCGCCGCCCGCCTGCTGTGGGCCAAGCTGGTGCGGCAGTTCGACCCGAAGAACGCCAAGTCGCTCTCCCTGCGCACCCATTCGCAGACCTCGGGCTGGTCGCTGACCGCGCAGGACGTCTTCAACAACGTCACCCGCACCTGCATCGAGGCGATGGCGGCCACCCAGGGCCACACCCAGTCCCTGCACACCAACGCCCTCGACGAGGCGCTCGCCCTGCCGACGGACTTCTCGGCGCGCATCGCCCGCAACACGCAGCTGCTGCTCCAGCAGGAGTCGGGGACCTGCCGCACCATCGACCCGTGGGGCGGCAGCGCGTACGTGGAGAAGCTGACGTACGACCTGGCGCGCCGGGCCTGGCAGCACATCCAGGAGGTCGAGGCGGCCGGCGGCATGGCGCAGGCCATCGACGCGGGCATCCCGAAGCTGCGCGTGGAGGAGGCCGCGGCCCGCACCCAGGCCCGTATCGACTCCGGGCGGCAGCCGGTGATCGGCGTCAACAAGTACCGCGTCGACAGCGACGAGCAGATCGAGGTCCTCAAGGTCGACAACTCGGCGGTGCGGACGCAGCAGATCGACAAGCTGCGGCGGCTGCGCGCGGAGCGCGACGAGGCCCGCACCCAGGACGCGCTGCGCGCCCTGACCAACGCCGCCGAGCGGGGCGCGGGGCAGGGCCTGGAGGGCAACCTCCTCGCGCTCGCCGTCGACGCGGCGCGCGCGAAGGCGACGGTGGGCGAGATCTCGGACGCCCTGGAGAAGGTGTACGGACGGCACGCGAGCCAGATCCGTACGATCTCCGGTGTGTACCGCAGCGAAGCAGGGGAGTCCCCGAACGTGGAGCGCACCCGTTCCCTCGTCGACCGGTTCGAGGAGGCGGAGGGCCGCCGTCCGCGCGTGCTGGTCGCCAAGATGGGCCAGGACGGGCACGACCGCGGCCAGAAGGTCATCGCGACGGCCTTCGCCGACCTGGGCTTCGACGTCGACGTCGGCCCGCTGTTCCAGACCCCGGCGGAGGTGGCCCGCCAGGCCGTCGAGGCGGACGTCCACGTCGTGGGCGTGTCGTCGCTGGCGGCCGGCCACCTGACCCTCGTCCCGGCGCTGCGCGAGCAGCTCGCGGAGGAGGGGCGCGAGGACATCATGATCGTGGTGGGCGGGGTGATCCCCCCGGCCGACGTGCCGACCCTGCTGGAGATGGGCGCGGCTGCGGTGTTCCCGCCCGGCACGGTCATCCCCGACGCGGCCCACGACCTGGTGACGCGGCTCGCCGCGGATCTGGGCCACGAGCTGTAGGCGGGGGCCGGCCGGTGCCGAAGATCGACATCGAGGCGTACGCGAAGGGCGTCCTCGACGGGAAGCGCGCGCTCGTCGCGCGGGCGATCACCCTCGTCGAGTCGACGCTGCCCGCGCACCGCGCGCTGGCGCAGACCCTGCTGACGGAACTGCTGCCCCACGCGGGGCGGGCCCGGCGCATCGGGATCAGCGGCGTACCGGGCGTCGGGAAGTCCACGTTCATCGACGCGTTCGGCACGATGCTGACGGGGCTGGGGCACCGGGTCGCCGTCCTCGCGGTGGACCCGTCGTCCAAGCGGACGGGCGGGTCCATCCTCGGCGACAAGACGCGGATGGAACGGCTGTCGGTCGACCCGGCCGCGTTCGTACGGCCCTCCCCGTCGGCGGGCACGCTCGGCGGGGTCGCCAAGGCCACCCGCGAGTCGATGATCGTGATGGAGGCGGCCGGGTACGACGTCGTCCTCGTCGAGACGGTCGGCGTCGGGCAGTCCGAGACGACCGTCGCCGGCATGGTCGACTCCTTCCTGCTGCTGTCGCTGGCGCGGACCGGCGACCAGCTCCAGGGCATCAAGAAGGGCGTCCTGGAACTGGCCGACGTCCTGGCCGTGAACAAGGCCGACGGGCCGCACGAACGCGACGCACGCGCCGCCGCCCGCGAACTCTCCGGCGCGCTGCGGCTGATGCACCCGGCGGACGCGGCGTGGACGCCGCCCGTCCTGACGTGCAGTGCGCGGGAGTCCACCGGGCTGGACGAGGTCTGGAACCGGCTGGAGCAGCACCGGCGGCTGCTGGAGGCGGGGGGCCGGCTGGCCGCGAAGCGGGCCGCCCAGCAGGTGGAGTGGACGTGGTCGATGGTCCAGGAGGAACTCCTGGACCGCCTCCGCACCCACCCGGCGGTACGGGACCTGGCCCCGGCGCTGGAGGCCCGCGTACGCGCGGGCACCCTGACACCGACGCTGGCGGCGGACGGCCTCCTGAGGGCCTTCACGGGGGCTTGCTGATCGTTTCAGAATGAGTGAGCCGCGGGCCCCGTGCTTGATGATCTGGGCCGGCAGGGCATCCGGGTGCGTGCTGATCTTGTTCCGAAACGGCCAGTCATACGCATCTTCCCCTTCGGCGCCCCATCCGACCGGTTGGCTGCACCTGCGTCACGCAGGGAGGTCTACCCCTCCGGGCCCCGCGGTGAGGACGATTCCCACGCACATCGGCCGGGTGGCACCCGGTCAGGGCGCCGCATCCGTCGTGTCGAGCAGTACACATTGGTCGAATTTCATGCAGCCGCACTCCAGACAGTCCGCAACTGCCTGCCGCAGGGCCTGAGCCTGCGCAATGTGCCGATCGAGTTCGGGTAGCTTGCGCGTAGCCATGTCCCGCCACTGGCGGGTGGCGGACGGGGAGGTGTCGTCGGCCAGCAGTTGCGTGATCTCGGCGAGTGTGAAGCCTGCCCGCTGAGCCATCTTGACCAGGGCCACCCGGCGGACGGCGGTCGCGGGCCATTCCCGGCGCCCTCCTTCGCGCCGCGCGCCGGGCAGCAGACCGCGCTCCTCCCAGTAGCGCAGCGCCGAGGCCCGGACGCCGGTTCTGGCCGCGAGCTCACCGATGGGCAGATGTCGCATGCCCACCCCCCTCTCCTCGATCCTCGGGCCGGTCTTGACTTCAAGCGTGCTTGAAGGACGACTGTGGCCTGCATGTTCTCAGCAGCACCGGGACGGCTGATACCCGGCCCCTACCGCTCCCTGTTCGCCGACCGCACCTTCCGGCGGCTGATGCCGGTCTTCGCGTTGTCCGACCTGGGCGACGGCATGACCGTCGTCGCAGTCGCGTGGCTTGCGTTCGCACTGGGGCCCGATGGCGGCCAGGGCGCGCTCGCCGGTATCGCCGTCGCCGCCTACGTCCTGCCCGGAGCGCTGGGCGCACTGGTCCTGGGCAGATGGATGCGTCGGCTTCCCGCGCGGCGGCTCCTGGTCGCCGACTCGGCGCTACGGGCCGTACTGCTGGGGGCCATCCCGCTCGCACACCTGGCAGGGCTGCTCACCCCGGCCGTGTACGTCGGGCTCCTGGGCGCCTCCTCGCTGCTTCACGCCTGGGGCAAGGCCGGAAAGCACGCGCTCTTCGCTCCTCTGCTCTCCGACGACCAGCGCCTGGCGGCCAACAGCGTGCTGGGCACCAGTCTGTGGGGCGCGACCATCGCGGGCCCCGCTCTCGCGGGCCTTCTCATGGGAGTGGTGTCACCGGCATGGATCCTCGGCCTGGACGCCGCCACCTTCGCCGTGCTCGCCCTCCAGACCAGCCGTACCACCGTGCCCCGCTCACCAGCACCCCCGCATACCGGAGGGGCACGGCGCGGACTGAGCATCCTGCGCCGTCAGCCGGAGCTCCTCGGCCTGCTCCTCGTGACCTGGGTGTTCAACCTGGCCTTCGGACCCGTCGAAGTCGCCCTGCCCTCGTTCGTCTCCGCCGACCTCGGTGCCGACGCGGGGCTGCTCGGCGTCTACTGGGCCGCCTTCGGTATCGGCGCCGTCATCGGAGCTCTCGCCCTGGGCGCGGCCAGACGGTTCCCCCTGTGGCCGGCCATGCTCGGCATCATCGCCGGCCACGGCATCGGCATGCTCCCCTTCGCCCTCGCGGACACCGCCCTTCCTTCTCTGATCGGATTCGCCTTCGCCGGACTCGTCTACGGCCCCTACTCCGCGCTCTCCTTCACCCTGATCCAGGACCGCACACCCGCCGACTCGCTCACCACGGTCCTGGCCGCGCGCAGCGCCGTACTCCTGACAGCCTCCCCCCTTGGAGCCGCGCTCGGAGGCTTCCTCCTCGACCGGGCCGGGGCCCCGGCCGTCCTCGCCGGCTGCGGGATGCTGATGATCCTCGTAGTCCCCACCAGCATCGTTGTCCTGAAGCTCTACAAGGTCATCAACGACGGCTTCAGCCCTCGTACGACCCGGCCGGACAACCACGTCATCCCTTGAGACCTGCCGGAGCCATCTCGCGCACGCCACCTCGCCAGAGCCGGAATCCCGACACGGACTGACGATCTTGGTCCGGTTGACCTGTGGGAACACGGTGCGTCCCTGCCTCCCACACCACCGCCGCGCAGGCACCGATCCCCCGGACAACTCCGCGTTCCCGACCGTGTCGCACTGGCAGGGCTCTGGTACCGGATGCACCGGATGGGGTGAGAGCGCAAACCTGGCTCCATCCCTTCGAGAGGCGCCCCATACGCCACAACGCCGAGCGGACGTCTGCCATCGCCGCTTCCTGAAGGCATTCTGAAACCCAGTTAGTCCGAGACGGCCGCGAAGCGGCGGGGCTGCCGCTCCCCCGCCCCGCCGCTTGCCGAGGCCGGGACTCAGCGCCCGCCCCCTCGGCCGCGCGCCTCTCACGCTCGGACGGCGCACAGGATCAGGGAACCGGGTCTGCGAGCGAGGACGCGGCGAGCATCTGCGTGGCGGCGAGCCGCCGGTAGAGGTCGTCGTCCCGCAGGAGTTCGGCGTGGGTGCCGGCGGCGCGTACGCGCCCGTCCTCCAGGACGAGGATGCGGCGCGCGTCGGTGACCGTGGACAGCCGGTGGGCGACGACGAGCACGGTCGTCGTCTCGGCGACCTCCGCGATGACGTCGCGCAGCTCGCTCTCGGTGAGCGCGTCGAGCTGGGAGGTGGCCTCGTCGAGGAGGAGCACGCGGGGCCGGCGCAGCAGGGCCCGCGCGATGGCGACGCGCTGCCGCTGCCCGCCGGACAGGGCGGTGCCGCGGTGGCCGACCTCCGTGTCGAGGCCGTGCGGGAGGCTGTCGACGAGGCCGGTCAGCCGGACCTGTGCGAGGACGCGGTCGATGTCCGCGGGGGCGGCGTCGGGCACGGCGAACGTCAGGTTGGCGCGCAGGGTGCCGGCGAGGACGGGCGCGTCCTGCTCGACGTAGCCGATGGCCCGGCGCAGGGCTGCCGGCTCCCAGTCCCGCAGGTCGCGGCCGTCGATGCGGGCGCTGCCGCCGCCGATGTCGTAGAAGCGCTCCAGCAGTGCGAACAGGGTGCTCTTGCCGCTGCCCGAGGGGCCGACGACAGCCGTCAGCCCGCCAGGACCGGCGTCGAACGACGCCCCGTCCAGCACGGCCGGGCCGTCCTCCCGGTAGCGGAAGACGACGTCCCGGAAAGCGATGGCGGCGCCGCGGTCCCCGGCCTGCCGTGCCGCGGGCACAAGGTGCTCGGCGCCCTCCCGGGGAGACGCCACCGCCGCGGCGTCCGCCTCCGGTTCCAGTTCCAGCACCTCGTGGATGCGGCGCACCGCGACGACGCCGACCTGGAGGCCGCTGATGCCGCTCGCCAACTGCGCGACCGGGCCCACCAGGTAGAAGAGGTACAGCAGGAAGCCGATGAGCGAGGCGACGCTCATCGACCCGTTCGCGACGCGCGCGCCGCCCAGCCCGAGCACCGTCAGGAACGCCAGCTGGACGACCAGTCCACTGGACGTGCCGGCGACCGCGCCCCACCCGGCGGCCCGTATGCCGGCCCGCCAGGCGCCGTGCGCCGCGGACTCCAGGCCCGCGGTCTCCCGCTGCTCGGCGTTGCTCGCCTTCACGGTGCGGATGGCGCCGAGCAGCCGCTCCAGCCCTGCGCCGAGCGCCCCGAGGGCCTCCTGCGCCTCCTTCCCGGCCCGCGCGATGCGTGGCATCACCAGCGCCGTGCAGAGCCCGATGGCGGCGACGACGCCCAGCACGGCCAGGAACAGGACGACGTCCAGCCAGGCCATCAGGACGAGCATGCCGACGAGGGTGACGGCGCCGACGAGGGTGTCGACGAGGTTGTTCGTCGCCGCTTCCCGCAGCAGCGTGGTGTCGGCGGTCACCCGGGAGATCAGGTCGCCGGGCGGCCGCCGGTCCAGGTCGGCGACGCGCAGCCGGGGCAGCCGGGCGACGAGGCGGCGGCGCGCGCCGAGGACCACGCTCTCGGCGGCCCGCTCGACGGTGTACCCGCCGAACGCGGCCGCCAGCGCTCCGCCGACGATCAGCAGCCCCAGCAGCAGCACCTGCCGGAAGACGGGCTCGTCGACGGCGAGCGCCTCGACGAACGACTTGGCGACCAGCGGCTGGGCGAGGCCCGCGACACCGCCGAGGGTGCTCAGGGCCGCACCGGCGACCAGGGCGGTGCGATGGGGGCGGGCGTGCCCCAGCAGGGCGCGGAAGGCCGACTCTTGCATCGTCGTGGGCTCCTCGGTCCGGAGAAGTCGGGTCGGTGGGCGGGGTGGGTACGGGGGCGGGCCCGGCCGCCGGGGCCGGTCCCGTGTCCGGCACGCGGTCAGGACATCCGCAGCACGGCCAGGATCTCCGGAGCCCGCTCGAACAGCCGCTGTCCCATGACCCGCAGCGTCAGAGCGGCGGCCAGCAGCCCGTACGCCGTCCCGATCGGCAGCAGCAGCCACGAGGAGGCCGTCCCGTCCAGCAGGAACGCGCCGGCGATGACCGGGGCGATGACGACGCTCCCCAGCATCGAGCTGAGGAAGTTCGCCAGGTGGTAGCCGCCGCTCTGGCCGGGGGCACTCACGCTGAACGGGTCCTCCGGATACGGGTAGGGGTGGTACACGCTGATGACCATCCCCATCGCGAACGTCACCCCGAGCAGCGCGAACGTGATGCCCAGGGCGGGTGCGAGCTGGTCGGTGCGCCCGGTGCCGAGGGCGATGCCGACGGCGACGGCCGTCAGCCAAGGGGCGATGAGGGCCAGCTGCGGCAGCATCCGGCCGACGAGCTCGGCGCGCGCCTGGGCGGCGGTGCGCAGGGTGGCGACGTTCGTCCAGATCGCGGAGCCGTCCAGCGCGAACAGCACGCCCGGGACGGTCAGGCCGAACACCCAGGCCCCTCCGACGACCACGTACGGGGTCTTCGCGCCGACCGGCACCATCACCACCGGGAACAGCAGGGCGTACGCGAACGCGGCGATCATCGTCATCCGGTGCCGCGGCGCCCGCAGGAACGCGCCGAACTGGTGGTGGGCGACGAGCAGGGAGCGGCTGGAAGCCAGGAGCCGGGCCCGCGGGCCGGTGCCCTGGCCGGCCCGCACCTTCACGGCCTGCGCGGTGGAGGCGTCCGCCGTGGTCATCAGCCGGGCGAGGGAGGCGTGCCACCACACCATCAGCAGCCCGATCAGCACGGCGGTGCCGGCGAGTTCGAGCAGGGCGGTGCCCGTGCGGCCCTCGGCGGCGGCCCGGACGGCGTCGGCGGGCCAGCCGGGCGGCGCCCAGCGCAGCACCCGCGCGACGACGGGCGGCAGCGCCGGCACCGAGCCGGCGGTCGTCAGCAGCAGGTACGCGGCGTAGCCGCCGACCGCGGCGAGGACCCCGCCGAGCGCGGCGGCGTCCTTGCCGCGCCGTCCCGTCAGGGCGCGGGCGAACGCGGCGAGCACGGCCCGGGAGGCGACGACGCAGAGCAGCAGCATGAGCGGCACGGCCAGGACGGCGGCCGCCGCTCCGACAGCGGAGTCGAAGGCACCGTCCGCGGCCCCGGCCACCGCGCCGGTGATCACGATCAGCGTGCAGAGCGGCCCGGGCCCGATCAGCGCCGATACCGTGGCCCCCGCAATCAGCCGACGGGGCCGTACCGGCAGGACGGCGAGCCGGGTCGGGTCGGCGCTCTCGTCGCCGCCGGCGCCGAACGAGACGGGCAGGGCCAGCCAGGCCACGGCGAGCCCGGTGAACGCGAGGACGGTGACATCGGCGGCGCGCTCCCCGCCGTGGTTGCCGGCCAGTCCGGCGGCCGTGTAGCAGGCCCCGGCCAGGGCTATGCTGGCGCCGGCGACGAAGCCGACGGCGCGGCCGGTGCTGCGGCGCAGGCTGCTGCGCAGCAGGGCGAGCTTCAGCCCGAAGAAGACCCCAACCATGCGAGGCTCCCTCCCTTCGCCTTGTCGGCGCGGGAGCCGACCAGTTCCATGAAGCGGTCGTTCAGGCTGCGCCCGGCGCGCACCTCGTCCAGGGTGCCGGCGGACACCACGCGTCCCCCGGCCATGACGGCGACATGGCTGCACAGCGCCGACACCAGCTCCATGACATGGCTGGAGAAGACCACCGTGGAGCCGCTCGCGGTGTACTGGCGGAGCACTTCGCGGATCGTCTCGGCGGAAACCGGGTCCACGCTCTCGAACGGCTCGTCGAGGAACAGGACGGGCGGGTTGTGCAGCAGGGCTGCCGCGAGGCCGATCTTCTTGCGCATGCCGGTGGAGTAGTCGACGACGAGCTTGTCGGCGGCCTCGGCCAGTCCGAGCACGTCGAGCAGCGCCTCGGCGCGGGCCTCGGTGTCGGCGGCCGGCAGCTCCCGCAGCCGGCCGGTGTAGCGCAGCAGTTCGCGCGCCGACAGCCGCTCGAAGAGGCGCAGGCCGTCGGGCAGGATGCCGATGCGGTGCTTGGCCTCGTAGGGGTCCTGCCAGACGTCGTACCCGGCGACGGTGACGGTCCCGGCGTCGGGCCGCAGCAGGCCGGTGATCATCGACAGGCTGGTCGTCTTGCCGGCTCCGTTGGGGCCGACGAGGCCGTAGAAGCTGCCGCGGGGGATGGTCAGGTCGATGCCGGCGACGGCGGTCTTGTCGCCGAACTGCTTGCGCAGACCGCGCACTTCCACGGCGGCCTGAGCCGCGTCGTTCTCGGGGGGCCGTTGCATGGGCGGTGCCTTTCGGTGCGTGTGGGGGCGGTGGTGCAGGCGGTGGGGGGAAGCTCGCGGGTCGTGCCGTTCAGGAGGCGGGCGGCAGCGCGGGGGAGCCCAGGTTCCGGTAGGGGGCGGCGGGGTCGATGCCGGCCGCGGTGAACGCACCCTCGGCGCCGTCCGCGCCGGCGGAACCGTCCGCTTCGCCGGCGCGGGCGGCTGCCGGGGTGTGCCCGTGGGCCCGTACGGCGGCCTCGGCGAGGGCCGCGGCCCGGTGCTGGCCGAAGCTCAGGCCGCCCGCGCCGGGCCGGGGGTCGTCCGGCTCCCAGGCGACGGCGGTGCCGGGTCCGAGGCGGTGAGTGAAGACGGAGGTGTCCGGGCCGATGCCGGGCAGGCCTCGGACGGCGTCGGCGACGGTGTGGCAGGCGGCCCGCGACTCGGCGCCCAGGTAGACGACGAGGGCGTCGCGGCGCGGGTAGGAGTCGGCGTCGGAGAGCACCTTGGCGTGGTAGCCGGCTCCGGCGGCCTCCAGGCGTCCCAGGACGGCGCTCCAGACGGCGGCCGCCCGTGCGGGGTCGGTGATGTGCACGTACACGCGCAGGAGTTCGGCGTCGAAGTGCGGCTCGCGCGATCCTGTGGCGTAGAAGAAGCCGGGCGACAGGGCGGGGCGGGCCGGTGAGGCGGTCACGCGCACCTCGGCGCCGGCCGTGAGCGGCCCGTCGGCGCGCAGCCGCCCGGCGGGCACCCGCACGCGCACCCCGTCCCAGGTCACCAGGGCCTCGCCGGCCCCGTCGCCGGCCCCGTCCTGCGAGGGGCGCAGCAGGACTCCGGTGCGCTCCACCTCACGGTGTGGCAGCGCGGCAGCCAGTTCCCGCTCGAAGGCGTGGTCGCGCACGAGGAGCGGCCGGCGGCGGGTGTCGGCCTCGGCGCGGCCGGTGTGGAACACCTCGTACAGGGCGGCGCCGAGGCGCTGCTGGAGTTCGCGGGCGGAGTCGGCCTCGATGGTGCGGGGGCCGACGGTGGCCGTGCGGCCGTCGGCGGAGAGCCGGATCCCGTCGACGGCGCGGGCGAGCGCGGGGGCGAGGGCCGGGGCGGTGCTGCCGGTGGCGGGGGCGGGGGCGGTATTCACGAGGGGTCTCCGAGGCCGACGGCGTGGGTGAAGCGGGCGGGGGCGAGGAGGGCGGTCCGGCCGATTCCTGCGGCGGCGCGTTCGATGCCGAGCAGGCGGTTGGACCGGGCGGCGCCGGCCAGGAGGCGGTCCAGCAGGTGCCAGCCGGCGAACGCGGTGGCCCGCTCGGCGAGCCCCGGGTCGGCGTCCGGCCGGGCGTCGCGGTAGCCGCCCCAGAACTCCTGCACCAGCGGCCGCAGCCGGGCCAGCTTCTGCGCCCCGCGGGCGAGTACGGTCTCGCGGGTCATGGCGAGCCCGGCAAAAGCGGCGGTGTCGGTGTCGCCGCGGGAGGTGACGATGTCGTGTACGGCGCGGTGCAGCCACTCCCCCGCGAAGCCGCCCACGTCGCGGGCCGGGTCGGCGAGCCGGAACTCCTCCCAGTCGGCCGCGTACAGTTCCGCGCGGCCGCCCGCCGCGGCGGGGGCCGTCACCAGGAACTGGTCCAGCCGGAGGTCGCAGTGGGCGGGGACGCGCGGCGCGGCCCGCTCCGCGGCGAGCAGCCGGTCCACGGCGCCGATCAGCGGGCCGTCGTTCTGCAGGAGCCGCCAGGTCTCCAGCTCGCCGCCGCTGAGCTCCTCGAACGCGGCGGCGGGGAGGGCCTCCAGAAGCGCGGCCGACGGCATGCCGGGCACGGCCCGGTCCAACCGCTCCGCCCCGGCGGGGCGGGCGTGGAGCAAGCCGAGCGCGGTGCCGGCGCGGCGGGCCAGCTCGGGCGTGAACTCCTGGTCGGCCATCAGTTCGGCGCCGCTGCGGGCGTCGTGGAGATACTCGAAGGCGAGCAGCCCCGCCTCGCGGTCGCTGCCGAGCAGGGCAGGGCCGCGCAGGACTCCGCCCGGTGCGCCGGCCGTGATCCGTTCGAAGGCCAGCGCCCGGTCCATGCGGGCGGCGACGTCGTCGGCGGGCCCGGTCAGGCGCTTGACGAAGACGCGGGCGCCGCCGGTGGTCCGGCCGGCCCAGGTGTCGTTGCGGCCGGGCAGGGCGGTGACGTCGGCACGGTCGAAGGGGCCGGTGCCGATCCGGCGCAGCAGGGCGTCGACCTCGGGGGCGGTGTCCAGGTCGACGGGGCGGAAGCGCAGCTCCGTACGGGGTGTCGAGGCGGCCGCGCCGGACGGCGGGCGGGTGGGGGCGGTGGCGGTGCGGGTCACGGCGTCTCCTCGGCCGGGTGGTGGGTCGCCGGCGCGGCGAGGACCCCGGCGTAGGCGGGCTGGGCGAACAGGGCGGCGCAGGTGCGGGCCACGTCGTCGGCGGGTACGTCGTACAGGGCGGCGGGGAAGCCGGCGAACTCGTCGGCCCGCCGGCCGGAGGCCAGCCAGCCGGAGAGCTGGTCGGCGAGCGCGGCCTGGGTCTGCGGGACGAGGGCGAACTGGCCCGCGCAGTACCGGCGGGCGGCGTCCGCCTCCGCTTCGGTGGGTGGCGCCGTGCCGGTGCGCCGCAGCTCCTCGCGGACCGCGGCGGCGGCCTCGGCCGCGCCGTGGTGCGGGAGCCGGGCGCGGACCTGGATCAGCGGCCCGGTTCCCGCGTGGTCGCCGAACCGGCCGGCGTACGTGTGGAAGCCGTACGGGGCGGCGGCGGTCCGCAATGCGGGGAGGCGGGCGCCGGGCTGGCTGCCGCCGACCACGGCCACGGCGAGCCAGCGGGCGGCGAACGACCCGGCCGCGGCGGACTCGGGCGCGGCCCACAGCAGCTCCGAGGCGTCCGCGGGGACGCCAGGAGGCAGCCTCAGCAGGGCGAGGCCCTCGGCGGCGGCGGCCGGGGGCCGGGGCGGTGCGGCGATGCCGGCGGCCAGGGGGCGCAGGGCCTCGGCAGCCGCGGCGGTCCAGGCGTCGGGGTCCAGGTCGCCGACGGCGGTCAGCTCGATCCCGCCGGCGCACGGCAGCCCCGGCGCCGCGGCGGGCGCGGGCTCGGCACCCAGGATCCGGCGGCGCAGGGCTTGTTCGGCGAGCCAGGCGGGGTCGGTGACACGGGATCCCATCCGGGCGCGGGCCCGCGGCTCGGCGGTGGCGAGTTCCGCAGGGGTGGGCGGTTCGGCGAGCAGCCCGGCGAGGGCGGCCGGGTGCGGGGCGGGCGCGGGCAGCCACGCCTCCAGCAGCACGGCCCCGCTCTCGACGGTGGCGCGGGCCGGGCCGGAGCGGGGGTGGCGGGCGGCCCAGCGGTCGGCGAGGACCAGCGCGAGGCGCTCGCGGTCGGCGGGTGCCGCACCGGCCGGGGCGGGCAGCCGCAGCCGCAGCTCGACGAGGGGCGCCCGCGCGTCGCGGACGGCGGCCACGGCCGGGCGGCCGGGGCCCGGACCCGTGCCGCTCTCGGCGTACGCGGGCAGCCCCGGCCCGGCTTGCCCGTCGGTGCTGCGCCGGGAGCCCGCGCGGGAGCCCGCTCCGGCGGCGGCGCGGCCGGCCGTGACCGGGGCGGAACCGGGGCCCGCCGCCGGGGCCCCGGCGGCGCGGAGGCCGCGGAACGGCACCGGTTCGCCGCCCGGGAGCAGCGCGAGGACGGCCCGGTGCTGGGCGGTCATGGCCCGGGCGGCGGCGCGGACCCGGTCGGTGGAGACGGCGCGCAGCCGCGCCGGCAGCTCGTCGAGGAGGCCGGGCCGGCCGAAGAGGATCTCCAGCCGGCCGAGCGCGCGGGCCCGGGCGGCCGGCCCGTGGTGGTCGCGCAGGTGCTCCTGTGCGAGCCGTTCGGCGGCCTCCTGCACCCGGCGGTCGGCGAGCCCGGCGCCGGCGAGTTCGGCGAGGGCGGCGTCGAGGCCGTCCAGCGCGGCGCGTGCGCCGTCCTCGTCGGCGGCGGGCAGGGCGATGACGAGGGTGTCGGGGTCGAGGGCGTCGAGCGGCCCGAAGAAGCCGCAGCCCGCGTCGGCGGCCGGGGTGGTGAGCAACCGGGCGGCCACGATCCGGTCGAGGTAGTCGTCGAGGTCGGCCGCCGGGTCGGGCAGCCGGTAGCCGACGGTCACGGCGCCGCCCCGGGCCAGCCTCCGCACGGCGGTGCGGTCGGCGGCCAGCGGCGGTTCGGCGAGGGCGGGGCGGGCCGGTGCGGCAGGGCCCGCGGGGACGCCGGAGAAGTGGCGGGCGACCAGCGCGCCCACCTCGTCGGGCTCGCCGCCCCCGGACACCGTCACCACGGCGTTGCCGGGGGTGTAGTGCGCACGGAAGAAGTCGGTGCAGTCCGCGGGGGTCAGGCGGGCGAGGGCCGGAAGGTCGCCGTAGCCGTCGTGGGCGTTGGCCCAGCGGTCGTACATGAGGCCGGCGAGGAGCGGCCACGGCAGGACGCCGAGCGGCGAGTCGTGGCCGGCGGCCCTGATCTCCGCCTCGACGCCGGCGAGCTGCTCGGTGAGAGAGGCGGCGGTGAAGCGGGGGGCCCGCATCCGGTCGGCCTCGGCGGCCAGGGCCCGCCCGAGGGCGGCTGCCGGCACGGTGTGGACGTAGTCCGTGTAGTCCTGGTGGGTGGTGCCCTCGGCGGCGCCTCCGGACGCCATGAGGGCGGTGAAGTAGGCGCGGTCGGGGAAGTGTTCGCTGCCCTCGAACATCATGTGTTCCAGCAGGTGGGCGAGGCCGGCGCGGCCTTCGGGCTCCGAGCGGAAGCCGGCGCCGTAGTGCACCGCGACCGCGGTGAGGCCGACGCCGGGGGCCGTGTCGACGACGACGCGCAGCCCGTTGCCGAGGACCAGTCTGCGGATCCCGGTGCTGCCGTCGGTCATGCGGCGGCCTCCTTCGTGAAAGCAGTGGCGAGCACCCCGTACAGCCGGGCCTGGCCGACCGAGTCGGGGAGGTAGGCCGCCGTGTCGTGGGCGTGCAGCGCGATGCGCAGGGCTCCGCCGCGGAGGTGGCTCTCGCGGGCGCAGGGGCCGGGCCCGGCGGCATGTCCGCTGCCGTAGCCGTCCAGGAGCGCGTCGACCGGCTGCTGCCAGCTGCGCGGCTCGGTGGCGCAGCCCATCAGCCAGCGCAGTTCGACGAGTTCGCCGACCATCCAGCCGAGGTCGAGGTGCGGCGGTGCCGCGCACAGGTCCTCGCCGGTCAGCAGCGCGGCCGGGCCGTCCGGGGTGCCGTCGGGGCCGGGCAGGACGAGCGCGCCGAGGCCGGGGGCGCCGTGCGAGAGGACGTGCCCGTCGGAGGGTTGCACGGCCTCGGCTGCCCAGGCACGCAGCGGCCCGACGGCCTCCGCGCCGAGCAGGTCGGCGGGGGTCGCGCCGGCGGCGGTCGTACGGCCGGAAAGCCAGCGGTGCAGCCGTACGGCGGCGCGGGAGGGCCGGCGGGCCTCGTCGGGAACGGGCTGCCGGTGCAGGGCGGCGAGCAGCGCGCCGACCCCGCGCAGGACGTCGGCAAGGGCGCGGGCGCCTCCGGGGGCGGCGTGCGGTCCGCCGCCGGTGATCAGCCAGTGGGCGGCGGAGTGGCGGCCCGGGGCGTCGTAGATACGGGCGCCGTCCGGCGCGGGCCGTCCGAGCAGCGGGCGCACGGGGGCGCCGGCGGGCACCGCCCCGACGGCTTCGCGCAGCCGGTCGGCAAGCGGGGTGAACCCGTCGGCGGAGGCCGGGCCCGGGCGGCGCAGCCAGCGGTGGCCGCCGCCGGGCAGGGCGGTGACGGTGGTGTCGAGCAGTCCGGTGCCGAAGGCGTCGACGACGGTCCCGCTCACGCGGCGGACTCCGGTTCGGGGCGGCCCGCGGCGAGCCGGCGGTGCAGGGCGGCGACGGCGCCGAGGAGGTCGGGCAGCGGGGCGGCGGCCCAGCTGTCCATGCGGCCGGTGGTCATGCTGAGCGCGGGCACCGGTGCGGCGACGACGGTGTTCGGCCGGGTGGACAGGGCGTCGACATGTGCGCGGTAGGCGTGGCTCTGCGCGCCGCCGGGAGGCAGGGCGGGTGCGACACCGACGGGCGCGGCCGTGCACTGGGCGGTCAGCAGCGACGGGCTGTCGGCGAGGCCGAGGGCGAGGCGGGCGGTGTAGGAGAACGTCGCGGGATAGACGACGACGGCTTCGGCCCATGCGGTCAGGTCGACGTGGGGGGCGCGCAGCACGGGCTCCTCGGGCCAGGAGTCGACGAGGGTGCGGCGGCTGGTGAGCAGGTTGAGCGCCTCCGGGGTGACGAACCTCCGGGCGCTGGGCGTCAGGACGGTCTGGACCTCGAGCGCGGGGTGGGTGCTGCGCAGCCACAGGATCCAGGAGGGCAGCTCGGAGGCGGAGACGGAGCCGGTGGCGACGAGGAGCAGCCGGGTGAACGGGAGCCTGTCGGCGGCGGTATCGCCCGGGGTGGAGTCGCGGGGTTCCACGGCGCTACCACCCGTTCCCGGTGAAGAGGGCTTCGAGGTCGCGCAGGACGGGGCGGGGCCCCTCCAGCATTCCGACTCCGGCGTTGTTGAGGACGACCTCGTCGGCGCCGGCCTCGTGGTAGGCGGCGATGCCCGCGGCCAGCTCGTCCGGGCCTCCGGTGAGGGCGCCGCCGGCGGCGGCCAGGCGTCCGGCGGTGGCGAGGGGGTCGTCGGGGTCGACGCCGATCCCGGCGCGGGCGAGCATGTCCGCGTAGTGCGGTCCGGCGAAGTGGCCGGCGTGCCCGGCGGCGAGGGCGGCCCGGACGTCGCGCCCGTCTGCCGCAGCGGCCATGGGGACGATCGCGGCGACCCGCGGCACGGGCCGGCCGGCGGCCTCGGCCCCTGCGCGCAGCGCGGGCAGGATGACGTCGCGCAGGTAGGAGGGGGGCGCCAGCCAGGTGACGGCGACGTCCGCGGCTTCTCCGGCCACGCGGGCCATGCCCGGGCGCAGCACGCCGAGCCCGACCTCGACGGGCGGGGCGGGGGTGGGCGGCAGGGAGCCGGTGTAGGAGAAGTAGCGTCCGCGCTGGTCGACTTCGGCGCCGTCGAGAAGGCGTCGGACGAGGTGCAGGTACTCGCGGCAGGCGGTGAGCGGGCTCGCGTAGGGGGCGCCGAGCGCGGCGCGCTGGAAGGCCGGGGCACCGGGCCCGAAGCCGGCGGTCACCGGGTGTCCGGTCACGGCGGCGAGCGTACGGGCCTCCAGCGCGGCCTGCACGGGGTGGCGCAGCGGCATCAGGGAGACGCCGGTGCCGAACGGCACGCGCAGGCCCATGCCGCCGAGCTGCGCCATGATCTGGTGCTGCTCGCTCAGCAGCACCTGCCCCAGCCACAGGGCCCGCGCTGCGCGCCACTGCACGAACGCGGCGAACGGGGCGGCCTGTTCCGCGCGGGTCGGGACGATCGGCAGGACGACGGACACGCTGCGGCTCATCGCCGGACCTCCTGGAGTCACGGAAGTGGAAGAGCGGGAGATTCGGGGTTCCGGCGGCGGAACGTGAGTGCGCGATACGGCGGGATAATGGCGGCACCTGCCGCGGGCCGGTACCGGCCCGCGGCACGGCAGCGGCGGTCCTGGGCGCCTTGCCCGCGCCCAGGACCGCCGGGTTCAGCCGTCGTACGGCCTCACTGCCGACGTGGTCAGCAGGTCCACTTGATGGACGCGGCGGTGCCTGCGACCGTCACCTTGGTGTAGGCGATGGTGGTGAGGGTCGGGGTGATGGCCGGGGCGTCGGCCGAGGCCTCGAAGTTCAGCTCGGCGGCCTGGGCGTACGCCTCGAAGCCGCCGACGAGCTCCATGATCTCGACGTTCTCGATGTTCTGCACTGCACTCTCCGGATGTTCGACGGGAACGTCCGCCCCTTGTTCCGGCGGACGCTGTCCAGTCAACAACCCCGTTGCAGGTGCCGGCCATTGGCCCTTGGGGAGGTGTCCGTTGGGACAGTTTCCCGCGGACACAGCAGCTCATGGTGCAGGTGTGCCATCAGCGCGGCCTCCAGCCGGGAGCTGACCCCGAGCTTCTCCACGATGCTCGCGACGTGTGCCTTGGCGGTCCGCTCGACGATGCCGAGCCGCCGGGCGATGACCCGGTTGGCCAGACCCTGCCCGAGCAGCGCGAGCACCTGCCGCTCCCGTTCGGTCAGCGTCCCGATCCCCCGCGGATCGTGCACGGCACCGCCGAGCATGGCGCACTGGCACGCGCCGCCATCGTGCCCGCCGGGCCCGACCCGCTGCGCCGGAACCTGGTCAAAGTCCCGCACGGCGAGCAACCCCTGACGGGATATTTCTGTGCGCAAATCAGTCACACTCCCCCGATCGACTGTCGTGACGGCGATTGTAGGTGCAGGTAACAAACCAGCAAAATCAGCAAAGTTGACGATTGAAACATGCCAGGGAGGCGGGATTTGCCCTCCGAAGGGATCGCTGACCTGCGATCAAAAGGCGCGCCCTGGAAACCTCCACAGAACACCGACTCCTTCTGCGCCACGCGCGCCGACACCCACCACGCGCCATACGCCCTCACCGCTATCGGATGCCAGCCGCACAATTTGCCCTCGCAACCACGCGCCTGCACCGTTGTGCGGGTGAGACCCGAGGGGACCGAAGGGACGGATCCGGCCGTCTCAAGCCAACGAACGGCACCCTTCTCGGAGCGTCGTCGACGAGGACCCGCTGCGCGCCGGCGTGAAGCACGCGCGGACGGAGCACCGCCGAGCGGCAGGGCACGCAGGCCCGGGCAGCGCGGCTGCCGGCCTGGCGGGTGCCGGCCGGAAGGGCATGGGGGACGGCCCTCACACGTGACCGCCGGCCCGACGGCGCGGGCTCACGCGATGCGCAAGGGGCATGCCGCGCAGTCCGGGGAGCCGAACGCGCGGCGCCGCGTTACGCGCTGAGGAGGACCGGCCCCGTCGGGCAGGCCGTTTCGCGGAGGGTGCGGGCCTGCGCCTCGGGGTCGGTGGAGGCGAGAAGCGCGGAGAGGACCGCGATGCGGGCCTGCCCGGCGCGCAGCGTACCGGTGGGCACGGCTCCGGCGGCGACCAGGTCGACGGCCCCTCCGTGGGTGTAGATCTCGGTGACGGGCCCGGCGGCGACCCGGGTCGTGAGGGCGACGAGCACCCCCTGCGCGACCGCCGCCCGTACGGCGTCGACGATCTCGGGGGTCGCGTTGCCGGCGCCGGTGCCGATGAGGACGATGCCCCGCGCCCCGGCGGCCATCGCGGCCTCGAACAGCAGGGGGTCGCCGTCAGCGTGGTGCATGACGATGTCGACCCGCGGCGGCCGCTCCGGCATGGCGGGCAGCGGCAGCGGCTCGGGCCGCTGGGGCCGGCGCAGGACGGTGACCTTGCCGAAGCCGGTCTTGCCGAGGAGCTCCCGGGAGGGGTCGGCGAAGGCGTCCAGGGCGACGGCCTGCGTCTTGACGGTGCCGCGGGCTGCGTGCACCCGCCCGGCGAAGCTGATGAGGACGCCGAGCTCGCGGGTGGTGGCGGCGACGAGGAGAGCGTCGTACAGGTTGCCCGGCCCGTCGCCCTCGGCGGTCCCCATCGGCAGCTGCGAGCCGGTGAAGACGACGCTGCGCGGGTCGTGGTGGTGGAGGTCGACGAGGAAGGCCGACTCCTCGAGGGTGTCGGTGCCGTGGGTGACGACGATGCCGTCGACGCCGGGGTCGGCGAGGACCTCGTGCACGGTGTGCAGCAGGGTCAGCTGGTGGGCGGTGGTCAGCCGGGGGCTGTTGACGCTGAAGAGGTCGATGACCTCGACGGTGACCCCCTCGGGGAGCGGCGCCGTGGCCATGACCTCGCGCCCGTCGGCGTCGGCGGCGAAGCCGGAGCCCTGCCAGCGGCTGGCTATCGTGCCGCCGGTGCTGATGACGACGATCCGCCCCATGGCCACCCTTTCCCGCGTGCGGGTGATAACTCGTACTGATGTGCTGAGACACAGCACTGCGGGCAATGATAGGCGTTTCGTTACGCAATGCGATTGCCGCTGCCGCCCTGCGGGACGCGCATCCGTGGTGGATTATTGCTCCATGGACGCCATCGATCGTGAAATCTTGCGCGAGCTCCAGGCCGACGGTCGGCTCAGCAACCAGGAGCTCGCCCAGCGGGTGGGCCTGACCCCGTCCCCCTGCATGCGGCGCGTCCGGCAGCTGGAGCAGGACGGCGTGATCCGCGGCTACCGGGCGGTGATCGACCCGGAGGCGGTGGGGCGCGGCTTCGAGGTGCTCGTATCGGTGGAGGTGCGCCGCGACCGGGAGGCCGTCGAGGCATTCGAGGCGGCCCTGCAGGACATCCCGGACGTCATCGAGGCGTACCGCCTCTTCGGCAGCCCCGGCTGCCTGCTGCGGATCGCGGTGGTGGACCTGCGCGCGTACGAGCGCCTGTGGATCGAGAAGCTGACCGCGCTCTCCGGGGTCACGGAGGTCAACTCGCAGATCATCATGAAGCGGATCAAGGGGCCGACGGGCCTCCCGGTCTGAGCCGCAACCGCCGCCCGGAAGACCGGTATGCGCGGCCGCGCCCACCCTGCCCCTCCGGAGGAAACACCCATGAGAATAGCCCTGTTGGGGACGGGCGAGGTCTGCCACGTCCTCGCCCCCGCCCTCCTGGCGCGCGGCCATGAGGTGGTGGTGGGGACCCGCTCGCCCGGCGCCACCCTGGAGCAGAACGCGGCGTACGCCCGCGTGGCCGCCCGGCTGCCCGCGTTGAAGCTGCGCACCTTCGCGGACGCGGTGCCCGGGGCCGACCTGGTCGTGAACGCGATCGACGGGCCCTCCTGCGTCGCGGCGCTCACCCCGCTCGCCCCGGCCCTGGCCGGCCGCGTGGTCATGGACGTGTCGAGCCCGCTCGACTGGTCCGTCCCGGACGCGGCCCTGGACCCCGTGGACACCGACAGCCTCGGCGAGCGCCTGCAGCGGGCGCTGCCGCAGGCCCGGGTCGTCAAGACGCTCAACACTCTGGCCGCAGCCGCCATGGCGGCCCCCGGAGCGATCGGCGACGGCGACCACACCGTGTTCGTCAGCGGTGACGACCCCGACGCCAAGACCCTGGTGGGCGGCCTGCTCCGCTCCCTCGGCTGGAAGGACGTACTCGACCTCGGCGGGATCCGGACCGCCCGCGCCACCGAGATGATGCTGCGGATGTGGATCGACACCGCGACGGCGCTGGGCACCCCGCTGTTCGGGTTCAAGATCGTCCGCTGACCCGCTGAGCCTCGGGGCCAGCGGGACACCGAGCCGAGACGAGTCGTGCGTACCGGCCGAAAAGGGACGGGACGGCGGCAGCGGGGGAGCCCGCCCCTGGCCGGCCGCAGGGATGCGGCGGGCGGTCCGGACGGGGGCGGGCCGGCGGTGTCAGCGGAGGGTGAGCGGGGTCCCCGAGACGAGGTGCGTCAGCTTCTCCGGGTTGCGGACGAAGTAGAGGCCGGTGATGCGGGCGTCCTCGACGCGGACGGCCATGACGCCGTCGAGTGCGCCGCCCAGGTACACGGCGAGCGCGGGGCTGCCGTTGACCTCCGTGGGCTCCCAGGCGATCGTCTCCTCGACCTTGGCGGAGCCGCCGAGCCAGTAGCGGACGATCTTCTCGGCGCCGACGACCGGGCGCAGCGCGGCCCGCTTGACACCGCCGCCGTCGCTGAGCAGGACGACGTCGGGGGCGAGCACGTCGAGGAGGTCCTGCGGGTTGCCGGTCTCGACGGCGCGCCGGAAGGACTCCAGGGCGGCCCTGGTCTCCCGCGCGGAGGCCGTCCTGCGGGGGCGGCGGGCGCCGACGTGCCGGCGGGCACGGTGCGCGATCTGGCGTACGGCGTCGGGGCTCTTGCCGACGGCCTCGGCGATCTCCGCGTACTCGACCTCGAAGACCTCGCGCAGGACGAAGACCGCGCGCTCGGTCGGGGAGAGGCTCTCCAGGACGAGCATCATCGCCATCGACATGCTCTCGGCGAGTTCGACGTCCTCGGCGACGGCCGGGGCGGTGGCCAGCGGCTCGGGGAGCCACTGGCCGACGTACGCCTCACGGCGGCGCTTCACGGCGCGCAGCCGGTTGAGCGCCTGCCGGGTCGTGATCCGCACGAGGTACGCCCGCCGGTCGCCCACCTGCCCCAGGTCGACCCGCACCCAGCGCAGCCACGTCTCCTGGAGGACGTCCTCGGCGTCGGCGGCGGAGCCGAGGATCTCGTAGGCGACGGTGAAGAGCAGGTTGCGGTGGTCGACGAACGCCCGGGTCGCCGGGTCGGTGCCGTGCTCGGTCATCTCCCGGTCCTCTCAGCCGTGCGCCCGGGGGCGGACGGTCCCCCCGGCCTTCGGCGGGTACGCCGCGTGCGGCGCCCCGGTCAGGCGGTGCCTGCGCTGCGGCACGCCGAAGGTCGGGTGGGAGGTGCCCCACAGGGACATCGACACGATGGCCTCCTTGACGCGCGCGGCCTTCCGGCCGGCCACGGACTTCGGCTTCGGCCGGGCCTCGTGGTCGACCAACTGCAGGATGCCGTCGCGGCGCCCGAGGCTGATGTGGTTGCCGAGGTAGCTCAGCTTGACGTTCCTCGGCGCCCTGCGGCCGGTCAGACGTGCCGTGATCGCCTCCACGGCCTGCCTGCCGGTGTAGCCGGCCGAGGCGCAGGACATCGGCAGCGGCAGGCCGTTGTCGCCGGTGGCGAAGGCGCAGTCGCCGACGGCGTAGACGTCCGGGTGCGAGACCGACCGCATCGTCCGGTCGACGACGATCCGGCCGTCCTCGGTGACGTCGAGACCGCCGGCGGCGGCGAGGGGACTGACCGCGAACCCGGCCGTCCACACGGTCGCGTCGGACTCCAGGACCGCGCCGTCGGCGCACCGCACGCGCGCCGCTTCGACGGCCGCGACCTCCGTGTGCTCCCGCACGGTGACGCCCAGCCGGTCACAGGCCCGGCGCAGGTGCTCGCGGGCTCCGGCGGACAGCGTGGCGCCGAGCTCGCCGCGGGCCACCAGGGTCACGGACAGGGCGGGCCGCGACTCGGCGATCTCCGTGGCGGTCTCGATGCCGGTCAGCCCGTCGCCGACGACGAGCACCCTGCCGCCGGCGCCCTGCCGGGCCAGGCCGTCCAGGCGCTCGCGCAGGCTCAGTGCGGAGGGCCGGGCGGAGACGTCGAAGGCGTGCTCGGCCGCACCGGGGACGCAGTGGCGGGCCCCGTGGCTGCCGAGGGCGTAGACGAGCGTGTCGTAGCCGAGTTCGGCGGCGCCGTCGGGGCCGGCCACGGCGACGACCCGGCGCTCCGGCTCGACGGCGGTGACACGGGCCTGCCGCAGCCGGACCGCCGTGCCCGCGAAGACCTCGGAGAGCGCGGGAGCCGCGATCTCCTGGCCGGCCGCGAGCTGGTGCAGCCGCAGCCGCTGGACGAAGTCCGGTTCGGCGTTGACCACGGTCAGCTCGGTGTCCGCCGCGGACAGCCGCCGGGCCAGCATTCCGGCGACGTGGGCCCCGGCGTAGCCGGCGCCGAGGACGACGATGCGGTGCTTCACGATGTGCGCTCCCCTCGGATCGGTGACGCCCCGAGGCACGAGCAGCACGACTGGGCTGCCTGCGGCCTTCAGGGCTTTGCGGCCTCAAGACACCGAAGCCCAGGCTGCTGTGACAGCATGTGACCCACCTCACCCCACTCACGACAGCCAAGGCCGCGGCGCATCCCCCTGTCCGTGGTCACGACACACATCCTCCCCGAGACAGGAGTACACGGGACCATGGGCACACCGCATGACCCCGAGCAGCAGGACAGGCTGCCGTCGGAGTACGAGCTTGAGGCCTGGCGGGCCATCCAGGAGTTCCAGGGCCGCCCGCTGTCGCGAACCGTGCGCAACGCCGGCGAGGCAGTGGGCAACGGCGTCGCGGAACTCGGCAGGCGCGCGTCGAAGCAGTTGGAGAACCACCCCCGCGCCCAAGCCGCCGTTTCTCGCGGGCAGGAGTTCGTCGCCAAGGGTGCTCGGAAAGTCGGCGCCGGCGCGCGGGGGGCCGCCGAGGCCATGCCGGACTGGGGCGGCGCGGCCGTGAACTCCATACGGAAGACCGTGGGGCGGGTCTCGCGGGTCGGGCTTTCCCCCAAGAGAGTTGTGGCACGCCACCAGAAGCACGGGCACGAGGTCGAGTCGTTGCGAGACGTGCGGCGCCTGGACCTCCGGCAGGTGGACGCGGTGCGCGGGCGGGCGGCGAGCTGGTATTTTCCGGCGGCCGCAGCGCTGTCCGGGGCGACCACGGGTCTCGTGATCTCTGGAGGGCAGCTCGCGGTCGCCGCGTCCGCCGGCGCCGCGGCGGCGCCGTCGGGTGGTGCGATCGCGGGCGCCTTCGTCGCCGACACCGCGGCCGTCCTCGGACTCGCCTCCCGCGCGGTGGGCCAGGTCTCGCTGTTCTACGGCTACGACCCGGAGGAGCCTGCCGAGAAGCTCTTCGTGATGTCGGTCGTCAACGTGGGGACGGCGAGTTCGGCCACTGCAAAGAACGCCGCGATGGCCGACATCTCGCGGCTTACCCAGGCCCTGTTCCGCGGCAAGTCGTGGAAGGTCCTGAACGACTCGGTCGTCACCAAGGTGTCCCAGCAGTTCGCGAAGGCCTTCAGTTTCCGCCTCACGAAGAGGGGCCTCGGCAAGGCCGTGCCGCTGGTCGGGGTGGCGGTCGGAAGCACGCTCAACTGGACGACGCTGGAGGGGATCGTCGACGCCGCCGAGATGGCCTATCGACGGCGGTTCCTCCTGGAGAAGTACCCGCACCTGGCAGACGAGGAGGTGACCGGCTGGACCACCGACACCGACTCGGACACCCCGGACGACGCCGACGAGGAGATCAGTGTGCTGGCCGAGATCGTCACGGCGGGGGGACCCGACCTTCAGTGACCTCGCCGTCCCGGCGGTGGACGTGCCCACGCGACCGCCGGGACGAAGGTGCTCAGGCCCCCGCCGCGAACGCGACGAAGCGCGCCCAGCCATCCCGGCCGACCGCGAGGGCGGGGCGGGTGGCGTCCTTGGAGTCGCGTACGTGGACGGCCTGCGCGGCAACTGCGACCTCCACACAGTCATCACCCTGGCTGCCGCTGTAGCTGGACTTGAACCACGCCAGTTCCGTCGTGCTCATAGCTCTCCTCGGAGTCGCTCCAGCAGCCCCCGCGAGTCCTTGGCGTTCAGGGCCTGCGAGCGCAGTGTGTCATAGCGCTGGTGGAGCAGCCTCACCTCTTTGCCGTCAGCAATCAGGCGGCCGTTCTGCTGGCCCTCGGAGTACGCAAACCTCTGTCCCTTCGGTGTCTCCAGCAGTCGCAGCGGCCCGTCCAGGCACGCGTGCAACCCGGCCTGCAACGGCACGACCTGAAGCGTCACGTTCCGCGGGGCGCTCAGCTTCAGGACGTGGTCGTACAGCTCCCGCATCCGCTGCGTGCTCCCGAACCGGCGGCGGAGGACGTGCTCCTCGACGATGAAGCTGAACGGCGTCGTCGGCCGTTCGCACAGCATCCGCTGCCGTTCCATCCGGCTGGCCATGAAGTCCGCCAGCCGGTCGTCCGGCACCACCGGCACGGTTCCCTCGAACACGGCGCGCGCGTAGTCCTCCGACTGCAGAAGACCCGGCACCAGCCGGCACTCGTACGTGCACAGGCTCACCGCCGTCTTCTCCAGCCGCGCCCACTGCCGGAACCAGGCGGCGAGCCCTGCGTCGCCCCGGCTCAGGTGCGGGGCGGCCTTCCTCAACGCGCCCGTGTTTCCCGTGGCTTCCTCGGCGCGGTCGACGAACGACTCGTCCGGCATCCGCCGCCCCAGCTCCACCGATTCCACGGTGTGCCGGGAGAAGCGGACCAGTTCCCCGAACTGCACTCTGCTGAGGCCCGCGTGCTCGCGCAGGGCCTGGACGACGGCTCCGAAGGTCCGCAGACTGTCCGAGGGGCCGGGCTCCCGTTCCGTCTCGCAGGACGCCACCAGGTCGTCGTTGTCGCCCGCCTCGGCGTGCGTCGTCATCCGCGGCCACCTCCAGGTCCGTACGTACAGGTCGTATCCCCGCGATCGACAGCACCCAGGGTGGCGGCCGGCGCGCCGTACCGTCCACCGAATGTGCCCGTACGCTGACGCACCGTACGGGCCCCTGTACTGGATCACGACGGTCCGACCGGTGGGGCGGCCGGAGCTCGATGCCGTGCGCCCCGCCCTGTCCTGAACTGCCGTGCCCTGTGGCTGAACGCACAGGGGCGGGTCTGGCGGGGCGGCGGGCGGTCTGCGATGCTTCCGTCCGTCAAGCGACAGCGGAACGAGGAAGCCGGTGGGATTCCGGCACGGTACCGCCACTGTGTAGGGGGAGCGACTCCGCCCCAGGCCACCGCCCCGTCCGGGGTGGGAAGGCCGGAGAAGCTGTGATCCCGAGTCAGGAGACTCACGCCGTCGCACCTCGATGCAAGGGGCGGATTTCCCCGGGAGAGGCGGTGGCACCCGTGTGCCTGCGTTCGTGCGGAGGCGGCCCCGTGCTGCCCGTGCTCCGGCCTGACCGGCCCGACCGGCCCGACCGGCCTGACCGGCCTGACCGGCTTCACCCACAGTCCCGTTTCCCGGGGTTCTGACCCCCTGCGGGTTCCCTCCCCCACGCCGCATCCGCGCACCGCAGTGCCCTCACGCGCGGCCGACGAACGCCACCAGGAGTCACTTTGTCCGTACGATCCGTCATGCCCGGCCGCCGTCGGGCCACCGCGGCGGCCTTCGTCGCCGCCGCCCTCACGCTCACCGCCTGCGGCGGCGACGCCGGCACGACAGCCGGCCCCGAGGCGCGGGCCGAGGGTGAGGGGTGCATCAAGGACTTCGACCCGGCCAAGGACTACTTCCCGGTGAAGTCGACGGTGAAGCACGCCGAGAACTTCACCCTCCGGTACGAGAAGAGCTACCAGGTCCTCACCGTGAAGGAGCCCTTCCCCAAGGGGAAGCCCGAGTCGTACGTGCTGGTCAAGTGCGGTGCTCCCAAGCCGGAGCTAACCGGTGAACTGGCGTCCGCGCAGCAGGTCACCGTGCCCGTCAGGAGCCTGTACTCCGCCTCGACGACCCACCTGCCGCTGCTGACCGAGACCGGCACCCTGGACGTCCTGACCGGAGTGGCGAGCAGCGCGAACATCTCCTCCGCCCAGGTGATCGAGCGGGTGAAGGCGGGCAGGGTCACCGAGTACGCCAAGGACCGCACCCTCAACGCCGAAACCGTCATCGGGGCGAAGCCGGACGTGCTCATGACCCAGGGCACCGACGACCCGCAGTACCCGAAGCTCCGCCAGGCAGGCATCGCCGTGGTCGCCAACGCCGAGTGGCTGGAGGCCAGTCCGCTCGGCCGGGCCGAGTGGGTCAAGGCGATGGCCGCGCTCACTGGCGCCGAGAAGCGGGCGGGCGAGGTGTTCGACACCATCGAGGGCGACTACCGGAAGGTCGCGGAGAAGGGCGCCCAGGCGGCCAAGGCGGGCAAGCCCGTCGAGGTGCTGCCCGGCACGATGTACCAGGGCACGTGGTCCATGCCCGCCGGAGGCAGCTACGCCGCCCGGCTGATCAAGGACGCGGGCGGCACCTACCCGTGGGCCGGCGAGGCAGGCACCGGCGGCATGCAGCTGAACTTCGAGGCCGTGTACGCCAAGGCCGGCCAGGCCCCGGTCTGGATCGCCGACCAGAAGTGGAAGTCCACCGCCGACGCGGTCAAGGCCGACAGCCGGTACGGGCAGCTGAAGGCGGTGTCCGACGGCGCCGTGTGGACGAACACGAAGGCGCTCGGCCCCGGCGGCGGCAACGACTACTTCGAGCGGGGCGTGCTGCGCCCGGACCTGGTCCTCGCCGACCTGTTCGCGCTGATGCATCCGGACCAGGCCGAGGGCCACTCCTTCACCTTCTACCAGCCGGTGCCGAAGGCGTGACGACACATCAGACGACCGTGCCGGCACCCGCGCCGGCAGCGGCCCCGGACGCGGACACTCCGCCCGCGGGGCCGCGGCCGGTGCGGCGGCGCCTCGCCGTCGTCCTCGCACTCGCGGCCGGCACCGCCGTGCTGTTCGTCCTCGCCATCGCCACCGGCTCCCATCCCGTGCCGGTCGCCGAGGTGGTCCGCGTACTGTTCGGCGGCACCCCCGAGGACCCGCGGTGGACCGTGATCGTCGAGCAGGTCCGGCTGCCGCGGGCGCTGACCGCCTGCGCCGTCGGCGCCGCCCTCGCGGTGGCCGGCGTACAGATGCAGACCCTGTTCCGCAACGCGCTGGCGGACCCGTTCTCCCTCGGGGTGAGCTCGGGCGCCAGCATGGGCGTCGCCGCCGTGGTGGTCGGCACCGGCGGGGTCGCCGGCAGCTTCACCGGAGACCTGGCCGGCCTCGGGCGCGTGGGCGTCGTCATCGCCGCCTCGCTCGGCGCCGCCGCCGTCCTGGCCCTCGTCCTGCTGCTCTCCAGGTGGGTGCGGTCGGCCGTCACCCTGCTCGTCGTCGGCGTCATGATCGGCTCGGCGGCCACCGCCGTGGTCGGCGTGATGCTCGTCTACGCCCGACCGGAGCGCGCCCAGCAGTTCGTCATGTGGGGCCTGGGCAGCTTCGGCGCCACGACCTGGCCCGACCTCCACGTCATGCTGCCCGTCATCGGCGCCGGCCTGCTCACGGCGCTGCTGACCGCCAAACGCCTCAACGCCCTGCTGCTGGGCGAGGACTACGCCCGCACCATGGGCCTGAACGTGCGGCGCAGCCGCGATCTGGCGCTGTTCGGCACAGCGCTCCTGGCGGGTGCGGCCACCGCGTTCTGCGGGCCGGTCGCCTTCCTCGGCCTGGCCGTCCCGCACCTGACGCGGGTGGCACTGGGGACGTCGGACCACCGGGCGCTCGTCCCGGCGTCGATGCTCGCCGGGGCGTTCCTGGCACTGGCGTGCGCGCTGCTCAGCCAGCCGCCCGGCACGGATGCCGTGCTGCCGCTGAACGCCGTCACCTCGCTGTTCGGCGCACCCGTCGTCATCGCGTTCCTGATCCGCAGCCGCCGCGGCGTACAAGGAGTGGCCTCGTGACCGACATGACCGACACCATGACCGAGCCCCTCACCGACACCGCCGACGGGCCGGGCCGCCCCGGCGGCCTGGTCACGCAGGGGCTCGCCGTCGGCTACCGCGCCCGGTCGCCACGGCGCGGGCGCGGGGCGGAGCGGGCGGTGCTCACGGGGCTCGACCTCGAAGCCCGGGCCGGCGAACTGACCGTCCTCCTCGGCCCCAACGGCGCGGGCAAGTCCACTCTGCTGCGCACCCTGTGCGGGCTCCTGCCGCCGCTCGGCGGACGGATCCGCATCGGCGGCGCCGACCTCGCGCAGACGTCGCCGACCGCGCTCGCCCGGCGGCTGGCGGTCGTCCTGACCGACCGGGTCGATCCGGGACTGCTGTCCGCGCGGGAACTGGCCGGGCTCGGCCGCCACCCGCACACCGGGTTCACCGGCCGCCTCACCGCGGCCGACCACGCCGCCGTCGAGTGGTCGCTGCGGGCGGTGGGCGCGGAGCATCTGGCGGACCGGCCGGCCGCCGAGCTCTCCGACGGCGAACGCCAGCGCGTCCTGACCGCGCGCGCCCTCGCCCAGGAGCCCGAGGTCGTCCTCCTGGACGAGCCGACGGCCTTCCTGGACGTCCCCTCGCGGGTGGCGCTCACCGTGCTGCTGCGCGACCTGGCCCGCGACAGGGGCCTGACCGTGGTGGTCAGTACGCACGATCTGGAGCTGGCCCTGCGGGTGGCCGACGCGGTCTGGCTCGTCGACCGCGCATCCCGCGTCCACGCCGGGGCACCCGAGGACCTGGTCCGCAGCGGCGCCGTCGCGGGGGCGTTCGACGCCGACCACCTCGCCTTCGACCCGGCATCCGGCACCTTCGGCCTGCACCGCACCGCACGCGCCGCCGTCGCAGTGGACGCGCCCGCCGATGTGCTCCCGCTCCTCGAACGCGCCCTCGCCCGGGAGGGACTGGCCGTCGCCGGCCGGGGCGGCCCGCCCGCCGAGGGGAAGGTGGGCTGGGACGGCGCGGACCGCCTCATCCTCACCGGGCCGGACGGGCGGAGCATCCCCGTCCGGGGCTTCCACGAGCTCACGCGGACGGTGCGGACATGGTGACGCCGGCCCTCACCCCCGACGCCCTGGCCCGGGTCTCCGCGATCGGCCCCTACTTCGCGGTCGCCACCGGCCCCCGCCCCGAGGCGGGCGGCTTCCGGCCCCTGGCCGACCTGTACGACGCGGACCCGGGCGCGCTGGAGGAGTGCGTACGCACCGTCGCCGGGCGGCTGGGCACCGACCAGCCCAGGGTGGCCGCGTCCACCCTGCACCTGGGCACCGCCTCCCGGCTGTGGTCGATCGCCCTGGGCTGCGCCACGCTCACCGGCCGCGTCCCCGACCTGGCGCCCGACCGGCTGTGGTGGCGCCTGCCCGCCTCCGGCCCCCTCGACCTGTGGCTCCCCGACCCGGCGGAGGTGGACGAGGAGCCGCTCCCGGCCCTGCTCGGCACCGTGACCGTCCGGAACCTGGCCCCCTGGGCCGACGCCGTACGCCGCGTGTCGGGCGTGAGCCCGCACACCCTGCGCGGCAACGCCGCCTCCGCGCTGGTCGGAGCCCACCGCGTCCTGCTGGCCAGGGCGCCTGCCCCCGTCCTGCCCGTCATCCCCCTCGTCCGCGCGCTGCTGGACCGGCCGCCCCTGGCGGGTACCGGCACGTACCGCACCCGTCCCCCGGCACCGCCTGCCTTCCGGCGCCGCAGCTGCTGCCTGTACTACCGCGTACCGGGCGCGGGCACCTGCGGCGACTGCGTCCTCAACCCCAAGGAGAAGACCTCATGACCACCACCGAGCCGACCGTCGTCGAGACCCCCGGCGGCGGCACCCAGCACGTCTGGCCCCTCCCGGTCGACGAGGCCACCCTCCTCGACCTCGTCACCGCCGTCTTCACCGACCACTGGCAGCACATCCACTTCGGGCCCATCATCGAAGGCGCCGCCTGGGAGGTCGGCGCCCCGAACGCCCCCACCGCCATCACCGTGAACGACGGCTACGCCACCGTCGACTTCGGCGCCTGGCACTTCCACCTGTGCATCGGCGAGCACACCGCCTCCGGCCCCGAACTCGGCCGCATCCGCCGCTGCTCCCGCGCCGAGTTCTACCGCAGCATCGGCTCCGACGGCTCCCCCGTCAGCTGGGGAATCCGCCTGTTCAACGGCCGCGACGAGCAGATGATGACCGTCCTGCTGCCCAACCCGTTCCTCACCGACCGCCAGGACATCCTCGACACCCCCGACTTCGACCGGCTGGGGGCGTGGGACACGCTGCGGGCCCGCTTCCTCTCCCTGCCCGCCGACCCGCTGGACCGCACGGGCAAGGGCTTCAGGCACAGCGGCTGACCGCGGCCCGGCCCCCGGCGGCCCCGTGCCGGGCCGCCGGCCGGGGCACGGGCCTCCGCCGGGGCTCAGCCGAGTTCGGCGAAGGCTTCCACGTGGCGGGTCCTGCCGGTGACGATGATGACGTCGCCCTTCGCCACGACGGTTTCGGCGGTGGCGTGGGTGAAGTCGTGTCCGGGGCGTTTGATGCCCACGACGGTGATGCCGTACTTGGTGCGGACGGCGCTCTGCCCGAGCGGGACACCGGTGATCGTGTCCGGAGTGATGGTCTTGACCAGGGCGTAGTCGTCGTCGAACTCGATGAAGTCGAGCATGCGGCCGGTGACGAGGTGGGCGACGCGCTCACCCATCTCGTGCTCGGGGAGGACGACGTGGTGGACGCCGAGGCGTTCGAGGATCTGTCCGTGCTGGCGGCTGATGGCCTTGGCCCAGATGTTGGGGACGCCCTCCTCCAGGAGGTTGGAGGCGACGAGGATGCTGGCCTCGATGTCGGTGCCGATGCCGACGACCACGCTGGGGAAGTCCCCGACGCCGAGCTGGCGGAGGACTTCCGGATCGGTGCAGTCGGCGACGGCGGTGTGGGTGAAGATGTCGCTGTGCTTCTGCACGAGGGCGGCGTCGGTGTCGATGCCCAGCACGTCCCAGCCGCGCCGGGTCAGTTCGTTGGCCAGGGAGCTGCCGAACCTGCCCAGGCCGATGACGGCCACGCGCTGGTCGCCCGCGGCGAGGGTGTCGGAGTCCAGCAGCCGCTTGCGGCGGCGACGGCGCAGGGAGTGCAGGTAGTTACCCAATGACGGGTCGCTCCTCGGGTAGCTGGTAGCGGCGGGTCCGCTCGCGCAGGGCGAGCGCGGAGACGAGGGTGATGGGTCCGAGTCGGCCGACGAACATGAGGAGGATGAGGATCAGCCGGCCGGAGTCGGGGATGTCGGCGGTGATGCCGGTGGACAGGCCGACGGTGGCGAAGGCGGAGACGGCCTCGAAGAGGACGTCTTCGAAGGGGGCCCTGGTGACGGTGAGCAGGGCGAGGGTTGATGCGATGACGAATCCCACGGCGAGCAGTGCCACGGTCAGGGCCTGGCGCAGCACGTGCGGTGCGAGGCGCCGTCCCATCACGGTGGAGTTGGGCTCGCCGCGCACCTCGGCGAGCATGGCGGCGGCCAGGACCGCGAAGGTGGTCACCTTGATGCCGCCGGCCGTGCCCGCGCTGCCGCCGCCGATGAACATCAGGGTGCAGGTGAACAGGAGGGTGGTGGCGTTGAGTGCGCCCATGTCGACGGCGTTGAATCCGGCGGTACGGCTCATCGCCGAGTAGAAGAAGCCGTTGAGGACCTTCTCGTCCCAGTCGAAGGGGGCGAGGGTGCCCGGGTTGGTCCATTCCAGCAGGCAGGTGAGCACGGTGCCGACGGACAGCAGTGCGGCGCTGGTGACGAGCGTCAGCCGGGTGTGCAGCGACCAGTTGCGGCGGCCGGTGGTGCGGCGCCGGGTGCGGTGGCGCAGGAGTTCCAACAGGACGGGGAAGCCGAGGCCGCCGAGGATCACGGCCGCCGCGATCGGCAGGGTGATCCACGGGTCCTGGGCGTAGGGGGTGAGGCTGTCGGCGTGCAGGCCGAAGCCGGCGTTGTTGAACGCCGAGACCGCGTGGAAGAAGCCGGAGTAGGCGGCTTCGGCGATGGACCGGCCGTATCCGAAGCGCAGCCGCAGGGCCAGAACGGCGCCGACCGCCAGTTCGACGGCGAGGGTGCAGCCTGCGACGCCGAGGAGGACGCGGCGCACGTCGCCGATGCCGAGGCTCTTGGTCTCGGCCGCCGCGGTGAGTTGCATGCGCAGCCGCAGTCTGCCGGAGACCAGCAGGGCCAGGAGGGACGCCAGCGCCATGATGCCGAAGCCGCCGACCTGGATCAGCCCGAGGATGACGGCCTCGCCGAAGCCGCTCCAGTGCGTGGCGGTGTCCACGACGACCAGGCCGGTCACGCACACCGCCGAGGTGGATGTGAACAGCGCCGTCACGAGGTCCGTCGCCGAGCCGTCCTGGGAGGAGGCCGGCAGCATCAGCAGGGCCGTGCCTGCGGCGATCACCAGCGCGAAGGCCCAGACCACGGTGCGGGCCGGATGGGTGGTGAACAGCGAGTGCCACACTCTTGCCGCGCGAACGGCCACTCGACCGACTTCCCTCCGACTCGACTCCGCCATCGGACCCGAGCATCAGGAGTGCGTCAAGGACCGGCAGCGCCACCCTATCCCGGCATGTGCCGGCCTTCGAACAGGCCGCGGCCGACGCGGGCGGATGTGCGCCGATGGCGGAGTCCGTGCAGGTGGGCGCGGAGGGGCCGGGTCGCGGGGCCTGTCAGGTGAGTGCCGCCTTGGGGAGGCCGGGGTCGGGCCGGAGGGCCGGATCCGCGGTGGGCAGCGTGAGGACCATGGTCAGGCCGCCGCCGGGGGTGTCCTCCGCGGTGAGGGTGCCTCCGACGGCCTCGGTGAAGCCGCGTGCCACGGCGAGGCCGAGGCCCACGCCGGCCCCGGCGGGGGCGTCTCCGTAACGCTGGAAGGGTTCGAAGACGCGGTCCTTGGCCGCGTCCGGGATGCCGGGGCCGCGGTCGACGACGCGCAGTTCCACGCGCTCGGCCAGCGCACTGGCCGAGACGAGCACGGGCAGGCCGTCGGGGCTGTACTTGACGGCGTTCTCGACGATGTTGGCGACGGCGCGTTCGAGGAGTCCCCGGTCGACGGCGACCATGGGGAGGGTTTCGGGGATGTCGAGTTCGACGCTGTCGTCGGGGACTCCGGCCAGGGCCATCGGGACGACCTCGTCCAGGTCGGTCTCGCGGATCAGCGGGGTGACGGTGCCGGTCTGGAGCCGGGACATGTCGAGGAGGTTGCCGACCAGGGCGTCGAGCCGGTCCGCTCCGTCTTCGATGCCTTCGAGCAGGTCGGCTCGGTCCTGCTGCGACCATTCGACGTCGTCGGCGCGCAGCGAGGTGACGGATGCCTTGATGCCTGCCAGCGGCGTGCGGAGGTCGTGGCTGACGGCGGCCAGGAGCGCGGTACGGATGCGGTTGCCCTCGGCGAGGCGCTGGGCTTCTTCGGCCCGGCCGACGAGGCGCTGCCGGTCGAGGACGACGGCGGCCTGGGCGGCGAAGGCGCCGAGGACCCGGCGGTCCTCGGCCGGGAGGACGCGCCCGGTGAGGGCGAGGGCCATGTTGTCGCCGATGGGCATGTCGACGTCGGCGTCCTCGGGTCGGGCGGCCGGGGCCGGCCCGGTGCCGGCCGCCAGGGTCCAGGGGGCGACGTCGCTGTCCCGTTCGAGCAGTGCCACGGAGTCCATGGCGAAGGTCTCGCGGACCCGTTCCAGCAGGGCGGGCAGGGCGGTCTCGCCGCGCAGCACGCTCCCGGCGAGGAAGGAGAGGATTTCGGACTCGGCCCGCAGCCGGGCGGCCTGGTGGGTCCGGCGGGCTGCGAGGTCGACGACGGAGGCGACGGAGACGGCGACGGCGAAGAAGACCGCGATGGCGACGATGTTCTTGGGGTCGGCGATGGTCCACAGGTGCAGTGGCGGTGTGAAGAAGTAGTTCAGCAGCAGGGAACCGAAGGCCGCCGACGCCAGGGCCGGCAGGCGGCCGCCGAGCAGGGCGGCCGCCACCGTGAACGTCAGGAAGAGCAGCATGTCGTTGGCGAGGCCGAGGTCGGGCACGGCCAGCCGCAGCAGGACGGTCAGCAGGACCGGTCCGCCGATCCCGGCCAGCCAGCCCCAGATGATCCGCGAGCGCCCCAGCCGGGCTCCGCGTGCCACGGGCAGGCCGCGGCCCTTGGCGGCTGCGTCGTGGGTGACGATGTGGACGTCGAGGTCGGGTCCGGACTCGCGGGCGACGGTGGCGCTGACGCCGGGGCCGAAGACGTACTGCCAGGGGCGGCGGCGGCTGACGCCGAGGACGATCTGGGTGGCGTTGACCCCGCGGGCGAATTCGAGCAGGGCCTGGGGGATGTCGTCGCCTATGACGTGGTGGAAGCTGCCGCCGAGGTCCTCGACCAAGGTCCGCTGGACCGCCAGTTCCTTGGGCGAGGCGGAGGTCAGGCCGTCGCTGCGGGCGACGTATACCGCGAGGACCTCGCCGCCGGCGCCCTTCTCGGCGAGGCGGGCGGCGCGGCGGATGAGCTGTCGGCCCTCGGGGCCGCCGGTGAGGCCGACGACGATGCGTTCGCGGGCCTGCCAGGTGGAGCGGATGTCGTGCTGGCCGCGGTACTCCTGGAGGTACTCGTCGACCCGGTCGGCGACCCACAGCAGGGCCAGTTCGCGCAGCGCGGTGAGGTTGCCGGGGCGGAAGTAGTTGGACAGGGCCGCGTCGACCTTGTCCGGCTTGTAGATGTTGCCGTGGGCCATCCGCCGGCGCAGGGCCTGGGGGGACATGTCGACCAGTTCGATCTGGTCGGCGCGGCGTACCACCTCGTCGGGGACGGTCTCGCGCTGGCGGACGCCGGTTATCGTCTCGACGACGTCGCCGAGGGACTCCAGGTGCTGGATGTTGACGGTGGTGACGACGTCGATGCCCGCCTGGAGGAGTTCCTCGACGTCCTGCCAGCGCTTGGCGTTGCGCGAGCCGGGCACGTTGGTGTGGGCCAGCTCGTCCACGAGGGCCACCGCGGGGCGGCGCGCCAGCACCGCGTCCACGTCCATCTCCGTGAAGGTCGAGCCCCGGTACTCCAGCTCCCGCCGCGGGACCTGCTCCAGACCGTGCAGCATCACCTCCGTGCGCGGACGGTGGTGGTGCTCGACGAAGGCGACGGCGACGTCGGCGCCCCGCTCGGTCCGGCGATGCCCCTCGGAGAGCATCGCGTAGGTCTTGCCGACGCCGGGCGCCGCGCCGAGGTAGATCCGGAATGTGCCGCGTCCCATGGGGCTCAGCCTTCGAAGCGGTAGCCCATGCCGGGCTCGGTGATCAGGTATCTGGGGTGGGCGGGATCCGCTTCCAGTTTGCGCCGCAGCTGGGCCATGTAGACGCGCAGGTAGTTCGTCTTGTCGGCGTACGTCGGCCCCCACACCTCCAGCAGGAGGCGGCGCTGGCTGATCAGCCGGCCGGGGTGGGTGATGAGGATCTCCAGCAGGTGCCACTCGGTGGGGGTGAGCCGGACATCGCGGCCGTCGCGCCTGACCTTCTTGGCCACCAGGTCCACCGTGAAGCCGTCCGTGGTGACCAGGTCCGTCCCGCCCGGGGGTTCCGGGGTCTCCCGGCGGCGGACGGCGGCCCGCAGGCGGGCGAGGAGCTCGTCCATGCTGAAGGGCTTGGTGACGTAGTCGTCGGCCCCGGCGTCCAGGGCGCGGACCTTCTCCTCGGAGGTCTGGCGGGCGGAGAGGACGAGGATGGGGGCGCGGCTCCAGTCGCGTACGCCCTTGAGGACGGCCAGGCCGTCCATGTCGGGCAGCCCGAGGTCGAGCAGGATGACGTCGGGTTTGACTGTGGCGGCGAGGCGGAGTGCGCCGGCGCCGTCGCTCGCCGCCTTCACCTCGAATTTGCGCGCCTGGAGGTTGATTCTCAGTGCGCGGACGAGCTGCGGGTCGTCTTCCACCACCAGGACCGTGGTCATGGCCGTGATGCCTTCCTTCCATGGTGGGCGGGCCGTGTGCGGCCGACCCCGGGTTCCAGGGTGCAGCATCAGCTTTTCGCCTGCGTTGTGAGGGGTGGGTCTCGGGACGTGGACGTGGTTCGCGTTCAGCCCTTCTCGCCGGTCACAGCTTCGCCACACCCCTGGCAATGAGAGCCACCAGCGCGAACACCGCGATCATCGTGACGACGAAGGCCACGTCGGCCACCGTGAGCTCCTGGTTGCGGTGAAGGTTGTATGGAAATCGGCCAATCGGCCGGTGATGAGCTAATCGCATTCCGGTGAGGCCGTTAAGGGATCTTGACGAGACCCATACGGCCGACAGGGCCGTCTTGACGGAACCCATACGCGGGCCCCCCGGGATCCATGGTCTGCGCGTCCGCACCGGCCGGCCACCGCCTTCGCGGTTCTCCGTCACGGGACGGAGCCACGGCGCCGGCTCAGAACCTGTCCGGGTGGATCAGGGCCGCCGCGAGGTACGCGAGCAGGGAAACGGCCACGAGCAGCCCGACGACGTTCTCCAGGTCCATCTGCGATCCGTTCTCTCGGTCAGGCGGGGCGGATCCCGCCCTCCGACCATGCACCCCCGCCCGGCGGACCGCGCCCATGCTGACGCGATCTTGTCGGACTTCTGACGAAAGCCCTCCGGCGTGCACCCGTACGGGGCAAGTTGGTAATGGGATCCGTTTTCATATAGCCTCCGGGCAGCCTTCGCCCACAGCCCGAGGAGTCCCCATGGCCGTCCCCAAGCGGAAGATGTCCCGCAGCAACACCCGCCACCGCCGCGCCCAGTGGAAGGCCGCCACCCCGCAGCTGGTGCCCGTCACCGTCGACGGCTCCGTCCACCAGGTGCCGCAGCGCCTGGTGAAGGCGTACGAGCGCGGCCTGCTCCGCCCCGAGAGCTGATCGCGTGGCCTCGTACGACCGCCTGCCGGTGACCGTTCTGTCCGGTTTCCTCGGCGCGGGAAAGACCACCCTGCTCAACCACGTGCTCGGCAACCGCGAGGGCCTGCGGGTCGCGGTGATCGTCAACGACATGAGCGAGGTCAACATCGACGCCGCGCTCGTGCGCGGCGGCGAAGCGGCGCTCTCGCGCACCGAGGAGCGGCTGGTCGAGATGACCAACGGGTGCATCTGCTGCACCCTGCGCGACGACCTGCTGGAGGAGGTCGACCGGCTCGCACGCGAAGGCCGCTTCGACTACCTGCTCATCGAGTCCAGCGGCATCTCCGAACCCCTGCCGGTCGCCGCCACGTTCTCCTTCCCCCGGGACGACGGCGCCACCCTGGGCGACCTCGCCCGCCTCGACACCATGGTCACCGTCGTGGACGCCGCGAACTTCCTCCGGGAGCTCTCCGGCGGCGACGAACTCGCGGCGCGCGGCCTCGACCAGTACGAGGACGACGAGCGGACCGTCAGCGACCTCCTCATGGACCAGGTCGAGTTCGCGGACGTCATCGTCCTCAACAAGCTCGACCTGGTCGGGCCGGGCGACGCCACGCGCCTGCGCGCCGCCCTCGCCAGGCTCAACCCCGAGGCCCGGCTCGTACCCGCCGTACGCGGCCGCGTGGCGCTCGACCACGTCCTGGGCACCGGGCTCTTCGACGTGGAGCGCGCCCAGCAGGCCCCGGGCTGGGTCAAGGAGCTCAACGGGGACCACGTCCCGGAGACGGAGGAGTACGGCATCTCGTCGCTGGTGTTCCGCGCCGACGCGGCCTTCCATCCCGGCAGGCTCTGGACGTTCGTCACCCAGGGTCTCGACAGCGGCGCCTTCGGCAGGATCCTCCGCTCCAAGGGGTTCTTCTGGCTCGCCAGCCGCCCCCGGGTGACCGGTCTGTGGTCCCAGGCCGGCGCGGTGGCCCGCTTCGAGCCTTCCGGGGCCCGCGGCACGGAGACCGCCCAGGGCCAGGAACTGGTCTTCATCGGTGTCGGGCTGCGCGCCGAGGCGCTCCGTGCGGCGCTCGAAGCCTGTCTGCTCAGCCCCGGTGAGCCGGCCCCGGCCGAGGACGAGTTCCCGGCGTGGGAGACGTACGGCATCGACGAAGCCTGCGAGCACGAGCCCGCCGCCACCCCCGGGACGGCGGCTGCCTGAGGCTCCGGGCCGGGCGGTGGTCGCAGCCACGGCACCGCCCGGCCCGGCCACCCGCTCCGGCCGATCGCCTCGCGCCGCGGGGCGCGTGCGGCGGTTCCGACGCCGATCGCGCCCCGGCCGCCCCCGACCGGCACGGGCAGCCGGTCACGGCGTGAGGTCTGCGAGCAGCGCGCCCAGGACGGCCTCCTCCTCGATGCGGATGCCGTGTTCGGCGAGGACGGACGCCAGGTCCGGGTCCCACGGGGAGGGGACCGGCTTCCCGGCCAGGGGGGCGGCAGCACGGCCGGCGGCGGCGACCGCCCCACGGTAGTCGTCTGCGGTGTAGCGCCACGGGCGCCACGGAACGTGCCGGAGGAGCGTCGTGGCGATGCGCAGCCCGCCCCAGTCGAAGTCCCCGTGATAGCGGAAAGCGGCGCCGAGGCCGCGGAGATGGGTGAGAAGGGCCAGCGCGGCGGCGGACGGCTGGCCCCGCAGACAGACCAGCGGGAGGGAAGCCGCGCCGTGGTGGTCCGCCGCAGCGGACAGGACGGCGGGGTTCTCGCAGACGTGGACCACCGCCGGCGCGGTCCGCGGGGGGCGGTGCGCGAGCTGGCGAAGGGTGAGGACGCACGGCTCGCCCACGTCGGCCATCCAGTCCAGAGCAGGGGTCCCGCGGAGGTTCAGGGCGAGGACCGTGGAGGACACGTCGTCCCGGAGCAGGCCGGCCGAGGCCCATGCGGCCCGTCGCCAGGCGGCGCCCTCACCGTCCGGATGGCCGGTGAGGGCACGGACCCCGGACAGCACGATCGCGGCCAACGGGGTGCCCTCGTCGAGTGCGTGGGCGCCGCCCAGCACGTCCGCCGCGAACACGGACAGGGACCGGGCCGGCTCGGCAGGCAGTTCCCGCAGGACGCGCACCGCCTGGTCCAGCAGCGTACGCGCGGCGGCGGGGGTGCCGGTGACGCGCCGTACGAGGCCGCTGTCGCGGACCTGGGCGGCCCAGTCCGCCAGGCGCGGTTCGTCCCGGGCCAGCAGGGTGAGCGGGGTGTACGCCTCCGCCCAGGCCCGCTCCTCGGCCCGGCGTGCCTCTTCGCGGGGGACGACGGGACCGGTGAGGGCGGAGACGGCTGCCGGCAGGCCCTCCGGGCTGATGCCCGACCGGCGCAGGACGGCGTCCACCGCGTCGAGCCGCACGGTGAGCGACGCGCCGCCGCCGGGCGCCCGGCCCAGCAGCCGCTCCGCCGCCGCGCGCTGGGCGGGCGTGGGGGCGGCCAGGGAGACTGCGCCGGTCAGGGGCCGGCCCCGCTCCAGGCGGCGGCGTACGCGGTCGAGCAGCCAGGACAGCTCCGCCGCGCCCAGGAGCCGGCGCAGGCGGACTTCGTCGACCGCGGCTGCTTCGGCCGCGGCTGCTTCGGCCGCGGAGCCGCTCACCCCCACGCCGCCTCCGGCTCGGCCGTACGCACCGGGTCTCCACGGCGGGTACGGGCCGTACCGTCCCATTCCCAGCGGGTGACCAGGACGGCCGCCACCTCGTCGACGCGGGAGAGCTGGGCGATCGCGATGCCGGGAACCTGCGGATAGCAGGCCCACTCCCGCTCGCTGGTCATGACCACGTCCAAGTCGAACGCGTGGAGCAGGCCCAGGCACTTGGCACGCGAGTCGTCGTCGACCCCGGCGAACGCCTCGTCCAGGGTCACGAGCCGTGGCGCGTAGGGGCTGCCCGCGCTCGCGTAGTGCGAGGAGGCCGCGGCGAACAGCGGCACGGAGACGGCCAGCACGCGTTCGCCGCCCGAAGCCGGTCCGGTGGCCGGCACCCAGCGGCCGTGCTGCAGCCGCTCGACGGCGAACTCGTGCCAGGAGCGGTAGTCGAGGGCGGCGGTGAGGTGCTCCAGCCAGCTGCCCGCCGCGTCCTCGGTCTGCCGGCGGGCGATCTGCGTCTGCAGGAACTCCCCGACGGCAGTCCGGTCCCCGAGGGTCCAGGCGTCGGCGGTCTGCAGCAGCCGGCCGCGCGCCTGGGCCAGTCCGGCCGGGGCCTTGCGGGAGGCCCGCCACACCAGCCGCAGGGTCATGCCCGTGGAGGTCGGGCGTTCCTCCAGCTCGGCGTTCATCGCCAGCACCTTGCGCTCGGCGGCCCCGATGAGCTCCTGGAGCGTGCCCGCGACCTCGGTGATGAGGTGGGTTTCGAGGATCTCGCGCTCGTGCGCGGACAGGATGCGGGTGAGCTCCCCCACCTCCACCGTGAGGGCCTCGACGAGTTCGGGTACGGCGCGCTCGCGCCCCTGGTAGACGATGTCGACGACCATCCCCTCCTCCACCATGCGGGCCGACGCGGTGTGGCCGTGCCGCGAGAGCGCGTCCTGGAGGACCTTGAGCTCCTCGCTCAGCCGCCGCTGCACGCGTTCCCACGCCCCGTCCGAGTCGTCGGTCGCGGCGAGCTCCGCTTCGAGGGAGCGGGCGAGTGCGATCGCCGGGGTGGCCGCCCACGGCTCGTCCCGCGCGGCCGGCACGGCCAGGCCGGGGAGAGCGACCCCGATCAGCCCGGTGGCGGTGAACCGCTGGAGTGCGGCGACGGCCTCGGCGCGTGCGGCGGCGGCAACCGTGATGTCCTTCTCCAACTGCTCGATCCGGCCCTCGGCGCGGCTGGCGCGCCGGTCGGCCTCCGTGTGGCGGTCCTGGGCCAGCCGCCGGTCGGCCGCGCACCGGCGCAAGGCCTGCGCGGTGTCGGACAGCCGCCGCTCCAGCTCGGCCACTGCCGCGCCCACCGTCGACCGCAGCGTCGCGAGCCGCTCGCCGTCGGCTGCCGCCTGGCGGGCCGCCTCCTCCGCCCGCAGGCCGAGTTCGGCGGTGCGCTCCGCCGCCCGCCCGGCCTCCTCCTGCTCCTCCGCCACCTGGCCGGATGCCTCCGTGCCTTCGCGCAGCGCGGGCCAGAGCTCGGCCAGGACCACGGCCAGCTCCCCGAGGGCCCGGCGTACGGCGGCCAGGGCCGGCCGGTCGGCGGGCAGCCCCAGGTCGGCTGCCGCCTCGTGGAGTTCGGCGGTGGCCCGCTCGGCCCGCTCGCCGGCGGCCAGCATGCCGGAGGCTCGTTCCGCACGGCGCGCTTCGGCCCGACGCACGGTGTCCGCGGCAGCGGCGGCCCGCGCCTGCGCCCGGGTCACGGCGGTCTCGTCGGGCACTGCGGCCAGCTCGGCATCGAGGGTCCGGCGCCGCCGTGCCACGTCCCGCGCCTGGTCGGCGACGGCGGCCGACAGCGCACCGAGACGGGAGAGCTCGGCCCGCAGCTCGGTGATGCGCAGGCGCCGCGCGGCCTCCCGTGCGCCCTCTCCGATGAACTCGGCAGCGGGCTTGGCCCAGCGGCCCGTGAGGGCACCGACCCGGTAGCGGCCGTCGGGCGCTGCCCAGGTGTCGTGCGCGGCGTCCCCGGCGGGCGCTCCGAGGCCGATCGCCCCCAGCAGCCGCTGCACGGCCTGCTCGCTCAGGGACGCCGCCCGGGCGTCGCCGCGGTCGACGGCCGGGCACAGCACGTCGGCCAGCGACGGGGCGCCGACCGGGCCGGCCTGCGGGGCGAGGACCACGTCGTGGCCGTCCGGTGCCAGGGCCGTGCCGTCGGGGCACACCCACGCGTCCAGCAGCCCGGATGCCTCCAGGGCCGCTTCCAGACCGGCCCGATCGCGTTCTGCGACGTCCGCCCGGAAGTCGACCAGCCGCCACAGCGGAGCACCCGGCGCCTGACCGCGCAGGCCCGGCGTCCGGGTGTACGGGGCCGGCGGCTCCCGCCGGCCGCCCGACTCCAGCTCCGCGAGCTCCGCCTCGGCCGCCCGGGCCTGCTCCGCCAGGCCCGCCCGGCGCTGTGCGGCTTCCGCAGCCCGGTCGGCGAGCA
The DNA here is from genome assembly GCF_003325375.1 of Streptomyces globosus. GTDB lineage: Bacteria > Actinomycetota > Actinomycetes > Streptomycetales > Streptomycetaceae > Streptomyces > Streptomyces globosus_A. The sequence goes on along the minus strand of NZ_CP030862.1, from coordinate 1,768,411 downwards.
GCGCCGCCGCGGCGCTGTGCGCCTGCGCCGCGTACCGGCGCGCCGGGGAGGGGCCGTCCTGGTGCACGACCCACTCCTGGAGTTCGTCCAGCAGTCCCGTCGGGTCGGGGTGGACGAGCTCCTCGCACCGGTCCGCGTGTGCGCGGACGGCGTCGACCAAGGCCCGGCCGGCTGCCGTGACGGCCGCGTCGGCCTCGTCCTGTGCCCCGATGGCCTGCGCCAGGTCGGTTTCCGCCTCGTCGAGCCGGATTGCGGCATTCCGGCGTTCGCCGGCCGCGGTCTCGGCCCGGCCGGCGAGCTCCTCCACGTGCACGAGGGTGCGGTGGCGGCGGTCGGTCGCCTCGACCAGGGCGGTACGCAGCTCCGCCTCCGGCAGTCCCTCGGCTTCGGGCAGGTCCATCCGGGCGTCCCGGGCGATGTCCCCGGCCCGGCGCAGCGTGTCCTCGGCCCGTTGGCGGGCGGCTCGGAGGCGGTTCTCGGCGGCGCCGAGGCGGCTCAGCGCACGGGTGTGCAGCACGGCAGCCTGCTCCCGGTCGGCTTCGGCGCGGGCCCTGTCGTCCCGGGACCGCTCCACCGCCTTGGCGGCCTGCTCCAGTTCCCGCGCACTGCGCATCTCGGGCCCCTCGCGCAGGGCGGCGTCGGCGGCCTCCAGACGCACCTGCGCCTCGGTGAGTTCCGCGATCCGCTCGGCGGCCGCTGCCCGTTCCTCCTCGGCACCGGCCTTCTCCTCCTGCGCTCCGGCGAGGTCGCGGACCAGGTGCTCGTACTTCGAGTGCTCGGTGCGGGGCAGGCGCGCACGGCGGCGGGAGGCGATGCGGGCGTAACGCCGGTAGTGGTCGAGGAAGGCGGATGCCGCGGCTTCGGCCGTCCTGGCGGCCCGCAGCTCCTCCTTCTCCTCGTCCAGGGACCGGAACGCCTCGGCCACGTCCGCGATGACGGCCTGGTCCATGGGCGGGAGCGCCTCGGTGAGGGCGCGGGAGAGGGCGGCCTCGTTGGGCCGCTTGGACAACTGCGGCTGGCGCAGCTGGATGAGCAGGTCCACGAGGGCGCCGTAGCGCTCCTCGCCGAGTCCGAACAGCGCCTCGTCGACGGCCCGGCGGTAGGCCTTGGCCTGGTCGTAGACCAGGCCGTGTCCCGACACGGCCTCGACGAGCCGGTCCCGTGACAGCACCGTACCGGTGGCGTCGAGGAGGCTGAGCGAGTCGCCCGCACGCGAGGCGGCCGGCGCGTGGTCGATCCGCTGCGCGGTCACCGCCCACCAGTGGCGGGCGATACCGCGCCCGCTGACGGCCTTGAGCCCGCAGGCGAGCGTACGGAACTGCTCCTCGCCGCTCACCTCGTCGCGGCGGCCGAACTCCACCCACGTGTAGCCGAGCCGTTCGGAGTGCGGGTGCTCGCCGCCGAGCAGCAGGTTCCACTCCATGCGCTTGCCCGCGTCGCCGTCCGGCTCGACGCGGCGGGCGCTGAGGTCCCCGTCGAGGAGGAACGGGAGGGTCAGGGCGAGCACCTTGGACTTGCCGGTGCCGTTGTTTCCGCGGAGCAGCAGCCTGCCGTCGCGGAAGTGGAACTCCTCGACGTCGTAGTGGAAGAGGTCGACGAGGCCCATGCGGAGGGGCTGCCAGCGGGAGCGCCCGGGGGCCGGGAGCGCGGGGCGGGGGATCAACGCGGTGACGCCTTTCGCTGCGCGGGCACGCCGCCGGCGCCCTCCGTACGGGATACGAGCACCACGGCCTCGCCGACCGCATAGCGGGCGAGGGCCGGGCGCGGCACGACCCCCTCGGGGGTCCGGGCGACCAGGCCGAGGGCGGCGAGCCGGACGACCGCCTGCTCCACCAGCTCTCCCTCGGCGCCCGGCTCCCGCGCCGACTTCGACCAGAAGCCTCCGTGCTCGGCGGCCAGTTCGGCGACCCGGCGCATCAGCTCGGCGGTGCCGACAGGGCCGGCGGCTGCGGCAAGGTGCTCGGCGAGCAGGAGGGTGACGTGGCCGCGGGTCCCCGACTCCGGCATACGGACGTCGGTCAGGTCGTCGTCGGGGTCGACCATGGCGATGCCCTCGGCCCTGACCTCCGCCACCAGTCCGGTGAGCTCGGTGATCCGGGCGGTGAGGAAGCCGCGCTGGCGGGTGAGGTAGGCGAGTTCGGCGTCGTCCAGCTCGTCGTAGTAGAGCACGGGGTCGTCCAGCAGCCGCCGGGTCAGCGATCTGCGCAGGGCGCGGAAGCGCAGTTCGTCGCTGTCGAGGGCCGTTTCGGCGGTGAGCTCCGCGAGCCGCTCCTCCCACTCCGCGGCCCGGACCGTCGAGGGGCCCCGGCGCGTGGCGAGCAGCCCGCCCAGCACGCGCCGTTCCACGTCGTAGAGCGCGTCGCCGGCTCCGCTGACGTACGCGTCCTCGTCTCCGGCGACGCGCCGCAGCACGCCGAGGCTCAGCAGGAGCCGTACGACGGCGGCCAGGTCGAGTCGCTCGTCGCGGCGGTCCAGGGTGAACTCGATGCCCGCGGCGACCAGATGGGAGTCCGCGGCCTCCAGCACGACCTGGTCGGCGAGCCGGCCGAGGGCGATCTGCGCCTCGCCGCGTTCGAGGCAGGCGAGGGCGAGGCAGAGCAGGACGTATCGGCGGCGTGTGAACGGGGCCGCGCTGCGGGTGGCCTCGCGGGCGGGATGGGTGGCGTCGCCGAGGCGGGCGGGGATCTTGCCGAGCCGCGCCGTCCCGGAGTCGACCTGGAGAGCCCAGCCCGTGTTGCGGTCGAACCATGCGCGCAGCTCGGAGGCGTGCCGCCGGACGAGTCTGAACTCGTCGGCGGAGGGGCCCCGTGCGAGAAGCAGCGGGTGCTTCAGCAGAGCGCGGGCTGCCTTGCGCAGTTCGGCGGCGTGCTGCCCGTCCAGCACTTCGGCGAGCGGGGTGGTCATCGTCCGTCGCTCCACTCTGCCCCGGCGGTGAGATCGACGATCTCGATCGCGTGATCGGGACCTCGGAAGGTTCCATGCGGTGTCCGGATCTCGGCGGTGGATCCGTCCGGCACGGCGCTGAGCCGGATCTCCATGGACCCGTCGCTGCTGGCCGCGGTGGTGTGGGTCGTGCCGGGCCGCCAGGTGGCCAGTGCGTCGCCGAGGAGTCGGAGGAAGAGGCGGAAGCTGACCGGATCGAGTTCGCCGAGCCCGGACAGCCGCGTGCTTCCGGTGGCTGCGAGCCGGGCGCGCGCGGCAGCGGTCTCGGCGGCCTGCTTGGCGGCGGTCTCCGCGAGCAGCCGGCGCGCCTCCTGCCGGTCCTCGACCTTGCGGGGCTTGCCGCGGCGCTCGTAGCTGCCCGTGCGGCGCAGCTGCGGGCTGATGCGCAGCGGTTCGGCATCCGCCCACGGCGTGGACGCGGCTTCGGGCCGGGCGCTGCGGGCGGCCAGCGTCTCGGCGTCGACGGAGAGGTGGCGTGCGGGATACAGCCCGAAGGCGACACGCCACAGCTGGTGCCGGGCGCCATCGTCGGGTGCCTCGGCGAACCAGCGGGCGAGTGTACGGAAGTCCGCGGAGCGGTCGGAGCGGCCGGCCCGGCGCTCGTTCAGCGCCCGTACGACCGCCAGCAGCTGCGGGATCGCGCCGAGGGCCCGGCCGCGCAGCAGCCGGGACTGCGACTCCCGGCCGTCGCGGCTGAGGAACCATGCCGCCAGCCCGGTCCACCGCTCGGCCCACCGCTCGGCCGCGGCCTGCTCGGCGTACGCCGCCTCCTGCGGGGTCGCGTCGGCCGCCTCACGGGCGGCGGCGGCGCGCAGCAGGGGCTGGATGCGCCCTCCGTCCTCCAGCTCCGTGATCAGCCGGGCGATGCGCGCACCGAGGGTGATCAGGTCCTGGATGAACCGCTCCAGGTACTGGATGAGCTGGTCCTTGTAGGCGAGGAACACCTCCTCCCCCACGTCGTGGAGGTCGATGGTCCTCTGGAGGGAGCCCATGAAGGCCCGGGCGTTGTCGGCGAGCGCGGCGAAGCGGCTGACGAGCCCGTCGAGCGCGAGGTGTGTCTTGGCCGGATCGGGCTCGTCCTCGGCCGCCAGGACGAGGAGGGCCCGCAGCTGGGTGACGATGTCGTGCAGCGCGACCGCCTGCAGGGCCCCGCGCCTTCCGAGAGCCTCGTCGTATGCGGACAGAGCCTGCTCGGCGGCCTCTCCCTCGCGCGTCAGCTGGTAGATGAAGCGCTTGCGGTAGAAGTCCTCCACGGCCGTGACCCGCCCCGTGTCGGGATCGGCCCGCAGGTTTCCCCACCCCACGAGGCTGTCAAGCGCCTTGACGACGCCGTCGAGCTCGACAGGCCGAATCCCGACAGGCAGCGCCGCCTGCACGTCCTCGGGCCGCAGGTGTACGGCGAACCGCTCCTTGGCCACCAGGAAGGCCCGCATGACCGAGCGGTAGACCAGCACGTTCGGGGCGGTGAGGTGGGCGAAGGGCCCGTACGACCCGCTGCCCTCGGCCGGGCTCGCAGGCTTGGGAGGTGTTTCATCCATCGGCGGCCATTCTCGCCTGCCGCCGCCGCTGATCGGCAGGGAGGGAAGGAGTTGACCGAATCACATCGATCGTGATCGCCCCAAGGCCCCCGAGTGCGCCGGCCCCCACGCACGGACTCCACCGCACCCCCGCCGACAGCCCGCCCGACCCGCCGGTGACGGGGCTGCGAGGAAGCGACGCCTACAGCCCGGTCGTATCGTGATTTCCGTCCTGGCTGCTTGATCACGCGCTGTCATAAGATGACAGGGACAATCTCAGCGGCCCGCCGGGCTTCCGCTCCACGTCACGTGGACCCGAAGGACATGCCCCCACCCGCACGAGCTACTCCGTGCTGCCTGGGGGCGATTTCTTGCTGTTCCGTGAGTCCGCGGCGTCCTTGGCCAACCGCACTCGCCTCGAGGGACGGCTGGCGGAGCTGCTGAGCGAGAACTTCCTCCACAGGCACGGCCACAAGCCGCACGCTGCGGAGGTTCGCTCCTGGGAGCGGAGCATCCCCGCGCTCACCCACGCCCTGGTCGAAGCGGGTCTCGGTGAGGTCGAGATGCTGCTGGAGTACGGGCTGCCGCTGACGAGCAAGCGCGCGGACGTGATACTGGCCGGGGTGCATCCGGTTTCCGGCGAGCCGTCGTACGTCGTCGTGGAACTCAAGCAGTGGACCGAGGCCCAACCAGTGGACGGCGATCCGCTGCGGTGCAGCGTGCCCTCCTACCGCGAGCCGGTTCTGAACCCCATCGAGCAGGTACGGGGCTACTGCGACTACCTCGTCTCGTTCAACGGGGCTCTCGAGCAGAACCCCGGCTCCGTCACGGGAGTGGCCTTCCTGCACAATGCAGCCGAGGTCAGGGTCGCCGGGCTGCGCGAGGTCGAAGAGGACCACCGCGGTCGCATGTACACCGCTGATCAGCGCGGTGCGTTCCTCGACTACCTGCGCTCGAGGCTGGCCGCCAAGCCGGGCACTGCCGCCGCCGACGACCTCCTGCAGGCCAGGGTGCGACCGTCCAGGCAGCTGATGGCCGTGGCCGCCGACGAGGTCCGCGACCGGGAACAGTTCGTGCTGCTGGACGAGCAGCGGCTCGCCTACGAGACGGTGATGGCAGCGGTCCGCAAGGCCCGCCGGTCCAACCGCAAGCAGGTGGTCGTTGTGACCGGTGGGCCCGGGTCCGGCAAGAGCGTGATCGCCCTGTCCGTACTCGGCGACCTGTACCGGCGCGGTGTGTCTGCCCTCCACGCCACCGGCTCGCAGTCTTTTACGAAGACCATGCGCAAGGTCGCGGGTGCACGCAAGCCCGAGGTCCAGCGTCTGTTCCGCTACTTCAACAGCTTCATGGAGGCCGAGCCGAACGACATCGACGTGCTCGTGTGCGACGAGGCACACCGGCTCCGCAGGACCTCCGCCAACCGCTACACCAAGGCCGCCCTGCGCACCGGGCGCCCACAGGTGGCGGAGCTGATCGACGCGGCCCGGGTCCCGGTGTTCCTCCTCGACCAGCACCAGGTGGTGCGACCCGGCGAGATGGGCACCGTCGAGCAGATCAGGCGGGCCGCGGCAGAGCAGGAAGTGGACTTCACACTGGTGGAGCTGGACAGCCAGTTCCGGTGCGGAGGCAGCGACGCGTACGTGCTCTGGGTGACCAGTCTCCTGGGCCTGGAGGGTGAAGGACCGATCGCGTGGGAGCCGGACGGCAAGGTGCAGCTGCTGACGGTGGACAGCCCGCAGGAACTGGAGGACTTCCTCGACGACAAGCGTGCCCAGGGGTACGGCGCCCGGCTTTCCGCCAGCTACTGCTGGAAGTGGACCACCAAGATCACTCCGGCGATGACGACGCTGCCCGCGGACGTGGTCATCGGCGACTGGTCGAAGCCGTGGAACCTGTACGGGGACCGATCCCTTCTGGGCGCACCGCCGGCTCCGCTCTGGGCCACTGATCCCGCGGGCTTCGGCCAGGTCGGCTGCGTCTACACCGCCCAGGGCTTCGAGTACGACTGGTCGGGCGTGATCATGGGCCCGGACCTGGTCTGGCGGACAGACCGCTGGGTGGTCGACCGCACCGCCTCGAAGGACCCCTCCTTCACGAAGGCGACGCCTGACGAGGACATCGACCGCCTGATCCGCAACACGTACAAGGTGCTCCTGACCCGCGGCATGATCGGAACGGTCGTCTACTCGACGGACCCTGAAACACGCGAGAAGCTCCGTTCGCTTATTCCCTGAGCCACGGCCCCGATCAGCGGATAGCATGATCCCGCTGCGCACCTTCCCGGAGGGTACGAGGCTGAGGTTCATGCAAGAGGCCGAACAGGCTGTCGGTGACGAATGGTTGTGCCCGTCGTGTGGCGACACACGACGCGAGCGTGGCTGCCCGGTAGGGTGCCCCCTGCCATTCCGAACTCACAGCCTGGAGTGGCCGTATGACCCCCGTCGAGTGCAAGCCTGCGCGTCGTGAGCGGATTCGCGGAATCCTGATCGACATCGCTGCCGGAGTCGTCTCCAGTCTTCTGGTGACGGCACTGACCGCGGTGGCAGACCTGTTCTTCTGAGCAGGTACGTGGCGGGCCCGGAGAGCCCGCCACCCCACAGCCCGGTCCGCTGTCAGAACAGCCGGAGATCGGAGCCCGACGACTTCCCCCGCTTGCGCTTGTTGCGCCTCCCGTTGGCGCGCGGCAGGTGCGGTGTACGAGCCTCCTTCGGAAGGTTCAGCCAGGTGGGTCGAAGCCCGTGGATCTCCACCTGGCCCACAAGCTTCTTCAGGTACCTGCGGGTTTCCTCGTCCGTGGAGTACAGCACCGTCGCACGGCTCGCCCGGGTCAACAGCACGTGGTACGCCTGTCGGACCAGCCGCGCGAAGTCGTCGTCGGCCACACTGGACGAGCTGACCTTGGGATCCAGCGAACCGGGCACATCAACACGCTTGATGTCCGAATCCGGGCCTTCCTTCCGCTCCTTTCCGCGCTGGAACACCCACTGATCGCCACGGCGCACCATGTCATCGCCCATGATCACCCCGCACCAGTCCCATTCGAGGCCCTGCGCCGTGTAGACGCACCCGATCTGGCCGAGGCCCTTGGGGTGGACGGACCAGATGTCCGACGGCGGCACCCCGTCCGCACAGTAGCTCTCGCTCTTCGCGTTCCACGGCCGGTGCCAGTCCCCGATGCGGACATCGGCCTCCAGACGCTTCTCCTCGCCCAAGGGCTCCGTCCAGGGCCAGCAGTACCCCGCGACCATGCGTGCGGACGCGCCGGCCCGGGCCTCGGTCAGGATGATCCGTTCGAGTTCCTCCGGGGTCTCCGCCACCTCGATGTGCATCAGTCCGTCCGGCCTCCAGGGCTCCGGCTTCTTGTCCGTCACGCCCAGGACTTCGCGCACCCAGCTGATGTACGAGCCACTGCCACCACAGCGGAACTGCTCGCGCAGTCCGTATTCGAGCAGGTCGGCACCGCGGCGCTCGGCCGCATCCTTGATCAGTGCGACGGTTCCGACTTCCTTCGGACGCACGGACTGGCCTTCGTCCAGGAAGAACACCGTCAGGCGTGAGGCGTCGAGGAGCTCGTCCACCTGCGGTCCCTTCCCCCAGATCTCCCGCTGCTCCGGCGTCCAGAACCGGTTCGTCGAGCGATCCCGCAGTCGATGCGCCTCGTCGCAGATCAGCACGTCCACCGGGGGCACCGAGGTGTCCACGAAGTTGCTGAAGTAGGTGAACGTCTCCCTGAACTGCTTGTCCCCGTATCCGACGTGCTCCTGAATGGCCGCGTTGAAGGCCCTGCTCCCGCTGGCGTACTTCACGGTGCGCCCCTGCGCCTCGAGCTGCGCCTTGACCTGCAGGCCGATGGCGCTCTTGCCGGTACCGGCACCACCTGTGACCAGGAAGACCACACGCCTCTCGTCGGGGACCAGCGCGGGATGCTCCGGGTCGGGCAGTACCTTGGCCGCCGCTTCGAGGATCTGGTCCGCGACCACCTTCTGGCGCCCGCGGAGGACGAAGACGGTGTCATCGCCTCGGGACCAGTTCATCGCATCGAGCAGCGGTGTGTTGCGCAGCCCCATGGTCTCCAACATGGTCACGGCCTCGGCCGCGCCGCCCTCGGCGTCGAAGCTCGCCCTGATGTCATCGAGGAGCCGGGCCCGCCGATCAGCCGTGTACACGCGTGCGTACGCGCCCGTGGGCGCGTCCACGCCGATCAGCGGACGCACCGAGTCGTCCGTGGCGTTGTGCAGGTAAGCGAAACCCCCGCACTCGAATTCGGTGTTCCTGAAGGGGCCCCTGTCGCTCGTGAACGCCTCGTAGTACTCGCGCAACTGCAGCGCGGGATGCTTCTTCGCCCCCATGCCCGCCACGTGGACCCAATCCGCGGTTGCCTGTTCGATCCTGGTCACCGTCGACCAGCGCTTCAATTCGACGAGCTGCACGGAGGGCCGGTGCTCGTGCGGATGGCGGCCGACCAGCACGACGTCGATCAGCCGGGGTTCCGGCTGGTCGGACTCGTCCATGGTGGCGGCGCACTCGACGACCATTTCCACGTTCCCGCGGTCGGCGGCGACCAGATCGTTCGCGAGGCTGATCAGACTCTCCGCCCAGGCAGAGCGCTCCGTGAGCGAGGCGTCCGAGCCGCGGAAGTACCGCCAGCGCGCAGCGAGGTGCGGCACCATGTGGCGGCGCGCATGCAGGGTGAGCAGATCCTGCGCCGAAAGCTTCAGCAGGAGCATGGACACGAGGTGGTTCCCCCAGGGCACGAGTAGCTCGTGCGGGTGGGGGCATGTCCTCGCGGGGAAGCCCGTCGGGCCGCAATCTGTTCGGTGATCTTAGAGAAGGCATCGTCTGCGGCGTGGCACCGCCCCGGCCCGCGGCCGGAACCATGGCCATGGTGGCCGGATCGCATGCGGCCACCGCCCGGCAGCTCCCTGCCCGCTTCGTCTCGGCTGCCCCCGATGTCGCTGCCGCCGTTAGGATCTGCCGAGAGCTTCCCCTCCGCCGGATGGCTGAGCCGGTCAGCTCTCAGCAGGAAGCGACGAAGCGGGGGCCGCACATGCGGGAAGGCCGGTGGACCACGGTCACCGAGTCCGAGTACGAGCACGAACACCGCGGCTTGGAGTCCATCCGCGAGAAGCTGCCCGACGCGGATCCCTGGCGGGCCTGGTCGAACTTCACCTTCACCGCGAACACCGGACACGTCCGCGAGATCGATCTCCTCGTCGTCGCCCCCGGCGGCGTCTGCATGATCGAGCTGAAGAACTGGCACGGCTCCCTGACCAGCGAGAACGGCACCTGGGTCCAGACCACGCCCAACGGTCGCCGCGTCACTCACGGCAACCCGCTGCACCTGGTCAACAAGAAGGCCAAGGAGCTGGCGGGGCTGCTCGGCCAGAACGGCAAGCGCGTCTGGGTCGCCGAGGCCGTCTGCTTCACGGCCGACGACCTGCGTGTACGGCTCCCCGCCCACGACGAGAACGGCGTCTACACGATCACCGAGCTGGTCGCGATGCTGAACCAGCCCCCGCGCGACGAGCGCCGGCGGATCACCGCCATCGACTCCCGCGAGATCAAGACCGCCCTGGAGCGGGTCGGCGTCCGCCCCAGCGACGCCCGGTACAAGGTCGGGCCGTACGAGCTGAAGCGGAAGGCCTTCGACTCCGGCGAGACCTGGGCCGACTACCTCGCCGAGCACACCGAGCTGCCCGAGGTCGCCCGCGTCCGCATCTACCTGCGCGAGCGCGGCTCGGACGCCTCGATCCGGCAGTCCGTGGAGAGCGCCGCCCGCCGCGAGGCGGCGGTCCTGCGCCGCTTCCGCCACCCCGGCGTCGTCCAGCTCAAGCAGTACGACCCGTCGGGGCACGCCTGGGGCCCCGCCCTGATCTTCGACTACCACCCGCAGACCCTGCGCCTGGACGAGTACCTCCTCCAGTACGGGGAGAAGCTCGACATCCTCGGCCGCATGGCCCTCGTCCGGCAGCTCGCCGAGACGATGCGCTCCGCCCACTCCAGCCGCATCCACCACCGGGCACTCGCCGCCCGCTCCGTGCACGTCATGCCGCGCAACCGCGGCCGCGAGGGACAGGCCGTCGGCGAGGACGCGGCCTGGCTCTCCCCGCACCTGCAGATCTCCGACTGGCAGATCGCCACGCAGCGCAGCGGCGCGGGCAGCTCCGGGCAGGGCGGGACCCGCTTCGCCCCGACCGCGCTGTCTGCGATGCACCTGCCGGAGGGCTCCGACCCGTACCTCGCCCCCGAACTGACCGCCCTCAACGCCGACCCGGTCTACCTGGACGTCTACGGCCTCGGCGTCCTCACCTACCTGCTGGTGACGGGCAAGGCCCCGGCCGCCAGCCAGGCAGAACTGCTGACGCGCCTCGAAGCGGGCGAGGGCCTGCGCCCCAGCTCGCTGGTGGACGGCCTCTCCGAGGACATCGACGACCTGGTGCAGGCGGCCACCGCCTACCGGCCCGGCCAGCGACTCTCCACCGTCGACGAGTTCCTCGAGATGCTGGAACTCGTCGAGGACTCCCTCACCGCGCCCGCAGCGCCCCCGGCCCCGGAGGCCCCCGAGAAGGACCCGCTCGAAGCGGTCGCCGGCGACGTACTCGGCGGGCGCTGGCAGGTCCGGCGCCGCCTGGGCACCGGCTCCACCAGCCGTGCCTTCCTCGTACGCGACCTGGAGGCCGAGGAGCGCAAGACGCGGCCCCTGGCCGTCCTCAAGGTGGCGCTCTCCGACAGCCGGGGCGAGATCCTCGCCCACGAGGCCGAGGTCATGGGGCGGCTGCGTGCCGACTCCCGCGTCATCCGGCTCGTCGAGCCGGAACCGCTGAAGATCGCCGACCGTACGGTCCTCGTCCTGGAGTACGTGGGCGACGAACGGGAGGAGACCGGCGAGGGCGAGGAATCCGGAACCCCCCGCACCCGCCGCCGCGAGGAGACCGTGGCCCGCCAGCTGCGCGAGAGCGGCCGGCTCCAGATCGACCAGCTGGAGGCGTACGGCGACTACCTCTTCGGCGCCGTCGACTTCCTGGAGGGCGAGAGCGTCTGGCACCGCGACATCAAGCCGGACAACATCGCCATCCGCATCCGCCCGAACCGCACCCGCGAGCTCGTCCTCATCGACTTCTCCCTGGCCGGATACCCGGCGAAGGACTACGAGGCCGGTACGGAGGGCTACCTCGACCCGTTCATCGGGACGCTGACCCGCACCGCCTACGACTCCCACGCCGAGCGGTACGCGGTCGCGGTCACCCTGCACCAGATGGCCTCGGGCGAACTCCCCAAGTGGGGCGACGGCTCGGTGCTGCCCCGGATGACGGACCCGAAGCAGCACCCGTACCCGACCATCGCGAAGGACGCCTTCGAGCCAGCCGTGCGCGACGGCCTGGTCTCCTTCTTCGAGAAGGCCCTGCACCGGGATGCTGCCCGGCGCTTCCCCGAGCTGAAGCCGATGCGGGACGCCTGGAAGAAGATCTTCCTGGACGCGTCGCAGACCGTCCCGTCCGGCCACCGCTCCCGCCACCCGGAGCCGGCGGAGCATCCTGCCGCCGTCACCGGCCAGGCCACCATCGCGGACGCCGAACCGCTCACCGCGGAGCAGCAGCGGGAGCAGCTGGCGGCCGAGGTCACCCGCGACACCCACCTGTCGGCCGCCGGCCTCACCCCGGCCGCCGAGGCCTTCCTCTACGGCCTGGACGTCACCACGGTCGGCGAGCTCCTCGACTACAGCCGCCGCAAGCTGCTCAACGCCCCCGGGCTGGGCGCGAAGACCCGCAGCGAGGTCCAGCGCCGCCAGCGCGAATGGGGCGACCGCCTCCGCGAGTCGCCGGTCTCGCCGCTCACCCCACGGGGCCGGGCCGAGGCCAAGGAGGAACTGGCCCAGCTGTCCGGCACCGAGTCCGTGCTGCTCGGCGCCCTGGCCTCCGGTGAGAACGCCGGAGGCCTGTCCGGCTCCGCGCTGCGGGCCGTCAGCCTGGACACCCTGGCCACGATCTTCGTCCCGGAGCTCAACAACAACCGCTCGAACCACAACAAGGTCGAGACCGTACGCCTGCTCCTGCGCCTGCCCAACGCGCAGGGCGACCTGCCGGACATCGGCGTCTGGCCCAAGCAGAAGGACGTCGCGGACGCCCTCGGCCTGTCGGCCGGCCGCATCCCGCAGCTCCTCAAGGAGGAGCGCAAGCGCTGGAAGAAGCACCCGGCGGTGCAGGCGCTGCGCGCCGAGATCATGGACCTCCTCTCCGGCCTGGGCCGGGTCGCCTCCGCCGCGGAGATCGCCGACGCCCTCGCCGTACGCCGTGGCACGCAGCTCGCTGAGCGCGAGCAGCGGCGTGCGCTGGCGCTGGCCGCCGTGCGGGCGGTGGTGGAGGTGGAGCAGCTGGAGCCGGAGGAAGCCGAGTTCCAGCACCAGCCGAACCGCAAGGCGACGGAGGAGGCACTGGGCGCGGGCCTGCTGGCCCTGGACGTCCGCGAGGACGACGCCCCGGACACCCCGACGGCGCCGGGCCTGCTCGACTACGCCACCCGCCTGGGCAAGACGGCCGACCGGCTTGCGCGCCTCGAAACCCTCCCGACGGCGACGACGGTACTGAGCGAGCTCGGTTCCCTCACCCCTCCCCCGGGCTCGGTGGAGTGGGACGAACGCCGCCTGGTGGAGCTGGCCGCGGCCGCCTCCCTCAACGCGGCGGCGACGCCGCGCCTGGAGATCTACCCGCGCGACCTGTCCCTGGTACGGGCCCTCCGCCTCACCCAGGCCGGCCTGGTCCGCCTCATCCCGAACGTCCCGGAGGCCCGCCAGCCGGGTGTGACGAGCGAGGACGTCCACGAGCGCGTCCGGGCCCGCTTCCCCGAGCTGGTCCTGCCGGACTCCCGGGGCGGCCTCACCCACGAGCTCCCGACGGGCGGCCCGTTGACGAAGGCCCTCCGGGACGCCGGCTTCGACCTGACGCTGTCCATGCGCGAGGACACCAAGACGCTGCGCTACCTGCCGACCCGCATGGACAGCGCGTCCAGCTACCTCACCACGGGCGCCTGGCGCCAGGCCACGGATGTTGGCGCGGTGACCCGCTACGCGGACGACCCGGCGCTGGCGGCCGCCGTCCGCGCAAAGGAACGCCTGGCCGCGTCGGCCCGCCGCGACGGCTACCGCGTCCTGACCGTGCACCACCACCGCCCGGAGGAAGCGACGCGCGCCCTGTCCGCGGCGCCCATCGGCGCCCAGGCGGTCTCGGTGACGGCCCTCTTCCTGGAGGCGATGCACGCGCTCGCCCCGGAGGGCTCGAAGCCGACGTGGGAGACGCTGCTGAAGGCGGACGTGGCGGAGCCGGGCTCGCGCGGCGCGATGAAGTTCGCGGAGTACGCCCGGACGGCGTGGGGCACGGTGGAACCGCAGATCCGCACCCTGCTGGCCCCCTCCGCCGGTACCGGCCCGGTCCTCCTGACGGAGGCGGCAGCCTTCGCCCGCTACGACGCGATGGGCGTCCTGGACCGCCTGGCGGAGGCAGCCCGCCAGGGCGGCCGCGGCCTGTGGCTCCTGGTCCCGCAGAGCGACCCGGCGAGGGAGCCGAAGCTGGGCCAGGTCGCGGTGGCCTACCAGGCGGGCCTGGGCGAGTGGATCGAACTTCCGGACTCGTGGGTCAAGGACGCGAGTACGAGCAGGACAGCAGTGACGGACGGAACCGAGGGAGACACCAAGTGATCGACCGCAAGGCCCTGTTGGAAGACCTCAAGAAGCAGGTCAAAGCGGTCGAGACGGACCTCGGCAAGCAGGTCAAGGCAGTCACCGAGGTAGGCACCCGCCTGCGCGCCGAATACGACCAGGCCCGCAAACTGGGCCGCACGGCGGCGACGTGGAACTCCTGGCTGGACGAACGGATCACGCAGGTCGCTGTCGCCTGGGTCCTGGGCACGGTCTTCGTCCGCTTCTGCGAGGACAACGAACTCATCCCGGAGCCGTACCTGACGGCCCCGGACCCGGACCGCCGCGACCTGGCCCTGGCCCGGTACGAGGAGTACGTGGCGAAGGACGCCGACCCGACCTTCCGCGGGTGGCTGGAGCGCGCCTTCGAGGAGCTGGGCGCCGGCCAAGCGGGCCGCCTGCTGTTCGACCGCAAGCACAACCCGCTGTTCCAGGTCCCGCTGTCGCACGATGGCGCCCGCGAGCTGATCGCGTTCTGGCGCGAGCGCGACGAGGCGGGCGTGCTGGTCCACGACTTCACAGACAAGCTGAACGAGGACGGTACGGAGGGCTGGGACACCCGCTTCCTGGGCGACCTGTACCAGGATCTCAGCGAGGCCGCCCGCAAGACCTACGCGCTCCTCCAAACCCCGGAGTTTGTAGAGGAGTTCATCCTCGACCGCACGATGGACCCGGCGGTCCGCGAGTTCGGCTACGAGGGCCTGAAGATGATCGACCCGACATGCGGGTCGGGCCACTTCGTGCTGGGCGCCTTCCGGCGCCTGGTCCGCCTATGGGGCGAGGGCCAGCCAGGTAAGGACCTACACGAACGAGTGCGGGCTGCACTGGACTCGGTACACGGAGTCGACCTCAACCCGTTTGCGGTGGCTATTGCCCGATTCCGATTGTTGGTTGCGGCTATGGCTGCGAGTGGCATGCGGACAATGCTGGAGGCGGCGCAGTACGAGTGGCCGCTACATTTGGCAGTCGGTGACTCCCTGATCAAGCACCGACACCAACAGGGCAACCTCTTCGACGATTCCGAAGCCGAAGACACTGACGAACTGGCCGAGTTCAAGTACGTAACGGAGGATGTACACGAGCACCCGGAGATCCTGCGCCAGGGGCGTTACCACGTAGTGGTCGGCAATCCGCCGTACATCACGGTGAAAGACAAGAAGCTCAACGAGCTATACCGGGACCTTTATGACGCTTGCGCCGGAAAATACGCACTGTCGGTGCCATTCGCCCAGCGATTCTTCGAGCTGGCCAAGCGCGGCGATGCCAGTGGGCGCGAATACGGGATCGTCGGTCAGATTACGTCAAATTCCTTCATGAAGCGCGAATTCGGCGCGAGGCTGATTGAGGACTATTTCGCACATGAAGTCGAATTGACTGAAATCATCGACACCTCCGGGGCCTACATTCCCGGCCATGGCACCCCGACGGTAATTTTGGTCGGCAAGCGTCGCGGCGGCAGCGGAAGGTCGATGACCATCCGCACTACACGGAGCATTCAAGGCGAACCCGAGGCCCCGAAGGACGGTAGCACTGGGTTCGTCTGGTCCGCGATCGTCAACCAAATTGACGCTCCCGAATCCAGAAGCCGCTGGGTTTCTTGTGACGACCTTGATCGAGAACGCCATTTCAGTAAGCACCCCTGGACGCTGATCGATGGAGGAGCTGAGTTTACCGAACGGATTAAGGGGGCCAGCGCTACCCATCTCCAGAACTGGCTCTCACGCGACATCGGATTCGCTAGTTTCCCAGGGCAAGACGACGCTTTTATCAGCTCATCCTCGACTTTGCGGCGCCAAAAAGTCGACACTGCCGTGGTCAAGGCGCTCATCATCGGAGAAGTCGTTCGTGACTGGAACACTCACTGCGTGGAGAGCGCTATCGTCCCCTACAGCTCCGACCTCAAACCCCTCCCGTTTCATGAGGGCAGCGCATGGGCGCGCCTGCTTTGGGCGACTCGGACCATCCTACGGTCAACGACTGATTTCGGAGGTCAGACGCAACAGGATCTCGGGAAGCCGTGGTGGTCATGGTATCGATGGGTACCCGAGCGCTACCGCACTCCATTGACCATTACTTTCGCATTTGTAGCTACCCATAACCATTTCGCACTGGATCGAGGGGGCAAGGTCTTCAACCGTTCCGCACCGGTAATTAAGCTCCGCGACGGAACGAGCGAAGAGGACCATTTGCGGCTGCTGGGGCTGCTCAATAGCTCCACTGCCTGCTTCTGGATGAAGCAGGTAAATTATGGCGGCGGAGGTGATCCAATTGGCGGCGATGGCGCTCGCGTTAGCGCGCAACCATGGTCTGAGCGATTCCAGTTCAACTCGGGCGTATTGCAGGAATTTCCACTACCCTCAAATTACCCAACCAAGCTTGGGGCCGCATTGGACACTTTGACTCAGCAGCTCTCTGCCACAAGCCCCTCCGCGGTGACCGTAGATTCCATTTTCACCTCATCCACTCTCCGTGAAGCCAAGGCGAGCTGGCTCGCCACCCGTGCCCGCATGATCGCACTGCAGGAAGAGCTGGATTGGCAGGTCTACTCCCTTTACGATCTACACTCGGCAGACCTGCGCGTCTCCGACGACCCCGAACTCACCGATATCCCCGAACTCAGTCTTGGCGAGCGTGCCTTCGAGATCGTGCTTGCCCGGCGGGTAGCTGCAGGTGAAGCCAGCGACGAGTGGTTTACGCGGCATGGGTCCACGCCCGTCACCGAGATCCCCGACCATTGGCCAGCTGCCTACCGCGCGGTCGTGCAGAAGCGGATCGATGCCATCGAGTCAAACCGTGCCATCGGCATGGTCGAGCGGCCCGAGTACAAGCGGCGGTGGGCTACCGAAGGGTGGGACGCCCTTCAAGACAAGGCACTTCGCTCCTGGCTGCTCGATCGGATCGAGAATCGTGATCACTGGTTCGACGATAGCGGGATGCCGGCCCTCGTCAGCCTCTCGCGGCTCACCGATGTGCTCTCCCGCGACGAGGACTTCGTCTCCGTAGCCAAGATCTACGCCCCCCGCAAGGAACTGCCCGCCGTCGTCGCCGAGCTGATGACGGACGAACACGTTCCGTTCCTCCCCGCCTTGCGTTACAAGCCCTCCGGGCTGAAGAAGCGCGAGGACTGGGAGCACGTCTGGGATCTCCAGCGGCAGGAGGACGCCGCCCCGGATGAACCGGCCAAGCGGAAGATCCGGGACACGATCCCCGTACCGCCGAAGTACACCTCGGCGGACTTCCTGCGGCCCTCGTACTGGAAGGCGCGCGGCAAGCTCGACGTGCCCAAGGAGCGGTTCATCTCGTACGGGCAGACCAACACCCCCACGCCCGATCTCTACGGCTGGGCCGGCTGGGACCACCGGGAGCAGGCGTACGCCCTCGATGCGTACATCGCCTCTCACGAGGCGCTGACCTCTGAGGAGCTGACGCCGTTCCTTGCCGGGCTGCTGGAGCTCCAGCCCTGGCTTGACCAGTGGCACAACGAGTTCGACGCGAACTTCGGAGCCTCACCGGCCGCATTCTTCCGGGGCGACCGGCAGATGGTGCAGGGGGAGCACGGCCTGACCGACGACGACCTGCGCGCCTGGCGCCCAGCTGCCGCCACCCGAGGACGACGCACCACCAAGAAGTAGCACCACCGCCACGCCGGACGGCCCCGAGAACCCAAGCACGGTTCTCGGGGCCGTCCGGCGTTGGTCGTTCCTCAGCGGCGCAGTTCGTGGTCCTTGACGGCAGCGACGAAGGCCGACCAGCCACCCGCCGGAAACACGAGCACCGGACCATGCAGGTCCTTGCTGTCCCGCACGGGGACGACCGCTGCGAAGTCGTCGCAGACCTCAACGCACGCGCCGCCGTCCTGATTGCTGTAGCTGCTCTTGCGCCAGGTCGCGGCGGTCAGGTCGATGGATCGCACGGCACTTCCTCCAACATGCGCAGGATGAATTTCCGCGACTCGGCCGGAGAAAGCGCCAGGTCACGCGTCGCATCGTACGCACGTTGCATGCGCTCCACCGCGACGCTCTCCTCGATGAGTTCGCCTCCGTAGCCGTGCTCGGTGTATGCCACCGTACGCCCCTCCGCCAGGCGCAGAAACCAGACGTCGGTGGTCGACAAACCATGCAGCCCGGCGCTCTGCAGGAGCACCTGAACGGTCACGTTCGGCCGCTCAGCCACCTCGGCCACGTACTCCAGCTGCTGCCGCCACGCCACCGCATCCCGCAGCGCCGTCCTCAACACCGCCTCTGACAGGATCGTCCGAAACGGCGGTGCCCCCTCCCCCTCCAGCAGTTCCTGTCGCCCCAGCCGCGCCTCCACCTGCTGCGTCAGCGCGTCTCCCGTAAGCCCGCCCGCGGCCAGCAGCTCCCTCGCGTACCCCCGCGTCTGGAGCAACCCCGGCAGCACGCTCACCGCGAAGTGCCACAGGCTCACCGCCTCGGCCTCCAGCGTCATGTACCGCCGGTACCGCTCCTTGAACTGGGTCTTGTCCCCGCGCGCCAGCTCCCACAGCACGAGCAGCATCCCCGAGGTCCGGTAATGCTGGTCCAGCGCCTGGACAACCTCGGGCCCGCCCAGGGTCTCGCCCTTCTCCATCTTCCCGAAGAGCGACCAGTCCCACCCCAGCCGCTCCCCCAGCTGCCGCAGGCTCGCCCCGCTCCCCGCCCTCAGCTGCCGCAGTTCCTCCGCGAACCGTTGCCGCGGCTCCTGGCTGCGGCCCGTGACCACCCTGCGTGGCGGCATCACGGCTCCCCTCCCTGGTCTCCGTGGAAGGTGTGGAACTACCGCCGCGGGTTGGGGAACCAGACCCTGTCCACGGTGTCGCCAGCCTCCTGCGGGATCCATGCTCGTAGTGCCCGGGCTACGCACCGTAATCCACCTCGCACGCCCCGGTCCGGGAAAACAGGTCACCGCCAGCCGAAGGAGTCCGTCATGCCCGATTCCCGACCCGCCACCCCCGCCCAGCTCAAGGTCAAGGAAGCCATGGACGCCCGAGACGCCCTCGCCACCGCCCTCACCCGGGCCGGCATCCAGTTGCCCGCCATGGACATCCGTACTCCCTGGGCCGAGGGCGCCCGCTACGCCTTCGTCCACCTCGGGCAGTGCTCCGCCCCCGTGGCACACGCCCTCGCGGAAGTGATCACTCGGGGCGCCTCCCGATGACGGCCGACGACCTGTCCGGTCCCGGCCCGGCCCCGGCCATCGGCGCGATCGTCCGGGACACTCGCCGCAACCGCCTCGGCATCGTCACCGACCGCATCGGCCCCCACCTCCGGATCCGCCCCCTCACCGGCGGCCGGGCTTGGGAAGCGGAATCGGAAGACACCGAGCCGGTCAGCACCGCGGAAGTGCTCCGGGCCCGCCTCGCGGAGGTCAACGCCCGGAGCCGTGGGCCCCGTCCGAGCGGCTGAGCCGACCAGCCGCTCCCGCCTCCCGCCGCCGTCAATGGCCACTGCCGTTCCGATCCTCGGGAGATTTCCGCCCATCAGGCCCGTAACCAGCGAGGATGCCGGACAATGTCGGAGGAACTTGTCCCGGTACCGGCACGGACTGCGACGGCGCACGCCGTCAGAAGGTGAGCGAGACGCGCAATGGCCCAGCAGCCGCCCCTCCTCCGCGATGTGATCGACATCAAGGAGTCGATCTCCACCTCCGACTTCGTCCTGCAGCTCTCCGAGGCCACCACCCCCGAGGGTGCCGAGCTCGCGCTCAAGGACTACGTCGTCACGGAACGGCTGCTGGAGAACTTCGACGAGGCCCTCGGCCTCATCAAGGCCTCCCTCGACGGGCACACCTCCAAGGCCGCGTACCTCCACGGTTCCTTCGGTTCCGGTAAGTCGCACTTCATGGCCGTGCTGCACGCCCTCCTCAGCGGCAGCCCGGCCGCCCACCGCCGCTCCGACTTCGACCCCGTACTCGCCAAGCACGAGTGGCTCACCACGGACGGCAAGAAGTTCCTCCTCGTCCCGTACCACATGCTCGGCGCGAAGGCCCTGGAGCAGCGGGTCCTCGGCACCTACGTCAGCCACGTCAAGAAGCTCCACCCCGAGGCGCCGACCCCCCGGGTCTACCGCACCGACTCCCTCTTCGCCGACATCCGCGCCATGCGCGAGCGCATGGGCGACGAGGCCGTCATCAAGGGCCTCGGCACGGTCGGCGGGGAGGCGGACGAGGACGACGAGTGGGGCGAGTCCTTCGCCTGGACGCCCGCCCTCCTCGACACCGCGCTCGCCGCCCAGGAGATCCACGAAGCCGGGTACGCGCTCAACCTCGTCACCCCCTCCACCCCCGTCGAGCTGCGCGCCCGTCTGGTACAGGACGCGAGCACCAACCTGCTGCCCGGCTTCACTCAGAACGCCCACGAGAACGAGCACGGCTTCATCTCGCTCGACGCCGGCCTGTCCGTGATCGCCGAGCACGCGAAGTCCCTCGGCTACGACGGGCTGATCCTCTTCCTCGACGAGCTGATCCTCTGGCTGGCCACCCTCATCCACGACCAGAAGTTCGTGGGCCGCGAGGCCGGCAAGATCACCAACTTCGTGGAGGGCGCCGACGCCCGCCGGGCCATCCCGATCGTGTCGTTCATCGCCCGCCAGCGCGACCTGCGCGAGCTGGTCGGCGAGGAGCTGTCCGGGGCCGCCGAGTCCTCCATCCAGGACACCCTCAACCAGGCCTCCGGCCGGTTCGACAAGATCACCCTGGAGGACCGCAACCTCCCGCAGGTCGCGCACGCCCGCCTGCTCCGGCCCAAGGACGCCGAGGCGGCCGCCCTCATCACCGCCGAGTTCGAGAAGACCCGCAAGGTTCGCCAGGAGGTGTGGGACACCCTCCTCGGCTCCGACCGCGGCGCCGACGGCGTCGGGGCCGACGAGGAGAGCTTCCGGCTCACCTACCCGTTCTCCCCGGCGTTCATGGACACGCTCGTCCACGTCTCCTCCGCGCTGCAGCGCAACCGCACCGGCATGAAGCTGATGGGCCAGCTCCTCGCCGACCACCGCCACGAGCTGCGCCTGGGCGACCTGATCCCGGTCGGCGACCTGTACCCGCTGATCACCGCGGGCGGCGACAAGCCGTTCACCGACAGCCTCAAGGTCGTCTTCGAGGCCGCCGACAAGCTCTACCGCACCAAGCTGCGCCCGTTCCTCCTCGCCACGTACAACGTGTCGGAGGAGGACGTCGAGCAGTACACCCACCGCCCCGAGACGCTCACCGACCCGGAGCTTCGCGGCCGGGTGAAGACCTTCATCGGTGACAACCGGATCATCGGCACGCTCCTCCTCTCCGCGCTCGCGCCGAGCGTTCCGGCCCTCGCCGACCTGACGATCCGCCGCCTGTCCGCGCTGAACTACGGCTCGGTCGTCGCCCCGATCCCGGGCCGCGAGTACGGCATCCTCAAGAACAAAGTCGCCGACTGGGCGGGCCGCTTCCCGGAGATCAAGGAAACCGGCACCGATGCCAACCCGGGCGTCCGCCTGGAGCTCTCCGGCGTCGACGTCGACTCGGTCATCGCCAACGCCAACGTCAACAACAACCCGGGCAACCGCCTCGCCCTCGCCAAGCGGCTGCTCGCGGCGGAGCTCGACCTCAGCCAGGGCCAGCTGGTCGACGAGCTGAACCTCGTCTGGCGCGGCACCAGCCGCGCCGTCGAGGTGATCTTCGGGAACATGGCGGACGAGGACGAGCTGCCCGACCACGACCTCATGCCCCGCGAGGAAGGCCGCTGGCGCATCGCCATCGACCTCCCCTTCGACGACGGCGAGTACGGCCCCGTCGAGGACGCCAACCGCATCCGCCGCCTGCGGGAGAAGCAGCAGGACGAGCGGTCCCGCACCGTCGCCTGGCTGCCCACCCACCTCTCCAGCCAGCGGTACGCCGACTTCTGCCGGCTCGTCGTCATCGACAAGGCGCTCGCCGACGACCAGCGCTTCGACAGCCAGTACGCCGGCCACCTGAACGCCGACAACCGGGCCCGCGCCAAGGGCCTCCTCGAGACCCAGCGCGAATCCCTGCTGAAGAACGTCAAGGCCGCCTTCAAGCAGGCGTACGGACTCGCCGAGAAGAAGCCGGCGGACGTGGAGCTGGGCTTCAGCGACCACCTGGAGTCGCTGCGCGAGGTCGACGGGCTCACCCTCTCCTTCGGGCAGTCGCTGCGCGACGGCATCCGGCACATCGCCGGCAAGCTGCTCGCCACCCAGTTCCCCGACCACCCCGACCTCGACCCCGAGAACACCGGGACGGTCGTCAAGGCCGCCGACGCCAGGAAGGTCTTCACCCACGTCCGGGCCGCGGCCGAAGCCCGCGACCACCGGGCCGAGGTTCCGGCGGGCGACCGGGCGCTGATGCGGCGGATCGCCGGTCCGCTGCGCCTCGGGCAGCAGAAGGAGGCGTACTTCGAGCTGTCCACCTTCTGGGCCGACCACTTCCGCCAGCTCGCCCGCGAGAAGGGCGTCACCAGCGACCTCACTCTGATCACGCTCACCGACTGGAGCGACAAGCCCACCCCCCGCGGACTGCCCGACTTCCTCGTCCGGCTCGTCGTGGCCTCCTTCGCCGAGATGGACGACCGGGTCTGGGTGCGGGAAGGCATGCCGCTCGACCCCGCCCCGGAACTGACGCAGATCAAGGACCGCGACGCCCTGCGCAGCCAGCCCCTGCCCTCCGCCGAGGACTGGGAGACGGCCCGGCAGCGCTTCGCCGCGGTCTTCGGTCAGACGGCGCCCACCCTCCTGCGCGGACGCATCGTCAACCAGTTCGCCCGGCAGATCACCGAGCAGGCCCGTGCCTTCCAGGAGCCCGCCGCCGAACTCGTCCAGCGGCTGGAGTACCACGCCGGGTTCCTGCACCTCGACCAGACCGGTGAGACCGGCCGCCTCGCCCTCGCCCGGCAGGCCGTGGAACTGCTGAAGGTCCTGACCGGGACGGCGGGCCAGGGCGCCGCGGGGGCGAAGAAGACAGTCGAGGCACTGGCCCGCTTCGACCTCGGCCAGGCGAGCGCGGAGCAGTACGGGACGTCCATCGCCCAGGCGCGAAAGGTCGCCGAAGCACTGGCCGCCGCGTCCTGGAGCACGCTGGAGCTGGCGTCGGCCGAGGGCCCGGAAGGCGAGGCCCTCCTCGAGTCCCTGCGCAACGTGGCCCGCAGTGAACAGCAGCGCACGGACAGGCTGGAAGAGGCACTCGTACGCACCCAGCGCGAGGTCCTGGCCCTGGTCAAGCGGAACCGGACTGTCTCTCCGCCGCCGGTAGCCCCGATCCCCGCCCCGGGGCCCTCCGACGTCCCGCTGGACACACCCACCAGCGACCCCCGGATCCCGTACGAGCCGCAGCAGCCGTCACCCGCCCCCGCCTCGGGGCGGAAGTACCGCACGAGTGGTGGAGGTACGACCACGGCCTCGCGCGCGGTGGCCGAGCTCCAGGCGGAGCTGGCGGAGCTGGCCGCCGCCGAGCCGGGCGCCAGGGTCGAGATCACCTGGCGGGTCGTCGGCGGATGAGCACCACTTCCACCACGGTCGCCGTCCGGCTGAACCTCGCGACCGTCACCCAGTACCTGTCGTCCCAGAGCTCTCTCACCGCTTCTCTGGCCGGGAGCGGCCGGCGCCGTGCCGTGTTGCTGCGCTCCGCGCCCCAGTGGGACGGCCCGGCCGAGCCCTCCTGGGGTGACGGGCTGGCCGCGCGCATCGCGGCCGCGCCCTCGCCGCTCGCCGTGCACGAACTGCTGCTGGACCACCTCGACGGCAGGGTGCCCGGGCCGGCCGTGCTCGTCGTCCTGACCGACCGCGAACAGAACGAGCTCGATCCGGCCATCCTCGCGCGCGCCCACAAGAAGCGCGTCGACACGGTCGACAGCTGGGACGTGGTCCGCGACGCGTTCCGTGCCCAGCAGGTCGACCCGCGTCTGAAGGAATCCAACTGGGCCGCGGAGGCCCTGCTCGACGCCACCCCGCCGAAGGGAGGAGGCTGGCCGCCCGTCGCCGGCGGCATGCTCTCCCGGCGTACCGCGCTGTCCTCCCTGGCCCTGCGCCGGCTACGACTGGGCCGCTACGACGAGGAGGCGGAATCCGCGGGCCGGACACCGACGGGGGACGCCCTGGACCCCCACGCGCTGTTCGGCTGGTCCCTGTCCGCCGGCGGACCCGAACTCCTCCTGAAGCTGCGCCGTCCGGAGCGCGACGGGCTTGCCGCGTTCCTCGGGGAGGAGGACCAGGCCGGCCTCGCCGGACGGGCGCTCCTCGCGCTGGTCGAGGCCGACCACGGTGCGGACGCGGTGGCGTTCGGCCTTGTCTGCGCGGCGCTGTGGGTGCACTGCCGGCCGGATGCCTCCGCGTACAAGGCACGGGGACGGGCCGAGCGCTGGTTCGGCGAACAGCCCCTCGCCCAGGGCGAGGAACTGGATCTCCTCGTGTCCCGGTTCGGCCTCGCCGCCGAGGAGTACGTCGCCTCGCTCCTGACGTCCGCGGCCCGCGGTACCGGTGGCGACACCGAGGCCGCGCGCGAGGCCCGGAGGCTCAGCGACACCGTCCTGGACCGTGCTTCCGTACTGGTCCGCCAATTCGGCGCGGAGGATGCCGCCGAGACCAGCGCGCTGCTCGCAGCAGGCCTGGAGGCGCGCTTCGCGGCGGTGGGCCGAGCCCTGTCCGGCGGGCAGCCCCTCGTCATCGCCGATGCCGTACGCGCCCTCGGCGAGCACAAGCGGGCCGGCGGTCCCGACGTCCTGGCACGGGTGGAACGGACGCGGATGGCCCAGCGGTTGGCGCAGTGGCTGGCCGGCGACCCGGCCGTCTCCTCCGACACCGTCGCCGACGCGCTGCAACGGCACATCACCGAAACCGGGTGGGTGGACCGCGCGCTCGAACACATCGAAGCGGGCGGCGACCCCGCCCCCGTCCTGAAGTCGGCGTACGACACGCTCGGCGAGCGGGTGCGCCTCAAACGACGCGAGATCGACGGTGAGTTCGCCCGCACCCTGGCCGGCTGGACTTCCGCCGGCACCCGACCCGGCTCCATGCTGACGGTGGAGACTTTCCTGGACCGGGTCGTGAAGCCGGTGGTCCGCCGCGGGGCCGACCGCCGGGTGCTCCTGCTGGTCCTGGACGGGATGAGCGCTGCGATCGCCTGCGAGCTCGGTGAAGAACTGCGGTCATCCTGGGCGGAGTTCGACCCGATGAGCGAGGGTGCACCACGCCGTCGCGCGATGGCCGCAGCCCTGCCCACGCTGACGACGGTCTGCCGTACGTCCCTGTTCGCGGGAAGGCTGACGAAGGGCACCCAGGCCGAGGAGAAGAAGCTCTTCCCCGCCCACGCCTTCTGGGACGGGGCCCCGGCCGCGGTCTTCCACAAGGACGAGCTCCGGGCCGAGGGCTCGGGCGACACCTTCGGGCCCGCACTCACCGAAGCCCTCGGTGACGGGCGGACGCACGTCGCGGTGGTTCTGAACACCATCGACGACCGCCTTGCCAGGGAACAGAAGCTCGGCGACGGTGCCTGGCGCCTCGACGAGATAGGGCGGCTGCGCGATCTGCTGCGGGTCGCCGCCGCCCAGGGCATGGCCGTCATCCTCACCAGCGACCACGGCCACGTCGTGGACCGCCGCGATGTCAAGGTCAGTGCCACGGCCCCGGACTCGGCGCGGCACCGCGCCCCCGGCGGGCCGCTGGCGGCCGCGGAGGTCGCGCTGTCGGGGCCTCGTGTGGTCTGGCCCGAGCCGGGCGGCTCGATCGTCGCCCTGTGGGATGCGGACTCGCGGTACACCGCGCTCAAGGCGGGCTACCACGGCGGAGCGTCCCTCAGCGAGTTCACCATTCCCGTGCTCGCCTTCCTGCCGTTCGGCGCGACGCCGCCCGAGGGCTGGCGCGAGCTGGGCGACCAGCGTCCGGCGTGGTGGTTCCTGGAGGAGCAGAAGCCGTTTGCGGCCGTCCCCCAGGCCTCCCCCTCGCCCGCTCCGCCGGAGAAGCCGAGTCGGCAGAAGCCGACGAAGGCGCAGGCCGAACTCGCCCAGACCCACGACTCCCTCTTCGACGTCTCTCTGGTTCCGGCGGACGAAGGCGAGGGTGCCCTGGTCACACCCGTGCTGCTCGCGCCGGACGAGGCACTCGTCTCGGCGCTGCTCGCGTCCGAGGCCTTCCAGGACCAGGTCGGGCTACTGGCCCGCAAGCCTCCGTTGGACAAGCTGGAGAAGGCGATACTGGCGCTCCTGGAGGCCGGCGGCACCTTGCCCGTGACGGCTGTGGCGCAGCGCGTCGGCTACCCGGCCACCCGTGCGGACGGCTTTGCCGCAGTGCTGCGGCAGGTCCTCAACTACGACGGAGTGCAGGTCCTGCAGACCCTGCCGGACGGACGGACCCTCCGTCTCGACAGGAGCCTGCTGCAGCTGCAGTTCGGGGTGTGAGGCGGTGGCTCAGCCGGCGTAGTCACGCAGCAGGGTGGTGAAGGCCGTCAGCTCTCGCATCGACTCGAGGGGCATAGGTTCCGCGTCGAAATGAGCGATGCGGTTCCGCACGTCCTTCACCCGTTGCAGATGGCGGACGAACTGGCCGCGGTCCAGGGACTCACACCGGAGCGCGGCCCAGTTGAGGTCCGCCTGCTGGGCCATCGCCTGCTTCTTCTGCTCGCCGTTGAGGAGGTAGACGTAGTCGCCGAACGTCAGGTCCTCGACCCTGCCCGAGCGGTGCTCCGGCTTCTTGTTCGTCTGGACAGCCTTGATCGCCTCCTCGGTGAGCCTGGATCCCAGCCACCGGCGCAGGAGGGATTCGATCTCGCCGAGGAGGAAGAAGGGCCGGGCAGCGCTCTCGAAGCGGCCGACCACGTGGGCCTGCGTCACGATGCCGGACAGGCTTCCGTCCTCGCCGCGGACCAGGAGGTAGCCGTGCTCCGACAGCATGGGCAGGCACGCGAAGAACTCCTGCCGCGCATCGGCCAGCGGCAGCGACTCCTGCTGCATGGCGTTCTCCAGGCTGCTCTCCTTCCCCCGCTCGTACATGAGAGCCAGTGAGCGCCACGTGATGACGCCGTGGATCGTTGTCATGCCCGTCGTGACCGGTATCTGTGCATAGCCTCGCTGGCGCATCAGGTACGTCGCCTGGGACAGCTCCGTGGTGAGGGACACGCACCGCACCCCGCCACGGGCGGACGGCAGGTCACCGATGCGGAGCCGCTGGGGCAGCGCGGCCGACGGGAGCGGATCCCGCTCCGCGGTGTCGGCTTCGTCGGCCTCGGGCTCGGATTGCACGGCCGTGGCGAACGGGACGACCTGAACACGCTCGCCCGGAGCGCAGGTGGCGAAGTCCGGCAGGGTGGCGAGCCCCGCATCGGTCAGTGCTTCCGCGATCTCGTGCACGTTCCACGGTCGGCGCACCCGGACGCCGAACAGGTCCAGCAGCTCCCCGAGGGGTACCTCTGTGCCCTTGAGCGCCAGGAGTTCTTCGGTGCTCGGCTTCTGGTTCACTTGACCGCCTTGCCGTCGGTCATGTCGCGCAGGATCGTCCGCTTGCCCATGGCGGCGTACACCATGTCCTCGAGCTGCTTGGCCCGCGCCGCGTAGAACGCCTCGTAGTCGTTGTTCCTCAGGAAGTACGGATCGATCAGATGCGTCGCGATGACGTCGTCGAACCACTCACGACGCATGTCGGAGGCAGCGGCGAGCGAGTCGAGGTAGCTACCGGGTGCGCCGGTGAGGGCCTGAGCCGCACGCAGGGACAGCGGTGTCTTGTTGACGATGGAGTTGGCGGGGGACGACTTGGCCCCGTCCTGGTTCCGGCGCACCCAGGCCCGGGGGAAGATGTGCCGGACGTCCACACCGTACTCGTCCATCAGGCTGGGCTTCAGCGGCGCGTCCGTGTAGTGCCAGTCCACCGCGCCCTGCTTGATGAGCAGCGCATAGATGCCCTTGTAGGCAGCGCTGTTCCGCGTGGTGAGCGTGTCCAGCCGCTCCGGGAAGAAGTAGGCGTCGGTGACGGTCTCCGGTGCGGGCCCCTCGCGCCGGACCCATGCCACCAGCTGTTCGACGTCCCGTGTGAAGCGGGTCTCGGTGGAGCCGCCGTACATCTCACCGAGCACGCCGCACCAATACCACTGCGTGATCATGTCTTCCGCGCCGAGCCTGTCGGTGGCCTCCCCGAGGATGGCCCTGACCGCGGCGAGAGGCACCAGCTGGGTGCGGTAGGGCAGCTCGGCGGCGCGCACGATGCACTGCCTCTCGAGGAAGGCGCCGGCCCAGGTGAACGCCTGGGCAAGCCGGGGCGCGAGCGACTCGAAGTCCGCCAGGGGGAGCTCCAGGAGGTCGCGGCGCTTGCAGGAGACGCCGGTGCCCTGGCCGTCCTGCTTCCGGGACCACGTGCGGACCAGTGCGACGGCCTGCAGGAAATCGCTGCTGCTCAGCCCGTCGTCGATGCCCGCCTCGAGCCGTCCGAACACAGGGTGGCGGCCGGCCAGGTCCTCCTTGATCGCCCGCCAGACCTGCGGCAGCTGGTAGTAGTCTCCGGTCCGCTCGCGGTAGGCCCGGTCACCGGCGTAGGTCGCCGTCAGGAGCTCGAACACGTTGAGGGGAACACCCCCCGTGTTCACCCGCTCGAAGACGGCGCACACCGCGTCCATGGAGGTCGAGGCAGCCAGTTTGATCATGGGTACCTGGAAGGAGCGCACGGGCTCCAGGACCTGCTCCTCGAAGCGGCTCCACCGGTCGAAATGGCCGTCGTCCATCTTCTCGTACGCTCGTCGCCAGGCATTCACCTTCGCGGTGTCGAAGACGATGCTCAGGGGGAAGAGTCCGGCAGCGCACTCGCCTTCGGCAGTGGTCAGGTCGTGGACGACGCTTCGGGCGAAGTTGGACCGCTGGACCTTGTCCTCCGGCACGGACACGATGGCCTCGTCGCGGTCAGCGGGCGAGCCGATCGCGTTCTTGACGTCCACGTAGTACCAGCGCCTGACAGGGTTGCCACGCGCATCGGTGGTCTCGACAGGGCTGTCCTGGAACAGGGCTTGGAACAGCGAGGTGAGACGCTGCTGTCCGTCGAGGAGCAGCAGGCTGGGCGCCACCTCGTCCGCCACCTGCGCGCCGGTGAGGGCACGGGCACGGAACGGTGAGTCACCCCCTGTCTCCAGCGTCATCACCACGCCCAGGGGGTAGTCGAGCGTCACCGTCGCAATAATGGCTCGAATTCGATCGTCATCCCACTTCCAGTCCCTCTGGAAGTCGGGCAGTTGAAGCGAGCCTGACGCCACATCCGCCAGGAGCGCCTTGAGTTTCACATTGTCGAGTCCTGCCACGTGCCCGTTCCCCACCCTCGCAGTGCTGCGCGTTCTTCACGCGGGCGGCGATTAGACCAATCACGCGACACTGAGGTCAACGAGATCGGCCGCACCAGTAGTCGACTTCAGCCAACCGCTGGACGCCCATGCAATGGGACACTGGTGGCGTGAGTACCGCTGCTTCCTCCCGTCCCTCCCCGGCCAGCGCGGCGCGGCGCCGTGCGGTGATCGACGCCTTGCGCCGCGGCGCCGTTCCCGAAAGCGGGCTCGACCTCCTGGCCACCGGCCTGGACAGGTTCGAGGCAGCACTCGACTCCGAGCTCGACACGGTCGCCTCCGGTTCTTCGGTGTTCAAGGCTGTCCGCGGGGAGTACGGATCGGGCAAGACCTTCTTCACCCGATGGCTGGGTGAACGGGCCAAGCGCAGGGGTTTCGCGCTGGCCGAGATCCAGATCTCCGAGACGGAGACCCCCCTCCACAAGCTGGAGACCGTCTACCGGCGTCTGACCGAGCGGCTCACCACCACGAGCTTCCCCCCGAGCGCGCTCCGGCCGGTCGTGGACTCGTGGTACTACACCCTGGAAGAGGACGCCCTCGCGGACGGCGCCGACGAGGAAGACCTCCCGCAGGCGGTCGAGAAGCTGCTGACGGCACGACTGGCCGAGGTGTCGCGGCACGCGCCCTCGTTCGCCACGGCGCTGCGCGGTTACAAGTCAGCCCTGGCCGCAGGCGACGAGGCGACTGCAGCGGCCGTGCTGGCCTGGCTGGGTGGCCAGCCGCACGTGGCTGCGGCTGCGCGACGCTCTGCCGGAGTCCGCGGCGACCTCGATCATTTCGGGGCCTTCGGCTTCCTGCAAGGCCTCCTGACCGTACTGCGCGACTCCGGGCACAACGGCCTGTTCGTCGTCCTGGACGAGGTCGAGACCTTGCAGCGCGTCCGTTCGGACGCCCGGGACAAGGCGTTGAACGCCCTTCGGCAGCTCATCGACGAGGTGCACTCCGGCCGGTTCCCCGGCCTCTACCTCTTGATCACCGGAACTCCTGCGTTCTACGACGGGCAGCAGGGGGTTCAGCGGCTCGCTCCTCTCGCCCAGCGCCTCGCCACTGATTTCACCACCGACCCGCGCTTCGACAACCCTCGTGCGGTCCAAGTACGGCTGCCGGGCTTCACACAGGAGTCGCTGGTCGGCCTCGGAGTGACCATCCGGGACCTGTATGCGGAGGGTGCCTCCTCGCCGGAACGCGTGAGGTCACTCGCCGACGACGCGTACGTTGCCGACCTCGCGCGCGCGGTGGGCGGAGCCCTCGGGGGGAGGGCAGGGGTGGCGCCCCGGCTGTTCCTCAAGAAACTGGTCGGTGACGTGCTGGACCGCGTCGACCAGTTCGAGGACTTCGACCCGCGCCGGCACTATCGGCTGACCGTGACGACCAGCGAACTCACGGACGTGGAGCGCAATCACGCGGCAGCCGGCTCAGCCGACGACATCGACCTGGACATGTGATGGGCGCGGCCCCGGCGGGTGGGACAGGGTCCGCCCACACCAGCCCCCACCCGGACGGCGCTGATCCCGTCGACCGGCTCGATCCCGTCATCCTCCACCATGTCGTGAACACGCTCGGCTGGCCCGACCTGCGGCCTCTGCAGCGGGCCGCGATCGATCCCCTCATGGACGGCGAGGACGCAGTGCTGCTCGCCCCCACCGCGGGCGGCAAGACCGAGGCAGCGTGCCTGCCGATCCTGTCGGCGATGTCCGCCCGGCGCTGGTCCGGCACGTCCGTTCTCTACCTGTGCCCGCTCAAGGCACTCCTCAACAACCTGGTCACCCGTGTCGACTCCTACGCCCAGTGGCTCGGCCGCCGGGCCGAGCTGTGGCACGGAGACACCAAGGAGTCTCAGCGCAGGCGCATCCGTACGGACTCACCCGACATCCTCCTCACCACTCCTGAGTCCCTCGAAGCCATGCTCATCGGGGTCAAAACCGACCACGCCCGTCTTCTGGGCGGGATCCGGGCAGTCGTAGTGGACGAGGTGCACGCGTTCGCGGGCGACGACCGAGGCTGGCACCTCCTCGCTGTGCTGGAGCGTCTGGAACAGGTCACGGGACGCCCCATCCAGCGGATCGGCCTCTCTGCAACGGTCGGAAACCCTCGGCAACTGCTCACCTGGCTCCAGGGCTCCGGTGCGGGCAAGCGCCCGGGGCGGGTCGTCGCCCCCGGCCTCACCCTCACGCAGGCTGCGACCCCGACCACGGCCGGTGCGGGCGGGAGTCTTCGGCCGCCGGGAGAGGTGGAGCTGGACTACGTGGGGTCCCTCGACAACGCGTCCAAGTTGATCGCGGCCTTGCACCGGGGGGAGAAGCGGCTGGTCTTCTGCGAGTCCAGACGTCAGGTGGAGGAGCTGGGAGCAGCCCTGCGGGCGCGCGAAGTGACGGTGTTCCTCTCGCACGCCTCCCTCTCGGCCGAGGAAAGAGCCCGTTCGGAACAGGCCTTCGCCGAAGCACGCGACTGCGTCATCGTCTCCACCTCCACGCTGGAGCTGGGCATCGACGTGGGCGACCTGGACCGCGTCATCCAGATCGACTCGCCCCGCACCGTGGCCTCCTTTCTCCAGCGCATCGGCCGTACCGGCCGGCGCCCGGGGACGACTCGCAACTGTCTGTTCCTCGCCACCGGCAAGGACACCCTGCTGCAAGCCGCTGCCCTGCTGCTCCTCTGGGGGCGCGGCTGGGTCGAACCGGTCACACCCCCTCCGGAGCCTCGCCACCTCGTGGCGCAGCAGTTGCTCGCCGCCACGCTTCAGCAGCACCGCATCGGCGACCAGGCGTGGCAAGGGATGTGGAACGGGCTGGCTCCGTTCGACAGATCGGCTTCCCCCATCCTGCGCCACCTGGTGAACGAGGGGTTCCTCGATGAGGACAGCAGCATGCTCTTCATCGGTCCCGAGGCGGAGCGCCGATTCGGTCGGCGTCACTTCATCGAGTTGACTGCTTCGTTCACCGCTCCCCCGCAGTTCACGGTGCTGTCCGGCCGTACCGAAATCGGGCAGACGGACCCTTCCGTGTTGACGGAGGAACGGCCGGGACCTCGTCGATTGCTGCTCGGCGGGCGCAGCTGGCAGGTGACGTTCATCGACTGGGGGCGCAAGCGGGTCTTCGTCGAGCCGGTTGACGGTGGCGGCGTCGCCAAATGGACGGGCGGGTCGCTCGCCGGCCTCGCGTTCGCTCTGACCCGCTCGATGCGCGACGTACTGCTCGGAGCAGACCCCCTGGTTTCTCTCACCCGTCGGGCCGAGTCGTGCCTGACCGAGTGGCGCGAGGAGGATGCGCCTCACATCACCGATTCCGACGGCTCTCTGATCACTCGACAGGGGACGGATGTGCGGTGGTGGACGTGGGCCGGCTACCGGGCGAACGCGACGCTCGCCGCCACACTTCCGTCGATCAGTGACCCCGTCCAACGGCCGACGGACTGCTACGTACGGCTGCGAGAAGACCTGACACCCGACATGTGGCAGAAGGCTCGTACAGAGGCTGACGGTGGAAACGCACTGGTGCTGCCCGATGTCGACCACCGAGCGGTACACGGCCTGAAGTTCTCGGCAGCGCTACCCCACCGACTCGCCATGGCCACTGTTGCCGCGCGACTGGCCGACTTCGACGGAGCGCGCACGATCCTGCAGGGCCCAGTCCGTTTCCATACCGAATCCCTCACGTGAGACGGCGACGCGATGGCGCGCGGCCGTGCAGCACCAAACCGTGATAGCTTCATCACGGAATAGCATTGGCAAATCCGTGAGCGTGACCGTCGGCCCTGATCGGCGGGTCCGATCGGAGGGAACCGTGGCTGATCTTGATCGGGGCCGGTGGACTCGGCCCCCGCACCGAGGGGATTCGGTCGCGGAGGGTTCGCGGGGCGACCTGCTGCGGAGTGCGCTGCGGCCTCTGGGCCCCGGCGACCCTCGGGAGGTCTCCGGGTACCGCCTGCTCGCCCGGATAGGCGAGGGCGGCATGGGATCGGTCTACTTGACCCGCACGCGCGGCAAGCAGCCCGTCGCGCTGAAGATGATCCGCCGCGAGTACGCGGAGGAACCGGAGTTCCGTCGGCGTTTCGCACAGGAGATCCACGCGGCACAACACGTACGCGGCTACCACCTGGTGCCCGTGCTGGATCACGACGCGGACGGCCCGCAGCCCTGGCTGGCCACCGCGTACGTACCGGGGATTGCGCTGGACGAAGCCTTGGACGCGTTCGGGCCTCTGCCCGTGCAGACGGTCCTCCGCCTGGTGGCCGGGGTCGCACGGGGGCTGGAGGCCGTCCACGCCGCCGGTGTCGTCCACCGGGACCTGAAACCCGGCAACGTCATGCTGGCCGCGGACGGGCCGTGGGTCATCGATTTCGGCATCGCGCGGGCCGCCGACTCCACGCGCCTCACGCGCAGCGGCGGTGTGGTCGGCACACCGCAGTTCATGTCGCCCGAGCAGGGCACGGGCGGGCACATCACCCCGGCGAGCGACGTGTTCTCCCTGGGCCTGATCGCCGCGGTGGCCGCCACCGGGCTGCACCCGTACGGTCCGGGCGGCGCCCTGACCATCGCGACCCAGATCGCCAACACCGCCGAACGCCCGCCGGACCTCTCCGCATATCCTGACGTGCTGCGGCCGGTTCTGGAGCGCACGCTCGCCGCGGACCCCGCCGCCCGGCCGACACCCGGCGAACTGCGGTCCTGGTGCGAGCGGCTGACGGACGGCGACCCGGCCGGCCGGCTCCCGGAGCCGTGGGCCACCGCGGTGGCGGATCGGGAGCGTGAACTCGGCCGATGGTCTGCCGAGACGCCGGCTGACGGATACGTCCCCACGCGCCTCGATGCCGGACCGCCACCGCGCGTGGGCGGCCCGGGGCCGACATTCCCGAGCGCCGCACCCACCCCGACCTCGCCCCAGCCGGCCGCACCTCCTACCCCCCTTCGGCCACCCGGCGGCAAGCGGACGGCCGCGGTGATCGCGGCGGCGGCCGCCCTGACGGCCGCCGCCGGGACGGCCTGGATACTGACCGGCCAGGACGGCAGCGGGGCCGCCGCCGGCTCGAAGCCCGCCCTGAGCAGCCCTCCGACGCCCGGCTCCGGGGCGACGGCCGACGGCGGTGCGCAGGACGAGCCCGCTTCGGCGTCCTACAAGCTCCTCTTCAAGGACCGGCCCCTGCAGATCGGGCCACCGGCCATGGGGTCGGTGATCAGTGTCGACCTGGACACCCCGCAGGTTTCTCCGCGCGGCCGGATCGGCGACCCGTCGGCGGAGATCACATACCTGGTGAACGTCATGACGCTCCGGAGCCCGGTGGCGAAGTCCCCGGGGTCGTCGCCGGAGGCCTGCCGGCAGGCGGTGGCGAGCGCCCCTCTCCCGACCGCCATCCCGAGCACCGAGCTCACCAAGGACGGCACGGTCAACGAGGGCGACCGGCTGTGCACCGTCACCTCGGGGGGCAGGCTGGCGATGCTGCGCATCACGGGCGTCACACCGTCGGGAGTGGCCTTCCAGCCCCCCGCCTTCACCGGCGAAGTCACCCTGTGGACGATTCCCGCCGGCAGTCGGCCATAGGCCGTCGACGAGCGAACCACCCCCCGTGCGGGTCGCCGGGGCGCTGCCGGCCGGTCAGGCCCGCGCCTCCGCCGCGGCGGCCGCCCGGGCGACGGCTTCACCCAGGCGCTCCCCCGTGTAGGCGTGGCCGCCCATGCCCCAGCCCCCGTCAGGGGCGTTGACGATGTTGATCCGGATGTCGTCGCGCTCATGGCCCGGCGTCATGAGCCGGTACGCGATGTCGGTGGCCTTCTCGATGAAGGCCGCCCGCGCTTCGACGGAGGCCAGTCCGATGTCGGGCAGCTTGAGTTCGATCAGCACAAGGGACCGGTTGACGCCCCCCGCGTACACGTGCTCGGGGTCGAGCACGTGCAGTACGCCGGCGACCATGGGCGTGAAGAAGGTGTTGCCGGTCAGACCGCTCACCTCGATGAGCGCGTGGCTGAGCTGCGGAATGATCTCCCGCTCTCCGGCCGGAGTGAGGGCGCCGGTGGATGCGATGACGGCGATGGGCATGGGTGTGCTCCTCGGATGCCATACCGCCGCCCTGCTGGTCGCCCTCCTCGAGGGCGCGCAGGTCCTGTGCCGGGCGAGCGGCAGCACGGAACCCTTCGAACGAACCGCCCGGGCCGCGTTGGCGCTCTTCGCGGAATCCTGACGCGCGACGCAGCGGGAAGCAGCCTCACCATCCGCGGCCGGCGGTTCCGGCCTCGCGCCCAGGAGGGACCGCCGGCCACACCTACACCCGTGGACGCCCTGCCGCCGCCGGGAGGCCGGACGGCGGCAGCCCCGGCGGCACAGGACCAGGAGCGCTGTTCACGCATTTGACAAATGAATCCGTGGCAGGCTCCGGGGGGGGGAGCCTCATGCGCCGGGCCGAACGGGAAGCCCCGCGCTCAGCGGCGAACTCCTTGACGGCACACGGAGCCGGCCACGGCTCCTCCGCGGAGCGCCGGGGCCGGCTCAGCCCGTGCCGCCCGCCCGGCGGGCGGCACGCGCCCTGTTGCCGCACCCGATCGAACACCATGCCTGATCCCGCCTGCGGGCGAGGAAGAACATCCCGCAGCTCGGCGCCGGGCACCGGCGCAACCGCGCCTGCTCCGGCCCGGCGGCCAGCACCAGCGCCTGCCTGGCGACGGCCGCCGCGACCGGCCCGCCGGCCTCCTGCTCCGCGAGGCGGCCTGCGTCGTCGACCCGGAACGTCACGGGGGCCCGCGCGGCCAACGCGTTGAGCCGCGCCCTCGCCGGACCCGGCAGCGGATCCTGCCGCGCCGCCGCGTCCAGCGCGGCCCTGACGGGGGCCCGCAGCTCGACGAGATCCTCCAGGGGCAGGCCGGCGAGCTCCCGGTCGCACGCCTTCCCCCGCCAGGACGCCAGCAGCTCCGGGTCGCCCAGCAGGTCGACGTCCCCTCCCTCGCGACCGGCTCCCACGACAACGGTGTTGACCAGGTCGAGGACCGGCCGCTCGCCGATCCACGGCATCTCACGCAGGTTCTTGAGGGACATGCCATCAACCTACCGGACCCACGGATTCCCTGCATCGAATCCGTGATAGCTTGCAATCACGGATTCGTGAATCGAAATCCGTGAGTCAACTAGGGAAGGGTTCCCATGAGCACGACCATCGAGTACGTCCGCTTCGCCTGCGCCGACCCCGAGCAGCTCACCGCCCACCGCAGCAGGCTGGTCACGCTCCTGCGCGAGCGGTACGGGTCCGACTTCCTCGGCGCGCACCTCGCCCGCTACGAGGACGGCTCCCTGATCGACCTCATCCTCTGGGCCTCCCCGGAAGCCGCCGCCCGCGCGGCGAAGGAGATGCCCGGAGACCCGGCCGCCGGGGAGTTCTTCCGCCTGATCGGCGAGGTCCACGAGATGCGCCACGCCGAGGTGCTGCACAGCACGCAGCAGTAGCCGAACCGGCACCTGCGGCCTGCGGCCCGCGACCACGCGGGCGGGCACGCCGCAGGTGCCGGAACCGGACAGGAGGGGAGAGCCGCACCCACGGCCGGGCCTCTCTTTCAGCCGACGCGTCACCACACCGAAGGAAGCCGTCATGGCGCGACTCGCCAGTCGCAACCTCCTCTCCGGCGCGCACCGCGTTTGACTCCGGAGCAACGGTCGGCCGAACGCCCCCACAGGTCTTGCGTGCGAGGCGTGTCAGCGCCGCCACCGCTTGCGTCCCGCCCGCGGCACCGGCCAGCTCCCCTCGCCCCCGCACCCCGCCCACCCGTTCCCCGTCCGAGAGGATCGACGATGCACGGCATGGCCCCTGCGTTTCGGCGCGTGATTCCGGCGATCGCGGCCATCGGCCTGGTCACCGGCTGTTCCCAGCAGTACAACGACGAGCGCGGCAAAGGCGACGCGCCGGTCCAGGGCCGCTCGGGGGACAACACCCCGGCCGAGGTCTTCAACATGCCCGACGGCTTCGGCAACCTCGCCACCAAATGCGTCGGCCACGGCTTCCGTGCCTACGTCACCACCAACGGGGGCGGGCCGTCGAACCTGGAGATCGTTCCGGACAGCTCGTGCGCGGACTGACCGAGACACGCGAATCGGCCGTTCCGCCCGGGCCTGCGGAGCACAGGTCCACCACCGGGGCGGCTCCCGCGCGCCGGGCGAGGGCGACCGCCCGGCACGTCCGCCGCGCCCTCGTCGCCTTCACCCTCGCACTCCTGCTCTCCGCTTGCTACGCCCACGTCGAAGTAGAGCCAGGGGGTGCGGATCCCCTGGTCGGGGGCGGCTCGGGCGAGAACACTCCGGCCGAGGTCTTCAACATGCCCGACGGCTTCGGCAACCTCGCCACCAAATGCGTGGGAGTCGGCAAGCGCGCCTATGTCACCACCCGCTGGGTGAGGCACGACGATCCGCCCGTCATCGTCCCCGCCGACACCGTCGTCGTCGACGATCCGACCTGTCAGGCTCCCTGACCTCCCCGTGCCCGGAAGTCGTCCATGAGCAAGCTGAGGTAGTCACGCGCGCCACATGCGCCGCCGGCGAGTGCCGCGGCCTGGCCGGCCCACAGGCTGCTGAGATCCTCCCGCCCTTGGGCACCGGCTTCACGACGGACGGACTGCATCAGTGCGCTCTGCACGGGGTACGCGGGCACGGTCTCCTCGTACGGGGCCATGTCACGGACGAACCGGTTCACGATTCCTCGGGCGGTCCGGCCCGTGAAGAGACGCGTGAGAACGGTGGTGCGGGCCTCGGGGGAGCCGAGTGCCCTTTTGTGGGCTTCGCTCGCCCCTGACTCGCGGGTGGCGAGGAAGGCGGTGCCGATCTGGACAGCGTCGGCGCCCAGGGTGAGCGCCGCGGCCATCCCCCTGCCGTCGGCGATCCCGCCGGCGGCGATGACGGGGACGCTCACGGCGTCGGCTACCTGGGGCACGAGCGAGAACGTCCCCACGAGCGACTCCCGTACCGGCCGCAGGAAGGCGCCCCGGTGGCCGCCGGCATCGGCGCCGGAGGCCACGACGGCGTCGACGCCGGCGCGCTCCAGTGCAACGGCCTCGTCCACGGTGGTCGCCGTGCCGATCACCGCGATGCCGCGGCGGCGGGCCTCGTCCATCACCCTTCGGGGCGGTAGGCCCATCACGAAGCTGATGACCGGGGGCGCTGCCGCGAGCAGCGCGTCCACCTGGGCGTCGAAGTCCGGCCCCGGCGTGACGTCCTCGACCGCCACCGCGGGTAGCCCGAGTTCGTCGTAGTACGGGCGCAGCCGCCGGATGTGCGGGGCCAGTTCGGCGGCGTCCGGCCACGGTCCGGCCTCGTCCGGATGGGGGACCCAGAGGTTGACCGCGAACGGGCGGCTGGTCCGGGCCTTCAGCTCTCCGACGAGGTCCGCGATCTCCTGCGGTTCAAGGATGTGCGCCCCGTAGGAGCCCAGCCCTCCCCCCTCGGACACGGCCACGGCCAGCGCGACCGAGGACAGGCCCCCGCCGAACGGGCCCTGCACGACGGGAAGTGCGATGCCCAGCAGATCACCGAGGCGTCCGGCGCTCACGCCGCCACCGCCAGAGCGTCGGCGGCCTGGCGGCCGTGCACGAACTGCAGCGCCGTCCGGGCGACATGCTCGCCGAGGTGCCGCGCGGTCCGCAGATCCGCCTCCGTGGGCGCCTCCTCCGGACCGAGGTCGGAGGGCGACTGCGCCATGGCTCCCACGAACGAGCCCAGCCGGTTCAGGTCCTCGGGGCTGCCACCGGAGCTGTAGATCCAGCCGGGCATCAGGCCGAGCGGAACCCAGTTCATGCCATGCTGCGCCGCAAGGACCGTCATGGACAGCAGCGCGTTGTCCTTGTTGCCGTTCACCCCCGCCGAGTTGGTGAACCCGGCGGCGAGCTTGCCCTGCCAGCCGCGCGCGGCCCAGACAGGGGCACTGGCCTCCACGAAGCGCTGGAACACGGCCGAGGTGGCGCCCATGTATGTGGGGGAACCGAAGACGATCGCCTCCGCCTCCGCCAGAGCCGCCCACAGGCCCTCGTCGAGCGTGGAGACGTCCCGCAGATCGGCCAGGACGCCGGGCACCGCCGCGGCGCCCTCCGCCACGGCCGCCGCCTGCCGGGCCGTATGCCCGTATCCACTGTGGTAGGCGATGACGACAGAGATGGGTACAGGCATGTAGCCCTCCATAGAGTGGTGTATGCCCCGGAATCGGGGCGAACGGTCAACCGGACGCTGGTGTCGGGACCGCCTCCGGAAAACACACTAGACGACCGGTCAACTATTACGCCACCCGGCGCACCTCCGAATTAGTTGACCGACCGTATACTTGCACCATGGGACGCACCAGCACCGCACGCGAGCGGCTCCTCGACGCCACCGGCGAACTCATGCAGCACCGGGGGTACAGCAGCCTGGGAGTGGCGGAGATCTGCGCCGCGGCAGAGGTCAAGAAGGGCAGCTTCTACCACTTCTTCACCTCGAAACAGGACCTCACCCTCCAGGCGGTCAACGCCTACTGGGAAGGCCAGCGCGGCGCCTGGACCCTCGCGCTGGACGGCCCGGACCCCGCCCTGGTCCGACTCCGCCGGCTACTGGAGGGCATGGCACAGGTCCAGCGGCACAGGAAGGAGACCTGCGGCACTGTCGACGGCTGCCTGCTCGGAAACCTCACCCTCGAACTCAGCACCCAGGAACCTGACGTTCGAGCCAGGCTGGAAGAGATCTTCGACGAGCAGACCGCGCTGATCGGCGACGTGCTCAGCCAGGCCGCGGACGAAGGCGACATCCCTCGCGAGCACGCCGAACAGTCGGTCGCACGCGCAGTGATCGCCCACCTGGAGGGGCTGGTGCTGTTCGCCAAACTCAAGAACGACCCCGCGGTCCTCGACACGCTCTGGCCCCACACACTGCTCCTCGTCAGCGCCGAAGAGCCGTAGACAGCCCCGGTACGGACACGGAGTGGCGGGCCTTGCGACACCCGCCCGCGCACCCGTATGCGCCGAGGAGACAGACGGCTCGGCCGCTCCGCCAAGCGCCCGGGGCATCGTTCTTCACGCAGGAGCAGCGGCGAAGTACCGGCACCGGAGATCCGCCTCGGCTCGGTCCGGACACCGGCGCGCCCATCAGGGCCCTCGCAATGTCCCCGGCCGCCATGAAGGAGTCATGCCCTCCAGCCCACAGCATCCCGCGCCCACCCCGAGGGGCTTCCCAGGCGCGGACGCCGAGGACCCCGTGCCGCACCGGGAGGAGTTCCGCCGCCGTCCGCCGGAGTCGCTGCACGGGCCGACCCACGGTGTCGTGGCTCTGCCGCTGCGCATGGCCTGGTCCGGGATGGAAACAGTGCGCTCTCACCCTCAGACTTCGACATCATCGACAGGCCATCAGAACGAGCGTCACCGAAAAAGCGCAGGTCAGCAGCACCAGCAACGCAAATGGGACTCAAGACCAAGGTGCACTACGGGCGTCATGGGCGCTACGCGCGAGCTCATGGCACCCTCACCGGCGGCGCCCGTACGGATCCAGGGCGGTCGGGTGTACGGCGCGCTTGTCCTTGGCAGCGCGGTCTGACCCGACTGCGGGGCGAGCCCATCCCACAGGCTCTCCCATCATCGCCAGCGCCTCGGCCGATGTGTCCCGGGCTTGAGGCGCGTTACGAGAACCCGCGTCGGCTGATGTTCAGTCGGACCGGGCGGGGGCCCGTAGTTCGATCTTGTATCCGCCGTCTGAGGTCGGTTCGGCGGTGAGGGTCCCGTCGAGGAGTTCGGCGCGTTCTTTCAGGCCGATGAGGCCGTGGCGGGCGCTGGGGAGGGCGACGGTGGGGCGGGTGGGGGCGGTGTTCGTGACGGTGACGCCGTAGTGGTGTGCGTCGTGCCACAGGTGGACGTCGGCGCGGGCTCCGGGGGCGTGTTTGCGCACGTTGGTGAGGGCTTCCTGGACCGTGCGGTAGATGGTGCGCTGGGCGGTGGTGCTGATGCCGGGCGGGAGTTCGCCGGTCAGGGTGGTCTCGATGCCGCTGTTGGCGATGAGCTGCCGGAGGTCGGCGAGGGTGGGCTGGGGGGTGAGTTCGGTTGCCTTGCCGCCTGAGGCGCGGAGCAGGGTGACCATGTGGCGGAGTTCGTCGAGGGTGTTCGCGCTGAGGGTGCGGATGGTGCGGGCGGCCTCGCGGGCGTCGGGGTCCTTGGCGGCCATCTGCAGGGCTCCGGCCTGTACGGCGATGAGGCTGACCTGGTGGGAGACGACGTCGTGCATCTCGCGGGCCAGTTGGGCGCGTTCCCGGGCGAGGACGGTCTGGGCGTACAGGGCCCGTTCGTGTTCCCGGGCCTCCTCGACCTCAACGAGCTGG
The DNA here is from genome assembly GCF_003325375.1 of Streptomyces globosus. GTDB lineage: Bacteria > Actinomycetota > Actinomycetes > Streptomycetales > Streptomycetaceae > Streptomyces > Streptomyces globosus_A. The sequence goes on along the minus strand of NZ_CP030862.1, from coordinate 1,726,672 downwards.
CGGGCTACGTCGTGCCTGGCCTGGACGAGCTGGCCGAACAGGACGGGGGCGAAGGCTGTGGCCAGCGTGTAGACGAACTGGACGAGCGTCCAGGTCCGGTCGCCGTCGAACGCGTCGGACAGCGGCCAGGCGAGCGTGCCCGCAGCGGCGTTCAGCAGGGCGCAGCCGGCGAGCAGGGGGCGGTTGCGGGTGGACGCGGCGAGTGTGTACAGAGCTGCGATCGGGGCGACCGCCACGTCCATGAACAGGGTCATGGGCAGGGTCAGCAGGAAGACGGTCAGGGGGAAGCGCCTGCGCAGGAACAGGCCGGCGGAGCCTGCGGCGGCGCAGGCCCACATCACGGGGGTGCCCTCGCCCAGGAGGTTGATCCAGGCGTCGAGCGCGGCCAGTGCCACGAGCCCTGCGTCGACGGCCCGGGGCGGCAGTCGCCGCCCCAGGGCCCGGCCCGTGCTCATCGTCCGTTGTCCCGTGCCGTGGTGTCGTCGTGGGTGAGCAGTCCTGCGCGCTCGGCGAGGAGTGCGGCCTGGACGCGGCTGGTGACCCGCAGTTTCGTCAGGATCGAGCTGACGTGGTCCTTGACCGTGCCCTGGCTGAGGTGGATGCGGGTGCCGATGTCGGCGTTGGAGAGTCCTTCGGCGATCAGGACGAGGACGTCGCGTTCCCGGTCGCTGAGGAGGCCGACGCGTGCGACGTCCGCGTCCTGGGGTGCTCCGGCCCCGGGGTGGCTGCGGAGCAGCGCGCGTGAGGCCTTCGGCGACATGACGACGCCGCCCGCGGCCAGGGTGCGGACCAGCTGGGCAAGCTGTTCGGGCTCGGTGTCCTTGAGGAGGAAGCCGGAGGCTCCCGAGCGCAGGGCGGTGAGGATGTACTCGTCCGTGTCGAACGTGGTCAGCATGGCGATGTGCGGGGGGTCGGGCAGTTCCTGGAGCTGCCGCAGCACCGTCAGGCCGTCCACGTCCGGCATGCGGATGTCGAGGAGCACGACGTCCGGCCGCTCGCGCCGGACCACGTCGGCCGCCTGCGCCCCTTCCGCAGTCGCCACGACCTCGATCCCGTCGGACGCGTTCAGGATCATCTCGAAACCGGACCGCACCAGGGCCTCGTCGTCCACCACCATTACCCGGATCACCGGCGTCCCGCCTCACACTCTGCTCAGTTGCTCTGTCCCGCTGCTCCGCGACCCGTGTGCCCGGGGCTTCGCGCGCTCGTACGGGTTCGCCTGACGTCGACCGTACGCCGGGCAGGGTATGCGGTGGCGTGATCGCCCACCGGCTGTGGACACCCGGCGGGTCGGCTCCAGCCGTTCGGGGGGTGCGCTCCGGCCGGTCGGCAGGCCGACGGGCGAGGCTCGGCGGATGGCGGCCGCCGTGCTCGTACCGTGGGATCGGTCAGTGGCCCCGCGCCGAGTCCGAGGGCCGCAGCCGATGTCCGTACCGTTTCGAGGACCGTCCCGCCATGCCCGCCTCAAACCTGCGTCAGCCCCTCCGTGCCCTGCGCCGCCTCGCCGCGCGTCCCCATGTGCTGTTCGGGGGTGTGTACGGAGCGGTGCTGGCCAGCTCCATGGTGGCCGCCCTGTCGGAGCAGGGGGAGACGGCGCCGGACGACCGGTTGAATAGTGCCCAGTGGCTCCTGGTCACGGCCGTCGCCTCCGCCCTGGCCCACGGCTACGCCCACCTGATCGCCCTGCGCGGCGACCGGACCCACCACGGCGTACGCGCCGGAGTGCGGATGCTGCTGTCCGAGTGGCCGCTGGTGGCGGCGACGGCGCCGACGCTGCTCCTGCTGCTCGGGGCGGCCTGGGGATGGTGGCCCTCGGAGGGCGTCGAGTACGTGGTCTTCGCCGTGAACGTGGTCCTGCTGTTCGCCTGGGGCCTGCTCGCGGCCCGCGCCGCCGGCCGCACCTGGGCTTCCGCCCTGCGGATCGGCACGGTGGACTCGCTGCTCGGACTCGTGGTCGTCGTGGCCAACGCCCTCATCAAGTAGAACCACGAACAGCGCCGCCGCCGCCGGAACGGTGAGTGCCGGAACCTCGTAGCCGGTGAGACCCAGGGGCCGGACACTCCCGGGTGGATCCTCGCGGAGACGAGGGATGCGAGGGGGTAGCTCGTATGCGAGGCGCTGCACGTCAGGCGGCGCGCGATTGCCGCCTGAGGAGGGCGGGCAGGCCGGGCGTCGTGACGAAGCCCTCCGCGCGGCCGGCGGCCAGGGCGATCCGGGGCAGTTCGCCGCTCTTCCGGAAGAGGACGAAGCGGGGTTCCCAGACCGGCCGGTACTTGGCGTTCGCCCGGTACAGCGATTCGATCTGCCACCAGCGGGAAAGGAACCCCAGGGCGGTGCGCCACAGCCGCAGGACGGGTCCGGCGCCCAGGCGGTCTCCGCGTTCGAAGACCGACCGGAACATCGCGAAGTTCAGCGAGACCCGGGCCAGTCCCACGTCGTCCGCCTGCCGCAGCAGCTCGATCACCATGAACTCCACCAGGCCGTTGTCGCTGTCGCGGTCCCGGCGCATCAGGTCGAGCGAGAGCCCCTTGTCCCCCCAGGGAACGAAGCTGAGCAGCGCGCGCAGTTCGCCGTGGGCGTCGTGGCACTCGACCATCACGCAGCGTCCGTCGTCCGGCGATCCGAGCCTGCCGAGCGCCATCGAGAAGCCGCGTTCGGTCGCCCCGTCGCGCCAGCGGTCGGCATCGGCCACCAGGCGGGCCATCTCCGGCTCCGGTATGTCCCCGTGGCGGCGCACCCGCACGCTGTAGCCGGCGCGCCGGACCCGGTTGTGCGCCTGCCGGACGCCGCGCATCGCGCGTCCCTCCAGGGTGAAGTCCGCGACCTCCACGACGGCTTCGTCGCCCAGTTCGAGGGCGCTCAGACCGTGTCGTCCGTAGATCACTCCCGCTTCCTCGGACGCCCCCATCACGGCCGGGACCCAGGCGTGCGCCCGTGCCTCGGCGAGCCAGGCGTCGATGGCGCCGGGCCACGCCTCGGGGTCTCCGACGGGGTCGCCGGAGGCCAGGGAGACGCCGTTGACCACGCGGTAGGTCACGGCCGCCTTGCCGCTCGGGGAGAAGACGGCCGCCTTGTCGCGGCGCAGGGCGAAATAGCCCAGGGAGTCGCGCTCGCCGTGCCGGTCGAGGAGGGTGCGCAGCCGGGCCTCGTCGTCCTCGGTCAGCACCACCCCCCGGGGGCTGCGGAACGCCACGTACAGCACGCTCAGGAACACGAGTGCCGCTGTCACGTTGAGCGTTCCGTCGACCCAGCCGGGCACCTGGACTAGGCGGGCGGCCCTCTCGGAGGGGTCCAGCGTGACAAAGCGGGACAGGACGTAGCCGAGGCGGTCGGACAAGCCCGCTCCGGCACCGGTGCCGGTCGCCTGCACCAGCGCCACCCCCAGCGCGCCGCCGAGGAGCACACCGCCGGCCAGGGTCCCGAGCGCGGTCCGCGGGTTGGAGCGGTCGCCCTTCGACGTGAACTCCGTACGCGCCACAAGCAGGGCCAGCAGGAAGAGGGCGGTGAGCGCGGCGGAGGCCCAGTTGATCCAGTGGTGGCGGAAGCCGGGTTCCTCGCCGGGCACGAGCAGCCAGAGGATCATGACCGACAGGGTCAGCGCGGCGAGGACCGTGTTGAGAATCCACGCCGCGCGCTTGCGCCTGCGCATGGTGACGGCCAGGCACAGGGCGAGGATCGCGGACACCAGGCCGGCGGTGAGCAGGTACGGGGTGAAGTGCTCGCCCTCGTTGTGTTCCCGCACCCGGTCGCGCAGGGGAGCGGACAGCACCGCCAGCACATTGAGCAGAGCCATGACACGCAGGTACCAGACGCAGGCTGTGGCCGCCGCGCGACGGCACCGTGGTGTCACCACGGTCGGGCGAGGCTTCACGGCGGTGGTCGGCGGAGTCGTTGATGCGGTCACGTCCACGACATTCGTGAGGATCCGGAGGATTCACCACCCGGCAACCGGCCACACGTACCCCGCCAGGTGGCGGGGGTGCCGGAGCGGCGGATGGTTCTCCCGCCGCATGGCGGGGGGCGACCGGTCACCCGTCGGATACCGCCGGGCCGAAGCATCGACGAGGTTGGGGATACGCGAGCCGGGAGGCCGTGAGCGTCGGCCCTGTCCGACGGACGGACGATCCCGTGTCCGCTCGCCGTGGCCGTGCGTCGGCCGGGAGCAGAAGCAAGGAGCAACCCCGTGTCGGCCACCAGCCGGACCCTGCTCGCCGGTGCCGTCGCAGCGGTCGTCGCCGTACTGATCACTGTTCTGGCCACGGCCGTCGGCAACCTCCCGGGACAGAACAACCAGGGCCTGTGCGGTCCTTCTTCGAGTGTCCCAAGTCAGGAGAGAACATCATGAGTGTTTCGCTGTCCAAGGGCGGCAACGTCTCGCTGAGCAAGGAGGCTCCGGGTCTCGCCGCGGTCCAGGTCGGCCTGGGCTGGGACGTACGCACCACCACGGGCACCGACTACGACCTGGACGCGAGCGCGCTGCTGTGCGGCGAGAGCGGCAAGGTCGCCTCCAACGCGTCCTTCGTCTTCTACAACAACCTCACCAGCCCGGACGGTTCGGTCGAGCACACCGGCGACAACCTCACCGGTGAAGGCGCCGGCGACGACGAGGTCATCAAGGTGAACCTCGCCACCGTACCCGCCGACGTGGCGAAGATCGTCTTTCCGGTCTCCATCCACGACGCCGCCGCCCGCGCCCACAACTTCGGTCAGGTGCGCCACGCCTACATCCGGGTGGTGAACCAGGCCGACGGGGTCGAGATCGCCCGCTACGACCTCAGCGAGGACGCCGCCACCGAGACCGCGATGGTCTTCGGCGAGCTCTACCGCAGCGGCGCGGAATGGAAGTTCCGCGCCGTCGGCCAAGGCTACGTCTCCGGCCTCGTCGGCATCGCCCAGGACTTCGGCGTCAGCCTCTGACCTCCGGGACACCCGTCCCGCAGCCCCGCCCGCGTGGACATCCCCACCACGCGCGGCCGACGGGCCCTCCCAGCCGGCCGCCGTCCGGGCCCGGCCACCCCCTTCGACTCGACCCACCCGGGAGTACGCATGTCCCTCAACCTCACCAAGGGCCAGAGGATCAGCCTGACCAAGCCCGACACGACCCCCCTCAGTCACGTACGGATGGGGCTGGGATGGCAGCCGCGGACGCGCACGGGCTTCCTCGGCAGGCTGATGGGCCCCACGGAGATCGACCTCGACGCCTCCGCGGTCCTGTACGCGGGCCGGCGCGTCGTGGACGTCGTCTACTTCCAGCACCTGACCGGCATCTTCGGTGCCGTGAAGCACTCCGGCGACAACCGCACCGGCGGTGACGGGCCGGGGGACGACGAGGCCATCACGGTCGACTTCACGCGGATGCTGGCGGAAGTGGACCAGATCGTCTTCACCGTGAACTCCTTCACCGGCGCGACCTTCGACGAGGTCGAGAACGCCTACTGCCGCCTGGTGGACGACTCCACGGGGGCCGAACTCGCCCGCTACACCCTGTCCGGCGGCGGCCGCCACACCGCCCAGGTCATGGCCAAGATCTCCCGCATCAACGGGGCGTGGCAGCTGACCGCCCTTGGTGAACCCGCCTCCGGGGCCACCTTCCAGGACCTCCTCCCCACCATCGACCGCCACCTCTGATCCGCCCGCCCGGCCTGCCGGTCGGCGGGGTGGTCCCGGCCGGTCGGCACGGGTGCCACCGAAGCCTGCCGGATAGTCCGCTTCCCTACCGGACCGGGAGATTCCTCATATGACACAGATACAGCCGTCGCAGGCGACGTCAGCTCCGCAGGAGACTTCGCCTCCAGGACTCCGTACCTCGTCCGAGTCCGCCGGGAAGCCCTCGGGCGGCCCCTCGATGGGTCGTCTCGTCGGCGTGGACCTGGCCCGCGCGCTCGCGGTGTTCGGCATGTACGTCGTGCACATCGGCCCGCCGCTTGAGGCCACGACCGGGTTCGGCACCTGGGTCCGGTACCTGGCCGACGGGCACTCGTCGGTCCTGTTCGCCACCCTCGCCGGGTTCTCGCTGATGCTGATCGCCGGCCGCCGTGAGCCGAAGACCGGCCTGGCGGGCCGGCAGGCGAAGGCCCGGATCGCGAAACGCGCCGTGATCCTGCTGGCCCTGGGCAGCGTGCTGGCGATCGAATACGGGGACGTCGTCATCCTCGGCTTCTACGGCGTGTACTTCCTCCTCGCCCTGCCCCTGCTGCGGCTGTCCGCCAAGGCACTGGCCACCATCGCGGCCGGGCTCGCGCTCGTCACACCCCAGCTGGCGTTCGTCCTGCGCGCGTGGCTGAACGAATCGGTCCAGCAGAGCATCAACGCCTACGACCCGCTCGAGAAGCTCAACGGCGTGGGAGTGATCGATCTGCTCCTCACGGGCCTCTATCCGACGATCACGTGGATGCCGTTCGTGATCGCCGGCATGGCGCTGGCCCGCCTCGACCTGTCGGCCGCCTCCGTCCAGCGGCGCCTGGCCGCCCTTGGCGCCGCCCTCACCGTGGCCGCGTACGGCCTGTCGCTGCTGCTGGCGGGCAAGGACGCGGTGTTCACGGCAACCGGTGGATCGTCCACCGGCTCCGGGTCCTGGTCCGGCAGCTCCGGGTCCGGCTTCAGCGGATCCGGACCGGGGTCCGGCGGCAGTGGCTCCAGTGAGCAGCTCATATCGTCCGCCTCGGACCTCCTGGGTGCCGGCCCGCACACCGGCACCACGTTCGACATCATCGGCAGCGTGGGCGTCGCGATTCTCGTGATCGTGGGCGCGACGGTGCTGATGGACCGCGTGGCACGCCTGCGCCGTCTGGCGAGGCCGGTCATCGCCGTGGGCACCATGTCCCTGACGGCGTACGTCGGTCACTTCCTCGCACAGTCCGCGTGGCCCGCCTCCGGCTCCGGCACGACGACGTCGTGGGTGCCCGTGCTCACGTACATCCTGTGCGCGATCGTGTTCGCCGCGGTCTGGTCCCGGTTCTTCCGCCGCGGGCCGCTGGAGGCGTTGCTCAACGCCGCGACCAAGCCGGCGAAGTACGTGCGATGACGCCGGGCCGGGGCGGGCGGTCCTTGACGGCCCGCCCCGGCTCCGACGGCCCTCGGCCGTCTGTCGCAGTCGAGCCGATGGACCGGGGCTCAGTAGGCCGTTCCGTCGGCGTGCCGGCCGGGCGAGCTGGTCAGCGAGCTGATGGTGTGGTGCTTGGCCCAGCCGCCGGTCGCCGAGCCGTCGGGGTTTCGGTTGACGGAAACGCCGTCGGAGTTGGCCTGGCTTGAGGTGTAGGTCATCGACTGGACCGTCGTTCCGGTCGAATCCCGCAGGATGACCTGGTCACCGCTGTTGGACAGGCTGAGGCCGCCGGTGCCGGCCGCCACCGCGACGATGCCACCGGGGATCGCCGAGCCCGCGCCGAACACAGTGATCGCCTTGCCGGGCTGCAGCGTCGTACCGGCCGCGAACGTGTGGCGCACTGCCGTCCCGTCCCGGAGGGTCCAGCCGCCGATGTCGATGGCCGTGCCACCGGTGTTCACGATTTCGATGGCCTCGCCGGCGGTGCTGCTGCCCGGTTCGTTGGCCAGTACCTCGTTGATGATGACGTTCGCGGGTCCGCCGCCACTGTCGGTGGTGACGGTGAGGTTCTGGGTCGTGGTGTGGGTGGCTCCGCCGTTGTCCGTCACCGTCAGCGAGACCGTGTACGTTCCGGCCGACGCGTAGGTCACGGTCGGGTTCGTCGCCGTCGAGGCTTGACCGTTGCCGAAGCTCCAGCTGCGGCTCACGACGGTGCCGTCGGAGTCGGTGCTGCCGTCGGTCAACGTACAGGTGAGAGCGGTGCAGGAAGATGTGTACGAGGCCGTGGGCGGCTGGTTCGTACCACCGCCACCGCCGAGGGTGAAGTCGTAGCGGGCCAGCACCGGGTAGTGGTCGCTCGTCGTCGTCGCGTAGTTCGGGACGTAGGCCTGGGGCTGGAAGGCCTTCGCCGAGCCCGCGACGTACTTGGCCTGCACCTCGTTGGTGTTGAGCTGGTGGTCGATGAAGTCCGGGTAGCCCGTCGTCGACGGTACGCCCGCCAGCGAGAGGGCCCGCGTCGGGAAGGTGTAGCGTGCCGCGTCGTTCACGAAGTTGGCGTACGGGGAGGCCTGCCCGGACGTGATGGAGGTGTCGACGTCGTCGTTCCAGTCACCGAGGACGAAGACGTTCTGCGTGGGGTAGGTCGTGTCGAGGTACGACTTCAGGGCCTGCGACGCGGGATTGCGCAGGTTCCACGCGTCCTGGGTGGAACCGGCCTTCGCGTGCAGGACGATGAAGACGAGGTCACGGGTGACACCGTCGAAAGTGCCGCGCAGCGTGAACTCCACCGGCGGACGGCCGGCGAAGTTGCTGTTCTGGTCGGTCAGGATGACCTTCGCGCTCACCAGGGTGGCCATGCCGGAGCGCCAGACGAGGGCGACCTTCTGCTCGGTGTTGCCGAAGTCCGAGTAGTACTGGGCCCCGTTCGTCACGATCGGGTCGTTGGCCACGACCCCGGTGTACCCGGGCATGCCCGCCACGAGGGTGTTGAAGGCCGAGGTGCTGACGACCTCGGAGAGGCCCCACACGTCCATGTCGGTGCCCGCCATGACGTCGTGCACGTTCTGCTGCTGAAGCGCTTCGTCGGTCGGGCCATAGTTCGGCGCGCCGAACCACTCGACGTTCCAGTTGCCGACGTCGAGCTGCGTCGCCGATCCCTGCGACGGAACCGAGGCGGCGGCGTTCGCCGTGGGGGCGGTGACGAGCGTGGCCAGCGTCAGGGCGGCGGCCAGGCAGGCGGCGCCGAGCGCGGCGGTACGGCGGGGGCGTCTGGCAGGTATGCGACGAGGTGACATGGGGGTGCCTTTCGCGAGCGGTTGCGGACGGTTCGCGGAATACCGCACCGGGGTTCCGTGAGGAACACACCGTGGCGGCAGGGCAGTTCTATGCGGGCTGGATTGCGCGCGGGGGACCGGAGGGTGTCCTCCGTATGGCAGTTCTACGCGCGTTGCACAGCGTGCACGGGCGCCGGGTCCGGCACCATATCCCGCACCAAAAAAACCTGTTGGGCGGCGGCGCCGGGGCCGGCGTGCTCGGCAGCGTCCTGCTTTCGTGGGCCGACCGGGTCACGCCTCGGCGGCCCGGAGGAGGCAAGGCGAAGGTGGTACACGCCACCGGCGCACCGAGGGCCTTCATGGTCCCGGCGCCACCAGCGCGGGTCACCGCCGCCATGATCAGCGCCGCGTGGAGGCCGTGGGCGGGAAACGCGTACCGGGCCAGCTTGTGGCCCAGGCCGTCGTCGACAATCCGGCAGTGCGCGCTCTGCACGGCCTCGAAGGTGCTGCCGTCGAAGGAACTGACGCCGAACTCAAGGCGGTCCGCGTGCGGAGGCAGCCGGGGCAGACGGGCGACGAACGACTCCTTGCCCTCCTCGCCCGCGACGTTCTCCACCACCGGGCCGGCGAAGTGCTCGATGGAGCCGTCCGGGTGGGCGGGACTATCGGCGAACACCGCGTCAGGAAAACGGCCTTGGCCGTACAGCAGGCCGAAGGCGCCGAAGCGGCCGCGCCGACCTGGGCAGAGCGAACCAGAGCGCGGAGCGGACCGCCGGCCGATGGCCATCCGCATCAGATGGAGCGGGCGGCCGTCCGCCGTGCGCAGGGGAACCTGCCGGCCCTTGGCCATGAGGACGGGCATGGGGCCTCCAAGAGAGGTGGCGGACAGAGCACGCAGCAGCGAACCGCCCGGTGACGCGCGGCGCTGCCCTCAGCCTCACGCGCTGTCCGGTGCGCCGGTACCCGACGACTGTCCGCCGCCACTCAGCCACTCAGCCGGTCTGCCCCCGCCGTTCGGCGGGGGCAGACCGGCTGAGCACTCCACTCACACGGCGGGGTGCTCGGCCGGGACCAGGAGCTGGGTCGCCGCCAGTTGTGCGTACAGCTCGTCCTCGACCGCCAGTTCCTGATGGGTGCCGATCGCGCGGACCTTGCCGGCGTCCATGACGACGATGCGGTCCGCGTCCGTCACCGTGGACAGGCGGTGCGCCACCACCAGGACGGTGGTATCGCGTGCCGTCTCTGCGATGACGTCCCGCATCGCCAGCTCGTTGACCGCGTCGAGCTGCGAGGTCGCCTCGTCCAGGAGCAGCAGCCGGGGCCTGCGCAGCAGCGCGCGGGCGATCGCCACGCGCTGGCGCTCGCCGCCGGACAGCTTCGAGCCGCGGTGCCCGACCAGGGTGTTCAGGCCGTGCGGGAGACGCTCGACGAGCGTGTCGAGCCTCGTCCGGACGAGGACGGCGCGGATGTCGTCATCCGTCGCTCCGGGCGCGCTGAAGACGAGGTTCTCCCGCAGCGTGCCGGCGAGGACCGGCGCGTCCTGCTCGACGTACCCGATGACGGACCGCAGTTCGGACAGCGGCCACTGCCGGATGTCCGTGCCGTCGACCAGGATGCGCCCGCCGGTCGTCTCGTAGAACCGCTCGATGAGCGAGAAGACCGTCGACTTGCCCGCGCCCGAGGGCCCGACGAAGGCGGTCATCCCGGCGCCCGGCACCTCGAAGTCCACCCGCCGGTGGATGTACGGCAGCCCGGGCCCGTACCGGAAGGACACGTTCTCGAAGCGGACCGCCGCCGGCCGCCGTACGGCCGCCGCCCCGGCCCGCACCGGCCGGTCCGCGGCCGGCGGCTCCGCCGCGAGGCGGTCCACCTCCTGGATCCGGGAGATCGCGGCCGCGCCCTCCTGGTACGCGGAGGCGGCCTCGACCAGCTTGTACACCGGCTCCATCAGGTAGAAGAGGTACAGCAGGAAGGCGATGAGCGTGGAGACGGGGATGTCCCCGGACGCCACCCGCGCCCCGCCGACCGCGAGGACCGCGAGGAACGCCAGCTCGACGGCGAGGTTGTCCGCCGTTCCCAGCAAGGCCTCCCACTTCGCGCCGCGCACGCCGTGGCGCCAGGCCCGCCGGGCCGACGCCTCGATGCGAGCGGTCTCCCGCTGTTCGGCGCCGGACGCCTTCACGGTGCGGAACGCACCGAAGACCCGCTCCAGGCCGGTGGACATCTCCCCGACCGCGGCCTGGGAGCGCTCGGCGGCCTGCCCGATCCTCGGCATCACCAGGGCGGCGCCCGCCCCGACGACCACGACCACACCGAGCGTGACACCCAGCAGCAGAGCATCCAGGAAGGCCATGACGACGACCGCCGCGATCAGCGTGAGCGCCCCGGTCGCGGCGTTGACCACCGCCTGGGTGCTGACGGCCCGCAGCAGCGTGGTGTCGGAGGTGACTCGCGACATCAGATCGCCCGGCTGCATCCTGTCCACGGCCGAGAGCCGCAGCCGCAGCATCCGGCCGATCAGGCTGCGGCGAGCGGCCAGCACGACCGACTCGGCCGTCCGCTCCAGGACGTAGGCGCCGAACGCCTCGGCCACCGTGCTCAGCAGTACCAGTGCGGTCAGCGCCAGCAGGATGGTGGCGAGTGTGCCACCGGACGAGAGCCGGTCGACGAGCGCCTTCGTGGCCAGCGGCTGGAGCAGCCCTCCGGCGGCGCCCACCAGCGCCAGCAGCAGACCGAGCACGACAGTCCAGCGGTGCGGGCGGACATATCCGTACAGCGCCTTGAGCGTCTCGTGGACGCGCAGGGACTCGGCACCCGTCTCCTCCGGGGCGGATGCGGTGTTCACAAGATTCCTTTCCTCTGTGGTCTGCCCCGCACACGGTCAGCGGTGGGACGGCGTCGGCCCGCTGAGTACGACGGGTCATGCCCACAGCCTGGGGCCTCGGGCGCTCCGTCGGCTATCCGGCAATCGACGGGCGGACCCCCGCCAAGTGACTGGAACAGTCAGCCCACAGCGTGACCAGAGGAACACAGCGCTGACTCGGTCGTCCGTCCAGGCCGGCAGCTCAGCGTCCCAGCATGTGGCCGCGCGACTGGCGCCCGCCCAGGAGGGTGCGCCAGGACTGCTGCGCCCATGCACCGTAGACAGTGCCGTCCGCTCCGACGGAATGCCGCCCTCCGACCAGCTGTCGCACTCGTAAGGAGGGCGGCATTCCCGTGCAGGCAGCACGCCCTGTCGGACGCCAGACGTGCGTACGGTCCACGGACCTCGCCTAGCCTCACGGAACGTCACTACCGACAAGCGAATGAGGCGAGGGCGGTCAACAGCTCGGCACCCAGTACCTGAGCCACCTCAAGGTGCCTCCGACCACACAGCCGAGGCTCCAACCGGCGGTAGCCAAGCACGCATGACGACCCATCAGAAACCGTGCCGCCCGTGCGTCAAACGTGCGTCACGTGCGTCGAATATGCGTCAAGATATCGCCCGTAACGGGCGTGGCACCCATAATGCACAGTCAACAAACCCGCAGGTCAGCGGCCCTTATCGACAGGCTCAAGGATCGCCACGCACTCCACATGATGGGTCATCGGGAAGAGGTCGAAGACGCGGAGTGTGCGGGGCTTGTAGCCGGCTTCCGCGAAGTACGACAGGTCGCGGGCCAGGGCCGCCGGGTCGCAGGCCACGTACGCGATGCGGCGGGCCGACAGGGAGGCCACGTGGCGGACCGTCTGCCTGCCCGCCCCGGCGCGCGGCGGGTCCAGGACGACCAGGTCGCACTCCGTGATGCCGGTGCGCGGGAGGACCGTTTCGACCTTGCCCTGTTCGATGCGGACGCGGGGGAAGTCCGCCAGGTTGTGCCGGGCGTCCTCCACCGCGCGCTTGCCCGACTCGATGCCGAGGACCGCGCCCGTCTCGCCCAGGCGCTCGGCCAGGGCTCCGGCGAAGATGCCGACGCCGCAGTACAGGTCGAGGGCCATCTCGCCCTTGCGCGGCATCAGGCCCTGCATGACGGCGCGGATCAGGGTGTCGGCGGCCTGCGGGTGGACCTGCCAGAAGCCGCCCATGCCGACGCGGTAGGTGCGGCCGTCGGCGCGCTCGCGAACGAAGGGGCGGCCGTGGACGCGGTGCGTCGCGCCGTCCTTCTCCTCCACGCGGAGGACGGAGACCGGCTTGTCGAGCTCGACCAGGGGCAGCCGTCCGCCGGGGCGCGGGGTGAGGACGACCTGGCGGTCGTGCGAGCCGGTCGCGGCGATCGCCTCGACCGTCGCCATCTGCGGCCATTCGCGCTTCTCGATGCCGAGCTCGGAGACGCCCGGCGCCGCGATCATGCAGTGGTCGACGGGCTCGATGTCGTGCGAGCGGTGCCTGCGCAGGCCGGCGCGGCCCTCGGCGTCGATGGCGTACTGGACGCGGGTGCGCCACTGCGGGACCTGGCCTGCGGGGACCTTGTCGCCCTCGGCGGGGGCGACGGTGCCGTCCCAGCCGGCCTCCTCGGGTGTGAGCCCGGCCAGCCGGCGCAGCTGCTCGGCGACGACCTCGCCCTTGAGGCGGCGCTGCGCACCCGGCTTCGCGTGCTGCCAGTCGCAGCCGCCGCACCGGCCGGGGCCTGCGTACGGGCACGGGGCCTCGACGCGGTCCTTGGATGCCGTCAGGACGGTGACCGCGTCGGCGCGCAGGAAGCGGGAGTCGGTGTCGCCCTCGGTGACCTTGGCGACGACCTTCTCGCCGGGCAGGGTGTGGCGGACGAAGAGGACGCGGCCGTCGGCGGTCCGGGCGATGCAGTGGCCGCCGTGCGCGACGGGGCCGACCTCGACCTCGTACTCCTCCCCGACCAGTGACTGCTTCTCGTTCTGCTCGGTCATGGCCGGGGGTGCTCCAAGGTCGTGGAAGGGGGCGGTTCGCCGGTGCGGGGTGACCGGTCGCGCGTACGGCCGGACGGCCGACCCACCAGTCTACGTGGATCCCGTCCGGCCGTACGCCACCGCCTTCCGCGGCCCGGCTACTTCCCCGTGCGGTCGCCCGCCTTCCGCGGCGTGTCCACGAGGCCGCGGCGCACCGCGCCCGGGGCGTTCCAGTCGGCCCGCTTCCGGGCCCGCCGCTTCGCCAGCTCGGACGACTCCAGCTGGTAGGGGACGGACGTCACCATCACGCCGGGCGTGAACAGCAGCCGGCCCTTCAGCCGCAGCGCGCTCTGGTTGTGCAGCACGTGCTCGTACCAGCGGCCCACGACGTACTCGGGGATGTACACGCTGACCGCGTCGCGCGGGTTCTCGGTGCGCAGGCCCTTGACGTACTCGATGACGGGGCGGGTGATCTCGCGGTACGGGGAGTCCAGGATCTTCAGCGGGACGTTGATCCCGCGCCGCTCCCACTCCTCCCGCAGGGCCTTGGTCTCGGCCGGGTCGACGTTGATGCTGAGTGCTTCGAGGGTGTCGGAGCGGGTCAGCTTGGCGAAGGCGAGGGCGCGCAGCGTCGGCTTGTGGACCTTGGAGACGAGGACGATGGAGTGGACCCGGGACGGGCGCACGCTGTCGTCGCTGGGCCCCTCGGCGGCGGCGATCTCCCGGGACACCCGGTCGTAGTGCTTCCGGATGGCGGTCATCGTCCCGTAGAAGATCACCATGCCGAGCAGGGCGACCCAGGCGCCGTGGGTGAACTTCGTCGCGAGGACGACGACGAGCACGAGCCCGGTGAAGGTGGCGCCGAAGGCGTTGATGGCGCGGGAGCGGATCATCCGGCGGCGGGCGGCGGGGTCGCGCTCGGCAGCCAGGTGCCGGTTCCAGTGCCGGACCATGCCGATCTGGCTGAGGGTGAAGGAGACGAACACGCCGACGATGTAGAGCTGGATCAGCTTGGTGGAGTCGGCGTCGTACAGCCACACCAGCAGCATGGCGGCGCCGGCGAGGAGCACGATGCCGTTGGAGAAGGCGAGGCGGTCGCCGCGGGTGTGGAGCTGGCGCGGCAGGTAGCGGTCCTGCGCGAGGATCGAGCCGAGCAGCGGGAAGCCGTTGTAGGCGGTGTTCGCGGCGAGGAAGAGCACGAGGGCCGTTCCCGCGGCGAGGATCATGAAGAGGATGCTGCCGTGGCCGAAGACGGCCTCGGCTACCTGGGAGATGACCGGGTCCTGGACGTAGCTGTCGCCGACGGGGACGCCGTCGCGGAGCAGGTCCTGGGCGGGCTGCTCGGCCATCCGCACGTCCGTGGCCAGGGCGAGGCCGATGATCCCGCAGAACATGGTGACGGCCAGGGCGCCCATGAGCAGCAGCGTGCTGGCGGCGTTCCGGCTCTTCGGCTTGCGGAAGGCGGGCACGCCGTTGCTGATCGCCTCGACGCCGGTGAGGGCGGCGCAGCCGGAGGAGAAGGCGCGCAGCAGCAGGAAGACGAGGGCGAACCCGGCGATCCCCTGGTGCTCGGGCCGGATCTCCAGGTCGGCGGTGGGGGCGTACATCGACTCGTCGAGGACGATTCCCCGCCATGCGCCCCAGGCGATCATGAGGAAGACGCCCGCGACGAAAACGTACGTGGGAATCGCGAAGAGCTTGCCCGACTCCTTGACGCCGCGCAGGTTCATCACCGTCAGCAGCAGAATCATGATCATCGCGCTGAACACTTTGTGTTCGATCACGAAATGCCATGCGGAGCCGAGGTTTTCGACTCCGGACGAGATCGAGACGGCCACGGTGAGCACATAGTCGACGAGCAGGGCGCTCGCGACGGTGAGTCCGGCCTTCGGGCCCAGGTTGGTGTTGGCGACCTCGTAGTCCCCGCCGCCGCTGGGGTACGCGTGCACGTTCTGCCGGTACGAGGCGACCACCGTGAACATGAGCACGACGACCGCGGCGGCGATCCACGGGCTGTACTGGTAGGCCGACACACCCGCGATGGACAGGACCAGCAGCACCTCTCCGGGCGCGTACGCCACGGAGGAGAGCGGGTCGGAGGCGAAGACGGGTAGGGCGATCCTCTTCGGGAGCAGCGTCTCCCCGAGGCGGTCGCTGCGCAGCGCCCGGCCGATCAGGATCCGTTTGGGCACGTCGGTCAGTTTGGACACGGACAGGATCGTAAGCGTTCGAAATCGGCCTGACGAACCCCCCGCCCCGCATTGCACGGCAATGCGCCCCGCGTGCCCTCCAACAGGCCGCAAGGGCGACCGCCCGTGTGTAGCTTGGGCGGTGGTCTGAGACCCTGTTAAGCCAGAGATGCATATGAGGCTGGGAACCAGCGAGCGCTGAACAGCCGGAAGGACGGCCGTGCACATCGTCATTATGGGCTGCGGAAGGGTGGGCTCCGCCCTCGCGCAGACCTTGGAACAGCAGGGGCATACGGTCGCGGTCATCGACCAGGACCCCACCGCATTCCGCCGGCTGGGAGCCGGATTCGGCGGCCGCCGCGTCACCGGCGTCGGCTTCGACCAGGACACGCTGCGCGAGGCCGGGATCGAGGACGCCGGGGCGTTCGCAGCGGTCAGCAGTGGTGACAATTCCAACATCATCGCCGCCCGCGTGGCCCGCGAGATGTTCGGCGTGGAGAACGTCGCGGCCCGCATCTACGACCCCAAGCGCGCCGAGGTCTACCAGCGCCTCGGCATCCCGACCGTGGCGACCGTGCGGTGGACGGCCGACCAGATGCTGCGCCGGCTGCTGCCGTCGGGCGCCGAGCCGCTGTGGCGCGACCCGAGCGGCGCGGTCCAGCTCGCCGAGGTGCACACCTCGCCCGTCTGGATCGGGCAGAAGGTCAGCCGGCTCCAGGACGAGACGGGCGTGCGCGTGGCGTTCCTCACGCGTCTCGGCGAGGCCGTGCTGCCGACCTCGCAGACCGTCCTCCAGGAAGGCGACCTCGTCCACGTGATGATGCGCACGGACGAGATCGACAAGGTGGAGGCGGCGTTCGCCGAGGGCCCCGAGGAGGCACACGCATGAGGGTCGCGATTGCCGGAGCCGGCGCGGTGGGCCGTTCCATCGCGGGCGAGCTGCTGGAGAACGGGCACGAGGTGCTCCTGGTCGACAAGGCGCCGACCGCGATCTCGGTGGAGCGGGTCCCGCAGGCCGAGTGGCTGCTCGCCGACGCCTGCGAGATCACCTCGCTGGACGAGGCGGCGCTGCAGCGCTGCAACGTCGTCATCGCCGCGACGGGCGACGACAAGGTGAACCTGGTCGTCTCGCTGCTGGCCAAGACCGAGTACGGGGTCCCGCGCGTGGTGGCGCGCGTGAACAACCCGAAGAACGAGTGGCTCTTCAACGAGGCCTGGGGCGTCGACGTCGCCGTGTCCACGCCGCGCCTGATGTCCGCGCTGGTCGAGGAGGCCGTCAGCGTCGGCGACCTGGTGCGGCTGCTGCGCTTCAGCCACGGCGACGCCAACCTGGTCGAGCTGACGCTGCCCCCCGAGTCGGCGGTGGCCGGCCGCCAGTTCGGCGAGATCACCTGGCCCGAGGACACCTCGCTCGTGACGATCATCCGCGGCAACCGGGTGCTCACCCCGCACGCCGAGGAGACGCTGGAGGCGGGCGACGAGCTGCTGTTCGTGGCCGCGCAGGCGCGCGAGCAGCAGTTGGAGGACCTGCTGCAGGCCCCGCGCGCCTGAGCCCGGTGCGCGGAAGGGGCGGGGCGGCCGGTGACCGGCTGCCCCGCCCCTCCTCCGTTCCCGTACGTACGCTCCCCCCGGCCGCGGCGGGAGGCGGCGGCCCTCAGTCCTGCGGCTCGCCGGGCCGCGCCGTCCCGGCCTTCGCCTTGGCGGCCTTCCGCTCGGCCTCCTCCGCCTCGTACTCGGCGATGACGTCGATCGGCGGCGGCGCCTTGGCGAGGAACACCCACGTGAAGTAGACGGCCAGCAGCATCGGCGGCAGCTTCAGCGCGATCAGCACCCAGCCGAGCTGGGTGGCGTCGCCCCACCAGTACAGCGGGAAGAGGATCGCGTACTTGGCGAGGAAGATGACGCCCCAGGCCAGGCTGGCCTTGGTGTAGGCCTTCTTGCGGCCGGGGTTGCGGGTCCGCCAGGACATGTTCTCCCGGAAGACGGGGCCGAGGACCACGCCCAGCAGCGGGAACCCCACGAGCGCCGAGAGGGTGAAGGCCAGGCCGAGCCCCGCGCCGTAGATCATGCCGGGCAGGTAGAAGCCCTTGGCGCTGCCGGTGAACAGCGCGAACGCGATGCCGACGCCGACGCCGAAGACGCCGCTGAAGGCGTGCTTGACGGTGTCCCTGCGCAGCAGCCGGACGACCACCAGCACCACGGCCACCGCGCCCGCGGCGATCGCGGACAGCCGGACGTCCCGGTTGACGGTGTAGATCATCACGAAGAGCAGGCCGGGGAGCATCGTCTCCACCGTGCCCCGCACGCCCCCGAAGGCGTCGAAGAGCGCGGCCTGGGTCACCTCGTGCTGCTCGCTCCGGGCGGTCCGGGCATGCCGGCGGCCGCCGGCCGCCGCGGGGGCGGCGGGACCTCCTGCGGCGGACTGCGGATCCTGCGCGGGCGGGGTTTCGTCGAGTGGCGTCACCGGTCAGTGCTCCTGTCCGAGCGGTCGGAGTTCGTACTTCGGGTTGAAGAGGACCCTGCGGCCGTGGCTCATGGAGATCCGCCCGGAGGCGATCATGCGGCGGCCCGGCTCGATTCCCACGATCGAGCGACGGCCGAGCCAGACCACGTCCAGCGCGGCGGAGCCGTCGAACAGCTCCGCCTCCAGCGCCGGAACGCCGGCCCGCGGCCGGAGCGTGACGGTGCGCAGGGTTCCGGTGACCTTGACTATCTCCCGGTCGTGGCAGTCGCAGATCCGCGTGCACCCCGCGGCCTCTGCGTCCTCCTGGAGCTCCGCCGAATGCAGGTCCTCCTGGGAGGTGGAGAGCCGCTCTATCATCCGGCGGAACCGGCCCGCCGGCCTGACCGGCTTGGCGGACTTCTCGGGACGCGGTTCAGCACTCATACCTCGAAGCGTACCGGCGTGCCGGGCCCCGTTCGAAGTCCCGCAGCCCGCCGCAGCGGCGGCCCGGCGGGCAGGTGCCGGGAGCGCGCGAGGCCCCGGGCCGCGCCCCGCGAGGGGCGCGGCCCGGGGCCTCTTCCGTGCAGTGCCCGCGGTGTGCGCGGTCCGTGCGGGTGCCCGCGCCGCCGCGGCCGGTGTCAGCGGACCTCGGTGATCTCCGGGCCGCGCTCCAGCTGGCCCATGCCGCCGGAGAAGCGGGAGCCCTCCTGCGTCTCGGTCTGGACGCCGTCCGGCACCATCTGGGCGTCGTTCGGCAGCTTCAGCACGATCGGGTCGCGCGGGGCCATCGGGCCGTCGCCGCGGACGATGACCGTGTCCCGGAAGATCTGCTCCAGCAGGCCGGCGGACTCGGGTCGCACCGCCGCCTGGCCGGAGATGACGCCGCGCAGGAACCAGCGCGGGCCGTCGACGCCGACGAAGCGGACCAGCTGGGCGCCGGTCTGCCCGTCGGGCATGGGTACAGGCACCTGGGCGCGCAGCTCCCAGCCGAGCGGGCCCTCGGCCTCGTCGATGAGGCCGCCCTGCTGGACGATGCCCGCGGCGATCTCCTCGCGGACCTCGCCCCAGATGCCTTCCTTCTTGGGTGCGGCGAACGCCTGGAGCTGCACGGCGCTGTCGCCGAGGACGACCGTCGCGGCGACGATCGCGTCGCCGGCTACCTCGACGCGCAGTTCCATGCCCTCGACACCCGGTACGAGGATGCCGCCGAGGTCGACCCGGCCCTCGGCCGGCGACCCGGGCACCTCGGTGACGTCCCACGGCCCGTCGGGCCGCGGGGCCGGCGGCAGGTTCACCCGGCGGGGGGCGGTCTCCAGCTCCTCGCCGCCCTCCTGCTCGTCGGCAGCCACGCCGTCCACGACCTGCTCGGCCGCGCCGCCGTCCTGGGCGGAGTCGTTCTTCTTGCGACGTCCGAACACGTCACTGTCCTTCCCGGTCGGATACGACCGAAGCGTAGCCATTCCCACCCTGCTGACCAGCGCCGGATCCGGCCACGGCCGCATGACCGCCGGTGGAGCCGAAACCCCCCTCGGCCCGGGCCGAGCCGGGAAGTTCCGCCACCTCGTGGAAGCGCACCTTCTCGACCCGCTGGACAACCAGCTGGGCAATGCGGTCGAAGCGCTCGAACCGGACGCTCTCGCGCGGGTCGAGATTGACCACGATCACCTTGATCTCCCCACGGTACCCGGCATCGACCGTCCCCGGGGCATTCACGAGCGCGAGGCCGCAGCGGGCGGCGAGTCCGGAGCGGGGGTGGACGAAGGCCGCGTACCCGTCGGGCAGGGCGATCGAGACGCCCGTGGGCAGGACGGCGCGCTCGCCGGGCGCGAGCTCGGCGGCCTGCGTGGTCACCAGGTCGCAGCCGGCGTCGCCGGGGTGCCCGTACGCGGGGATCGGGACCTCGGGGTCGACGCGCCTGATCAGCACGTCGACGGGGTGGTTGGGGTTGTGCTGAGCCATCAGGGGTTCACCTCGAAGGCGCGTGCGCGCCTGACCTGGTCCGGGTCGGCCATCGCCGCCCGGATCTCCTCGGGCCGACCGTTGTCGATGAAGTGGTCGACCTTCACCTCTATGAAGAGCGCGTCCGCGCGTACGGCGACGGGGCCGTCGGGCCCGCCGGTGCGTCCGACGGCCGTGCAGTAGATCTTGCGGCCGGCCACGGCCGTCACCTCGGCCTCCAGGTGCAGGACGGTGCCGACGGGCACGGGCCGCACGAAGTCGGTCTCCAGCCGCCCGGTCACGGCGATGACGCGGAGCAGCCAGTTCAGGGAGCCGAGGGTCTCGTCGAGCGCGGTGGCGAGCACGCCGCCGTGCGCGAGGCCGGGCGCGCCCTGGTGGGCGGGCCGGACGGTGAACTCGGCGGTGACGCTCACACCGTCGCCCGCGCGCGCCTGGAGGTGGAGGCCGTGCGGCTGTCCGCCGCCGCACCCGAAGCAGTGCTCGTAGTGCGCGCCGAGCAGCTCGCCGGGCGCCGGCGCGTCGGGGTGCCGGACCGGCGCGGCGGCGTCTTCCGGGGGCGTCAGCGCTGTGTTTCGTCCACTCACAGGCGCAGACCTTACCCGCGCCGCTACCCGCCGGTCGCCCCGTGGCAGGCTTGGGGGCATGCAGCTCTCCCCCGCGCACCACGACGAACGCCTGACCGCACCCCGCTCCTGGTGGGGCATCGCCGCCCTGATCGGGCTGGCGTGCGCGCTGATGCTGCTGCCGCTCGGTCTGCTGCCGCTGCTCGCGGGGCTGGTCGGCGGGGCGGCGCTGGCGGGGATCCTGGTCAGCAGCTACGGCTCCGCGCGCGTGCGCGTGGTGGGAGGGGCGCTGGCGGCGGGCGACGCGCGGATCCCGGTGGCGGCGCTCGGGGAGCCGGAGGTCCTCGATGCGGAGGAGGCGCGCGCCTGGCGCACGTACAAGGCGGACTCGCGCGCATTCATGCTGATGCGCAGCTACGTGCCGACGGCGCTGCGGATCCCGGTGGTGGACCCGGCCGACCCGACCCCGTACGTGTACGTCTCCACGCGCGCTCCCGAGGCCCTGGCGGCGGCGATCCGGTCGGCGCGGTCCGCGGCCTGACCGGAGCCGCCGGGTCCCGGGCGGGGCCCGGGCCGCTTCACGTCCGCCGGCGTTGTGCGGCGGTGTCCGTCAGGTCCGCGGATCCCGCGCGCCGGCCCCTTCGGGCCCGCTGTCGGGACGGGGTTCCCCGAGGACGTCGGCCAGGCCGCCGGGGAGGGGCTCTGCGGGCCTGTCCAGGCGCGGGAGGGCGGGCAGGGCCTCCCAGGGCACGGCGCGGCTGCGGAGGTCGTCTCGGACCTTCTCGGCGAGCCTGCGGGTGTCGCGGCGGTTCAGGAGGGCGCCGACGGCCGCCCCGACCATGAAGGGGATCAGGTTGGGCAGGTTGCGGAGCATCCGCTTGGTGATCTGCTGGCGCAGCTCGCGCCGCATCTGCCCGCCGAGGGCGGCATTGACGGTCGCCGGCTTCTTCCAGTCGACGCCGCGCTCCTCGGTCCAGGCGGTGAGGTAGGCGGTGCTGCGGTCCTTGGCGCTTCCGGGCGGGCGCAGGCCGTACACCTCGTGCAGCTCGGCGATGAGCTTCAGCTCGATCGCCGCGACGCCGAGGATCTCGGCGGCGAGCTCCGCGGGCATCGCGGGCGGGGTGGGGAGCATGGCGGCGGCGCCGATGCCGGCTCCCACGGTGGAGGTGCCCTTGGCGGCTCCGGCGATCAGCTTGTCGGCGATCTCCTCGGGGCCGAGGCCGGGGAACTGGGCGCGGAGCGCGGCCAGGTCCCGCACCGGGATGCGCGGGGCCACCTCGACGAGGCGGTCGGTGATGTACAGGGCGGCGGCCCTGGCTCTCGCGCCGCCCTTCCGCACACCGTTCCTGACGGCTTGCAGCCGTCGGGCTGCGGCCCGCTCGGGGGCCCCTGCGCCGGCCCCTGGCTCCGCCGGAGGTCCGGGGGCGGCGGTCGGGAGGGCGGCGGGTGCGCCGGGAGCTGCTGGGCCCGTCACCGGGCCCGTGGCTCCCGTCTGCGTCTCCGCCCGTTCACCGGACTTCCGGAAGAGGCGATTCCGAAACGGTGTCGAGCCGGTCACGGCCGACGCCTCTCAGTCGCAGTCGCGGCAGATCGGCTGACCGTTCTTCTCGCGCGCGAGCTGGCTGCGGTGGTGCACCAGGAAGCAGCTCATGCAGGTGAACTCGTCCGCCTGCTTGGGCAGGACCCGGACGGCCAGCTCCTCGTTGGAGAGGTCCGCGCCGGGCAGCTCCATGCCCTCGACGGCGTCGAAGTCGTCGATGTCGACGCTGGAGGACGACTTCTCGTTCCGCCGGGCCTTCAGCTCTTCAATGCTGTCGTTGTCGACGTCGTCGTCGGTCTTGCGTGGGGTGTCGTAGTCCGTTGCCATGTTTCGCTCTCCCCCTCTGGGATTTAGCGGTGTCTCAGCGCACGTAACGCGCGAGAGGCCGGACTTGTGCCCGACCTGAGGCGGAGATTTTGCCTCACATCAAGGTCTGTTACTCAATCGACACCCAAGCCGCGCGCCTGAAGGAGCGACCGGCTGGGATGACGACCGGGACCGTACACGGTCCTGGGTCCGTCTTGCACAAGCACCACCCGGTGTATTTTCCGCCGTCCGGGGGGCCGGAAACCCGGACTTCCCGGACTTTCCGGCCCTTCCACGGCATCCACGGGTCACTGAACGCACATGGCCTCACACTCGACAATGTGATCGATCACACAGGGTTCAACTTGTTCACACGGCAGCCATTCAGCCCGTAGCGAACAAAGATACGGTCCTCACAGCGGCAGCGTGACACGCATCACGAGGCCGCCGCCGTCCCTCGGGACCGCCGTGATCCGGCCGCCGTGTGCGCGCGCCACGGAGCGCGCGATCGACAGCCCGAGGCCGACACCCTTGTCGCTGCCCGTTCGCTCGGTACGCAGCCGCCTGAAGGGCTCGAAGAGGTTGTCCACCTCGTACGCCGGGACCACCGGCCCGGTGTTCGACACGACGAGCACCGCGTGGCCGGGCACGGCCTCCGTGGTGACCTCCACCCAGCCGCCCTCCGGCACGTTGTAGCGCACGGCGTTCTGCACCAGGTTCAGCGCGATCCGCTCCAGCAGCACGCCGTTGCCCTGGACGACGGCCGAGGCGCGCTCGCCCCGGATCTCCACGCCCTTGGCCGCGGCCTCCGCCCGCGCCTGGTCGATGGCGCGCGACGCGACCTCCGCCAGGTCGACCGGCTTGCGCTCGACTATCTGGTTCTCGCTGCGGGCCAGCAGCAGCAGTCCCTCGACCAGCTGCTCGCTGCGCTCGTTCGTCGCGAGCAGGGTCTTGCCGAGCTGCTGGAGCTCGACCGGAGCCCCGGGGTCCGACAGGTGCACCTCCAGCAGCGTCCGGTTGATCGCCAAGGGGGTGCGCAGCTCGTGCGAGGCGTTGGCGACGAACCGCTGCTGGGCGGTGAAGGCCCGCTCCAGGCGGTCCAGCATCTCGTCGAAGGTGTCGGCGAGCTCCTTGAGCTCGTCGTCCGGCCCGTCCAGCTCGATGCGCCGGGTCAGGTCGGAGCCGACGACGCGGCGCGCCGTCCGCGTGATCTTCCCGAGCGGCGAGAGCACGCGGCCGGCCATCGCGTAGCCGAACGCGAAGGCGATGACGCTCAGGCCCAGCAGCGCCATCAGCGACCGGCTGAGCAGGTCGTCCAGGGCGTGCCGGCGCTGTTCCAGCATGCAGGCCTGGATGGCGGCGTGGAACTGGTCGAGCGTCTGCTCCGGGCCCACGCCGGGACAGGTCGGACTGGAGACGACGACCTTCTGCCCGCTGATGCTGACGATCTTGAACGGCAGGGCGTTGCCCTCCCGCAGCGCCTGCGCGGCCAGCAGGTAGATGATCGACAGCAGCAGGATGCCGGCGATCAGGAACATCCCGCCATACAGCAGGGTGAGCCTTATCCGGATCGTGGGCCGCAGCCAAGGGAAGGGACCCTCGGGCTGGCCGGGGTCCCAGGTCGGTCTCGGCGGCGCGGTCGGTGGCGCCGGGGTCGCTGCCACCCGCGTCAGATCCGGTAGCCGGAGCCCGGGACGGTCACGATGACCGGGGGCTCCCCGAGCTTGCGCCGCAGGGTCATGACCGTCACCCGCACCACGTTGGTGAAGGGGTCGGTGTTCTCGTCCCATGCCTTCTCCAGCAGCTGCTCGGCGGAGACCACGGTGCCCTCACTGCGCATGAGCACCTCCAGCACCGCGAACTCCTTCGGGGCCAGCTGCACCTCGCGGCCCTCGCGGAAGACCTCCCGCCGGTTCGGGTCGAGCCGGATCCCGGCGCGCTCCAGCACGGGCGGCAGGGCGACCGTGGTGCGCCGGCCCAGCGCCCGCACGCGGGCGGTCAGCTCGCTGAACGCGAACGGCTTGGGCAGGTAGTCGTCCGCCCCCAGCTCCAGGCCCTCCACGCGGTCGCTGACGTCCCCCGAGGCCGTCAGCATCAGCACGCGCGTGGGCATGCCGAGCTCGACGATCCTGCGGCAGACGTCGTCCCCGTGGACGAGCGGCAGGTCCCGGTCGAGGACGACGACGTCGTAGTCGTTGACACCGACGCGCTCCAGCGCCGCGGCGCCGTCGTACACGACGTCCACGGCCATGGCCTCGCGGCGCAGTCCGGTGGCCACCGCATCGGCGAGCAGCTGCTCGTCCTCCACGACGAGTACGCGCACGTCGTTTCCTTCCTCCGAGCCCCCAGGGCACACGTGTGATTGCGCCGCCCATCCTGCCCCTTTCGGCCGTAAACCGGCTGTAAGGCGCCACTCGGCAGGTCATCCGGGGCGGAAGTGGGGATTCCCTCGCCTCCCGAGGTTTCTGCGCCCAGGGTGCAGGGGATGACGTCAGCACACCCCGACCACTCCCTGACGGCGGGCATCCCTGTGCCGCCGCGACCACGAAGAGGGGGCGAACCCACCATGGACGCATTCACCGCGGGTCTCCTGCAGCGCATCAGGACCACGCAGTCCGACCTCCGCCACGCCCGTGAAGCGGGCGACGACTTCCTCGCCGACGTGGAACAGGCGGAGCTGGAGGACCTCCAGCGCCTCGCCGCCGAGCACGGAGTTCCCGTCTCCGCCTGCTGAGACACCACCGGACCCCGGCGGCCGCCGTGCCGCCGGGGTCCCTTCATGCCCGGATCCGGGCCGGGGCGGCGGTCAGTCGTGCCAGGCCCCGGCCTCCTCCAGCAGCGGCGCGAGCGCGGCGAACACCGCGGGCGTCGCGGCGAGCGCCAGCTCCCCGGAGGCCGGCCGGCCGGGCCGCCCGCCGGTCAGCGCCCCGGCCTCGCGGGCGATGAGCTCGCCCGCGGCGAGGTCCCAGGGGTTGAGCCCGCGCTCGTAGTACGCGTCCAGCCGCCCCGCGGCCACGTCGCACAGGTCGATCGCGGCCGAGCCGCCGCGCCGGACGTCCCGCACCCGCGGGAGGATCCGCCGGACCACCTCGGCCTGCTGCTCCTTGCGCTCCTGCAGGTAGGCGAAGCCGGTGGCCACCAGGGCCTGGTCCAGCGGGGCCGCCGCCCGGCAGGCCAGCCGCTGCCCGCCGAGCCGGGCGCCGCCCCCGCGCACCGCCCGGAACGTCTCGGACCGCATCGGCACCTCCACGACGCCGACCAGGGTCTCGCCGCGGTACTCGGCCGCGATCGAGACGCTCCAGCTCGGCAGGCCGTAGAGGTAGTTCACGGTGCCGTCCAGGGGGTCCACGATCCAGCGCACCCCGCTCGTGCCGGGGCGGTCGGCGCCCTCCTCGCCGAGCAGGCCGTCCTGCGGCCGGCGCCGCTCCAGGATCTCGGTGACCAGCTTCTCCGCCGCGATGTCCATCTCCGTCACCACGTCGATGGGGCTGCTCTTGACCGCCGCCACCCCCAGGTCGTCCGGCCGGCCGTCCCGCAGCAGCGCGCCGGCCCGCCGGGCGGCCTCCAGCGCCACGTCCAGCAGTTCCCCGGCCAGACCCGCGGGCACCGCCGCCGAGCCGTCCTGCGTCTCCCGCACGTCCCGCTCCTCCTCCGATGCCATGGCGCCGCCGCCCGCCCCTACGCGTACGGGCTGTCGGCGCCGGCCGCGGCCGGCCGGGCGCCGCGCGCCGGGCAGCAGCCCACCGGGCACACGTCGTGGCTCGGCCCGAGCCGGCCCAGTGCGCACCGCTCGACGGCCTCGCCGCGCTCCACCGCAGCCCGCTCCAGCAGCAGCTCCCGGACGGCCGCCGCGAAGCGCGGGTCGGCGCCCACGGTCGCCGAGCGCACCGCAGGCAGGCCCAGCTCCGCCGCCTTGGCCGCGGCCTCCGTGTCGAGGTCGTACAGGACCTCCATGTGGTCGGAGACGAAGCCGATCGGCACCATCACCACGGCCGGCGCCCCGGCGGCGTGCAGCTCCTCCAGGTGGTCGCAGATGTCCGGCTCCAGCCAGGGGATGTGCGGGGCGCCGCTGCGGGACTGGTAGACCAGCCGCCAGGGCAGCTCCAGCCCCGTCTCGGCGCGCACCGCGTCCGCGATCACGGCGGCCGCGTCCAGGTGCTGGCGGACGTACGCACCGCCCTCGCCGTCCGCGGTGTGCCCCGGGACCGGACCCGAGGTGTCCGCGGCGGCGGTCGGGATCGAGTGGGTGGTGAAGGCGAGGTGCGCCCCCGCCCGGACCTCCTCCGGCAGCTGCTCCAGGGCCGCCAGCACGCCCTCGGCCATCGGCTGCAGGAAGCCGGGGTGGTTGAAGTAGTGCCGCAGCTTGTCGACCCGCGGCAGCTCCGCCGCGCCCTCCCGCTCCAGCAGCGCCAGCGCGTCCGCCAGGTTCTCGCGGTACTGCCGGCACCCCGAGTACGAGGCGTACGCGCTGGTCGCGAGGACCGCGATGCGGCGGCGCCCGTCGGCGGCCATCTCCCGCATCACGTCGTCGAGGTACGGGGCCCAGTTCCGGTTGCCCCAGTAGACCGGCACGTCCACGCCCTGCTCGGCGAAGTCCTTGCGCAGGGCCTCCAGCAGCTCGCGGTTCTGCGCGTTGATGGGGCTGACCCCGCCGAATCCGTAGTAGTGGCTGCCGACCTCCTTGAGCCGCTCCCGCGGGATGCCGCGCCCGCGGGTGACGTTCTCCAGGAAGGGGACGACGTCGTCGGGGCCCTCGGGGCCGCCGAACGAGAGGAGCAGGAGGGCGTCGTAGGGCGCTGCAGGCCCTCGGGCCGGCGTGGGGGCGGCTGCGGCGCGGAGCTGGTCAGACATGCGTCGCATCCTGCCACCCGGCGGCCCCCGCCGGGAATCGGGCCCGCCGCGTCCCCCGTGCCGAACACGGATAAGGTGAGCCTTACTTCCTGTCTGGAACACACCCGTGCAGAGCCCCGTGAGCGGCCATAACCTGTATGGGCCAGCGACGTCCCCCACGGAGCGCACCTTGCCCAGTCCCTATCGCGCGATCTTCGACGCGCCCGGCACCAAGGCGTTCAGCGTCGCCGGATTCATCGGCCGCATGCCGCTGTCCATGGTCGGCCTCGGCATCCTCACGATGGTGTCCGAGCTCACCGGCCGCTACACGCTGGCCGGCGCCCTCACGGCGACCCTGGCCCTGTCGGCCGCGGTCGTCGGCCCGCAGGTCTCCCGCCTGGTCGACCAGTACGGCCAGCGGCGCGTGCTGCGCCCGGCGACCCTGATCGCCGGGGCCGCGGTCTCGGGGCTGCTGGTCGCCGCCTCGCAGGGGTGGCCGGACTGGACGCTCTTCCTCTTCGCGGTCGTCGCCGGCTGCGTCCCCAGCGTGGGCTCGATGGTCCGCGCCCGCTGGACCGTCATCCACCGCGACACCCCGCACCTGCACACCGCGTACTCCTTCGAGTCCGTCGTCGACGAGGTGTGCTTCATCTTCGGGCCGCCGCTCGCGACCATGCTGTCCGCCAGCTGGTTCCCGGAGGCCGGGCCCCTGGTGGCACTCGTCTGCCTGATGGTGGGCGTCTGGTGGCTGACCGCGCTGCGCGACACCGAGCCCGAGCCGCACCCCCGCGACACCCAGGCCGACCCGTCGTCCGCGCTGCGCTCCCCCGGCCTGCAGGTGCTCGCCGGCACCTTCGTGGCGACCGGCGCCATCTTCGGCTCGATCGACGTGGCGACCCTCGCCTTCGCCGAGGAGCGCGGATCCAAGTCCGTATCCGGCCTGGTTCTGGCGGTTTGGGCGCTCGGGTCCTGCCTCGCGGGCATCGCTTTCGGCCTGATCCGCTTCAAGGGCAAGGCCGAACACCGCTGGATCCTGGGCATCTGTGCGATGGCCGTGAGTATGATCCCCCTCCTACTGGCCGGGAACCTTCCGATTCTGGCCGTGGCGCTCTTCGTCTCGGGCCTCGCCATCGCTCCCACGATGATCACCACGATGGCCCTGATCGAGGCGCACGTACCACGCGCGAAGCTGACCGAGGGCATGACCTGGATCAGCACCGGCCTCGCGGTCGGGATCGCGCTCGGCTCCTCCGTGGCCGGCTGGGTCGTCGACGCGGCGGGGGCGAGGAGCGGGTACGTCGTCTCCATCTCGGCGGGGGCCGCCGCGGCGGCGGTCGGGTTCGCGGGATACCGCCGGCTCGCGAGGCCGGCGCAAGGGGAGGAGCCCTCGGGCGATGGGGACGGCGACAGCGGCAAGGTACAGGGCCTCGTGGCGTAACTGGGCCGGGAACATCACGGCCGCACCGGCCCGGGTGGTGGCCCCGGCGTCGGTCGGCGAGGTGCAGGAGGCGGTGCGGCGGGCCGCCGAGGACGGGCTGCGGGTGAAGGCGGTCGGCACCGGCCACTCCTTCACCGCGGCCGCCGCCACCGACGGGGTCATGGTGCGCCCGCAGGCGCTCAACGGGATCCTCGGCATCGACCGGGCCGCGGGCACGGTGGCGGTCGCGGCGGGAACAGCCCTGAAGGACCTCAACCGGGCCCTGGCGGCCGAGGGCCTCTCGCTCGCCAACATGGGCGACATCATGGAGCAGACGGTCTCCGGGGCCGTCTCCACCGGCACCCACGGCACCGGCCGCGACTCCGCCTCCCTCGCCGCCCAGCTCCGCGGCCTGGAGATGGTCACGGCGGACGGGCGGCTGCTGGCCTGCTCGGAGAAGGAGAACCCCGAGGTCTTCGCCGCCGCCCGGGTCGGCCTCGGCGCGCTCGGGATCACCACGGCCCTCACCTTCGCGGTGGAGCCCCTCTTCCACCTGACCGCCCGCGAGGAGCCGATGCGCTTCGACCGGGTGACCGCCGAGTTCGACGAGCACGTCGCGGAGAACGAGCACTTCGAGTTCTACTGGTTCCCGCACACCGGCAACTGCAACACCAAGCGCAACAACCGCAGCCAGGGCCCCGCGGCCCCGCCCGGACCGGTGAGCGCCTGGATCGAGGACGAGCTGCTGTCGAACGGCGTCTTCCAGGCGGCCAACTCCCTGGGCCGCGCGGTCCCCGCGGCCATCCCGGCCATCGCCCGCGTCGCCAGCCGCGCCCTGTCCGCCCGCACGTACACGGACATCCCGTACCGGGTCTTCACCAGCCCGCGCCGGGTGCGCTTCGTGGAGATGGAGTACGCCCTCCCGCGCGAGCACGCGGTCGGCGCGCTGCGCGAGCTGAAGGCGGCGGTCGACCGCTCCCGGCTGCGGATCAGCTTCCCCGTGGAGGTCCGCACGGCGCCGGCGGACGACATCGCACTGTCCACGGCCTCGGGGCGGGAGACCGCGTACATCGCCGTGCACATGTACCGGGGCACCCCGTACCAGGCGTACTTCACGGCCGCCGAGCGCATCTTCACCGCGTACGGGGGCCGCCCGCACTGGGGCAAGGTGCACACCCGCGGGGCCGAGTACCTGGCCGCCGCCTACCCCCGGTTCGGGGAGTTCACCGCACTGCGCGACCGGCTGGACCCCGACCGGCTCTTCGGCAACGACTACCTGCGCCGGGTGCTCGGCGGCTGACGCCCCCTCGGAGCCGCCCGGGACGGGCGGTGTTCAGGCCGCCGGGCCGTCCGCGATCTCCATCACACCCGCGGAGGATCGGCGGTGACGGGGCGGCAGGAGGACCGCCACGCGGAGTGAGGGGGGTGTTCCGTTTCCGGGGATTCCGTGGAGCAAGACGCCCGAAATGGGGTGCAGTTGCCGGTGCGGCCGGATCCGGGGCAGCCCGAAGTGCGCCGCGGGTGACAAGTTCGGCGGCGCGGCGGGCCACCGCGGTGGCCCGAATGGAGTACTGTGGCGAGCCCTGGGGCCGTCCTTCCTTTCGGCTGTCCGGACCCGGGTGAAGGGGCCGGCTGATGGACATGCGGCACTCGGACCGGTGATGCCGCGACAGCGCACGGGCGCCTGTGCGCACAGTAACCAGTCGGTCACTGTGCGTACCCAACAGGTAACCGTGCCATAACGGCGATCAAGGGCGCATGCCCGACACGCCGGTTGAACTGGAGCAAGGTTGTGGCAGGCTGCACCCGGGCAGGCCACACTCGACTAGCGGAAGCAGCGACGCACGTGACGTCGGCAGGCACCACCCGGGAGGTCCCCATGCCCGAACTGCGTGTCGTGGCCGTCTCGAATGACGGCACACGACTGGTGCTCAAGGCTGCGGACAGCACGGAGTACACGCTTCCGATCGACGAGCGGCTTCGGGCTGCCGTGCGCAACGACCGCGCGCGCCTGAACCAGATCGAGATCGAGGTCGAGAGCCACCTCCGCCCCCGCGACATCCAGGCCCGCATACGGGCCGGTGCCTCCGCGGAGGAGGTCGCCCAACTCGCCGGCATCCCCGTCGACCGCGTGCGCCGCTTCGAGGGACCGGTGCTGGCCGAGCGCGCGTTCATGGCGGAGCGGGCCCGCAAGACCCCCGTGCGCCGGCCCGGCGAGAACACCGGACCGCAGCTCGGCGAGGCTGTGCAGGAGCGCCTGCTGCTGCGCGGCGTCGACAAGGACACGGTGCAGTGGGACTCCTGGCGCCGCGACGACGGCACCTGGGAGGTCCTGCTCGTCTACCGGGTGGCGGGCGAGACGCACTCGGCGAGCTGGACCTACGACCCGCCGCGCCGCCTCGTCGTCGCCGTGGACGACGAGGCCCGCTCGCTGATCGGCGAGGCCGACGACCTGCCGGCCGCCCCGGAGCCCAGCTTCCCCTTCGTGCCGCGGATCGCGCGCCTGCCGCGGGACCGGCCCCTCGACCGCACGCTGGACCGGCCGGAGCGGCCCGTCGCACCCGCTCCGGAGCCGGAGGAGGAGCGGGATTCGCTGACGAGCCTGCTGGAGGCGGTGCCGAGCTTCCGCGGCGACCTCGTGGTCCCCGAGCGCACCGACACCCCCGCCGAGGAGGCGGAGGCGGAGGAGCCCCCGGCCGCCTCGGCGTCCGCGGGCGCGGGCACCGCGTACGCGGACGTGCTGATGCCGCGCACGGTGGCCGGCCACCGCGACCGCCTGACCGGCACCACCGACCGGCAGGCCGAGGCCGACGGCGTCCGCCCGGGCCGCCGCGCGGCGGTGCCGAGCTGGGACGAGATCGTCTTCGGCACCCGCCGCAAGAAGCAGGAGTAGCCCCCGCGTGCTGCCCGGCCCGCCGCGCCCGGCGGGCCGGTGCGCCGCGCACTACTGCGGGTCCGGCCCCGTGGCCACCGGCCGCTGCGGGTCCGCGGACCACTCCGACCAGCTGCCCGCGTACAGCGCGGCGCCGATCCCGGCCACCTCCAGCGCGAGCACCTCGTGCGCGCCCGAGACGCCCGAGCCGCAGTACACGCCGACGGGCGCCCCGCCCGTCGCCCCCAGTCCCGCGAACCGCGCCCGCAGTTCGGCGGCGGGCAGGAGCAGCCCGTCCGGGCCGGTGTTGTCCGCCGTGGGCGCCGACAGGGCGCCGGGGATGTGGCCGCCGACCGGGTCGATCGGCTCGACCTCGCCGCGGTACCGCTCGCCCGCCCGCGCGTCCAGCAGGACCCCTTCACGGGCCAGGGCGGCCGCCCCGTCCGCATCGAGCAGCCCCATTGCGCCGGGAGTTGGCTTGAAATCGCCTTGGACCGGGGCCGGGGGTTCGGATGTCACCGCGCCTCCGGCCGCCGTCCAGGCGGCCAGCCCGCCGTCCAGGACGCTCACCTGCCGGTGCCCGGACCAGCGCAGCAGCCACCAGGCGCGGGCCGCCGCCCACCCCTGCCCGCCGTCGTAGACGACGACCGGCACGTCCGCACAGACCCCGGCACGCCGCATCACGGCCCCGAACTCCTCCGGGTCGGGCAGCGGATGGCGCCCGCCCGCCCCCGGCGGACCTGCCAGTTCGCGGTCGAGGTCCACGTACACGGCACCCGGCAGGTGCCCGGCGTCGTAGGCGGGGCGCTGGTTCGGCCCGCCCAGCTGCCAGCGGACGTCGAGGAGCACCGGCGGCCGCGGACCGGCCAGTTCCGCGGCGAGGGCGGAGGCGGAGACGATCGCAGAGTTCGCAGTCATACGGCCCATCTTCCTCCCTCTCGGGCGTCCGCGGGGGCAGGGCCGCCTGCGACCGGCGCACTGATCCGGTCATCTCCGCCCGCTCCAGCGATTCTCGGCCGGGTCGGGGCGCGCCGGAGCGGGCGGGGTGGAACCATCTGGTCCCGATGTCCGACGACCGAGGAGACGGCTTACATGACCGACGCAGTGCAGGACACGCGGCGCCCGCCCGGCACACCCTGCTGGTCGAGTCTGATGGTCCACACCCTCGGCGCCGCCGAGGCGTTCTACGGCGAGCTGTTCGGCTGGGAGTACGAGCCGGGCCCCGCTCCCTTCGGGCCGTACGTCCGCGCCCTGCTCGACGGCCGCGAGGTCGCCGGCATCGGGGAGATGCCGCCGGACCGGGACCTCCCGGTGGCCTGGACGACGTACTTCGCCACCGACGACGTCGACGCGGCGGCGGAGGCCGTCCGCTCCTGCGGCGGCACCGTCGCCGTCGGGCCGCTCGACGCGGGCGGCGCCGGGCGCCTCGCGATCTGCTCCGACCCGCTGGGCGCGGTCCTCGGGATCTGGCAGGCCGACGGCAGCGCCGGAACCCAGCTGTCCGGACCCCACGGCACGCCCGTGTGGGCGGAGCTGGTC
The DNA here is from genome assembly GCF_003325375.1 of Streptomyces globosus. Classification (GTDB taxonomy): domain Bacteria; phylum Actinomycetota; class Actinomycetes; order Streptomycetales; family Streptomycetaceae; genus Streptomyces; species Streptomyces globosus_A. The sequence continues at coordinate 1,693,355 of NZ_CP030862.1, read as the reverse complement.
ACGCAGGACACCTCGACCGTGGGCAAGTTCTACGCGCACGTCTTCGGGCACGTGGCTGAGCACGGCACCGCCCCCGAAGGCCTCGTACAGGGCGCGGACTTCGACTACCTGACCCTGGTGCTGGAGGGCCGTCCGGTCGCCGCGGTGCACGGGGTGGGCCGCTCGCTGCCGCACGACCGGGGGCCGCACTGGATGACGTACTTCGCGGTCGACGACGCCGACGCCGCCGCCGCACAGGTGCGCCGCCTGGGCGGCAGCGTGGTCCGGCCGCCCCGCGAGGGCCTGACGGGCCGGGTCGCGACGGTCGCGGACCCCGAGGGCGCCCTCCTGGCCCTGGTCGAGCGCCGCCCCGCCACCGGCTGACCGGCCGCCCGGGGCCGCCCTGCACCGGTCAGGCGCGGCCCACCGGCAGGACGTCCGGGGAGAGTGCGGCGGCGTGCGCGGAGGCCGAGGTCATGCGGCGCCGGTGGTGGCGGCGGCACAGCACCTCGTAACCGACCTCCTGCGCGGGCCGGTTGACGTCTCCTACCACGACCTGGGCGCCCTCGACGACCATCCGCCCGCCCACCGTGCGGGCGTTGTGCGTGGCGCGGGCCCCGCACCAGCACAGGGCCTCGACCTGGAGCTGCTCGATCCGGTCGGCGAGTTCGATGAGCCGCTGCGAGCCGGGGAAGAGCTTGGTGCGGAAGTCGGTGGTGATGCCGAAGGCGAAGACGTCCATGTCGAGGTCGTCGACGATCCGGGCCAGCTGGTCGATCTGCTCCGGTGCGAGGAACTGGGCCTCGTCGACGATGACGTAGTCCGCCCTGCCGCCCCGGGAGAGCTCGCCGACGAGGTAGGCGTACAGGTCCATCGCGTCCCCGACCTCGACCGCGTCCGTGACCAGTCCCAGGCGCGAGGAGAGCTTGCCCTCGCCTGCCCTGTCCTGGCGGGTGAAGATGACGCCCTGGAGGCCGCGGGCCGAGCGGTTGTGGGTGATCTGGAGCGCCAGCGTGCTCTTTCCGCAGTCCATGGTTCCGGAGAAAAACACCAATTCGGGCATGGAGGGAACGGGACCTTTCGGGTCGTGGTCGGCGGGCGGGCGTACGGGTGCGCGGGGCGGCGCGGGTGGCAGCGGGGTCAGGTGCGGATCTCGAGCAGGGGGACGAGCTGCTCGGCGGGGGTCATGGAGCCGTGCATGCCGGCGAGCGCGGACTCGTTCGGCTCGGTCCGGGACGCCGTGACCGCGACGTCGGCGTAAGCCGCGGCGACCACGTCGCCGATCCGGCCGAGGACGCGCTCGTCGCACTCCCCCGGCGGGCCGAACCAGCCCAGTTCGAGGGCCTCTTCGCGGCCGGCGACCCAGAACCGGTCCCCGAGCACCTCGCGCCACACGGTCAGGACGTCGGCCTCGGCGCCCGGGACCGCGTACACGTGCCGGGCGCGGCCCTCGCCGCCGAGCAGGGCGACACCCGCGCCGAGCTCCCAGTCCTCGTCGAAGTCGATGCGGGAGTCCTCGTCGAAGGGGACGTCCACCATGCCGTGGTCGGCGGTCACGTACAGGGCGGTGCGGGGCGGCAGCTGCTCGGCGAGCCGCTGGACCAGCCGGTCGACGTACATCAGCTGGCCGCGCCAGGCGTCGGAGTCCACGCCGTGCCGGTGGCCGGCGCCGTCGAGCTCGCTGTAGTACGTGTACACGAGCGAGCGGTCGCCCGCGGCGAGCCGGTCCGCGGCGAGGTCCATCCGCTCCTCGCCGGTCATCCGGCCGTGGAAGGTGCCGCCGCTGAGCGCGATCTTGGTGAGCGGGGTGGTCTGGAAGACGGGCGAGGAGACCTGGGCCGTGGCCACGCCGGCCGCGTCGGCGAGCTGGAAGACGGTGGGGTACGGCTGCCAGGGGCGCGGCGGGGTCCACGGGTTCCAGCGGAGCTGGTTCATCAGCTCGCCGGTGGCGGGGTTGCGGACCGCGTAGCCGGGCAGGCCGTGCCGGGCGGGCGGCAGGCCGGTGCCGACGGACGCCAGCGAGGTGGCCGTGGTCGCCGGGAAGCCGGCCGTGAGGGGGAGGCCGGTGCCGCCGCGGGAGCCGGCGAGCAGGGAGGTCAGGAAGGGGGCTTCGGCCGGGTGGGCCCTGAGCTGCTCCCAGCCCATGCCGTCGACCAGGAACACGCAGTTCCGGTCTGCGGGGGCCAGCTCGGCGATGGCGGCGGTGAAGCCGGGGACGCCCTGGCCGGCGACGAGGGTGGGCAGCAGGTCGGCGAGCGAGCCGGACCCGTACTGCGGGACGGGCGCTCCGGCGAGGTCCAGCAGCTCGGGCTCGTCCCAGTTCGGCGGTGCGGAGTGGGACATCAGCGGGCGGCGCCGGCGGCGGTGGCCGCGGTCGCCTCGGAGAGGGCCTGCGCGAAGAGCAGGGTCTGGCGGACGGCCTCGGGGCCGTCGCCCGCCTCGCTCACGCGGAGGCTGAGGTCGTCGGCGGTGGAGTTGCCGGTGTAGCCGTGGTCGGAGTCGCAGTTGGGGTCGCCGCAGGCGGCGGGTTCGAGGTCGATGCGCGAGACGGCGCCCCAGCCGATGGTCAGGACGACCTCGCGCGGGAGGGTGCCCGGCGTGTACGACTCGGGGTTGGCGACGACGCGGCTGAGCACCACCGAGGAGATGCTGGCCAGCTTGACGGACTCCGTGGAGGTGGTCGCGTAGGGCGAGGGGGAGCCCGCGTCGGCGGCCTGCTCGTCGGTGTGGCTCACGATGAAGCGGTTGCCGGTCAGGACGAGCACGGTGACGTGCCGGCGGACCTCGTTGGAGTCGAAGGTCGTCTCCTGGTGGACCAGGTACGACGAGATCGGCTCGCCGCCCACCGCGGCCTCCACGGCCTCGGCCACGAGGGCCGGGTAGTAGCCGCTGCGCTCGATCGCCGTGCGCAGCCCCTGGGTCGTCGTACCGGATTTCGCCATGGGGTCCATCCTAAGGCCCGTACGGGGCGCCCCGGCCGCCTCGGGACGCCCCGGGGCTCCTCAGTAGCTGGGGAGTGTGCGGGGGCCGAGGTCGGTGCGGGCGGGCGGGTGCGCGATGCGGACGGCGGCGCTCAGGACGGAGAGGCCCTCGGCGGCGACGACGACGGGTTCGAGGGTGACGCCGACCACTTCGGGGTGGTCGTCGACGAGCCGGGAGAGGCGCAGCAGGAGCTCTTCCAGGGCGGGGGTGTCGACGGGGTCGCTGCCGCGCCAGCCGAAGAGGAGGGGGGCGGTGCGGATGGACCGGATCAGTCCGGCGGCGTCGCGGTCGGTGGCGGGCACGAGCCGGTGGGCGGTGTCGCCGAGCAGCTCGGAGGCGACGCCGGCCAGGCCGAAGGAGAGGACGGCGCCGGCGGCCGGGTCGATGACGGAGCGGACGACGGTGTCGACGCCTCGGGGCACCATGGCCTGGACGACGGGCTGCAGCTCGGCGGGGGTGCCGAGGTGCTCGGTGAGCTCGTCGTAGGAGCGGCGCAGCTCGGCCTCGGTGGTGAGGTCCAGGCGGACGCCGCCGAGGTCGGCGCGGTGGCGCAGGTGGGGGGCGGTGGTCTTGAGGGCGACGGGGTAGCCGAGGGCCGCGGCGGCCTTGGCGGCGGCGTCGGGGGTGGGCGCGGGCAGCGTGGGCAGGACGCGGATCCCGTAGCGGGCGAGGAGCGCGGCGGCGTCGCCGTCGGAGAGCGTGATCACGCCGTCGGGGCCGGCTCCGCCGGCGAGGAGGGCGGCGAGCTGGGCGGCGGCCCCCGCCTCGTCGATGTCGTCGTACTCGGGGACGTGCCCGGAGTCGGCGTTGGCGCGGCGCCACTGCCCGTACCGGACGGCTTCGGCGACGGCCCGGACGGCCCGCTCGGCGGCCGGGTAGGCGGGGATGCGGACGTCCTCGCGGGAGAGGGCCTGGACGAGTTCGGCCAGCTCGACGTGGACGACGGCGACCGGCTTGCCGGGGTGGGCGGCCGCGGCGTCGCGCAGGGCGTCGGCGAGGCCGTCGGCCCCGGTGTCGGGGCCGGCCTCCTCGCCGACCCAGGGGATGGCGGTGACGATCACGGCGTCGTGGGCGTCGGAGGCGAGGGCCGCGGAGAGGGCGGCGCCGAAGTCGGCGGGGGTGGCGGCGGTGGTCAGGTCGAGCGGGGAGGAAGGCCGCAGCCCCTGGGCGAGGCAGGCGTCGTAGGTGAGGTAGCCGAGCGATTCCGAGTTGCCGAGGATGGCGACGCGCGGCCCGGCGGGGACGGGCTGGGAGGCGAGGAGGAGGCCGGCGTCGACGAGCTCGGTGACGGTGTCGACGCGGATGACGCCGGCCTGGCGGAGCAGGGCGGAGACGGTGGTCTCGGGGAGCCTGGTGCCGGGGACGGCGTGGCCGGCGGGGGTGTGGCGGCCGCCCTTGGCGACGACGACGGGCTTGACGGCGGCGGTGCGGCGGGCGAGGCGGGTGAACTTCCGCGGGTTGCCGAGGGTTTCCAGGTACATGAGGGCGACGTCGGTGGCCTCGTCCTCGTACCAGTACTGGAGGATGTCGTTCCCGGAGACGTCGGCGCGGTTGCCGGCCGAGACGAACGAGGAGAGGCCCTCGCCGCGGCGGAGCAGGGCGGACAGCAGCGCGATGCCGATGGCGCCGGACTGGGTGAAGAGCCCGATCCGGCCGGGTACGGGGGCGGGGACGGGCGCGAGGGAGGCGTTGAGGGCGACCTCGGGCGCGGTGTTGATCACCCCGAAGGCGTTGGGGCCGATGAGGCGCATCCCGTGGGAGCGGACCTGGCGGACGAGTTCGCGCTGGCGCTCCAGGCCGGCGGGGCCGGTCTCTGCGTAGCCCGCGGACAGCACGACGAGGCCCTGTACGCCGTGTTCGCCGCAGTCGGCGACGACCTGCGGGACCCGCTCGGCGGGGACGGCGACGACGGCGAGGTCCACGGGCGCGTCGATCTCGGCGAGCGAGCGGTAGGCGCGCACGCCGTCGAGGAGGTCGCCCTCGATGCCGGGGGCGCGGGCCTCGTTGACGGCGTAGAGGTGGCCGCGGAAGCCGCTGTCGCGGAGGTTGCGCAGGGCGGCGGCGCCGACGCCGCCGCCGGAGCGGCTGACGCCGATGACGGCGACGGACCCGGGGGCCAGGAGCCGCTGGACGGAGCGGGCCTCGGCGCGCTGCTCGCGGGCCCGCTGGACGGCGAGGGACTCGGCGGTGGGCTCCAGGTCGAGGGTGAGGCGGACGGCGCCGTCCTCGAAGCTGCGCCTCTGCTGGTAGCCGGCGTCCGTGAACACCTTGATCATGCGGGTGTTGGCGGGCAGCACCTCGGCGGCGAACCGGCGGATGCCGCGCTCGCGGGCGACCGCGCCGATGTGCTCCAGGAGGGCGGAGGCGACGCCGCGCCCCTGGTGGGCGTCCTGGACGAGGAAGGCGACCTCGGCCTCGTCGGCGGGCGCCGAGGCGGGTCGGCCGTCGGGGCCGATCCGGTCGTAGCGGACGGTGCCGATGAAGTCCTCGCCGACGGTCGCGGCGAGTCCCACCCGGTCGACGTAGTCGTGGTGGGTGAAGCGGTGCACGTCGCGGTCGGAGAGCCGGGGGTAGGGGGCGAAGAACCGGTAGTACTTCGACTCGTCGGAGACCTGCTCGTAGAAGCTGACCAGGCGGCCGGCGTCCTCGGGGGTGATGGGGCGGATGCGTGCGGTGCCGCCGTCGCGCAGGACGACGTCCGCCTCCCAGTGGGCCGGGTACGAGGGGTCCGACGCGGTGGTCATGCGGTGATCCTAAGCCCCGGGCGGTCGGGAGGGCTGCTGCGCGGGGCAGCCCGTCGGGGAGGTGCGAAATTGCGCAATGCGGGGTAGATCGGACGGAAGAGACCGGGGCCGGCGGCGGTCCGAGCACGGGGGACGTCGTGAGATAGTGGTCTAGACAACCGTTAGAACCTGAAGGGCATCACCATGGCAGAGCGCCGCGTCAACGTCGGCTGGGCCGAGGGCCTGCACGCTCGTCCCGCCTCGATCTTCGTCCGGGCGACGACCGCTTCGGGCGTCCCGGTGACCATCGCGAAGGCGGACGGGAACCCCGTCAACGCCGCCTCCATGCTCGCGGTGCTGGGCCTGGGCGCCCAGGGCGGCGAGGAGATCGTCCTCGCGTCGGACGCCGAGGGCGCCGAGGCGGCGCTGGACCGCCTCGCGAAGCTCGTCGCCGAGGGCCTTGAGGAGCTCCCGGAGACCGTCTGACCCTTCGGGTTCCACCCCGGTCCGCGCGAAGCCGCGGCCGCCGATGCCCCGGCGGCCGCGGCTTCGCCGTCGGGCGGTGCGGAAATCCGCGTACGGGAACGGGCGCAGGGGAATGCGCCGCGGAAAACGCCTCGCCGAATGAGCGGGAATGCGGCCGGGAGCCCCGCCGGAAAAGCAGTCCCGGCCGGGAAAGCGGCACGGAAAGCCGCACGGCCCGACCGTGCCCCGACTTTGTTCCCGGTATTTCTACGCGACCCCTGTTAAAAGGAGCGGCCCGCCGTGTTTACGGCAGGTTGCGAAGTCCTCACGCGCAGCCGGTAGGCGCCCGCGGTGCGTTCGGCGTGGCCGGCGGTCAGCGCCCGCGCCCGCTCGGCGTCGCCCCGGGCCACCGCGTCGGTGATCGCTCCGTGCTCCGCCCAGCACTCCACGGGCCGCTCCGGCGCCTGCACGGCGTACATCCAGGCGACCTTGTGGCGCATCTGCGTGAGGAGGGCGATCAGCCCGGGGCTGGCGGAGGCCTGGGAGAGGGTCTCGTGGAACCAGCTGCCCAGCGCCCGCAGGTCCTCCCCCTGACCTCCCCTGGCCCGCTCCTGGCCGAGCCTGACCAGGCCGCGCAGCACCTTCAGATGGCCCTCGGTGCGCCGCCGCGCGGCCCTGGCGGCCGCGAGCGGCTCCAGCAGCATCCGCATCTCCAGGAGGTCGGCGGCCTCCTGCTCGGTCGGCTCGGCGACGCAGGCGCCCGCATGCCGCCGGCTGGTGACGAAGCCCTCCGACTCCAGGGTCCGCAGCGCCTCGCGGACCGGGACGCGCGAGACGCCGTACCGGCGGGCCAGCTGCTCCTCGGTGAGCCTGGCGCCCGGTTCCAACGCCCCGGAGACGATGTCGTCGCGGATCGCAGTGCATACCGCGTGCGCGGGAATACGCAAGACCGGACCTCCGCCCTGTTTTTCCGATTGCCGGCACCGATGCCGCGGCCGTGTGGATCGTACGGAAACTCTATGGCAATTCCCGCCGGTTTCCGAGGGCGGCAGGAAATCGGTGGTATTTCGGCCGGTGTGCGGCGGCCGGAAATGGGCGGGCGGGCAGCGCGAAGGCCCCGGCTCGGTGAGCCGGGGCCTTCGGAACAGGCTGCTGCGGGGGTCAGAGGCTGACGCCGTGGCTGCGCAGGTAGGCGATCGGGTCGATGTCCGAGCCGTAGTTGGCGCCGGTGCGGGCCTCGAAGTGCAGGTGCGGGCCGCTGGAGTTGCCGGTGGAGCCGGAGAGGCCGATCTGCTGGCCCGGGGTGACCTGCTGGCCGACCGAGACGCTCAGCGAGTTGAGGTGGCCGTACTGGGTGTAGGTGCCGTCGGCGTGCCGGATCACGACGTTGTTGCCGTAGGCGCCGCCCCAGCCGGCCTCGACGACGGTGCCGACGCCGACGGCGCGGACGACGGAGCCCTCGTTGGCGTGGAAGTCGATCCCGGTGTGGCTGCCGGAGGACCACATGCCGCCGCCGGCGCGGTACTGGGTGCTGACGTAGGAGCCGGCGAGCGGGGAGACGAAGGTGTTGAGGCGCTTGCGCTCCTCCTCGCGGGCGGCGCGCTCGGCGGCCTCGCGCTCGGCCTTCGCCTTCTCCTCGGCCTTCTGCCTGGCCTCGGCGGCGCGCGCCTTGGCGTCGGCCTCGGCCTGCGCCTTCAGGGCGGCGGCCTCGGCGGCGGCCCGCTGGGCGTCGGCCTGGGCCTCGACCTGGCCCGCGACGTCCTCGGCGGTGACGACCGCGTTCAGACCGGTGTCCTCCATGGAGGGGCCCTTGTCCGTCGCGGCGAAGGCCGGGGCGGCGAGGGTGCCCACCACGCCGGTGGTGGCGAGGGCGGCGACGCCGGCGTATCCGGCGGTCTTGCGGCTCAGACGGCTGGAACCACGGTGCTTGCCGGCGGCACGGCTGCCAAAGGCCATGGAGAGGCTGATCCTTTCCTTCCCTCTCGCCTACCGGGTTAGCTGACGGGTTCGGAGCAGGAAGGTCTCCTACGGGCACCTCTTGCGAGGCGGCCCGATTCACCCCAAGGGACGTGTGGGTCCCCGGCTCCCCAGGCTCGCGCCGGACGGGGACTCGGCGATCGCTGCCCGGTGCCGCGGGTGCGGCGCGTATCAACTGACGGACAGCACGGCCGACGCTAGGCGGATCATCAGTCAATCACCAAACGGTCACGGCCTTTTGTTGCGCACGCCACACCGCATACGGGCAACCTCCGCAGCAAAACCGGACACAAAGGGCCCCGGCGGACAAGCCGCCGGGGCCCTCGGGGAGTTGCCGGTCAGTTGCCGACGACGGTCACCTCTCCGATTCCCAACGCGCGCACCGGGCCCTCGATCTGGGCGGCGTCGCCGACGAGCACGGTGACCAGCCGGTCCACCGGGAAGGCCTGCACGACGGCCGTGGTGGCCTCCACGGTGCCCGTCTCCGCCAGCCGCGCGTACAGCTGCGCCTGGTAGTCGTCCGGGAGTTCCTGCTCGACCTGGTCGGCGAGGGTGCCGGCGACCGCCGCGGCCGTCTCGAACTTCAGCGGGGCCACGCCCACCAGGTTCTGCACGGCGACGTCCCGCTCGGCGTCCGTCAGACCGCCCTCGGCGAGGGTCCGCAGCACCTTCCAGAGGTCCTCCAGCGCCGGACCGGTGTGGGGGGTGTCCACGGACCCGCTGATGGCGAGCATCGAGGCGCCCCGCCCGTCGGCGGTGGAGCGCAGCACCTGGCCGAAGGCGCGCACGCCGTACGTGTACCCCTTCTCCTCGCGCAGCACCTTGTCCAGGCGCGAGGTGAGGGTGCCGCCCAGGCAGTACGTGCCGAGGACCTGCGCGGCCCAGACCCGGTCGTGCCGGTCGGGGCCGGTTCGGCCGATCAGCAGCTGGGTCTGGACGGCGCCGGGCCGGTCGACGATGACGACGCGGCCGGTGTCGTCGGACTCGACCGGGGGCACGGGTCGGGCCTGGCCCGCGTTGCCCGTCCAGGCGCCCAGGGTGTCGGCCAGGAGCGCGTCCAGGTCGATGCCGGCCAGGTCGCCGACGATCACCGCGGTGGCCGTCGCGGGGCGCACGTGCGCCTCGTAGAAGGCGCGCACGGCGGCGGAGTCGATCCGGGCGACGGTCTCCTCGGTGCCCTGGCGGGGCCGGGACATGCGCAGGGAGGCCGGGAAGAGCTGCCGGTAGAGCTCCTTGGCGGCGCGGCGCTGCGGGTTGGCCAGCTCGTGCGGGATCTCGTCCAGGCGGTTGCGGACGAGTCGGTCGACCTCGCTGTCGGCGAACGCCGGCGCGCGCAGCGCCTCGGCGAGCAGGCCGAGGGCCTTGGCCAGCCGCGAGGCGGGGACCTCCAGGGAGACGCGCAGGCCGGGGTGGTCGGCGTGCGCGTCGAGGGTGGCGCCGCAGCGCTCCAGCTCGGCGGCGAACTCCTCGGCGGAGTGCTTGTCGGTGCCCTCGGACAGGGCGCGGGCCATGATGGTGGCGACGCCGTCCAGCCCCTCCGGCTCGGCGTCCAGCGGTGCGGCGAGGTTCACCTCGACCGCGACGACCTGCTGGCCGGGCCGGTGGCAGCGCAGCACGGTCAGGCCGTTGGGCAGGGCGCTCCGCTCGGGGGCGGGGAACGCCCACGGCTTGGGCTGCCCGGCCGCGGGCCGCGGGTGGAAGGTCATCGTGACGGCTGCGGTGTCGCTCACTGCTCCGCCCCCTCGTTCTCGTTCTCGTTCGCGTCGGAGTCGTCGGCGGCGAGGGGCTCGTAGACGAGCACCGCGCGGTTGTCGGGGCGCAGCCGGGCCGCGGCGACGGCCTGCACCTCCTCGGCGGTGACGTCGAGGACGCGCTGCACGGCGGTCAGCGCCAGCTGCGGGTCGCCGAAGAGGACCGCGAAGCGGCACAGTTCGTCGGCCCGGCCGGCGACGGTGCCCAGCCGGTCCAGCCACTCGCGCTCCAGCTGGGCCTGGGCGCGCTCCATCTCCTCGGCCGTGGGGCCCTCGGCGGCGAACCGGGCCAGCTCCTCGTCCACGGCGGCCTCGATGGCGGGCACCTCGACGCCGCTGGAGGTCTTCACGTCCAGCCAGCCCATCGAGGGGGCGCCGGCGAGGCGGAGCATGCCGAAGCTGGCCGCGACGGCCGTCTGGTCGCGGCGGACCAGCCGGTTGTGCAGGCGGGAGGACTCGCCTCCGCCGAGGACGGTCAGCGCCACGTCGGCGGCGTCGCACTCGCGGGTGCCGTCGTGGGGCAGCCGGTAGGCGGCCATCAGGGCGCGGGCCGGGACGTCCTCGGTGATCTCCTCGCGGAGCTGGCCGCCCATGGTGTCGGGCAGCGTGCCGTCGCGCGGGGGCTGCTTGCCGTCGTGGGCGGGGATGGTGCCGAAGTACTTCTCGATCCAGGCGAGCGTCTGCTCCGGGTCGATGTCGCCGACGACCGACAGCACCGCGTTGTTGGGCGCGTAGTAGGTGCGGAAGAACGCGCGCGCGTCCTCCAGCGAGGCCGCGTCCAGGTCGGCCATGGAGCCGATCGGCGTGTGGTGGTAGGGGTGGGGCTCGGGGTACGCCATGGCGGTCAGCCGCTCGAAGGCGGTGCCGTACGGGACGTTGTCGTAGCGCTGGCGGCGCTCGTTCTTGACGACGTCGCGCTGGTTCTCCATGGACTCCTCGTCCAGGGCGGCCAGCAGCGAGCCCATCCGGTCCGCCTCGAGCCACAGCGCCAGCTCCAGCTGGTGGGCCGGCATGGTCTCGAAGTAGTTGGTGCGCTCGAAGCTCGTCGTGCCGTTGAGGGAGCCGCCGGCGCCCTGGACGAGCTCGAAGTGGCCGTTCCCCGGTACGCTCGCGGAGCCCTGGAACATCAGGTGCTCGAAGAGGTGAGCCAGGCCGGTGCGTCCCTTGACTTCGTGGCGCGAGCCGACGTCGTACCACAGGCAGACCGCCGCGACCGGGGTCAGGTGGTCCTCGGAGAGCACCACGCGCAGGCCGTTGGCCAGCCGGTGCTCGGTCGCTGTCAGGCCGCCGGAGCCGGCCTGGGCTGTGGCCGTGTGACCCATGGGCATGTGGTCCCTTCGATCGCGATGCAGAGAATTCCGTCAGACCTGCCACTGTATGCAAGCGCGCCGGGCGCCGGAGAAGTTCCCGGCCGGTACCCGGGTCGGAGTCGGGCCTGTCGGTGCGTCGGGACACAATGGTCCGCGACGACCCCCGTCAGCCCGTGCCACCAGATCCAGCCAGACCGCCCAGCCAGACCCCCAGCACATCCCTTTCTTGGTTAAGGAGCCGCGCAGCGATGGCCCGCCGCAGCACGAAGACCCCGCCGCCGGAGGACTTCGAGGAGAACATCCTCGACATCGACGTCGTCGACGAAATGCAGGGCTCCTTCCTCGAGTACGCGTACTCGGTGATCTACTCCCGCGCCCTGCCCGACGCCCGCGACGGCATGAAGCCGGTGCACCGGCGCATCGTCTACCAGATGAGCGAGATGGGCCTGCGCCCCGACCGCGGGTACGTGAAGTGCGCCCGCGTCGTCGGCGAGGTCATGGGCAAGCTGCACCCGCACGGCGACGCGTCGATCTACGACGCCCTCGTGCGCATGGCGCAGCCGTTCTCGATGCGCCTCCCCCTGGTCGACGGGCACGGCAACTTCGGCTCGCTGGGCAACGACGACCCGCCGGCCGCCATGCGCTACACCGAGTGCCGCATGGCGGACGCCACGTCGCTGATGACGGAGTCGATCGACGAGGACACCGTCGACTTCCAGGCCAACTACGACGGCCAGGAGCGCGAGCCGGTCGCCCTGCCCGCCGCGTACCCGAACCTGCTGGTCAACGGCGCGTCCGGGATCGCCGTCGGCATGGCGACGAACATGCCGCCGCACAACCTGGGCGAGGTCATCGCGGCCGCGCGCCACCTGATCCGCTACCCGCAGGCGGACCTGGAGGCGCTGATGCGCTTCGTCCCCGGCCCGGACCTGCCCACGGGCGGCAGGATCGTGGGCCTGTCGGGCATCAAGGACGCGTACGAGAACGGGCGCGGCAGCTTCAAGATCCGCGCGACGGTGTCCGTGGAGAACGTGACGGCCCGCCGCAAGGGGCTGGTGGTCACCGAACTGCCCTTCACGGTCGGCCCGGAGAAGGTCGTCGCGAAGATCAAGGACCTGGTGGGCGCGAAGAAGCTCCAGGGCATCGCCGACGTCAAGGACCTCACCGACCGCGCGCACGGCCTGCGCCTGGTCATCGAGATCAAGAACGGCTTCCACCCGGAGGCCGTCCTGGAGCAGCTCTACAAGCTGACGCCGATGGAGGAGTCCTTCGGCATCAACAACGTCGCCCTGGTCGACGGCCAGCCGCTGACGCTGGGCCTGAAGGAGCTGCTGGAGGTCTACCTCGACCACCGCTTCGACGTGGTGCGCCGGCGCAGCGAGTTCCGCCGCGGCAAGCGGCGCGACCGGCTCCACCTCGTGGAGGGCCTGCTGGTCGCCCTCCTCGACATCGACGAGGTCATCCGGATCATCCGGGACAGCGACAACTCGGCGCAGGCGAAGGAGCGGCTCATGGAGCGCTTCTCGCTGAGCGAGGTGCAGACCCAGTACATCCTCGACACCCCGCTGCGCCGGCTCACCCGCTTCGACCGGATCGAACTGGAGGCCGAGCGCGACCGCCTCACCACCGAGATCGAGGAGCTGACCCGGATCCTCGAGTCGGACGCGGAGCTGCGCAAGCTGGTCTCCTCCGAGCTGGCGGCGGTCGCCAAGAAGTTCGGCACCGAGCGCCGCACGGTCCTGCTGGAGTCCGCGGGCACCGCCGTCGCGGCGGTCCCCCTGGAGGTCGCCGACGACCCGTGCCGGGTCCTGCTGTCCTCGACGGGCCTGCTGGCGCGCACGGCGACCGGGGATCCGGTCGTGGCGGAGGAGGGTGCCCCGCGCGCCAGGCACGACCTGATCGTCTCCCAGGTCGCGGCGACGGCCCGCGGCGACGTCGGCGCGGTCACCTCGCACGGCCGGCTGCTGCGGCTGGCGGTGATCGACCTCCCGCAGCTGCCCGACACGCACGCCGCGCCGAACCTGGCCGGCGGGGCGCCGCTGTCGGAGTTCCTCTCCGGGCTCGCCCCGGACGAGCAGGTCGTCTGCCTGACCTCCCTGGACGAGTCCTCCCAGGGGCTCGCGCTCGGCACCGAGCAGGGCGTGGTCAAGCGCGTCGTGCCCGACTACCCGGCGAACAAGGACGAGCTGGAGGTCATCACCCTCAAGGAGGGCGACCGGATCGTCGGCGCGGTCGAGCTGCGCACCGGCGAGGAGGACCTCGTCTTCATCACCGACGACGCCCAGCTGCTGCGCTATCCGGCCTCGCAGGTGCGCCCGCAGGGCCGCCCGGCCGGCGGCATGGCCGGCATCAAGCTCGGCTCCGGCGCCAAGGTGATCCACTTCTCGGCGGTCGACCCGGCGCGCGACGCGCTGGTGCTCACCGTGGCCGGGTCCCGCGGCACCCTCGACGACTCGGTGCTGTCCGGGAAGCTGACCCCGTTCGACCAGTACCCGCGCAAGGGCCGGGCCACCGGCGGCGTCCGCTGCCAGCGGTTCCTCAAGGGCGAGGAGCTGCTGACCTTCGCCTGGGCGGGCAACGCCCCGGCGAGGGCGGCCGCGGCGAACGGCGCCCCCGCCGCACTGCCGGCCGCGGACCCGCGCCGCGACGGCTCGGGCACCGCGCTGCCCGCCGCGGTCTCCGTGGTGGCGGGCTCCGCGCTGTAGGCCGTCCCCTCCCGGGACGGAGGCCGGCATCCGGGTGGTACGGGCCGGGGGACGTACCACCCGAATGCCGACTAGTGTTTTCCCTCCGGGCGTTGTGGGGGGAGTACACAGCTGATGAGTCGTCGGTCGGGCGGATTGATCGGGACCTGGGCCGAGGCCCAGCGGCGGCAGCAGCAGACGCAGCTGGTCCAGCAGCGGGAGGCCGAACGCCGGCAGCGGGCCTACGAGCGGGAGGCGAACCGCAGCCACCGGCAGTACCGCGAGGCCGAGGCCCTGCGCCGCACCGCCGCCCTCGACGCCGAGGTCGCCGCCCTCAAGGGGCTGCTGGTCGCCGGCTGCCGTGCGCCGGCGTTCCGGATGGCCTCCCTGGTCCGCCCCGAGCAGGTCGCCCCCTTCGACCCCGGCGCGCTGGCGCAGCCCGTACCGCTCCCGCGCCTGGAGGACTTCCGGCGGCAGAGCAGCGGCTGGACCCTCGGCTCGCAGCACCGGGCGCAGGCGGAGCGAGACGCCCACGCCCGGTACACCGAGGCCTGGCAGGCCGCGACCGCCGCGGAGGCCCGGCGGCAGCAGCAGCTCGCCGCGTACCGGCAGCAGTACGACCGGTGGGCGGCCGAGCAGCTCGCCGGGGTCCGCGAGCACAACAGCGGGCTCGCCGAGCTGGCCGACGCCCTGCGCGCGGGCAGCGCCGAGGCCGCGGTCGAGTACTTCTCCGCCGCCCTGTACGCCTCCACGGCCTGGCCCGAGGCGCTGCCGCGGCAGGTGGCCGCCGCCTACGACCCCGCCGCGCGCGAGCTGGTCCTGGACTGGGAGCTGCCCGGCTACCCGGTGGTCCCGGAGGCCAGGGCGGTGCAGTACCTGCCCAGCACCGGCCAGGACAAGGTCAAGCCGCGTCCGGTGACGGAGCGCCGGGCCCTGTACCGGGACGTGCTGGCGCAGTGCATGCTGCTGGTCCTGCGGGAGCTGTACGCCGCCGACGAGTTCGGCGCCCTGGACTCCGTCACCGTCAACGGCTTCGTCGACTGCCACGACCCCGCGACGGGCCGGGAGGCGCGGTTCGTGCTCGCCACCGTCTCCGCGGCGCGCAGCGCCTTCGCGGGGCTGCGGCTGGAGCAGGTCAGCGCCGTCGACTGCCTGGTCTCGGGGCTCGGCGGGCAGCTGTCGGCACGCCCCGACCAGCGCACGGCGGTCCGGGCCGGGCGCCGGCCGGACGAGGTCGGCGGCGGTGTCGTCAGCCACGGCGGAGGCGCGGAAGACGACGAGCCGGACCTGTTCGCGATGGACCCGATCGACTTCGAGAACCTGGTCGCGGAGCTGTTCCGGGCGATGGGCATGGAGGCGGTCACGACGCAGCGGTCGAACGACGGCGGTGTCGACGTGGAGGCGCTGGACCCGGCCCCGATCCGGGGCGGTCGGATCGTGGTGCAGGTCAAGCGCTACCGCAGGACGGTGCCGCCGACGGCCGTACGCGATCTGTACGGCACCGTGCAGGACAAGGGGGCGAACAAGGGCGTGCTCGTCACGACTGCCTCCTTCGGGCCGGGTTCGTACACCTTTGCCAACGGCAAGCCACTGGAGTTGGTTCCCGGTCCGGCCCTGGTGGAGCTGCTGCACCAGCACGGGCTGCGCGGCCGGCTCGGCCCGGCCGACGGCCCGGCGGCGGCCGCACCCGCGCCGACCGGCACGGCCGGGGCGGCCGGGGCGGGTGCCGGGTCCGCGGCCGGGCCCGACGCCCCTGCGGACCACAACGTCCTGGGCATGTCCTGGTCCGGCCCGGTGGCCCTGGACGTGTGCGCGCTGGTCTGCCAGGGCAGCCGGGTGCTGACCGAGGACCACTTCGTCTTCTACAACAACCCCCGCACCCCGGACGGCTCGGTGCGGGCCCATCCGCCCACGGCGCCGGACAAGGCCGCCCTGGCCGTCTCGTTCGACGGGCTGCCGCAGTCCGCGGACCGGCTGGTCCTCGTCGCCGCGGTCGACCCGGAAGCCGACCCGCACGCCGACCTGACCGGTTTCACCGACGCCGGCATCCGGCTCCTCGCGGCCGACGGCGCCGAGCTCGGCCGTCTGGACGTCTCCGACGGCCGCCCGGGCGAAACCGCGCTGGTCCTCGGCTCCTTCCGGCGCCGCGCCAACGGCGACTGGGACTTCGTGGCGGGCGGGAAGGGCTACCGCGACGGCCTCGCGGCCCTGCTCGCCGACCACGGCGTCGAGGTGGCCTGAGGCCGTACGGCTCACACCTCCGCGGAGGCGGGGGCGTCCTCGTGGTCGGCGGCCGGGGGGTCCTCGGCGGGGACGTCCGCTTCCGGCCCGGCTCCGGCGGGGCGGGCGACGTAGCGGAGGATCCCCCACATCGCCTCGGGTCCGGCGTTCTGCGGGGCCGGCTCGCGGCAGGCGTCGAGTTCCCGCAGCAGGGCTGCCCCGTCGGTGCCGGACCCGATCAGGACGAGGCGGGTCAGCCGGGGCTCGCCCCGCCCCCAGGGTCCGGGTGCGAAGCGGAGGAACCGGCCGACGGCGTGGACCGCGTAGCGCTCCTCGTGCCCGGGGACGCCGAAGTACACGAAGCCCTTGATCCGGTAGAGGCCGGCGGGGCGCCGGTCGAGGAAGTCGATCAGGCGGCGGGGGCTGAGGGCCTGTTCGGAGACGAACTCCGTGCTCTCGTACTGCGTGTGCGCGTGCCCCGTGTGGTCGGTGGGGCCGCCGCCGTCCCTGCCGTCGTCCCGTGCCTCGGCGATCAGGTCCTCGAAGGACAGCTGCCCCCGCGTCTCGGTCCACGGACGGCGGTCGAACAGCAGCCCGGGGTCGATGCGCCCGTGGTCGGCGGCGACCAGGGGGATCCCCGGGCACAGGGCGGCCAGTTCGGCCTCGATGCGGGCGCGCTCCGCGCAGTCGACGCGGTCGGTCTTGTTGAGCACCACCAGGTCGGCGGCGGCAAGGTGGCGGTCGGTCTCCGGGTGCCTGGCGCGGGTCTCGTCGAACTCGGCCGCATCCACGACCTCCACCAGCCCGCCGTAGCGGATGGCCGGGTTCTCACTGGCGGCCAGCATGCGGATCATCTCCTGCGGCTCGGCCAGGCCGCTCGCCTCGATGACGATCACGTCGATCCGGTGGACGGGATCGGAGAGCCTCTCCAGGTAGGCGTCGAGTTCGCTGCCGTCGACCGCGCAGCACAGGCAGCCGCCGCCGAGGGAGACCATGGAGTCGCCGACCTGGCCTGCCACCGACATCGCGTCGATCTCGATGGAGCCGAAGTCGTTGACCACGACCCCGATGCGGGTGCCGCCGCGGTGGGTGAGGAGGTGGTTGAGCAGCGTCGTCTTGCCGGATCCGAGGAATCCGGCGAGGACGACGACAGGGATCGGAGTGCGGGTGTCGGACCGGTCGGGCTGCCTGCTGTTCACCCCGCCGATCGTACTCAGGCGGGGACGGGAACCGGCCGGGGCGGCGTCGGCCCGGCGTAGCGCGCCGCCGGACGGATGATTTTCGAATCGGCCGCCTGCTCCAGTACGTTCGCGCTCCAGCCGACCACGCGGGCCGCGCAGAACGTCGGCGTGAACATCGCGCGCGGCAGCCCGCACAGCTCCATGACGACGCCCGCGTAGAACTCGACGTTGGTGTGGAGCTCGCGGCCGGGCTTGAGCTCGGCGAGGATCCGCTCCACGTGCTGCTCCACCTGTACGGCGAAGTCGACGAGCGGGCCGCCGAAGCGGAGGGCGATCCCGCGGAGCATGCGCGAGCGGGGGTCCTCGGTGCGGTAGACGGGGTGTCCGAAGCCCATGATCCGCTCGCCGGCGAGGACCCGCTCGCGGATCCACGGCTCGATGCGGTCCGCGGTGCCGATGGCGTCCAGGGTGTCCAGGGCCCGGCTGGGGGCGCCCCCGTGCAGCGGGCCGGAGAGGGCGCCGATCGCCCCGGTGAGGCAGGCGGCGACGTCCGCGCCGGTGGAGGCGATCACCCGGGCGGTGAAGGTGGAAGCGTTGAAGCCGTGGTCGACGGTGGAGACGAGGTACTGCTCGACGGCTCGGGCCGCGGCCGGGTCCGGCTCCTGTCCGGTGAGCATGTACAGGTAGTTCGCGGCGTACGGCAGGTCGTCGCGCGGGGCGACCGGCTCCAGGCCCCGGCCGAGCCGGTACAGCGCCGTGAGCAGGGTCGGTACGGCGGCGCAGGCTGCGAGCGCGTCGGCGGCGCGCCGCTCGGGGTCGAGGTCGTAGAGCGGGCGGAAGCCGGCGGAGGCGCCGAGCAGGGAGAGGGCGGTGCGCAGCCCCGCGAGGGGGCCGGAGGGGGCGGTGGCGCGGGCGAGGGCGGGGAGGGCGCCGGCGACCTCGGCCGGCAGTCTGCGCAGCGGGGCGACCTCGGCTGCGAAGGCGGCCCGCCCGGCGGCGTCGGCCGGGAGCTCGCCGCGGAACATCAGGTGCCAGACGTCCTCGAAGCTGCGCCGTTCGGCGAGCTCGACGGCCGAGTACTGGCGGTAGTGGTAGAAGCCCTCGCGGCCGCGGACATCGCCCAGGGCGGTCTCGGTGACCACGACTCCCGCGAGACCGCGGGGCACATCGACGGTGGTGTTCATGCATCGACCATCCATGATGGATTGAATCACTGTCAATATTGATTCACTCAACATATGTACTCTGTGCGTCATGAACGAGGCGCAGGACGAACGGCGGATCAGCACCCGCGAGGCGGCACGCCTCCTCGGCGTGAAGCCGGCCACCGTGTACGCGTACGTCAGCCGCGGCCAGCTCACGAGCCGCCGCGACGCGGTCGGCAGGGGCAGCACCTTCGACGCAGCCGAGGTGGAGGCCCTGGCCCGGCGCACCCGGCGGGAGGCGGCGCCGCCGGTCGGCGGCGAGCCCGTCGTACGGACCTCGCTGACCCTGATCGAGCCCGACCGGTACTGGTTCCGCGGCGTCGACGCCTGCGAGCTGGCCGCCCGCCACTCCTACGAGGAGGTCGCCGAGTGGCTGTGGACGGGCGCCCTCCGCAGGAACGCCCGCTTCACGGCTCCGCCGGACGCCCTCTGTGCCGCCCGCCGCGCCGTCGCCGCCCTGCCCGAGCACAGCGGGCCCCTCGACCGGCTGCGCGTGGCGACCGCCGCCGCCGCGGTCACCGACCCGCTGCGCTTCGACCTGTCGGAGGAGGCCGTGCTCGGCTCCGCCCGGCACCTGATCCCCACGCTGGTCGACGCCCTTCCCCCGGCCGCGGCGGAGCCGACTGGCCCGGCGGCGGAGGAGCCCGCCCCAGAGGGCCCGCTCGCGGCACGCCTGTGGACCCGCCTGACCGCGCGGGAGCCCGACCCCGCGGGCCTGGCCGCACTCGACCTGGCCCTCGCCCTGCTCATCGACCACGACCTGGCCGCCTCCACCCTCGCCGTACGGGTCGCCGCCTCGGCGCGCGCCCACCCGTACGCCGCCGTGTCGGCGGGGCTCGGCGTCCTGGAAGGCCCCCTGCACGGCGCCGCCGGGCGGCTCGCCCACCGCACGCTCGCCGAGGTCCTGGAGCGCGGCGGGGCCGCGCCCGTCGTCGCGGAGCACCTGCGGGCCGGCCGGCCGGTACCCGGGCTCGGGCACCGGCTCTACGCGGCCGAGGACCCGCGGGCGACCGCACTCCTCGCCCGGCTGGAGGACGTCCCCGGGGCTGCTCTGGCGCTTGCAGCGGCCCGGGAGCTCGCCGCCACGACGGCGGCCGGGCGCGGTGGTCCGCACGCCAACGTGGACCTGGCCCTGGCGGTGCTGACGCTCTCCACCGGAATGCCGGCCGAGGCCGGGGAGACCGTCTTCGCCGTCGCGCGCACCGCCGGATGGATCGCCCACGCACTGGAGGAATACCAGGAACGCCCGCTCCGCATGCGCCCCACGGGCCACTACGAGGGCCCCCGCCCCCCGCGCCCACTCCCCTGACCCCTCTCCCCCTGGCCCTGCTGCCGCCCGTCACCCTCCCCCGCGCTTCCTGACCCGGCGATTCCCCTTCCGGCGCCGCCGACCTACGGTTGCTGGTCATGCGGATCCCCTCCCTCGGCGCTCGGCGCATCGGGCTGCCCAGACGGGCCGTCTCGCAGATCCTCCTGACCCAGCTGGCCATCGCCGCGGGTGTCGCTGTCCTGGCCACCGGGCTGTTCCTGGCCCCGCTGAGCGCACAGCTCGACGACCAGGCCATGCAGCGCGCCCTCGCGATCGCCCGCAGCACGGCCGCCGACCCCTCCCTGGCGGCCGCGGTACTGGACTCCGGGCCGACAGCCGACGGCCCGGTGCAGGCCGCCGCCGAGCGGATCCGCCGCGCCACCCGCGCCGAGTACGTGGTGGTGATGGACCTCCACGGCATCCGCCGCTCCCACCCCCGCCCCGACCGCATCGGACTGCCCGTCTCCACCGACCCCGGCGACGTCCTCGCGGGCCGCGACGTGACGGAGATCGACGAGGGCACCCTGGGCCGCACCGCCCGCGGAAAGGTGCCGCTCGTCGCCGCCGACGGCGAGTTCGTCGGCGCCGTGTCCGTCGGCATCTCCTACGACAGCGTCCGGGCCCGGCTGCTCGGCGCCATCCCGGGCCTCCTCGCGTACGCCGGCGGCGCACTGGCCGCCGGCGCGCTCGCCGCCTACCTCCTCTCCCGCCGGATCCAACGCCAGACCCGCGACCTGGCCTTCTCCGACATCTCCGGCCTCCTCGCCGAACGCGAGGCGATGCTCCACTCCATCCGCGAGGGCGTCGTCGCCCTCGACCCCGCCGGACGCATCCGGCTCGTCAACGACGAGGCCGCCCGCCTCCTCGGCCTCTCCCCCGCCGACACGGCCCGCGCCCCCGGCCGGCCGCTTGACGAGGTCGTCGGCGCGGGCCGCACCGCCGACGTCCTCTCCGGCCGCGCCACCGGCCGCGACCTCCTCACCGTGCAGGGGCCGCGCGTCCTGGTCGCCAACCGGATGCCCACCGAGGACGGCGGCGCCGTCGCCACCCTGCGCGACCGCACCGAACTGGAGCAGCTCCGCCGCGAACTCGACTCCACCCAGGGCCTGATCGACGCCCTGCGCGCGCAGGACCACGAGCACGCCAACCGCCTCCACACCCTCCTCGGCCTGCTGGACCTCGGCCTGCATGAGGAGGCGGCGGAGTTCCTCGCCGAGGTCGCCGGCGGGCGGCGCAGCACCGCCGAGCAGGTCACCGAGAAGGTCCACGACCCGCTGCTGGCCGCCCTCCTTGTGGGCAAGGCGACGGTCGCCGCCGAGCGCGGCGTCCCGCTGCGCCTCACCGACGGCAGCTTCCTGCCCGACCGCCTCGCCGATCCCGGCGGGTTGGTCACCATCGCCGGAAACCTCGTGGACAACGCCCTGGACGCGGCCGCCGGATCGGCCGCACCCCTCGTCGAGGTGGAGTTGCGCTGCGAGGACCGCACCCTGGTCCTCCTCGTCCGCGACAGCGGTCCCGGCGTGCCGGAGTCCCGCCGCGAAAAGATCTTCACCGAGGGCTGGTCGACGAAGCAGCCCCAGGGCCGGCGCGAGCGCGGTCTCGGCCTGGCCCTCGTACGCCGCCTGGCGGAGCGGCAGGGCGGCACGGCCCGGGCCGGCGGGACAGCGGACGGAGGGGCGGAGTTCTCCGTCGTACTCCCGGAGGCCCTGCGATGAGCGGATCCCCGATCCACGTATTGGTCGTCGACGACGACATGCGTGTTGCCCGGATCAACGCGGCGTACGTCGAGAAGGTTCCCGGCTTCCGCGTCGTCTCCCGCGCCCACTCGGCCTCCGAGGCGCTGGAACGCCTCGGAGACCGGCGGGTGGACCTGGTCCTCCTGGACCACTACCTGCCCGACGGCAGCGGCCTGGACCTGGTGGCGCGCCTGCGGCAGCTCGGCCACTCCACCGATGTGATCATGGTCACGGCCGCCCGGGACCTCGCCACGGTGCAGGCAGCGATGCGCCTCGGCGCCCTCCAGTACCTGGTCAAACCGTTCACCTTCCAGGGCCTCAGGCTCCGGCTGGAGGCGTACGCGGCCCTGCGCCGCACCCTGGAGACGGGCGGCGAGGCCGAACAGGCCCAGGTGGACCGGATCTTCGGGGCGCTCGCCGCCGCCGGCGCCCCCAACGAGCTGCCCAAGGGCCACTCCCCCACCACCGCCGAGCTGGTCCGCCGCGTCCTGCTGTCCGCGGAAGGCCCGCTGTCGGCCCAGCAGATCGCCGACCGCGCCGGCATCAGCCGCCAGACCGCCCAGCGGTACCTCAAACTGCTGGACCGCACCGGACGGGTCACACTGGCCCTGCGCTACGGCGAGACGGGCCGCCCCGAGCACCGCTACGCCTGGCGCCCGGCCGACGGCCCGTGATCCGCTGCCGCTCCGTCACACGGCCCCGGCGCCCGTCAGGGAGCGGACCTCGGTCTCGGCGTGCTTGGCGGCGTCCGGCTCCTCCGACGAGGCCACCGTCCCCAGCCAGCCCGCCAGGAACCCGAGCGGAATCGAGACCAGGCCCGGGTTCTGCAGCGGGAAGCACTGGAAGTCCGCTCCCGGGAAGAGGGCGTCGGGGCTGCCGGAGACGACCGGCGACAGCACCACCAGCAGCACGGCCGGCACCAGTCCGCCGTACACCGACCAGACGGCGCCGCGCGTCGTGAAGCGGCTCCAGAACAGCGAGTACAGCAGCACGGGCAGGTTGGCGGAGGCCGCGACCGCGAAGGCGAGGCCCACCAGGAACGCCACGTTCAGGTCCTGGGCCAGCAGCCCGAGCGCGATCGCCACCGCCCCGATCCCGACGGCCGCGATCCGCGCCACCGCGACCTCGCTGCGTGCGCGGGCGCGGCGGCGCCGGAGGGAGGCGTACAGGTCGTGCGCGACGGACGCCGACGAGGCCAGGGTGATGCCCGCGACGACGGCGAGGATCGTCGCGAAGGCGATCGCCGCGACCAGGGCGAACAGCACGGCCCCGCCGGTGGATTCCGCCCCGCCGCCCAGGTCCGCGGCGAGCAGCGGCACCGCCGTGTTGCCGGAGGCGTGGGAGGCGCGGACCGCGGCCGGGCCGACCAGCGCGGCCGCACCGAAGCCGAGCACGATGGTCATCAGGTAGAAGCCGCCGATCAGGCCGATCGCCCAGACCACCGACCGGCGGGCGGCCCGCGCGGTCGGCACCGTGTAGAAGCGGGACAGGATGTGCGGGAGCCCGGCGGTGCCGAGGACCAGGGCCAGGCCGAGGCTCATGAAGTCGATGCGGGCGGTCCAGTCGCCGCCGTACTTCAGCCCGGGGCCCAGGAACCGCTCGCCGTGGCCGCTGCGTTCTGCGGCGCTGGTGAGCAGCAGCCCGAAGTCGCCGTGGAAGCGGAGCAGGACGAGGACGGTGAGGGCGACCGCCCCGCCCATCAGGAGGACGGCCTTGACGATCTGGATCCAGGTGGTGGCCCGCATTCCGCCGAAGGTGACGTAGACGACCATCAGCGCCCCGACCGCGACCACGGTCAGCGTGCGGGCGGCGGTGCCGGAGTCGCCGAGCAGCAGGCCGACGAGGCTGCCGGCCCCGACCATCTGCGCGACGAGGTACAGCACGGAGACGGTGACGGAGGCGGTCCCGGCGGCGATCCGGACGGGCCGCTCGCTCATCCGGGCCGCGACGACGTCGGCGAGGGTGAAGCGGCCGCAGTTGCGGACGAGTTCGGCGACGAGGAAGAGGACGACGAGCCAGGCGACGAGGAAGCCCACCGAGTACAGCAGACCGTCGTAGCCGAACAGGGCGATCAGCCCGGAGATGCCGAGGAAGGACGCGGCGGACATGTAGTCGCCGGCGATGGCGAAACCGTTCTCCATCGGGGAGAACAGCCGCCCCCCGGCGTAGAACTCCTCGGCCGAGCCGTGCCGGTGGCGGCTGACCCAGGTGGTGATGCCCAGGGTCACCGCGATGAAGGTGCTGAAGAGGACCAGAGCGAGGGTCTGGTGCCCGGCGGTCACCGGCCCGCCTCCCGCTTGCGGCCCCGCCCGTGCCCGCGCTCCTGCTCGAACACGGTCCATCGCAGGTCCAGCGCGGCCCGGTCCCGGCGGAGCCTGGCGTGCCGGGCGTACGCCCATGTCAGCAGGAAGGTGCTGAGGAACTGGCCGAGGCCGGCGAGCAGGGCCACGTTGACCGCGCCGGCGACGGGCCGGGCCATGAACCCGGGGGCCGCGGTCGCCGCGACCACGTAGGCCACGTACCAGAGGAGGAAGGCGGCGGTCGCGGGGACGACGAACCCGCGGTAGCGGCTGCGGACCTCCTGGAAGGCGGCGCTGCGCTGCACCTCCAGGTAGATCTCGGACGCGTCGGCCGGGGCCGCCCGTCCGCCGGCCGATCGCAGCGGTGCGTCCCCACCGCAGTCGCCGTCGCCCTCGCCCTCGCCCCAGTCGACGGCCGGCCCGTCGTACCAGGGGTCGTCGAGCCGGATCGTTCCGGCGTCGGGACCTTCGTGCTTGTCCACCGAACTCTCCTTGTCCGCTGCCGCATTGGCGGCGTGCCCACAAGGATGTGCGGAATGAGCGGTTTCCGGACTGGTGTACCGGTGCTCTTCACTCCAACAGGTGATGGGGCGGAGAGGGCGGGCCGGTGGGAACGCGAAGCGGCGGGCCGCACCGTCCGAGGTGCCGGCCCGCCGCTCCGCCCGGGTGCCGGGCCGCCCGTCAGGCGTCGATGCGCGAGCGGTCCAGGGTGGCCGCGGAGCTGGTGATGAACTCCTTGCGGGGGGCCACCTCGTTGCCCATGAGCAGGTCGAAGACCTGCTCGGCCGCTTCCAGGTCGCCGATGTTGATGCGGCGCAGCGTGCGGTGGCGCGGGTCCATCGTCGTCTCCGCCAGCTGGTCCGCGTCCATCTCGCCGAGGCCCTTGTAGCGCTGGATCGAGTCCTTGTAGCGGATGTTCTTCCGCTGGAATTCGAGCAGGGTCTGGCGGAGTTCGCTGTCCGAATACGTGTAGACGTACTTGTCCTGCCCCCTCTTGGGCTGGACGAGCTCGATCCGGTGCAGCGGCGGCACGGCCGCGAACACCCTCCCGGCCTCGACCATGGGGCGCATGTAGCGCTGGAAGAGCGTCAGCAGCAGGCAGCGGATGTGGGCGCCGTCCACGTCGGCGTCGACGAGCAGGACGATCTTCCCGTACCGCGCGGCGTCGATGTCGAAGGTGCGGCCGGAGCCGGCCCCTATGACCTGGATGATCGCGCCGCACTCGGCGTTCTTCAGCATGTCCGAGACCGAGGACTTCTGAACGTTCAGGATCTTGCCGCGGATGGGCAGCAGGGCCTGGAATTCGGAATTCCGGGCCAGCTTCGCGGTGCCGAGGGCGGAGTCTCCCTCGACGATGAAGAGCTCGCTGCGCTCGACGTCGTCGCTGCGGCAGTCCGCGAGCTTGGCGGGGAGCGAGGAGGTCTCCAGGGCCGTCTTGCGGCGCTGCGCCTCCTTGTGCTGGCGGGCGGCGATGCGGGTCCGGGCCGCAGCGACGACCTTCTCCATCACGGCGCGCGCCTGCTGCTTGTCGTCGCGCTTGGTGGAGGTCAGGAAGGCCTTGAGCTCCTTGGAGACGACGGCGGCGACGATGCGGGCGGCCGCCGAGGTGCCGAGCACCTCCTTGGTCTGGCCCTCGAACTGCGGCTCGGCCAGGCGGACGGTGACGACCGCGGTCAGGCCCTCCATCGCGTCGTCCTTGACGACGTCGTCCTCGGCGACGCGCAGCAGCTTGGCGGAGCGGAGCACCTCGTTCAGGGTCTTGGCGACGGCGCGCTCGAAGCCGGTGATGTGGGTGCCGCCCTTGGGCGTGGCGATGATGTTCACGAAGGACTTGACGGTCGTCTCGTACCCCGTGCCCCACCGCAGGGCGATGTCCACGCCGAGGTCGCGGGTGACCTCGGTGGGGGTCATGTGGCCGCGCTCGTCGAGGACGGGGACGGTCTCCTTGAAGGTGCCCTGCCCGCTGAGGCGCAGGACGTCGCAGACGGCCTTGTCCTGGGCGAGGAAGTCGCAGAACTCGCTGATCCCGCCGTCGAAGCGGAAGACCTCCTCGGTCTTCCCGGCCCCGTCGATGCCGCGCTCGTCGCGCACGACGATCGTCAGGCCGGGGACGAGGAAGGCGGTCTGGCGGGCACGCTGGTGCAGGGTCTCCAGCGAGAGCCGGGCGTCCTTGAGGAAGATCTGCCGGTCGGCCCAGTAGCGGACGCGGGTGCCGGTCTTGCCCTTGGCGATGCGCTTGACCTTGCGCAGGCCGCCGGCGGGGTCGAAGCCGCTGTCGGGGCCCTGGCCGGTGAAGACGCCGGGCACGCCGCGGCGGAAGCTGATCGCGTGGGTGGAGCTGCCGCGGTCGACCTCGACGTCGAGGCGGGAGGAGAGGGCGTTGACGACGGAGGCGCCGACGCCGTGCAGACCGCCGGAGGCGGCGTAGGAGCCGCCGCCGAACTTGCCGCCGGCGTGCAGCTTGGTCATGACGACCTCGACGCCGGACAGGCCGGTCTTCGGCTCGACGTCCACGGGGATGCCGCGGCCGTTGTCCCTGACCTCGACGGAGGCGTCGTCGTGGAGGATGACCTCGATGTGGTCGCAGTAGCCGCCCAGGGCCTCGTCGACGGCGTTGTCGATGATCTCCCAGAGGCAGTGCATCAGGCCGCGGCTGTCGGTCGACCCGATGTACATGCCGGGCCGCTTGCGGACGGCTTCGAGGCCTTCGAGGACGAGCAGGTGCCGCGCGGTGTAGTTGGAGCCGTCCCGGTCTGCTCCGGACAGCAGCGCGCTGGAAGGCACGGACGTGTCGGCGGTCACGCAGTTCGCTCCTCGCTGAATTTCATTTCTGGACCCGGTGGTGCACGGGGTGGCTCGGTCGCCCGTCGAAGGGTACCGAGGCCTGGTAGAGCCGATGCAACGCCACCCTCGTCCTGCATCAGCCTAGTGCAGATCCGCACGGATGTTCGATCCCCCGAGCGGGTGAAGCAAACATCACGTTCCCTTCGAGGCATGAACCATTTAGGGTTCGGGCACGTCCTCATGAACAACCGGCACTCAGGCCGGGGAGGACGACTGCGACAAGCGAACGACTGACAACGCGAAACCGTAAAGCAACGCAATACGGCTCCTTCGCCGCCAACCGGCAGCAGCCGGCCAGCTTCGGAAGGAAGTTTCGAGGAAAAGCCGCGAGCGGGAACGTTTTCGGCCTGGTTGGATGTTGACCCTGGTACGACAGCTCGTCGAGCTAGAGAAGAGGCGACGTGACTACTGTTCTGACACCCGCGACCCCGCTGACGGCCGCTGACCGATGCGACCGTTGCGGCGCCCAGGCATATCTGCGCGTCGTCCTGCTGAGCGGCGGTGAACTGCTCTTCTGCGCCCACCACGGGCGCAAGTTCGAGCCGGAACTCAAGAAGATCGCCGCGGAAATACAGGATGAGACCGAGCGGCTGACGTCCGCTCCTGCGGCGCACGCCGACACCGAGGACCGCTGACAGGCCTGTACCTCGCATCCGACGAGCCAGGACCGGCGAGGCCGGTCGACGGGCGGCACTTCCGAGACCCGGAAGTGCCGCCCGTCCTCACGTCTGCGGTGCCGAACGCGAGGGATGCCCCTCTTCGGCCCGTACAGGGGCCTTGGAGCCCCTTTCGGCACCCCACGCCGTGTCGGGCACCGCTCCAGGCTGCGGGGCCGTCTCCGGCCCGGCCACGAAGCCGGCCAGCGGTGCGATCCGCGTGTAGACGCCCGGGCTGTCGGCGCGGCCGCACCCCCGGCCCCACGACACGACCCCGATGAGGCGGCCCTCGGCGACGAGCGGCCCGCCGCTGTCGCCCTGGCAGGCGTCCCGCCCGCCGCGGGCGTGCCCCGCGCACACCATGGATTCGGGCCGGTACTCACCGTCCGCATCCCCCGGGTACGCCTCCTGGCAGACCTCGTCCGCCAGGACGGTGACCTGCGCCGCCCTCAGCCCGAACGCGTAGTCGCCGAAGCCGCTGGTGTCGCCCCACCCGTACACGGCGGCTTCGGCACCGGCCCGGTAGCCGGGGTGCTCCTGCCCGGCGAGCGGCAGCACGTGCTGCCCGGGGAGTGCCTCGGCGAGCTCCAGGACGGCGAGGTCGCCTGCGTTGCTCCGCGTGTCGTACGCCGGGTTCACCCGTACCGAGCGGACTGGGACCTCGCGGCCCTCGTCCGCCCGCAGCTGCGTGCGCCCCGCGATCACCCGCAGGTCGCGGACGGCCTCGACCGGCGCGCCCAGCACCTCCCGGCTCAGGCAGTGGGCGGCGGTGACGACCCGCGTGGGGGCGACGAGCGCGCCGCCGCAGAACTGCCCGGCCCGCGTTCCGCCGAACCGGTCACGGCTGGCCACGGCCACGACCCAGGGACTGTCCGCCGCCTTCACCGGCCTGCCGCCGATCACGATGCTGTCCGCGGCGGCGTGGGGGGCGCGGGCCAGGGGGGCGGCGGCAACCCCCGCCACCAGGGCCAGCGCGCCCGCCAGAGCACGGGAGATGGGTCGACGCATCGGGCCTCCTGACGCTGGGTGTGCGCTTCTGCACCCAGAGTGGGCCGCCCGGCGGGCGTGCGCACCCGCGCACGGTGCCGACCGGGGGTTGCGCGGGGGCACGGACAGGGCCCGGCGGCCCCTGTCGGGGCGCCGGGCCCTGTCGGCGGGCGGCGTGGCCGCGGCGGCTCTAGTCCAGGTAGTCGCGCAGGACCTGGGACCGGGAGGGGTGGCGGAGCTTGGACATGGTCTTGGACTCGATCTGGCGGATGCGCTCGCGCGTCACGCCGTAGACCTTGCCGATCTCGTCCAGCGTCTTGGGCTGGCCGTCGGTCAGGCCGAAGCGCATGGACACGACACCCGCCTCGCGCTCGCTCAGGGTGTCCAGGACGGAGTGGAGCTGCTCCTGCAGGAGCGTGAAGCTCACGGCGTCGGCCGGGACGACCGCCTCGGAGTCCTCGATGAGGTCGCCGAACTCGCTGTCGCCGTCCTCGCCGAGCGGGGTGTGCAGGGAGATCGGCTCGCGGCCGTACTTCTGGACCTCGATGACCTTCTCGGGGGTCATGTCGAGTTCCTTGGCCAGCTCCTCCGGGGTGGGCTCGCGGCCCAGGTCCTGGAGCATCTGGCGCTGTACACGGGCGAGCTTGTTGATGACCTCGACCATGTGCACGGGGATGCGGATCGTGCGCGCCTGGTCGGCCATGGCGCGGGTGATCGCCTGGCGGATCCACCAGGTGGCGTACGTGGAGAACTTGTAGCCCTTGGTGTAGTCGAACTTCTCGACCGCGCGGATCAGGCCCAGGTTGCCCTCCTGGATCAGGTCCAGGAAGAGCATGCCGCGGCCGGTGTAGCGCTTGGCCAGGGAGACCACGAGGCGGAGGTTGGCCTCCAGCAGGTGGTTCTTGGCGCGGCGGCCGTCCTCGGCGATGATCTCCAGTTCGCGCTTGAGCTTGGGCGCCAGCTTGTCGGAGGTGGCGAGCTTGTCCTCGGCGAACAGGCCGGCCTCGATGCGCTTGGCCAGCTCGACCTCCTGCTCGGCGTTGAGCAGGGGGACCTTGCCGATCTGCTTGAGGTAGTCCTTGACGGGGTCGGCGGTGGCGCCGGCGACGGCGACCTGCTGGGCGGGCGCGTCGTCCTCGTCGTCGGAGATGACGAAGCCCTTGGCCTCGCCGCCGTCCTCCTCTTCCTCGCCCTCGGCCTTGACCTCGGCGGGGCCCTCTTCCAGGAGCTCTTCCTCGCCGGCCTCGTCGGAGTCCTTCTTCGCGGCGGTCTTCTTGGCGGCCGCCTTCTTCGCCGCCGCCTTCTTGGCGGGGGCGGTCTTCTTGGCGGCCGTCTTGCGGGCGGCCGTCTTCTTGGCGGCGGGCTCGGCTCCGGGCTCGTGCTCGGCGGCGCCTACGGGCTCGGGGTCGACCGCTTCGGCCGCCGGTTCCGCGGCGGCGACGGTCCGCGCAGCCGTCGTCTTCGCCGCGGCGGTCTTGGTGGCCGCCCGCTTGGCCGGGGCTTTCGCTGCGACGCTCTTGCGGGTGGTGCGCTTGGGCGACTCCGCGGCACTGACCATCAGCGTCACACCCTCTTCCTCGAGGATCTGGTTGAGGCTGCGCAGAACATTCTTCCACTGGGTCGCAGGAATCTGGTCAGCCTCGAAGGCCCGACGTACGTCATCGCCGGCGATCTGCCCCTCGGCCTTGCCCCGCTCGATGAGCGCCATCACAGATTCGGATTCGGCGATCTCCGGCGGGAGCGTACGGGATGTGCTGGCCGACACGAACAACCTCTCGGAACGATGGGAACGGCTTCCGACCCCGGACCGGGTGGTGCTGGACCGGAGCCGACGACCACCGACTGGGGATGGGCCGGGGGCGCGGGCAGGGGCCGGGGAGCTTCACAGCACCCGCAAGGGCTGCTGTTCCCTCCGTCGGCCATCACCTCTCTAGGTCATCGCGTGACTTCGCAGAGCGTTACGCCCAAAAATTCGTGGCCGTGGTCACACGCCCGCGGCGGGCCGCGGTCCGGGGCCGGCCGGGGGCGGGCCGGAGGGGCAGGCCGGGGGCGGATCGGAGGGGCCGCCCACACCGGTGTCGCCGGACCCGGCCGGGTCCGGCGACACGTGCGAGTACCTCCGCGCCTCCCGTCCGCCGCCGCTCAGTGCTCTCGCGGGGCGGGCACCACGCGCTCGACCTCGGGGTGGACGGTCAGCAGCTGGCGCATGGCGCCCTCGGCTCCCGCGGCGTCCCCCGCGGCGAGCGCCTCGACGATCCGTGCGTGGTGGGCGACGCACGCCTCGCTCGGGCGGTCGCAGGTGGTCGTCGCGCTGCCGGAGACCTGGAGTGCGGCGGAGACGATGCCGGAGAGGTGCTCCAGCATGCGGTTGCCTGCGACCTGGATGAGGAGCGCGTGGAACTCGTTGTCGGCGCGCGCGAAGGTGATCGCGTCGCCCTGGCCGAGGGCGTGCCCCATGATCTCGACCATGTCGGCCAGGCGCTGCTGGACGTCGGGGCGGCCGTGGCCGGCGGCGAGGCGGGCGGCGAGCGGCTCGATGGTCCAGCGGAGCTCGTTGAGCTCGCGGCGCTGGTCGTCGCGCTGGGGGCCGAAGGCCCTCCACTCGATGATGTCGGGGTCGAGGAGGTTCCAGTCGGCGACCGGCCGGACCCGGGTGCCGACGTTGGGGCGGGCGCTGACGAGGCCCTTGGCCTCCAGCACGCGCAGCGATTCGCGGACCACCGTGCGGGAGACCTCGAAGCGCTGGCCGATCTCCTCGGGGACGAGGGGGCGGTCGGCCCCGAGGTCGCCGGAGACGATCATCTGGCCGAGCTGCTGGACGAGTTGGCCGTGCAGGCCGCGGCCGCGGCTGCCCGCGGCGCGTCGGCCGACACGGCCCAACTCGACGTCGGCGCCCTCCCAGTGCGGTGTGGCGACGCGGTCGGCCCCGGGGGTTTCCGCATACGGGTAGCGGTCGAGTTCGCCCGGGCCGACGAGGCCGGAGTCGGCATGGCGGGCGGCGGTCATCATGGTGTGCGCAAGGGTACTCACGAATCCTTTGTCGGCCGCGCCCCGAGGACCCTTGAGGTCTTTGCTGAAAAGCACACGAAAGGGTGATCGGTGCCACCTGCGCAATTGACGACTTATCGTAAAGAACCGGGCCGTTTGCGGGGAGTTGCGGTCCTGTTCACGTGCAGTGGGCGCTTCCGGTCGGAGCGCGGGCGCGCCCGGCTGCCAAGCGGTCACCATCGGACACGGCTGCGCAGTCCGGTGAACCCATAGGCGCACAACAGGACCATCAGCGACAACGCCAGTGCCGCGCCGACGGGTTGGGCGATCACGCGGAGGACTCCGGTGACCATGCGGTCCGCCTCCGGGGGCCACTGGGCCAGTGCCAGGGAGCGCAGCCGGGCCGCCAGGCCTGCGACCGGGTACGCGGACGGGCCGTGCAGCACCTCGCGCAGCAGCGGCACCACGCCGACCGGGACGGCGAGCACCGCGGCCATGCCGGCGGTCGCCGACCGGAAGACCCCGGAGGCCAGGACCCCGGCCCAGGTGCAGCCGACGAGGAGGCCGGCCCAGCTGGCTGCGGGAACGGCCCAGTGCTCCGGGGTGCGCAGCGGGCCGCCGCCGAAGACGAGGTGCACGGCGGCGGCGTCGGCGGCCACGGCCAGGGCGCCGAGGCCCAGGGCGAGCGCGGCGCCGACGCCGAGCTTGGCGGCGAGCAGTCCGAGCCGGCGCGGCACGGTGCCGCGGTCCGCGGCGAGCGCCGGGTAGCGGTACTCCTCGCCGAAGGCCAGGGCTCCGAGCAGGCCGGCGCCGAGTGCGGCGGGCGGCAGCGGCAGCAGCTCCGGCCAGCCGGCGAGTACCCGGTGCTGGGAGCTGTGGCCGGTGCGGGCCAGGAGCACGGCGAGGACCGCGGAGACGCACACGGCGGTGGCGGCGGTCAGGGCGGGCGCGGCGGTGCCGAAGACGCGCAGCAGCTCGTAGCGCAGGGGGCGCAGCGGGCCGCCGACGCGCCGCACCGCGGAGGCGGGCCGGCCGTCGGCTCCCGGCCAGGAGCCCGCCGCTGCCGGAGCGGGGCGGCCGGCGCCGGCGGCTCCGGCAGCGCCGGTGGCCGGGCCGGGCGCCTGGGCGGCAGGGGCGGCGGCCGCGTCGCCGCCGTCGGATCCGGTGCGGGCGGCCGGGACGGCGGCCGCGGGCTCGCGTGTGTCGCCGGTCTCGTCGGCGATCTGGTGGACGAGCACGCCGTGGCGGAACGCCGCCTCGCCGACCTCCGCGCAGCTGCTGCCGTAGACGGCCAGGCGGTTGCCGGCCTCCTCGACGATCTCCACCGGGCGCTGACCGGCGCGGGCCTCGCGGTTCAGGACGTCGGCCAGGCGGGCGGCGTGGGGGGTGCGCACGGCGACCCGGGGCCGCAGCCGGGTCCGGGCGAATTCGGGGGCGTCCTGGTCGGCGACGAGCCGGCCGCGGTCGATGCTCACGACGCGGTCCGCGCTGCGGGCGGCCTCCTTCGCGTCGCCGGTGGTGAACAGGACCGCCCCGCCGAGGGCGGCGTGCCCGCGCAGGAGGGTGTGCATCCAGCCGCGGTCGCGGGGGGAGAGCCCGGCGCAGGGCTCGTCGAGGAGCAGGGTGCAGGGGTCGGCGAGCAGGGCGGCGGCCAGGGCCACGCGGCGGTCCAGGCCGAGGGAGAGGGAGCCGAGGCGTTCGTCACGGAGCCCCGCGATGCCGACGACCTCCAGCACGGCGTCGGCCCGGGAGGCGGGCACCCCGGCGGCCGCGCACAGCATCCGCAGCTGGCCGCGGACCGTCCGTGCGGGGTTGCCGGGGATGTCGCCGAGCAGCACCCCGACCTCGCGGCTCGGATGCGGGATGCGGTGCAGCGGGCGTCCGCGGAAGTAGGTGACGCCCTTGCCCGGTTCGAGTTCCAGCATCAGCCGCAGGGCGGTGGTCTTGCCCGAGCCCTGGTCGCCGAGGAGAGCGGTGACGGCGCCGGGGCGGGCCTCGAAGGTGAGGTCGTCGACGAGCGGCGGGAGGTGTCGACGGGGGCGGCTGGTGAGTCCGATGGCCTGGAGCATCGCTTCCCTCGCGGGGGGTGTGACCGCTCTGCGGCAGGGTGGGTACCCCGGCAAGGTAACGCGATATGTCCGATTTGCCCCGCAATGGACACCCGATGCGGCTCCGTGTCGGCGGCGCCGCCGACGGGGCGTCAGGCCTCCGGGCGGAGCATCGGCGGGTTGAGCAGGGTGGCGCCGCCGGCTCGGAACAGCTGTGCCGGCCGACCGCCCTGACGGGTCGTCGTCCCCCCGGCGGGCACCAGGAAGCCCGGGGTCCCGGTGACCTTGCGGTGGAAGTTGCGGGGGTCGAGGGCCACGCCCCACACCGCCTCGTAGACCCGGCGCAGCTCGCCCACGGTGAACTCGGGCGGGCAGAACGCGGTGGCCAGCGAGGAGTACTCGATCTTCGAGCGGGCGCGTTCGACCCCGTCCGCGAGAATGGTGGCGTGGTCGAAGGCGAGCCCGGCTCCCGGCTCGCCCTCGGCGGCGAGCAGCTCGTCGACGGGGGCCCAGCGCGCGCTGTTGGCGTCGCCTCCGGCGCGGGGCGCGGGCAGGTCGGGGGCGAGGACGAGGTGGGCCACGCTGACCACGCGCATCCGCGGATCCCGCTTCGGGTCCCCGTACGTGGCCAGCTGCTCCAGGTGCGCACCGTTGCCGGCGCCGGGCTCCGCGGGATCGTGCGCGCACAGGCCGGTTTCCTCGGCGAGTTCGCGGGCGGCCGCGGCACCCAGGTCCTCGTCTCCGCGCACGAAGCCGCCGGGCAGGGCCCAGCGCCCCTGGAACGGCTGCTCGCCGCGCCGGACGACCAGCGCGCAGAGGGCGTGGCGTCGCACGGTGAGGACGACCAGGTCGACGGTGACGGCGAACGGCGGATAGGCCGACGGGTCGTAGGGAGGCATGCCGCGATCATAGTCGTCTTCCTGACGATAAACAGCGCTTTGAAGATCCGGAGGGCAAAGACCCGCAACGCGGTGGCGGCCGTCGGCTTATCCGCCGAGTTGGAGTGCATCCGCCGCCTCCTCCACCATGCCGAGGCCGAGGCGGCTGACGCGGAGGGCGAAGGGTTCGCCCGCGACCCGCAGGCCGGACAGGCGCAGCGCGCCGAGCGGCGCGCCGGGCAGGGGGGAGACGGCGACGGTGCCGGCCGGGGCGTCCGGGCGGATCCCGGCGGCTGCCGCAAGGGCGTGGATGCCGGCGGCCGCGGCCACCGCGGCGGGGCGGCAGGCCGCGGGGTGCGGGAGGGGGGCGCTGCCCGCCGTGCGCTGCTCGGCGGCGTACATCTCGGGCAGCCGGTAGCCGAAGCCCTCCGCCGCGTCGAGCAGGCCCCTCAGGAGGGCGGCGGCCTCCTTCTCGAAGCCGGACTGGGCAAGCCCGGCGACGGCCACGGCGCTCTCGTGGGGGCGTACCGCGCCGGAGCGGTGGCCGAACGGGTTGTGCCCGGGCTCCCGTACGGCCATGCTCCGCAGCCCCCACCCGCAGTCCATGGCGGGGGCGCCGAGCAGCCGGGCGAGCTGCTCGGCGCGGACCGGGTCGAGCAGGCCGGGGGCGAGCCGGCCCCCGCCGAGCAGGCCGGCGTCCAGGAGGTGGGCGGCGGCGCCGGTCAGCCGGGGCAGCGGCCTGCCGTCCGGGTGGAGGGCCGCGGCCGGCCGGCCGCCGTCCGGGCCGTCGATCCAGAACCGCTGCCGGAAGCGCGCCCGCAGGGCGGCCGCCCACTCCCGCCACTCCGGTCCGCCGGGCCGGCCGTACGCGTCGAGCAGGTCGGCCCCCAGCAGGGCGGCCCGGTGGGCATGGGCCTGGGTCTCGCAGCGGCGCGGCCCGGGGTCCGGGTCGGCGAGGAAGCCGTCGCCGCCGAGGGCCGAGCGCAGCCAGTCCAGGCACCGCTCGGCCGCGGGGAGCAGCGGTTCGGCCTCCGGTTCGGGCAGTCCCCAGCGCCGGGCCTCGGCGAGGACGGCGGGGAAGGCGAGGGTGGCCTCGGTGCCGGTGCAGCCGGGCGGCAGCTGCGGTCCTGCGCCCCGCAGCGGTCCGGGGATCTTCCCCGCGTCCGGCCCGCGGCCGCCGGTCTGGGTGCGGGCGAGGGTGCGCAGGGTGGCCGCGGCCAGCCCGGTGCCGAGGGGCAGCGCCATCCTCGCCGCCCAGAGGGCTTCCGCGGGGGCGAGGCCGATCCGCCAGGGCGCACCGGCGGCCGCGAAGGCGTCGGCCGGCTCCTCCCGGTCCCGCAGGAGGAGGGCGCCGAGGTCGGCGACGCTGGTCCGGAACCAGGCCTCGGCGCGCGGGTCGTCGCACTCGGCCCTGGCGTCGGCCAGGGGGTTGGCGACCTGCCCGGCGGGGGCCCGGGACGTGCGGGACCGGGTGGTGCGCAGTTCGATGGTGCGGGATTCCCCCGGCTGCAGTTCGAGCTGCCAGCGCAGCAGCCCTGCGCTGGCGAGCGCGTCGTCGGGGGCGGGGTCGGCGGTGGTGACGGCCTGGGCGTCGCCCGTGCTCCAGCGCAGGCCGGCGGCATGCACCCCGGCAGGCAGTTCGGGCCCGGCCCGGCCGGCTGCGACGGCGGCGAGGTCGGCGAGGTCGGTGCCGAGGAGCACCTCGACGGGCAGGCGCAGGGGCCGGGCGTTGAAGCTGCGCAGGACGATCCGCTCCGTGCCGTCGGCGTGCCGCACCCGCTCGACGCCGATGTCCGGGTCGGGGCCGGCCTCGGCCCCGGTGCGGACGGTCGCGGTGAACGCGGCCCGGTCCGCTCCGGTGCTGCGGCCCTGGACGGCAACCGGGTCGCGGCCTGCGACCCGCAGCACGCAGCGGGAGAGCAGCCGCCGCCCCGAGTGGTAGATCCCGTCCATGCCGTGCCCGGTCAGCTGGCCGTGTTCGGGCGAGATCACCAGGCAGGGCGCCGAGACGCAGATGACGGCGCCGTGCACGGGCGGCAGTTCGGGCCGGGGGGCGGGCGGTGCGGGGTGGGCCATGGGTCGCCTCGTGTGGACTGTCTGCGCTCCGGTCGGTTCTCGGCGGCGGCGCGGCCGGGCCCCCGCCACCCTCCTGGGGAACGCCCCCGCCCCCACCCGGGTCACGCCCCGGCCCACCCCGCACCGCGCCGGGCCGGAACCCAGGCACGGACGAGCCGCCCGCCCGGCGCCCCGAGACGGCGCCCCGCTGCCTGGCTTCCGGCAGTGCGCCTCGGGGTCGGGGCGGGCTGGGGCGGGGTGCGCGGGGCGGCGGTGGGGAGCGGGGGTGGGGCGGGAGGTCATCGGTCTGTTCCCTTCCGGCGGCGGTGGGTGTGGGTGCGGCGGCCGGGCGGGCGGGTGGTGTCGGCCGCCGCGGTGCGGCGGGGGTTCCTGCGCCTGCGTTCGGCGCGCAGGCAGGCCCGCAGGCCCTCCGGGTCGATGCCCTCGTTGCAGGCGTGGTGGAGGAGTTGGGCGAAGCGGTAGTCGGCGTCGGCGCGGAGGGCGAGGCCGAGGGCGATCCGGGCCGTCGGCTCGTCGCCGGCGGACCAGGAGAGCCAGCCCGCGAGGGTGAGCGGGGCCGCCGCGTGCTCGCCGTAGGCGCCGACGCAGCGCCTGGCGAGGGCACGCCACAGGCGCAGGGCGGCCGCCGATTCGTCGTCCTCCATCCACTCGGCCGCGATGTCCCTGGTCTCCCGGTCCTGGAGGCCGAGGATGACGGAGGCGGCCTCGTCGTGGCCGAGGAGGGCGTCGTCCCAGTCGTCCGCGCAGGGGCCTCCCTCGGCCGGCGGGGCCAGGGAGAGGCGCCGCAGGAGGGTGCGGGCCAGGGTGACGGTCTCGGCGCCGACCTGCTCGCGGGTGGCCCCGTCCAGGATCTTCGGCACGAGGGCGGCTGCGGCCCGGTCGAGGGCCTGTTCCATCTCCAGGGCCAGGGGGCCGCGAAGCGGGGACAGCCCGGCCTCCAACTCGCGCAGGGAGCCGCGGATCCGCAGTCCGGCGAAAGTGGCGGCCGCCGCTGCCACGGAGGTGCCCGGGGCGGCGAGGGGCAGGCCCTCGGCCGGGCAGCAGCGCTCGTCGGGGCAGCAGTAGGACCAGTACCGGCCGCCCGAGATGCACACCGCTTCGAGGACGGGCACCTCAAGTGCCCCGCAGGCCAGCCGGATCCGCTGGGCCAGGGGCCGCAGCCGGTCCACGACCCGCCGGCCGCTGTCTCCGGGCTCCGGGTCCTGGCAGAGGAACAGGATGATGCCGTCGGGCCGGCCGGCGCGCCGCTCGCTGCCGTGGACCAGGCATTCGGCGACCTGCCGAGCCGTGTCCTCCCACTCGGCCGGCACCGGGGGGATGCCGAGCCGGAGCCGGCCGCCGAAGCGGCCGCCCTCGCCGTGCACGGCGACCATCACCAGGGAGTCGGTGGGGTGGAAGCCCAGCATGTACGGCAGGGCGTCGGCGAGTTCGCCCGGGCTGCGCAGGGTGACCCGCGGCGGGGCCGGGTCTCCCGGCGGGCGGGAGGGCGGCTCGTGGGACGGGGTGCGGGATGCGTGGTCGTTCGTCATGCCCCGAAGGTCCCGCGCCCGGTGCCACCCCCGAAAGCCCTGTGGATAACTTCCCTTGTTCGACGAGACTTTGATCCTTCAATTTCCACAGGGGTGGCGCGCCCGGGCCCTGCCCCGGTCCCATGGGAGGGGACACGGCCGCGGCCATGCCTTTCGGGGCGGTGGAGCGGTCATGGACGGCTCGAGGACGATCCGAGTGGTGGTCCACCGGGCTGTGCCATGGTCCGCTCCGATCATCGGCGCCGACAAGGAGGCAGGATGCACACTCAGACTGGCCGGGGGACCGGACTGGTGGCCCGTTCGGCAGGACTGGCCGCCCTGGCCCGCCGCCACGCCCCCGACGCCGAGGAGCAGCGCCGCCTGGCGCCCGACGTCGTGGAGGGCATGCTGCGGACGGGATTCGCCCGGCACTTCGTCCCCGCCGCGTTCGGCGGGACGGAGGGGACCTTCGAGGAGTTCAACGCCGCCGTGGCCACCGTCGCCGAAGGCTGTGCGGCCACCGCATGGTGCGCGTCGGTCGCGTCGAGCCTGGCGCGGATGGCTGCCTGCCTGCCGCGGGAGGCGCACGCCGCGATATGGGGCGAGGGGCCCGACGCGTTCGTGGTCGGCTCGCTCTCCCCCGCCGGCAGGGCCGTTCCGGTACCGGGCGGCTGGAGCGTGTCCGGCTCCTGGGCGTACATCAGCGGCGTCGACCACTCCGACTGGGCCGTGCTCTGCGCCGTCGTACCGGGCGGCGGGAGCACCCCGCCGGGGCCGCCGCCGGCGCGGCTGTTCGCCCTGCCCCGTACCGACTACACGGTCAAGGACACCTGGACCGGCTCCGGCATGCGCGGCACGGGCAGCAACACCCTGATCGCAGAGGAGGTGTTCGTACCCGAGTCGCGGAGCGCCGAGCGGCAGCGCCTCTTCGACGGACTGCCCCTCGCCTCGGACGCGGACTGCCACACCGTCCCCGTCCAGGCTGTCAACGGGCTCTCCTGCGCGCCGATCGCCCTCGGCGCCGCGCGCGAGGCGCTGCGGCTGTGGACCGGCGACACGGTGCAGCGGCTGGAGCGCGGCGCCGGCCGGCCGGGCGTGCCGGGGCCCTCCAGGAACACGTACGAAGCGGTCCTGACCCGCAGCGCCGGCGAGATCGACGCTGCCGCGCTGCTGCTGGAGCGGGCCGCGCGCCTCGCCGACGGCGGCGCGCGCATCACGGCCGAGGAGACCTCCCGCAACGTCCGCGACTACGCCATGGCCACCGAGCTGCTGGTGAACGCGGTGAACCGGATGTTCGCCACCGCAGGCACCTCCGGCCAGACCTCCGACAGCCCGCTCCAGCGGATCTGGCGCGACGTCAACTCGATCGCCACGCACATAGCCCTGGCCTTCGACCCTGCCGCGGCACAGTACGCGTCCCACGCGTTCCCCCGCTGAGGCGGGACTGCTCCGCCGGCCGGTGCCGCGGGCGCCGGGCGCCCGGCTCCGGCCGGCGGAAACACCCCGTTTGACATGGAGCGCGCTCCAACAGCCAGCATGACGGGCAGGCATCGACCCGCCCAGGAGGCACAGCATGACCGACATCCCCACCCGGCACTTGGGC
Organism: Streptomyces globosus; assembly: GCF_003325375.1. GTDB lineage: Bacteria > Actinomycetota > Actinomycetes > Streptomycetales > Streptomycetaceae > Streptomyces > Streptomyces globosus_A. The sequence continues at coordinate 1,653,945 of NZ_CP030862.1, read as the reverse complement.
GCACTGGCGGTTTCCGCCCAGGGCCTCGGCTGCATGGGCATGAGCCACGGCTACGGCGCCACGGACGACACGCAGTCGATCGCGACACTGCGGCACGCCCTCGACCTCGGAGTGACCCTCCTGGACACGGCCGACTTCTACGGCTCGGGTCACAACGAGGAGTTGATCGGCAAGGCCGTCGCCGGCCGCCGCGACGAGGTCGTCCTGGCGACGAAGTTCGGCTTCGCCAACCGCCTCGGCGAGCCCACCAGAGTCCGCGGCGACGCCGCCTACGTACGGCAGGCGTGCGAGGCGTCGCTGCGCCGGCTCGGGGTCGACCACATCGACCTGTACTACCAGCACCGCGTCGACCCGCAGGTGCCCATCGAGGAGACCGTCGGCGCGATGGCCGAGCTGGTGCAGGCGGGCAAGGTCCGCCACCTCGGGCTGTCCGAGGCCGGCGCCGGGACCATCCGGCGGGCGCACGCCGTGCACCCGATCGCCGCGCTGCAGAGCGAGTGGTCGCTGTGGTCGCGGGACCTGGAGGCGGAGACCGCCCCGGTCTGCCGCGAGCTGGGCGTCGGCTTCGTCCCGTACGCGCCGCTCGGGCGCGGCTTCCTCACCGGCAACTACGCCTCCGTGGACGGGCTGGCCGACAACGACGTCCGGCGCGGCCACCCCCGCTTCGCCGACGGCAACAGGCAGCGCAACCTCGCGATCGTGGCACGGCTGGAGGAACTGGCCGCGGCGAAGGGCGTGACCGCCGGCCAGCTGGCCCTGGCCTGGCTCCAGCACCGCGGCGAGGACGTCGTGCCCATTCCGGGCACGCGGCGGGTGCGCTACCTGGAGGAGAACCTGGCGGCCCTGGCCGTGGAGCTGTCCCCCGAGGACCTCGCCGCGATCGAAGCCGTCGCCCCGCCCGGGCGGTTCTCGGGGACGCGCTACGACGCGACCGGCCTCGGCTTCGTCAACGGCTGAGGCCCGCGAGCGGCCGGAGCAGCCACCAGCATCCGGGCGGTGCCTCTGCCGGCTGCGGAGTGCCGCCCGCGGGCCGTGCACGGCCCGCCTTCCAGGGCCTGCTCCTGGCCGTTCCCGGGCTCCGGCGCGGCCGTCCGGCGGGCGGTTCGGAACCGCCCGGCGGCATGTGAGATCTTCACGTCCACCCGTGTTCGCGTCACTGGTTCGCCGCTCGACCGGACTGCGATGCTGGCTCCATGGAATTCGGAGTTCTCGGACCGCTCGAAGCCCGTATGCACGACGTCTCCGTGGTGCCCACCGCTGGAAAACCCCGACAGATCCTCGCGCTCCTCGCGATCCGCGCCGGCCGCGTCGTCCAGGTGGAGACGCTGATGGCCGAGTTGTGGGGCAACGCCATCCCGCGGAGCGCCGCCACCACGCTCCAGACCTACATCCTCCAACTGCGCCGCAAGCTCACGGAAGCCGGCGTGGAGCGGACCGGCCGCACGGCCAAGGACGTCCTGGCGACCTGCTACGGCGGGTACCGGCTCGCCCCGGAGGACTTCACCCTCGACCTGCTGGAGTTCCAGCAGCTGGTCCGCCAGGGCGACCGCGCCCTGGCCGACAGCGACCCCGGCTCGGCTTCCGCGCACCTCAGCCGCGCCCTGCAGTTGTGGCGCGGGCCGGCCCTCACCGACGTACCCGTCGGGGAGATCCTCGGCACGGAGGTCATCGGCATGCAGGAGGAGCGCGCCTGGGCGCTGGAGATGCGCCTCGACGCCGACCTCAGCCTGGGCCGGCACGCGGAGATCATCGGCGAGCTGCGGATGCTGGTGAGCCAGCAGCCCATCCACGAGACCTTCTCCGCCCAGCTGATGACCGCGCTGTACCGCGCAGGACACCCCTGGCGTGCGCTCGACGCCTTCCAGGCGCTGCGCCACGCACTGATCAAGGAGCTGGGGGTGGAACCGTCGCCGCGGCTCCAGCGGCTTCACCAGTCCATCCTGGCCAACGACACCGACCTGCACCTGTCCGCCCCGGTCCCCCATGCGCTGCCGGCCTAGCGGAGGCACGGGGGAACGTACGCAACGACGAAGCTCCTGGTGCACGGGTCCCGATCCCACGGGCCCGTGTCCGCCAGGAGCTTCGTGCGTTCCGCCCGCAGGCGGCCGCCGGCGCCGCCCACCGCCGGCCGCCGGCGGGTCAGGCCGCCTGGTCGTAGGCGACGGCGCGGGAGCGCAGCCGGAAGCGGTCGCCCGCGGTGTCGATGACGTCGTGGAGGACGATGCTCACGCCGATCTCCGGCTGCTCCCGCGGGCGGGTCTGCACGATCAGGGCGTAGACCGTCGAGACGAGGCTGCCGTCCTCCTGCGGGTCCAGGACGATCTGGTTGAAGTAGTGGCGCAGTTGCGTCGGGTTGCCCTCGAACTGCTTCATGAAGGCGCGCAGCTCCTCCAGGATGGCCGCGGGGCCGACGGCGGGCTCGGTGCCCGGGGTGAGGGCGAAGCTGCCGTCCTCGGTGAACGTCCCGGCGTGCTCCTCCAGCCGGCCGTTGTCGAGCGCCTGCATCTGGCGGGCGTAGAAGTGCTGTACCTGGGCGTAGAGTTCGCTGCTCACCGCGGCGCTCATGGCCGACCTCCGTGTCGGGGCGGAAAATGACGTGGGCAAGATGCACCAGGCCGCTCGAGATCCTCTTGAGACCCGGTGGTGCGGCCCGGCGCGCGGGCCGCCGCACCCGCGGTCTGCGTATGCGGCGGCCCCCTGCTCTCAGAGGGTCTGGAGGGCCAGGCGGCTCTCCGGTTCCCAGGTGCCGAACTCCCCCCGCTGGTAGAGGGCGGCGGTGCCGGGATAGGTCTCGCTCTCCTCGATCCGCCCTATCAGCAGCAGGTGGTCTCCCGCCTCGACGGTCTGGACGAGCCGGCAGCCCGCGTACGCGACGGCCGCCTCGGTGAGCACGGGCACCCCCGCGAGCCCGGCGCGCCAGGCGACGCCCTCGAACTTGTCCTCCGACTTGCCCGCGAAGGTCCGCGCCGTCGCCTGCCCCTGCCGGGCGAGGAAGTTCAGCGCGAACACCCCCGAGGAGAGCATCGCGGGGAGGGTCCGGGACCCCTTGCCCACGCACACCAGGAGCAGGGGCGGGGCCGCGGAGACCGCGGAGAAGGCGTTGCAGGTGAATCCGCTCGGCTCGCCGTCTTCGCCGAGGGTGGTGACGATCGCCACCGGGGTTGGAAACGTACCGAATACCTGGCGGAATGCATCCGCGTTCAGCATGTCCACTCCGTCGACCAGTCGCGGGCCTCTCCCGCTGCTGGCGGCACTATTGAGGCAGTGGCCAGAAGGTGCCTGGAGGAACCCTCGAGGCCGGAGCGGGCCGCTCTGGAGCGTTCAAGCGGGACGCGGTGCGCCCCCGGTCATGCCGTGTTCGTCGACGAGGGTGGCCAGCCCGGCGCCGGCGAGGTAGCCGACGATGTCCTCGGTGACCTGCCGCGGCAGGGGGAGGGCTGCGGAGACCGCGGTGAGCGTGGTCGGCCAGGCCAGCGTCATCGCCACCCAGGCGGCCTCCTGGCGGTGCAGGACGACCCGGTGGGGGGAGTCGTCGGACTCGAGCACGCAGCCGGCGCCCGAGTCGGGCACGGTCAGCGCGACGTGCCGGGGCAGCCGTACGCGGCAGTCGCCGGTCGGGCGGATCCGCACGAACGGCGCCCCCGACGACAGCGGGAACACCGACAGCAGCGGCCCCTTCAGGTCGTCCACGCCGAGGGTGCGCACCACGAGGTGCGAGAGCCTGTCGAGGGTCGGGAGGGCGGTGCGGCACTGGTCCTCGGGGCTGCTCAGGGCGTTGGCCAGCAGCACCGGCCCGAGCTCCATCCTCCGCAGCACCTCCCGTACGGCGGGGCTGGGCTGGTCGAGCCGGTCCTGCCCCCAGCGGCTCGTGAGCAGCAGCGCGCCGCCGGCCCCCTGGTCGATGATCACGTCTTCGGAGAGCGACCAGAGATGGAAGGTCCGGGGCCCTCCGGTCGTACGCCGCATATCGCACCTCTCTTGCCTGGCGGAGGGATTCGTCGAGTATGGAGCCGGCCCCCGGCCCACGACAGCCTCTGCGCCGAACAGCCACCACGCATCCTCGTCCAGTCCGGGCCGCCTGCCGGGCGGCGGGCGGGGCGAGTTGACGGAGTCCGGGCAAGTCCGTCCGCCGAGTCGGGGCGGGGCGGCCGGGATGCGCGGCGGGCCGCGGCGCCGCTGCGGGGCCGGCGCCCGTGCGCACGGCCTGCTGCGGCGCCGCGGCCCGCGGCACGCCGGGGTCAGGAGCGGGCGGAGGCTGCGCCGCTCCTCCGGCCGAAGAAGAAGGTCACGAGCATCGCGGCGAGCGCGAAGGCACCGGCGGCGAGCATCGCCGGCCGCGGGCCCGAGGCGTCGATGACCAGGCCGCCGATGAAGGAGCCGATGCCGATGGCCCCGTTGAACGCGGCGACGTACAGGGAGGAGGCGGCCTCGCTCTCCTCGGGGACCAGGCGCATCACCCAGGTCTGCAGCGCCACCGGCAGCGCCGCGTAGACGATGCCCCAGCAGACGAGCATCGCGATGACCAGCGGACCGCTGGCGCCGCCCGCGTACATGACCGCCATGATGAGCGCCATCAGGCCGGTGCTGGCGATCAGGCTGGTGCGCAGGGCCCGGCCGACGACCGCGCCGGCGGCGAAGTTGCCGACGAGGCCGGCCGCGCCGAAGACGAGCAGCAGCGCGCCGACGAGCGACGGGCGGATGCCGGTGACCTCCTCCAGGTACGGGGCGACGTACGTGAAGGCGAGGAAGTGGCCGCTCATGATGAGCGCGGTGACACCGACGGCGACGCGTAGCGCCCGGTGCCGCAGCACGTGGACGAGCGCCTTCAGGTCGCCGCGGCCCTTGGCCGGGAGGGCCGGCATGAAGAGCAGGCTCGCGGCGAGCACGAGGAAGCCGAGGAGGCCGACGCAGACGAAGGCGGTGTGCCAGCCGGCGGACTGCCCGACGGCGGTCCCGAGCGGGGTGCCGGCGACGGAGGCGAGGGAGATCCCGCCGAGGACGACCGACGTGGCCTTCACCGCGTGCCGTTCGGGGACGAGCCGGACGGCGACGGCGATCGCGATGGACCAGAACACGCCGTGCGCGAGGGCGACGATGATGCGCGCGGTCAGGAGCAGGGCGTAGCTGGAGACGACGGCGGCCATGAGGTTGCCGGCGATGTAGAAGGCCATGAGGGTGACGAGCAGCCACTTGCGGTCCATGCGCCCGGTCAGCGCCGTCAGGGGCGCTGCGGTCACGGCGGCGATGGCGGCGAAGCCGGTCACCAGGAAGCCCGCGGAGCCGAGGGAGACGGAAGTGCCCTCGGCGATGGACGGGAGCAGGCCGATGGGCAGGGTCTCGGTGGTGACGAACGAGAACACGCCGAGGGCCAGTCCGATCACGGCCAGCCAGCCGCGCCATGCGGAGCCCGGTGGGGCCTCCGCGGACGGGGTGGCCGCGTCGGACGGGCCGGGCGGCGGCGCGGTGGCGAGGGCCCCGGCGGCGGGGGCCCCGGCTCCGGGGTGGTCGGTGCGCTGGCTGGTGGCACTGTGGGACATGGTGGCTCCCGGGTCGGTGGTCCGGTGGTGGGGGTCTCGGGGGGCGTCGTGTGCGAGGGCGGCCCGGAGCGCGGAGTGGTGCGCCAATGCCGGTGCCCGTTCAGCTCGCGCCGATGGGGTTCGCTGACGCATTGTGCGGCGCCCGCGGCGAGCGGATGAAGTGCTTCCTGATCGTGGTGGTGGGAGCACCAGCCGGTGGCCGGTTCGCTGTGCCCCCCGGCCGGAAACCCGTCCTGTCGCAGCCCTGTTGGCGCCCCGCGGTGGTGGTGGCACCACCCGGATGAACCGACCCCGGCACGGTGGCGGTGGTTCCGGTAGCTTTCCAGGCATCCGATGCCTGCCGGGTCGCCACCCGTGGTGCGCAGCCGTGGAGCGATCCCCCGGCCCCGTCCCCCGGCGTCCCACCCAGCCCCTTCCCCCCCCTCGGACCAGGGCATCGGCGTATCCGGTGCCGCCGCCGGAAGCCCGCCGCCGCCGCACTCGCGGCACCACTCAGTTCGCGGATCCCCCCTCTTCCGAAGGAGCAGAAACGTGTCGACGGACAGCATGCGTGTGACGGAGGTCGAGGCGGCGGGCAGCACGTCCCCGCCAGCCGCCCCGGCGGCGCCTGGACGTGCCCGGGTGACCCGCCTCGACACACTGACCGGCCTTCGCTTCCCCGCGGCCTTCGTGGTGTTCCTCTACCACGCGGCGCTCCTGGCCTTCCTCGGCGTGCCCTGGCTCAGCAGCAGCTCGGCCGCGGTCGCCTACTACGACGCGGTGGCCCACGCCGGAGCGCTCGGCGTCACGTTCTTCTTCGTGCTGAGCGGCTTCGTCCTGACCTGGTCGGCCCGGGAGACGGACACCGCGCCGCGCTTCTGGCGCCGCCGGTTCCTCAAGATCGTCCCGAACTACGTGCTCGTCTGGGCACTCGCCATGCTGGTGTTCGCCGCGCCGATCACGGACACGACGACCGGGCTGCTCAACTTCTTCATGGTCCAGGTCTGGTATCCGGACTTCGCGATCAACTTCGGCGTGAACCCGGCCGGCTGGTCGCTGGGCGTGGAGGCAGTCTTCTACCTCCTGTTCCCCGTCCTGATCCACTGGATCCGGAAGATCCCGGCGCACCGGCTGAACCTGTGGGCCGCCGCGGTGGCCGCCGGGATCATCGCGACGCCGTTCCTGTCGGAGCTGCTGGTCCCGGCCGGCACGGCGATGATGGACACCGAGCCCGGCACCTCGGTGAACCAGTACTTCGTCTCCTACATCCTGCCGCTCCCCCGCGTGCTGGACTTCGCCCTCGGCATCCTCGTCGCCCGCTCCGTGATGGCAGGGCGCTGGCGCAACATCGGCATGGTGTGGTCCGGCGTCCTGCTGGCCGTGAGCTACGCCGTCGGCTACTTCACCCCGCCGATCTACTCGACGCGCGCCGTGTGCGTCATCCCGGCCGCCCTGCTGATCGCGGCCGGCGCCATCGCGGACGCCGAGGGCAGGTTCACGCTCTTCCGGAACCGCGTGATGGTCTGGCTCGGCGACATCTCCTTCGCCTTCTACCTGGTCCACTACACGGTGATGGTCGCGCTGTGGAAGCTGCTCGGCAGCAAGGCGTACTCGGTCCCCGAGGCCGTCGCGCTCGCCGTGCTGTTCATCGCCGCGGGAATCCTGGCCTCCTGGGCGCTGTACGCCCTGGTGGAGCGGCCGATCACCCGCCGCTGGTCGAGCCCGCGCAAGAAGCCGGCGGTCGTGCGCCCCACCCCCGAGCCCCTCTCCCTCGCCACGCAGGGCGCGGGCGAGAGGTAGGCGCCGCCGCCGAGCGTACGGCCCGTCCCCGGAGGGGGCGGGCCGTACGCCGTGTCCTGGCGCGGGTGCGCACGTGCACGGCACGTACACCGCACGCGCCCGTACGGGCCCCGCGGTCAGCCGGCGAGGCCGGCCGCCGCGCGCAGGCCCGCGGCCGTGGAGACGTACCCGAAGAGCCGGCCGCCGGGGTCCACGGCGGCGGACTCCTCCAGCCCGCCGAGGTGGACGGGGACGAAGCCGGCGTCGTGCACCAAGGCCTCCGCCACCCGGCGGGCCCGCGGGTCGCCGGAGGCGATGCCCATGCCCCAGAAGTGCCGCTGCTGGGTTCCGCGCGACCACAGCAGTTCGTCGGGGAAGTGGGTGAACGCGCGGGCGACCGAGCTGTGCGGCAGCCGCTCGGCGGTCCAGCTGCCCTGGGTGGTGCCCGGGCCGAGCTGCGAGACGAAGAGCCCGTCTTCGGAGACGCCGATCGGGCTGGTCGCGTCGATCACCGTCTTCCCGGCGAGCCGGTCGGCCAGCTGCTCCAGCAGTCCGCCGAGCACCGGGTTCGGGACGGCCAGCAGGACGACGTCACCGGCCTCGACGGCCCCCGCGTACGTCGCCGCGCGCGCCCGGTCGCCGAGCAGTTCGACGAACGGGCCGAGCCTGCCCGGGTCGCGGGAGCCGAAGGTCACCGTGTGCCCGGCGGCGAGCCAGTGCCGGCCGAGCGGGCGGCCTATGTTGCCCGCGCCCAGGATGCCGATGGTCATGGGGCGGGTCGAACCGGTGGTGGGGGCCATGCTTCCAACTCCTGTTTCTCATGCGGCCGGTGGGGCCTTGGGTGTGCGGTGGCGCTGTGCCTGGAGGCCGCCGGTCCGTGCAGACGGCCGTCGGCCGCCGGTCGTGTGTGACCGGCGGCCGACTCGGGGGCTGTCCTCAGTGGGGGCTGATGTCCGGCCAGACCAGGGCGGTCGAGCCCCACGTCACGCCGCCGCCGAAGGCGCTCATCAGCACCCGGTCGCCCGGACCGACCTGCCCGGCGGCGATCGCGTCGGCCAGGGCGAGGGGGATGGAGGCAGCGGAGGTGTTGCCGACACGGTCGAGGTTGACCACGGTGCGCCCGCGGTCCATCCCGAGCTGGTCGGCCACGGCGTGCAGGATGCGGACGTTGGCCTGGTGGCCGACGAACCAGTCCACCGACTCCGGCTCCCATCCCGCGCGCCGGAGCATCGCCTTGGACGAGGCCGCCATGCGGGTGACCGCATGCCGGAAGACCTGCTTGCCCTGCATCGTGAAGTAGCTGTCGGCAGGGCGCCCGCCGACGGAGGAGCCCGCGCTGTCGGCGGCCTCGCCGGCCGCCTCGGAGCGCTGCCGGGAGCCGCCGCCGGGGACCGTGATGAGGTCCTTCAGCGAGCCGTCGCTGCCGAGGTCGTATCCCAGCAGCGCCCCCGGCTCGTCCGGTTCGCCGGCCCGCAGCACCACGGCCCCGGCGCCGTCGCCGAAGATGACCGAGGTGGTGCGGTCGGCCGGGTCGAGGATGGTGGAGTACGTCTCCGCGCCGATGACGAGGACGCGTTCGGCGGTGCCGGAGGCGATGGCGCCGGCCGCGGCCGCGAGGGCGTAGACGAACCCGCTGCACACGGCGGCGATGTCGTAGGCGGCCACGTTCCCCAGTCCCAGCCGGGCGGCGACGTCGGGGGCGGTCGCCGGGCACGGGTGGTCGGGCGTGGTCGTCGCCAGGACCACCAGGTCGACGTCGGCGGATCCGGCCGACTTGAGCGCCCGCGCGCCCGCCTCGACCGCGAGGTCGCCGGTGGCGGTGCCGGGGTCGGCCCAGTGGCGCCGGGTGATGCCCGTACGGGTGCGGATCCACTCGTCGGTGGTGTCCATGGTGCGGGAGAGGTCGTCGTTGGTCACCACGCGGGGCGGGACGTACGTCCCGAGGCCGGTGAGGACGGCTGCCCGGGTCATGCCGCCACCTCCTGGGCTGCGGACGGGTGCGCGTGGGGCAACACGTGGGTCAAGGTGGCCTCCCTGGTCGCCGGTGCGGGACGCCGCTACCGGGCACGGTGGAAAGGGGCCGCGCTCCGCTCGGGCAAGAGGGGCGGACGCGAGACGGCGTCGCCGGCGGGCCGTGGTGCACGGCCGGCGGGCGCGACCCGGCACGGACGGCGCGTACGGCGCGCCGTCCCGGATGCGTACGTCGATTCTCCGCCGCCGGCCGGGCGCGTTCCAGACCGTACGGGCACTGTGGGTACGGGCGGTGGTGGCGGGAACACCACCCTCCCGGCGGCGCGCACGCGGAAGCCCCCGGCCGCGGGCCGGGGGCTTCGGAGGGGACGGGACGGGGCGCTACGGCCAGACCGGTGCGGGGCCGGCGATGCCGGGCGGCAGGTACACGAGGAGGCGGTGGCTGGCGGCGTCGTCCAGGTCCATGGTGAACAGCACGAAGGAGAGGTGTCCGGCCTGCGGGTCGTCGACTTCGACGGTGGCCGGGCCGAACGCCTCGACCTCGTGGCGGTCCCACAGGTCGGCGAAGAAGGGGTCGGCGGCGGCCAGGGCGTCGGCGATCTGCTCGTAGCGCGGGTCGTCGGGCCCGTACGAGGCCTGGAGGCGGAACCGGGCGGCCATCTGCCGGGCCAGTTCCGGCCGGTTCAGGTAGCGGGCGCCGTGGGTGCCGGTGAACAGGCTGGTGAGGAAGTTGCCGTTGCCGTCACGGGTCAGGCGCAGCAGGTCGGCGGCCTGGCGGTTGGCGGCGACGACGTCCCAGTAGCGGTCGATGACACAGGAGGGCCCCGACAGCTGGGTGTCGACCATCCGCTGGAAGACCTCCGGGTCGGCGGTGCCGAGGGGCCGCAGGGGGACGGGCGGGTTGGCGTCCGCGAGGCGGTACAGGTGGACCCGTTCGAGCTCGTCGAGCCGCAGGGCGGAGCTGATCGCGTCCAGGATGCCGTCCGACACCTTGATGGGGCGGCCCTGCTCCAGCCAGGCGTACCAGGACGCGCTGACTCCGGCCAGGACCGCGACCTCCTCGCGGCGCAGGCCGACCCTGGCGCGCCTGCCGGCGGTCGCCAGGCCCACGTCCTCGGGGGAGAGCGCGGCTCGGCGGGTGCGCAGGAAGTGCGCCAGCTGGGTGCGCCGCTTCTTCTTCGTCTCGGCCCCGGGGGGCGTGGCGTCCATACCGACCGAAGGTAGGTCACACCGACACGCACTGTCAGCGGCGAGAATCACACTGCGCACGGTTCGGGCCACACAGGCGCAGGCACCGCCGGGCCCACCGGACACCGGGAACTCGGCCACAACACCGCAGCCGTGAATGAGCGTCAGCGTACGCCGTCCCACAGGACGTCCTCCAACTCGGCGAAGAAGCGGTCCTTGTCCTCGCGGTGGAAGAAGTGCCCGCCGGGCAGCAAGCGGAACGAGAACGGCCCGCTCGCATGGAGTCGCCACGCCTCCGCGTCCGCGGCCGGGACCAGCGGGTCCCGGTCACCGAGCATGGCGTGCACCGGGCACGGCAGCGGCCGGTGGCCGGCAACCGGATTCCGGTGGGTGGCGGCGACGCGGAGGTCCTCGCGCAGCCGGTGCACCACGGACCTCATGCGCGCGGGGCTCTCCCGGAGCAGCCGACCGGCTCCACCGAGACCCAACAACAGCTCGAGGGACGCACTATCGGACAGTCCTACGGTTGGGCCGGGCGCAGCCTGAAGGTGCGGCGCGCGGTGGGCACCGGCCACGAAAGACGCAGGTGGGCGCCGCCCCGCGGCGACGATCCGCTGCGCCGCACCGTGGGCGACCAGCGATCCCATGCTGTGCCCGTAGAAGGCGTAGGGCCCGTCGAGGAAGGGAGTCAGCTGACGTGTCACCTCGCGTACGAGGGCGTCCATCGTGCTGACGGCGCCGGGGACGCCCCCCGGGGCCGACGACCTCGGGGGCATGGACACCGGGACCACCTCGACGCCGCGGCCGAGGTGCTGCCCCCAGCCCGCGAACGACCAGGGGCTGCCGCCCGCGTGGTGGAAGCAGAACAGGCGGAGCCGAGCGGTCCTGCTCCTCCTCGGAACCCGCTCCGCCGTACCCGCCGCCGTGGCTGCCGGGATGTTCTCCGCTGTGTGGAACATGCCGCCAGTGTGATGCCGGGTGCCGACGGGAGGGAGTGTCTGTCGAACCGGTTGGTGCCACCACCAGCGGTGGGACCGACAGCCGGAGCCGCACGCCCCGCTCCCTCCCCCCGGCACCCGCCGTCCGCCCACCGCCATCCGTCACCGAAGTCCTGTGTAGAAGGAAAGAAGTCGAGACATGCAGACAGCTGCATCCGCACCGGCATCCGGACTGCTGCGGCGAGCGAGGCTGCGGCACTTCCTGCGGGCCCGCCGGGAGCAGATCACGCCGGAAGAGGTCGGGCTGGTGAACTTCGACCGCCGGCGGACCCCCGGCCTGCGGCGCGAGGAGGTGGCGGCCCTCGCCGGCGTCGGGGTGTCCTGGTACACCTGGCTCGAACAGGGCCGGGACATCAACGTCTCCGAAGGCATCGTGAACGCGGTCAGCAACGCCCTGCGGCTGGAGGACTGCGAGCGCGACTACTTCCACCGGCTGGCCGGCCACAACCCGCCGCCGCGCACACCCGACCGCGGCCAGGAGGGCGGGCACGCGCGGATGCGGGCGCTCGTCGAGGGCTGGTCGCCGAATCCGGCGTACATCACCGACCGGTACGGGCGCGTCGAACTCGCCAGCCGCTCGGCGCGCTCCCTTTTCCACATCGGCACGCGCGGGCACAACTGCGTCGTGAAGTTCTTCACCGAGTCGGCGACCCGTGAGAAATACCCGGACACGGAGGAGGTGGGGCGCGGTCTCGTCGCGCAGTTCCGGGCGCAGTCGGCCCGCTTCCCACAGGACCCGGAATTCGGCCGAATTGCGGGCCGGCTCAGCGAGATGAGCCCGCATTTCGCGGAACTGTGGGACTGTCACGAGGTGGTCGGGCCCAATCAGGGGCTGCGCAGGATCGCGTTGCCGCAGGCCGGGGTGACGGTCTTCGACCGGGTGGTGATGCGGGTGCCAGAGAGCCCGGAATCCCTCCTGACCTTGTACATCGCCCAGTCCGGGGCGGAGCGGGCCGGCCGCCGGGACGAGCCGGCCGGGTTCGGGGCCGAGGCGGCCTGAGCCGTACGGGGCACCGGCGCAACCGGTTTTCCCACAGGTGGTGTTCGCACCACCATGATCGGGAGACACTTCCTCCGCCCGTTCGCGGATCCCATGATGAATGCGTTGGGACGCGGAGGATTCGATCCCCTGAATTCACCGGTTCCATTCTTTCTCGCGGCGGCGGTATGCCGTGTCCAACGGGCGCACAGGCCCTCGGATTTCGGCGTTCCCCCTTGATTCACGGAGGAATGTAATGGAGAATTCGATCGTCAGCCGGGTCGTCACCGTCCTCGGTGAGCTGGAGGTCTCGACGGCGGGCGTCACGCCCGACACCACGTTCGAGGCCATGGAGATCGACTCGCTGCTGCTGGAGGAGCTGGCGCTGCGCCTGCAGCTGTCCTTCGGCGTGGAGATCGAGATGGGCGAGCTCGTCCCGGAGCAGACCGTCGCGGAAGCCGCCGCGGTGATCGCCTCCAAGGGCGTCCCCGTCGCCTGACGCCCGCCCCTCGAACACCTCGCACCCCCCACGCGGCGGGCCCGACGGGCCCGCGTCCACGGGGCCTTCCCGATCCCCGGCCCCCTCGCATCCCCACACCGGTTCGGCACGCATCCCCCGGAACGGGCCCCACCCCGCGCCGTCCCCCGCCGCACCACCCACCGCCCTTCCCGTACCGTCCGAAAGGAACACCCCATGTCCTCCACCCTCCTCGTCCTGAACGAAGTCGCCGCGGCCCCCGGCAAGGCGGACCACGTCCTGGAGCAGTGGCAGCAGTTCAACCGGAAGGAGCCGGTCGCCGGCCGCGCCCTCTACCGCAGCCTGGACGACGACAACCTCCTGGAGATCACCCCCGTCGCGGAGGTGTCCGAGGTCGCCGCCCTCAACGCCCGCTGGCACGAGCTGTGGGACCTCGTCTCCGAGGACCTGGCCACCGACTTCCGCCGTCAGCTCCTCGACTTCGTCGAGGCCCCCAAGGACGTCGCCGAGCCCGTCCCGGCGACCCCGTACGTCCAGCTGCGCCACATCGAGGTCAAGCCCCGCGAGTACGCGGCGTACCGCGAGTGGCGCGAGAACACGATCTTCAACGTCGTCCGGCGGGCCGACGAGGTGAAGGCGTTCCTCGCGTACCACTCCCTCCTCAGCACCGAGCCCGGCGTGATGTTCGTGTCCGGCTTCGAGTGCGCGCCCGAGCAGTACCAGGCGGTCTTCACCTCGCCCGAGTACCAGGAGATCGTCCAGCAGGCCGGCGACCGCTACATCGTCGGCGGCGAGAGCGGCCTCTACACCCGCGTCTACCAGCGCGCCGATGTCTGAGACCGCGACGGCGGCCGCCCCGGCCGGGGCCGCCACCCCGCACCGCAGGGAGGTCCACGAGCTCTCCCCGACCACGCAGGGCCCGCTGTACCCGCCGAGCGAGGTCATGGACGGCGACGGCAACTTCCTGGTGGTGGGCATGGTCAACCGGCCCGCCCCGGGCGGCGGGACCGCACCCGGGTGGGGCGCGGCGGTCGTCTCGCCCGCCAGCCCCGTCCCGGAGTTCGGCCGGCTCGCCCCGTACACGGTCGTACGGGAGCTGGACACCGACCCGGACGGCGCGGACCGGGACGTCGTCCTGCACACGCTGCCGCTGCCCCTGCCGTGCAACAACTACCCGATGGTGTTCGCGCCCGAGCAACTGCCCGACGCCGACCGGGTCGTACGCCCCAGCCACGCCTTCCACGAGGTGCCGATCCCCGACCTGCGGGCCGAGGACGGCCCCAAGGTCACCGAGCCGGTGACGTTCGGGGAGTGGATGCGGGCGAGCGGCACGCTGGAGGTCGCCGTCACCCCCGACGGCCACGCGGGGACCTTCGACTTCCGGTTCTCCCGGCTCGTACCGAACAGCGTCTACACGGTGATGTCGCTGCGGGCCCGCGACCTCGACCCCGCGGGCCCCACCCGCCCGGGCCCGCTCGGCGTGCCCAACGTGTTCACCACCGACGCCGAGGGCTCCGGCAGCTACCACGCCACCCTGCCGAACCCGTTCCCCGACCCGGACCTCCCGGGCGCCAACCGGATCATCAACGTGGTCGTGCTGTGGATGAGCTACCAGCGCAGCTACGGCGGCGCCATCGGCGAGTTCGGCCTCGGCGGGGACATCCACGCCCACCTGAAGCTGCGCGGCCCGTCCTTCCCGGACCTGCGGACCACCGCCGCTCCGCAGACCTGACCGGCCCGACGCGGCAGAGCAGAACCACCAGAACCCGGAAGGGGTCCCATGCCCATCATCTCCGTCACCACCTGGGACGGCCAGGACGACGCCCAGTCCCGGGAGCTCCTGGAGGAGCTCACCCGGACCGTCCGGCGCGTCACGGGAGCACCGCTGGACAAGATCACCGTCTACATCCAGGAGGTGCCGCGCAACCGCTGGGCGGAGGGCGGCGCCCTGGGCAGCGACCCGAAGTTCCCCGAACTGAGCCGGCGCACCGCCGAATGACGCGATGAGCCCCCGGCGGACCGGGCGACGACCGCCGGGGGGCCGCGCGCCACGACATCCACCCAGGACAACGGGAAAGGTCACCAGCCATGACCCAGGAAACATCCCAGGCCGGCGAGGCCAGGACGGGCGCGCTCTTCCTCGTGGGCGACGTGTTCGCCGAGTTCGCCCACCACGAAGGCGTGTTCACGGTCTCCCAGCTCGCCAAGCGCATCAGGAGCGGGGCGTTCCCGGACGACGCCGGCAGCGGCCCCGTCCGCATCGCCCTCGGGCAGGGCGTCTCCCTGTTCGACGTGGCGTTCATCCGCGACACCCTGGACCGCCGCGGGCTCGGGGACCGGGTCGCCATCGACGACCAGGCCCTGCACACCCGCGCCGGACGGGAGATCGCACACAAGCACCGCCCGGAGAACGTGCTGATCTCCGACCCGCGCCCGGCCGGCACCGACTGGTACGAAGCCGACCTGCTCGTGGACGCCGGCAACGAGGTCATGTCCGACCACGTCACCGGCCAGCACATGCAGGGGATGCTCGCCACGGAGGCCGCGCGGCAGATGTTCATCGCGGTGGCCGAGCAGTTCTACCTGCCGACGGAGGCCGTCGGCAGCAGGTACTTCGTGATCGACTCCTTCTCCACCCGGTACCGCAACTTCCTCTTCCCGCTGCCCGCGGTGGTGCGGTGCCACGTCCTGTCCCACCGCTCGCCGCACCACACGCGGACCGCGTTCCACTGCGCACTGTCCGTGACCCAGGGCGGGTCGGAGACCGCGGGCATGGACGTCCGGTTCACCGCCTTCGACACGCAGGTCTCCCACGCCAAGGAGACACGGGCGGCGCAGCGCTCCCTCCAGGACGGCGTGGCCCTGGCGACGGCCGAGGCGGCGGCCACCGCCCCGGCGCGGTCCGAGGTGGGCGCGTCGTGACCACGGCGGACAGCTGCACCTGAAGTGGCGGCCCGTACGGACAGCGGGCCGCCGACCGCCCCCGCAAGGAGCCAACCCATGTCAGACACCACCCGGCCCCACACCGTCTTCAGCGACGTCGACGAGACGCTGATCACCGTCAAGAGCATGTTCGACTTCCTCCACTACCGGCTGGTGCGCCTGCACGGCGCTGCCGGCGAGGAGGAGTACGAGCGGATCATGGCCGTGCTCCGGCGGCGCGCCGCCGACGGCGTGCCCCGCGAGGAGATCAACCGCGCCTACTACCGGCACTACGCCGGCGAGGACGTCGCGGCGGTCACCGCGCTGGCGGACGACTGGTACACCGAACGCGCCGCCTCCACCCGCGGGTTCTGGATCGACTCCACGCGCGAGGCCCTGCACCGCCACCGCGCGGCCGGCGCGTCCGTCGTCCTGGTCTCCGGCTCCTTCCCGCCCCTCCTGGAGCCGCTCGCCCGCGAGATCGGCGCCGACGCGATCCTGTGCACGCGCCCGCTGGCCGACGGCGGGACGTACACCGGCGAGGTCGCCGTGCCCGTCATCGGCGAGGGCAAGCGCGAGGCCGTACTGGCCCACCTGGCCTCCCGCCCCGACACCGACCCCGGGGACTGCTGGGCGTACGGGGACCACGTCTCCGACCTGCCCATGCTGGAGCTCGTCGGACACCCCGTCGCCGTCGGCGACGACCCGGAGCTGCGCGAACGCCTCGCCCTGCGCGCCGAGACGACAGCCGCCGCCCGATGAGCGGACCGCGCTTCCACGTGCTGCTGGGGCCCGACGGGGCCGGCAAGTCGTCGGTCATGCGGCGCCTCGCGGCGCAGCTGCCGGAGTGGCGGCTGGTGTCGGCGGACAGGGCGTTCGTCGCCCCCGAGCACGACCTGGTCAACAGGCTGCGGCAGGACGTGCACGAGCACCTCCTGCCGGGCCTGGGCACCGCGTACTCCGCCGACTTCATGGCGAGCGTGCTGCAGACGGCCGTGGTCCACCTCAGGGACCAGCTGGACGGCCCCGACCCGCGCGTCCCCGTGCTCGTGGACTCGTACTACTACAAGATCCTCGCGAAGTGCCGGATGGCGGGCGTCAGCGACAGCCGCCTGTACTCCTGGTGGCGCTCCTTCCCGCAGCCCGCGCGGGTGGTGTTCCTCGACGTGTCCCCCGAGACGGCCTGGCACCGCAGGGCGGACGGGGCCCGGCTCAACGCCCTGGAGTACGAGGGCCGGGACGGCCGCTGGGCGGACTTCGAGCGCTACCAGAAGAACCTGCGGAAGATCCTGCTGGAGGAGGTCCGCGACGTGCCGGTGACCGTGCTCGCCGAGCAGTCCGACCCCGACCGCGCGGCGAGGGCCGTGCTGGAGGTACTGGCCGCATGAACGTTTCCTCCGTCTGGCACGCGCCGGGCCACGCCGTCCGCTACCGCGAGCGCGTCTTCGCCGCCCGCACCCGGCTCACCCGGGACCACACCGACCTCCCCGAGGCGCAGCGGCGCGCCCTGACCGACCTCGTCGGCTTCAACGCCTCCACCGCGTTCGGCCGGGCCCACGGCCTGGGCCGCGTCCTGACGATGGAGGACTTCCGCTCCGCCGTCCCCGTCCGCGACTACGCCGACCACGCGCCGCTGATCGAGCGGACGGCCGCCGGCGAGCGGAACCTGCTGTCCGCCGACACCCCCGCCGTGTACTTCACCAGCAGCGGCAGCACCGGAGCGCACAAGAAGGTCCCCGTCACGCCCCGCTTCATGAAGACGACCTTCATGCCGTTCTACTACGCGGCCTGGGCCCCCCTCGTCGAGCACTTCCCCGAGGTGCTGGAGCGCCCCGACGCGGTCCTGAACCTCAAGCACGACCCGCTCACCGCCCCGCCCACCACCGCCGACGGCCGGCCACACGTCGGAGCCAGCCAGGTCGACTTCGGCGCCCGCTTCGGCGAACCCCTCTCCGCCGAACCCGGCACCGGCGCGCCCTGGGCGGCACTGCCCGTCCCCACCGACCCCGCCGACCACCTGGAGCGGGCCTACCTGCGGCTCCGGCTCGCCGTCCAGGCCGACCTGCGCTGCATGATCGGCATCAACCCGGCGATGGTCGCCGCCGTCCCGTACCAGCTGAACCTGTGGTGGCCGCGCATCGTGAAGGAGGTCCGCGACGGCACCCTCGGCGGGCTGCCCCACGGCCGTCCCGACCCGGCGCGCGCCGCCGAACTGGAGCGGCTCGCCGATTCCTCGGGCAGGGTGCGCCCCGCGCAGGTGTGGCCCCGGATGCGGGCGCTGTTCTGCTGGACCACCGGAGTGGCCTCCCTCTACCTGCCGGCGCTGAGCGGGGAGTTCGGCGCGGACGTCGCCGTCCTGCCCGCGCCGGTCGCCGCCTCCGAGGGGCCGGTCGGCGTGGCGCTGGACCGGCACCCGTCGGCCGGCAGCCTCACCGCCTCCGCCTCGGTGTACGAGTTCGTGCCCGCGGAGGAGGACCTCCGCCCCGACAGCGACACCCTGCTGCCCGACGAGCTCGAAGCCGGCCGCGACTACCACGTGGTGTTCAGCCACGTCGGCGGCCTGTACCGGTACGCCGTCGGCGACGTGGTCCGCGTCGTGGACACCGCCGGAGGGGTCCCCCGCGTCGAGTACGCCGGCCGCGGCGGCCGCTCCGACGCCGCCGGCGAGCGCCTGCGGGACGCCGAGGCCGTCCGCGCCCTGCACACCGCCCTCCGCCCCGGCGGGCTCGCCCTGCGGAACGCCGCCTGCCGCGTCGAGCCGTCGCCCGGCGGCACCCCGCACTACGTCTTCGCCGTCTCCCCCCGCGGGCCCTGGCCGCCGGCCGGGGCCGCGCGCTTCACCGCCGCCCTGGACGGGGCGCTGTCCGCAGAGTCCGCCGGATACGCAGCCGCCCGCGCGGCCGGCCGCCTGGCCGCCCCGTCCCTGCGCCTCCTCGACGCCGAGGCCTTCGACCGCGACTGGCACGCGGCGGTCGCCTCCGGCATCCGCCCCACCCAGGTCAAGGACCGCCTCTTCCGGCAGGACGACGCGCTGTGGGGGCGTCTGACCGCCGCGCCGAACGGCTGACCGCGCCGCCCGGCCCGCCGGCCCCCGGCCCACCCCTGCACCAAGGAGCCCCCATGCCCGTACTCAATCCCGTCGAACGGACCGCCCTGCTCACCGCGGCGCTGCGGGCCGCCGAGACCCGCCGCGAAGACCGGCTGTACGAGGACCCGTACGCCGCCGGACTCGTCGGCGAGGCCGGCCCCGAACTGCTGCGGGAGATCCGCGAGGCGACCTTCCCTCCCGGCCGGCCGCGAACCCTGCCCAGCACCCCCGACTACAACGCCATCCGCACCCGGTTCTTCGACGACTTCCTCCAGGAAGCGGCCCGCGCACCGGAGACGACGCAGATCGTGCTGGCCCCCGCCGGCATGGACTCGCGCGCCTACCGGCTCCCCTGGCCCGGCCGCGTCCGCTACTTCGAGGTCGACCGGCAGGCCGTCCTCGACTTCAAGGCCGAGCGGCTGGGGGGCGCCGAGCCGCGGGTCGACCACCGCACGGTGGCCGTCGACCTCACCTCCGACGGCTGGGAGGACCGCCTCGCCGCGGCCGGCTACGACCCGTCCGTTCCCTCGACGTGGCTGCTGGAGGGGCTGCTCTACTACATCCCCGAGGCCGACGCGCACCGGATGCTGGAGCGGGTCGCGGCCGTCTCCGCGCCCGGCAGCCGCATCGCCGCCGACATCGTCAACGCCGCCGCGCTGACACTCCCCCACATGCGGGGGCTGCTCGACGTCTTCGCGGGCTGGGGGTGCCCCTGGGTGTTCGGCACCGACGAGCCCGAAGACCTGTTCGCGCGCTACGGGTTCGACGTCCGCGCCGTACAGCCCGGCGAGCCGGGGGCCGACTTCGGGCGCTGGCCCGACCCCGTACCGCCGCGCGCGGTGCGCCGGGTGCGGCGCGTGTTCTTCGTCCACGGCAGGCGTCGCTGACGATGGCAGCCATCGTCATCGCCGGCGGCGGCACCGCCGGCCTCGCCACCGCCCTGGCGCTCGGCCGGCGCGGCCACCGGGTGCGGGTCCTGGAGCGGGGCGGCCCCCCGCCGGACGGGCCGGCCGTGGAGAGCGCGCTGCGGTGGCGGCGGCCGGGGGTCCCGCAGGCCGTCCACGACCACATCCTGAACGCGCTCGGCGTGCGCATGCTGCGCCGGCACGCCCCCGACGTGCTCGGCAGCCTGCTGGCGCACGGCGCACGGCTCCTCGACCTGACCGCGGCGGCGCCCGGCGGCCCCGCCGGGCCCGGCGAGGAGGAGCTGGTGACCCTGGTCGCCCGCCGCTCCCTCCTGGACGTCGTCCTGCACCGGGCCGCAGCGGCCGCGCCGGGCGTGTCCTTCAGCCACCGCACGGCCGCCGCCGGGCTGCTGACGGCCCCGGCCGGGCCGTCGGGCCACCGGGTGGCGGGAGTCGTCGCGGACAGCGGGGAGCGGATCCCGGCCCGCCTCGTCGTGGACGCGACCGGGCGCCGCTCCGCGTCCCGGTCCTGGCTCGCGGCGGCCGGGCTGCCGGTGGCGGACGACCTGAGCGGCCCCAGCCGGCTGCACGCGTACGGCCGCTTCTACCGGCTGCGCCGCCCCTGCGGCCCGCTGCCCGGACCGCTCAACCGGGGCAATGCCGCCGGGGGGATCTGGGGCCACTACTCGGCCGTCCTGCACCCCGCCGACAACGACGTCTTCGCCATCACCCTCGGCGCCCTGCCCGGCGACCCCGCCTTGGCCGCGCTGCGCGGCGCCGGGGCGTTCACCGCCGCCTGCCGGCTCTCCCCGTACCTCGCGCCGTGGGTCGAGGAGGACGCCGCGCAGCCGCTCGGCCCGGTCCGTGCGACCGGCATGCCGCCGAACGTCCTGCGCGGCACGGCAACCGACCGGCAGCGGCCCGTCCGCGGGCTCCTCCAGGTCGGCGACGCCGCGTGCACCACCGACCCGATGTTCGGGCGCGGGCTGTCCCTGGCCCTGGCGCACGCCTTCGGGCTCGCCGGGCTGGTCGACGGCCGCCCGGAGCCGGACGACCGGCTGGCGCGGGATGCCGCCGGCCTCGCCGCAGGGCTGCTGCGCCCCTGGTTCGACAAGGGCGTGCACGACTCCCGGCTGCGCGTGCGCCAGTGGCGCGAGGCGACCGGCGCGGCCGCCGGCCCCGAGCCCGCCGGCCCGCCCGAGCCGCCGGCCCCGCCGGTCCCGGCACGCCTGTGGGCCGCCGCGACGGCGGCCGCCGCGGCCGACCGCGCCGTGTGGCGCGGGCTCACCCGGATCCAGACGAGCCTCGCCACGCCCGCCGAGGTCTTCGCCGACCCGGCGTTCCTGGACCGCGTACGGGCCGCGGACACCGCCCGCCCCGGGGCGGCCGCCCCGGACGGACCGCGGCCGCCGACCCCCGCCGAACTCCGGCACGCCCTCACCGCCCGGGAAGGAGGATGACGGTGCAGCCCCGCAAGAACGTCCTGCTGGCTCCGGTCACGGTCACCCCGACCAAGCCGCTGACGCCCAGCCACCTCAAGGGCCTGCTGTGGACCGACGTGATGTACCGGGCCACCGCGCCGCTCGCCGCGGTGACCTACCGCTACAGCCACACCACGTACCACGTCACCGAGCAGACGGTCGGCTTCTGGGAGTACCTCGACCGCACCCGCGGCGAGACCGACTACGGCCGGCTCTCCGAGGAGGAGATCGGCGACCTGTACGTGGCCTACCGGTCCGAGGACCGGCCGCAGGACGCCGGCGTCCTGCGGCCCTACCGCGACGCCGTCGAGCACGGCGGCTGGGTCCACCCGGCGAGCGAGCGGATGCTGCGGCTGTGGGCCGGGCACTACGAGCGCCTCGGCATGCACGACCCGGGCCTGCGCGAGCACCAGCCGCCGGGCCTGGGGCTGGAGGAGATGCTGGAGCGGCTCGCCGCCGTCGGCCTGCTCCTGGACCAGCGGCACTGCGGCGGCCCCGTCTACCTCGACCTCACCCGGTACGGGATGCCGCTGCGCCGGATCGTCACCTCCGACGGCCGCCCCAACTACCTCGCGTGCGCACTGCGCGAGCTGATTCCGCTCGTCCCCTGGTACGACGAGGTCGTCCTGCTCTACGACCGCGAGCTCGACTCCGACTACCAGCTCCTGAACCGGGTCCTGTCCCGGCTCGGGCCGACGGTGCGCCGCGTCCCGATCGGCCGGGTGCCGATCGACGGCCGGATCACGTCGGCCCGGCACGGCGGCTGGCACGGCCACACGGCGGGCGCCCTGCTGGACGCCGCGGCCGAGGCCGCCGGCGACGGCGGTGGCGGCGGCGGGACGGATGCGCTCCGGCTCGGCATGCGCCTGTACTTCATCGCGACGCTCGGCCCCGGCCACTCCCAGTCCTTCCGGCACGACCTGCTGCGCAACTGCCTGTCGGTGGCCGCCCGGCTGCTGCGCCGAGCCGCCGGCGAGGGCCCGGCTGCCGGCGCGGGCGACCTGCTCGGCGCCCTCGACCGGCACCGGCGGGGCCACACGTACGTCGACCCCTACCGGCTGGCGTCCTCGCTGCTCGGCAGGGGCCGTCCCGCTCCCGATCCCGCACTCCTGTCGGCGGTGTTCCTGTGACCAGTCCTGTGACCAGCTCCCCGACCCGCTCCGCGGCCCATTCCGGAGCCCGTTCCGTGCGCCCCGCGGCGCCCGCCCCGCCCGCGCCCCCCGCGCCCCCGCCCGCCCCGGCCGCCTCCCTGTCGTCCGCGGTGCTGCTCAAGTCGGCCGCGGACCGGGTCCGGTCCGCGCGCCCCGAGCTGGCGGACCGCCTCGACCTGTCCAGCGCCCAGGCCCTGCGGGCCGTGCGGGACGGCTTCCACGGCAGCCGCGGCGTCGAGGCCGGCGAGGTCCTGGCCGTGGTCGTGATCGGCCGCCTCGACCTGCCCCGCTGGGTGAAGGAGACCTGCGCCTTCGCCCTCTCCCTCGCCCCCGCGGCGCGCGAGGCGTGGCGGCGCTCCTTCACCCGGACGGTCTACCTGGCGGGCAACCCGGCCAACCTGCGCGGCCGGTTCTCCTTCGACCACGTCGCCTCCGACGACTCGGCGGCCTGGGCCGCGCCGGCGCCCGGCTCGGCGACGGCCACCCTGCGCCGGCTCCTGAAGGCGTTCGAGGCCTCGCACGAGCTGACGGCCCTTCCGGCGGTCGGCGTGACCGTGCCCGGCCGGCCCGGCGGGCGCCGCCCCGTCCACCGCGACCTGTACCTCGCCACCGCGAAGGTGACCGTCACCGACGCGCTCGTCCACGTCAACCACCTGCTCGCCGAAGCCGTCCTGGACGGGCTGATCGGCCCCGGCGACCGCCTGACGCTGCGGTTCGTGCCGCGGCTGACCGGCCTGGGCGCCCAGCTCGCCATGCTGCGCGTCGACACCGACGTCCACCGCCCGGACGAACTCCAGGCGTATGCCGGACTGACCTCGGAGGTCTGAAGTGCCCTTCCCCCGAACCGGCGCGGCTCCCTCACCCGCCGCGCCGCGCCCGGTCCGCCTCGGCGTGCACGGCCCGCCCCGCCAGGCGGAGCGGATCGCCGCCGCCGCGGGCGTCCCGCCGTCCGCCGTGGAGTACGTCCCCTACGAGGTGGCCGAGCCGTTCGCACCGCTGCGCGCCGGCCTGGCGGACCTCATGCTCCTCAAGTACGACCCGCTGGAGCCGGACATCGCCGTCAGCGCGCCCGTCGCCTTCGACGGGCGGGCCGTGCTGGTCGGCGCCGGCCACCCGCTCGCCGGCCGCGGGGAGGTGTCGATCGAGGAGGTCGCGGACTACGAGGCGTTCCGGTGCCCCGGCAGCTTCCCCGCGCACGTGTGGGACCTGGTGGTGCCGCCGCGCACCCCGGGGGGCCGCACGATCCGCCGCGTCCACCCGATGACCACTCTCGGCGCGCTCGCGGAGCTGCTGCGCAGCAGCCCGGCGGTGCACGTCTCGTTCCGGTCGCTGGCGGCCGTCCTCCCGCCGGACATCGAGGTCGTCCCGGTGCACGACCTCCCGCCGTCGCCGGTCGCCTTCGGCCGGCTGCGCGGCGTCGAACAGCCGGAGCACGTCGCGCGGTTCGTCGCCGCCGCGGAACGGGCGGTGCAGCGGTGAGCGCGGCCGTGCACGCGGACGCGCCCGGGGCGGGCCGCCCGCGCGCGGAGGACGCCGGCGGCCCGCCGGTGGTCCTCCTCCATGCCCTGCCGTTCGACGCGTCCATGTGGGAGGGCCCCGCGCGGGAGCTGCGCGCCCGCGGCCACCGCGTCCTCGCCGTCGACCAGCCCGGCTTCGGCGCCGCGCCTGCGGCGCAGGGGCCGCCGTCGCTGGACTCGGTGGCGGACGCGCTCGCCGCGGAGCTCGACCGGCAGGGGATCGGCTCCGCCGTCCTGGCCGGCTGCTCCCTGGGCGGCTACACGGCCATGGCGTTCCTGCGCCGCCACCCGCACCGGGTCCGCGGCCTGGCCCTGCTGGCCGCCCGCGGCACCGCCGACACCGCGCAGGCCGCCGAGCAGCGCCTGCGCTTCGCCGACGCGTTCCTCGACGACGCCGCGCGCGGGAGGCTCGTGGCGCAGACCACTCCGTCGCTGCTGGGCGCCACGACGCGTCGCCGGCGGCCGGACCTCCTCGACCGGGTGACGGGCCTGGCGCTGGCGGCCCCGCCGCAGTCGGTCGCCTGGACACAGCGGGCCCTCGCGGCGCGCCCCGATTCCACGGCGGTCCTGCGCGCGGCCGCAGTGCCCGCCCTCGTCGTCCTCGGCGGCGAGGACGAGCTGGTCGCAGCAGCGGAGGCGCGGCCGGTCGCCGCGGCGCTGCCGCAGGGCCGGCTCGCCGTCCTCCCCGGCGTGGGCCACCTCGCCCCGCTGGAGGCCCCGCGGGAGACGGCGCGGCTCCTCGCCGGGCTGCTCGCCCGTGCCGGAAAGGCGGGTGCCGGCGCATGGTGACGGCCGACCACGCGGGGTGGGGGTACACCGCCTCCACGGGGCTCGCGTTCACGCACGGGGAGATCGTCGACCAGCACTTCGAGGCGTGCGCCGGCCACTACCGGGAGGCGCTGCACGGCGTGGGCCTGCGGCCCGGCTGGCAGGTGCTCGACGCCGGCTGCGGCAGCGGCGCCTTCCTGCCGCTGATCGCGGAGCTCGTCGGCCCGGAAGGGGGCGTGTGCGCCGTGGACCTGGCTGCGGAGAACGCGGCGCGGGCAGCCGCGCGGATGCGGGCGCACCCCGCGCGGGCCCGCGTGGAGGTGCGGCAGGGCAGCGTCCTCGACCTGCCGTACGAGGACGGCGCGTTCGACGCGGTGTGGTGTGCGAACACGACGCAGTACCTCGACGACGGGGAGCTGGCGCAGGCGCTGTCGGAGCTGCGCCGGGTCACCAGGCCGGGCGGGCTCGTCGCCGTGAAGGACGTGGACGGCACGCTGAGCACGGTGCGCCCGGCGGACCCCTTCCTGATCACTGACTTCTTCCGGTGGTCGGCCGCCTCCCCCGGGTACGCCCGCCAGCTGCTGCGCGGCCGGGACCTCCACCGGTGGCTGCGCGCGGCCGGCCTGGAGGCGGTGCGGCAGCGCACGCTGCTGATGGAGCACCACGCGCCGCTCCCGCCGGCGGCCTTCCGCTTCTACGGGAACGCGTGCGCGCGTTTCGCCCTGCAGGCGGCGGCCGAAGGCGCCCCGGGGAACTGGGCGCCTTTTCTGGACCCGGCGGATCCGGCCCATCCGCTGCGCGATCCGGACGGATACATCAGCGAGGGCAACGCCCTCGCGATCGGCACGGTTCCGAAAACTCCCTGAAAAAACCGTCCTCTTCTCGGCGGAAGAGGAATTCGACCCGATTCCCTCCCCCACAGCCGACCCCTATCGAATGGATCGAGACGTCATGAATGCATCGCGAAAGACCGCGGAATTCTCCCGCCGCACCACCCTGACCGGGGGCGCCCTGGTCGGAATCGGCCTTGCCGAGGGCCTGCTGGGCGCGGCTCCGGCGGCGGCCGCCGGCGCCCCGGCGGCCGGAGCCGCCGCGGCCGCGGACGCCGCCGCCGCGGGCAGGAACTCCCGCTACGCGCGCGGGCTCGCCGTGCTGCGCGAGACCTCGGGCGAGCGCGGGACCGCCGTGGTCGAGTCGCTGAAGGACATCGCCCCCGACCTCGGGCGCTTCGTGGTCGAGTTCGCGTACGGCGACATCTACCCGCGGGCCGGTCTGGACCTGCGCGAGCGGGAGCTCGTGACGCTGGGCGCGCTGACCGCCCAGGGCGACACGGCGCCGCAGCTGAACTTCCACATCGACGCAGCGCTGCACGTCGGCGTGAAGCCGGCCGAGGTGGTCGAGGCGCTGATCCACCTGGTGCCCTTCATGGGGTTCCCGCGGGCGCTGAACGCGATCGGCGTCGCCCGGACGGTGTTCGCCGACCGCGGCGTGGCCTTCCGGCCGCCGGTCATGAACGACGCCCGCGACCGCTACCGGCGCGGTGTCGACAAGCTGGTGGAGATCGACGGCCGGCACGGTCTGGAGGTCGTCGAGTCTCTGAAGGACATCGCGCCCGACCTGGGGCGGTTCATCGTCGAGTTCACCTTCGGCGACGTCTACCACCGGCCGTGGCTGTCGCCGCGGCGGCGCCAGCTCGTCACGGTCGGCGCGCTCACCGCGTTCGGCGACACCGCCCCGCAGCTGCGCGTGCACATCGGCGCCGCGCTGAACGTCGGCCTGAGCCCGGCGCAGGTCGTGGAGGCGCTGATCCACGTGGTGCCGTACGCAGGCTTCCCGCGGGTGCTGAACGCCATCACGGTGGCGCGCGAGGTGTTCGAGAAGCGGAAGACCTCCGTCTCGTAGGGGCCGGGCCCCGCCCGCGCGCCGACCGCGCGGGCCGGGGCCGCCGCCGCAACACCGTCCGACAAAGGGAACGGCAGGCAGCATGCACACGGAGATCGCGGCGGACTTCGCGGCGCTCGGCGAGGACTTCACCCGCGACCCGTACCCGGTGTACGCGGCCCTGCGCGCGCGGGGCCCGGTGCACCGGATCCGCACGCCCGAGGGCGCCGAGGCCTGGCTCGTCGTCGGGCACGAGGCCTGCCGGGCCGCGCTCACCCACCCGGGCCTGTCGAAGTCGTGGCGGGACGCCTCGCCCGGGCTGCCGCTGGCCCGGCTCTCGGCGGGCGAGAACCTGCTGAGCTCGAACCCGCCCGACCACACCCGGCTGCGGCGGCTGGTGGCCGGGGAGTTCACGCCGCGGCGCGTCGAGGGGCTGGCCCCCCGGGTGCGGGAGCTGGCGGGCGGGCTCCTCGGCGCGATGCTCGCCCGGCCGGACCGGCGGGCCGACCTCGTCGAGGCCCTGGCGTTCCCGCTGGCGATGGGCGTGATCTGCGAGCTCCTCGGCGTGCCCGCCCTGGACCGCGCGTCCTTCCGGGACTGGGCCGGGCAGGCGCTGAGCAGCCCGGACCGCGAGGTGCGTACGGCCGCCACCGCCGCGATGACGCGGTACCTGGTCGGCATGGTGGAGGAGATGCGGGCCCGGCCCGGCGCCGACCTGATGAGCGCACTGATCCGGACCACGGACGAGGACGGCGGCCGGCTCTCCGCGGACGAGCTCATCGGCATGGCCTGGCTGCTGCTCGTCACCGGCTTCGAGACCACCGTCAACCTCATCGCGACGGGCGTCCTGCTGCTCCTGCGCCACCCCGACCAGCTCGCCGCACTGCGCGCGGACCCCGCGCTGGCGGGCGGGGCCGTGGAGGAGGTCCTGCGCTACGAGGGGCCGGTCGAGACCACCACGTACCGGTTCACGACGGGTCCCGTGGAGATCGGCGGGGCCGCCATCCCGGGGGGCGGCGAGCTGGTGCTGGTCGCGCTCGCCGACGCCGACCGCGACCCGGCGCGGTTCACGGATCCGGACCGCTTCGACATCCGCCGGCCGGCGGGCGGCCACATCGCATTCGGCCACGGCATCCACTACTGCCTGGGCGCCCCGCTGGCCCGGCTCCAGGCGCGCACGGCCCTGTGCGCACTGCTGGAGCGCGCCCCCGGGCTGCGCCTGGACGCCGACCCGGCGTCGCTGCCGTGGCGGGCGGGGCTCCTCATCCGCGGTCCCCGCAGCCTGCCCGTCCGCTGGTAGGGCGGAGCCTGACGTTCCGGCAGCACTCGGGGCGCCCGGCCGGTGGTCATGCCACCGGTCGATGTGAAATCTTCATCCCGTGATGGTGACGGCAGCACTGTCTGCGGTCGCCTGTTCCCTCGCAGAATCGTTCATGAACGGATCGAAACCCGCCAGACGACAACGCAGAGGGAACCTGACCACCATGACCAGCATTCCGGCCAGTGCCCGCACCACCGTCAACGGATCCGCACCGGCCCCCGCCCACTCCGCCCGCCCGGGCCTCGTGATCGAACACCTCGACGCCCTGCCCGACACCCAGCACGCGCTGTTCACGGTCTGCGCCGTGACGCAGCTGGCCGAGCCGGCAGCCCCGGCCGCCGGACCGCAGGGCGCATGAGCACTGCCGAGCGCGGGCGGCCGGCCGCGCCTCCGGCGGCCGCGGACCGCCTGGTGGGCTTCAAGTCCCACCTGCGGCCGACGGTCGTGCCCGGCGACGCCGCCTACCTGGTGTCCCGGCGCGGAGTGACCGCGCTGGGAGGCAGCCAGGCGGAGGTACTCGTTCCGCTCCTCGACGGCACCCGCACCGCGGGCGCGGTCCGGCAGGAGGCCTCCCGCCTCCTGGGAGCGGAGGACGCCGAAGCGGCCCTCACCGCCCTCACCGACGCCGGACTGATCCGCGCCACCTCCCCGCCGGCCGCCACCGCGGCCGGCGGGGTCCCCGCGCCCGGCGCTGCCGAGGCCGAGGCCTACTGGGACCTGGCCGGGCTGGACGGAGGCCTGGCCTCCGCCGACCTGTCCCGGGCGTCCGCCGCGATCGAGGCCCTGCCCGGACTCGACCCGGCACCCGTCGCGGAGGCCTGCCGGGCCTCCGGCGTGGCCGTCGCGGGCGACGCGGACGGCGCCTCCCTGGTCCTCGTCCTGTGCGACGACTACCTCTCCCCCGGCCTCGCCGCGGCCGACGCCGCCCACCGCGCGGCCGGCCGGCCGTGGCTGCCGGTCCGGCTCTGCGGAACCGAACCCTGGGTGGGCCCGTTCTTCCGGCCGGACACCGGCCCCTGCTGGCACTGCCTGGCCGTCCGGCTGCGCGGCCACCGCCACTCCGAGCTGCCCGTAGGCCGCGCGCTCGGCCTGGACGGGCCCGTTCCGCGGCCCCCGGCCGGGCTGGCCGCCGGGACGGCCCTCGCGGTGAACCTCGCCGTCCTGGAGGCGGCGAAATGGCTCGCGGGCCTGCGCAACCCCGAGCAGGGCCACCTCCACACCTTCGACACGCTGCGGCTGCGCACCTCCGGCCACCGGGTGGACCGGCTGCCCCAGTGCCCTGCGTGCGGCGACCCCGGCCTCGTCGCCCGCCGCGTGCACGCCCCGTTCGTCCCCGCCTCCCGGCCCAAGGCCCCGGCCGCCGCCGGAGGGAACGGGGACCGGGCGCTCACGCCCGCGCAGCTGCTGGCTGCGTACGGGCACCTCGTCGACCCGGTGACCGGGGTGGTCAAGGAGATCCGGCGGGCGCCCGGCACCCCGGACGACGCCCACGCCTACACCTCCGGCCACAACCTGGCCATGGCGTCGGCGACCCTGGCCGGGCTCCGCTCGGGCCTGCGCGCGCTCAGCGGCGGCAAGGGCCGCACCGCCGAGGAGGCCCGCGCGGGCGCGCTGTGCGAGGCGGTCGAGCGCTACAGCGGCACCCGGCACGGCGACGAGCCGACGGTCCGCGACTCGCTGCGCGGCCTGGGCGCGGCGGCCGTCCACCCCGACGACTGCCTGCTCTACAGCGCCCGCCAGTACGCGGAGCGCGACCTGTGGAACGCCCGTGCCTCCCGCTTCCACTACGTGTCGGCGCCGTTCGACGAGACGCGGCCCACCGACTGGACGCCGGTGTGGTCGCTGACCGGGGGCGTGCAGCGGCTGCTGCCGGCCTCGATGCTGTACTTCGCCCGCGGCGACGGCCGGGCTCCGGCCCCGCACCCGGACGACCCGTGGGCCGACTCCAACGGCAACGCGGCCGGCAGCAGCCCCGAGGACGCGCTGGTGCAGGGGTTCATGGAGCTGGTGGAGCGGGACGCGGTGGCCCTGTGGTGGTACAACCGCACCCGCCAGCCGGCGGTCGACCTGGACGCGTTCGCCGACGACTGGACCGAGCGGATCCGCCGCGGGCTGCGGCGGGCGGGCCGGGAGGCGTGGGCGCTCGACCTCACCTCGGACCTGGGGATACCGGTGGTCGCGGCGCTGTCCCGGCGCACCGACAAGCCGGGCGAGGACGTGGTGTTCGGCTTCGGCGCGCACTTCGACCCGGGGGTCGCGCTGCGCCGGGCGCTGTCGGAGATGGCCCAGCTGCTGCCCGCGGTGCGGGACGCCCGGCCGGACGGCACGGGGTACCGGATCGGCGACCCGGAGCCGCTGTCGTGGTGGCGGAACGCGACCGTCGGGAACCAGCGGTACCTGGCGGCCGATCCTGCGGCGGCGCCGCGGACTCCCGCCGACTGGCCGGCGGTCCGTACCGCGGACCTGCTGGACGACGTACAGACGATCACGGAGTTGGTCCGGCGGAAAGGCATGGACCTGTTGGTCCTGGACCAGACACGGCCGGACCTGGGGATTCCGGTAACGAAAGTGGTCGTACCGGGACTGCGTCACTTTTGGCCGAGATTCGCTCCCGGCCGGCTATTCGACGTGCCCGTGGAACTCGGCAGACTGGCCGAACCCACACCGTACGACCAGCTCAATCCCATCCCTCTGTTCGTGTGAGCGATCGGATTTCAGCGCCTGCCCGACTTCCTCGCCTATGCTCAAGGTGGCTGCAACACGGAACGCCCATGGGGGGATTGACATGTCTGGCCGCCTCAAGTCCTCGGATGACG
Source organism: Streptomyces globosus (assembly GCF_003325375.1). Classification (GTDB taxonomy): domain Bacteria; phylum Actinomycetota; class Actinomycetes; order Streptomycetales; family Streptomycetaceae; genus Streptomyces; species Streptomyces globosus_A. The sequence goes on along the minus strand of NZ_CP030862.1, from coordinate 1,623,186 downwards.
CATCGGAGGCGGTCCTGTTCGAGGGGATTCTGCGGCGCAGCCGGGACTTGCCGGCGCCGCGGATGGCCAAGGTCACCGTGGTCGTCGCGCTCCTCTGCTACGTCGGCATCACCACCCTGAACGTCCTGGGCGCCGGGGTGGAGGGCCCGGCCCTGGCGGCCGCCCTGTTCTGCCTGGCCGCGGTCTTCGGTCTGCAGCTGCTGCACTCCCGTGCCGGCGCCAAGCAGGCCCCCGCGGCGCGCCGGGCGCTGACACTGGGCGCGCAGGCGGCCCTGACCTACCTGCCGCTGCTCGCGCTGAAGTCGCAGTGGGGGGCCATGGCGGGGTTCCTCGCCGGCTCCCTGCTGCTGCTCCTGCCGCCGCGCCTGGGCTGGTCCCTGTACGGCTTCGTGGGCGTCAGCATGCTCGTTCCGCCGCTGCTGGACGGGCGGCCCGTCCTCGACAGCGTGTACCTGGTGCAGACCACACTGCTGACGGGGCTGGTCACCTTCGGGCTCACCCGCCTGTCCGAGCTGGTGCACGTCCTGCACGAGAGCCGGGACGAGCTGACGCGCGCGGCGGTCACCCGCGAGCGGCTCCGCTTCGCCCGCGACCTGCACGACCTGCTCGGATACAGCCTGTCCGCCATCCAGCTCAAGGGCGAGCTGATCCACCGCCTGATACCGGCGCATCCGGCGAAGGCCAAGAAGGAGATCGAGGACATCCTGGCGATCTCCCGGCAGTCCCTGGCGGACGTGCGGCGGGTGGCGAGCGGCTACCGGGACCTGTCGCTGGAGGAGGAGATCGCCTCGGCGCGGTCGGTGCTGAGCGCCGCCGAGGTCGAGGCGGTCACCGACGTGCGGATGGGGAAGGTCAGCGCTCCGGTGGACACGGTCCTGGCCACCGTGCTGCGGGAGGCCGTCACCAACGTGCTGCGGCACAGCAGGGCGGCGTACTGCGAGATCACGGCCGTCGAGGAGGACGGCCTGATGACGCTGTCGGTCACGAACGACGGCGTCACCGACGGGTACCGGGACTCCTCCCCGCACAGCGGCAGCGGCCTGGGGAACCTGGGTCTGCGCCTCCAGGCGGTCGGCGGGGAGCTGGAGGTCGACCGCCGTCCCGGCAACGTCTTCCGGGTGGTCGCGCGGGTCCCCGCCCAGGGGGCGGTCGACCTGGACCTGGAGGGGTCGCCGGAAGGCGAACGCACCTGGCTGGTCGCGTGAGCTGACCCCGCGTCACGCCCTGCCGACCGGCCGTGGGACGGTTGTTATGATTCAAGATGCAAAGATCGACCGCGCGGACGGGGGGCTCGCAACGGTGATCAGAATCCTGCTGGCCGAAGACATGAACATGGTGCGCGGCGCGCTCGTCGCCCTGCTCGAAATGGAAGACGACCTGGAGGTCGTCAGCGAGCTGGAGCGCGGCGACAAGATCCTGGCCGCGGCACTGGAGGTCCGGCCGGACATCGCGGTCATCGACATCGACCTCCCCGGCCTCGACGGCCTCAGCGCGGCGGCGCAGCTGCACGAGCACCTGCCGGAGTGCCGCACGCTGATGCTGACCAGCCTCGGCCGCCCCGGCACCCTGCGCCGGGCGCTCGCCGCGCAGGTGTCCGGATACATCCTCAAGGACGACTCCCCCAAGGAGCTCGCCAGCGCCATCCGCCGCGTGGTGGCCGGGCAGCGGGTGATCGACTCCAAGCTCGCCGTCGCCGCCTGGAACGGCCTGGAGAGCCCGCTCACCGACCGGGAGACCGAGGTGCTGCGCATGGCCGCGCAGGGCTCGGAGGCGGCGGAGATCGCCGGCGAGCTGCACCTCTCCACGGGGACGGTGCGCAACTACCTGACGACCGTGGTGATGAAGCTGAAGGCCCGCAACCGGGTCGACGCCATCCGCATCGCGCGCGACGCGGGCTGGCTGGTCTGACCGGCCGCGGGGCCCGCGGGCCCCGTCAGCCGGTGGCGGCGAGGACGAGCGGGAGGACCTCGCCGCTGCCCGCCCGCCGCAGCAGGCGGGCCGCCACGGCGAGCGTCCAGCCGGAGTCGGTGCTGTCGTCCACGAGGAGGACGGGGCCGGGAGACCGCTGCAGCGCGGCAGCCAGCTCCTCGGGGACCGCGAAGGCCCCCGACAGGCCCCGCAGCCGCTGCGCGGAGTTGCTGCGGCGTGCCGCGTACGCGCCCTCCGGGCCGGTGTGGTCGAGGGTGCCCAGGAACGGCAGGCGGCCGACGGAGGCGATGCCCCGGGCGAGCGAGTCGACGAGCTGCGGGCGGGTCAGGGACGGCACGGCGACGACGCCGACCGGCCGGGCCGAGGCGTCCGGGACGTCGGGCGCCCAGCCGCCCGGCGAGCGCGCCCAGTCGGCGAGGACCGCGACGGCGGCGCGCAGCACGTCGTCGGGGACGGGCCCGTCGGGGGCGCCGTCCGCCAGGAGGGGGCGCAGCCGGTTGCCCCAGCCGATGTCGGAGAGCCGGCCGAGGGCGCGCCCGGCCGAGCACTGCTCGCCGGCCGGGATCCGGCCCTTGAGGTCGATCCCGAGGGCGGGCATGCCGGTGGGCCACATGCGGCGCGGCTCGATCTCCACGCCGGGGCGGTCGAGCTCCTTGGCGGCGGCGGTCAGCGTCTCCGCGGAGACCGCGGTGTCGGCCCAGGGGCCGGCGCAGTTGTCGCAGCGGCCGCAGGGGGCCGCCCCCGCGTCGTCCAGCTGGAGGCGGAGGAACTCCATCCGGCACCGGTCGGTGGTGACGTAGTCGCGCATGGCCTGCTGTTCGGCGGCCCGCTGGCGGGCGACCCGCGCGTAGCGCTCGGCGTCGTACACCCACGGCTGCCCGGTGCTGGTCCAGCCGCCCTTCACGCGCTTGACGGCGCCGTCGACGTCGAGGACCTTCAGCATGGTCTCCAGCCTGCTGCGCCGCAGGTCCACCGCGGCCTCCAGGGCCGGTACGGACAGGGGCCGGCCGGCGTCGGCGAGGGCCGCGAGGGTCTGCCGCACCTGCGCCTCGGGCGGGAAGGCGGTGTCGGCGAAGTACCGCCAGATGGCCTCGTCCTCCTTGCCGGGCAGCAGCAGCACGTCGGCGTGCTCGACGCCGCGGCCGGCGCGCCCGACCTGCTGGTAGTAGGCGATCGGCGAGGACGGGGAGCCGAGGTGGAGGACGAAGCCGAGGTCCGGCTTGTCGAAGCCCATGCCGAGGGCCGACGTCGCGACGAGCGCCTTGACCCGGTTGGCCAGCAGGTCGGCCTCCGCCTGGAGGCGGTCGGCGTTCTCCGTCCGCCCCGTGTACGAGGAGACGGCGAACCCGCGCTGCCGCAGGTGGGCGGTGGCCTCCTCGGCCGCCGCCACGGTCAGCGTGTACACGATCCCGGAGCCGGGCAGCTCGTCGAGGTGCTCGGCGAGCCAGGCCAGGCGGTGCGCGGCGTCGGGCAGCCGGACGACGCCCAGGCGCAGGCTCTCCCGCTCCAGCGGTCCGCGCAGTACGAGGGCCTCGCCGGCGCCGGTGCCGAGCTGCTCCGCGACGTCGGCGGTGACGCGGGCGTTCGCGGTCGCGGTGGTGGCCAGGACCGGCACCCCGGGGGAGAGCTCGGCGAGCATGGCCCGCAGCCGCCGGTAGTCGGGCCGGAAGTCGTGCCCCCAGTCGGAGATGCAGTGCGCTTCGTCGACGACGAGGAGGCCGGTGGTGGCGGCGAGCTTGGGGAGCATCTGGTCGCGGAAGTCGACCGAGTTGAGGCGTTCGGGGCTGACGAGGAGGACGTCGGTGGCGCCGCGCTCGACCTCCTCGTGGATGGAGTCCCACTCCTCGGGGTTGGCGGAGTTGATGGTGCGGGCGCGGATGCCGGCCCGCTCGGCGGCCTCGACCTGGTTGCGCATCAGGGCCAGCAGCGGGGAGACGATCACCGTGGGCCCGGCGCCGCGGCGGCGCAGCAGGGCGGTCGCCACGAAGTAGACCGCGGACTTGCCCCAGCCGGTGCGCTGCACGACCAGGGCCCGCCGGCGCTCCCGTACGAGGGCGGCGACCGCCTGCCACTGGTCCTCGCGCAGCCGCGCGGCGCCCCCCGGGTCGCCCACCAGCTCGGCGAGTACGGCATCGGCTTCGGCGCGCAGGTCGGGATCGTCCATACCCCCATGCAACCGGATGCAGGGGCCGGTCGGCCAGTTCACTCCGGGCGACACCCCGCATGCGGAGGGTGGCGGCCGGTTTGCCGCGGGCCGCGGGAGGGCAGCGCGCAGGGCGACGGGCCGCTCGGCTGCGGCCGCATGAGTCGCCGTCAGCGCGGCTGGGCAAGGATATGAACGGCATACCGGCGAATTCCGGTCGGCGGTCGCAATTGCTCGTTGCCGCATGCTCTCGGCCCACGCGAGAATCGGAGTGCTCCCGCTCGGCTCGACGGCACCCCCTGGGCCGTGCTGCGGCGCGCCCCCACTCCAGCCGTGCCCGTCCGCGGGCGTGTACCCGAAGGGAGGACCGTGGCCTTCGGATTCGCCCCGCCCTCGACCGCGTCTCTGACTACGACGGCCGGCGGCAGCAGCCGGCACGGAAGACTGCTGGAGCCCGCCGAGTGGACGGCGGCCGGCATTCCGCTGCTGGGCAACCCGCGCGAACTCGTCAGCGGCCTGCACTCACGGCACGGCCCCGCGCCGTCGACCGCGGTGATAGCCGTCCTGGGCCCCGAGGAGGACCTCGTCGCGAGTGCGTCGTTCGTCCAGCGGGCCGCGTCCGGCGACGGCTGGGACTACCGCAACGCGCTGCTGGCCGCCCTGCGCCGGGTGATCCCGCACGACCTGCGCCGCCGGACCCCGGTGCGGACTGCGGTGCTGATGTACTGCCGCGACGGCGACGAGCGGTGGACCGAGGAGGACGGCGCCTGGATGTGGGGGCTGCGCGACGCCTGCACCCTGCACGGCCTGCGCTGCGGGGCGTACATCACGCTGACCCGCACCGGCTGGCAGGTCCTCGGCGAAGGGCGCGGCGGGCGGCGCCCCGACGCGGGTTCGCGGCCGGAGCGGCTCGGCGGCACCGCGGCCGACTTCGCCGCGATGGCCGTGAGCACCGGCGGCGGCGCGGCCGAGGCCCTGCGCCACACCGCGGCACGCTGACCGCGGCCGCCGGGCCGGGGCCGGACACCGCTCCGGCACGCTCGGGCAGGGGCCTGCGCCGGCCCGGGAACGGGCTCCAGCGGGGCCGGCTCCTGCGCCAGCCCCGCCCCTCGCCCGTACCGGGGTACGGGGCGTCAGACGCCCGCGCCCAGCACGGAGTTGATCTCCTTCGGGTCGCCGCACACGATCAGCAGCGCGCCGGCCCGGGCGAGCGCGACCGGCAGCACGGCCGCGGCCGCCGAGGCGGGCCCGCCGTTGACGGCGACGACCACGACGGGACGGCCGGAGGCGCGAGCCGCCTGCGCCGCGTCCGCGTAGAAGACGTCGTCCCCGGCGTCGTGCTGGGCCCAGTAGGCGGCCTCGCCGAAGGACAGCTCGTGCGCGGCCCAGGGGTGGAGGTCGCCGGTGGTGAGGACGAGGACGTCGCCGGGGGCGCGCCCGGTGTCGAGCAGCAGGTCCACGGCCTCTTCGGCCGCGTCCAGCGCACCCTCGGCCGAGGCCGGGATCAGCTGGATCTGGGGGACCGCCGCCGACACGGACGGTGCGGCGGGAGCGGCCTGCGGCGTGCGCGGCGCGGGCGGCGCGGGCCGGGGGGCGGCACCCGCGCGGTTCGCCGCGGCGGGGGAGGGACCGGGGCGCCCGGGCCGCGGGACGGCGGCGGGACGCGGACCAGGTACGGGGCGGGGGGTCGGCGCGGTGCGGCTCGCGGCCGGCGTGACGCGGGGACCCTGGGCACTCTCGTGAATCTGAGGCTCCTCGGGGGTGAGAGGCATGGGTTGATGTCTATCAAACAGCGGTACGAAACGTACCGCCGGGGGGCACGTGGGTGCGATCAGAAATCGAAGCCGAGTTGGCCTCCGTTTTCCAGCTCCAGCGCCTCCTCGCTGCGCCGCACCTTCTTGAGGTGGCGCCAGCGGGGCAGCGCGTCGAGGTACGCCCAGGACAGCCGGTGGTGCGGGGTGGGCCCCAGCTCCTCCAGGGCCGCGCGGTGGACGGGCGAGGGGTAGCCGGCGTTGTCGCCGAAGGCGTAGCCCTCGAACCCGCCGCCGGAGCAGCCGAGTTCGGCCATCAGCCGGTCGCGCCGGACCTTGGCGATCACCGAGGCGGCGGCGACGGCGACGCAGGACTGGTCGCCCTTGATCACCGTACGGACCTGCCAGGGCGTGCCGAGGTAGTCGTGCTTGCCGTCGAGGATCACCGCGTCGGGCCGGACGGGCAGCCCTCCCAGGGCGCGCTCCGCGGCCAGCCGCAGGGCGGCGGTCATGCCGAGCTCGTCTATCTCCTCCGGCGAGGCGTGCCCGAGGGCGTACGAGGTGACCCACGCCTCCAGGACCTCCAGGAGGGCGTCGCGCCGCTTCTGGGTGAGGAGCTTGGAGTCGGTGAGCCCTTCGGGCGGGCGGCGCAGTCCGGTGATCGCCGCGCAGACGGTGACCGGGCCGGCCCAGGCCCCTCGCCCGACCTCGTCGACCCCGGCGACGACCTTGGCGCCGGTGGTTGCGCGGAGGGAGCGTTCGACGGTGTGGGTGGGTGCTTCGTACGGCATGGCGCCAGCAAGGTTACGCCGCCCCGCGCCGCCTGCACACCCCGGCCCGGCCGGAGCGGCCGGGAAGGGCCGGCGCCGCGCCGGCGGGGCCTTCCGCGAAGCCCTCGCAGACAGCGTTCGACGGCGCCTGGATTCGCGAGAGCACACACAAGAAGGCGCCGGGCAGGAAGGGGCTTCGAGACCGAGCCGGCCCGGTGTCCTGCGCGCTCCGAGCACCAAGGCCGCGGTCGGCAAAGCACATCGGGACCAACCGGCACACGCGAAGCGCCACCATCAGGCAGGCCGGGGCCCAGGATCATCCGCCACCGCTTCACACAGGCGAAGGCACGGCACGGACCGGCTCGGCTGCCGCGCCGGGGCCGGCGGGGCGGCCGCGGCGCCGGCAGACGCGCCGCCCGCGCCCCGGCGCCGGACCGCGGCCCGCCGGCAGGCCCCGCGCCCTCCCCCGCCGGGCGGCGCCCCGCCGGAGCGCGGGACCGTTCCCGGCGCCCCCAATTCCGTTGCCGGAATCGCCCGTTCGGGGTTGCTTCCGGTCGCCTGTGCGGAGGGCCGGAGATCAGCCGCTGCGGCCGGAGAAGGTGCCGAGGCGCGAGCAGGCTGCGGCGCGGGCGGTCACGGGGCGCTCGTCCAGGATCCGCCGGGCCCGGTGCACGCCGAGGCTCGTCCCGTACCAGGGGGCGCGGCCCTGCTCCGCCAGCTCCTCGGCGATACCGCGCAGGGCGCAGGAGCGGTGGGGCTCCGGCAGCCGGTCCAGGGCGGGCACGGCGTCCGCCGAGAGCGACTGGAAGTACGCGAGGTCGATCTTGCCGGTGGCCCGGAAGCGGTCCGCGTTCTTCTCCGCGACCACGGCGTCCGGCGACAGCAGCCCGAAGGCAAGAGCGGCCGCCACCGCGCTGCCGGCGACCGCACGGGGCAGCAGACGGGCGCCGAACAGCCCCGCCGTCATGATCAGGACGATGACGGAGCCCAGCCAGAGCTCCATCGCGGCCACCGACACCCGCAGCCGGGTCAGCCCGTACGCGTCCACGTAGAGGTCCATGCGCCGCAGCGCCGAGGCGACGACGACCAGGGTCAGCGCGCACAGGGTGCCGAGGACGGCGCGGACGAGCCGCCGGTCGGCGGCGCCGCCGCGCGGGGCCCAGCGCAGGGCGAGCGCGATCACGGCCAGGGTGAGCAGGGTCGCCCAGAGCAGCTGCCAGAAGCCCTGGCGGGCGTATTCGGCGTACGTCAGCCCGGTGCTGGCCAGCACCTTGTCGTAGCCGCCGAACAGGACGGCGAGCTGGACGGCGTTGAAGCCGGCGAAGAGCACGGCGAGGACGACGAGGGGCAGCGCCCACTCGACGCGGGAGCGCGGCTTGCCGACGGTGGTGCGGATGCGGTCCCAGCGGAACGGCGCGGCGGCGGTCCGGGCCGCCGCCAGGGCGAGGGCGGTGGCGAGGAGGAACAGGGCGAGGCGCAGCGGGCCGTCGCCGATGGTGACGTCGGGGACGAGGCCGCCGAGCAGGTCGGCGAAGGCGGCGTCGGCGGAGGCGAAGAGGGCGCCGAAGAGCAGGAGCAGCCCGGCGGCCACCCCGGCGGCCTTCAGGACGGGCAGCCAGCGGTCGCGGTCGACACCCGTGCTCCGGGAGCGGAGGGCGGCCCACGCCCAGCGGACGCCGTTGACGGCTCCGTCGGTGAGGCCGACGGGGCTGAGCAGCACCCCGGCCCAGGTGCGGCTGCCGTGCAGGGCGAGCGCCCCGGCGAGGACGGCGGCGAGGAGGGCGACGGTGGCCGGCCAGGCGGCGTCGCGCAGCACGGGCACCGCGAGCAGGGCCGTGCAGCCGAGGGCCCAGAACAGGGTCCACGGGCGGGCGGTGCGGCCGGCGGTGCGCGCGGCGGCGTACGCGGCGGCGACGGCGGGAAGCGCGGCGAGCAGCAGGCCGGGACCGACGCCGTCGCCGAGGAACAGGGCCGCGGCGAGGCCGGCGGCGCCGGCGCAGACCAGGACGGCGGTGGACGGGGGCGCGGGCGCGGCGGGCCGGGCGGCCTCCGACCAGTCGGGCGGCGCCGCCGACCACGGCCCGGACCGGGCGCGCTCCCGGCGCACCTGGTACCGCCGCCAAGCTGTGGGATCCCACCCGGGCGGCGCCCCGCCCCCGGGCGACCCCGCAGGCACGACGGCTACCGCCGCCGCATCCGGCGCAGCAGCCCCGGCCGGCGGGGCGGACGCGTCCGGCGTCGTGGCTTCGGGTTCCCGCGGGGCGGGAAGGGGCCCGGCCTCGGTCGGGGTTCCCGCATCGGATGCCGGCCCCGCCGCCGCGCCGGCCGCCGCAAGCGAGTCGTCCGGCCGGTCTGCCGCCTGTGGCGGGCCCGCCACCGGGGTTGCGTCGGCCGCGGCTTCGGCGGCGTCGCCGTCGTTCGGTCCGTCTGCTGTGGTGGCCATCGGGTTCCCCTCCCTGTGGGCCGCCCCGGCCAGCCTGCCGGGGCAAGCGGCCAGGGTAGGGCCGTGACGTGGGGGTTCCCCGGGGGCCGCCGGCGCCTGTGTCAGGACCGTGACACAGCCGTCGGACGGGCGTGCGCCCCGGCGCACCTCCCGGCAGGGGGCCCGCCGGCGCCGTACGCCGGGCCCGTACGCCGGCCCCGTACGCCGGCTCAGTACGCCGGCGCCTCCGGCAGCCACGCCGGCAGCGCTTCGGTGCGCGCCAGCCAGGCGGCGGGGAGCACGTCTTCGCCCCGTGCCCCCAGCACCCCGCCGACGATCGCGCACGTCGTGTCCACGTCCCCGCCGACCTGCGCGGTGGTCCAGAACGCCCGCTCGAAGTCCCCGAGCGAGCGGGCCGCCGACCACAGCGCGAACGGCACCGTGTCGTGCGCGGTGGTGCGCCGCCCGCAGCCGAGCACGGCGGCGACCGTGGTCGCGTCCCCGTAGTCCAGCATGTCCCGCGCCCGCCGCAGCCCCGCCCCCACCGCGCTGCGCGGCACGAGCGCGATCACGCCGTCCAGCAGGTCCTCCGCCTTCGGCGGGCCGGCCGGGTCCGCGGCGAGAGCAGCCGCGGCGGCGACCGCCATCGCGCCGCAGACCGCCTCGCGGTGCTGGTGCGTGGTGTAAGCGGAGATCTCCGCCTGGTGCGTGGCCTGTTCCGGGTCGTCGGCGTACCAGGCGCCCAGCGGCGCGATCCGCATGGCCGCGCCGTTGCCCCAGGAGCCCTGCCCGTTGAAGAGTTCGGCGGCCAGCGTCCGCCAGTCCCCGCCCTCCCGGACGAGGCGGAGCATCCGGTTCACTGCCGGCCCGTATCCGCGGTCGAAGTCGTGGTGGCGGGCGAAGGAGTCGGCGAGGGCGTCCTGGTCGATGCGGCCGTGGAGGGCCAGCACCGCGAGGACCGAGCACGCCATCTCGGTGTCGTCGGTCCACTGCCAGGTGCCCGAACCACCGGGCAGCTCGCGGCGCTTGAGGAAGGGGTAGTTGGCGGGGACGAAGTACTGGGAGCCCAGGGCGTCCCCGAGGGCCAGCCCGCGGAGGCTGGCGAGGGCGCGTGCGTAGCGCCGTCCGGAAGAGGAGTCAGCGGTCATCGCGCGTCACTTTAGCCGTCCAGGTCGTAAGGCTCGGGTGTGGTCCACCGCTCGAACGGGCGGTCCAAGCGGTACCGGCCGTCCGCTCCGAGCCCGAGGATCCGGTGGTCGCCGTTCCCGGGATTGGAGAGGCATTCGAACTCGGCCACCGACCAGTGGAACCACCGCATGCAGAACAGCCGCATCGTCAGCCCGTGCGTCACGAGCAGGACGTTCGGCGGGTGGTCGGGGGCCTCGAAGCTGCGGTAGAGGCTCTCCAGGAAGGAGCCGACCCGGTCGTACACGTCGGCGCCGGACTCCCCCTGCGCGAACCGGTAGAAGAAGTGGCCGTAGGCGTCCCGGTAGGCCTTCTGCAGGCGGACGTCATCCCGGTCCTGCCAGTTCCCCCAGTCCTGCTCCCGCAGCCGCGGCTCCTCGCGGACCCGGACCTGCGCCGGGTCCAGGCGGAGGTCGCGGAAGGTCTGGAGGGTCCGCCGGTACGGGGAGACGTACGCGCTGACGCGCTCGCCGCCGAAGAGCTCCCGCAGCCGCACGCCCGCCGCCTCGGCCTGCTCGTGGCCGAGCCCGGTCATCCGCAGGGCGTGGTCGGGCTCCCGCTCGTACACGGTGTCGTCGACGTTGCCCTCGGACTCCCCGTGCCGGAGGAGGACGATGCGCCGTGGTCGTGCCATCCCACGACCCTATGCGGCGTACGGCGCCCCGGCACCCGGGCACGCCGCCACAACCCTCCGATCTTCGTACGGTCACACCGTCCAGGACGCTTCGAGGTCGACGACGTCGCCGGTGAGGGCCTCGACGTCGGCCTCGGTCTGGGCGCGCAGCGACAGCCGCTCGACCCGCTCCTGCCGGTACTTGCCGTGTTCCGCGGCGGCGTGCCACATCGACAGCACGAGGAACTCGCGTCCGGGCGCCTCGCCGAACAGCCCGCGGATCATCCCCGGCGACCCGGCCATGGCCGGGTTCCACACCTTCTCCTGCATCAGCGCGAAGTGGTCGACGCGCCCCTCCCGCACCCGGGTGTGGGCGACGCGGACGACGTCGGCGTCGGTGAAGCGGGGCTCGAAGCCGGTCTTCACGTCGAAGCGGTGGTCGAAGAGGCTCACCCGCGCGTCGGTGTACGTCCCGGCCTGGGCGGCGGCCAGCCGGTCGTGCGAGCGGGCCATGAAGGAGTCGTAGAAGGAACGGCTCTCCCAGAACGCGAAGACATGCGCGACCCCCTGCCGCCCCCGGCTCCATCCGCCGCCCTGTCCCCGGAATCCCGGCTCCCCCGGCAGCCCCGCCCATTTGCGCTGCCCGCGCTCGAACCCGCGTCGGTCCGTCACCGTGCAGCGAATCCACTTGACCAGCACGGCGTCATCGTACGGGCCCGGGCGCCCCGGGGTCAGTCCTCGGGGAAGTTGGCCCGCACCGACCTCCCCCACCCCGCACCGGCACCCGACCCCCGAACACACGACCGCCCCGCGGCCGGGCCCGGCGTATGGCGAAGGGGGGCGACCACCTGTGGTCGCCCCCCTTCGTGAGGAATCAGCTGCAGCCGCTGGTGGAGCCGCAGCCCTCGCAGATGTAGCAGGAGCCGGCGCGCTGCATCTTCGTCCCGCAGGAGAAGCAGAGCGGGGCGTCGGCGGAGACGCCGAGCTGCATCTCGACGAGTTCGGCGCTGGAGTGCGCCGTCTTCGGGGCCGGGACCGGCGCGGGCTGGGCCTGCGGAGCCGCGGTGACCGCCGCGAGCGGGGCGGACTGGGCCAGGGACTCCGTGTCGATCTCCTCCTCGAGCGGCTCGTACGAGCCGGTCTCCAGGTGGCGCTGGCGCTCCTCGGCGGTGTGGATGCCGAGCGCCGAGCGGGTCTCGAACGGCAGGAAGTCGAGGGCCAGGCGGCGGAAGATGTAGTCGACGATCGACTGCGCCATCCGCACGTCCGCGTCGTCCGTCATGCCGGCGGGCTCGAAGCGCATGTTCGTGAACTTCGAGACGTAGGTCTCCAGCGGCACGCCGTACTGGAGGCCGACCGACACGGCGATCGAGAAGGCGTCCATCATGCCGGCGAGGGTCGAGCCCTGCTTCGACATCTTCAGGAAGACCTCGCCGAGGCCGTCGTCCGGGTAGGAGTTGGCCGTCATGTAGCCTTCGGCGCCGCCGACGGTGAAGGAGGTGGTGATCCCCGGGCGGCCCTTGGGGAGGCGCTTGCGGACGGGGCGGTACTCGATGACCTTCTCGACCGCCGCGCGGATCGTCTCCTCGGTCTTCTCGGTGACCTCGGCCTTCTCCTCCTCCTTCTTCTTGGCGGAGAGCGGCTGGCCGACCTTGCAGTTGTCGCGGTAGATCGCGAGCGCCTTGACGCCCATCTTCCACGCCTCGAAGTAGATCTCCTCGATCTCCTCGACGGTCGCCGACTCCGGCATGTTCACCGTCTTGGAGATCGCGCCGGAGATCCAGGGCTGGATCGCGGCCATCATGCGGACGTGGCCCATCGGGGAGATGGAGCGCTCGCCCATGGCGCAGTCGAAGACCTCGTAGTGCTCGGTCTTCAGGCCGGGGGCGTCGATCACGTTGCCGTGCTCGGCGATGTGGGCGACGATCGCCTCGATCTGCTCCTCCTGGTAGCCCAGGCGGCGCAGGGCCTGCGGGACGGTGCCGTTGACGATCTGCATCGAGCCGCCACCGACGAGCTTCTTGAACTTCACCAGCGCCAGGTCCGGCTCGACACCGGTGGTGTCGCAGGACATGGCGAGGCCGATGGTGCCGGTGGGGGCCAGCACGGAGGCCTGGGAGTTGCGGAAGCCGTTCTTCTCGCCGAGGCGCAGGACGTCCTGCCAGGCCTCGGTGGCCGCCGCCCAGATGGCGTTGTCGAGGTCGTCGGTGCGCGGGGCGGCGGCGTTGGCGTCGGCGTGCTGCTTCATGACGCGCTTGTGGGCCGTGGCGTTGCGGGCGTAGCCGTCGTACGGGCCGACGATCGCGGCGAGCTCGGCGGAGCGCCGGTAGGCCGTACCGGTCATCAGCGAGGTGATGGACGCGGCGAGGGTGCGGCCGCCGTCGGAGTCGTAGGCGTGGCCGGTCGCCATCAGCAGCGCGCCGAGGTTGGCGTAGCCGATGCCGAGCTGGCGGTAGGCGCGGGTGTTCTCGCCGATCTTCTGCGTCGGGAAGTCCGCGAAGCAGATGGAGATGTCCATGGCCGTGATGACGAGTTCGACGACCTTGGCGAAGCGCTCGGCGTCGAAGGACTGGTCGCCCTTGCCGTCGTCGTCGAGGAACTTCATCAGGTTCAGGGAGGCGAGGTTGCAGGACGTGTTGTCCAGGTGCATGTACTCGCTGCACGGGTTCGACGCGGTGATGCGGCCGGACTCGGGGCAGGTGTGCCAGTGGTTGATGACGCCGTCGTACTGGATGCCCGGGTCGGCGCACGCCCAGGCGGCCTCGGCCATCTTGCGGAAGAGCGCCTTGGCGTCGACCTGCTCGATGACCTCGCCGGTCATGCGGGCGCGCAGGCCGAAGGAGGTGCCGTTCTCGACGGCCGTCATGAACTCGTCGTTCACGCGGACGGAGTTGTTGGCGTTCTGGTACTGGACGGACGTGATGTCGTCGCCGCCCAGGTCCATGTCGAAGCCCGCGTCGCGCAGGGCGCGGATCTTCTCCTCTTCCTTGACCTTGGTCTCGATGAAGTCCTCGACGTCCGGGTGGTCCACGTCGAGGACGACCATCTTGGCGGCGCGGCGGGTGGCGCCGCCCGACTTGATGGTTCCGGCGGACGCGTCGGCGCCGCGCATGAAGGAGACGGGGCCGGAGGCGTTGCCGCCGGAGGAGAGGAGCTCCTTGGAGGAGCGGATGCGGGAGAGGTTCAGGCCGGCGCCGGAGCCGCCCTTGAAGATCATGCCCTCTTCCTTGTACCAGTCGAGGATCGACTCCATGGAGTCGTCGACGGACAGGATGAAGCAGGCGGAGACCTGCTGCGGCTGGGGCGTGCCGACGTTGAACCACACCGGGGAGTTGAAGCTGAAGATCTGGTGCAGGAGGGCGTAGGTCAGCTCGTGCTCGAAGATCTCCGCGTCGGCGGGGGACGCGAAGTAGCCGTAGTCCTCGCCGGCCTTCGTGTACGTCTTCACGATGCGGTCGATGAGCTGCTTCAGACCGGTCTCGCGCTGCGGCGTGCCGACGGCGCCGCGGAAGTACTTGCTGGTGACGATGTTGACCGCGTTCACCGACCAGAAGTCGGGGAACTCGACGCCGCGCTGCTCGAAGTTGACCGAGCCGTCGCGCCAGTTCGTCATGACGACGTCACGGAGCTCCCAGTTCACCTCGTCGTACGGATGCACGCCCGGGGTGGTGTGGATGCGCTCGATCCGCAGGCCGCCCTTGGCGCCCTTGGTTCCCTTGGCGCGGGAACCGCGTGCCGAGCTGCTCGCCGTCTCTGTCATGCCGCCTGCCTCCCATATACGGGCAAAAACGCCCTAAAGTGCCAGCGCTATTCCGAGGCACAGTGCTGTGTCTTGTTACGTTCCTTCTCCCGGCTGCACCGGGCGGCCTCCGGGCCGGGCGGCGTGTCGCGCCGGAGCGCGGCACGCCGCCCGGTCAGTCGGAGGCGGAGGCGGGCACGGGGACCTGGGGGGTCCCGGCGGGCCCGCACTCCTCGGGGCGGGGCCGCCGCTCGCGCAGTTCCGCGATGGCGGCCTCGAAGTCTTCAAGGGTGTCGAACGCCTTGTACACGCTCGCGAAGCGCAGGTACGCGACGAGGTCGAGTTCCTGGAGCGGGCCGAGTATGGCCAGACCGACGTCGTGGGTGGTGAGCTCGGCGCTCCCGGTGGCGCGCACCGCCTCCTCGACCCGCTGGCCGAGCTTGGCGAGGGCGTCCTCGGTGACGGGCCGGCCCTGGCACGCCTTGCGCACGCCGGAGATGACCTTGGTGCGACTGAAGGGCTCGGTGACACCGCTGCGCTTGATCACCATGAGCGAGGCCGTCTCGACCGTCGTGAAGCGACGGGAGCAGTCCGGGCACTGGCGGCGTCTGCGGATCGACGTGCCGTCGTCCGTGGTGCGGCTGTCGACGACGCGGCTGTCGGGGTGCCTGCAGAAGGGGCAGTGCATGGTCCCTCACCCTTCTCTAGGCACGACTGAATCACCCCTCCGGGCCCTGTGCGGCGGAGTCGCTCTGCCGGGGCTCGTGGAGCAGGCCCAAGCATATGCGATCCACGGGGCCTGTGAGACCCCCGCGCTCCCCTGGACCACTAGGTATGGGTTGCGGCGCCCATACAACCACTAGATCTTGTGGCGCGGCGGATTTGGTCCGCTACCGCGTGTCGTGGAGCGGGGTGCAGGGGCGCGGCCGCCCGCGGTGCCACACTGGGGCCGGACCGGGAGGGCCGCGGCCCGACCGGGAACGGTACCGTAGGCAGCGGAGAACCATCCGAACCTCCGTTCGGAAATGCGCGACCCAATACACCTGCCATTGTGATCACGCAGGTCGATCCGCGATTTTTCACTCGAACGTGTGTTTGGCGCAACCTTTCGAAAGCAATTACCGTTGTCCAGCTAGGGAGAACATTTCGAGAGGGGCCGCCGACGTGACCACCACCGCAGACAGTGCCGCCATCACTGCCCAGAACCGCTCCCAAAGCCGACTCGAGCCGGTGCATGCCATGAACGACGCAAGCGCAAGCCTGACCCCGGAGGCGGACGCCGTCCGCCCCGCTCGCTCCCTTCCAGGACGCCCCCCAGGCATCCGCGCCGACAGCTCCGGGCTCACCGACCGGCAGCGCCGGGTCATCGAGGTCATCCGGGACTCCGTGCAGCGCCGGGGCTACCCGCCGTCCATGCGGGAGATCGGCCAGGCGGTCGGCCTGTCCAGCACCTCGTCCGTCGCCCACCAGCTCATGGCCCTGGAGCGCAAGGGCTTCCTCCGCCGCGACCCGCACCGCCCCCGGGCGTACGAGGTGCGCGGCTCGGACCAGCCCAGCTCGCAGCCCACGGACACCACCGGCAAGCCCGCCGCCTCGTACGTCCCCCTGGTCGGCCGGATCGCGGCCGGCGGCCCGATCCTCGCCGAGGAGTCCGTGGAGGACGTCTTCCCGCTACCGCGGCAGCTCGTCGGCGACGGTGAGCTCTTCGTCCTCAAGGTCGTCGGCGACTCCATGATCGAGGCCGCGATCTGCGACGGCGACTGGGTCACGGTCCGCCGCCAGCCCGTCGCCGAGAACGGCGACATCGTGGCCGCCATGCTCGACGGCGAGGCCACCGTCAAGCGCTTCAAGCGCGAGGACGGCCACGTGTGGCTGCTCCCCCACAACGCGGCGTACCAGCCGATCCCCGGCGACGAGGCGACCATCCTCGGCAAGGTCGTCGCCGTACTGCGCCGGGTCTGAACCCGGCCCCGCCAGCCAGCTCCGGGACCCACTGCGCCGGTCCCGGAGCTGTTCCATGCCCGAGCCCCGAGCCCCGGGCTCGGGGCTCGGGGCTCGGGGCTCGGGGCTCGGACTACTTGCCGTCGGCCTTGGCCGCCGAGTCGATCGCGGCCAGGGAGCGGCGGACCTGGTTGCGGTCCGTGGTGTACCAGAAGTCCGGCAGCGTCGCCTTCAGGAAGCTGCCGTACCGGGCCGTCGCGAGCCGCGGGTCCAGGACCGCGACGACGCCCCGGTCGCCCGCGGCGCGGACGAGCCGGCCCGCCCCCTGGGCCATCAACAGCGCCGCGTGCGTCGCGGCGACGGCCATGAAGCCGTTGCCGCCGTGCTCCTCGACCGACTTCTGGCGCGCACTCATCAGCGGGTCGTCGGGCCGGGGGAAGGGGATGCGGTCCATGATGACGAGCTGGCAGCTGGGGCCGGGGACGTCCACGCCCTGCCACAGGGACAGCGTCCCGAACAGGCAGGTCCGCGGATCCGCGGCGAAGTTCTTGATCAGCTCGCCGAGGGTCTCCTCCCCCTGGAGCAGGATCGGGTGGTCGAGCCGGCCGCGCAGCTCCTCGGCGGCCGCCTTGGCGCCGCGCATGGACGAGAACAGGCCGAGGGTGCGGCCGCCGGCCGCCTCGATCAGCTCGGCGAGCTCGTCCATCATGTCGCCGCGGGTCCCCTCGCGGCCGGGTGTCGCCAGGTGCTTGGCGACGTAGAGGATGCCCTGCTTCGGGTAGTCGAACGGGGAGCCGACGTCCAGGCCCCGCCAGACCGGCGCGTCGTCCGCCTCGACGCCCTCCGGGGACAGGCCCAGCGAGGCCGCGACGCCGTTGAAGTCCCCTCCGAGCTTGAGGGTCGCCGAGGTGAGGACGACCGAGCGGTCCTCGAACAGCTTCTCCCGCAGCAGCCCGGACACCGACAGGGGGGCGACCCGCAGCGTCGCCCCGAAGCGGTCGTGGCGCTCGTACCAGACGACGTCGTACTCGGAGCCGGCGAGGATCCGCTCGGCCACCGCGTGCACGTTCTCCACGGAGGCCAGGGCCTGCTTGCGGACGGCGTCCTCGTCGGCGACGGACTTGTCCCTGGTGGAGCCGATCGCCGAGATCACGTCGCGTGCGGCGTCGCGGAGCGCCGCCAGCGCGTACCCGAGGTCCTCGGGGATCTCCTCCAGCCGGCCCGGGAGCGCCAGCTCCATCACGCGCTCGAAGGACTCGGAGGCGGTCTGGAGGGAGTCGGCCGTCTTCTCGTCGACCAGCTTCGCGGCCCGCTTCACCGCCCGGTTGACCTGCCCGGGGGTGAGTTCGCCGGTGGCGGCGCCGGTCACACGGGACACCAGCTCGTGGGCCTCGTCCACGATCAGCACCTCGTGCTGCGGCAGGACGGGCGCGCCCTCGATGGCGTCGATGGCGAGCAGGGCGTGGTTGGTGACGACCACGTCGGCCAGCTTGGCCCGCTCGCGGGCCGCCTCGGCGAAGCATTCGGCGCCGTACGGGCACTTCGTCGCACCGAGGCATTCGCGGGAGGAGACGGACACCTGGCTCCAGGCGCGGTCGGAGACGCCGGGCGTGAGGTCGTCCCGGTCGCCGGTCTCCGTCTCGTCCGCCCAGTCGCGCAGCCGCAGCAGGTCCTGGCCGAGCTTGCTGGTGGGGGCGGCGGCCTCGAACTGGTCGAAGAGGCCCTCCTCCTCGTCCTGGGGGGCGCCCTCGTGCAGCCGGTGCAGGCACAGGTAGTTCGACCGGCCCTTGAGCATGGCGAACTGCGGCCGGCGGCGCAGCTGCGGGTGCAGTGCCTCGACCGTCCGGGGCAGGTCGCGCTCGACGAGCTGCCGCTGCAGGGCGAGGGTCGCCGTCGCAACGACGACGCGCTCGCCGTGCGCGAGGGCGGGGACCAGGTAGCCGAGGGACTTGCCGGTGCCGGTTCCAGCCTGGATCAGGCGGTGCGTGCTGTCGTCGATCGCTTCGGCGACTGCTTCGGCCATGGCGACCTGGCCGGGCCGCTCCGTGCCGCCGACGGCGGAGACGGCGGCGTGCAGCAGGTCGGGGAGGGAGGGCTTCGTCATAGCACCCCCCAGCCTACGGGGCGCCACCGACGGTGACGGCCATCACCGGGATGGCCGATCACCGGAAAGGGCGACGGGAGGCGGGAACCCCGCGGCGCGCACCGGGCGTTTTCGGGGGGAAGGACGGCAGGCGGCCCGGGAGGGCGGGGGTGCGCTGTGGGCTGCGGGGTGCGGCTCAGCTCAGATGAGGCTGCGGAGCGCCCGCTCGCGGACCATCAGGGCCGCGCGCTTGCCGGGCAGGTCGATGTTCCCGGTCCAGCGGAAGCCGGAGCCGAGGAAGGCGGAGACGGAGGGGGTGTTGCGGATGTCCGGTTCGGCGATGACGCGGGTGCACCGCGGGCGGTTGTCGAGGACGAGGTCGGCGACCGCGCGCAGCAGTGCGGTCCCGAGGCCGCGGCCGCGGTTCCTGCCGTCCCCGATCAGCAGGTGGATACCGGTGTCGTGGGGGCGCGCGGGGTAGTGGCGGGCGAGCGGGTCGAGGTCGGCCCGGTAGACCTCCCAGTAGCTGACGGGGGTGCCGTCGAGGAGGCCGAGGCAGGGGATGCTGCCGCCGTCGCCGTCGATCTGGGCCCGCAGGTGTGCGGCCGTGAGGGACTGCGGTCCGGCGAGGTCCCAGTAGGCGGCGACTTCGGGGTCGTTCATCCAGCGGGTGACCAGGTCCAGGTCGCGGTCGAGGCGGACGGGCTCCAGGCGGAAGGCCCCGGCGGCGGTCCGGGTGCTGCCCCAGCCGCTGGGCGAGTCGAGCAGGTCGGCCTCGGCGAGCAGGGGCAGCA
Organism: Streptomyces globosus; assembly: GCF_003325375.1. GTDB lineage: Bacteria > Actinomycetota > Actinomycetes > Streptomycetales > Streptomycetaceae > Streptomyces > Streptomyces globosus_A. Next base: position 1,603,816 of record NZ_CP030862.1, on the reverse strand, counting down.
GGCCTGCCCTGAGCCGCAGCTCCGCCGGGTGCGCGGTGGTGGGGCCGGTGGCGGCTGCCGGGGCGGGGACGGAGGGCGGGGCCTGGGTGTCGGTGGAGGGCATCGGTCGCTCAATCGTGGAGGGGGTTGGAGAGGGTGACGTAGACGGACTGCGCGTCGACGGGGCCGACGAGCTCGTCGAGGCCGCCCAGGCGGGTCAGCAGGTTCGCCTTGCAGCGCAGGGTGGGCGAGTCGAGCAGCAGCGCGGGCAGCGGCCCGAGGCCGCGGGCCCGGCCGAGGAACCGGCGGAAGGCCGCGAGGAGGACGCGCTCGTCGGCGAGCCGCTCGGAGCCGAAGGCCCCGATGAGGCCCAGCACGTTGTTGATGCCGAGGTAGTAGGCGAAGCGCTCGTCGGTGACGGCGTCGGAGACGAAGGTGTCGCTGGCGCTGCCGATGCCGGGGAGCCGGCGCTCCAGCTCGGCGCGCCGGGAGGCTCGGAAGTAGTAGCCCTGGTTGTCGCGGTAGCGGCCGCCGGCGGGCCAGCCGTCGGTGTCGAGGACGACGAGGGTGTTCTGCTGGTGGGCTTCGAGGGCGATGCCCGCGAGCGCGTCGAAGGCGAGGACGGGCCGGACGACGTGGTCGAGGTAGCGCAGGAACCACTCGGCGGACACGGCGGACGGGGTGCGCCCGGTGGTGGCGGCGAGCCGGCGGACGGTGTCGGCGAGCCGTGACCGCATGCCGGGCCGGCCCGGCAGGGGGCGGGGCGAGGTGAGGGCGGCGATGCACAGGGCGTCGTCGCCGGGGCGGAAGGGGTTGTGGCGCAGGACGGCGTCGAGTCCGGGGACGGCGCTGCCGTCCGGGGCGTCGACGGCGACCCAGGCGGGGTCCCGGACGATGTCGAAGCCGGGGTGGGCGGCCTGCCACTGCTCTGCGAGGCCGGTCCGGAGCAGCCGGTGCACCTCGACGCCGCGGTGGAGCTCCTTGCGGAGGTTCTCGCGGCGGGAGTTGGTGATGCGCAGGCCGAGGGAGAGCTTGAGCATCACGGGGATGCCGGGGCGGGCCACGGTGCGGACGGAGGAGGTGGGGTGCCAGGGCTCGCCGTGCGGGCCGAGGTCGTGGAGGAGCCCGTCGCCGAGGAGGGCGGCGACGGCGGGGCGGTGGAGCAGGTCGCGGGCCTGCCAGGGGTGCAGGGGAAGGGGGGTGGTGCCTTCGGGTGCCGGCAGGCCGGGTGCGAGGCGGGCCAGGAGCCGTGCGGCGGACACGGGGCGGCCGCGTTCGGTCCAGGCGGAGTCGGTGGCGAGGGCGCCGGGTGCGACGGCGAACCAGTGCAGGGGGAAGGAGCCGTGGAGTTCGGGTGAGTAGCGGCGGGCTTCGGCGTCGGAGAGCCCCTCGCGGCTCTTCGGGTCGGGCTGGAGGGGGTGGCCGAGGAGGAGGGACTGTTCGGACGTCAGGAACGCATCACCGTCGACGGGCGCAGGCGGCCGAGGGCGTTCGCGCCGGTCGGCGATGAACCGGGCGGTGCGTCGGACCGAGTCCGCGACGCGGGCGACGAGATCGGTGGCGTGGGGCGCGCCGCCGCCGGCCTCGCGGGCGAGCAGCGCGGCGAGGGTCACGGCGTCCAGGGCCGGGGCACCGGCCGGGGCGCCTTCGATCCGGGCGGCGCCGAAGCGGTGCCATCCGGCCGCGGACCAGTGGCTCACGCCGGCGGCCACCGCGGTGCCGGAAGCGGGAAGGGGGATGCGCAAGGGCGCCCCGACGGGACCGTCGGGGCGGCCGATGCCCCGCTCCCGGACCCAGCACCGCAGGAGGTTCTCCACGGCCGCGGACTCGGCCTCGGCCTCGGCGGCCGGGTCGGGATGGTCGGGCGACTCGGGCAGCAGCCCGGGCCCGCCTCGGCCCGCCCCGCCGTGCCCGCGCAGTCCGCCGTGCTTCTGGCGCGGCACCCGGCTCTCGGCTTCCTCGCCCTGCGGCCCGGAGGGGGCACCGCAGGTGGCGGGGCCGGCGGTCGTTCCCGGCCGCGGACGCGGGGCCGCCTCGGCATGCGGGCTTCCGGTGTCCAGCCCGTGCGGGGCCGGGGCGGCTGCCGGGCCGCGGTCGGTGCGGGGGAGGCGGGGCTCGGGGGTGTCGGGGGGCTCGCTCATCGCCGAGGTGTCTCCGTTCCGTTGGGGTGGCGGCGGTTGTGCCGGGGGCGGGGATGCCCTCGGGGCTTCCGGGGGCGGGCCTCGCCGACGGCGGTCTGCCGGCGGCCGGGTGGCCGCCGCGGGCGGGCCCGCCCCCCGGCGGGGCGTCTTCGCCGAGGGCGGTGGCTGCTGTCAGGCCTCGCCCGCTGGTCGGGTCGGGGCGGCTCCGTGCCTGGCGGGGCCTGCCCTCATGGGCAGCGGCCGTTGCGGGGCGGTGGGTGCGCTAGGGCCGGTGAACCTTCCCGGCCACAGCACTAGGAGGGGTGGTGGCTTGTGGCGGCGGCGATGGCGTCCGCCAGGCGGTCCAGGACCGCCGAGGCCTGTTCGTCGGTGATGGTCAGCGGCGGCAGGAGGCGTACGACGCTGGAGTGGCGGCCGCCCAGTTCCACGATCAGGCCGCGGCGCAGGCACTCCCCGCGGACGGCGGCGGCGAGGCCGCTCGCGGCGGCACCGGTCGCCGGGTCGGCGAGTTCGACGCCGATCATCAGGCCGCGGCCCCGCACGTCCGCGACGCACGGCTGCTGCGCGGCCAGCCCGCGGAGGTCGGTGAGCATGCGTGCACCGAGTTCCGCGGCGCGTTCGGCGAGGCGGTTCTCCCGTACGTAGGCGAGGGTCGCGGCGCCGGCCGCCATCGCGAGCTGGTTGCCGCGGAACGTGCCGGCGTGGGCGCCGGGCGCCCACACGTCCAGCGCGGACCGGTACACGATCACCGCCAGCGGCAGGCTGCCGCCGATGGCCTTCGACATGACCATCACGTCGGGGACGACCCCGGCGTGGTCGACGCCCCAGAAGGCGCCGGTCCGGCCGACGCCCGTCTGCACCTCGTCCGCGATGAGCGGGATCTCCCTCGCCGCGGTGATCTCGCGCATGCTGCGCAGCCAGGCGTCCGGGGCGGGCAGGACCCCGCCCTCGCCCTGCACGGGCTCGACGAGCATGCCGGCCGGCGCCGGCACGCCGCCCTTGGGGTCGTCGAGCAGGCTCTCGGTCCAGCGGGCGCCGAGCCGCGCCCCCTCGGCGCCGCCGACGCCGAACGGGCAGCGGTGGTCCTGCGGGTACGGCAGCCGCGTCACCCGCACGTCCGGGGCGCCGCCCGACGCGCCGAGGGAGCCCGCGGTCATGCCGTGGTAGGCGCCGGTGAAGGCGAGGAGCCCGGAGCGCCCGGTCGCGGTGCGGACCAGGGTGAGTGCGGCCTCCACCGCGTCGGTGCCGGCGGGCCCGCAGAACTGGATCCGGGCGTCGGCGGCCAGTCCGCCGGGCAGGGTGGCGAACAGCTCGGTGGTGAAGGCGTCCTTGACGGGCGTCGCGAGGTCGAGGACGTGCAGCGGGGCCCCCGAGTCGAGGACGCCGCGTACGGCCTCCAGCACCACGGGGTGGTTGTGCCCCAGCGCGAGGGTGCCCGCGCCGGACAGGCAGTCGAGGTAGCGGCGGCCGTCCGCGCCCTCGATGGTGAGGCCGCGGGCCCGGACGGGCACGATCGGCAGGGAGCGGGCGTACGTGCGCGCCGCGGACTCCCGCATCGCCTGCCGCCGCAGGATGCCCTCCGCCGCGGCCGCTCCGCCCGCTCCGGGTGCCGGGCCCCCTTGGGGCGGTACCTGGGCCGGGGCCGTGTGCTGCTCCGCCAATGCCACGAGTGTCGGACCTCCCGCACTGAAATCGCCCTGCCGGATCGTTTCTGACCCGGATTCCGCTTCCCCGCCCGCCCCGCTCTCCCGTACGTACCAACGACGGCGGCGGCGCCGGAACACGGGGCGGGCGCAAGAACCTTGGGGCGGCGCGGCGGGAAGTCCGGGCCGCCCGGGGGCCGGACGGGAACCGAGGGGGCGGGCTGCGCCGTCCCCGACTGCGACGGCATAGTGGGGTGCTGCATCCGCGGCCGCACCTCACGGCGTCCGCAGCCCATGCCCGGAAACACCAGGGGGACTCACGACATGCGACCGAACCGACCGGTCACCGCGATCCTGTGCGCGGCGGCACTCGCGATGACCGCCGCCTGCGGCCCGGGCGACGGGGAGGCCGGCGGCGACGCCAAGCCCACCGTGGCGGCGAGCCTTCCGTCCGGAGGCGAAGGGATCAAGATCCCGGACCAGCTGAAGGACAAGCTGAAGCAGCACGGCATCGACCTGGAGAAGTGGCGGGGAGGTGAGTGGAAGAACTGGAAGAAGGAGGACTGGCTCCGCGAGGCGGGCGACTACATCAACCCGGTCATCGAGGGCCTGTGGGACCCGGACCGGATGCGGGAGGCGGCGAAGACGCCGCAGCCCCCGGCGGTCGATCCGGACGCGGGCAGGGACCAGGGCGTCACCGACCCGGCTCCGGCGGCGGTGCCGGCGAAGCCGGCGGCCACGCCGTACCGCTCGACGATCCCCGCGTCGGGCAAGGTGTTCTTCGACGGCCCCGAGGGCTCCATGGTGTGCTCGGCGACCGTGGTGAAGGACCCGGCGCGCCCGGGCAAGTCGAACCTGGTGTGGACGGCCGGGCACTGCGTGCACGCCGGCAAGGCCGGCGGCTGGTACCGGAACATCGCCTTCGTCCCGTCGTACAACAGCGCGGGCAAGTCGGCGGCGCAGCTCAAGGGCGCGCCGCGGCAGGAGGTGGCCCCGTACGGCGTGTGGTGGAGCGACTGGGCGCAGACCTCCGACCAGTGGATCTCCACGGGCGGGCCGACGGGCGGTGCGGGTGCCCCGTACGACTTCGCCGTGCTGCACGTGGTGCCGGAGAAGAGCACCGGCAAGTCGCTGGAGGAGACGGTCGGTGCGGCGCTCCCGGTGGAGTTCAACGCGCCGGCGGTGCCGAAGCTGTCCGGGATGACGGCGACGGGCTACCCGGCGTCGGCCCCGTTCGACGGGCAGAAGGCGTACCAGTGCACCGACAAGCCGGGGCGGCTGACGCTGAAGGCGAACGATCCGGTCATGTACCGCATCGGCTGCACGATGACGGGCGGTTCGTCGGGCGGCGGCTGGATCGCCGCGGGCAGTGACGGCAAGCCGGCGCTGGTGTCGAACACCTCGATCGGCCCGGCGAAGGCGGGCTGGCTGGCGGGTCCGCGGCTGGGCCCGGAGGCCAAGGGGATCTTCGACGCGGTCAGCGCCAAGTTCAGGTAGTCCGGCAGCCGGACACGGCCGAGTGCCCCCTGCGCGTGCAGGGGGCACTCGGCTTTCGCGCGCCCGGCGGTGCGGGCGGCGCGGCTACTGCTTGGCCGGAACGAACGGCGCCAGTTCGGCGGCCAGTTCCGGGTGGACGAGCACCTTGAGCAGGGTGCCCTCCGGGGTGTGCTCCTCGGAGACCACCTCGCCTTCGGCGTGCGCCCGGGCGACCAGCGAGCCGTGGGTGTACGGCACGAGGGCTTCGACCTCGACGGACGGCCGGGGCAGTTCGGCGTCGATGAGCCGCAGGAGCTCCTCGATGCCCTGCCCGGTGCGCGCGGAGACGGCGATCGAGTGCCGCTCGATGCGCAGGAGCCGCTGGAGGACCAGCGGGTCCGCGGCGTCCGCCTTGTTGACCACGACGATCTCGGGCACGTCGGCCGCGCCGACCTCCCGGATGACCTCGCGGACGGCGGCGAGCTGCTCGTCCGGGGCGGGGTGCGAGCCGTCCACGATGTGCAGGATGAGGTCGGCGTCCCCGACCTCCTCCATCGTGGAGCGGAAGGCCTCGACGAGGTGGTGGGGCAGGTGCCGGACGAAGCCGACGGTGTCGGCCAGGGTGTACACCCGGCCGCTGGGCGTCTCGGCCCGGCGGACGGTCGGGTCGAGGGTGGCGAACAGGGCGTTCTCGACGAGGACGCCCGCGCCGGTGAGGCGGTTGAGCAGGGAGGACTTGCCGGCGTTCGTGTAGCCGGCGATGGCGACGGAGGGCACCTTGTTGCGGCGCCGCTCCTGGCGCTTGATGTCGCGGCCGGTCTTCATCTCCGCGATCTCCCGGCGCATCTTCGCCATCTTCTCGCGGATCCGGCGCCGGTCCGTCTCGATCTTGGTCTCACCGGGGCCGCGGGTGGCCATACCGCCGCCTCCGCCGCCGCCCATCTGCCGGGACAGCGACTGGCCCCAGCCGCGCAGGCGCGGAAGCATGTACTGCATCTGCGCGAGGGCGACCTGCGCCTTGCCCTCTCGGGACTTGGCGTGCTGGGCGAAGATGTCGAGGATGAGCGCGGTCCGGTCGACCACCTTGACCTTCACGACGTCTTCGAGGGCGATGAGCTGGCCGGGGCTGAGCTCACCGTCGCAGACGACGGTGTCGGCGCCGCTCTCCAGCACGATGTCGCGCAGTTCGCGCGCCTTGCCGGAGCCGATGAAGGTGGCCGGGTCGGGCTTGTCGCGGCGCTGGATCACGCCGTCGAGGACGAGGGCGCCGGCGGTCTCGGCGAGGGCGGCGAGCTCCGCGAGGGAATTCTCGGCGTCCTGCACGGTGCCGGACGTCCACACGCCGACGAGGACGACGCGCTCCAGGCGGAGCTGCCGGTACTCGACCTCGGTGACGTCTTCGAGCTCGGTGGAGAGGCCTGCGACGCGCCGGAGTGCGGCGCGCTCGGAGCGGTCGAACTGGTCGCCGTCCCGGTCTCCGTCGATCTCGTGGCTCCAGGCGACGTCCTCTTCCATCAGGGCGTCGGCCCGGAGGCTCTCGGTGAAGCTCTGCGGTTCGCGCACGTCGTCCTGTGCGGCCCGCGCGTCCTGGGAAGCGGAAGAAGAGGAGGTCATTGGATCCTTACGTCGGTGTGTGGGCGGTGTCGGAAGGGGCCCGCCTCGGCGGGTGCCCGGCCGCGGTAGGCGGTCGGGGCCGTTTCCCGGCGGCCGCGGCCGCCGGAAGCACGTGCGACACCTTACTGACGTGTGCAACGTCGCATGCGGCCGGGAGATTCCCCGGCGCGGTGCGGCCCCGTCGATGGTGGCATGCCCCTTCCTGCCGGGTCACACGCTTTTCGCGCCGCCCCATTCCGGGTGTCCGGGCATCGGGGGCGTGGTCTTGCCGTACAGCCAGGGCTTCAGGAAGGGCTCCATGTCGCGTCCGGCCTCCTGGGAGGCGAGGCGGACGAAGTCGGCGGTGCCGGCGACGCCGTCGCGGTGCTCGGTGACCCAGCGGCGCTGGATGCGGTCGAAGGCGGCCGCGCCGATCTCCTGGCGCAGGGCGTACAGGACGAGCGCGGAGCCGTCGTAGACGACGGGCCGGAACAGTCCGATCTTCTGGCCGGGGGCGGCGGGCTTGGGGGCGGCCGGGGGGCCTCCGGAGGCGCGCCACTGGTCGGAGCGCTCGTACGCCTCGCGCATGCGCCGCTCCAGGGAGTACTTGCCGAGGTGGTCGGCGTAGAGGGCCTCGTACCAGGTGGCATGGCCCTCGTTGAGCCACAGGTCGGACCAGGTGCGGGGGGTGACGCTGTCGCCGAACCACTGGTGGGCGAGCTCGTGGACCATGACGGCCTCGACGTACCACTCCGGGTAGCCGTCGCCCGCGAAGAGGCCGCTCTCGAAGAGGGAGAGGGTCTGCGTTTCGAGCTCGAAGCCGGTCTGGGCCTGGGCGATGAGCACGCCGTAGTTCTCGAAGGGGTAGCGGCCGACGCGCTCCTCCATCCATGCGATGTGGCCGTGGGTCTTCTTCAGCCAGGGTTCGAGGCGGGCCCGGTCGGCGGCGGGGACGACGTCGCGCAGCGGCAGGCCGTGGGGGCCGGTGCGGTGCAGGACGGCGGATTCGCCGATGGAGACCTGGGCGAGCTCGGTGGCCATGGGGTGCAGGGTCCGGTACGTCCAGGTGGTGGGGCCGGCGGCGGTGCGGACGGGCAGCGCGCCGGCGACGCCGTTCGCGACGGCGGTCAGCCCTTCGGGGGCGGTGATCCGGAAGGTGAAGTAGGCCTTGTCGGCGGGGTGGTCGTTGCAGGGGAAGACGCGGTGGGCGGCGTCGGCCTGGTTGGCCATGGCGAGTCCGTCCGCGGTGGGGACCCAGCCGCCGTCGGCGGCGCCGCGCGGGTCGCTGGTGTGCCGGACGGCGATGCGGAGCGGGGTGTGGGGGGCGACGGGGCTCTCGGGGGTGAGGACGAGGTCCTCGCCGACGCTCTCGAAGGCGGCGGGCTGCCCGTTCACCTCGGCGGAGGCGACTGTTCCGTGGGTGAAGTCGAGGTTGATGCGGTCCAGGGCGGTGAGGGCGCGGGCGTCGATCCGGGTGACGGCGTCGAGGGGGGTCCTGTTGTCCTTGTAGGTGAGGGAGAGGTCGTACGAGAGGACGTCGTAGCCGGGGTTGCCCAGGTGCGGGAACAGCGGGTCTCCGATGCCCAGCGGCGTCGGCGGGGGCAGCGCGGCGGCGACCAGGCCGAGGGAGGCCGCGGCGAGCAGGGAGGCGCGCAGGCGCGGGGAGGTGAGCTGCATCCCCCACCGCTTACCAGCGCCCGCCGCGCGGCCGGGTACGGCGCGCGACGGTTCCACCCGAACGGGACCTCCGGGCGCGGGAGGGGCCGCCGTGCGGCTGACGGCCCGCCGCGGCCCGGCACCGGCGGGGCGCGGTCCGCGGCGGCGGCCCGCCGGTCAGGCGCGGCCGACGTCGTACACGCCGGGCACGTTCCGCATGGCCCGCATGAGGGCGGGCAGCCCGGCGGCGTCGGGCAGCTGGAGGGTGTAGGTGTGCCGGACGCGCTGCTCGACGGGCGGTTCGACGGTGGCGGAGACGACTTCGACGCCTTGGCGGGCGATGGCTTCGGTCAGGTCGGCCAGCAGGTGGGGGCGGCCGAACGATTCGGCGGTGAGGGTGACGCGGCAGTCGGCGGTGGCCCGCCAGTGCACGGCGACGGTGGTGCGGCCCAGCGCCCGCATCCGGGCCACGGCCTCGCAGCCGACGCGGTGGACGGTGACGGCCCCGCCGCGGACGACGAACCCGGCGACGGCATCCGGCGGGACCGGCGTACAGCAGCCGGCCAGGCGCACGGTGGCGTCGGGCAGGTCGGCGACGGCGTTGCCGCCTCCGCCGCGGGCCCCGACGACGGACAGGGGGGCGCGGGCGGGTGTGGTGGTGGGGGTGGCCCCGTCGGGGTGCTGCCGGAGCCAGCTGGTGATCGCGATCCGGGCGGCGGTGGTGCGGGCGTGGTCGAGCCAGTCGGCGCCGGGACCGGAGGAGGAGTCGTGGGAGAGCAGCAGCTGGACGGTGTCGCCGTCGGAGAGCCGTGAGCCCAGCGAGGTCAGGCGCCCGTTGACCCGGGCGCCGATGCAGCCGTGGGCGGCTTCGCCGTGCTGGGCGTAGGCGGCGTCGATGCAGGTGGCGCCGGCGGGGAGGCCGAGCGTGCCGCCGTCGGGGCGGAAGACGGTGATCTCCCGGTCCTGGGCGAGTTCGGCGCGCAGCCCGCTCCAGAAGGTGTCGGGGTCGGGTGCGGAGCGCTGCCAGTCGAGGAGGCGGGCGAGCCAGCCGGGCCGGGTGGGGTCGGCGCGCTCCTCGTCGCCGTCGGCGTGGTCGCCGGTGGCGTACGGGTTGCCGAGGGCGATGACGCCGGCCTCGGCGACGCGGTGCATCTGGCGGGTGCGGACGATGACTTCGGCGACGTACCCGTCGGGTGTGGCGACGGCGGTGTGCAGCGACTGGTAGAGGTTGAACTTGGGGGCGGCGATGAAGTCCTTGAACTCGGAGACGACCGGGGTGAAGCAGGTGTGGAGCTCGCCCAGCACGGCGTAGCAGTCGGCGTTCTCGCCGACGAGGACGAGGACGCGGCCGAAGTCGGAGCCGCGCAGCTCGCCGCGTTTGAGGGACACGCGGTGGACGGACACGAAGTGCCTCGGCCGGACCTGTACTTCGGCGGCGATGCCGGCGTCGCGCAGGACGGAGCGCACGGAGTCGGCGATGCCGGGCAGCGGGTCGCTGCCCGCCTGGGCGGCGATGAGGGCGCGGGTGCGCTCGTACTCCTCGGGGTGGAGGATCGCGAAGACGAGGTCTTCGAGTTCGGTCTTGAGGGCCTGGACGCCGAGCCGTTCGGCGAGCGGGATGAGGACGTCGCGGGTGACCTTGGCGATGCGGGCCTGTTTCTCGGGGCGCATCACGCCGAGGGTGCGCATGTTGTGGAGCCGGTCGGCGAGTTTGATGGACATGACGCGGACGTCGTTGCCGGTGGCGACGAGCATCTTGCGGAAGGTCTCGGGCTCGGCTGCGGCCCCGTAGTCGATCTTCTCGACCTTGGTGACGCCGTCGACGATGAAGCCGACCTCCTCGCCGAACTCGGCGCGGACCTGATCGAGGGTCACCTCGGTGTCCTCGACGGTGTCGTGGAGCAGGGAGGCCGTCAAGGTCGTTGTCTCCGCGCCGAGTTCGGCGAGGATGAGGGTGACGGCGAGCGGGTGTGTGATGTACGGCTCACCGCTCTTGCGCATCTGGCCGCGGTGGGAGGACTCCGCGAGGAGGTACGCGCGGTGCAGGACGGAGAGGTCGGCGTCCGGATGGTGGGCGCGGTGCGCCTCGGCGACGTGGCCGATGGCGTCGGGCAGCCGGTCCCGGGGGGCGGGCCCGAGGAGGGCGGCGCGCCCGAGTCGGCGCAGGTCGATGCGGGTACGGCCCCGTCTGCGGAGTTCGGGGCGCGCTTCGGGTCGTGCTTCGGGGTTCGTGGCCTCTGCACTCATGGGCACCTCCGGCGGCTTCGACCGGCTGTGGCGGGCATGGGGTGAGCCCTCGGGGCCGGTGTCTGATGCTACCGACCCCACCACGTGGCGCAGTCCGCCTCTCGCTGAGCGTGAAACGGATCACCCATGAGAGGGAACCTTCAGGCGAAGGCCGTTTCCTTGAGCCAGGAGGGGTCGAACTCCCCCGCCGCCACGATCACGGCCGGTCCGGTCATGTCGATCCGGCCGTCGGGGTGTTCGGTGATGTAGAGGGTACCGCCGGGGAGGTCGACCGTGTACGTGACGGGTGCTCCGGTGGCCGCGGGGTCGAGTCCGTCGCGGCGGATGGCGGCCACGGCGACGGCGCAGGCGCCGGTGCCGCAGGAGCGGGTCTCGCCGGATCCGCGCTCGTGGACGCGCATGGCGACGTGGCGGGGGCCGCGGTCGACGACGAACTCGACGTTCACCCCGGCCGGGTAGGCCTCGGCGGGGCTGTAGCGGGGCGCCTCCAGGAGCTTGCCGGCGTGGTCGAGGCTCTCGACGAACGCGACGGCGTGCGGGTTGCCCATGTTGACGTTGCGGGCGGGCCAGGCGCGGTCGCCGACGACGACGGTGACCTGCTCGTCGGGGAGCGCGGCGCGGCCCATGGAGACGGTGACGTCACCGCTCTTGTCGAGGTGGACGTGCTTGACGCCGCCGCGGGTGGCGACGGCGAGGTCGCCGGGTTCGGCGTGGCCGGCGTGTTCGAGGTAGCGGGCGAAGACGCGGACGCCGTTGCCGCACATCTCGGCGACGGAGCCGTCGCTGTTGCGGTAGTCCATGAACCACTCGGCCTCGCCGGCCATGTGCGCGGCCTCGGGGTGGGCGGCGGAGCGGACGACGTGCAGCACGCCGTCCGCGCCGATGCCGGCGCGGCGGTCGCAGAGCCTCGCGACGGCGGCCGGGGTCAGTTCGACCGCGTTGTCCGGGTCCGGGACGATCACGAAGTCGTTCTCGGTGCCGTGGCCCTTGAGGAAGGAGAGGCTGGTCTGCGTCACGGGACCATGGTACCGACCCGGTTTCCGCGCAGGTCGCAGGCGGGGCGGGAGGAAGGGCCGGTGCGGTTACCGGAGCCGGGCCACCCGGTAGGCGGCGAGGGCGACGACGGCCAGCGCGACGATCGCGTACAGCGCGGCGAAGCGCCAGTCGGGCCGGCGGCCGCTGCCGCGGGGCGGGAGCCCCGGCCAGGTGTAGCCGACGCGGCGGGCGGCCATCATGCCCCAGCCGGCGGCGCAGGAGCTGATCAGGAAGCCGAGCATGGCGACGACGGCGCCGCCGTCGCCGAATTCGAACGCGAGCGGGAAGGCGAACATCAGGGAGCCGGCGGCGGCCAGCATCACGATCGGGGCGATCTGCCAGATGCGGAGCTTGCGCTGCGGGCGGAGCTCGACCTCGTACGCGGGCCCCGAGGCGTCCTCGCCGTCGGCGGTGTCGGAGGCGTCGGGCCCGTCGGTGGTGAGCCGCTGGGGGTCCGCGGGCAGCCCGAGGCCGTCGCCGTCGGCGGGCTCGCCGAGGAGCGTCGGGTCCGCTTCGTCTCGGGCCCCGTCGCGCCCGGTGTCGCGAGGGCCGGCCTCCATTGCCACGCGCCCTCCCCACTCGGACTCCGCACGCTGCCGTTCACCGCCGGTGACCACACCCGCGGAATTTGATGATGGCACGGCCCGGGGCCCCGAACGGACGCGCGGGGCGTCCCGATGCCATCACGTGATCAGGCTGTAATCGCCCGTTCGACCAACGACTGCGCGAGTCGGGGGAGTTCCCGCCGGTCGGCGGCGGCGCCGCTGAGCCAGTGGACCCGCGGGTCGCGGCGGAACCAGGAGTCCTGCCGGCGGGCGAACCGCTTGGTGGCGCGGACGGTCTCGGCACGGGCCTCGTCCTCGGTGCACTCGCCGGCGAGGGCGGCGAGGACCTGCTGGTAGCCCAGCGCGCGGGAGGCGGTGACGCCCTCGCGCAGGCCGCGGGCCTCCAGTGCGCGCACCTCGTCGACGAGTCCGGCCTCCCACATGCGGTCGACGCGCTGCGCGATCCGCTCGTCGAGCTCCGGCCGGGCCACGTCGACGCCGATCTGCACGGTCTCGTAGAAGGCCTCGTGGCCGGGCAGGTTCGCGGTGAACGGCTTCCCGGTGATCTCGATGACCTCCAGGGCGCGGACGATGCGGCGGCCGTTGCCGGGCAGGATCGCGCGCGCCGCCGCCGGGTCGGCGGCGGCGAGGCGGGCGTGCAGGGCGCCGGGGCCGCCGCGCTCCAGCTCCCCCTCCAGCCGGGCGCGCACCTCCGGGTCGGTGCCGGGGAACTCCATGACGTCGAGGGCGCCGCGCACGTACAGGCCGGATCCGCCGACGACGACGGGCGTGCGGCCGCGGGCGAGCAGGGCGTCGATCTCGGCGCGGGCCAGGCGCTGGTACTCGGCGACGCTGGCCGTCTCGGTGACGTCCCAGATGTCGAGGAGGTGGTGGGGGACGCCGCCGCGCTCCCCGGTCGTCAGCTTGGCGGTGCCGATGTCCATCCCCCGGTACAGCTGCATGGAGTCGGCGTTGACGACCTCGCCGCCGAAGTGGCGGGCCAGGGCCACGCCCAGGTCGGACTTTCCGGCCGCGGTGGGGCCGACGACGGCGATGACCCGCGGGGCGGGGGCTGCGTTACTCACTGCCCCAGTCTCGCAAACCCTCCGGCGTGTACCCGATCGAGCTACGTGACGGCGGGCGGACGGGGTCGTTGCCCTGTCGTGGTTCCCCCGGGCGCGCGCCGGGCGAAGGCGCGGCGGGGCCGGTGGGAACTTCACCCTCACGAGTAGCGTTAAGGGAGTGGACATGGGTGTTTTCAGTCGGTTTTTCGGCCGGAAGGACGGAGCCGCGGCCGAACCGGCCGCGGCAGCGGACGTGACGGCGGATGTGACGGCGGAGTCCGAGGAGGCCGCTGCGGCAGCCGGTTCCGGTGGCGGGGCCGAGCCGGCGGAGGCTCCGGCGGCGGAGGCCGCCGACATCCCGAAGCAGCAGTCGGCTCGGGAGGCCGCGGACAGCGGGGCCGGCGAGGGCGCCCTGAAGTAGGCACGGCGACAGGAAGGTGACCATGGGTCTGCTGGACAATCTGAAGGCCAGGCTCGCTCCGGCGAAGGAGAGGGCCGGCGGCCTCGTGCAGCAGCACGAGGGCGCGATCGGTGCGGGCCTGGAAAAGGTCGCCGGAGTGGTGGACGCGAAGACCAACGGCAAGTACAGCGACAGGATCACGTCGGGGACGGGCAAGGCGAAGGAAGCCCTGGGCAGGATCGCGCAGCGGGAGGAGCCGGGCGGCGGGCCGACAGTGCCGCCCGCCTCCTCCTGAGGCGGTTGCGGAAGGGGCGCGGGCCCGGTTGCGGGCCCGCGCCCCTTCGCCGTGTCCGCGCGCCGGCGCGTACGGGCGCGCGGGCCGGCCGGTCAGGACCAGGCGGCGACGAAGTAGCCGACCCCGTAGGGCGCGTCCTCGTACAGCAGCCGCCCGGCGAGGCCGGCGTCCTCGGCGGCGCCCGCCAGGACCTGCCAGGGGGCGCGGCCGGCCGCGAGGAGCTCGCGGGCGAGGCCCGCGTCGAGGGCGGCGAGGGCGGCCGGGTCGGCGTCGGCGAGGGCGCGGGCCGCGGCGGCGTCGAAGCCGGCGGCGCGCTCGTCGAGGTAGCCGGGCGCCTTCAGCGTCCGGCGGGCGCTGCCGTCGCCCATCACGAGGAGGGCGACGCGGTCGGCGCGGGCGGCGAGCACCCGGCCGGCGGCCAGGCACTCCGCGGTCGGAAGCGTCTCGGCGACGGCGAGGCCTTCGAGGGGGGCGGCGCCCCAGCGGGCGCGGGCCAGCAGCCAGGCCCCGACGGCGAGCGGGGTGGGCAGCGTTCGCTCCGGCGCGGCCGCGGCCGGCTCTCCGGCGGATCCGAGGCGGACGTCGGCGGCGACGCCGAAGGGGCGGAAGGTGCCGGGGCTGCCCTCGGGGTAGGTCCCGGCGGCGTCCTCGGCGGCGGCGCCGACGACGACGAGCAGGTCGGGCCGGGAGGCGGCGAGCACCGCGAGCGCGTCGGAGCAGGCGGTACGGGCGTCCCCGAGTTCGGCGGCGGCCCCGGCGGCGGCCTCGGGCACGAGGAGGGGCGGGGCGGGGCAGACGGCGGCGGCTACGAGCATGATCCGCAGCCTAGTGCCGCGGCGGGGAAGATTCACCGGGCGCGCCCGCGGCCCGGCCGCAGCGGCGCCGGGTACGGCGCCGGGCCGCCCGGCAGCCGCCGCGCGGACGCAGCGGCCGCGGGCGGCCCGGAGAGAGGCGGGGGCGGCGGGGGCGGGTCAGCCGCTGATGCCGCAGCCGGGGGCGGACTCCGGAAGCGGAGCCGGCACCCCCAGCGTCGGGATGCCGAGCATGACGCCCTGCGGCTGCGCCGGGGCGGCGTTCCGCTTCTCCCAGGCGTCGCCGGCGCGGGTGCGCCGCACGGCCTTCGCCGCGCCTTCGGCCAGCAGGTGGTGCGGGGCGGCGTAGGTGATCTCGACGGTGACCACGTCGCCGGGGCGGACCTCCTCGTCCGGCTTGGTGAAGTGGACCAGGCGGTTGTCGGGGGCGCGGCCGGACAGGCGGTGCGTGGCGCCGTCCTTGCGGCCCTCGCCTTCGGCGACCATGACCTCCAGGGTGCGGCCGACCTGCTTCTTGTTCTCCTCCCAGGAGATCTCCTCCTGGAGGGCCACCAGGCGCATGTAGCGGTCCTGGACGACCTCCTTGGGGATCTGGCCGTCCATGTCGGCCGCCGGGGTGCCGGGCCGCTTGGAGTACTGGAAGGTGAAGGCGCTCGCGAAGCGGGCCTCGCGCACGACGTGCATCGTCTGCTGGAAGTCCTCCTCGGTCTCGCCGGGGAAGCCCACGATGATGTCGGTGGAGATCGCGGCGTGCGGGATGGCCGCGCGGACCTTCTCGATGATGCCGAGGAAGCGCTCCTGGCGGTACGAGCGGCGCATCGCCTTCAGGATCGGGTCCGAGCCCGACTGGAGCGGCATGTGCAGCTGCGGCATCACGTTCGGCGTCTCGGCCATCGCGGCGATCACGTCGTCGGTGAAGTCGCGCGGGTGCGGCGAGGTGAAGCGGACC
Organism: Streptomyces globosus; assembly: GCF_003325375.1. Lineage (GTDB taxonomy): Bacteria > Actinomycetota > Actinomycetes > Streptomycetales > Streptomycetaceae > Streptomyces > Streptomyces globosus_A. The sequence goes on along the minus strand of NZ_CP030862.1, from coordinate 1,587,981 downwards.
CGCTCCAGGCCCTCGATCTGCCCGCAGGCGCGCAGCAGCTTGCTGAAGGCCTCGCGGTCGCCGAGGTCGGAGCCGTAGGCGTTGACGTTCTGGCCGAGGAGGGTGATCTCGCTGACGCCCTCGGCGACGAGCGCCTCGACCTCGGCGAGGATGTCGCCGGGGCGGCGGTCCTCCTCCTTTCCGCGCAGCGCCGGGACGATGCAGAAGGTGCAGGTGTTGTTGCAGCCGACGGAGATGGAGACCCAGGCGGCGTAGGCCGACTCGCGGCGGGTCGGCAGCGTGGAGGGGAAGACCTCCAGGGACTCGGCGATCTCGATCTGCGCCTCCTCCTGCACGCGGGCGCGCTCCAGCAGGACGGGCAGCTTGCCGATGTTGTGGGTGCCGAAGACCACGTCGACCCAGGGGGCCTTCCTGACGATGGTGTCCCGGTCCTTCTGCGCGAGGCAGCCGCCGACGGCGATCTGCATGCCGGGGCGCCGCGTCTTCATCGGGGCGAGCCGGCCGAGGTTGCCGTACAGCTTGTTGTCGGCGTTCTCGCGGACGGCGCAGGTGTTGAACACGACGACGTCGGCGTCACCGTCGGAGCCCTCCGGGGCCCGGGTGTAGCCGGCTTCCTCCAGCAGACCGGAGAGCCGCTCGGAGTCGTGCACGTTCATCTGGCACCCGTAGGTGCGCACCTCGTATGTTCCCTTGACGTCCACTGCCGTGCTCCGGTCGCTGCTGCTGGTCATGCAACAAGGGTAGGCGGTGCCCGGGCGGCCTCCGCCCGCCCCCGGGACCGGGCTGCCCGTGACAGCTCGGCGCGTCGGTGGCAGGATCGCGGCCATGGTTCTCGTTCCGCCCCGTTTCGGCAGGCGCACCGTCCTGTGGGGGGCGGTGGCCGTGCTCACCGTGCTCGGGACGCTGCTGTGGTGGCTGCGGCCCTTCGCGGAGCCGCAGCTGAAGGGCGACCTGACGCTCAGCACCGGCGGCCGCACCGGCGTCTACCACCGGTACGGGCAGCTGCTCGACGTGGCGCTGGCGCAGGACATGCCCGGCGTGGAGGTCAGGCTGGCGCCCAGCGAGGGCTCGCAGGAGAACCTGCAGCGGCTGGCGTCCGGGGAGGCCGACTTCACCATCGCGACGGCGGACGCGGTCGCCAAGTACCGGACGGACGGCAAGCGCGGCGCGGACGAGCTGCGCGGGTGCGCGCGGCTCTACGACGACTACGTGCAGCTCGTGGTGCCGGCCGGGTCGCCGGTGCAGTCGGCGCGGGACCTGCGCGGCAAGCGGGTCGCGATAGGGCAGCCGGCCTCCGGGGTGCGGCTGATCTCGGAGCGGCTGCTGGCGGCGGCCAAGCTGGACCCGGCGCGCGACGTCAAGGCGGTGTCGATCGGCATCGACACCATGCCGGCGGAGCTGGAGGCCGGGCGCATCGACGCGTTCTTCTGGTCAGGCGGCCTGCCGACGAACGCCGTGAAGGAGCTGTCGGAGCGCTTCGACATCCGGCTCGTGCAGCTCGGGGACCTGGTGGAGGACCTCCAGGGCAGCGGGAGCCCGGCCCGCTACTACCGGTCGGCGGTGATGCCGCAGGACGCGTACGCGCGGGCGCGCAACACCTCGGCGGTGGCGACGCTGGCCGTGCCGAACCTGCTGGTCACGACGGAGGATGCGGATCCGGAGCTGACCGAGCAGTTCACCCGCACCGTGATCAACAGCCGGGACGGGATCGGGCAGCAGGTGCACGCGGCGCAGCTGGTGGACCTGCGGACGGCGATCTACACCGACCCGCTGGACCTGCACGAGGGCGCCCAGCGGTACTACCGCTCCGTGAAGCCTTAGGCAGCCGGCAGCAGCATCATCGCGGCCGCGGCTGCGCCGATCAGCCCGGCGTCGGTGCCGAGGGCTGCCGGTACGACCTCCAGGCCGCCGGTGAAGGACAGCGCGGCGTAGTCGGCGAGGTGGGCCCGGACCGGCCCGAAGAGGATGTCTCCCGCGGCCGTGACGCCGCCGCCGATGACGGCGAGGTCGGTCTCGGTGAGGGTCGCGCAGGCGGCGATGGCGGCGGCGAGGGCGCGGCCCGCCCGGTCGAAGGCGGCGAGAGCCAGGGGGTCCCCGGCTGCCGCTGCCGCGGCGACCCCGGCCGCCGTGTCGTCGCCGTCGGGCACCCAGCCCCGGGCGAGGGCCCACCGTGCGATGGCCGTGCCGGAGGCGAGGGATTCCACGCAGCCGCGGCCGCCGCAGGCACACGCCTCGCCGTCGAAGGCGACGCTGATGTGCCCGATGTGGCCGGCGTTGCCGGTGGGGCCGGGGTGGAGCCGGTTGTCGAGGACCAGGCCGCCGCCGACGCCGGTGGAGACGACCATGCACAGGGCGTTGGCACGCCCGCGCGCGGCGCCCAGCCAGTGCTCGGCCGCGGTCATCGCGACGCCGTCCCCGACGAGCACGGTCGGCAGGGGCGCGCCGTGGCGGGCCAGTTCGGCCTCGACCCGGGCGCGGACGGGGAAGTCGCGCCAGGCGCCGATGTTGACCGGGCTGACCGTGCCGCGCGAGGCGTCGACGGGGCCGGCGCTGCCGATGCCGCAGCGTACGGCGCTCGGCCACAGCGGGGAGCGGGCCAGCTCGGCGACGACCTCGGCGACGGCTGCGAACACCGCGTCGCCGTCGCCGGCCGCGCCGCGCGGCGTGGGGCGGCGGGTGGCGGAGTCCATCGTCCCGTCAGGCCCGACCAGCGCGCCGGCGATCTTGGTTCCGCCGATGTCGATCGCCACGGTGGCGCCGTCGCCCGGGTCGGCGGGGCCGGGCGCGGGGAAGGCGGGGCGGGGAGTGGTCACGGCGGCTCCTGGACGGGGTCGGTCCCAGTATGCGGCCGGCGCCGGAGCCGTACCCCCCTGGGGCTCCGGCCGCGCCGGTGGCGGAATCCGCGTCGTTGCCATCCGCTCTCCCGCGCGGCACGTTGGTCGGCGTCCGGAGATTTCCCCCGAGCCCTCGGGACGCCTCATGCACGACGGCACCGCCGCCACCCCGCCCCTGCAACCGCCCGCCCCGGCACCGGCCCGGACCCTCCGGTTCGGCGCCAACTACACGCCGTCGCGCGGCTGGTTCCACCACTGGCTCGACTTCGACGCGGACGAGGTCGCGGCCGACCTCGACTCGATCGCCGCGCTGGGACTGGACCACGTACGGGTCTTCCCGCTGTGGCCGGTGTTCCAGCCGAACCGGGCGCTGATCCGGCCGCGCGCCGTGGAGCAGCTCGTCGCGCTCGTGGACGCGGCCGCCGAGCGCGGCCTCGACGTCAACGTCGACGGCCTGCAGGGGCACCTGTCCAGTTTCGACTTCCTGCCGTCCTGGACCGCCACCTGGCACCGCAGGAACATCTTCCGCGATCCGGAGGTGGTCGCCGGGCAGGAGGAGTACCTGCACGCCCTCGCCGCGGCCCTCGCCGGCCGGCCCAACTTCCTCGGCATGACGGTCGGCAACGAGGTCAACCAGTTCTCCGGCCCCCCGCACCCCGACCCCGACCCGGTCTCGCCCGGGGAGGCCGGCCGCTGGCTGGAGCGGATGCTGGCCGCCTGCGAGCGCGGCGCGCCGGGCCGGCTCCACCTGCACGCCGAGTACGACGCCGTCTGGTTCCGGGACGGGCACCCCTTCACCCCGGCCCAGGCGGCCCGCCTCGGCGCGGCCACCGCCGTGCACTCATGGGTGTTCAACGGGACCGCGCAGCGGCACGGCCGCACCGGCGCCGCCACCGAGCAGCACGCCGCGTACCTGATCGAGCTGTCCAAGGCGTGGGCCGCGGACCCGCACCGCCCGGTGTGGCTCCAGGAGGTCGGCGCGCCGGCGCCGCTGATCCCGCCGGAGCACGCGGCCGCCTTCACCGCGGCGACGCTCGCCGCCGCCCTGGACTGCCCGGACCTGTGGGGCGTCACCTGGTGGTGCTCACACGACGTGTCCCGGGACCTCGCCGACTTCCCCGAGCCGGAGTACGGGCTCGGGCTGCTGGCCAACGACCGGCGCCCCAAGCCGGCCGCGGCGGAGGTCGCCCGCGTCGCCGCGGCGTGGCGCGGCCGCGCGCACCGCCCGCCCGCACGGACCACCGCGCTGGTGCTGGACGGCGGCGGGGGGCCGGCCGCGCCCGGCCGGGCGGCGTGCGCGCCCGGCGGCGCGTTCTTCGAGGCCTGGGCGGTGCTCGCCGCCGACGGGGTCCGCCCCGCGGCGGTCCTCGCGGAGGCGGCCGCAGACCCCGCCCACCTGTCCGCGCGCGGCATCACCGAGGTGCTGCGCGTGCGGGACGTCGTAAGGCGTCCGAGATCCGACACCTGACCCCCATCCGAGGAGCCCGCATGTCCGAGGCCGACGACAGCGCCCACCCTCGTACGCCCTCCCCCCGGCCCCCGCTCCCCTCCCCGGCCGCCTCCGCCGCGGGCCCGCGCCCCACCCGGCGCTGGCTGGTCGCCGCCGGCGCCGGGGCGGGGGCCGCCGCCCTGCTCGGCGCCACGGGCCGGGCGCACGCAGGGCCCGCAGCGCCCGCAGCAGCCTCGGCGCACGCGGCCGCCGCGCCGCCGCCGGCCGCCGCCGCCGCACCGGGCGGCCCGGGCGGCCTCGCCCCGTACGCCTCCTACTGGTTCCCGGACTCCCTGCCCCCGGGCTCCCCCGGCCCCGGCATCGTGTGGCGCTCGCTGAAGGAGTGGGCCCCCGAGTCCGATCCGGACCTCGCGTACAACACCGCCTCCGTGCCGCTCGCGGAACGCTTCACGCCGGTGCCAGTCCACCCCGGCGCCCGCGCCGGGCAGGCCCGGATCGCCGCGCTCGTCTCCTTCGGGCCCACCGCCGGCAACCCCGCCCAGGGCTCCCCGACCTCCGACGCCTACGCCCTGACGCACTGGGCGTACATCGACGAGCTGGTGTTCTGGGGCGGCTCCGCCGGCGAGGGCCTCGTGCTCGCCCCCCAAGCGCCCGTCGTGGACGCCGCGCACCGCAACGGCGTCCGCGTCCTCGGGAACGTCTTCCTCCCGCCCGTCGCGTACGGCGGCGACCTGCAGTGGACGCGGGACCTGGTGCAGCAGGACGCCTCCGGACGCTTCCCGCTCGCGCAGAAGCTGGCCGAGGTGGCCGCCGCGTACGGCTTCGACGGCTGGTTCGTCAACGCCGAGACCGACGGCGGTGACAGCCTGCTCGCCGGCCGGATGCGGGGCTTCCTGCGCGCCCTGCGCGCGGCCGGCGCACCGCACGGGCTGCGGACCACCTGGTACGACGCGATGAACGACACCGGGCGGGTGGGCTGGCAGGGCGCGCTGAACCACCTGAACCGGGAGTTCTTCGAGGACCGTGCGGGGCCCGTCTCGGACGGCTTCTTCGTCGACTTCCGCTGGAGCCGCCGGAGCCTCGCCGACTCGGGCGCGCTCGCGGAGCGGCTCGGCCGCAGCCGCCACGAGCTGTGGGCGGCGGTCGACACGGAGGCCCGGGGCTGGGACGCGCCGGTCGACTGGGACGCGATCGTGCCGCGCGACCGCGACCACGTGGCGGGCATCGGCTTCTACCGGCCGGAGTGGACGCGCAACCACCTCGCGGACCGCTCCCCCGGCGCCTTCCACCGGGCCGACGACCGGTTCTGGACGGGCGAGTCCGCGGACCCCGCCCGCCCGGCGCCCGAGCGCGGCTGGCGGGCGCCCGCCACGGTCGTCGCGGACCGCTCGACCGTCGGTGCGCTGCCGTTCGCCTGCTCCTTCAACACCGGCCACGGCGAGCGCTGGTACGAGGCGGGGCGGGCCGTGTCCGACACGCCGTGGAACCACCTGGGGCTCCAGGACCGGCTGCCGGGCCGCCGCTGGGTCGTGGACACCGCCGGGCCGCGCCCGGAGGCGGCCTTGGACTTCGCCGCGGCCTGGCGCGGCGGCTCCAGCCTCCTCGTGGCGGGCCCGCTCACCGCACCCGCGGCCGTCGGGCTGCACGGCACGCGCTTCGCGCTGCCGGCGGCGGGCGTGCTGGAGCTGGTGCACCGCGCGGAGCCCGGTTCGGCGCCGGTGTCCGTCGAGGTCGGTGTCGCGGTGCGCGAGCCGCATGCCCCGGGCGGGCCGGTCCCGTACTCCTGGTTCGCGGCGGGCGGGGCACGGCCGGGGGCCGGGTGGCGCACGGCGCGGGTCGGGCTGTCGCGCCTGGCGGGCCGGACCGCGTACGGGCTGGCCGTACGGATCACGGCACTCGGCCGCACGGCGGTGGCGTGGCGGGTCGGCGCGGTGTCGGTACGCGACGACACCCCGCACCGGCGCCCGGGTGCCCCGCACACCCTGCGCGTGGACGCCGCGGCCCGGCGGGACGGCGCGGCCGAGGTGCGCCTGTCGTGGCGGCGGGCCGCCGGACCCGTCCGCCACTACGAGCTGCACCGGCTGCTCCCGGGCGGCGGCCGCAGGTTCCTCGGCGGCACGTGCGGCACCGCCCTGTACCTGCCGGAGGTCGTCCGCGCGGGGCGGGAGCGGGCGGCGGCCTTCGAGGTGCGGGCCGTGGACGAGCTGTACGCGGCATCCGCCCCGGCGCGCACGGCGCTCGCGTGGACCGGCTGACCGGGCCGCCCCGGCCGGCGAGGGGGCACCGGCCGGGGTCAGCCGCCGTGCGGGGCGCTGCGCGGCACGGCGACGGTCACGCGGAGCCCGTGCGGCCGGTTCGTCTCGTACGAGAGGGAGCCGCCGCCCGAGGTGAGCAGCGCCCGGGAGATCGACAGGCCGAGCCCGGAGCCCTTGATGTTCTGGTGGCGGCCGCTGCGCCAGAACCGGTCGCCGATGCGGAGCAGCTCCTCCTCGGTCAGTCCGGGCCCCCGGTCGGCGACGACGACGTGGACGAACGCCCCGTCCGCGGCGACGGAGACCTCCACCTCCTCGCCGGCGGGGGTGAACTTCAGGGCGTTGTCGATGACCGCGTCGAGGGCGCTGGACAGGGCGATGGGGTCAGCCCATCCGGTGACGGCGGAGCGCCCCGCCTCCCGGAGGCGTACGCCCTTCTCCTCGGCGTAGGGCCGCCAGGCGGCGACCCGCTCGCCGGTGAGCGCCCCGATGTCGGTGAGGGTGAGTTCGGCGGAGGCGTGCTCGGCGAGGGCCAGGTCCAGCAGGTCGTCCAGCACCTGGGCCAGGCGCTTGCCCTCGGCGCGCACGGACGCGATCTCCTCGTTGCCCTCGGGCAGTTCGAGGGCGAGCAGCTCGATCCGCAGGAGCAGCGCCGCGAGCGGGTTGCGCAGCTGGTGGGAGGCGTCGGCGACGAACGCCCGCTGCTGTTCCAGGACCTCCTCGACGTTGTCGGCCATCTCGTTGAACGAGCGGGCGAGGCGCCGGAGTTCCGGCGGGCCGCCCGAGGCCGCGACGCGCGAGTTCATCCGGCCGGTGGCGATGCCGTGGGCTGCCGCGTCGAGGGTGCGGACGGGCTTGAGCACCCAGCGGGTCAGCTGGAGCGCCGCGCCGAACGCGAGGAGCATCGCCGCGGCGAGCCCCGCGATGATGATCAGCCATCCGCTGAGGGTGCGGGCCCGCATCTGGTCGGTCGGCGACTCGGTGACCACGACCGCGACGACGTCGCCGTCGAGGACGACCGGCGAGGCGACGAGGAGTTTCGCCTGCGTCTGCCAGGGCCACACCTGCGGTGGGTCGTGGCTGCGCCGCCCGGCGAGGGCCTCCTTGAAGGCGTCCCGGCCCTCGCCCTTCTCCGGCAGCTGCCACCAGCCGGGCGCCCGGACCATCGCGTTGTCGTCGCGGTAGAAGATCCCCACCCGGATGCCGTACAGCTCCTGGTAGCGGGCCAGTTCCCGCTGGAGGGTCTCGCGGCGGTCGGCGGCGCCCGTGCTGCCGGAGGCCTCGGCGTCGAAGACGAACTGGGCGAGCGCGGAGAAGCGGGCGCTGTCGTCGATCCGGTCGACGATGACCCGCTGCTGCTGGCCGGCGGCCAGGCTCACGGCCAGCGGGAAGCCGAGGGCGAGCAGGACGCCCGCCATCAGGACGACGAGCAGCGGGAGGAGCCGGGCGCGCACGCCGGGGCCCGCCTAGGGGGCGGCCGGGGGGACGAGCCGGTAGCCCACCCCGCGGACGGTCTCGATCAGGGCGGGCATGCGCAGCTTGGAGCGCAGCGACGCCACGTGCACCTCCAGGGTGCGTCCCGTCCCCTCCCAGCTCGTGCGCCACACCTCGCTGATGATCTGCTCGCGGCGGAAGACGACGCCGGGCCGCTGCGCGAGCAGGGCCAGCAGGTCGAACTCCTTGCGGGTGAGCGGCACGTCGGTGCCGTCGACGCTGACGCGCCGGGTCGGCAGCTCGATGCTGACGGGCCCGACGCGGACGGCGCCCGGGGCGCCCGCCGCGGCCGGGGAGGCGGCAGCCTCCTCCGAGACGCCGGTGCGCCGGGCGACGGCGTGGATGCGGGCGAGCAGCTCGCCGGTGTCGTAGGGCTTGACGACGTAGTCGTCGGCGCCCATGTTGAGGCCGTGGATGCGGGAGCGCACGTCGGAGCGGGCGGTGACCATGATGACGGGCGTCGAGGTGCGCTTGCGGATCTTGCCGCAGACCTCGTACCCGTCCTGGTCGGGCAGGCCGAGGTCGAGGAGCACCACGCCGAAGGGCGGCGCCCCGGCGGGCAGCAGGGCCTGGAGGGCCTCCTCGCCGTTGCGGGCGTGCGTCACCTGGAAGCCGTGCCGCGCGAGGATCGCGGACAGGGCGGCGGCGACGTGGTCGTCGTCCTCCACGAGCAGCAGCCTCACGGGCGTCCCCCTTTCCTGGCGTCCTGTCGATCTTGGTCTGCGGTCAGGGCCACAGAGCATCCACGCTGATGAGCGCCCCCGCGTCAAGGGGGTTCCGGTCCCGTGCGCCTTCCGTTATGCACCCGGTACGGGCTCGGAGCGGAGGGCGTTGCAGCGCGCACGGAGCGTATCGGGGCGAGGCCGTATCGTTATCCTCAATTCTCCCTCAGATGTGGTGACGGTGTGAGGACGGCGTCACTACTGTCCTCCCAACCGAGGAGGACGGAGCAAGAAGCCGATGAGCGGAGTATCAGTGACCAAGGACGCGAAGGGTGCGGCCGAGGCCGCTGACGACCTGGTCGTACTGAGCAACGTCAACAAGCACTTCGGCGCGCTGCACGTGCTTCAGGACGTCAATCTCAGCATTGCCCGCGGTGAGGTCGTCGTGGTGATCGGTCCTTCGGGATCGGGCAAGTCGACGCTGTGCCGGACGATCAACCGGCTGGAGACGGTCGACTCCGGCACGATCACGATCGACGGCAAGGAACTGCCCTCGGAGGGGCGGGAGCTGGCCCGGCTGCGTGCCGACGTCGGCATGGTCTTCCAGTCCTTCAACCTCTTCGCACACAAGACGGTGCTGCAGAACGTGATGCTGGGCCAGATGAAGGTCCGCAAGACGGACCAGGCCACGGCGGCGAAGAAGGCCCAGGCCCTGCTCGACCGGGTGGGCGTCGGAACACAGGCCGACAAGTACCCGGCGCAGCTCTCGGGCGGCCAGCAGCAGCGCGTGGCGATCGCCCGCGCGCTGGCCATGGACCCGAAGGTGATCCTCTTCGACGAGCCGACCTCGGCCCTCGACCCGGAGATGATCAACGAGGTGCTGGAGGTCATGCAGCAGCTCGCCGCCGAGGGCATGACGATGGTCGTCGTCACGCACGAGATGGGCTTCGCCCGCTCCGCGGCCAACCGCGTCGTCTTCATGGCCGACGGCAAGATCGTCGAAGAGGCCCAGCCCGAGCAGTTCTTCAGCAACCCGCGCAGTGACCGCGCCAAGGACTTCCTTTCGAAGATCCTGCACCACTGACGGCTCCGTTTGGTACTGATCCCGTGGCGGCCCGGCGGCTCACGCCGCCGCTCGCCGTCCAACAACGTCTCATCCGAGGGAAGTTCACCATGAAGCTCTTCAAGGCCGGCGCGGCCGCAGCCGTGGCCGTCGTCCTCTCCCTGACCGCGACCGCCTGCGGCGGCGGCAGCGGCTCGGCCGGCGACGGCGGGACCGCCGGCGGCGGCAAGGACAAGATCGTCATCGGTATCAAGTTCGACCAGCCGGGCCTGGGCCTGAAGACGCCCGACGGCAAGTTCGCGGGCTTCGACGTCGACGTCGCCACGTACGTGGCGAAGGAGCTCGGCTACCAGCCCGACCAGATCGAGTTCAAGCAGGCCGTCAGCGCCGAGCGCGAGAACCTGATCGCGAACGGCGATGTCAAGCTCGTGGTCGCCACCTACACGATCAACGACAAGCGCAAGGCGAAGGTCGACTTCGCGGGCCCGTACTTCCTGGCCCACCAGGACCTCCTGGTCCGCGCGGACGACAACTCGATCACCAAGGCCGAGGACCTCAACAAGAAGAAGCTCTGCTCGGTCACCGGCTCCACGTCGGCGCAGAACGTCAAGACCAAGCTCGCCCCCGAGGCCGACCTGCGCGAGTACCCGGGCTACTCCGAGTGCCTCACCGGTCTGGAGAACAAGGCCGTGGACGCCCTCACCACGGACGGCTCGATCCTCGCCGGCTACGCCGCGCAGGAGAAGAACAAGGGCAAGTTCAAGCTCGCCGGTCTGAAGCTCAGCGACGAGCCCTACGGCATCGGCCTGAAGAAGGGCGACAAGGAGCTCCAGACCAAGGTCAACGCCGCGCTGAAGAAGATGGTCGAGGACGGCTCCTGGCAGAAGGCGGTGGACGCCAACTTCGGCCCCGCCGGCTACCAGGCCGAGCCGGCCCCGCAGATCACCGAAGGCAGCTGATTCTTCGGTGAGGCGCGCCGCCGCCCGCTCCTCGCGGGCGGCGGCGCGGCTCACCGGCCATCCTGGGGAGAGCGCAGGGCAACGTGTTCGACTTTCTTACTTCCGGGCAATACGACGTGCTCGGAGCCTTCTGGGTGACGGTTCAGCTCACCCTCTACTCCGCCGCTGGGTCCCTGATCTGGGGCCTGATGCTGGCCGGGATGCGGGTCAGTCCCGTTCCGCTGATGCGGTCCTTCGGCACGGCGTACGTCAACATCGTGCGCAACACGCCGCTGACGCTGCTGATCCTCGGCTGCTCGCTGGGCCTGGATCAGACGTTGGGCATCACGCTCGCCGGCGGAGACTCCAAGGAGATCGGCTTCCGTCTGGCGATCCTCGGTCTGGTCGCCTACACCGGCACGTTCGTCTGTGAGGCGCTTCGATCCGGCATCAACACGGTACCCGTGGGACAGGCCGAGGCCGCCCGCGCGCTGGGCCTGAGCTTCTTCCAGGTGCTCACGCTGATCGTGCTCCCCCAGGCCTTCCGGGCGGTCATCGCGCCGCTCACCAACGTACTGATCGCCCTCACCAAGAACACCACGGTGGCGGCAACCATCGGTGTGGCCGAGGCGGCCCTGCTGATGAAGGAAATGCTGGAGAACGAGGCGGACGCGCTCTTCGCGGTCTTCGGGGTCTTCGCCCTCGGCTTCGTCCTGCTGACCCTGCCCACCGGCCTGCTGCTGGGCCAGGTGGCCAAGCGAGTGGCGGTGAAGCGATGAGCTCCGTTCTGTACGACGCCCCCGGCCCCAAGGCGAAGGTCCGCAACTGGATCTACACGGCCGTCTTTGCCGTGCTGGTCGGGCTGGCCCTCTGGTGGATTCTCGACCGCATGGCCGAGAAGAACCAGCTCGACGCCGACAAATGGCTCCCCTTCGTCACCGACAGCCAGATCTGGACGACGTTCCTCCTCCCCGGCCTCGTCGAAACGCTGAAGGCCGGCCTGATCGCCATGGTGATAGCCCTGCCGCTCGGTGCGCTGCTGGGCATCGGCCGACTCTCCGACCACGCGTGGGTGCGCGTCCCGGTCAGCACGGTCGTGGAGTTCTTCCGGGCCATCCCGGTCCTGATGCTGATGATCTTCAGCTCGGCGCTGTACGTGCTGCTCGGCACCGTCAGCTCCGACCTGCGCCCGCTGTACGCGGTGGTCACCGGCCTCGTCCTGTACAACGCCTCGGTCATCGCCGAGATCGTCCGGGCCGGCATCCTGTCGCTGCCGCGCGGCCAGACCGACGCCGCCAAGGCGATCGGCATGCGCAAGGGCCAGATGATGGTCTACGTCCTGGTCCCGCAGGCCGTCACGGCGATGCTGCCGGCACTGGTCAGCCAGCTCGTCGTGATCCTGAAGGACACCGCGCTCGGCGGCGCAGTCCTCGGCTTCGCGGACCTGATGTCGATGAACCGGCAGATCTCCGCCAACTACAGCAACACCATCGCGACGATGGTCGTGATCGCCCTGATCTACATCGCGGTGAACTTCGCGCTCACCGGTCTCGCCTCGTTCCTCGAACGCCGGCTGCGGCAGTCGAAGAAGGGCACGGGCGCGGTCGTCGAGGGCGATGTGGCCGAGGTCGACGCGGGCGGCGCGGCCGGCGTGGGCAAGGCCCCCTGACCCGGGAGGGACGGCGCCGGCCCGGCGCCGGTTCCCTGACACCCGGTCAATGAACAGGCGTGGCACATGTGGTGCGGCGGATCCCATCCGCCGCACCACGCGCATGCCCGGGGAGGGTGTCACTTGACGCAGGCACCTCCAGTGGGTTGCATACGTTCTGTGATCACATACCGGACATCGGGAGCCGCCTCGTGGACCCGGTGATCGTCGTCGGTGCGGGGCCGGTCGGGCTGGCCCTGTCCCTCGCCCTGGCCGGCCAGGGCGTGCCGTCCGTCGTACTCGACGAGGGGCCCGGCAAGGACCTCCCCCGGCCCGCCCGGACGGTCGTCCTCCATTCCGACACCGCCGCCATGGTGCACCGCCTGGGCTGTGCGCCCCTGCGCGACGAAGGCGCGTCGTACGCGGCCTGGCGCACGCGGCGGCGCGGCCGCGACACCGGCCGGATCACCTTCGACGACGAGCCGGCTCCGCTGCATGTGCCCCAGCACGCCCTCACCCGGGGGCTGCGCGGCGCCGCCGCGGTCCACCCGCTGGTCAACCTGGTCACCGACAGCAGGCTCGACGCCCTGGAGCAGGACGACCGCGGCGTCACCGCCCACACTCGCGGCGCGGAGACGACCTGGTGGCGGGGCAGCCACCTCGTCGGCTGCGACGGGGCGCGATCGACCGTCCGCAAACTTCTCGGCATCCGCTTCCCGGGCCGCACCGCCGTCGAGCGGCATGCGGTGGCCGCGCTGCGCACCGAGCTGCCCTGGCCGGGCGAGGCGCTCCTGCACCGCGACCCGCCGCACGAGACCACCGCCCGGCCGCTGCCCGACGGGGTGTGGCGGCTCGACTGGCTGCTGCCGGCCCGCGGGGAACTCGTCACGCCGGACGCGCTGGTGACGCTGATCCGGGACACGATGGCCTCCTGGTGCGAGGGCACCACTCCCCCGTACGACCTCCTCGACACCGGGGTGCACACGCTGCACCACCGGCTGGCCATCCGCTGGCGGGAACGCCGCGCCTTCCTCGCCGGGGACGCCGCGCACCTCCTGGGCGCCCTCGGCACCCAGGGCGTCGAGGAGGGGCTCCGGGACGCCGAGAACCTCGCCTGGAAGCTGGCGCTGGCCTGGCACCACGGCGCCTCGGAGTCGCTGCTGGACAGCTACGAGGACGAGCGGCGCACCGCGGTCGCCGCCCGGCTGCGGGCCGCCGACCAGGCCGTGCCCGCGCTCCGCGGGGGCGGCGGGCTGCGGACCCTGCTGCCGGGTTCCGGCCGCAGCGGCGAAGCCCTCCTCACCGACGGCCACCTGGGCCGCGGCCCGCTCGGCGCGCTGCCCGCCTATGCGCCGCCGGTGGCGGTGCGCGAGGTGCCCACGGCCACCGATCCGGGCGGCCCCGTCGCGAACGTCCCCGTGTCGGCCCCCGACGGCTCGACCGTCCCGCTGCGCGACATGCTCGGCCGGGGCCGGCTGCTGGTGGTGCTGGTCGCCCCGGGCACCGGGGTCTGGGACCGGCGGCACTGGCTCGGCGCCGGGCTGATGCCCCGGCTCGCCGCGGCGGTGAGCGCCCTGCCGGTGCGGGCGGACCTGCTCGTCGCCGACGGCTACCCGGGCGCCCCGGCCCACACCGTGCTGCTGGTCCGGCCCGACGGGCACCTCGCCGCGACGTTCGCGGGCGTACGGCCGGCCGAGCTGTACGAGGCGGCGGACGCCGTCCGCATGGGAGCCCCCGCCACGCCGGACCGCACCCCGTCCACCACGCCCTCCGGCGCGGTCGACTGACCGTCCCGCGGCCGCTGTGGCGGAAACGCGGCCGATCCGCACCGGTGCCCTTCCGGAGCGGGCCCGCGGCCCCTACGGGCGGGGCGTGTCTCGTCCGTACGCGGAGTCGGCGGCCCGTGACGGGCGCCCTGGCCTGCGCGTCAGTCCTCCGGATACCCCGCGCCGGGCCCGAGGCCGTCGCCCTCGCCGTCGTCCGCGCCCTCGGCTTCGAGGGCGCGGCGGACCACGCGCAGGGCCATGCCCTCCGGGTAGCCCTTGCGGGCGAGCATCCCGGCCAGGCGCCGGATCCGCTTGTCCCGGTCGAGGCCGCGCGTGGAGCGGAGTCTGCGCTCGACCAGCTCGCGGGCGGTCTGCTCCTCCTGCTCGGAGTCCAGCTGGCCGAGGGCTTCCTGGACGAGGGCGGCGCCGACGCCCTTGGTGCGGAGTTCCTGCGCGAGGGCCCGGCGGGCGAGGCCCCGCCCGCGGTGGCGGGACTCGACCCAGGCGCCGGCGAACGCGGCGTCGTCGATGAGGCCCACTTCCTCGAAGCGGGAGAGGACCTCCTCGGCGGCCTCGTCGGGGATGCCGCGCTTGGCCAGGGCGTCCGCGAGCTGGCGCCGGGTGCGCGGCATCCCGGTGAGCAGGCGCAGGCAGATCGCCCGCGCCTGCTCTTCGGGACTCTGGGGCGGCAGCTCCCGCTCGGCCCTCGTCGTGCCGGAGCCGCCGTCCCCGTCGTGTTCCCGCACCGGGTCAGCTCTTGGCGGCGGCGGCCTTGGCCGTCTTCGCCTTCGACGCGGGGGCGGGAACGTTCTTGGCGTCGCCGTCGGCAGCGGCGGCCGCCTCCTCGGCGGTGCCCTCCGCGGCGGGCTGGGCCCCCTTGCGGACGCCCACGCCGAGCTTCTCCTTGATCTTCCGCTCGATCTCGTTGGCGAGGTCGGGGTTGTCCTTCAGGAAGTTGCGGGCGTTCTCCTTGCCCTGGCCGAGCTGGTCTCCCTCGTACGTGTACCAGGCGCCGGCCTTGCGGATGAAGCCGTGCTCCACGCCCATGTCGATCAGACCGCCCTCGCGGCTGATGCCCTGGCCGTAGAGGATGTCGAACTCGGCCTGCTTGAACGGCGGCGCGACCTTGTTCTTGACGACCTTGCAGCGGGTCCGGTTGCCGACCGCCTCGGTGCCGTCCTTGAGGGTCTCGATGCGGCGGATGTCGATGCGCACGGAGGCGTAGAACTTGAGCGCCCGGCCACCGGTGGTGGTCTCGGGGGAGCCGAACATGACGCCGATCTTCTCGCGGAGCTGGTTGATGAAGATCGCGGTGGTCTTGGACTGGTTGAGCGCGCTGGTGATCTTGCGGAGGGCCTGGCTCATCAGGCGGGCCTGGAGGCCCACGTGCGAGTCGCCCATCTCGCCCTCGATCTCCGCACGCGGCACGAGCGCGGCGACGGAGTCGATGACGATGAGGTCGAGGGCGCCCGAGCGGACGAGCATGTCCACGATTTCGAGGGCCTGCTCGCCGGTGTCCGGCTGGGAGAGGATGAGGTTGTCGGTGTCGACGCCGAGGGCGCGGGCGTACTCGGGGTCGAGGGCGTGCTCCGCGTCGACGAAGGCGACGGTGCCGCCGGCCTTCTGCGCGTTGGCCACGGCGTGCAGGGTCAGGGTCGTCTTGCCGGAGGACTCCGGGCCGTAGATCTCGACGACGCGGCCGCGCGGCAGGCCGCCGACGCCGAGGGCGATGTCCAGAGCGGTCGACCCGGTCGGGATGACCTCGATGGGCTCGTTCGGCCGGTCGCCCAGGCGCATGACCGCACCCTTGCCGAATTGCCGTTCAATCTGGGCGAGAGCGGCGTCGAGAGCCTTCTCGCGGTCGGTGCCTGCCATGGGTTCCACCCGGTTTGCTTGAGTCGATCGCTTCACGTCATTGACGCTAACGCGTGCCACTGACAATCCGCTCCCACGCCCGTTTCGGCTGTGGATAACCCATCAGAATGGATGTTCGATTTCCCTGTCAAGCCGACCCGGCAGGACCTCCGACGGCCTCCCCCGGACAGCCGCGACCGCGCCCCGGCCCAGCCGATTGACAACCCGTGGTTGACACTCAATGGACTGTCAACCTAGGGTTGCACTCATGACGAACCCTTCTCAGGAACCCGTTCGCACGACCGTCCCGGTCCGCCTCGACGACCTGATCGAGGTCATCAAGAAGGCCCACACCGACGCCCTCGACCAGCTCAGCAACGCGGTCGTCGCCGCCGAGCACCTGGGCGACGTCGCCGACCACCTCATCGGCCACTTCGTGGACCAGGCCCGCCGCTCCGGCGCCTCCTGGACCGACATCGGCCGCAGCATGGGCGTCACCCGGCAGGCCGCCCAGAAGCGCTTCGTCCCCAAGGCCGACAAGGAAGGCGGGGCCGGCGAGTCCGCCCAGGGCTTCGGCCGCTTCACGCCGCGCGCCCGCAACGTCGTCGTGGCCGCGCAGGAGGCCGCCCGAACCGCCGGCAACACCGAGATCGGCACCGGGCACCTCGTCCTCGGCCTGGTCGCCGACACGGAGGGCCTCGCGATGCTCGCCCTGCGGGCACAGGGCGTCGCGCCGGACGCCGTGCGCTCCGCGGCCCGCGCCGCGCTGCCCGCGCCGGCCGAGGGCGCCCTGCCGGAGCTGATCCCCTTCGACGCCTCCGCGAAGAAGGCCCTGGAGCTGACGTTCCGCGAGGCCCTGCGCCTCGGCCACGACTACGTCGGCACCGAGCACATCCTGCTGGCCCTGCTCGAACTGGAGCACGGCGAGGGCGTCCTGTGCGGCGCCGGTCTCGACAAGGCCGCCACCGAGGCGGCCGTCAGCGAAGCCCTGGCAGCCGTACTCGGCGGCGCGGACCAGGCGTAGGCGCGCCCGCGTCGGCGCCCGCGGTCAGCTCGTACCGCCTGACGTACGCGCCGAGGAAGGCCTGCAGCGTGGCGACGGCCGGGATCGCGATCAGCGCCCCGACCGCGCCCAGCAGGGCCGTCCCCGCGATCACCGAGCCGAAGGCGACGGCGGGGTGGATGTCCACCGTCCGCGAGGTCAGCTTCGGCTGGAGGACGTAGTTCTCGAACTGCTGGTACACCACCACGAAGCCGAGGACGTACAGCGTGTACAGCGGATCGACCGGGAAGGCGATCAGCATGGGCAGGGCGCCCGCCAGGTAGGTGCCGATGGTGGGGATGAACTGCGAGACCAGCCCCACCCACACCGCGAGCGCCGGCGCGTAGGGCACCCCCAGGACCGCGAACAGCACGTAGTGGGCGAACCCCGAGACCAGGGCCATCAACCCGCGCGAGTACAGGTAGCCGCCCGTCTTGGCGACGGCGATCTCCCAGGCGCGCAGCACCTCCGCCTGCTTCGACGGGGGCAGCACGGAGCACAGTGCGCGCCGCAGGCGCGGCCCGTCCGCGGCGAAGTAGAAGGCGAACAGGCCGACCGTCAGCAGCCGGAACAGCCCGCCGAGGACGGTGGCGGACACGTCGAGCACGCCGCTCGCGCTGTCCTGGACGTACTTCTGCAGCCAGTCCGAGTGCAGCAGGCTGTCCTGGATCGCGAGCCGGGACAGCTCGGTGTGGAAGGTCGCGTTGATCGAGCCGATCACCGAGTCGAGGTAGCGGGGGAAGCTCTCCACCATCTCGACGATCTGCCCGGCGAGCATCGAGCCGAGCAGCACGACGAATCCGACGGACACGACGAGCACCGCGAGGAACACCAGGAAGGTGGCGAGCCCCCGGCGCACGCCGCGGGCCGCCATCCGGGACACCGCGGGCTCGATCGCGAGGGCGAGGAAGAACGCGATCAGGATGTTGACGAGCAGCCCGATCAGCTGGTGGAAGGCCCAGCTGCCGAGGCGGTAGCAGGCGATCAGAGCCAGGACGAGGACGACGGCGCGCGGCAGCCAGCGGGGCATCCGCTCGCCGGCGGCCGCCGCGCGGACCGCCGCCGCGGCGGTCGCCGCGGGCGCCGCGGCGGGGCCGGCGGCTGGGCCCGGGGCGGGGTCGCCGCCTCCCGGCCGGGCCTCGTCGTCGCTGCGCGCGGGCGGCGGCCCGGTGCGCTCGGTCGTGTCGTCGGTGGCTGCCACGCCGCCCAGTCTGTCCCACCCGCCTGGCGTACGGGCAAACGGCCGACGGCGTCAGCGCAGCGAATCGGGCACGCCCGCGGCGGAGCACACCGCGCGCCAGACGTCCTTGGCCTCCCAGCCCGCCTCCAGCGCCTCGTGGACGGTGCGCCCGCCGAGCTCGGACATGACGTGGTCCCGCGCGAAGGAGTCGGCGTAGCCGGCCCCGAAGTGCTCGGCCATCCGCTCCCAGAAAATCGTCAACCGCATGACCCCAGTATCCCGCCCGGCCGCCGGGGCCCTACCCGCCCAGGGCGCGCACGCCCGCGGTGACGGCGACGGCCGCCCCGACCACGAGCAGGAACGGGGCCCGCAGCAGCAGCGCGATCCCGGCGGCGGCCAGGCCCGCCGCGCGGGCGTCGAGGACGACCTGCTGCCCGGCGCCGAAGGTCTGCTGGGCGGTGAGCGCTGCGAGCAGGGCGACCGGCAGGAGTCCCGCGAGCCGGCGCACCAGGGGCCGCTCCAGCGCCCCGGCGGGCACGAGGAGCCCGGCCAGCTTGACGGCGTAGCAGCCGGCGGCGGTCAGCACGATGGCGAGCCACACGTTCACTTGCGGCGTCCCTTCAGCCAGAGGATCGCGGGGGCGGCGAGCGCGGCGGCGAGCACCGGCAGCCCGGCGGGCAGCACGGGCAGCAGGCCCAGCCCGAGGACGACGGCGAGCACGGCGACGGCGCGCTCGGTGCCGGTCCGCAGCATCGGCGCCAGCAGGGCCAGGAAGACGGCGGGGCCGGCGGCGTCCAGCCCCCAGGCGGCCGTGTCCCCGATCGCCTCGGCGCCGAGCACCCCGAGCAGGGTGGTGAGGTTCCACAGCACGTACAGCGTCAGGCCGGTCACGGTGAACCCGAGGCGCGCCGAGCGGCGGTCGGGCTGGGCCAGCGCGACGGCGGCGGTCTCGTCGATCACCCAGTGCGCGGCGAGCGGGCGCACGGCCCGCGGCAGGGCGAGCAGCTGCGACAGGCGCAGCCCGTAGAAGGCGTTCCGGGTGCCGAGGAAGAAGGCGCCGGCGGCGGCCGTGAACGGGTTGCCGCCCGCGGCGAGCGCCCCGACCAGCGCGAACTGCGAGGCACCGGTGAAGACGAACAGGCTCAGGACGCACGCCTGGAGGGCGCTCACCCCGGATCCGGCGGCGGTCACCCCGAACGCGAAGCCGGACAGGCCGACGGCCACCCCGACCCCGAGGGCGTCGCGCACCACCCGGCCGCGCGGCCGCCCGGCGGGCTCCGCTGCGCCGCCCGCACCCGCCGCCATGGGGGTGTCCCCGGGGGCGGGCCGGTCCTGTCGTATCACCGTCTGACGTTCTTGCACCCCCCGACGGTACGCACGGCGGGCGGGTCCGGTCTTGTACGTTCTTGCAGGCCCGGCGGGCGGAGGCGCGGGCAGGGGCGCGGCGCGGCTATCCGGCCCGCTCGCGCCGGTAGGCGCCCGGCGGGACCCCGACGATGCGGGTGAAGTGCCTGTTCAGGTGGGGCTGGTCGGTGAAGCCGACGGCGACGGCCGCCTCGGCCGGGGCGGTGCCCGCGTCCAGCAGGCGGCGCGCCCGCCGCACCCGGGCGTCGGTCAGCCAGGTGTGCGGCGGCATCCCGTAGCGCTCGCGGAACGCCCGCAGCAGCGCGAACGGGCTGGTCCCGAGCTCTGCGGCGAGCTGCTCCAGCGACGGCGGGTCGGCCATGCGCTCCAGCAGCACCGCCCGGGCCCGCGCCGCGCCCGCGGCCCCGGCGCTCGCGGCGGGCACGGCCGGCAGCGGGCCCGCGTGCCGGGCCAGCATCCGGGCCACCGCGGTGTGCAGCAGGGTGTCGGCGGCGAGGGCGTTGCCCTCCTCGGCGGCCCGGTGCACCTCCGTGACCGTGTGCGAGGTCTGCGGGTCGGCGACGGTGTCGACGGTGAATCCGGGCGTTCCGCGGAGCCCGGCGATCTCGGCGGCGACGCGGCCGACCAGCTCGCGGGAGGGGTAGAGGGTGGCGTACGTCCAGCCCTCGGGGACGCCGGCACGCGCCGTGTGCGGGACCTCGGGGTTGATCAGGACGATGCTGCCGGGGCCGGCGCGCAGGGTGCCGCCGGGCAGGCCGACCTCCTCGACGCCGCCGGTGACGGCCGCGATGACGTACCCGTCGTGGGCGTGCCGGGGGAAGGAGTGGCTGACGTACCGGGCGCGCAGCAGGTCCAGGCCCGGCAGCTCCGCGTACCGCCAGTGCCGCGCCCACTCCCTGCCGTCCGCTCGCGCCACCCCTCCATTCTGCGCGCCGGCCGCGGCCCGGCCGGCGGCGGGTCCGGTCGGCCGGGCCCGGCGGCTGCGGCGAGTGCGCAGGTCACGGCCCTTGTCGGTGCCGGGGTGCAGGATGGGGGCATGGCCGGCTCTGCGCTTGAGGCGTTCTCCCCCGCGACCCGCTCCTGGTTCACGGGGGCTTTCCGTGCGCCCACCGCCGCCCAGGAGGGCGCCTGGCGGGCCATCGGGCAGGGGTCCGACGTCCTGGTCGTCGCGCCGACCGGCTCCGGCAAGACGCTGGCGGCCTTCCTCGCCGCCCTGGACCGGCTGGCCTCCGAACCGCCGCCCGCGGAGCCGAGGAAGCGCTGCCGCGTGCTGTACGTGTCGCCGCTGAAGGCCCTCGCGGTCGACGTCGAGCGGAACCTGCGCAGCCCGCTGACCGGCATCGGGCAGGAGTCGGTGCGGCTCGGGCTGCCGGAGCCGCAGGTCCGGGTCGGGATCCGCTCGGGGGACACCCCGGCCGCCGAGCGCCGCGCGCTGGCGACCCGGCCGCCGGACATCCTGATCACCACGCCCGAGTCGCTGTTCCTGATGCTGACGTCGGCGACGCGGGAGGCGCTGTCCGGAGTGGAGACGGTCATCCTGGACGAGGTGCACGCGGTAGCGGGGACCAAGCGCGGCGCGCACCTGGCGCTCTCCCTGGAGCGGCTGGACGAGCTGCTGCCGCGCCCGGCCCGCCGGATCGGCCTGTCGGCGACGGTGCGCCCGGTGGAGGAGGTGGCCCGGTACCTCTCGCCGCGCGGCCGGGTGGAGATCGTGCAGCCGCCGTCGGAGAAGGAGTTCGACCTGTCGGTGGTCGTCCCGGTCGAGGACCTGGGCGAGTTGGGCGGCTCCCCTGCCGCGGAGGGCCGGGAGGGCGGCGACCGGCCGTCGATCTGGCCGCATGTGGAGGAGCGGATCGCCGACCTGGTGCAGGCGCACCGCTCCACCATCGTGTTCGCCAACTCGCGCCGCCTCGCGGAGCGGCTGTGCAACCGCCTGAACGAGATCGCGTACGAGCGCGCGGTGGGCGAGCGGCTGCCGGAGGGCGCGCCTCCGGCCGAGGTGATGGCGCAGTCGGGGGCGGCGCTGGGCGCTCCGCCGCTGCTGGCGCGGGCGCACCACGGCTCGGTGTCCAAGGAGCAGCGCGCTCTGGTGGAGGAGGACCTGAAGGCGGGCCGGCTGCCCGCGGTGGTCGCCACCTCCAGCCTGGAGCTCGGCATCGACATGGGCGCGGTGGACCTGGTGGTGCAGGTGGAGTCGCCGCCGTCGGTGGCGTCGGGGCTCCAGCGGGTGGGCCGCGCCGGGCACCAGGTGGGCGCGGTCTCGACGGGGGTGGTGTTCCCCAAGTACCGGGGCGACCTGGTGCAGGCGGCGGTCGTGACGGAGCGGATGCGGTCGGGGGCCATCGAGTCGCTGCGCATCCCGTCGAACCCGCTGGACGTGCTGGCGCAGCAGGTGGTCGCGATGACCTCGATGGACACCTGGCAGCTGGACGAGCTGCTGGCGCTTGTGCGGCGGGCCGCGCCGTTCGCGGCGCTGCCGGAGTCGGCGTTCACCGGGGTGCTGGACATGCTGGCGGGGCGCTACCCGTCGGACGCGTTCGCGGAGCTGCGCCCGCGGGTGGTGTGGGACCGGGTCGCGGGGACGGTCACGGGCCGGCCCGGGGCGCAGCGGCTGGCGGTCACCTCGGGCGGCACCATCCCCGACCGGGGGCTGTTCGGCGTCTTCCTGGCCGGCGCGGACCCGAAGAAGGGCGGCGGGCGGGTCGGCGAGCTCGACGAGGAGATGGTGTACGAGTCCCGCGTGGGGGACGTGTTCACCCTGGGCACCACGTCGTGGCGGATCGAGGACATCACCCGGGACCGGGTGCTGGTCACGCCGGCCCCCGGGGTGCCGGGGCGGCTGCCGTTCTGGAAGGGCGACCAGCTGGGCCGCCCGCTGGAACTGGGCCGGGCGGTCGGCGCGTTCCTGCGCGAGGTCGGTGCGATGACCGCCGAGGACGCCCGGCTGCGGCTGCTGGCGGCGGGGCTCGACGGGTGGGCCGCGGAGAACGTGCTGGCGTACCTGGCGGAGCAGCGGGAGGCCTGCGGGCACGTGCCGGACGACCGGACGATCGTGGTCGAGCGGTTCCGGGACGAGCTCGGGGACTGGCGGGTCGTGGTGCACTCCCCGTTCGGTGCGCAGGTGCACGCCCCGTGGGCGCTGGCACTGAGCGCCCGGCTCGCGGAGAAGTACGGGATGGACGCGCAGGTGATGCACGGGGACGACGGCATCGTGCTGCGCCTGCCGGACGCCGACCTGCTGTCGGCGGACCTCCTCGACCACGATCCGGCGTCCGTGCACTCCTTCGCGTTCGACGACGATCAGGCGCCGCTGGGCGCGGCGGACGTGGCCTTCGACCACGGGGAGGTCGCCGGGATCGTCACCGACCAGGTGGGCGGCTCCGCGCTGTTCGCCTCGCGGTTCCGGGAGTGCGCGGCGCGGGCGCTGCTGCTGCCGCGGCGCAATCCGGGCCGGCGCACGCCGCTGTGGCAGCAGCGGCAGCGGGCGTCCCAGCTGCTCCAGGTGGCCTCGGAGTTCGGGTCGTTCCCGATCGTGCTGGAAGCCGTGCGGGAGTGCCTGCAGGACGTCTTCGACGTGCCGGGGCTGGCCGAGCTGATGGGGGACATCGAGGCGCGGCGGGTGCGGCTGGTGGAGGTGACGACGGCGGAGCCGTCGCCGTTCGCGCGGTCGCTGCTGTTCGGGTACGTCGCCCAGTTCCTGTACGAGGGGGACTCGCCGCTGGCGGAGCGGCGGGCGGCCGCGCTGTCGCTGGACTCGCGGCTGCTGGCGGAGCTGCTCGGCCAGGCGGAGCTGCGGGAGCTGCTGGACGCCGGGGTGCTGGCGGAGCTGGAGCAGGAGCTGCAGTGGCTCTCGCCGGACCGGCGGGCCAGGGACGAGGAATCCGTGGCCGACCTGCTGCGGCTGCTGGGACCGCTCACGGACGGGGAGTTGGTCCGGCGGGGTGCCCAGGAGGCGTGGGCCCGGGGTCTGGAGCGGGCCCGGCGGGTGATCCGGGTGCGCATCGCGGGCGAGGAGCACTGGGCGGCCGTCGAGGACGCGGGGCGGCTGCGCGACGCTTTGGGGACGGCGCTGCCGGTGGGCGTGCCGGAGGCGTTCACCGAGCCGGTGAAGGACCCGCTGGGCGACCTGCTCGCGCGGTACGCGCGGACGCACGGCCCGTTCACCACGGTCGCCGCGGCGGCCCGGTTCGGGCTGGGGGCGGCGGTCACCGAGGGGGCCCTGCACCGGCTGGCGGCGGCGGGGCGCGTCGTGCAGGGGGAGTTCCATCCGGCGGGGATCGGCCAGGAGTGGTGCGACGCGGCGGTGCTGCGCAGGCTGCGGCGGCGCTCGCTGGCCGCGCTGCGCGAGGAGCTGGAGCCGGTGCCGCCGGCCTCGCTGGCGGTGTTCCTGCCGCAGTGGCAGCACCTGGGCGGCGGGCTGCGCGGCATCGACGGCCTGGCCAGGGCGATCGAGCAGCTGCAGGGCGCCCCGGTGCCCGCGTCGGCGCTGGAGCGGCTGGTCCTGCCCTCGCGGGTGGCGGGCTACTCGCCGGCCATGCTGGACGAGCTGACCACCACCGGGGAGGTGGTGTGGGCCGGCGCCGGGGCCCTGCCCGGCAAGGACGGGTGGGTGTCGCTGTACCTGGCGGACGCGGCGCCGCTGCTGCTGCCTGCCGCGCACCCGCTGGAGCTGACGCCGCTTCACGAGGCGGTGCTGGACGCGCTGTCGGGCGGGTACGGGCTGTTCTTCCGCCAGGTCGCGCAGGCGGTCCGGGCCCGCCATCCGGAGGCCTCCGAGCCGGCGTTGGCGGACGCCCTGTGGGACCTGGCCTGGTCGGGCCGGCTGACGAACGACACGCTGGCGCCGCTGCGGGCGGTGCTGGGCTCGGGCCGCACGGCCGGGGCCACCGCCCACCGGGCGCGCCGTACGGTGCCCCGCGGGCGGTACGGCGCGGTGGGCGCGGCCCAGGCCGTGCGGCAGGGGCCGCCCACGGTCTCGGGCCGCTGGTCGCTGGTGCCGGAGCAGGCGCCGGATCCGACCCACCGGGCGCACGCCCTGGCCCGTACGCTCCTGGACCGGCACGGGGTGGTGACGCGGGGGGCGGTGGCCGCCGAGGGCGTCGAGGGCGGCTTCAGCGCGGTGTACCGGGTGCTGTCGGCGTTCGAAGACAGCGGGCAGGCCCGCCGCGGGTACGTGGTGGAGGGGCTGGGCGCGGCGCAGTTCGCGATGGACGGTGCGGTGGACCGGCTGCGGTCGGCGGAGCGCAATCCGCCGCCGCTGGCGGCGGTGGTGCTGGCCGCGGCGGACCCGGCGAACGCGTACGGGGCGGCCCTGCCGTGGCCGGAGCCCCCGGCGGGGGCCTCGCACAAGCCGGGCCGCAAGGCGGGCTCGCTGGTGGTGCTGGTGGACGGGGAGCTGGTGCTGTACCTGGAGCGCGGCGGGAAGACGCTGCTGGCATGGCCGGAGGCGGAGGATCCGAGGCTGGCCGCGGCGGCGGGCGCGCTGGCGGAGGCGTCGCGGGCGGGGACGCTCCCGGCGCTGACGGTGGAGCGGATCAATGCGGCGCCGGCGCTGACGTCGCCGCTGGGCGGGGTGCTGGAGGCGGCCGGCTTCCACGCGAGTCCGCGGGGGCTGCGGCTGCGGCCGTAAGGCTTCGGTGAGGTCTCGGCCGTTGCACTTACGTCGCACTTATGTACGGAGCATGTCACAGACCCCGCCATGGCTGGAATGCGGCCCCGCGCCTCGGCTATCAAGATTCCCGCAGGCATCGCTCGTGACGATGCCACATCAAAGTGCACCTACATGGGGGACGAAGAGCTGTGAGCAACACGCGACGAGCCACCACCGCCGTCATCGGCCTGGCGGTCGCCGGCACCCTGACGCTGACCGGCTGCAAGAACGGAAACGAGGAGCTCGCCCCCGCGCCGTCGGCCCCGGCCTCCTCCGCCCCCGCGGGCGGCGACCAGAGCGCCGCACCGGCCACCCCGGACGCCGGCCAGAGCAGCGGGGCGCCGGCCGGCGGCACGCCCGGCGACACGGCCAAGCCCGGCCAGACCTTCAAGATCGGCGAGACGGCCACCGTCCCGTTCGACTACGGCAAGACCAAGGGCGGCACGATCGCCCTCACCGTCACCGCGATCGAGCAGGGCAACCCCTCCGACCTCGACGTCTTCAAGCTCGGCGACCAGGTCAAGGGCAAGGTCCCGTACTACATCCGGTACTCGATCAAGAACGTCGGCACCGTCGACCTGTCGTACACCAGCGTCGGCCACATGAAGGGCCTGCTCGGCGACGGCAGCGAGGCCGGCAAGCTCTCCGTCATCGGCAAGTTCGAGAAGTGCCCGAACGACTCCCTGCCGAAGGGCTTCACCAACGGCCAGACCGCCACGGGCTGCGCCGTCGCCCTGGCCCCGTCCGCCGAGACCAAGGTCTCCGGCGCCGAGTACTGGGGCAACCCGTACCTCGGCAAGGGCAAGGGCCTCGTCTGGAAGTAGCCCGCAGGCCGCATCAGCGGCCCGGTGAACCCTCCCGCCCCTCTCACGAGCCCCTGCGGCGCCACCCGGCCGCAGGGGCTCGGCCCGTCTCCCCGGTGCCCGCGGGCCCACAATGGGCCCATGCCCGAAGGAGACAGCGTCTGGCGCGCCGCAGCCCGGCTGCACGCCGCCCTCGCCGGCCGCGAGCTGGCCGTCTGGGACATGCGCGTCCCGCGCCTGGCGACCACCGACCTGACCGGACGCACCACCCTGGAGGTCGTCCCCCGCGGCAAACACCTCCTCGCCCGCTTCGAGGGCGGCCTGACCCTCCACACCCACCTGCGCATGGACGGCGCCTGGCACGTCTTCCCCTCCGGCCGAAAATGGCGCGGCGGCCCCCTGTACGAGGTCCGCGCCGTCCTCGGCACCGCCGACCGCACGGCCGTCGGCTACCGCCTGCCCGTCGTGGAGCTGCTGCGCACCGCCGACGAGGACCGCGTCGTCGGGCACCTCGGCCCCGACCTCCTCGGCCCGGACTGGAACGCGGACCGGGCCGCCGCCAACCTGCTCGCCGCCCCGGAGCGGCCGCTCGGCGAGGCCCTGCTCGACCAGCGCAACCTGGCCGGCATCGGCAACGTGTACAAGTGCGAGCTGTGCTTCATGGCCGGGGCGACCCCCTGGACGCCGGTCGGCGCCCTGCCCGACGCGCCGAGGACCGCCGTCCGCATGGCCGCAGCGGCGCAGCGGCTGCTCGCCGCCAACACCGGCCCGGGCGAGGGCCGCAACACCACCGGCAGCCGCCGGCCGGGCCGCGCCCTGTTCGTCTACGGGCGCCTGGGCCTGCCCTGCCTGCGCTGCGGCACCCCCGTGCGCAGGGCCGACCAGGACGACCGCCCGACGTACTGGTGCCCCGGCTGCCAGTCCGGCCCGCACCCCGACTGATGTCCCGTCAGTCGCGGCCGTACGGTCCCGGTACGCCCTCCGCCGCATCGGGCCGCCCGCCCGCCGCGGCCCCGCCGCCGTCGGCCCGGCCCTTCCGCCGGCCGCGGTGCGGCGCGCAGTGGACCGGCAGTACGCCCAGCCCCCAGCCGCCCACGGCCACCGCGCCCTCCAGCGTCCCGGAGGCCTCCGGTTCCAGCACCAGCCGCAGCACCGCCCAGCACCAGAGCACGCCCGCCGCCAGCGCGAGGGGCACGGCCAACCGCCGCACGGCTGCCTCCCGGGTTCAGGCCGCGACCGGACGCGGCCCATCCTCCCGCACACCCTGCGCACCCGCACCCGAAACGGCGAGGAGCCCCGGCCGGTGCTCTCGCACCGGCCGGGGCTCCGGCCACGCTCTTGCCTTCACGGCACGCGCACTCGCGCTCAAGCGGCTACGACGTTCACCGCTTCCGCAGGCGCCTTGATGGTCACCCGCTCCGGCCCGCCCGCGACGGACGTCACGGAGACCGAGTTGAGCATCGGGCGTACCGGCACCGGTACGGGTTCGCTTGCCGCGGCCGACTGTGCCAGCTCGGCCAGCGACAGCTCGTCACTGACCTCGCGCATCAGCTCGGACATCCGTACGTCCAACGCGTCGCAGATCGCGGAGAGCAGTTCGGAGGACGCCTCCTTCTGCCCCCGCTCCACCTCGGAAAGATAGCCGAGAGAAACTCGGGCGGACGAGGAGACTTCGCGCAGAGTACGGCCCTGGCGCTGGCGCTGCCGACGCAGCACGTCACCCAGCAGGCGACGGAGCAGAATCATCGGTGGCTCCCTCCTCTGACCGTGTAGCCGCATCCTTCACGCCCCACCGTACCGCCTCGCGCCGCGGCCGTGCGGGGAGCGATGTCGTGTTCACTCAGGGCTGCAAACATCAAATCCCCCCGTTCTGTTCCGTATCCTGCCCCCGCACATTCTCGCGGAGTTCGCTCAAGAGGAGTTCGAGCACTGTGCGTGCACTCTCCCTACGGATTTCCTCCCGGGAGCCGTTCAACCTCAACGCGGCGCTTTTCTCGAACAGCGGTCCGGAAACGGCGACGAAAACCGTCCCCACCGGTTGCCCGTCCTGCGGGTCCGGGCCGGCGACGCCGGTGGTCGCGATCCCCCAAGAGGCGTCGAGCACGCGCCGCACGCCGGCCGCCATCTCGACCGCCACCTGCGGGTTCACCGCACCCTCGGCGGCCAGCAGGCCGGCGTCGACGCCGAGCACCCGCGCCTTCACGTCGGTCGCGTAGGCCGTGACCGATCCGCGGAACGACCGGGAAGCACCGGGTACGGACGTCAACGAGGCGGCGACCATGCCCCCCGTCAGCGACTCGGCGACGGCGAGGGTCTGGTCACCGTCCGCAAGCAGCCGGAGCGCCTCCGCGGCGATCTCCGCGGCCGTCCGCGCCGCGGGCGCCGGGTCCACCGCCGTCCGCGGGGCGCCTGCGCCCCTTGCGGAGCCCCCCACCGCGTCCGTCACCTCGCGGCCGCCTCCTCGGCTGCGGCCGCCCGCTCGGCCGCCAGGCCCCTGCGCCGGAGCACGACGGCCTGGCGGACGTAATCCAAACCGGTGACGACGGTCAGCACGACGGCCACCGCCATCACCCAGAACCGCATGGTGGCCAGCGCCCCGGTCAGCGCCAGGACGTACATGCCCACCGCGGTGCCCTGCGCCAGCGTCTTGAGCTTCCCGCCGCGGCTGGCCGGGATCACCCCGTAGCGGATCACCCAGAAGCGCATGAGGGTGATACCGAGCTCCCGCCCCAGGATCACCCCGGTCACCCACCAGGGCAGCTCTCCCAGCCAGGAGAGGCAGACCAGCGCCGACCCCATGATCGCCTTGTCGGCGATGGGGTCGGCGATCTTCCCGAAGTCCGTGACCAGGTTGTACGTACGGGCCAGGTGCCCGTCGAAGATGTCCGTGATCATGGCGACGGCGAACGCGGCCCAGGCCAGCGCACGCCACACCGGGTCGTACCCGCCGTCGGCGAGGAGCAGCAGCACGAATCCCGGCACCAGGACGAGCCGGATCATCGTCAGGATGTTGGCGATGTTCCACAGGCTGGCCTGGTTCACTGCCGCGGCCCCCAGCTTCGCGCCGGGAACGGGCCGGCGGCCGGTCCCGCCCGCCGCGGATGCCGGGACTCCGCTCATCCGGCCGCCTCCTCCAGCTCCAGGGGCTCGGCCACCAGGTCCACGCCCAGCGTGCCGACGACCTTGGCGGTCACCATGCGCCCGGGCACCAGGCCGGTGCTGTCGGTGAAGAGGACCTGGCCGTCGGTCTCGGGGGCCTGGTGCGCGGCGCGCCCGTAGGCGCCGTCGCCGTCCTCGTCGACCGCCTCGACGGATTCGACGAGTACCTCCAGGGTCTCCCCGATCCGCTCCTCCGCGCGCTGGGAGGTGAGCTCCTCGGCGAGGCGCTGCATGTGGGCGAGCCGCTCGGCGATGGTGTCCTCGTCGAGCTTGTTCTCGTAGCCGACGGCCTCGGTGCCCTCCTCGTCGGAGTAGCCGAAGACGCCGATGGCGTCGAGCCGCGCGTGCGTGAGGAAGCGCTCCAGCTCGGCGAAGTCGGCTTCGGTCTCGCCGGGGAAGCCGACGATGAAGTTGGAGCGGACGCCGGCCTGCGGCGCCTTGCCGCGGATGGTGTCCAGCAGCTCCAGGAAGCGGTCGGTGTCGCCGAAGCGGCGCATGGCGCGCAGCACGTCGGGCGCGGAGTGCTGGAAGGACAGGTCGAAGTAGGGGGCGACCTTCGGGGTGGAGGTCAGCACGTCGATCAGGCCGGGCCGCATCTCGGCGGGCTGCAGGTAGCTGACGCGGACGCGCTCGATGCCGTCGACGGCGGCGAGCTCGGGCAGCAGCGTCTCCAGCAGGCGGATGTCGCCGAGGTCCTTGCCGTACGAGGTGTTGTTCTCGGAGACCAGCATGACCTCCTTGACGCCCTGCTCCGCGAGCCAGCGCGTCTCGCCGAGCACGTCGGAGGGGCGGCGGGAGATGAAGGACCCGCGGAAGGACGGGATGGCGCAGAAGGAGCAGCGGCGGTCGCAGCCGGAGGCGAGCTTGACGGAGGCGACCGGGCTGGTGGCCAGGCGGCGACGCAGCGGGGCGCGCGGGCCGGAGGCGGGCGCGACGCCCTCGGGGAGGTCGGCGGGGGCCTGGACGGGCTCCTGGGCGTGCCCGGGGAGGGCGACGTCGGCGGCCTGCTGGCGCTCGGCGGGGCTGATCGGCAGCAGCTTGCGGCGGTCGCGCGGGGTGTGCGCCTCGACGCTGCCGCCGCTGAGGATCACCTGGAGGCGGTTGGAGATGTCGGCGTAGTCGTCGAAGCCGAGCACGCCGTCGGCCTCGGGGAGGGCTTCGGCGAGCTCCTTGCCGTAGCGCTCGGCCATGCAGCCGACGGCGACGACGGCCTGGGTGCGCCCGTGGTCCTTGAGGTCGTTGGCCTCGAGGAGGGCGTCCACGGAGTCCTTCTTCGCGGCTTCGACGAAGCCGCAGGTGTTGACGACGGCGACGTCCGCTTCGGCGGCGTCCTCGACGAGCTCCCAGCCATCCGCCGCCAAGCGGCCTGCGAGCTCCTCCGAGTCCACCTCGTTACGGGCGCAGCCAAGAGTGACAAGGGCGACGGTACGGCGTTCGGGCATGGACTCAAGACTACTTTGTCCGAACGGCGACCCCCGCCCCAAGGCCCGGCAAACCAAGATCCCCGGGGTGCCGTGCGACACCCCGGGGATCCGGAATTCCGTATTCCGTGCAGCTCAGCCCGCCTGGGCCGGTCCCTGGACGGGATCGTCCTTGGTGTATGTGAGACGTTCCACCTGGCCCGGCTGGAATTCGTCCTTGATCTCCTTGCCGTTCACGAACAGCGTGACGACACCGGCATCCCCGATCACGAGGTCGATGGATTCCTTGTCGGTGAAGGTCTTGGACTCGCCGATGTCCAGGGTTCCGTCGAAGAGCAGCCGGCCGCTGTGGTCCTTGGCGGAGATCCAGCTGTCGCCGTCGCTGGCGGTCAGGACAACCGTGACGAGGTCCTTGGGCGCGGCGGCGATGGCGCTGTCGGAGGGCTCCGGCTTCGGCGCCGCCGGGCTCTGCTGGGGCAGTGCCGGCTTGCCGGCGGGCTGCTTGGGCGCGGCCTTGGGGGCGGAGGAGCCCTCGGCCTGGGGCCGCTTCTCCCCGGCCCCGCCGCCGCCGAAGGCGGTGAAGCCGACGAAGCCGATCACGGCGACGATGGCGGCGACCATGGCGGCGGTCCAGTTGGGCCGCTGCCGCTCGGGGCGGATCCGCTCCGCGTCGAACATGGGCGCGGCCGGAGTCGGCGCCGGCCGGCCGCCGTGGGCCGCGTCGTACGCCTCGACCAGGGGGGCCGGGTCGAGTCCGACGGCGCGGGCGAGGGTGCGGATGTGGCCGCGGGCGTACACGTCGCCGCCGCACCGCGTGAAGTCGTCGGCCTCGATCGCGTGCACGATCGGGATGCGCACGCGCGTCGTGGAGCTGACCTCGTCGACGGTGAGCCCGGCGACGATGCGGGCTTTCTTCAGGGCCGTCCCGATGGACGGTCCTTCGGAAGTGCGTTCGGTGGGGCGGTCCTCGGACCGGTCGCCGGTCGAAGGACGCTCATCTTCGGGGGAGTTGGAGATGCCGATGGACACGAGGGCGCCTTTCGAGCGTGTAGCCACCTGCTGGATGTCCAGTCTAGGGGGGTGACGAAAGGGAGGAGCAACCGGAGGGGTGGACTCCGTACGCCATCCGAATGGCGTGCCGGGGCCCGTGCCGCTTCGGCGGCCGCCCGGACCCGCACGCGCACCGGGTACCGCACCGGACGGTGCCGCCACCCCCCTCAACTAGACGTGGGCCCAAGGGAAACGGTTGCCCGCGAAATCCGCCCGGCCCCGCCCCGCCGCGCCTACGGCGCCTCGCCTCGGATGACCGCGAGCACTCCGTCCAGTTCGTCCGCTTTCACCAGGACGTCGCGCGCCTTGGAGCCCTCGCTCGGCCCGACGATCCCCCGCGACTCCATCAGGTCCATCAGCCGGCCCGCCTTGGCGAAGCCCACGCGCAGCTTGCGCTGGAGCATCGACGTCGACCCGAACTGGGTGGAGACCACCAGCTCGGCCGCCTGGCAGAGCAGGTCCAGGTCGTCGCCGATCTCCTCGTCGATCTCCTTCTTCTGCTGCTGGCCGACCGTGACGTCGTCCCGGAAGACCGGCGCCATCTGGTCCTTGCAGTGCCGGACGACCTTGCCGACCTCCTCCTCGGTGGCGAAGGCGCCCTGGAGGCGGACCGGCTTGTTGGCGCCCATCGGCAGGAACAGCCCGTCGCCCTTGCCGATGAGCTTCTCGGCGCCCGGCTGGTCCAGGATGACCCGGCTGTCGGCGAGCGAGGAGGTGGCGAACGCGAGCCGCGAGGGCACGTTCGCCTTGATCAGGCCCGTCACCACGTCGACCGAGGGGCGCTGCGTGGCGAGCACCAGGTGGATGCCGGCCGCGCGGGCCAGCTGGGTGATGCGGACGATGGAGTCCTCCACGTCGCGCGGGGCGACCATCATCAGGTCGGCGAGCTCGTCGACGATCACCAGGAGGTACGGGTACGGGCTGAGCTCCCGCTCGCTGCCCGGCGGCAGCTGGATCTTGCCGTCGCGGATGGCCTGGTTGAAGTCGTCGATGTGCCGGTAGCCGAAGGCCGCCAGGTCGTCGTAGCGCAGGTCCATCTCGCGCACGACCCACTGGAGGGCCTCGGCGGCCCGCTTGGGGTTGGTGATGATCGGCGTGATCAGGTGCGGGATGCCCTCGTACGCCGTCAGCTCCACCCGCTTGGGGTCGATCAGCACCATGCGGACGTCCTCCGGCGTGGCCCGCACCATGATCGAGGTGATCAGGCAGTTGATGCAGGAGGACTTGCCGGAGCCCGTGGCGCCGGCGACCAGCACGTGCGGCATCTTCGCGAGGTTGGCCATGACGTAGCCGCCCTCGACGTCCTTGCCGAGCGCGACGAGCATCGGGTGGTCGTCCTCGGCGGCGTCCGCCAGGCGCAGCACGTCGCCCAGGTTGACCATCTCGCGGTCGGTGTTCGGGATCTCGATGCCGACGGCCGACTTGCCCGGGATCGGGCTGATGATCCGGACGTCGGGGCTTGCGACCGCGTACGCGATGTTCTTGGTCAGCGCGGTGATCCGCTCCACCTTGACGGCCGCGCCGAGGGTGACCTCGTAGCGGGTGACCGTCGGGCCGCGGGTGAAGCCGGTGACGTCAGCGTCGACCTTGAACTCGGAGAAGACGTTGCGCAGGGAGGCGACGACGGCGTCGTTCGCCGCGCTGCGCGTCTTGCCCGGCCCGCCCCGCTCCAGCAGGTCCAGCGAGGGCAGGGCGTAGGCGATGTCCCCGCGCAGCCGGAGCTGCTCCGCCCGGGGCGGCAGCGGCTGCGGCTCCGGCGGCGCCTTGGTCAGGTCGGGCACGGACAGCGTCCCCGACGCCGCGGCCGTGGTGTCGTGCGGCAGCCCGCCGGCCGGCTCCGCGGCGGCGCCGCGCGCACCGGCGGGCGCACCGGGCTTCGCGCCGGCGCGGGCCGGCGGCACCGGCGCCGTGGGCTCCGCGCCGTCCTGCCCGGGGGTGATGCCCTGGGTGAGGTCGGCGACCACCGGCGAAGGCGGCATCCCGCCGAGGACGACCCCGTCCAGGGCGGCAGCGGCGGCAGCGGCCACGTCGACGGCGTCCATCTCCCGCTCGACCGCGGGGTCGACCGGCGTGCGGCGCGGGCGGCGCCGGCGGGCGGCCAGGGCCTGCTCCTCGATGTCCACCGGGTCCGGGCCGGCGTCGGCCGGGCCGCCGCGGGCCCGCCACTGCTCGGGGTCGTGGCGGCCGCGCCGGGCGGCGGGGGACGGCCCGTACTCCTCGTCGTACTCGTTCGGGGCGATGACGCCGAGCCGGATCCCGAGCCGGCGCAGCCGCTCCGGGATGGCGTTGACGGGCGTCGCGGTGACGACGAGCAGCCCGAAGACCGTCAGGAGGACCAGCATCGGCACGGCCAGCGGGGCGCCCATGGTGAAGATCAGCGGCTTGGACGCGGCCCAGCCGATCAGGCCGCCCGCGTCCTGCATGGCGGTCGTGCCCTCGCCCCGGCCGGGCGCGCCGCAGGCGATGTGGACGAGGCCGAGGACGCCGACGGCCAGCGCGGACAGGCCGACGCCGATCCGGCCGTTGGCGTCGGGCTGGTCGGGATGGCGGATGAAGCGGACGGCCATGACGCCGAGGATGACCGGGACGAGCAGGTCGAGCCGGCCGAAGGCGCCGGTGACGAGCATCGTGACCAGCTCGCCGACCGGACCGCTCAGGTTCGACCAGGTCCCCGCGGCGACGATCAGCGCAAGGGCGAGCAGCAGCAGCGCGACGCCGTCCTTGCGGTGCGCCGGGTCGAGGTTCCTCGCGCCCTGCCCGATCCCGCGGAACACCGCGCCGACGGCGTGCGCGCAGCCCAGCCAGACGGCGCGCACCAGCCGCACCACTCCCCCGGTCGGGGAGGGGGCGGGCTTCGGCGCCGCCTTCTTGGCGGGGGCCCGCTTCGCGGGCGCCTTCCGCGCGGCCGCGCCGCGTGCGGGGGCCGCCTTCTTCGCCGGCGCCGTCGTACGGCCGGTGCGGCCCTTCGCGGTGCCCGCCGTGCTCTGGGAACCCTTGCCGGACGTACGTGAGGCCATGGGCCTGAGGTTACCGGTGTGCACGCCGGTGGACACGCGTGCCCACCCCTTCACCCTTTCGTGTCGCCCGCTAGAGCGTCGATTTGACGATCCGCCAGACCTTTCGCTCCCGCACGCCCACCCGCGGGCGGCGCCGGTCCGGACGGCGCCGGTCCGTTCAGTGCTGCGCGGGCATGACCTGCGCTCCCCCGCCCGACCCCGGCTCCAGCGCGTCCAGCGCCCGCCGCAGCCCGGTGAGCTTGCGCTCCAGGTGCGCCGCGGTCGCCACGACCGCCGGGTCGGCGGCCTCCTCGCCGAGCTGCTTCGTCAGCGCCTCGGCCTGCTCCTCCACCGCCGCGAGCCGCGCCGACAGCTCGGCGAGCAGCCCGGCGGTCTCCTTGCCCCCGTCGGCCGTGCCGCCGCCCTCCAGCTGGAGCCGCAGCAGCGCCGCCTGCTCCCGCAGCCGGCAGTTCTTCGTGTACAGCTCGACGAACACGGAGACCTTCGCCCGCAGCACCCACGGGTCGAACGGCTTGGAGATGTAGTCCACCGCGCCCGCCGCGTAGCCGCGGAAGGTGTGGTGCGGACCGTGGTTGATCGCGGTCAGGAAGATGATCGGGATGTCCCGGGTCCGCTCCCGCCGCTTGATGTGCGCGGCCGTCTCGAAGCCGTCCATGCCGGGCATCTGCACGTCCAGCAGGATGACCGCGAAATCGTCCGTGAGCAGCGCCTTGAGCGCTTCCTCCCCGGACGACGCCCTGACCAGGGTCTGATCGAGCGCGGAGAGGATGGCCTCCAGCGCCAGCAGATTCTCCGGCCGGTCGTCGACCAGGAGGATCTTGGCCTTCTGCACCATGCCCTGTCCTCCTCGCCCCGGCATGGGGCCTCCCCGGCTCCTGGCTCCGGCGCGCGCGCCGGGCCCCGCCCCAGAGGACGGCATCCTTGCGCCGCCCGTCCTTGTGCCGGTCATCGTAGCCCCAGTCCCGAGATCGCCACACCCTGTCACCAAGATGTCACTGTGCACGAAAGGGAAACGGGGCGGGGGGCCGCGGGGTTCCCGGCCGCCCCCTCCCTGCCGCTGTCATTCCCCGCGCATCCACTGCTCCATCACCGACAGCAGGTAGTCCGGGTCGACCGGCTTGGTGACGTAGTCGGACGCCCCGGAGTCGATGGCCTTCTCCTTGTCGCCCTTCATCGCCTTCGCGGTGAGCGCGATGATCGGCAGCCCGGCGAACTGCGGCATCCGCCGGATCGCCGCCGTCGTCGCGTACCCGTCCATCTCCGGCATCATGATGTCCATCAGCACGACCGCCACGTTGTCGTGCTGCTCCAGCACCTCGATGCCCTCCCGGCCGTTCTCCGCGTACAGCACCGCCAGCCCGTGCTGCTCCAGCACGCTGGTCAGTGCGAAGACGTTCCGGACGTCGTCGTCGACGATCAGCACCTTCTCCCCGTGGAAGTCGTACGCCGGCGCCGCCGCCGGCTCCGCCTGCGGCGCCGTCCAGCCCGCCTCCTCCGGCGCCGCCGCGCCCGGCCGGGCTGCGGGTGCCCCCGCCGTACGCGGCTCCGGCTCGCCGCCCAGCGCCTTGCGGCGGCGCCGGAACAGCGCCGCCCCGCCCTGGCCCTGCCCGCCGGGTGCGGCCGCCGGCGCGGCCGGCTGCGGCTGCGCGGCGGGCAGCGCCGGCGGGACGGCCGGCGCCGGCGCCTCCGGCGCCCCGCCCTCCGGCCGGCGGTGGGCCTCCGGCCGGCCGCCGGGCTGGGGGGAGGCGTACCCCTGGGGCGGCAGCTCGCTCGGGTGCAGCGGCAGGTACAGCGTGAAGGTGGAGCCGCGGCCGGGCTCGCTCGCGGCGTGGATCTCGCCGCCCAGCAGCCGGGCGATCTCCCGGCTGATCGACAGCCCGAGGCCCGTGCCGCCGTACTTCCGGCTCGTGGTCCCGTCCGCCTGCTTGAACGCCTCGAAGATCACCAGCATCTTGCTCGCCGCGATTCCGATGCCGGTGTCCGTCACCGAGAACGCGATCAGGTCCCCGTCCGCCTCGCGCAGCGAGCCCGCCTCCAGCAGCTGCTCCCTGATCGCCGGCGGCACGTCCGACCCCGCCGGGCGGATGACCAGCTCCACCGCCCCCGTGTCGGTGAACTTCACCGCGTTCGACAGCAGGTTCCGCAGCACCTGGAGGAGCCGCTGCTCGTCGGTGTGCAGGGTGGCGGGCAGCTCCGGGGAGACCCGTACCGAGAAGTCCAGGCCCTTCTCCGCGGTCAGCGGCCGGAAGGTCGCCTCCACGTAGTCGACGAGCTGCACCAGCGCGATCCGCGTCGGGGAGACGTCCATCTTGCCCGCCTCGACCTTCGACAGGTCGAGGATGTCGTTGATCAGCTGGAGCAGGTCCGAGCCCGCCCCGTGGATGGTCTCCGCGAACTCCACCTGCTTGGGCGACAGGTTCTCGTCCGCGTTGTCGGCCAGCAGCTTCGCCAGGATCAGCAGCGAGTTCAGCGGCGTCCGCAGCTCGTGGGACATGTTCGCCAGGAACTCCGACTTGTAGCGCATCGAGACCGCGAGCTGCTCGGCGCGCTCCTCGAGGACCTGCCGGGCCTCCTCGATCTCGGTGTTCTTCACCTCGATGTCCCGGTTCTGCTGCGCCAGCAGCTCCGCCTTCTCCTCCAGCTCCGCGTTGGCGGCCTGGAGCGCCTTCTGCCGGTTCTCCAGCTCGTCGGAGCGCTCGCGCAGCTGCTCCGTCATCTCCTGCGACTGCTTGAGCAGCATCTCCGTCTTGGAGTTGACGCTGATGGTGTTGACGCTCGTGCCGATCATCTCGGCGATCTGGCTCAGGAAGTCCTTCTGGATCTGCGTGAACGGCTGGAACGACGCCAGCTCGATCACGCCCAGCACCTTCCCCTCGAAGAGCACCGGCAGCACGATCACATGCGCCGGGGGCGCCTCCCCGAGCCCCGAGGAGATCTTCAGGTAGCCCGGCGGGGTGTTCTCGACGAGGATCGTCCGCTTCTCCTCCGCGACCGTCCCGATCAAGCCCTCCCCCGGCCGGAACGCCGTAGGCATCTGCCCGCCCGCGTACGCGTAGCTCCCGCGCATCCGCAGCTCGTACGAGCCGTCCGGGCCGCCCTCGGTGCCGATCTCGGTGGTCCCGCCGGCCGGCGTCGCGAGGAAGAACGCCCCGTGCTGCGCCGAGACCACCGGCGTCAGCTCGCTCATGATCAGCGAGGCGACGTCGTCCAGGTCGCGGCGGCCCTGCATGAGGGCCGAGATCCGGGCCAGGTTGCCCTTCAGCCAGTCCTGCTCCTTGTTCGCCAGCGTCGTGTCGCGCAGGTTGGCGATCATCGTGTTGATGTTGTCCTGGAGGACCTGGATCTCGCCCGCCGCATCGACGTCGATCTTCAGGTTGAGGTCGCCGCGCGTCACCGCCGTGGCGACGGCCGCGATCGCGCGGACCTGCCGGGTGAGGTTGCCGGCCATCTCGTTCACGGACTCGGTCAGGTCCCGCCACGTGCCGTCGACGTCCCGCACCCGGGCCTGGCCGCCGAGGATGCCCTCGGTGCCCACCTCGCGCGCCACGCGCGTCACCTGCTCGGCGAACGACGACAGCTGGTCGACCATCGTGTTGATCGTGTTCTTCAGCTCCAGGATCTCGCCCCGGGCGTCGATGTCGATCTTCTTGGTCATGTCGCCCTTGGCGATCGCCGTCGTGACCATGGCGATCTGGCGCACCTGCCCGGTCAGGTTCGACGCCATGAAGTTCACCGAGTCGGTGAGGTCCTTCCAGGTCCCCGACACCCCCGGGACGTGCGCCTGGCCGCCGAGGCGGCCCTCGGTGCCCACCTCGCGTGCCACGCGCGTGACCTCGTCGGCGAACGAGGACAGCGTCTTGACCATCGTGTTGACCGTGTCGGCGAGCTGCGCGACCTCGCCTCGCGCCTCCACCGTCACCTTCTTGGTCAGGTCGCCGTTGGCGACGGCCGCCGACACCTGGGAGATGTTGCGCACCTGGGAGGTCAGGTTGTTCGCCATCAGGTTGACGTTGTCGGTCAGGTCCTTCCAGATGCCCGTCACGCCGCGTACCCGGGCCTGGCCGCCGAGGATGCCCTCGGAGCCCACCTCGCGCGCCACCCGGGTCACCTGCTCCGCGAACGACGACAGCTGGTCCACCATCGTGTTGACGGTCGTCACCAGCTCCAGGATCTCGCCCTTGGCGTCGACCGTGATCTTCTTGGAGAGGTCGCCGGTCGCCACCGCCGTCGTCACCTCGGCGATGTTGCGCACCTGCGAGGTGAGGTTGTTCGCCATGAAGTTGACGGACTGCGTCAGGTCCTTCCAGGTGCCGGAGACGCCCTTCACCTCCGCCTGGCCGCCCAGGATCCCCTCGGTGCCCACCTCGCGGGCCACCCGGGTCACCTGCTCGGCGAAGTTCGACAGCTGGTCCACCATCGTGTTGAGGGTGTTCTTCAGCTCCAGGATCTCGCCCCGGGCGTCCACGTCGATCTTCTGCGACAGGTCGCCCCGCGCCACCGCCGTCGCGACCTGCGCGATGTTGCGGACCTGCGAGGTCAGGTTCCCGGCCATGCCGTTCACCGAGTCCGTGAGGTCCCGCCACACCCCGGCCACGCCCGGCACTTGCGCCTGGCCGCCGAGGCGGCCCTCCGTGCCCACGTCCCGGGCCACCCGGGTCACCTGCTCCGCGAAGGCCGACAGCTGGTCGACCATCGTGTTGATGGTGTTCTTCAGCTCCAGGATCTCGCCCCGGGCGTCCACGTCGATCTTCTGCGACAGGTCGCCCCGCGCCACCGCCGTCGTCACCTGGGCGATCTGGCGCACCTGGGAGGTGAGGTTCCCGGCCATGAAGTTGACCGAGTCGGTCAGCTCCTTCCAGGTGCCCGACACGCCCTCGACGCGGGCCTGCCCGCCGAGCCGGCCCTCCGTGCCCACGTCCCGCGCCATCCGCGTGACCTGGTCGGCGAAGCTGGAGAGCTGGTCCACCATCGTGTTCACGGTGTTCTTCAGCTGCAGCATCTCGCCGGAGACGTCGACGGTGACCTTCTGCGACAGGTCGCCGTTGGCCACGGCCGTGGTGACCTGCGCGATGTTGCGGACCTGACCGGTGAGGTTCCGGAAGGCGGTGTTCACCGAGTCGGTGAGGTCCTTCCACGTCCCCGCCGCGCCCGGCACCTGCGCCTGGCCGCCCAGCTCGCCCTCGACGCCGACCTCACGGGCCACCCGCGTCACTTCCGCGCCGAAGGACTGCAGCTGGTCCACCATCGTGTTGACGGTGTTCTTCAGCTCCAGCATCTCGCCGGCGACGTCGACGGTGACCTTCTGCGACAGGTCGCCGTTGGCCACGGCGGTCGTCACCTGGGCGATGTCGCGCACCTGCGTGGTGAGGTTGCGGAAGACCGTGTTCACCGAGTCGGTGAGGTCCTTCCACGTCCCCGCCGCGCCCGGCACCTGCGCCTGGCCGCCCAGCAGGCCCTTGGCCCCGACCTCGCTGGCGACGCGCGTGACCTCGTCCGCGAACGTCCGCAGCGTCTCGGTCATCTGATTGATCGTTTCGGCCA
Source organism: Streptomyces globosus (assembly GCF_003325375.1). Classification (GTDB taxonomy): domain Bacteria; phylum Actinomycetota; class Actinomycetes; order Streptomycetales; family Streptomycetaceae; genus Streptomyces; species Streptomyces globosus_A. The sequence continues at coordinate 1,547,792 of NZ_CP030862.1, read as the reverse complement.
GCTGTGCGACCTCGCCGCGCGCGCTGACCCGCACCTTCTGCGACAGGTCGCCGTTCGCGACGGCCGTCGTGACCTGCGCGATCCCCCGCACCTGGGCCGTCAGGTTGCCCGCCATCGTGTTGACGGAGTCGGTGAGGTCCTTCCACACGCCCGCGACACCGGGGACCTGCGCCTGCCCGCCGAGCTCGCCCTCCGTGCCGACCTCGCGGGCGACCCGCGTCACCTCCGAGGAGAACGACGACAGCTGGTCCACCATCGTGTTGACGGTGTTCTTCAGCTGGAGCATCTCGCCGGCCACGTGCACCGTGACCTTGCGCGACAGGTCGCCCTTCGCCACCGCCGTCGTCACCAGCGCGATGTCACGCACCTGGGCGGTGAGCCGGTACGCCATCGTGTTGACGGAATCGGTCAGGTCCTTCCACGAACCCGACATTCCGCGCACCTGGGCCTGCCCGCCGAGCTTGCCCTCGGTACCCACCTCCAGCGCCACCCGCGTCACCTCGTCGGTGAACGCCGACAGCTGGTCGACCAGGTTGTTGACCGTCCGCCCGACCTTGAGGAACTCCCCGCGCAGCGGGTGCCCCGCCCCGTCCGCCGTCTGCGTCCGCAGGTCCATCCGCTGGTCCAGGTCGCCCTCGGCGACCGCCGACAGCACCCGCCCGACCTCGGACACCGGCCGCGCCAGATCGTCGACGAGCTGGTTGGACGCGTCGATCGCGGCCGCCCAGGAGCCCTCGCAGGCACCGACTTCCAGCCGTTCGCTCAGCTTGCCCTCGCGCCCGACCGTGCGCCGGACCCGGGACAGCTCCCCGGTGAGGTGCAGGTTGCGGTCGGCGACCTCGTTGTAGACGGCGGCGATCTCCGCCATCACCCCGTCGCCGGACACCGTCAGCCGCTTGCGGAAGTTCCCGTCCCGCATCGACACCAGGGCCGTGAGCAGCCGGTTCAGGGCGGCGGTATCCACCTCGGTCGTCCCGCTCCGGCGCGACCTGCCACCCTTCGCGCGCGTTCCCGTACGCCGCACCGCTGCGCCAGACTCCACCGTGTCCCTCCCGAAAGGGTCGACCGCACATCCACCGGCACACGGCGTGTCGCGCCGTGCAAACCGATCCTGCCCAGTGTTTCACCCTGGCCGAACCCGGCGATAACACTTCGGCACCATCGCACACCGGCCGCCCTGCCGGGTGGAATCCCCGGTGACGGCCCATGCCGCCCGGGAAGGTAAGTAACCTGGCACCGATGTACCGCGTCGAAGGAGACTTGTGATCACGGCTCGGGCGGCTGCCAGCTTCGACCCCCAGGGGCGCTCGGTCGCCTCCGCCCGCCTGTTCGTCCGCGACACCCTACAAGGATGGGGCTTCGCGGACATCGTCGACGACGCCGTCGTCCTCACCAGCGAACTCGTCACGAACGCCGTCGTCCACGCCGGCACCAGCGCCGAGGTCCTGTGCCTGCGCACCGAGGACGGCGTCCGCGTCGAGGTCGCCGACCGCTATCCGGAGCGGGAGCTGCCGCTGCGGCACCCGGGCGACCGCCCGTACGCCGACCCGGACCGCGAGAACGGCCGCGGCCTGATGCTCTGCGCCGCGCTCGCCACCCGCTGGGGCGTCGAGTACACCGCCACCCACAAGCACGTGTGGTTCCGCCTGGACCTCCCTGACCGCCCCGTCGGCACCCGCTCCGCGGGCCCGGTCGTCCCCGACCGGATGCTGCCGCTCGCCGACAGCCGGGTCCGCGTCGCCGTCCTCCAGGTCGACTCCGACGACCGCGTCTCCGCCTGGAACGAGGACGCCGAGCACGTCTTCGGCCATCCCGCCTCCAAGGCCATCGGCCGCCCCCTCGCCGAGCTCGCCGCCTGGCCGCAGACGCCGGGCACCGGCACCGGTATCGCCGAGGCGCTGCGCCTGTCCCGCTGGGAGGGCAGCTACGGCATCCGCGGCGCCGACGGCCGGGTCATCCCGGTCTACGGCTCCCATCTGCGGGTCCGCGACGCGCACGGCGACCCGTCGATCGTCTGCCTCCTCGTCCACGACGACGAGCGCGCTCTGCTCCAGACGCCGGTGCGCGCGCCCGCCGCGGACGGCGGCCAGCTCGCCGAGGCGCGCCCGGCGGACCCCTTCGAGGTGTTCATCGGCTCGCCCGCCCCCGACGACCTCGACGGCCTGCTCCAGCGCACCGTGGAGCGCGCCCGCGACATGCTCGACGCGGACGCCGCGTTCCTGCTGCTCGCCACGGACGACGAGACGGAGCTGGAGGTCCGCGCGACCACCGGCCTCCCCTCGACCCGCCAGCGCTTTGCCCGGGTCCCCGTCGAGGCGGGCGCCAGCCGGTACGGCTCGGCCCGCATGCCCGCGGTCCACGAGGACCTGGCGGCGGTCCCGGGCGCGGTCCCTCTGCTGGACGGGACGGGCATGCGCTCGGTGGTCACGGTCCCGCTGAAGGTGGAGGGCCGGCTGACGGGCTCCCTCGGCGTGGCCGCGGAGAACCCGGGCCGCTACTCGAACGCGGAGGCGCTGCGGTTGCAGTTCGCCGCGGACCGGATCGCGCTGGCGGTGGAGTCGGCCCGCCTGGGCGAGCTGGAGCGGCTGCGCCGGGGCTCGCTCTCGTTCCTCGTCGAGGCCTCGGACCTGCTCGCGGGCACCCTGGACCGGGACCAGACGCTGGCGCTGATGGCGCAGATGACCGTCCCGACGCTGGCCACGTGGTGCGCCGTGTACACGATCGCGGACCAGTCCTCGGATCCGTACCTGTCGTATGTGCTCCACGAGGACGAGGAGCGCATCGACGGCCTGAAGGCCCTGCTGTCGCGGGTGAGCCCGCCGGAGCCGGTCCGGGAGGCCGGCGCCCGCACGTGGCGGGAGGCGGCCACCGCGGTCGGCGGGGAGACGGTGGTGCTGCCGCTGCTGGCCCGCAACCGCGTCATCGGCATGCTCACGCTCGGCAAGCCGTCCGGGGAGCACTTCCGGCAGGAGATCCTGGAGCTCGCCGACGACCTGTCGCGCCGGGCGGCCCTGGCTCTGGACAATGCCCGCCTGTACTCGGAGCGCACGGCGATCAGCCGCTCGCTGCAGCGCAGCCTGCTCCCGCCGGGTTCGCCCGCGATCCCCGGCATGGAGGTGGAGGTCATCTACCGGGCGGCCGGCGAGGGCAACGAGGTGGGCGGCGACTTCTACGACGTCTTCCCGATCCGCGACGGCGCATACGGCTTCGCCATCGGCGACGTGTGCGGTACGGGCCCGGAGGCGGCGGCGGTGACGGGTCTGGCCCGCCACGCCCTGCGCCTGCTGGCCCGTGAGGGCCTGGGCGGGCCGGCGGTGTTGGAGCGCCTGAACGCGGCGATCCTCGACGAGGGCGCCCGCAGCCGCTTCCTCACCCTCCTGTACGGGGAACTGCATCCGCGGGAGGACGGCAGCGCCCTGATGAAGGTGGTGTGTGCCGGGCATCCGCTGCCGCTGCGCCTGCGCCCGGACGGCGAGGTGGTGCCGGCGGCGGAGCCGCAGCCGCTGCTGGGTGTCATGGACGATCTGGAGCTGTACGAGGAGACGGTGACGCTGGAGCCGGGCGACGTCCTGCTGTGCGTCACAGACGGGGTCACGGAGCGCCGCGAGGGCAGCCGCATGCTCGGCGACGACGGCCTCACGGAAGTCCTGACGACTTGTACGGGCCTGACGGCGGGCGCGGTGGCCGCCCGGATCCTTCGCGCGGTGGAGCGTTTCGCGGCGGAGCCGGCGTCGGACGACATGGCGATCCTGGCTTTCCGCGTCCCGCAGCCGCGGACGGGCGACTGACTTTTCCGGTGCGGGCTCCGGGCCCCCGCGCGGGGCCCGGAGCAGCTGTGCCCCCTGCCTGGCGGGAAAACAAAAAAGGCCCCCGCCGATGGCGGGGGCCTTTCTGCTGGAGCCCTTTAACGGAATCGAACCGTTGACCTTCTCCTTACCATGGAGACGCTCTACCGACTGAGCTAAAAGGGCGGGTTGTTCGGCGGCGTCCTACTCTCCCACAGGGTCCCCCCTGCAGTACCATCGGCGCTGAAAGGCTTAGCTTCCGGGTTCGGAATGTAACCGGGCGTTTCCCTAACGCTATGACCACCGAAACACTATGAAGTTGAACTCAAGCCTTGCCGGGCATGGCGAGTTCGTTGCTTCAGAACTAACACAGTGGACGCGAGCAACTGAGGACAAGCCCTCGGCCTATTAGTACCAGTCAGCTCCACCCGTTACCGGGCTTCCACATCTGGCCTATCAACCCAGTCGTCTACTGGGAGCCTTACCCTCTCAAGGAGGTGGGAATACTCATCTTGAAGCAGGCTTCCCGCTTAGATGCTTTCAGCGGTTATCCCTCCCGAACGTAGCCAACCAGCCATGCCCTTGGCAGGACAACTGGCACACCAGAGGTTCGTCCGTCCCGGTCCTCTCGTACTAGGGACAGCCCTTCTCAATATTCCTACGCGCACAGCGGATAGGGACCGAACTGTCTCACGACGTTCTAAACCCAGCTCGCGTACCGCTTTAATGGGCGAACAGCCCAACCCTTGGGACCGACTCCAGCCCCAGGATGCGACGAGCCGACATCGAGGTGCCAAACCATCCCGTCGATATGGACTCTTGGGGAAGATCAGCCTGTTATCCCCGGGGTACCTTTTATCCGTTGAGCGACGGCGCTTCCACAAGCCACCGCCGGATCACTAGTCCCGACTTTCGTCCCTGCTCGACCCGTCGGTCTCACAGTCAAGCTCCCTTGTGCACTTACACTCAACACCTGATTGCCAACCAGGCTGAGGGAACCTTTGGGCGCCTCCGTTACCCTTTGGGAGGCAACCGCCCCAGTTAAACTACCCATCAGACACTGTCCCTGATCCGGATCACGGACCGAGGTTAGACATCCAGCACGACCAGAGTGGTATTTCAACGACGACTCCACAACCACTGGCGTGGCCGCTTCACAGTCTCCCACCTATCCTACACAAGCCGAACCGAACACCAATATCAAACTGTAGTAAAGGTCCCGGGGTCTTTCCGTCCTGCTGCGCGAAACGAGCATCTTTACTCGTAGTGCAATTTCACCGGGCCTATGGTTGAGACAGTCGAGAAGTCGTTACGCCATTCGTGCAGGTCGGAACTTACCCGACAAGGAATTTCGCTACCTTAGGATGGTTATAGTTACCACCGCCGTTTACTGGCGCTTAAGTTCTCAGCTTCGCCCCACCGAAATGGAGCTAACCGGTCCCCTTAACGTTCCAGCACCGGGCAGGCGTCAGTCCGTATACATCGCCTTACGGCTTCGCACGGACCTGTGTTTTTAGTAAACAGTCGCTTCTCGCTGGTCTCTGCGGCCACCCCCAGCTCAAGGTGCAAGACCTATCACCAGGAATGGCCCCCCTTCTCCCGAAGTTACGGGGGCATTTTGCCGAGTTCCTTAACCATAGTTCACCCGAACGCCTCGGTATTCTCTACCTGACCACCTGAGTCGGTTTAGGGTACGGGCCGCCATGAAACTCGCTAGAGGCTTTTCTCGACAGCATAGGATCATCCACTTCGCCACAATCGGCTCGGCATCAGGTCTCAACCTTGTATGAGGGACGGATTTGCCTACCCCTCGGCCTACACCCTTACCCCGGGACAACCACCGCCCGGGCTGGACTACCTTCCTGCGTCACCCCATCGCTTACCTACTACAAGTCCGGTTCGTCGGCTCCACCACTTCCCTTCACCCGAAGGATCCAGGACGGCTTCACGGACTTAGCATCGCTCGCCTCGATATTGGGCGTTTCAAAGCGGGTACCGGAATATCAACCGGTTGTCCATCGACTACGCCTGTCGGCCTCGCCTTAGGTCCCGACTTACCCTGGGCAGATCAGCTTGACCCAGGAACCCTTAGTCAATCGGCGCACACGTTTCTCACGTGTGTATCGCTACTCATGCCTGCATTCTCACTCGTGAACCGTCCACAACTCGCTTCCGCGGCTGCTTCACCCGGCACACGACGCTCCCCTACCCATCACAGCCTCCGTTGGGAGTATTGCTGCAATGACACGACTTCGGCGGTACGCTTGAGCCCCGCTACATTGTCGGCGCGGAATCACTTGACCAGTGAGCTATTACGCACTCTTTCAAGGGTGGCTGCTTCTAAGCCAACCTCCTGGTTGTCTCTGCGACTCCACATCCTTTCCCACTTAGCGTACGCTTAGGGGCCTTAGTCGATGCTCTGGGCTGTTTCCCTCTCGACCATGGAGCTTATCCCCCACAGTCTCACTGCCGCGCTCTCACTTACCGGCATTCGGAGTTTGGCTAAGGTCAGTAACCCGGTAGGGCCCATCGCCTATCCAGTGCTCTACCTCCGGCAAGAAACACACGACGCTGCACCTAAATGCATTTCGGGGAGAACCAGCTATCACGGAGTTTGATTGGCCTTTCACCCCTAACCACAGGTCATCCCCCAGGTTTTCAACCCTGGTGGGTTCGGTCCTCCACGAAGTCTTACCTCCGCTTCAACCTGCCCATGGCTAGATCACTCCGCTTCGGGTCTAGAGCGTGCAACTCAAACGCCCTGTTCGGACTCGCTTTCGCTACGGCTTCCCCACACGGGTTAACCTCGCTACACACCGCTAACTCGCAGGCTCATTCTTCAAAAGGCACGCAGTCACGAGGATCCGAAGATCCCGACGCTCCCACGGCTTGTAGGCACACGGTTTCAGGTACTATTTCACTCCGCTCCCGCGGTACTTTTCACCATTCCCTCACGGTACTATCCGCTATCGGTCACCAGGGAATATTTAGGCTTAGCGGGTGGTCCCGCCAGATTCACACGGGATTTCTCGGGCCCCGTGCTACTTGGGAGATGAGCAAGCAAGCCGCTGATGTTTCGTCTACGGGGGTCTTACCCTCTACGCCGGACCTTTCGCATGTCCTTCGACTACACCAACGGTTTCTGACTCGCCTCACAGCCGGCAGACTGTGAAAGCTCATTCCCACAACCCCGCATGCGCAACCCCTGCCGGGTATCACACGCATACGGTTTGGCCTCATCCGGTTTCGCTCGCCACTACTCCCGGAATCACGGTTGTTTTCTCTTCCTGAGGGTACTGAGATGTTTCACTTCCCCTCGTTCCCTCCACACTGCCTATGTGTTCAGCAGCGGGTGACAGCCCATGACGACTGCCGGGTTTCCCCATTCGGACACCCCCGGATCAAAGCTCAGTTGGCAGCTCCCCGGGGCCTATCGCGGCCTCTCACGTCCTTCATCGGTTCCTGGTGCCAAGGCATCCACCGTGCGCCCTTAAAAACTTGGCCACAGATGCTCGCGTCCACTGTGTAGTTCTCAAACAACGACCAGCCACCCATCACCCCACCAGACAAGCTGGCGAGTTCACTGGGGCCGGCACTGAAGACCAGCCAGACGGCCGTGCCTTCAGGACCCAACAACGTGCCCGACACGATCCGCCCTCCGTGTCCTCTTTCCACGCCGAAGCAGTACTCGAAGACCATCAGGTCAAACCGTGCCGAATAATCAACGTTCCACCCATGAGCTGACCGTGCAGAACGTTTGCCTGCAATCGGTACTGTGCTCCTTAGAAAGGAGGTGATCCAGCCGCACCTTCCGGTACGGCTACCTTGTTACGACTTCGTCCCAATCGCCAGTCCCACCTTCGACGGCTCCCTCCACAAGGGTTGGGCCACCGGCTTCGGGTGTTACCGACTTTCGTGACGTGACGGGCGGTGTGTACAAGGCCCGGGAACGTATTCACCGCAGCAATGCTGATCTGCGATTACTAGCGACTCCGACTTCATGGGGTCGAGTTGCAGACCCCAATCCGAACTGAGACCGGCTTTTTGAGATTCGCTCCACCTCACGGTATCGCAGCTCATTGTACCGGCCATTGTAGCACGTGTGCAGCCCAAGACATAAGGGGCATGATGACTTGACGTCGTCCCCACCTTCCTCCGAGTTGACCCCGGCGGTCTCCTGTGAGTCCCCATCACCCCGAAGGGCATGCTGGCAACACAGGACAAGGGTTGCGCTCGTTGCGGGACTTAACCCAACATCTCACGACACGAGCTGACGACAGCCATGCACCACCTGTATACCGACCACAAGGGGGCACCCATCTCTGGATGTTTCCGGTATATGTCAAGCCTTGGTAAGGTTCTTCGCGTTGCGTCGAATTAAGCCACATGCTCCGCCGCTTGTGCGGGCCCCCGTCAATTCCTTTGAGTTTTAGCCTTGCGGCCGTACTCCCCAGGCGGGGAACTTAATGCGTTAGCTGCGGCACCGACGACGTGGAATGTCGCCAACACCTAGTTCCCAACGTTTACGGCGTGGACTACCAGGGTATCTAATCCTGTTCGCTCCCCACGCTTTCGCTCCTCAGCGTCAGTAATGGCCCAGAGATCCGCCTTCGCCACCGGTGTTCCTCCTGATATCTGCGCATTTCACCGCTACACCAGGAATTCCGATCTCCCCTACCACACTCTAGCCAGCCCGTATCGAATGCAGACCCGAGGTTAAGCCTCGGGCTTTCACATCCGACGTGACTGGCCGCCTACGAGCTCTTTACGCCCAATAATTCCGGACAACGCTTGCGCCCTACGTATTACCGCGGCTGCTGGCACGTAGTTAGCCGGCGCTTCTTCTGCAGGTACCGTCACTTTCGCTTCTTCCCTGCTGAAAGAGGTTTACAACCCGAAGGCCGTCATCCCTCACGCGGCGTCGCTGCATCAGGCTTTCGCCCATTGTGCAATATTCCCCACTGCTGCCTCCCGTAGGAGTCTGGGCCGTGTCTCAGTCCCAGTGTGGCCGGTCGCCCTCTCAGGCCGGCTACCCGTCGTCGCCTTGGTAGGCCATTACCCCACCAACAAGCTGATAGGCCGCGGGCTCATCCTTCACCGCCGGAGCTTTCCACCGCGGAAGATGCCTTCCGCAGTCGTATCCGGTATTAGACCCCGTTTCCAGGGCTTGTCCCAGAGTGAAGGGCAGATTGCCCACGTGTTACTCACCCGTTCGCCACTAATCCCCTCCCGAAGGAGGTTCATCGTTCGACTTGCATGTGTTAAGCACGCCGCCAGCGTTCGTCCTGAGCCAGGATCAAACTCTCCATGAATGTTTACCGGTCATCCGGTGCACACACACGTAGAGCGGGCCAGTCATGGTCGGAATAAGACCGACTGACCACTGCGTCCTCGCTGTGTTGTTGCCTGCAAGCACTTCCGGAGAAGTCTCACAGGTCTTTTTCAAAGGAACCTCATCCACCGAAGTGGACGGGGTATCAACTTCTGGCGTTGATTTTTGGCACGCTGTTGAGTTCTCAAGGAACGGACGCTTCCTTCGTACTCACCCGCAGTAACGCTTACTGGGGCTTTCCTCCGGGCTTTCGTTCTTCTTTCTTGCGTTTCCGACTCTATCAGAGTCTTTCGCGCTCCGCTTTCCGGGGTTTTCGCTTTCGCGATTTCCCTTTCCGGCGGTTCCAACCTTACCAGATCAATTCCGCGCCGTTTTCCGGATCGGATTCGAATTCGGTGGCCGCTGGAGAGCCTTTCCCTTTCGGGCGGGTCAGACTTTATCAGGTTTCCCCGGTGCTGATTCCCACCCGCCCGCGTACCCGTCCGGGCACATGTATGTGCCGCGGTTCGGTGCGGGGTGGAGCCGTAAACGTACTGGAGCGGGGCCCCCGATGCAAATCGGTTGCCCCGCTCCGGTGATTGTGCTGGTCCGGGCGTCAGACCTCGACGACGACCGGGAGGATCATCGGCCGGCGGCGGTAGCCGTCCGAGACCCACTTGCCGACCGTGCGGCGGATGAGCTGCTGGATCTGGTGCGGCTCGGCGACGCCGTCGGCGGCGGCGCGCGCGATGGCCTCCTCGATCTTCGGGAGCACCGCGGTGAACGCGGAGTCCTCGATGCCGGAGCCGCGGGCCTGGATGTTCGGGCCGCTCACGACCTTGCCCGTGGTGCTGTCCACCACGACGTACACCGAGATGATGCCCTCTTCGCCGAGGATGCGGCGGTCCTTGAGGGAGGTCTCCGTGACGTCGCCGACCGAGAGGCCGTCCACGTACACGTAGCCCGCCTGGACCTTGCCGGAGATCCGGGCCTTGCCGTCGACCAGGTCGACGACCACGCCGTCCTCGGCGATGACGATGCGGTCCTTCGGGACGCCCGTCATCGCGCCGAGCTCGGCGTTGGCGCGCAGGTGGCGCCACTCGCCGTGGACCGGCATGAGGTTCTTCGGCTTGCAGATGTTGTAGAAGTACAGCAGCTCGCCGGCGGAGGCGTGGCCCGAGACGTGCACCTTGGCGTTGCCCTTGTGCACGACGTTGGCGCCCCAGCGGGTCAGGCCGTTGATCACGCGGTAGACCGCGTTCTCGTTGCCGGGGATCAGGGACGACGCGAGGATCACCGTGTCGCCGGGGACGATCCGGATCTGGTGGTCGCGGTTCGCCATGCGGGACAGGGCCGCCATCGGCTCGCCCTGCGAGCCCGTACAGACGAGCACGACCTCGTCGTCCGGCAGGTCGTCCAGCGTCTTGACGTCCACGACGAGGCCCTGCGGGATGCGCAGGTAGCCCAGGTCGCGGGCGATGCCCATGTTGCGGACCATCGAGCGGCCCACGAACGCGACGCGGCGGCCGTACTCGTGCGCCGCGTCCAGGACCTGCTGGATGCGGTGGACGTGGCTCGCGAAGCTCGCCACGATGATCCGCCGCTGTGCGCCCGCGAAGACGCCGCGGATCACGTTCGAGATGTCGCGCTCCGGCGGGACGAAGCCCGGGACCTCGGCGTTCGTCGAGTCCGACAGGAGGAGGTCGATGCCCTCCTCGCTCAGCCGCGCGAACGCGTGCAGGTCGGTCAGCCGGTTGTCCATGGGGAGCTGGTCCATCTTGAAGTCGCCGGTGGCGACGACCAGGCCAGCGGGCGTGCGGATGGCGACGGCCAGCGCGTCCGGGATGGAGTGGTTCACCGCGATGAACTCGCAGTCGAAGACGCCCAGGTTCTCCCGGTCCCCCTCCTTCACCTCAAGGGTGTAGGGACGGATGCGGTGCTCCTGGAGCTTCGCCTCGATCAGCGCGAGCGTCAGCTTCGAACCGATCAGCGGGATGTCCGGCTTCTCCCGCAGGAGGTAGGGCACCGCGCCGATGTGGTCCTCGTGGCCGTGCGTGAGGACGATGCCCTCGATGTCGTCCAGGCGGTCCCGGATGGACGAGAAGTCCGGCAGGATCAGGTCGATGCCCGGCTGCTCCTCCTCGGGGAAGAGCACGCCGCAGTCGACGATCAGCAGTCGGCCGTCGAACTCGAAGACGGTCATGTTGCGGCCGATCTCGCCGAGGCCGCCCAGCGGGGTGACGCGCAGGCCGCCCTGGGGAAGCTTCGGCGGCGGGCCGAGCTCGGGGTGCGGATGGCTCAAAAGTCTCTCCTCACCACGCACGCCACGGGCCGTCTCGTCAGGCGCGTGGCGGGCATGTCAGTCGTGCAAGCGTGCACGTGCATGTGTCTGTGTCTGTGTCTGTTCTCGGTCTTGCTATTCAGTTGTGAAGTCCGTTGTCAGAGCTGTACCCCGCCGGCGGCAAGATCGATCTTGAGCCGGGCCGTCTCCTCCGCGGTCAGCTCGACCAGCGGGAGCCGCAGCGGGCCGGCCGGCAGTCCCCGGAGGTTCAGCGCGCCCTTGGTGGTGATCACACCCTGGGTGCGGAACATGCCGGTGTAGACGGGGAGCAGCTTCTGGTGGATCTCGGTCGCCTTCTGGACGTCGCCCGCGGTGTGGGCCTCCAGCATGGCCCGCAGCTCGGGGGCGACGACGTGGCCGACTACGGAGACGAAGCCGGCGGCGCCCACGGAGAGCAGCGGCAGGTTCAGCATGTCGTCGCCGGAGTACCAGGCGAGGCCGCTGCGGGCGATGGCCCAGCTGGCTGCGGCCAGGTCTCCCTTGGCGTCCTTGTTGGCGACGATGCGGGGGTGCTCGGCCAGGCGCACCAGGGTCTCGGTGTCGATGGGGACGCCGGTGCGGCCGGGGATGTCGTAGAGCATCACCGGGAGGCCGGTGGCGTCGGCGATGGCCGTGAAGTGCCGGTAGAGGCCCTCCTGCGGCGGCTTGTTGTAGTAGGGGGTCACGGCCAGCAGGCCGTGGGCTCCGGTGCGCTCGGCCTGGCGGGCGAGCTCCAGGGTGTGGCGGGTGTCGTTGGTGCCGATGCCGGCGACGACGTGGGCCCGGTCTCCGACGGCCTCCAGGACGGCTCGTACGAGGTCGTTTTTCTCCGCATCGGTGGTGGTCGGGGACTCGCCGGTGGTCCCGTTGACGACGAGGCCGTCGTTGCCTGCGTCCACCAGGTGGACGGCGAGCTGCTGCGCGCCGTCGAGGTCGAGTGCGCCATCGGCCGTGAACGGCGTGATCATGGCGGTGAGGACCCGCCCGAAGGGGGTCTGCGGAGTCGAGATCGGAGCCATGGGTAACACGCTACTCGCTGCCATGGTCGCGGTGTCCCCTCGGGGGACGTGAAGGGTCGCGCGCCTCCCGGCGGCGGCCGGGAGGTGCGTGGAGGAGCCCGGCACTGCCTGCTCGGGGGTTCAAGCAGTGCCGGGTCCGTTTGATCAGCCTAGATGAACTTTCCGAAACGTCGCAATACGGACACTTCGGACTTGGGCTGGAACATGTGTGCGTATCTGCCCATTCGCCCTGTTGCAGGGGCGGCTCCGCTACGGGGCGACCCGCCCGTTGGCGTTGAACGCGGCGTACGTCAACGGCATCAGGGCGGCCCAGTGCTGCTCCATCTTCTCGCCGACCATCTCGATCTCCCGCTGCGGGAACGACGGCACGGCCGCCTGCTCGTGCTGCGTGCGCAGGCCCAGGAAGTGCATCAGGGAGCGCGCGTTGCACGTGGCGTACATCGACGAGAACAGGCCGACCGGCAGGACCGAACGGGCGACCTCGCGGGCCACGCCCGCGGCCAGCATCTCCTGGTACGCCTCGTAGGCCTGGCGGTACGACTCCTCCATCACCCGGCCCGTCAGCGCCAGCTGCTCCTCGGTGCCCTCGACGAACACGTACTTGCCCGGACGGCCCTCCTGCACCAGCTTCCGCTCGGCGTCCGGCACGTAGAAGACCGGCTGGAGCTCGCGGTAGCGGCCCGACTCCTCGTTGTAGGACCAGCCCACGCGGTGCCGCATGAACTCGCGGAAGACGAAGATCGGGGCGCTGATGAAGAACGTCATCGAGTTGTGCTCGAAGGGGCTGCCGTGGCGGTCGCGCATCAGGTAGTTGATGAGCCCCTTGGAGCGCTCCGGGTCCTTCTGCAGCTCGTCGAGGGACTGCTCGCCGGCCGTCGAGACACGGGCGGCCCACAGCACGTCCGTGTCCGCGGCGGAGTGCTTGACCAGCTCGACCGTCACATCACTGCGGAAGCTGGGCTTGGGGACGGGGGCGGCGCTCTCGCTCACCGGGGATCCTTCCGGACGACTCACAGGGGGGCGCGCCCACTCTACGGCGCTCCCCGCGGGCCCCTGCGCACACGCCGTGCGGCGGGCTCGCCGCACGGACGGCCGCCGACGGTCGGGGGAATCCGCGAGATGTCCCGAAATCCGGGCACCAAACGGGCGGTTCGCACGTCTATCCGTGTGAGCCGCCCCCGCTCCGCCCCCCGCAGCCGCCCTTCGACCGCCAGGAGAGTTCCGATGCCCCGCCGGCGCGAGCCCGTACCGTTCGCCTTCGTGGCCGAGGCCGACCGGTTCCGCAGCAACGTCACCCCGCCGCCCCGCGAGGCCCCGGGCAGGACCCAGAGGGCTGCCCGCGGCCTGGTCGGGCTGGCGTTGGCGGCCGGGCTCCTCACCTCGCTGCTGCTGGGCGTCGAGGCGCTCCGGCCGGAGCACGCGTCCGCCACGTCGCAGCAGTCCGGGTCCTCCGCGGGGCGGTAGCCTCACGGACAAGCCCAACCCGAACGTGCATGTGAGTGAGGTCCCGCCGTGCCCCTGCCCTTCCTGACGGCCGACGGCGCGTTCGACGCGCAAGACGACGCCCACGACGGCCCCCTCGCGCACGACGACCGCGACCGCTGGCGGCGGCCCTACCGGCCCGGGCCCTGGCGGGTGGCCGGCTCGGCGGTGCTGCTCCTGCTGTCGGCGTTCATGCTGCTCGCCACGATGATCATCGCGTTCGCGGGGACCTGGGGCGGGGCCGCCGTGTGCCTGGCGGCTGCGCTCAGCGTGATCGCGCTCGCCCTGCGGATCCTGAGGGCCGGCGTCTGGGTGAGCCGGACCGGGCTGCGCCGGGTCGGACTCCTCACGACGCGCACCCTCGCCTGGGGGGACGTCACGGAGATCCGGACGGTGCAGCAGCCCGTGCGCTGGCTGGGGCTGCCGCGGACGGTGCAGGGCCAGGCGCTGACGGCGGCCGTGCGGGACGGCGCCGCCATGGTCCTGGCGACCGACCGGAACGCGGACTTCCTCTCCCGCGGCGAGGCCTTCGACCGGGCCGCGGACCTGGTCGCCGCCTGGGCGGACGAGTCCCGGGCCGTGCCCGCCTGAGCCGCCCCGCGCACCGGACCGGAGCCCGTACGGGTCAGGCCCTCCCCCGGCTGGCGCTGGGAGGTGCCCCCATGGGCTTCCTGTCGTGCAGGGCGATGGCCCGCTGCATGGCCTTGCGGGCCCGCGGGGTGTCGCGGGCGTCGTGGTAGGCGACCGCGAGGCGGAACCAGTTGCGCCAGTCCCCCGGCTCGTCCTCCGTCTCGGCCTTGCGGCGCGCGAAGACCTCGTCCGCGGAGTCACGCCGGATCCGCCCGTACTCGTCCCGCTCCAACTCGTCCACCGGCAGGCCGCCCTCGGCCTCCAACTCGGCCGCGAGCCGGTTGGCCCGGGTCACGAAGCGGGTGTTCATCCACAGGAACCACACGCCGATGACGGGCAGGACGAGCACGGCCGTGCCGAAGGCGACGGTCAGCCAGGTGCCCTGCCGGATCAGCAGCAGGCCCCGGCTGCCGACCAGGACGAAGTAGACGGCCAGTACGGCGGCCGTGACGATGTAGGTGATCTTCGCGCGCATGGGTGTTGCCTGCTCGTCAGCCGAGGTCGAGGAAGTTTTCCAGGCCGAAGGTCAGGCCCGGGGTGGTCGCCACGCGCCGCGCGCCGAGCAGGATGCCCGGCATGAAGCTGCTGTGGTGCAGGGAGTCGTGGCGGATGGTGAGGGTCTCGCCCTCGCCGCCGAGGAGCACCTCCTGGTGGGCGAGGAGCCCGCGCAGCCGGATGGCGTGCACCGGGACGCCGTCGACGTCCGCGCCGCGCGCCCCGTCCAGGGCGGTGGCGGTGGCGTCCGGCTGCGGGGCGCAGCCGGCCTCGGCGCGGGCGGCCGCGATGAGCTGGGCCGTCCGGGTGGCCGTGCCGGAGGGGGCGTCGACCTTGTTCGGGTGGTGCAGCTCGACAACCTCGACGGATTCGAAGTAGCGGGCGGCCTGGGCGGCGAACTTCATGGTCAGGACGGCGCCGATGGAGAAGTTCGGGGCGATGAGGACGCCGGTCTCGGGCGAGCCGGCGAGCCAGCCGCGCAGCTGGGCGAGGCGGTCGTCGGTCCAGCCGGTGGTGCCGACGACGGCGTGGATGCCGTGGCGGATGCAGAAGTCGAGGTTGCCCATGACGGAGGCCGGGGTGGTCAGCTCGACGGCGACCTGGGCGCCCGTCTCGGCCAGCGTCTCCAGCTTGTCGCCCCGGGTGAGGGCGGCCACCAGTTCCATGTCCTCGGCGGCCTCGACGGCGCGGACGGCCTCGGACCCGATGCGGCCCTGTGCGCCGAGTACGGCGACCCGCAGCTTGCTGCTCATGCGTGCTTCCTTCGCTTCCCCTGGTCGTGGCGGCCGGGCCGCCGTGGCTGCGGGCGGGGTGCCGGCCCGCAGCCGCCCCGGGCGGGGCTGCTGCGGGCCGGCGTCCCCGCCGCGCACGTCTCAGGCCACCGCTTCGTCGAGGCGGGCGGCCTGCTTCTCCTTCAGCGGCCCTATCACCGCGAGCGACGGCCGCTGGGCCAGGACATCCTGTGCGACGGCGCGCACGTCGTCCGGCGTCACGGCGGCGATCCGGGCCAGCATCTCGTCGACCGACATCTGGTCGCCCCAGCACAGCTCGCTCTTGCCGATCCTGTTCATGATGGCGCCGGTGTCCTCCAGGCCGAGGACGGTGGAGCCGGACAGCTGGCCGACGGCCCGCTTGATCTCCTCGTCCGTGAGCCCCTCCGCGACGACCTTGTCGAGCTCGGCGCGGCAGATCCCCAGCACGTCGTGGACCTGGCTGGGCCGGCAGCCGGCGTACACGCCGAAGAGGCCGCTGTCGGCGAAGCCGGAGGTGTACGAGTACACGCTGTAGGCCAGGCCGCGCTTCTCCCGGACCTCCTGGAAGAGGCGGGAGGACATGCCGCCGCCTAGGGCGGTGTTGAGCACGCCGAGCGCCCAGCGGCGCTCGTCGGTGCGGGCGAGGCCCGGCATGCCGAGGACGACGTGGGCCTGCTCGGTCTTGCGGGCGACGAGGTCGACGCGGCCGGCGGTGCGGATCCGGCGGGCGCCGCCGCGCGGGCCGATCGGCTCGGCGTCGGTCCGTCCGAGGGCCCCGGCCTTCTCGAAGGCGGCACGGACCTGGCGGACGACCTTGTTGTGGTCGACGTTGCCCGCGGCGGCCACCACCAGGTGGGTGGGGTCGTAGTGCTTCCTGTAGAAGCGGCGGATCCGGTCTGCGCCGAGGGCGTTGATCGTGTCGACGGTGCCGAGGACGGGGCGGCCGAGCGGGGTGTCCCCGTACATGGTGTGCGCGAACAGGTCGTGCACGCAGTCGCCCGGGTCGTCCTCGGTCATGGCGATCTCTTCGAGGATCACGCCGCGCTCGGCGTCGACGTCCTCCTCGCGGATCAGCGAGCCGGTCAGCATGTCGCAGACGACGTCGATGGCCAGCGGCAGGTCGGTGTCGAGCACCCGTGCGTAGTAGCAGGTGTACTCCTTCGCCGTGAAGGCGTTCATCTCCCCGCCGACCGCGTCGATCGCGGAGGAGATGTCGAGGGCGGTCCGCTTGCGGGTGCCCTTGAAGAGGAGGTGCTCCAGGTAGTGGGTGGCGCCGTTCAGGGCGGGCGTCTCGTCGCGCGAGCCGACGTGCGCCCAGATGCCGAAGGTGGCGGAGCGGACGGAGGGCAGCGTCTCGGTGACGATGCGCAGTCCGCCGGGCAGGACGGTGCGCCGGACGGTGCCGATGCCGTTGTCGCCCTTGAGGAGGGTTTGGGTACGGGCGACGGCCCGCCCCTCGGAGGAGGGGCGGGCCGTCACACGGGAACTACGCGACGTCACTTGTCGGAGTCGTCCTTGTCGGCGTCGTCGGCGGCGTCCTCACCCTCGATCACGGGGATCAGGGAGAGCTTGCCGCGCTGGTCGATCTCGGCGATCTCGACCTGGACCTTGGCGCCGACCGCGAGCACGTCCTCGACGTTCTCCACGCGCTTGCCGCCGGCGAGCTTGCGGATCTGCGAGATGTGCAGCAGGCCGTCCTTGCCCGGGAGCAGGGAGACGAAGGCACCGAAGGTCGTGGTCTTGACGACCGTGCCCAGGTAGCGCTCGCCGACCTCCGGCATGGTCGGGTTGGCGATGCCGTTGATCGTGGCGCGGGCGGCCTCGGCGGCCGGGCCGTCGGCGGCACCGATGTAGATGGTGCCGTCGTCCTCGATCGTGATCTCGGCGCCGGTGTCCTCCTGGATCTGGTTGATCATCTTGCCCTTGGGGCCGATGACCTCGCCGATCTTGTCCACGGGGATCTTGACGGTGATGATCCGCGGGGCGTTGGGGGACATCTCGTCCGGCGTGTCGATCGCTTCCATCATCACGTCGAGGATGTGGAGGCGGGCGTCGCGGGCCTGCTTGAGGGCCGCGGCCAGGACGGAGGCCGGGATGCCGTCCAGCTTGGTGTCGAGCTGGAGGGCGGTGACGAACTCCTTGGTGCCGGCGACCTTGAAGTCCATGTCGCCGAAGGCGTCCTCGGCACCGAGGATGTCGGTGAGGGCGACGTAGTGCGTCTTGCCGTCGATCTCCTGCGAGATCAGGCCCATGGCGATGCCGGCGACGGGGGCCTTCAGCGGCACACCGGCGTTCAGCAGCGACATGGTGGAGGCGCAGACCGAGCCCATCGACGTCGAGCCGTTGGAGCCGAGGGCCTCGGAGACCTGGCGGATCGCGTAGGGGAACTCCTCGCGGGTCGGGAGGACCGGCACGATCGCGCGCTCGGCGAGCGCGCCGTGGCCGATCTCGCGGCGCTTCGGCGAACCGACGCGGCCGGTCTCGCCGACGGAGTACGGCGGGAAGTTGTAGTTGTGCATGTAGCGCTTGCGGGTCACCGGGGAGAGGGTGTCCAGCTGCTGCTCCATGCGGAGCATGTTGAGGGTGGTGACGCCCAGGATCTGGGTCTCGCCACGCTCGAACAGCGCCGAGCCGTGCACCCGCGGGATGGCCTCGACCTCGGCGGCCAGGGTGCGGATGTCCGTGATCCCGCGGCCGTCGATGCGGACCTTGTCCTTGATGACGCGCTCGCGGACCAGGGCCTTGGTCAGGCTGCGGTACGCGGCGGAGATCTCCTTCTCGCGGCCTTCGAAGGCCGGGAGGAGCTTCTCGGCGGCGAGCTCCTTGACGCGGTCCAGCTCGGCCTCGCGGTCCTGCTTGCCCGCGATGGTCAGAGCCTGGGCGAGCTCGCCCTTGACCGCGGCCGAGAGGGCCTCGTACACGTCGTCCTGGTAGTCCAGGAAGACCGGGAACTCGCCCTCGGGCTTGGCGGCCTTGGCGGCGAGGTCGGCCTGGGCCTTGCAGAGGGTCTTGATGAACGGCTTGGCGGCCTCCAGGCCGGCCGCGACGACCTCCTCGGTCGGCGCCTCGGCGCCGCCCTTGACCAGCGCGATGGTCTTCTCGGTGGCCTCGGCCTCGACCATCATGATCGCGACGTCGCCGTCCTCCAGGACGCGGCCCGCGACGACCATGTCGAAGACGGCGTCCTCAAGCTCGCTGTGGGTCGGGAACGCGACCCACTGGCCCTTGATCAGCGCGACGCGGACGCCGCCGATGGGGCCGGAGAAGGGCAGGCCGGCCAGCTGGGTCGACGCGGACGCGGCGTTGATCGCGACGACGTCGTAGAGGTGGTCCGGGTTGAGCGCCATGATCGTGGCGACGACCTGGATCTCGTTGCGCAGGCCCTTCTTGAAGGACGGGCGCAGCGGGCGGTCGATCAGGCGGCAGGTGAGGATCGCGTCCTCGGAGGGGCGGCCCTCGCGGCGGAAGAAGGAGCCGGGGATCTTGCCGGCCGCGTACTGGCGCTCCTCGACGTCCACCGTGAGGGGGAAGAAGTCGAGCTGGTCCTTGGGCTTCTTCGACGCGGTGGTGGCGGACAGCACCATCGTGTCGTCGTCCAGGTAGGCGACGGCGGAGCCGGCGGCCTGGCGGGCCAGGCGGCCCGTCTCGAAGCGGATGGTGCGGGTGCCGAAGGTGCCGTTGTCGATGACGGCCTCGGCGTAGTGGGTCTCGTTCTCCACTAGCGTTTTCTCCATTTTCGTCGTCTCCGTCCGGGGCCCGTGTGGCTGCGGACGGTGGTGGAGAAGCGCTCCTTGCGTGCGGGCCGGTCTTCGATCGAAGTACCCGGTTCGGCGCCCGGCGGGCGTTCCGGGTACCACTACCGAGGACCGGCGGCGTGGGAGGGCGCTCCTCCTCTTCAGTTGTGCGCAGGTGCACTGAGCGGCTGTCTCCAGACTACAAAGCGTCCGGTACGGCGCGCACGTACAGCGGCGCGTACAGCAAAGGGAGCGGTCCCCCGAAAGGCGGGAACCGCTCCCCTCACAGCGACTTACTTGGCGCCGGCCGCACCGCGGCGGATGCCGAGGCGGTCGACCAGCGTACGGAAGCGCTGGATGTCCTTCTTGGCCAGGTACTGCAGCAGGCGGCGGCGCTGGCCGACCAGGATCAGCAGACCACGGCGGGAGTGGTGGTCGTGCTTGTGGGACTTCAGGTGCTCGGTGAGGTCCGAGATGCGCTTCGAGAGCATCGCCACCTGGACCTCGGGGGAGCCGGTGTCGCCCTCCTTGGTACCAAACTCAGCGATGATCTGCTTCTTCGTAGCGGCGTCGAGCGGCACGCGTTCTCCTTGGTTTTTCGTGGCCACCGAGTGCCCCAGGTCGTAGTCTCTGGGGATCTTCCGTAACTCGGGAGGCGGGGTCCGCTGGGCGCAGTCCGCAGATCCCGGGGGATCCGGCGGACGCGTACACAAACGGCCGTCACACAGCGTACCAGGTGCCGTCCGGGCCGGTCTCAGCTGGTGAGCGAGCGGGCCCGGGCGTAGACGTCCAGGACGGCCAGGGCCAGCGGGAGCAGGCTGAGCAGGACGGCGGCCTCGGTGAGGTCCAGCGTGCGCCCCCAGAAGGGTGACAGACCCTTGCGGGGGATGACCAGTGCAATTCCGGCGAGGAGGGCCGCGCCGGCGGCGACCGCGGCCGACAGCCAGATGGTACGGAGGTCCAGGCCGCCGCGGTCGTGGAAGCGGGTGAGCTCCATGACGAGGTCGGCCGGCGGGTTGAGGGCCGTGCCGAGGACCAGCAGGGAGACGGCGGCGAGGCCGGCGGCGAGGGCGCACACCACCTGGGAGGTGTAGCGGAAGAGTCGGGCGCGCAGCAGCATGGCGAGTCCGGCGGCCAGGGCAAGGAGGCGGCCCCAGGTGTTGTCGGAGAAGCCGAGGACGACGGCGGAGCCGACGACGACGGCGGAGCAGCCGCCGACGAGGCCGAGGAGCATCTCGTGGCCGCGGCGGGCCTGGGTGGCGATGGCGTCGGCGTCGAGGGGGGCGGCGGGATCGCCCTGGTCGGGGCCGGCGGGGTCGCCGTACGGCTCGGTGTCGTGGCGGTCGGGGCTCTCGTAGTCCTCGACGGCGCTCTGCGGGGCGGCGTAGCCGACGGGCAGGCGGGCGAAGCGGGCGGAGAGGCCGGGCAGGAAGGCGACGAGGCCGATGGCGACGGGCGCGCAGACGGCGGCGGTGGCGGTGGCCGAGGCCTCGGTGAGGATCGCGCCGAAGGTGGCGAGGGTTCCGGTGGCGGCGAGGAAGGTCGCCGCGACGAACGGGGCGTCGCCGTTGGGCGTGAGGGCGACCAGGGCGACGGAGGCGACGAGGGCGCAGACGCAGCCGAGCAGGAACTGCAGGCGGCCGGGGCCCTGGCCGGCGGCGGGGGCGATGATGCCGGAGCCGGCGATCAGCAGGTGCGGCAGGGCGCCGAGGCCGAGGGCGACGGCGGAGCCGCGGTCGCCGTAGACCCGCGCGCGGACGCCGGCCGCGGCGGTCAGCAGGAGTCCGGCGGCGCCGGCGATGATGCCGGGCAGGCCGTGCATGTCGTGGCGGACCGGGTCGGCGTACCAGAGGACGAAGCCGAGCAGGACGAGCAGGACGGCGGCGCCGGCGAGGCCCGCGCCGCGCAGCATGTCGTCGTGCCAGCGGTGGCGGTCGCGCACCACGGCGGAGGCGACGGCGTCGGAGACGTCGTCGAAGACGGCGGGCGGCAGCGACTCGGCGAAGGGGCGCAGGCTCAGCACCTCGCCGTCGAGGACCTGCTGGGCGGCAAGCGTGCGGGCGCCGTCGAGGACGGTGCCGTCGCGGCGGACGAGGTGGAAGCCGGTGGGGGCGCCGACGGGCTGCGTCTGGCCGGTGAGGCGCAGCAGCTCCGGGTAGACGTCGGCGACGGCTATGTCCTCGGGGAGGGCGACGTCGATGCGGCTGTCGGGAGCCACGACGGTGACCCTGCAGAAGCCCGTCGTTGCGGCCGTACTCACCTGTGGGACCCCCTGGTTGGCGGAGCGGGAGCGACCCGCTGCCCTCTCGGATTCGCGGATGCGCATACTGCGCGGGCCACCCTACCGGGAGTGCGTACGACAGTCGGCAAGTAGGATCACCGTCGCGCGGGGGAGAGCCCCTTCGTGCCCGGGACTTGGGGCGCCGGCAGCAGCGTCCCGTCCGTTTTCGAGGGATTGATGCTCCGGTGAGTCAGATCGTCGTCAAACGCCCGCCGCGGTCCCTGCCGCCCGAAGTCCCCTCGGACGAGCTGAGGCTGGAGGCTCCGCCGGAACTCCCCCGGGGCCAGCAGGAGGGCATGCTGATGCAGCTCCTGCCGATGCTCGGCATGGGCTCGTCCGTCGTCTTCTTCTTCATGCCGGGTGCCGCGCCGTTCATGCGCATCATGGGCGTGCTGATGCTGGTGTCGACGGTGGCCATGGTGGTGGCCCAGCTGGTGCGCCACCGGCGCGGTACGCAGGGGCAAATGGCCGATGTGCGGCGCGACTACCTGAAGTACCTGGCGCAGACGCGCCGTCAGGTGCGGCGTACGGGGCGGCTGCAGCGCGACGCGCAGCTCTACCTGCACCCGGCTCCCGAGCAGTTGTGGTCGGTGGTCGCCGAGGGCTCGCGGCTGTGGGAGCGGCGCGTGGGCGACGAGGACTTCGCGCAGGCCCGGCTGGGGGTGGGCGCGCAGCGCCTGGCGACGCCGCTGGTCGCCCCGGACACGGCGCCGGTGGACGAGCTGGAGCCGCTGACGGCGGGCGCGATGCAGCGCTTCCTGAAGGTGCACTCCTCGCTGGACGGGCTTCCGGTGGCGGTCTCGATGCGGGCGTTCTACCACGTGACGGTGTCCGGCGAGCCCGAGTCGGCGCGCAGCACGGCCCGCGCGCTGGTGGCGCAGCTGGCGACGCTGCACTCCCCGGACGACATGGTGGTGGCCGTGGTGGCCGCGCCGGGCGCCGTCAAGGCGTGGGACTGGGTGAAGTGGCTGCCGCACACCCAGGTCCCCGGGCAGGTCGACGGGGCGGGCAGCAAGCGGCTGTTCGGCGACGACATCACCGAGGTCGAGCAGCTGCTGGCGCCGCGGCTGGACGGCCGGCCGCGGTTCAGCCGGGACGTCTCCCCCGTCCTGGACCAGCCGCACCTGGTCATCGTCCTCGACGCCGACTCCCGCGGCGGGCTCGTCCCGCCGGACTCCGCGTTCGCCGCGCCCGAGGGCCTGCAGGGCGTCACCATCGTCGAGGTCGTCGCGGGCGAGCTGGACGAGCCGCGCGGCGGGCTGTCGGTCGTGGTGCGGCCGGGGAGGCTGCGGCTGGAGTCGGGCGGCGGTGTCGCCTACGAGGGCGTCCCGGACACCCTGTCGCTGCCGGCGGCGGAGGCGCTGGCCCGGCAGCTGGCCCCGATGCGCACCGGCGGCGGGGACGACGACGAACCGCTGCTGGCGAACCTGGACTTCACCGACCTGCTGAACCTGGGCGACGCCGCCTCCATCGACGTGGCGCGGACCTGGCGGCCGCGGTCGGCCGGCGAGCGGCTGCGCGTGCCGATCGGTGTCGGCGAGGACGGCGCGCCCGTCATGCTGGACCTGAAGGAGGCCGCGCAGGAGGGCATGGGCCCGCACGGCCTGTGCGTCGGCGCGACCGGTTCCGGCAAGTCGGAGCTGCTGCGCACGCTGGTGCTGGGCCTGGCGGTCACGCACACGTCGGAGACGCTGAACTTCGTCCTCGCGGACTTCAAGGGCGGTGCGACGTTCACCGGCATGGGCCAGATGCCGCACGTCGCGGCGGTCATCACCAACCTGGCGGACGACCTGACCCTGGTCGACCGCATGGGCGACTCGATCCGCGGCGAGCTGCAGCGCCGCCAGGAGCTGCTGCGCGCGGCCGGCAACTACGCCAACATCCACGACTACGAGAAGGCGCGCGCGGCGGGTGCCCCGCTGGAGCCGCTGGCCTCGCTGGTGCTGGTCATCGACGAGTTCAGCGAGCTGCTGACGGCGAAGCCCGACTTCATCGACATGTTCATCCAGATCGGCCGCATCGGCCGGTCGCTGGGCGTGCACCTGCTGCTGGCCTCGCAGCGCCTGGAGGAGGGCAAGCTGCGCGGGCTGGACACGTACCTGTCGTACCGCATCGGCCTGCGCACCTTCTCGGCGGCGGAGTCGCGCACGGCGATCGGCGTGCCGGACGCCTACCACCTGCCGTCGGTGCCCGGATCGGGCTACCTGAAGTTCGGCACGGACGAGATGGTGCGGTTCAAGGCGGCGTACGTCTCGGGCACCTACCGCTCGGGCGGGCCCGACCTGTCGGTGGGCAGGTTCCCGGTGGAGCGGCGGCCCGCGCTGTTCACGGCGGCCCCGGTGCCGGTGGTGTACGCGGCGCCGGACCCGGCGTACCTCGCGGAGCAGCCGGAGCGGGAGGACGACGCCCTCGCCGACACGGTGCTGGACGTCATCGTGAGCCGGCTGGAGGGGCAGGGCGTGCCGGCCCACCAGGTGTGGCTGCCGCCGCTGGACCAGGCCCCGCCGCTGGACCAGCTGCTGCCGGCGCTCGCGCCGTCGGCGGAGCGGGGCCTGCACGCGGAGGGGTACACGCGGCCCGGCGGGCTCGTCGTGCCGCTCGGCCTGATCGACAAGCCGTTCGAGCAGCGGCGCGAGGTGCTGTACCGGGACTTCTCGGGTGCGGCGGGCCACATGATGGTCGTCGGCGGCCCGCAGTCGGGCAAGTCGACCCTGATGCGGACGCTCATCTCCTCGTTCGCGCTGACGCACACGCCCCGCGAGGTGCAGTTCTACGGTCTCGACTTCGGCGGCGGCGGCATGTCGGCAGTGGCGGAGCTGCCGCACGTCGGCGGGATCGCCTCGCGCCTGGACCCGGAGCGGGTGCGGCGCACGGTCGCCGAGGTCGGCGGGATCCTCAACCGCCGGGAGGAGTTCTTCCGCGCGCACGGCATCGACTCGATCGGCACCTACCGGCGCAAGCGTGCCGCGGGCGAGCTGCCCGGCGAGCCGTGGGGCGACGTCTTCCTCGTCATCGACGGCTGGGGCGGCTTCCGCGGGGAGTACGAGGGCCTGGAGCAGGTGGTCACGGACATCGCCTCGCGCGGCCTGGGCTACGGCATCCACGTGGTCATCACCGCGGCCCGCTACATGGAGGTGCGGGCCGCGCTGAAGGACCAGATGCTGGGCCGGCTGGAGCTGCGGCTCGGCGACGTCATGGACTCCGAGTTCGACCGTAAGGTCGCCGCGAACGTGCCGACGGGGATGCCCGGCCGCGGCCAGGTCCCGGAGAAGCTGCACTTCCTGGCCGCGCTGCCGCGGATCGACGGCTCGCACGATCCGGAGACCCTCTCGGACGCCACGGGGGCCTTCGTCTCGGCGGTCAAGCAGCACTGGTCCGGCCAGGCCGCGCCGGGCGTGCGGTTGCTGCCGCGGCTGCTGCACGCGGACCAGCTGCCGGGCGGCGCCGAGTTCCCCGGGCGCGGGATCGCGATCGGCATCGACGAGACCGCCCTGGAGCCGGTGTTCGTCGACTTCGAGACCGACCCGTTCCTCCTCGTCTTCGGCGAGAGCGAGTCGGGCAAGACGAACCTGCTGCGGCTCATCGCGCAGCAGATCTCGCAGCGGTACACCCCGGACCAGGCGCGGCTCGTCGTCGGCGACTACCGGCGCACCCTGCTGGGGGCGCTGCCGGAGGAGCACCTGCTGGAGTACGCGCCGATGGCGGGCTCCCTCCAGATGCACATGGAGGCGCTGGCCGGGGTGTTCTCGCGCCGGCAGCCGCCGGACGACGTCACGCCGCAGCAGCTGCGGGACCGCAGCTGGTGGACGGGGCCCGACGTGTTCATCATCATCGACGACTTCGACCTGGTGGCGACCAGCCAGGGCAACCCGCTGGCCCCGCTCGTGGACTACCTGCCGTTCGCCCGCGACACGGGCGTGCGCTTCATCATCGCCCGGAACTCGGCGGGCGCCTCCCGCTCTCTGTACGAGCCGTTCATGCAGCGCATCAAGGAGCTGGGCGCGCAGGGCGTGGTCCTGTCGGGCGACCCGTCCGAGGGCGACCTGGTCGGGAACGTGCGGCCGCGGCCGATGCCGCCGGGGCGGGCGTACTTCTCCTCCCGCAAGCGCGGCACCTCGCTGGTCCAGCTGGGCCGGATGCCGGGGGCGTAGCGCTGCCGTACGCCGGGGGCCGGGTTCCGCACCTGCGGGGCCCGGCTCCGGTGCGTTGCGGCCCCGTCGCGGTCCCGGCGGGGGAAGATCGGCCGGAAAGGGTCCCGGGGGGCGCCGCGGGCACCGATAATCGGCAGCGGAAGATGGCCGAGGAGCCGACGGAAAGGCCGCGCAATGGGCACCCAGCAGGAGAAGGACGAGCTGTACGCGCTCGACATCAGCGGCGTGGAGTGGGAGGGCCCGCCCGGGACCAGCCCGGACGAGGAGCGGGTCGAGATCGCCCGGCTCCCCGAGGGCGCGGTGGCCATGCGGTCCTCCCTCGACCGGGAGACCGTGCTGCGGTACACGGCCGCCGAGTGGGAGGCCTTCGTACTGGGGGCCCGGGACGGCGAGTTCGACCTCGACCGAGGGCCGCACTGACACCGGTCGGCGGGCCGGTTCCGCCGGCCGGGCCGACAGCGCGGAAGGGGCGCGCCCGCTGCGGGCGCGCCCCTTCCGTGTGATCGGGAGCCGCGTGGCTCCGGAGGGAGCCGGATGGCTCGGGAGGCTCAGTAGGCCTCGGTGAACAGGCGCGAGGCCTTCACGTCGGTGGCGCGGTAGTCGCCCTTGCCGCGCTCGATGAGCTGGGCGACGGTCTCGAGCTGGCTCTTCATGTGCTCGGCCTTGCCCTTGTACTTGCCCTGGAGCTGGATGTACCCGTCGTGCGCCACACCGTCCCAGGTGTCGGTGACGACCTTCAGGGCCTGGTCCATCTCCTGCAGGTCCGTGACGATCTTCTTCGAGATGGCGCGGATGCGGTTGGCCATCTCCTGGACGCTCTCATACCGGACCCGGGTGGCGCCGTCGTTGCCGGCCATGTTCTTCTCCTTCGCGCTGTGCTGGGCTGGTGGGTGAGCGGCTCGGGCCGCTCAGATGCCGTTGAGGCCGGAGCTGTTGCCGCCCTGGCCGGCGGACGCCTGGACGGCCTTGAACGCGGCGCGCACGTCGTCGTCCTGCGCGTTGCTGAGGTTCTTGGTCTGGGCGACCGCGTTGTGCAGGACGCCGAGGAGGCGGCGGATCTCGTCGTGGTCCTCGTTGACCATCTTCTGGGCGGAGACGAAGCCGGACGCACCCACACCGGTCCAGCCGGCGCTCACCGTGGCGAGGATGTCGGCCAGTTCACGGGCCTGGGTGGTGACGGCGTTGGCCGTCGTCTCGATCTTGTTCTTCGCCTGGACGATCGGATCGTCTGCAAGTCCGAAATTGTTGCTCATCCGAAGCTCCTCACTTCTCAATTCGCCGGCAGAACCGGCGGACTGCGCGGCGGCGGAGCCGGAGATCCGGGCGCGGATACGAGCCGCGCGCCCCGGGAATCCCCCTCCGCCTCACGCGATCCCCCGATCACAGTCGTGAAGCCTGGTGTCACTCTAGCCAGTTCATGTCACAGCCCCAACACCGGTGGCCTGCTTCTGTCGATGAACTGTGACCGTTCACTGCAAACGGCCCCGGCGCCTGCGCGCGTCGCGCACGACGGTCGCCGTCGCCGCGGTCACGGCGACCAGCACGGCGCCGATGCCCAGAGCGTACGTGCCGAGGCGCTCCTGGCGCTCCTGCGCCGTCTCCGCCAGGTGCAGCACCGCGGGCTGCGGTGCTGCCGCCGGCGGAGGCCCCGGGTCCGGTACGGGCGCCTTCGGGCGCTCGTGGTCCTGGGTGAGGGCGCGCACCGGGTCGACGACGCCCCAACCCACGTAGTCGTCGCGGCCCTTGACGGTCCGTTCGGCGGTGCCCTGGATCTGCCAGACGATCTCCTGCGGCGTCCAGTCCGGGTGCTTGGCCTTCAGGAGCGCGGCCACGCCGGCGACGTACGGCGCGGAGAAGCTCGTGCCGTTGTCGATGCACTGGCCGAAGCCGGGGACGGTGGAGACCATGTCGACGCCCGGCGCGGCGACCCCGACGAAGTCGCCGGGCTGGGAGAACGCGGCGCGCTCGTTGTTGCGGTCCGAGGAGGCGACCGCGAGGACACCCGGGAACGCCGCCGGGTAGGTCTTGCGCTTCTCGCCGCTCATGCCGTCGTTGCCGGCCGAGGCGACGACGACGACCTTGGCGTCGAGGGCCCGCTGCACCGCCTTGGCCAGCTCGGAGTCAGCGGTCAGGGCGGCGTCGGTGTCCTGGGAGATGTTGACGACGTGCGCGCCCTTGGCGACGGCGTGGTCGATGGCCTGGGCGAGGGACAGGGCGTTGCCCTTGCCCTGCCCGTCGTTCTGCCGGATCGGGATGACGACCGATTCGGGGGCCAGGCCGACGAAGCCGGTGCCGCTCTGCGGGCGGGCCGCGATCAGCCCGGCCACCTTGGTGCCGTGGCCGACGGTGTCGGCCGTCCCGTCGCCCTTGGGGTCGACGAAGTCCTTGCCGGCGCCGACGTCGAGGGCCCCTGCGAGCTGCGGGTTGACCCGGTCGACGCCGGTGTCGATGACGGCGACCCGGACCGGCTTGCCGTCCTTGCCCTTGCCCTTGGTGTGGGCCCACAGCTCGTCGAGCAGCAGCCGCTGCAGGGCCCAGGGCCGGTCGGCGATCTGCTTCTTCATCGGGAACGTGCACTCCCCCGCCCCGGCCAGGCCCAGCACGGGGGCGGACACGGCGGAGGACGGGGTGTCGGCGGCCGCGGCAGGGCCCGCAGCGGCCGCGGCGGGGCCCGCCGCGCAGCACAGGCCGGCCAGCGCGAGGGCGGGGGCGAGCAGGGCGCTGCGCCGGTACGGGTGGGCGGTCATCGGCAGCCTCCTCACGAACCCTGCGGCTGACGGGCCGAGTTGGTGTCCAGGCGGGGTCCCTTCGAGAGGAACTCGGACCACGCGATGGGCACCATCGCCGGCACCACGCCGCCGTAGCCGAGCCGGATCTGCGCCTGGCTGGCCTCGGGGCGGCCGTCCGCGGCGGCGCCCTGCGCCTGCGGGTCCGCCGCGCCGATCCCGGACTTCTCGGCGTCGCTGTCGCCGTTGGCCTGGACGGCGTAGCGCAGCCCGGTGTCGGTGACCAGGAACGTGGAGCCGCCCGCGGTCGTCTGCTTGCCCTGCACCTGCGTGTACAGCAGGCCCGAGCCGGGGGTGACGTAGGCGCTGGTGCCGCTGGCGGTGATGTCGACGGGGAAGCCGGTGCCCGCCCAGGTGCTCAGCGTCTGCCCGCCCTGGCCGTCGACCGAGCGCAGCACGTTGCACACGGTGTCGCGGGCGGCGCCCTGGCCGGAGCCCGCCTGGTTGATCCGGCCGGTCTTCTTCTGCGGCCAGCGCGTCTCGCCCTTGAAGACCCCCGGGTCGGGGTTCAGGGACTGCAGGTCGACCTCGCGGGGCTTGCCGTGCATGTTGAGGGCGTCGGTCGCGGGCGCCGAGATGAGCAGCCATGCGGTGAAGTCGGAGACGGGGGCCACCTTCCCCGGCAGCACGACGTAGTGCTGCGCGCCGGAGCCGGTCTGCGCCCGGAGCACCATGCCGACCTTGTTGTCGGCGGTGCCCAGGCCCGGCACGTCGGCCTTCGTGCCGGCCGTGGCGGGCAGCTGGGGGAAGGCCAGGTCGTCGCCGGGGTTCAGGGTGGCCAGCCACTGCTCGGAGACCTGCTGCGGGCTGCCGCCGGTGGTGCCGACCAGGGCGTTCGTCATCTTGGCCGCGTCGGCCGTGCCCTCGGGGAACTTGTACTTGGTGCCCGTCGCGTCGACCAGGTACCGCTCCTTGGACCCGCCGGTGCTCTGCACGTACAGCATCTGCGTGTCCGTCAGGCGGCGCTCGTCGTCGGTGATCCCGGCCTCGCGGTCCGCGAGGACGAAGGTCGCCGTCTGGACGCTCTTGCCGTTGCCGCCGGGCGCCTGGCAGACCGCCCACCGCTTGGCCTTGCCCGCGTCCTTCGGCGACGGGAGCCGGTCGGGGGCGTAGGGGATGCCGATGATCGGGCCGCGGGGCGGCCTGCCCGCGTCCAGGACCTTGTCGTCGACCTGGAGGACCTTGAACTTCTGCGGGTCCAGCAGGAGTCGGGCCGACGCCAGGTTCAGCACCGGGTGCAGGCGGGTCTGGTCCTTGCCGTTCACCTTCGTCTTCAGCACCACGTACCGGGTCGTGGACTGCTTGCCGACCAGGACCTTCGTGCCCGGCTCGTCCCAGCCCTTCGGCGCCTGCGGCTTGAACATGCCCCAGGCGCCGAACCCGGCGAGGATGACGGCTCCCGCGATCAGCCCGGGCACGACCGCCCGCAGCGGACGGGGGGCGCCTTCCTCGGAGCCCGTCGCGGACGGCTGCAGGAACGCGGCCACCGTCCGCCGCTTCGCAAAGGTGTACGCGTTGAGTTCATCACGCCGTGATGCCATGACCGTCTGCTTCTCCCCGAACGGCCCGGTCGGCGACTGCGGTCCCCGGGCCTTGATGGTCGGACCGGGGACCTACTATGCCTCTTGACCGAGGACACGCAGGGGCCGGGTAGGGTGAGGCAGCCGCTCAGCGCCTTCCGCACCGGGGTAAACAGGGCCTGTTGGGGTGGATTGAGGAGGTTCCGGAGGCATGCGGCGGGCAGCGCGCGGCCCCGGCACTCACGGGGGTCTCGGCCCGGAAAGGGGAGGTGGGCCACTGATGGCCACCGCGACGCAGCCGCAGACGGGCGCTCCGGCACCCGCACGCAGCGGGGTGACGCCGTATCCGCAGTCGACCCCGGGGCGTTTCGGCCCGTTCCGATTGCAACAACTCGTC
Organism: Streptomyces globosus; assembly: GCF_003325375.1. Classification (GTDB taxonomy): domain Bacteria; phylum Actinomycetota; class Actinomycetes; order Streptomycetales; family Streptomycetaceae; genus Streptomyces; species Streptomyces globosus_A. The sequence goes on along the minus strand of NZ_CP030862.1, from coordinate 1,517,129 downwards.
CTGCTCCAGGTGGCGGCGGCCGCACTTCTGGTGGCATGGGTCGTCGAGCCCCTGCTGCTGGTGCCCGCGGGCGTCCTCGCCCTGGTCCTGGCCGTGCTGGCGCTCGTACGCCGCCACCAGCGCTCCCTGCCCGAGTGGATCGGCAGCGCCCTCGCCCTGCGGGCCCGGCGCCGGCGCGCCGCCGCGTTCACGGTGCCCGCGGGCACCGAGCCGGGCCTCGCCCCGCTCGTCGAGGCCGACCCGGCGCTGCGGACCATGACGTTCAGCGACCGCGACCGGCGGCCCGTCGGCATGGTCGGCGACGGGACCTTCCTGACCGCCGTCGTCCAGGTCGACACCGACGCCACCGCGCTGCGCCCCGACCGGGGCGAGCGGCCGCTGCCGCTCGCGCTCGTCCGGGACGTCCTCGACGTCGACGGCATCCGGCTGGAGTCGGCGCAGCTCGTGCAGCACACCCAGCCCGCCCCCGCCCCGCACCTGCCGGCGCAGTCGACCGCCGCCCGCAACTACGCCCCGCTCCAGGCCCGGACCGGCACCCCGGCGGTGCGGCTGACGTGGATCGCGCTCAAGCTCGACCCGGAGCTGTGCCCCGAGGCGGTCGCCGCCCGCGGCGGCGGGCTCGCCGGCGCCCAGCGCTGCGTGGTCCGCGCCGCCGACCAGCTGGCGAGCCGGCTCGCGGGCGCCGGGTTCCGGGCGACCGTGCTCACCGAGCAGGAGCTGACGGCGGCCCTGGCCACCTCCTCCTGCGCCAACCCCCGGGTCATCACGCAGGCGGGCCGCTCGTCGAGCACCGGCCGGCGCACCGAGGAGACGGCCCGCACCTGGCGCTGCGACGACCGGCGCCACACCACGTACTGGATCGGCCGCTGGCCGCAGCTCGGCGGCTCGGGCACGGCGTCCCTGCCGCAGTTCGTGGCGCTGCTGACCTCCCTCCAGGCGCTGGCGACGAACTTCAGCCTGACGATGGCCCCCGGCGAGCGGCAGAGCGTCACCCTCACCGGCCACGTACGGGTGACGGGCCGCAGCGACGAGGAACTGGTCGCCGCACGCCGGGAACTGGAGCGCACCGCCCGCGGCGTCCGCACCGGCCTGGTCCGGCTCGACCGCGAACAGGTGCCGGGGCTGCTGGCCTCGCTGCCGCTGGGAGGCGCGCGATGAAGAGCACGGCCAGGGGCGGCTTCGGGCTGATCGGCCCGCGCCGCGAACGGCACACCGTGCCGGTGGCGGACCTCGACGCGCTGGCCCTGCCGGTCGGCGACGACGGCGTCGTCATCGGTGTCGACGCCCACGGCAGGCCCGCGGTGCTCGGCATCAACCGGCCCACCCCGTACGAGGTGACGCTGATCGGCGGCCTGTGGACGGCCCAGGTGCTCGCGCTGCGCGCCGCGGCCACCGGGGCCCGCGTCGCGGTGGAGACCGGCCGCGCCCAGGCGTGGGCCGGGCTGGCGCAGGCGGCCGGCGGCGGGCAGCAGTGCGTGACGCTGCACGACGTGGGCCGGGTTCCGCCGCAGGGCGCCTCCGCGGGGAGCCCGGTGCTGGTGGTCCGCGACTGCGGGATGCGGCCGCCGCGCGGGCGCGTGGTGGCGGGCCCCTGGCAGTCCGTGGTGACGCTGCTGCCGTACCTGAGCCCGACGGCGCCGCGGCTGCTGCAGAACTCGGCGCTCGTCGGCGTCCAGCGGGTCTCCCCGGACGAGGCGGAGCAGATCGGCCGCCTGATGGGCCTGCCCCGGCAGACGGTGGAGTCGCTGCCGACGCTGGGCGACGGCGTGACCCTGTGGTGCACGGCGCGGGACCGGCAGTTCGTCATGACGCAGGGCACGGAGCAGGAGTCCTCCCTCCTCGGGCCCTGCCGCCGCATCGACTGAACAGACCCCCGCGGGCCTGCGTACGCCGCCCCGGTCGGCCGGCGGGGTGACACCGGCTCAGCGGCCCTGCTCGCACTGCGCGCCGCAGGAGTGGCGCGGTGCGGGGCCGCAGGCGCGGGGAACCGGCAGGGGGCGGGGGCGTCGCCCGACGGGGGCGGACACCGGCGTCGGCGCCCGATTAGGCTGGGCGTGGGCGTGGCGCCGAGCGGCGCCGGACCGGTGTTCGACAGACCAGGAGGACGAGTGAGCGGCGATCGGAACGAGAGGCGCGGCGGGGCGTGGGACGTCCCGACGGACGATCAGTCCGACGCGGAGCCCGAGGTGACGGGCGAGTTCACCATCGACTACACGCCGCCCGCCTGGTACACGCAGGGCGCGGCCCCGGCCTCGCCCGTCCCCGCGCTGCCCGAGGGCAGCGGCTTCGAACCGCACCGGCCCTCGGAGCTCGCCTCGCCTCCGACGATGCGCATGGCTCCCCCGGCGCGCACCGCGGACACGGCCGCGCCGGCTCCGGACCCCGCTGCCCCGGCCGTTCCTGACCCGGCGTCGGCGCCCGCGCCGACGGCGGATGCCGCGCCGACGGCCCCCGCGCCCGGCCCGACCCCGGCCGAGGCACCGCAGCCCCTGGCCGCGGACCCGGCCGACGCCCCCGCGCTGCCGGCCGGACCCGCCTTCCCGGAGACGTCCGTACCGGCTCAGGCCGAGGCGCCGCAGCCCTTCGCCGCCGACGAGGGCGCGCCCGCGCCCGCACCGGCCTTCCCCGGGGCTCCGGCTCCGGCCGACGCGCCGCAGGCCGCGCAGCCGCTCACCTCTGCCGAGGGCACGGCGGCGCCCGTACCGGCACCGGCCGAAGCACCGCGGGCCGGGCAGCCGTTCACGGCGGGTCCGGCCGACAGCGCGCCCGCACCGGCCTTCCCCGAGGCACCGGCTCCGGCCGACGCACCGCAGGCCGGGCAGTCCTTCGCGGCAGGCCCGGCCGAGGGTGCGCCGGCGCCCGGACCGGCCTTCCCGGCGGCACCGGCCGAGGTGCCGCAGCACCTCCCGGCCGACGCGGCCGTACCGCCCGCGCTGACGCCCGTACCGGCAGACGCGGCCGCGCCCTCGGCGCCCGCTCCCGTACCGGCGCCCTCCGACGGCGCGGTCCCGGCGCTGCCCGCGCCCTCCCCGCAGGCCCCGGCATCCGGGACGCCGTCCTTCGGCGTGCCGCAGCTCCAGGCGCCCGGGACCGCCTCGTCCGGGCGGGGCATCGTGCTGGGCAAGCCGGCCGGCGCCTCCGGTGCGGTCCCCCACCCGGCTGCCCCGGCCGAGGGGACGGCCCTGCCCCCGGCAGCATCCGAGCCGGCTCCGGCCGATGCGGTGCCCGCCGGGTACACGCCCGCCGGGTACGCACCCGCCGCCGAAGCACCGCCGGCGCCGCAGGCGTTCCCCGCTGCTCCGGCGCCGGCCGACGCTCCCCCGCAGCAGCCGGCCCCTTCCCCGTACGCTCCCCCGGCGACCCCCCAGGGCAACGGCTTCCCGCCCCAGGCCCCCGGCGCGGCGGGCGGCCACCCCTACGCGCCCGCGCCCGCGGTGGGCGGGTACGCCTACCCGCCCGCCTCGCAGGCCCCCGCGGCCCCGCAGGGCTACGGCTTCCCGCCCCAGGCCCCCGCCAACGCCGGCGGCTACGCCTACCCGCCCTCGGCGCCGGCGCCGGCCGCCGAGGCCGCGCCGCTGCATGCCCCCGCCCAGCCGCAGCCGCAGCAGCCGCAGCCGCAGCCGCAGATCGACCCGCGGACCGCAGCCCAGTGGCCGGCCGGCCCGCAACCCGGTCCGCAGCCGCACGACCCGCACTACCAGCCCGGCCCCGCCGCGGGCGGCGCGCCGCTCGGGTACACGGCGGCCGTCGAGCTGTCCTCCGACCGGCTGCTGCGCGGCAAGCAGAAGCCCAAGCCGCAGCGGGCGGGCTTCCGCTTCGGCGGCAAGGCGGCCGAGGCCGAGCGCCTGCGCAGGCTGGAGCTGATCCGCACCCCGGTGATGTCCTGCTACCGGATCGCCGTGATCAGCCTCAAGGGCGGCGTCGGCAAGACGACGACGACCACCGCGCTCGGCGCGACCCTGGCCAGCGAGCGCCAGGACAAGATCCTGGCCATCGACGCGAACCCGGACGCCGGCACCCTCGGCCGCCGGGTCCGCCGCGAGACCGGGGCGACCATCCGGGACCTGGTCCAGGCGATCCCGTACCTGAACTCGTACATGGACATCCGGCGGTTCACCTCGCAGGCCCCCTCCGGCCTGGAGATCATCGCGAACGACGTCGACCCGGCCGTGTCGACCACGTTCAACGACGAGGACTACCGCCGCGTCATCGACACGCTCGGCCGCCAGTACCCGATCATCCTCACCGACTCCGGCACCGGCCTGCTCTACTCGGCGATGCGCGGCGTCCTGGATCTCGCCGACCAGCTGATCATCATCTCGACGCCGTCCGTGGACGGCGCGAGCAGCGCCAGCACCACGCTCGACTGGCTCTCCGCGCACGGGTACGGCGACCTCGTCTCGCGCTCCCTCACCGTCATCTCCGGGGTCCGCGAGACCAGCAAGATGATCAAGACCGAGGACATCGTCCAGCACTTCGAGACCCGCTGCCGCGGCGTCGTCGTGGTGCCCTTCGACGAGCACCTCGCCGCCGGCGCCGAGGTCGACCTCGACCTGATGCGGCCGAAGACCCGCGAGGCGTACTTCCACCTCGCCTCCCTCGTGGCCGAGGACTTCGTCCGCGCCGCCCGGCAGGCGCCCCCGCAGCAGTGGGGAGCCCCGCAGCCGCCGGCGGCCCCGGGGCAGCCGTACGGGCAGCCGCACCCCCAGGCCCACCCCCAGGGCGCTCCGACCGGCTACCCGCAGCCCTACCCTCAGCCCGCGCAGCCGTACCCCGCCCAGCCGGGCGGACCCTGGCCGCAGCAGCCGCAGCCGGGCCAGCAGCCCCCGCGCGACCCGCGCCTCGGCTGAGGGCCGACGCCGAAGGGCCCGTGCCCCCTCCGGGGGGCTCGGGCCCTTCGCCGCTGCTCCGCGCGCTCAGTGCAGCGCGTGCCGCGCGTCGTACTCCTGGGTCAGCGCCCGCGCCCGCTTCACGTCGTCCGCGATGGCCTCCAGCAGGCCGTCCAGCGACTCGAACCGGGCCATGCCCCGCACGTAGGCGAGGAAGTCCACGGTGACGTGCAGCCCGTACAGGTCGAGGCCGATCCGGTCGATCGCGTACGCCTCCACGGTCCGCTCGGTGGCGTCGAACTGCAGGTTCGTCCCCACCGAGATCGCCGCCGGCATCCGCTCGCCGTTCGCGGTCAGCCAGCCCGCGTACACGCCGTCCGCGGGGATCGCCGTGTGCGGCGGGGTCTCGACGTTGGCCGTGGGGTAGCCCAGCTCGCGCCCGCGCTGCGCGCCGCGCACGACGACGCCCTCGACGCGGTGCGGGCGGCCCAGCACCTCGGCGGCGCCCTCCATGTCGCCCTCGGCGACCAGCTTGCGGGCCAGCGTGGAGGAGAACGGCACGCCGCCGCCCGCGGTGCCCCGCTCGAAGAGGTCGACGACCTCGACCTCGTAGTCGTACGTGGCGCCCAGCTCGCGCAGGAAGTCGACGTTTCCGGCGGCGCGGTGGCCGAAGCGGAAGTTCGGGCCCTCGATGACGGCGCGCGCGTGCAGCTTGTCGACGAGCACCTTCACGATGAAGTCGGACGGGGAGAGCTGCGAGAACTCCGCCGTGAACGGCAGGATCAGCAGCGCGTCCACCCCCAGCCCGGCCATCAGCTCGGCGCGCCGGTCGTACGGCGCCAGGATCGGCGGGTGGCTGCCGGGGCGGACGACCTCGCTGGGGTGCGGGTCGAAGGTGACCACGACGGACGGCACACCGAGCTCCCGCGCCCTGGCGACGGCACGCCCGATGATCAGCTGGTGGCCCCGGTGCACACCGTCGTACGAGCCGATGGTGACGACGCTGCGCCCCCAGTCCTGGGGGATGTCCTCCAAGCCACGCCAGCGCTGCACTGTGACCGCTCCTCGCCCGAACCGTGTAGGCCCTGTCCTGTGTCCTGCCGATACCAGGTCTAAGACTGCCATGCCCCCGCCCGGCGTCCCGCATCGGTGTCGGGCCGGGCCGGGCTCTGTGTCACCTCCGCGGGAGGCACGCGAGGCGCACCGGACGTCCGCCCGGCGCCCACAGGCGGGCGGCCGGCGAAAAGCGCCCCCTTGCGCTCCGTCCAGTCACTCCGCGCGCCTGCCCGGACGGGTGAACAAAGAGGCCCCGGTGGATAGAGACTGACCGAGGGGGGTCGTGGAGCGGTGAGCAGAAGCCGGTGGGCGCTCGCCGCTCCACGTCAACGCCGCCGCGCGGGGCCGGCGTACGCCGGGGGCCAGGCGCGGGTCAGCGCAGGTCAGGCGAAGACCGCCAGCGACTTCGCCTTGCCGCCCTTGCTCTCCACCAGGCCGAGCAGCTGCCCCTGCGGCCCGAAGACCGCGATCGGCCCGCGGTCCGCGTACTCCTCCGGCATCTCGATCCGGACGCCGTTGCCGAGCAGCGAGGCCCGGCGGGCGTCCAGGTCCCATCGGGGGAACGCCGCGGCGGCCGCGTCGCCGATCGGCATGACGGTCAGCTCCTCCTGGAGCTGCTCCAGGGTCCGCGCCCGGTCCAGCTTGTACGGGCCCACGCGGGTGCGCCGCAGCGCGGTCAGGTGGCCGCCGGTGCCGAGGTCGGCGCCGAGGTCCCGGGCGAGGGCGCGGATGTACGTACCGCTGGAGCAGACGACGGAGACGACCAGGTCGACGACCTTCGTGCCGTCCTCCGCCTCGGCCTCGCGCATGTCGTACACCCGGAACGACGAGATGGTCACCGGCCGGGCCGGGATGTCGAAGTCCTCGCCGTCGCGGGCGCGCTTGTAGGACCGCACGCCCTTGATCTTGATGGCGCTGACCTTCGACGGGACCTGCATGATCTCGCCCGTCAGCTTGGCGACGCCCGCGTCGACGGCCTCGCGGGTGACCGCGGAGGCGTCCGCGGAGGAGGTGATCTCGCCCTCGGCGTCGTCGGTCAGGGTGTTCTGGCCGAGGCGGATGGTGCCGAGGTACTCCTTCTCCGTGAGCGCGAGGTGGCCGAGGAGCTTGGTGGCCTTCTCGACGCCCAGGACGAGCACGCCCGTCGCCATCGGGTCGAGCGTGCCCGCGTGGCCGACGCGGCGGGTCCTGGCGATCCCGCGCATCTTCGCGACCACGTCGTGCGAAGTGAAGCCGGACGGCTTGTCGACGATGACAAGGCCGTCCGGCGCCTTCCCTGCGTTGGTGCTCATTACGCGGTTGCGTCCTCGTCGTCGCCGGACTTCTTGTACGGGTCGGCGCCGCCGGCGTACTCGGCACCGGAGGACACCTCCCGGACCTGGGCGTCGGAGGCGCGCGCCTTGTCGAGGAGGTCCTCGATGGTCCGCGCGTTCTCCGGCAGGGCGTCCGCGACGAACGTCAGGGTGGGCGTGAACTTGGTGCCCGCCGCCCGGCCGACCGCCGAGCGCAGGACGCCCTTGGCGCTCTCCAGGCCCGCCGCCGCGCTGGCGCGGTCCTCGTCGTCGCCGTAGACCGTGTAGAAGACCGTCGCCTCCCGCAGGTCGCCGGTGACCCGGGTGTCCGTGATGGTCACGTGGGTCCCGAGGCGGGGGTCCTTGACACCTCGCTGCAGCTTCTCGGCCACCACCTCCCGGATGAGGTCCGCCAGCTTCTTCGCCCGCGCATTGTCGGCCACTGGTCCGTCTCCTTCTTTCCTTGCATTCAGTCTTCATCACCGTGGAGCCGCCTGCGCACCGACAGCAGCTCCACTTCCGGACGCGCCGCGACCAGCCGCTCGCAGCGGTCCAGTACGTCCGAGAGGTACCCCGTGTCGCCGCTCACCAGCGCGACCCCGATACGGGCCCGGCGGTGCAGTTCCTGGTCGGCCACCTCTGCCGCGCTCACGGAGAACTTCCGCTGGAGCTCGGCGACGATGGGCCTGACGACGGAGCGTTTCTCCTTCAGCGAGTGGACGTCGCCGAGGAGCAGGTCGAAGGACAGAGTCCCCACGTACATGCAGTTCCGGATGTCCCGCCGGTCCGGGTTCGGTGGCCTGCCGGCCGACTGGCGGCAGGGTCACCAGAACCGTACACGCAACGGCCGGGGCCGATCGACGGAAATACTCCGCCGACCGGCCCCGGTCACGACACGGTACGAACCGCCTCGCGCTTACGCGCGGGGCTTCTCGCGCATCTCGTACGTCGCGATGATGTCGTCGATCTTGATGTCGTTGAAGTTGCCGAGGTTGATACCGCCCTCGAAGCCTTCGCGGATCTCGGTGACATCGTCCTTGAAGCGGCGCAGACCGGTGATCGTGAGGTTCTCTGCGACGACCTTGCCGTCGCGGAGCAGGCGCGCCTTGGTGTTGCGCTTGACCTCGCCGGAGCGGATGAGGACACCCGCGATGTTGCCCAGCTTGGACGAGCGGAAGACCTCGCGGACCTCCGCGGTACCGAGCTCGACCTCTTCGTACTCCGGCTTCAGCAGGCCCTTCAGGGCCGCCTCGATCTCCTCGATGGCCTGGTAGATCACCGAGTAGTACCGGACGTCGACGCCCTCGCGCTCCGCCATCTGCGCGGCACGGCCGGCCGCGCGGACGTTGTAGCCGATGACGATGGCGTCGGAGCCCATCGCCAGGTCGATGTCGGACTCGGTGACCGCACCCACACCGCGGTGCAGGACGCGGATGTCGACCTCTTCGCCGACGTCGAGCTGGAGCAGCGAGGACTCCAGGGCCTCGACCGCACCGGACGCGTCGCCCTTGATGATGAGGTTGAGTTCCTGGACCAGACCGGCCTTGAGCACGGAGTCGAGGTCCTCGAGGGACACGCGACGGACGCGCTTGGCGAAGTTGGCGTTGCGCTCGCGCGCCGCGCGCTTCTCGGCGATCTGGCGGGCCGTACGGTCCTCGTCGACGACGAGGAAGTTGTCGCCGGCGCCGGGGACGTTGGTGAGACCCAGGACCAGGACGGGGGTCGACGGACCCGCCTGCTCGACGTTGTTGCCCTTGTCGTCGAGCATGGCGCGGACACGGCCGTACGCGTCGCCCACGACCATCGTGTCGCCGATGCGCAGCGTGCCGCGCTGGACGAGGACGGTCGAGACGGCACCGCGGCCGCGGTCGAGGTGGGACTCGATCGCGATGCCCTGGGCGTCCTGCTCGGGGTTGGCGCGCAGGTCGAGCGCGGCGTCCGCGGTCAGGACCACGGCCTCGAGCAGCTTGTCGATGTTCAGGCCCTGCTTGGCGGAGATGTCGACGAACATCGTGTCGCCGCCGTACTCCTCGGCCACCAGGCCGTACTCGGTGAGCTGGCCGCGCACCTTCGTCGGGTCGGCGCCCTCGACGTCGATCTTGTTGACCGCGACCACGATCGGCACGTCGGCCGCCTTGGCGTGGTTCAGGGCCTCGATCGTCTGCGGCATGACACCGTCGTTGGCCGCCACCACGAGGATCGCGATGTCGGTCGACTTCGCACCGCGGGCACGCATGGCGGTGAACGCCTCGTGACCCGGGGTGTCGATGAAGGTGATCTTGCGGTCCTCGTCGTTGACCTGGGTCGCGACCTGGTAGGCACCGATGTGCTGGGTGATGCCGCCGGCCTCGCCCGCGACGACGTTGGTCTTGCGGATGGCGTCGAGGAGGCGGGTCTTGCCGTGGTCGACGTGGCCCATGACGGTGACGACCGGCGGACGCGCGACCAGGAGCTCCTCGCCGCCCTCGTCCTCGCCGAACTCGATGTCGAAGGACTCGAGCAGCTCGCGGTCCTCCTCCTCCGGGCTGACGATCTGAACCGTGTAGTTCATCTCGTCGGCGAGGAGCTGGAGGGTCGCGTCGGACACGGACTGCGTGGCCGTGACCATCTCGCCGAGGTTCATCATGACCGCGACCAGCGACGCCGGGTTGGCGTTGATCTTCTCCGCGAAGTCGGTGAGGGACGCACCGCGCGACAGGCGAACGGTCTCGCCGTTGCCGCGGGGCAGCATCACGCCGCCGACGGACGGGGCCTGCATGGCCTCGTACTCCTGGCGCCGCTGCCGCTTCGACTTGCGGCCGCGGCGGGCCGGACCGCCGGGACGGCCGAACGCGCCCTGCGTGCCGCCGCGGGCACCGGGGCCGCCGGGACGGCCGCCGAAGCCGGGACGGCCGCCGCCGCCACCCGGGCCGCCGCCGAAGCCGCCGCCACCCGGACGCGGGCCGCCGAAGCCGCCGCCCGCCGGGCGCGAGCCCGGACCGGCCGGACGGCCGGCGAAGCCGCCGCCGCCGCCGGGACGGCCGGCGCCGCCCGGACGGGGACCGCCGGCACCGGGACGGCCGGGGCCGCCGCCGGGACGCGGGCCGGGACCGCCGGCCGCGGGACGCTGCGGCATCATGCCGGGGTTCGGGCGGTTGCCGCCCGGCGTCGGGCGCGGGCCCTGCGGGCGGGGCATGCCGCCCGGGGTGGGACGGGGACCGCCGGGGGCCTGCGGACGCGGGCCGCCGCCGGGACCGGCCTGCGGACGCGGGGCGCCGGCGCCGCCGGCACCGGGGGCGCCGGGGCGCGGTGCGCCGCCCGGACGGGGCGCCTGCGGGCGCGCCATGCCGGTGGAGCCGCCGGAGGTGAACGGGTTGTTGCCCGGGCGGGGACCCGCGGGGCGGGCACCCGGACGGGGGCCGGGGGCCGCGCCGCCGGGGCGCGGGGCCTGGGCACCCGGGGTCGCACCGGGGCGCGGGGCGCCGGGACGGGCACCGCCCTGGCCGCCGGCCGCGGGACGCTGCTGCGTCGGGCGCGGGCCGGGGGTCGCACCCTGGGCCGGACGCGCGGGCGCGGCCGGGGGTGCGGTGAACTCGGTCGCCACGGGCGCCGCCGGAGCGGGCTTCGGGGCGGCCGGAGCCTTCGGGCCGGGACGCGGGCCGGGAGAGGCCGGAGTCACCGGGGCAGGCGCTGCCGGGGCCTCGGCTGCGGCCGGCTTGGGGGCCGGGGCGCCGGGCTTCGGGGCGGCGGGACGTGCAATGGGGCCAGGGGTCGGGACCCCGGGCTTGGCGGGGGCGGCCTTGCGGGGCGCTCCCGGCTTGGCAGCGGACTTGCCGGCGTTGCCGCCGGGCCCCTGCAGTGCGTCGGTCAACTTGCGCACAACCGGCGCCTCGATCGTCGAGGACGCCGAACGGACGAACTCACCGAGTTCCTGGAGCTTGGCCATGACGACCTTGCTCTCCACTCCGAACTCCTTGGCGAGTTCGTATACCCGGACCTTAGCCACTTCGCTCCTTTGAGGTCCGGGTTGCGCCGGACCGTCGCTACTTCATGGGCGTACTCATCGCGTACTCATCGAGTGCTCATCGCAATCTCGACCTACTTCCAACTCGCGAGGTACCTGACCGCACGGGGTGTCCGTGCCGTACTACTTCTTACGGTGCCGCCGCGGCCACAGCGGCCACGGCGTCGCTCAGTCCGGCCGTGTCGAGCGCGCCCGGGGACCTGAGGGCCCGGGGGAACGCCCTGCGGCGGACCGCCTTGTCGACGCACACCGCGGCGGGGTGCACGTAGGCACCCCGGCCGGGCAGCGTACCGCGAGGATCGGGGACGCACGCGTCCCCGACCGCCACGATGCGCAGCAGTTCGCTCTTGGCCGCTCGCGCCCGGCACCCCACACAGGTGCGTTCGGGGCATGCGCGGGCTTGCGTCCGGCCAGACACGCCTAAGTCTACCTCCCCGTACCGACCTCACCCCTTCGGGCGCAAAATCGAACGGACGTTGTCGCGATCTGCTGTCTTGAACTGTGTACCCGCAGGGAGCGCCCGCGGGTAGCGGTTTTATTCCCCGCCCCGGGCCCGGTCGGCGTCCGGGGACGCCTCCGTGTCGGGGCGGATGTCGATGCGCCAGCCGGTCAGCCGCGCGGCGAGGCGGGCGTTCTGGCCCTCCTTGCCGATGGCCAGCGACAGCTGGTAGTCGGGGACGGTCACCCGCGCGGAGCGCGAGTCCCAGTCGACGACCTCGACCTTGCTCACCCGGGCGGGTGACAGGGCGTTCGCCACCATCTCCGCCGGGTCGTCCGACCAGTCGACGATGTCGATCTTCTCGCCGTGCAGCTCGGCCATGACGTTGCGCACGCGGGCGCCCATCGGGCCGATGCAGGCGCCCTTCGGGTTGAGGCCCGAACGGGTCGACCGTACGGCGATCTTCGTGCGGTGGCCGGCCTCGCGGGCGATCGCCGCGATCTCGACGCTGCCGTCCGCGATCTCCGGGACCTCCAGCGCGAAGAGCTTCTTCACCAGGTTGGGGTGGGTCCGCGACAGCGTCACCGACGGGCCGCGGACGCCCTTCGCCACCCGGACGACGTACGCCTTGAGGCGCAGCCCGTGCGGGTACTCCTCGCCGGGGACCTGCTCCTGCACCGGCAGGATGGCCTCCAGCTTGCCGATGTCGACGAGGACGTTCTTGGGGTCCTTGCCCTGCTGGACGACACCCGTCATGACGTCGCCCTCGCGGCCGGCGAACTCGCCGAACGTCAGGTCGTCCTCGGCGTCGCGCAGACGCTGGAGGATCACCTGCTTGGCGGTCGTCGCGGCGATCCGCCCGAAGTCCGACGGCGTGTCGTCGAACTCCTTGGGCTCCTGCCCCTCCTCCAGGTCCCGCGGGTCCTCCATCGCCCACACGACAACGTGCCCGTTGGTGCGGTCCAGCTCCACGCGCGCCCGGCGGAAGCTGCCCTCGGTGCGGTGGTACGCGATGAGGAGGGCCGACTCGATCGCCTCGACGAGCAGGTCGAAGGAGATCTCCTTCTCCCGGACCAGACCCCGCAGGGCACTCATGTCGATGTCCACGGCTACGCCTCCTCTTCCTTCTTGTCCTTGCGGTTGAACTCGATCTCGACACGCGCCCTGGCGACGTCGGCGAACGCGATGCGGCGCGCGGTGGCCTTGCGGCCCTTCACACCGGGGACCTCGAGGTCCATGCCCTCGTCGTCGACGCCGAGAATGCGGGCGATCAGTTCCCCGCCATCGGACAGCTGGAACTTCACCAGGCGGCCGATCGCCCGGACGTAGTGGCGGTGCTCGGTCAGCGGGCGGTCGGCGCCCGGCGAGCTCACCTCCAGGACGTACTCGCCCTCGCCCATCGCGTCGGTCTCGTCCAGCCTGTCGGAGACCTCGCGGCTCAGCTCGGCACACGCGTCCAGTTCCACGCCCTCGTCGGAATCCACGATGATGCGCAGCATCCGGCGCTTGCCGGCCTTCGACAGCTCGATGTCCTCGAGATCAAGGCCCCTGGCGGCGACGAGCGGCTCCAGCAATCCGCGCAGCCTGTCGCTCTGGGTGGTGCTCATCCGGGTGACTCCTCGGCCGCGTGTGCTGTTGTGGGTTACGTCGCGTGTCAGACCAAAGGGTATCCGGTCGCGGAGGGTGTTGCCGTCCGCCCTGTGGACAAGCCCCCGGGTACCGTGATCACACCCTGCCCTTCCCCACCCCCCGAGGACGTCGCCGTGCCCTGGACCCCTCCCACCGGACCCTCGCGCAGGAGCCTGCTCGCCGGCGCGGCCGCCACGGCCGGCGCGGTACTGGCCAGCGGCTGCTCCGGCGGCTCCCGCCCGCCGGCGCCGCCGAGCGGTGTTGCACTCGAACGGCGGATGCGCGCATCGGCTGTCCGGGACAGCGAACGGCTGCTGGAACGTTACGACGCCACTGCAGCCGCCCACCCCGCGCTGGCCGGCCGCCTCGCCCCGCTGCGCTCCGCCGTCGCCGCGCACGCGGGGGCGCTGGCCTGGCCGACCGGGGCAGACGGGGCCGGCGGGGCTCCGGGGGAGGCGGCGGGGACCGCGTCCGGCTCCGCCGCGCCGTCGGGTGCGCCGTCGCCGGGCGGGACGCCGCCGGCCGGCGGGGTGCAGGTCCCGCCGGAGCCGGACAGGGCACTGGCGGCGCTTGCGGACGCCGAGCAGTCCCTCGCGGAGGCCCGCACGGCCGCCCTGGCCGGAGCCCCCGGCGAGCTGGCCCGCATGCTGGCCTCGGTCGCCGCCTGCGGCGCCGTCCACGTCCACCTGCTGACCCCCGCCCCGGGAGCCGCCTCGTGAAGCCCTCGCCCTCCGCCCCCTCCCCCGCCGGGCGCGCCCTCGACGCCGCCCAGGCAGCGCTCGCCGCCGAGCACGCCGCCGTGTACGGGTACGGGGTCGTCGGCGCGCGCGCAGGCGAGCGGGCAGCCGAGGCGCGCGAGGCGCACGGCACCCACCTCGCACGCCGTGACGCGCTGGCGCGCGCCGTACGCGACCTGGGCGGCTCCCCCCGGCCCTCCGACCCGGCGTACGCGCTCCCGTACGAGGTGCGCGGCGCCGGCGACGCCGAGCGGCTGGCCGCGGAGATCGAGGACCGCGTGGCCGGCGCGTACGCCGACCTGGTGCGGGCGGCGGACGGCCCGCTGCGCCGCGAGGCGGCCGACGCGCTGAGCGCTGCGGCGGTCCGCGCGGCGCGCTGGCGCGGCGGCGGCGTAGCCTTCCCTGGGCTCGCGGAACGCGCACAGCCCGCCGGGAACAGCTGAAGGGGAACACGCACGCATGGCTTTCGAACCGCCGCAGCGGCTCGTACGGGCGCTCGGCGAGACGCCGGACGGGGACGGAAGCACGGCCGACTGGCTGGAGCGGCTGCCCCGGCTGGCCGAGGCGGCACTGGACCGGCGTGCGGTACGGGCCCAGCGGGTCCAGGCCCCCGGCGGGCGCAGCAGCCTGGTGGTGCTGGTGCAGTACGAGGACGGCACGCCGGCCGTGCTGAAGCTCGCTCCCCCGCAGGCGCGGCCCGACCGGGAGCTGGCCGCGCTCGCCCACTGGGGCGGCTTCGGCGCCGTACGGGTCCTCGACACCCGCCACCACGCCGAGGACGGGGCGCTGCTGCTGGAGCGGCTGCACCCGGAGGTCTCCCTGCGGTCCCTGCCCGAGGCGAAGGCGCTGCTGGAGGCCTCCGGGACGCTGCGGCGGCTGTGGGTGAAGCCGCCGGAGGGGCACCCCTTCGAGACGGTCGCCGAACGGACGGCCCGGCAGGCCGGGGCGCTGCGCGCGGCGGTGCAGGCCGGGGCGGCCGGAGCCGGCGCCTCGGCGGGGGCCGGGGCGCTGGCGGAGGCCGCGCTCGCGGTGCACGAGGAGCTGACGACGGGGCCGGGGCAGGGGCCGGGCGGAGAGCAGCTGCTGCTGCACGGCAACTTCCGGCAGGGCAAGGTGCTGGCCGGCGACCGCGCGCCGTGGCTGGCCGTGGGCCCGGAACCGGTGGTCGGCGAGCGCGCGTACGACCTGGCCCGGCTGGTCCGGGACCGGCTGGAGGACCAGGTGGCCTCGTCGGCGGGGGCCGCGGGCGCCCGGCGCAGGGTGAACAAGCTGGCCGACAGCCTGGAGGTGGACCGGGACCGGCTGCGCGGCTGGACGCTCTTCCGGGCGGTCGAGTCGGGCACCCGCGCCCTGGCCGCGGGACGGCGGCGCGATGCGGAGCTGCTGCTGGAGTTCGCGGCCTGGCTTTAGGGGCATACCGGTACATAAGGGTGTACCGATGTATCACGGGCAGCCTGCAGGGAGGCCGCCATGTTCCAGGAACTGCTGACCGCGGCGATCGCGGCGGGCGTATGCCTCGCGGTCGCCACCGCCTCTGCCGCCCGCATCGTCAGGCAGTACGAACGCGGCGTCGTACTCCGCTTCGGCCGCCTGAGGGAGGGCATACGACAGCCCGGATTCACCATGATCATCCCGGCTGTGGACCGGCTCCACAAGGTCAACATGCAGATCGTGACGATGCCCGTGCCGGCGCAGGAGGGCATCACCAGGGACAACGTCACGGTCCGCGTCGACGCCGTCGTCTACTTCAAGGTCGTCGACCCGGCGAGCGCGATCATCGAGGTCGAGGACTACCGCTTCGCCGTCTCCCAGATGGCCCAGACCTCGCTGCGCTCCATCATCGGCAAGTCCGACCTCGACGACCTCCTCTCCAACCGGGAGAAGCTGAACGAGGGCCTGGAGCTGATGATCGACAGCCCGGCGGTGGGCTGGGGCGTCCAGATCGACCGCGTGGAGATCAAGGACGTCTCCCTCCCGGAGACGATGAAGCGCTCCATGGCCCGCCAGGCCGAAGCCGACCGCGAACGCCGCGCACGCGTCATCAACGCGGACGCGGAACTCCAGGCCTCCCGCAAACTCGCCGAGGCGGCCGCAGTCATGTCGGACCAGCCGGCGGCCCTCCAACTCCGCCTCCTCCAAACGGTGGTGGCCGTGGCGGCGGAGAAGAACTCCACCCTGGTCCTCCCGTTCCCGGTCGAACTCCTCCGCTTCCTGGAACGCGCCACCCCGGACCCCCAGCCCGATCCCGCACCGGCGGCGGGTGCGCGCCCGGAGCCCGAGCCGCGATCCGCATCCCCGGCAGTCGAAGCCGCCCCACCGCTCGGGCCGCCGACACACCCGCCGCGCGCGGTCGAACCCGCCGAAACACCGAAGCACGCCGAGCGGGCGCTCGAAGCACCGGCGCAGCCGCAGCCCCCGGCCGGCGAGAGCAGCACCCAGCCCCGCCCCGAAGCCGCGGCCGATCCACAACCAGGACCGCCCCCACAGGTGAACGGCTCGCACCCGCCCCCCGCAGACTGACCCCTGCACGTGACGGCGGCCGAATCCCCCACCGCATCGGTCGCGCAGTACCGTGACTCCGCAGGGGTCCGGTTCGCCGGAGGGCGGCACTTCTCCTCGACGTCGAGGGCGGCCGATCTCGTTCCGATGGCCGCAAGCCGGCTCTTGAGCCACCGGGCTGCACCTCCATGAAGCCGCGCAGCGCGGCACACTCCAGCCCCGCCGGCGTTCGAGGCGCCGTGGGGCGGAGCCCCGCGGGAGCCTGTGGCCCCCGCGGGCCCGCCGGGGGACGGCGTCAGGACGTCAGGCGGGCCAGGGCCTCCGGGAGGGGGAGTTCCTCGCGGGTGCCCGAGGCCCGGTGCTGGAGTTCGACCACGGACTCCCCTGCCCGGCGGCCCGCGACCAGAATCCACGGCACGCCGATCAGCTCCGCGTCGGTCAGCTTCACCCCGGGCGAGAGCCCGGCCCGGTCGTCCAGCAGGACGCGCCGCCCGGCCGCGGCCAGCGCCTCCGCGGCCTGTTCGGCGAGCGCGAGCTGCACCGCCTTGCCCGCCGCGACGACGTGGACGTCGGCCGGGGCGACCTCCGCCGGCCAGGACAGGCCCCGCTCATCGGCGGTCTGCTCGGCGAGGGCGGCGACGGCGCGCGAGACGCCGATGCCGTAGCTGCCCATGGTGACCCGCACCGGCTTGCCCTCGCGGCCCAGCACGTCGAGCCCGAAGGCGTCGGCGTACTTGCGGCCGAGCTGGAAGATGTGGCCGACCTCGATCGCGCGGTCGAGCCGCAGTCCGGCCCCGCACTGCGGGCAGGGGTCGCCGGGCTCCACGACGGCGACGTCGAGGTAGCGGTCCACCTGGAAGTCGCGGCCGCAGACCACGTTCCGGGCGTGCGTGTCCGGCTTGTTCGCGCCGGTCACCCAGGCCGTGCCGGGCGCGACCCGCGGATCGGCGAGGTAGCGGACCTTGCCGAGGCCCTGCGGACCGACGTACCCGCGCACCAGGTCGGGGCGGTCGGCGAAGTCCTCGGCGGTGACGAGTTCGACCTCGGCGGGCGCGAGGTGCTCGGCCAGCTTGCCGAGGTCGACTTCCCGGTCACCGGGCACGCCGACCGCGGTGATCTCGCCGTCGACCTTGACCAGGAGGTTCTTCAGCGTCGCGGACGCGGGGACGCCGAGGTGCGCGGCGAGCGTCTCGATGGTGGGGGTGCCGGGGGTGGGGATCTCCTCCAGCGGCGGGTGCTCCCCCGCCGCGGCCGCGCCCTCCCCGGCCAGGGGGAACGTCACCGCCTCCGTGTTCGCCGCGTACCCGCAGCCAGGGCAGTCGGCGAACGTGTCCTCGCCGGCGGCCGCGGGCGCGAGGAACTCCTCGGACGCGGAGCCGCCCATCGCCCCGGACACCGCCGAGACGATCCGGTGGTCGAGCCCCAGCCGGGTGAAGATGCGCCGGTAGGCGGCCCGGTGCAGGGCGTACGACTCGGCGAGGCCCTCGTCGCTGACGTCGAACGAGTACGAGTCCTTCATCTGGAACTCGCGCCCGCGCAGCACGCCGGAGCGCGGGCGGGCCTCGTCGCGGTACTTCGTCTGGATCTGGTAGAGGATGACCGGCAGGTCCTTGTAGGACGTGCACTGGTCCTTCACCAGCAGGGTGAAGATCTCCTCGTGGGTGGGCCCGAGGAGGTAGTCGGCGCCCTTGCGGTCCTTGAGCCGGAAGAGCAGGTCGCCGTACTCCGACCAGCGCCCACTGGTCTCGTACGGCTCCCTCGGCAGCAGCGCGGGCAGCAGCACTTCCTGGCCGCCGATGGCGTCCATCTCCTCGCGGACGATGCGCGAGACGTTCTCCAGGACCCGCTTGCCGAGTGGCAGCCACGTCCACACGCCCGCGGAGCTGCGGCGGACGTATCCGGCGCGGACGAGGAGGCGGTGGCTGAGGGTCTCGGCGTCGGCCGGATCCTCGCGGAGGGTCCGCGCCATCAGCCGGGACATGCGCTGCACGTGTTGCGTTGCCATGCCGCGAGGCTATCGAACGGCGGCGGGGCGGCCGAAGGGATTTCAGGGCCGCGGCAGCGGCAGCGGGGCGCCCATGACGGCGTACGGGAGGCTCGCGCTCGGGAAGTGGACCTGGCGGGCGAGGTCGGTGTAGCCGAGGGAGCGGTAGAGCCGGCGGGCGGGGCTCTCGGCGTCGATGGCGGAGAGGATCGAGCGGGGCTCGGCGGCGCTGTCGGTGATGCGGGTGATGAGGGCGCGGCCGACGCCGCGGCCCTGGAAGCCGGGGTGGACGTGCAGCTCGGTGATGACGAAGGAGCCGTCGAGCCAGCCGTCCTGTCCCTCGGCGCGCAGGTAGGGCTCGACGATGGAGGACCACCAGTAGGTGCGGTCGTTCGGCATGCCGTACACGAAGGCGGCGAGCGCCCCGTCGTCGGTGTAGGCGCCGAGGGCGCGGGCGCCGGGGCAGGTCATGTGGCGCTGGACGATGTACCGGCGGATGCCGACCTCCTCCTCGCTGAGGCCGAAGGCCACCGCCTGCACGCGCAGGGCCTCGTCCACGCGGGCGGCGAGGTCGAGGGGGCCGATGGTCAGGCCGGCGGGCCGGGCGGGGCCGTCGCCCGCGGGGTAGGCAGCATGCGGTGACCTTACTCGGCGGTCGCGGCGGGCCGGTACGCCCGGGCGGGGCGGGCGGGCAGTTCCGGCCGTCCGGTGCGGCGGCGCCCTTCCGGCGCCCACGGCAGAGGGCCTGGCAGGTAAGCAGCCTTGGGGATGGGAGGGGGAAGGCGGGTGGCGCGCCTCCGCTTCTTCACAATCAAGATCATGGAGGTGGCCGGCATCAGGGCCCGGTAGACCGCGCACGGCGAGTCTCCTGCATCGAAACGTTCCGCTTTCGCCGGATCCGGAAGGATCCCCCCATGAGGATTCCTGCTGCCGGTCGCCTGTGGCTGCCTCCTGAGCGCTACATGGAGCCTGTCACCGTGGATCTTGTTCCCCAGGAGAACGTCCACCAGCGTGCCGAACTCGTGGACCTTGCCTATGCGTCGTCGGTGAACCGGCTGACGGAACAACGGGCCCGGCTGGAGGGCATCCGCACCCGGGCCGCCGCGCTGCTGACCGTGGCGTCCCTGGTGGTGACCTTCGCGACCGATGCCGGCCTCTTCGGCACCAAGGGCGGGGGCCCCGGATTGGATCTGGGGTATCTCGTGGCCCTGATGCTGATCTTCCTGCTCGTGGGGATCTGCGCAGTGTGCGTACTGCAGCCGACACCGCCGAGCTGGCAACACGGGCCGCCCGCGGTAGCGCTGCTGGACGACTTCCCCGCCCACCTGTCGGACACCGCCGTGAAGGCGGCAGCAGCAGAGTTCATGACGGAAGCAGCCGACACCTACAACGCGACGCACCTCGACTTCTGCAGCTGGTGGTATCGCCGGGGCTCCTTGCTGCTGGGTGTGGAGTTGCTGGTCCTCGTTGCCGGCTCGGCTTTCTGAAGGTCCGCCCGGCCCCCGTGCGCGGAGCGGCGCGAACGCTCCACCGCGAGGGGCTGGTGGAGGGGGAGCCTTCGTCGAGCGGACCGCTCCGATGACACCGGGCGGTGCTCCACTCTCTGGCAGCACTCCGCCGGCAGGCTCTAGAACAGGACGCTCATGAACGCGCCGACCTCGCGGAAGCCGACGCGGCGGTAGGCGGCGCGTGCCGCGGTGTTGTAGTCGTTGACGTACAGGCTGACCACGGGGGCGACGTCGCGGAGCGCGTACTCGACCACGGCGGCCATGCCGGTCTCGGAGTGGCCGCGGCCGCGGAACTCGGGGGCGACCCAGACGCCCTGGATCTGGCAGGCGGCGGGGGTGGCGGCGCCGATCTCGGCCTTGAAGACGACCTTGCCGTCCTCGACGCGGGCGAAGGAGCGGCCGGATCCGACGAGCTCGGCGACGCGGGCCTGGTAGAGGAGGCCGCCGTCGCCGGCGAGCGGGGAGACGCCGACCTCTTCGGTGAACATGGCCACGCAGGCGGGCATGATCAGGTCCATCTCGTCCTTGCGGATGCGGCGGACGAGCGGGTCGGGGCGGACGTCGGCGGAGGGCTGCTCGGTCACCATGAGCGGCTGGTGGGCGCGGACCTCGCGGGCGGGCCCCCAGCTGGGTTCCAGGAGCCGCCACAGCAGGGACGTGGCTTCGGCGGGGCCGACGATGGAGGAGCAGCGGCGGCCGGTGCGGCGGGCGCGGTCGGCGAAGGCGCGGACGGCGTCGGGCGGGGCGCAGACGGGGACGAGGTTGGCGCCGGCGTAGCAGAGGGAGCGGAGCTCGCCGTCGGCGTAGTAGCCCCACATCTCGCCGCCGAGGCGCCAGGGGTCGAGGCCGGCGACCTGGACGCGGGAGGTGACGAAGGCGTTCTCGACCGGCTCGCGTCCGAGGACGGCGAGGGCGGCGTCGAGGTCGCCGGGCCCAAGGACCCGGGTGGTGGTCTGCGTCAACACTGGGGCCTCACATGCAGGGCTGCTGATCTCCGAACTGTACCCGCCGCGGGTCGGAGCCGCCTGGTCCGGCCGGGTGCCGGAACGCCGCCGGCCCCGTCCGCGAGCTGCGGGGACGGGGCCGGGGGCCGGATGCCGGGGCTGGATGCCGGGGGTGTGGCCGGGGGTCAGGCGCCGATGGCGACGGTGGGCTCGCCGGAGGCGACGCCGTCCTTCTCCATCTGCTCGGCGATCTTCATGGCCTCTTCGATGAGGGTCTCCACGATCTTGGATTCGGGGACCGTCTTGATGACCTCGCCCTTGACGAAGATCTGGCCCTTGCCGTTGCCGGAGGCGACGCCGAGGTCGGCCTCGCGGGCCTCGCCGGGGCCGTTGACGACGCAGCCCATGACGGCGACGCGCAGCGGGACCTCCATGCCGGTGAGGCCGGCGGTGACCTCCTCGGCCAGCTTGTAGACGTCCACCTGGGCGCGGCCGCAGGAGGGGCAGGAGACGATCTCCAGGCGGCGCGGCTTGAGGTTCAGCGACTCCAGGATCTGGCGGCCGACCTTGACCTCCTCGACCGGCGGGGCGGAGAGGGAGACGCGGATGGTGTCGCCGATGCCCTCGGAGAGGAGGGCGCCGAAGGCGACGGCCGACTTGATGGTGCCCTGGAAGGCGGGGCCGGCCTCGGTGACGCCGAGGTGCAGCGGGTAGTCGCACTGGGCGGCCAGCTGGCGGTAGGCGTTGACCATGACGACCGGGTCGTTGTGCTTGACCGAGATCTTGATGTCGCGGAAGCCGTGCTCCTCGAAGAGGGAGGCCTCCCACAGCGCGGACTCGACGAGCGCCTCGGGGGTGGCCTTGCCGTACTTCTGGAGCAGGCGGCGGTCGAGGGAGCCGGCGTTGACGCCGATGCGGATCGGGGTGCCGGCGTCGCCGGCGGCCTTGGCGATCTCCTTGACCTTGTCGTCGAACTGCTTGATGTTGCCCGGGTTCACGCGGACGGCGGCGCAGCCGGCGTCGATCGCGGCGAAGACGTACTTGGGCTGGAAGTGGATGTCGGCGATCACGGGGATCTGCGACTTCTTCGCGATGACGGCGAGGGCGTCGGCGTCGTCCTGCGTCGGGCAGGCGACGCGGACGATCTCGCAGCCGGACGCGGTCAGCTCGGCGATCTGCTGGAGGGTGGCGCCGATGTCGGACGTGCGGGTGGTGGTCATGGACTGCACCGAGATGGGCGCGTCACCGCCGACGGCCACCGTGCCGACCTGGATCTTGCGGCTGACCCTGCGGTCGGCGAGCTTCGTCGGCACGGACGGCATTCCGAGAGAGATGGCAGTCATCTGCTGTGCAACCCCAAGGTGTGGATCGAGGTCCCGAGATCGGCGGGCTCCGGTCTTCGAGATTACGCCAACGAGGGGGCGGCCCCCGCATCCGAGGGCCGGAGACACCCGAACGCGGGGAGCCGGGCACGCTTCGTGCCCGGCTCCTCACGGTCGGCGTCCGTACGCGCGTACGGCCATAGGCGCGTACGTGCGGGTCAGGTGATGCGGATGGGGTTCACGACGTCGGCGACGAGCACCAGCAGCGTGAAGCAGACGAAGACGCCGGCGACGACGTACGCGGCGGGCATCAGCTTCGCCACGTCGAACGGGCCGGGGTCGGGGCGGCGGAAGAGGCGGGCCGTGTTCCGCCGGAGGGACTCCCACAGGGCGCCGGCGATGTGCCCGCCGTCCAGCGGGAGCAGCGGGAGCATGTTGAACAGGAAGAGCGAGAGGTTGAAGTAGCCGACGAGGCCGAGGAAGAAGACCAGCCGCTGCTCGGCGGGGATGTCGAGGGTGGCGATCTCGCCGCTGATGCGGGCGGCGCCGACGATGCCCATCGGGGAGTCGGCCTCGCGCTCGCCGCCGTCGAAGGCGGCGTTCCACAGGGCCGGGATCTTGCCGGGCAGGGCGAGCAGGCCGTCGACGCTGCGGGCGACCTCCTGGCCCATGTGCTCGACGGACTCGCCGAATCCGAGGGCCGCGGTCTCGTTCTTCGGGCTGAAGCCGAGCCAGCCCGCGGTGACGTACTGGCCCTTGACGTAGCCGCCGTGGCCGTCGGTCTTGGCGACCTTGTTCTCGATGAGGGTGACGGGCAGCGCCAGGCGCTGCCCGCCCCGCTCGACGGTGACGGTGGCGGGGCCGATGGTCTCGCGGATGCGCTGCTGCAGCACCGACCAGTCGGAGACGGCGCGGCCGTTGAAGGCGACGATCCGGTCCTCGGGGAGCAGGCCGGCGGCCTTCGCGGGGGCGACCGGGTCGCCCTCCTTGCAGACGTCCCGCCTCTCGCTCTGCTGGATGACGCAGGGCGAGACGGAGGCGACCTCGGTGGTGGTGCGGTTGATCCCGAAGGTCATCCAGACGCCGAAGAAGACCGCGATCGCGAGCACCAGGTTCATGAACGGGCCGGCGAACATGACGATCACGCGCTTCCACGGCTTGCGCGTGTAGAAGAGCCGCGTCTCGTCGCCCGGCTGGAGCTCCTCGTAGGCGGCGGAGCGGGCGTCCTCGATCATCGAGCGGACGGGCGAGGTCGAGCGGGAGCTGATCCTGCCGTCCTCCCCGGGCGGGAACATCCCGATCATGCGGATGTAGCCGCCCATCGGGATGGCCTTGATGCCGTACTCCGTCTCGCCCTTGTGCCGGGACCAGATGGTCGGCCCGAAGCCGACCATGTACTGGGGCACGCGGATGCCGAAGAGCTTGGCCGTGGAGAGGTGGCCGAGCTCGTGCCAGGCGATGGAGACGAGCAGCCCGACCACGAAGACCAGTATGCCGAGCACCGTCATGAGTGCTGTCATGCGCGCGCCTCCACGGCGGCTCCGGCCGCCATCTCCCGTGCCCGGGCCCTGGCCCAGGTCTCCGCTTCAAGGACGTCCGCGACGGTGAGGGAAGTTCCCGCGTCCGGCGTCCCGTGCTCATCGACCACGGCAGAGACCGTATCCATGATTGCGGTGAACGGCAGCCGACCGGCCAGGAAGGCGTCCACGCACTCCTCGTTCGCCGCATTGAAGACGGCGGGTGCGG
The DNA here is from genome assembly GCF_003325375.1 of Streptomyces globosus. Lineage (GTDB taxonomy): Bacteria > Actinomycetota > Actinomycetes > Streptomycetales > Streptomycetaceae > Streptomyces > Streptomyces globosus_A. The sequence goes on along the minus strand of NZ_CP030862.1, from coordinate 1,493,141 downwards.
TGGAGCCGAGGGTGCCCACGTGCCGGGCGAGGTCCACGGCGGGGAACGCCTCGGTGTCGAGCGGGAAGAACTCCCAGGTGGAAGCCTTGGTCCAGTCGAAGGCGGGGGCGGCGTCGGGGACGCGCTGCGGCCAGCCGAGGCCGATCGCGATGGGGCCGCGCATGTCCGGCGGGGTGGCCTGGGCGAGGGTGGAGCCGTCGGAGAACTCCACCATCGAGTGGACGTAGGACTGCGGGTGGACGACGACCTCGATGCGGTCGAAGGGGATGTCGTAGAGCAGGTGCGCCTCGATGACCTCCAGCCCCTTGTTGACCAGGGTCGCCGAGTTGACGGTGATGACCGGGCCCATCGCCCAGGTGGGGTGCGCGAGGGCGTCCTCGACGGTGACGGAGGCCAGTTCGGCGCGGGTGCGGCCGCGGAACGGGCCACCGGAGGCGGTCACGACGAGCTTGCGGACGTCGGCCCGGGTGCCGGCGGCGAGGGCCTGGAAGAGGGCCGCGTGCTCGGAGTCGACGGGGATGATCTGGCCGGGCTGCGCGAGCTCCTTGACCAGCGGCCCGCCGACGATCAGCGACTCCTTGTTGGCCAGGGCGAGGGTGCGGCCCGCCCGGAGCGCGGCCAGGGTCGGCGCGAGGCCGATGGAGCCGGTGATGCCGTTGAGGACGGTGTGGCACTCAGAGGCGGCGATCTCGGTCGCCGCGTCCGGCCCGGCGAGGATCTCGGGCAGCGGCTCGGACGCGCCGTACTGCTCGCTCAGCGCCTCCTTCAGGGCCGGTACGGCGTCCTCCCGGGCCACGGCCACCGCTGTGACGCGCAGCCGCCGGGCCTGCTCGGCGAGCAGCCCGGTGCGCCCGCCGGCGGCCGACAGCGCGGTCACCCGGAACCGGTCCGGGTTGCGCAGGGCGAGGTCGATGGCCTGGGTACCGATGGACCCGGTGGAGCCGAGGATGACGATGTCCCGTCGGCCGTCCGCGGCGTCGTAGAGGAGGTGCGGATCGGCAAGGGGGGCTGGACTGTCGCTCATCCCCCCATTGTCGCGTCACGTCAGGAGCGGTGGGACACGCCCTCCCGGTAGTCGCCGCTGACGACCGCGGCGAGCAGCTCGGGCAGCGTCCCCGCGAAGTCGGGCAGGGCGCGGGCGGTGTCCCACCAGGCGCCGGGGTCGGTGCCGAGCGCGGCGTCGAGGAGGCGTTCGGCCTCGGCGCGGGCGGCGAGGAAGGCGCGGGGGCGGTCGTGCCGGTCGGGGCCGTCCACCTCGCCGAGCCAGTGGTCCTCGTCCAGGGCCCAGGCGGCGGGGGCCTTGTGGCGGATGACGTCGGCGCCGGTGAGGAGGCCGCGGTCGAGGCAGGCGCGCACCCAGCGGACGTCCTCGCGGAGGTCGCCCATGGCGTTGGGGACGGCGAGGCTGGCCAGGGCAAGCTCGCGGTGGACGCCGCCGCCTGCCGGGGGCGGGCCGGGGGCGAGGTCGGCGACGGCCTCCGCGAGCCCGGGTATGTCCTCCGGCGGGCGCGGACCGGCGGCGTCCGCGCCGGGGGCGGCGTCCGCGGCGGTGCCGGCGGCGACGGCGGCCGCCAGCTCGGGCAGGGTGCCCGGGAAGGCGGGGGCGTGGCGCTCCAACTCGGCCCACAGGCGCGGGTCGTCGCCGAGGTGCGGGCGCAGGGCGCGCGTCAGGGCGGCGCGCATGCCGGCCTGCTCGGCGAGGTTCCAGCCGAGCCGGCCGGCGGTGTGGGCGCGGCCGAGGAGCAGCGTGCGGTGTGCGGGGGCGACGGCGGCGGCGAGCTCGTCGAAGGTGACGATTCCGGCGCGGAGGGCGCGGACGGCGGGCCGGTGCCAGTCGGGGCCGTACGCGGGGGCCGCGCGGGTGTCGAGGAGGGCGAGGGCGGTGGCGGCGTCCAGGCCGCCGGCGAGCAGGAGGGCCTCGACGGAGCCGGGCGGCAGCGGCGCGCGGGCGTGCTCGCGCAGCAGCAGCGCGGGCGCGGGCGGGCGCCCGCCCAGCCGCAGGACGTCCAGCGGGATCCGGGGCCGGCGGCTGCCGTGCCGGCGCAGCAGGGCGACCGTCTCGGCGTCGGAGAGCGGAGGGTGCGGGGGCCGTCCGAGTTCGGAGCGGAAGGTCGCCAGGAGCGCGGGGGCGGGGGCGGGGCGGGCTGCGTAGCGGGCGGGCCCGGGCAGGCCCGGCAGGGGGCGGCCCAGGACGTGCGGGTTGCGGGCGACGGTGCGGCGGTCCTCCTCGCTGCCGCCGCGCAGCAGCAGGGTGACCGCGGAGGCCGGGAGGCGCTCGTCGCGGCACAGGAAGCGGCGCGCGGGCGCGTCGAGGCGCGCCCACAGGGCCGGGGCGACCGCGTCCGGTGCGTGGCGCAGCAGGAGCGCCACGCACCAGGCGAGCCGCCGGCTCTCCCTGTCCGCGGTGTCGGCGTTCACATGCATCCGATTCCCCCTCGCCGGTGGTGTACGCCTGCTGCGGCGTCCGGCGATGATCGCAGGTCAGCGGAAGGGGCGGTGCACGTTCTCGCGGGCGGAGGGGCCGGGGGCGGCGTCGGCGATCCAGGGGCCGTCGCCGGAGGGGTCGTACGCGCCGTCCTCCAGCCAGGTGTAGGTGCCGGAGAGGACTCCGGCGACGACCTTGCGGTCGAGGTCGTCGGTGTTGCTCCACAGGCGGCCGAAGAGCTCCTCGACACGGATGCGGGACTGCCGGCAGAAGGCGTCGGCGAGCTGGTAGGCCTCGCGGCCGTGCTCGCCGCTGGCGCGCAGGTGCTCGGCGCGGACGCAGGCCGCGCTCATCGCGAACAGCTCGGCGCCGATGTCGACGACGCGGCCGAGGAAGCCCTGCTTGGTCTCCATGCGGCCCTGCCAGCGGGACATGGCGTAGAAGGTGGAGCGGGCGAGCTTGCGGGCGCTGCGCTCGACGTAGCGCAGGTGGGTGGCGAGGTCGGGGTGGCCGGAGGGGTGGAACTCCCGGTAGGTGCCGGGGACCTGTCCGGCTCCGGCGGCGAGCCGGGGCAGCCAGCGGGCGTAGAAGCCGGCGGCACGGGCGCCGGCCCTGGCCTTGTCGCCGAGGTCCTTGTCGGGGTCGATGAGGTCGCCGGCGACGGAGAGGTGGGCGTCGACGGCCTCGCGGGCGATGAGGAGGTGCATGATCTCGGTGGATCCCTCGAAGATCCGGTTGATGCGCAGGTCCCGCAGCATCTGCTCGGCGGGGACGGCGCGCTCGCCGCGCGCGGCGAGGGAGTCGGCGGTCTCGAAGCCGCGGCCGCCGCGGATCTGGACCAGCTCGTCGGCCATGAGGCAGGCCATCTCGGAGCCGTAGAGCTTGGCGAGGGCGGCCTCGATGCGGATGTCGTTGCGGTCCTCGTCGGCCATCTGGGAGGCGAGGTCGACGACGGCCTCCAGCGCGAAGGTGGTCGCGGCCATGAAGGCGATCTTGGAGCCGACGGCCTCGTGGCGGCCGACGGGCCGGCCCCACTGCTCGCGTACGCCGGACCACTCGCGGGCGATCTTCAGGCACCACTTGCCGGCGCCGACGCACATGGCGGGCAGGGACAGCCGCCCGGTGTTGAGGGTGGTCAGCGCGATCTTCAGGCCGGAGCCCTCGGCCCCGATGCGGTTGGCGGCGGGCACGCGGACCCGGCGGAAGCGGGTGACGCCGTTCTCCAGGCCTCGCAGGCCCATGAACGCGTTGCGGTGCTCGACGGTGATGCCGGGCGAGTCGGCCTCGACGACGAACGCGGTGATGCCGCCGCGGTGGTTCTCCGACTTCGGGACGCGGGCCATGACGACGAGCAGGTCGGCGACGACGCCGTTGGTGGTCCACAGCTTCACGCCGTCGAGGACGTAGGCGTCGTCCCCGTCGGGGACGGCGGTGGTGGCCAGGCGCGCCGGGTCGGAGCCGACGTCGGGCTCGGTGAGGAGGAACGCGCTGATCGCGGTGGTGGCGCAGCGCGGCAGGAAGGCCTCCTTCTGCTCCTGGGTGCCGAACATCTTGAGCGGCTGGGGCACGCCGATGGACTGGTGCGCGGAGAGCAGCGCGCCGATCGCGGGGCTGGCGGTGCCGACGAGGGCGAGGGCCTTGTTGTAGTACACCTGGGTCAGGCCGAGGCCCCCGTACTTGGGGTCGATCTTCATGCCGAGCGCGCCGATCTCCTTGAGGCCGCGGACGGTCTCGTCGGGGATCTTCGCCTCGCGCTCGATGCGGGCGCCGTCGATGCGGGTCTCGCAGAAGGTCCGCAGCCGGGCGAGGAACGCCTCGCCGCGCCTGACGTCCTCGTCGGCGGGCTGCGGGTGCGGATGGATCAGGTCGAGGCGGAACCTGCCGAGGAAGAGCTCCTTGGCGAAGCTCGGTTTGCGCCAGTCCTGTTCCCTGGCCGCCTCCGCGACCTGCCTGGCCTCGCGCTCGGTCACCTTGGGCTGTGCGGGCTGTGTTGCGGACATGCGGGGGCTCACCTCGCCGCCGAAGTGGGGACGCTACCGGTGGGTGCTATCTGTGAGTCGTACCCCCGCAAGCCCCGGGGGAAAAGCCGGGACGGGCCACCCGGGCGAATCCCCCCGCCAAACGGCCGCCTCCCACCGCCCCGCAGGAGCCGAGGCCCGCTTCCGCCCGTGTGCCCGCGGGATCTGCGGACCGAGCCGCCGGGGGACCGGACCGCCCGCGACCGTTCCGGGCGGGGGCCGCCTCCCGTGGCCGAAAAACAGTCGGCGGGCAGGCGGGGCACTTGCCGACGACATGTCCCGGGTGTGAGCATGCGCCGCGCCCTCCAACGGCGGACAGGTGCGGCGGGCCGAGGGGCCCGCCGGCCGCCCCCACCCGTTGGGTCCGCCCCAGACCACCGAACGAGGAGTGCCCGACCGATGCTCGCCGCGATATCCGGGAAGTTCCGCGCCCTGCTGGCCACCGCCGGCGCCGCCGCCCTCATGACGGGCACGCTCGCCCTCGCCCCCGCGGCGTCCGCCGCGCCGGTGCCCGGCGAGGCCGCGAGCGCCGCCGCGGGCGGCTTCTGGTCCTGCAACGTGCCGCCCGGCTACGTCTACACCACGACCACGTCGACCTACAGCTGCCACACCAGCGGCCTGCGCACCACGATGTTCTACGTCGAGAAGCCCGCCGACGGCATGTGGGCCTGCACGGAGGCTCCCGGGTTCACCTACGACACCACGCAGTCCACCTACAGCTGCAACATCAACGGGCTGCGCACCACCAAGTTCCACCTGCGCACCCCGAAGAGCGGGCTGTGGGCGTGCAAGGTCCCCCAGGGCTTCACCTACACCACCACGCAGTGGACGTACAGCTGCGACGTCAACGGGCTCCGCACCACGAAGTTCTACCTGCGGGCCGTCTGAGCGGCCGGCACCGGGGACGGAACGCCGGGACCCGGCCGCCTCCGCGCCCGAAGAGGGCGGAAGGGAGACGGCCGGAGCCCCCGCACAGTAGGCCCCGTTGACGGAGGTCACCCTCACCGCGGTTGTTCGGGAACCCGGGCCGCCTGGCCCCACGCCTACCCCGTAGGCCGGGACCAGGCGACTCCGGGGTGCTTCAGCGCAGGGCTTCGAGTACCCGAGCCTGCAAGGTCTCGTTCTCGATTTCGTCTGCGTAGCGCCAGGCCGCCGCCGTGACCTCCACTTCCTGGAGTTCGACCGCGTCGGTGTGGGTGCGGAACAGGTAGCGGAAGTCGAAGTGACGGTGACTCGGCTCGTCCTTGGCCGGGTTGGCGGGGATGTGGTGGGCGTCGATGTGAAGGGGACGGTGGCCGGCGGGGATCACCACCGAGGCCGGGATGCCGGTTTCCTCGGTCAGCTCGCGCTGTGCGGCTTCGAGGAAGGTCCCGTCCTGCGGCTCCAGGTGGCCGCCAGGGAGCAGCCAGCGGTTCAGCGCGCGGTGTTTGATCAGCAGGACGCGGCCTGCAGGGTCGGCGAGGATCGCTCCCGCGGTGAGGTGGCCGTCGAAGGTATTGCGGCTGGTTACGTCGTGACCGGCGTCGAGGAGCTCCCCGATGGGCGCGAGGCGCCACTTCTCGTCGGGATGGGCGTCGAGGTACTCGTCGAGCGTCTCGCGGATGTGGTCGGGCTTGATGGGCAAGGCGTCTCCTCAGCGATGGAAGTGGTCGAGCCACGTCGCGGCGATGGCGGCGCGGTCGGTGGGGCTGATCTCGTGCATGCCGGGCTCCAGGCCGCCGCGTGCGAGGGCGGCGGAGGCGGCGAGTATCTCGGCCTGGACAAGGAAGATGAATGGGCCCACGCTGGCGCCGTGCAGGAAGTTGACGGCGTTGCCGCCGTTGAGCAGGTCGAAGTGGTGGTCCGTGGTCAGGTACCGGGTGACGTGCTCGCCGATGTGGACGCGCTGGTAGATCGGCGGGAGTCCGGCCAGGTCGAGCTCGTCCTCGCTGCTGGTCACCGTGGCGACGTAGGCGCCGGCGCGCAGCCGCGGGAAGTCCTGGCCCCGGAGCGCGAGGGAGCCGGTGGCGCACAGGACGAGACCGACTTCGGCGAGGCTGGCATCGCGGTCGGCGGTCACCGCGAAGCCCTGTGAGAGGGCCTGGGTGCGCTTGACGGGGTCGATGTCGTGGACGGTGACCTGTACGCCCTTGCCGTGGAGCAGGCGGGCGATACTGGAGCCGAGCTTGCCGAAGCCGATGACGAGGGCGGAGCGGCCGATCATGATGTCGCCACGGGACCGCATGAGCGCCTCGGTCGAAAAGACGATCGACTGTCCGACGAGGTAGTCCTCGGGATCCTTCAGCGGCGAGCGGGCGACCGAGAGGACGGGGCAGGGCAGCTTGTCGAGTTCGGCGTACCGGCGGTGGCCGTTCTCCGTGTCCTCGACGACGCCGAGGATCTCGCCGGAGAAGCGGTCGCAGAGCGCGCCGAGGGTCGGGGCGAAGTAGCCGCCGACGTCGAGAAGGACGATCGGCCTATCCCCAGCACGTTCCTCCAGGAAGCCGAGTGCCCGGCCGGGATCGGTGAACAGCTCGCGGGACAGCTCGGCGCAGCCGTAGCCGTCGTCCTCGATCTGGCGCAAGGCGTGCGGGTCGACGGACTTCGGCTTGGGCAGGACAATCCGCAGGTCGGTGACCGTGCCTACGCCGCGCACGAAGGCCGGCCGCTCGGGCAGCACGTGCGTGATCAGGACCGAGGCAGGGCGCTCAGCGGGCGTGAAGCGGCTGGCGATGCGCTCGAAGTAGGTGTCGAGACGGGCGCGTTCCAGGGTGTCCATGGCGGTGTCTCCTCCGGTACGGCGGTGAGGTGGCGCACGGGGTCGGTGTGCTGTTGCTCCAGGGCGCGGCGAAGGGCGGCGGGGTCGGTGAGCGTCTCGTCGTCGGGCAGCTCGCACCATCCGCCGGTGTGGCCGTCCGAACAGGTCGGGTCCGGTGCCACGAGCCAGGAACCGGCGCCGAGCAGGTGCACCGGCAGGCTCTGCCAGAGGCCACCGCTCCCGGTGGGTACGGCGAAGTACAGGCGCTGACTCAGGCGGTCGTACAGCACAGGGCCGAGTTCCTCCTCGGCGGCGCGGAGTCGTGCGAGTGCGAGGAAGCCGGTCTCTGCCGGCACCCGCACCGCGTCCCAGTCCCGGCCGAGAGGGAGGAGGCGAAGATCAGGGAGCTTGTCGACGTGGGCCGCGCTTCTCAGAGCGTCGCGGAGGGACATCAGACCCCGCCCCGTTGCCGGACGACCGACTGCGCCTCGGCCGGGCGCTCCCTGCCTTGTCGGGGGCTGCTTCCGCGGACAACGATCAGCGAGGCCCCGGCCTCCTCGATGCGGCGCTCGCGCTCGGCGGCGAGCCCCTTGGGCCCCAGATGGCTGCGCGAGGGCACGACCACGCCGTACGTGCCGGCCAGGGCGAGGACGTCGAGGAGGCCAATGAAGGCCGTGGCAAGCGGGTTCGTGGTCACGTCGCGCTCGGTGAAGACGCCGTGCAGCGTCAGCTCGTGGTGGAGGCAGTATTCGGCGACGGAGTCGACCAGGGCCGTGTGCCGGGCGGCTGAGCCCGTCGTATGGCGCAGGTAGCCGTAGACGTGGACCTCACCGATCTCGCGGTGTTCCGTGATGCGTTCCATGCACTGAGCGTCCCTGTGACTGAACGGCCTCGAAATGACCGCCTGTTGTACTTCCGTTGCACTTCCCGCCTCTCGCGTGTGCTCAGCGTGCTTCGATACGCGGCGGAGGGAGGGAGCCCGTGGTTCGCGTGCAGCACTGGACCGGCCGAGAGGCCAAAGCTCTGCGCTCGGCACTCCGGATGAGCACCCGCGCCTTCGCGGAGCACCTGGGCGTGGCGCTGCGCACCGTGGCCAAGTGGGAGAAACACGGTGCAGATACCCACCCGCGCCCCGACACGCAGGCCATCCTCGACACCGCTCTCGGCCGCGCCGACGAGGCCGCGCACGCGCGCTTCGAGGAGGTGTTGCACGGCCGGCGGACCGCCCCGTCCGTGGATCACGAGGCGTGGACGGAGGACATCGACCGCGCCATCGTCTGCCTCAGCCACCAGCGGTTCACCTTCGCATCGGACCTGCTGAACAGGTGGCTGGGCCGCCACGAGCCGCGCGGCCTCGACGACAAGGGCGCCTATCTCTACGGCCGTTCCCTCGTCCTCCTCGGAGACTTGCAGCGCGACCAGGGCGCCATCCTCGGTCCGCTCTCCGCGCGCCACTCCTACCTGCGCGCGCACCGCCTGTTCCACGACTTGGCCATCCCGAGACGCACGGCCCAGATCGAACTCTCCCTCGCCGTGGTCACGGAGATGGCCGGGCAGCTCGAAGCCTCGGCCCGCCAGTACGAGCAGTTGGCCAGCGAGGACCGTCTCAGCCACCGCGACCGGGCCCGCGCCCGCCTCTGGGTGGGCACAGCGCTCAGCAAGCACGGCAACAACGAGTACGCCACCAAAGTCATGCGCTCCGCGATCAGGGACTTCGAGGAGTTGGGTGAGCCCGAGGACTGGGCCGTCGCCCACCAGAAGCTCGCCCTCGCTTATCGCGGGGCCGGCGAGCTCGGCCAGGCGCTGCACTACATCGACATCGCCCGCTCGACCGGATCCGTCGACTCCCCCATGCAGCGCGTCAGGCTGGACACCGCGTACTCGCACATCCTTCTGTCCGACGCGGCCACCCGCGATGATGGGTTGACCGTTCTCGACGACGCGGCGCGCATGGCCTCCCAGCACGGCTTGAGCCATCAGCTCCGCAGCATCGAGGGAATCCGGCGGTCGTACGACGACCCTCGGGCCTTCGTGTCGAGGTGAAGGCAGCGATGATCGAGGGAGTCCCCCGTGCCGGACCGCGCAGAGCGCACCATCACCAACGAGCAGTGGACCGACGCCATGCTGATCTGGCGCTATCACCAGATGGGCCACGAGGTACGTCCCTGCTCGGCGGCCATCGGCCTGGGCAGCCACGACCTCGGCGTCGCCACCGCCTCGGCGGACCTGTACGGCTCCGGCCTCTTCCCCGTCATCGTCTTCAGCGGCGGGAACAGCGCGACAACCGCGGCCCGCTTCCCGCGCGGCGAGGCGGTCCACTACCGCGAGCACGCCCTGGACCTGGGCGTGCCTGACGAGGCGATCCTGCTGGAGACCAAGGCCGGGAACACCGGCCAGAACATCACCCTGTCGCGAGAGGTGCTGCGCGAGGCCGGCGTGGAGGTGAAGTCGCTGCTCCTGATCTCCAAGCCGTATATGGAGCGCCGCTCGTACGCCACGTGCCGCAAGCTCTGGCCGGAGGTCGAGGTCGTCTGCGCCTCCGAGCCGCTGGAGTTCGACGACTACATCAAGTCCATCGGCGACGAGAAGCTCGTCGTCGACATGCTCGTGGGCGACCTGCAACGGGTCATCGAGTACCCGGCGCTCGGCTTCGCCGTCGAGCAGGACGTACCGGGAGATGTCCATGACGCGTACGAGCGCCTCCTGCGCGCCGGCTTCGACAGCAGGCTCATCAGCTCCTGACACCGGCAATGCCCCTCCGGGGGCGGTGTGCGCGATCCACCAGCCGAATTTCTTCCCACGGCTGTCCACGCTGGCGAAGCTTTTCGCCTCGGACGTGTGGATCGTCCTGGACGACGTCCAGTTCGCCCGCCGGGACTACCAGCACCGAGCCCGTCTGGGCGCCCTGGCAGACCCTGGCGACAGGCGGTGGCTGTCCCTGGCCACCCACCTGCCGCAGGGCCGCAGCACGCTGGTCCGCGATGCGCGGCTTGCCGATCCCGAACGCTGCCGACGGCGGGTACAGCAGCTCACCTACCAGACGTATGGGCGAAGCTTGAACTGGCCCGCCGTGAAGGCGGTCGTGGACCCGGTACTGGAGGAGTTCAAGTCCACGAAGCGGACGGCTGCTGTCGCCGAGGCATCGACATTGGCGCTCCTGGCGGCCATGGGGTGGCCAGGGACCGTCGTCCGCAGCAGTGAACTGACCGCTCGCACCGGCCGATCCGCCCGCCTCGCGGACCTCACCGTGGCTACGGGCAGCAGGACGTACCTGTGTGGCCGCGGCGGCATGCGCTATGTCGAGCCGCGTGCCTTCGCGGAGGCGGGAGTGGCTGTCGTACCCGTCCTGCCCCCGGAGACCTCAGGGCCGCCGTGGGAGCATGCGCAATCCATCAGCGCACTTTGGGCCTTGGCAGTGGTGGGCGCTCGCGGACTGCGCCGGGAGTTGCAGGACGCTGCTTCCCCGCGCGCGGCGCGTAGCGACCGGTCGCGGAAGCACGCTCACCTTGGCCAAGACCGTTGGGCCGGCGTTCCCACGCGTTGAGGACATCAGCCAGGATCTGACGCTTTTCGCAGGTCAGGGCAGGCAAAAGGGGGACGGCCGGAGCCCCCGCACAGTGGGCTCCGGCCGTCGGTTCTCGGGAGGCGTCAGAGGGCCAGGTTCGTCAGGACCAGGACGCGCTCGTACGTGTAGTCGTCCATCGCGTAGCGGACGCCCTCGCGGCCGACGCCGGACTGCTTGACGCCGCCGTACGGCATCTGGTCGGCGCGGTAGGACGGGGCGTCGCCGATGACCACGCCGCCGACCTCCAGCTCGCGGTGGGCGCGGAAGGCGGTCTGGACGTCGCGGGTGAAGACGCCGGTCTGGAGGCCGAACTTCGAGTCGTTGACCTTGGCGAAGGCCTCGTCGGTGTTCTCGACGCGGTGCAGGGTCAGGACCGGGCCGAAGACCTCTTCGCAGGCGAGGGTCACGCCGTCGGGCAGGTCGGCGAGGACGGTCGGCTCGTACGAGGCGCCCTCGCGCTTGCCGCCGGTGAGCAGCTTCGCGCCGGCGGCGACGGCCTCGTCGACCCAGGACTCGACGCGCTTGGCGGCGTCCTCGGAGACGAGCGGGCCGACGTCGGTGGCGTCGTCGGACGGGTCGCCGGTGACCTGCGCCTGGACCTGGGCGACGACCTTCTCGACAAGGCGGTCGTACACGGAGGCGTCGGCGATGACGCGCTGCACGGAGATGCAGGACTGGCCGGCCTGGTAGTTCGAGAAGGTCGCGATGCGGGTCGCGGCCCAGTCGAGGTCGGCGTCGGAGGACCAGTCGGCGAGGACGACGGCGGCGGCGTTGCCGCCGAGCTCCAGGGTGCAGTGCTTGTGCGGCACGGACTGCTGGATGGCGTAGCCGACCTTGTCGGAGCCGGTGAAGGAGATGACGGGCAGGCGGTCGTCCTGGACCAGCGCCGGCATCTTGTCGTTGGCGACGGGCAGCACGGACCAGGAGCCGGCCGGCAGGTCGGTCTCGGCGAGGAGCTCGCCGAGGATCAGGCCGGAGAGCGGCGTGGCCGGGGCCGGCTTGAGGATGATCGGCGCGCCGACGGCGATGGCCGGGGCGACCTTGTGGGCGCACAGGTTCAGCGGGAAGTTGAACGGGGCGATGCCGAGGACCGGGCCCTTGACGAAGCGGCGGGTCAGGGCCAGGCGGCCGGTGCCGCCGGCGTCGGTGTCGAGGCGCTGGGCCTCGCCGCCGTTGAAGCGGCGGGCCTCCTCGGCGGCGAAGCGGAAGACGGATACCGCACGGCCGACCTCGCCGCGCGCCCACTTGACGGGCTTGCCGTTCTCGGCGGAGATCAGCTGGGCGATCTCCTCGGTCCGCTCGGCGAGGCGCTTCGAGACGTGGTCCAGGGCCGCGGCCCGGACGTGGGCGGGGGTCGCGGAGAACTCCGCCGTCACGGCGTACGCCGCGGCCACGGCCTCTTCGACCTGTGCGTCGGTGGGGACGCTGACGGTGCCGACGAGGCGGCCGTCCCACGGGTTGTGGACGTCGAAGCTGTCCTCGCCGGTGGCCTGGCGGCCGGCGAGCCAGAAGGCGTGGGTGGAAGTCATGCGAATCCCGGCCCTTCGGATGTGTGCGGATCCTTGTCCACACCACCGTAGGTGTCGGGGCCCGATCAGCGGCTTGTCCGCGGTGGAGTACCCGGCTGCCGCGGCACGCCGCTTTGTCGGTGTTCCGGCGGGCCGGCCCTACGCGGGGGTGGAGCCGGCCTTGAGGGCGAGCCACAGCTCCATGCGGACGTCCGGGTCGTCGAGGGAGCGGCCGAGGATCTCCTCGACGCGCCGCATCCGGTAGCGCAGGGTGTGCCGGTGCACGCCGAGGTCGGCGGCGGCCGCGTCCCACTGCCCGTGCCGGGAGAGCCAGGCATGCAGGGAGGCGACGAGGTCGCCGCGGCCCTTCTCGTCGTGTTCGCGCAGGGCCCGCAGGGTGCCGTCGGCGAAGGCCCGTACGGCTTCGTCGGCGAGCAGCGGCAGCACCGACCCGGCGGCGAGGTCCTCGTGCTCCACCAGGGGGCGGCCGCGCCGCCGGGCGACGGCCAGTGCCTGGTCGGCCTGCTTGAGGGCGGCCGCGACGGTTGCGGCGCCGGCGGGCGCGGACAGCCCGACCACCAGCTCGTCGGGTTCGGGGCCGGCGGAGTCCCGCCCGCGCCGGGCTTCGAGCGCCTCGGCGTGCCCGGTGCAGGCCTGTACGGCGGCCCCGCCGTCGGCGGCGAGGACGGTGAGGCGGCCGGGCTCGGGCACCAGCAGCAGCGACTCGCCGGCGCGGGCGGCAGCGGACTCCACGGTGTCGGCGAGGAGGGCCAGCCCCTCGGGGCGGGCCGTGCCGGGCAGGGCCGGCTCGGCGACGACGATCCGGAACGGCGCGTCCAGCAGCGTCCCGTACAGGTCGCCGGCGACGGTGCGGGCGTGGTCCGCCTCCCCGGCCAGCAGCATCCGCAGCACGGCGGCGCCCAGCCGGGACTCGGCGTCGTGCAGGGACCGGGACCGCTCGGTGGTCAGGGTCAGCAGGGCGACGGCCGAGTGGACGGCGTACCGCTCGGCCGTGCCCAGCGGGGCGCCGGTGCCGACGGCCAGCGCGCCGCGGGCCCGGCGGCCCGTGCCGAGCGACTGGAGTTCGACGCGGTCCTCCGCGCCGCCCACGACGGCGCTGGCCGGGGCGGGGCGCTCGCGCAGCCGCTCCACGTCGGGGGTGAGCCGGGCGGCGCGCCGGGCGGCCCACTCGGGTGCGGCGGCGACGACGGCGCCCGAGGTGTCGTACAGGGCGGCCCAGCCGTGGACGTGCGCGGCGAGGCGGGCCAGCAGCTCGGCGGGCCCGTCCGCGGTGAGGGCGGCCCGGGTCAGCTCGCGCTGCGCTTCGAAGCCGGCGGTGACGGCCCGGTACTGGTCGGCGGCGAGGGCCGCGGAGACCGCCTTGCTGATGGCGAGGAAGGGGGTCCTGCGCGGCACCTCCAGCAGCGGCAGGTCCTCGGCGCGGGCGGCGTCGACGAGCGCCTGCGGGATCTCCTCGTGGTTCACGCCGACGGCGAAGCCGATGCCGACGACGCCGGCCGCGGCGAGGCGGCGGACGTAGCGGCGCATCTCCTGCGGGTCCGCCGCGTCGAGCTTCATGGCCGTGGTCAGCAGCAGCTCCCCGCCCTCCATGTAGGGGACGGGGTCGGCGAGCTCGCTGACGTGCGCCCAGCGCACGGGCGTGTCCAGGCGCCCCTCCCCGGCCCGGACGCCGAGCTTGAGCGCCGAGTGCTGGACGAGGGAGGCGAGGGTGAGCGGCATCGGGTTCCAGGCAGTGGGGGCGGCGGGGAGGCGGTCGCGCCGCCGGGGTGCGGGGCGGGGCCGCAGCGGGGCGCGGGATTTCGCCGCGCCGTATGAACGGCCCTTCTGATTCTGCCACCCCGTACGGGTCCGCTCAGCCCGTTCCCTCCAGCCTCACCAGCAGCGGGGCCGCCCGCTCCCCGCGGACCGTGGTCAGCGAGAGCACGGCGTGGCCGGGCGGGACGGAGTGCGCGAGGTCGGAGGCGGACCAGCGCTCCCGCTCCACCTGCCGGACGGTGACGGCGTCCGTCGTGACGGCCTTGCCGGTGACGAGCTTGCGGAAGGCGTGCACGGCGCGGGTCAGCGGCTGGTCGGCGAAGACGGTGCGGTGGGTGACGTCGCGGGCCTCCACCCATTCGGTGCCCCACGCCTCGGCGAAGCGCCTGCCGTCCCAGGTGGTGACGCCGGAGAAGGCCATCCGGCAGCCGACGGCCCCGAGCAGCGGCGTCCGCAGCGCCTCGGGGACGTCGTCGAGGGTGCGCAGCGCCAGCAGGACGCCGGCGTTGGCGGTGCGCAGCCGCTGGAGGCTCCGCACGCTCTGCGGGGTCAGGGTGTGGGAGGCGTCGTCGAGGGCGAGGAACGCGAACAGCGACCGGTCGGTGCGGGCCGCCGCGCAGGCGGAGAACTGGGCCAGGACCAGGCGGGCGAGGATGCGGGAGGCGTCGGCGTGCCCGCGCTCGGGCAGGTCGATGCGGACGCGCAGCGGGTGCTCCAGGCTGCGCAGCGAGAAGGGCCGGCTGCGGCCGCCGGTGTCGAAGAACCCGTCGAAGGCGGGCCGGTCCAGCAGCGCCACGCGGTCGGCGAGGGCGGGGCCGGGGTCGCCGGGGGTGCCGTGCTGGCGGTCGCGGGCGTCGAGCTCGCGGATCATGGCGTGGGCTCCGGCTGCTTCGAGGGCGGAGCGCAGGGCGTCGAGGCGGGCGGGCACCCGGTCCAGCAGTTCGCGCAGCTCGGGCACGGCCGGGAAGCGGCCGTACGCGGTCCGGAAGGGGCCGAGGAGCTGGGCGAGGGCGGTGGCGGCGCGGCGGACCTCCATGCCGGGGACGTCGCCGGTGAAGGCCTCGGCGAGCAGCCCGGCGGCCTCGTCGGGGTCGGTGGTGCCCCCGTACAGGTCGAGGTCGTGGACGGAGGCGGGGTCGCCGATCCGGACGACCACGTCGAAGCCGTCGTCCGGGCCCAGCCGGGTGCCTGCGGCGGCGACGGCGACGACGGCGGCCTGGCCGGCGAGGGCCTGGAGGGCGAGGGACTCCACGACGGGCCGGACGAGCAGGGCGGTCTTCCCGGCTCCGGAGGGGCCGACGGCGAGCAGCGAGGTGCCCAGCACGGCGGGGTCGAGGGCGAGCCGCGTCCCGCGCCGGGCGTACGGGTTGCGGGTGCCGGGGTCGGCGGTGCCGAGCAGGACCTGCCGGGCGAGGAGGTCGTGGCGGGCGGCGCGCACGGGCAGGTCGCGGGCCCCGGAGGGGTGCAGGCAGGCGGCGGCGCCCTTGCCGCGGACGGCTCCGGCGAAGGCGGTGGCGCGCGCGGGGTCGGCGCGTACGGAGTCCCAGGCGCGCCGGATCCGGGCGTGGTCGACGTCGTTCATGCGGCCGGAGGCCGCCTCGGCGGCGAGCAGGTCGGCGAGGTCGCCGAGGCCGGCCCGGCGCAGCTCGGGCCAGCCGGCGGGGTCGTCGGGGCTGCCGGGTGCGGGCCGGTCGGGGAGCCGGGTCCCCTCGGCGCGGGCGGCGCGGGCGGCGCCGCCGGTGAGGAGGCGGCGGGCCAGTTCGGGCCAGCGGCCGAGCCGGCCGAAGCCGACGGCCAGCATCAGGGCGACCGCGGTGTACCAGGTGTAGGCGGCGACGACGGCCGGCATGGTGCCGGCCCAGGAGTCGGGCGTGAACATGTAGAGCGGCCAGAGCCAGAAGCCGCCCAGGTAGCCGTTCCAGAGCAGGGACCACAGCAGCAGTCCGGCGAGGAGGGAGATCAGGGCGCCGGAGACGAGCTGGCGGGTCGGGGTGCGCTCCGGCTCCTCGGCGGGTCGGGGCACGTGCCCGTACGCCCACACCCCGGGGCCGTCGGAGACGCGCGGGGTGCGCAGCCAGTCCGCGAGGGCGGGGCCGCCGCCGGGGGCGTGCGCGGGCCGGGGCGGCGCCGCGGGCGGGGCGGCGGGCGGGCCGGCGGGCCTGGGCACCTGCCCGCCCGGGGCGTGGCCGGTGTGCGGCGCCCGTCGCTCGCCGGTGCCGTGCGGCGTGCCGTCGGTGTCCATCGAAACCCCTGCCCCCTGCCCGTTTCCCTGCGCTGCGCCGCTCAATGTAGTTGCCCGGCGGCGGCCGCGGGCCGGTACCGGCCGGTGTCGCGGCGCGGTTCCGGCGCCGTGCGCCGCCTCCCTCCTATGGCCGCTGCGGACAAGGACACGGGCGGACCACTCCCGAACGGAGCATGCTTTCCCCCCTCCCCCGGGCCTAGCCTGCGGACAAAGACACAAGTGCGTCCGAAAACACCCCCAGGAGCCCCCATGACTGCTGTCCCGCAGGAGCGCAAGCTCGTCACCGCGATCCCCGGCCCGAAGTCGCAGGAGCTTCAGGCCCGCCGCCTCGGTGCGGTGGCCGGCGGCGTGGGTTCGGTGCTCCCCGTCTTCACCAAGCGCCTGGACGGCGGCATCCTCGAGGACGTCGACGGCAACCGCCTGATCGACTTCGGCTCCGGCATCGCCGTGACCTCGGTGGGCGGCTCCGCCGAGGCCGTCGTGCGCCGCGCCACCGCGCAGCTCGCGGACTTCACCCACACCTGTTTCATGGTCACCCCGTACGAGGGCTACGTGGAGGTCTGCGAGGCGCTGGCCGAGCTGACCCCGGGCGACCACGCGAAGAAGTCCGCGCTGTTCAACTCCGGCGCCGAGGCCGTCGAGAACGCCGTCAAGATCGCGCGTGCGTACACCAAGCGCCAGGCCGTCGTCGTCTTCGACCACGGCTACCACGGCCGCACCAACCTCACCATGGCGCTGACCGCGAAGAACATGCCGTACAAGCACGGCTTCGGTCCGTTCGCCCCCGAGGTCTACCGCGTGCCGGTCGCCTACGGCTACCGCTGGCCCACCGGTGCCGAGAACTGCGGCCCCGAGGCCGCCGCCCAGGCGATCGACCAGATCACCAAGCAGATCGGCGCCGAGAACGTCGCCGCGATCATCATCGAGCCGGTCCTCGGCGAGGGCGGCTTCATCGAGCCGGCCAAGGGCTTCCTCCCGGCGATCGTGGAGTTCGCCAACGACAACGGCATCGTCTTCGTCGCGGACGAGATCCAGTCCGGCTTCTGCCGCACCGGCCAGTGGTTCGCCTGCGAGGACGAGGGCATCGTCCCGGACCTGATCACCACCGCCAAGGGCATCGCCGGCGGCCTGCCGCTCGCCGCGGTGACCGGCCGCGCCGAGATCATGGACGCCGCGCACGCGGGCGGCCTGGGCGGCACGTACGGCGGCAACCCGGTGGCCTGCGCCGGCGCGCTCGGCTCCATCGAGACGATGAAGGAGCTCGACCTCAACGCCAAGGCGAAGGAGATCGAGTCCCTCATGAAGGCGCGGCTGTCCGCGATGCAGGAGAAGTACGAGATCATCGGCGACATCCGCGGCCGCGGCGCCATGATCGCCATCGAGCTGGTCAAGGACCCCGCGTCCAAGACGCCGAACCCGGAGGCCGCCGCGGCCCTCGCCAAGGCCTGCCACGCCGAGGGCGTCATCGTCCTCACCTGCGGCACGTACGGCAACGTGCTCCGCTTCCTGCCGCCGCTGGTCATCGGCGAGGACCTGCTGAACGAGGGCCTGGACGTCATCGAGGCCGCGTTCGCGACGGTCTGAGCGACGGTCTGAGCAGCCGCCTGGACGACCGCCTGAGCGAGCGTCCGAACACACGCCCGCAGCGGTACCGCCGGTAACGGTCGGGCGCTGTGAAGAAGATGTGGGGGGCCGATGGCAGGACCGCGTTCCTGCTGTCGGCCCCCTCTCCGCTGCCGTACGGTTTCTGCAGATGAGTGAGACACCCCGCTCCCGGGATTCCGGGGGCGACACCGGTACCGGGCTTCCCCAGCGCCGCACCGGGCCTGCGTTCGCGCACACTCCTCACCGATCGGACAGCCGACCGCCCCACACCCCCCGGGGCGCCCGGCAACCCGGTCCGGGCGGCCGTCCCGGAACCATCCCCCCTGTTCCGGGACGGCCGGCCACCTCCTCCTTCTCCCTCCGCTCCGTCCTCCTCCCCACCGGGGCCCTCCTCGGGCTCGCCCTGGCGACCTGGCAGGTGCTGGCCTCGGGCCCGCTGCTCGGTCCGGACGAGCGGATCAGCGCCGCACTGGTGCGCACCCTCCCCGACGCCGTCACCGAGCGGCTCTCCGACCTGGGCAACGTGCCCGTCGCCGTGCCCGTCCTCGTCCTGGCGGCGGCGTACGCCCTGCGCCGCGGCAACCGCTCCGGCGCCCTGGCCGCCGCGTCGGCCATCGCCCTCGTGCCGGCCCTGGTCGTCCCGCTGAAGGCGTGGACCGCCCGCCCCGGACCGCTGGAGCCCTGGGCCGCCGGCTACTTCCCCTCCGGCCACACGGCCACCGCCGCCGTCGCCTACGGAGCCGCGGCCCTGCTGCTGCGCCCGTACACCCGCCGGCCGTGGCCGGCGGCCGCGGCGCTGGCGCTGACGGCCGCCACGGCCGCCGGGCTCGTCCTGCGCGGCTTCCACTGGCCGCTGGACGTCCTCGCCTCGCTCCTGCTGTGCGTGCCGCTGCTGTACGCCGTCCGGCTGGCCGTCGCACGCGGGCTCAGGCGGGGCGGCCCGCCGCCCGCTCCCCGGCGGCGCGGGCGGCCGCCGCCTCGTGCAGGGCGAGCTCCAGCACCGCCGGATCGGTGAGCGTCCCGCGGCCGTCCGGCGGCACCAGCCAGTGCCCGGCGGCCCCGGGAGCCCTGCCGGGATGGGGGACGACGACCCAGCTGCCCCGTCCGGCGCCGCGCACGCCGGTGGCCAGCCAGTGCGAGGCCGTCCCCGCGGGCACGAAGAAGCCCAGCCGGGTGCCGCCCGGGCCGGCGAGCACCGGGCCGGGCCGCCCGCGCAGCCGCCGCAGGACGGCGAGGGCGGCCCGGCCGAGCCCGCCGGGCAGGACCAGCACGTCCCAGTGCCGGCCCGCGGGCAGCAGGGCGACCCCGTCGGGGCTGCGCTCCCACTCCCAGCGGCAGGCCTGTGGATCGCCGGCCGCCGAGACGAGCCATTCCACCGCGGCTTTGACATCCGAGCCCTGCATCGCCCGGCCTCCGTTCCCTGTAGGTGGGGGTTCCTCACCCGGAGAGAGCGCGGCGGGCCGCGGCGATGACGCGGGTTCGCCCGCCCCGGGGGAGTGAACCGGGTCACTCCCCCGGGGCGGGCCGCGACCGTCACGCCGTCAGCTGTCGAAGCCGAGGCCGAACCGATCGAGGGTCTTCAGCCACAGGTTGCGGCGGCCGCCGCGTGCGTCGGCCCGCGCCAGGGACCACTTGGTCAGCGTGATCCCCGTCCAGGCGAACGGCTCGGGCGGGAACGGCATCGGCTTGGACCGCACCATCTCCAGCCCGGTGCGCTCGGTGCGCGCGCCGTCGAGGAGGTCCAGCATCACGTCGGCTCCGAAGCGCGTGGCGCCGACGCCGAGGCCGGTGTAGCCGGCCGCGTAGGCGACCCGGCCGGAGTGCGCGGTGCCGAAGAACGCCGAGAAGCGGGAGCAGGTGTCGATCGCCCCGCCCCAGGCGTGGCTGAAGCCGACGCCCTCCAGCTGCGGGAACGCCGTGAAGAAGTGCTGCGCCAGCTTGAGGTAGGTCTCCGGCCGGTGGTCGTACTCGGAGTCCAGGCGCCCCTTGTACGGGTAGACGGCGTCGTAGCCGCCCCACAGGATCCGGTGGTCCGGGGTGATGCGGAAGTAGTGGAACTGGTTGGCGCTGTCGCCCATGCCCTGGCGGTTCTGCCAGCCGATGGCCTCTCGCTGGTCGGCGGTGAGCGGCTCGGTCATGAGGGCGTAGTCGTAGACGGGGACCGTGAACGGCCGGATCCGCCGGACCAGCGAGGGGAAGATGTTGGTGCCGAGCGCGACCCGCCGGGCGAAGATCCGACCGTACGGGGTGCGGACGGCCATTCCGGCGCCGGAGGAGCCCAGCGACAGGCCGCGGGTGTTCTCGTAGATGCGCACGCCGAGGCCGAGGCAGGCCTGCTTGAGGCCCCAGGCGAGCCGGGCGGGGTTCAGCATGGCGACGCCGTCGGTGTCCCACAGGCCGGCGAGGAAGGTCGGCGAGTCGACCTCGGCGCGCAGGGCGTCGCGGTCGAGCCAGCGCATGCCGTCCGCGAGGCCGAGCTTCTCGGCCTCCTGGTGGAGCTCGCGGAGCTCCTCGACCTGGTGCGGCTCGGTGGCGACGTCGATCTCGCCGGTGCGCTCGAAGTCGCAGTCGATGCCGTAGCGGGCGACGGCCGCCTCGATCTCGTCGAGGTTGCGCGCGCCCAGTTCCTCCAGCTTCGCGAGTTCGCCGGGCCAGCGGGCCAGGCCGTTGGCGAAGCCGTGGGTGAGGGAGGCGGCGCAGAAGCCGCCGTTGCGTCCGGAGGCGGCCCAGCCCGCCTCCTTCGACTCGATGAGGACGACGTCCCGGGCGGGGTCGCGCTCCTTGGCGATCAGCGCCGTCCACAGGCCGCTGTAGCCTCCGCCGACGACGAGCAGGTCGCAGGCCTCGTCGGAGGTCAGGGCCGGCTGGGCGGGGGGCTTGCCGGGGTCGTCCAGCCAGTACGAGACCGGCAGTGCTTCGGAAAGGGATTTCGCAACACTTCGCATGGCGACTGGGGCCATGTCTTCCAACTCCCTACAGAGTTACTTGGGCTGTGCTTTCTTCCGGCGGTTGCCGACGATCTGGGCGGCGAGGACCACCAGCACCGCGATGACGAACATCGCCGTGCCGATGACGTTGATCTGCACGGGCGTACCGCGCTGGGCCGAGCCCCACACGAACATGGGGAAGGTGACGGTGTTGCCCGAGTTGAAGTTGGTGATGATGAAGTCGTCGAAGGACAGGGCGAAGGAGAGCAGTGCGCCTGCCGCGATGCCCGGCGCCGCGATCGGCAGCGTCACCCGCAGGAAGGTCTGCAGGGGGCTCGCGTAGAGGTCGCGGGCGGCCTCCTCCAGCCGGGGGTCCATCGAGAGCACGCGTGCCTTGACGGCGGCGACGACGAAGCTGAGGCAGAACATGACGTGGGCGATCAGGATCGTCCGGAAGCCCAGCTCGACGCCCATGTTCAGGAACAGGGCGAGCAGCGAGGCGGCCATGACGATCTCGGGCATGGCCATCGGCATGAAGATCAGCGAGTTGACCGCGCCGCGCGCCCGGAACCGGTAGCGGACCAGGGCGAAGGCGATGGCCGTGCCGAGCGCGGTCGCGCCGAGCGTGGCCCACAGGGCGATCTGGAGGGACAGGGCGAGGGAGCCGCACAGGTCGGCGACCCCGCAGGGGTCCTTCCAGGCGTCGAGGGAGAACTCCTGCCAGGCGTAGTTGAAGCGCCCGGCGGGGTTGTTGAACGAGAAGACGGTGACGACGACGTTCGGCAGGACCAGGTACGCGAGGGTCAGGAGGCCGAGGACGGTGACGAGGTTGCGGCGGAGCCAACGCATCAGACCAGGTCCTCCGTCCCCGCGCGGCGGATGTAGATGGTGACCATGACCAGCACGGCGGCCATGAGGATGAAGGACAGTGCGGCGGCCGTCGGGTAGTCGAGGATCCGCAGGTACTGGGACTGGATGACGTTGCCGATCATCCGGGTGTCCGTCGAGCCGAGCAGCTCGGCGTTGACGTAGTCGCCGCTCGCCGGGATGAAGGTGAGCAGGGTCCCGGAGACCACGCCCGGCATCGACAGCGGGAAGGTGACCTTGCGGAAGGTCGTCGCGGGGTGGGCGTACAGGTCCCCGGCCGCTTCGTGCAGGCGGGGGTCGATGCGCTCCAGCGAGGTGTACAGCGGCAGGATCATGAAGGGCAGGAAGTTGTACGTCAGGCCGCAGACCACCGCGAGCGGGGTGGCGAGCACGCGCTCGCCCTGGGTCAGGCCGAGCCAGCTGGTGACGTCGAGGAAGCCGACGCTGTTGAGGACGGCGACGACGGGCCCGCCGTCGGCCAGGATGGTCTTCCAGGCCAGCGTGCGGATCAGGAAGCTGGTGAAGAACGGCGCGATGACCAGTACCAGCAGGAGGTTGCGCCAGCGGCCCGCCTTGAAGGCGATCAGGTAGGCCAGCGGGTAGCCGAGGAGCAGGCACAGCAGGGTGGCGGTGCCGGCGTACAGCAGGGAGCGCAGGAACTGGGGGTAGTACTCGGCGAGGGCGTCCCAGTAGGTGCGGAAGTGCCAGGTGACCTCGAAGCCCTCTTCGAGGGAGCCGGTCTGCACCGAGGTGGAGGCCTGGTAGGCCATCGGCAGGACGAAGAAGACGAGCAGCCACAGGATGCCGGGCAGCAGCAGCCAGTACGGGACGAGCCGCTTGCGCAGGGACGGCCGGTGGACGGGTGGCTCGGCCGGGGCGGGGGCCTCGGGCGGCGCCGCGGTGGCGGTCATGCGCCCTCCTCGACCGTCTCGACTCCCGCGTCGATGTCCTGCGCGGCGTCCAGCCCGAAGGTGTGCTCCGGGTTCCAGTGCAGGACGACCTCGGCGCCGGGGACCAGGCGGTCGTCGCGCTCGATGTTCTGCACGTACACCTCCAGCTCCGGGCAGACGGGGCTGTCGATGACGAACTGGGTGGACACGCCGATGAAGGAGGAGTCGGCGATCCGCCCGGCGACCTTGTTCCGGCCTGCCGCGACGGCTCCCTCCTCGGCCGCGGGCACCAGGGAGATCTTCTCGGGGCGCACCCCGACCAGGAGCCGGCCGCCGGCCTTCGGGGCGGTCGAGCAGCGGGCCCGGGGAAGCCGGAGCCTGGTGCCCGCCGACGTGACGGCGACCTCGTCGCCGCCGGCCTCCAGGACCTCGGCCTCGATCAGGTTGGATGTGCCGAGGAAGTTCGCGACGAACGTGGTGCGCGGGTTCTCGTACAGCTCGGCGGGGGCGCCCATCTGCTCGACGCGGCCGCCGTTCATCACCGCCACGGTGTCGGCCATGGTCATGGCCTCCTCCTGGTCGTGCGTGACGTGCACGAACGTGATGCCGACCTCGGTCTGGATCCGCTTGAGCTCCAGCTGCATCTGGCGGCGCAGCTTGAGGTCGAGGGCGCCGAGGGGCTCGTCGAGGAGGAGCACCTGGGGGTGGTTGATGAGCGCGCGGGCGACCGCGACGCGCTGCTGCTGGCCGCCGGAGAGCTGGTGCGGCTTGCGCTGGGCGAACTGGCCGAGCTCGACGAGCTCCAGCATGTCCTCGACCTGCTTCCTGACGGACTTGATGCCGCGGCGGCGCAGCCCGAAGGCGACGTTCTCGTGGATGCTCAGGTGCGGGAAGAGGGCGTAGCTCTGGAAGACCGTGTTCACGGGGCGCTTGTACGGGGGCAGCTGCGTGACGTCGCGGTCGCCGAGGTGGACGGTGCCGGTGGAGGGCTCCTCCAGGCCGGCGATCATCCGCAGGGTGGTGGTCTTCCCGCAGCCGGAGGCGCCGAGCAGGGCGAAGAACGAGCCCTGCGGGATGGTCAGGTCCAGGGGGTGCACGGCCGTGAAGGTGCCGTAGTGCTTGCTGATCCCGGCGAGGCGGACATCTCCGCCCGCGGTCTTGTCAGTCATGGGTCGCGGCCTTCGGTGGTGGTGTTCGTCGGAAGAGGGCGGGGGTGCCGGCACGGGGTCCGTCAGGCTCCGATGAGCTTGGCGAACTTCTCCTCGTACGCGGTCTCTTCCTCGCTGGTGAGCATGCGGAAGGCATGGGCCCTGGCGGCCATCTCCTCGTCGGGGATGATCAGGGGGTTGTCCGCGAGCGCGGGATCGATTTTCGCAAGGTCGTCCCTGACCCCCGCGACCGGGCACACGTAGCTGATGAAGGCGGCGAGCTGGGCGGCGATCGGGGGCTCGTAGTAGAAGTCGATCAGCTTCTCGGCGTTGGTCTTGTGCCGGGCGCGGGCCGGCACGAGCAGGTTGTCGCTGGAGGTGATGTAGCCCACGGCAGGAATCGCGTACTGGATGTCCGGGTTGTCCGCCTGGAGCTGGATGACGTCGCCGGCCCAGGCCAGGCAGGCCGCCAGGTCGCCCTTGTCCAGGTCCGCGGTGTAGTCGTTGCCGGTGAAGCGGCGGATCTGCTTGCTGTCCACGCCCTTCTGCAGCCGGGCGATGGCCGCGTCGTAGTCGGCGGTGGTGAAGGACTCCGGGGACTTGCCCTGGTCGAGGAGGGTCATGCCGACCGTGTCGCGCATCTCGCTGAGGAAGCCGACCCGGCCCTTGAGGGTGGGGTCGTCGAGCATCTGGGTGACGGAGTCGACCTTCCTGCCGCCCGTCGCCCTGGTGTTGTAGGCGATGACCGTGTTGATGCCGGTCCACGGATAGCTGTGCGCGCGGCCCGGGTCCCAGTCGGGGCTGCGGTACTGCGGGATCAGGTTGGCGAAGGCGTGCGGCAGGTGGGAGGGGTCGAGTTTCTGCGCCCAGCCGAGGCGGATGATGCGGGCCGCGAGCCAGTCGGTGACGACGATCAGGTCCCGGCCGGTGTCCTGGCCCGCCGCCAGCTGGGGGCGGATCTTGCCGAAGAACTCGACGTTGTCGTTGATGTCCTCGGTGTAGTTGACCTTGATGCCCGTCCGCCTGGTGAACTCCTCCAGCGTCGGGTGGACCTTCTCGTCGTCGCTGACGTCCATGTACTCGGTCCAGTTGGAGAAGTTGACGACCTTCTCCGCCTCCGAGCGGTCCTCGGACGCCGCGGCGTCCTCGGCGCCGCGCTTCGCGGGCGGGATGCCGCACGCGGACATCGACGCCAGGCCGCCGAGGGTGAGCGCCCCGGCGCCGGAGGCGCGCAGCAGCGAGCGGCGGGTGAGGGCGCCGCGCCCGCTGGTGAGGCTGCGCCGCATCGCGGCGAGCTGTGCCGCGGAGAGCCGGTCGGGCTCGTTGTGCTGCATGGACTGTGCCCTTTCGGGATGGGCGGGCCGCTGGTCGTGCGGGCCCTGCTGCTGCTATCGGTCCCCGAAGATCGTGCGGTGCCAGTCCTTGGCCGCCACCGCCGTGTTGTCATACATGACGTGCTTGACCTGCGTGTACTCCTCGAAGGAGTACGAGCTCATGTCCTTTCCGAAGCCGCTCGCCTTGTAGCCGCCGTGGGGCATCTCGCTGATGATCGGGATGTGGTCGTTGATCCACACGCAGCCCGCCCTGAGCTCGCGGGTCGCGCGGTTGGCACGGTAGACGCCGCGGGTCCAGGCGGAGGCGGCGAGGCCGTAGGGGGTGTCGTTGGCGAGGGCGAGGCCCTCGTCGTCGGTGTCGAAGGGGAGCACGGCGAGGACCGGTCCGAAGATCTCGGCCTGGACGGCCTCGCTGTCCTGCGGCGCGCCGGTGATGAGGGTGGGCCGGTAGTAGGCGCCTCCGGCGAGGGCGCCGCCGGGGGCGGAGCCGCCGGTGACGACGGTGGCATAGCCGCGGGCCCGCTCGACGAAGGCGGCGACGCGGTCGCGGTGGGCGTGGGAGACGAGGGGGCCCAGGTCGGTGGAGGGGTCGAAGGGGTCGCCGAGGCGGACGCCCTCCATCAGCTCGGCGACGCGGGCGGTGAAGGCCTCGTACAGCGGGCGCTGGACGTACGCGCGGGTGGCGGCGGTGCAGTCCTGGCCGCTGTTGATCAGGGAGGCGGCGACGGCGCCGTGGGCGGCGGCCTCCGGGTCGGCGTCGTCGAAGACGACGAAGGGTGCCTTGCCGCCGAGCTCCAGGTGGAGCCGCTTGACGGAGGCGGTGGCGATCTCGGCGACGCGCCTGCCGACAGCGGTGGAGCCGGTGAAGGAGGTCATGGCGACGCCGGGGTGGCCGACGAGGTGCTCGCCGGCGTCGCGGCCGGCCCCGGTGACGATGTTGACGACGCCGTCCGGGATGCCCGCCTCCGTCGCGGCCCGCGCGAACATCAGGGAGGTGAGGGGGGTGGTCTCGGCGGGCTTGAGGACGACGGTGTTGCCCGCGGCGATGGCCGGGAGGATCTTCCAGGCGGCCATCTGGAGGGGGTAGTTCCAGGGGGCGATGGAGCCGACGACGCCGATGGCCTCGCGGCGTACGTACGAGGTGTGGTCGCCCGAGTACTCGGCGGCGGCCTGGCCCTGGAGGTGGCGGGCGGCCCCGGCGAAGAACGCCGTGTTGTCGAGGGTGCCCGGCACGTCGAACTCGCGGGACAGCCTGATCGGCTTGCCGCACTGGAGGGACTCGGCGCAGGCGAGGTCCTCCGCCTGCCCGGCGAGGACGGACGCCAGCCGGTGCAGGGCCTCGGAGCGCTCCCCGGGGGTGGCGCCGGACCAGGCCGGGAAGGCGCCTTCGGCCGCGGCGACGGCCGCGTCGACGTCGGCGGCGGAGGCGAGGGCGTAGGTCAGCACCTCCTTGCCCGTCGCCGGGTCGACCACGGTGTGGGACCGGCCGGAGCTGCCGTGTGACGGCCTGCCGCCGATGTACTGCGCGCCGTCGGCGAAGCGTTCCTCAACCTGGAAGCGATTACCCATCACGCTCTCACGCTCTCGTGGCTTCAGCTCTAATGGAGTGCCGATCCTGACAGAGGTGTTACCCGCGGCCAAGGGATTCCGTTGTTGCCTTTTGATTACGCGACGGAATCGGTCGACCATGTGTCGAGACACCCCGCAAATCCCGTACGAAGTGTCCGTGGAGACTGCCAGACTCCCGTGCATGGAGAAGATCGACAAGTTGATCGAGCAGGTCAGCCGAGGTGACCGGGTGAAGTTCCTGCCGTTCTGGGGGCACCGGCCCCGGTCGGACGGCTCGCTCGGCCCGAGCTGCCTGAGCCAGTGGTGGCCGTCTCCGTTCACCGTGGACGGCGTCCGCTACGAGACGGCAGAGCACTGGATGATGGCCGGGAAGGCCCGCCTGTTCGGGGACGCGGAGGCCGGGCGCGCCGTGCTGGCCGCGGCGACGCCGGCGGAGGCGAAGAAGGCGGGGCGGCTTGTCCGCGGCTTCGACGAGGCCGTGTGGGAGCGGGAGCGCTTCGGGATCGTCGTGGAGGGCAGCCTGCACAAGTTCCGCTCCACGCCCGAGCTGACCGGCTACCTGCTCTCGACGGGGCGGCGCGTGCTCGTCGAGGCGAGCCCGATGGACCGCGTCTGGGGCATCGGGCTCGCCGCGGACGACGAGCGGGCTCTGGACCCGGCCCGCTGGCGCGGGCTGAACCTGCTCGGGTTCGCCCTGATGGAGGCCCGCGAGCGGCTCCTCGCCGGGGAGTAGCCGGCCCCGGTCAGACCTTCTCGCGCATGCGGGTGTCCGAGTACGGGCTGTCGGTCCCGGAGCCGGACTCGCCCTGCAGGAAGCCGGCGACGGCGAACGCCAGCATGAGCGCGCCGAGGAGGGCGCCCGTGACGCCGAGGATGAGGCCGGCCAGCGCCATGCCGCCGTTGGTGGCCTCCCCGCGGGCCGCCCGGCTGCGGCCGAGCACGCCGAAGACGATCGCCGCGACGCCGAGGCCGACGGCGATGAAGTTCAGGGCGCACCCGACGACCGCGACGATGCCGAGCACGAGCGCGGCGACGCCGAAGCCGTTGCGCGGCTGGGCGCCGTACAGGGGGTGGCCGAGGGGTCCGGCGCCGGGGTACGCCTGGGGGGCGAAGGGCTGCGGGCCGTACGGCTGCTGCGCGTACGCCGGGGGCGCGGGCACGGACGCCGGCCCCGGGTAGGCGTACCCGGGCGCGCCCGGGACGCCGGGCATGCCGGACGCCGGCGGGGCGGGATAGGCGTACGCGGGCGGTACGGGGGCCGGTCCGGGCGCGGGGGACGCGTACGGCCCGGGGAGCGGCGCAGGCGGCGCGGGCGGCACCCCGGCGCCGGGCATCCCGGCGAGCGTGGGCTGGTCGTGGACGGACGGCGGGCCGGGCACCCCGGGGGCGCCCTGCGGCCTCCCCGGATCCGCTGCCGACCCCTCCGGCAGGGCCCACGGGTCCCTCGGGTCAGGGCTCTTGTCGGTCATGCAGCACCCCCCTCTCGTACGGCCATGCTATGCCGTCCCGCCGGGGGATCCCTGCTGCCTACGATGGGGGCCGATCCGTCCGCACCGTCCCCCGGAGGCCCGTCGTGCCCGACCTGACCCCCTTCATCGCAGGGCTGCCCAAGGCGGAGCTGCACGTGCACCACGTCGGCTCGGCCTCCCCCCGCATCGTCGCCGAACTGGCCGCGCGGCACCCCGACTCCAGGGTGCCGACCGACCCGGAGGCGCTCGCCGACTACTTCACCTTCACCGACTTCGCGCACTTCATCGAGGTCTACCTGTCCGTGGTCGACCTGGTCCGCACGCCCGACGACGTCCGCACGCTGACGTTCGAAGTCGCCCGCGACATGGCCCGGCAGAACATCCGCTACGCGGAACTGACCATCACGCCCTACTCCTCCACGCGCCGCGGCATCGAGGAGAAGGCGTTCATGGAGGCCATCGAGGACGCCCGGCGCGCGGCCGAGGCCGAGTTGGGGATCGTGCTGCGCTGGTGCTTCGACATCCCCGGCGAGGCCGGCCTGGAGGCCGCCGCGGAGACCGCCCGCCTCGCCGTCGACCTGCGCCCGGAGGGGCTGGTCTCCTTCGGCCTCGGCGGGCCCGAGATCGGCGTGCCCCGCACGCAGTTCAAGCCGTACTTCGACGCCGCCCGCGCCGCCGGCCTGCACAGCGTCCCGCACGCCGGCGAGACCACCGGCCCGCAGACCATCTGGGACGCCCTGCGCGACCTCGGCGCCGAGCGGATCGGCCACGGCACGAGCGCCGTTCGGGACCCCGCGCTGCTGGCCCACCTGGCGGAGCACCGCATCGCCCTGGAGGTCTGCCCGACCTCGAACATCGCGACCCGCGCCGTGGAGGACCTGGACCGGCACCCGGTCCGGGAGATGGTGCAGGCGGGCGTGCTCGTCACCGTCAACAGCGACGACCCGCCGATGTTCGGCACGGACCTCAACAACGAGTACGCGGTGGCCGCCCGGCTGCTCGGCCTCGACGAGCGCGGCCTCGCCGCACTCGCGAAGAACGCGGTGGAGGCGTCCTTCCTCGACACCGCGGGCAAGGCTCGGATCGCGCAGGAGATCGACACGTACACCGAGGCGTGGCTCGCACGCTGACGGCCGCGGGACAATGGGCGGCATGCGCACCCTGACGGCCGTCGCCCACCGCGGCGATCCCCACCGCTTCCCCGAGAACACGCTCCCGTCGATCCGGTCGGCGTTCGCGCTCGGCGCGGACGCGGTCGAGGTCGACGTACGGCTGACCCGCGACGGGGAGGCGGTCCTCCTCCACGACGAGACGCTGCAGCGGCTGTGGGGACACGACGTGCGGCTCGACGAGGTGACGGCCGCCCAGCTGGCGGAGCTGACGCAGGGCGGGGTGCCGACGCTGCGTCAGGCTCTCGCCGAGGCGGGGCCGGGGCGCCTGCTGCTGGACCTGCCGGGCGCCGCCCCGGAGGCGGTGCGGAGGGTCGTCGGCCTGGTCGGGGAGTGCGGGGCGCGGGAGCGCGTCTACTACTGCGCGGGCCCGAACACGATGCTGGCCGTGCGGGCCGCCGACCGGGCGGCGGAGATCGCGCTGACGTGGACGACGCTGTCGCCGCCGCGCCGGGTGCTGATCGACGCGGTGGCGCCGGCCTGGCTGAACTACCGCTTCGGGCTGGTGGACCGCGGGCTGGTGGAGGCGCTGCACCGGGACGGGCTGCGGGTCTCGGCGTGGACCGCCGACACGAAGCGGACGATGCGCCGGCTGGCTGCGGCGGGCGTGGACGCGATCACCACGAACCGGATCGACGCCCTGGCGGCGGTGCGCGCCGCGGCCGGCCGCTGAGCCGGCCGGTCTTCGGCGGCGCTGCCGTCACGCGGCGGCGGGCAGGGCCTCCAGGCGCTTGACGAGGCGCCGCAGGAACAGGAGCGGGATGATGCCGAAGACCCCGAACGAGATGTCGATGAGGCGCCATCCGAGGGGGATGCCGCGGATCTGGCCGCAGATCAGGGCGAGCGGGACGATGCCGGCGCAGGCGATCATTCCGGCCTCGATGATCCAGATGTTGCGGACGGGGTCGCGCAGGACCCCGTAGAAGAAGACCGCGATCACGAGGTGGGCGAAGGCCAGCCAGTCGGTGCCGTACAGGAGGAACGGGTACCGGGCGTCGGCCGTGTCGAGGCCTTCGCCGACCCGGGCCAGCCACTCGTGCCCGATCAGGGAGTTGGCCAGGCGCACCTCGGTGACCAGGGGGAACGCGGTGAGCCCGCTGAGGACCAGGCAGACGACGAACAGGACGAGCCAGGCACGGATCCGCCGCTGGAGGGCGTTTCTCTCACTCATGGCAGTACCCTACGCCCGGAGTTGAACATGTTCAGCAAATTCTTCGAACGTGTTCAATTCTGTGCTGGTGATCACATCCCGACGAGGGCGTTCCAGCGGCCGGCCAGTGTGCGGCGCTCCGCCGCCGTGACGTCCCGGGCCACGGCGAGCCGCCCGCGCATCGCGTCGTCGGGGAAGACCAGCGGGTTCTCGGCGAGTTCCGCCGTCTCCCGGTCCGGCGAGGCGGCCAGCACCTCGCGGGCCGCCGGCACCGGGCAGACGTAGGCGACGGCAGCCGCCAGCTCCGCCGCCACCTCCGGGGCGTAGTAGTGGTCGATCAGCGCCTCCGCATTGGCCTTGTGGCGGGCCAGGTTGGGGACGAGGAGGCTCTCCGCCCACAGCTCGCCGCCCTCCTCCGGCACGACGAACGCGATGTCCGGGTTGTCGGCCTGCAGTTGGACCGCGTCGCCCGAGTAGGCCTGGCAGGCCAGCACGTCCCCCTTGCCGAGGTCGGAGGTGTAGTCGTTGCCGGTGAAGCGGCGGATGTGCCTGCGGCGCACCAGCTCCTCGACCTGGTCGCACATCCGGTGGAAGTCCGCCTCGGTCCAGCGGGTGACGTCCACCCCGTTGCCCTGCATCAGCAGCGCGAACGACTCGTCGAGGCCCGAGAAGAGGGTGACGCGGCCCGCGAGGTCCGGGTGCCACAGGTCCCGCACCGACCGGATCTCCCGGCCGAGGGCCCTGCGGTTGTAGGCGATCCCGGTGATGCCGGACTGCCAGGGCACGGTGTGCAGGCGCCCTGCGTCGAAGGCCGGCGAGCGCAGCTGCGGGTCGAGGTGTTCGGCGACGTTCGGCTGGCGGGCGCGGTCCATCGCCTGCGCCCAGCCCAGGCGGACGAAGCGGGCGGCCATCCAGTCGCTGACCACCACCAGGTCGTGTCCGGTCTCCTGGCGGTTCATCAGGGCGGGGCCGACCTTGCCGAAGAACTCGTCGTTGTCGTTGATCTCCTCGGTGTACCGGACGCCGATGCCGGTGCGCTCCGTGAACGCCTCCAGCGTGGGCCGGCGTTCCCCGTCCTCGGCATCGGTGTCTATGTACATCGGCCAGTTGGCGAAGGAGAGGCTCCGCTCGCGCGCGGAGCGGTCCGCGCCCGCCCGGCGGTCCTCGGGGACGTACGCGGAGGGCACGCCGCAGCCGGCGAGGGCCGAGAGGAGGCCGGCGGCGCCGAGGCCGCGCAGCGCCGCGCGGCGCGTGACGCGGCGGCGGGAGGGGTCGGGAGCGGGCATGGGTGAAGCCTCGGGGAACGCGGAGGGGGCGGGCAATGGACACATTGTCCACTGCCCGCCCCCGTGCGGGGCCGGGTTGACCAGCCCCTCCGGCCGCGGCCCGGCGTCAGCCGTCGAGCGAGGTCATCACGTGCTTGATGCGGGTGTAGTCCTCGAAGCCGTACGCGGAGAGGTCCTTGCCGTAGCCGGACTTCTTGAAGCCGCCGTGCGGCATCTCGGCGACGAGCGGGATGTGGGTGTTGATCCACACGCAGCCGAAGTCGAGGTGCTTGGACATGCGCATCGCGCGGGCGTGGTCCTTGGTCCACACGGAGGAGGCGAGGGCGTACTCGACGCCGTTCGCGTACTCCAGCGCCTGGGCCTCGTCCGCGAAGGACTGGACGGTGATGACGGGGCCGAAGACCTCGTTCTGGACGATCTCGTCGTCCTGCTTGAGGCCGGAGACGACGGTCGGGGCGTAGAAGTAGCCCTTCTCGCCGACGCGGTGGCCGCCGGCCTCCACCTTGGCGTGCGCCGGCAGGCGGTCGATGAAGCCCGCGACCTGCGCCAGCTGGTTGGGGTTGTTCAGGGGGCCGTAGAGGACGTCCTCGTCGTCCGGGGCGCCGGTCTTGGTGTCGGCGGCGGCCTTGGCGAGGGCGGCCACGAACTCGTCGTGGACGGACTCGTGCACGAGGACGCGGGTGGCGGCGGTGCAGTCCTGGCCGGCGTTGAAGTAGCCGGCGACGGCGATGTCCTCGACGGCCTTGGCGATGTCGGCGTCCTCGAAGACCACGACGGGCGCCTTGCCGCCGAGCTCCAGGTGGACGCGCTTGACGTCCTTCGACGCGCTCTCGGCGACCTGCATGCCGGCGCGGACGGAGCCGGTGATGGAGGCCATCGCCGGGACGGC
Organism: Streptomyces globosus; assembly: GCF_003325375.1. Classification (GTDB taxonomy): domain Bacteria; phylum Actinomycetota; class Actinomycetes; order Streptomycetales; family Streptomycetaceae; genus Streptomyces; species Streptomyces globosus_A. The sequence continues at coordinate 1,460,567 of NZ_CP030862.1, read as the reverse complement.
GTGCTCGACCATGGCCTTGCCGGTCTCGCGGTCGCCGCAGACGACGTTGAAGACGCCCTTGGGCAGGATCGAGTCGATGATCTCGGCCATCAGGACGGTGGAGGCCGGGGTGGTGTCCGAGGGCTTGAGCACCACGGTGTTGCCCGCGGCGATGGCCGGGGCGAACTTCCACACGGCCATCATCATCGGGTAGTTCCACGGGGCGACCTGGGCGCAGACGCCGACCGGCTCGCGGCGGATGATCGAGGTCATCCCGTCCATGTACTCGCCGGCGGAGCGGCCCTCCAGCAGGCGGGCCGCGCCCGCGAAGAAGCGGATCTGGTCCACCATCGGGGGCAGCTCCTCGCTGGCGGTCAGGCCCAGCGGCTTGCCGGTGTTCTCCGACTCGGCAGCGACCAGCTCCTCGGCGCGCGCCTCGAAGGCGTCGGCGATCTTGAGGAGGGCCTTCTGCCGCTCGGAGGGCGTGGTGTCGCGCCAGCCCGGGAAGGCGGCCGCGGCGGCGGCCATGGCGGCGTCGACGTCGGCCTGGCCGGACAGCGGGGCGGTGGCGTACACCTCGCCGGTGGCCGGGTTGACCACGTCGGTGGTCCGCCCGTCGGCGGCGTCCTTGAACTCCCCGCCGATGTAGTTGCGCAGACGACGCAGTTCGGTGGTCACTACAGCCACACTCCTGATCACATGTCCAATGGTTGAGACGAATCCCAAGCCTAGCTCCTGGGCGGATGCTTTCGACAGGGCCGCCCATCACGAACTACGAAATCAGTAAGATCGGGATGCCCGGACAACGGATTTCATTGATTTCGTCTTGCGGAACGGAGGACTCCTCGTGCAGAGTGAGGTCGTGGCCAGTCGAAGCGCAGACTCCAGGAACAGGCAGCCGTCCCCTTCGGTCGATGCTGTGTCGCTGGCGATCATCGAGCAACTGCAGGAGGACGGACGCCGTCCCTACGCGGCGATCGGCAAGGCCGTCGGCCTGTCGGAAGCCGCCGTGCGCCAGCGCGTGCAGAAGCTGCTCGACCAGGGCGTCATGCAGATCGTCGCCGTCACCGACCCGCTCACCGTGGGTCTGCGGCGCCAGGCCATGGTCGGCATCAACGTCGAGGGCGACGTCGACCCGGTGGCCGACGCACTGGCCCAGATGGCCGAGTGCGAGTACGTGGTGATGACCGCGGGCTCCTTCGACCTGATGGTGGAAATCGTCTGCGAGGACGACGACCACCTGCTGGAGACGATCAACAAGAAGATCCGCGCGCTCCCCGGCGTGCGATCCACCGAAAGCTTCGTTTACCTGAAGCTGAAGAAGCAGACCTACATGTGGGGAACCCGATAACCGTGACCCAGGACCTGTCCAAAACCGCGTACGACCACCTGTGGATGCACTTCACCCGGATGTCGTCGTACGAGAACTCCCCCGTCCCCACCATCGTGCGCGGCGAGGGCACCTACATCTACGACGACAAGGGCAAGCGCTACCTCGACGGCCTTGCCGGCCTCTTCGTGGTCAACGCCGGTCACGGCCGCAAGGAGCTCGCCGAGGTCGCCTACCGGCAGGCCCAGGAGCTCGCCTTCTTCCCCGTGTGGTCCTACGCCCACCCCAAGGCCGTGGAGCTCGCCGAGCGCCTCGCGGACTACGCCCCGGGCGACCTGAACAAGGTGTTCTTCACCACCGGCGGCGGCGAGGCCGTCGAGACCGCCTGGAAGCTCGCCAAGCAGTACTACAAGCTCCAGGGCAAGCCGACCAAGTACAAGGTCATCTCCCGCGCGGTCGCCTACCACGGCACCCCGCAGGGCGCCCTGTCGATCACCGGCCTGCCGGCCCTGAAGGCCCCCTTCGAGCCGCTGGTCCCCGGCGCGCACAAGGTGCCGAACACCAACATCTACCGCGCCCCGATCCACGGCGACGACCCCGAGGCCTTCGGCCGCTGGTGCGCCGACCAGATCGAGCAGCAGATCCTCTTCGAGGGCGCCGACACCGTCGCCGCCGTCTTCCTGGAGCCCGTGCAGAACGCCGGCGGCTGCTTCCCGCCGCCGCCCGGCTACTTCCAGCGCGTCCGCGAGATCTGCGACACGTACGACGTGCTCCTCGTCTCCGACGAGACGATCTGCGCCTTCGGCCGCCTCGGCACGATGTTCGCCTGCGACAAGTTCGGCTACGTACCGGACATGATCACCTGCGCGAAGGGCATGACCTCGGGCTACTCCCCGATCGGCGCCTGCATCGTCTCCGACCGCGTCGCCGAGCCCTTCTACAAGGGCAGCAACACCTTCCTGCACGGCTACACCTTCGGCGGGCACCCGGTGTCCTCCGCGGTGGCCCTCGCCAACCTCGACATCTTCGACAAGGAAGGCCTCAACCAGCACGTGCTGGACAACGAGGGCGCCTTCCTGAAGACCCTCCAGAAGCTGCACGACCTGCCGATCGTCGGCGACGTCCGCGGCAACGGGTACTTCTACGGCATCGAGCTCGTCAAGGACAAGACCACCAAGGAGTCCTTCTCCGACGAGGAGACCGAGCGCGTCCTGTACGGCTTCCTCTCCAAGGCGCTCTTCGACAACGGCCTGTACTGCCGGGCCGACGACCGCGGCGACCCGGTCGTGCAGCTGGCCCCGCCGCTGATCGCGGACCAGGGGACCTTCGACGAGATCGAGGGGATCCTGCGCTCCGTGCTCACCGAGGCGTGGACCAAGCTGTAGACGGACCCGCAGGACCGTACGCCACGGCCCGGGTGCCCCGTTCGAGTGGGAACGGGGCACCCGGGCCGTGTGCTGTCGCCGATCCCGGCCTCCGTCTCCTTACATCTCAGTGCGGACGCCAGTGACCGAAGGGGCTCCGCTTCGTTCCCCGGACGGAGGTGTACGCCATGGAGGCTCCACCGGACAGCGACGTGCTCTGGGCCCGGTCCGTCCACTACTCCCACGACGGCTCCCCCGGCATCGCCGGGGTGTCGGTCGGCGTCCGCCGGGGCGAGGTCCTCGCCGTGACCGGACCGCGCGGCAGCGGCAAGACCACGCTGCTGCACTGCCTCTCCGGCCGGCTGGTCCCCCGGGACGGCGGGGTCTGGTTCGACGGCGTACCCGTCCACACCCTGGGCGCCCTCGCCCGCGAACGGCTGCGCCGCGACCGGTTCGGCTGGATCGGCCCCGAGCCGGCGCTGCTGCCCGAACTCACCGTGTGGGAGAACGCCGCCCTGCCGCTGCTCGTCGCCGGCACCGCGCACCGCACCGCCAGGCGGACCGCCTGCGAATGGCTCGACCGCCTCGACATCGGCGGCCTGGCCCGCAAGCGGCCCGGCGCCCTGACGCGCGCCGAGGCCCAGCGCGCCGCCCTCGCGCGGGCCCTCGTCCACGAGCCGGCCGTCGTCTTCGCCGACGAGCCGACCGCCCCCCTGCACCGCGCCGAACGGGCCATGCTGCTGCGCACCCTCACCACAGCGGCCCGCTCCCACGGCATCACCGTGGTCCTCGCCGGCCACGGCGAGGACACCGCGGCCACCGCCGACCGGTCCCTCCCCCTCCTCGACGGCCGCCCCGCCGCGGCGGGCCCCGGCGCGCCCGGCGACACCCCGGAAGGCCAGGCCGCGTGCTCACTCTCCGCCTGACCCGCGGCTCCCGCCCGCTCGTCCAGCTGCGCCGCCTGCTCGTCGCCGCCGCGGCCGCGGGCAGCGGCTTCCTGCTGCTGTACGTCCTCGCCGAGGCCACGGCCCGGCCTGCCGGATCGTTCCCGCGCCTGCTGTGGGCGCTGCTCCCCCTCGCCGCCACCGTCCACCTCGCCGTCCGCACCGCCCGCACCGACCCCGCCACCCGCCCCCGCGAGGGCATGGACGCCGTCGGGCTCGGGCCGCTGCACCTCGCCCTGGCAGCCGCCGCCTCCACCGCCGTCGCCTGCACCCTCGGCAGCGCCCTCGCCCTCGCCGCCTTCCTCCACCTGCGCGGCGACCTCGGCGGACTCCCCTTCGACGGCGCGGGCGCCGCCCTGCTCCACGCCGACCGGCCGCTGCCGCTGGCCGCCGCCCTCACCCTGCTGGCCCTCACCCCCCTCGCCGCCTCGGCAGCCGCCGCCGCGCTCACACTGCGGCCCCGCACCCCCGCCGCGCCGGCGGCCGGGCTGCCCTGGGGCATCGCCCTCGCCGCCTGCGGGCTCGCCGTCCTCGGCCACGCCGGACCCGCCGGCGGCGGACTCCCGGCCGGCTGGGCGCTCACCGCCGCCGGGCTGGTCCTCGCCGGGCCGGGGCTCGCGTACGCCTGCGGCGCCCTGGTCCAGGCCGTCCGCCCCGGCGCCCTCCGGCTCCTGGCCGGGCGCACCCTCCAGGAGGAGGCGTCCCGGCTGGGCCGCCCCCTCGGCGTCCTGTGCGCCGCCGGCACCGCTGCGATCGCCGCCGCCCTGCCCGGCCGCGGCGGCATCGCCGGCATCAGCGCCCCGCTGGGCCCGCTGACCGCCCCCGCCTTCGCACTCACCGTCCTCTGCGCGGCCGCCACCCTGCTCGCCGCCGCCGTCGAAGTCCGCCAGGCCCGCGCCGCGAGCCGGGCCGCGCTCGCCGACCTCGGCGCCCCCGGCAGCGTGCTCCGCACCGCCGCCACCGTGCGGGCCGCCGCGCTGCTCGCCGTCTGCCTGCCCGTCTGCTGGGGCATCGCCCGGCTGACCTCCCTGGCGCTGACCGGCTGACCGCTCCCCCGCCGGCACCGCGGGACGAAACGGCCGTACGAGGCAACCTCCCGGGGCATTTCGCACGTCTGGCAGTGGTACGCACAACCTGCCCGAAGTGATCGGAGCCCTCGGTGCTCATAGGCCTGCTGACCGCGATAGCGGCGTCCATCTGCTACGGCACGGGATCCGTCCTGCAAGCCGTCGGCTCGCGCCGCGCGGCCCGGGCCACACCCGCGGACGCGGGGGTGACCGCGCACGGCGGCCCGAACCTGTCGTCGACCGCGAAGGCGGCGATGACCTGGGAGTTCATCGTCGGCACCATCCTGGACTTCGTGGGCTTCGGCCTCGGCGCGCTCGCCTCGCGGATGCTGCCCCTCTTCCTCTCGCAGACCGTCATCAGCGCCAACCTCGTCATCACCGCGGTGCTCAGCGTACGGATGCTCGGCATCCGGCTGACCCGCAAGGAGTGGGTATCCATCGGCGTCGTCTGCACCGCGCTGGTGCTCCTCGCCGGCGCCGCCGGACACCAGGGCGGCCACCACGCCCCCCTGGCCACCCACTGGTGGCTGCTCGCCGTGACGGCCCTGATCATCGTGGGCGGCACGGTCGCCGTCCGGCTGCTCGGCGGCCGCGCCGCGATCCTCGCCGGCCTGCTGTCCGGCCTCGCCTTCGGCGCCCTCGGCGTCGGCGTCCGCATCCTGAACGGCATCGACCCGTTCGATCCGGCCGCGCTGCTCACCGACCCCGCCCTGTACGCGATCGTCCTCGCCGGCGCCGGCGGCATGTACCTGCACACCGTCGCCCTGCAGATCGGCTCCGTGAACGGGGCGACGGCCGCGCTGGTCGTCGGCGAGACCGTCCTCCCCGGCGCCATCGGCGTGCTGTGGCTCGGCGACGCCTCCCGCCCGGGCCTGGCCTGGCTCGCCATGGCCGGCTTCGTCCTCGCCGTCGCGGGCGCGGTCGCCGTCGCCTGGTACGGCAACCACGACGGCGCCGACCCGGCCGCCGAACCCGCGGCGGACCCGGCCGCCCCGGCCCGGGAGCCCGCCGGCGTGAGCTGCTAGGGCCGCGGCGAGGCGGGGATGACGACGACCTCCGACGGGGCGAACTCCACCGCCACCCGCTCCCCCGGGGCCGGCGCCCCGGCCAGGTCGCACTCGGCCTCCAGGGCCGGCCCGCCCGCCGGCCGCAGCCGCAGCGCCACGTGCGCGCCGCGGAAGGTCCGCGACTCCACCTCGCACGCCAACCCGTCCCCGGCGAGCCGGACGCCCGCCGGGCGGACCAGCAGCCGGTGCTCCCCGCGCGGGGAGCCCTCCGGCACCGGGACCTCACCCCACGGGGTGGCCGCGGACCCGTCCGACACCGTCGCGGGGACGACGTTGTCGAAGCCGAGGAAGCGCGCCACGAACTCGGAGGCCGGCCGCTGCCACACCTCCAGCGGGGTGCCCGCCTGCGCGATGCGGCCCTCCCGCATCACGACCACCCGGTCGGCCAGGGCGAACGCCTCGCCCTGGTCGTGGGTGACGGCCAGCACGGTGGTGCCCAGGCGCGTGAACAGCTCCCGCAGCTCCACGACGAGGCGCTCGCGCAGCCCCCGGTCCAGCTGCCCCAGCGGCTCGTCCAGCATCAGCAGCCGCGGCGACGGGGCGAGCGCCCGGGCCAGCGCGACCCGCTGCTGCTCGCCGCCGGACAGCGAGGACACCGGCCGCCGGCCGGCCCCGGGCAGCCCGACGAGCTCCAGCAGCTCGGCCACCCGGGCCTGCTGCGCGGCGCGGGCGGCGCCCTGCATGCGCAGTCCGAAGGCGACGTTCCCGCCGACGTCCCGGTGCGGGAACAGCTGGTGGTCCTGGAACATCAGGCCCACCCCGCGCCGGTGCACGGGCACCCGCGCCTGGTCGGCGCCGCCGAGCAGCACCCGGCCCGCCGACACCGGCTGGAGCCCGGCCACGACCCGCAGCAGCGTGGACTTGCCGCTGCCGCTGGGCCCGAGGAGGCACACCGTCTCGTGCTCGTCGACCTCCAGGTCGACGCCGTCCACGGCGGCGCGCCCGCCGAAGCGGACCGACACCCCGGCCAGTTCGAGCAGGGTCATCAGAACTCTCCCGAGGTCTTGTCGGGGCGCAGCCGCTCCAGCACCAGGAGGGCGGCCGCGCACACCAGCATCAGCACGGTGCTCAGCGCCATGGCCTGCCCGTAGTTCAGGTCCCCGGCCCGCCCCAGCAGCCGGGCCACCGCCACCGGCAGGGTCGGCCGGTCGGCCCGGGCGATGAACACGGTCGCGCCGAACTCGCCGAGCGACACGGCGAAGGCGAACCCGGCCGCGACCAGCAGCGCCCGCCGCACCAGCGGCAGGTCCACCTCACGCCAGGCCCGCAGCGGGGAGGCGCCGAGCACGGCGGCGGCCTCCCGCAGCCGCTCGTCGACGGCGCGCAGCACCGGCAGCATGGTGCGGACGACGAACGGGACGCCGACCAGCGCCTGCGCCAGCGGTACGAGGATCCAGGAGGTCCGCAGGTCCAGCGGCGGCTCGTCGAGGGTGATCAGGAATCCGAAGCCGACGGTCACGGCGGACACCCCGAGCGGCAGCATCAGCAGCGCGTCGAAGCCGCGGACGAACGGGCCCGCGCGCCGGGTCAGGGCTGCGGCGGCGAGGCCTCCGACGAGCAGGGCGATGCCGGTGGCGGCGAGGGCGTACTCCAGGGAGTTGCCGACCGCCTCCAGCGGCGGGACCAGGAAGGTACCGCCGCCCGAGCCGGCCTGGGCCAGCGCCTCGTAGTAGCCGGTGCCGTGGCCGCCGGGGGTGTCGAAGGACCGCTCGACCAGCACGCCGAGCGGCAGCACGATCAGCAGGGCCACGGTCAGCAGCACCCCGCCGAGCAGCAGCCGCTGGCCGGCGCCGCGCGGCCGGTGCGCGGTCAGCGCGGGGTCCACGAGGCGCAGCGCCCGCTCGCGGCGGCGCACCGTCCAGGCGTGCACGGCGAGGATCCCCGCGACGGCGGCGAACTGGACGAGCGTCAGGACGGCGGCGGTGGACAGGTCCAGGAGCTGGGCGGTCTGACGGTAGACCTCCACCTCCAGGGTGGCGTACGCGGGCCCGCCGAGGATCTGCACGACGCCGAACGAGGTGAAGGTGAAGAGGAACACCATGACGGCGGCGGCCGCGACGGCCGGGGCCAGCGCCGGGAGGGTGACCTGCCGCCAGGCGGCGAGGCGGCCCGCGCCCAGAACCCGGGCGGCCTCCTCCTGCCGCGGGTCGAGCTGCGCCCACAGCCCGCCGACGGTGCGGACGACGACGGCGTAGTTGAAGAAGACGTGCGCGAGCAGGATCGCCCACACGGTCGTGTCGAGCCGGACCCCCCACAGCTCCTCCGTCAGCCCGCCGCGGCCCACCAGGGCGAGGAAGGCGGTGCCGACGACCACGGTCGGCAGGACGAAGGGGATGGTGACGACGGCGCGCAGGACCTGCTTGCCGGGGAAGTCGAGCCGGGCGAAGACGTACGCGGCGGGCAGCGCGACCAGCAGGGTGAGGACCGTGGAGGCGAGCGCCTGCCAGACGGTGAACCACAGGACGCCGGCGATGCCCGGCTCGGCGAGCACCTCGCCGATGCGGCCCAGCTGCCATCCGGCGTCCGTCTTCAGGCCCCGGCCGACGATGGCGGTGACCGGGTAGGCGAAGAAGACGCCGAAGAAGGCCAGCGGCACGGCCATCAGGGCGAGCCTGGCGGCCGCGCCGCGTGCGGCGCGGGTCCCTGAGGGCCCCGCGCCGGCGCCGGCTACTTCACGACGAGCGAGGTCCACGTCTTGACCCACTGCTCCCGGTTCTTGGCGATGGTGTCGGGAGCCACGGTCTCGGGCTTCTCCACGACGGCGCCGTGCTTGGTGAACAGCTCGGGCAGCTGCGCGTCCTTGACGACCGGGTTCACGAACATCTTGAGCGGCATGTCCTCCTGGAACTTCTTGCCGATCATGAAGTCGATCAGCGCCTTGCCGCCGGCCTCGTTCTTCGCGCCCTTGAGCAGGCCTGCGAACTCGGTCTGGCGGAAGCACGTGCCGGTGGCGACGCCTGTGGGGGCCTCGGCCGGCTGCGGCTCGGCGTAGAGGACCTCGACCGGCGGGCTGGAGGCGTAGGAGACGACCAGCGGGCGGTCGCCCTTGGCCTTCCTGCCGCCCGCGGAGCCGGAGAAGCGCTCGTTGTAGGCCTGCTCCCAGCCGTCGACGACCTCGACGCCGTTGGCCTTCAGCTTGGCCCAGTAGTCCTTCCAGCCCTCCTCGCCGTACTTGCCGACGGTGGCCAGGAGGAAGCCGAGGCCGGGCGAGGAGGTCGCAGCGTTCTCGACGACCAGCAGGTCCTTGTACTCGGGCTTGGCCAGGTCGTCGAGGGTCTGCGGCGGGGCGATCCCCTTGTCGGCGAAGTACGCCTTGTCGTAGTTGACGCAGATGTCGCCGGAGTCGACGGGGGTGACCCGGTGCTGTGCGTCGAGCACGAACTCCGGCTTGACCGTGTCGAGGCCCTTCGCCTCGTACGCGGTGAAGATGCCGTTGTCGAGGGCGCGCGAGAGGAGGGTGTTGTCGACGCCGAAGAAGACGTCGCCGCGGGGGGAGCCCTTGGTGAGGATCTCCTGGTTGAGGGCGGTGCCGGCGTCCCCGGACTTGAGGACCTGCACGGTGTAGCCGCTCTGCTGCTCGAACTCCTTGATGACCGCATCGGTCACGGCGAAGGAGTCGTGGGAGACGAGCGTGACGGTCTTCTGCGCCGGCTTCCCGCTGTCCTCGGCCGCGGACCCGTCCCCGCTGCCGCCGCCGCAGGCGCTGAGCGCGGCGGTGCCGAGGGCGGTCGCGAGCGCGGTGGCCGCGAGTCTCCTGGTGGTGGTGCTCACTGGTGATTCCTCCTGGGTGTGACCAGGAAAAGACGCGGCCCTGCCGGGCGCTTCGCGAGCGGACGCCGGGCAGGGCGCAACAGCTTGAGTGGTGACCGAACTCCCTACCCCGAATGACCGGGGCGAGGTTCAGAGGGTCTGCGGTGGACGGTGACCGCACTCTCAGCGCTGTGGCGCTCCCCTGTCGGAATGTGGAATTGGTTCGGCCACAGGGTACCCCGCGGCCGGTTCCGCACCTCTCGGGCCTCCGGCCGGTGCCCCGGCCGGGGCCGTCAGCGTTCGGAGGCCGCCAGCTGGCCGCAGGCGCCGTCGATCTCCTGGCCGCGGGTGTCGCGGACGGTGACCGGCACGCCGTGCCGGGCGATGGCCTCGACGAAGGCCCGCTCGTCCTCGGGCCGCGAGGCGGTCCACTTGGAGCCGGGCGTCGGGTTCAGCGGGATCAGGTTGACGTGGACGCGCTTGCCCTTGAGCAGCCGGCCGAGGAGGTCGCCGCGCCAGGCCTGGTCGTTGATGTCGCGAATCAGGGCGTACTCGATGGAGACGCGGCGGCCGGACTTCTCGGCGTACTCCCAGGCGGCGTCGAGGACCTCGCGGACCTTCCAGCGGGTGTTCACCGGGACGAGGGTGTCGCGCAGCTCGTCGTCGGGGGCGTGCAGGGAGACCGCGAGGCGGCACTTGAAGCCCTCGTCGGCGAAGCGCAGCATCGCCGGGACGAGGCCGACGGTGGAGACGGTGATGCCGCGCTGGGACAGGCCGAGGCCGTCGGGCTCGGGGTCGGTCAGCCGGCGGATCGCGCCGACGACGCGGTTGTAGTTGGCGAGGGGCTCGCCCATGCCCATGAAGACGATGTTCGACAGCCGGGCGGGGCCGCCGGGGACCTCGCCGTCGCGCAGGGCGCGCATGCCGTCGACGATCTGGTGGACGATCTCGGCGGTGGACAGGTTGCGGTCCAGGCCGGCCTGGCCGGTGGCGCAGAACGGGCAGTTCATGCCGCAGCCGGCCTGCGAGGAGATGCACATGGTGACCCGGTCGGGGTAGCGCATCAGGACGGACTCGACGAGGGTGCCGTCGTGCAGGCGCCACAGGGTCTTGCGGGTGGTGTCACCGTCGCAGGAGATGTGCCGTACGACCTTCATCAGCTCGGGCAGCAGCTCCTCGCGGAGCTTCTCGCGGGAGCCGGCGGGGATGTCGGTCCACTCGGCCGGGTCGTGGGCGTAGCGGGCGAAGTAGTGCTGCGAGAGCTGCTTGGCCCGGAACGGCTTCTCGCCGATCGCGGCGACGGCCTCGCGGCGCTCGGCGGGCGTCATGTCGGCCAGGTGCCGGGGCGGCTTCTTCGCGGCCTTCGGCGCGACGAAGGTGAGCTCTCCCGGAGCGGGGCGGGGTGCCATGTGCGGTCCTCCTCAGGGCGACGAGGTCTGACGACCTCCGCGCGTGCGGAGCCGATGGCGATGGCGCTGTCCGCGCCGGAGACCTCACAGATGCATCCCCGCGATCACGGGGAAAGGGCGCACCACCGGTGGTGGTGCGCCCTTCAGGATAACCCGGTCGGCTCAGCCGGTGCCGACGAAGAGGGCCAGCAGCAGCCAGACCACGGGGGCGGTCGGCAGCAGCGAGTCCAGCCGGTCCATGATCCCGCCGTGGCCGGGGAGGAGCGTGCCCATGTCCTTGATCCCCAGGTCGCGCTTGATCATCGACTCGCCGAGGTCGCCCAGGGTGGCGCTGACGGCGACCGCGAGGCCGAGGACCAGCCCCTGCCACCAGGCGCCCCCGTCGACCGCGAACTCCATGCACAGGGCTCCGGCGGCCATGGCGAAGACGACGGCTCCGAGGAGCCCCTCGCGCGTCTTGCCGGGGCTGATGCGCGGGGCCAGCTTGGTCTTGCCGAAGCGCCAGCCGACCGCGTAGGCGCCCGTGTCGCTGACCACGGTCAGGACGAGGAAGGTGACGACGCGCTGGGGGCCGTCGTCCGCGGTGAGGAGCATCGCGACGAAGGTCGCCAGGAACGGCACGTAGAAGGCGGCGAAGACGCCTGCGGTGACGTCCCTGAGGTAGTCCTCCGGCGGTTCGGTCATCCGCCAGACCAGGACCGCGAGTGCGGTCAGGGCCATCGCCACCCAGGCGCCCTCGGCGCCGCGCACGTAGCCGGCGATGACCATGGCGGCGCCGCCGATGGCCAGCGGGACCAGCGGCGCCTTGATGCCCTTCTTCTCCTGGAGCCGGGAGGTCAGCTCCCACAGGCCCACGACGACCGCGACGACGATGACGCCGACGAAGACCGCCTTGACGATGAACAGGGAAGCGAAGATCACCGCTCCGAGGCCGACGCCGACCCCTATCGCGGCGCGCAGGTCTCGGCCCGCCCGCTTCTTGGGCGGCGGTGGCGAGGCGTCCTGCGGTGCCTGCGAGGGCGGGGGCGGGGGGCTGGGCATGGGCTCCTGCGGCGGCGTCTCGGCGCGGAACGGGGGGCCGCCTTCAGCGGCGGCCCCCCGATCGCGTGCATCCCGGTCGTCGAAGTCACGGCCGGCGGCATCGGGCACGATGGGCATGGGCCGAGTGTGCGGGCCCACCAGCGCATCGTATGCGGGACCCGCCGGAACCGGCTCCGCGGCCCAGGGAGAGTCGTTCATCAGACCTCGAGGAGCTCGGCTTCCTTGTGCTTGAGCAGCTCGTCCACCTGCGCGACGTACTTCGCGGTGGTGTCGTCGAGCTCCTTCTCCGCGCGGCGGACCTCGTCCTCGCCCGTCTCCTTGTCCTTGACGAGCTTGTCGAGGGCGTCCTTGGCCTTGCGGCGGACGGAGCGGATGGAGACGCGGGAGTCCTCGGCCTTGGTGCGCGCGACCTTGATGTACTCGCGGCGGCGCTCCTCGGTCAGCTCGGGGAACACCACACGGATGATGTTGCCGTCGTTGCTGGGGTTGACCCCCAGGTCCGAGTCGCGGATGGCCTGCTCGATGTTGCGCAGGGCGCTCTTGTCGAACGGGGTCACCACGGCCATGCGCGGCTCGGGCACCGAGAAGGAGGCGAGCTGGTTGATGGGGGTGATGGCGCCGTAGTAGTCCGCCATGATCTTGTTGAACATCGCCGGGTGCGCACGGCCCGTGCGGATCGCGGCGAAGTCCTCCTTGGCGACGACGACGGCCTTCTCCATCTTCTCCTCGGCTTCGAGGAGGATTTCTTCGATCACCACGTGCTCCTGCATGTCTTGAATGGATGGTTCAGGCGGGCGGTGCGGGGCCGGCCGCGCGGGGCCGGCTCCGGCTGCGGACCGCTCAGGCCCGGGTTCCCTGGTCGCTCACGAGCGTGCCGATCTTCTCACCCTTGACGGCGCGGGCGATATTGCCCTCGGCGAGCAGTTCGAACACCAGGATCGGCAGATCGTTGTCGCGGCACAGCGTGATGGCGGTGGCGTCTGCGACCTTCAGGTCGCGGGAGAGCACCTCGCCGTACTCCAGCGCGTCGAACTTCACCGCGTCGGGGTTCTTCTTGGGGTCGGAGTCGTAGACCCCGTCGACGCCGTTCTTGCCCATGAGCAGGGCTTCGGCGTCGATCTCCAGGGCGCGCTGGGCGGCCGTGGTGTCGGTGGAGAAGTACGGCATGCCCATGCCCGCGCCGAAGATCACGACGCGGCCCTTCTCCAGGTGCCGCACGGCCCGCAGGGGGATGTACGGCTCGGCGACCTGGCCCATGGTGATCGCCGTCTGCACGCGGGAGTCGATGCCCTCCTTCTCCAGGAAGTCCTGGAGGGCGAGGCAGTTCATGACGGTGCCGAGCATGCCCATGTAGTCGGAACGGGCGCGGTCCATGCCGCGCTGCTGGAGTTCGGCGCCGCGGAAGAAGTTGCCGCCGCCGATCACGACGGCGATCTCCGCGCCGTCGCGGACCACCGCGGCGATCTCACGCGCGATGGCATGGACGACGTCGGGGTCGACGCCCAGTCCGCCGCCGCCGGAGAAGGCCTCGCCGGACAGCTTCAGCATGAAGCGGCGGCCCTTCCTCCCGTGGTCGCTCTTGTCGTCGGAAGCGTTGTGGGGGTCCACGCCCTGATTCATGGAGATCTCCTCGTGCACATACGAAGAAGGCCATTGCCGGTGGGTCCTCGCGGTTCCCTCTACGGCAATGGCCTCCTCGTCAGATCTGCGGTCGTTCCACGCGTAGGCGGACGACTGCCTCAGACCCTACCGGGGTCCGGTGCCCGTCGTGTACGGACGGACTCAGATGCCGACCTTGATGCGCGTGAAGCGCTTCAGGGTGACACCGGCCTCGTCCAGGACCTTCTGGACGGACTTCTTGTTGTCCAGCGCGTACGGCTGGCCCAGGAGGGTGGCGTCCTTGAAGAAGCCGTTCACGCGGCCCTCGACGATCTTCGCGATGGCAGCCTCGGGCTTGCCCTCCGCGCGGGTGACCTCTTCGGCGATGCGGCGCTCGGACTCGACCTTGTCGGCCGGGACGTCCTCGGCGGACAGCCACTGCGGGGCGAACGCGGCGATGTGCTGCGCGACACCGCGGGCGACCTCGGCGTTCTCCTTGTCCAGCTCGACCAGGACGCCGATCTGGAACGGCAGGTCGGGCATGGTGCGGTGCATGTAGGAGGCGACGTAGCCACCGGTGAACTGCGCGAAGCGGTCCAGGACGATCTTCTCGCCGAGGTTGGCGTTGGCCTCGTCGACGAAGGCGGTGACGGTCTTGCCGGGCTCGATCTCGGAGGCGAGCAGGGCCTCGATGTCGGCCGGGGAGGTGGCGGCGACGTGGGCGGCCAGCTGGTTGGCGACGGCGAGGAACTTCTCGCCCTTGGCGACGAAGTCCGTCTCGCACTTCAGCTCGACGAGGACGCCGGAGGTGTTGTCGTCGGCGATGAGGGAGACGACGGCACCGTTCTCGGCGGAGCGGCCCTCGCGCTTGGCGACGCCCTTCTGACCCTTGATGCGGAGGGCCTCCTGGGCCTTCTCCACGTCGCCGTCGGCCTCGACGAGCGCGTTCTTGCAGTCCAGCATGCCGGCGCCGGTGAGCTCGCGGAGCTTCTTGACGTCAGCGGCGGTGTAGTTCGCCATGAGTCTTGTGCTTCTCTCTCGAAGTCGTAGATCTACGGGTGAACGGCGGAGGAGGCGCGCTCGTGGCGCGGCTCCCCCGCCGTCATCGTCCGTGCTGCAAGTGCCCGGCGCGTGAACGCCGGGCCCCTCCAGTGGGTCAGGCCTGCTCGGCCTCGGCGGCCGGGGCAGCCTCGGCGGCCGGGGCAGCCTCGGCGGCCGGGGCGGCCTCGGCGGCGTCGGCCTTCTTCTCACCCTCGAGCAGGTCGCGCTCCCACTCGGCGAGCGGCTCGCCGGCGGCCTTGTCGCCCGGCTTCGAGTCGCCGGTCGCGGCGCCGGAGCGGGCGATCAGGCCCTCGGCGACGGCGTCGGCGATGACGCGGGTGAGCAGGGTGACGGAGCGGATCGCGTCGTCGTTGCCCGGGATCTTGTAGTCGACCTCGTCGGGGTCGCAGTTGGTGTCGAGGATCGCGACGACCGGGATGTTCAGCTTGCGAGCCTCGCCGACGGCGATGTGCTCCTTCTTGGTGTCGACGATCCAGACGGCGCTGGGCACCTTCTGCATCTCGCGGATACCACCGAGGGTCTTCTCCAGCTTGGCCTTCTCGCGGGAGAGGACCAGGAGCTCCTTCTTGGTCAGACCCGAGGACGCGACGTCCTCGAAGTCGATCGCCTCGAGCTCCTTCAGGCGCTGGAGGCGCTTGTAGACCGTGGAGAAGTTGGTGAGCATGCCGCCGAGCCAGCGCTGGTTGACGTACGGCATGCCGACGCGCGTCGCCTGCTCGGCGATGGCCTCCTGGGCCTGCTTCTTGGTACCGACGAACATGATGGAGCCGCCGTGCGCGACGGTCTCCTTGACGAACTCGTAGGCGCGGTCGATGTACGACAGCGACTGGAGCAGGTCGATGATGTAGATGCCGTTGCGCTCGGTGAAGATGAAGCGCTTCATCTTCGGGTTCCAGCGACGGGTCTGGTGACCGAAGTGGACGCCGCTCTCCAGCAGCTCCCGCATCGTTACGACGGCCATGGCCATCTCCTTGGTTTTCTCGGTTTTGGTCCTGACGCCCCGCTGCGTCCTGCCCCCGCCGAAGGGGACCGAGAGACGCCGGCACCCGGTCTTGCCGACCGGCCCCGGGGCGTGCGAAGTCGACCCGGTGACCCGGATCGCCGTAAGAAGTGTACGGGACCGGGCGGTATGCCAGGTGACGCCGCCGTCCACAACCGGCCCGCCGTCCACAGGCCCGCCCCCGCCCCGCGGCGGCGGGGGCACGCTGGCCGCATGACCGTGACGACACTGCTGATCGCACTGCTGCTGCTCACCGCCCGCGCGGCGGCCCCGGGCCCGGCTGCGGAGGCGGACGCCCCCGCCCGCGCCCCCGCGGGCGCGCGGGCGCCCGCGCATGCGCCGGGGGCGGTGCCGGCGGGAGCGGTGCGGCCGCTGCCGGGTCCGCTGGTGGTGGCCCGCTGGTGGGATCCGCCGCCGACCCCGTACGCCGCCGGGCACCGCGGCGTGGACCTGGCGGCCCCGGTGGGTGCGCGGGTGCGGGCGGTGGGGCCGGGGCGGGTGCACCACGCGGGGCCGGTCGCCGGGCGCGGGGTGCTGTCGCTCACGCTGCCGGGCGGCCTGCGCACCACGTACGAGCCGGTGCGGCCGCTCGTGGAGGAGGGGGAGGCCGTCACGGCCGGGCAGGTGGTGGCCGTCCTGGCGGAGGGCGGCCACTGCGGGCCGCGGCCCTGCCTGCACTGGGGCCTGCTCGCGGGCGGGGACTACCTCGACCCGCTGGGCCTGCTCCCGCGACCGGCGCCGCGGCTGCTGCCCGCCGAGGGGGCGGCGCTCAGCCCCGGACGCCCCGCAGGGCCATCGCGACGGCCGTCTCGGTCACCACGGCCGGCTCCTCGGCCGCGCCCAGCTCGATGCGGCGCACCGCCGCGTCGACGACACCCTGGAGCAGCATCGCCGCCAGCTTCGGCTCCTCCTGGCCCAGCGCGGCCAGCGCCTCCACGATCATCGCGACGAGGCCGCCGTGCGCGGCGCGGATCTTCTCCCGGGCGCCCGCGTCCAGCTCGCTCGCCGAGATCGCGACCACGGCCCGGTGGCGCCGGTCCCCGACGAGGCCGAGCTGGCTGCGCACGTAGGCCTCGATCTTCGCCTCGGGCGTCGCGGCCTGCTCCATGGCCGACTCGATCTCCGCGGCCCAGACGGGGAAGTCCACCGCGCACAGCTCCTCGACGACGGCGGCGCGGGAGCGGAAGTACTCGTAGACGGAGGACCGGGCCAGGCCGGTCCGCTCCGCCAGGGCGGGGAAGGTCAGGGCGTCGGTCCCGCCTTCGGACAGCAGGGAGCGCGCCGCGTCCAACAGGGCGCCGCGCTGCATCGACCGGTGCTCGGCCACGGAGGCCGCTCGAATCCTGGGCACCCGTCCACTGTACGGAGGTACCGGCGGGTCAGCGCCCCACATCCGCCAGCTTTGCGCGCAGTTGCAGCACCGACTTGGTGTGGATCTGGCTGACGCGGCTCTCGGTGACGCCGAGGACGTTGCCGATCTCGGCCAGGGTCAGGCCCTCGTAGTAGTACAGCGTCACCACCGTCTTCTCCCGCTCGGGCAGCGTGTTGATGGCGCGGGCCAGCAGCCTGCGCAGCTCACGGTCCTCGGCCACCTCCACGGGGTCGTCGGCGGCGGTGTCCTCCAGGGTGTCCATCAGGGAGAGGCGGTCGCCGCCCTCCCCGCCGACGTGCAGCAGCTCCTCCAGGGCGACCACGTTCGCCAGTGACAACTGGCTGAACACCGCGTGGAGTTCTTCCACGGCGATGCCCATCTCGGCGGCGACCTCGTGCTCCGTGGGGGTGCGGCGCAGCTGCGCCTCCAGCGTGGCGTACGCCCGCTCGACGGCCCGCGCCTTCTGCCGCACGGAGCGCGGGATCCAGTCGAGCGCCCGCAGCTCGTCGATCATGGCGCCGCGGATGCGGGTGATGGCGTACGTCTCGAACTTGATGGAGCGGTCGAGGTCGAACTTCTCGATGGCGTCGATCAGCCCGAAGACGCCGGAGGAGACGAAGTCGGCCTGCTCCACGTTGGGCGGGAGGCCCACGCTGACCCGGCCGGCGACGTACTTGACCAGGGGCGAGTAGTGGAGGATCAGCTGCTCGCGCAGCCGCCCGTCACCCGAGGCCTTGTACGAGCGCCACAGCGCCTCCAGGGACGAGGGCGCGGTGGGCCGCACGCCGCCGCGGGCAGCGGTGGGCACAGCAGCGCGGTCGGACCGTGAGGTGTGCTGGGGCATGCTTCGCCTTTGCCGGAGCCGGATTCCTTGTGAGCGTAGCGTGACGGAGTAGTCGCGGTGCGCGAAGAGTACGGGATCGTATGAGGCCCCGGAGGCGTCCCGGATCGCACGGACGGCCCGGGACCGGCGCCGGGCGCCCGGTCCCGGCGGCTGCCGGCGGAAAGACCGCGGTATTCATCGGCTTCACTCTTTCACCGGAACGCCCCAGGTCACCGACCGCCTCGCCGTTCGCCACCGGTTCGTGTGCCTTCCCGGCGTGTCCTCTTGGCCAACCGCCAGGCGTCGCCAAGCCGTTCGACGAACCCCAGAGAGTGAAGTTCGTACAGTCTGCCGATGACTTCATCGGTGCCGGCCCCAGCGGCGAGGGCGATGTCCCCGGCCTGCGCCGGGCCCGCGGCCGGCAGTGCGTCCAGCACCCGAGCGGTGTCCGGGTCCAGCAGGTCGCGGGCGAGGACCGGCCCGCGCCGCTCGGGCGCCAGCTCCCCCATCCCGCCGACGAGTTCGACCACCTCGGCCGCGTCGGTGACGAGCACCGCCTCCCCGCGCAGCAGCTCGTGCACCCCGGCCGACAGCCCGCTCGTGGCGGGCCCGGGGACGCCCATCGTGAACCGGCCCAGCTGCCGGGCCCGGCGGGCGGTGACGAGCGAGCCGCTGCGGTAGGCCGCCTCGACGACGACGGTGCCGCGGGTCAGGGCGGCGATGACCCGGTTGCGCAGCACGAACCGGGCCGGCGTCGGATGGCTGCCCGGCGGCAGCTCGCCGAGCACCAGGCCCTGCCCCGCGATGGCGCCGAGCAGCCCGGCGTGGCCCCGCGGGTAGGCGGTGTCCACCCCGCAGGCCAGGACCGCGGCCGTCGCCCCGCCGGCCCCGAGCGCACCGCGGTGCGCGGCGCCGTCGATCCCGTACGCGGCGCCCGAGACCACGACCCAGCCGCGCTCGGCGAGGCCGGCGGCCAGGGTGTGCGCCATGTGCGCCCCGTACGGGGTGCAGGCCCGCGCCCCGACGAGGGCGACGGATCGCAGCGCCCAGGTCCGCAGGTCGGGGGTGCCGCGCACCCACAGGCCGACGGGTCTGGCGTCGCCGAGGTCGTCGAGCTGGGTGGGCCACTGCGGGGTGCCGGGGCAGAGGAACCGGCAGCCCAGCTCCGCCGCCCGGTCGAGGTCGGCGCGGGGATCGGCCCGGGCGGCCCGCAGCCGGTATCCCGCGACCCGCTGCCGCCCCGCCCCGGCCAGCTCGGGGGGCTCGGGGTCGGCCCCGGTGAGCAGCCGCACCAGGGCGGCGGCCCCGTACATGCGCAGCCACCGGCCCCCGTGCACGTCGCCCGGTTCGAGGACCCGCGTCAGCGCGGCCCGCGCGAGCAGCTCCTCCTCGTATCCCCCGTGCCCGCCTTCCACCTCGGCCGGGCCCCGGCCCTCGGAACCGGGGCCGCCCAGCGGCCCGCCGTCCGGCAGCGGCCCGGAGCCGGAGCAACCCGGCGGCACGGAGCCCGGCAGCGGCCCGGGCCCCGAGCCGTGCGGCAGCCCGGAACCCGGCACCGGACCGGAGCCAGGGCCGTGCGGCTGCCCGATTCCGGACATCGGCCCGCAGCCAGGACCGTGCGGCGGCCCGGACCCCGGCAGCGGCTCGGGGGCGGCGGGCGGGGTCATGGCGCGGCTCCAGCCGCGAGGGCGGCGCCGCGGGCCACGCCGGTGCGCAGTTCCAGGGCGACGGCCACGTCCAGGGCGTCGGGGCGGTCGTTGCCCCGCAGGTCGGCCACGGTCCAGGCGACCCGCAGCACCCGGTCGAGCCCGCGGGCGGTGAGGAGGCCGCGCTCCAGGTCCCGCTCGGCCTGCGCGAGCGCCCCGGCGGCGGCCGGCCAGCGGGTGCGCAGCTCGTGTCCGGGGACCTCGGCGTTGAGCCGCCACGGCGTCCCGGCGAGCCGGGCGGCGGCGCGCTCCCGGGCCTGGAGGACCCGGGCGGCGACGACGGCCGTCGGCTCGCCGCGGCTGCCGGGCCGGGCCAGGTCGCAGCGGCCGACGGGCTCGACCTCCACCCGCAGGTCCACCCGGTCCAGCAGCGGCCCGGACAGCCGGGCCTGGTACCGCCGGACCACCGAGGCCGGGCATTCGCAGCCCGCTCCGTGGAGCCCGTGCCGCCCGCAGGGGCAGGGGTTGGCCGCGAGGACCATCAGGAAGCGGGCCGGCAGCTGCACCACTCCGGCGGCCCGGGCGATGACCACCCGGCCGGACTCCAGGGGCTGGCGGAGCGCGTCCAGCGCCTTCGCGCCGAACTCGGCGGCCTCGTCCAGGAAGAGGATTCCGCGGTGTGCCAGGGAGACGGCCCCCGGCCGCGGCACCCCGGCACCGCCGCCGACGAGGGACTGCATGGTGGCCGAGTGGTGCGGCGCGCAGTACGGGGCGCGGGTGACGAGGGGGTCGCCCGGCGGCAGGATCCCGGCGACCGAGTGGACAGCGGTCACCTCCAGGGAGTCCTGCCGGGTGAGCGGCGGCAGGATGCCCTGCATCCGCTCGGCGAGCATCGTCTTGCCCGCGCCCGGCGGCCCGCTCAGGAACAGGTGGTGCCCTCCGGAGGCGGCCACCTCCAGGGCGCGGCGGGCCGCCTGCTGCCCGGCCACGTCGGCCAGGTCCGGCAGGTCGCCCGGGCCGCCCTCCGCCGTCCGGCCGGACAGTACCCCGGTGCCCAGCCCCGCGCCGGGCACCAGCAGTGCCGAGGACCCGGGGCCGGGCGGCCCGGCCTCCTCCTCGGGCTCGGCGGCCGCCTCGTCGGCGCCGGTCAGCACCGCGATCAGCCGGCGCAGGCTGCCGACGCCGAGCACCGAGACCCCGGGCACCAGCTCCGCCTCGGCGGCGCAGCCCCGCGGCACGACGACGTGGCGGTGGCCGGCCTCCGCGGCGGCGAGCACCGCCGGGAGGATGCCGGGCACCGGCCGGACCCGGCCGTCCAGCCCCAGCTCCCCGATCAGGACCAGGTCCGCGATGACCGCGGGGTCGACGACCTCCGCGGCCCCGAGGACCGCTGCCGCGACGGCGAGGTCGAATCCCGATCCGCCCTTGGGGACGGAGGCCGGGCTGAGCCCGACCGTGAGCTTCTTCTGGGGCCAGGCGGCGCCGGAGTTGGCGACAGCGGCCCGCACCCGGTCCCGGCTCTCGACCAGGGTCTTGTCGGGCAGCCCCACCAGGGTGAAGGCCGCCACGCCCGGTTCGAGGTCTGCCTGGACCTCGACGACCACGCCCTCGACGCCGACGAGGGCCACCGAGCAGGCTCGCGCGAATCCCATCACGCCACCCCCCTGACGTGCTCCACGACGGGCGCGCCGCGCCGCGGCAGCACGACCCCCACGAGGTCGATCCGCACCCCGCCCGGCGGCGGTCCGCCGTGGTCGGCGAGCCAGCGCCCGGCGAGCCTGCGCAGCCGCTCGGCCTTGCCGGGCCGCACCGCGGCCATCGGGTGCTCGTACGGCCCCTCGCGCCGTGTCTTGACCTCGCACACCACGAGCGCGTCCCCGTCCCGGGCGAGGATGTCGATCTCCCCCGCCCGGCACCGCCAGTTCCGCTCGATGACGGTCATGCCGGCCTCGGCCAGCCGCCGCGCGGCGAGCTCCTCGCCGTACCGCCCCATCGCCTGCCGCGCCACGCCCTTCGCGTCCATCGCGCACCACCTCCACGGCCACGGTCCCGCGGACCGCCGAAGGGAGTGGATCTTGGTGGACGGAGGGGCCGTTGTGGACGGCGCCCTCACCCGTCAGGGGGACAGGAGCGCCGCAGGAGGACGCGGCCGGGCCGCCGGATCAGCTGCCGGGCAGTTCGAGGTCGCTCTTGTTGAGCTCCTCGATGTTCACGTCCTTGAAGGTCAGCACGCGCACCTGCTTGACGAAGCGGGCCGGCCGGTACATGTCCCACACCCAGGCGTCGGCCATCGTCACCTCGAAGAACACCTCGCCCTGGACCGAGTGCACCTGCATCTCGTAGTCGTTCGTCAGGTAGAAGCGGCGTTCCGTCTCGATCACGTACTTGAACAGCCCGACGACGTCGCGGTACTCCCGATAGAGCTTCAGCTCCATCTCGGTCTCGTACTTCTCGAGGTCCTCGGCGCTCATGGCATGTTCCCCTTCAGCCGTGCGTCCCCCCATTGTGCGGCAGTCACGCGGGCGGCCGGTCGATTTCCGGCGCGAGGACCACCGGCGCGCCCGGCGGGCCCTCGGCCAGCAGGGCCGCCAGCATCTCGGCGAGCCGCTTGGGGTAGACGGTCTCGCGGGTCGCGAGGAGCTCTTCCGCGGTCCACCACCTGGCCCCGGTGACGCTGCGCCGCTCCAGCTCGGTGAGACCCGTCGTCTCGGTGCGTGTCTGCCCCGTCCGGGCCAGGAAGTACCACTCGTCCTGCTCCCAGAGCCGCCCGTCGAAGAGGAAGGCGCACTGGCGCCGCCACAGCACCGGCCCCAGCTCGGCCGCAGTGATGCCGGTCTCCTCCGCGAGTTCCCGCAGGGCGGCCTCCTCGCGGGTCTCGGCGCCCTCCAGCCCGCCGCCCGGGGTGAACCACCAGTCGACCTCGGGCGTGGCGGGCTCGAAGCCGTGCAGCAGCAGGATCCGGTCAGCGGGGTCGAGCAGGACCACCCGGGACACCTTGCGGAAGCCGGCTGCGCCGGCCTGCTCAGCGTGCACCGGCCTGCTCCCTCCGGCGGGCGAGCGTCCGCGCCAGCGGCCCGTACGCGCAGCCCAGCAGCACCAGCGCGGCCCCGCCCGCGGCCGCGGCCAGCTGGATGCGCAACGGCCCGGGCCGGGACGTTCCGCCGGGCAGGTCCGCGTACGCCGCGGGCCGGCCGACCATGGTCGCGGAGGGCCAGGCGACGGCGTCGATGCGGCCCCGCACCGCGGAGCGCGGGACGGTCCCCTGCCCGGCCTCCTGGAGGTGGGCCCGCGAGTCGAGGGACGCGGCGCGGCGGTCGCCGAGGAGGAAGAGGTTGCCCTCCGGGACGGTCACCTCGAAGGGGGTCTGCGACGCGGGCCGCAGTCCGCTCGCGGCCGCCCCCGGGTCGTCGAGGTCGGCGTACGGCTCGTCGAGCTCCCGGCCGTTCAGGGTGAGCCGGCCGCCCGCACCGCAGCACTTCACGGTGTCGCCGCCGACACCGACGACCCGCTTGACCATGGGTGCGTCGGCCCACCGGGTGTCCGTGAAGACGACCACGTCGCCGCGGCGCACCTCGGCGCCGTCGATCCGCTGGGCGAGGACCCGGTCGCCCGGCCTGACGGTCGGCACCATCGAGTCGGTCGGCACCGTGAAGGGCTGGTAGACCACGGCCCCCCACACGAAGCCGCCCAGGAAGAGGACGAACCCGACGGCGACGGCGACGCCCGACAGGACGCTGCCTGCACCGCGGCCGCCGCCTCCGGTCCCGCGTGCAGCTCCCTGCGTTCCGCTGCTGTCCTGCGCTGTGCTGTCCTGCGCTGTGCTGTCCTGCGTACCGCCCATGGCTGCGCCCCCTGTCCGGGATGGACCACCCTGGGCGGCACCCTACCTGCCGGTAGTACCGCCGGTCAGCCTCCGCCGGCGCCACAGGACGAGGGGGACGGCCCCGGCCAGGCCGAGCGCGGCCGGGGCGGCGCTCAGCGCCTTGGCCGGGGCCTGGTTGCCGATGCCCGGCTGGTCGAACGTGTCCGGAACCGGCAGGGTCGACCAGCGGGTGACCGGCCACGCGATGACCACGGCGCGCCCGACGACCTTGTCGACGGGGACGAAGCCCTGGGTGGAGTCCTGCATGTGGTAGCGGGAGTCCTGGCTGTTCTGGCGGTGGTCGCCCATCACCCAGATCTTGCCCTCGGGCACCTTGAGCGGCCCGAACGGCGCGTCGTCGCAGGGAGTGTTGCCGGGGAAGATGTACGGCTCGTCGAGCGGCTTGCCGTTGACGACGACCGGGCCGCCCTTCTTGCACTCGACCGTGTCCCCGCCGATGGCGATGGTCCGCTTGATCAGGTCCTTCTCGTCTGCAGACGGCATCAGGCCGATCTTGCTGAGGACCTGCTGGAAGAGGTTGGGCTCCGGGGTCGGCTCCCCGGCCAGCCAGTTCGCCGGATCGTGGAAGACCACGACCTCGCCGCGCTCGGGCTCCGAGCCGAACCAGGGGGTCAGCTTGTCCACGAGGACGCGGTCGCCGCGCTGGAGGGTGTTCTGCATCGAGTCCGAGGGGATCGAGAACGCCTGCACCAGGAACGTCTTGATCAGCAGGGCGAGCAGCAGGGCGATGCCGATGAGGAGCGGCAGCTCCTTCCAGAACGAGCGCTGCGGCTGCGCCTCGGCGCCGTCCTCCGCGTCGTCCCCGGCCGCGCCACCGGCAATGTGCCCGGCGTCGGCCGGGCGCTCCTCGCCGTCGTCGCGTCCGGACCGTGCGCCTACCGCCACGTCCCCCACATCCACTCCTCACTCGGAACTGCCGCCCGGCCGGTTCGGCACGGGTCCTCCCCTCCCTTAACGAGCGGGAGTTCCCTAAGGCGCGGGAGACCGAGGACACACTATGCGACGGGTGCGCCACCGCGGCGCCCGCTGCGGCCGCGCCGCCCGCTCCGCTGCTGATCGGGAACGGTGAGGAAGGTGGCGGGCTGTTCCAGCCTGCGCCAGTGGTCGAACGGCCATGCGATGACGACGGCCTCGCCGACGACGCCCTCCTCCGAGATGGTGCCCTGGAAGGCCTCGTCGAGGTGGAAGCGGGAATCGGCCGAATTCGAGCGGTGGTCGCCCATGACGAAGAGCCGGCCGGGCGGCACGGCGACTTCGAACCTGATGTCGGAGGGGGAGTTCCCGGGCTTCACGTACGGCTCGTCCAGCGGCGCGCCGTTGACGGTGACGCGCCCCTTGGCGTCGCAGCAGGCGACGGTGTCGCCGCCGACCCCGATGACGCGTTTGATGAGGTCCTGTTCGTCGGCGGAGGGCAGCAGGCCGATGAAGGTCAGCGTCTGCTTGATCTGCTTGACGACGACGGGGTCGCGCGGCGGGCGCGCCGCCTCGCCCTTGAGCCAGCCGCCGGGGTCCTTGAACACGACGACGTCGCCGCGCTCGATCGGGGAGCCGAACCAGGGGGTCAGCTTGTCGACGAGGACCCGGTCGCCGATCCGGATGGTCTCCTCCATGGAGCCGGAAGGGATGAAGAAGGCCTGCACCAGGAACGTCTTGAGGAGCAGGGCGATGCACAGCGCCGCGACGACGAGCAGCGGGAGCTCGCCGGCGCGCCGGGTGCGCCGGCGCCTTCGGACGCGGCGGGCCAGCCGTCGCCGCTCGGCCCGCCCGCCCGGCTCGGGCGCCGGGGCCTCCTCGGCGGCGGGCTCGGCGGCAGCGCGGGCCGGCCGGGCGGCCTGTCGGCGGCGCTCGCGCTCGCTGCGCTGCCGGCCCCGGCTACCCATGGCGGCCGCCGGAGGGGGGCGCCGGGGCGGCCGGCCCGGGCTGCGGGGCGGTGCGGCCCCAGCGCGAGGGCGGCCAGCCGATCCAGTCGGCCCGCCCGATGACCTTCTCCACCGGCACCATCCCCCCGCCCGGCGCACCGAGGTGGTCCCGGGAGTCCCGGGACTGCGACCGGTGGTCGCCCATCACCCAGAGGTGGTCCAGCGGGACGACGATCCGGAAGGGCACCTTCGAGGGAGCGTCGCCCGGGTACAGGTACGGCTCCGCCAGCGGCACCCCGTTGACCGCGAGGCGCCCCCGGGCGTCGCAGCAGACGACGTCGTCCCCGCCGACGCCGACGACCCGCTTGACGAAGTCGGAGTCGGACGGCCCGCCGATGCCGAGGGCGGAGGCCGCCCCGCCGAGCAGTCCGGCCAGCGGGCCCGGCGCCCCGTCCGGTTCCGGCACGAACGAGCCGGTGCCGTCGAACACGACCACGTCGCCGCGCCGCGGCGCGTCGCCGAAACGGTACGCCAGCTTGTTCACCAGCAGCCGGTCGCCGACCCGGAGCGTGGGCTCCATGGACCGGCTCGGGATCAGGAAGGGCTGGACGACGAAGCCGGCGAGCAGCAGCAGGAAGACCGTGCAGGCCACTCCGAGCAGGGCGGCCCCGCGCAGCGGGGACAGCCGCCGCCACCCGTCCGGCGCGAGGAACCGGGCAAAAGCAGAACGCGGCCGCCCCTCCCCCGTGCCGGGGGAGGAGTGGCCGCGTTCGGTGAGCTCTGCTTCGGTGTCCATCGGGGGGAGCCTATCCGGCCGCCCCGTGGATCCGGAGAGGAGATCAGCGGTCGCGCTTCTCCTTGATCTTCGCGGCCTTGCCGCGGAGCTCACGGAGGTAGTACAGCTTGGCGCGGCGGACGTCACCACGGGTGACCAGCTCGATCTTCTCGAAGATCGGGGAGTTCACCGGGAAGGTGCGCTCGACACCGACGCTGAAGGAGACCTTGCGAACGGTGAAGGTCTCGGAGACGCCGGAGCCCTGGCGGCGGATGACGACGCCCTTGAACTGCTGGATACGGGAGCGGTTGCCCTCGATGACGCGGACGTGCACGTTGACGGTGTCACCCGGGCGGAAGGCCGGGACGTCCGAGCGCAGGGAGGCGGCGTTCACGCCGTCGAGCAGGTGAGACATGTTCTTCGTCTGCTTTCTTCGCACGACGCCACAGGTCGCCGATGCGGGTTTTCGGGGAGAATTCCGTAGCCGTGCCACCCCTCGTGCGACGGTCCCCCTGTGGCAGGGGCACACGCGAGCACACAGCAGCCGCTTATTCTTCCACGGCCCGCGGCCTGCGCCAAAATCGGCCGTCCGCGGTCGGCTCCCAGCCCAGGGCCGCCAGCAGCTCCCGGTCCTTCCTGTCGTACGCCGAGGCCTCGCAGCGCTCGATCAGGTCCGGCCGGTTGGCGGCGGTCCGGCGCAGCGCCTCGTCGCGCCGCCAGCGGGCGATCTTGCCGTGGTGGCCGCTGAGCAGCACCTCCGGGATCCCGCGGCCGCGCCACTGCGGCGGCTTGGTGTAGACGGGGCCCTCCAGCAGGTTCGCCATCTCGCCCGGCGCGAAGGAGTCGTCCCGGTGGGACTCGGCGTTGCCCAGCACGCCGGGCAGGAGCCGGGCGACGGCCTCGGTCACGACCAGGACGGCGGCCTCGCCGCCCGCGAGGACGTAGTCGCCGATGGAGACCTCGTAGACCGGCATGCGCGTCGCGTACTCGTCCATGACGCGCCGGTCGATGCCCTCGTAGCGGGCCGGGGTGAAGATCAGCCAGGGCCGCTCGGAGAGCTCGACGGCGAGCTCCTGTGTGAACGGCCGCCCGCTGGGCGTGGGCACGACGACGACGGGCCCGCGGGCGCCGGCCTCGTAGCCGTCGGCGAGCACCTCGTCGAGGGCCTCGCCCCAGGGGTCGGTCTTCATGACCATGCCGGGGCCGCCGCCGTACGGGGTGTCGTCGACGGTGTTGTGCCGGTCGTGCGTCCAGTCGCGCAGGTCGTGGACGTGTACGCCGAGCTGCCCGCGGGCCCGCGCCTTGCCGACGAGGGAGACGTTCAGGGGCTCCAGGTACTCGGGGAAGATCGTGACGACGTCGAGCCGCATCAGGCCCCGTCCTCCTCGTCCCGGGTGGAGGCCACCACGGCACGGTCGTCGATCAGGCCGGGCGGCGGCGTGATGACGCAGCGCTGCTCCTCCAGGTCGATCTCGGCGACGATCTCCTCCACGAAGGGGATCATCACCTCGGAGCCGTCCTCCCGCTCGACGATGAACAGGTCCTGCGAGGGCAGGTGGGAGATCTCGGTGATCCGGCCGACCGCGGTGCCGTCCTCCAGGACCACGTCCAGGTCGATGAGCTGGTGGTCGTAGAACTCGTCGGGCTCCTCGGGCAGCTCCGAGGGGTCCACGTCGGCGATGAGCAGCGTGTTGCGCAGCGCCTCGGCGGCGTTGCGGTCCTTCACGCCCTCGAACCGCAGCAGCAGGCGCCCGCTGTGCACCCGTCCCGTCTCGACGGTGAGGGGGCCCGCCGAGGCCGGCTCCGTCTGCAGCACGGCGCCGGGCCCGAGCCGCAGCTCGGGCTCGTCCGTCCGCACCTCGACGGTGACCTCACCCTTGATCCCGTGGGCGCGGCCGATCCGCGCGACTACCAGCTGCACTCTTCCTTCTCCTGTCCATACGACGACGGGCCGGGGCGGGCACGAATGCCCTCCCCGGCCCGTGCCGGTGATTCAACTGCTCAGCGGACCTGGTCCACGTCGACGAGGTCGACGCGGATGCCGCGGCCGCCGATGGCGCCCACGACGGTGCGCAGCGCACGTGCGGTGCGGCCGTTGCGGCCGATCACCTTCCCGAGGTCGTCGGGGTGGACCCGGACCTCGAGCACCTGCCCGCGGCGCAGGTTGCGCGAGGCGACCTGCACGTCGTCGGGGTTGTCCACAATGCCCTTTACGAGGTGCTCAAGAGCCTCCTCGAGCATGCTCAGGCCTCGGTCGACTCGGCGGCGGCCTCAGCCTCGTCCGCCTTCTTGTCGGCCTTCTTCGCCTTCTGCGTGATGGCCTCGCCCTTGGTCTCGCCGATGCCCTCGAGGGCCTTGGCGAACTCGTCGAAGGAGCGGCGCTTGTCTTCCTTCGTCGCCGGCTGGAGCAGCGGCGCGGGGGCCGGGAGGCCCTTGTGCTTCTGCCAGTCACCGGTCAGCTTGAGGATGGCGAGCACGGCGTCGGTGGGCTGGGCGCCGACCGAGAGCCAGTACTGGGCGCGCTCGGCGTTGACCTCGATGCGCGACGGGTTGTACGTCGGCTGGTAGATGCCGATCTCCTCGATCGCGCGGCCGTCCCGGCGGGTGCGGGCGTCGGCGACGACGATGCGGTAGTGCGGGGAGCGGATCTTGCCGAGGCGCTTGAGCTTGATCTTGACTGCCACTGGAGTGGTGTCTCCTGAACTTGACGTGGTTGGGCACTTGAGATGCCACGTGGGGTTGCGGTACTCGGGTGCCCGATGGACGCGTCAGCCGGAGGAGAGAGGGGTCCTGTGCGACTGTCGAGTACAGCCATCCATTCTGCCACATGCCGGTGGCGGTCCGTGGCCCGCCCCCGGCGGCCGGTTCCGCCCGCCGCGCGCCGCACCGCGCGCCGGGTTCAGGACGCGGCTGCGGCGACCGCGGCCTCCGGGATGCGGAACGGCTTCATGCAGCCGCCGCAGACGATCGGGGCCTGTGCCAGCACGGAGGGCACCACCCGCACGTTGCGCCCGCAGTCGCAGACGGCCTTGACCCGCACGCCCCCGCCGGACGAGCCGTGCCGCGCGGCCGGGCCGCGGAACGTGCGCTTGGTGTCGGCCGTCGTGGCCGCCGTGTGGGCCTTCAGGGCGCGCTGGAGGCGCTCGATGGTCGGGCGGTAGCGCCTCTTGGCCTCCGCGTTGAGCGTGACCAGCGAGAAGCCGCTGCTCGGATGCGGCTCGTCGGAATGGTCCAGTCCCATCTCCTCGGCGATCGCGAGGAATCTGCGGTTGTGGTAGCGGCCGGCCCGGGAGGTGTCGCGCACTCCGCGGGCGGCGGCGATGCCGTGGACTGCCTCGTGCAGCAGTCGCTCGAAGGAGAGCTCCGCGCCGCAGGCGGACGAGGACTCTCCGATCAGGGACTCGGGCGCGGCAAGGTCCGGCAGCTCGGGGTGGTGCCGCTGAATGTCGGCCCACGCCTGCGCCAGCTCTGCGGCGAGAACAGGTGGTGTCGTGCTCACGTCGTGACAACGAGCCGAAGGCCCCCGGTGTTCCGATTCCGGGCCATTCCAAATTTTTTGCACGTACCCGTCAGTTGTGCCTGATGCGCGACGACGAGGACGGGTGCGCCGATCCCAGGAGGAGTCGGTACACAACGCCGACTGTGAAACATCAGCCCCGGCGCGCGGCGGTCGGCCGCGCGCCGGGGCGCGATGGCGGGAGCGCGCGCGTCAGTACGAGCGCGCGACGATGGCGAGCGTACCGGGGGCGTCGTCCGACTCGGGCACCGACCCGTCCTCGGCGACCAGGCAGCGCACGGTGACGGCCTGCTCGCCCAGCTTGGCCTCGCCCTCGGGGCCGAGGTCGGCCCACGGGATCCGCGCCCAGCCGCCGGCGGCCGCGGCCTCGGCGGCCTCCTCCAGCGTGGAGACGTCGGAGGTGCGGGCCTCGCGGCGCTCGCGGGACTCGCGCAGCAGCTGCGCCTGGTCCTCGTCCAGCACCTTGGGCAGCAGGTCGGCCAGGGCGTCGATCTGCACCGGCTCCTTGCCGCCGGGGATCCGGCGGGCCAGCATCGCGGTGCCGGCCTCGAGGTCGCGGGGGCCGATCTCGACGCGGACCGGGACGCCCTTGAGCTCCCAGTCCACCGCGCGGCGGCCGAAGGGGATGTCGACGCGGTCGTCCACGTGGACGCGGATGCCTGCGGCCTTCAGGCGGTCGCCCAGCTCGCGGACCTTCGCCACGGCCTCGTCGCCCTTGATCGCCATGACCACGACCTGGACGTGCGCCAGCCGCGGCGGCACGCGCAGGCCGTTGTCGTCGCCGTGGGACATGATCAGGCCGCCGACCATGCGGGTCGACACGCCCCAGGAGGTCTGCCAGACGTACTCCTGCTTGCTGTCCTTCGACAGGTACTGGGTGTGGAACGCCTTGGCGAAGTTCTGGCCGAGCTCGTGGCTCGTGCCCATCTGGAGGGCCTTGCCGTCGCCCATCATGCCCTCCAGCGTGAGGGTGTTGATGGCGCCGGCGAAGCGCTCCTTCGGCGTCTTGCGGCCGAGCACGACGTCGATGCCGAGCACGTTGACCATGAAGTCGCCGTACACGTCGCGGTGGATCCGGGCCGCGTAGTCGCGGGCGTCCTCGTACGTGGCGTGGGCCGTGTGGCCCTCCTGCCAGAGGAACTCGCTCGTCCGGAGGAAGACGCGCGGGCGCATCTCCCAGCGGACCACGTTCGCCCACTGGTTGATCAGCAGCGGCAGGTCGCGGTAGCTCTGGACCCACTTCGAGAAGTAGTCGTTGATGATCGTCTCGGAGGTCGGGCGCACCACGACCGGCTCCTCGAGCTGCTTGCCGCCGCCGTGCGTGACGACCGCGAGCTCGGGGGCGAAGCCCTCGACGTGCTCGGCCTCCCTGGTCAGGTAGGACTGCGGGATGAACATCGGGAAGTAGGCGTTCTGGGCGCCCGCTTCCTTGATGCGCGCGTCCATCTCCTGCTGCATCCGCTCCCACAGCCCGTAGCCGTACGGCCGGATGACCATGGTGCCGCGCACCGGGCCGTTGTCGGCCAGCTCGGCCTTGTTGATCAGATCCTGGTACCAGCGGGGGAAATCCTCCGCCTGGGGGGTGAGAACGGGAGCCTTTGCCATGGCGCGAATGGTACGGCGCCCGGGGGGCGATCCGTGAATCGGGTGGCGCACTCCTCTGGACGCGGGGGCGGATGGGGAGTTCCCTGGCATCGGGGGCAAGGGGGCGACAAGGAATCAGGAGCGCTCTTTCGATGACACCTACGCCTACGCCGACACTCGTCGCCCGCGACTGGGCGGAGATCCAGGAACGGATGCTCGTACCGCTGTACGAGACGGTCTACGACCGGCTGGGGGTCGGTCCCGGCGACCGGCTGCTGGGCCTGGACTGCGGGGCCGGTCTGGCCCTGCTGCTGGCCGAGGGCCGGGGCGCCGCCGCGACGGGGGTGGAGGCGGACCCCGAGCGGCGGGCCCTGGCGCGCGAGCGGCTGCTGGACGTGCTGCCGGCGGCGCCGGGGCCCGGCGGGCGCCCGTACGACGTGCTGTTCGCCTTCGCGCCCTCCCGGGCGGCGCTCGCCGCGGCCCTGCCGTCGCTGCGCAGCGGCGCCGCGGTGGTCCTGGCGGGCTGGGGGCCCGCGGAGCGGTGCACGGTCCCCTCGGTGCCGGGCGGCGGGCCGGCCCCGCAGGACCTGGAGGCGCTGGTGTCGGCGGCCGGGCTGCGGCCCGACGGCTCGGGGCGGGTGTTCTGCCCGT
This sequence comes from Streptomyces globosus, assembly GCF_003325375.1. Lineage (GTDB taxonomy): Bacteria > Actinomycetota > Actinomycetes > Streptomycetales > Streptomycetaceae > Streptomyces > Streptomyces globosus_A. The sequence continues at coordinate 1,428,845 of NZ_CP030862.1, read as the reverse complement.
TCGGGTACGCGGACGCCGACAGCGCGGTGCGCGGGCTGCTGTCGACGGGGCTGTACGGCTCCGCGGGCGACACCGGGCAGGTGGAGAAGGAGCTTGCGGAGGCCCTTCACCCGTACGAGCGAAGCGACGGCTCGGTGTGGCTGCCGAACATCCTGCGGTACGTCCTGGCCCGGGTGCCGTGACGGCTCCCGGCCCGGCCGCGGCCGGCCGTCACGCGGGGGTGCGCGGGATGCCCGCCGCGGCGTAGGCGGCGGCCTCGTCGAGGGTCTCGTTCGCGAGCAGCGCCTCGGCGAGGGCGTCGAGCTTCGGCCGGTGCTCGCGCAGCAGGCGGCAGGCCTCGGTGTAGCACTCGTCCACGATCCGCCGCATCTCGGCGTCCACCGCGTCGAGGGTGGCGGGGGCCGCGGCCAGGCCGTACGGGCTCTGCCCGTCGGAGGGGACAGCGGTGAGGCGGCCGATGCGCTCGCTCATGCCCCAGCGGCCGACCATGCCGCGGACGATGCCGGTGACCTGCTCCAGGTCGTTCTCGGAGCCGGTGGTGATCACGTCGTAGACGGTGTGCTCGGCCGCCATGCCGCCGAGCGCGCCGATGATCCGGCCGCGCAGGTACTCCTCGGTGTAGGCGTACCGGTCGGCCTCCGGGGTGGAGAGGGTGACGCCGAGCGCCCGGCCGCGGGGCACGATCGTGATCTTGCGTACGGGGTCCGCACCCGGGTGGAGCATGCCGAGCAGGGCGTGGCCGCTCTCGTGGTAGGCGGTGCGCCGGCGCTCCTCCCGGGGCATGACGAGCGGGCGCTCCGCGCCGAGCTGGACCTTCTCCAGGGCTTCGGAGAGGTCGCCCTGGGTGACCCGGTCGCGCCCCCGCTTGACGGCGAGGAGGGCGGCCTCGTTGGCGAGGTTGGCGAGTTCGGCGCCGGTCATGCCGGGCGTGGTGGCGGCCATCTGCGCGAGGTCGGCGTCCGGGGCGAGGGGGATCTCGCGGGTGTGGATGCGCAGGATCGCCTCGCGGCCGCTCTTGTCGGGCGGGGAGACCGTGACGGTGCGGTCGAAGCGGCCGGGGCGGGTGAGGGCGGGGTCGAGGACGTCCGCGCGGTTGGTGGCGGCGATCACGACCACGCCCTCGGAGCCGGAGAACCCGTCCATTTCGGTCAGGATCTGGTTGAGGGTCTGCTCGCGTTCGTCGTGGCCGCCGATGCCGCCGCCTGCGCCGCGGGCCCGGCCGATGGTGTCGATCTCGTCGATGAAGATGATCGCCGGGGCCACCTTGCGGGCCTCGGTGAACAGTTCGCGGACCCGGGAGGCGCCGACGCCGACGATCATCTCGATGAACTCGGAGGCGGACGCCGAGAAGAACGGCACGCCCGCCTCACCGGCCACCGCCCGGGCGAGCAGCGTCTTGCCGGTGCCGGGCAGGCCCGCGAGCAGGACGCCGCCGGGCATGCGGGCGCCCATCGCACGGTACCGCTGCGGGTTCTTGAGGAAGTCGACGACGTCGTGGAGTTCGCCCTGGACCTCGTCGATGCCGGCGACGTCCTCGAAGGTGGTGCGCTTGCCGCCCTCCTGGAGCTCCACGGGCCGGGGCGGGGTCTTGCGGCCGATGCCGCCCAGGCCGCCGCCGAGCGCCGAGCCCATCCGCCGGGCGAGGAGCACCCACAGCAGGACGAGCAGCAGCATCGGGGCGAGCGAGAGCAGGACGTTGGCCAGGAGGCTGCGCTGGACGACCACCGGGGAGGCGGTGACGATCGTGTTCTGCTTGGTGAGCTCGGCCCACAGGTCGTCCTCGGCGAAGGCGGGGCGCTGGGTGGTGAACTTGGTGTAGTCGCCCTTGCCGCCGTCGGGGAGGGGCTGCTTCGCCTTCAGTTCGCCCTGGATGGCGTCGCCCTTGGCGTAGATCCTGGCGACGTTGCCTGCGGCGACCTGCCTGCTGAACTCGGTGTAGGAGACGGTCGGCTCGTCGCCCTCGTTGAAGAAGGACAGGACGAGGTTGGTGGCCAGGAAGACCAGCAGGGCGGCCAGGATCAGCCAGCGCCAGCCGCCGGGCATCCTCTTCTTCGGCGGGGAGGGCGGCGCGCCTTCGGAGCGCCAGGGCGTGTCGGCCCGGTCGCGCGGCGGCGCGGGGGTGGGGCTGGGCACCGGGGGCCTCCTTACTGCCGTCCTTCCTGGCCGACCATAAGGGATATTCCGGGCAGCGGCTTCCGGGCGGGCTCCCCCGCCCCCGGCCACCCCCGACCACCCCGTCCGGACCCGGACGCACCGGGGCCCCGGCCGCGCCGTGCGGCCGGGGCCCCGCGGGACACCCGTACTACTTCATGAACTTCTTGAACTCGTCCGGCAGCTCGAAGTCCTCGCCCGGAGCGCCGGCCGGCAGTCCGAAGGGGCTGCCCGCGGCGTCCGGCTGACCGCCCAGGGCGGCCTGCTCGCGGCGGGCGGCGGCCGCCGCCTCCTCCGCCTTGCGCTTCATCGGGTTGCCGCTCTTGCGCTTGCCCTTGGCCTGCTTGACCTGCTTCTTCTGCCGGCCGGGGCCGCCGCCCATGCCCGGGATGCCCGGCATCCCCGGCATGCCGCCGCCCTGGGCCATGCGCGACATCATCTTGCGGGCCTCGAAGAACCGCTCGACGAGGTTCTTGACGGCGCTGACCTCCGTGCCGGAGCCCTTGGCGATACGGGCGCGGCGCGAGCCGTTGATGATCGTCGGGTCCTGGCGCTCGGCCGGGGTCATCGACTTGATGATCGCGGCGGTGCGGTCGACGTCCCGCTCGTCGATGTTGTTGATCTGCTCCTTGATCTGCCCCATGCCGGGCAGCATGCCGAGCAGCTTGGAGATGGAGCCCATCTTGCGGACCTGCTCCATCTGGGCCAGGAAGTCGTCGAGCGTGAACTCCTTGGGGCCCTTGGCGAGCTTGGCCGCCATCTTCTCGGCCTCGGCCTGCGAGAACGTCCGCTCGGCCTGCTCGATGAGGGTGAGCATGTCACCCATGTCGAGGATCCGGCCCGCCATGCGGTCCGGGTGGAAGGCGTCGAAGTCGTCGACCTTCTCGCCGTTCGAGGCGAACATGATCTGCTTGCCGGTGACGTGCGCGATGGAGAGCGCGGCACCGCCGCGGGCGTCGCCGTCGAGCTTGGACAGCACGACACCGTCGAAGCCGACGCCGTCGCGGAAGGCCTCCGCGGTGTTGACCGCGTCCTGGCCGATCATGGCGTCGACGACGAACAGGACCTCGTCGGGGCTGACGGCGTCGCGGATGTCCGCGGCCTGCTGCATCAGCTCCTCGTCGATGCCGAGGCGGCCGGCGGTGTCGACGATGACGATGTCGTACTGCTTGGTCCGCGCGTACTCGACGGAGTCCTTCGCGACCTGGACCGGGTCTCCGACGCCGTTGCCCGGCTGCGGGCCGTAGAAGCCGACGCCGGCGCGCTCGGCGACGATGCCGAGCTGGTTGACGGCGTTGGGGCGCTGGAGGTCGCAGGCGACGAGCAGCGGGGTGTGGCCCTGGCCCTTGAGCCAGTGGCCGAGCTTTCCGGCGAGGGTGGTCTTGCCCGCGCCCTGGAGGCCGGCCAGCATGATCACGGTCGGGGCGGTCTTGGCGAACCGCAGGCGGCGGGTCTCGCCGCCGAGGATCGAGACCAGCTCCTCGTTGACGATCTTGAGGACCTGCTGCGCCGGGTTGAGGGCCTTGGAGACCTCGGCCCCGCGGGCGCGCTCCTTGACGTTCGCGATGAAGGAGCGGACGACCGGGAGGGCGACGTCGGCCTCGAGGAGGGCGATACGGATTTCCCGGGCCGCGGCGTCGATGTCCTGTTCGGAGAGGCGGCCCTTGCCCCGGAGGGACTTGAAGGTCGCGCTGAGGCGGTCGGAAAGCGTATCGAACACGGTGGTCGCGATTCCTCGGGTCGGGGGCGGTGTGGTCGTACCCCAGGGTATCGGTCCGGCCCGCCTGCCAGACCCCGCGGGCGCTTTTCCCCGCGGGGCCCGGCGTCAGGCCAGCGCGCGGGCGAGGGCCTCGGCGACGGAGGCGGCCTCCGCCGGGGCGAGGGGTTTGCCCTCGGCCGAGGTGACGTACAGCGAGTCCACCGCGTTGGCGCCCAGGGTCGAGACATGCGCGCTGCGGACCCGTACGCCGGCGTCCTCCAATGCCCGGCCGATGCGGTGCAGCAGGCCGACGGCGTCGGGGGCGCGCACCTCCAGGACCGTGGCGAGCGAGGACACGTCGGGGACGACGGTGACCCGGGGCGGCGGCGGGACCACGCCGCGCCGCCGCGGGTACGCCGCCTCCCGCTCGGCGAGCTTCGCGGAGACGTCGAGGCCGCCTTCCAGGGCGCGGACGAGGTCGGCCCGCAGCCGGGACCCCTCGGGGAGCGAGCCGTACCCGGCCGCCACCCGCCAGCGCAGGACGAGCGCCTCGCCGAGCCGGCCGGGCAGTTCCAGCGAGCGCAGGTCGGCGGCGCGGACGGTGAGCCGGTGCAGGGCGAGGACGCCGGCGACGGCCGGCAGCACCCCGGGCTGGTCGGGGACGGCGACGGCGAGCTCCGCGCCGACGGCGTCCTCCTCCGGGCGGGCGTGCAGCGCGAGGACGGGCTCCCCGGTGCGCAGGGCCTCCACGGCCAGGCGCTCCTCCTCGGCGGTGGGCGCCGGGTCGGGCTGCCCGGGGTCGGGGGCCCCGCCGAGGACGGCCGCGACCCGGCGGACGAGGTCGGCGACGAGGGAGGCGCGCCAGGCAGACCACGCCGCCGGCCCGGTGGCGAGCGCGTCGGCCTCGGTGAGGGCGTGCAGGAGTTCCAGGGTGCCGGGGGTGCGGACGGCGTCGGCGACGGTGCGGACGGTGGCGGGGTCGTCGAGGTCGCGCCGGGTGGCGGTGTCGACCAGCAGCAGGTGGTGGCGGACCAGCGCGGCGAGGACGTCGGCGTCGGCGGCGCCGAAGCCGGTGCGCAGGGCGATCCGGCGGGCGACGGCCTCCCCGGCGGCGGAGTGGTCGCCGGGCAGGCCCTTGCCGATGTCGTGCAGGAGGGCGGCCATCAGAAGCAGGTCGGGCCGGCCGACGCGGCGGGTCATCGCGGAGGCCCGCACGGCGGTCTCCACCAGGTGCCGGTCCACGGTCCAGGTGTGGACGGGGTTGCGCTGCGGGCGGCAGCGTACGCGCTCCCACTCGGGCAGCATCCGGGAGATCAGGCCCTCGGCCTCCAGGGCCTCCCAGACGGCGACGGCCGGCTCGCCCGCCCCGAGCAGGGTGACCAGCTGCTCGCGCGCCTCGGCCGGCCAGGGCTCGGGCAGCGGCCGGGCCTGCGCGGCGAGGCGCCGTACGGCGTGCAGGGAGACGGGCAGCCCGGCCTGCGCGGCGGCCGCGCCGAGGCGCAGCGGCAGGACGGGGTCGCGTTCGGGTCGGGCGGCGAGCGCCAGGACGGCTTCGCCGTCGGCTTCGACGACGCCCTCGGCGAGCGGGGCGCGTTCGGCGGTTCCCGCTGCGGCGCCGCGGCCGCGGGGGCCGAGCAGTCCGCGCAGGCGGGGGCGGGCTGCGCGGGCGCGCAGGACGCGGCCGACCTCGCGCCAGGTGACGTCGGCGGCGTAGGAGATGGTGCGGGCGGCCTCGTAGACCTCGCGCAGCAGGGTGTCGGCGTCGGGGTGGCCGGTGCGGGCGGCGACCTGGGCCTGTTCCTGGAGGGCGAGCCGGTCTCCGGCGCGGCCGGTGGTGAGGTGGAGGGCGTCGCGGGTGTCGAGCAGGCGGCGGCGGGCTTCGGCGAGGCCTTCGCGGGGCGCGTCGGCGAGCCAGGAGGCGGCGACGGCGCGCAGGGCGGCGGCGTCGCGGAGGCCGCCGCGGGCCTCCTTGAGGTCGGGTTCGAGGAGGAAGCGGAGTTCGCCGCACTGTTCGGCGCGTTCGCGGCACATGGCGTGCAGCCGGGGCAGTCGGGCGGGGGCCTGGTTGCGCCAGTCCGCGAGGACGGCGGTGCGCAGGCCGGCCAGGAGGCCGAGGTCGCCGGCGACGGGGCGGGCGTCGAGGAGGCCGAGGTGGACCTTGAGGTCCTCGGCGGCGGTGCGGCGGGCTTCGGCAGGGGTGCGGACGGAGTGGTCGAGGGCGAGGCCGAGGTCCCACACCGGGTACCAGAGGCGGTCGGCGAGGCGGGCGAGGTCGGCGGGGGCGGCCTTGCCGTCGTGGAGGAGGAGCAGGTCGAGGTCGCTGCGGGGGGAGAGTTCGCCGCGCCCGTAGCCGCCGACGGCGACGAGGGCGGCGCCGCGGACACCGGTGTCGCGGGCGGCGCGGGCGAACAGGGCGGTCAGCCAGTCGTCGGTGAGCCGGGCGAGCGCGGAGCGCCGCGACGGCCCGGACTGCGGCTCCTCCCTGAGGAGCCGCAGCCGGGCCGCGGCGTAGCCGCCGGGTCCCAGGTCGGAGGTGTCGGTGGTCGTGCCGTCGCTCGTCACCCAGGGCCTCCCGTCGTCAGAGCGCTTCGGCGCCGCGCTCGCCGGTCCGGACCCGGACGAGGGCGTCGACGGGGACGCTCCACACCTTGCCGTCGCCGATCTTGCCGGTCCGGGCGCTCGTGACCAGGATCTCCATGACCGGTTCGGCGTCGTCGTCCTCGACGACGACCTCGATGCGGATCTTGGGGACGAGGTCCACGGTGTACTCGGCGCCCCGGTAGACCTCGGTGTGGCCGCGCTGGCGGCCGTAGCCGCTGGCCTCGGAGACGGTCAGGCCCTGGACGCCGAAGCGCTGGAGGGCGTCCTTGATCTCGTCCAGCCGGTGCGGCTTGACGATCGCGGTGATCAGCTTCATGCGTTGACCTTCTTGCTCGCGGCGGCGGCGGGGACGGGGGCGGCGGTGCTCCGGGAGGGGGCGCCGCCTCCGGCTCCGCTGAAGTCGTAGGCGGTCTCGGCGTGCTCGACCTGGTCGATGCCGGAGACCTCGTCGTCCTCGCTGACGCGCATCCTCATCGTCTTGTCGAGGAGGAAGGCGAGCAGCGCGGACGCCACGAGAGAGTAGGCGAGGACGGAGAAGACGCCCACGGCCTGCTTGCCGAGCTGCTCCAGGCCGCCGCCGTAGAAGAGGCCGGCCGCTTCGGACTGGACGCCTCCGGTGGCGAAGAAGCCGACGAGGAGGGAGCCGATGACGCCGCCGACGAGGTGGACGCCGATGACGTCGAGGGAGTCGTCGTAGCCGAGCTTGTACTTGAGCCCGACGGCGATGGCGCACACCAGGCCGGAGACGGCGCCGATGGCGATCGCGCCGAGCGGGGAGCAGGAGCCGCCGGCGGGGGTGATGGCGACGAGGCCGGCGACGGCGCCGGAGGCCGCGCCGAGGGTGGTGAAGGAGCCGTGGCGCAGCTTCTCGTACGCGAGCCAGGCGAGCATGGCGGCGCCGGCGGCGACCTGGGTGTTGACGAACATCACGGCGCCGACGCCGTCGTCGTTGCCCAGCCAGGAGCCGGCGTTGAAGCCGAACCAGCCGAACCACAGCAGGCTCGCGCCGAGCATGACGAGGGGGAGGCTGTGGGGGCGCATCGGGTCCTTCTTGAAGCCGATGCGCTTGCCGATGACGAGGATGACGCCGAGGGCGGCGGCGCCGGCGTTGATGTGGACGGCGGTGCCGCCGGCGAAGTCGATGACGCCCATCTCGAAGAGCCAGCCGCCGGGGGCCCACACCCAGTGGGCGACGGGGAAGTAGACGACGGTGGCCCACAGGGCGATGAAGAGGGCCCAGGCGCTGAACTTGACGCGGTCGGCGAGGGCGCCGCTGATGAGGGCGGGGGTGATGACGGCGAACATCAGCTGGAAGACGGCGAAGACGTAGACCGGGACGGTGTAGCCGTCCCACAGCTCGGTGATGCCGATGCCGCTGAGGCCGAGGTAGTCGGAGGACCAGCCGACAACGCCGCCGGAGTCGGTGCCGAAGGCGATGCCGAATCCGTAGAGCACCCAAAGGACCGTGACGATCCCGAGGCTGATGAAACTCATCATCAGCATGTTGAGGCTGCTCTTGACACGGACCATGCCTCCGTAGAAGAAGGCGAGTCCCGGGGTCATCAGCATGACCAGGGCGGAGCAGATGAGCATGAACCCGGTGTTCGCGGCAGAGAGCGTCGGGGCGTCTGCCGCGAGGGTCGTGATGGCTGGTGCCATCGGCGTCTCCTCGTCGTCGGTGCGTTCGCGTGCGGGCGACCGTGGGACCTGGGCACGGGAAGGCGTGGGGGCCGGTGGGTGGCCCGGGGCCCGGGGGCTGGCCGGTTATTGACCCAGAGATTCCCGCAGGCCGGTTTCCGGCGGCGCCGCCCGATGTTTCGCGCCCGTGACGAAGAGGTGCGGGCTGTTACGTGCCGATGAACGGGGCCGCCGTCGGCGGCGGCGGGCCGGCGGCCCGGCGGGGCCGGCCGGCGGCGGGAGGACGGGGCCGGCCGCGGCGCCACCCGGGAGTCCTGGCTGGGGGAGCCTGATCGGGCTTCACGGGGTGGCTGCCGCGGCCGGGGCCTTCGGGGGGACGGCCGCGCGGGCCGTCAGACGGCCTCCGCGGCCGGGGGCAGCGCGAAGGCGAGGTGGTCGGTCAGCCGGACGACCTCGGCGACGTCGCCGTACTCACGGGCGGCGGTGTCGACGGTCTTGCGGAGCCGGGTGTTCACCCTTTCGGACCGAATCTTTCCGGCCACCGCGAGGGCGCGGTCGACGTAGGAGGCGGCCTGCTCGGGCTCGCGCTGGAGGAGGTGCACGGTGGCCATGCCGATGAGGTTGAGCGCGTACGAGCGCTGGTGCACCTCGTCCCGGCCGAAGAGCTCGACGGCGCGCTCCATGACGGGCGCGGCGAGGGAGGCGTACATGGGGCTGCGGCCGGCGACGTAGGCGAGGTCGCGGTAGGAGTGGGAGTTCTCGCCGTTGAGCTCCGCCTCGGAGAAGAAGCGGATCCAGTCGGGCTCGGGCGCGTCGCCGGGGCCGATGTCCTCGAAGGTGTCCTCGGCCATCCGGACGGCCCTCTTGCAGCGGCTGGGCTGGCCCATGTTGGCGTACGCGCGGGCCTCCATCGCATACAGCATCGCCTGGGTGCGGGGGCCGGCGCAGTCGCGGCTGCCGTACTGGGCGAGGTGGATGAGCTCCAGGGCGTCCTCGGGGCGGCCCAGGTGGATCATCTGGCGGCTCATGTTGGAGAGGATGTACGAGCCGAGGGGCTTGTCGCCGGCCTCCTTCGCGGCGTGCAGCGCGAGGACGAAGTACTTCTGCGCGGTGGGGTGCAGGCCGATGTCGTAGCTCATCCACCCGGCGAGCTCGGCGAGTTCGGCGGCGACCTTGAAGAGCCGCTTCATGACGGGCGCGGGGTGGGTCTCCTGCAGCAGGTCGGTGACCTCGTGGAGCTGGCCCACGACGGCCTTGCGGCGCAGTCCGCCGCCGCACTGGGCGTCCCACTGGCGGAACATGACGGTCGTCGATTCGAGGAGGCCGAGTTCCGGTTCGGACAGGCGCGGGGGCCGGTGGCCGCCGAGGGCCCCTCCGCCCTGGCCGCCGCGCGCGGCCGCGGGGTCGGCGGCCGGGGAGGGGACGAGCCAGCGCTGCATCGGCTCGATGAGGGCGGGGCCGGCGGAGAGGGCGAGGGAGGTGCCGAGGAAGCCGCGGCGGGCGAGCATGAGGTCGCTGCGGGAGAACTCCCCGAGCAGTTCGACCGTCTGCTCGGCGGCCCACGGCAGGTCGACCCCGGAGACGGAGGGGGTCTGGTGGGCGGTGCGCAGGCCGAGCTGCTCGATGGCCACGACGGAGCCGAAGCGCTCGGAGAACAGCTCCGAGAGGATCCTCGGGACGGGCTCGCGGGGCTGCTCGCCGTCGAGCCAGCGGCGCACGCGCGAGGTGTCGGTGCTGATGTGGTGGGCGCCCATCTGCCGGGCGCGCCGGTTCACCTGGCGGGCGAGCTCTCCCTTGGACCAGCCGCTGCGCACGAACCAGGAGGTCAGCTGCTCGTTGCGGGCGGCGGGCCCGGATCCGTCCGGTTGCCCGCTCGTTCCGCTTGCGCCGTTGCCGCCCACTGGAACGCCCCCATCCGCTCAGCCCTGTTCCTACGCAACCCTGACCGGAAGGGCAGGCGCCGCCTGGGGACCTTCACAGGTCCTTCACGCCTTGCCTCCGGCATAACCACGAACGGTACGCCGTCAGGGTCGGTGCACCGAAAGTAATCCTACGATCACCCGCCCCGCGAGCCGGTTCGCCGAAACGCCACCATTCGCCACCCCTGTCAACGAACGCGCCACCCGCCAGGCGCGATTCACTGGGCGACGGAGCAGAAACGATCGGATGGACAGGGGTGCGCCCGGGGCGCGCGCGGCGTGGAGTGCGCCGGGTGGCACCGCAGGGCAGGCCGCACCCGGTCCCCCCGAACGTCGTAACCACCGGTGCGTCAGACCCGTTGGAGGGGGCATGGGCATGGGCTTCACGATCGGCGGCAGCCGCAGCACCAAGGAATTCCGCTCCGGGACGCGCCGCCGCGGGCGGACGTCGGAGTGCACGGCGGTCGCCGAGTACACGGGCCTGTGGGGCTGGGACGTGGTCCCCGGGGCCCGGGCGGCCGGCCCCCTGCGCGACTGCTCCTGCGGCCGCGCGGACTGCCCCGCCCCGGGCGCCCACCCGCTGCCCCTCGCCCCGACCGTCCCGGCCGGCGCCACCCTCGACGAGGTCACCGGGACGTGGGGCGCGTACCCGGGCGCCGCGGTGCTGCTGCCCGCGGGCCGCTGCTTCGACGTCATCGAGGTCTCGCAGGAGGCCGGGCGCCGCGCCCTGGTCCGGCTGGAGCGGATGGGCCTCCCGCTCGGCCCCGTCACCGCGACCCCGGACGGGCGGGCGCAGTTCTTCGTGGCCCCGGGCGCCGCGGACGGGCTGCCGCAGCTGCTGTACCGGATGGGCTGGGACGACGCCGGCCTGGACCTGCGGGCGCTGGGCCACGGCGCGTACGTGACCGCCCCGCCCTCGGACCACGCGGGCCTCGGACCGGTCGGCTGGCTGCGCCCGCCGGCCCTGGACTGCGCCGGCGGCCCGCCCCAGGCCCGGCTGCTGCTGGGCACCCTGGCGTACATCTGCCACCGGCTGCGCCGCTAGCGCCGTACGCCCGCAGTCCGTATGCCCGTATGCCCGTATGCCCGTATGCAGCGGTGCCCCCGTGCTCCGTCTCGGAAACACGGGGGCACCGCTGCGTCAGCAGAAGGCCGGTCAGTCGCCGATCAGGGCGTCGACGAAGGCCTGCGGCTCGAACGGCGCGAGGTCGTCGGGGCCCTCGCCGAGGCCGATGAGCTTGACCGGGACTCCGAGTTCGCGCTGCACCGCGACGACGATGCCGCCCTTGGCGGTGCCGTCGAGCTTGGTCAGCACGATGCCGGTGATGTCGACGACCTCCGCGAAGACGCGGGCCTGGGTGAGGCCGTTCTGCCCGGTGGTGGCGTCCAGCACGAGGAGGACCTCGTCCAGCGGGCCGTGCTTCTCCACGACGCGCTTGACCTTGCCGAGCTCGTCCATGAGGCCGGTCTTGGTGTGCAGGCGGCCGGCGGTGTCGATGAGCACGACGTCGGCGCCTTCGGCGATGCCCTCCTTGACCGCGTCGAAGGCGATCGAGGCAGGGTCGCCGCCCTCGGGCCCGCGCACGGTGCGGGCGCCGACGCGCTCGCCCCAGGTCTGGAGCTGGTCGGCCGCGGCGGCACGGAAGGTGTCGGCGGCGCCGAGGACGACGCTGCGGCCGTCGGCGACGAGGACGCGGGCCAGCTTGCCCGTGGTGGTGGTCTTGCCGACGCCGTTGACGCCGACGACCATCACGACGCCGGGGGTGTCGGCGCCGCTCTCCGTCTTCACGGACCGGTCGAGGTCGGCCCCGACCAGGGTGACGAGCTCCTCCTTCAGCAGGGCGCGCAGCTCGGCGGGGGTGCGGGTGCCCAGCACCCTGACCCGCTCGCGGAGCCGGTCGACGAGCTCCTGCGTCGGCGCGACGCCGACGTCGGCGATGAGGAGGGTCTCCTCGATCTCCTCCCACGTGTCCTCGTCGAGGTGCTCGCGGGACAGGAGCGTCAGCAGCCCCTTGCCGAGGGAGTTCTGCGAACGGGCGAGGCGCGCGCGCAGCCGGACCAGGCGGCCGGCGGTGGGCTCGGGCACCTCGATCTCGGGGGCGGCCGGGGCCTCGGCCTCGGCGGCGGGCGCCTCGGGCGCCTCGGGGGCGGCGGCCTCCGCCTCGGGGAGGACGACCTCCTCGATCGTGCGGCGCTGCTCCTCCGCCGTCGTGGCGGCGTCCTCCCCCACCTGGGGTTCGGCGGGCGGGGCGGTGATGGTCGGCGTGCTGGGCGGCGTCGGCGGCGGCAGCTGCTTCTTCTTGCGGCTGCTGACCACGAGCCCGCTGACCGCGCCGACCGCGACCAGGGCGATGAGTACTACGGCAAGGATGAGGATGTCCATAACGGCTTCAGTATGCGCGAACCTCTGCGCGGCACCGGGGCCGCGCACCGGGACCTTCCCCGCCGTTCGTGCGTTTGCGGCGGAAACTACGATGAGGGGCGAATTCCCGAAAATCACCTCATCGGAGCACGTATGCCTGCCGAGACTCCCGACGGCGCGATAGAGACCCGGGGTCTGGAACCCGTCCCCGACGCGGAGCGCACCGGACGCGTCCGCGAACTCGTCCCCACCTGGGTCGCCGCCAACATCAGCGTGCTGCTGCTGACCATGGGCGCCGGCCTGGTGATCTCCAACGGGCTCAACATCTGGCAGGTGCTCGTCGTCGCCGTGGCCGGCCCGGTCGTCTCGTACGGGCTCGTCGGGCTGATCTCGCTGGCCGGCACGCGCGGCGGCTCGCCCGGCATGGCCCTATCGCGGGCCGTCTTCGGGCAGCGCGGCAACCTCTTCCCCGGCGCGCTGATCTGGGTCGCCCGCTGGGGCTGGGAGACCATCAACGCGGTCAGCGGCGCCTTCGCCCTGCTCACGGTGGTGGACCTGCTGTTCGGTGTGGAGAAGAACACCTTCCTCATCGTGGTGGCCCTGCTGCTCTTCGTGGGCTGCACGTTCCTGGTCTCGGGTCTCGGCATCAGCGCGCTGCGCGCCTGCTCGACCTGGTCGACGTACCTGTTCGGTGCGTTCAGCGTGCTCGTCCTCGGATACCTGGTCGCCGAGACGGACTGGGCGGCCGTGTTCGACCGGCCGGCCGGCTCCACCGCGATGATGGTCGCCGGCATCGGCACGATCGCCGCGGGCGGCATCAGCTGGGTGCCGTCGGGCCCGGATTTCACCCGCTACCTGCCGCGCACGGCCTCCGCCCGGGGCGTGGTCGGGGCGACGGTCGGCGGCGCGGCCGTCGTCGTGATCCCGATGGTGCTGATGGGAGCCGTGATGGCGGTGGGCACCCCGGACCTGGCGTCGGCACAGGACCCGGTCTCCTTCATCGGGGAGCTGCTGCCGGCCTGGATCGCGGTCCCGTACCTGCTGATCGCCCTCGTCGGCATGCTGCTGATCAACTCGATGTCCATGTACTCGGCCGGGTTCACCGCGCAGACCCTGGGCATCAACGTGCCGCGCGCGGCCGCGGTCTCCGTCAACGCCGCCATCAGCCTGGTGTTCGGCTTCCTGCTGATGGTCGTCGCGACGAGCTTCTTCGGCTCGTTCATCTCCTTCCTGACCCTGCTGGCCGTGGCGTTCTCCGCCTGGATCGGCGTGTTCGGCGCCGACATGCTGCGCCGCACCTCGTACGACGGGCAGGCGCTGATGGACACGACGCGGACCAGCGCGTACTGGTACCGCGGCGGCTACGCCTGGCAGGCGATGGCCGCCTGGGGTGCGGCGCTCGCCGCGGGCCTGCTGTTCACCAGGGTCGACTGGTTCGCCGGCCCGCTCGCGGACACCTGGATCGGCGCCAACGGGCTGGGCTGGGCCGTCGGCATCCTCACCTCGGGCGTGCTGTACGCCGTCCTCCCGCGCCCGGCGGCAGAGCGGCCGGGCGGGCCGCAGGGCGGGGCCGGCGCGTCCCCGGCGGAGGCCGAGCCCGCGGGCGCCCTGTCCGTCTGAGGCCCCTCGGCTACGGTCCCTCTTCGCCCGTGCTCCGCATCCGGCGAAGGGGGACTTCCGCATGCCCGTCACCGTGGCCCGGTTCAACCTGGTCGACCCGCACGGCACCCCGGGGACCCTGTCGGCCCGCTACCGGGCGGCCCTGGAGATGGCGCGGTACGCGGACGACCGCGGCATCGGCCCCGTCCAGACGGAGGAGCACCACGGCACCGACAACGACTGGCTGCCCTCGCCGCCGGCGTTCGCGGGGGCCGTCCTCGGTGCGACGCGGCGCATCACCGTCACCGTCCCGGCGATCATCGGCCCGCTGTACGACCCGCTGCGCGCGGCCGGGGTACTGGCGCCGAACGAGGCGGTGGAGTACAGCGGAGAGCCTGGTGCTGCACCCGCTGTGCGGCCGGATGCCGGTGGACGAGGGCCGGCGGAGCCTGCACCTGCTGTGCGAACGGGTGCTGCCCCGGCTCGGGAAGTGAGCCGGGGCAGCACCGCCTGCGTGAGGAGCGGGGTGGTGGCGGGGGATGGTTACCCCATCTCCTCCAACGCCTTGCCCTTGGTCTCCGGCACCCACTTGAGGATGAACGGGATCGAGAGCACGGCGAAGACGGTGTAGATCACGTAGGCGCCGGACAGGTTCCAGTCCGCCAGCGACGGGAACGTGACGGTGATGAGCCAGTTGGCGACCCACTGGGCCGCGGCGGCCACGCCGAGCGCGGCGGCGCGGATGCGGTTGGGGAACATCTCGCCGAGGAGGACCCAGACCACGACGCCCCAGGAGAGGGCGAAGAAGAGCACGAAGGAGTGGGCCGCGACGAGCGCGACGGCGGCCTGGAGGTCGGGCATGGTGATGTCGTCACCGGTGCCGGTGGTGTACGAGAACGCCCAGGCCGCCGTGCCGAGCGAGAGGGCCATGCCCGTCGAGCCGATGAGGGCGAGCGGCTTGCGGCCGAGCCGGTCCACGAAGATCATCGCGATCACCGTGCCGACGATGTTGATGATCGACGTGGTGAACGAGTAGAGGAAGGAGCTCGTGGGGTCGATGCCGACGGACTGCCACAGCGAGGAGCTGTAGTAGAAGATCACGTTGATGCCGACGAGCTGCTGGAAGAGCGACAGGCCGATGCCGACCCAGACGATGGGCAGCAGGCCGAAGCGGCCGCCGAGGAGGTCCCTGAAGGTGGACTTGTGCTCGGAGCGCATCGCGTGCTCGATCTCGGCGACGCGGGCGTCGAGGTCGGCGCCGGAGCCCTCGACCTCGGCGAGGACCTTGCGGGCCTGTCCGGTGCGTCCGACCGAGATCAGGAAGCGGGGGGACTCGGGGATGACGAAGGACAGCAGCCCGTAGAGCACGGCCGGGACGACCATGACGCCGAGCATCCACTGCCAGGCCTCCAGGCCGGCGAGCTCGCCGCGCTGGTTGCCGTCCGCCAGGTTGAGGATGGCCCAGTTGACCAGCTGGGAGACGGCGATTCCGGTGACGATGGCCGCCTGCTGGAAGGAGGCCAGGCGGCCGCGGTAGGCGGGCGGGGAGACCTCGGCGATGTAGGCGGGGCCGATGACGGAGGCCATGCCGATGCCGAAGCCGCCGACGATGCGCCAGGCGGCCAGGTCCCACAGGGCGAATGGCAGGGCGGAGCCGACGGCGCTCGCGGTGAAGAGGACGGCGGCGATCTGCATGCAGCGGATTCGGCCGATCCGGTCGGCGATGCGGCCGGCGGTGGCGGCGCCGAGCGCGCAGCCGATCAGGGCGGCCGCGATGACCTGGGCCAGGGCTTCGGACCCGACGTCGAAGCGGTCGCGGATGGCGACGACGGCGCCGTTGATGACGGAGCTGTCGTAGCCGAAGAGGAAGCCGCCCATCGCGGCCGCGGCGGTGATGAAGATGACGTGCCCGAGGTGGTCGGGCCGGGCGGCGCGCCCTCCGTCCGGCGCCGGCGCCTGCTCTGTGCTGCTGCTCAAGGTGTGCTCCTGTGCCCGGCTGCGACGGCGGGCGGGTGGGGTGTTTTTTCCTTCCAGTGGGGCACAGGTCGACAACCGGCACCACTCGAAGGGAAGAGGCGGCGCAGCGAGCTTATGTGTTCATTTCTTGAAGTCAATAGCCGAGGGTGAACTCCGGCGGAGGGCAGTGCGAGGGCAGTGCGCCCGGAACGACGTGACCTGCGCTGACTGACTCAGGAAAAGATCTTCATTTCTTGAAGGTCAAAGGTCCGGGGCGCGGGCCCGGAGCCTCCCCGGGCCCCCGGACGGCTCAGCGCAGCCGCTGGCTGATCACCTTCGAGACGCCGTCGCCCTGCATGGAGACGCCGTAGAGCGCGTCGGCGACCTCCATCGTGCGCTTCTGGTGCGTGATGACGATCAGCTGCGAGCTCTCCTGGAGCTCCTCCATGATCCGGATGAGCCGCTGGAGGTTGGTGTCGTCGAGCGCCGCCTCCACCTCGTCCATCACGTAGAACGGGCTCGGCCGGGCCTTGAAGATCGACACCAGGAGCGCGACGGCGGTCAGCGACCGCTCCCCGCCCGACAGCAGCGACAGCCGCTTGACCTTCTTGCCCGGCGGGCGGGCCTCGACGTCGACCCCGGTGGCGAGCATGTCGTCCGGGTCGGTGAGCACCAGCCGGCCCTCGCCGCCGGGGAAGAGCCGCGAGAAGACGCCCTCGAACTCGCGGGCCGTGTCGTGGTAGGCCTCGGTGAAGACCTGCTCGACCCGCCGGTCGACCTCCTTGACGACCTGGAGGAGGTCGGCGCGGGTCCGGCGGAGGTCCTCCAGCTGCTCGCTGAGGAACTTGTGCCGCTCCTCCAGGGCCGCGAACTCCTCCAGCGCCAGCGGGTTGACCTTGCCGAGCTGCTGGTACGCGCGCTCGGCCGCCTTGAGCCGCTTCTCCTGCTCGGCGCGCACGAAGCGGCCGGGCCGGTTGCGGGGGTGCTCCGGATCCTCGGGGAGCGCCTCGCCGTCCGCGGGCGGGCTCGGCGGGACCGGCTGGTCGGGCCCGTACTCGGCGACGAGCGAGTCGGCTCCCATGCCGAACTCCTCCAGGGCCCGGCCCTCCACCTGCTCGATCCGCAGCCGCTTCTCGGCGCCGAGCACCTCCCCGCGGTGCACGGAGTCGGTGAGCTTGTCCAGCTCCGCCTTCAGGTCGCGGCCGCGGGTGCGGGCCTCGCCGAGCTCGCGCTCGCGCACGGCTTTGGCCTCCTCGGCTGCCGCGCGCTCCTCCCCGGCGCGGCCGAGGGAGGCCTCGACGTGTGCCAGCAGTTGGCGGGCGCCGTCGCCGACGGCGCGGGCGACCCCGGCCTCCCGGCGCAGCCGTTCGCGGCGGGCCGCGGCCCGGGCCCGCGCCTCGCGTTCGGCGCGGGCGCCCCGGTCGAGGGCGTCGGCCCGCCCCGCCAGGGCCTTGACCCGCTCCTCGTGGGTACGCAGCTGCAGGCGGGCCTCCATCTCGGTCTGGCGGGCGTTGGCCCCGTCGGCGGCGAGCCGGTCGCGTACGGCGGTGTCGGGCTCCTCCTCGGCTTCGCCGTGGCCCTCCTCGGCGGCGGCCAGCCGTTCGGCGCACTCCTCGGCCTCGGCCAGCGCCTCCTCCAGGGCGGCCCGCGCCTTCTCCGCGGCGGCGGCGCTGCGCTCGGCCTCACCGGAGGCGCCCTTCGCCTGGCCGGCGAGCCGGCCGAGCTGCTGGGCCGTGCCGGCGCGGGCCTGCTCGGCGGCACGGCGCCGCTCCGCGAGCTCCTCGGCGCGGGCGGCGCAGGCCCGGTGGTGCTCCCGCGCGGCCTCCTGGGCGGCGGCCAGCTCACGGCACCGCCCGTCCAGGCGGTCGAGCTCCGCCGCGGCCTCGTCGACGGCGGCCTGCACCTCGATCAGGCTGGGCGCACCGGCGGACCCCCCGTGGGCGAGGTGCGCCGCGAGCACGTCCCCGTCCCGGGTGACGGCCACCGCAGCGGGCCGCGCGGCGACGAGCGCCACGGCCTCGCCGAGGTCCGCGACGACGTAGTGGTCGCGCAGCACCCGCGCGACGGCCCGCACGAGACCTGCGTCCCCGCGCACGAGCCCCCCGGCCGGTGTCCCCGCCGGCGCGTCCGGAGCCACCGGCTCCCCTTCCGCCGCGGACTCCCGGCCTGCCGGGGCGGCGGCCGGGGCAGGCGCGCCCGCGGGGACGGCGGGCGCGGTCGGGGACTCCGGGGCGCCGGCCCCCCGGCCACCGGGGGCGGCAGAGCCCGGCAGGCCGGCCGCAGACGCGGCAGCCGCCGGTGCGGCCGGGTCCGGGGCCGACTGGCGGGGTACGGGCGGGGCCGTGATCAGGAAGGCGGCGCGGCCTGCGTCCGTGTCGCGCAGGTGGCGGATGGCCCGGGCTGCCGCTGCCGGGGAGTCCGCCGCCAGGGCGTCGGCCGCGGCGCCCAGGGCCGCCGCCACCGCGGCTTCGTAGCCGGGGGCCACCGTCAGGCGTTCCGCCGCCGGGCCGAGCAGGCCGGCCAGCCGGTCGCGGGCGGCCAGGGCCGCACCGCTGCCGTCCTTGCGGCGCAGGCCCAGTGCGAGGGCGTCCCGCCGGGCCGCCACCGCCGCCCGGGAGCGCTCCGCGGCCGTCGCCGCGTCCCGGGCCGCGGCGAGCGCCGCCTCGGCCTGCGCGAGCTCCGCCTTCGCCGCCTCGTGCCCGCCGTCGGCCGAGGGCTCCTCCAGCCCGCCGACCTCCTCGGCCAGGGCCTCGTACTCCTCCTGCGCGGCCTCCGCCCGCTGCCGCGCGGCGTCGCGCGCGGCCGCCAGCCGGTCGGCCTCCGCCTGCGCGGCCCCGGCACGCGAGCGGGCGGCGCCGAGCCTCCCGGTGAGCCGGGCCAGGCCCTCCCGCCGGTCGGCGATGGCCCGCGCGGCGTCGCGCAGCCGCCGCTCCTCCTCGGCGAGGGCCCGCTCCAGTTCGGCGCGGTGCGCGGAGGTGTCCTCCAGGGCCCGTGAGGCCGCTTCCAGCGCGGCCGCCAGCTCCGCCTCCTGTTCGCGGATCCGGGCGGCCTCGCGCTCCATGTCCTCCGGGTCGCGGCCCCGCCGCTCCTCCTCCTGCGGTGCGGACGCCGACCGGACGCGGGCGTCGGCCAGGGAGGCCGTCCCGCGGACCCGTTCGGCCAGCTGCGACAGCTCGTACCAGGTCTGCTGGGCGCGCTGCAGCCGCGGGGCGAGGCCGCGCACGGCCTCCTCCAGCTCCGCCTCCCGACGGACGGCCGCCGCGAGCTGCGCCTCGGCGGCGTCCTTGCGCTCCTTCAGTGCGGCCTCGTCGGCGAGCTCGGCCTCCAGCGCGGCCCGCAGGGCCACCAGGTCGTCGGCGAGGAGCCGCAGCCGGGCGTCGCGCAGGTCGGCCTGGATGACGGCGGCGCGGCGGGCGACGGCGGCCTGCCGCCCCAGCGGCTTGAGCTGCCGGCGCAGTTCCTCGGTGAGGTCCTGGACGCGGGAGAGGTTGGCCTGCATCGCGTCGAGCTTCCGCAGCGCCTTCTCCTTGCGCTTGCGGTGCTTGAGGACGCCGGCCGCCTCCTCGATGAACGCGCGGCGCCCCATCGGGTCGGCGTGCAGGACGGAGTCCAGCTGGCCCTGGCCGACGATGACGTGCATCTCGCGGCCGATGCCAGAGTCGGAGAGCAGCTCCTGGATGTCGAGGAGCCGGCAGGTGTCGCCGTTGATCTGGTATTCGCTGCTGCCCCCGCGGAACATGGTCCGCGTGATGGTGACCTCGGCGTACTCGATCGGCAGGGCGCCGTCGGAGTTGTCGATGGTCAGCGAGACCTCGGCCCGCCCGAGCGGCGGGCGGCCGGTGGTCCCGGCGAAGATGACGTCCTCCATCTTCCCGCCGCGCAGCGACTTGGCGCCCTGCTCGCCCATGACCCAGGACAGCGCGTCCACCACGTTCGACTTGCCGGACCCGTTGGGGCCCACCACGCAGGTGATGCCGGGCTCGAAGCGCAGGGTGGTCGCGGACGCGAACGACTTGAAGCCGCGCAGGGTCAGGGACTTGAGGTGCACGCCGCCGGACTCTACCTTTCGGGTTCGGTTTCACCCGTGAAGGTGCAGGGCAGGAGTCTGGCCAAGCCGCGGCGGGGCCCCTCGGGGAGCAGAGGACGGGGAAAGGAGAGAAGGGACGCCGAAGCGTCCCTTGCAGTGTCGTGCGGGGCTGGAATCGAGCGACGATGAGCGCGGATCAGGTGAGCGCAGGCTCCGCCTGGGATACGTCGATGTCGATGCGGTCCAGCAGCGAGTCTCCGTGCTGAGCGGCGGCCGCGTTCAGCGCGTCGTTTTCGGACTGAATCCGTGAGAGCTCGGACTCGAGGTCCTGGACGCGCTGCTGAAGCCGTCGCATCTCGGCGAGGAGTCGCGGGTCGGAACCGCCGACGTAACCGAGAAGCGCCTTTGCCATGATGGATGGTCCTCCACACTGAGTGACCGACCGAAGCGGTGTGGGTCGTGAGGGTTCGCACCCGCGGATGTCCGACAGCAACTGTCAGTCACTGCGCTTAACTCTGCCAGCACTGCCAAACAGCTAGGGTGCGCGGGGCTTCCAGCGTCTCACCAAAAAGTTTGACGGTCAACACGATCACGCCCTGTATCGGCGGACAGGCCGGTTCACTCGGGGGACGGGGAGACCGCCCTCTCTCCCGAGCCTTCCACGCCCGCGCGCGCCCGGCAACGCGTCCGGGGCGAACGCGCAGATCCGGAGCCGTGCAGGCCGCGTCCGCATGTGATCAGTGCATGATCAGCCGGTACGTCAGCGGATCGCGAAGCCCTCGTAGCCGCCGCGCGGCGTGCCCCAGATTTCCGTCACCCCGTCGACCCTGCCGGGCGTGTCGCCGGAGCGGAGCCAGTCCAGCAGCCGGTGGCAATTCTCACGTTGACCTTCGGCCACCACCTGCACCCGCCCGTCGTCCAGGTTGAGGGCGAACCCGGTGACCCCGCCGATCTCCAGCGCATTGGCCCTGGTGAACCAGCGGAAGCCCACTCCCTGTACACGGCCGCGCACCCAGGCGGTCAGGCGGACATCTTCGCTCATGCGCGAACGCTATCCGCCCGGGCTCCTTCCGACCGCACCGCCCCCGGGACGCCTTCGCGTACAGTCACGCCTCAATGAACTCACCCGTTTGGGCGAGTTCGTGACGATCTTCGACCCGCGAGGAAGGTACGCCGGATGGGACGCCACCGACTCCACGCCGCGCCGCGCCGCGGCGGCGCGCGCCGCACCGCCGTCCGCTCCGGCCTGCTCGGCGTCCCCGTGGCCGTCGTCCTCGGCACCGCCGCGGTGACGACCGGGACGGTGCCCGTCGGCGACTCCTTCCCGTACGTCGGTGTCTCCTCCGACCGCGACGGCCGCGGAGCGCAGGCAAAGCCGGCGGCCACGCCGCGCAGTGCGCCCGCACAGCAGCAGGGCGGCCTGGCCAACCTGTCGGGCCGCGCGTCCAGCGCCCCGGAGACCGCCTCCCCCTCCCCGTCGGCCACGCCCTCGCCCTCCGCCTCGCCGACCCCTTCCGCCTCCCCCTCCCCCGCGGCATCCCCCAGCCCGGCCGCCCAGGCCCCGGAGCCGGAGAAGAG
The DNA here is from genome assembly GCF_003325375.1 of Streptomyces globosus. GTDB lineage: Bacteria > Actinomycetota > Actinomycetes > Streptomycetales > Streptomycetaceae > Streptomyces > Streptomyces globosus_A. Next base: position 1,407,315 of record NZ_CP030862.1, on the reverse strand, counting down.
CGCCGCCCCCAAGCCGCCCGCGCCGAAGCCGGCCGCGCCCGAGCCGCCGGCACCGAAGCCCCCGGCACCGAAGCCGCCCGTCCCGCCGGCCGAGCCGTCCGACGGGCACTCCGCCGAGGAGGCGGCCGTAGTCGCCCTGGTCAACCAGGAGCGCGCACAGGCGGGCTGCGGCCCGGTCCGCGCCAACCCGCCGCTCGCCGCACTGGCCGGCGCGTTCAGCAGGGACATGGCCGTCCGCGGCTTCTTCTCCCACACCGACCCCGACGGCCGGAGCCCCTGGGACCGCGCCTCGGCCGCCGGCATATCGGGCCTCGGCGGGGAGAACATCGCCCGCGGCCAGGGCGACGCCGAGGCCGTCATGAAGGCCTGGATGAACAGCCCCGGCCACCGCGCCAACATCCTGAACTGCGAGTTCCGCACCCTGGGCGTCGGCGCCCACTTCGCGGCCGGCGGCCCCTGGTGGACGCAGAACTTCGGCTTCTGACGCACCCCGCCCGAGCCCGCCGGCAGCGGGCGCACAACCCTGGGGGAAGCGCCCCCCGTCCCACAGCGCTGTGCGGCGTTAAGCTGGCCGTATGGAGACGACGACAGGCCTGCCGTTCGACGCGTTCGCCCGCGCCTGCCCCTCGCGGGAGACGCTGGAGCACGTCACCGGCCGCTGGGGCAGCCTCACCGTCGGCGCCCTGCGCGACGGCTCCTGCCGCTTCAACGAGCTGCGCCGCAAGGTGGACGGCGTCAGCGAGAAGATGCTCTCCCAAACCCTCCAGGCCCTGGAGCGCGACGGCATCGTCCGCCGCGAGGCGCAGCCGGTGAACCCGCCGCGCGTCGACTACGAGCTCACCCCGCTCGGCATCGAGGTCGCGGACCGGCTGCTCGGCCTCATCCACTTCCTGGAGGGCAGCATGCCGCAGGTGCTGTCCGCCCGGGAGTCCTACGACGCCGCGCGCGGCGGCCGCTGACAGCGCGGGCAGAAGTAGCTCGACCGGTTCATCCACGGGCGGCGGCGCATCGGCGTGCCGCACCGCCGGCACGGCTCGTCCTCCCGTCCGTACGCGTCCAGCGAGCGGTCGAAGTAGCCGGACTCGCCGTTGACGTTGACATAGAGGCTGTCGAAGCTGGTGCCGCCGACTGCCAGGGCCGCGTTCATCACGTCCCGGACGTGGCCGAGGAGTTCCGTGCTCCGCGGGCGCGTGAGGGTGGCCGTGGGGCGCTCGTAGTGCAGCCGGGACCGCCACAGCGCCTCGTCCGCGTAGATGTTGCCGACCCCGCTGATCAGCGACTGGTCCAGCAGCGCCCGCTTCAGGGTGGTCCGCCTGGCCCGCAGCGCCCGGTGGTAGACCGCCTCGTCGAAGAGCGGGTCCAGGGGGTCGCGGGCGATGTGCGCGATGACGTCGGGCAGGCCGTCGGCGGTGGTCGCGTGCAGGGAGAGCCCGCCGAAGGTGCGCTGGTCGACGAAGCGGAGCTCGGTGCCGGCGGCGTCCGCGAACCGCACCCGGATCCGCAGGTGCTTCTCGTCGGGGGCGCCCTCGGGCTGGACCAGCAGCTGCCCGCTCATGCCGAGGTGGCCGAGGACGGACAGCTCCCGCCCCTCCAGCGGCAGCCACAGGTACTTGCCGCGCCGCTGCGGGACGCCGATGGTCTCGCCGCGCAGCCGGTCCGCGAAGTCGGCGCCGCCGGCGGTGTGGCGGCGGACGGCGCGCGGGTGCAGCACGTCGACGGAGCGGACGGTCCGGCCGGCGACCCAGCGCGCGAGGCCCCGCCGCACCACTTCGACCTCGGGCAGCTCGGGCACGGTGTTCCTCCTGGCGGGCGCTTCACGGCGGTGCTCTGCCCGCGAGCCTACCGGCCCGCCCCGCACGGCCGCCGGGCTCCCCCGGATACGGCTCCGCCCGCCCCTGCACGGCAGGAGCGGGCGGACCCGAAGGAGGAGGAACCGGCCGGCGTCAGACCTGCGGCGCGGAGTCGGCGGGGGTCGGCGACCCGCCGTCCGCGGCAGCCGCCTCGGCGGCCTTCCGCTCGTCCGCGGCGGCGCGGATGCCGCGCCACGCGGACTCCGCCGCCTGCTGTTCCGCTTCCTTCTTGCTGCGGCCGGTGCCGGTGCCGTACGAGACACCACCGACGCGGGCTGCAGCAGTGAACGTCTTCTCGTGGTCCGGACCGGTCTCGGTGACGAGGTACTCGGGCACGCCGAGGCCCTCGGCCGCCGTCAGCTCCTGGAGGCTGGTCTTCCAGTCCAGGCCGGCCCCGAGGTTCGAGGACTTCTCAATCAGCGGGTCGAAGAGCCGGTGCACCAGCTCCGAGGCCGCGTCGAGGCCCTTGTCGAGGTAGACGGCGCCGATCACCGCTTCGAGGGTGTCGGCGAGGATGGAGGCCTTGTCCCGGCCGCCCGTGCCCTCTTCGCCCCGGCCGAGCCGGATGAACGAGCCGAGGTCGAGGCCGCGCCCCACTTCCGCCAGCGCACGCGAGTTGACCACCGCGGCCCGCAGTTTGGCCAGCTGGCCCTCGGGCAGGTCGGGGTGGGTGTTGTACAGCGTGTCCGTGACCACCAGGCCGAGGACGGAGTCCCCCAGGAACTCCAGGCGCTCGTTGGTGGGCAGGCCGCCGTTCTCGTAGGCGAAGGAGCGGTGGGTCAGCGCACGCACCAGAAGGGCGGACTCGAGTCGATACCCGAGCCGCCCTTCCAGAAGCGTGGGGGACGAGGCCGCGTTGCTACTGTCTGCCTGCTTTTCAGCGTTGGACAGTTCAGACATTGCGCCTCTCACCAGCCGCTCAGACCTCGAGGACCTGGCGCTTGTTGTAGGTGCCGCAGCTCGGGCACGCGATGTGCTGCTGCTTCGGCTCCTGGCAACGCTCACACGAAACCAGGGTGGGGACCGCAGCCTTCCACTGCGACCGGCGGTGGCGCGTGTTGCTGCGCGACATCTTCCGCTTCGGAACAGCCACGGCTACTTCTCCTGCTTCTCGGCGGCGCTCTGAACGTCGTCAGATGCAGTGCCGCTCATGTTGTCCTTCTCGCCGTCCTGATCGGTCACGACGAGTTCCTGCAAAGCCGCCCAACGGATGTCGACGGCGTCGTGGTGGTGCTCCGGGTCCTCGTTCAGGCTGACCCCGCAGTCGGGGCACAGACCGAGACAGTCCTCCCGGCACACCGGCTGCAGCGGCAGTGCGAGCACCACCGCGTCCCGCAGCACGGGTTCGAGGTCGAACAAGCCGTCCTCAAGGTAGAGCGTGTCCTCGTCGTCCTCGGCGTCGTCGGCCGGCTCCGCCTTGGGGCGGCCCCGGTCGTCGGCGTCAGGGTACGAGAACATCTCCTGGAAGTCCGCCTTGAGCTCGCGCCCGACGGACTCCAGACACCTTACGCACTCCCCCTCGGCCGATGCACGGACGGTGCCTGTGACAAGCACCCCTTCCATGACCGACTCCAGGCGGAGGTCGATCTTCAGCGGCGCACCCTCCGGCACACCGATGACGCCGGCCAGACCGAGGTCCGCCGGAGCCGGGATCTCGCGGGACAGCCGCTGCATGGCACCAGGACGCCGACCCAGCTCGTGCGTGTCGAACACGAGGGGGTTGCGGTGGTCGAGGCGGGTGTTCAGGGCTGTTCCTGCTTTCGGGAATCGCTGGAGATCGAGCACGCCGCCGCTCAAGGGCAGCGCAGATCGCGACGGATACGCGCGACCGAACAGTCAGGATACCCGCAGCCCCGCCCGGAGCCCAATCCGGGTCAGCGCCCCTGCTCGTACTGGCGCAGCTGGTCCAGGTTGATCATGCTCGTGTCGAAGAAGCTCGTCTCGTCCAGGGCCGCCTGCTGCTGCGCGTACGGGTACCCGGCCGCGCCCTGCGCCCCGTACACGGCGTACGGGTCGGGCTGGCCGCCGTACGCCGCGGCGTAGGGATCGGCTTGCGGCACGGGCTGCTGCCCGTACGCGTACGGGTCCTGGTAGGCGTAGCCGTCCTGCCCGCCGGGCTGCGGGTAGCCGTACCCGCCGTACACCGGCTCGGCCGCCGCCTGGGCGGGGATCGCCGGGGCCGCCGCCGGGGGCTCCGGCTCCGCGAGGCCCGCGAGGAAGTCGGCGTCGCTCGCGGTACGGGAGGGCTGGGCCCCCTCGGCGTCCCGGGCGGCCACGTGCGCGCCGAGGTCGTCCGCCGGGATCCGCCCGAGCAGCTTCTGACGGCCGCGGCCGACCGCCTCCAGGGTCTTGGCCAGCACCGCCTCGATGGTGGCCAGCTTCGCGTCGGCGTAGGCGTCGGCCTGGCGGCGGAGGGTCTCCGGGTCGCCGTCGGGCTCCGGCACGTCGGGGTCCGGGCGGCCCTCGCCGTCCAGGCCGGGGCCGCGGCCCAGCAGCTTCTCCCGGCCGCGGTCGACCGAGCCGAGGGTCTTGGTCAGCACGGCCTCGAAGTTGGCGAGCTTGGCGTCGACGTAGTCGTCGGCCTGGGCGCGGACCTCGGCGGCCTCCCGGTGGGCCTCCGCCAGGATCCGGTCCGCCTCGTCCCGCGACAGGCGGGCCACCTCGGCGTCGGAGACGAGCGCGGCGCGCTGGGCGTGCGCGGCCGCGACGATCCGCTCCGCCTCCCGGCGGGCCTCCTCGACGACCTGCTCCCGGCCGCCGAGCACCTCCTCCGCGCGGGCGAGGGAGCCGGGCAGTGCCTCGCGCAGCTCCTCCAGGCGGGCGAGCAGCTCGCCGCGGTTGACGACGCAGGAGGCCGACATGGGCATGGACCGGGCGCCGCCGACGGCCGCGACGATCTCGTCGAGCTTCTTGTGGACGTCCATGGCGGCTCGCACTCTCTCGGCCTCGGGGCGGTTCCTGAGACGGACGGGACGACTGTAAGGCCACGGCGGCGGCGCCGGACAGCGAACGGCGGCGCCTTCGCCCGGTCAGCGTTCGGCGAGCCGGGCGGTGAGCGCCGCGTGCACGTGCGGCGGCAGCAGGTGCGAGACGTCGCCGCCCCAGGCCGCGACCTCCTTGACCAGGGAGGAGGACAGGAAGCTGTACGTCGGGTTGGTCGGCACGAACAGCGTTTCGACGCCGCTGAGCCCGATGTTCATCTGGGCCATCTGGAGCTCGTAGTCGAAGTCGCTGACGGCGCGCAGGCCCTTGACGATCGCCGGGATGTCGCGCTGCTTGCAGAAGTCGACGAGGAGCCCGTGGAAGGACTCGACCTCGATGTTGCCGTACTCGGCGGTCGCCTCGCGGATCATCTCGATCCGCTCGTCGATGGTGAACAGCCCCTTCTTGGACTGGTTGATCATCACGGCGACGTGGACGACGTCGTAGAGCCGGGAGGCCCGGCCGATGATGTCCAGGTGCCCGTTGGTGACGGGGTCGAAGGACCCCGGACAGACGGCGCGGCGCAACTTGGTCCCCTTGTTCTCCGGTGCGGGCATCATGACTCTTCGCTGGTGGAGGCGGCGCGGCCGTACCAGAGGGTGCCTTCGCCGTACTTGCGGGAGCGCAGCGGCTCGAACCCCTCCGGCCACGGGAACGCTCCGCTCCTGGTGCCGCGCTCCACGGTGACGAGCGCGCCGTCCGCGATCCAGCCGTTGGCGCGGAGTGTGAGGAGGATCTCGCAGAGATCGCCGTGGGTGACGGCGTACGGCGGGTCGAGGAAGACGACGTCGTACGGCTCCCCCGCGGCGGGCACGGCCACGACCTGCTCGGCGCGGCCGGCCCGGAACTCGGCGCCGGGCAGGCCGAGCGTGCGGATGTTGTCGCGGACGGCCTTGGCGGCCTTGGCGTCGGTCTCGACGAGCAGGGCGTGTTCCGCTCCGCGCGAGAGGGCCTCCAGGCCGACGGCGCCGGATCCGGCGTAGAGGTCGAGGACGCGGGCGCCCTCGACGCCGTGCAGCGACTCCCAGGTGGAGAACAGGCCTTCGCGCATCCGGTCCGAGGTCGGCCGGGTGCCCGTGCCGGGGGGCACGGCCAGCCGTCGCCCGCCGGCGCTGCCGGCGATCACGCGGGTCATCTGGGGTCCTTCGGTACGGCGGTCAGGGGTGGGCGGCGGGTCCGCGGCCGGATGCCGCTGGCCCTGCGGCGGCTGCCGGGCACCGGCCGCCGCGGGGTCCACGATAGGTCCAGGGGGCCGGACGGTGCCGCCCGGCCCGCCCCCCGGCCGGTGCTCAGCCCTTCTCCAGGTACTGCTCGCGCTCCTCGTCCAGCAGGGCGTCGAGGGCCGTGCGCAGCGCGGGCAGGTGCTCCAGCTCGGGGTCGGCGGCCACGGTCCGGGCCGCCTCCTCGCGGGCCTGGGCGATGATCTCCTCGTCCTCGATGACGGCGAGCATGCGCAGGGACGAGCGGACACCGGACTGGGCCTGGCCGAGCACGTCGCCCTCGCGGCGCTGCTCCAGGTCGATCCGGGACAGCTCGAACCCGTCGAGGGTCGCGGCCACTGCGGCCAGCCGGGCACGGGCCGGGCTTGCCTCGGGCATCTCGCTGACCAGCAGGCACAGGCCCGGGGCCGATCCGCGGCCCACGCGGCCGCGCAGCTGGTGGAGCTGGGAGACGCCGAAGCGGTCCGCGTCCATGATGACCATGACGGTGGAGTTCGGGACGTTCACGCCGACCTCGATGACGGTGGTCGCGACCAGCACCTGGACCTCGCCGGCGGCGAAGCGCCGCATGGCGTCGTCCTTGTCGGCCGGGTCCATCCGGCCGTGCAGCACCTCCACCGCGAGCCCGGCCAGCGGCCCGGTGCGCAGCTTCTCCGCGGTCTCCAGGACGGCGAGCGGGGGCCGCTTCTCGGCCTCGTCCTCGGGGGACCCCGCCGCCTTGGCGGCCTTCTTGTCGTCCTCTTCGTCGCCGATGCGGGGGCACACCACGTACGCCTGGTGGCCCTTCTCCACCTCCTCGCGGACCCGCTCCCAGGCGCGGGTGAGGAAGTGCGGCTTGTCCTTCGCGGGCACCACGTGGGTGGCGATCGGGGAGCGCCCGGCGGGCAGCTGGTCGAGGACGGAGGTCTCCAGGTCGCCGAAGACCGTCATCGCGACGGTGCGCGGGATCGGCGTGGCGGTCATCACCAGCAGGTGCGGCGGCTGCCTGCCCTTGGAGCGCAGGGCATCGCGCTGCTCGACCCCGAAGCGGTGCTGCTCGTCCACGACGACCAGGCCGAGGTCGTGGAACTGCACCTTGTCCTCGATCAGCGCGTGGGTGCCGATGACGATGCCCGCCTCGCCGGTGACGAGGTCGAGCAGGGCCTGCCGGCGGGCGGGCGCGCCCATGGAGCCGGTGAGCAGGACGACCTTGGTGCCGAGGTCGGAGCCGCCCAGCATGCCGCCCTCGGCGAGTTCGCCCATCATCTCGGTGATCGAGCGGTGGTGCTGCTGCGCGAGGACCTCGGTGGGCGCGAGCATCGCGGCCTGTCCGCCGGCGTCCACCACGGCGAGCATCGCGCGCAGTGCCACCAGGGTCTTGCCCGAGCCGACTTCGCCCTGGAGGAGGCGGTGCATGGGGTGCTCGGTGGCCAGGTCGTCGAAGATCTCCCGGGAGACGGCCTGCTGGCCCTCGGTGAGGGTGAACGGCAGCCGGGCGTCGAAGGCGTCGAGCAGGCCGCCGGGCGCGGGGCGGCGCGGGACGGCGGGCAGCTGGGAGTCGGCGTGCCTGCGGCGGGCCAGAGCCACCTGGAGGACGAAGGCCTCGTCCCATTTGAGGCGGTCGCGGGCCTGCGCGACGTCGGCCTTGGTGCGCGGGCGGTGGACCTTGAGGAGCGCCTCGGGGAGGGTGAGCAGCCCGCGGCCCTCGCGCAGCGCGGGCGGCAGCGGGTCCGCGGCCTCCTGCGCGCTCGGCAGTACCGCGTCCACGGCCTTGGCGATCTTCCAGCTCTCCAGCTTGGCACAGGCCGGGTAGATCGGGATGAGCTGGTTGGCGAACGCGTCGACCGCCGAGGCCCCGGCGTCGGCGCCCAGCAGTTCGTAGGCGGGGTGCGAGAGCTGGAGGCGCTGGTTGAACCTGCCGACCTTGCCGGCGAACATCGCCCGGCTGCCCGGCAGCAGGTCCTTGTGCGGCTTGTGCACGCCGGAGCCGAAGAAGACCAGCTGGAGGCGGCCGTACCCGTCCGTGATGGTCACCTCCAGGCGTCTGCCCCGCCCTCCGTTGAAGGTGTGCACGCGGGCGTCGGCGACCTGCGCGACCACCGTCACGTGCTCGTCGAGCTGGTCGCCCAGGTCGGCGAGCGACGTCAGCTCGCCGCGCTCGGCGTACCGCCTCGGATAGTGGTGGAGCAGGTCGAGGGCCGTGTGCAGGCCGAGCTGTTCGGCCAGCACCTTGGCGGTGGCGGGGCCGAGCGTCTTCTTGAGGTCTTCGTCGAGCGCGGGCACCCGTTCATTGCACACCATCGCGCCGACACCGCGGCTATTCGACCCCGATCAGCAGCGGGGCGGAGTGCCGGCCTCCCTGGTAGGTGACGGTGTCGACCGCGAGGTGCCCGTGCTGGACGTACGCCTCCAGCCGCTCGGCGAGGGCGTCGGGGGCGTCCGGGCCGAGGACGAGGGTGACGAGTTCGCCGCCGGAGCCCAGCATGCGGGCGAGAACGGCCTCCGCGGTCTCGGCGAGTCCGGAGCCGATGACGGCGACGTCCCCGTCGATGAGGCCGAGCACGTCCCCGGCCTGGCAGATGCCGGCGGAGGTGAAGGACTGCCGTTCGGCGACGGCGAGTTCGGCGTAGCGGGTGGCTCCGGCCGCGGAGGTCATGGCGACCACGTCCTCGTCGAAGCTGCCCTCGGGGTCGTGGACGGCGAGCGCCGCAAGGCCCTGGACGGCGGACCGGGTGGGGATCACCGCGACGCGCACGCCGTCGGCGCGGGCCCGCTCGGCGGCGGCGTGCGCGGCGGCGCGCTGGTCGGGACCGCCGGGCAGCAGCACGACCTCGCGGGCGTGCGCGCGCCGGATGGCGGCGGCGAGCCCCTCGGCGTCGGGGGCGGCCCCGGGCGGGGCGAGGACGGTGGTCGCGCCGGCCTCCCCGCACAGGGCGGCCAGGCCCTCGCCGGGGACGACCGCGACGACGGCGCGCTGGGCGCGCTCGGCGGGGGTGCGGCGGCGGCGCTCGTCGCCGAAGTGGGTGATGCGGATCCGGTAGGGGCGTCCGGCCTCGACGCCGGCCTCGACGGCGGCTCCGGGGTCGTCGACGTGGACGTGGACGTTCCACAGGCCGTCGCCGCCGACCACGACGAGGGAGTCGCCGAGGCCGTCGAGCCGCTCGCGCAGCCGCGCCACGGCGGGTTCGCCGGCGTCCAGCAGGTACAGCACCTCGTACGCCGGCCCGCCGGGCTCCTCCGCGGCGCCGCACGGCGCGGGCTGCTGCACGGCGCCGCCGTCGGCCGGCCGGCCGACGGCCTCGGGCTCGGGCTCCTGCCCGGACAGTGCCTGCCACAGCGCGCCGAGGACGGCGACGAGCCCGCAGCCGCCGGCATCGACGACCCCCGCGCGGCCCAGCTCGGCCAGCTGCCGCGGGGTGTCCGCGAGGGCCGAGCGGGCCCCGTCGTAGGCGGCGCGGGCCACGTCCGCGGCGGTCCCGGCTGCGGCCCCGGCGGCCTCGGCGGCCCGCGCCGCGGCCGCGGCGACGGTGAGCATGGTGCCCTCCACCGGGTGCGCGACGGCCTGGTACGCCTCCTGCGCGGCCCGGGTCAGCGCGTGCGCCAGCAGGCGGCCGGGGCCGCGGTCGGCGGGGGTGTCGCCGAGGCCGTCGGCCACGCCGCGCAGCAGCTGGGCGAGGATGGTGCCGGAGTTGCCGCGGGCGCCTATGAGCGCGCCGTGGGCCCAGGCCTGGACGGCCGGTACGAGGCCGGCGGCGCCGGCGGCGCCCAGGGCGCGGTCGGCGGACTCGGCGGTGAGGTAGAGGTTGGTGCCGGTGTCGGCGTCCGCGACGGGGTAGACGTTGATCGCGTCGATGGCGTCGCGGGACCGGCCCAGTGCGGCCACGGCCAGCGAGCTCCAGGTGCGCACCGCTTCGGCGTCGAACTCGGCGAAGGGCTGCAGCTGCTGCTCGTGCGGCACCGGGCGTTCCTCCTTGTGCGGGCCAGGGTTCACCGCAGGGTAACGGGGCGGTGCCGGGACGTCCCGACCGCGGGGCGGGCCGGACGGCGGCCATGGTAGTTTTTTGGGACGGGAGCAGTCGTTGTATGCTGCTCCGGTTGCCCGACGACCGTCGGGCCTCCCCCGGCAAACCACTTCAGATCTCTGATCCGGTGCGCCGGATTTCACTGTAAGTGCATCTGAAGTCTTTGGAGTGACCTGTGGCTGCCAACTGCGACGTTTGCGGCAAGGGGCCGGGCTTCGGCAACAACATCTCGCACTCGCACCGCCGTACGTCCCGTCGCTGGAACCCGAACATCCAGCGCGTGCGTGCCGTGGTCAGTGGGACGCCGAAGCGCCTCAACGCCTGCACCTCGTGCATCAAGGCCGGCAAGGTCTCGCGCTGACGCTCCCACGTCGTAGCGCAGCCCTTCCCGGTTGCCAAGAAGGCCGGTCCACCTCGTGGACCGGCCTTTTGCCTTGCCCCGGAGCGGTCGGGGCCCCGCGGACGGGAGCCCGCCCCGCCGGCTGAGGAGGCGGCCCCGCGGCCGCGGGACGTGACGGATCAGCGGTGCCACTGCCAGGCGTGGCCGACGGGGCCGATGCCGCCGCCGAGCGCGAAGCCGGCGGCGATGGCGCCGGTCACGTACTCCTTGGCCTCCATGACGGCCTGCGGGACGTCCTGCCCCTTGGCGAGTCCGGCGGCGACGGCGCTGGCGAGGGTGCAGCCGGTGCCGTGCGTGTGCCGGTTGTCGTGCCGGGGCGCCCGCAGCCACAGCGCGGTCTCGCCGTCGGTGAGCAGGTCGGCGGCCTCGCCGCCGTGGGCGGCGAGGTGGCCGCCCTTGATCAGCGCCCACTCGGGGCCGAGCGCGAGGACCGCGTCGGCGGCCCGCCGCATGCCGTCCTCGTCCTCCACGACGACGCCGGTGAGCTGCGCCACCTCGTCCAGGTTGGGTGTGGCCACCGCGGCCCGCGGGAGCAGCTCGCGGCGTACGGCGTCCAGGGCCGACGCGGCGAGCAGCGGGTCGCCGTGCTTGGAGACGCCGACGGGGTCCACGACGGCCGGCGCGCCGGTGTCGGCGAGCAGCGCGGCCACCGTCTCGACGAGTACCGCGGAGGCGAGCATGCCGGTCTTCACGGCCTGGACCCCGATGTCGTCCGCGACGGCCCGGTACTGGGCGGTGACGGCCTCGGGGGGCAGCTCCCAGACGCCGCGGACGCCGAGGGAGTTCTGCGCGGTGACCGCGGTGACCACGCTCATCCCGTGCACGCCGAGGGCGAGCATGGTCTTGAGGTCGGCCTGGATGCCGGCGCCGCCGCCGGAGTCCGATCCGGCCACGGTCAGGCACAGCGGCGGCGCGTCGCTCATCTCGGGGTCTCCTCGGTGGACGGGTCGGAGCCGAAGTGGTCCCATCCGCCCGTGTGGGTCCAGGGCGCGCCGTCCACGGTCACCTGGGGCAGCGCGGACCGGTTCAGCACCTCGCCGATGACCTTCCAGCGGGCGGGCAGCTTCACGTCGGGCGGGAAGGTCGCCACGATGGCGTGATCCTCTCCCCCGGTGAGCACCCACTGCAAGGGGTCGACGCCGACGGCCTGGCCGATGTCGTGCATCTGCGTGGGGATGTCCACGGCCGCCGAGCGCAGGTCGATCCGCACGGCGCTGGCCTCCGCGATGTGCCCGAGGTCGGCGATCAGGCCGTCGCTGACGTCGGTCATGGCGGTGGCGCCGAGCCCGGCGGCCGCGGGGCCCGCGTGGTACGGCGGCTCGGGACGGCGGTGCGCCTCGACGAACGCCCGCGGGGAGCGGAAGCCGCGCGAGAGGACCGCGAAGCCGGCCGCGGACCAGCCGAGCCAGCCGGTGACGGCCACGACGTCGCCGGGCTGGGCGCCGGAGCGCAGCACGGGCTCGTGGTTGCGCAGGTCGCCGAGGGCGGTGATGGAGACGGTGATCGTCTCACCGCGGACGACGTCTCCGCCGACCACGGCGGCCCCGGCGACCTGGCACTCGTCGCGCAGGCCGTCCATCAGCTCGGTGGGCCAGGTGACCGGCAGTTCGGCCGGGACGACGAGGCCGAGCAGCAGCGCCGTGGGCACCGCGCCCATGGCGGCGATGTCGGCGAGGTTCTGCGCGGCCGCCTTGCGGCCGACGTCGTAGGCGGTGGACCAGTCCCGCCGGAAGTGCCGGCCCTCCAGCAGGATGTCCGTGCTCGCCACGACCCTGCGGTCGGGGGCGGACACCACGGCCGCGTCGTCGCCGGGTCCGAGCCGGACCGCGGGGGTGGTGGTGAGCCGTGAGGTGAGCTCCCGAATGAGCCCGAACTCCCCCAGCTCGCCCACAGTGCCCTTCATCGCTGTGCCCCTTCTTGCCCAGTCCGCTTGCGGTCGCGATCCGTCACAGCTCTGGGTACCGTCAACTGATACGTCAACTTCTGCTCTCCGTACGCCCCGCTGTGCGTGGCGCCGTCCACCCGGGTCTCCCCGCGGCGCGCGGCGACGCGGTACCGTGGCGTCTCTTCTTCCCCGGGCCCGCCCGCTGTCCATGGGCCCACCCTGAGGTTAGGGCCTGTCCGGCGGATCAGGGTCGCCGCGGCTCCGGCCGTGATCCGCCGGGCAGGCCCTGGGGGAATCGATCCTCGTGGCCGCCCTGGAGGTTCCGTGGTACAGGCGTACATCCTCATCCAGACCGAGGTGGGCAAGGCGTCGTTCGTCGCCGAGTCCATCGGCAAGATCCCGGGGGTGATCCAGGCGGAGGACGTGACCGGCCCGTACGACGTGATCGTCCGCGCCCAGGCCGACACCGTGGACGAGCTCGGCCGCATGGTCGTGGCCAAGGTCCAGCAGGTGGAGGGCATCACCCGCACCCTGACCTGCCCGGTGGTCCATCTGTAGCCCCCGTCTACTCTTGGCCGGTGATGTCCGTACACCGCCGGCCCTTCCGTGTGACCGCCCTGCCCGCCGTGGCCGCGGCGGCCGCCCTGGCGGGCTGCTCCCCCGGCGGCGGGGCCCGTGTGGACCCGCCGCCCGCTCCGCCCGCCGACGTCGCGGGCCACTGTGCGGCGCTGCACGAGAGGCTCCCGGAGACGGTGGCCGGCCTGGCGCGGACCCCGACCGAGCCGGAGTCCGAGCTGACCGCCGCGTGGGGCGGCTCGGCGATCGTACTGCGGTGCGGCGTCCCCAAGCCCGCGAAGATGCTCGATCCGAAGCAGGAGGGCATCCACGTGAACGGGGTGGCCTGGCTGCTGGAGAAGCGGGACGACGGGTCGTTCCGGTTCACCACCGGGATGCGGCTGGCGTACACGGAGGTCATGGTCGACGCCGAGCACGCCGCCGACGCGGGGATGCTGGTCGGGCTGTCCGCCGCGGTGGCGGCCGCCGTCCCCGAGGGGATCGCCTCCTGACCCGCGCCCCGCGCGCACACCGACCGCCCGCCGGGATCCCCGGCGGGCGGTCTGCGTCGTAGGGCCGCGGCCCGGGGCGCCGGCTAGCGCAGCCCCGTGGGCCGACGCAGCGCCGCCTGGATCAGGCGGTCCACCAGCTCCGGGTACGGGACGCCCGACTCCTGCCACATCCGCGGGTACATGGAGATCGGCGTGAAGCCCGGCATGGTGTTGATCTCGTTGATGACGAACGTGCCGTCCTCGGTGAGGAAGAAGTCGGCGCGCACCAGGCCCTCGCAGGACGCGGCCTCGAAGGCCTCGACCGCGAGCCGCTGCACCTCGGCGGTCTGCTCCGGGGTGAGCGGGGCCGGCACGATGCCCGCCGCCGAGTCGATGTACTTGGCCTCGAAGTCGTAGAAGTCGTGGCTGGAGACCGGCGGGATCTCGGCGGGCGCGCTCGCGCGGGGGCCGTCCTCGAACTCCAGGACGCCGCACTCGATCTCGCGGCCGCGCAGCAGCGCCTCGACGATGACCTTCGGGTCGTGGCGCTGCGCCTCGCGGATCGCCGCGTCGAGGCCGGAGACGTCGTCGACCTTGGTGATGCCGATGGAGGAGCCGGCCCGGGCGGGCTTCACGAACAGCGGCCAGCCGTGCTCGGCGGCGAAGTCCAGGATGCGGCCCTTCGCCGCGTCCGGGTCGGCCTGCCACTCGCGGGGGCGGACGGTCAGGTACGGGCCGACGGCCAGGCCGAAGGAGGTGAAGACCCGCTTCATGTACTCCTTGTCCTGGCCGACGGCGGAGGCGAGGACGCCGGAGCCGACGTAGGGGACGCCGGAGAGCTCCAGCAGGCCCTGCAGGGTGCCGTCCTCGCCGTACGGGCCGTGCAGCATCGGGAAGACGACGTCGACCTCGCCCAGGGCCTTGGGGACGGCGCCCGGCTCCGTGTAGACGACCTCGCGGCTGGCCGGGTCGACGGAGAGCACGACGCCGCCCTCGTCCGATTCGGCGAGTTCGGCGACGCTCGGCAGCCGGCGGTCGGCGATGGCCATCCGCTCGGGCTCGTCGGCGGTCAGCGCCCACCGCCCGTCCGAGGTGATGCCGATGGGCAGCACCTCGTACTTGGAGCGGTCGATGGCGCGCAGCACGGCACCCGCGGTGACGACCGAGATGGCGTGTTCCGAGCTGCGGCCGCCGAACACGACCGCCACGCGGGGCTTGCGGCCCTGCTGCTCAGGGGACTGGGGGAGGTTCTCGCTGCTCATATCGCCACGAGGGTACCCGCTCGGGCGTCCGGAAAGGAGTCAGCGCCGTTCCGGTTTGGCGCTGCGCGCCATCAGCTCCTTCAGCGCGACGAGCGGCGGCTTGCCGTGGTGGACGATCTCGACGACCGTCTCGGTGATCGGCATGTCGACGCCGTGGCGGCGGGCCAGATCGGCCACCGACTCGCAGGACTTGACGCCCTCGGCGGTCTGCTTGGTGACCGCGATGGTCTCCTCCAGGGTCATGCCCCGGCCGAGGTTGGTGCCGAAGGTGTGGTTCCGGGAGAGCGGCGAGGAGCAGGTGGCGACCAGGTCGCCGAGGCCGGCGAGGCCGGAGAAGGTGAGCGGGTCGGCGCCCATGGCGAGGCCGAGGCGGGTCGCCTCCGCGAGGCCGCGGGTGATCAGGGAGCCCTTGGTGTTGTCGCCGAGGCCCATGCCGTCGGCGATGCCGACGGCCAGGCCGATGACGTTCTTCACCGCTCCGCCGAGCTCGCAGCCGATGACGTCGGTGCTGGTGTAGGGGCGGAAGTAGGGGGTGTGGCAGGCCGCCTGGAGGCGCTGGGCGACGGCCTCGTCGGAGCAGGCGACGACGGCGGCGGCGGGCTGCCGGGCGACGATCTCGCGGGCCAGGTTGGGGCCGGTGACGACGGCGACGCGGGCCGGCGGGACCTTGGCGACCTCCTCGATGACCTCGCTCATCCGCTTGGCGGTGCCCAGTTCGATGCCCTTCATCAGGGAGACGAGGACGGCGTCGGGCGGGAGCAGCGGGGCCCACTCGGCGAGGTTGCCGCGCAGGGTCTGCGAGGGGATGGCGAGGACGGCGAAGTCGGCGCCGCGCGCGGCCTCGGCCGCGTCGGTGGTGGCGCGGATGCCCGCGGGGAGCTCGACGCCGGGGAAGTAGTCCGGGTTGGTCCGGGTGGTGTTGACGGCGTCGGCGAGCTCCTGGCGGCGGCCCCACAGGACCACCTCGCAGCCGGCGTCGGCGAGCACCATGGCGAAGGCGGTTCCCCAGGAGCCGGTGCCGAAGACGGCGGCCTTCACGGGAGCGGTCACTTGTGGTCCTGTTCCGCGGCCTTGCGCCGCTGTTCCGCCCTGGCCTTGCGGTGGTCGTAGGGCTGGTCGGGCGCCTTCTCTCCGCGCAGTTCCTCCAGCTGCCGGGTGATGGCGGCCATGATGGCCTCGGTGGCCTCCTTGAGGACCTCCGGCGTGGGCTCCCGGTCGTAGTACGCGGAGAGGTCCACGGGCGGCCCGGCGAGGACCTGGAGGGTCTTGCGGGGGAAGAGGCGGACCTTGTTCTCCTTGGCGTACGGCGGCATGACCAGGTTGGCGCCCCACTGGGCCACCGGGATGACGGGCGCCCTGGTCATGAGGGCGACGCGGGCGGCGCCGGTCTTGCCGGCCATCGGCCACATGTCGGGGTCGCGGGTGAGGGTGCCCTCGGGGTAGAAGGCGACGCACTCGCCGCGCTCGATCGCCTCGACGGCGGCCCGGAAGGCGTCCAGGGCGTTGGTGGTCTCCCGGTAGACCGGGATCTGGCCGGAGCCGCGCAGGATGGCGCCGACGAAGGGGACCCTGAAGAGGGCGGCCTTGGCGAGGAGGCGGGGCACGCGGCCGCTGTTGTACTGGAAGTGCGCGTAGGACAGCGGGTCCAGGTACGAGTTGTGGTTGACGGCGGTGATGAACCCGCCGTCCGCCGGAATGTGTTCCATTCCCCGCCAGTCCCGCTTGAAGAACACGACCAGCGGCGGTTTTGCGATGACCGCGGCCAGGCGGTACCAGAAGCCGATTCTGCGGCGGGACACTCGGACACCTTCCTCTACGACCGGTGCGCGGCTGGGGCACCTCTGCGGGCCGGACAAGTGTGGCGCCCGGCCCGGTCTCTGTCGAGAACACCGTACGCCCCGCTCAGGCGGGCCGGGCCCCGGGCCGGGGCTCGGGCGACAATGGGCCCCTGCCCTGCGGGCGGACCGCGCCCGGCCGCGGTGCGCGCCCGCGCCGCCGCCCTCGGAGGGAAGGAGTCCGCCACGGACGCCGTCTGGAGCCTGGTGATCCCGCTCAAGCCCCTCGCGGTGGCCAAGAGCCGCCTCGCGGCTGCCGTGGGCGCTGCCCGGCCGGGGCTGGCGCTGGCGTTCGCGCAGGACACGGTGGCCGGGGCGCTGGCCTGCCCGGCTGTGCGTGACGTGGTGGTGGTGACGGACGACGCGAGGGCCGGCGGGGAACTGGCCCGGCTCGGGGCGCGCATCGTGGCGGACGTGCCGGGCGGGGGCCTCAATGCGGCGCTGGCGCACGGCGCGCGCCGGATCCGGGCGGGTCGGCCGCGGGCGGCGGTGGCCGCGATGAACGCGGACCTGCCCGCGCTGCGCCCGGGGGAATTGCTACGCGTGCTCGAAACCGCATCCGTATTTCCCCGGGCATTTCTCGCGGATGCCGCGGGATTCGGTACGACGCTGCTTTCGGCGGGTCCGGAGTCGGAATTGGCACCCGCGTTCGGCGGCCCGTCGCGGGCGCGGCATTCCGCGTCGGGGGCGGTGGAAATCCCGCTGTCCGGGGTGGACAGCGTCCGGCGGGACGTGGACACCGGGGCGGACCTGCGGGCGGCGCTCACGCTGGGGGTGGGGCTGCACACGGCCGGATACAGTGCCCGTATGCAGGCGACCGCGTACACGTACGATCCCACGACCCGCAGCGGCAGTGTGCTGCTGGACGACGGCACGCCGGTGCCGTTCGACGCCCCCGCCTTCGACGCGGGCGGCCTGCGGCTGCTGCGGCCGGGGCAGCGGGTGCGGATCGAGACCGAGGGGCGCGGGGCGTCGCTGAGGATCACCCTGGTCACCCTGCAGACCTTCTAGGCGGGCCGTCCGGGCAGGCGGGCACCGGCGCTCGCCGCACCTGCTCCGGCCTGCGCGGACGCACCGCGGGCCGGCTCCCCGAGGGGGAGCCGGCCCGGCGTGTGTGCGACGTGCCCGGGGCTACTTCTTGCGGGTGGCCGTCTTCTTCGCGGTGGCGGTCTTGCGCGCCGTCGCCTTCTTGGCGGGCGCCTTCTTCGCGACGGTCTTCTTCGCCGGCGCGGTCTTCTTCGCGGTGGTCTTCTTCGCGGCGGCGGTCGTCTTCGACGCGGCGGTCTTCGCGGTGGTGGTCTTCTTTGCGGCCGGCGCGGCCTTCTTGGCCGTGGCCGCGGTCTTCTTCGCGGTGGTCTTCTTCGCCGCCGCGGTCTTCGCGGCGGTGGCCGCCTTCTTGGCCGGGGCGGCCTTCTTCGCGGTGGTCTTCTTCGCCGCGGCCTTCTTGACCGTGGAGCGGCTGCCGCCGGCGGCGGCCGCTGCCATCAGGCTGCCCTTGGGGGCCTTCTTCACGGCCACCTCGTCGCCCTTGGGGAGCTTCTTGGTGCCGCTGACCAGGTCCTTGAAGCCCTGGCCCGCGCGGAAGCGGGGAACCGAGGTCTTCTTGACCCGGACGCGCTCACCCGTCTGCGGGTTCCGGGCGTAGCGGGCCGGCCGGTCGACCTTCTCGAACGAGCCGAAGCCGGTGACCGAGACCCGGTCGCCCGCCACGACCGCGCGGACCATGGCGTCCAGTACCGCGTCGACGGCGTCGGCGGCCTGCTGGCGGCCGCCCAGCTTGTCGGCAATCGCTTCTACGAGCTGCGCCTTGTTCACGTCTTCCCCTTCGGAGACCTCGCCAGAACGAATGTGTTCAAGCTTATTTCGCACGTTAGGCGGATATATACCGCAAATCAAACACGAAACGGGCTAATCACCCTAGTGCCGCAACGGGAGTGCCCGTTGCGGAGTTCCTTCGCATCAGTCGCCTTCAGGGAATCGACCCTCGTCGAGGTCCTTCATCAACCTGTCCAGGCGCCTTGCCGCATCGGCGAGATCGTGCTTCGCCGCGGCCGTGACGACCAGCAGCTTCCGGGACAGCGCCATCCTTACGCCCTCCGGGACTTGCAGCGTGCGCACCCGTGTGTGTGCTTCTTTCAACCGGTCCGCGACGAGTCGGTAGAGCTCCAGTTGACTGTCGCGTTCCATGCACAGATTGTGCCATCTGGGGCGAGTTGTCGCCTCACGGGGCCTCAACACACAGCTGTGCCCCCCGCCCTGGGGCGGGGGGCACAGAGTTCTCGCCGTGATCACCCGGGGGTGAATAAGCGCTGCTCAGACTGTAATCAGGCGCGAATCGTACGCGGCTTGAAGGCGGGCCTGGCGCTTTCGTAAGCGGCGATGTCCGCTTCGTTCTGAAGGGTGAGGGAGATGTCGTCCAGGCCCTCCAGCAGACGCCACCGGGCGTTGTCGTCGAGCTCGAACTCGGCCTCGATTCCCGCCGCGCGGACCTGCCGGGCGACGAGGTCGACGGTCACCTCGGCGGCCGGGTCGGCCTCGGTCAGCTCCCACAGCCGGTCGACGGTCTCCTGCGGCAGGACCACCGTCAGCAGTCCGTTCTTCAGGGAGTTGCCCCGGAAGATGTCGGCGAAGCGGGAGGAGATCACCGCCTTGAACCCGAAGTTCTGCAGCGCCCAGACGGCGTGCTCGCGGGAGGAGCCGGTACCGAAGTCGGGTCCGGCGACGAGCACGGTGGCGCCGGCGCGCTCGGGGCGGTTGGTGACGAAGTCGGGGTCCTTGCGCCAGGCCTCGAAGAGCCCGTCCTCGAACCCGTCGCGGGTGATCTTCTTGAGCCAGTGGGCGGGGATGATCTGGTCGGTGTCGACGTTGCTGCGGCGCAGCGGCACGGCCCGGCCGGTGTGGGTGGTGAAGGCTTCCATGGTTCAGACTCCGGCGGTGGCGTGGACGTCGGACAGGTCGGCGGGCGAGGCCAGGTGGCCCAGGACCGCGGTGGCGGCGGCGACCTGCGGGGAGACCAGGTGGGTGCGGCCGCCCTTGCCCTGCCGGCCCTCGAAGTTGCGGTTCGAGGTGGAGGCGGAGCGCTCGCCGGGCGCCAGTTGGTCGGGGTTCATGCCCAGGCACATGGAGCAGCCGGCGTGCCGCCATTCGGCGCCCGCGTCCTTGAAGACCTTGTCCAGGCCCTCCTCGACCGCCTGCAGGGCGACGCGGACGGAGCCGGGGACGACCAGCATCCGTACGCCGTCGGCGACTTTGCGGCCCTTGATGACGTCGGCGACGGCGCGGAGGTCCTCGATCCGGCCGTTGGTGCAGGAGCCTACGAAGACGGTGTCGACACGGATGTCGCGCAGCGGCTGCCCGGCGGTCAACCCCATGTACTCCAGGGCCTTTTCGGCCGCGAGGCGCTCCGAGGCGTCCTCGTACGAAGCCGGGTCGGGGACGTTCGCCGACAGCGGCGCGCCCTGTCCCGGGTTGGTGCCCCAGGTGACGAACGGGGACAGCGAGGAGCCGTCGATGACGACCTCCGCGTCGAAGACGGCGTCGTCGTCGGTGCGCAGGGTCTTCCAGTAGGCGACCGCGGCGTCCCAGTCCTCGCCGGTGGGGGCGTGGTCGCGGCCCTTCAGGTAGTCGAAGGTCGTCTGGTCGGGGGCGATCATGCCGGCGCGGGCGCCGGCCTCGATCGACATGTTGCAGACGGTCATGCGGGCTTCCATCGACAGCTTCTCGACGGCCTCGCCGCGGTACTCGATGACGTAGCCCTGGCCGCCGCCGGTGCCGATCCTGGCGATGATCGCCAGGATCAGGTCCTTGGCGGTGACGCCCTCGGCCAGCTCGCCGGTGACGGTGATCGCCATGGTCTTGGGGCGGGCCAGGGGCAGCGTCTGGGTGGCCAGGACGTGCTCGACCTGGCTGGTGCCGATGCCGAAGGCGAGGGCGCCGAAGGCGCCGTGCGTCGAGGTGTGGGAGTCGCCGCAGACGACGGTGGTGCCCGGCTGGGTCAGGCCCAGCTGCGGTCCCACGACGTGGACGACGCCCTGCTCGACGTCGCCCAGCGGGTGCAGGCGCACCCCGAACTCGGCGCAGTTCCTGCGCAGCGTCTCCAGCTGGGCCCGGGAGACCGGGTCCGCGATCGGCTTGTCGATGTCGAGGGTGGGGGTGTTGTGGTCCTCGGTCGCGATGGTGAGGTCGAGACGGCGGACCTTGCGGCCGGCCTGCCGCAGGCCTTCGAACGCCTGGGGGCTGGTCACCTCGTGCAGCAGGTGCAGATCGATGAAGAGGAGGTCGGGCTCGCCCTCGGCGCGCCGGACGACGTGGTCGTCCCAGACCTTCTCCGCGAGTGTCCTACCCATCGCTTTCCCTCCGGCCGGCCGGTGCGGCCGGCGCTTCATAGAGATGTGGTGCGCCTGATCGCCGGTACCCCACGTGCCGGACGACGGCCTCGGACCCAGTGGTTCGTGGACCCGCACATACAGACTCGCTGGTTCTTGGAAAATTTGAACTTGCGTTTCACAGTGTGAGACGTGAATATCGTTTCATGGACAACTCTAGCGGCGTCGGCGTTCTCGACAAGGCAGCTCTGGTTTTGAGCGCACTGGAGTCCGGTCCGGCCACCCTCGCCGGGCTGGTCGCGGCGACAGGGCTTGCACGACCCACGGCACATCGCCTGGCCGTGGCACTGGAACACCACCGGATGGTGGCGAGGGACATGCAGGGCCGGTTCATCCTCGGACCGCGGCTGGCGGAGCTCGCCGCCGCGGCCGGCGAGGACCGGCTGCTGGCCACGGCGGGACCGGTACTGACCCACCTGCGCGACGTGACGGGCGAGAGCGCGCAGCTCTACCGCCGGCAGGGCGACATGCGCATCTGCGTGGCGGCCGCGGAGCGGCTGTCGGGCCTGCGGGACACCGTCCCGGTCGGCTCCACGCTGCCGATGAAGGCGGGCTCCGCCGCGCAGATCCTGATGGCCTGGGAGGAGCCGGAGCGGCTGCACCGCGGCCTGCAGGGCGCCCGCTTCACGGCGACGGCGCTGTCGGGTGTGCGGCGCCGCGGCTGGGCGCAGTCGATCGGCGAGCGGGAGCCGGGTGTGGCGTCCGTCTCGGCGCCGGTGCGCGGGCCGTCGAACCGGGTGGTGGCGGCCGTGTCGGTCTCCGGGCCGATCGAGCGCCTGACGCGCCACCCGGGCCGGATGCACGCGCAGGCCGTCATCGACGCCGCGGCGCGCCTCACCGAGGCCCTGCGCCGCGCGGGCTGACCGGCCCGCCGCCCTTCCCCACTCCCCCGGGCCCGGGGGCGCGTACGACGCCGCATACGTCCGAACACGCGCCTCCGGGCCCGTACTTCTGCGCGGGCCCGGAAGCTGCGGGAAACACGGAAGAGGCCCTCCGCGGTGAACGCGGAGGGCCTCTCCCTCGATGTACCCCCGACCGGATTCGAACCGGCGCTACCGCCTTGAGAGGGCGGCGTGCTAGGCCGCTACACAACGGGGGCGTGCCTTGCAGTCGATGCTGCACTGCGCTGGGCTACCAGGACTCGAACCTAGAACAAAGGAACCAGAAACCTTCGTGTTGCCAATTACACCATAGCCCAAGGTGGTCTGAACCAGACCTCAGTACCCCCGACCGGATTCGAACCGGCGCTACCGCCTTGAGAGGGCGGCGTGCTAGGCCGCTACACAACGGGGGCCCTGGCGATCCTGCATCAAGATGTCCGGGAGCTACCCAGGACCCCTCGCGGGAAGGATCTGTACCCCCGACCGGATTCGAACCGGCGCTACCGCCTTGAGAGGGCGGCGTGCTAGGCCGCTACACAACGGGGGCAAAGCACTGCGTTACTGCTGCACTGCGCTGGGGTACCAGGACTCGAACCTAGAATAAGGGAACCAGAAACCCTCGTGTTGCCAATTACACCATACCCCACCAGAAGTCAACCCCTTGCGGGGCTTTCTTCGGGCTGCGCCTCCGTCTCCGGCCTTTCGGCCCGCTCCGGCGGCGCAGAAAGAACATTACCGGATGGCTGACCGTGCTCCAAAACGGGTATCCCGCGCCAGCACATCCGGGAGCTGGGCGAGCCCCGCGATCCGGTGCACTCCGGCCGGCCCGGGGCCGCGTACACCGTCGCGATCCAGCCACACCGCGGTGAGGCCGGCGTCCCGGGCGCCCCGTGCGTCGATCTCCGGCTGGTCGCCCACGTACGCGACCTCCGCCGGCGGCAGCCCGAGCGCCTCGCAGGCGGCGAGGAAGGCGGCCGCCTCGGGCTTGCTGACGCCCAGTTCGGCGGCGCACAGGAGCACTTCGAAGCGCTCGCGCAGTCCCAGGTGGCGGAGCTTGGCGTCCTGGTTGGCGGTGGAGGAGTTGGAGAGCACGCCGTGGCGGTAGCGGCCCGCCAGCGCGTCCAGCGCGGGCAGGACGTCCGGGAAGACCGCCCAGGCGGCCTTGTAGTGCGCGACGTACCGGTCGAACCAGGCGTCGGCCTCGGCATCGTCCATCGCCGGCTCCCCGAGGAAGTCCCGCACCCTGTCGCGCCGCTGCCCCTGGAAAGTGGTCTTCCCGGCCGCGAAGCGGTCCCACTGGCGGACCGTGGCCTCCCGCCACAGCGCGAGCGCCTCGGCGGGCGACCCGTAGCGCTCCCCCAGCCCGACCTCGGCGAGCCGGCGCGCGAGCCCGGCGGTGTCCGCCCCCGTGTAGTCGAACAGGGTGTCGTCGATGTCCCACAGCACGGCGCGGATCGGCATACCGCCGAGGCTACCCCCGGCGCACGCCGGGCGGGGGCGTACGGGGAAGTCCGGCCGGACGGCGGCCGGACGCCGGGCGGGACGCCGCAGGGGGCGGCCTCCGGCGTGTGCCGGAGGCCGCCCCCTGCGGGACGGGCGAGCCGCTGGTCAGGCGGCGGTGGCGGCCAGCTTGGCCAGGGCGGCGTCGATGCGCGCCAGCGAGCGCTCCCTGCCCAGGATCTGCAGGGACTCGAAGAGCGGCAGGCCGACGGTGCGGCCGGTGACGGCGACGCGGACCGGCGCCTGCGCCTTGCCGAGCTTGAGGCCGTGGGCCTCGCCCGCGGCGAGGACTGCCTGCTTGAGCGCCTCCGGGTCGTTCCAGTCGGCCGTCTCCAGGCGGGCGCGGGCCGAGGTCAGCAGGCCCGCGGGGTCGCCCTTCATCGCCTTGTCCCAGGAGGCCTGGTCCTCGACCGGCTCCTTGCGGAAGAGGAAGTCGACGTTCGCGGTGATGTCCGACAGGACGGTGACGCGGGTCTGGGCGTACGGCGCGATGGCCGCCCAGGCGTCGGCGTCGAAGTCCTCGGGCTCCCAGTTGGCGAAGGGGGCCTGCAGCCACGGGGCGCACGCGTCGGCGAAGGCCTTCCCGTCCAGCCGGCGGATGTGGTCGGCGTTGATCGCCTCGGCCTTCTTCAGGTCGAAGCGGGCCGGGTTGGCGTTGACGCCGTCGATGTCGAACTTCGCCACCATCTCCTCGACCGAGAAGACGTCCTGGTCCTTGGAGAAGGACCAGCCGAGCAGCGAGAGGTAGTTCAGCAGGCCCTCGGGGAGGAAGCCGCGCTCGCGGTAGAGGTTGAGCGAGGACTCCGGGTCGCGCTTGGAGAGCTTCTTGTTGCCCTCGCCCATGACGTACGGCAGGTGGCCGAACTGCGGGACGGCCTTGGCGACGCCGAGCTCGATGAGCGCCTTGTACAGGGCGATCTGGCGCGGGGTGGAGGAGAGCAGGTCCTCGCCGCGCAGCACGTGCGTGATCTCCATCAGCGCGTCGTCGACCGGGTTGACGAGCGTGTAGAGCGGGGCGCCGTTGGCGCGCAGGATGCCGAAGTCCGGCACGTTCTCCGGAGTGAAGGTCAGCTCGCCGCGGACCAGGTCGGTGAAGGTGATCGGCTCGTCGGGCATCCGGAAGCGTACGATCGGCGTGCGGTGCTCGCCCTGGTAGGCCTCCAGCTGGACTGCGCTCAGCTCGCGGCAGTGGCCGTCGTAGCCGGAGGGCTTGCCGGCGGCGCGGGCGGCCGCGCGGCGGGCGTCGAGCTCCTCGGTGGTGCAGTAGCAGTCGTAGGCGTAGCCGCCGTCCTTGAGCTTCTTCGCGACGTCCGCGTAGATCTCCATGCGCTGCGACTGGCGGTACGGGGCGTGCGGACCGCCCACCTCGGGGCCCTCGTCCCAGGTGAAGCCGAGCCAGCGCAGCGAGTCCAGCAGCTGGACGTACGACTCCTCGGAGTCGCGGGCCGCGTCGGTGTCCTCGATGCGGAAGACGAACGTGCCGCCGTGGTGGCGGGCGAACGCCCAGTTGAACAGGGCGGTGCGGACCAGGCCCACGTGGGGGTTGCCGGTCGGCGAGGGACAGAAACGTACGCGGACGGGGGTCGCGTTAGCCACGCTTGATCACCTTGTTGGTGAGAGTGCCGATGCCTTCGATGGTGACGGCGACCTCGTCGCCGACGCTGAGGGGGCCGACTCCGGCCGGGGTCCCCGTGAGGATGACGTCGCCGGGGAGCAGCGTCATCGCCTCGCTGATGTGGACGACGAGGTCCTCGACGGAGCGGACCATGTCGGCGGTGCTGCCGAGCTGGCGCTGCTCGCCGTTGACGGTGCACTGGACGGCCAGGCCCGCGGCGACGGCCGCCGGGTCGATGCCGGTCTCGATCCAGGGGCCGAGCGGGCAGGCGCCGTCGAAGCCCTTGGCCCGGGCCCACTGCTGCTCGCGCTTCTGCACGTCGCGGGCGGTGACGTCGTTGGCGCACGTGAAGCCGAGGACGACCTCGGCCACCCGCTCGCGGGGGACCTCGCGGCACATCCGGCCGATCACCACGGCGAGCTCCGCCTCGTGGTGGACGTCCTGGGAGAAGGAGGGGTAGGGGATGGGGTCGCCGGGGCCGATCACCGAGGTGGACGGCTTGAAGAAGGTGATCGGCGCGTCGGGCACGGCGTTGCCCAGCTCCGCCGCGTGCTCCGCGTAGTTGCGGCCGACGGCCACGACCTTGTTCGGGAGCACGGGCGGCAGCAGCCGGACCTTGCTCAGCGGGACCTTCGTGCCGGACAGCTCGAAGTCCGCGAACGGGATGCCCTTGATGATGTCGAGGACGGGCTCGCCCCCGGCGCCGGGGGCCGAGTCGCCCTCGACCGCGCCGAACGCGACATTGCCGTCGATCGAGAACCTGGCGATGCGCACGCTTTGCGTCTGCCCCTCTGTCATTTCCGCTGGCTGGAGTCTGCGGACTCCAGGCTAACGCGGTGGGAGGCGGGGCCCGGCGCTCTTCCCGCCGGCGGCCCGTCGCGGGGCGCCGACGGCTGCACGGCCGCTGCCTGCCGAGCTACGGGGCGGCGGGCGCGGCGGCGGGGGCGTCCATCAGGACGGTGCGGCGCGGGTTCGCGGTCTGGGTGGGCAGCTCGACGGCGTGCTCCGGAGCCTGGGGCGCCTGCAGTTCCTCGGCGTCCTTGAGGTGCGCGAGGGTGGTGCGGCGCGGGTTGGCTATGTTGCGGAACAGCATCGTCGTCTTCATCGGAGTCTCGGGCCTCGGCTCGGTCGTCGGGAGGGGTTGTCGGTTCCTTCAACCCTGTAAAGGGCAAGGCTAAACATCGGAATCCCCGCCTGAACCGGCAAGTATTGGCCACGGACATGTGAGTTTGCTCACCAGCTGCCCGGCAATACGGACATAACAGGCAGTCAACTACGGGTGCCGAAACGGACATTGCGCCACCGAACAAGCCATTCCGCTCCTGATCATTACGACTGGGACACCTTGCCAGCCATGGCGTTTGGACAGCGTAAGTCCGATTCACACCGAAAGGTCTCGCACCGTACGTAGCGCAGCGGTCACATGGTGTGGCGGACTCCGGGTGCGGGCACGCGCACCTTGTTGGAGATCCGCCACTGTGCTGGAATTCGCGGGACCGCCGCGGGAGAACCCCGGCGCGCAGGTGGCGCGAGACCGCGCCGCGCGGCGGTAACGGAAGGATGACGCGCCGGTCACCGACGACCACCATGGGGCCGCAAGCAAGCGCCCCACGACTCGACACCGTCCCACCGTCGCCCGGCGGGACGCCTGGTCCAGAGGTTGCGACGCTAGTGCAGGGACGATTCAAGCGGGATGGCAAGGGGTCTCCCCAGGCCCTTCAGGGCCGAGGGGAAGCTGCTGCGGAGCAGGAGCCTCGCGGCGGGACCGACCGAGGCTCCTCGCCCCAGCACGCCCAAGGCCGCGGGCCGGCCCTCGAAGGTGCGGCCCCCGAGGCCGCCGGTGCGAAGGGCGGCGTGAAGAGCAAGGCCACGCGCATCAAGGCCCGGGGCAAGAACAAGGGCAAGGCCGCGGCCGAGTCCCCGGCCGAGAAGGACACCGCGATACCCGCGGCCCCTCCCGGGCCCGGCTCCCGCCTGCACATGCAGAACTGGCGCATCAGCACGCGCCTGGTGTCGCTGCTGACCCTCCCCGTCGTCGCCGCCACCAGCCTCGGCGGCTTCCGCATCAACGACTCGCTCAACGACATCGAGCAGCTGGAGCACATGCAGCTGCTGACGACGATGACCCGGCAGGCCACCAACCTGGCCGCCGCGCTCCAGGAGGAGCGCGACCGCTCCGCGGGTCCGCTGTCGACCGACAAGTCCGGCAAGATGGACACCCTCGTCACGGGTGTCCGCGCGCAGACCGACGCCGCCGCGAAGTCCTTCGCCAACGCGACCGACCGCGTCGACACCGCCGAGGACAAGGACGAGACGCTCAAGTCGATCCGCAACAACATCCTGCAGATCGGCCGCCAGCTCGCCAGCCTGGACACGGTCCGCAAGAACGCGTACCAGAACGGCGCGCAGCAGACCGTCACCGAGTACAACCAGCTGATCGTCTCGCTGCTCTCGCTCTCCCAGGACATGGCGCAGGCCACCTCCAGCCCGGAGATGATCAAGCGTACGCGCGCCCTCGCCGCGTTCTCCTCCGCGAAGGAGTACGCCTCGATCCAGCGCGCCATCATCGCCGCCTCGCTGCCCGACGGCGGCGAGAAGACCGGCAACCTCACCGAGAACGACCGCCTGTACGCCCTCTCCGCGCAGCGCGGCGAGGGCCAGGCGAAGAAGACCTTCGAGCTCGTCTACCAGGGCAACTCCGAGGACCTCCTCGCGGCGCTCGGCGACGGCAACCCCGAGATCGGCAAGGCGGACCACTACACCCGCCGCGTCCTGTCGAACCCCAACCAGTTCGCGAAGGAGACGCAGTACCGCTCCTGGATGGACTGGTACGACGCGGACGACACCAAGCTCCAGGCCATGAAGGTCATCGAGCTGACGCTGCTCGAGGACATGGAGCAGAAGGCCCGCGAGCTGAAGAACGAGTCGCAGCGCGACGCCATCATCAACGGTGCGCTGATCCTCCTCGTCCTCGGCGTGTCCCTCGTCGGCGCGTTCGTGATGGCGCGGTCGATGATCGGCTCGCTGCGCCGCCTGCAGGACACCGCGACCCGGGTCGCCCAGGACCGCCTGCCCGAGCTCGTCAAGCAGCTCTCCGAGTCCGACCCGCAGGACGTCGACACGTCCGTGGAGTCCGTCGGCCTGCACACCCGCGACGAGATCGGCCAGGTGGCCGCGGCCTTCGACGACGTGCACCGCGAGGCGGTCCGACTCGCCGCCGAGCAGGCCCTCCTGCGGGGCAACGTCAACGCGATGTTCACCAACCTCTCGCGCCGCTCCCAGGGCCTCATCCAGCGCCAGCTCTCGCTCATCTCCGAGCTGGAGTCCCGCGAGGCCGACCCGGACCAGCTGTCCTCGCTCTTCAAGCTCGACCACCTCGCCACCCGCATGCGCCGGAACGGCGAGAACCTCCTCGTCCTCGCAGGCGAGGAGCCTGGCCGCCGGTGGACCCGCCCCGTGCCGCTCGTCGACGTGCTCCGCGCCGCGGCGTCCGAGGTGGAGCAGTACGAGCGCATCGAGCTGGCGTCGGTGCCGGGCACCGATGTCGCCGGCCGCGTCGTCAACGACCTCGTGCACCTGCTCGCCGAGCTGCTGGAGAACGCCACGTCGTTCTCCTCCCCCCAGACCAAGGTCAAGGTCACCGGCCACGCGCTGCCCGACGGCCGCGTGCTGGTCGAGATCCACGACACCGGCATCGGCCTCTCCCCCGAGGACCTCGCCGCGATCAACGAGCGGCTCGCCGCGCCGCCGACCGTGGACGTCTCCGTCTCCCGCCGCATGGGCCTCTTCGTGGTCGGCCGCCTGTCCCTGCGACACGGCATCCGCATCCAGCTGCGCCCGTCCGACTCGGGCGGCACCACGGCCCTCGTCATGCTGCCGGTGGACGTCGCCCAGGGCGGCAAGAAGCCGGGCGGCCCCGGTGGTCCCGGCGGCCAGGGTGCCGCGGGCCAGCAGGGCGCCCCCGGCGCCCCCGCGGGCCAGGGCTCCGGCCCGGCCGGCGGCGCCCGCCAGGGCGCCGGTGCCGCTCCGCAGCGCAGCGGTGTGGCCGCGGCCATGGGCCAGCGCGCGGCGCTGGCAGGCCAGCGCGGTGCGGGCGGCCCGCAGGGCAACCGCCCGCAGCAGGGCGCTCCGGGCGGCCGTCCGCAGGGCGGTCCCGGCCTGCCCGCCGCTCCGGCGGGGCAGGACCAGGGCGGCTTCGGCGGCGGTGCACCGATGCCGAACCGCGCTCCGGCCGGCGGCCCCGGCCACGGCCCGGGTGCTCCCGGTGGTCCGGGTGCCCCCGGCGGCCTCCAGCAGCGCCCCGCTGCGGCTCCCCCGGCTTCGGCCCCCGCCGGCTTCGCGCAGGGCAGCGGCTTCGAGCGGCCGCAGCCGCCGCAGCCGGCCGCCCCCTCGGGCCAGGCCCCCGCTCCCGCGGCGCCCCCCGCGGCCCCGTCGCAGCGCGGCCCGCGGGCGCAGCTGCCGCCGCGCGGCGGCGCCGCCCGCCCGGAGCTGCCGGGCACGGGTGCCCCGCAGGCCACCAGCTGGGGCGCCGACCCGGCGCGCCAGGGCGGCCAGGGCGGCCAGGAGTTCCCGCGCGGCCACGACGAGCTCTCGGGCCCCGGCTCGACGGCGGAGTTCCCGCGCCCGGACTTCAACGCCCCGCCTCCGCACGGCATGGGCGGCAACAGCACGACGGGGCAGTTCGCGCGTCCCGACGTGCGCGGCGCGGACGCGTCCGCGACGGGCCAGTTCGCCCGCCAGGAATTCCAGGCCCCGCGGCCCGGCGGTCCCGGCGCCGGCGGCTTCGCCCCGCAGCAGCCCCAGGCCCCGCAGCTGCCGCAGCCGCAGCTGCCGCAGCCGCAGCAGCCCGAGGCGCTGCCGCCGGCTGCCGGCGGCCCCGAGCGCAGCCCGATCTTCGAGTCGCTGGAGTCGAACTGGTACCCGTCGGAGGGCTCCCGCCCCACCGGCCAGGTGCCGGCCGTGCCCCAGCAGCCGCAGGCCGCCGCCCCGGCGGCCCCGGCCCCCGCTCCCGCCCGGCGCCCGCAGCAGCCGCTGCCGCAGCGCGGCCAGGAGCCGCCGGCCGAGCCGGCCGCGGCGACGACCGGCAGCACGCCGACCGTCAGCTGGCGGTCCTCGCCGAACGACGAGCTGATGCGCCAGGCCGAGCGCGTGCGCCAGCCCGCCGCCGGCGGCATCACGACCTCGGGGCTGCCCCGCCGGGTACCGCGGGCGAACCTCGTGGCCGGCACCGCGCAGCAGCAGACCGACACCCAGGCCGGTCCCCAGGTCTCGCGCGCCCCGGACGACGTCCGCGGCCGTCTGACCAACCTCCGACGCGGTATCCAGCAGGGCCGCCAGGCCGGCAACAACGGCCCGGCGACCGGCAGCTACCACATCGACCCCACTTACCAGCAGGAGCGTTAGTTGAGTTCGATGAGCCAGGCGGCACAGAACCTGAACTGGTTGATCACCAACTTCGTGGACAACACCCCCGGGGTGTCCCACACGGTGGTGGTCTCCGCCGACGGCCTCCTTCTGGCGATGTCCGACGGATTCCCGCGCGACCGCGCCGACCAGCTGGCGGCCGTGGCCTCCGGACTGACCTCGCTGACCGCCGGAGCCTCCCGCATCTTCGAGGGCGGGGCCGTCAACCAGACCGTGGTCGAGATGGACCGGGGGTTCCTCTTCCTCATGTCCGTCTCCGACGGGTCCTCGCTCGCGGTGCTCGCGCACCCCGAGTGCGACATCGGCCTCGTCGGCTACGAGATGGCCCTCCTCGTCGACCGCGCAGGCACGGTCCTCACCCCGGACCTGCGCGCGGAGCTCCAGGGAAGCCTGCTCATCTGACCCGCCATCCCCCGGTCGGACGGTACTTCCGGCCGGGGGACCGGGGCCCCGCCCCGGGATCCAGTACCACCGCCAGGCCGTCATACCGTCCCCCCACCGGCCGCCCCGTCAGACGGCATGCTGACCACTGCTGTCCAGCCCGGAGGATCAATGACCCCGCCCCCCGCCTACTCCGATGCGTACGACGACTCGTCGTACTCGGAGGGCGACCAGCCGCTTGTGCGCCCGTACGCGATGACGGGCGGCCGGACCCGGCCCCGCTACCAGCTCGCCATCGAGGCGCTGGTGAGCACCACCGCCGATCCGATGCACCTGTCGAACCTGCTGCCCGAGCACCAGCGCATCTGCACGCTGTGCCGCGAGGTCAAGTCGGTCGCGGAGGTCTCCGCCCTGCTGTCGATGCCACTCGGCGTGGCGCGCATCCTGGTGGCCGACCTGGCAGAGGCCGGCATGGTGGCCATCCACCAGCCGGGCAACGGAGAGGCCGGCGGCACGCCGGACGTGACACTGCTCGAAAGGGTGCTCAGTGGACTTCGCAAGCTCTAACGGCGGGGCGGCACGCTCCACCACCTCCGCGAAGATCGTGGTGGCGGGCGGCTTCGGCGTGGGCAAGACCACGTTCGTCGGCGCGGTCTCCGAGATCAACCCCCTGCGCACCGAAGCCGTCATGACCAGCGCCTCCGCCGGCATCGACGACCTCACCCACACCGGGGACAAGACGACCACCACCGTCGCCATGGACTTCGGCCGCATCACCCTGGACCAGGACCTCATCCTCTACCTGTTCGGCACCCCCGGACAGGACCGCTTCTGGTTCATGTGGGACGACCTCGTCCGCGGCGCCATCGGCGCCGTCGTCCTCGTCGACACCCGCCGACTCGCCGACTGCTTCCCCGCCGTCGACTACTTCGAAAACAGCGGCCTCCCCTTCGTCATCGCCCTCAACGGCTTCGACGGACACCAGCCCTACACCCCCGAAGAAGTCCGCGAAGCACTCCAGATCGGCCCCGACGCCCCCATCATCACCACCGACGCCCGCCACCGCGCCGACGCCAAGAGCGCCCTCATCACGCTCGTCGAACACGCCCTCATGGCACGGCTGAAGTAACGGGGCGGGCATGTGTGCGCGGCAGGGCGGGCTGTGTCGTACGACACGGCCCGCCCTGCTTGTTCATAACGTTTCGACAGAGAATTGCCCGCTGCCGGGCACGGGGTGCGGTCGGGTGGTACCGCTGTGCGCACGAGCGTTCCCGTTTTCACCGCCGGTCACTCTTTATGTCCGTTTTACGTAGGCCGTCGGGCCGTCCGGGCCGCACGGCCGGACTGTTTGGAACACGGCCGTTCACCGTGCTGGAATTCAACTAACCAGCTAGTAGCACCGCCGAGAGGTTGTTGGTCGAGTGAGGCGAAGCAGCTCGAGCCCCGCGGATGAATCCGCGCGCGGCAACTTCACCCCGCCGCAGCGCGCGGCCGCACCGCCCGTCGACGTGCCCGCGCAGCCGCCGGCGAAGGGCAGCACCAGCAGGTTCTCGCCGCGCAACTGGCGTGTGGCGACCCGTCTGAACGCCATCCTGCTCCTGCCCGTCCTCGTCGGACTGGTCATGGGCGGCTTCCAGGTGAAGGGGTCCGTCGACACCTGGAACGAGGCCAAGGACGCCGAGAAGACCGCCCGCGTGGTCCAGGCGGCGGCGGAGTACGGCCAGGCGCTGCTCAACGAGCGCGACCTCACGGCCGAGCCGCTGCTGAAGGGCGACAGGAACAACCCGGCCGTCGCGAAGGCCTACGCGGCCACCGACGAGGCCCAGGGCAAGTTCGCGCTCGCGGTAAAGGACCTCCCCGAGAACCAGGGCCTGGAGCGCCGCCTGCAGCTCTTCCGGCAGGAGGAGCCGAAGCTGGAGGCGGTCCGCAAGTCCGCCTACACGGCCCCGGAGACGGCGAAGAAGAACCTGCCGTCCCAGGCCGGCCCCATCCCCACCGAGGACGGCTACCTCCTCGTCCAGCACTACCTGATGCAGTTCTCCAACGAACTGGGTCTGGGCACCGGCAACGTCACCAGCTACGGCCGGATGGTCTACGCGGTCGAGCTCGCCAAGGCCGCCGAGTCGCTCCAGCGCGCCATCGGCACGCACCTCCTCGTCCGCCCGAGCGAGAACGAGGAAGTCCGCAAGGCACAGCTGATCGCCTTCTCCTCGTACGCCTATCTGGAGGAGATCGCCGTCGGCGAGTACGTCGCGGCGGGCACCGAGGAGGACGTCAACCGCCTCCGCGAGGTGATGGACAAGAAGAAGAAGGACGGCGAGGCCAAGATCGCCGCCGCGAAGGGGCAGGCCGAGCAGGCCGGCACCCCGTTCAAGGCCCCGCCCGCGGTCAACGGCTCGGTGCTCGCCGGCATGACCGAGGCGATAGCCGGCGGCGACAAGCCCTCCGTGCTCGCCAAGAACGGCACCACGCCGCAGGCCTGGCAGGCCGCCGCGACGGCCAAGTTCGAGGGCTACGCCGAGATCGAGAAGGAACTCCTCGACAAGGCCGTCAAGGACACCGTCGCCATCTCCGAGGAGGCCCGCAACGACGCCGTCGTCACCGGCGCCATCGTGGTCGTGGCCCTGCTGGCCGCGTTCGTCCTCGCCGGCATGGTGGCCCGCCAGATGAGCCGCTCGATGCGCCGCCTGCGCTCCGCCGCCTTCGACGTCGCCGAGCAGCGCCTGCCGGCGCTCGTCGACCAGCTCTCCCGCACCGACCCGGGCAAGGTCGACACCCGCGTCGCCCCGATCCCGATCGACTCCCAGGACGAGATCGGCGAGGTCGCCCGCGCGTTCGACCAGGTCCACCGCGAGGCGGTCCGCCTCGCCGCCGAGCAGGCCCTCCTGCGGGGCAACGTCAACGCGATCTTCACGAACCTCTCCATGCGCAACCAGTCGCTGATCGAGGGCCAGCTGACCCTCATCACCGACCTGGAGAACAACGAGGCCGACCCGGACCAGCTGGAGAACCTCTTCCGCCTGGACCACCTGGCCACCCGCATGCGCCGCAACGGCGAGAACCTCCTCATCCTCGCGGGCGAGGAGCCGGGCCGCCGCTGGGACCAGCCGGTGCCCCTCGTCGACGTCCTGCGCGCCGCCTCCTCGGAGGTGGAGCAGTACGAGCGCATCGAGTTCGAGGGCGTCTCCGAGGCCGAGATCCACGGCCAGGCCGTGACCGACCTCGTGCACCTGCTCGCCGAGCTGCTGGAGAACGCCACCACGTTCTCCTCCCCGCAGACCAAGGTCCGCGTCAACGCCACGCGACTGCCCGACGGCCGCGTCATGGTCGAGATCCACGACAAGGGCATCGGCCTGACCGCCGAGGACTTCGCGGACATCAACCACAAGCTGGCCAACCCGCCGACCGTGGACGCCGCGATCTCGCAGCGCATGGGCCTCTTCGTGGTCGGCCGCCTGGCAGACCGGCACAACATCCGCGTCCAGCTGCGCCCCTCGGGCGAGGCGGCCGGCACCACGTCGCTGATCATGCTCCCGGACGCCATCACCCACGGTGGCGGCGGCGAGGGCATCCCGGACGACGAGTTCACCGTCTCCTCGATGATCCCGCAGCAGGCGGCCGAGCAGGACGCCCCGCTGCGCACCGCGGCCGAACTCGGCTTCGACGACTCCCGCTACGACGCCGACGGGGCCCCCGCGGGCCCGGTGGGCCGCTCCCTGGGCAACCAGGAGCGCCGCGCGGCCCTCGCCGCCCAGCTGGGCCAGCCGCAGGCCGGCCAGGAGCAGGCCGACCAGGAGTATGCGGAACCGCAGCCGGAGCACGGGTACCAGGAGTACCCGGAGTACGGCGGGCAGTCGGCTCCCGTCTACGACCCGGCGTACGACACCGGTCAGGCGCACCACCAGCAGCAGGGCTACGAGGCGTACCCGCAGCAGGACTACGGTTATGCGGAAGCGGGCTACCAGGAGCCGCACCAGGACTCCCAGGCCTACCAGGGCGGTTACGAAACCCAGGATCAGCACGGTGCCTGGCCGGAGCAGAACACCTACTCCGAGGGCTACGACCAGGGGTACGGGACCGAATCGGAACCCCCTGTCGCTCCCGAACCCGCCGCGGACCGCGTAGGCTTCGACCGTCCGGGCGCCGCTGCCGACACCGGTCACGCATTGACCGGAGCGGGCCTGCCGCGCCGCGGCAGCCAGCAGCAGTGGCAGCCGGCGCAGCAGGAAGCGGAGTCCCCCGGATCCCTCTTCGAGCAGCGGCCTCAGCGACAGCAGCAGGACGCCGCCCCGAAGGCGGACGAGGAGGCCGGCCCGGGCTGGCGCTCGAAGAACGACGAGCGCTGGCAGCAGGCCGGAAAGCTCCGCGAGCCGAAGGCGGGCGGGGTCACCTCGTCCGGTCTCCCGCGGCGGGTACCCAAGGCCAACCTGGTCGAGGGCTCCGCGGAGACGACCCCGCAGGGCGGCCCCCAGGTCTCCCGCGCTCCGGAGGACGTCCGCGGCAGGTTGAGCAACCTGCGGCGCGGTGTCCAGCAGGGACGCAGCGCGGGTACTGAGCAGTCAAGTAACAGCTATGACCAGGAGCGTTAGTGTGAGCCCGATGAGCCAGGCGGCACAGAACCTGAACTGGTTGATCACCAACTTCGTGGACAACACCCCCGGGGTGTCCCACACGGTGGTGGTCTCCGCCGACGGCCTCCTTCTGGCGATGTCCGACGGATTCCCGCGCGACCGCGCCGACCAGCTGGCGGCCGTGGCCTCCGGACTGACCTCGCTGACCGCCGGAGCCTCCCGCATCTTCGAGGGCGGCGCCGTCAACCAGACCGTGGTCGAGATGGACCGGGGATTCCTCTTCCTCATGTCCATCTCCGACGGGTCCTCGCTCGCGGTGCTCGCGCACCCCGAGTGCGACATCGGCCTCGTCGGCTACGAGATGGCCCTCCTCGTCGACCGCGCAGGCACGGTCCTCACCCCGGACCTGCGCGCCGAACTGCAGGGAAGCCTTCTCAACTAGCAAACAGGCAGTGCGTTTCGCGTCACCGCACCGTAAGGTGCGGTGGCGCGGTTCCACAGGGAGTACTGCGTTACTGGAGTTCGGAGGAGGAGACGTGACAACACCCGGAGGACATCCTTACGGCGGCGCGCAGCAGCCGCAGGGTGGGCACGACCAGAACCGCTTCAACTTCCCCTCCGCCCCCAGCATGCCCGTGCCGGAGCAGAACCCGTACCAGCAGCAGCCGTACGCCCAGCCCCACCAGGCGCCCCAGCGGCCCTCGCAGCAGCCCTTCCGGGCCGGCCGCGGCCAGGCCCCCAAGGCGCACAACCCGCTGGTGCGTCCGTATGCAATGACCGGCGGCCGGACCCGGCCGCGCTACCAGCTCGCCATCGAGGCGCTGGTCAGCACCACGGCGGATCCCGCTCGGCTGCAAGGGCAGTTGCCCGAGCACCAGCGCATCTGCCGCCTGTGCCTGGAGATCAAATCCGTCGCGGAGATCTCGGCACTCCTCTCCATTCCTCTTGGTGTCGCCCGCATTCTCGTCGCCGACCTGGCGGAGGCGGGCCTTGTCGCCATTCACCAGCCCGGCGGCGACGAATCCGCCGGCGGCCAGCCAGATGTGACACTGCTCGAAAGGGTGCTCAGTGGACTTCGCAAGCTCTAACGGCGGGGCGGCACGCTCCACCACCTCCGCGAAGATCGTGGTGGCGGGCGGCTTCGGCGTGGGCAAGACCACGTTCGTCGGCGCGGTCTCCGAGATCAACCCCCTGCGCACCGAAGCCGTCATGACCAGCGCCTCCGCCGGCATCGACGACCTCACCCACACCGGGGACAAGACGACCACCACCGTCGCCATGGACTTCGGCCGCATCACCCTGGACCAGGACCTCATCCTCTACCTGTTCGGCACCCCCGGACAGGACCGCTTCTGGTTCATGTGGGACGACCTCGTCCGCGGCGCCATCGGCGCCGTCGTCCTCGTCGACACCCGCCGACTCGCCGACTGCTTCCCCGCCGTCGACTACTTCGAAAACAGCGGCCTCCCCTTCGTCATCGCCCTCAACGGCTTCGACGGACACCAGCCCTACACCCCCGAAGAAGTCCGCGAAGCACTCCAGATCGGCCCCGACGCCCCCATCATCACCACCGACGCCCGCCACCGCGCCGACGCCAAGAGCGCCCTCATCACGCTCGTCGAACACGCCCTCATGGCACGGCTGCGGTAGTCCCCGCGGAGCACGCGCACGCGAGAAGGCCCCCGAGTCCGCCGGACCGGGGGTCTTCGCCGTACCCGGGCCAAGGGGCCCGTGCAGCGTCCTGCGCATCCCGGCGGGCATGCGTCAGGCCCCGCACCCTTCGCGGGGTGCGGGGCCTGACGGGGGCTCGGCGGGGTCAGCCCTGCCAGCTGTGCGGGGCGCGGAAGCCGGGGGTGCGCTCCAGGCGGCGCCAGCCGGCCTGGGAGCGCAGGCGGCGGGGGCCGTCCTGGGCGGGCACGGACGCGGCGCGGGCCAGCAGGATCGCGGTGATCGCGGCCAGCTCCTCGGGGGCGGCGTTGCCCTTCTCGACGCGCAGCAGGGTGTCGGCGGAAGTGCTCATCGGCGGCAGATCTCCTTCGTTACTGCGGCGGGTTGCCGTGCTTGCGGGACGGCAGGTCGGCGTGCTTGCTGCGGAGCATCGCGAGGGCGCCGATCAGCGTCTCGCGGGTCTCGGCCGGGTCGATGACGTCGTCGACGAGGCCGCGCTCTGCCGCGTAGTACGGGTGCATCAGCTCGGCCTTGTACTCCTTGACCATGCGGGCGCGCATGGCCTCGGGGTCCTCCGCCTCGGCGATCTGCTTGCGGAAGATGACGTTCGCGGCGCCTTCGGCGCCCATGACCGCGATCTCGTTGGTGGGCCAGGCGTAGGTCAGGTCGGCGCCGATGGACTGGGAGTCCATGACGATGTAGGCGCCGCCGTAGGCCTTGCGCAGGATCAGCGAGATGCGGGGCACGGTGGCGTTGCAGTACGCGTACAGCAGCTTGGCGCCGTGGCGGATGATGCCGCCGTGCTCCTGGTCGACGCCGGGCAGGAAGCCGGGGACGTCGAGCAGGGTGACGATCGGGATGTTGAAGGCGTCGCACATCTGGACGAAGCGCGCGGCCTTCTCGGATGCCTCGATGTCGAGGACGCCCGCGAGGTGGGCGGGCTGGTTCGCGACGATGCCGACGACCTGGCCGTCGAGGCGGGCGAGAGCACAGATGATGTTGCGGGCCCAGCGCTCGTGGATCTCCAGGACGTCGCCGTCGTCGACGAGCTCCTCGATGACCTTGTGCATGTCGTACGGGCGGTTGCCGTCCGCGGGGACCAGGTCCAGCAGGACGTCCGAGCGCCGGTCGGCGGGGTCGGCGGTCTCGTGGACGGGCGGGTTCTCGCGGTTGTTCGAGGGGAGCATCGAGATGAGGTAGCGGACCTCGGAGATGCAGGTCTCCTCGTCGTCGTACGCGAAGTGCGCGACGCCGGAGGTCTCGGCGTGCACGTCCGCACCGCCGAGGCCGTTCTGGGAGATCTCCTCGCCGGTGACGGCGCGGACGACGTCGGGTCCGGTGATGAACATCTGCGAGGTGTCGCGGACCATGAACACGAAGTCCGTGAGGGCCGGCGAGTACGCGGCGCCGCCGGCGCAGGGGCCGAGCATGACCGAGATCTGCGGGATGACGCCGGAGGCCCGGGTGTTGCGCTGGAAGATGCCGCCGTATCCGGCGAGGGCGGAGACGCCCTCCTGGATGCGGGCGCCGGCACCGTCGTTGAGGGAGACCAGCGGGGCTCCGGCGGCGATGGCCATGTCCATGATCTTGTGGATCTTGGTGGCGTGGGCCTCGCCGAGCGCGCCGCCGAAGATGCGGAAGTCGTGGGCGTAGACGAAGACCGTGCGGCCCTCGACCGTTCCCCAGCCGGTGACGACGCCGTCCGTGTAGGGCTTCTTCGCCTCCAGGCCGAAGCCGCTCGCCCGGTGGCGGCGCAGCTGCTCGACCTCCTTGAAGGAGCCCTCGTCGAGCAGGAGCGCGATGCGCTCGCGGGCCGTCAGCTTGCCCTTGGCGTGCTGGGCCTCGGTGGCGCGGTCACTGGGTCCACGCCGCGCCTGCTCGCGCAGGGAGTGCAGCTCGGCCACGCGCCCGCGGGCGTCCGTCGGCTCGCTGGGGGTCTGGTCCACAACGGTCATGTACTGACCTTACGAAGCGCACCATGGAAATCCTCCGTTGGTTCCGCACAGTCTCGGCCGTGTTCCGCTGTCCGGCCCGCACAGAACCACGGACGAGTGCAGGGAGACCACCATCTGAGACCCGTACCGATTGTGGGATCTCCATAAAAGCCGCACCGCCGAGGCGTAGAAGTTGAAAGTTAAACGGAATGCTCCTAGTGTGGATGTCGTTGAACATTGAACCAACTACGAGGAGCACCACCATGGGCATCTTCACCCGGCGCACCGAGCAGGCCGTCCCCCGGAACGTCCCCGCCGCCGACCCGGCGCTGGCCGCCCTGACCGGCGACTACGCCATCGACGCCGCGCACAGCAGCATCGGCTTCACCGTCCGCCACGCGATGGTGACCAACGTCCGCGGCAGCTTCGGCGACTACTCGGGCTCGCTGCACCTGGACGGCGGCGACCCGTCGCGCTCCACCGCCTCCATCGACGTCAAGACCGCCTCGGTCGACACGGGCATCGGCGACCGCGACGCCCACCTGCGGGGCGAGGACTTCTTCGCCGCGGAGCAGTTCCCGCTGATGGCCTTCCGGTCCACGTCGGCGGCCCGGATCGGCGCGGACACGTACCGGATGACCGGCGACCTGACCATCAAGGACGTGACCCGCCCCCTCTCGATCGACCTGGAGTTCGGCGGCGCCGCCACCGACCCCTACGGCAACGAGCGCGTCGGCTTCGAGGGCACCGCCGAGATCCTGCGCTCCGACTGGGGCCTGACCTGGAACGCCGCGCTGGAGGCCGGCGGCGTCATGGTCAGCGACAAGGTGAAGCTGACCTTCGACATCTCGGCGGTCAGGCAGAACCCGGCCGCCTGACGCGGCACGGGGCATCGGACCTCCCGGGGGCGGCTAGAAGCCGCCCCCGCCGTCGAAGCCGCCGCCTCCGAAGAAGTCTCCGCCGCCGAAGTCCGAGCCGCCGAAGTCGCCGCCTTCGAAGCCGCCGCCGTAGTCCGAAGCGTAGGCCGGGCCGGCCATCATCGAGCCCAGCATCGTGCCCATCAGCAGGCCGGGGAGCAGGCCGCCGCCGAAGTACCCGCCGGCCCAGGGGCCGTAGACGGGGCCGGCGTCGTAGTAGGGGCGCGGCCCGTACTCGGTGTCGACCGTCCGCACCGCCGGGTCCCGGCCCTCGCTCAGCCGGACCGCGTCCGCCGCGCACACCGGCACGCTGCGCGGCGTCCCGCCGGGCGGCGTCCACTCGGCGTCCTGGGTGCTCGGCCCGTGGCGCGGGTCGAAGAAGCAGGGCGGCCTCCGCTCGGGCAGCGGGGCTCCGCGCCGCCGCGCGTCGAGCCGGGCGAGTGCGAAGCGGCCGTCCTCCAGGGCCTCGGTGACGCCCCTGACCTCGTCGGGCCGGGCGACGGCGGCCATGATGTCCTTGGCCTGCTCGTACGCGTCGAGGGCGCGGGCGTAGTCGGTGCGCATGGCGTCGTCGGCGCCGGGCTCTCCAGGGTGGAAGTCGAGCCGGTCGAGTTCCTCGCCGAAGGCGGTGATGTCCTCGTCGACGACGACCCGCAGCTTCTCGACGGCCTCGCGCTCCTCTTCCTCGCGCCTGCGGCGGCGCCGCCGCGAGACCGCGTACGCCCCGCCGCCGCCCGCCAGGGCGAGGACGCCGAGGGTCACCAGTCCGCCGACGGGGACGCTGCCGGC
Organism: Streptomyces globosus; assembly: GCF_003325375.1. Taxonomy (GTDB): domain Bacteria; phylum Actinomycetota; class Actinomycetes; order Streptomycetales; family Streptomycetaceae; genus Streptomyces; species Streptomyces globosus_A. The sequence continues at coordinate 1,366,769 of NZ_CP030862.1, read as the reverse complement.
GGTCCCGCCGTGCCAGGAGGCGGGGGCGCTGCCCCTGGCCTCGGCGAGGGCCTGGTCGACGAAGTTGTCGAGCTGGGTGGCGGCGTCCACCGGCCCGCCGGCCTTCACCGCGTCGGTGAGGCTGCGCACGGTGCTCGCCGGCATGACGGCCCGGTCCGCTGCGGCGTCGAAGCCGTCGCCGAGCCGGATCGCGTAGACGCCGGCCATGCCCGTCTGGGCCCGGACGGTGCGCAGCACGCTGTCGGGCGGGAACTCGCCGGTGGCGGGCAGGACGGCGACGAACACCGGCTTGTCCGCGTCCTCGATCTTCTGCGCGAGCGCGTCGGCCTCCTCCCGGGAGAGCTGGCCGGCGGCTCTGGGGTCGACGTAGACGGGGCCCTGCTCGAAGGCCTCCGCGACCGCGGCGGGGCCGGTCGCCGCCGAGGCCTGCGGGGCGGCCGCGAGGGCAGCCGCGGACAGGGACAGCAGCAGACCGGCGAACACGGATATCAGCCTGGTCCTCATACCCAGAAACTACCCGAAACGGGTGATTTCCGAACGAGTCATGCGTATCCGGATCCCGGGCCCCGGCAAGGACCCGGGCCCGGGTCCTACTCGGCCGGCTCGACCCCCGCATGCAGCAGCCCGTACGTGATGGCGTCCTCCAGGGCCTGCCAGGAGGCTGCGATCACGTTGGGCGCGACGCCCACCGTGTTCCACTCGCGGACGCCGTCCGTGGTGGAGATCAGCACGCGGGTCGTGGACTCCGTGCCGTGCGTGCCCTCCAGGATGCGCACCTTGTAGTCGGTCAGCTCGAACTTGGCCAGCTGCGGGTAGAAGCGCTCCAGGGCCACCCGCAGCGCCCGGTCCAGGGCGTTGACGGGGCCGTTGCCCTCCGCGGTGGCGACGATCCGCTCGCCCTTGGCCCACAGCTTCACGGTGGCCTCGTTGGCGTGGGTGCCGTCCGGGCGGTCCTCCACGATCGCGCGCCAGGACTCGGTGCGGAAGTACCGGCGGGCGCGGCCCTCGGCCTCGGCCCGCAGCAGCAGCTCGAAGGAGGCGTCGGCCGCCTCGTACGTGTAGCCGGCGAGCTCCCGCTCCTTGACGCGCTCGACGACGCGGGCGATCAGGGCGCGGTCGCCGCCGAGGTCGACGCCGAGCTCCTTGCCCTTGAGCTCGATGGAGGCGCGGCCGGCCATGTCGGAGACCAGCATGCGCATGGTGTTGCCGACGCGCTCGGGGTCGATGTGCTGGTAGAGGTCGGGGTCGACCTTGATGGCGGAGGCGTGCAGGCCGGCCTTGTGCGCGAAGGCGGAGACGCCGACGTACGGCTGGTGCGTGGAGGGGGTGAGGTTGACGACCTCGGCGATGGCGTGCGAGATGCGGGTCATCTCGGCGAGGGCGCCGTCGGGCAGGACGCGCCGGCCGTACTTGATCTCCAGGGCGGCGACGACCGGGAAGAGGTTGGCGTTGCCGACGCGCTCGCCGTAGCCGTTCGCGGTGCACTGGACGTGCGTGGCGCCCGCGTCGACGGCGGCGAGGGTGTTGGCGACGGCGCAGCCGGTGTCGTCCTGGGCGTGGATGCCGAGGCGGGCTCCGGTGTCGGCGAGGACCGTGGAGACGGTGGCGGTGATCTGCGCGGGCAGCATGCCGCCGTTGGTGTCGCAGAGGATGACGACGTCGGCGCCGGCCTCGTGGGCGGTGCGGACCACGGCCTTGGCGTACTCGGCGTTGGCCCGGTAGCCGTCGAAGAAGTGCTCGCAGTCGACGAAGACGCGGCGGCCGGCGGCCACGAGGTGGGAGACGGTGTCGCGGACCATCTCCAGGTTCTCTTCGAGGGTGGTGCGCAGGGCGAGTTCGACGTGCCGGTCGTGGGACTTCGCGACGAGGGTGATCACCGGCGCGCCGGACTCCAGGAGGGCCCGCACCTGCGGGTCCTCGGCGGCGGTGCCGCCGGCCCGCCGGGTCGCGCCGAAGGCGACGAGCTTGGCGTGCCTGAAGTCGATCTCGGCGCGGGCGCGGGCGAAGAACTCGGTGTCGCGGGGGTTGGCGCCGGGCCAGCCGCCCTCGATGAAGCCCACTCCGAAGTCGTCCAGGTGCCGGGCGATGGTCAGCTTGTCCGCGACGGTGAGGTTGATGCCCTCGCGCTGGGCGCCGTCGCGCAGGGTCGTGTCGAAGACGTGGAAGCCGTCGTCGGGTCCCTGCACGGGCGCGGTGGCCTGTGTCGTCGTCATGCGGGTCTGACTCCTGTCGGGTGAGTGGTTTCCGGGTGCCCGGGTTCCACTGCCCCCATCATCGCGCGCGCTGCCGTCCCGGCCTGATGGGAGCCGGTAAACGAAAAGACCCCTCGCGGGTGCGAGAGGTCTGCGCGCGGGTCAGGGGCACGGTGGCCGCCGCCGCGAAGGTCTTCCACGGGTTCAGCGGCCACTGCGGACCGGCGCGCTGCTGCCGATAATCATGAGCTGAGCAAGCACATCGGCAGTCTGGCACACCGTGCCGCGGAGCGTCCGGGCCGTCTCACGATACGAGAGACTGATCAAGGAATTCCGAGACGTGGTCGAGGATGTCGCGCCGCCCGATGCCGGGCAGCCCGACGGCGACCTGGATGCTGAACCCGTCCAGCAGGGCCCGCAGCCGGGAGGCCTGGCGGTCGGGGTCCACCGCCTTGAACTCGCCGCGCGAGATGCCCTCGGCGAGGAGGGCGACCAGGTCGCGGTGCCAGGCGCCCTCGATGGCGGCCTGCCGCTCGCGCTCCCCGGGGCCGGCGTCCTGCGAGCGGTTCCAGACCTCCAGCCAGAGCGTCCAGTGCGGGTCGCGGGCCCCGTCGGGGACGTACAGGTCGACGTACGCCTCCAGGCGCTCGCGGGCCGTGCCGCGGCGGGCCAGGAGGGCCCGGCGCTCGGCGCCGAGGGCGGCCTCGCTCCACTCCAGCGTCTGCAGCAGCAGCTCGTCCTTGCTGCCGAAGTAGTAGAGGAGGTGGCCGCTGCTCATGCCGACCTGGCGGCCCAGGCCGGCCATGGTCAGGCCGTCCAGGCCGCGCTCGGCGATGGTGGCCATCGCGGCGGCGAGGACGTCCTCGCGCGGCGGCGCGTTCTTCCGTGCCGCGCGTGCTCCACCCGCCGCCATGGCCCACTCCTCGTCGATCGGCCGCAGGTCACACCTTCGGCTGCTGCTGGGTGATGCAGTGGATGCCGCCACCCCCGGCGAAAATCGTACGTGCGTCGACGAGCGTCACGGTCCGGTCGGGGAACAGGCCGCGGAAGATCTCGGCGGCCTCCTCGTCGCGGGGGTCGCCGAAGGCGCACAGCACGACGCCGCCGTTGCAGAGGTAGTGGTTGATGTAGGAGTAGTCGACCCACTCCCCGTCCTCCTCCAGGACGGTCGGGGCCGGTACCTCGACGACCTCCAGCCGACGGCCCTGCGCGTCGGTCGCGGCGCGCAGGAGGGCGGCGATGGTCTTGCAGCGCTCGTGGTCGGGGTGGGCCGGGTCCGGCTGGGTGTGCACGACGACCACCCCGGGGCGGGCGAAGGCGGCGACGATGTCGACGTGGCCCTGGGTGCCGTAGGTGCCGTAGTCGCCGGCGAGGCCGTACGGCAGCCAGATGGCCTTGGTGGTGCCGAGGTGGGCGTGGATCTCGGCCTCGACCTGCTCGCGGGTCCAGCCGGGGTTGCGGCCCTGGCCGAGCTGGACGGTGTCGGTGAGCAGGACCGTCCCCTCGCCGTCGACGTGGAGGGCGCCGCCCTCGTTGACCAGGGGCGTGCTGTAGGTGCGGGTGCCGGCCAGGTCGGACACGTGCCGGGCGATCTTGGAGTCGTGCTCCCAGCGTGCCCACTCCTGGGCGCCCCAGCCGTTGAAGGTCCAGTCGACGGCGGCGAGGCCGCCCCGGCCGTCCGTGACGAAGGTGGGGCCGATGTCGCGCATCCAGGCGTCGTCGAGCTCCCGCTCGACGACCGTGAGGGGGTGGCCGGGGCCGGCTCCCGCGACCGCCCGGGCTCCCTCGGCGTCTCCCGGGGCGGCGACCAGCGTCACCGGCTCGTGGGCGCGCACTGCGCGGGCGACGGCGCCCCAGGCCTCGCGGGCCTCCGCCAGCTCCCGCTCGCCGGTGAAGGTGGGGTTGGGGCTGGGCCAGGCCATCCAGGTCCGCTCGTGGGGCGTCCACTCGGCGGGCATCCGGAATCCGTCGGCGACAGGGTTGGTCATGGCAGGGGTCCTTAGGGGGTGGGCCGGCTCAGAGGAAGTACAGGCGGTTGAGGGCGACCGAGTCGGCCGCGGCGGAGTGCAGCGGGTCGCCGTCGAGGGTGACGAGCCCGGTGCGGGCGTCGACGTCGACCGCACCGGTCCGGGAGTTGAGCAGGAGGTCGGCGGGGCCGATGCCGCGGGTGCCGCGGACGGCGACGCGGCGGCGGCGGGTCGGCATGGCGTCCCCGCCGAGGGCCGCGGCGGCCGCCGAGACGAACGCGACGGAGATGTCGGCGGCGGTGGCCCCGTACGCCCCGAACTGCGGTCCGAGGACCAGCGGTTCGCAGGTGTCGGTGGCGGCGTTCGGGTCGCCGGTGACGCCGTACGCGGGGAAGCCGGACTTGAGGACGAGCTGCGGCTTGGCGCCGAAGAACTGGGGGCGCCACAGCACGATGTCGGCCAGCTTGCCGACCTCGATGGAGCCGATCTCGTGGGCCAGGCCGTGGGCGATCGCCGGGTTGATGGTCAGCTTGGCCATGTAGCGCAGGACGCGGGCGTTGTCGTCGCCCTCGCCGTCGCCGTCCATCGGGCCGAGCTCGGCCTTCATCTTGGCGGCCATGGCGAAGGTGCGGCGCACGGTCTCGCCGGCCCGGCCCATGCCCTGGGCGTCGGAGGAGGTGATGCCGATGGCGCCCAGGTCGTGGAGGACGTCCTCGGCGCCCATGGTGCCGGCGCGGATCCGGTCGCGGGCCATCGCCGCGTCCCCGGGCAGGTCGGGCTTGAGGTCGTGGACGGAGACGATCATCCCGTAGTGCTCGGCGACGGCGTCCCGGCCGAAGGGCAGCGTGGGGTTGGTGGAGGAGCCGATCACGTTCGGCACGCCCGCCATCTTCAGCACGTTGGGGACGTGCCCGCCGCCGCAGCCCTCGATGTGGAAGGCGTGGATGGTGCGGCCTTCCAGGACGCGCAGGGTGTCCTCGACGGAGAGGCACTCGTTCAGGCCGTCCGAGTGCAGGGCGACCTGCACGTCGTGCTCCTCGGCGACGCGCAGGGCGGTGTCGAGGGCGCGGGTGTGGGCGCCCATGTCCTCGTGGACCTTGAACCCGCTCGCGCCGCCCTCGGCGAGGGCCTCCACCAGGGGGGCCGGGTCGGAGGAGGAGCCGCGGGCGAGGAAGCCGATGTTGACGGGCCAGGCGTCGAAGGCGTTGAAGGCGTGCTTCAGCGCCCAGGGGGAGTTGACGCCGACGCCCCAGACGGGGCCGAACTCCTGGCCGATGACGGTGGTGACGCCCGCCGCGAGCGAGGCCTCCATGATGCGCGGGGACAGCAGGTGGACATGGGTGTCGACGGCGCCGGCGGTGGCGATCAGGCCCTCGCCGGAGACGATGCTGGTCCCGGTGCCGACGACGACGTCGACGCCGTCGAGGGTGTCGGGGTTCCCGGCCCGGCCGATGGCGTGGATGCGGCCCTCGCGGATGCCGACGGACACCTTGCGGATGCCGAGGACGGCGTCGATGACGAGGACGTTGCTGATGACGACGTCGCAGGTCTCGCGTACCGCGGCGGCCTTCAGGTGCAGCCCGTCGCGGGCGGTCTTGCCGAAGCCGGCGAGGAACTCGTCGCCGGGCTTCTGGGCGTCGTGCTCGACGCGTACGGTCAGCCCCGAGTCGCCGAGGCGGACCCGGTCGCCCGCGCGGGGGCCGAAGACGGCGGCGTACTCGTGCGGGTCGATGTGCCGGCTGCCCGGCGCGCAGTGGTCGCTGTGCCTGGTCTGCCTGCTCATGCCCGCTCCCCTTCCCCGGCGCCCGCCGGGCGGCCGCCCGCCGCCTCCGCACCCAGGTAGCCGCAGGCGGCGGCCCGGCGCAGGGCCTCCTCCTTGGCCCCCGGGGCGTCGAGCGGCCCGTCGACGAGCCCGGCGAAGCCGACGGCGATGCGGTCGCCGCCGAGGGGGACGAGGCCGACCTCGCCCTCGCCGTGCGGGTCGAACCGGACGGACGAGCCGGCGGGGACGCACAGGCGCATGCCGTAGGCGGCGGCCCGGTCGAAGTCGAGCCGCGGGTTGGCCTCGAAGAAGTGGAAGTGGCTGGTGACGCTCACCGGCACGGCGGCGGTGTTGCGCACCCGCAGCCTGAGGGCCGGCTCCGGCTGCGGCGCGCCGGGGCCGGGCACGACGGCGCCGGGGGCGTCGTCGCCGAGGAGCGCGGCGCCGCGGATCGGCGAGGGGACCACCGCGAGGCGGGAGCCGTCGTCGAAGACGGCCTCGACGTGCACCTCGGCGACCACGTCGGCGACGCCGGGCAGGACGTCGTCCGGGCCGAGGACGCAGGACGCCTCCTCGATGGCCTCCGCCAGGCGCTTCCCGTCGCGGGCGGCCTCGCACACCGTGTCCGCGACGAGCGCGGTGGCCTCGGGGACGTTGAGGCGGAGTCCGCGGGCCCGCCGGGCCCGGGCCAGTTCCGCGGCGCTGCGCAGCAGCAGGCGGTCGCGCTCCGTAGGGGTCAGCCGCACGCCGATCCACCACCTTTTGACTCGATGAGTTAGAGCATCACTCTAACTCTGGAATGCATGCCACGGAACCATTGACCGCACACCAGGCCCTGAGTCACATTGAATGCCGCTCAAACAAAGCGCCACCACCCCCCCGCCCTGCCCAAGGGAGTCCCCCCATGCCCATCGAACAGCGCGGAGTCGACACCATCCCGGAGGAGGAGCGGACCAGCGGCCCCCGCGACCTCGTCTCGATCCTGCTCGGCTCCAATCTGTGCCTCGGCGTGATCGTGTTCGGCTGGCTGCCCCCGTCCTTCGGGCTGGGCCTGGTCCCGTCCGTCACCGCCATCGTGGCCGGAACCCTCGCCGGCATCGCCTTCACCGCGCCGCTCGCCCTGGTCTCCCTGCGCACGGCCACCAACCTCTCCACCTCCAGCGGCGCCCAGTTCGGGGTCCGCGGCCGGCTCGTCGGCTCGGTGGTGGGGCTGCTGCTGTCCCTCGGCTACACCGCCCTGACCCTGTGGATCGGCGGCGACGTCATGGCCGCCGCCCTCGCCCGGCTGACCGGCCTGCCGGACACCGGGGCGGTGCGGGCGGCGATGTACGGCGGGCTCGCGGTGTTCACCGCGGCCGCCGCCGTCTTCGGCTACCGGCTGCTGCTGCGGATGAGCAAGCTGCTCTCCGTCGCCATGCTCCTCCTGCTGGCCCTCGGCGTCGCCGCCTACGCACCCGGCTTCACCGCCGCCGCCCCGCCCGGGACCGGATACCTGCTCGGCTCGTTCTGGCCGACGTGGCTGCTGGCAGCCGTCGCGGCCGGGCTCAGCGGCCCCGTCGCGTTCATCACCCTGCTCGGCGACTACACCCGCTACGTCTCGCCGCGCCGGCACAGCCCCCGCACGGTGCTGCGGGCCACCTGTCTCGGGCTCCTCGCCGGACTGCTCGTGCCGCAGCTGTTCGGCACGTACACCGCGCTCGCCGCACGGGCGGGCGCCGACTACGCGGGGCCGCTCGTCGCCGCAGCACCGCTGTGGTACCTGGCGCCGCTGCTGGCCGCCGCGGCCGCCGGCTCGGTCGGCAACGCCGGGCTGATGCTCTACTCGATGGGCCTGGACCTCGACGCCATCGTGCCCCGGGCCACGCGCACGGCGGCCACGCTGGCCGCGGCCGCCGTCGCCACCGCCTTCGTCTTCGTCGGCTCCTTCGAGTGGGACGTGCAGTCCGCCATGACCTCGTTCGTGCTGCTGCTCACCGCGATCGGCACCCCCTGGGCCGTGATCACCCTGATCGGCTACCGCCGGTGCCGCGGGGAGTACGACGCCGAATCCCTCCAGGTGTTCAACCGCCGGGCCCGCGGCGGCGTCTACTGGTACAGCGGCGGGTGGAACCTGCGCGCCACCGCCTCCTGGGCGGCGGGCGCCGCGGTCGGCCTGGCCGCCGTGTCGACACCGCTGTACGAGGGCCCGCTGCTGGCCCTCACCGGCGGGGTGGACTGCAGTTTCGTCCTGTCGGGGCTGATCGGCGGCGCAGTGTACGCGGCGCCGGCGGTCCGGCCGCGGAGCACCGCGGCCGCGGAGCCGGCAGGGGCGGTCGCCGCCGGCGCGGCGGCCGAGTAGGGCACGACGAGGGCACGGCCGGAGAGCACAGCCAAGGGGAGGCGCCGTGGAAGAGCTGGTGTACGTGGCGGGCAGGGTCGTCAAGGGGGTCGCCGGCCTGGCCTACGCCTTCGGCGACTTCCTGGTGGGCGCCGTCCCCGACGGCAGTGAGCGCCGCAAGGACGAGCGGCGCCGGGACCAGGCGGGCGACGCGGCGGCCGAGGAGCGCTGACCCCGCTCCCCCGCCCGGCCCGGCACGGCGGAGGCCCCCCGCACGGCGGGGGGCCTCCGTTTCGCTCCGGTCGGCAGGCGCGGACCAGGGCCTGTCCTAGCCGAGGGGGTGCATCCAGCCGTGGGTGTCGGCGCGGTGGCCGGTCTGGAGGTCGAGCAGCGCCTTGCGGAGCTTCATCGTGACCTCGCCGGGCTCGCCGTCGCCCTGCGTCCAGGAGGCCTTCTCCGACTTCACGGAGCCGACGGGCGTGATGACGGCGGCGGTGCCGCAGGCGAACACCTCGGTCAGGGTGCCGTTCTCGTTGTCGCGCTGCCAGTCCTCGGTGGAGATGCGCCCCTCCTCGGCGGTGTAGCCGAGGTCGCGGGCGATGGTGAGGAGCGAGTCGCGGGTGATGCCGGGCAGGAGCGAGCCGGTCAGCTCCGGGGTGACGATGCGGTCGCCGTACACGAAGTACAGGTTCATGCCGCCCATCTCCTCGATCCAGCGGTGCTCGACGGCGTCGAGCCACACCACCTGGTCGCAGCCGTGCGAGGCGGCCTGCGCCTGGGCGACGAGGGAGGCCGCGTAGTTGCCGCCGGTCTTGGCCGCGCCGGTGCCGCCCTTGACGGCGCGCACGTACTCCTCCGAGAGCCAGACGGAGACGGGCTTGACGCCGCCGGCGAAGTAGGCGCCGGCCGGGGAGGCGATGACCATGAAGAGGAACTCGTTGGCCGGGCGGACGCCGAGGCCGACCTCGGTGGCGAACATGAAGGGCCGCAGGTAGAGGGAGGCCTCGCCGGAGGAGGGCACCCAGGCGCTGTCCTGCCTGATGAGGGCGTCGCAGGCCTCGATGAAGAGCTCGGCCGGCAGCTCGGGCATGGCCATGCGGCGGGCGGAGGCCTGGAAGCGCTCGGCGTTGGCCTCGGGGCGGAAGGTGGCCACGGTGCCGTCGGGCTGGCGGTAGGCCTTCATCCCCTCGAAGATCGTCTGCGCGTAGTGCAGCGTCATGTTCGCGGGGTCGATCGACAGCGGCGCGTACGGGACGAGCTCCGCGTCGTGCCAGCCGCGCCCCTCGGTCCACTTGATCGTCACCATGTGGTCGGTGAAGTGGCGGCCGAAGCCGGGGCTGGCGAGGATCGCCTGGCGCTCCGCATCGGACAGCGGGTTCGAGGAGGGCTTGAGCTCGATCGTGGGCGTCGTCATGAGTGCTTGTCCTTCACCGGTTGGGTAGGGCGGACCGCGCTCACGGCGTCCAGGACGTCCGAGCTTTCCCCGCATTCCGCGGTCTCGCGTTCGATTATCGCGCGCGATGCGGCTTCGGTGAAGCGGGGAGGTTGCGGCCCAGGGGAGATGGTGGCACCCGGGGCCGCGCAGGAAAAGCCGCCGGGTGCGGTGTTCGCGCGACCCGGCGGCTTCCTTGGGGCGGTGGCAGCCGGGTCAGCCGGCTACTCGTGCGGCGAGCGCATCGCCGATCCGGTCCGTGCTGCGGAAGGTGCCGTCCCGTTCCGCGAGGTCGGCGGCGACCGCGTCCTCGATGCGGACGGCCAGCTCCTCGCGGCCGAGGTGGCGCAGCATCAGGGCGACGGACAGGACGGTCGCGGTGGGGTCGGCCTTGCCGGTGCCCGCGATGTCGGGGGCCGAGCCGTGGACGGGCTCGAACATGGAGGGGAAGGCGCCGGTCGGGTTGATGTTCCCGGAGGCGGCGAGGCCGATGCCGCCGGTCACGGCCGCGGCCAGGTCGGTGAGGATGTCGCCGAAGAGGTTGTCGGTGACGATGACGTCGAAGCGCTCGGGCTGCGTGACGAAGAAGATCGTCGCGGCGTCGACGTGCAGGTAGTCGGTGGTGACCTGCGGGTACTCGCGGCCCACCGTGTCGAAGATGTTCTTCCACATGTGCCCGGCGTACACGAGGACGTTGTTCTTGTGCACGAGCGTCAGCTTCTTGCGGGGGCGGGCGGCGGCCCGCTCGTACGCGTCGCGGACGACGCGCTCGACGCCGTAGGCGGTGTTGACGCTGACCTCGGTGGCGACCTCGGCGGGGGTGCCGGTGCGCAGGCTGCCGCCGTTGCCGGTGTACGGACCCTCGGTGCCCTCGCGGACCACGACGAAGTCGATCTCCGGGCGGCCGGCGAGCGGGGTGTCCGTGTTCGGGAACAGCTTCGACGGGCGCAGGTTGACGAAGTGGTCGAAGGCGAAGCGGAGCTTCAGCAGCAGGCCGCGCTCCAGGACGCCGGACGGGACCGAGGGGTCGCCGATGGCGCCCAGCAGGATCGCGTCGTGGGCCTTCAGCGCCTCCAGCTCCGCGTCCGGCAGGGTCTCGCCGGTGCGGTGCCAGCGCTGGGCGCCGAGGTCGTACTCCCTGGTCTCCAGCTTCACGTCCTGGGGCAGGACGGCGGCGAGGACCTTCAGGCCCTGGGCCACGACTTCCTGGCCGATGCCGTCACCGGGGATCACTGCGAGATTGATGCTGGTCGACATGTCGGAACCGTACTCCGTGTCCCAGCCCTCAGACATATTGCGTCCACCATCTGGACAGCGCGTGTCGCGGGCGATCGGTGCGGCGGGGGCGTGGCCGGGGCGCAGGGCGGGAGGCCTAGCGGGGCCGGGCCGGGCGCCCGGCCCGGGCGCCGGGTCAGTGGCCGGTCGCGCCGCCGTTGTCGCGGCGGTCCAGGGCGCGCTGCAGGGCCGCGGCGGCGTTCCTGCGGTCGGCGTCGGCGGCGGCGGAGCGGCGGACGCGGCGGGGGGCGGCGGGGGTGGTCTTGGTCATGGTGATCGACTCCTTGAGATCACGGCGCGGCACAGCCGCGGATGAGGGGTTCCTTCAAGGCGCCGGAAGGGGCGGGGGCGCTGCGCCACAGGGATTGCCTGTTCGGGGCGCGCGCCGCGGGCCGCCATTCGCCGGATCGGCGAGACGTTCGGCTTCTACAAAACTAGGACAGCTTCCGCTGTATGTCTGCGCAATTACTCGGACTTCCTACTATCTGAGACGGCCAATCCTCCGGACGGCCCGTCCCAGGCCCTCCGTTCTCAGCCCCTCTACTGGCGAAGTTCCCTGATCAGAGCCCTGACGGCGACCGTGGAGGCGGATTCCGGGGTGGTTACGTATCCCACGTTTCGGACGGGCCCCGAGGGGCCCAGACCGGTGACGGCGACCGCGTTTCCCGCCTCGCGGAGCGACAGCTCGGGCATGATCGCCATGCCGAGCCCGCGGCCCACCATGGTGAGCACCATCCCGTCGTCCTCGGCCTTCACGGTGGCGCGCGGGATCCAGTCCTGGGACCGCCACCACTCCCGGGTGTAGGAGCCGCAGTTCTCGTCCCAGTCGAGCAGGGGCAGCGACTTCGGGTCGGCGTGCCCGGCCGGGTGCACCAGCGCGTACGCCTCCTGCACGAGCACCCCGCCCAGCAGCCCCGGCGGCAGCCCGGCGGCGGGGTCCAGCGTGGCGATCCCGAGGTCGGCCCTCCCCGCGACCACCTCCCCCGCGGCCCCCTCCCCCACCTCCCGCACCACCCGTACCTCCGCGCGGATCCCGGGGTGCCGGGCGGCAAGCCGCTCCAGCGCGGGCGGCAGCAGGTGCAGGGCCGCGCTGCGGAACGCGGCGATGCGCAGCACCCCCTGCAGTGCGCCGTCGGCGCCGGAGCCGCCGGCCGCGGCCGCACGGACCTCCGCGCCGAGGACCTCGTACATCCGCAGGATCCGCCGGGCGAGGGCCGCGGCCCGCTCCCCCGCCGCGGTGGGCACGGCGCCGGTCCGCCCGCGCTCGAAGAGGACGGCGCCGACCTTGGCCTCGCTGCCGCGCACCGAGTGGGAGACCGCGGACTGGGTCAGTCCGAGCCGCGCCGCGGCGGCCGAGAAGCCGCCGGTCTCGGCGACGGCGAGGAGGATCCGCAGTTCGTGCGGGGCGAGTTCGGCCTGTCGGGCTGTCATGGGCGGCTTTCACCTCGGTGTATGAGCAGTGTTCATGTATCGGGTGCTTCCATGAGCCCAACCCCCTGCCCGGCCCGGGGATTCCTCCCTAACGTCCCCGCCATGACCGAGAACACCGCGTACGCCGTGCACCAGACCGCCCGCCCCTCCGGCTTCCCCTCCGCCTCCGACTTCACCCTGGCCCGCATGCCGGTGCCGGAGCCCGCGCCGGGGACGGCCCTGGTGCAGAACCTCCTGCTGTCCGTGGACCCCTACCACCGCGGGATGATGGACGGCGGCGAGGAGGGCTTCGCGCTGGGCGCCCCGCTGGAGGGCCGCGCCGTGGGCAGGGTGGTCGCCTCCCGCGACCCGGGCCTGGAGGAGGGCGACCTCGTCTTCCACCGCCAGGGCTGGCGCACGCACGCGCTGGTGGCGCTCGGCGAGGACGGCACGCGCAGGATCCGCCGCCACGAGGGCGTCCCGCTGGAGGCCCACCTCGGCATCCTCGGCGGCACCGGCCTGACCGCGTACGCCGCGCTCACCCGGACCGCGGGCCTGCGCGCGGGCGAGGACCTGTACGTGTCGGCCGCGGCCGGCGGGGTCGGCACCGCCGTCGGGCACATCGCCCGGCTGCTGGGCGCCCGCCGGATCATCGGCAGCGCGGGCACCCCGGCGAAGGTGCGCCACCTCACCGGTGTGCTCGGCTTCGACGCGGCGTTCGACTACCACGACGGCCCGGTCGGCGAGCTGCTCGCCCAGGCGGCGCCGGACGGCATCGACGTGTACGTGGACAACGTCGGCAAGGACCACCTGGAGGGGGCCATCGGCGCGCTGCGGGAGTTCGGGCGGATTGCCTGGGTCGGCGCCGTCTCGACGTACAACGGGGACCGCTCGCCGGCCGCGCCGCGCAACCTCTTCGAGGTGGTGCACAAGTCGCTCCGCCTGGAAGGGGTCCTGGTCCGCCACCACACCGGCCTCCAGGAGGAGTTGGAGGACTTCCTCGTCCCGCACCTGCGCAGCGGGCGCGTGGGCACCGACACGACCGCCGTGGAGGGGATCGACCGCACCGTGGAGGCGTTTCTCGGGGTCCTGCGCGGCGACAACACCGGCAAGATGCTGGTCCGCCTGCCCGGCTGAACGGGCAGGCGCGGCCGGGTACTACAGGACGTCGCCGTCGCGCCAGTCGAACCACAGGCCCTCGGCGGGCGCGGGCAGGGCCCCGTCCGGCGCCCACACGTACGTCGAGCCCTCCTCCTCCGGCAGGCGGACCGGGCCGCCGGGTGACAGGGCGCCGATCCGGCCGCCCCACACCGACCAGCCGCGGCCCCCGTACAGGGCGGCGCCCTCGTCGGAGGCGGAGAGCGCGCCGAGCACGTACGCCCGTCCGATGACGTCCTCCAGGGCGGCCATCACGGCGCCGCCGAGGCCGCGCCGCCGCGCGTCCGCCCGGACCGCGACGGCCTCGACGTATCCGCAGCGCAGGGCGCGGCCCGCGTGGACGACGCGCCGCTGGACGACGCTGCCGTGCGCGAGGAGCTCCCCTCCGCGGTACACCAGGGCGTGCATGCCGCCGAGGGCGTGCTCGAAGTCCTCCTCGCCGAAGTCGCCGTCGAAGGCGCCGTCGAGGAGCCCCCGTACGGCGGAGAGCTCCCCGGCCGCCAGCTGCGAGGTGTGCGCGAGGCGCGTGCGGGTGCCGGTCATGCCCCCAGTGTGCCGCGCGGGCGTCCGGCCGCCGCCGGGCCGTCGCGAACCGGCCGCCCGGCCCCGCCGGAAGGGCCGGAAACAGGCGGACCATCCGGAATGCGGAACCCGCAGCCGCCTGCCGCCCGTACGGACGCCCCGGCCCGGCGGGGGGCGTGCGTACGGCTCCGCGCCCGCCGGGCCGCGCGCGCTCCGGGTCCGTGCAGGCCGTTTCCCGCAGGTCGGCGGGGGTCCGCACGCCCCGCCCCGGCGGCATGCGCCCTGCCCGGCCGGCCGGGCGGGTGCCGGGGCGGCCCCGGACCGCCGGCACGCCGCAGCCGGACCGCCCTCCGGCGAATCGGCCGGTGCTCGCCGCTGCCATTCCCGCCCCGTCCCCGCAGAACGGGACAAACGCCCGTGCCGGGGCACTGGCCCGCTCGGGCCACCCCCGGCACACTCGCCCCATGTCACCTACCGCCCAGCAGTGGACCCCCGTGCACGGGGAGCCGTACCGTCCCGTCGCCTACCGGCCCGAGCGGATGCCGGCCGGCCGGACTCTGGAGCGCGCCGCGGAGCTGCGCGAGCGCATGGGGCAGCGGCGCACCGTCCGCGCGTTCTCCCCCGACCCGGTGCCGGAGCAGGCCGTCCGCGACGCCATCGCCTGCGCGGCGACGGCCCCCTCCGGGGCGCACCAGCAGCCGTGGACGTTCGTCCTGGTCAAGGACCCGGAGGTGCGCCGGCAGATCCGGGCCGCCGCCGAGCAGGAGGAGCAGCTCTCGTACGAGGGCCGCCTCGGCGACGAGTGGCTGGCGGCCCTGCGCCCGCTCGGCACGGACGCCGTCAAGACGCATCTGACGGACGCCCCCGCCCTGATCGTCGTCTTCCAGCAGCGCTACTGGCTGGGCGAGGACGGCAGCAGGCGCAAGCACTACTACGTCGACGAATCGGTCGGCATCGCCGTCGGCATGCTGCTGAGCGCGCTGCACCTCTCCGGCCTGGCCGCGCTGGTGCACACCCCGAGCCCGATGCGGTTCCTCGCGCACGTGCTGGGCCGGCCGGAGAACGAGAAGGCGTTCGCCGTGGTCCCGGTCGGCTACCCGGCGGACGACTGCGAGGTCCCGGACCTGGTCCGCAAGACGCTGGAGCAGGTGCTGGTGGAGGTCTGAGCCGCGGCGGCCCCGGAATGGAGACCGCCCCCGCTCCGGACTTGGGGGTACCGGAGCGGGGGCGGGGTCAGGCGGGGCCGGGATCAGCCCATGTGCGGGTAGCCGTACTCGGTCGGCGGGACCAGCGTCTCCTTGATGGAGCGGGTCGAGACCCAGCGCTGGAGGTTGCTGGCGGCGCCGGCCTTGTCGTTGGTGCCGGAGGCGCGGCCGCCGCCGAAGGGCTGCTGGCCGACGACGGCGCCGGTCGACTTGTCGTTGATGTAGAAGTTGCCCGCGGCGAAGCGGAGCCTGTCCATCGCGTGGGCGGCGGCGTAGCGGTCGCCGGCGATGACCGAGCCGGTCAGCGCGTAGTCGGAGACCGACTCCATCTGCTCCAGCATCTCGTCGAACCTGTCGTCCTCGTAGACGTGGACGGCGAGGATGGGGCCGAAGTACTCGGTCGTGAAGACCTCGTTCTCCGGGTCCGTGCACTCGATGACCGTCGGGCGGACGAAGTAGCCCTCGGAGTCGTCGTAGCTGCCGCCCGCGACGATCGTGCAGGACGGGTCGGCCTTGGCGCGGTCGATCGCGGCCTTGTTCTTCGCGAAGGAGCGCTCGTCGATGACGGCGCCGATGAAGTTCGACAGGTCGCGGACGTCGCCCATGGCGATGCCGTCGACCTCGGCGGCGAACTGCTCCTTGAAGCCGTCGTTCCAGATGGACGCCGGGATGTAGGCGCGGGAGGACGCCGAGCACTTCTGGCCCTGGAACTCGAAGGATCCGCGGGTCAGGGCGGTCTTCAGGACGGCGCGGTCCGCGGAGGGGTGCGCGACGACGAAGTCCTTGCCGCCGGTCTCGCCGACCAGGCGCGGGTAGGAGCGGTACTTCTCGATGTTGTTCCCGACCGTCTTCCACAGGTACTGGAAGGTCTTGGTCGAGCCGGTGAAGTGGATGCCGGCGAGCTCCGGGTGGTTCAGGGCCACCTCGGAGACGGCGATGCCGTCGCCGGTGACGAGGTTGATGACGCCCTTGGGGAGGCCGGCCTCCTCCAGGAGCTCCATCAGCAGGACGGCGGAGTGCGTCTGCGTGGGGGACGGCTTCCAGACGACCACGTTGCCCATCAGGGCGGGGGCGGTCGGCAGGTTGCCGGCGATCGCCGTGAAGTTGAACGGCGTGATCGCGTAGACGAAGCCCTCCAGCGGGCGGTGGTCGCTGCGGTTCCACACGCCGGCGGAGTTCGCGACCGGCTGCTCGGCCAGGATCTGGCGGGCGAAGTGGACGTTGAAGCGCCAGAAGTCGACGAGCTCGCAGGGGGTGTCGATCTCGGCCTGCTGGGCGGTCTTGGACTGGCCGAGCATGGTGGAGGCGGCCAGCTTCTCGCGCCACGGGCCGGCCAGCAGCTCGGCGGCGCGCAGGATGATCGCGGCGCGGTCGTCGAAGGACATGGCGCGCCACGCCGGGGCGGCGGCCAGGGCGGCGTCGACGGCGTCCTGCGCGTCGGCCGCGGTGGCGTTGGCGTAGGTGCCGATCACCGACTTGTGGTCGTGCGGCTGGACCACGTCGAAGCGCTCTCCGCCGCCCATCCGCTTGACGCCGTTGATCGTCATCGGCAGCTCGATCGGGTTCTCGGAGAGCAGCTTCAGCTGCTCCTCGAGCCGCGCGCGCTCGGGGCTGCCGGGAGCGTACGAGTGGACCGGCTCGTTGACCGGGGCGGGGACCTGGGTCACAGCATCCATGGGTCTGAAACTCCTTGACCTAGTTCTTGGTGATCATCGAGCGGAGGAAGAAGAGCAGGTTCGCGGGCTTCTCGGCGAGACGGCGCATGAAGTAGCCGTACCAGTCGGTCCCGTACGCGGTGTAGACCCGCATGCGGTGGCCCTCGGCGGCGAGCCGCAGGTGCTCCTCGCTGCGGATGCCGTACAGCATCTGGAACTCGTACTCGTCGAGCTTGCGGCCGGCCTGGCGGGCGAGCTCCTGCCCGATGGCGATCAGGCGGGGGTCGTGGGACCCGATCATCGGGTAGCCCTTGCCCTCCATGAGCGTCTTCAGGATGCGGACGTACGCCTTGTCGATCTCGCCCTTGTCCTGGTAGGCGACCTCGGCGGGCTCCTTGTAGGCGCCCTTCACGATGCGGACGCGGCTGCCGGCGTCGGCCAGGCGGCGGGCGTCGGCCTCGGTGCGGAAGAGGTACGCCTGGATGACGCAGCCGGTCTGCGGGAAGTCCTTCCGCAGCTCCTCGTGGATGGCGAACATCGAGTCGAGGGTGGTGTGGTCCTCGGCGTCGAGGGTGACCGTGGTGCCGATCGCGGCGGCGGCCTCGACGACCGGGCGGACGTTGGCGAGGGCGAGCTCGTGGCCGCCCTCCAGCGCCTGGCCGAACATCGAGAGCTTCACCGACATCTCGGCCTTCTCGCCCAGGCCGAGGTCCTTCAGGCGGGCGACGAGCTCCAGGTAGGCGTCGCGCGCGGCGTACGACTGCTCCACCGTGGTGATGTCCTCGCCGACGACGTCCAGGGTCACCTCGAGGCCCTTGCGGGCGAGTTCCTCGACGATGGGGATGACCTGGTCGACCGTCTCACCGGGGATGAAGCGGGTCACCACGGGCTTGGTCACCGGGGCGGCAGAGACGATTCGGCGCATCTTGTCGCTGCGCGAGGCGGCGAGGATCGCGGGACCCAGCACGGGGCACCTCCAACGGGTGGCAGAAGCAGTCACGGGCCCCCCGCAGGGGGTGGGCGGGGACCGCGGGGAGAACGCAAGTGAAACCACCGTGAAACCTAAGGATGGACTCGATCCTCTGCCATCGACAGCTGTCACGCATCCGTGTCCGCGATCTCATACACCTGTCTGAAAGACGGGTTTGCGGTGGGAGAATGGCCGGGTGAAAGGCGATTACCAGGACCTGGTGGACGAGATCTCCGCGCTGCTCGGCGCCCCCGCGACACTGGAGAACCGGGACTTCCGCCTGATCGCCTTCGGCGCGCACGACAGCGACGACGACCTCGCCATGGACCCGGTGCGGACCCGGTCGATCCTGACCCGCGGGTCGACGGCGGCCGTTCGGTCCTGGTTCGAGGGCTTCGGCATCGCCCGCGCCACCGGCCCCGTCCGGATCCCGGCAGCGCCGGACGCGGGCGTCTTCCGGGGCCGGATCTGCCTGCCGGTGCGCTACCGCGGGATCGTGCAGGGATACGTGTGGCTGCTGGACCGGGACCCGGGACCGGCGCCGGAGGCGCTGGCCGCCGCCATGGAGGTGGCGGACCGGATCGGCGTCCTCCTCGCCGAGGAGGCCAAGGCGGGCGCCGACCTGTCGCGGGAGTTCCTCGCGGTGCTGACCGCAGGCCGCGGCTGGCAGCAGGACATGGCCGTCTCGGCGCTCCGGGCGGCGCTCGGCCCGGCGGCCGCGGACGAGCTGCACACGGTGGTGTGCGTCGCCCCCTGGACCGGTGAGGCCCCGGCCACCGTGCCGGGGGCCGCCGCGGTGTGCGTGGTTCCGGGCCGCGGGCCGGAGGCGGACACCGCCCCGGGCCGGGCACTGGCGCTGCTGGTCAGACTCCGCGCGGCGGACGCCCTCGGCCCGGCGGAGGCGGTGGCGTCCCGCCTGCTCGGGCCCGGGACCGGAGGCGCGGCAGCCCGTACGGCGACGGGCGCAGCGGCAGGCGCTGCGGCCCGTACGGCGGCGGGCGCGGCGGCAGGCGCTGCGGCCCGTACGGCGACGGCGGGCGCGGCGGTGTCCGGAGCGGCGGGCGCGGCCCGTACGGCGGGCGGCGCGGCCCCGGCGGGCGCCCCCGGCGGCCCGGCCGCGGGGATCGCGGAGCCGGGCCGGGGTCTCGGGGGGCTCGCGGACGCCTGGGCGCAGGCTTCGGCGGCGGCCCGGGCGGCGGCGGCGCAGCCGCGGCTCGGCCCCGTGGCTCGCTGGTCGGCGCTCGGCCCGTACCGGATGCTGTCGGCGCTCGCCTCCGCCGCCCCGGCGGACGACCCGGCGGCCCGCCCCCTGCTCGGCCCGGCGCAGCGGGAGCTGGCCCGGACGGCGGAGGTGTTCCTGGACTGCGCGGGCCAGGCCGGCCGGGCGGCGGCGGCCCTGGGCATCCACCGCCAGACCCTGTACTACCGGCTGGCCCGGGTGGAGCAGCTCACCGGGCTCGACCTCGACGAGGGCGAGGACCGCCTGCTCCTCCACATGGCCCTCAAGACGGCCCGCCTGCACGCCTGACGGCCGGTGCGACGCGCGCGAAGGGCCCGGGGACTGCTCCCCGGGCCCTCGGGCGGCGTACGGCGGCGTACGGTCGCTTACCCGGTCAGCCGGCCAGGTTCACCGTGCGGGCCGAGGTCGCGCCGATCGCTTCCGCGATGTCGGCCAGCACGGCCGCCGGAACGGTGTCGTCCACGGTGAGGACCGCAAGCGCCTCGCCGTGCTCCTCCGCCCGCGCCACCTGCATGCCCGCGATGTTCAGGCCGCCCTCGCCGAGGATCCGGCCGACGGTGCCGACGACGCCGGGCCGGTCGGTGTAGCGCAGCACGACCATGTGGTCGGCGAGCGCCAGGTCCACGTCGTACTCGCCGACGCCGACGATCTTCTGGAGGTGCTTGGGGCCGGCCAGGGTGCCGGAGACCGCCACCTCCTGGCCGTCCGACAGGGTGCCGCGGACGGTCACCACGTTGCGGTGGTCCGGGGACTCCGAGCTGGTGGTCAGGCGGACCTCGACGCCGCGCTCCTGCGCGAACAGCGGGGCGTTGACGTAGGAGACCGTCTCGTCGACGACGTCCTCGAAGACGCCCTTGAGGGCGGAGAGCTCCAGCACCTTCACGTCGTGCTGGGTGATCTCGCCGCACACCTCGACGTCGAGGCGGACCGCGACCTCGCCGGCGAGCGCGGTGAAGATCCGGCCGAGCTTCTCGGCCAGCGGCAGGCCCGGGCGGACGTCCTCGGCGATCACGCCGCCCTGGACGTTGACCGCGTCCGGGACGAGCTCGCCGGCCAGGGCGAGGCGCACCGACCTGGCGACGGCGATGCCGGCCTTCTCCTGTGCCTCGTCCGTGGACGCGCCGAGGTGCGGGGTGCACACGACCTGGTCGAGCTCGAAGAGCGGGGAGTCCGTGCAGGGCTCCTTCGCGTACACGTCGAGGCCGGCGCCGGCGACGCGGCCCTCCTTGAGCGCGGAGTACAGCGCGGCCTCGTCCACGATGCCGCCGCGCGCCGCGTTGACGATCCGGACCGACGGCTTCACCTTGTGCAGGGCGTCGTCGCCGATGAGGCCGATCGTCTCCGGCGTCTTCGGCAGGTGGACGGTGATGAAGTCGGCGACCTCCAGCAGCTCGTCCAGCGCGAGCATCTTGACGCCCATCTGGGCGGCGCGCGCGGGCTGCACGTAGGGGTCGTAGGCGACGACCTTCATGCCGAAGGCGGACATCCGCTGGGCGACGAGCACGCCGATCCGGCCGAGGCCGACGACGCCGAGGGTCTTCTCGCTGAGCTCGACGCCGGTGTACTTGCTGCGCTTCCACTCGCCGTTCTTCAGGGCCGTGTTGGCCTGCGGGATGTGGCGGGCGGTGGCGATCAGCAGGCCGCAGGCGAGCTCGGCGGCGGTGACGATGTTGGAGGTCGGCGCGTTCACGACCATCACGCCGGCCTTGGTGGCGGCGGAGACGTCGACGTTGTCGAGGCCGACTCCGGCGCGGGCGACGACCCTCAGCTTGCGGGCGGCGGCGATGGCCTCGGCGTCGACCTTCGTCGCCGAGCGCACCAGGACGGCGTCGACGTCGGCGATGGCGGGGATCAGCTCGGCGCGGTCGGCGCCGTTGCAGTGCCGGATCTCGAAGTCCGGGCCGAGCGCCTCGACGGTGGCGGGCGACAGCTCTTCGGCGATGAGTACGACAGGTTTCGAGCTCACGTGGGTCCTCACAAGTCCAGTGCGGACGGCCGTCCCGACGGCCGCAGGCGGTGGAGGGGCTAGCCGCGTGGAAGACGCACGACACTGTGGGCCTGACGCGTTGTGTTGAGCAGTGTAGTGGCGGATCCGAAACCGGTTTCCGCCTGTCCGTAAGGATCACCCGTCCGGGGTTGGCCGGGGTGGACAAGCCACGCTGCCGAGGTCTGCGCTCCTGGCTGCCCGGGGTGCGGCGCGGGGCCGGGGCGGTGTGCGCCCCGGCCCCGCCGCGGGTCAGTTCTCGTCGCTGTCGACCCAGCTCATCAGCTTGCGCAGCTTCTTGCCGGTGGTCTCCAGCAGGTGCTCCTCGTCGGCCTTCTTGTACTCGTTGTACTTCGGCAGGCCGGCCTTGTACTCGGCCATCCAGGTGTTGGCGAACTCACCGCTCTGGATCTCGGCGAGGACCTTCTTCATCTCGGCCTTGGTGGCGTCGGTGATGATGCGGGGGCCGGTGACGTAGTCGCCCCACTCGGCGGTCTCGGAGACCGACCAGCGCATCTTCTCCAGGCCGCCCTCGTACATGAGGTCCACGATGAGCTTCAGCTCGTGCAGGCACTCGAAGTAGGCGATCTCCGGCTGGTAGCCGGCCTCGGTCAGGGTCTCGAAACCGGCCTTGACCAGGGCGGAGGCGCCACCGCAGAGGACGGCCTGCTCACCGAACAGGTCGGTCTCGGTCTCCTCCTTGAAGGTGGTCTTGATGACGCCGGCGCGGGTGCCGCCGATGCCGGCCGCGTAGGAGAGGGCCAGGTCGAAGGCCTTGCCGGTGGCGTCCTGCTCGACGGCGGCGATGCACGGGACGCCGCGGCCCTCCTCGTACTGGCGGCGGACCAGGTGGCCCGGGCCCTTCGGGGCGACGAGGGCGACGTCCACGTTGGACGGGGGCTTGATGAAGCCGTAGCGGACGTTGAAGCCGTGGCCGAAGAAGAGCGCGTCGCCCTCCTTCAGGTGGTCCTTGACGGACTCCTCGTAGATCTCGGCCTGGAGCGGGTCCGGCGTCAGGATCATGATGACGTTCGCCCACTCGGCGGCCTCGGCCACCGGCAGGACCTTCAGCCCCTGCTCCTCGGCCTTGGCCTTGGACTTGGAGCCCTCCTTCAGGCCGACGACGACGTCGACGCCGGAGTCACGCAGCGACAGCGCGTGGGCATGGCCCTGGCTGCCGTAGCCGATGACCGCGACCTTGCGGCCCTGGATGATGGACAGGTCGGCGTCGTTCTCGTAGAACAGCTCGGCCACTGGGATATCTCCTTGGTGCGCTGGTGTTGCTCCCACCGTACGGCGGGGAACGTGGACGAAGTTTCCTGGTCTCGCGATGCGAGAGCCAAAAGGGTCAGGCGCTGCGGTCGAGCGCGCGCAGGCTGCGGTCCGTGATGGACCGTCCGCCGCGCCCGATGGCGATCGTGCCGGACTGGACGAGCTCCTTGATGCCGAACGGCTCCAGCATCTTCAGCATGGCGCCGAGCTTGTCGGCGCCGCCCGTGGCCTCGATGGTGACGGCCTCCGGGGAGACGTCGACGGTCTTGGCGCGGAAGAGCTGCACGATCTCGATGATCTGCGAGCGGGTCTCGTTGTCGGCGCGGACCTTCACCAGGACGAGTTCGCGCTCGATGGCGTTGGACGGCTCCAGCTCGACGATCTTGAGCACGTTGACCAGCTTGTTCAGCTGCTTGGTGACCTGCTCCAGCGGGAGGTCCTCGACGTTCACGACGATCGTGATGCGGGAGATGTCGGGGTGCTCGGTGACGCCGACCGCGAGGGAGTCGATGTTGAACCCGCGGCGGGAGAACAGGGCGGCGATCCGGGCCAGGATGCCGGGGGTGTTCTCGACCAGGACGGAGAGCGTGTGCTTGGACATGTGGGGCGTTCTCTCTCTCGGCTCTTCCGGCTCAGTCGTCTTCGTTGTCGCCGAAGTCGGGACGGACGCCCCGGGCGGCCATGACCTCGTCGTTGGAGGTGCCGGCGGCGACCATCGGCCACACCATGGCGTCCTCGTGGACGATGAAGTCGATGACGACGGGGCGGTCGTTGATGGCGTTGGCCTCGGCGATGACCTTGTCGAGGTCGGCCGGGTCCTCGCAGCGCAGCGCCACGCAGCCCATCGCCTCGGACAGCTTGACGAAGTCCGGGACGCGGGTGCCCTTGCGGGGCGCGGTCGACTCGCCGAGCTGGGAGCCGACGGTGTCGTGGCCGGTGTCGTCGGCGTGCAGCACGGTGTTGGAGTACCGCTGGTTGTAGAAGAGGGTCTGCCACTGGCGGACCATGCCCAGCGCGCCGTTGTTGATGATCGCGACCTTGATCGGGATGTTGTTCAGGGCGCAGGTGACGAGTTCCTGGTTGGTCATCTGGAAGCAGCCGTCGCCGTCGATCGCCCAGACCGTGCGGTCCGGGGCGCCGACCTTGGCGCCCATCGCGGCGGGGACCGCGTACCCCATGGTTCCGGCGCCGCCGGAGTTGAGCCAGGTGCGGGGCTCCTCGTACTGGATGAAGTGCGAGGCCCACATCTGGTGCTGGCCGACGCCGGCCGCGAAGACCGTGTGCGGCGGGGCGAGTTCGCCGATGCGCTGGATGACCTGCTGCGGCGAGAGCATGCCGTCGTCGGGCGTGTCGTAGCCCAGCGGGTAGGTCTCGCGCCAGCGGTTGAGGTCCCTCCACCAGGCGGCGTAGTCGCCGGCGTTGCCGTCGTTGTGCTCGGCCTGGATCGCCTGGATCAGGTCGGCGATGACCTCGCGGGCGTCGCCGACGATCGGGACGTCGACCTCGCGGTTCTTGCCGATCTCGGCGGGGTCGATGTCCGCGTGGATGACCTTGGCGTAGGGGGCGAAGCTGTCGAGCTTGCCGGTGACCCGGTCGTCGAAGCGGGTGCCGAGCGCGATCAGCAGGTCGGACTTCTGC
Source organism: Streptomyces globosus (assembly GCF_003325375.1). Classification (GTDB taxonomy): domain Bacteria; phylum Actinomycetota; class Actinomycetes; order Streptomycetales; family Streptomycetaceae; genus Streptomyces; species Streptomyces globosus_A. The sequence continues at coordinate 1,342,770 of NZ_CP030862.1, read as the reverse complement.
AGGGCGGTGACGGCGGTGACCGCGCCGTGCATGCCCGGCATGCCGATGTGCAGCGGGTGGCTGTCGGGGAAGGAGCCCAGCGCCATCAGGGTGGTGGTGACCGGGACGCCGGACAGCTCCGCGAGGACCTTCAGCTCGGCGGTCGCGCCGGACTTCATGACGCCGCCGCCGACGTACAGGACGGGGCGCTTGGCCTGGCAGATCAGCTTGGCGGCCTCGCGGATCTGCTTGGCGTGCGGCTTGGTGACCGGGCGGTAGCCGGGCAGGTCCTGGGCGGGCGGCCAGGAGAAGGCGGTGCGGGCCTGGAGGGCGTCCTTGGCGATGTCGACGAGGACGGGGCCCGGGCGGCCGGTGGACGCGATGTGGAAGGCCTCGGCGATGGTCTTCGGGATGTCCTCGGCCTTGGTGACCAGGAAGTTGTGCTTGGTGATCGGCATGGTGATGCCGACGATGTCCGCCTCCTGGAAGGCGTCGGTGCCGATCGCCTTGGAGGAGACCTGGCCGGTGATGGCGACGAGCGGGACGGAGTCCATGTGCGCGTCGGCGATCGGGGTGACGAGGTTGGTGGCGCCGGGGCCGGAGGTGGCCATGCAGACGCCGACCTTGCCGGTGGCCTGCGCGTAGCCGGTGGCCGCGTGTCCGGCGCCCTGCTCGTGCCGGACCAGGATGTGGCGGACCTTGGTGCTGTCCATCATCGGGTCGTACGCCGGGAGGATCGCGCCGCCCGGAATGCCGAAGACGGTGTCGCACCCCACCTCTTCGAGAGAGCGGATGAGGGACTGCGCACCCGTGACGTGCTCAACGGCGGCGGGCTGCTGTCCGCCGGAACGGGGCCGCGGCTGCGGATGCTGGGCCCCGGAGGCCTGCTCGGTCATCGGCATTCTCTTCTCGAAGCTGAGGGTTTTACGACGGTTCGAAGGTGTGCCAGTGCAACAAAAAACCCCTCGTGCCGGATGGCAAGCGAGGGGAGCGCGTCGGGTGCACGGAGCGGGGACATGCAGGTCCCGGCTTCAGCCGACGCGCTTTCCAAGTACGAGAATTCGGGTGCGCATGGCACTGACCCTCCCTCCGCCGGGAGGGGGATGTCAAGTAGGTGGGACGGGCGTCTCATTATGTGAGCCTCTCCGGACGGCCATCGCGCCCCCGGACGCACCACCGGCCAGGGCGGGCTCGACCGCCCCGCCCGGTACTGGGAACGTACCGCGCACCAGCGCGCGCCGCAGCCTGTACTCGTCGAGCGGGCCGGAAAACGCCAGTCCCTGGCCGTGCGTGCATCCCATGGACCGCAGGGCCAGGACCTGCTCCGGCAGGTCGACCCCCTCGGCCGCGGACTGCATGCCCAGATCGTTTGCGATGCGCAAGAGGCCCGCGGTGATCTTGCGGAGGCGGGAGGACTCGACGACGCCCGCGACCAGCGCGGGGTCCAGCTTGAGGATGTCCACCGGCAGCCGGCGCAGGGCCCCGATGCCGGCGTAGCCGCTGCCGAAGCCGTCGAGGGCGACCAGGACGCCGAGCCGGCGCAGGGCGGCCAGGCGGCGCTCCAGCTCGTCGAAGGGGACCCTGGGGTCGCACTCGGCCAGTTCGACGACCAGCGCCCCCGGAGGCAGCCCGTGGCGGCGCAGCAGCGCCTCCAGGGAGCCGGGCGGTCCGGCCCGGTCCAGCAGCCGGTCGGCGCCCATCCGCACGCACACCGGTACGCCGTGCCCCGCCGCGTGCCGGTCGGCCGCCTCCCGGACGGCCTGCTCCAGCAGCCAGCGGGCGATCTCCGCGGGCCGGCCGCGCCCGGTTCCGAACGCCCCCTCCGGCTGGTGCGCGGCGGCCGCCTCTGCCGACGGGACGCCCTCGCCCTGCTCGGCGACTCTCAGGAACTCGGCGGGGGTGAAGAGGATCCCCTGCCCCGAGCGCCAGCGGGCCTGCGCCGCGACGGCGCTGACCTCGCCCGTCTCCAGCGAGACGACCGGCTGGTGCAGCAGGGCGAACTCGCCGCCGCGCAGCGCCGTCCGCAGCCGGCCGGCGGCCTCCGCCCGCCGTACGGCGTCGGCCTGCATCTGCGGGGCGTACAGCTCGACGCGGTCCTTGCCGCCCGCCTTCGCCCGGTACATCGCGAGGTCCGCGTTCCGCATGAGGTCGGTCGGGGTGATCCCCGGTTCGGCGAAGGCCACGCCGATGCTGGCGGCCACCCTCACCTCGGTCCCGCCGACCCGGTACGGCTGGGAGAGGGTGGCGCGCAGCCGGTCCGCGATCTCGCGGACCTGGTGCTCGCGGGCGCCCCGGTCGCGGCCAGCGTCGCCGGCGATCAGTGCGGCGAACTCGTCGCCGCCGAGGCGGGCGGCGGTGTCCCCGGCGCGCACCGAGTCCTGGAGGCGGCGCGCGGCCTCGACGAGCAGCTCGTCCCCTGCCTGGTGGCCGATGGTGTCGTTGACGGCCTTGAAGCCGTCGAGGTCGATGAAGAGGACCGCGGCGCCGCGGTCGCCGGCGCGCCGCCCGGTGAGGGCCCGGCGGACCCGGCGGGTGAACAGGGCCCGGTTGGGGAGGTCGGTGAGCGGGTCGTGCTCGGCGCTGTGCTGGAGCTGGGCCTGGAGCCGGACGCGTTCGGTGACGTCGCGGCTGTTGAGGATGAGGCCGCCCTGGTGGCGGTTGACGGTGGATTCGACGTTGAGCCATTCGCCGCCGCCCGACTTGAAGCGGCACTCGATGCGGGTGGTGGGCTCCTCGGCCGGCGGGGCGGCGAGGAAGCGGCGCACCTCGTGGACGACGCGGCCCAGGTCGTGCGGGTGGATCAGCGAGGCGAGCTCCGTGCCGACCAGCTCCTCCGCCTCGCGGCCGTACACCCCCGCGGCGGCCGGGCTGACGTAGCGGAGCGTCCCGGCCGGGTCGGCGATCATGATGACGTCGCTGGAGCCCTGGACCAGGGAGCGGAAGTGGTTCTCCTTCTGCGCCAGCTCCTGCGTCAGCGCGATGTTGTCGAGGAGCATGATGCCCTGGCGGATGACGAGGGCGAGGACGACGGTGCAGCCGGTGAAGACGACCACGCGGTCGACCTTCCGCCCGTCGACGACGTTGTACAGGATCCCCAGGGTGCAGACGGCGGCCGCCAGGTACGGCGTCAGCGCGGGCAGCGAGCCGGTGATGGGGCGGCCGGCCTGGCGGTCGGGGTGCCGCCCGGCGGGGCCGGACGGCAGCCGGCGGGCGCCCCACGGCGCGTACGCGAGGAGGAGCGAGCCCGCGAACCAGCCCGCGTCCAGCAGCTGGCCTGACTGGTAGCCCGCGCCCAGCAGCGGCGAGGTGAACAGGGCGTCGCTCAGCACGGTGAGGGCCAGCGCCGCGATGGCGGTGTTGACGGCGGACCGGTTGACCTCGGAGCGCCGGAAGTGCAGGACGAGCACCATCGAGACGAGGGCGATGTCGAGCAGGGGGTAGGCGAGCGAGAACGCGGCGCGCGGCACACTGCCGGCGACGCCCTCCTGGGCCGTCCGCGCGGCGTTGGCCAGGGCGAGGCTCCAGGAGAGGGTGAGCAGTGAGCCGCCGATGAGCCAGGAGTCGAGCGCGAGGCACACCCAGCCGGCCCGCGTGACGGGGCGCTTGGCGAGGACGAGCAGGCCGACGATGGCGGGCGGCGCGAAGCAGAGGAAGGCGAAGTCGGCCAGCGACGGCTTGGGCACGGGCTCGCCGAGGACGACCTCGTACCAGCCCCAGACGGCGTTGCCGCAGGCTCCCATGAGGGAGGAGAACGCGAAGAGCAGCCAGGCGGGGCGCTCGCGGCTGTCGATGGTCCGCGCGTACGCGTAGCAGGAGACGGCCGCGAGCAGGGCGGCGGCGCTGAGGCCGAAGTCGCCCATGATCTCGGCGAGGTCCTGGGATCCCCACCCGAGGGCGGCGCCGACCGCGTAGCCGCCGCTGACCACGGCGAGGAGCAGCTGCATCGCGAGGCTCCTGCCGCCCCCGCAGGAGTGCGGCCGGCCGACCGCGGCCGCGCCCGGGGCGTTCACCGGTCCCCCTCGCAGGCCGGTTCCGGCGCGCCCCTTCGTCGTTTCCGGCGGCTGTGCCGCAGCGGATCCCTGGTCCATTGGCCGTGCATCGCCCGTCGCCCCCCAAAGTGTCCGATCACCCCAGCGCCAGACGTTCGTGGCGCAGCCCCTTGTTCCGGACGATACACCACTTTCGTCACTCAGCGATATAGATGTTTTACGCTGAGTTACCATATGGGGAATTGATGCCACTGAGCGCATCCGTACGGATGCGGAGCGTGCGCACCGCGCGTCAGCTGGTGATCAGCACGGTGTTCTCCAGCGGCTCCCCCGCTGCGAACCGGCCGAGCTGGCGGGCCACCAGGCGCTTGGCGCGCGGCTCGAAGGCAGAGCTGCTGCCGCCGACGTGCGGCGTGATGAGGACGTGGGGAGCGTGCCACAGCGGATGTCCGGCGGGCAGCGGCTCGGGGTCGGTGACGTCGAGGGCCGCGCTCAGCCGGCCGGACTCCAGCTCGGCGAGCAGGGCGCCGGTGTCGACGACGGGCCCGCGGGCGACGTTCACCAGCAGGGCGCCGTCCGCCATCGCCGCGAGGAAGTCCCTGCCCGCGAGGCCGCGGGTCGCGCCGGTGAGCGGGGTGCACAGGATCACGACGTCGGCTTCCGGGAGGAGGCGGGGAAGGTCGTGGAGAGCGTGGACGGGCCCGCGCGCGGTAGTGCGCGCCGAGCGCGCGACGCGCATGATCCGCGCGCACTCGAATGCCGCGAGCCGGTCTTCGACGGCTGCGCCGACGGATCCGTAGCCGACGATGAGCACGGACTTGTCGGCGAGGGCGGAGTAGAAGCCGCCGAGCCACTGCTCGCGGTCCTGGCCGCGGACCATGCGGGGGATGCCGCGCAGCGAGGCGAGGACGAGGGTGAGGGCGAGCTCGGCCGTGCTGGCCTCGTGCACCCCGCGGGCGTTGCAGAGCCGGACTCCGGCCGGCAGGCGGTCGAGGCCGCCGAGGACGTGGTCGACGCCGGCGGTGAGGGTCTGCACGACCTCGATGTCCGGCATGCCCGCCAGCGGCCGCAGGGTCACCTCGGGCGACTTCATGTACGGGGTGACGTAGAAGGTGCAGTCGGCCGGGTCGGCGGGGAAGTCGTCCTCGCCGTCCCAGCGCCGGTAGCGGAAGCAGTCGGGAAGGCCCTCGACCTCCTCCGCCGGGAACGGGAGCCAGACGTCCGGGGTCTTTGCAGTCATGATCACGAGGCTATGCCAAGGGATCGCGATCAAGCCGTTAGGTTGTTGGCGGACGCGGAGGGGGACGCACGGGTGGAGCGCAGGTCGATCGGGGCGGGGGCGCTGGCGGTGGGCGCCGTCGGACTCGGGTGCATGCCGATGAGCTGGGCCTACGCGCCCTCGCGGCGGCGCGGCGAGGAGTCGCTGGCGGCGGTGCACACGGCGCTCGACCTCGGCTGCACCCTGCTCGACACGGCCGACGTGTACGGGCCGTTCACGAACGAGCTGCTCCTCGGCAGGGTGCTGCGCGAGCGGCGGGCGGAGGCGTTCGTGTCCGCCAAGGTGGGGCTGCGCGCGGGCGAGCAGCACGTGGTGGCGTGCGGGCGGCCGGAGTACCTCAGGCGGGCCTGCGACGCCTCGCTGCGCCGGCTGCGCACCGACGTCATCGACCTCTACCAGCTGCACCGGGTGGACCCGGAGGTCCCGGTGGAGGAGACCTGGGGCGCAATGGCCGAGCTGGTGGGCGCGGGGAAGGTGCGCGCGCTGGGGTTCTGCGCTCTCGGCGCGGGCGCCGGCCCGGGCGCGGGGCGCCGCGGGGACCCGGCGTACGGGGCCCTGCTGCGGCACCTGGACCGCGTCCAGCAGGTGTTCCCGGTGAGCGCGGTGGAGGCCGAGCTGTCGGTGTGGTCGCAGGAGGCGCTGCGGCGGCTGCTGCCGTGGTGCGCGGCGCGCGGGGTGGGGTTCCTCGCGGCGATGCCGCTGGGCAGCGGGTTCCTGACGGGGACGCTGACCCCGGGGCAGGGTTTCGAGTGGGAGGACGTCCGGGCCCGGCACCCGCGGTTCACGGCGGAGGCGATGGCGACGAACCAGGTGCTGGTCGCGGGGCTGCGCCGGGTGGCCCGGCGGCACGGTCCGCAGGTGACGGCGGCGCAGGTGGCGCTTGCGTGGGTGCTGGCGCAGGGGCCGCAGGTGGTGCCCGTGCCGGGCGCGGACCGGGCGGGCTGGGCGGCGGAGAACGCGGGGGCGGCGGGGCTGCGGCTGACGCCGGGCGACCTGGCGGAGATCGCGGCGCTGCCGGCGGCCGTGGGGTCCTGGGACTGACCTCCGGAGGTGCCCGGCCGGGGAGCCGACCCAGGACCACTCGATCGGGTGTACGACTGGTGGAACTTCGGGGGGAGTCCGAGTGGTTGGACAGGTGACGGGCACGATCGCGTCGGGCGGTCGCGGGACCGGAGGGGAGCAGGGCCATGCGGGGAGTGCGGACGGGGCGGCGGTTCGGCGGGGCGGGCGCGGGCCGGCCTGCGGAGTACGGGCGGGTGCGCGGCGTGCTGGCCGCCGTGGCGCTCGCGGGGTGCGGGGCGCTGCTGGCGGGGTGCTCGCCGGAGGGCGGGCCGGCGGGATCCACGGGCGCGTCACCGCCGCGCGGGGCCCCCAGCGGATCGGCCCAGGCGTCGGCGGCGGCAGCGTCCGCGGCGCCGGCGAAGGGCTCCGTGGAGGTCACCGGGGAGGTGGCGCGGGACCTGGAGTCGCCGTGGGGCGTGGCCCCGCTGCCCGAGGGGGACCTGCTGGTGGCCTCCCGGGACAAGGGCACGATCAGCCGGGTCGCGGCCGCGTCGGGGAAGGCGGTGGTCGTCGGGAGGGTGCCGGGCGTCGCGCCGGGCGGCGAGGGCGGGCTGCTGGGGCTGGCCCTGTCCCCGTCGTTCGCGTCCGACCGGATGGTGTACGCCTACTTCACGACGGAGTCCGACAACCGCATCGCCCGCATGCGCTATGACGAAAAGCGCGAGCCGGGCCAGCAGCTCGGCGCGCCGGACACGGTGCTGCGGGGCATTCCGAAGGGGGTCGTGCACAACGGCGGCCGGATCGCGTTCGGCCCGGACCGCATGCTCTACGCGGGGACGGGTGAGACGGGCGACACGGGCCTCGCGCAGGACAGGAAGTCGCTCGGCGGCAAGATCCTGCGGATGACGCCGGACGGTCAGCCGGTGCACGGCAATCCCGAGCCCGACTCGGTCGTCTACTCCTACGGGCACCGCAATGTGCAGGGCCTCGCCTGGGACCAGGACAAGCGGCTGTGGGCGGCGGAGTTCGGCCAGAACACGTGGGACGAGCTGAATCTGATCGAGCCGGGTGCCAACTACGGCTGGCCGCAGGCGGAGGGCAAGGCGGGTCTGGCGGGCATGCGCGACCCGGTCGCCGTGTGGCGGCCGGACGAGGCCTCCCCCAGCGGCATCGCCGTCGCCCAGGGCTCGGTGTGGATGGCCGGGCTGAAGGGCGAGCGGCTGTGGCGGATCCCGCTGGCCGGGGACAGACCCGCGGCCGACCCCGAGGCGTTCCTGGAGGGCAGGTACGGCCGGCTGCGGTCGGTGGTGGCCCTCGGCGGGGACAGGCTGCTGCTGGTGACGAGCGAGACGGACCGCCGCGGATCCCCCGAGGCGGGCGACGACAGGATCCTGACCCTGACGGTCCGGTGACCGGTGGGCCCCGGGCGGGGCGGAAGGCGCGGTGGCGTGGTGTTCAACCTGATCGAGGAGCTGTTCAACCCGGGGCGCAGGCACACGGACGAGGAGCGCAAGCGGCTGGAGCTGTCCCGGACGGACGTCACGGACGGTGATCCGGGGCGCGGGCCGATAGACCTGGAATCCGGGAGGGTCCTCATACGCCGCGGGGATCAGGCTTCCCCGGCTGAGTGAGGCCCGGCAGCCGCAGCAGGTGGGGCGGAGGGCCGCCTGCCTCGCCCGCAGCCGCCGGACGCACTGCGGGCGGCCCGGGAGGGGCGCCGGCCTGGCGCGGCGGCGTAGGGGCAGGAAAGGGGTCAGTGGGAGGGGGCGGCGGGTTCGGCGTCGTCCTGGGCCGGGGCGGCAGTGCGCTGGGCGGGGAGGGCCGCGGCGGGGGCGGTCTCCGGCGGCTCGATGCTGATGCGCGGGAGGCGGCGCTCCAGCCAGGCCGGCAGCCACCAGTTCGCGCCGCCGAGCAGGTGCATGAGCGCGGGGACGAGGAGGGTGCGCAGGACGAAGGCGTCGAGGGCGACGGCCGCGGCGAGGGCGATGCCGAACATGGCGATGATCCGGTCGCCGCTGAGCACGAAGGCCAGGAACACCGAGATCATGATGACGGCGGCCGAGTTGATCACGCGGCTGGTCTCGGCGAGGCCGACGCGGACGGCCCGCCGGTTGTCGCCGGTCTCCAGCCACTCCTCGTACATCCGGCTGACGAGGAAGACCTGGTAGTCCATCGAGAGCCCGAAGAGGACCGACACCATGATCACGGGGAGGAAGGGTTCGATCGGGCCGGCGCTGCCCAGCCCCATCAGCTCGCTGCCCCAGCCCCACTGGAAGATCGCGACGACGACACCGAAGGAGGAGGCGACCGCGGCGACGTTCATGGCCGCGGCCTTGAGGGGGATGCCTATGGACCGGAAGGCGAGCAGGAGCAGGACGCACCCGAGGGCGATGACGACGCCGACGAAGAGGGGGAGCTTGCCGACGATGACGTCCGCGAAGTCGTCGTATCCGGCCGTCACGCCGCCGACGTGGACCTCCATGCCGGTGCCCTCGCGGGCGGCGGGGACGACGTCCTCGCGCAGGTGGGCGACGAGGTCGCTGGTGGCCCGGGACTGCGGTGCCGACTCGGGTACGACGGTGACCACGGCGGTGTCGCCGCTGCGGTTGAGGACGGCGGGGCCGGCGGAGGCGACGCCCTCGGCGCCGCGCAGCGCCTCGGCCAGGCGCTCGGCGGCGATCCGGTCGCCGGCGCCGTCGAGGCGGGCGACGACGGTGAGGGGGCCGTTGACGCCGGGTCCGAAGCCGTCGGCAAGCAGGTCGTAGGCCTGCCGGGTGGTGCTGGTCGCGGGGTTGTTGCCCTGGTCCGAGGTGCCCAGGTGGAGGGAGAGCGTCGGAAGGGCGAGCACCGCCATGGCGGCGGCGGCCAGGAGGCCGAGCTTCTTGGGGTGCCGCTCGACGAAGGCGGACCAGCGGGCGGCGAACCCGGTGGGCAGCTCCGGCTGCGGGCCGTCGGCGGCGAGGCGGCGGCGCTCGCGCCGCGAGAGGGCGCTCATCCCGATGTACGAGAGGAGGGCCGGCAGCAGGGTAACCGAAGCGGCGACGGTGAGGACGACGGTCAGCGAGGCGGCTATCGCGACGCCGTTCAGGAAGCTCAGCCGCAGGACCAGCATGCCGAGCAGGGCGATGCAGACGGTGGCGCCGGCGAAGACGACGGCCCTGCCGGTGGTGGCGACGGCCTGCTCGGCGGCCTCGGCCACGCCCATGCCGCGCCGCAGGGCCTTGCGGTGCCGGGTGACGATGAACAGCGCGTAGTCGATGCCGACGCCCAGTCCGACGAGGGTGCCGAGCATGGGGGCGAAGTCGGCGACGGCCATGGCGTGCCCGAGCAGGCTGATGCCGAAGTAGGCGGTGCCGACGGAGACGAGGGCCGTCGCGATGGGCAGCAGGCTGGCCGCGAGCGAGCCGAAGGCGAGGAAGAGGACGAGTGCGGCGACGGCCACGCCGATGACCTCGGCGAGGTGGGCCTTCGGTGCCTCGGTCAGGCCGATCGCCCGGCCGCCGAGCTCGACCTGCACGCCGTCCGCCTCGGTGGCGGCGTTCCTGGCGGCGGCGACGACCGCCTCGGCCTGCGCCGTGGGGACGGCGTCCGCCTGCCGGTCGAAGGTCACCACGGCGTAGGCGGTGCGCCCGTCGGTGCTGATCTGCGCGGCGCTCTCGGGCCCGGGCCCGTACGGTCCGGCGACCGAGCCGACGCCCGGCAGCTCGGCGATGGTGTCGAGGGCCCGGGTCATGCGCTGCTCGACGCCGGGTGAGCGGGCCGTCAGGTGCGCGGGGGTCCGCCACACGATGGTGTCGGTGTCGCCGCCCTGTCCGGGGAAGCCCTCGCGGAGGAGGGCGTGGGCCCGGCTGGACTCGGTGCCGGGGACCTCGTAGTCGGTGGAGAAGGCCGTTCCGGCGGTCACGGCGGCCGCGGCGGTCCCGCCGAGGGCGAGCAGCCAGATCAGGACGGCGGCCAGCCGGTGCCGCATGCACCACCGAGCGATTGCTGCCAACGGACGTGCTCCCTGGTGGGTCGGATCTTCACCGGGAGGCAGCCCGATGCGAAGAACACTGGAACGCGTGCAGGCCGGGCCGAGGGGAGGGTCGCTCCTGGGGCGGCCGGGATGGTGCGCACGCATACGATCGCAGCCATCGGTGATCGTTGGTCCGTTTCGTGTGCATCATCACAGATGCGCACCGCCCGCGGCCCGGGGGTCAGCCCTGCCGCACCGCAGGCGCCGCCGGCTCGTCGACGCGGTAGCCGGGGACGGACGGCCAGCGCACCGTCAGGACCACCGACTCCTCCTCCGCGTACCAGGAGTGGTCGACGCCGCGGCCCCACACCACGTAGTCGCCCTGCTCGGCGAGGACGACGTCACGGTCGGGGAACTCCATCCGGAAGCGGCCGCTGATCAGGACCAGCAGGGCGGTGCGCTCCTCCCCCGCCGTCCACTGCGCCCGCGCGTCCCCCTTCGGGTGGACGCCCCACTTGATCTCCACGTCCGCGCTGTGGCGCGGATCGCCGGGGTCCTTGAAGTGCCCGAGGAGCCAGCCGCGGTCGGCAGCGGCGTCGGGGGCGGCCTTGCCGGTGTGGATGCAGACGTCGTTCACGGGGGTGAGGCTAATGCAGTTGCGCGGGCCGGCGCTCCGGTGGTCGGCTGCCCCCATGGGAAGCGATCACGAGGGGCGGGCGCGCCTCCTGGCGGCATACGACCGCCATGTGCGCGAGTGCGCGCCGCCCGACACGCCCCGGTGCCGGGTCGAGCGGGTGGGCCGCGTGGTCCGGCAGACCTCGCCCGGCAGCGGCTGGAACGGGGTGCTCTGGTCGGACCTTGACGAGCACACGGCGGATGAGGCGATCGCGGCGCAGGTGGCGTACTTCGCGGGCCGCGGCTGCGGCTTCGAGTGGAAGCTGTACCGGCACGACCGCCCGGCGGGCCTGGAGGGACGGCTGCGCGCCGCGGGCTTCACCCCCGAGCCGGCCGAGACGGTGCTGGTGGGGCGGACGGAGGAGCTCGCCGCGCTGCCGGTGGAGCCGCCCGACGGCATCACGCTGCACGCGGTGGCCGACGCGTCGGGCGCGGGCCTGCTGGAGCGCGTCCACACGGAGGCCTTCGGCCGGCGCCGGCCCGGCCTCCGGGAGCTGGTGGGCGAGCGGCTGCGCGGGGCGCCGGAGACGATCGCCGCCGTGGTGGCGATGGCCGGCGGCGTCCCGGTGAGCGCCGCGCGGATGGAGATGCCGCCGGGCAGCCCCTTCGCCGGCCTGTGGGGCGGCGGCACGGTGCCCGCATGGCGCGGCCGCGGCGTCTACCGGCTGCTGGTGGCCCACCGGGCCAGGATCGCCGCGGCGCGCGGGATCCCGTACCTGCACGTGGACGCCTCCGCACAGAGCCGGCCGATCCTGGAGCGGCTGGGCTTCCACGTCCTCGGTACGACGGTTCCGTACGTGTGGGAGCCCGGACCCGGCACCTCCCCCGGCACCTGTCCCGGCCCCGGCCCGGCGTGAGAAAGGACGGCACCCGCCCGTGGAACGCATCGACCCGCCCCTGACCGGCGGTGAGCGCGAGACGCTGCGCGTCTACCTCGACTACCACCGCTCGACCCTGGCCCTGAAGTGCGAGGGCCTCACCGGCGAGCAGTTGCGGCGCCGTTCGATGCCGCCGTCGGCCCTGTCGCTGATGGGCCTGGTCCGCCACATGGCCGAGGTGGAGCGCCACTGGTTCCGCCGCACCCTGGGCGGTGCGGACGTGCCGCACCTGTGGTCGGACAGCGGCGACTTCCAGGCCGCCTACGACCCGGAGGGCTGCGGCCGCGAGGAGGCGTTCACCGCGTGGCACGCGGAGGTCGCGCACGCGCGGCGCGTGGAGGAGGCCGCCGAGTCGCTCGACGTCGCGGTGTTCGTGCGCAGTTGGGGGCAGGAGGCCTCGCTGCGGCTGATCATGCTGCACATGGTCCACGAGTACGCCCGCCACAACGGCCACGCCGACCTCCTGCGGGAGGCCATCGACGGCGCCACCGGGGCCTGACCGGCCGACCCGGGCGTCGGCACCCACACCCCGCACCCCTACACTTAGGCGAGCCTAACCTAATGCCTTGGGGAAGAGTGTGAGCGTGAGCGACGCGGACGACTTCGAGCTGTACCGGGACGACTGGGGTATCCCGCACCTGCGCGCCCCCGACCCGCTCCGGCTGGCCTACGCCCAGGGCCGGGCCACCGCCCTGGACCGGGCCTGGCAGCTGGAGGTCGAACGCCACCGCTCCCAGGGCGCCGGCGCCGCGATCCTCGGCCCGGACTCCCTCGCCTGGGACCGCTTCGCCCGCCAGAGCCGCCTCGACGACACCGCCCGCCGCTGCCACGAGGCGCTCGACCCGGAGACCGCCGCCTGGGTCGGGGCATACGTCGACGGCGTCAACGACGGCCTGGCCCGGGGCGCCGCCCGCGACGAGCGCTTCGCCCGCACCGGCCACACACCCGCCCCGTGGGAGCCGTGGGTGCCGCTCGGCATCTGGATCGCCACGCACATCCTGTTCGCCGGGTTCGCCACCAAGCTGTGGCGCGAGCGAGCCGCCCGCGCCCTGGGCGACGAGGCCGCCACCCTCTTCGCCACCGACGGCCCCGGCGCCGCCGGCAGCAACGGCTGGATGGTCCCCGGCGACCGGACCGCCGCCGGCTCGGCGATCATCGCCGGCGACCCGCACCGGATCATCGAAGAGCCGGGCGTCTACCAGCAGATACGACTGGCCTGCCCGGAGTACGACGTCGTCGGCATCGCCGTACCCGGCATCCCCGGCCTCGCCCACTTCGGCCACACCGGCACCGCCGCCTGGGCCATCACCAACGCGATGTCCGACTACCAGGACCTCTACGTGGAGCGGCTACGCCCGGCAGCCGACGGCTCCGGCTTCGAGGCGCTGGGGCCCGACGGCGCCTGGGAGCCCGTCCACCGGCACACCGAGACCATCGCCGTCGCGGGCGCAGACCCCGTGGAGGTCGAAATCCTGGAGACCGCCCGCGGCCCGGTCATCACCCGCGAGGAGAGCGCCGGCCAGACGCTCTCGCTGCGCTACCCGCCCCGGGTCCGCCGCGACCTCGGCTTCGCCGTCCTGCCCGCCCTGCTGCGCGCCCGCACGGTGGCCGACATCGACCGCGCCCTCGACGGCTGGGCCGAGCCCGTCAACGTCGTCCACGCCGCCGACTCCGAGGGCGGCCTGCTGCACCGCGTCGCCGGCGCCGTCCCGCTGCGCGACCCCGCGAACCGGCTGCGCCCCGTGCCCGCCTGGGACGCCCGCCACGCCTGGCAGGGCTGGGCGCAGACCCCTTCCGAGCCGGTGCAGGGCTTCGCCGTGATGGCCAACGCCCGCGGCATCGCCTCGCCGCTCGGCGTGGAGTTCGCTCCCCCGCACCGCGCCGACCGCATCCGCGAGCTGCTCTCCGGCTCGGCCGACTGGTCCCCGAAGGCCATGGCCGCCGTCCACGCCGATACGTACCTGGCCTCCGCGGAGCCGCTGCTCGCCCTGCTGCCCGCCCCGGAGGGGCTCTCCCCCGCGGCGCAGGCGCTGCGGACCCGGCTGCTGGCCTGGGACCGGCGCATGGACGCCGGCAGCACCGACGCCACCCTGTTCGCCGCCCTGCGCGCCGCCGTCGTACGCCGCTTCGCCGCCGACCCCGCCCTGGAGGGCCTGGCGGAGCCGCCGTCCGGCCCCGAGGTGTTCCACCCCTGGCTGTACCTGCTGCCGCGCATCGGCTACGCCCTGGAGGGCCTGCTGCGCTCGCCGCTGCTCCCCGGCCTGGACCGGGCCGCGCACGTCCGCGCCGCCCTGGAGGAGACCGCCGCGGCCGGCGCGCCCGAGACGCCCTGGTCCGAGGTGCACCGCCTCGCGCCGTGGTCGGCGCTCCCGGATCCGGACGCCGAGTGGCCGGGCCTCGGCGGCGACCACGACTGCGTCAACGCCACCTCCACCGTCCCCGGCTTCACCGACCTGTGCGGCCGCGCGTCGGCCGCCCGCTACGTGTGGGACCTCGGCCGCCGCGAGGACAGCCTCTGGGCCGTGCCCCTGGGCGCCGACGGCGTGGCCGGCACGCCCCACCACCGCGACCAGCTGCCGCTGTGGGCGCGCTGCGAGCTCGTCCCCGTCGTCACCGACTGGGCCCGCCTCACCAAGGAGGACGCATGAGCGCAGCCACCACCGCAGCCACCCGCGAGCCCGTCCACATCCAGGCCGTCGACGGGTTCGGCACGGTCACCCTCACCCCCGTCGACCCGGCCGCCGACGCCCCGCTGATCCACCGCTGGGTCAGCGAGGACCGCGCCCGCTTCTGGGGCATGGCCGGGGCGAGCCCGGACCTCGTCCGCGAGGTGTACGAGGACCTCGACCGCCGCACCACGCACCACGCGTTCCTGGCGCGCCGCGACGGGGTGCCCGTCGCCCTGTTCCAGACGTACGAGTGCGCGGCGGACCGGGTCTCCGAGTGCTACGAGGCGCGGCCCGGCGACACCGGCGTGCACCTGCTCCTCGCCCCGGCCCCGGGCGCCGCCGAGCCCGGCTTCAGCGGGCGGCTGATGGGCGCCTTCATGGCGTTCGTCCTCGCCGACGGGACCACCCGCCGCCTCGTCGCCGACCCCGACACCCGCAATGCGAAGGCCATCGCCCGCCTGGAGCGCTCCGGGTTCACGCTCGGCCCGGAGGTCGAGCTGCCCGAGATCGTGCTGCCGGAGATCCGCATCCCGGCGAAGCGCGCCCGCCTGGCGTTCCTGGAGGCACCCGGCACCCAGTCCCGCTGACGGGCCGCCACGCGCAACGGCCCGCACCCCGGGAGGGGGTGCGGGCCGTTCCGCGTGACGGAGGCCGGAGCCGCCGGACGCTCCGGCTAGGCGGAGACGCCGAGCTTCTCCAGGATGAGCTCCTTGACGCGGGCCGCGTCGGCCTGGCCGCGGGTGGTCTTCATGACCGCGCCGACCAGGGCGCCGACCGCGGCGACCTTGCCGCCGCGGATCTTGTCGGCGATGGCGGGGTTGCCCGCGATCGCCTCGTCGACGGCGGCGCCGAGCGCGCCCTCGTCCGAGACGACCTTCAGGCCGCGCTTCTCGACGACCTCGTCGGGGGCGCCCTCGCCGGCGAGGACGCCCTCGATGACCTGGCGCGCCAGCTTGTCGTTCAGGTCGCCGGCCGCGACCAGCGCCGCGACCCGCGCGACCTGCGCCGGGGTGATCGGCAGCTCGTCGACGGAGACGCCCTGCTCGTTGGCGTTGCGGGCGAGTTCGCCCATCCACCACTTGCGGGCGGCGGCCGGGTCGGCGCCCTCCTCGATCGTGGCGACGATGGAGTCCACCGCGCCCGCGTTGAGAATCGACTGCATGTCGTGCTCGCTGACGCCCCACTCCTCGCGGAGCCGGTTGCGGCGCACGCGCGGCATCTCGGGCAGGCCGGCGCGCAGCTCCTCGACCCACTCGCGGGACGGGGCGACCGGGACGAGGTCGGGCTCCGGGAAGTACCGGTAGTCCTCGGCGTTGTCCTTGATGCGGCCGGAGGTCGTGGAGCCGTCGTCCTCGTGGAAGTGGCGGGTCTCCTGGACGATCGTGCCGCCGCTGCTCAGGACGGCCGCGTGGCGCTGGATCTCGAAGCGCGCCGCGCGCTCGACGGAGCGCAGCGAGTTGACGTTCTTCGTCTCCGAGCGGGTGCCGAACTCCTCGGTGCCGTTCGGGCGCAGCGACAGGTTCACGTCGCAGCGCATCTGGCCCTTGTCCATGCGGGCCTCGGAGACGCCGAGGGCCTTGATGAGCTCGCGCAGCTCGGCGACGTAGGCCTTGGCGACCTCGGGGGCGCGGGAGCCGGCGCCGACGATCGGCTTGGTGACGATCTCGATCAGCGGGATGCCGGCGCGGTTGTAGTCCAGCAGGGAGTGGGAGGCGCCGTGGATACGGCCGGTGGCACCGCCGACGTGCAGCGACTTGCCGGTGTCCTCCTCCATGTGGGCGCGCTCGATCTCCACGCGGAAGACCTCGCCGTCCTCCAGCTGCACGTCGAGGTAGCCGTTGTAGGCGATCGGCTCGTCGTACTGGGAGGTCTGGAAGTTCTTCGGCATGTCCGGATAGAAGTAGTTCTTCCGGGCGAAGCGGCACCATTCGGCGATCTCGCAGTTCAGCGCGAGGCCGATCTTGATGGCGGACTCGACGCCGGTCGCGTTGACGACGGGCAGCGAGCCGGGCAGGCCGAGACAGGTGGGGCAGGTCTGCGAGTTGGGCTCGGCGCCCAGCTCGGTCGAGCAGCCGCAGAACATCTTGGTCTTCGTGCCGAGCTCGACATGGACCTCCAGGCCCATGACGGGGTCGTACGACGCGAGGGCGTCCTCGTACGACAGCAGTTCGGTGACGGTCACAGTGAAACTTCCCTCTCAGCCCATCAGGACGTCGTCGTCGCCGAGGCGCTTGAGCTCGCGGTACAGGATGGCGAGGCCGGTGACGATGGCGGCGGCCGACACGGCGGCGTCGACCAGCTTGAGCATGTCCTGCTCGGAGCGGGCCTTGCGGGCCTGCTTGATCACGCCGATGGCACCGAAGGCGGTGGTGCCGATCGACAGGTACGTACCGGACCTGGACTTCTTGAAGCCCTTGGCCTTGGAAAGAGCGCTACTACCGGTCACAGCGACGGAGCCTCCTCAAGCAGCGGGTGGCCCCAGCGCTCGGTGAAGGCGGCCTCGACGGCGGCACCGACCTTGTACAGGCGGTCGTCCTTCATCGCCGGGGCGATGATCTGCAGCCCGACCGGGAGGCCGTCCTCCGGCGCCAGGCCGCAGGGCAGCGACATGGCGGCGTTGCCGGCCAGGTTGGTCGGGATGGTGCACAGGTCGGCGAGGTACATCGCCAGCGGGTCGTCGGTGCGCTCGCCGATCGCGAAGGCGGTGGTCGGGGTCGTCGGGGAGACGATCACGTCGACCTGCTCGAAGGACTTCTCGAAGTCCCGGGTGATCAGCGTGCGGACCTTCTGGGCGGAGCCGTAGTACGCGTCGTAGTAGCCGGAGCTCAGCGCGTACGTGCCGAGGATGACGCGGCGCTTGACCTCGTCGCCGAAGCCGGCGTCGCGGGTCAGCGCGGTGACCTCCTCGGCGGACTTCGTGCCGTCGTCGCCGACGCGCAGGCCGTAGCGCATGGCGTCGAAGCGGGCCAGGTTGGAGGAGCACTCGGACGGCGCGATCAGGTAGTACGCGGCCATCGCGAGGTCGAAGGACGGGCAGTCCAGCTCGACGATCTCGGCGCCGAGCTCCCGCAGCAGCTCGACGGACTCCTCGAAGCGCTGCACGACGCCGGCCTGGTAGCCCTCGCCGCGGAACTGCTTGACGACGCCGACGCGCATGCCGGCCACGGAGCCGTTGCGGGCGGCCTCGACGACCGGCGGGACCGGCGCGTCGATGGAGGTGGAGTCCAGCGGGTCGTGCCCGGCGATCACCTCGTGCAGCAGGGCCGCGTCCAGGACCGTGCGGGCGCACGGGCCGCCCTGGTCGAGGGAGGAGGAGAAGGCGACCATGCCGTAGCGGGAGACCGCGCCGTACGTGGGCTTCACGCCGACGGTGCCGGTGACGGCGGCGGGCTGGCGGATGGAGCCGCCGGTGTCCGTGCCGATGGCGAGGGGCGCCTGGTAGGCGGCCAGCGCGGCCGCGGAGCCGCCGCCGGAGCCGCCGGGGATGCGGGTGAGGTCCCAGGGGTTGCCGGTGGGGCCGTAGGCGCTGTTCTCGGTGGAGGAGCCCATGGCGAACTCGTCCATGTTGGTCTTGCCGAGGATGACGACGCCGGCTTCCTTCAGCTTGCGCGTCAGGGTGGCGTCGTACGGCGGGATCCAGCCTTCGAGGATCTTCGAGCCGACCGTGGTCGGGACCCCGGCGGTGGTGAAGATGTCCTTGAGGGCGAGCGGGACGCCGGCCAGCGGGCCGAGCTCCTCGCCGCGCTCGCGCTTCGCGTCGACGGCGCGGGCCTGCGCGAGGGCGCCCTCGCGGTCGACGTGGAGGAAGGCGTGGACCTTCTCGTCGGTCGCCTCGATGCGGGCCAGGTGGGCCTCGGTGACCTCGACGGCCGTCAGCTCGCCGGAGGCGATCTTCTCGGCGGTCTGGGCGGCCGTGAGCTTGATGATGTGCGTGTCAGCCATGGTGATTAGTCCTCCCCCAGGATCTGCGGCACCTTGAAACGCTGCTGCTCCTGGGCGGGGGCGCCGGAGAGCGCCTGCGCGGGGGTGAGCGACGGTCGGACCTCGTCCGCGCGCATGACGTTCGTCAGCGGCAGCGGGTGGGAGGTCGGCGGTACGTCTTGGTCGGCGACCTCGGACACGCGGGCGACCGCGCCGATGATGTCGTCGAGCTGTCCGGCGAAGTGATCGAGCTCTTCACCGGACAGTTCCATACGCGCCAGCCGAGCGAGGTGGGCGACCTCCTCGCGCGAAATGCCAGGCATGCAGCGATCCTCTGGGGGTGGTGAGTGAGTGTTTTCCCACCAATCCTATGGGGCCGGGCCCCTGGGCCACGACACCCTTTGCCGCCGGGGGCGGCCGCCGGCCCCCGGCGGGCGGACCGCGCCACGGGCGGCCCGCCGGGCCGGGGGCCCGGACGGGAACCCGGACGGGGCCGCTACGGCGCCGGCGACTCCGCGGGCGCGGGGGCCGGCGAGAGCTCGCGGGTGATGTCCGCCGGTCGGCGCCAGCCGCGCTCGCCGCGGGCCAGCAGCCAGGCGGTGGCCTCCTGGGGCGGCATGGCGGCCGCGACCAGCCACCCCTGGACGGCGTCGCAGCCGAGGTCCCGCAGCCGCTCCCAGGTCTCGTCGTCCTCGACGCCCTCGGCGACGACGAGCAGGCCGAGCGAGTGCGCCAGGTCGACGGTGCAGCGGACGATCTCCGCGTCCTGCGCGTCGACCGCGAGCCGCGCCACGAACGAGCGGTCGATCTTCAGCTCGCTGACCGGCAGCCGGCGCAGGTGGACGAGCGAGGAGTAGCCGGTGCCGAAGTCGTCCAGCGACATCTTCACGCCGTGGCCGGTCAGGCCGGCCATCGTGTCGGCGGCCCGCTGCGGGTCCTCCAGCAGGACGTGTTCCGTTATCTCCAGCTGCAGGCCGCTCGCGGGGACGCCGTGCCGGGCGAGGCGGGCCGCGACGGCGCCCGCGAAGCCGGGGGTGTGGACGTCGCGCGGCGAGACGTTGACGGCGACCGGGACCTTCAGGCCCTGCGCGCGCCAGCGGGCCACCTGGGCCAGGGCGGTCTCCAGGACGTACTCGGTCAGGTGGGGCATCAGCCCGGAGGTCTCGGCGATCGCGATGAACTCGTCGGGAGGGACCCGCCCGCGCTCCGGGTGCACCCAGCGCACCAGCGCCTCCAGGCCGGCCACCTGGCCGTCGAAGCGGACCTTCGGCTGGTAGTGCAGCTCGACCTCGCCCGCGTCGAGGGCGCGGCGCAGGTCGCCGAGGAGGCCGAGGCGGTCGGGCGTGTTGCTGTCCCGCTTGGACTCGTACACCTCCACCCCGGTGCGGTCCCGCTTGGCCTGGTACATGGCCACGTCGGCGCGCCGCAGCAGCCCCTCGGCGTCGAGTGCGTGGTCGGGGAAGACGGCGAGGCCGGCACTGGCCTCCAGGACGAGGGTGAGGCCGTCCAGGTCCAGGGGGGAGCTGAGCTCGGCGACGAGGTGCCGGGCGACGCGCTGGGCGCTGGTGGCGGAGTCGGCGACGGGCAGGAGGACGGCGAACTCGTCGCCGCCGAGCCGGGCGGCCTCCGCCTCCCCGGGCAGGGCCTGGTGGAGCCGCTCGGCGATCTGGAGCAGCAGGCGGTCCCCGGCAAGGTGGCCGAGGGTGTCGTTGACGGCGCGGAAGCGGTCCAGGTCGATCAGCACGAGGGCCGAGCGGGTGCCCAAACGTTCAGCCTCGTCCAGGGCGGACCAGGTGCGCTCCAGCAGCCACTGCCGGTTGGGCAGCCCGGTCAGCGGGTCGCGCAGCTGCTCCTCGGCGCGGGCGCGGGCGATCCGCAGGGTGGAGTCCAGGGCGATCAGCGGCACGGCGAACAGCGGCAGCAGGACGGGCTGGGCGACGGCGACGACGCAGATCAGCGGGGCGATGCCGAGCAGGGCGACCGCGACTAAGGCCTGCCGCAGCAGGGCCGTGCGGGCGGCGGTGCGCAGGCCCCCGCCGCGCCGCCCCAGCGCGAACCACAGCAGGAGGCGGGTCACCAGCAGGTAGGCGACGGCGACCAGGACCACCTCGGGCGCGGCCTCCAGGCCCCAGGTGTCCGGTGTCCACGGGGACTCGACGGTGGGCGCCTCCCCGAAGGCGGCGAGGACGAGGGCGCCGGCCCCGATGCCGAGGATGTCCGCGGCTCCGTGCAGCAGCCCCTGCCGCCAGCGGTGCCGGCGCGCGGCCCACACCAGCGAGACGACGGAGAGGGAGACGAGCCCGGCGGGCAGCCAGCCGTACAGGATGAGCACGCCGAGGGTCAGGGCCGCGCCCGATCCGGTGCCGCCCCACCAGCGGTCGCGGCCGAGGGCGACCAGGTGGCCGACGATGATGCCGGTGAGCAGGGCGAGCGCCCAGCCGACCGCGCCGCCGGGGAACAGGGCCTGACGGTCGATCAGTGCCGCGGCGACGCCGGCCGCGAGGAGGACGGCGGCCAGGCCGACCACCGCGATCGGCAGCACGGTGCGCCGCGCGGCCCCCTGCTGCCCCGTCCCCGTGTCGAGCGGGCGGGTGTCGGGCGTCCTGGCGCGCCGGACGCCCGGCCGTCCCGTCCGCATGGGCGGGATCTCCCCGCCGACATCAGGTGACGGGTCGGCGCTATCGGTGGGTTTCATGCCCGTCCCTCTCACAGCCGGCTATGCCGATGTCACGCGATGGCCCCGATGTCATGCCATCACGGCTGGCATCGCACCGCTCAGCCGTGCACGACAGGCGCACCCCTCAACAGTAGGACGCGAGAGGCTCCCAGGGGCAGCGGTCGGCGGCGGTTGCCCGAACGCGACCCAGCCATCCTCATCAGTACGGTATCCGCCGAACAGGTGAGTTGGGACCAGGACCCCCCGCTCACCCGTCCGATGATCCGACAGGCCACCGCCCTGCCAACAGCCCTGTACCGGCCGTTTGCCACCGGCTGCCGCGCCGGGCGTGCGCCCGCCCGCACGGCCGCACGCCACGCATCCGTCCGCCGACGCCGCCTGCGGTGCGCGCGGCCCGGAGGTGCTATCCGGCCTGTTCGGCCGCCGGAGCCGCGGGAGCCGCCGGGTCCGCTGCGCCCGCCGCCGCACCGCCCTCGGCGGGGAGCGCGGCCTCGCGCGCCGCGTCGGGGCCCTGCTCCAGCAGGACGGCGAAGCCGGCCTCGTCGAGGACGGGCAGCTTCAACTGCACGGCCTTGTCGTACTTCGAGCCGGGGTTCTCGCCGACGACGACGAAGGAGGTCTTCTTCGAGACGGAGCCGGTGACCTTGGCGCCGCGGCTCTGGAGGGCCTCCTTGGCGCCGTCGCGGGTGTGGTGCTGCAGGGTGCCGGTGACGACGACCGTGAGGCCTTCGAGCGGACGCGGGCCCTCGTCCTCGCCGGCCCCCTCTTCCTCCATGCGGACGCCTGCGGCCCGCCACTTGCGCAGGATCTCCTGGTGCCAGTCGACCGCGAACCACTCCTTGACGGCGGCCGCGATGATCGGCCCGACGCCCTCGGTGGCGGCCAGCTCCTCCTCGTCGGCCTGCTCGATCCGCTCGATGGACCGGAAGGCGCGCGCGAGCGTCTCCGCGGCGACGGGGCCGACGTGCCGGATCGAGAGGCCGTTGATGAAGCGGGCCAGCGGCCGCTCCTTCGCCGCGGCGATGTTCTCCAGCATCGCCAGGGCGTTCTTCTTCGGCTCGCCCTTCTGGTTGGCGAAGACCGTGACGATCTTCTCCTCGCCGGTCTTCGGGTCGCGCTTGGGCAGCCCGCTGTCGGCGTCGAGGACGTACGCCTTGATCGGCAGCAACTGCTCGATGGTCAGGTCGAACAGGTCGCCCTCGTCGCGCATCGGCGGCTCGGCCGGCTCCAGCGGGTTGGTGAGCGCGGCCGCGGCGACGGCGCCGAAGTTCTCGATGTCGAGGCACTGCCGGCCCGCGAGGTAGAACAGCCGCTCGCGCAACTGGGCAGGGCACGTCTGCGCGTTGGGACAGCGCAGGTCGATGTCGCCTTCCTTCATGGCGCGCAGCGGCGTACCGCACTCGGGGCACTCGGCGGGCATGACGAACTCCCGCTCCGTGCCGTCGCGCAGGTCCACGACGGGGCCGAGGATCTCGGGGATGACGTCCCCGGCCTTGCGCAGGACGACGGTGTCGCCGATGAGGACGCCCTTGGCCTTGACGACCTCCTGGTTGTGCAGGGTCGCGAACTCCACCTCGGATCCTGCCACCGTCACGGGCTCGACCTGCGCGTACGGGGTGACGCGCCCGGTGCGGCCGACGCCGACCTTGATGTCGACGAGCCTGGTGTTGACCTCCTCGGGGGCGTACTTCCAGGCGATGGCCCAGCGCGGGGCGCGCGCCGTGGAGCCGAGGCGGCCCTGGAGCGGGATCTCGTCGAGCTTGACGACGACGCCGTCGATCTCGTGTTCCACGGAGTGGCGGTGCTCGCCGAAGTGGGCGATGAACTCGCGGACCTCGGCCAGGGAGGACACCACCCGGTTGTGCCGGGCGGTGGGCAGGCCCCACTCGCGCAGGAGCCCGTACGCCTGCGACAGGGTGGCGGTCTCGAAGCCCTCGCGGGCGCCGATGCCGTGCACCACCATGTGCAGCGGGCGGGTCGCGGTGACCTTGGGGTCCTTCTGGCGCAGCGATCCGGCCGCCGCGTTGCGGGGGTTGGCGAACGGCTTGTCGCCGGCGGCGACGAGGCGGGCGTTGAGCTCCTCGAACTTCTCCATCGGGAAGAAGACCTCGCCGCGGATCTCGACGACGTCGGGGATCCGGTCGCCGGAGAGGCGGTCGGGGACCTCAGCGATGGTGCGGACGTTGGGCGTGATGTCCTCGCCGGTGCGGCCGTCGCCGCGGGTGGCGGCGCGGGTCAGCCGGCCCTTCTCGTAGGTGAGGTTGACCGCCAGGCCGTCCACCTTGAGCTCGCACAGGTAGTGGAAGTCGGGGGTGCCGACGTCCCGGGCGACGCGGTCCGCCCAGGCTGACAGCTCCTCGTCGTCGAAGGCGTTGTCGAGGGAGAGCATGCGCTCGCGGTGCTCGACGGACGCGAAGTCCGTCTCGTACGCCCCGGCCACCTTCTGGGTCGGCGAGTCGGGCGTGCGCAGCTCCGGGTACTGCTCCTCCAGCGCCTCCAGCGAGCGCAGCAGCCGGTCGAACTCGGCGTCGCTGACGACCGGCTGGTCGCTCACGTAGTACCGGAAGCGGTGCTCCTCGACCTGCTCGGCCAGCAGCGCGTGCTGCTCGCGCACCGCCGCCGGTACCGCCGTGTCCTGCTGTTCGGCTGCCATGCCGTGTCCTCCCGTGGCCCGTCTCGGTTCGTCACTCAGGGTTGTCGGCGAGCGACCTCGCCGCGCGGGCGCAGTGGGCCTGCACCGCGCGGGCGTAGGCGGGCGAGGCGCCCGCGAGGCCGCACGACGGGGTGACCGTGACGGACTCCGCGAGGGTGCCCGGGGCCAGCCCCAGCCTGCGCCAAAGCTTCCTGACACCCATGACGCTACCGCCCGGGTCGGACAACGGGGCATCCGTGCCCGGCACCACTCCGGCGAAGAGCCGCACCCCGCTTTCGACGGCCTCGCCGACCGCGTCGTCCTCGCGCTCCGTGAGCAGTGAGAAATCGAACGAGACTCCGTTGGCGCCTGCGCGGCGGAGCAGGTCGAAGGGGACGCCCGGGGCGCAGGAGTGGACGACGACGTCCCCGTCGTGGACGGCGAACAGCTCGCGCAGGGTCCCCTCGACGACCTGCCGGTCCACGGCCCGGTAGGTCCGGTATCCGCTGGCGGTGCGGATCCGGCCGGTCAGGACGGCAGTGAGCGACGGCTCGTCGAACTGGAGGACGATCTCGGCGCCGGGGATGCGCCTGCGGACGTCGGCGAGGTGCCCGCGCAGCCCCTCGGCGAGGGAGGCGGCCAGGTCGCGGCAGGCGCCGGCATCCTGGAGGGCGGCCTCGCCGCCGTGCAGCTCCAGGGCGGCGGCCAGCGTCCACGGGCCGACGGCCTGCACCTTGAGGCGTCCCTCGTAGCCCTGGGTGAACTCCTCCAGGGCGTCGAGGTCCTCGCCGAGCCAGGACCTGGCGCGCCGGGTGTCGCGGCCGGGGCGGTCGCTGATGCGCCAGCCGCTGGGCTCGACGTGCGCGTACAGGTCGACGAGCAGCCCGAGCGAGCGGCCGATCATGTCGGCGCCGGGGCCTCGGGCGGGGAGCTCGGGCAGGTAGGGGAAGTCCTCGAAGGAGCCGGTGGCGGTCTTGGCGGCCTCGCGGGCGTCGCCGCCGGGAAGGGAGCCGACCCCGGTGGCGTTCGCGGTCACCGGCCCGGCCTCACGGTCAGGTCGTTGACCTCGGCGTCGCGCGGCAGGTCGAGGGCCATGAGGATGGTGGTGGCCACGGACTCCGGGTCGATCCAGGCGGAGGGGTCGTACTCCTTGCCCTCCTGGGAGTGCACCTTGGCCTGCATGGCGGTGGCGGTGCGGCCGGGGTAGACGGAGGTGACGCGGATGCCGTTCGGGCGCTCCTCGGCGCGCAGCGCGTCGGCGAGCGCCTTCAGCCCGTGCTTGGAGGCGGCGTACGCGCTCCAGTCGGCGTGGGCGTTGAGGCCGGCGCCGGAGTTGACGAAGACGACGGTGGCCTTGGAGGCGCGCAGGGTCGGCAGGAGGAGCCGGGTGACCTCGGCGGGGGCGATCAGGTTGACGTTGAGCTGCTGGTGCCAGGTCTTGGGGCGCAGCTCGCCGACGGGCCCGAGGTCCACGATCCCGGCGATGTGCAGGAGGGAGTCGAGCCGGTCGGGCAGCGTCTGCTTGTCGAAGGCCCAGGAGAGCCGGTCGGGGTCGGCGAGGTCGCCGACGAGGGTGCGGGCGCCCGGGTAGCGCTCGACGAGCTGCCGGGCGCGCGCGGCGTCGCGGGCGAGCAGGATCAGGTCGTCGCCCCGGGCGTGCAGGCGGGCGGCGACGGCGGCGCCGATACCGGCCCCGGCCCCGGTGATCAGGTGTGTAGGCATACCGCCCATGCTCGCACCCCGGCGGGACGCCCCGGCTCGCCGGGCCGCCCCGCCGGGGCCGTGTCAGCGGGCGGCGCCGAAGCCGGTGACCGAGGGGTACGGGGTTGCCGTGCCGCGGCCGGGAAGGACGGCGAACCGCCCGTCCGCGGAGGTCGTCCAGACGTCCGGGACGCCGTCGCCCGTGAGGTCCCCGTCGGAGCCGACGCGGGCACCGTGCGCGGTGCCCAGCACCGGGGCGGCTGCCGGGGCGGCGAAGGCCGTGGCGTCGCCGAGCGAGAACGCCCGGATCTCGCCGGTCGTCCGGGAGCGGGCCCACAGGGTGGGGATGTCGGTGCCTTGCGCCCGGCCGGGGGTGAGCAGGTCGTAGTCGGCCCACGGGGCGCCGTCGCCCGACAGGAGCGTGGCGACCTGATCGAGCTGCCCGGTGCTCCCGGGGCCGGCCAGCCACAGCCTGCCGTTCTCCACCCAGGCGACGGAGGTGCGCTCGAGCGCGTTGTCTCGGGGGGCGTCCCCGGACGGCGAGCCGACGGCGGCGAGCGCGGTGATCCCGGTCCAGTCGTCGCCGAAGCCGACCGCAGTGCAGTCGAGTGGCTGCCCTGCCGGGTCCTGGCAGTGGGCGGGCTTGCGGACGCTGACCGGGGCCTGTTCGGTGAACAGTCCGCGGCCGTTGTTGCGGTAGTTGAGCAGCACGCCCGATCCGGGCTGCTGGGCCAGCAGGTCGTCCACGTTCTGGTAGCCGAGCGAGCCGCGGTGGGTGTACCGGATCCCCGTCCAGCCGTCCGCGGGCTGCCCCGGAGCCGCGAGCCGGCGGCCGTTCGCCGGGGACGAGGGGGCTGCGCCGGGCTTGCGCAGGGAACCCCCGTCGTCGGGAACCAGCACGTCCGCAGTGCCGTCGCCGTCGATGTCGCCGTAGGCGACCTTCGGGTTCTGCGGCTGCGGCGCGTAGTAGGTGTGGACGTAGGGCTGCGACACGTTGCCCGCCTCGTCCATCGTCTGCAGGTGGAGCGTGTTGGTACCCCAGGTTCCCGGCGTGACGGCGATGTCGACGGATCCGTCCGTGAGCCGGACGACACGGCTGTCGTGTTCGGCGTCGGCGCATGACCAGCCGACCGACAACGCACCCGTGCCCCAGCGAGCGCAGGCGATGCCCGAGCCCGTGTCGGTGCCGGCGAGGGTGAACGTGCCCTCCTGACCCGCGGTCTTCGCGGGGATGCCACCGCTGCCGGAGGCGGGGAAGTCCGTGGAGGTGATGCCCGCCGTCGGCGGGGTCCGGTCCACCCGGAAGTAGCACCATGCGGTGTACGGGCTCGTGCGGGTGGCGTCCGCGGTGCGGACGCGCCAGGCATAGTGGCCCCCGTCTGCCAGGGCGCCGCCGGGAAGTTCGGTCCGCGCCTCGCCCGCGGGGTGCGGAGCGGCCGGACCGATGTCGGTGCGTTTGCCACCGTACGCGGTGTCCCACAGCTGGAACGTGGTCCGCAGCGGAGTGCCGGCCGGCGAGGCGGTGGTGGCGTACAGGTTGACGTCTCCCAGGCCGATCCACCCCGGTTCGGTGTCGGGGTCGGTGGCGCACGGGGTGGAACGGCCGTCTCCGGCGAAGCCGGGGGCCGGGTTGGAGCGGGGTGCGGTGACAGTGGGCGCGCCGGGATCGCTCCCGGCCGCGACCGCCGGTGAGGCGATCAGGCCCGCACCGAGGGTCGTGAGCACCACGGCAAGGCGTGGTATGGCGGAGCTCGGCTTCATCTCTTGTTCCCCCCTGGAATGATCGTGAATCCGGGGAAACAGCTACCACGGAGGACCTGCGGATCCGAGCGAATTCGTGCGGCGGCGGTCGTTTCCGGACACCGGTGTGGGGCGGGCGGGTGCGGTCGGCTGTGAGGTCAGGCGACTGCGGGGGCGGGGCGGAAGGTGCGGCGGTAGGCGATCGGGGAGGTGCCGAGCGTGTTGCGCATGTGCTGGCGCAGGGAGTTGGCGGAGCCGAAGCCGGAGCGGTGCGCGACGAGGTCGACGGGCAGGTCGCTGGATTCCAGCAAGTGGCGCGCCAGGTCGAGGCGTTGGGCGGTCAGCCACTGCCCCGGGGTCATGCCGACCTCGTCGCGGAAGCGCCGGGTGAAGGTGCGCAGGCTCATCCTGGCCTGGGCGGCCAGCTGGTTGAGCGTGAGCGGTTCGGCAAGGTGTTCCAGGGCCCAGGCGCGCGCCTGGGTGGTGGTGGCGGTGGTGGGCTCGGGCACGGGCCGGTCGATGTACTGGGCCTGCCCGCCGTCGCGCCACGGCGGTACGACGCACAGCCGGGCGGCGCGGTTGGCCACGGCGGTGCCGTGGTCGGCGCGCACGAGGTAGAGGCACAGGTCGATGCCTGCGGCGACGCCGGCGGAGGTGAGGATGTCGCCGTCGTCGACGAAGAGGACGCCCTCGTCCAGTTTGATGCGCGGGAAGGCCCGCTGGAACTCCTGCGCCTTGAACCAGTGGGTGGTCGCGGGCCGTCCGTCGAGCATCCCGGCGGCGGCGAGCACGTACGAGCCGGTGCAGATCGACACGATCCGGGCGCCGGGGCGGATCCGGGCGAGGGCGTCGGCGTGCGCCTGCGACAGCGGTGCGCCGAGGAGGAGTTCGCTCATGGCGTGTGTGGGCGGGATGACGACGGTGTCGGCGGCTTCGAGCGCTTCGGCGCCGGCCGAGACGCCGATCGTGAACCCCGCGTCGCTGGACACGGGCTGCCCGTCGGCGGTGCAGACGGTGACCTCGTAGAGCCGGTTCCCGGAGTCGTCATAGGCGTTGCCGAAGACCCGGGAGGGGATTCCGAGCTCGAACGGGGGGACGCCTTCGAGGGCGAGTACGGCGACGCGGTGCATGGCCGGATTCTGTCACATGGTGGCCGTCTGGCCAGCACCGCGCGGGCCTGCCGGCGGCGAAGCTGGTGCCGTCGCCGGGAAAACCGGTGTGGAAGAGACAAAAGGAGACATCCATGCGTGCCGTCGTCGTCAGCCAGTGGGGCGGTCCCGAGGTCCTCACCGAGACCGAGGTCGACCGGCCCGAGCCGGGGCTGGGCGAGATTCTCGTGCGGGTGCACGCGGCCGGCGTGAACCCCGTGGACTGGAAGACCCGCGCCACCGGCGCCTTCGTCTCCTGGGACCGCATCCCGGTGGTCGGCTGGGACGTCTCGGGCGTCGTCGAGGCGGTCGGGCCGGGTGTGACGCTGTACCGGCCGGGCGACGAGGTGTACGGGATGCCCCGCTTCCCCCGGCAGGCCGGCGCCTACGCGGAGTTCGTGACGGCCCCGGCGCGGCATTTCGCGCGCAAGCCGGCCTCCCTGGACCACGTGCAGGCGGCCGCGCTGCCGCTGGCGGCGCTGACCGCCTGGCAGGCGCTGGTCGACACGGCCGGGGTCACGGCCGGGCAGCGGGTGCTGGTCCACGCCGCGGCCGGCGGTGTCGGCCACCTGGCGGTGCAGATCGCCAAGGCCCGCGGCGCGTACGTGATCGGCACCGCCAGCGCGGCCAAGCACGGGGTGCTGCGCGGGCTCGGCGCCGACGAGCTGGTCGACTACCGAGCCGAGGACTTCGCCGAGGCCGTCTCGGACGTGGACGTGGTGCTGGACGCACTGGGCGGGGAGGTCGCGGAGCGCTCGCTGCGGGTGCTGAAGCCCGGCGGCCACCTGGTGACGCTGCTCGGACCGGATGCCCCGGCCGGGGCGGACGGGGTGCGCTCTTCCTTCGTCGTGGTGGAGCCGGACCTGAGGGGCCTGGAGGAGATCACCGCCCTGGTGGAGCAGGGCCTGCTCAAGCCGCTGGTGGAGACGGTGCTGCCGCTGGAGCAGGCGGCGAAGGCCCACGAGATCGGCGAGCAGGGCCGCACCACCGGCAAGATCGTCCTGACGGTGGCCTGAGCCCGGCCTTGGGCGGGCGGCCGCGGGGGCGGCCGCCCGGCGTCACACCGCGGCGGCGGCGCGGGTGGTCGTGGCGATGGTGGCGGAGCCGACGACGCGGGTGCCGTCGTACAGGACGATCGCCTGGCCGGGGGCCACGCCGCGGACCGGCTCGGTGAAGCGGACGCGCAGCTCGCCGTCGACCAGCTCGGCGGAGACCTCGGTCTCGCCGCCGTGGGCGCGCAGCTGGGCGGTGTACGCGGCCGGGCCGCCGGCCGGCGGGTTGCCGCACCAGCGGGGGCGGATCGCGGTGAGGGCGCCGACGTCGAGGGACTCGGCGGGGCCGACGGTGACCGTGTTGTTCACCGGGGAGATGTCCAGGACATAGCGCGGCTTGCCGTCGGGGGCCGGGTGGCCGATGCGCAGGCCCTTGCGCTGGCCGATGGTGAAGCCGTAGGCGCCGTCGTGGGTGCCGACCTTGGAGCCGGACTCGTCGACGATGTCGCCCTCGGCCTTGCCGAGGCGCTTCGCGAGGAAGCCCTGGGTGTCGCCGTCGGCGATGAAGCAGATGTCGTGGCTGTCGGGCTTCTTCGCGACGGCGAGGCCGCGGCGCTCCGCCTCGGCGCGGATCTCCTCCTTGGTGGTGACCGTGTCGCCGAGCGGGAAGAGGGCGTGGGCGAGCTGCTTCTCGTCGAGGACGCCGAGGACGTACGACTGGTCCTTGGCCATGTCGGAGGCGCGGTGCAGTTCGCGGGTGCCGTCCTCGCCCACGACGATCGTCGCGTAGTGGCCGGTGCAGACCGCGTCGAAGCCTAGGGCGAGGGCCTTGTCGAGGAGCGCCGCGAACTTGATCTTCTCGTTGCAGCGCAGGCACGGGTTGGGGGTGCGGCCGGCCTCGTACTCGGCGACGAAGTCCTCCACGACGTCCTCGCGGAAGCGCTCGGCGAGGTCCCAGCAGTAGAAGGGGATGCCGATGACGTCGGCCGCGCGGCGGGCGTCGCGGGAGTCCTCGATGGTGCAGCAGCCGCGCGCGCCGGTCCGGAAGGACTGCGGGTTCGCGGAGAGCGCCAGGTGGACACCGGTCACGTCGTGCCCGGCTTCGACCGCGCGGGCGGCGGCGACGGCGGAGTCCACGCCGCCGGACATGGCGGCCAGGACGCGGAGGGGGCGGGCGGGGCGCGGCAGGTTCTCAGTCATAGCGCCTTCCAGGGTACGGGGGAACCGT
This sequence comes from Streptomyces globosus, assembly GCF_003325375.1. GTDB lineage: Bacteria > Actinomycetota > Actinomycetes > Streptomycetales > Streptomycetaceae > Streptomyces > Streptomyces globosus_A. Next base: position 1,312,305 of record NZ_CP030862.1, on the reverse strand, counting down.
GCGGGGTCACAGTGCGTTGTCGGGGGCAGGGGGTGGGCGCATGGGAACCGTGGAGAAGGCGGGGAAGCCGGCCGGAGGGCCGGGCCGGGGCAGGACGCGCCGGGCCGTGCTGTTCGGGGGCCTCGGCGTCCTCGCCGTGGCGGGCGCGGCCGGGGCGGACGAGGTGCGGCGGCTGTGGTGGCTGCTGCCCGGGGTGTCCAAGCCGCGCAAGGAGGGCGAGCTGGACTACGCGGGCGCGGGCTGGACGGCGGCGTCGCCGGCGAACTGGCGGCTGGCGGACCGGCCGGACGACTACCGGGTCGACCGGATCGTGGTGCATGTCACGCAAGGGGGCTTCGCCTCGTCGGTGGGCGCGTTCCGGAATCCGTGGCACAAGGCGTCGGCGCACTACATAGTCCGCCAGGACGGGCACGTGGAGCAGATGGTCCGCGAGCTCGATGTCGCCTTCCACGCCGGCAACCGCTCGATGAACGAGCGGAGCATAGGCATCGAGCACGTCGGCTACGTGGAGCGGCCGCGGGACTTCACGGACGCGATGTACGCCTCCTCGGCGCGGCTGGCGGCCGACATCTGCCGGAGGTACGGCATACCGGTGGACCGCAGGCACATAGTGGCGCACTCCGAGGTGCCGGGCACCGACCACACCGATCCGGGGCCGCACTGGGACTGGGACCGGTACCTGCGCCTGGTGCGCGCCGAGGTGGCGGCGAAGGGTCCCGCCTGACCGGGCTGCGTCAGGAGAGCCCGGCCGTGCGGGCGCGTGCGACGGCGGGGCCGATGGCGGCGGCCACGGCGGCGACGTCCTCCTCGGTGGAGGTGTGCCCGAGGGAGAAGCGCAGGGTGCCGCGGGCCAGCTGCGGGTCGGTGCCGGTCGCGAGGAGGACGTGGCTGGGCTGGGCCACGCCGGCGGTGCAGGCGGAGCCGGTGGAGCACTCGATGCCCTGGGCGTCGAGCAGGAGCAGCAGCGAGTCGCCCTCGCAGCCGGGGAAGCTGAAGTGCGCGTTCGCCGGGAGCCGGTTGTCGGGGTCCCCGCCGAGGACGGCGTCGGGCACGGCGGCGCGCACGGCGCGGACCAGCTCGTCGCGCAGTCGCCCGACCTCCGCGGCGAACCGCTCGCGCCGCTCCGCGGCGAGGACTGCGGCGACGGCGAAGGCGGCGATGGCGGGCACGTCGAGGGTGCCGGAGCGGACGTGCCGCTCCTGGCCGCCGCCGTGCAGGACGGGCACGGGGGTCTGGTCGCGGCCGAGCAGCAGGGCGCCGATGCCGTAGGGGCCGCCGATCTTGTGGCCGCTCACGGTCATGGCGGCGAGCCCGCTGTCCCCGAAGCGGACGTCGAGCTGGCCGACGGCCTGGACGGCGTCGGAGTGCAGCGGGACGCCGAACTCGGAGGCCGCTTCGGCCAGTTCGCGGACCGGCATGACGGTGCCGATCTCGTTGTTGGCCCACATCACGGTGGCGAGTGCCACGTCGCCGGGGTTGCGGGCGATCGCGCCCCGCAGGTCCTCGGGGCTGACGCGGCCGTACCGGTCGACCGGCAGGTACTCGACGCGGGCGCCCTCCTGCTCGGCGAGCCAGTGGACGGCGTCGAGGACGGCGTGGTGCTCGACGGGGCTGGTGAGGACCCGGGTGCGGGCGGGGTCCTGGGCGCGGCGCGCCCAGTAGAGGCCCTTGACGGCGAGGTTGTCGGCCTCGGTGCCGCCGGCGGTGAAGACGACCTCGCTGGGCCGGGCGCCGAGGGCCTCGGCGAGCGCCTCGCGGGCCTCCTCGACGGTCCGGCGGGCGCGCCGGCCGGCGGCGTGCAGGGAGGAGGCGTTACCCGTGGCGGCGAACTGCGCGGTCATCGCCGCGGCTGCCTCCGGGAGCATCGGAGTGGTGGCGGCGTGGTCGAGGTAGGCCATGATTTCCCGATTCTACGAGCCCCGGGGGGCCCGGGACCCATTCCGCCCCCGCTCCGGCCCGCGCAGGACCGCGCAGGACCGGGCGCGTACGACGGCTCCGGCCCCGGCCCCCGTCAGCGGGGGCCGGGGCCGGGGCGGGGCCGTGTCGGCGCGGGTCAGCTCCGCGGGGCGCGGGCCAGCTGGCGGGACTGGGCGACCAGGCGGTCCTCGGAGTCCCAGACCTCGGCGTCCTCCTCCAGGAAGCCGCCGGCCAGGTTCCGCGTGGTGATGGAGATCCGCAGCGGGCCGGGGGCGGGGCGGCGGCGGACGTGCGCGGTCAGCTCGACGGTCGGGCTCCAGCCCATCATGCCGAGGTTGAAGCAGGTCGGCGGGAGCGCGTCGACGGCGAGGAGCAGGGACAGCGGGTCGGCGTCCCGGCCGTCGGCGAGCTCGAACCAGGCCCGCATCTCGCCCTTGCCGGAGGGTGCGCCGAGCGCCCAGCCGGCGGTCGCGGGGTCCAGCCGCAGGCGGAGGCGGTCGACGATGGCGTTGCTGCCGGGGATGGGGGCCGGGCCGGCCTCCGGGCCGAGGCAGGCCTCGTAGGGCGGCATCGCGGGCGGGAGGGCGGTGGTGCGGACGTCGTCCGGGAGGGCGGCGAGGTCGCCGTAGGAGGCGACGACCCGGATCCGCTCGACCTCGGCGCCGCTCTCGTCGTACTGGTACAGGGAGGCCTGGCCGGTGGAGAGGGTGCGGCCGACGCGGACGGCCTCGGTGCGGATGACGGCGGGGCCGGGCTCGCTGGAGGTGAGGTAGTGGGCGGAGACCGTGAAGGGGTCCGGGTGCGGGAGGGCCGCCGCCAGCGCCCTGCCGACCATGGCCAGCAGGTAGCCGCCGTTGACGGCGGTGATGATCGTCCATCCGGCCGAGAGCTCGGCGTCGTACACCCCGGGCTCGCCGGGCCGCTCGGTGATGGTGGTGTCGCGGTCGAACTCGCTGTCGCCGATGGAGGCCTGGGCTGCTGCGTATGCCATGCGGCCGAGCCTACAACCGAAAGCTACTAAGCGGTAGCTTTTCGACAGGACGTCCCGGTCACGGCTCCTCGGACACCGCGGAGCGGCGGTTCCAGGCCAGCGGCGCCCGCCAGTGGAACTGCATGGCCAGCAGCCGCAGCACGAAGGTGGTGACGATGGCGGCGGCCGTGGTCAGCGCGTTCAGCGCGTCGAAGGCGATGGAGAGGGCGATCATCGCCGCGCCGACGGTCGCGGGCACGGCGTACATCTCGCGGTCGCGCAGCAGCGTGGGCACCTCGTTGGCGAGGACGTCGCGCAGGACGCCGCCGCCGACGGCGGTGGCCAGCCCGAGCGCGGCGGACGCGGTGAGGCCGAGCCCGTACTCGTACGCCTTCGTCGTGCCGGTCACGCAGAACAGGGCCAGGCCCGCCGCGTCGAAGACCTTGATGGCGCGGTTGATCCGCTGCACCTCGGGATGGAGGAAGAAGACGAGGGCCGCGGCGATGAGCGGCGTGACGAAGAAGCTGAGCTCGCCGAAGGCCGCCGGCGGGACGGCGCCGATGACGATGTCGCGGAAGAGGCCGCCGCCCAGGGCGGTCACCTCCGCGAGGACGGCGATGCCGAAGACGTCGAAGTTCTTGCGCACGGCGAGCAGGGCGCCCGCGGTGGCGAAGACGAAGATGCCCGCGAGGTCCAGGGCGTGCTGGATGCCGGGCGGGAAGAGGTCGTGGAGCACCGCCCCATTGTGCCGCCCGCCCGCCTCCGGCCCGCCGGACGCCCGCCTGACGGCCCCGCGGACAGGCCGGCAACCCCGCGGACAGGCCGGCGGCCCGGACACCGACCGCTACTCGGTGTCCGGGCCGCCGGACGAAGGTGCCCCACGGGCAGGCCGTCTGTCTAGGGCGTCACCGCGGCCAGGGCGTCCGCCGCACCCGGGAGGGCCGGGTCGCCGGGGGCCTGGTCAGGGGCGTTCTCGGGGTGGTGGCAGGCCACTTGGTGCCCCGCGGCCAGGGATGCCAGCGGCGGCTCCTTCACCGTGCAGATCTGCGTCGCCTTCCAGCAGCGGGTGTGGAAGCGGCAGCCGCTCGGCGGCGAGATCGGCGAGGGCACGTCGCCCTTGAGCAGGATGCGCCCGCTCTTCGCCCCGCGCCGGCGCGGGTCCGGCACGGGCACGGCCGACAGCAGCGCCTTGGTGTACGGGTGCATGGGGCTCTCGTACAGCGAGGTGCGGTCGGTCAGCTCGACGATCTTGCCGAGGTACATGACCGCGATGCGGTCCGACACGTGCCGGATGACCGACAGGTCGTGCGCGATGATCACGTACGTGAGGCCGAGCTCCTCCTGGAGGTCGTCCAGCAGGTTGACCACCTGGGCCTGGATCGACACGTCCAGTGCGGACACCGGCTCGTCGGCGACGACCAGCTTCGGCTTGAGCGCCAGGGCGCGGGCGATCCCGATGCGCTGGCGCTGCCCGCCGGAGAACTCGTGCGGGTAGCGGTTGTAGTGCTCCGGGTTGAGGCCGACCAGCGACAGCAGGCGCTGCACCTCCGCCTTGAGCCCGCCCTCCGGCGCGACGCCCTGGAGCTTGAACGGCGCGCCGACGATCGTGCCGACCGTGTGGCGCGGGTTCAGCGAGCCGTACGGGTCCTGGAAGATCATCTGCACGTCGCGGCGCAGCGGCCGCATCCCGGCGACCCCGAGGTGCGTGATGTCGCGGCCCTCGAACTCGACCGTGCCGCCGGTGGGCTCCAGCAGGCGGGTGATCAGCCGGCCCATCGTGGACTTGCCGCAGCCGGACTCGCCGACGACGCCGAGCGTCTCACCGCGCCGGACGTCGAAGTCGATCCCGTCGACGGCCTTGACGGCTGCGACCTGCCGGCGCAGCAGCCCCTTGTTGATGGGGAAGTGCTTGACCAGCCCGGTCACCTTCAGCAGCGGCTCTTCGGCGTCCGCCTCGGGCGCGCCCGCCGCGGCCGTGTCCTTCTTCGTCATGTCGGTCACAGCTTCGGCGCAATCTCTTCGGTCCAGATCCGGGTCCGCTCCTCCTGCGCCATGTGGCAGGCCGACCAGTGCCCGCTGCCGTCCTCGGTCAGCTCGGGGCGGCGGGTGCGGGTGACGCCCCCCTCGGGGACGTCCGCGTACGGGCAGCGCGGGTTGAACGCGCAGCCGCTCGGGATGTTGATGAGGCTGGGCGGGGAGCCCTTGACCGGGATCAGGCGCTCGGTCTGCTCGCGGTCGATGCGCGGCATGGAGCCGAGCAGCCCCCAGGTGTAGGGGTGGCGGGGCTCGTAGAAGACCTTCTCCGCGGTGCCGCGCTCGACGCAGCGGCCGCCGTACATCACGAGGATGTCGTCTGCCATCTCGGCGACCACGCCCAGGTCGTGCGTGATCATGATGACGGCTGAGCCGAACTCCCGCTGGAGGTCGCGGATCAGGTCGAGGATCTGCGCCTGGACGGTGACGTCGAGCGCGGTGGTCGGCTCGTCGGCGATGAGCAGCTCGGGGTTGTTGACCAGCGCCATCGCGATCATCGCGCGCTGGCGCATGCCGCCGGAGAACTCGTGCGGGTAGGCGTCCACGCGCCGGTGAGGCTCGGGGATGCCGACGCGGTCGAGCATCTCGACGGCGCGCCTGCGGGCGGCCTTCTTGTCGGTGTCGTGGTGCGTCAGGTACGCCTCGACGATCTGCTTGCCGACGGTGTAGTAGGGGTGCATCGCGGAGAGCGGGTCCTGGAAGACCATCGCCATCTTGCGGCCGCGCAGGGTGCGGACGTGGTCGGCGTCCGCCTTGACGAGGTCCTCGCCGTCGAGGACGACCTCGCCGGAGATGTGCGGGCGGCTGCGGGCGTTGCCGGTGCGGTGCAGGCCCATGACGGCCAGCGAGGTCACCGACTTGCCGGAGCCGGACTCGCCGACGATGCCGAGCGTCTTGCCGCGCTCCAGGTCGAAGGAGAGCCCGTCGACGGACTTCACCAGGCCGTCGTCGGTCGGGAAGTGCACCCTGAGGTCGCGTACCGACAGGAAGGCGCCGCTGCGCGGGCCCGCCTGCTCGGGGACGAACGCGGGGCCGGCGGCGGCCGCGGCGGAGCCGCCGGAGCCGGCGGTGGGGTTCTCGGTCACGTCAGCCTCACGCGCGGGTCGATGACGGCGTACAGCAGGTCCACGATCAGGTTGGCCATCACCACGAACAGTGCGGCGAGCAGGGTGACGCCCATGATCACGGGGAGGTCGCCCTGGCCGATGGCGGCGACGGCGGCCGTCCCGAGGCCCTGGAAGTTGAAGGTCGTCTCGGTGAGCACGGCACCGCCGAGGAGGCCGCCGAGGTCGAGGCCGAACATCGTGACGATCGGGGTGAGGGTGGAGCGCAGGGCGTGCTTGCGGATGACCACGCCCTCCTTGAGGCCCTTGGCGCGGGCGGTGCGGATGTAGTCCTCGCCGAGGACCTCCAGCATCGTGGCGCGGGTGATGCGGGCGTAGGTGGCGGCGAAGAGGAAGGCCAGGGTGATCCAGGGCAGGATCAGGGCGTTGAGCCAGGCCGCCGGGTCCTCGGTGAGCGGTTTGTAGTTGGAGACGTCGAGCCAGCCGAGGCTGTAGACGAAGACCGCGGGGGCGACCATGCCGGTGAAGAAGATCGGCAGGGAGACGCCGGCGAGGGCACCGACCATGACGGTGCGGTCGACGGCGGTGCGGCGCTTGAGCGCCGAGACGACACCGGTGGCGACGCCGGCGAGGACCCAGATGACCGCCGCGCCGAGCGCGAGGGAGAGGGTGACCGGCATGCGGTCGACCATGGTGTCCCAGACGGGCGCCTCGGTCTTGAACGAGTAGCCGAAGCAGGGTGCTTCGCAGTGGGTGGTCTCGGTGCCGCCGTCGTAGTCGCGGCCGACGAAGATCCCCTTGACGAAGGTCAGGTACTGCTCGGAAATGGGCTTGTCGAAGCCCATCTTCACGCGGATGCCCGCCAGGGCGGTCTCGTTGGTCTCGCGGCCGGCGTACATGAGCGCCGGATCGCTGCCAGTGATCTTGGGGACCGCGAAGAAGATGCCGAAGGTGACCACGGAGACCACCAGCAGCGTGGCGGCGACGTTGAACAGCCGCCGTATGAGGTAGACGAGCACTGCAGTCGGCCGCCGGGGCGGGCGGCCGCCGCCCCTCGTGGGGACGGCAGCCGCCGCCTGCGGCCTTCACCTGCCCTTCGGACTAGCGCATGTGCGGTGAAGGCACTTGCCTGTTGTTACGTGGCGACTCGCCCGGTGGCTACTTGCCGACGCCGATCACGGCGAGGTCGATCTTGCCCATGGAGTCGTTGAAGTAGACGTTCGTCAGACGGGGGTTGTGGTAGACGAAGGCCTTGTCGAAGTTGATGGGAAGGTAGAGCGCCTTCTCCATGACCTTCTTGTTGATCTCGGTGTAGAGCGGCGCGGCGGCCTCGGGCGACGCGGCGTCGGCGGCCTTGTCGAACAGCCCGTTGATCTCCGGGTCGTTCAGCTCCGCGTAGTTGTGGTTGCCGTTGGGCTTGATGAACGAGCCGTCGACGAGCGGCTGGAGGAAGCCCGAGCCGGAGTTGTAGTCGGCGCCCCAGCCCATGACGATGATGCCGTAGTTCTTCTTCTTCACGTTCTCGGGCGAGCCGACGGTGGAGGAGGAGAGCTTGCCGTCGTACTGGTCGATGGTGGCCTTGATGCCGACCTTGGCGAGCGAGGCCTGGAGGGACTCGGCCGTCTTCACCTCGGGGGCGCGGTTGTTGCGCACCGCGATCGTGGTCTCGAAGCCGTCGGGCTTGCCGCAGGCCTTGAGGGCCTCCTTGGCCTTGTCCTCCTGCGGCTGGCCCTTGGTCAGGCCGAAGGGGTCGTAGCTCTTGTCGGAGCCGGGCACACCGGGGGGCAGCATGTTGGCGCCGAGGTCACCGCTGGTCGGGCCGCCGCGGGCGGTCTGCAGCGACTTCGGGTCGGCCGCGTAGATGACGGCCTTGCGGCAGTCGATGTTGTCGAGCGGCGCGACCGACTGCGCGAAGGCGAAGTAGCGGATGTACCCGGTGAAGGGGTTGTCCGCGTTCTTCTTGAGGTTCGGGTCCTTCAGGACCTTGTTCTTCGCGGCCTGCTGGAGGCCGGTGCCGTCGACCGCGAGGTCGATGTCGCCGGAGAGCAGGCGGGCGTCCATGTCGTCCGGGTTGGTCGTCACCGTGAAGGTGACCTTGTCCGGCAGGCCCGTGCGGATGGTGTCCGTCTTCGGGTCCCAGTTCTCGTTGCGGACGAAGGTGGCGCCCTTGCCGGCGGTGAAGCTCTCGACCTTGTACGGGCCGGTGGAGACCGGCTTGTTCGTGTACGTGGCGCCGGTGTCCTTGGCCATCGGGACCGGCGACGAGGCCGGCATGGCCAGCAGGTAGCTGAAGTCGGAGTTGGCGCTCGCCAGGTTGAAGACGATCGTCTTGTCGTCCGGCGTCTGGACGGACTTCAAGCCCATCTTCCCGGGGTCGGTGTCCTTGTACGGGCCGGGGTACTTCTGGCCCTGGTCCAGGATGTCCATCAGGTAGGTCGGGCCGCCGGAGAGCACGTCCTGCGCGAAGACGCGCTCGATGCCGTACTTGATGTCCTTCGAGGTGATCGGCGTGCCGTCCTCGAACTTCACGCCGTCCTTCAGCTTGAGGGTGTACGTCTTGCCCTCGTTGCTGATGACCGGGAGGGCCTCCGCGAGGTCCGGGACGAGCTTCGTGCCCGCCTCGCCCGGCTTGCTGTCGTACGCGAGCAGCTGGCGGATGTAGAGGCGCTGCATGTTCCACACGAAGCCGTAGTAGGCACGCGCCGGGTCGAGGTAGTCGACGTCCTGCGGCGACCAGAGCTTGAGCTCGCCGCCCTTTTCGGTGGACGGGTTGACCACGCCGGTGGTGGCGGCGTTGAAGGCGGCGCCGCCGGCGCCCTTCGCCTCGGACTTCTTCTCGCCGTCGCCGCCGCCGCACGCGGCGGTCAGCGACAGGGCGGCGATCACGGCGGTGATCGCGAGTGCCTGCTTTCTGCGGATCACGGTGGTCCAACCTCCAGTGGTGGGTGAATCGGTGAAGCGGTTCAGCTGCCCTTGGGGTCGAGTGCGTCGCGCAGCCCGTCCCCGAAGAGGTTGAACGCCAGGACGGTGATGAAGATCGTCATGCCGGGGACCACCATGTACATGGGGTCGTCCTGGTAGATGGGGACGGCGTCGGAGAGCATCTTTCCCCAGGAGGCGGTCGGCGGCTTGACGCCGGCGCCGAGGAAGCTGAGGGCCGCTTCCGTCAGGATGTTGGTCGGGATGATCAGCGTCGCGTAGACGAGGATCGGGGCGACCAGGTTCGGCAGCAGCTCCTTGACCAGGATGTAGCCGCGGCCGGCCCCGAGGCTGCGGGCCGCCTCGACGTACTCGCGCTCGCGCAGGGAGATCGTCTGGCCGCGGACGATGCGGCCGATGTAGGGCCACCCGAAGAAGCCGATGACGACGATCAGCACGCCCATGCGGACGCCGGAACCCTCGAATCCCCAGAGGGAGTTGGGGACGACGGAGACCAGGGCGATGGTGAACAGCAGCTGCGGGAAGGCCAGCAGCAGGTCCATCGTGCGGCTGATCAGGCCGTCGACCCAGCCGCCGAGGAAGCCGGCCAGGGCGCCGAGGAAGCTGCCGATGGCGACGGAGACGAAGGCGGCGAGGAAGGCGACGACCAGGGAGATGCGGGCGCCGTAGACGATCCGGCTGAACACGTCGCGCCCGTTGGTCGGTTCGACGCCGAGCAGGTGCTCGGAGCTGATGCCGCCGAAGGAGCCGATCGGCGTGCCGAGGTCCGGGTCGATCAGGTCCTCGTGGAACTCGTTGGGCGGGTGGCCCAGCACGCTCACGATCTGCGGCGCGAACACCGCCACCAGGATCAGGAGGATCACGACCATGCCGCCGGTCAGCGCGACCTTGTCGCGCTTGAGCCGCATCCAGGCGATACGGCCGGGCGAACGGCCCTCGATGGCCTTCGCCGGGACATCGGCTACGGACACGGGTGCGGGGGTTTCCGCGCTCGTGTCATGCAGTGGTGCCGTCATCGTGGTGGGGACCCCTCTCGGCCGGCGGGTCGCCGGCCCATGCCCGCCGCTGTGGCGGCGTTGGTGCGGAGTGGCGCTGGAGTTGCGTCGCGGCACGCAGCAGGGGCGTGCCGGGGTGCGGGACGTGCGCGGTGCGGGACGTGCAGGACGTGCAGGACGTGCGACAGTGCGGGACGTGCGGCAGTGCGGGGTGTGCGGGACGCACGGGACGTGCAGCGGTGCGGGAGGTGCAGAAGTGCTGGACGTGCGGGTGGTGCTGTGCTCGGTGCGGTGCGTGCGGAAAGCAGGGCGGAGCGGCGAGCGGTGTGCAGGTGAGCCGGGTCCTTCCCGGGGGCGGAGCGGCTCTTGGGTGGGGAGTCTTCATCGGCGCGTCGATCAGCCGCCAGACCCGCAGATGAATGGATGCGCAACCGTGATGTGAGGGTCCGATTCCCGTTATCCGGACTCCGGTGTCGGCTCAGCGGAGCAACACCGTCCGTTCGGTACGCATGCGGACATGGTGCCCAAGGGGCCTCAGGAGCACGCCTTTTGGGTGTTCAAGGGCAGCGAAATCCGGACAAGGCGAAGGCCGCGGGGAGCGGCTGCGAAGCCGGTGCTCCCCGCGGCCCGGAGAGGTCGCGCGGCAGGTGCGTCCACGGATCGGACGGGGCCCTTGTGGCCGGTTCTCAGTAGGCCGGGGCCTGCCCCTCGCGGTCGTAGAACGGGCGCGTCTGCGACCGGAGCCACATCGCGACGGGGTCGTGCTCGTCGGCGAGCGCCACCGTGCAGACCGGCACCCCCTCGGGCACCGCCCCCACGGACTGGCGCATCATCTCCCGTACGGACTCCAGCGCGGGCGCGGACGCGTCGTACAGGTCGAGGCCGACCGCGAGGTACGGCGAGCCCAGCGCGGGCTGCACCCAGGCGCGGCGCAGCGACCGCACGGCCGGGGTGCGGTGCGCGTGCTGGGTCAGCAGCCCGTAGAACTGCGGGAGCTCCAGGGCCGGCTCGGACAGCCGCAGCGGGCCGGCCGGCATCCGGTCCAGTCCGGTGGCGATCCGGCGCAGGTCGGCCCAGGGGATGCCGAGGCCGCCTCCCTGGGCGTGCGGGTTGAGCCAGAGCCCCCACCGGTCGGGGTAGAGGGCGCGGGCGATGTCCCGGCCGGTGACGACCTCGTAGCCCCGGTTCCAGCCGCTGGCGGCCAGTTCCCGGGGCGAGGTGACGCACGGGGCGTAGCCGAGGCCCTCCAGCTCCATGCCGCCGTACTGGGCGTCCGGGGAGCCTGGAGAGCCCTGCCAGAGCAGCATCCACAGCCGGCCCTCGGCGAGGGCGTGCAGAAGTGACTCGTAGCTCTCGTAGCGCCCGGGAGTCACTTGGCGCATCACGTGCTCGACCTGCCCGGCCGCGGCCGTGCCTGACGCACTCACCGGTACCCCCTCCTCGTCCGCCCGCGTAGACCCGCTGTCCAGGCCACTCGTGCGGCCAGGAGATGTCACCAGCTTAAGCGGCGCTAGGGGACGTAGAAGGGGCGTACGCGCGTAACGATGTGGTCGGCGACGGGGTCGCCGGCGGCCTCGGGGGCGTCGAGCAGCACCAACTGGACGGGCCAGGGCGCCGGGACGCGGCCCAGGGCCCGGCCGAGGGCCTCCAGGGGGACGGCCCGCAGGCCGGGGTCCGCTCCGACGAGCCGGACCGCGATGTAGAGCTCGGGCGCGCCGCCCTCGACGCTGGCCAGGCAGCGGTACGCGGCGGCCACGGCGCCGGTGGCGCGGAACTCCTCGGAGGCCGCGGCCAGGAGGTCCACCGGGTCCTCCTGCCAGTCGGGCTCGTAGAGGCGGACGCGGGCGCCGGAGGCGGGCCCGTCGAGCTCGGTGCGGCCGGCGCGGCACAGGGCGGCGACGGCGGGCGGGGGCAGGGGGGCGCCGACGGCGCCCTCCGGGTTGACGGCGATGCCGAGCTGGGGAGGGAGGCCGCGGGCGAACTCGGCGGCGGGGGCCACCGCGAAGTCCATGGCGGTGCCCACGCAGGCGCGGAACTGCGACGCGGAGCTGTAGACGGGGACGTACGCCGCCCCGCCGATGTCCATGGTGGGCAGCGCGAGGGAGGCGCTGTCGGGGCCGCCTCCGGCGGGCAGCGGCACCCAGACGGAGCTGCGGCCGAGGACCTCGACGATCCGCGGGCCCGCGTCCGGCGCGCCGAGGGCGGCGCCGAGCACCTGCTCCAGCTCGTTCTCCGGCCAGCCGCCGTCCCCGCCCATGTCCGCCTCCGCTCGTCGCGCCGTGTTCCGCGCCCGAGGGTAGCCGCCCGCGCGGCCACGCGCGGTCCGGCCCCCGCGGCCGGTCAGGCAGCCGGCCGGACGGCCGGGGGCGCCGGCCGGAAGGCTATACGGGTCAGCCGGGCGGCCGCGGGCCGGTCCAGGAGGACCACCGACGCGCAGCCGGCGGGCAGCGGCCCGGTCTCGGCGGCCCGGAGCAGGCGGTCGACGGCGGCCCGGTGGCGGGAGAAGGCGTACGCCGACACACCGCGGCCGCGCGCCTGCTGCCCGGCCAGGGCCTCCTCGGGGGTGGCCACGAGGAGCACCAGGTGCAGGGCCCGGCCGCGGCGCCGGGCGGCCGCGGCGAGCAGCCCGCGCACCCAGGCCTGCGTCCCGCAGTCGTGGACGACGACGGAGGCGCCGGAGCGCAGGGCCTGCCACATCCCCCAGTAGTGGGCGATCCGCACCAGCGGCCGGTAGGCGGCGTACGGCAGGACGCGGGGCATGCGGCGCTCCCAGCGCTCGCGCACGTCCTGCGAGTCGATGCCGAGGCCTTCGGCGGCGCGCTTGATCAGCGTGCTCTTCCCGCCGCCGGGCAGGCCCGAGACCACGACGACGTCCCCCTCGGCGAAGCCGAGCCGCTCGGGGCCGCTCCCGCCGGTGCCGCGCAGGTCGCGCACGGACCCGCGGCACGCTCCCGCCGCCGGCCGGGCCGGCACCCCCTCCGCCGTACCCGCCGTGGCCAGCACTCCGAACCTCCGCACACCGATCGCCTCCCCCGCACGGGTCACCGGGACCCATTCCCACCCAATGTAAAGGGACGGTAATACGGCGTCCCGGGTTTGCGTCGGCGCGTCCGCCCGGCGGACGCCCGCCCGCGCCGGCCCCCGCCCCGCCCCGCCCCTCCGGCCTTTGGCGGATGGAACGGTCTTTCGGGCCCGCGCACCCGTTCTCCGGCACCTCGTGCAATGATGTGCGCCATCTGGACCAACTGCATACCGGCCGCTTGAATCCGCGCGGGAGAGTCCCGGCAGGCCGCGAGGCCGCGCCCGGGCGCCGAAGGAGCAAGTACCTCCCTTGAATCTCTCAGGCCCCGTACCGCGTGGATGAGGCAGATCTGAAAAGCGAGCCGCGCCCCGCCCGTCCCCCGCGACGGAGCCGGGGGGTGCTCCACCCAAGGTGCAAGTCGGTGATCCCGCTCCCGGGAACTCTCGGCGAACCTCTCAGGTTCCGATGACAGATGGGGAGGAACGTCCTCGTCATGTCATGCCCTGGGACCCGGGAGCCACACCCATGAGCAATGCCCCCCGCCTGACCGCGCTCGATGCGCTGCACCGCTCGCTCGGTGCGACCATGACCGACTTCGCCGGCTGGGACATGCCCCTGCGGTACGGCAGCGAGCGCGACGAGCACAACGCCGTGCGCACGAAGGCCGGCCTGTTCGACCTCTCCCACATGGGCGAGATCACCCTGACCGGGCCGGAGGCCGTCAAGGCCCTCGACTACGCCCTGGTGGGCAACATCTCCACCGTCGGCGTCGGCCGCGCCCGCTACACGCACATCTGCCGGGAGGACGGCGGGATCCTCGACGACCTGATCGTCTACCGCCTCGGCGAGACCGAGTACATGGTCGTCGCCAACGCCTCGAACGCCCAGGTCGTCCTGGACGCCCTCACCGAGCGCGCGGCCGGCTTCGACACCGAGGTCCGCGACGACCGCGACGCGTACGCGCTGATCGCGGTGCAGGGGCCGGAGTCGCCCGCCATCCTGGCCTCGCTGACGGACGCCGACCTGGACGGCCTGAAGTACTACGCCGGCCTGCCGGGCACGGTCGCGGGCGTCCCCGCGCTGATCGCCCGCACCGGCTACACCGGCGAGGACGGCTTCGAGCTCTTCGTCTCCCCCGCGCACGCCGTGGAGCTGTGGCAGGCGCTGAGCAAGGCCGGCGAGGGCCGCGGCCTGGTGCCGTGCGGCCTGTCCTGCCGCGACACGCTGCGCCTGGAGGCGGGCATGCCGCTGTACGGGCACGAGCTGACCACCTCCCTGACCCCGTTCGACGCGGGCCTGGGCCGGGTCGTGAAGTTCGAGAAGGAGGGCGACTTCGTGGGCCGCGCCGCCCTGGAGGCCGCTGCCGAGCGCTCCGCCTCGAACCCGCCGCGCAAGCTGGTCGGCCTGGTCGCCGAGGGCCGCCGGGTCCCGCGCGCCGGGTTCCCCGTCGTGGCCGGCGGCCAGGTGGTCGGCGAGGTCACCTCCGGCGCCCCGTCCCCGACTCTCGGCAAGCCGATCGCCATGGCGTACGTCGACGCGGCACACGCCGAGCCGGGCGCCTCCGGCGTCGGCGTGGACATCCGCGGTACCCATGAGCCGTACGAGGTCGTCGCCCTGCCCTTCTACAAGCGGCAGAAGTAGACCCCGACGCGTCGGCACGCCCGCACGCTCCCGCCTGCCGGGCCGAGTCTCGACAGGCAAGACAACCGTTCGTCCGCACTCCCCCGCATCCAGGAGAATCAGGCCATGAGCAACCCCCAGCAGCTGCGTTACAGCAAGGAGCACGAGTGGCTGTCGGCCGCCGAGGACGGCGTCGCGACGGTCGGCATCACCGCGTTCGCGGCCAACGCGCTCGGTGACGTCGTCTACGCCCAGCTCCCCGCCGTCGGCGACACCGTGACCGCGGGCGAGACCTGCGGCGAGCTGGAGTCGACCAAGTCGGTCAGCGACCTGTACTCCCCCGTCACGGGCGAGGTCGTCGAGGCCAACCAGGACGTCGTGGACGACCCGTCGCTCGTCAACAGCGCCCCCTTCGAGGGCGGGTGGCTCTTCAAGGTGCGCGTGTCGGAGGAGCCGGAGGACCTGCTCTCCGCCGCCGAGTACGAGCAGCTCACCCTTTCCGGCAACTGAACCAGGGACCGAAGATGTCCGTTCTGAACACCCCGCTCCACGAGCTCGACCCCGACGTCGCCGCCGCCGTCGACGCCGAGCTCGCACGCCAGCAGTCCACCCTGGAGATGATCGCGTCGGAGAACTTCGCTCCGGTCGCCGTCATGGAGGCCCAGGGCTCGGTCCTGACCAACAAGTACGCCGAGGGCTACCCGGGCCGCCGCTACTACGGCGGCTGCGAGCACGTCGACGTCGTCGAGCAGATCGCCATCGACCGGATCAAGGCGCTCTTCGGCGCCGAGGCCGCGAACGTCCAGCCGCACTCCGGTGCGCAGGCCAACGCCGCCGCGATGTTCGCGCTGCTGAAGCCGGGCGACACGATCATGGGCCTGAACCTGGCCCACGGCGGTCACCTGACCCACGGCATGAAGATCAACTTCTCCGGCAAGCTCTACAACGTGGTCCCGTACCACGTCGGCGAGGACGGCCAGGTCGACATGGCCGAGGTCGAGCGCCTCGCCAAGGAGTCCAAGCCGCAGCTGATCGTCGCCGGCTGGTCCGCGTACCCGCGCCAGCTGGACTTCGCCGCCTTCCGCCGCATCGCGGACGAGGTCGGCGCGTACCTGATGGTCGACATGGCGCACTTCGCCGGCCTGGTCGCCGCGGGCCTGCACCCGAACCCGGTGCCGCACGCCCACGTCGTCACCACCACCACGCACAAGACCCTCGGCGGTCCGCGCGGCGGTGTCATCCTGTCGACGCAGGAACTGGCCAAGAAGATCAACTCCGCGGTCTTCCCCGGCCAGCAGGGCGGCCCGCTGGAGCACGTGATCGCCGCCAAGGCGGTCTCCTTCAAGGTGGCGGCCTCGCCCGAGTTCAAGGAGCGCCAGGAGCGCACCCTGGCCGGCGCGAAGATCATCGCCGAGCGCCTGGTGCAGGACGACGTCAAGGCCGTCGGCGTGGACGTCCTCTCCGGCGGCACCGACGTGCACCTGGTCCTGGTGGACCTGCGCAACTCGGAGCTGGACGGCCAGCAGGCCGAGGACCGCCTCCACGAGATCGGCATCACCGTCAACCGCAACGCCATCCCGAACGACCCGCGGCCCCCGATGGTCACCTCGGGCCTGCGGATCGGCACGCCGGCCCTGGCCACCCGCGGTTTCGGCGCCGAGGACTTCACCGAGGTCGCCGACGTCATCGCCGAGGCCCTGAAGCCGTCCTACGACGGCGAGGCCCTCAAGGCGCGCGTCTCGGCGCTCGCCGCGAAGCACCCGCTGTACCCGTCGCTGTAAGGCCGCGGCTCCAAAGGCCCGGCCTTGTGTCCCACAGGGCCGGGCCTTTCCCATGGCCGGGGCCGGCGGCGCGGCGCGCCACCGGCCCGCAAGCCGCCGTACAGGCCGGCGTCACCGGCCCCCTCACGACCTGACGTACGCTGATTAACCGGGCAAGGGCGCCCACGAGGCGATCTTTGCCCGCAATCCCTGCAAAGTCCGCCCCCTCCGCCGGCCGCCTCGCCCCCGCTGCGAGAGCGACGCGGCGG
This sequence comes from Streptomyces globosus, assembly GCF_003325375.1. GTDB lineage: Bacteria > Actinomycetota > Actinomycetes > Streptomycetales > Streptomycetaceae > Streptomyces > Streptomyces globosus_A. The sequence goes on along the minus strand of NZ_CP030862.1, from coordinate 1,295,714 downwards.
TTCGCTCCCCGCCACCGCGGGGGTGACCCTGGAGTCCGCCACCGTGGCCATTTCCGTCTTCGATCTCTTCTCGATCGGCATCGGTCCGTCCAGCTCGCACACCGTCGGCCCGATGCGCGCCGCCCGCATGTTCGTCAACCGGCTGAAGAAGGACGGCCTGCTCGCCCAGACCGCGTCCGTCCGCGCGGAGCTGTACGGCTCGCTCGGCGCGACCGGCCACGGCCACGGCACGCCCAAGGCGGTGCTGCTGGGCCTGGAGGGCCACTCCCCGCGGACCGTGGACGTCGAGACCGCCGACGACGAGGTGGAGCGCATCCGCAGCACGGGCCGGCTGCGCCTGCTGGGCACGGAGATAGGGAGCGCGCACGAGATCGCCTTCGACGAGCCGAACCAGCTCGTCCTGCACCGCCGCCGCTCCCTGCCGTACCACGCGAACGGCATGACCCTCTTCGCGTACGACGCCGCCGGCACGCCGCTGCTGGAGAAGACGTACTACTCGGTCGGCGGCGGCTTCGTGGTCGACGAGGACGCGGTCGGCGAGGACCGGATCAAGCTCGACGACACCGTGCTGAAGTACCCCTTCCGCTCGGGCGACGAGATGCTGCGCCTCGCCAAGGAGACCGGCCTGTCGATCTCCTCCCTGATGCTGGAGAACGAGAAGGCCTGGCGCACGGAGGAGGAGATCCGCGAGGGCCTCCTGGAGATCTGGCGGGTCATGCAGGCCTGTGTGTCGCGCGGCATGTCCCGCGAGGGCATCCTCCCCGGCGGCCTGCGCGTCAAGCGCCGGGCCGCGGCCACGGCGCGGCAGCTGCGCACCGAGGGCGACCCGATGATGCACCGCAGCGAGTGGACGACGATCTACGCCATGGCGGTCAACGAGGAGAACGCGGCGGGCGGCCGCGTCGTGACGGCCCCGACGAACGGCGCGGCGGGCGTCCTGCCGGCCGTCCTGCACTACTACGTGAACTTCGTGCCCGGCGCGGACGAGGACGGCGTGGTCCGCTTCCTCCTCGCCGCGGGCGCGATCGGCATGCTGTTCAAGGAGAACGCCTCGATCTCGGGCGCCGAGGTCGGCTGCCAGGGCGAGGTCGGGTCGGCCTGCTCCATGGCGGCCGGCGCGCTCGCGGAGGTCCTGGGCGGCACCCCGGAGCAGGTGGAGAACGCGGCCGAGATCGGCATGGAGCACAACCTGGGCCTGACCTGCGACCCGGTCGGCGGCCTGGTGCAGATCCCGTGCATCGAGCGCAACGGCATGGCGGCGGTGAAGGCCGTCACGGCGGCGAAGATGGCGATGCGCGGCGACGGCTCCCACAAGGTCTCCCTCGACAAGGTCATCAAGACCATGAAGGAGACCGGCGCCGACATGAAGATCAAGTACAAGGAGACGGCGCGCGGCGGCCTCGCCGTCAACGTCATCGAGTGCTGACACCGGCCGGCTGAGCCGGGCGGACGCGGGCAGAAGGGGCGGACCCCACCAGGTTCACCCCTTCTGCCCGATTTTTTTGCGTTTTGCTGCAACCATGGGCATGCACGGCGTGTCTTCAGGAGCGACAACCTGTCCCCGTCTCTCGAAAGAACAGGGGGGACGCCATGAACCACCTGCGCCGCCGGCGGACCGCGGCCCTGGCCACCGGAGTCCTGCTCACCGCCGCCCTCGCCCTCGCCGCACCGGCCTCCACGGCCGCGGCCCCCTCCGGCCGGGCCCCGGCCACCCCGCTCGTCGTGGGCGCCCGCTGGGCCGGGCACTGCGCGTATGACCGGATCGTCATCGACCTGAAGGGGTACGTGCCCGACGCGGACGTCACCCGCGTCCCCGCGCTCCACCAGGACGGCTCCGGGGCGCCCGTCCCGCTGGCCGGGAAGCACTTCCTCCAGATCCGGCTGCACCCCGCCGCGGCGCACCTGCGCTCCGGCGAGGGCACCTACCGCGGGCCCAAGCTGGTCCGGACGAACCTGCCCGCGCTCAAGGGCCTCGCCATGACCGGCGACTTCGAGGGGTACGTCACCTTCGGCGCCGCCTTCGACAGCAGGCCCTCGTACAAGGCGTTCACGCTCCGCTCGCCCGACCGGTTCGTGGTCGACATCGCGCACCGGAACGTGTGCTGCGGCTGACCGGCACCGGCCGGGCCGCCCGTCAGCGGTGTTCCGGGTTGGGGAAGTCGAAGCGGCAGCCGGCGTCCCACAGCGAGCGCTGGTTGCCGTGGGCCGGGATGCCGCCGGAGCGCTTGAGCAGCGCCGCGAGGTGCATGAGGTTCCACGACATGAAGGCGGTGTTGCGGTTGGTGAAGTCGTTCTCGGGGCCGCCCGATCCCGGGTCCAGGTAGGAGGGGCCGGGCCCGGCCTCGCCGATCCAGCCGGCGTCGGCCTGCGGCGGGATCGCGTAGCCAAGGTGCTGGAGGCTGTACAGGATGTTCATCGCGCAGTGCTTGACGCCGTCCTCGTTGCCGGTGACGAGCGCCCCGCCGACCCGGCCGTAGTAGGCGTACTGGCCGTGCTCGTTCAGCAGGGAGGAGCAGGCGTAGAGGCGCTCGATCACCTGCTTCATGACGGAGCTGTTGTCGCCGAGCCAGATCGGCCCGCACAGGACCAGGATGTCCGCGTCCATGACCCGGCTGTACAAGACGGGCCACTGGTCCGTCTCCCAGCCGTGCTCGGTCATGTCCGGCCAGACGCCGGTGGCGATGTCGTGGTCGACGGCGCGGACGACCGAGGTGCGGGCGCCGGCCGACTCCATGACGGCGCGGCTGCGGTCGATGAGGCCCTCGGTGTTGCTGGTCTCCGGCGAGCGCTTGAGCGTGCAGTTGACGAAGAGGGCGGTGAGGTCGGAGTAGTCGTACGGGTTCGCGGTGTCGGGTTCGGCGGCCACGGCTCCACCCTGCGCGGCCCCCGCCGGCCCCGCCAGCGGACGGCACCCGTCCGGGGGGCGGGCCCGTTCCGCGGCTCCGGCGCACGCCGGTGGGAGCACGGCGGCGGAATCACGCCGGGCCGTGCGCCGGGGGCTCTCCGGGGGACCGAACGGGCGCCGCAAGGGCGGAAACACGCGGCGGAACGGCGGCTCCGGCTGCGCCCGGAGAGCGCGTACGCCGCCGGACGGCCCGGAAGCGGAATCCGGCTCGGGCGTGCGCTCGCCCACACCGGCTTGTTCCGGGTCCGTGCGGGCCATTAGGGTCAGCGGGCCTTGGTGTTCGGGAAACCGGTGGAAGACCGGTGCGGCCCTCGCCACTGTGAACGGGAAGTCCGGCTCCACTCCTGCGGGAAGCCACTGGGCGGCGCGGGGTGATCCGCACCGCCCGGGAAGGCGGAGCCAGGGCGGCATGACCCGTGAGCCAGGAGACCGGCCGGGGCGTGCTGTCCATCCACGAGGTGCTGGAGAGGTCTCCCCACACATGCACATAGCCGAGGGGTTTCTGCCCCCGCTGCACGCGGCCGCCTGGGGCGCCGCGTCCGCTCCCTTCGTCGTCCACGGCGTCCGCGCACTCACCCGCGAGGTGAAGGAGAACCCGGAGAGCACCCTGCTCCTGGGCGCGTCCGGAGCCTTCACCTTCGTCCTTTCCGCCCTGAAGATCCCCTCTGTGACGGGCAGTTGCTCGCACCCGACGGGGACCGGGCTCGGGGCGATCCTGTTCCGGCCGCCGATCATGGCGGTGCTCGGCACGATCACCCTGCTCTTCCAGGCGCTGCTGCTCGCGCACGGCGGCCTGACCACCCTCGGCGCCAACGTCTTCTCAATGGCGATCGCCGGCCCGTGGGCGGGCTTCGGGGTCTACCTGCTGCTGCGGCGGTCCGGCGCCCCGCTGATGGTGTCCGTGTTCTTCGGCGCCTTCACCGCGGACCTGGTCACCTACTGCGTCACCTCCGTGCAGCTGGCGCTCGCCTTCCCCGACCCGGGCAGCGGCGTCGCCGGCGCCCTCGCGAAGTTCGGCGGCATCTTCGCCGTCACCCAGATCCCGCTGGCGGTCAGCGAAGGCCTGCTGACGGTCCTGGTGATGCGGCTGCTGATGCAGTCCAGCAAGTCCGACCTGGTCCGGCTGGGCGTCGCCAAGCTCGCCGGCCGCTCCGACCGGAAGGCGGCGGCGTGATGGGCATGAGCCGGAACGCGAAGATCAACACCCTGCTGCTGCTCGTGGTCGCCGCCCTCGCGGTGCTCCCCCTCGCGCTGGGCCTCGGCGAGGGCAGGGAGGAGCCGTTCGCCGGCGCCGACGCCCAGGCCGAAGCGGCGATCACCGAGCTCAGGCCCGACTACGAGCCGTGGTTCACCCCGCTGTACGAGCCGCCGTCCGGCGAGGTCGAGTCGGCCCTGTTCGCCCTCCAGGCGGCCCTCGGCGCGGGCGTCCTCGCCTACTACTTCGGGGTGCGCAGGGGCCGCCGCCAGGGCGCCGCGGCCGCGGCGGCCATCGGATCGGGCACCCCGGGCGACACGCGCGCGGAGGGCTAGCCGGTGCTGCCGATCGACGTGGCTGCGCACGGCAGCCGCTGGCGCGGCCGGCACCCCCTGGAGAAGGCCCTGCTGGGGCTCGGGCTGACGGTCACGGCCGTGTGCCTTCCGCCCTGGCCCGGCGGGCCCCTGGTCGCCGCGGCGACCCTCGCCGTCCTGCTCGGGCCGGCGGGCGTCGCCGGGCGGCAGCTGTGGCGGGCCTTCCGGATCCCGCTGGGCTTCTGCTTCACCGGTGCGCTGCCGCTGCTCTTCGCGGTCGGCGGCGCGGCCGGGCCCGTGTCGCTCGCACCGGACGGGCCGCGGCACGCGGGCGAACTGCTGCTGCGCACGTCCGCCGCGTCCCTGGGCGTCCTGCTGTTCGCGTTCACCACCCCCGTCTCGGACGTGCTGCCCCGGCTGGTCCGGGCCGGGGTGCCGGCGCCCGTGGTGGACGTGGCGCTCGTGATGTACCGCATCGGGTTCCTGCTGCTGGACTCGCTGGCGCAGGTCCGGCGGGCCCAGGCGGCCCGGCTGGGGCACGCGGACCGGGCCGCGGTGTGGCGGTCGCTGGCCGGGCTCGCAGCGACCTCGTTCGTCCGGGCCTTCGACCGGGCGGCGCGGCTCCAGTCCGGCCTCGCCGGGCGCGGGTACGACGGGGCGCTGCGCGTGCTCGTTCCCGAGGCCGCCCTGTCCCGGCGCTTCCTCGCGGCCTCGGCGGCCCTCATCGCGGGCCTGGTCGCGCTGACCTACACCCTGGAGGGGCTGTACTCGTGAACCCGTTGGTGGAACTGGCCGGAGCGGGCTACGCCTACGAGGACGGCCCGGCGGTGCTGGACGGCGTGGACTTCTCCATCGCCGAGAGCCGGGCGCTGGTCCTGCTGGGCCGCAACGGCAGCGGCAAGACCACGCTGATGCGGCTGCTGAGCGGCGGGCTGCGGCCGGCCTCCGGGGAACTCCTGCTGGACGGGACGCCGGTGGCGTACGACCGGGCGGGCCTGACCCGCCTGCGCAAGGCGGTCCAGCTGGTCGTCCAGGACCCGGACGACCAGCTGTTCGCGGCCTCCGTCGAACAGGACGTCTCCTTCGGCCCGATGAACCTGGGCCTGTCGGCCGCCGAGGTGCGGGCACGCGTCGGGGAGGCGCTGTCCGCACTCGGCATCACCGCGCTGCGGGACCGGCCGACGCACCTGCTGTCGTACGGGCAGCGCAAACGGGCGGCGATCGCCGGGGCGGTCGCGATGGCCCCGCGGGTGCTGATCCTGGACGAGCCGACGGCCGGCCTGGACCCGGAGGGGCAGGAGCGGCTGCTGGACGCCCTGGCGGGGCTGCGCGCCGCGGGGACGACGGTGGTGATGGCGACGCACGACGTCGACCTGGCGGTGCGCTGGGCGGACGACGCCGCGGTGCTGACCCCGGACGGGATCCGCTTCGGTCCGGCGGCGGCGCTGCTGTCGGACCCGGAGCTGCTGGCGGGGGCGGGCCTGCGGCAGGCCTGGGCGCCGGCGGTGGCGGCGTTCCTGCGCTCCGGCGGCCGGCTGGCGGCGGACGCCCTCGGCCCGAAGACGCCGGAGGCGCTGGCCTCCTGGCACTGAGTCCCCGCCGCCGGAGGGGTGCCGGGCGGCCGCTCCCCGCTGCCCGCCGTCCGGCCTCCCTAGGATGGCGGCATGTCCCTGCCGCACGCGATCCTCACCGCCCTGCTGGAGAAGCCCTCGTCGGGGCTGGAGCTGACCCGCCGGTTCGACCGGTCGATCGGGTACTTCTGGTCGGCGACGCACCAGCAGATCTACCGGGAGCTCGGCAGGCTGGAGGAGGCCGGGTACATCCGGGCGCTGCCGGGCGACGGGCCCGTGCGGGGGCAGCGGAAGGCGTACGAGGTCCTGCCCGCCGGCAGCGGGGAGCTGGCGCGCTGGGTGGGCGGGAGCCAGGACCCGAAGGCCATCCGCGACCCGCTGCTGCTGCGCGTCCGCGCCGCGGCCGTGGTGGGGACGGACGGTCTCCTGGCCGAGCTGCGGCGGCACCTGGAGCTGCACCGCCGGCAGCTGGCGCTCTACGAGGCCATCGAGGAGCGGGACTTCCCGCCCGGCCGGGACTCCGACGAGGACCGGCTGCGCCGGCTCGTGCTGCACGGCGGCATCGGGCTGGAGACGTTCTGGCTGCGCTGGCTGGAGGAGGCCCTGGAGGAGGTCGGCGGCATGGCGGACCTCCCGGGCGGCGATCCGGATGCCGCGGGGCCCGCCGACGGGGCGGGCGCGCCCTGACGGGCTGTACGCGGCCGTGCCCCCGCCTGCCCGGATCGGGCGGGCGGGGGCACGGCGCACGGCTCACTTGTTCAGGGACGCCCAGAACTCGTCGAAGCTCATCAGGCCGTCGGCGTCGGTGTCCCGGGCGGCGATCACGGCGTCCGCGACCGGGCCCGTCACGAACGGGTCGCCCATCTGGGCCATGGCCTGACGGAACTCGTCGGCCGTCACGAAGCCGTCGCCGTCCGCGTCGAACCTGCCGAACGTCGCCCGCGCGCTCTCGATGTCCGCCACTTGGGATCCACCCCTTCTCGGTGCTGTCTGACCGGCTCAGGGTAGCGCCGGCCCGGGCGGCTGCGGACTCCGGGTCCCGTTCGCCCGGCAGAAACAAATTCAATTACCGCGCCGTAACCCGGAATCACTGATTCCGGCCGGGAAACCGGACGTGGGCTTGTCACGTTCCGGGGTCACCGCATAACGTACCGGCATTGCCGCCACACCAGGAGCGCAGGGCTCCCAGGGACATGCGGCAAACAAAGGTGATCACAGGTGGCGATCACAGCCGACGCATCATTCGAAGTCCTCCCCTTCACCCGCGCCTGCCGGCACATATGGGAGGACGGCGACCATGTGCTCATCGGAGTCAGCCCCGGAAACAGCTACTTCGGCTCCGACCGCATCGGAAGCCTGGCCCGCTGGGCCTCATCGCGTTTCGCACAGGTCGACTTCGTCTACGCGGACCTGCACGTGGACCGCATGTTCGCGGCGTTCGGGTACAGCCGCGAACACGCCGCCAGGCGGGCCTCGAAGGAGATCAAGGCCGTCCGCCGGCGGGTCCTGAAGGGCGTGGAGGAATCCGTCCGGGCGCATCCGGGCATACGGGTGAGCGCACTGTCCGACTTCCAGTCGAACTCCGTTTACCGACTCCTTCACCGACGCGTCCTGCATTTCCTGGAGACCGACGGCGAATTCCGCAAGGGGTGCGAGGAGATGGCCGTTCATTTCGTCGGCCCCAAGCTGCCGGAAGGCGAATCCATGACGGACGCCCAGTTGCAGGCCTGTTTCGACTACCTCGCAGCCGAACTGCCGTTCTTCCTGGACACGCCGAGCATTCTGGACGTGCCCTCGTCCGTGGCGGCCTACCACGTGCGGATGCCGCTCACCGACCTCCTCTTCGCGCGCGGCGGGGGCCTGCGCGCGACCCGCAACCAGGGCTGCGCCGTCGTCCGGCCGGAGCCCGCGGACCGCGCACCGGCCGAAGGGAGCGCCGATGAGCGGCGGGCAGCCTGACACGGGCCGGCAGCAGGCCGCCCCCCTCCTCGACTTCCCGCTGTCGCGCCGCGGCGACGCCCTCCCCGAGGAGTGCGCCCGGCTGCGCGGGAAGGCGCCTGTCGCCAGGGTCCGCACCCTGACGGGCGACGAGGCCTGGCTGGTGAGCAGCTACGCGCTGGCCAGGCAGGTGCTGGAGGACGACCGGTTCAGCCTGAGGGACACGGCGAACGACGGCGTCCCCCGGCAGTACGCGCTGACGATCCCGCCCGAGGTCGTCGACAACATGGGCACCATCACCAGCGCGGGCCTGCGGGCCGCGGTGATGAAGTCGCTGAACCCGCGCCAGGCGGGCCTTCAGGAAGCGCTGCGGGCCACGGCCCACGCCCTCCTCGACGCGATGGCCGCCGAGGGGGCGCCCGCCGACCTGCGGGCCGCGTTCGCCGACCCCTACTCGGCGGCCATGCACTGCCGGATCCTGGGCGTGCCGTCCGACGACTGGCGGCGCCTGATGTCCGGGCTGGACGTCGCGTTCATGACCGCGCGCGAGCCGTTCGCCGACTCCGCCCTCAACTGGTACAAGGACGTCGGCTACTTCGCCGACCGGCTGGCGGGGCAGGCCGCCCTGCCCGCCGAGGAGCGTACGGGGCTCCTCGGCCGGTTCGCGGAGCTGAAGGAGTCCGACCCGGAGTCGGCGCACCTCACCGACGAGATGTTCGCGACCGTCGCCGTGTCCCTCTTCGGCGCCGGCGCCGTGTCCACGTCCGCGTTCCTCGTCCTCGCCGTACTGGCGCTGCTCCAGCGGCCGGAACTCATCGGATGGCTGCGCAGACATCCCGAGCGGATGGGGGTGGCCGTGGACGAGCTGCTGCGCTGGAACCTGTCCGTCGGCGACGGCCTGCCGCGCATCGCGCTCGCCGACGTCCGGGTCGGCGACGTCCTCGTCAGGGAGGGCGAGCTCGTCCTCGTCCTCCTCGAAGGGGCCAACTTCGACCCGGCGGCCTTCGACCGGCCGGAGGAGCTGGACCTGGAGCGCGAGAGCCGCAACGCCCACCTCGCGTTCGGCGCGGGCCGGCACTTCTGCCCGGCCTCCGCGCTGGGCCGGGTGCACGCGATGATCGCGCTGGAGGTGCTGGTGGAGCGGCTGCCCGGGCTGCGGCTCGCCGTGCCCGCGGAGAACCTGGTGTGGCGCACCGGCTTCATCAAGCGCCTGCCGGAGCGGCTCCCGGTCGCCTGGTGATCCGCGCGGGGAGGCGCTGCGGACCGGGCCGCGGACCGGAGCGCCTCCCCGCACGTCCTCAGCGGAAGATGCCGGTGTGGCCGAGGGAGTAGCGGCCCGGCTGGGGGTAGACGGCCAGGCCGTGCGGGCCGCCGCCGACGGGGACCCGGGCGAGCTCCTTGCCCGTCACCGTGTCGATCGCGTAGACCTCGTTGTCGTAGCGGCCGGACAGCCACAGCACCTTGCCGTCGGCGCTGACGCCGCCCATGTCGGGGCTGCCGCCGTCCGGCAGCTCCCACTTCTTCGTGATCTTGTTCTGCTTGAAGTCGAAGACGGACACGGAGCCCTCGCCGCGGTTGGAGACGTACATCTCCCTGGAGTCGCGGCTGACGTACAGCCCGTGGCAGCCCTTGCCGGTGGGCAGCAGCTTCGGCGTCTCGAACCGGTCCCCGCTGAGCACCCACATGCCGTGCGCCATCATGTCGGCGACGTAGAAGGTCTTGCCGTCCGGGGACACCTTCACGTCCTGCGGCATGGCCCCCTCGAAGGGCAGCTTCTGCTGGGCGACGACCTCCATCTTCTCCGTGTCCACCTTCAGCAGCTCCCCGGAGAACTCGCAGGAGACGATGAAGTAGCGGCCGTCCGCCGAGAAGTCGGCGTGGTTGACGCCGAAGCAGGTCACGGGGACCGTCTTGACCCGGTCCATGGTGTGCGGGTCGCGGAAGACGAGCTCCTTGTCCATGGAGGCCATGACGACCGCGTACTTGCCGTTCGGCGTGAAGTACAGGTTGTACGGGTCGTGCACCTCGACCGGTTTGCCGGCCTCGCCGGTCGCCGGGTTGATCGGGGTGAGGGTGTGCCCGCGGTTGTTGTTGACCCAGAGGGTCTTCAGGTCCCAGGAGGGGACGACGTGCTGCGGCTGGACGCCCACCGGGATGGTGTCGATGACCTTGTACGTCGCCGGGTCGATGACCGAGACGGTGTTGGAGTTGGTGTTCGGGACGTAGACGCGCGACGGGAAGTCCTTGACCACCGGGGACAGCGCGTTCGGCCGGTCGGCGGCGTAGACGTCGTTCGGGTCGAGGAGCGGCGGCATGCCGGGGAGGCCCGGCGGGGCCGCGGGGACGGCTTTGGCCGGCCGGCCGGCGGGGGCCTTGGAGCCGAGCGCCTCGGCGGGGCCCCGGTCGGCCGATCCGCAGCCGGCCAGGGCGGCGAGGGCCAGACCGGCCACGAGCGCGGCGGCCTTACGGGAGGGGCGGGGGGTCGTCATGGGGTCAGCAGCTCCGTGGTGGTCACCGCGCGCAGCTTCCGGCGCGCGAGTTCTTCGAGGAGGGGCGGCATCGCGTCGACCGTGTCCGCGTAGCCGAAGTGCAGGCTCACCACGGATCCGCTGCGGATCGTCCCGGTGACGGTGCGGATGACGGCCGCCGCGCCGGGCGAGGTGAAGTCGAGGGAGTCCACGTCGTACGAGAGGACGTGCGGGTAGCCCGCCCTGCGGGCCAGCGTCCGGACGAGGGGGGTGGCGTGCTGCGTCTGCGAGGGGCGGAACCAGGTGCCGATGGAGCCGGTGAGCCGCCGCAGGCGCTGGGCGCAGCCGGTGATCTCGGCGTAGGCCTCGGCCTCCGGCAGGTCGTTGAGGGCGAGGTGGCGCTGGGTGTGGTTGCCGAGTTCGTGGCCGCCGTCCAGGATGCGCGCGGCCATTGCGGGGTGGGCGTCGAGCCAGGTGCCGACGGCGAGGACGGTGACCCGGGCGCCGGCGCGCTCGGCCTCGGCGAGGACGGCGCGGGCGGTCGCGGGGTCGCCGTTGCCGTGGAAGGTGAGGGCCACCTCGGGGCGGGTGCGGGGACCGTGCGCGATCTCCTCGGGCTGCCCGGCGAAGCGGCGCGGCGCGGCCGCGGGGCGGCGGGGCGGCCGGGCCGGGGCGGCCTTGGCGGGGGCCGCGGAGGCCGGTGCGGCGGAGGGGTGGGCGCCGCCCGCGCCACAGGCGGTGGCGAGGACTCCGGCGGCGGCCGCCGCACCGGCGCGGAGGGCGGACCTGCGGTCCGGGTAGCAAGGCACCCGCCCATTTAAGGGGGCGTTGTGCCGAGAAGTAACGATTGACCCAATTCGGGACACCAACCAAAGAGGGGCCATTCGGGGGTTAACCCGCCGCCTGATCAAGGATTCACACAGGGGGGTGGATATTTATTCATGGATTACGAGGTGCGTGGCGGACCTCACCTAAGATTTAGCGGGAAAGTCTTGGGATATGCACACTTATGTCCAAGTTGGGACTTTTGGCATTCGGTCCCCCGTCTGCCATAGTCGGAATCACGGCTTCCCATTGACCCGAGCGAAGTCGCCCACGCCGAGGATCACACCCCTTTCGATCCTCGGCGCACCCATGAAGCCCCCACGACGCCCCACCGCGGCGCACGGGGGCTTCAGGCGTTCCGGGGCCCGCTCAGCGGTCCGCCACCCGCATCTCGAACCAGGTGATCTTGCCGCGGGGCAGCAGGTCCGCGCCCCACCGGTCGGACAGCTTGTCGACGAGGAAGAGCCCCCGCCCCGTGGTGTCCAGCTCCTGCACCGGCATCAGGCAGGGCAGCCCCCGCGAGGGGTCGCGCACCTCCACCCGGATCCAGCCGCGCCGCCGCACCATCCGTAAGCCGAACGAGCGGGCGCCCGTATGGCGCACCGCGTTGCCGACGAGTTCGGACACCAGCAGCACGGTGTGCTCGGCGACCTGCGGGGAGAAGCCCCAGAAGCGGATCACCACGTACTGGGCGAGCCGGCGGGCGGTGCCCGCCGAGACCGGCATGGACGGCAGGGTCACCTCCGCCTCGGCCGGATTGCCGTACTCCTCCACCGCGCCGAGGCCCTGCTCGTCCTCCAGTGCCGCCGTCGGCCGCACGGCCGCGGCGCCGCCCTGCGGCCGCGGCTGCTCCACACCCTCCAGGCCCGCCATGCACCCATCATGGACGGGCTGCGGGCCCGCCCGGGCCGTTCCGCGGGAAAACACCCCCCGCAGCGTGATGCCGCGCAGGGGTGCCCCGTCATATGCGCCGGGCAACCGGAGGCCCGCCCGGCGGCGCTGAACTGCGATGACGCACCGCACTGCGATGATCACCCGCGGGCGGTCGCCCGCCCCGCTTAAGGCCGCGTTAAGGCCGGGCTAATCCACCCCCAGGGAGGACCGGCGAATTCCCGCCGCCCTAGAGGAACTTCGCCTTGCCCGGCCCCTCCTCGACGAAGCTGCGCATGCCCCGCTCCCGGTCCTCGGTCGCGAACAGGCCCGCGAACCAGTTCCGTTCGATGGCCAGGCCCGTGTCGATGTCCGCCTCCAGGCCCGCGTCGACGCACTCCTTCGCCGCACGGAGCGCGATGGCCGGGCCCTTGGCGAGCGCCGCGGCCCAGGCCTGCGCCTGCCCGTACACCTCCGCCGCGGGCACCACCCGGTCGACGAGGCCGAGGGCGAGCGCCTCGTCCGCCTTGACCATCCGGCCGGTGAAGATCAGGTCCTTGGCCTTGGACGGGCCGACCAGGCGGGAGAGGCGCTGGGTGCCGCCCGCGCCGGGGATGAGGCCGAGCAGGATCTCGGGCTGGCCGAGCTTGGCGTTGTCGGCGGCGATGCGGTAGTCCGCGCAGAGCGCCAACTCGCAGCCGCCGCCCAGCGCGTAGCCGGTGACGGCCGCCACGACCGGCTTGGGGATCCGCGCCACGGCGGTGAAGGCGTCCTGGAGCGCGCGGGACCGGGCGACCATCGCCGCATGGTCCATCGTCTGCATCTCCTTGATGTCCGCGCCGGCCGCGAACACCTTCTCGCCGCCGTAGAGGATGACGGCCCGGACGTCGGCGCGGTCGCCGGCCTCGGCCGCCAGCTCGCGCAGCCGGTCCTGGGCGGCGATGTCCAGGGCGTTCATGGGCGGCCGGTCCAGGCGGATGGTGCCGACGCCTTCGGAGACTTCGAGAGAGAGGGTCATACGGGGAAGGTTAGCGCCGGTTAACACCAAACGGCCCGGTGCCGTGGGTCACAGCACCGGGCCGCCGTCAGCGGGCTCGCGGAGGGGTTACTTGACCCACTCCGCCCAGTCCATGTTCCAGCCGTTGAGGCCGTTGTCCGGGGCGATCTGCTTGTCCTTGGAGTTCTTCACGATGACGACGTCGCCGATGAGCGACTCGTTGAAGAACCAGGCGGCGGGCTGGTTGCCGTCGTAGGCGCCGCGGACGTCCTTCAGGCCGATGCAGCCGTGGCTGACGTTCTGCGATCCGAACGTGCTCGCCGAGGCCCAGTAGTTGCCGTGGACGAAGGTGCCCGAGGTCGACAGCCGCATCGCGTGCGGGACGTCGGAGATGTCGTACTCGCCGCCGAACCCGACGGTCGCGCCGTTCATCCGGGTCACCTTGTACTTCTCGCTGATGACCATCTGGCCGTTGTACGTGGTCGTCGACGGGGCGCCTGCGGTGATGGGCAGGTTCTTGATGACCTGGCCGTCGCGGACGACCTGCATCGTGTGCTCGCTCGCGTCGACCGTGGAGACCTGCGAGCGGCCGATCGTGAAGCTGACCGTGCGGGTCTGCTTGCCGTAGACGCCCGGCCGGCCCTCGACCCCGTCCAGGGCGATCTTCACGGTGACCTTGGTTCCGGCGGCCCAGTACTTCTCCGGGCGGAAGTCGAGGCGGTCGTTGCCGAACCAGTGGCCCTCGATCGGGACGGACGGCTCGGCCGTCACCGTGATGGCCTTCTCGACCGCCTCGGTGTTGGTGATGCCGCGGGTGAAGTTGAACGACACCGGCATGCCGACGCCGACGGTCTGCCCGTCCTCGGGCGTGTAGTGGCCGATGAAGGTGTTCTTCGGGGTGAGGGTGGTGAAGGTGGCGTCCTTGGCGGACTCGCGGCCCGCCTCGTCCTTGGCGACCGCGTGCACCTTGTACTCGGTGGCCGAGGCCAGGTGCCGCACCGGCTCCCAGCCGGCGCCGTCCGCCGATATCTTGCCCTCGACCTGGTTGCCCTTGGTGTCGGCGACGCTCACCGTGGTGAGCTTGCCGCCGGTTGCGGTTATCTTCAGGACGCCGCTGGTGGCCACTTCCTTGGACCCGTCGTCCGGCTTGACGGTGACGACCGCCTTGGAGGCCTCCGTCCCCGTCTTGGCCGCGCCCCCCGCGCCTGCGCTGCCGGCGCCTGCGCCGCCGGCGTCGCCGCCGTTGCTGCACGCGCTCGTGAACAGCAGCGCCGCTCCCAGCAGAAGGGCCGGCAGACCGGTGCGGCGGGCACGGCCGCGAATCGGCTGCAGCTTCACTTTTCTCTTCTCCCCACGTCCCCCGCGCGCGGACGCTCGCGCGCTTGCCCACAGGAAAACACACCGAGACATCACGAAGAGAAACGGTCATGTCACCGTTCCGTCCCAAGACCCGGCAGCGGGCAGCGGAGTGCCCCCGCGCGGCTCGGGACCGCGCGGGGGCACTCGGGGAACAACGGATCAGGAGTGCGGCTTCTCGGCCTTCTCCTTCTCCTTGTCCTTCTTCTTGCCCTTGCCCTTGTCCTTCTTGTCCTTCTTGTCCTTGCCGTGCTCCTTGTCCTTGCACTCGCACGCGCCCTCGCGGCGGTTGTCGACCGTCACCGCGACCGTGGCGCCCGGGGTGTTCGCGTCCAGGACGAGCGGGCCGGTGACGGGGTTGCGCGGGAGCACGTAGCCCGGGGGCACGGCAGTCTCCACCAGGTAGTACGAGCCCGGCTCCAGCTGCCGGAACCCGCAGCGGCCCGCGGTGTCCGTGGTGCAGCCCGACCCGATGCGGAGGTCGGGGTCCGCGCCTGCGGTCTGGAGCCCCTCGGTGCCGTTGGCCTCCTTCCAGAGGTCGAACGCCGCCCCGCGCAGCGGGAGCTGCGTCGTCTTGTCCCGCTTCAGGACCTGGACGGCGCCTCCGCCGTCGCTGCGCCGGGCGTTGGGGAGCGTCACCGTCACCCCGGCCGACGCGTTCTGCACCGTCAGCACGACGGTCGCGACGGGCCGGGCGGGCAGCTCGTACCCGTCGGGAGCGGCGGTCTCCCGCCAGTAGTAGGTGCCGGGTTCGACCTCGCTGGAGCAGCGGCCGTCCGCGCCGGTGGTGCACTCCGCGCCGACACGCTGGTCGGGGTTGATGCCGAGGGTCTGCAGCCCCTCCGTCCCGTTGGTCTCGCGCCAGAGCTCGAAGACGGCTCCGGCCAGCGGGGCTCCGCCCGCGGCGTCGACCTTGCGGACGGCGACCCGCCCCGTGACCGGCTGGGGCTGCCTCGTGTTGTCGACGGTGACGCTGACGCCCGCCTCGGCGTCATCGGCGGTCAGGGTCAGCGGGAAGACGGGGTCGGCGGGGAGTTCGTAGCCGTCGGGGGCGGCCGTCTCCCGCCAGTAGTAGGTGCCGGGTTCGACCTCGCGCGAGCAGCGGCCGTCCGCGCCGGTGGTGCACTCCGCGACGCGGGTGTCCGGGTCGGGACCGGTGAACTGGGCCCCGTCCTGTCCGTTCGTCTCCCGCCACAGCTCGAAGCGGGCCCCGGGCAGCGCGGCCCCGTTCTCGTCCCGCTTGAGCACGGACACCGCGCCGGTGACCGGCTCGGGGCCGGGGCCGCATTCGGGGAGGTCGCCGGTGAAGGGGTAGGCGTGGAACTCCTGGCCGCTGCCCGGGAGGGTGGAGCTGCCGTGGGTGACGGAGCCGGTGGTGAAGAAGCGGCCGTTCATGCCGGGGAGGGTGACCGTGGCCTCGGACGCCTGGTTGCCGATCAGGACGCTGCCCTGGAACTGGCCGGTGCCGTTCAGGTTGACCGTCGTGGCGTCCGGGAAGTTCCACAGGAGCCGTTCGCGGTAGGCGTTGAGGGGGTCGGTGTCCGCGATCCCGCCGCTGAAGGTGTTGATGGTGCGGGTGGTGCCGAGGACGTTGACGAGGATGGTGGCGTTCGCGGGGATCCGGTCGAAGCGGATGCCCTGCTGGCCGTTCATGGCGCCGGCGTTGACCAGGTCGGCGTCGACGTTGAACACCTGGAGGGCCGAGGTGCCGTCCCCGGTGAGGAGGGTCTCGAAGCCGCTGTTGACGACCGTGCCGGTGGCCGGGCGGGGCTGTCCGTCGACCCGGGCGTAGCACTGGCTGGCGGCGGTGAGCCGGTCGCGCAGGCCGGCGTAGGGGGCGGCGGCGTCGGGGTCGGCGACGAGGGTGCCGGTCACGGTGCCGGTGAGGGTGCCGCCGTAGCGGACCACCCCGGTGTCGGCGAGGAGTCGCTCGCCGTCCGCGACGGTGACGTCCCGGCCGGTGGTGAGGAAGTCCGCCCCCGCCGGCGGCGGCACCAGCGAGCCGGCGCCGACGACGCCCACGTTGTACCGCTGGTCCCCGCCCGCCTGCTTGTCCTGGTCGAAACCGCCCAGGACGACGAGGCGGCCCTCGGCCTCGGAGGCGGTGCCGCGGACGCGGAAGTCCCCGCCCGCGAAGATGTTGACGGCGTTGTCGCGGCCCACCGGGATGCCGTTGCTGCCGATCGGCGGGAAGGGGCTGGGGCAGTCGCCGGGGACGCACGGGCCGAGGCCGCCGGGCAGCGGGGCCCGCGCCGCGGCCGCGGCGGGCCGTTCCCCGCTGGTGTCGGCGGCCAGGGCCGCGGCGGGTGTCCCCGCGGCCACGACGGCTCCGATCGCGAGCCCGAGGGCCCAGTTCCTTGCTGACATGAGACTCCGTCCTTGCCTGCGCTGATGTGCCCTGTCAGGCTGCGGGCGGGGCGCGGCGGGGGGCGCGCGGACACTCCCTGCGCTACGGCAAACCGGTCATGCGTTCACCCGAGCGCCCGCAGGGCGGGAGCGCGGGCCGGGCGGCCGGCGGAGGACAGCGGTCAGGACAGGGCGGAGCCTGCGGCCCACTCCGTCCAGGGCATGTTCCAGCCGCCCAGCCCGTTGTCCGGGGCGACCGTCTTGTCCTGCGAGTTCACGACCTCCACCACGTCGCCGACGAGGGTCCGGTCGAAGAACCAGCCCGCGGGGGTGTCGGAGCCGCCGCCCTTGTCGTCGCGCAGGCCCACGCAGCCGTGGCTGGTGTTGGCGGAGCCGAAGGTGTCGGGGCTGACCCAGTAGTTGCCGTGCAGGAAGGTGCCGGAGGTGGTGAGCCGCATCGCGTGCGGGACGTCGGGGATGTCGTACTCGCCGCCGAAGCCCACGGTCTGCCCGTTCATCCGGGTGACGTCGTACATCTCCATCACCACCATCCTGCCGTTGTAGGTCGGGTTCTCCGGGGACCCGGCGCTGATGGGGACCGTCGACAGCAGCCGGCCGTCGCGGCGGACCGCCATGGTGTGCGCGGCCGCGTCCACCGTGGAGACCTGCGCGCGGCCGACGGTGAAGCGGACCGTCTTGTCCTGGATGCCGTACGAGCCGGGGGCGCCCTGGACGTCGCGCAGCCGGATGCGGACCGTGACCTCGGTGCCCGGCTTCCAGTACTCCCGGGGCCGGAAGTCGAGGCGGTCGCGGCCGAACCAGTGGCCGGCGACCTCGACGGGCGGATCGGCGGTGACGGTGACGGCCCGCTCGACGTCGGCCCGGTTCTCGATGGGCCTGCTGAACCGGAAGGACACGATCATGCCGACGCCGACGGTGGAGCGGTTCTCCGGCTTGAAGTAGCCGATGAAGCGCTCCTCGGGCACGTACGTGGTGAAGGTGGTGTGGCGGGCCTGGCGGCGGTTGTGGCCGTCGACGGCGACGGCGTCCACGGTGTACTTGGCGGCGAGCGCGAGGCGGCCGGCGTCCGGGTCGGGGCTCCAGCTGAGCCCGTCGGGGGCGATCGTGCCGGGGACCCGCACCTCCTGGGCGTCCTCCACCTTCGTGACGACGACGCGTTCCAGGCGGCCCTCGGGGACGCGGACGCTCAGCGGGCCCTCGGCGGGGACGCCCTCGGCGTTGTCCTCGGGGGTGATGCGGATGGCCTCCGCCGGGGAGCGGGGTTTGCCGGGCAGCTGGATCTCGACCGGGGAGCCGCCGCCCTCGCCGGTGCACGCGGACAGCCCGCCCAGCAGGCACGCCCAGGCCGCTGCGGCGGCCAGGGCAGCCCCTGCCCGCCTCGTCAGAAGTGTCACGATCCCTCCAACGACCGGCTCCCGCCGGGGAAACGTCGCCGCGGCCCACGTTCCGGGGGGAACTGTCCGGGCAGAACAGTGGGAAGGACCAGACGGGGGCGGGACCGGGCCGGGACGCCCGGGCCGCACAGCACTGCCCCCGCCGGTACCGAGGAGCCGTGGAGGCGGGCAGTGTCGAGCGCAGCCGAGCAAGGTGCGGTGAACACCGCGGTGGACGCAGGACAGGCGCCGGAGGCCCCCCGGGCCCCGGGGGCCGTACGGGGGGCGGGGCCCGGCGCGTCGGCGCAGCCGGCCGGGCCGCCGGTGTGGCCCGGGTCCTCGCACCCGCTGGGGGCCCGCTTCCGGACCGGGCCGGACGGGACAGCGGGCACCAACTTCGCGCTGTGGGCGCAGGGCGCCGAGGCCGTGGAGGTCTGCCTCTTCGATGCGGACGGCGCCGAGACGCGGTGCGCGCTGACCGAGCTGACGCATGAGATCTGGCACGGCTTCCTGCCCGGTGTGCGGCCCGGCCAGCGGTACGGCTACCGCGTGCACGGCCGGTGGGACCCGTGGACGGGGGCCCGCTTCAATCCGGCGAAGCTGCTCCTCGACCCGTACGCGCGGGCCGTGGACGGAGACTTCACGCTGCCGCCGGAGGTGTACGGGCACGTCCGGGACTGGCCGCAGCAGTACATCGCCGACACGGTCCGCGACGACCGGGACTCGGCGCCGTTCGTGCCGAAGGGCGTCGTCGTCCACGATGACGACGACTGGTCGGACGACGTCCGGCCGAAGACGCCGTGGGCCGACTCGGTGATCTACGAGCTGCACGTGCGCGGGTTCACGATGCGCCATCCGGGTGTTCCCGAGCACCTGCGCGGCACGTACGCGGGCCTCGCCCACCCGGCGGCGGTCGAGCACCTGGTGCGGCTCGGCGTGACGGCGGTCGAGCTGCTGCCGGTGCACCAGTTCGCGCACGAGGACCACCTGCTGCGCCGGGGCCTGCGCAACCACTGGGGCTACAACTCGGTCGGGTACTTCGCCCCGCACGCCGGGTACTCCTCCAGCGGCACGGCCGGGCAGCAGGTCGGCGAGTTCAAGCGGATGGTGCGGGCCCTGCACGCGGCGGGCATCGAGGTCATCCTGGACGTGGTCTACAACCACACCGCGGAGGCGGGCGAGCTGGGGCCGACGCTGTCGCTGCGCGGCATCGACAACCGGGGCTACTACCGGCTCCAGCACGACCAGCGGCGCTACGCCGACTACACGGGCTGCGGGAACACCCTGCACGCGGGCCGGCCGCACGTGCTGCGGATGATCACCGACTCGCTGCGGTACTGGGTGACCGAGATGGGGGTGGACGGCTTCCGCTTCGACCTCGCGGCGGCGCTGGCCCGGTCCATGCACGACGTCGACATGCTGTCGCCGTTCCTCGCGGTCATCGCGCAGGACCCGGTGCTGCGCCGGGTGAAGCTGATCGCGGAGCCGTGGGACGTGGGCTCGGGCGGCTACCAGGTGGGGGCGTTCCCGCCGCTGTGGACGGAGTGGAACGACCGCTACCGGGATGCGGTCCGGGACTTCTGGCGGGGCGCCCTGCCCGACGTACGGGACCTGGGCTACCGGCTGTCGGGGTCGAGCGACCTGTACGCGTGGGGCGGGCGGCGGCC
This sequence comes from Streptomyces globosus, assembly GCF_003325375.1. Taxonomy (GTDB): domain Bacteria; phylum Actinomycetota; class Actinomycetes; order Streptomycetales; family Streptomycetaceae; genus Streptomyces; species Streptomyces globosus_A. Next base: position 1,275,868 of record NZ_CP030862.1, on the reverse strand, counting down.
GTACGCCTCGGTGAACTTCGTGACCGCCCACGACGGCTTCACCCTGCGGGACCTGGTCAGCTACGAGCGCAAGCACAACGAGGCGAACGGGGAGGAGAACCGGGACGGGACCAACGACAACCGGTCGTGGAACTGCGGCGCGGAGGGCGAGACCGCCGATCCCGGGATCGGGGCGCTGCGGCGGCGGCAGCTGCGCAACCTGCTGACGACGCTGCTGCTGTCGACGGGGGTGCCGATGCTCGTCGCGGGCGACGAGTTCGGCCGGACGCAGGGCGGCAACAACAACGCGTACTGCCAGGACAACGGGGTCGGCTGGGTGGACTGGTCCCTGCTGGAGGATCCGCAGTGGCGGGAGCTGTGCACGCTGGCGGCGCGGCTGGTGGCGCTCCGCCAGGAGCACCCGGTGCTGCGCCGGCGGGCGTTCTTCTCCGGCCGGCCGCAGGCCGCCGACGGCCTGCGGGACCTGGCCTGGTTCACGCCGGCCGGCGCCGAGATGACGGAGCAGGACTGGTACGCGCCGGCCGCGGCGCTGGGGATGTACCTGTCGGGGCGGGACATCCCGGGCCGGGACGGGCGGGGGCGGCAGGTCGCGGACGACAGCTTCCTGGCGCTGCTGCACGCCGGGGACCGGCCGCTGCCGTGGGTGCTGCCGGGTCCGCCGTGGGCGGCGGAGTACGAACTGCTGCTGGACACCTCGCGGGAGGACCAGGCCGCGGCGCCGGGCACACGGCACCGGGGCGGGCAGGAGCTGGCGGTTCCGGCGCGGTCGGTGCTGCTGCTGCGCGTCGCGGACTGAGAGCCGGGCGGGCGCGGCGCGCGGCGCGGTCCCGGGCTACTTCGCCTCGACGTGCAGCAGCATCCGCTTGAGCAGCGCGGAGAGCGCGGCGCGTTCGCCGTCGTCGAGGGGCTCGACCATCTCCGCCTCGGCGATGCCCCGCCAGCGCATGGCGTCGATCCAGCGCCGGTGGCCCTCGTCCGTGAGCTCGACGTCGACCCGGCGGCGGTCGCCCTCGGCGCGGACCCGCCGGACCAGCCCGGACTTCTCCAGGGTGTCGAGGCGGCCCGTCATCCCGGCCGGGGAGAGGAGCAGTTCGGCGGCGAGTTCGGCGGAGGGCGCCCGCCAGGGGGCGCCGCGGCCGGCGAGCCGGTGCATGGTCTCGAACTCGAACTCCTGAAGGCCTGTCTCGGCCAGGGCCCGCTCCTTGCCGTACTTCACGTGCTTGGCCAGCAGCTGGATCCGGGTGATGACGCCTTCGGTGGGCACGTCGAAGGGCACCTTGCCGCTCCAGCGGGCGATGTGGCGGTCGACGGAGTCCTCTGTGTCCATGCGGGGAGTATCGCATCCGCCGCCATATATTTCGTTGACGAATGATTCGCTGGCGAAATAGTCTGCTGTCATGACCTCGCCGATCCGGCGGCTCCTCGCGGGGCGCACCTGCGCCGCCTTCGCCACCGCCCTCATCCCCACCACCCTCACCCTCGCCGTCGTGCGCAGCGGTTCGGCCGCCGACCTCGGCATCGTGCTCGCCGCCGAGCTGGTGCCGATGCTGCTCCTGCTCCCCGTCGCCGGGGTGGCCGCCGACCGCTTCCCCGCCCGGCGCGTCGTGCTCGCCGCCGACCTGGTGCGCGCCGCGGCCCAGTTCGGGACCGGGCTCCTGCTGCTGGCCGGGCCGGTGCGGATCGGGTGGCTCGCCGTGCTCGCCGCCGCCACCGGCGCGGGCGTCGCCTTCGGCAACCCCTCCGCCCGGACCCTGGTCGCCGCGGTCGTCCCCGCCCCCGACCGGCTGCGCACCAACGCCCGGCTCGGCGTCGCGGGCGGGATCGCGCAGATCGCCGGCCCCGCCACCGCGGGCGGAGCGGTGCTGGCCCTCGGCGCCGGATGGTCCTCCCTCCTGACCGCCGCCCTGTTCGCCGGCTCCGCGTTCACCCTCGGCGGTCTGCGGCCCCTCCACGCCCCCGCGGCCCGGGTGCGGGCCGGGTTCGCCGCCGAGCTGCGGGGCGGCTGGGCCGAGGCGCGCCGGCACCCGTGGTTCCTGGCCAACGCCCTCGCCCACGGCGTCTGGCACCTGGCCGCCGGGCTCCTGCTGACCCTCGGGCCGCTGATCGCGGTCGAGAGCCTGGGCGGGGCCGGATCCTGGGTCGTCGTCGCCCAGGTGGGCACCGCCGGGCTGCTGGCCGGGGTGTGGGCGGCCGGCCGGCTGCCGGTCCGGCGCCCGCTGTACGGGGTGGCCGTCGGGGCGGCGGCGCAGGCCCTGCCGCTGGCCGCGTTCGCGCTGCGGCTGCCCCTGGGCGTGACGGCGGCCGCCTACTTCGCCGCGATGTTCGGGCTGGGCGTCCTCAGCCCGCTGTGGGAGACCGAGCTCCAGCGCCGGATCCCGCTGGAGGCGCTGGGCCGGGTCGGCTCGCTCGACACCCTGATCTCCTTCGCCTCGCGGCCGCTGGGCCTCGCCGTCGCCGCCCCGCTCGCGGCCGCGGCAGGCACGGCCGCGCCGCTGCTGGCCGCCGCCGTCCTCAGCGCCGCCGCGAACCTGGGCGTGCTGCTGCTCCCGGACGTCCGCGCGGCGGATTCCGGGCGGGAGCCCGCTCCGGCCCTGCGATGATGTGGCCTTCGTACGCACGTGCCCCGACCGGGCAGGTGTGCCGTCGCGGGAATCAGGGGTGCGCATGGCGAGTGTAGGAACCGCGCTGCGGGAGCTGCGCGGTGCGCAGAAGTCGGCGAAGGGGGTCTCGCTCTATTCGCGGTTCGTCAACCGGCCGGCGGGCCGCTACCTGGCCGCCGGGTCGTACGCCCTCGGGCTGACCCCGAACCAGGTCACCCTCGTCAGCGCCGCCTTCAGCTTCGCCGCCGTGGCCGCCGTGGCCCTCGTCCCGCCGTCCTGGGCGCTCGGCGCCGCCGTGTGGGCCGCGCTGGCCGCGGGCTTCGCCTTCGACTCGGCGGACGGGCAGCTGGCCCGGCTGCGCGGCGGCGGCAGCCCGGCGGGCGAATGGCTCGACCACGTCGTGGACGCGGCCAAGCTGACCGCGCTGCACTCCTGCGTGCTCATCGCCTTCTTCCGCTTCCCCGAGGCCTACGGCACGGGCTCCGCCGGCTGGCTGCTGGTGCCGCTGGGCTTCCAGTTCGCGGCGGTCGTCACCTTCTTCGGCGGGCTGCTGACCGAGAAGCTGAAGCCCCGGCCGGCGCCGGGCAGCCCCGCAGCCGCGCCGTCGACGCTGCGCGCGGTGGCCCTGCTGCCCGTCGACTACGGCGTCTTCTGCCTGGTGTTCCTGCTGCTCGGCGGCGGGGAGCTGTTCCGCTGGGCGTACGCCGGCCTCGGCGCGGTCGCCGCCCTGTTCCTGGCGGCGTTCCTCGCGAAGTGGTTCCGGGAGCTCAGCGCCGTTCGGCGCTGACGCCCTCCGCGGGCGGCCCGGCGAGCGCGTCCAGCGCCCGGCGCAGCTGGGTGCTGGAGGTGTGCACCGTGTAGGGGAAGTAGACGACGTCGACGCCGACGGCGGCGAAGTCGCTCTCCAGCTTGTCGCCCTTGGGGGTGCCCCGCCAGTCGTCGCCCTTGAAGAGGACGTCGAACCGGACCTGCCTCCAGGTCTCCACCTTGTCCGGGACCGTCTCGACGAACGCCGCGTCCACGTACTTCACGCTGCGGACGATCTCCAGCCGCTCCACGAGCGGGATCATCGGGCGCCGCCCCTTGGCCAGTTCGGCCATCTCGTCCGAGACGACGCCGGCCACCAGGTAGTCGCAGCGGCTCCGGGCATGCCGGAGGATGTTGAGGTGTCCGATGTGGAAGAGGTCGTACGCGCCCGGCGCATAGCCGACTCGATACGGTCTGCGCGCCCCGGCGCCAAGTTCGGACATGTCCTGCTCCGTCATGAGTTACCCCCCAGCAACCACACCCCCCGGTGTGGTGGATTAGCAGACAATAGCGTGCACGTACCACGGCGTGCCGGTGAACGAATAGGGTGACCAGCGCATCATCCTGGGGAGAAGGGGACCTCACGTGTCCACATCCGGCCACCGGCGCCTGCTGCTGGTTTCCACCAACTACGCTCCCGAGCACGCGGGAATCGGCCCGTACGCCACCCAGATCGCGGAGCACTGGGCGGAACTCGGCCACGATACGCACGTCCTCGCCGGCATGCCGCACTACCCGTCGTGGTCGCTGGAGCCGGAGTACAAGGGAGCGCTGCGGCGCACGGAACGGCGCACGGGAGTCACCGTGCACCGGCGCGCGCACACCGTGCCGGCCCGGCAGACCGCCGTGAAGCGCGCCCTGTTCGAAGGATCGATCCTCCTGCACGGCGCGGTGGCCCCGCCCCGCATGGGGCGCCCCGACGCCGTCATGGCGCAGATGCCCAGCCTCGCCGGCGGCATCCTCGCCGCCCGCCTCGCGGCCAAGTGGAAGGTCCCGTTCGTCCCCGTCGTGCAGGATCTGATGGGCGCCGCGGCCGCGCAGAGCGGCATCAGCGGCGGCGACAAGGCGGCCGTCCTCGCCGGACGCGCCGAGGCGTACGCCCTGAAGCGGGCGTCCCTCGTCGGCGTCATCCACGAGACCTTCACCGACCGCGTCGTCGGCATGGGCGTCGACCCCGGACGGATCCGCCTCGTGCCCAACTGGTCCCACGTGCCCCAGCCCAGGCGGCCGCGCGGCGAGACCCGGCGCCACCTCGGCTGGGCGCCCGGGCAGACCGTGGTGCTGCACTCCGGGAACATGGGCCTCAAGCAGGGCCTGGAGGTGCTCGTCGGCGCCGCCCGCCTCGACCCCGCCGTCCGCTTCGTCCTCATGGGCGACGGCAGCCAGCGGGCCGCGCTGGAGGCGCTCTCGGCCGACGTGCCGAACCTGGACATCATCCCCCCTGCCGCCGACGGAGAGTTCCCGGATATCCTCGCCGCGGCGGACGTGCTCGCCGTGACGCAGCACGCGGCCGTGCTCGACATGAGCGTGCCGTCCAAACTGACCTCGTACTTCCAGGCCGGCCGGCCCGTCGTCGCCTCCGTTGCGGCGGAGGGCGGCACGGCCCAGGAAGTGGAACGTTCGGGCGCCGGGGTGCTCGTGCCGCCGGAGGACCCCGAAGCGCTGCTCAAGGCCGTACGGGTCCTGGCCGAGGACCCCGCGGGCGCGGACGCACTGGGCGCGGCGGGGCCCCGCCACGTCGCGGCCCACCTGAGCCGCGAGGCGGGCCTGGCCCGCATCGACGCACTGATAGACGAAGCACTTGGGGGTCCGCAGCCGTGATCGAGACGAACCGCCCTGCAGCGGTCCCGGCCGAGGACGAACCCGACCTCCTCCGGGACCAGTTCCGCCAGCTCCTGCGCTACCGGCGGCTGATCGGCGCGGGCATCGGGGTGGGCCTGCTGGGCGGTGTCTACCTCGGCATCTCCACGGCCGACACCTACGTGGCGACCACCGACGTGGTGCTGCGCGCGCCCACCGACGACCCGTTCAACCCGAGCCTCGCCCCCGACAAGGCGATCAACATCGGCTCCGAGCGGCAGGTCGCCCTGTCCAGCTCCATAGCCAACGAGGCCGCGAAGAAGCTCGGCGTCACCGCCAAGGACTTCGCCGCCTTCCGCTCGGGCCTCCAGGTCACCAATCCGCCGCAGACGATGGTGCTCCGCTTCACCTACACCGCGTCCTCCCCCAAGGAGGCCGCGAAGCGCGCCAACGCGCTGACCGACGCCTACCTGCGCAAGCGGCAGGAGGCCCTCGACGTCACCCGCGACACGATGGTCAAGGGCTACGAGGACCAGCGCGCCCCGGTCGCCAAGCAGCTCGACGAGCTGGTCCGGCAGATCAACGGGATGCCGGCGGGTTCGGCGCGCGACGCCGCGTACTCCTCCAAGACCGACCTGCAGAGCAAGGTCAACAGCCTCAACAGCAACATCGCCAAGCTCCAGGCCCTGGACATGGCGCCCGGCCGCGTCACCAGCGCCGCCACCCCGCCCGGCGACGACGACGGCCCGGGCATCGTGATCTCCCTCGCCCTCGGCGCCGCCGTCGGCCTCGCGCTCGGCCTGCTCGCCGCCTGGGTGCGGCTCGTCTTCGACCCCGCGCCGCGCTCCGAGGGCGACGTCGCGCGCGCCCTGCGCGCCCCCGTCCTCGGCGCGCTGCCCAAGGACAAGAGCGCGGGCGGGCCGCTCCTCGCCGCGGGCGAGGAGGATCCGCGGCTCGCCGAGGCGTTCCGCTCCGTCGCGTTCCGGCTCGCCTACGACTCCCGGTTCGCCGACCGGCGCCGGCTCCTCGTCGTCGCCCCGCGCGGAAGCAGCGAGATCGCCGCCGCGGTCGCCGTCAACCTGGCCGCCTCCTTCGCGGAGACCGGCAAGGACGTCCTGCTCATCGAGGCCGACCTGCGCACCCCGGTGCTCGCCAGCCAGCTGCCCACGGACGCCGGCGGCCGGCCCCGCTGGAGCCAGATGCCGGGCGGGTCCGGTACGGGCGCCCCCGGCGCCCAGGGCGACTCCGAGTGGCCCGACGGCCGCCAGCTCGTCGTCGACGCCGGCGAGTCCGGCGCGTTCGACCTCATCCCCGGCGACCGGGTGCGCAACGTGGCCCGCGCCCTGACCTCGCCGCGCGCCACCCGCCTCATCTCCGAGGCCGACTCCCCCAACTCCACCGTCGTGGTGCTCGCCCCGCCCGTCCTGTCGTACGCCGACGCCCTCGCGCTCGTCGACCGCGTCGACGGCGTGCTGGTGGTCTGCGACCCGCGCGCCGTGCACCGCACCGACCTGGTCCGCATCCGGGAGCTCATCACCGGCGCCGGCGGCACCGTGCTCGGCGCCGTCGTGCACGCGCCGCTGCCCGTCGAGAAGCGCGGCCGCGGCAAGTCCAAGGGCGGCGCCCCCGCGGCGGCCGCCCCGGCGCCGGCGCCCCGGCCCCAGCCGCCCGCCGGCCCCCGCCCGGGCGGCCCGGGCGACCCGGGCGACCCGGAGCAGCACATCCCCGGCGACGGCACGGACACCGTGGCGCTGCGCACCGTCCGCATGGGCAACAGGTGAGCCGGCGGAGCCTCGCCGCCGTCTCCTCCGTCCTCGACCAGGCCGCGTCCAGCGCCACCAACATCCTCGTGGTGGTGCTGGCCGCCCGGCTGTCCACCGCGGCCGGCTTCGCCGACTTCTCGATGGTGTACGTCGCGTTCAGCGTGCTGCTCGGGCTGAACATGGCCTACGTCGGGCAGAGCACCGTCCTGGTGAAGGACGCGGAGCGGCTCGGCGCGGTGTGCCGCTCCGCCCTCGGCTTCACCGCGGCCGCCGCGGCCGCGGCCGGGGCGGTGCTCGCGGCCGTCGGGGCGCTGCTGCCGGGGGACGCCGGGGCAGCCTTCCTCGCCCTGGGCCTCGTCCTGCCGGCGGTGCTGCTCCAGGACGGGCTGCGGTACTGCTTCTCCGCGCTGCGCAGGCCCGAACGCGCCCTGGCCGCGGACGCACTGCGGCTGGCGTGCGCCGTCGCCGCGCTCCTCGTCCAGCCCGCCGGGTCCGCGCCGGGGCGGCTGGTGCTGGCGTGGGGCCTGTCCGCGCTGCCGGCGCTCGCCCTCGGGCTGCTCCTGCTGCGGCCGTACGTCCGCGGGGCGCGGGCCGACCTGCGCCCGTACCTGCGGCGCGGGCACCTCGGGCAGCGCTTCGCCGTGGAGTTCGCCGTCGGCAACGGCGCGAGCCAGCTCGCGGTGCTCGGGCTCGGCGTCTTCGCGACCCCGCTGGCCGTCGGCGCGCTGCGCGGCGCCACCACGGTGTTCGGGCCGCTGAACGTGCTGTTCAACTCCGCGAACGCCTTCGGGCCGCCGGTCGTGGGCCGGGCCTCCGGCAAGCGGGGTGTCATCCGGCTGACGGCGGCGATGGGCGCGGCGCTGGCCGTGCTGGGCGCGGCGTGGGGGGCGGCGCTGTACGCGCTGCCGGACTCGGTGGGGCGGCGGCTCCTCGGCGACACCTGGCAGGCCGCGTCGGCGCTGCTGCCGGCCACGGGGGCGCAGTACGCCGTGATGGGGCTCGGCACGTGCGCGCTGCTGACGCTGCGGGTGCTCAGCCCGAAGGCCACGCTGTCCCTGCAGGTCGTGTTCTCGCTGCTGTCCGTGGGCTTCCTGCTCGGCGGGTACGCGCTGTTCGGCGTGGCGGGCGCCGCGTGGGGGCTCGCGCTGGGCTCCGCGGCGAAGGCCGCGGCGGCCTGGCTCCGCGCCGCCCGCCTGCCCGTCCCCTGATCCCGGGGCGGCCCGCGCCGCCGCCGGTCAGCGGAGGGTGGTGGCCTTGTCCGTGCGGTACGTGGCCACCAGCGCCAGGCACAGCGCCGCGATCGCCACGCGCCCGGACGCCTGGAGCAGCGGCCCGCGCAGCAGGATGAACGAGTACCCGGCGACGAGCGGCACGACCACGGAGATCAGGCTGCCGGGCGGCGCCCGCCGCGTGGCCCGCTTCGCGTACCGCCGGTCGACGCGCGCGGCCGCGTACCCCATCCCGAGCAGGCCGGCGCCCATGCCGAGCGGGCCGAAGTCGATCCACAGCTCGGCCCAGATCGGGGACGACAGGTTGGTGTTGACGGTGCCCATCCACTGGCCGACCATCACGCCGGTGTCGCGCGGCTTGCCCGGCCACACCGAGCGGGGCACCGCGAAGAAGACCGACCCGGCGAGCTGGCGCCCGTAGAAGTGGCCGGGCCCGGAATCCGAGAACGTGATCGTGTTCGCGAACATGCCGATCTGGTCGTAGTCCTTGAGCGCCATCGGCTCCAGGAACGAGGTCGTCTCCACCGGCTTGTAGTTCTTCTCGTCGTACCGGAAGCGGTCCGCGAACGGGAAGACCAGCAGGGCGACGACCACCGCCATCGACAGCGCCACCCGGTACATGGCCGCGCTCACCGGGAAGACGGTGAACAGCATCGCGAACATGACGGTGAGGAACCAGTAGCGCGGGTTCGAGATGGGGTTGTTGACGACGAGGTTGAGCCCGCACAGCGCCGCCCAGGTGACGATGACCGACACCTTGCGGCGGGCGTACTTCGACGTGATCAGCCAGCGCGTGTACAGCAGCAGTGCGAGCAGCGCCGGGACGGTGCCGAAGCCGCGCAGGAACGCCTGGCCGGCCTGGCCGTCGCCGTTGGAGACGCCCGCCTCCTGGATGCCGGCGATGATCTCCTGGCGGCTGGAGAAGAACACCGCGGGGCCGCCGAGCTTCATGATGAAGACGGCCGAGCAGCCGAAGGCGAGGACCGTCAGCAGTTGGAGGCGGCGCCGGTGCGCCATGACGGGCCGTCCGGCCTCCTTGCGGGCACTGGACGCCCTGACGGCGGGCCGGTGCCGGGCGAGCAGGACGCCGACGTCGAAGGCGGTGCAGCCGAGCAGGACGAGCCCGATGGCGAGGGTGAGGTCGGAGCGCGGGCCGACCACGGGGGTCGGGACGCGGCCCAGGACGGCCTGGGCGAGCGGGGCCACGCCCATCGCCATGTAGACGAACAGCCAGAAGGATCCCTGGAGCAGCTTGCGGCGGCTGGTCAGGATCATCGCGGAGAGCCGCACGCCCGCGTACATGGTCAGCAGGAGCTGGAGCCAGAAGGCGGCGTCGCGGCGGCCGTCGCCGGTCTGGACGGCGACGATCAGCGGCAGGAAGACGGTGAAGCCGAGGATCAGCGGGACGGACAGGGCCCGGGAGAGCAGGGTGCGGGGCGTGGTGACGCGGCCCCAGCGGGCGGCTTCCGCCTCCTCCCGCGGGTCGGGGCGCAGGGCCGCGATGAGGGGCTTGCGTATGTCCGTTGCCACTGCTGCCCCCACCCCATGTGCCTGATCCGGCGGCAGTCTAGTCTGAGCGGGCGGCGCCAGGGGAGGCGCGGCCCCGTGGGGGCCCCGGGGACACCGGGGAGAACGATGAGGTGCGACCGTTGCGTGATCTTCCTTCCTTCACGCTGGCCGGGTACGACAAGGGGCGCGGCCTGCTCGTGCAGGCCCTCTGGTTCGCCGTGATGAACACAGTGTTCATGGCGTGGTTCTGCCCGGCCCGGCTGCGGGTGGCCCTGCTGCGGGCCTTCGGCGCCCGGATCGGCGAGGGCGTCCTGATCCGGCACCGGGTGCGCGTGCTGTGGCCGTGGAAGCTCTCCGTCGGCGACCACACGTGGATCGGCGAGGGCGCCTGGCTGCTGAACCTGGAGCCGGTGGCCATCGGGTCGAACGTGTGCATCTCGCAGGAGGCCATGCTCTGCACCGGCTCCCACGACCACCGGGCGGCCGACTTCCGCTACCGCAACGCGCCGATCACCGTCGAGGACGGGGCGTGGGTCGCGGTGCGGGCGACGGTGCTGGCCGGGGTCACCGTGGGCCGGTGCGCGGTCGCGGGCGCCGGCTCGGTCGTCCACAAGGACCTCCCCGCCCTGACCCTGCAGACGATGGACGGGCGCCGCCGCCCGGTCGAGGAGCCCAAGTGAGAGTCCTGCACGCCGTCACCCTGCACTCCCCCACGCACGCCTTCGGCGGCCCCGTGCGGGTCGCCCTCAACCTGGCCGGGGGGCTGCGGGAGCGCGGCCACGAGGCGGCCCTCCTCGCCCTCGGCGAGGGCTTCGGCGAACCCTGGCCGACCGAGGTCGAGGGGGTTCCCGCGAAGCTGTTCCCGGCCCGCCGGATCCTCCCCCTCGGCTTCAGCGGCATGACCTCCCCGGCCCTGCTCGCCTCCGCCGGGCGGCTCGTGCGCGACGCCGACGTCGTCCACGTCCACCTGGCGCGCGACCTGGTGACGCTGCCGGTGGCGCTCGCGGCGCTGCGCGCCGGGCGGCCGCTGGTGCTCCAGACGCACGGCATGGTCGACCCGAGCGGCAGGCTGCTGGCGAAGGTGCTGGACGCGCTGGCCGTGCGCCGGGTGCTGCGCGGCGCGGACGCGGTGCTGTACCTCACCCCGTACGAGCGGGAGGGGCTGGACGCGGTCGTGGGCTGCCCCCTTCCGCAGGCCGTCCGGCTGGTCAACGGCACCCCGGCGCAGGAGGCGCGCCCCGCCCCGCAGGGGCCGCCGCGCATCCTGTACTCGGCGCGGCTCCAGGCCCGCAAGCGCCCGGTCGACTTCGTGGACGCGGCCCCGGCCGTGCTGGCGGCGCACCCGGACGCCGAGTTCGTGGTGGCCGGCCCGGACGAGGGCGAGCGGGCCGCGGTGCTGGCCCGGATCGCCGAGCTGGGCCTGGCGGACCGGTTCACCGTGCCCGGGGCCCTGTCGTCGGCCGAGGTGCTCGCCGAGCTGCGCCGCGCGCACGTGTACGTGCTGCCGTCGGTGGACGAGCCGTTCCCGATGTCCGTGCTGGAGGCCCTCGCGGTGGGCGTGCCCGCGGTCGTCACCCACTCCAACGGGCTCGCCAAGGACGTCGCCGGGGCGGGCGCAGGCCGGGCCGTGGAGCCCGGCCCGGCGGGCGTCGCCGCGGCCGTGCGGGAACTGCTGGACCCGGCGGCGGGCGCCGCCGCCTCGCAGGCCGCCCGCGCCCTGGCCGCGGAGTCCTTCTCGATGGACGCCGTCCTGGACACCCTGCTGCCCGTGTACCGGGCGGCCCTGGACCGCTGACCGCCCGCGCCCGTGGGCATCTACGTGGTGAGCGTGGCGGACGAGGACTGGGCGGACTCCGAGATCCGCGGTCCGGTCCTCGCCGCCCTGAGCGGGGAACTGGAGCGGCGCGGGCTCGGCCGCTTCCCGGCGCCGGGCCCCGCGCGGCCGGGGACGTCCGCGGCGGAGCCGGGCCGCAGGCCCGGGCTGCTCGGCCGGCTGGGGCTGCGCGGGCGGCCCGCGGCGCGCGGCGGGCGGGCCGGCGGCTTCGCGGAGCAGGCGGACCGGCCCTACGGCGCGTTCGAGGCGCTGTGCCGGGCGCAGCCGGACGGGTCCCGCCTCCACGACGCCCTGTTGGACTGGGAGCTGCTCGTCCCGGCCGATTTCGACGGGGTGATCGAACTGTCTGTGCCGGCGGAGCCCGGCGGGGGCGGGGCGCGGATCCGCAGTGCGCACCGCGCCGCCGGGGCCGCCCGGCGGCTGGCGGACGTACTGGAGCTGCCCGACTGCGTACCGCGGGACGGCGGGCCCCTCGCCCTCACCGGCTGGTTCGCCGGTCCGGCGGCCGGACGGGCCGCGGCCGCGCACCCCGGCCCGTGGCAGGAGGTGCCCGACGCGGCGTACTACACCGCGCTGTACCTGGGGGCCGCCGAGCACGCCCTGCGCCGGGGCCGTGTCATCGCCTACGGCTGACGGGTGTTCTCCCTGCCGCGGTGCTCGCCCAGAATGGCCCCATGAAGATCAACGGGGAAGCGGACGGGGCCACGCGGCAGGCATGGGCGGCGCTGGGCGGGCCGGACGGGGCGGCCCGGCGGGTGGTGTACCGCGGGGGCGGGGCGCTGGGCGCGGCGCGGCTGCCGGTGCGGGAGCTGGCGCGGGCGACGGTCGGGGTGTGCTCGCTGGCCGCGGCCGAGCTGGCCGCCGTACGGTCCGGGCGGCCGGCGGGGGATGCGGCGGACGGGGCGGAGATCGCGGTCGACGAGGGGGCCGTCTCGGCGGCCTTCCTCAGCGAGCGGCTCCTGCGGGTGGAGGGGCGGGCGCCGGTGTCGTTCGCGCCGCTGTCCGGCTTCTGGCGCGCCGCCGACGGGTGGGTGCGCACCCACGCGAACTATCCGCACCACCGGGCGGCCCTGGAACGCGGCCTGGGCGCCGGGCCGCTGACGCCGGAGCGGCTGCGGGCCGAGCTGGCGGGGCGCCGGGCGGCCGACGTGCAGGAGGCGGTGTACGCGGCGGGCGGCCTGGCCGTGGCCGTGGCCGACTCCTTCGGCGCGCCGCAGCCGCTCGCCGGCGTACGGGAGACGGGGGGCCGCGGGCGGGAGCTCGGGCCGGGCCCGCTGCCCGCGTCCGGGGTGCGGGTGCTGGACCTGACGCGGGTCATCGCGGGGCCGGTGGCCACCCGCACGCTCGGCCTGCTCGGCGCGGACGTGTTGCGCGTGGACCCGCCCGGGATGCCCGAGGCGGACGACACGTACGCCGACACGGGCTTCGGCAAGCGCTCGGCGGTCCTCGACCTCGCGGACCGGGCCGACCGGGCGGTGTTCGACGGGCTGCTGGCGCAGGCCGACGTGGTGGTGTCCGGCTACCGGCCGGGGGCGCTCGACCGGTTCGGCCTGGGCGCCGGGGAGCTGGCCGCGGCGCGGCCCGGTCTGGTCCTCGCTCAGGTGTGCGCGTGGGGCTGGGAGGGTCCGTGGGCGGGCCGGCGGGGCTTCGACTCGCTGGTGCAGGCCGGGTACGGGATCGCTGCGGCGGAGGCCGGCCCGGACGGGGTGCCCGGGGTGCTGCCCGCGCAGGCGCTGGACCACGGGACCGGCTACCTGCTGGCCGCCGGGGTGCTGCGGGCCCTGGCCGGGGGCGGCGGGCGGGTGCTGCGGTTCTCCCTGGCGGGAACCGCGTCGTGGCTGGTGCGGGAGGTCCCGCGGGACCCGCGCCCGGCACCCGGCGGGGCGGCCGGGGCTGACGGGGCGGCGGGGGCCGGTGCGCAGGCCCGGCTGCGCGAGGGCGGCTCGGGCTACGGACGGCTGCGGTACGCGGCTCCCCCGCTCGCGGTGGGTCCGGGCGACTGGCCGGCCGGGCCGTCCCGCTGGGGCACGGACCGCGCGGCCTGGCTCCCGGAGGCCTGACCGCCGCGGGGGCACAACACGGCGGCGCCCCCGCCTCCCCGTGCGGGGGTGCGGGGGCGCCGTCGGAGAAGAGGCGTCAGGCCGGGATCCAGGCGGAGCAGTTGACGGAGCTGAACTCCGCCGCGCCCGCCGGGACCGTCGCCGTGATCTTGTCGCCCGGCTTCGGGGCCGACTCCGGGCCCGAGGCCAGGACGGAGCCGTCCTTGCCCTTGGCCTCCCAGGTGCAGGCCGTGTTCTGGGTCAGCGCCCGGTAGGTGCCGGGTGCCGGGGCGGGCCGGGTGCCGTCGCCGAAGCCCTTGGCGGCGGCGTCCAGGATCGGCTTCTGCGCCGGGCACAGGTACGGGATCGCGTCCTTCGCGCCGGGGATCTCCCCGGAGATGACTGCGCCGGTCGCCGCGTCCTTGTCCCGCTTGGCCGTGCGCTCCACCCGCTGGCAGGCCTCCTGGCCGCTCTGGAGGACGGCCGCCGGGTCCATCTTCTCGGGGACCCGGCCGCTCAGGTACGCCTTCTCGTTGGGCTTGAAGCTGCCCGTCTTCGGGGTGAGCTTCGCGTCCGGGAGGACGGGCCCGGTGGGCTTGGCGTCGGGCGCGGCCGACGGGGCGGCGGAGTCCGCCGGGTCCGGGACCGGGGAGGCGGCCGGCGGCTTGGCCTCGGCCTGGCCGGCCTTGCCGTCGCCGTCCGAGCTGCAGGCGGTCAGGGTGAGGGCTGCGGCCATCAGGAGCGCAGCCGCGGTGGAGCGTCGGTACATCGGTGGGGCTCCCGTGCGTGCCGGTTGGTTCGGGTGCGGCAGGCGTGCGGGGCCCGGCGCCGGAACGGCCGGGCCCCGCACCCTCCGGTTACTTCGGGCCGAAGGTGAGGACCAGCTGGGGAGCTGCGTCCGCAGCCGTCGACTCCTTCGACCACAGCCACAGCGCGTCGGTGCCCGTGCTGGTCAGGGCGAGGCTGTGGCTGCCGCCGAGCAGCGCCGAGACCGCGGCCGTGTCCAGCTTGGCGCTGTGCAGGGCCGAGCCGTCCGGGATGGCCGCGAAGGTGCCGAGCGGCGTCGTGCCGAGGGCCGGCTTGCTGGTGTAGGAGGTGGTCGCGCCGCTCCAGGTGCCGGTGACCGGGACCACGGAGACGGTGTCGGCGGTGCCGGCGCCCGACTGCGTCGTCGTCTTGACCTGGAGCATGGCCGACTTCAGCACCTGCCCGGCCGGCGCGGCCGGCAGGTTGAAGCGCAGGTACGTCTCGTAGGCCAGGCTGCCGCGGACGGCGAGCGAGGTGGACGCGCCGTTGGCCGCGCTCGGGGCGCCCTGGTTGACGTAGGTGTCCTCGGTCGCGGTGACCTTGGAGACCGTGTCGGAGGGGGCCTTCGCCAGGTCGAAGTGGTTCTTGACCTGGGCGGCGGTGAGGACCTTGCCGTAGACGGCCGTCTCGTCGAGCTGGCCGGCGAAGAACCTGCTCGTGGGGCGCGACGGCCAGCCGGAGAGGTTGTCCCCGCCGACGTGCCAGTAGCCCGCGAAGTTCGCGGAGGTGGTGACGTTCAGCGTGCCCTTGAGCTGGCCGTCCACGTACAGCGCCATGCCCGAGGGGCCCTGGGTGGCGACCACGTGGTGCCACTTGTTGTCGTTGTACGTGTCGAACAGGCCGGTGCTGATGGTCTGGGTCGAGCCGTTGTACACGCCGAACACCAGGCGGCCGGTGTTGGTCATGTAGATGTGCTTGTCGTGCGAGCTGCTGGTGCGGGTGGTGTTGTTGCCGAAGCCGACGAGCTTTCCGCCGCGCCAGGTGTCCGTCTTGAACCACGTCTCGACGCTGTAGCTGCTGCCGACCGTCTGGCGGCGGTCGCTGTGGAGCTTCTGGCTGGTGCCGTTGAAGCCCATCGCGGTGCTGGACCCGGTGACCGCGCCGGGCGTCTGGCGCAGCGACGGGGCGTTGACCTGGATGCCGCTGGTGTTGCCGCCGTCCGAGGAGTCGGCCACGTAGGGGCTGACGGTGTCGTCGTAGCGCCAGTACAGCTGGGCGCCGTCGGCGCGGACCTGGTTCGGGTACGCCTGGACGGAGGTCGGGACGGTCACCGAGGCCTTGGCCGACAGGGCGCTGGTGTTGCCGGCGGCGTCGGTGGCAGTGATCCGGTAGGTGTAGCTCTGGCCGGCCTTGGCGGTGGTGTCGTTCCAGGAGGCCTGGGGCCGCTCGAACTCCAGGGAGTCGGCGGTCATGGTGTGGATCGGCGTGCCGGAGCCGTTGCGGTAGATGCGGTACGTCAGCTTGCTGTCGTCCGCGTCGTAGCTGGTGCGCCAGCGGACCTGGACCTCGCCGGGCTTGACGCTGTCGGCGCTGGCGACCGGGGTGGTCGGGGCGCCGACGTCGCCGGTGGAGGCGAAGCGGGTCAGGCTCTGCTGCTCGCGGCCGTTGACGGTGGTGAACTCGCCGCCGACCCACATGAACTTCTTGCCGTCCTTCTCCGACACGGCCATGACGCGCGGGCCGATGCCCTCGCCGAGGCCGTCGTTGGTGTCGGGGAACCAGCCGAGCTTGCGGGGGCCGCGCACGAAGCCGTCGACGGGCGCGGGGGCGGCGCCTTCGTGGTCGGTCGGCTGGGCCAGCAGGTGGCGGCGGCGGCCGTCGGGGTACTCCAGCTCGGTGGAGCAGTCGTGGGCGTGCGAGGAGCTGTAGAGCACGCCCTCGTAGGGCAGGACCCACTGGGTGGCGCCGAGGCAGCGGTCGCGCCACTTCTCGCCGAAGTCGCTCAGGCGCAGGCCGATGCGGCCGTCGAAGACGCCGCCGCCGGAGCCCTCGTTGCCGGTGTAGAAGCCGGTCTCGTCGGTGGCGATCGACTTGACGACCGAGTTCCACGGGATGTTGTCGTAGGTCTTGGCGAGCTTGCCGGTGGCCGCGTCGACCACGGCGAGCGCGTGCGAGTCGGTGCCGTTGACGGTGAAGAAGTCGCCGCCCAGCAGGACGTGCTTGCCGTCGGGGGTGACCGCGACGGCGCGGCCCGGCTCGTCGGCGTTGGCGGTGAAGGGCTTCAGCGCACCCGTGCCGGCGTCGACCGCGGCGAACCGCTCGCGGGTCTGGCCCTCGACGGAGTTGAAGTCGCCGGCCGCGTAGAGGGTGTCCCCGGTGGCGGCGAGCGCCCGCACGGTGGCGGGGAAGCCGGGGTGGAAGGCGGCCTTGGGGGTGCAGCTCTCGATGTCGATCGCCGCGAGGCTGGAGACCGGGGTGCCGTTGACGGCGCCGAAGTAGCCGCCCGCGTACAGGGTCTTCTTGTCGTTCGAGACCGTCAGCGCGCGGACGGTGGCGGTGCCCTCGCCGACGGTGAAGGCGAGCTTGCACGCGGTCGGCTTGCCCGTCGCGGCGTCGAGCGCGACGAAGTTGACGGCTTCCTCTTCGGCTCCGGAGGCGCCGGCCGGCGGGCGGACCGCCGAGAAGGTTCCGCCGGCGAAGACGGTGCCGTTCGCCTCGGCCATCGCCCAGACGATGCCGTTGGGCTGCCACGTCGGCAGGCTGTCGGCGGTGAACGCCACGGGCGCCGTGATGGCGGACGCCTGGGGCATGAGCACCAGGCCTATCCCGGTGCCGGCACCGGCCAGTGACAGGACGAGGGCAGCAGTCAGCCCTCTGGATCTACGCATGAGCCCCCCAGGGCGTATCGCCCGGTTCTGATGGCTGGAACTATACGAACAGCCGTATGTACGGGCGCAGACTAGGGCGCAAACGGAACCCCGTCACCCCCCTTGACCGATTCCATACCGGGTTGGGACCAACCTGGTTCAGCAGGGCGGGCGCATTGCGGACGTACGGCAGGTATGTCCGGTCACCGCCGCAGATGCCTGCGGCGATGTCCGTACACGGCAAATCGTAGGGGAAATATAAGGCCTCAGCGGTCGATACGGACCGTTGCACCGGCCAGCTGGTCCTCGACGAGGCGGATGTCCGCGTCGACCATGATCTGTGCCAGCTCCGCGACCAGGACCGACGGCTTCCAGCCAAGCAGCTCCTGGGCCTTGGACGAGTCGCCGATCAGCGCGTCGACCTCGCTCGGGCGCTCGTACTTGGCGTCGTAGCGCACGTGCTCGGTCCAGTCGAGGCCCGCGTGGGCGAAGGAGGACTCGACGAACTCGCGCACCGTGGCGGCCACGCCCGTGGCGACGACGTAGTCGGTCGGCTCGTCCTGCTGGAGCATCCGCCACATGGCGTCGACGTACTCCGGCGCGTAGCCCCAGTCGCGGACGGCGTCGAGGTTCCCGAGGTACAGGTGCTCCTGGAGGCCGGCCTTGATGCGGGCGACGGCTCGGGTGATCTTGCGGGTCACGAAGGTCTCGCCGCGGCGCGGGGACTCGTGGTTGAAGAGGATCCCGTTCACGGCGAACATGTCGTACGCCTCGCGGTAGTTCACCGTCGTCCAGTAAGCGAACACCTTGGCGGCGCCGTACGGGCTGCGCGGGTGGAACGGGGTGTCCTCGTTCTGCGGCGGCGGGGTGGAGCCGAACATCTCCGAGGACGAGGCCTGGTAGATGCGGGTGTCGATGCCGCTCGCGCGGATCGCCTCCAGGAGCCGCAGCGCGCCGAGGCCGGTCACGTCGCCCGTGTAGAGCGGGGCGTCGAAGGAGACCCGCACATGGGACTGGGCGCCGAGGTTGTAGACCTCGTCGGGCCGTATCTCACGCAGCAGGTTCACGAGCGCGACGCCGTCGGACAGGTCGGCGTGGTGCAGGACGAAGGACCGGTTCGCGGTGTGCGGGTCCTGGTAGATGTGGTCGATCCGCTCGGTGTTGAAGCTGGAGGACCGCCGCACCAGCCCGTGCACCGTGTAGCCCTTGGAGAGCAGGAGCTCGGAGAGGTAGGAGCCGTCCTGCCCGGTGACTCCGGTGATCAGCGCGGTCTTGCCCATGTGGGGTCCCCCCTGGGGATCGTTGCGGTGTGTGGTTCTGGAGGCGCTTGCGCCTCGGGGCCGGCCCGCCCCGGCCGTGCGGCCGCGGAGGTTCCTGCCGGTTGGTCATGCGGTGGGTGCGGCCCGGTTCCGGCGGCCCGGCGGCCTGCCGCGGGCGGGCCGCGGGGACGCGGCACCCGCCGGACCCCCGCCCGGCGCCGCGGCCCGGCCCGGAGGGCCGGATGCGTACCGTACACCGGTGCCGGCGGCCGCCGGCGGGCTGGCATCATCGGCGGTATGACAAGTTCGCTGCCGCTCCTGCCGCCGAACGCCCGCGTCTTCGTCGCGGGCCACCGCGGCCTCGTGGGCTCCGCCGTCGCACGCCGCCTGACCGCAGACGGACACGAGGTGCTCACCCGCAGGCGCGCCGACCTCGACCTGCGCGACGCCGCCGCGACCGCCGCGTACCTGCGCGACACCCGGCCCGACGCCGTGGTACTGGCCGCCGCCAAGGTCGGCGGCATCATGGCCAACAGCACGTATCCGGTGCAGTTCCTGGAGGACAACCTCAGGATCCAGCTGAGCGTCATCGGCGGCGCGCACGCCGCCGGCGTGCCCCGGCTGCTGTTCCTCGGCTCGTCCTGCATCTACCCCAAGCTGGCGCCGCAGCCCATCACCGAGGACGCCCTGCTGACCGGCCCGCTGGAGCCGACCAACGAGGCGTACGCGCTGGCGAAGATCGCCGGCATCGTGCAGGTGCAGTCGTACCGCCGGCAGTACGGGGCCTCGTACGTCTCCGCGATGCCCACCAACCTCTACGGCCCGGGCGACAACTTCGACCTGGAGACCTCGCACGTGCTGCCCGCGCTCATCCGCCGCTTCCACGAGGCGACGGCCGAGGGCCGCGAGGAGGTCGTGCTCTGGGGCAGCGGCACGCCGCGCCGCGAGTTCCTCCACGTCGACGACCTGGCCGCGGCCTGCTCGGTGCTGCTGGAGCGCTACGACGGGGACGAGCCGGTCAACATCGGCTGCGGCGAGGACCTCACCATCCGGGCCCTCGCCGAGACCGTCGCCGACGTCACCGGCTTCCGCGGCCGCCTCGCCTGGGACACCTCCAAGCCGGACGGCACCCCGCGCAAGCTCCTGGACGTCACCCGCCTGACCTCGCTCGGCTGGAAGCCGGAGATCGGGCTGCGCGACGGCATCGCCTCCACCTACCGGTGGTGGCTGGAGCAGGGCGGGGCGGGAACGCGGGGCTGAACGCACGCGGCAGGGCCCCTCAGTACGCTCCGCGGCCGTCGACGACGGCGCGGAGCGTACGGCCCATGACGTCGACGTCGCTGGTGAAGGACCAGTTGTCGACGTAGCTCAGGTCGAGCTGGATTGTTTCGTCCCAGGACAGGTCGGACCGCCCGCTGATCTGCCAGAGCCCGGTCATGCCCGGCCGCACGGTGAGGCGGCGCAGCTCGACCTCGTCGTAGCGGGCCACCTCCTCCGGCAGCGGCGGGCGCGGGCCGACGAGCGACATGTGGCCGGCCAGCACGTTGAGCAGCTGGGGCAGTTCGTCCAGGGACGTGCGGCGCAGCAGCCGGCCGACCCGGGTCACCCGGGGGTCGCGGCGGATCTTGAACATGAGGCCGTCGTTCTCGTTGGCCCCCGCCAGCTCGCCCTTCAGGCGGTCGGCGTCGACGACCATCGTGCGGAACTTCCACATCGTGAACGGGACGCCGTCGCGGCCGATCCGCTGCTGGCGGTAGAAGGCCGGGCCGCGGGAGCCGAGCCGGATCGCGAGGACGATCGCGAGGAACAGCGGGGAGAGCAGGAGCAGTCCCACCCCCGCGCCGATGCGGTCCAGGGCGGCCTTGAGCGCGGTCTGGAGGCCGCGGCCGACGGGCGGGGCGACGCGCAGCACGGCGAGGCCGCCGGCGGAGAGGGTCTCCAGCCGCTTGACGGAGACCTCCACCAGACCGGGGAAGACGGCGAGTTCGAGGCCCGCGTCGTGCAGCGCCCACGCGATGCGGCGCAGCCGCTCCCCCGCGATCCGCGCGCCGGGCGCGACGAGGACGAGGTCGGCGTGGTGGCTGCGGACGGCGTCGAGGACGGCCTCGGAGTCGGCGGCCGGGGCGTCCGGGGCGAGGGTGTCCAGCCGTGCGGCGACGGGGACGCCGCCCTCCAGCGGGCCGGTGCCGACGGGGACGACGCCGACGACGACGTAGGGGTGGTCGGTGCGGGCGGCGAGGTGCGCGGTGAGGGAGTCCGCGGCGGCCGGCTCCCCTATCACGAGGACGCGGCTGACGGCCTGGGCCTCGCGGCGGGCCGCGGAGAGGTGGCGGTAGGTCAGCTTGCGGCAGGCGACCGTGATGAGGAGGGCCGGCAGTAGGGCACCGAGGGCGGCGAGGCGCGGCGTGCTTTCGCCGGTGACCACGCGCGCCACGGCCAGGACGCCGATCAGAATCAGCCAGTCGTGGACGACCGGCAGCACTCCGCGGGACTCGCCGAGCGCGCGGGTGGCGTACCGGCGGCGCACCGCCTGCACGCCGGTCCAGGCGAGGGCCGCGCCGAGGGCGCAGTACACGGGCCGGACCTGCTGTGCGGCCTCGAAGACGAGCCCCACCGGGACGGCCGCTCCGAGGAAGTCGGCGGTCAGGGCGGCGGGCAGGTACCAGCGCGCCTTGTCGCCGATACGCCGCACGGGCGCAGCAAGGAGCTCGGCCGCCGCTCCGGCCACTCTTTGCGCAGGAAAATGGACATGCCTCATGGGCCCCCCTGGCACGCGGTCTATGACTGTGGCGCGTACCCGCGGCTTCCCCTGGCGGCGGGCAACTGGCGCACCGGGAAACAGTACGACAAACACTCTTACTACATATGCCGATCGCCCGAACGCGAGGTCTTGTTGCTCAAGTGTTAGCAACCGGTACCCCAAGTTCCATATTCTGGGGCCCCGACTCCGCACGCGAAGGCGAAGAGTTCGGATAGCGGATACGCCGCCTCGGTCAACGAACCCTTTCCGGCCAAGTTTTTGACGCGACCCTGACATTGGCGCGCCCGGGTGGCACTCTTCGATCCGTTCATCGCACCAGCCCTGTTCTGCCCGGCGGCCCACCCAGCCGCCCGGATTCCCCTTGCAGAAGGAGTCTGCGTTGAGTCCCACCCCCCACAGGCGCGCCACCGCGGCCGGCGCACTCGTCGCCGCGGCCGCGATGCTCGCCGTCGGCATCCAGGCCGGCAGCGCCACCGCCGACAGCGCTGCGTCCAAGGCGCCCGCCGCCGCCAAGGCCAACCCCGGCGCGGCACCCCTCAAGCTCAGCCCCTCCGAGCGTGCGACGCTCCTCTCCGAGGCGACCTCCGCCACCGCCCAGGCGGCCAGGGCACTGGGCCTCGGCGGCCAGGAGAAGCTCATCGTCCGCGACGTCGTCAAGGACGCGGACGGCACCACGCACACCACGTACGAACGGACGTACGCGGGCCTGCCGGTGCTCGGCGGCGACCTGACGGTCCACGCGAAGAACGGCACCACCAAGAGCGTCACCAAGGCCACGAACCACGAGATCAAGGTGCCGACCACGGACGCCGCGGTCACCCCGGCCGCCGCCGAGGGCCAGGCCCTGTCCGCCGCCAACTCGGCGGGGTCGAAGGACGCCAAGCCCGCCAAGAACGCCCGCAAGGTGATCTGGGCGGCCGAGGGCGCACCCGTCCTCGCCTGGGAGACCGTCGTCGGCGGCCTCCAGCACGACGGCACCCCGAACGAGCTGCACGTGGTCACCGACGCCAAGACCGGCGCGAAGATCACCGAGTGGCAGGCCGTCGAGACCGGCACCGGCAACACCATGTACAGCGGCCAGGTCACCCTCGGAACGAGCCAGTCCGGCAGCAACTACACCCTGACGGACGCGAACCGCGGCAGCCACAAGACGTACAACCTCAACCGCGGCAGCTCCGGCACCGGCACCCTCTTCTCCGGCCCGGACGACGTCTGGGGCAACGGCTCGCCCTCCAACCTGGAGACGGCCGGCGCGGACGCCCACTACGGCGCCGCGGTCACGTGGGACTACTTCAAGAACGTGCACGGCCGCAACGGCCTGCGCAACGACGGCGTCGCCCCCTACAGCCGCGTCCACTACGGCAACAACTACGTGAACGCGTTCTGGCAGGACTCCTGCTTCTGCATGACCTACGGCGACGGCGACGGCAACGCCAAGCCGCTGACCTCCACCGACGTGGCCGCGCACGAGATGACCCACGGCCTCACCTCGGTCACCGGCAACATGACCTACAGCGGCGAGCCCGGCGGCCTGAACGAGGCGACCTCCGACATCATGGCGGCGGCCGTCGAGTTCTACGCCGACAACCCGCAGGACGTCGGCGACTACCTGGTCGGCGAGAAGATCGACATCCGCGGCAACGGCACCCCGCTGCGCTACATGGACAAGCCGAGCAAGGACGGCTCCTCCAAGGACTACTGGTACTCGGGCCTCGGCAACATCGACGTCCACTACTCCTCGGGCCCGGCCAACCACTGGTACTACCTGGCCTCCGAGGGCTCCGGCGCCAAGGTCGTCAACGGCGTGAGCTACGACTCGCCGACCTACGACAACCTCCCGGTCACGCCCATCGGGCGCGACGCCGCCTCGAAGATCTGGTTCCGCGCGCTGACGGTCGGCTACTTCAAGTCGAACACCAACTACGCGGCCGCCCGCACGGCGACCCTCCAGGCCGCCGCCGACCTGTACGGCCAGGGCTCGGCCACGTACAACAACACGGCCAACGCCTGGGCCGCCATCAACGTCGGCGCCCGCATCAGCGACGGCGTCACGGTCACGGCGATCCCGAACCAGAACACCGCCGTGGGCACCGCGGTCAGCCTCCAGGTCCAGGCGACCAGCACCAACCCCGGTGCGCTGGCCTACTCCGCCACCGGGCTGCCGGCCGGCCTGTCGATCAACTCCTCCACGGGTCTGATCTCGGGCACGGCGACCACCGCGGGCACGTCCAACGTGACGGTGACGGTGACCGACTCCGCCAACAAGTCGGGTACGGCCTCCTTCACCTGGACCGTCGGCACGGGCGAGCAGAACGTCTTCGAGAACACCGCCGACTACCAGATCCGGGACAACGCCACGGTCGAGTCCCCGATCACGGTGACCCGCTCCGGCAACGCGTCGAGCGCCCTGAAGGTGGACGTCAACATCGTCCACACGTACGTCGGTGACCTGCGGGTCGACCTGGTCGCCCCCGACGGCACCGTCTACAACCTGCGCAACCGCAGCGGCGGCAGCGCGGACAACATCGTCCAGTCCTTCACCGTGAACGCCTCCTCCGAGGTCGCGAACGGCGTCTGGAAGCTCCGCGTCGCGGACCTCGCCAGCTGGGACACCGGCTACATCAACAGCTGGAAGCTGACCTTCTGACCCCGGGCGGGCGGATGGGGCACACCGGCTGACACGACACGGGGCCGTCCGGGGGGAGACCCTCCCGGACGGCCCTGTTCCATGCCCGCGTCGGCGGCCGGGCCGGCAGCACTAGGGGATGGCCGCGAAGACCGCGTCGAAGGCGCCGGACCGCTGCGCGCGCCGGTCCTCCTGCGCGGCCTCGTGCCCGGCCGGCGGCGCCTCCTGCGGGCCGGCCTCCCCGCCGGCGAAGTCGCCGCGGTCGCCGGAGAACCCGCCGTCGCCGAGGCCGCCCTCGTCGTGGCCGTGGCGGTCGACCGGCGTGAAGAACACCGAGCGGACGTGCACGTCGTACACCCGGTCGCCCGGCTCCAGGATCCGCTCGGGCCGGCCGCTGCAGCCGCGGTCCGGGAAGAGGTACGCCCGCCCCTCCGTCCCGTTGCTGACGGCGGTGGCGGGCTTGTCGTGCGAGGTGCCGTTCAGCTCGTAGCAGGTGTCGAGGCCGGCGGGGCGGATGGACCGGTGCTCGTCGCCGCCGTGTCCGCCACCGATCAGGTAGTCCAGCCTGCCGAGGTCCTTGTCGTGCTGGTCGGCGGCCGCGGTGCCCGCCGGGACGGCGAGGGCGAGGGCGGTGAGGAGGGCTGCGGCGGTGCTGCGAAGGCGCATGGGGGCGGTGTCCGTTCTGTCGGCGCTGGACGCGCGGTCGGCGGTGGCGTCCAGCGGGCAGCGTAGGAGCGGCCCCGCACGCCGCGGCGGCGCGGCTTGCGCACGCGTTCGGAGGTTCACCCGCCCGGGGCCGCCCGCTGCCGCCGTACGGGCCGCCCCCCCCGGCGCGCGAAGGGGCGGGCAGGGCCCTCGCCCCGCCCGCCCCGGCTGTGCGCTGTGCCGCTATCGCAGGATGACGCCGCCCTGCGGGCCCGTCTCCCCGGCCGTGTCGCCGTCTGCCGGGGCCGCGACCAGCCCCAGTTCGGCCGGCGAGGCCAGCAGCGGGTGCGAGGGCAGGATCCGCACCGTGTACCCGAAGGCCCCCGTGCGGTCCAGGGCGAGCGGCCCCTCGTACACCCAGCGGCCTTCCAGGTCGGGCCCGCCGGCCGGCTTGAGGGGGAAGGCCCGCCCGTCGCGGATGACGTCCTGCGGGTCCACCCGGCCCGCGACGGCCTGTACCTCGACGTCCTCGGGGGCGAGCGCGTCGAGCGCCACCCGCACCCGCAGCGTGAGGGTCGCCCCCAGCTCGGCGGTGCCGCCGACGGGCGCCGCCGCCTGCGCCTCCACGTGCTCGACGGCGACCTGCGGCCAGGCCGCGCGGACGCGGCCCTTCCACCAGGCGAGGTCCCGCGCGGCGTCCTGGTTCATCGCCCGGTGGGCGCGGGCCGCCGGCGCGTAGAGCCGCTCCACGTACTCGCGCACCATCCGCCCCGCGAGCACCTTGGGGCCGAGGGAGACGAGGGTGCGCCGGACCATCTCGATCCACCGCACCGGCAGCCCGCTGCGGTCGGCGCGGTCGTAGAACCGGGGCGCGACCCGCTGCTCGACCAGCTCGTAGAGGGCCTTCGCCTCCAGGTCGTCGCGCCGGTCCTCGTCCGTGCCGACGTCGGCCGTGGGGATCGCCCAGCCGAAGTCGGGCTCGAACCACTCGTCCCACCAGCCGTCGAGCACGGACAGGTTGAGGCAGCCGTTGAGCGCGGCCTTCATCCCGCTCGTGCCGCAGGCCTCCAGCGGGCGCAGCGGGTTGTTCAGCCACACGTCGCAGCCCGGGTAGAGCTTCTGGGCCATGCCCATGCCGTAGTCGGGCAGGAAGACGATGCGGTGCCGCACGCGCGGGTCGTCGGAGAAGCGCACCAGCTCCTGCACAAGCCGCTTGCCGCCGTCGTCGGCCGGGTGCGCCTTGCCGGCGACGACGATCTGCACCGGCCGCTCGGGGTCCAGCAGCAGCCGGCGCAGCCGCTCGGGGTCGCGCAGCATCAGCGTGAGCCGCTTGTACGAGGGCACGCGCCGGGCGAAGCCGATGGTGAGGACGTCCGGATCGAGGACGGAGTCCACCCAGCCGAGCTCGGCCTCGGCGGCGCCCCGCTGGCGCCAGGAGGCCCGCAGCCGCTCGCGCACCTCCAGCACCAGCTGCTCGCGCAGGCCCCGGCGCAGCTCCCAGATGTCCTGGTCGGGGATGTCGGCGACGGCGTCCCAGCGCTGGGAGCCGCCGACCGACAGGGCGTCCTCGGTGCGGCCGGCGCCGATCTGCCGCGCGCCGAGCCGGACGACCTCGGGGGCCACCCACGTCGGGGCGTGCACGCCGTTGGTCACGGAGGTGATGGGGACGTCCGCGGGGTCGAATCCCGGCCACAGCCCGGCGAACATGCCCCGGCTGACGGCGCCGTGGAGGGTGGAGACGCCGTTGGCGCGCTGGGCGAGGCGCAGGCCCATCACGGCCATGTTGAAGACGCCGGGGTCGCCGCCGGGGTAGGTCTCGGCGCCGAGCTCCAGGATCCGGTCGAGGGGCACGCCGTCGAGCTCGCCGCCGGGTCCGAAGTGGCGGGCGACCAGCGCCCGGTCGAAGCGGTCGATGCCGGCGGGGACTGGGGTGTGGGTGGTGAAGACCGTGCCGGCGCGGACCGCCTCCAGGGCGGCGTCGAAGCCGAGGTCCTGCGCCCCGTCGAGTTCCCTTATGCGCTCCAGGCCGAGGAAGCCGGCGTGGCCCTCGTTGGTGTGGAAGACCTCGGGCTCGGGGTGGCCGGTGAGGGCGCAGTAGGTGCGGACGGCGCGGACGCCGCCGATGCCGAGCAGCATCTCCTGGAGCAGCCGGTGGTCGCTGCCGCCGCCGTAGAGCCGGTCGGTCACCTCCCGGGCGCCGGCGTCGTTGTCCTCCACGTCGGAGTCGAGGAGCAGCAGCGGGACGCGGCCGACGCGGGCCTGCCAGATGTGGGCGTGCAGGGCGCGGCCGCCCGGCAGGGAGAGGGTGACCCGCGCGGGGGCGCCGTCGGCGTCCCGCAGCAGGGAGAGCGGGAGCTCGTTGGGGTCGAGGACCGGGTAGTGCTCCTGCTGCCAGCCGTCGCGGGAGAGGGACTGGCGGAAGTAGCCGTGCCGGTAGAGGAGCCCGACGCCGATGAGGGGGGCGCCGAGGTCGCTGGCGGCCTTCAGGTGGTCGCCGGCGAGGATCCCGAGGCCGCCGGAGTACTGGGGCAGGGCGGCGGTGATGCCGAACTCGGGTGAGAAGTAGGCGATGGCGGCGGGGAGGTCGGCGACGTCCTCGTGGGTCTGGTACCAGCGGGCGCCGTGCACGTAGTCGTCGAGGTCGGCGGCGGCGACGGCGAGCCGGCGCAGGAACCGGCGGTCGGACGCCAGGGCGTCGAGGCGGGCGGCGGAGACGGAGCCGAGCAGGCGGACGGGGTCGCCGCTCGCGGCCTGCCAGCCCTCGGGGTCGACGGATTGGAAGAGTTCGCGGGTCTCCGTGTGCCACGACCAGCGCAGGTTGCGCGCGAGGTCGGCGAGCGGCAGCAGCGGCGGGGGCAGGACGGGGCGTACGGTGAATCGACGGATAGCCTTCACGCGTTCCACCTTCGCAGGCGAGTGCGGACCGGAGCGGCCGCACCACGCTGTGCGCCCGCGCAACAACCCCCGGAAGGCTAGCCGCGCCGGGCCCCGGCGGCCACGGGGCCGCCGCGGCTCCCCACCGCCCTGCAAGCACTCCTCGAACCGGTCCGGCCCCGCCTGAGGGCGCCTCGGGCGCCGGTGCGCGCCGCAGGGGTGTGACCGGATCGGGTGGGTGGGTGGCGGCCGTGCCGGGCTCCCCCGACCGGGCGATCATGCCGGCCCCCTGCGCGGGCGCTGCGGGACCCGCGCCGCGGGCCGCCGCAGGTCTCCCGGGGCGCCGGCGGACCGCGTACGGCGGCCTCCGGCCGGTCCGGGCGGGCCCGGGCGCCCCCGGCCCGGCGGTGCGGAGCTGCGCTGCCGGTGAAATCCCGTGCTGCCAAGGCGAGTTGGAGGCGCACGAGGGGCGCAGGCGCGGTGTCCGTGCCTCCGGTTCCGGCGGCGGGTGTCCGGCGCTCGTCCACAACGGCCGGAAATCGACGCCGTCGAGGAGGTTTCCGGCCGTCGCACGCCCTTGCG
The DNA here is from genome assembly GCF_003325375.1 of Streptomyces globosus. Taxonomy (GTDB): domain Bacteria; phylum Actinomycetota; class Actinomycetes; order Streptomycetales; family Streptomycetaceae; genus Streptomyces; species Streptomyces globosus_A. The sequence continues at coordinate 1,247,926 of NZ_CP030862.1, read as the reverse complement.
GGATGGGCGGGTTCGGCGGGTTCGCACCAGTCCGGGAGACCACGCAAGTGGCGGTTGTGGCAAGCGTGCCGAGGGACGCGACCGCTGGCTCCAAACGACTTGACGGAGCATCACCCCCCGGTCCGGAGCATGTCGGTCCGGCGTTACGCGCTACGCACGAGTAGTTGACCGGAGGTGCGGATTGGGCCGGGCGAGACTGGGAAGGGCTCCCCGCGTACCTGCACGGCACCCCCCGCCCAGCCCTTCCCCGCCACCCGAGTGAACGCGGACAGGAGCGGCCATGCCCGCAGCGCAGCCGTCTTCCGAACGGCTAGAAACAGAGCGAACAGAGCGTGCACTACCGGTCGGCGTCCCGACCGGCCTGTTGTCACCGAGCCCTGCGAACTGCCCCCAGGTGATCCCATCATGATCGGTCGCATTCCCGTCCTTGACGTCCGCCCCGCCGTCGGCTGCGGTGCCAGACCTGCCAAGGCGGTGGTGGGCGAGGTCTTCGAGGTGTCCGCCACCGTGTTCCGCGAGGGCCACGACGCCGTCGCCGCCCACGTCGTGCTCCGCGACCCCAGCGGGCGGCTGCGCCCGCCGGTTGCGATGCGCGAACTCGCCCCCGGCACCGACCGCTGGGGTGCCCGGGTCTCCGCCGACACCGAGGGGCGGTGGACCTACACCGTCGAGGCCTGGAGCGATCCGCTGGCCACCTGGCGGGCCGCCGCCGCGATCAAGGTGCCGGCGGGGATCGACCCCGGCCTGACCCTGCTGGAGGGCGCCGAGCTGTACGAGCGCGCCGCCGCCAGGATCACCAAGCGCGACGGCCGGGCCGACGTGCTCGCCGCGGCGGCCGCCATGCGCGACGAGGACCGGCCGGCGGCCGAGCGGTACGCCGCCGCGCTCGACCCGCTGGCGCAGGCCGCGCTCGCCCGGCGCCCCTACCGGGAGCTTGTCAGCTCCGCGAAGGCCCTGCCGCTGCTCGTGGAGCGCAAGCGGGCCCTCTTCGGCTCCTGGTACGAGATGTTCCCCCGGTCCGAGGGGGCCGTCACCGAGCCCGGCGCCGCGCCGGTGAGCGGCACCTTCCGTACTGCCGCCGAACGGCTGCCCGCCATCGCCGCCATGGGCTTCGACGTCGTCTACCTGCCGCCGATCCACCCCATCGGCACCACCTTCCGCAAGGGGCCGGACAACACGCTTTCGGCCACCCGCCGCGACCCGGGCGTGCCGTGGGCGATCGGCTCCCCCGAGGGCGGCCACGACGCGGTCCACCCCGACCTGGGCACCCTGGAGGATTTCGACGCGTTCGTCGCCCGGGCCGGCGAGCTCGGGCTGGAGATCGCGCTGGACTTCGCCCTCCAGTGCTCCCCCGACCACCCGTGGGTGGAGAAGCACCCCGAGTGGTTCCGGCACCGGCCCGACGGGACGATCGCGTACGCGGAGAACCCGCCGAAGAAGTACCAGGACATCTACCCGGTCCACTTCGACGCCGACATGGCCGGCATCGTCGAGGAGACCGTCCGCATCCTGCGGCACTGGATGGACCACGGCGTCCGCATCTTCCGCGTCGACAACCCGCACACCAAGCCGGTGGTCTTCTGGCAGAAGGTGATCGCGGCGGTCAACCGGACCGACCCGGACGTGATCTTCCTGGCGGAGGCCTTCACCCGACCCGCGATGGTGCACACCCTCGCCGCCGTCGGCTTCCAGCAGTCGTACACGTACTTCACCTGGCGCAACACCAAGGCGGAGCTCACCGAGTACGTCACCGAGCTGGCCGGGGCGCACTGGGCGTCCGTCCTGCGCCCGAACTTCTTCGTGAACACCCCGGACATCCTGCACGCCTACCTCCAGCACGGCGGGCGCCCCGCCTTCGAGGTGCGGGCCGTCCTGGCCGCCACGCTCTCGCCGACCTGGGGCGTCTACGCCGGCTACGAGCTGTGCGAGAACACCCCGCTGCACGAGGGCAGCGAGGAGTACCTGCACTCGGAGAAGTACGAGCTGCGGCCGCGGGACTGGGCGGCCGCCGAGCGCGAGGGCCGCACCATCACCCCCCTGATCACCGCCCTCAACCGGATCCGCCGGGAGAACCCCGCGCTGCAGCAGCTGCGCGACATCCACTTCCATCCGACCGACAACGAACAGGTGATCGCCTATTCGAAGCACGCGGGCGCCAATTCCGTACTGGTGGTCGTCAACCTCGATCCGCACCACACCCAGGAGGCGACGGTCTCGTTGGACATGCCGGTACTCGGCCTCGACTGGCACGGGTCCCTCGCCGTGCGCGACGAGCTCACCGGCGAGACCTATCACTGGGGCAGGGCGAACTACGTGCGCCTGGAACCGGGCCGCGCGCCCGCGCACGTGCTGACCGCTCTGCGACCGTCCCCGCCCACCGGAGGGTCACCCACCACATGATCATCAACGATCCCGTCCACGACACGTTCGAGGACACCCCGGCCAAGGACCGCGACCCCGACTGGTTCAAGCGGGCCGTCTTCTACGAGGTCCTCGTCCGCTCCTTCCACGACAGCAACGGCGACGGGGTCGGGGACCTGAAGGGGCTCACAGCGAAGCTGGACTACCTCCAGTGGCTCGGCGTCGACTGCCTGTGGCTGCCGCCCTTCTTCGCCTCGCCCCTGCGCGACGGCGGCTACGACGTCTCCGACTACACCTCCGTCCTGCCCGAGTTCGGCGACCTCGCCGACTTCGTGGAGTTCGTGGACGCCGCCCACCAGCGGGGCATGCGGGTGATCATCGACTTCGTCATGAACCACACCAGCGACCAGCACGAGTGGTTCCAGCAGTCCCGCAAGGACCCGGACGGGCCCTACGGCGACTACTACATGTGGGCGGACAACGACAAGCAGTACCAGGACGCGCGGATCATCTTCATCGACACCGAGACCTCGAACTGGACGTACGACCCGATCCGCAAGCAGTACTACTGGCACCGCTTCTTCTCCCACCAGCCGGACCTCAACTACGAGAACCCGGCGGTCCAGGAGGAGATCATCTCCGCCCTGCGCTTCTGGCTGGACCTCGGCATCGACGGCTTCCGCCTCGACGCCGTGCCCTACCTGTTCGCGGAGGAGGGCACCAACTGCGAGAACCTCCCCCGCACCCACAGCTTCCTCAAGCGGGTCCGCGCGGAGATCGACGCCCACTACCCGGACACGGTCCTCCTCGCCGAGGCCAACCAGTGGCCCGAGGACGTCGTCGACTACTTCGGCGACTTCTCCTCAGGCGGCGACGAATGCCACATGGCCTTCCACTTCCCCGTCATGCCGCGCATCTTCATGGCGGTGCGCAGGGAGTCCCGCTACCCCGTCTCGGAGATCCTGGCCAAGACCCCGGCGATCCCGGAGCGCTGCCAGTGGGGCATCTTCCTGCGCAACCACGACGAGCTCACCCTCGAAATGGTCACGGACGAAGAGCGCGACTACATGTACGCCGAGTACGCCAAGGACCCGCGGATGCGGGCCAACATCGGCATCCGGCGCCGCCTCGCCCCCCTCCTCGACAACGACCGCAACCAGATGGAGCTGTTCACCGCCCTGCTGCTGTCGCTGCCCGGCTCCCCGGTGCTGTACTACGGCGACGAGATCGGCATGGGCGACAACATCTGGCTCGGCGACCGCGACGGGGTCCGCACCCCCATGCAGTGGACCCCCGACCGCAACGCCGGCTTCTCCTCCTGCGACCCGGGGCGGCTGAACCTGCCGGTCATCATGGACCCCGTCCACGGCTACCAGGTCACCAACGTCGAGGCGGCGATGGCCTCCCCGTCGTCGCTGCTGCACTGGACCCGCCGGATGATCGAGATCCGCAAGGCCAACCCCGCCTTCGGACTCGGCTCGTACACCGAGCTGCCCTCGTCCAACCCCGCGGTCCTCGCGTTCCTCCGCGAGTACGGGGACGACCTGGTCCTCTGCGTGCACAACTTCTCCCGCTTCGCCCAGCCCACCGAGCTGGACCTGCAGTCGTTCAACAAGCGGGTCCCGGTCGAGCTCATCGGCGACGTGCGCTTCCCGCCGATCGGCGAGTGGCCGTACCTCCTCACCCTGGCCGGGCACGGCTTCTACTGGTTCCGCCTGCGCACCGAGTAGCCGCGCGCGCCGCCGCCGCGGCGCGCGCACCGCAGGGGCGGGAACCGAACGGGTCAACGGCCCGCCCCCCGTAGGGACCATCTCGGCCCGACACTCTCCCACCACCGGACAGCAACCCTCGCCATCCGGGACACTCTGCGCATTCTGTGACGGCCCGGGGAAAGGACGACGCCATGTCGGAGGCAGCATCCGCCCGGAGCCGCCACAGCAGTCCGGCCGCCGTCCCGCTCGGGCCGCTCGAACCCATGCTGCGCGCCTGGCTGCCCCGGCAGCGCTGGTTCGCCGGCAAGGGCCGGGCGATCACCCGGCTGCGGCTGGTCTCCGCCGTCGAGCTGCTGCCGCCCGGCAGCACGCCCGGCCTGCTGCACCTGCTCGTCGGCGTCGACTGCGCCGACGGCACCGCGGACTGCTACCAGCTCCTGCTCGGCGTGCGGCCCGCACCGCTGCCGCCCGGCCTCGCCCCCGCCCTCATCGGCCACGCCGAGCGCGGCCCGTACGCCGGCCACGCCGTGTACGAGGGGCTCGGCGACCCGCGGCTCGCCGCGCTCCTGCTGGAACGGTTGCGCGCCCCCGGCAGCCACGGGCCGCTGCGCTTCGACCGGGACCCGGACGCCCCCATCCCCGCCGACCCGGCCCCGCGGCCGCTGTCCGGCGAACAGACCAACTCCTCCCTCATCTACGGGGATTCGCACATCCTGAAGGTGTTCCGGCGGGTCTGGCCCGGCACCAACCCCGACCTCGAACTGCCCCGGGCCCTCGCCTCCGCCGGCTGCGCCCGGGTCCCCGCCCCGGTGGCCTGGTACGAGGCCGAACTGCCCGCAGGCCCGCCCGGCGGCCACCGCACCGCCGAGCCGCTGACCCTGGGCGTGCTCCAGCCGTACCTGCGCGGCTCCGAGGACGGCTGGCAGCTCGCACTGCGCCGGCTCGCCGCGGGCGCCGACTTCACCGCCGAGGCCCACGCCCTGGGCCGGGCCACCGCCGAGGTCCACAGCGCGCTCGCCGCGGCCCTGCCCACCGTCGCCCTCGGCCCCGCGCAGGCGGCCCGGCTCGCCGCCGGCATGACGGCCCGGCTGGCCGCGACCGTCCGCGAGGTCCCCGCCCTCCAGCCCTTCGAGGACGGGCTGCGCGGCGCCTTCGACGCCCTGGCCGCCTCCCGCGGCGCCGGCGTACCCGCCCAGCGCATCCACGGCGACCTCCACCTCGGCCAGACCCTGCGCACCGCCGACGGCAGCTGGGCCCTGATCGACTTCGAGGGCGAGCCGGCCCGCCCGCTCGCCGACCGCCGCCGCCCCGAGCCCGCCGTGCGCGACATCGCCGGAATGCTCCGCTCCTTCGACTACGCGGCCCGCTCGCACCGCCCCTTCGCCCCTGCCTGGGCGGACGCCTGCCGGGCCGCGTTCTGCGAGGGCTACGCCCGCACCACCGGCCGCGACCCGCGCGAGGACCCCGTCCTGCTGCGCGCGTACGAGACCGACAAGGCGGTGTACGAGGCCCGCTACGAGTCCCGGCACCGCCCCGACTGGCTGCACGTCCCCATGGCCGCGATCCGCCGGCTCGCCGAGCGGGAGCGCCCCGCCCGCCGCATGCCGCACCCGTCCCCGCCGCCGCCCGGCTCCGCCGCCCCCCACCCCCACCCGAAGCCCCCGAGGAGGCCGCTCGCGTGAGCGCCGCACGACAGCCGTCACCGACCGTCCGCGAGGAAGCCGCAGCACCGCCCGCAGCAGCGGCGGCCCCCGCCCCGCCGGAACCCGCCCGCGCGGCGCGCCCGGCCCGCACCCCCCGCACCCCCGGGGCCCGCCGGGCCGCACCGGCCCGCGGCGTGCAGCCCGCACCGGCGCTCGACGCCGGGGAGCGGGACCGGCTGCTCCAGGGCCGCCACCACGACCCGCACGCGGTGCTGGGCGCCCACGCCCAGCGGGGCGGGGTGGTGTTCCGGGTGCTGCGGCCGTACGCCAAGGCCGTCACCGTCGTGGCCAAGGGGCTGCGCGCAGAGCTCCACTCCGACGGCGACGGCCTCTTCTCCGGGCTCCTCCCCCTCGGCGAGGTTCCCGACTACCGGCTGCTGGTCGCCTACGACGGCACCGAGACCGAGGTCCACGACCCCTACCGGTTCCTGCCCGCGCTCGGCGACTTCGACCTGCACCTGATCGGCGAGGGCCGGCACGAGGAGCTGTGGACGGCGCTCGGCGCCCGCCCCATGGAGCACCAGGGCGTCGCCGGCACCCGCTTCACCGTGTGGGCGCCCAACGCCCAGGGGGTCCGCGTCACCGGCGACTTCTCCTACTGGAACCCGGTCGCCCAGCCGATGCGCTCCCTCGGCTCGTCCGGCGTGTGGGAGCTGTTCCTGCCGGGCGTCGGCGAGGGGGCCCTGTACAAGTACGAGATCGCCGGGCCCGACGGCGGCCACACGCTGCGCGCCGACCCGATGGCGCAGCACGCGGAGGTCCCGCCGGCCACCGCCTCCGTGGTCACCGCCTCCCGCCACGTCTGGGGCGATGCGGAGTGGATGGCCTCGCGCGGGCGGCGCCCGGTGCACCAGGCCCCGTTCTCGGTGTACGAGGTGCACCTGCCGTCGTGGCGGCCGGGGCTGTCGTACCGGGAGCTGGCCGAGCAGCTCCCGCCGTACGTCAAGGAGCTGGGCTTCACGCACGTGGAGCTGATGCCGGTCGCCGAGCACCCCTTCGGCGGCTCGTGGGGCTACCAGGTGACCGGCTACTACGCGCCGACCTCGCGGATGGGCGGCCCGGACGACTTCCGGGCGCTGGTGGACGCGCTGCACCAGGCCGGGATCGGGGTGATCCTCGACTGGGTGCCGGCGCACTTCCCGCGCGACGAGTGGGCGCTCGCCCGGTTCGACGGGCGGCCCCTGTACGAGCACGAGGACCCGCGGCGGGCGGAGCACCCGGACTGGGGGACGCTGGAGTTCGACTACGGGCGCAAGGAGGTCCGCAACTTCCTCGTCGCCAACGCGGTGTACTGGTGCCAGGAGTTCCACGTCGACGGGCTGCGGGTCGACGCGGTCGCGTCGATGCTGTACCTGGACTACTCGCGCGGCGAGGGCGAGTGGGCGCCGAACGAGCACGGCGGGCGGGAGAACTGGGACGCCGTCGCGATGCTCCAGGAGATGAACGCGACGGTGTACCGGCGCTGCCCCGGGGTCGTGACGATCGCGGAGGAGTCCACCGCCTGGAACGGGGTGACGCGGCCCACCGACTCCGGCGGCCTCGGCTTCGGCCTGAAGTGGAACATGGGCTGGATGCACGACACGCTGCGGTACGTCTCGAAGGAGCCGGTGCACCGCAAGTACCACCACCACGACATGACCTTCGGGATGGTGTACGCGTACAGCGAGAACTACGTGCTGCCCATCTCGCACGACGAGGTGGTGCACGGCAAGCAGGCGCTGGTGTCGAAGATGCCGGGCGACTGGTGGCAGCAGCGGGCGGGGCACCGGGCCTACCTCGGCTACATGTGGGCGCACCCCGGCAAGCAGCTGCTGTTCATGGGGCAGGAGTTCGCCCAGGGCGCCGAGTGGTCGGAGGCGCACGGCCCGGACTGGTGGCTGCTGGACCCGGCCTACTCGGCGGCCGGGGACCACCAGGGCGTGCGGACGCTGGTGCGCGACCTGAACCGGGAGTACGCCGCGGCGCCCGCGCTGTGGGAGCGGGACAGTGTCCCGGAGGGCTTCGCGTGGGTGGAGTCGGACGCCGCGGACGACAACGTCTTCGCGTTCCTGCGGTACGCGCACGACGGCTCGCCGCTGCTGTGCGTGTCGAACTTCTCGCCGGTGGTGCGGCACGGCTACCGGCTCGGCGTCCCGGAGGAGGTGCCTGCCTGGCGGGAGGTCCTCAACACGGACCTGCCGGAGTACGGCGGCAGCGGCCTGCGCCGCACAGGGCCGCTGCTGCCCGAGCGGGTGCCGGCGCAGGGCCGCCCGGCGAGCCTGGTCCTGACCCTCCCGCCGCTGGCGACGGTCTGGTTCCGCCCCTAGGCCGTGGCCGCCTGCTCCAGGACGCCGTCGAGCTGCTGGAGCAGGCGGCGCTTGGCACGGGCGCCGACGATCTGCAGGACGGGCTCCCCGCCGCGGAAGACCAGCATGGTCGGCGCGGACAGCACCCCGTACCGGACGACGGTGGAGGGGTTGCGGTCCGTGTCGATCTGCACGACCTTCAGGCGGTGGCCCTCCTCGGCGGCGAGGGCGGACAGCACGGGTGCGAGCTGCCGGCAGGGGCCGCACCAGTCGGCGGTGAACTCCACCAGGACGGGGCGTTCCCGCTCGCCCACCACCTCCTCCTCGAAGTCCGCGTCCGTCACCTGGGCCACACCTGCGGCTCGTGTCACCGCTTTCTCCTTCCTCTTCGTCTTCGTCTTCGTCTTCACCGGGTCAGGGCGTGCTCTCGCAGCGCGGGACGGCCTCCGGGCCCGCAGCGCGCTCGGCTTCGGCGAGCTGCCGGGCCACCTGGTCGCGTACGTCGGCCAGCCGGCCGATGAGGCCGTCGAGTTCGGCGAGCTTGCGCCGGTAGACGGCCAGGGAGGCGGGGCAGGCGTCGCCGGCCGGGTGGCCGGCGCGCAGGCACTCGACGAACGGGCGGGTCTCCTCCAGGTCGAAGCCGAAGTCCTGGAGGGTGCGGATCTGGCGCAGCAGCCGCAGGTCGTCCTCGTCATAGGTGCGGTAGCCGTTGGGCGCCCTCCTGGAGGAGAGCAGTCCGCGCGACTCGTAGTACCGCAGGGTCCGTGTGCTGGTGCCGGCCAGCTCCGCCAGTTCGCCGATGCGCATGGCCCGACGCTATTCCCTGACGCGGGCGTCAAGGCAAGGACTCCGGTGCGGGGCCCTCGCCACCCCCGTCGGCGAGGGCCCCGTAGGGATCACGCACGGGAGGGGCGCGCGGTTCGCGGCGGAGTGCGGCGGATCCGTGAAGATCAGGAGGAGGCCCCTCCGGTCGGCTGGCCGGAACCTTACGCTGGAACGCAGGCCCAACAGGCGTCCGATTACCGGACAGTCGCCTGAAATCCGGACCAAACCCCCGAACTCCATAGGACTTTCCTACGAGTTGTTGGCTTGTTTGAACAGTCTGTAGTCGCCGGGGCCCGGCCGCTCCTACCGTGTGCCCTGTGCAATCCAGCCCACCCTTCAATGCCCCCGCCGCGCGGCGCCTGCGCGCGGCCCTGGGCATGGCGCCCGGCCACGTCTCCTACGGCCTGCGCGCCCAGTACGGACTGATCGTCGAGCCGGAGACGGTGATGGCCTGGGAGCGCGGCGAGCTCACGCCGACGGCCGCCGAGCTCACGGCCCTGGCCGGCGTGCTGTGGTGCTCGCCCGGCGAACTGCTGTCCGAGCCGGTGACCCTGCGGGAGCACCGGATGGCCCGCGGCATGTCCCCGGACGAGCTGGCCCGGCGGATCGGGCTCGACACGGGCTCGTACCGGAAGATGGAGGACGCCGGCCGCTGGAAGGGCAACGAGCGGCAGTCGGTGGCCCTGGCCCAGGTCCTCGGTCTGACACTGGCCCAGTTCATCGCCGCGACCGGCAAGCAGGAGGAGCTCGCGGAGATCCTGCGCAGCGCGGTCACCACGCGCTGGCAGGCCCACGCCAAGCCGCTGGCCAAGCTGCTGCCGGTGCCGCGGGAGCACCTGGAGCCCGTACTGGAGCGGCTGCACGCCGACTACCAGTCCGCCATGGTCGCCACCCTCGGATGGGGCGGCGCCGGCGGGGCGGGCGACGGCGGGCGGGAGTTCCTCGCCGGCATCGTGGACCGCTTCTGGGCGTACGCGTCCGGTACGCGGTGACCCGCCGGCCCCGGGGAGCCGGGGCCGACGGGTGGCGGGCGGCGGGTGGCGGCCCGCGTCAGAAGACGGACTCGGCCTCGGACATGCGGTGCTCGGGGACGGTCTTCAGCTCCGCGACGGCCGCCGCGAGCGGGGCCATCACGATCTCCGTGCCGCGCAGGGCGGTCATGTTGCCGAAGTCCCCGCGGTGGACGGCCTCCACGGCGTGCCAGCCGAAGCGGGTCGCCAGCACCCGGTCGTACGCGGTGGGGACGCCGCCGCGCTGGACGTGGCCGAGGATGACCGGGCGGGCCTCCTTCCCGAGGCGGTTCTCCAGCTCGACGGCGAGCCGGTTGCCGATGCCGGCGAAGCGCTCGTGGCCGTACTGGTCGATCTCGCCCCGCTCGTACGGCATGGAGCCGGCGGCCGGGTGGGCCCCCTCGGCGACGCAGACGACGGCGAACTTCTTGCCCCGCGAGAAGCGCTCCTCCACCATCTTCACCAGGTCGTCGACCTGGAAGGGCCGCTCGGGCAGGCAGATGCCGTGCGCGCCGCCGGCCATGCCGGACTCCAGGGCGATCCAGCCCGCGTGCCGGCCCATGACCTCGACGACCATGACGCGCTGGTGGGACTCGGCGGTGGTCTTGAGGCGGTCCATGGCCTCGGTGGCGACGGTGACGGCGGTGTCGAAGCCGAAGGTGCGGTCCGTGGCGGAGATGTCGTTGTCGATGGTCTTCGGAACGCCGACGACCGGCATCCCGGCGTCGGCCAGCATCCGGGAGGCGGTCAGGGTGCCCTCGCCGCCGATCGGGATGAGCGCGTCGAGGCCGTACCGGCGGGCGAGCTCGTTGGCGTTCTCGGCGGCCTCGTGCAGGCGGGCGCGCTCCATGCGGGCCGAGCCGAGGATGGTGCCGCCGCGGGCGAGGATGCCGCTGACGGCGTTGATGTCGAGGGGGCGGTGGTGGCCGTCCAGCAGGCCCTTGAAGCCGTCCTCGAAGCCGATGACCTCGTCCCCGTGCCCCACCAGGGCACGGTGGACGACCGACCGGATGACGGCGTTCAGGCCGGGGCAGTCGCCTCCCGCTGTGAGGACTCCGATGCGCATCGCCTTGTGTCTCCTGCTCCTGGTCGTCTGCTCCTGGTCGTCCCCCGGCCGTGCGTCGCGTACGGGCGGACGGCCGTGCCCGTGGAGGGCGTCATCGTGCGGCTTGTCCGATTGTTCCACGCGGGCGGGGCCGGGCGCGTGCTGCGCCGCCCCGCCCCGCAGCCCCCGGCGGACGCCGCACCGGCGCCTCTTCCCAGGCGGCGCCCTATCCATCCGCAGAGGTATTGTCAAGAGGGCAAGCCCACCCTATCGGGGGAATTCGACGGAGATCCGCAGGCGGCTGCCACAGCCCTGCCGCGGCGCACGAGGGACGGAGAGCACGCGTGACGCGCAGCGTGTACGTGACCGGTATCGACCGGAGCGACGGCCGCCAGGTCGTCGAGCTGGGGATCATGGAACTGCTGACGCGCCAGACGGCGCGGGTCGGCGTCTACCGGCCGCTCCTGCACGACGCGCCGGACCGGCTCTTCGAACTGCTCCGCTCCCGCTACCGGATCGACCAGGACGCCTCGACCGCGTACGGCATGGAGTACCGCGAGGCCTCCGCGGTCCTGGCCGAGAAGGGCACCGACGAGCTGGTCTCCCGGCTCGTCGACCGCTTCCACCGGGCGGCCCGGGACTACGAGGTGATGCTCGTCCTCGGCACCGACTACGCCGAGACGAACCTCCCCGACGAACTGGCCCTCAACGCCCGCCTCGCGAACGAGCTCGGCGCGGTCGTCGTACCCGTCGTCGGCGGCACCCGGCGCGCCGCCGACGAGGTCCGCGCCGAGGCCCGCAACGCCTACCGGGCGTACGAGAGCCTGGGCTGCGAGGTCGTGGCGATGGTGGTCAACCGGGTGGCCGCCGAGGACCGGGACGCCATCGCCGAACGGCTGGCCGCCCGCCTGCCCGTGCCCTGCTACGTCCTGCCCGACGACAAGTCGCTGGCCGCCCCGACGGTCGCCCAGATCACCCGGGCGCTCGGCGGCGAGGTGCTCCTCGGCGACGACGCCGGGCTGGCCCGCGACGCGCTCGACTTCGTCTTCGGCGGTGCGATGCTGCCGAACTTCCTCGGCGCCCTGACGCCCGGCTGCCTCGTCGTCACCCCCGGCGACCGCTCCGACCTGGTCATCGGCGCGCTCGCCGCGCACTCCTCCGGCACCCCGCCGATCGCCGGCGTCCTGCTCACCCTGAACGAGCGGCCCGGCCCCGACGTGCTCGCCCTCGCCTCGAAGCTCGCGCCGGGCACCCCCGTGGTGTCGGTGGCCGGCAACAGCTTCCCGACCGCCGCCGAGCTGTTCGAGCTCCAGAGCCGGCTGAACTCCGCGACCCCGCGCAAGCTGGAGACCGCGCTCGGCCTGTTCGAACGGCACGTGGACACCGCCGAGCTGCGCGGACTGCTGTCGGTGGCCCGCTCCGAGCGCGTCACGCCGATGATGTTCGAACACGAGCTGCTGGAGCGGGCGCGCGCCGACCGCCGCCGCGTCGTGCTGCCGGAGGGCACCGAGGAGCGCGTCCTGCGCGCCGCCGACGTGCTGCTGCGCCGCGGGGTCTGCGACCTGACCCTGCTGGGCGAGGAGCAGGCGATCCTGAAGCGGGCCGCCGACCTCGGCGTGGACGTGTCGGGGGCGCAGCTCATCGACCCGGCCGCCTCCCCGCTGCGGGAGCGCTTCGCCGAGTTCTACGCGCAGGCACGCGCCCACAAGGGCATGACGGTCGAGCTCGCGGCCGACGTGGTGACGGACGCCAACTACTTCGGCACGCTGATGGTCCAGCAGGGGCTGGCCGACGGCATGGTGTCGGGGTCGGTGCACTCGACCGCCGCGACCATCCGCCCCGCCTTCGAGATCATCAAGACGAAGCCGGAGGCGGCGATCGTCTCCTCCGTCTTCTTCATGTGCCTGGCCGACCAGGTGCTGGTGTACGGCGACTGCGCGGTCAACCCGGACCCGGACGCCGAGCAGCTCGCCGACATCGCCATCCAGTCCGCGGCGACCGCGGCGGCCTTCGGCGTCGAGCCGCGGATCGCCATGCTCTCGTACTCGACGGGCACCTCCGGCCGCGGCGCGGACGTCGACAAGGTCCGCAAGGCCACCGAGATCGTCCGGGCCCGGCGCCCCGACCTGGCCGTCGAGGGGCCCATCCAGTACGACGCCGCCGTCGAGCCGTCGGTCGCCGCGACGAAGCTGCCCGGGTCGGAGGTCGCCGGCCGGGCGACCGTGCTGATCTTCCCCGACCTCAACACCGGCAACAACACGTACAAGGCCGTGCAGCGCTCGGCGGGCGCCGTCGCGGTCGGCCCGGTCCTCCAGGGCCTGCGCAAGCCGGTGAACGACCTCTCGCGCGGCGCGCTCGTCCAGGACATCGTCACGACCGTCGCGATCACCGCCATCCAGGCGCAGGGGTCCGCGGTGCCGACGGCCTGACCGCACGCCCGTTCCCCCGCCCCGCCCGCCGCTCCTGCTCCGCCGCTCCCGAAGGAAAGCTCCCCACGTGACCACCGCATCCCGCGTCCTCGTCCTCAACTCCGGCTCCTCGTCGGTGAAGTACCAGCTGCTCGACATGGCCGGCCCGACCCGGCTCGCCGCCGGCCTCGTGGAGCGGATCGGGGAGGGAACCTCCCGGCTGGTCCACGAGCCGCTGGCCGGACCGGCCGCCGGGGGCGGCAGGCGCGAGCGGACCGGGGCGATCGGCGACCACCGGGAGGCGCTGGAGGCGGTCGCCGCGGAGCTCGCCGCCGACGGGACGGGCCTGGACTCCCCCGAGCTGGCGGCCGTCGGGCACCGCGTGGTGCACGGCGGGACCCGCTTCACCGAGCCGACCGTGATCGACGACGAGGTACTGGCGGAGATCCGCAGCCTGATCCCGCTGGCCCCGCTGCACAACCCGGCGAACGTCACGGGCATCGAGGTGGCGCGCGCCCTGCGGGCGGACGTCCCGCAGGTGGCGGTCTTCGACACGGCCTTCCACGCGACGATGCCGGAGCACGCGGCCCGCTACGCGATCGACGCGGCGACGGCGGACCGGTACGCGATCCGCCGGTACGGCTTCCACGGCACCTCGCATGCGTACGTGTCGCGGGCCGCGGCCAAGCTCCTCGGCCGGCCGGTCGCGGACGTCAACGTGATCGTGCTGCACCTGGGCAACGGCGCCTCGGCGTCGGCGGTGCGCGGCGGGGTGTGCGTGGAGACGTCGATGGGCCTGACGCCGCTGGAGGGCCTGGTCATGGGCACCCGTTCGGGCGATCTGGACCCGGCGGTGGTCTTCCACCTGGCACGGGTGGGGGGCCTGTCGGTGGACGAGATCGACTCGCTCCTGAACAAGAAGAGCGGTCTGCTGGGGCTGTGCGGCGACAACGACATGCGCGAGGTGCTGCGGCGGGCGGGCGACGGCGACGAGTCGGCGCGGCTCGCGTTCGCGGCGTACGTCCACCGGCTGAAGAAGTACGTCGGCGCGTACACCGCGGTGCTCGGCCGGGTGGACGCGCTCGTGTTCACCGCCGGGGTCGGCGAGAACGCCCACCAGGTGCGCCAGGCCGTGGTGGACGGCCTGGCGGGGCTCGGCCTGGCCGTGGACCCGCAGGCCAACGCCGTACGGTCGCCTGAGCCGCGGGTGGTCTCCCCGGCGGGCGCCCGCGTGGCGGTGGCCGTGGTCCCGACGGACGAGGAGCTGGAGATCGCGAGGCAGGCCTACGCGCTGGTAGCTCGGTAGCGTGTCTTGGACCTTCCACCAGACGGAATATTCCGCTACGAAACAAACCGATAGGATCCGCTCCATGCGCCGTTCCAAAATCGTCTGCACGCTGGGCCCCGCCGTCGACTCCTATGAGCAGCTGAAAGCGCTCATGGAGGCCGGTATGAACGTGGCCCGTTTCAACTTCAGCCACGGGTCCCAGGCAGAGCACCAGGAGCGGTACGACCGCGTCCGCAAGGTGTCCGAGGACACCGGGCGGGCGGTCGGCGTCCTCGCCGACCTCCAGGGCCCCAAGATCCGCCTGGAGACCTTCGCCGAGGGCCCGGTCGAGCTGGTGCGCGGTGACGAGTTCACCATCACCACCGAGGACGTCCCGGGCGACAAGTCCGTCTGCGGCACCACGTACAAGGGGCTGCCGGGCGACGTCGCCAAGGGCGACCAGGTCCTGATCAACGACGGCAACGTCGAGCTGCGCGTGATCGAGGTCGACGGCCCGCGGGTGCGGACCATCGTCATCGAGGGCGGCGTGATCTCCGACCACAAGGGCATCAACCTGCCGGGTGCCGCCGTCAACGTCCCCGCCCTGTCGGAGAAGGACGTCGACGACCTGCGCTTCGCGCTGCGGATGGGCTGCGACATGGTCGCCCTGTCCTTCGTCCGCGACGCCGACGACGTCAAGGACGTCCACCGCGTGATGGACGAGGAGGGCCGCCGGGTCCCCGTCATCGCCAAGGTGGAGAAGCCGCAGGCGGTGGAGAACATGGAGGCCGTCGTCGCGGCCTTCGACGCGGTCATGGTGGCCCGCGGCGACCTGGCGGTCGAGTACCCCCTCGAAAAGGTCCCGATGGTCCAGAAGCGGCTCATCGAGATGTGCCGCCGCAACGCCAAGCCGGTGATCGTCGCGACCCAGATGATGGAGTCGATGATCACCAACTCCCGCCCGACCCGCGCCGAGGCCTCCGACGTGGCCAACGCGATCCTCGACGGCGCCGACGCGGTCATGCTGTCGGCGGAGTCCTCGGTGGGCGCCTACCCGATCGAGACCGTCAAGACGATGTCGAAGATCGTCGCGGCGGCCGAGGAGGAACTGCTCGCCAAGGGCCTGCAGCCGCTGGTCCCGGGCAAGAAGCCGCGTACGCAGGGCGGCTCGGTCGCCCGCGCGGCCTGCGAGATCGCCGACTTCCTCGACGGGAAGGCGCTGGTCGCCTTCACGCAGTCCGGCGACACCGCCCGCCGCCTCTCGCGCTACCGCGCGGTCCAGCCGATCGTCGCGTTCACCACGGACGTCAACACCCGCAACCAGCTCACGCTGAGCTGGGGCGTCGACTCGTACGTCGTCCCGCACGTGGACACCACCGACGCCATGGTCGACCTGGTGGACTCCGAGATGGTCAAGCTCGGCCGCTACAACGCCGGCGACACGATGATCATCACGGCGGGCTCCCCGCCCGGCGTCCCCGGCACGACGAACATGGTCCGAGTCCACCACCTGGGCGGCCCGAACCTGGCCTGACGCCGCACGCACAGCCTCAGACGGCGGCGCCCCGGACCTTTGCAGGGGTCCGGGGCGCCGCCGTCTGCGGGCTATCCCTCCGGCGGGCCGATGTAGTTCTTCAGGCCCGGGACGGTGAGGGTGCCGCCGAACTGGCTGGCCTGGACGACCTTGACGTTCGTGAAGAACGCGAAGGGGACGTTCAGGGGCGGCGGGCTGTCCGGGGAGAACTCGATCGGGATGATCCCGAACAGGTTGCCCTTCAGGCTCTCCGTGTACATCGTCACCTCGCCGCCGCGGATCTTGGAGGTGGAGCCGGGGCGGGACTTCAGGTGGGCGGTGTTCGCGCCCTTGCCGACGGTCTGGTACAGGTCCTTGATGTCCAGAGAGTCCGCGGTGAACTTCAGGACCTTCTTGGTCTTCCCGCTCGCCGTCTTCACCTCGACGATGCCCTGGTAGTCCAGGCCGTAGAGGGTCAGCAGCGAACTGTCCAGGTACCAGGGCTCGTCCGGCAGGAGCGGGATGCCCGGCTCCAGCTTCGCGTTGGCCAGGGCCTCCGGGTCGTGGGTCGGGCACGGGAAGGGCTGCTTGCCGTCCGGGTCCGCCGACGCGTCCGGCTTCGCGCCGTCCTTGTCGTCGCCGTCCTTCTTCGCGCCCGTCTCGTCCTTCGGCTTGGTGGCGGTGTCCTTGACGTCCTGGGACAACTCCGTGACACCGGCGCCGACCTTCTTCGCCGCCTCGCGGATGGCGTCGGCCGCGGGGTCAGGCGCCGGCTTGGCCGGAGTCGTCGGGGCCGGGGCGGACGGGGTCGGGGCCGCGGGCGTCGGGGTCGCCGACGGCTGCGGGCGCAGGGAGCCGAAGAGGTCCTTGACCTTGCCGCCGATGTCCAGGGGGTCCAGCGGGTTCACCGTGGCGGACGCGGACGCCGACGGGGCGGGTGCGGCCGGCGGGGTCGTGGCCGTCTTCGCGGACCGCGGGTCGGCGGACGGCCTGGCGGCGGACGGCTTGGGTGCCGGCGGGGTGGGGCCGGGCTTGGGAGCGGCGGAGGAGCCGGGGGACGCGCTCGGCTCGGGGCTCTTCGAGGGGCTCGGGGAGGCCGACTCCGCGGGTTCGTCGGACCGCGTCACGCACGGGCCGGGGGCGAAGGGGATCTCCTTGTCGTCGGCCACCGCCAGCTTGGGGGCGATGCCCATCCCGACGAACACGGCCGTCGGCATGGCCGCCAGGGCCATGGTCCTGCCGACGGGTATCTGGATCTTGTTCAGCAGCGACTTGCGGGGCGCGGCGTGCCGCGGCCCCCTTCTCTCACGGGACTCTTCGCTCGGGACCGTGCCCCGCTGCGTCTCGTCACCCCGCACTGTTCCTCCCGCCGTCGGCGTGGGCAGTGGTCTCGGTCGCGTACTCCGTTTCCGTTCCGTACGGGGCGGGGACGCCCTGCGGCCCGATCCGCGGGGCCTGGGCCCTGCCGGCGGCACCCGCCGCGCCGGCCTCCTCGTCCGCGGGGATCCCCGGCGCCCAGGACAGTGCCAGCGCGCCGCCGACCATCGCGAAGATGAAGCCGACGAAGAAGCCGCCGAGGTTGGAGACCGGCAGCGACACCAGGGCCAGCAGGATCGCGGCGACGCCGGCGAAGACGCGGACGCCCTGCTGGAACCACAGCGTCAGGCCGAGCGTGACGAGCAGGACGCCGATGATCAGCGAGCCCGAGCCTGTCGTCGTCGCCATCGCGATGGTGACGTTGCCGAGCCGCATGTCCGCGTACGGGAAGTAGACGATCGGAATACCGCCGAGGAGCGTGAACAGCCCGGCCCAGAAGGGTCGGCGACCGCTCCAGGCGTGGAAGCGGTAGTACACCGCGGTGAGCCAAGCGTCATCGGCGGCGCGTTCGTAGACCGGGGCCTGGGGGGTCATGGACAACAGCTCCCTGGAAACGGTGGTACGGAGAACTCTGTGGAGCCCCGACGGGCGGTCGGCCGCTGCGTGCGCCGCCGCCGACCGCCCTGCCGGTCACACTCCGGGACGGGCTACTTCTCGTCCTGGTAGCACGGCTGGTCGCCGCCCATGAGGCGCAGCTTCAGGTCGGGCAGCTTGAAGGTGCCCGCCGTCGTCGCCCACGCCTTCTGGCGGACCTTGGTCAGGACCGCCTTGTCGGCGCGCTGCGAGAACGCGTACTTGTTGGTGACCGTGCCGGCCTGCGGCTTGGTCTTGTGGCTGTCGTCGCCGACCGCGACGCCGATGTCGAGGTTCGTGAACTCGGCGTCGGTGTCGAGCTCCGCGACGTCCAGGTAGATGTTGTCCGCGACGGCCGGCTTGCCCTTGTGGCCGGTGCGGAGCTGGAGCGTGATGTTGCCGAGCGGGGTCGGCGTGACCAGCGACTGGCACATGTTGGTGATCTCGGCGTGGCTGAACCCGGAGATGGTGACCGGGTGGTGCGCCGGGTTGCCCTTGAGGTCGTGCCCCTCGGCGATGCCGCCGTACTGGATCAGGTTGTCACCGTCCAGCTTGTCGGCCGTGACCTTGAAGTCCTGGCCGGAGACGGCGAAGGACGCCGCCAGGGCGCCCTGGGACAGGCCCACGCCGACCGCGGCAGTGGCCGCGATGCTCGGCACCATGACGAGCGCGAAGCGCTTCCATCTGGTCCCGCCACGAACCTGAGAACTCATTTCGTTCCTCCTTCTCGGACGTACATCTCCGGTCCGGGCAGCGCCCGACCTGGGATGGGAGAAGTGCTACGTCCTCGGGAAGGAGCGCAGGCGGCCGTACCGCGGCCGTACCGCGTCCGGTGCACCGGCGTTCACCCCCGAGCGACAACCACTGGCCGCGCGTTCGCGCGGCCTGGAGGACAGGCTCCGCCGGGTGCGGCGAAGACCCCCCTGTCCCGCGGACGGTGCCGCTGCACCGGCCGGCCCGGTGGGGACCCTGCCCCCGCGGCGCCGCGTGCGGCTCTGCGGGGAAGGACCGAGCGTCGCCGATCGTGGTGCATTCCCGGCCGGGGCACAAGAGGGTTCGTTACTGGCGGGTAACGCCGAGATAACCGGGGTTTGGCGCGGCGCTGCCGGGTGGCGACGCAGGGTGCCACCCATGGCCCCGGCAGACCGGGGGATTCCCCAACACTCCGGACAGTTCACGGAGGGAGACTTACTGCGAGTAACAGCGGCCGCGTTTGCCAAGTTTTGGCAAAGCGCGGCCGCTGTTCGTCTCCGTGTCAACAAATCCCCGGCCGGTCCGCGACGGCACGGCCGGGGGGTGCGGGCCGCCTAGAACAGCACCCGCGCGAGGGCCGCGCGCGCCTGACCCACCCGGGGGTCGTCCGCGCCGATGACCTCGAACAGCTCCAGCAGCCGGACCCGTACGGCGTCCCGGTCGGCGCCGGCGGTGACGCGCACGGTGTCGATGAGGCGGCCGAAGGCGTCCTCGACGTGCCCGCCGACGAGGTCGAGGTCCGCGGCCGCGATCTGGGCCTGCGGGTCGGCCGGGTTCTCGGCGGCGGCGCGGCGCACCGCCTGCGGGTCGGCGCTCTGGACGCGGGCCAGGAGCTCGGCCTGCGCGAGGCCCAGCCGGGCCTCGGTGTTGGCCGGGTCGTCGGAGAGCACGTTCTTGTACGCCTGGATCGCGCCGGGCAGGTCGCCCGCGTCGAGGGCGGTGACGGCCGCCTCCAGCAGCGCGTCGTGCGGGCCGGCCGGAGCCGCCGCCGGGGCGGATCCCGCCGGGGCGCCCCCCTCGGCGGCCGGGTCGACCTGGAGGCCGATGATGCCGAAGCGCTCCTCGGCGACCTGGACGAGCTGGGCCAGGGTGGCGCGGATCTCCTGCTCGGGGGCGACGCCCTGGAACAGCGGCAGCACCTGCCCGGCAACCACCGCGAACACTGCGGGGATGCCCTGGATGCCGAACTGCTGCATCAGCATCTGGTTGGCGTCGACGTCGACCTTGGCCATGACGAGGCGGCCGTTCGCCTCGACGACGAGGCGCTCCAGCAGCGGGCTGAGCTGCTTGCAGGGCTGGCACCACTCGGCCCAGAAGTCCAGGACGACCGGGACCTCGGAGGAGAGCTGGAGGACGTCGCGTTCGAAGCCGGCCTCGTCGACGTCGGTCACGAGGGCCGACGGCGGCACCGCGCCCGGGGCGGGGGCGCCGCCCTGCGCGGCCTGCCGGGCCGCTTCGGCGCGCGCCTGCTCGGCCTTCGCCTTGGCCTCGGCGGCCGCCTTCACCGCGGCGAGGTCGACGACGCCGCTCATGGACATGTTTCTGGGCTGCATGCGTACATCCTCCCCCGTGCGCGCGTGCCGACGAAAAACATCGGCCGAATTGCGTTCCCGTTCCGAACGGCCCGGCCGGCGGTGCGGTGTCGTGCCGTCCTGTGCAGGCCCCGAATGCCGGTCCTGCCGTGGTGTGGTGGCGCCGGGTCCCCACCTGGCGCCGGTAGCTCTTCGCGTGGTCGTCGCTCTTACGCTACGAGCCGTAGCGTAACTCCCCGCGGGGCCCGGCGCCCCACCGCGCGCCGTGATCTGAAGCACACGATCGGGGGGCCCGGCGGTTCCGCTACTGGCGGGTATGGTCTGCGCCATGCCCAAGGAGAGTCCGCCGTCCGGTCGCACCGGCCGTCCGCGCAGCGCCGCTGCGGACGCCGCGATCCTCGCCGCGACGCGCGACGCCCTGGTCGAGCTGGGCTGGTCGAAGCTGACGATGGGCGACGTCTCGGCGCGGGCCGGCGTGGCGAAGACCACCCTGTACCGCCGCTGGGCGGGCAAGAGCGAACTCGTCGTGGACGCCGTCGCGGAGCTCTTCGACTCCCTCGAACTCCCCGACCGGGGCTGCCTGGAGGCCGACGTCGAGAACGTGGTCCTCCAGTTCGCGGCGCTGCTGCGGCGGCCGGAGGCGCGGACGGCCCTGATGGCGGTCGTCGCGGAGTCCACGCGGGACCCGGCGCTGCGCGACCGCATCCGCTCGGCCATCGTCGACCGGCAGAAACGCCTCGTCGTACTGGGCCGGGAGCGCGCCCAGGCCCGCGGGGAGCTGCCGCGGGAGCCCGACGAGGCCGTGGCGGAGCGCACCACCGACCTGATCTTCGACGTGATCGCCGGGACGGTGGTGCACCGGACCCTGGTCAGCTCCGAGCCGGTGGACGGCCTGTGGGCGGCCTCGTTCACGGCGCTGCTGATGCACGGCCTCCGCGGCTCCGCCGGCGCCTGACTCTGCCCCCGCCCGGGCGGGGAACCCCGGCAACGGCGCCGGGCCGGCCGCGGCCGCCGCCCGGGAAGGGGGTGCGGACGCGGCCGGCCCGGAGGAAGCCGGCTGCGGCAGGGGCTCAGAAGCCCGGCGGCTCCGTGTAGGTGCCCCACTCGTCGCGCAGGGCGTTGCAGATCTCGCCGAGGGTGGCCTCGGCGCGCACCGCGTCGAGCATGGACGGGATCATGTTGGAGCCGTCGCGCGCGGCGTCCAGCATCGCCTTCAGCGAGGCGGTCACCTTCGCGTCGTCGCGGCCGGCCTTGCGGTCGGCGAGGGCGCGCACCTGCTCGCGCTCGACCTCGTGGCTGACGCGGAGGATCTCCAGGTCGCCGGTGACCGAGCCGTGGTGGACGTTGACGCCGACGACCCGCTTGTCGCCCTTCTCCAGCGCCCGCTGGTAGGCGAAGGCGGACTCGGCGATCTCGCCGGTGAACCAGCCGTCCTCGATGCCGCGCAGGATGCCCGAGGTGATCGGCCCGATGGGGTGCCTGCCGTCGGGGTGGGCGCGCAGGCCGCGCTCCTTGATCTGGTCGAAGATCTTCTCGGCGTCCGCCTCGATGCGGTCGGTGAGCTGCTCCACGTACCAGGAACCGCCGAGCGGGTCCGCCACGTTGGCGACGCCGGTCTCCTCCATCAGCACCTGCTGCGTGCGCAGGGCGATCTCGGCCGCCTGCTCGCTCGGGAGGGCGAGGGTCTCGTCGAGGGCGTTGGTGTGCAGGGAGTTCGTCCCGCCGAGGACGGCGGCGAGGGCCTCGACGGCCGTGCGCACCACGTTGTTGTAGGGCTGCTGCGCCGTCAGGGAGACGCCGGCGGTCTGCGTGTGGAAGCGCAGCCACATCGACTTCTCGTTCTTCGCGCCGTAGACCTCCTTCATCCAGCGGGCCCAGATGCGGCGGGCGGCGCGGAACTTGGCGATCTCCTCGAAGAAGTCGAGGTGGGCGTCGAAGAAGAAGGACAGGCCGGGCGCGAACGTGTCGACGTCCATGCCGCGGGAGAGGCCGAGCTCCACGTACCCGAAGCCGTCCGCCAGGGTGTACGCCAGCTCCTGCGCGGCGGTCGCGCCGGCCTCGCGGATGTGGTAGCCGGAGACGGACAGCGGCTTGTAGGCGGGGATGCCCTTGGCGCAGTACTCCATGAGGTCGCCGATGAGGCGCAGGTGCGGCTCGGGTTCGAAGAGCCACTCCTTCTGGGCGATGTACTCCTTGAAGATGTCCGTCTGGAGCGTGCCGTTGAGGACGGCGGGGTCGACGCCCTGGCGCTCGGCGGCCACGAGGTACATGCAGAAGGCGGGTACGGCGGGGCCCGAGATCGTCATCGAGGTCGTGACGTCGCCGAGGGGGATGTCCTTGAAGAGGACCTCCATGTCGGCGGCGGAGTCGATGGCGACGCCGCAGTGGCCGACCTCGCCGAGGGAGCGCGGGTCGTCGGAGTCGCGGCCCATGAGGGTCGGCATGTCGAAGGCGACGGAGAGCCCGCCGCCGCCGGCGGCCAGGATCATCTTGTAGCGCTCGTTGGTCTGCTCGGCGTTGCCGAAGCCGGCGAACTGGCGGATGGTCCAGGTCCGGCCGCGGTAGCCGGTGGCGTGCAGGCCGCGGGTGTACGGGTACTCGCCGGGCCAGCCGATGCGCTCGAAACCTTCGTACGCGTCTCCGGGCCGGGGGCCGTAGACGGGGTCGACGGCATCGCCGGAGAGCGTGGTGAAGTCGGCCTCGCGCTTGCGGGCCTTGTCGTAACGGGCCTGCCAGCGGCGGCGGCCCTCCTCGATGGCGTCAGCGTCCATGCTTCGAATTTACTAGGACGTCCTAGTAAATGTCGATGGGAAACCCCGGGGAGTCTTCCTGCTCCCCGGGGTTTCCACCGGAACGGCGGGCGCCTACGCCTTCGCGGGGGCCAGGCCGCCGTCGGTGATCAGGGGCTCGACGTCGGCGCGGACCTTGCGCTCGACGAAGAAGGCGGCGCCGGGGATGGTCCCGGAGACCATGACCCACAGCATCCGGCCGAAGGACCACTTGGCCTTGGAGCTCAGGTCCAGCGCGAACGCCAGGTAGATCATGAAGAGGACGCCGTGCGTCTGGGACACGACGAAGGTCAGGTCGGCGCCGGTGTCGAAGCCGTACTTGGCGACCATGCAGCCGCAGAGGATCAACAGCATGACGGCGGTCACGTAGGCCATCACCCGGTACCGGGTCAGCACGCTCTTCTTCATGGCCACGAGCCTAGCCGCCCCCTGCGGCCGATCCGCCCCCGGGCCGTGTGAGCCCTGCTACCCCTCGCGGAAGTCCTCGGCGGCCACGCGCAGCGGCCGCAGCAGCGCGAAGATCTCCTGGCACTCCTCGGCGTCGTACGTGCCCAGCCCGAAGTCCATCGCCATCAGGTCCTTCGTCGCCGCCTCGACGACCTCGCGGCCCTTCTCCGTGATCGACGCCAGGGTGCCGCGGCCGTCGTTGGGGTTGGGGCGCTTGGCCACCAGGCCGGAGCGCACCAGCCGGTCCACCGTGTTCGTCACCGACGTCGGGTGCACCATCAGGCGCTCGCCGATCTTCGACATCGGCAGCTCGCCGGCCTTGGAGAAGGTGAGCAGCACGAGCGCCTCGTACCGCGCGAAGGTCAGTCCGTACGGCTTGACGACGGCGTCGACCTCGCCGAGCAGGATCTGGTGCGCCCGCATGACCGAGGTGATCGCGGCCATCGCGGGGGCGGGTCCCCAGCGCCGCTGCCAGAGCTCGTCGGCGCGGGCGATGGGATCGAAGGGGAGACTGAGCGGCTTGGACACGCATCCGACCCTACCCGGCGGTCATTTGGCGGCGGGGCCCGTCTCACTCCTCGGTCGTACGTCCCCTTCGGCGCCGCCGGGACCGCGCGGCGGGTACGGGTGCCGAAGCGGAGCAGCAGGGCCGGGCAGGGGACGCCTCGCGGCCGCCGGCGCTCCCCCGTCGGGCTGAGCCGGGGCGGCCGTGACCGCCGGGGGAGGGAGAGCGGGGGCGCGGCCGGGCGCGGGTCGGCCGGGTGGTGCGGCGGCCGTGTCACCATGGCCCGGTCCGCGAGCCGCCCCTGCGCCCCGAGGAAGCCGGATGCCTGGCCGAAGCCGCCCCCGCAGACCCTTCGCCGCCGCCGCGGGCCTGGCGCTGCTGCTCGCCGCGGCGCCCGCGTGCTCGGCACCGCAGCCGGAGTCCGCACCTCCGTCCCGTTCGGCGGACCGGCAGGCGGACGGCGCCGCCGACGCCGCCGCGGGCGGCGGGTCCCCGTTCTGGGTGGACCCGGACAGCGACGCCGCCCGCCAGGTCGCCGACTGGGAGGGCCGCGGCCGGGCCGCAGACGCCCAGGTGCTGCGGCGGATCTCGGAGCGGCCGATGGCCCTGTGGGGCGCCGGCGGCGATCCGGCGCCCGCCATCCGCCGGGCGGCCGCCGGCGCCGCGGCCGCGGGCCGGACCCTGGTCCTCACCGCGTACAACATCCCGCACCGCGACTGCGGCCAGCACTCGGCGGGCGGCGCCCGGGACGCCGCCGCGTACCGGGCGTGGATCGGCAGGTTCGCCGACGCGGTGGGGTCGGCGAAGGCCGTCGTCGTCCTGGAGCCCGACGCCGTCCCGCACGTCGTCGACGGCTGCACCCCGGCCGCCCTGCACGGGGAGCGGTTCGCGCTGCTCTCCGAGGCCGTGGCCCGGCTCAAGCGCAACCCGCACACGAAGGTGTACCTGGACGCCGGGAACCCGGCCTGGCTGCCCGATCCGCAGCGGCTCGTCGATCCCCTGCGCCGGGCCGGGCTCGACCGGGCCGACGGGTTCGCGCTGAACACCGCCAACTTCCAGCCCGTCGAGGCGGCCCGCGCGTACGGGGCGCGGATCTCGGCGGCGACCGGCGGCAAGCACTTCGTCGTCGACACCAGCCGCAACGGGGCGGGCCCGCTGCCGGGCGGCGGGCCCGAGGCCTGGTGCAATCCGCCGGGCCGCGCGCTCGGCGCCCCGCCGACCGACCGGACGGGCGACCCGCTCGTGGACGCGTACCTGTGGGTCAAGCGGCCGGGCGAGTCGGACGGCACCTGCCGCGGGGGGCCGGCGGCGGGCACCTGGTGGCCCGACTACGCGCTCGGCCTGGCCCGCCGCGCGGTGCAGTGAGCCGGCCGCGCCGTGCAGTGAGCCGGACGCCCTGCCGTTCCGTCACCGCTCCGGTTCGGCAGCAGCCGCCCGCACCGGCACCTTGATCCACTTCGCGGTGGACGGCGTCCCGGCCGCATCGACCGCGAACAGCATGTACCAGCCGGGCGGGACGAGCGTCGGGTCGGACGGCACCGTGAAGGTGGCCGAGCCGTCCCCGCGGGCCACACCGAGCTCCACGGAGCGCTGCTCCACGTCGGTGGTGTGGGTGACCGCGCTCGGCCGCATCAGCCGCGCCCGCGCGATCCGCTCCGGGTGCGCCGTCGCGAAGGTGGCGCGGCCGTCCGCGCCGACCGTGTCCGGCCCCGCCCCGAGCTCCGGCCGGGCGGCCGGGTCGCGGTGCAGGTAGGGCGGGGAGTACACCTCCAGGCGGTGCTCGAACCTGCCGAGCCGGGTGTTGTCCTTGTCCGCGAAGAGCGGGTCGGAGCCGAAGGTCGCCACCCGCCCGTCGGGCAGCAGCAGCGCCTCCGAGTGGTAGTTGCGGGCCACGGTCGGGGCGGCGGCGGCCGTGAAGGCGTCGGTGCGGGGGTCGTAGAACTGCGCCTTGAGGATGTCGCTGGCGCTGCGGCCGCGGTAGTCGCGGGAGCCGCCGGTCGTGAAGACGGTGTCGTCGGGGAGGAGCACGCTGCTCAGGTAGCGGGTGCCCTGCGGCAGCGGGGCCGCGGGCCGGAAGGCGGGCGCGGGCTGCTTCAGGTCGACGATCGCCGTCCTGGCCGTGGACAGCCTGGACTCGCCGACCCCGCCGCCGCCGAGCACCATCACCCTCTGGTCCTGCGCGGGCGGCAGCAGCACCGACGCGGACGTCTCCAGCCGGTCGGCGTCCGCGAGCCCGCGGACCGGGGTGAACGTGTTGGCTGCCAGGTCCCACACGCCGGGCTCGCGGCCCTTGTCGGCGGGGCCGTAGCCCGCGTTGGAGCCGGTGTAGAGCAGCTTGCCGCCCTGGAGGAGGAAGAGGGAGGGGTAGGTGGGGAAGTAGCGGGAGGGGCCCTTGCTCCAGGTGCGGGTCCTCGGGTCGTAGAACTCGTTGTCGCCGGGGACGACGTCCCCGACGTCGTTGAGCCCGGACACCGCGAGCGCCCGCCCGTCGGGGAGTGCGACGAGCGTGGGGTACCAGCGGGCGTCCGCCATGGGGGCGACGGGCACGTACCGCTCCGCGACCGGGTCGAACTCGTAGGCGGACCTGATGCCCTGGAAGTCCTGCTTGTCGGTGCTGAGCCGCTCGGCGAGGCCGTAGACGTTGTCGGCGTCCTTCCCCTTCAGCCCGACGACCGCGTACTGGGCGGCCTGCGTGGTCAGCCCGCGGGCGCCCGGCTCGACCGCCTCGACGAAGACGCGCGCCTCGGAGGCCGTCACCTTCGTCTTCCAGGGCAGTGCCTGCCCGTCCCGGCCGTACGTGATCTCGAACTCGCGCTTCGCCTTCGGCACGGTGACGTCGAAGCGGGAGGCGTACTCGACGCCGGACGGCGACCGGAAGCGGGTGCCCTTGCGCAGGGTGACCGCCTTGTCGGGGCTCTCGTTCTTGACGCGCATGGCGCCGCCCGCCCGGGTCACCTTGCCGTCGAGGACCTCGTACCGGGCGGTGCCGCCGGCCACGAGGAGGCGGCCGTCGGGGAGTTGGCTGTGGCCGGCGCAGAAGAAGTCCTCCGGTGTCGGGATCTTCTTGAAGGTGTCGGTGCGCGGGTCCCACAGGACCGTCTCGAAGGTGCCCTGGTCGAAGTTCTCCTGGTCGTTGCCCGAGCCGGCGATCAGCAGGACCTTGCCGGTGTGCAGGAGGGCGGCGTGCATGGCGTTGATGCGGCGGTCCTTCGGCAGGTCGACGAGCGACCAGGAGCCGTACTCGAGCCGGTAGGAGGGCTGCGCGATCCGGTACGCGTGGTAGCGCTCCTGCGCGAAGGACAGCGCGGCGGGGGCGTTGAGCGCCGCGAGGACGACCACGGCCGCGGTGCCGAGCAGCGTGTTCTTGAACTGCCGTGAGGGGCGGTAGGCCATGGGTCAGTTCCCTCCTGTCGGGGCGAACGCCGCCTCCGGCTCGTCGCCGGGCCCGGCGCCGCGGCCCGGCTCGGGGGTGCGGGACCGGGCGGCGGCCCGGCGGGCGCGCAGCACCGACGCCGCCCACACGGCGGGCGGGGCCAGGCAGACGAGCAGCGCGAGGACGGCCCAGGTGCGCATCGCGGCGTGGGTGTGGCCGAGGCGGGCGGAGGCCGCCAGGGAGACGGCCAGGACGGCCGCCCAGGCGAAGTGGATGCGGAAGGAGGCCGCCCGGTCGGTGCCGGCGGCGGCGCCCTTGGGGGTGACGACGAACCGCCCCTCGGTGCGCAGCACGGCGGAGGTGAGGGAGGCGAGGTAGACGGGCGCGCAGACGGCGGACATCGCGATGCCGGCCAGTCCGCCGGAGCCGGCGGGCTCGTGCGGCGAGACGTTGTGCCGGCGGTTCCACAGGTAGAGGCCGACCTGGAGGGCGGCGGCGTCGGTGTAGAGCATCAGCCACACGTCGGCGGAGACCTGGGTGCCGGAGGCCCCGAACCACAGGAACAGCACGCAGCTGAGGACGCCGAGGAGCCAGTTCACGGCCGTCATCGGGTAGTAGACGAGCATCAGCGTGTAGTTGAGGAGCCGGCCCGGCGGCATCCGGAAGAAGCCCTTCCCGTACTGCTTGAGGAGGGTCTCGTACGTCCCCCGGGACCAGCGCAGCTGCTGGGTGAAGAAGTCGGTCCAGGAGGCCGGGCCCTCGCCGACGGCGAGCACGTCCGGGGTGTAGACCGACCGCCAGAACCGGCCGGTGGCCGGGTTGCGCCGGCGGTGCATCTCGAAGCCGGTGGCCATGTCCTCGGTGATGGAGTCCCGGAACCCGCCGACCTGCCGGAGGGCGCTGATCCGCACGGCGTTGTTGGTGCCGACGAACATGGGCGCGCCGTAGCGGTTGCCGGCCCGCTGGATCAGCGCGTGGAAGAGGTACTGCTGGGACTCTGCGGCCTTGGTGACGGCGGCGGTGTAGTTGCCGTACACCTGCGGGCCGACGACGAAGGCGGTGTCGGGGTCGCGGAAGTAGCCGAGCATCCGCTCCAGGTAGTTCGGCAGCGGGCGGTGGTCGGTGTCGACGGAGGCGAGGAACTCGTAGGCGCCGCCGTACGCGGAGAGCCAGGCGTTGTAGTTGCCGTGCTTGGTGCGCGCCCGGTGGGGGCCGCGCGCGGTGTTCCAGGCGGGCACTCCCCTGCGGGTGAAGTGGTGCACGCCGAGCTCGGCGCACAGCGCCCTGGCCTCGGGGTCGTCGCCCTCGTCGAGCAGCCACACGTCGAGGTGCCCGTCGTGGCGCAGGTCCACGGCCGCCCGGAGGGTGTCCCGCACCATGGTGAGGGGCTCCTTGCCGGGGACGTACGTCGTCAGGAACGCGACCCGGGTCCCGGGCTCGGGCGGTACGGGGACGGGGTCCCGGGCGGTCATCGTCGCGTGGGCGATCGACACGACGTTGACCAGCATGAAGAGCATGATCACGCCGATGCAGCCGAGCATCGCGGTGTCCAGGTGCACCAGCCACCACTCGCCGCCCTCGCGGACCGTGCGGTGCGAGGGCCAGACGAGGTAGAGGAGCAGCCCGGCGGCGGCGACGGGCGCCAGCGCCATCAGCAGGACGGCCCGTATTCGCGTGCCCCGCTCCTCCCGGGAGAGCAGCGTCCGGTACCGGACCCGCCGCCCGGTGCTGCCCGGGTCCGCGAACGGACCGGCGAGACGGCTGTGGAGCTCGTAGTCGTAGTCGTCGTCCGGTCGCACGGCCCCTCCCGGTGCTTGAAGCCGAGGCTTGGTACCCCCACGAAAGGGGACCCGGAAGGGGGTGTCGAACGGGGCTCACCCGACGGGGGGTTTCCGCGCCGCGCGCCCCTGACAGGGCCGAACGGGTGACCCGCGGGCCGCGGGGACGGCCGTACAGGGGGATGGGAGCGGGGAGCCGTACGGGAGGCGGCGCCGGGGACTCGGCCCCGCCCGGACGGGGCCCGCCGCCGGAGCCCGCTACCGCACGGGGCCGGACTCCGCACGCGCAAGGGCCCCGCATCGGGGACCTGGCACGCAACCGCAGGCCGCCGCGGGAACCTCGGCCCGCTCCTGCCGCAGGGCCGTTCGGCCCTGCACCGGAAGCGGCCGAACGGCGGCGCACGTCAGGCCGGGCGGCGTTCCACGGCGGCCGCCTTCGGCGAAGACGTCGGCGAGTGCGTCGCGGATGCGGTGCGCGTGGTCCGCGGGGTCACGGAGAACGCGACGATCAGGCGTTCGCCGCTTCGCGGTCGGTTCGGGCGGCCGCGACGATCTCGGCCTCGTCGCGCTTGAGGATGCGGTCGCCGTACAGGCCGCCGAAGGGGATCACCGCGAGGAGGAAGAACAGGGCCGCCTTCTTGAAGGGCCACTTCGCCTTGTTCCACACGTCCAGCAGGAACAGCACGTACACGACGAAGAGGAAGCCGTGCAGGGCGCCCAGCGGCGGCATCAGGTAGTCGATGTCCGAGATCCGGCTCAGCAGCGAGCCGAAGATCAGCAGGGCCGGGAACGACAGCGCCTCGGGGACCGAGACGAGGCGCAGCCGGTGCAGGGCGGAGGCGGTCTTGATGTCCATCTTCAACCTTCGGGGGTGGCGGCTCGGGCCGTCCCAGTGTCTCAGCCTCTTTGCCGGATCTTGACCCGGGGGCCCGGTCCCGGCCGTGCCGCCGCCGTCCGGCCGGTGCCGGTGTCCGAGGAGGGGCCCTATTCGCGTCCGCGCGGTGCGGCTAACGTCATCCCGTGGCTCAGTTCCGACTCCAAGGCAGCAAGGTGCTCGCCGTCGACCTGACCGGGGATGCCGTGAAAGCGAAGAACGGCTCCATGGTTGCGTACGACGGCCAGATGGCCTTCAAGAAGATGACAGGCGGCGGCGAAGGCCTTCGCGGCATGGTGACGCGCCGGCTGACCGGCGAGCAGATGACGGTGATGGAGGTACAGGGGCACGGCACGTGCTTCTTCGCCGACCGCGCGAGCGAGATCAACCTGGTCAGCCTGCACGGCGAGAAGCTGTACGTCGAGTCCAGCAACCTCCTGTGCACCGACGCCGGCCTGCGCACCGGCACCACCTTCACCGGCCTGCGCGGCGGGGCGACGGGCAACGGCCTGTTCACCACGACCGTCGAGGGCACCGGGCAGGCGGCGATCATGTCGGACGGCCCGGCGGTGGTGCTGCGCGTCAGCGGCCAGTACCCGCTGTCCGTCGACCCGGGGGCGTACATCGCGCACACGGGCGACCTGCGGCAGTCGTTCCAGTCGGGGGTGACCTTCCGCACGCTGATCGGCGAGGGCTCCGGCGAGGCGTTCCAGATCCGTTTCGAGGGCGAGGGCCTGGTGTACGTGCAGCCCAGCGAGCGCAACACCGTCGGGGGCGACATCTGATGCCGTTCCGCGAGATCAACTCCAAGATGGTCGAGGCGCAGATCGTGCCGGGGCAGACCCTGTACAGCCAGCGGGGCGCGATGCTCGCCTACCGCGGCAGCGTGTCGTTCACGCCGAGCATCACCGGCGGCCAGGGCGGCGTCATGAGCATGATCGGCCGGCGCGTGGCGAACGAGCAGACGCCGCTGATGACGGTGGAGGGCAGCGGGACGGTGATGTTCGGCCACGGCGGCCACCACGTCCAGGTCGTCAACCTCACCGGCGAGACGCTGTACGTCGAGGCGGACCGGCTGCTGGCCTTCGACGGCACCCTCCAGCAGGGCACGATGTTCATGGGCTCGCAGGGCGGTGTCATGGGCATGGTGCGCGGCCAGGTGACCGGGCAGGGCCTGTTCACCACCACCCTCAAGGGGCACGGCTCGGTGGCCGTGATGGCGCACGGCGGGGTGATCGAGCTCCCCATCACCCCGAACCGCCCGGTCCACGTGGACCCGCAGGCGTACGTGGCCCACCACGGGGACGTCAGGAACAAGCTCTCCACCGCGCTCGGGTGGCGCGACATGGTGGGGCGCGGCTCGGGCGAGGCGTTCCAGCTGGAGCTGTCGGGCCAGGGTGCGGTGTACGTGCAGGCCTCGGAGGAGAAGCTGTGAACTTTGGCCCCGTGACCGGAGGGCCGGGCGGCCCGGCGGTCTTCGACCCGTACTCGCTACCGTCCGACGACAACGTGAACCCGTACACCTTCTGCGTGGAGCTCAAGGGCAGCCAGTGGCTGCTGCAGAAGGGCAAGATGATCGCGTACTACGGCCGGATCGAGTTCGACGGCGTCGGGCACGGCCGCTTCGACCGGCTGCTGCGCACCAGCTTCCACTCGCCGCTGCACGCCGGTGACTGGGTGGTCGCCGAGGGCCAGGGCAAGATGCTGCTGGCCGACCGCGCCTACGACGTGAACTCGTACGACCTCGACGACGGCAACCTGACGATCCGGGCCGGGAACCTGCTGGCCTACCAGCCGTCCCTGGCACTGAAGCAGTCGATCGTCCCGGGCTTCCTGACGCTGATCGGAACCGGGAAGTTCGTTGCGGCGTCCAACGGTCCGGTGGTCTTCATGGAGCCGCCGCTGCGCGTGGACCCGCAGGCCCTGGTCGGGTGGGCGGACTGCCCCTCACCCTGTCACCATTACGACCACGGGTACATGTCGGGCGTACTGGGCGGAATCCGTTCGCTCACCGGCATCGGCGGATCCTCGGGCGAGGAGCACCAGTTCGAGTTCGTCGGGGCCGGGACGGTGCTCCTGCAGTCTTCGGAGGCGCTGATGGCGGAGCGGCCGGTCGGCACGGTCGGCGCGGAACCGGGCGTTCCCGGGGCCGGCGCGGGCCATGGCGGACACGGCGGCCAGGGCCCGCTGGGCCAGCTCGGCGTGCGCATGCCGGGTCAGCTGGGCGATTTCCAGCGGCGCCTGGGGCTGTGAGCGCCCCGATTTTGTACGTCATTCAACTTTCTTAGGTAGAGTTCATTCATGGAGACCATGGAGACCGAGACGGCCCCCCTCCCCCAGACTCCGTCCGGGGGGACCCCCTGGCTTACCGACGCCGAGCAGTGCACCTGGCGGACCCACCTGGACGTGAGCAGGCTGCTGATGCACCAGCTGGAAAAGGATCTCCAGCCCTTCGGACTCACCATCAACGACTACGAGATCCTGGTGAACCTCTCGGAGTCCGAGGACCACCGGATGCGGATGAGCGACCTCGCCACGTCGACGCTCCAGTCCAAGAGCCGGCTGTCCCACCAGATCACGCGCATGGAGGCGGCCGGCCTGGTCGTCCGCGTGAACTGCGAGTCCGACCGCAGGGGGCTGTACGCCGTCCTGACCGACGAGGGCATGGAGCTCATGCGGAAGGTCGCCCCGCACCACGTGGCGTCCGTCCGCCGGCACTTCATCGACCTGCTGCCGCCGGAGGCCCTGGCGGCGCTGCGGTCCTCGCTGGAGCCCGTCGCGGCGCACCTGCGGGACCAGCGCGGCAAGGGCTGAGGCCGCGGCGGCGCATCCGCGGCTCCGGCGGGCCGCCGCGCATCGCGCGTAGACCGCCGCCGGACTCCGGCCCGCACCGCCTCGCCCCACCTCACCGGCGAAGGCCGCGCCCCCCGTACGCACGGGGGCGCGGCCTTCGCCGTGTCCGGCCGGGGCCGCGGTCAGGCGTTGGGGCGCTTGCCGTGGTTGGCCTTCTTCTTCTTGCGTGCTCGCTTCTTGTTGCCTCTCTTCGCCATGCGCACTCCCTTGCAGGGGCTCGAACCGGGGCATTCCGGGCGCCGTCAGTCTACGGTCGCCCGGCCCGGCCCGCATGCGGCGCGGCGCCGGCCCGGCTCAGCCCTCCGTGAGCGTGGCGAGCAGGGCGTCCGCGGCGGCGTACGGGTCGAGTTCACCCCGGGCCACCCGGGCGGCCAGGCCGCCGAGGTGGGCGTCCCCGTGCACGTCCGCCATGCGGGCCCGCAGCGCGGTCACGGCGATGGTCTCCACCTCGCGCGCCGCACGGGCCGCGCGGCGCTGCTGGAGCACCCCGTGCTCGTCCATCCAGGCCCGGTGCTTCTCCAGGGCCTCGACCAGCTCGTCGACGCCCTGGCCGCGGGCCGCGACCGTCTTGACGATCGGCGGCCGCCAGTCGCCCGCCGCCCTGGCCTCGCCGAGGCCCAGCATGTGGTTCAGTTCGCGGGCCGTGGCGTCCGCGCCGTCGCGGTCGGCCTTGTTGACCACGTACACGTCGCCGATCTCCAGGATGCCCGCCTTCGCTGCCTGGATGCCGTCGCCCATGCCGGGCGCCAGCAGCACCACCGACGTGTCGGCCTGCGAGGCGATCTCCACCTCCGACTGGCCGACGCCGACCGTCTCGACCAGGATCACGTCGCATCCGGCGGCGTCCAGCACCCGGATCGCCTGCGGCGCGGCCCACGCCAGCCCGCCCAGGTGGCCGCGGGTGGCCATGGAGCGGATGTACACGCCGGGGTCCGAGGCGTGGTCCGACATGCGCACCCGGTCGCCCAGGAGCGCGCCGCCGGAGAACGGCGAGGACGGGTCGACGGCCAGGACGCCGACCCGCTTCCCCGCCCTCCGGTACGCCGTGACCAGCGCCGAGGTGGACGTGGACTTGCCGACGCCCGGCGAGCCGGTCAGGCCCACCACGTACGCCCCGCCCGTGAGCGGGGCCAGGGCGGCCATGACCTCGCGCAGCTGCGGGGACGCCCCCTCGACCAGCGAGATCAGCCGGGCCACCGCTCTCGGCCGGCCCTCCCGCGCCTGGGCCACCAGCTGGGGGACGTCCACCGTCATGCGTGCTGCGCTCCTCGGTTCTCGCTGGGGCCCCGCGGATGCGGGGCCCGGGACGGGTGCTGCGTTACCGGGCCTCGGGGACCCGGACGATCAGGGCGTCGCCCTGGCCGCCGCCGCCGCACAGGGCGGCCGCGCCGACGCCGCCGCCCCGGCGCTTCAGCTCCAGCGCCAGGTGCAGGACCACGCGGGCGCCGGACATGCCGATCGGGTGGCCCAGGGCGATCGCGCCGCCGTTGACGTTCACCTTTTCCGGGGTCACGCCCAGGTCCTTCATTGACTGCACGGCGACCGCCGCGAAGGCCTCGTTGATCTCGATGAGGTCCAGGTCGGAGACCTCCAGCCCCTCCTTCTGCAGCGCGTGCCGGATCGCGTTCGACGGCTGCGACTGGAGCGAGTTGTCCGGGCCGGCCACGTTGCCGTGGGCACCGATCTCGGCCAGCCACTCCAGGCCGAGCTCCTCGGCCTTCGCCCTGCTCATCACGACGACGGCGGCGGCGCCGTCGCTGATCTGCGAGGAGGTGCCCGCGGTGATCGTGCCGTCCTTGGCGAACGCCGGGCGCAGCCTCCCGAGCGACTCCACCGTGGTCTCGGGGCGGATGCCCTCGTCCTCGGCGAAGAGGACGGGCTCGCCCTTGCGCTGCGGGATCTCGACCGGGGTGATCTCGGCGTCGAAGACGCCGTTCTTGCGGGCGGCCGCGGCGCGCTGGTGGGAGGCCGCGGCGAACTCGTCCTGCGGGCCGCGCTCGATGCCGAGGCGCGCGTTGTGCTTCTCCGTGGACTCGCCCATGGCGATGCCCTCGAAGGCGTCGGTGAGGCCGTCGTGGGCCATCGCGTCGAGCATGCCGATCGCGCCGTACTTGAAGCCCTCGCGGGAGCCGGGCAGCAGGTGCGGGGCGTTGGTCATGGACTCCTGGCCGCCGGCGACGACGATGTCGAACTCGCCGGCGCGGATCAGCTGGTCGGCCAGGGCGATGGCGTCGAGGCCGGAGAGGCACACCTTGTTGATCGTCAGCGCGGGGACGTTCATCGGGATGCCGGCCTTGACGGCGGCCTGGCGGGCGGGGATCTGGCCCGCGCCCGCCTGGAGGACCTGGCCCATGATCACGTACTGCACCTGGTCGCCGGAGATGCCGGCCCGCTCCAGGGCGGACTTGATGGCGACGGCGCCGAGGTCGGCACCCGAGAAGGACTTCAGCGAGCCGAGCAGCCGCCCCATGGGCGTGCGGGCCCCGGCGACGATCACGGACGTGGTGTTGTTCGTTCCGGACATGGAGCACAGCCCCTTGAGGATGAGGAGTGAACGAGGGTTTACCCGAATGTACTGAGCGGTACCCGCGCCGTCACCGGGCAGTGGGTGTGATCGCTGGCACGTTGCGTGACAGGCCTCCTCGGCGGTGCACTGGTCCCATGCTGACAAGAATCGACCACATCGGGATCGCCTGCTTCGACCTGGACAAGACCGTCGAGTTCTACCGTGCCACGTACGGCTTCGAGGTGTTCCACACCGAGGTCAACGAGGAGCAGGGTGTCCGCGAGGCCATGCTCCGGATCAACGGCACCTCGGACGGCGGCGCCTCGTACATCCAGCTCCTCGAACCCGTGCGCGAGGACTCGACCGTGGCCAAGTGGCTGGCCAAGAACGGCGAGGGCGTCCACCACATCGCCTTCGGCACCGAGGACGTCCACGGCGACTCGGAGGCCATCCGCGGCAAGGGCGTCCGGGTCCTCTACGACGCCCCCCGCACCGGCTCCATGGGGTCCTCCATCACCTTCCTCCACCCCAAGGACTGCCACGGCGTCCTGACCGAACTGGTCACCTCCAACCCGCAGCACTGATGTCCCCATTCCCCGGCCGGTAGAGTGGCCGTGGCTCGGCCGGGGTTCGGTGCTTCAGACGGGGTCGGGGCCTGTGACCCCTGCCCCGGTATCTGACACCATTCCCCGGGGGCGCCGTTCAGCGGGCGGACGGTGCTCATTTGGGAGTGAGCTTGCGACCAGGGGACGGATGGGACCGCGCTGTGCGGGGCTACGAAAGCCAGGAGAGCCTTCAGGCTGAGGCCGATCACCTCTCGCTCTTCGAAGCGGAGATGGAGCGGCTGAAGAAGGAGCGCGGAAAGGCCGTCCAGCACGCCGAGGACCTCGGCTACCAGGTCGAGGTCCTCCGCGCGAAGCTGCACGAGGTGCGGCGGGCCCTCGCGTCCCGCCCCGCGTACGACGGCCAGGACATCGGCTACCAGGCCGAACGGCTGCTGCGCGACGCCCAGGTGCAGGCCGACCAGATGCGCTCGGACGCCGAGCGCGAGCTGCGCGACGCCCGGGCGCAGACCCAGCGCATCCTCCAGGAGCACGCCGAGCACCAGGCGCGCCTCCAGGCCGAGCTGCACGCCGAGGCCGTCAACCGCCGCCAGCGGCTCGACCAGGAGCTCAACGAGCGCCGCCAGACCGTCGAGGCGCACGTCAACGAGAACGTGGCCTGGGCCGAGCAGCTGCGCGCCCGTACCGAGGCGCAGGCACGCCGGCTCATGGACGAGTCCCGCGCCGAGGCCGAGCAGGCCCTGAACGCCGCCCGCGCCGAGGCCGCCCGGGTCGCCGAGGAGACCCGCCGCCGGCTCGCCGCCGACGCCGAGGCGGCCCGCGCCGAGGCGGAGGCGACGCTGCTGCGCGCCCGCAAGGAGGCCGAGCGGCTGCTGACCGCCGCGTCGGCGCAGGCCCAGGAGGCCACCGAGCACGCGGAGCGGCTGCGGTCGTCGACCACCGCGGAGGCCGAGCAGACCCGCCGGCAGACCCTGGACCTCGGCCGGGTGGCCGAGCAGCGCGTCCAGGAGGCCGAGGGCGCCCTGCGCGAGGCCCGCACCGAGGCCGAACGGGTCCTCGCGGAGGCCAAGGAGAGCGCCGCCCGGCAGCTCGCCTCGGCGGAGTCCGTCAACGAGCAGCGCACCCGCACCGCCAAGGAGCAGGTCGCCCGGCTGGTCGGCGAGGCCACCAAGGAGGCCGAGGCGCTCAAGGCGGAGGCCGAGCAGGTCCTCGCGGACGCCCGGGCCGACGTGGAGCGGCAGCGCGCCGAGGCCGCCGAGCAGGCCCGCGCCGCCGCGGCCGAGGACACCGCCGCACAGCTCGCGAAGGCCGCCCGCACCGCCGAGGACATCCTGACGAAGGCCTCGGAGGACGCCCGCGCCACCACCCGCGCCGCGTCCGAGGAGGCGGAGCGGATCCGCCGCGAGGCCGAGGCGGAGGCCGAGCGGCTGCGCGCCCAGGCGGCGGACGCGGCCGCGGAGCTCAAGGGCGCCGCGAAGGACGACACCGAGGAGTACCGGGCCCGCACCGTCGAACTCCAGGCGGAGGCGCGGCGGCTGCGCGGCGAGGCCGAGCAGCTGCGCGCCGAGGCCGTCGCCGAGGGCGAGCGGATCCGCGGCGAGGCCCGCCGCGAGGCCGTCCAGCAGATCGAGGAGGCGGCGAAGACCGCCGAGGAGCTGCTCGGCAAGGCCAAGGCCGACGCGGACGAGCTGCGCTCCGGCGCCGCCGCCGAGAGCGAGCGGGTGCGCGCGGAGGCCGTCGAGCGGGCCACCACGCTGCGCCGGCAGGCCGAGGAGACCCTGGAGCGCACCCGCGCGGAGGCCGAGCGGCTGCGCTCGGAGGCCGAGGAGCAGGCCGAGGCCGTCCGCGCCGAGGCGGACGCCGCGGCCGCGGCCCGCCGCGAGGAGACCGAGCAGGCCCTCGCCGCGAAGCGGAACGAGGCCGAGGCGGAGCTGTCCCGGCTGCACGGCGAGGCGGAGACCCGGCTGGCGACGGCCGAGCAGACACTGCGCGACGCCCGCGGCGCCGCGGAAGGCATCCGCCGCGAGACCGCCGAGGAGGCCGACCGGCTCCGCGCCGAGGCCGCAGAGCGGATCCGCACCCTCCAGGCCCAGTCGGAGGCGGAGGCGGACCGGCTGCGCACGGAGGCCGCCGAGGACGCGGGCCGGGTCCGCGCCGAGGCCGAGCAGGCGGCCGTACGGCTGCGCAGCGAGGCCGAGACCGAGGCCGAGCGGGTGCGTTCGGAGGCCCAGGAGACCGCGGACCGGCTGCGCGCGGAGGCGAAGGCCGCTGCCGAGCGGGTCGCCGAGGAGGCCGCGGAGGCGCTGGCCGCCGCCCGGGAGGAAGCGGCCCGGCGGCGCCGGGAGGCGGAGGAGACCCTCGCGTCGGCGCGGACCGACGCGGAGAGCGAGCGCGCCCAGGCCCGCGAGCAGAGCGAGGAGCTGCTCGCCGCGGCCCGCAAGCGCTCGGAGGAGGCGCAGGCCGAGGCGGCCCGCCTGACCGAGGAGGCCGAACGGCGCGCCGCGGAGCTGGTCGCGGCGGCCGAGGCCACCGCCCAGCAGGTACGCGACGCCGTGGCCGGGCTGCACGAGCAGGCCGAGGAGGAGATCGCCGGGCTGCGCAGCGCCGCCGAGCACGCGGCGGAGCGTACGCGGACGGAGGCCGAGGAGGAGGCCGCCCGGGTCCGTTCGGACGCGTACGACGAGCGGGAGCGCGCCACCGAGGACGCCAACCGCATCCGCACCGAGGCGCGGAACGAGACGGACGCGGCGAAGGCGCTCGCCGAGCGGACGGTCGCGGACGCGATCGCCGAGGCGGAGCAGCTGCGCAGCGACACCGCCGAGTACGCCCAGCGGGTGCGTACGGAGGCCAGCGACGCGCTCTCGGCGGCCGAGCGGGACGCCGCCCGCACCCGGGCCGACGCCCGCGACGACGCCAACCGCATCCGCGGCGAGGCCGGGGAGGCACTGGAGGCCTCGCGCGCCGAGGGCGCGCAGGTCGTCGCGGACGCGACGGCGGAGGCCGAGCGGCTCACCGCGGAGACCCGCGCGGCCAACGAGGCCACCGTGGCGGAGGCGGCGGCGGAGGCGGAGCGGCTCACGGCCGAGGCCGCGGAGGCCGCCGAGGCCACGCGCACCGAGGCCGCGGCCACCCTGGACGAGGCACGCACGGAGGCGGGCCGGCTGCGCACCGAGGCCGCCGAGCAGGCGGACCGGCTCGTCACCGAGGCCGTCTCCGAGGCGGAGCGGCTCACGGAGGAGACGCGCGCCGCGAACGAGGCGGCGCTCGCCGCCGCGGAGGCGAAGGCCGAGAAGCTCACCCGGCAGGCCGCCGACACGATGGCGGCCGCCGAGCGGGACGCCGCCCGCGTCCTGGTGGACGCCCGCAACGAGGGCGACCGCCTGGTCGACGAGGTGCGCGCGGCGAACGAGCTGACGATCGGCGAGGCGGCCGAGGAGGCCGAGCGGCTGCGCACCGAGGCGGCGCAGGCCCTCGACGACGCCCGTGCCGAGGGCGGCCGGATCATCGGCGAGGCCACCGCGGAGGCGGAGCGCCTCACCGTCGCGGCGAACGAGACGCTCGCCGCGGCCGAGCGCGAGGCGGAGCAGACCCTCGACGAGGCGCGCGCGGAGGCGGGCCGGCTGCGCACCGAGGCCGCCGAGCAGGCGGACCGGCTCGTCACCGAGGCGTCCGCGGAGGCCGACAGGCTCACCGCGCAGACGCGCCGGGACAACGAGCGCACCGTCGGCGAGGCCGCGGCGGAGGCCGAGCGGCTGCGCGCCGAGGCGTCGGAGGCGCTGTCGTCGGCGCAGGAGCACGCCGCCCGCACCCGGGCGGAGGCCGAACGGGTCCGGACGGAGGCGGCCGCCGAGGCGGAGCGCACCCGCACGGAGGCCCGCGAGGAGTCCGACCGGCTGCTGGACGAGGCGCGCGAGGAGGCCGGCAAGCGGCGTACCGAGGCCGCGGAGCAGGTGGACCGGCTCATCACCGAGGCGGCGGCGGAGGCGGAGCAGCTCGCCGCGGACGCGAAGGCGAAGGCCGTGGCGGCGACGGCGGCCGCGGAGGAGCAGGCCGACGCGATGGTCGACGCCGCCCGCAAGGAGGCGGCCCGGATCACGTCGGAGGCGACCGTCGAGGGCAACTCGCTGGTCGAGAAGGCCCGTACGGACGCGGACGAGCTGCTGGTCGGCGCGCGGTCGGACGCCGCCGCCATAAGGGAGCGGGCGGAGGAGCTGCGCAGCCGCGTCGAGAGCGAGATCGAGGAGCTGCACGAGCGCGCCCGCCGGGAGACGGCCGAGCAGATGAAGTCGGCCGGCGAGCGCGTCGACAAGCTGGTCCGCGCGGCGACGGAGCAGAGCGTCGAGGCCGAGAACAAGGCCAAGACCATGCTGTCGGACGCGAGCAGCGAGGCGGGCAAGGTGCGCATCGCGGCGGTCCGCAAGGCGGAGACGCTGCTGAAGGAGGCGGAGCAGAAGAAGGCCGAGCTGGCCCGCGAGGCGGAGGCCGCGCTCGCCGAGGCGAAGGCGGAGGCCGAGCGGATCGTGGAGGAGGGCCGGCGCGAGCTGGAGGTGCTGGTGCGCCGCCGCGAGGACATCCAGGCGGAGATCTCCCGTGTCCAGGACGTTCTTGAGGCGTTGGAGTCTTTCGAGGCGCCTTCGGGCGGCAAGGCCTCGGTGGTCTCACAGGGCCCGGGGGGCGTGAAGGCCGGAGCTGCGGCGGGGTCGTCCCGCTCGGGGGGCAAGTCCTCGGACGGGTGAGCGGTGTCCGAAGGGTGAGCACCTGATGAAGGTTCATCCGAACGAGTGATAAGCATTCTGCCGTCTTGCCACTCAAAAGGGGTGTCATTGTCCAGATCAAACGCGGATTGACTCGATGACACGCCGTTCGGGCGCCTAGGATTCCCCTAACACCTCACGTAGCACCTCATCGGTCTCACTTCGACAGGAACCCCATGAGCGACACTTCCTCCCCCTTCGGCTTCGAGCTCGTGCGGCGTGGTTACGACCGCGGTCAGGTGGACGACCGCATTGCCAAGCTGGTCTCCGACCGCGACAGCGCCCTCGGCCGTATCAGTGCCCTGGAAAAGCGGATCGAGGAGCTGCATCTCGAAACGCAGAACGCCCAGGCCCAGGTGAGCGACGCGGAGCCGTCGTACGCGGGCCTCGGCGCGCGGGTCGAGAAGATCCTGCGGCTCGCCGAGGAGGAGGCCAAGGACCTGCGTGAGGAGGCCCGCCGGGCGGCCGAGCAGCACCGCGAGCTGGCCGAGTCGGCGGCCCAGCAGGTGCGCAACGACGCCGAGTCGTTCGCCGCGGACCGCAAGTCGAAGGCGGAGGACGAGGGCGTCCGCATCGTCGAGAAGGCCAAGGGCGACGCGGCCACCCTGCGCGCCGAGGCCCAGAAGGACGCGGCCTCCAAGCGCGAGGAGGCCGACGCGCTGTTCGAGGAGACCCGCGCCAAGGCCGCCCAGGCCGCGGCCGACTTCGAGACCAACCTGGCCAAGCGCCGCGAGCAGTCCGAGCGCGACCTGGCCTCCCGCCAGGCGAAGGCCGAGAAGCGGCTGGCGGAGATCGAGCACCGCGCCGAGCAGCTGCGCCTGGAAGCCGAGAAGCTGCGTACGGACGCCGAGCGCCGGGCGCGCCAGACGGTGGAGACCGCGCAGCGCCAGGCCGAGGACATCGTGGCCGACGCCAACGCGAAGGCGGACCGCATCCGCAGCGAGTCGGAGCGCGAGCTGGCGGCGCTGACCAACCGCCGCGACTCGATCAACGCCCAGCTGACCAACGTCCGCGAGATGCTGGCGACTCTGACCGGTGCCGCGGTGGCGGCCGCCGGCTCCCCGATCGACGACGAGCCGGTCTCCCGCGGGGTCCCCGCGCAGCAGACCCGCTAGGTGCGAGGCGGCGCCCCGCCGCTGCTCCTGCCTGGTCAGAGGTGTCCTGACGCGCCGTCGGCCGATCCGCGGCGAGACGTCGTCCCGAGGGCCCCGCGTCACCCGTTCGAGGTGGCGCGGGGCCCTCGGGCGCTTTAGCGTAAGCCTCATGATCGAGCTAGAGGCCCTTACCAAGCGATTCGGCGCCAAGACCGCCGTCGACAACCTCAGCTTCCAGGTCAAACCGGGGGTGGTCACCGGCTTCCTCGGCCCGAACGGGGCCGGGAAGTCCACGACCATGCGCATGATGCTCGACCTCGACAACCCGACGAGCGGGACGGTCAGGATCGACGGCAAGCACTACCGGGACCTGTCGGAGCCCCTGAAGCACATCGG
Organism: Streptomyces globosus; assembly: GCF_003325375.1. Lineage (GTDB taxonomy): Bacteria > Actinomycetota > Actinomycetes > Streptomycetales > Streptomycetaceae > Streptomyces > Streptomyces globosus_A. The sequence continues at coordinate 1,205,630 of NZ_CP030862.1, read as the reverse complement.
TGCACTCCTGGACGCGAAGGCCATGCACGGCGGCCGCAGCGCCTACAACAACCTGCTGTGCCTGGCCGAGTCGAACCGGATCCCGGCGAGCCGCGTCGGCGAGGTCCTCGACCTCGTCGGCCTGACGGCCGTCGCGAAGAAGAAGTCGAAAGGATTTTCGCTCGGCATGGGGCAGCGGCTGGGCATCGCCGCCGCCCTGCTCGGCGATCCGGAGATCCTCATGTTCGACGAGCCGGTCAACGGCCTGGACCCGGAGGGAATTCTCTGGATCCGCAACCTGATGAAGGGGCTGGCCGGCGAAGGGCGGACGGTGTTCGTCTCCTCGCACCTGATGAGCGAGATGGCACTGACCGCCGACCATTTGATCGTTATCGGCCAGGGAAAGCTTCTGGCCGACATGTCGATGGCCGAATTCATTCAGCACAACTCGCGCAGCTTCGTACGGCTGCGCTCGCCCCAGCAGGAGCAGCTGAAGGACCTCCTGCACGCGGAGGGGATCGCGGCGACCGCCCTCCCGGACTCCGGCGCCCTCGAGGTCGACGGCGTGGCGTCCGAACAGCTCGGTGAACTGGCCGCCCGGCACGGCATCGTGCTGCACGAACTCAGCCCGCAGCGGGCTTCACTGGAGGAAGCGTTCATGCGCATGACGGCGGACTCCGTCGAGTACCACGCCCACGCCCCCGGCGCCCCGGCCGCCGGTGTCGGCAGCCAGGCCCGTCCGGCCGACGCCCCCGTATGGGGCGCCGGGACCGAAACGACCCGCAAGGGCGGCCGGTGACCATGTCCTTCCCCGCAGTCCTCCGGTCCGAGTGGACCAAGATCCGCACCGTCGGCTCCACCGTCTGGACCCTGGCGGCCGCCGCGGTCGTCACGGTCGGCATGAGCGCGCTGCTGTGCGTCTTCATCAACTCGCAGTTCGAGAACATGCCGAAGGAGCAGCAGCTCTCCTTCGACCCGACGATGTCCAGCTTCGCCGGCATGACGCTGGGGCAGGCCGCCGTCATCGTCTTCGGCGTCCTGGTCGTGGGCACCGAGTACAGCACCGGCATGATCCGCACCTCGCTCGCGGCGGTGCCCCGCCGCGGCTCCTTCCTGGCCGGGAAGCTGCTCGTGGCCACCGCCCTCGCGCTGGCCGTGGGCCTGGCCACGAGCTTCGTGTCCTTCTTCACCGGCCAGGCCCTGCTGGGTGAGCACAGCATCGGCATCGGCGAGCCGAACGTCCTGCGCGCGGTCTTCGGTGCCGGGCTCTACATGGCGGTCATCGCGGTGTTCGCCATGGGCCTGACGATGGTGCTGCGCAGCTCGATGCTGGCGCTCGGCATCCTGCTGCCCCTCTTCTTCCTGGTCTCCCCGATCCTCGGCTCGGTCGACGCCACGCAGAAGGTGGCGTACTTCTTCCCGAACGTGGCCGGCAGCCGGATCATGCAGACCGTCCCGGCTGTGCTGGACGGCTCCGAGCCGCCCTACGGCCCCTGGGGCGGCTTCGGGATCATGGTCGCCTGGGCGGCCCTCGCCGTGGCGGCCGGGTACGCGGTCCTGCGCACGCGCGACGCCTGACGGCAGCCCCCTCCGGGGGACGGGCCCCGCCGGCGGGGCCCGTCCCCCGCTGCGGGGTCCGTCTCAGGGCGGACCCCGCACCCGCCCTCCCCCGGGAGGCGGACACCGCTCTCCCCGGCCGTACTACGGGTCATTCCCGGGTCCGCCTCAGGGACGCCTCAGGGATCCGGCCCTGCGCGGAACCGCAGGCTCCTGGCTATCCTCTTAACCCTTAACTCGGACGAAAGCCGTCCGCCGGGCAAGGGGCAGAGCAATGATCGAGGCAGTCGGCCTGACCAAGCGCTTCGGCGCCAAGACCGCGGTCGACCAGCTGTCCTTCCAGGTCAGGCCCGGCCACGTGACCGGCTTCCTGGGGCCCAACGGCTCCGGCAAGTCGACCACCATGCGCATGATCCTCGGCCTGGACCAGCCCACCTCCGGCCAGGTCACGATCAACGGCCGGCCCTTCCGCGAGCTCGGCAACGCCCAGCGCAACGTCGGCGCCCTCCTCGACGCGAAGGCCGTCCACGGCGGCCGCCGCGCCCGCACCCACCTGCTGTCCATCGCCCAGCTGTCCGGGATCCCGGAGAAGCGGGTGGACGAGGTGCTGGCCGTCGTCGGCCTCCAGGACGTCGCCCGGCAGCGCGCCAAGGGCTTCTCCCTCGGCATGGGCCAGCGCCTCGGCATCGCCACCGCCCTCCTCGGCGACCCCCGGGTACTGCTCTTCGACGAGCCGGTCAACGGCCTCGACCCCGAGGGCATCCTCTGGGTGCGCAACCTCATGCGGCAGCTGGCCGCCGAGGGCCGCACCGTCTTCGTCTCCTCGCACCTGATGAGCGAGATGGCGCTGACCGCCGACCACCTCATCGTCATCGGCCGCGGACGGCTGCTGGCCGACATGGGCACCCAGGAGTTCATCGCCCACAACTCGGCCGGATTCGCGCGGGTCCGCGCGGCCGGCAATGATCAGGATGGCCGGAAGGCGCTGGCCGCGGCCCTGACGGCGGCGGGCGGCAGGGTGCTGCAGGAGCCCGACGGGGCACTGCGCGTGACGGGCCTGGAGCTGCCGCACATCTCGGACCTCGCGCACGGGGCGGGCGTACGCCTGTGGGAGCTGTCCCCGCACCGGGCCTCGCTGGAGGAGGCGTACATGCGGATGACGCAGTCCTCCGTCGAGTACACCTCCACCGAGGACCCGCGCGCCGAGCTCTGGGAGCCGGACCCGCTGGCCCTGCCCGACTGGGAGGACGGCGCCGCGGCGCCCGAGGTTCCGCAGGATGGTTTCTTCGCTCCCCCGCCGCCCGGCGCGGGCGGGAAGCCCTTCCTGATGCCCGGCAGCGCCGCCGAGCTCGCCGGCACCGCCGGCACCGCACCGAACAACCCCGAGGACACCCGATGACCGGCCCCGCCGCCCTCCCGGACCAGCCGCAGGAGCAGGACCCGCCGCTGCCCGAGCCCCGGCCGCACCTGGGGCACGCCCTCGCCTCCGAGTGGACCAAGATGGTCTCCGTGCGCTCCACCCTGTGGACGCTGGGCGCGCTGGTCCTCCTCGTCGTCGGCATCGGCCTGCTCGCGGTCGGCGAGACCGAGGACCCCGCCGGCTACGTCAACCCACCGCACACCGCGGCCGCCGTCTTCGGGCTGCTGGTGGGGCAGATCGCGGTGATCGTCCTCGGCGTGCTCACGGTCACCTCCGAGTACGCCACCGGGCTGATCCGCACGACGCTGACCGCGGCCCCCGACCGGGCCCGCGTGCTGACCGCCAAGTACCTCGTCTTCTCCGCGGTCGCCTTCACGGTCGTCAGCGCCTCGGTCGCGGTGGTCGGGATCGCCTCGATGATCGCGGTGGACAGCCCGGATGCGCACCAGACCGCCGGCGAGTGGCTCGCCGCCCTCGCCGGGTGCCTGTACATCACCCTGCTCGGGGTGCTCGGCCTCGCGATCGGCGCCGTCGTGCGGCACTCCGCCGGGGCCATCGCCGTGATGCTCGGCCTGGTCATGCTCCCGCCGGTGGTCGGGGGGATGCTGACGATGTGGGAGAGCCTCACCCCCCTCGGCAACCTGATCCTGCGCTACAACGCGCCGGTCGCCATCATGCAGATGTTCGGCCTGCCCACCTCCGAGGTGGGCGGCCTGCCGGGCAACTGGGCGCAGCTGGTGCTGATCGTCGCCGTGGCCGGCGCCGCCGTCGCAGGGTCGTACGCGGTCGTGGGCCGGCGGGACGTGTAACGCGGCCCGGCGATCCGGCCCGGCGATCCGGACCCGCGCCTCAGTACCGGGGGGCGCTCCTGGACCGCTGCACCCGCGTGGTGCGGCGGTCCTTCGCGTTCCAGCAGGCCTTGTGCCAGTGCCTGCGGTCGTCCACGCCGCCGTACTCGGGCCAGGCCACCAGGTGGGGGGTGCCGGAGGGGATCTCCTGGTCGCAGCCCGGGCAGCGGTAGCGCTTGCCGGCGGCGCTCGCGCCCGCGACGTGCCGGACCTTCCACTCCTCGCCCAGGTACTCCTCGGTGCGCTCCAGGCCGAACCGGTCGCCGCCCGCTGCCGCGGATCCGGCGCCGCCGTCCGCACGGTCGGCTGGCTTCCCGCCGCCCCTGGGGCGGTTGTGGCGCGGTGACACGTATACCTCACGAATGGGCGGACGGCAGTGACTTTCTCCCAGACTACGCGCAGCGGCGGCCCCGGCCCGCAGGGTGTCCGGAAGGGGTGCGCGGACCGGACGGCACCGGCCAGACAATCCCAATAACTTTCCTGCCGGACCGTGCCCTTGGCACGTGTCAGGCGTTGTTGCCATAGGAAGTACCGGTCGACCTGGGGAGGCCGCGTCAGCCTGCAAGGAGGAGAAGGCGATGCGCGTAGGAGCGTTCGTACTGGCGGCCCAGTTCCCGGGCCAGGGGCACGGCGAGGCACTGCACCGGGCGGTGCGGACGGCGGAGGTGGCCGACGAGGCCGGGCTCGACTCGGTCTGGCTCGCCGAGCACCACTTCGTCCCCTACGGCGTGTGCCCCTCGGCGGTGACCCTGGCGGGGCTGCTGCTCGGGCGGACGAAGCGGCTGACGGTGGGCACGGCGGTCAGCGTGCTGCCGAACACGCACCCGGTGGCCCTCGCCGAGCAGGCGGCGCTGCTGCACATCGCCTCCGGCGGCCGCTTCGCCCTGGGGGTCGGCCGCGGCGGGCCGTGGGTCGACCTGGAGGTCTTCGGCGGCGGCCTGGACGCGTACGAGAACGGCTTCCCGGAGGGGCTGGACCTGCTGCGGCGCTGGCTCTGCGAGCCGCGGGTGGCGTCCGTCGGCGGGCGGCACGTCTTCCGCGAGGTGGCCGTCGTCCCGCGGCCCGCGGAGGCGCTCGACGGCGACGGACAGGGACCGGAAGTGATCGTCGCCTGCACCTCGCCCGCCTCGGTGCGGCTGGCCGCCGAGCGCGGGCTGCCGATGCTGCTCGGCATGCACTGCGGGGACGAGGAGAAGGCGGCGATGGTGGCCCTGTACCGGCGTACGGCGGCCGAGGCGGGCCGCGACCCGCACGCTCCGCACGTGTCGGCGGGCGTGTGCCAGCTCGCGGACCGGACGCGCGACGCCCGCGAGACGCTCGCGAAGGCGATGCCGGGGTGGCTGAGGCAGGGCCTCGGCGCGCACGTCACCGTGGACGGCCGGAAGCGGGCGATGCGCGACCCCGCCGCCTACACCGGGCTGCTGTGCGACCTGCACCCGGTGGGGACGCCGCGGCTGGCGGCGGACCGCCTCGCGGCGACGTCCGAGCGGACGGGCATCACACGGTTCGCCCTGCTGGCGGAGGGGTCCGGCGACCTCGCGGCCACCGAGGAGAACGTGCGCCGGCTCGCCGCCGAGGTCCTGCCCCGCCTCCGCTGAGGCCCGGGCCGGGGCGGCCGCTCCGCCGCTCCGCCGCTAGCAGTCGCGCAGCTCCGGCGACTGGTTGAGCAGCTGGCCGCGGATCGAGGTGAAGCGGGCCAGGCGGTCGTCCGCGGAGGCGTCCAGCGGGAAGACGGCGACGCGGTGGCAGTTCTGGAAGGCCAGGCGCACCCCGAAGTGCCGCTGGAGCGCACCCCGTATGGCGTCGCTCGCGAGGGCGCGCAGCAGCTGCCCGCGCGCCTGCTCGTCGGGCGGCGGCGTCTGGTTGTCGGCGAAGTCCCCGCCGTCCACCTCAAGCCGCGCCACGAGCGAGCTGATCATCTCCCATGCGAAGGGCAGGGAGGTCCGGACGCAGTCGACGAAGGCGGCTTCGTCGACCTCGCCTCGCTCGGCCTGTTCGAGTAGGGCCGGTGAGACGTCGAGCGACATGGGTTCTCCTCTCGCGACCCCGGTCCTCTGGGCAGCCGGGGTCCTACGGGCAGGGAGGGAGGCGGCCGGCGCGGCGACGCACTGTGCACGCTCGACGACCTCCCGCCACCACGGTAGGCGCCCACCGGTGGCCGCACCAGGAGAATGCGCATACAACGCGCCATCGGCGAACGGGGCTTTCGGGGGCGAATCGCGTGGGGGGCCGCGGGTCGAGTAGCGTTGCGCACCATGCGTCTCGTGATTGCCCGCTGCTCCGTCGACTACGCGGGCCGCCTCACCGCCCACCTGCCCTCGGCACCCCGTCTGATCCTCGTGAAGGCCGACGGCAGTGTCTCGATCCACGCGGACGACCGGGCGTACAAACCGCTCAACTGGATGTCGCCTCCGTGCACTCTCAAGGAGGGCGCAGGCGACCAGGCAGGCGTGTGGACCGTCGTCAACAAGGCGGGCGAGAAGCTCATCATCACGATGGAGGAGGTCCTCCACGACTCCTCCCACGAGCTGGGCGTCGACCCGGGCCTCATCAAGGACGGCGTCGAGGCGCACCTGCAGGAGCTCCTCGCGGACCGCATCGACACCCTGGGCGAGGGCTACACGCTGATCCGGCGCGAGTACATGACGGCGATCGGGCCGGTGGACATCCTGTGCCGGGACGCCTCGGGCGCGACGGTGGCGGTCGAGATCAAGCGGCGCGGCGAGATCGACGGCGTCGAGCAGCTGACCCGCTACCTGGAGCTCCTCAACCGGGACCCGCACCTGGCGCCGGTGCGCGGCGTGTTCGCGGCCCAGGAGATCAAGCCGCAGGCGCGCGTCCTGGCCTCGGACCGCGGCATGGACTGCGTGGTGCTCGACTACGACGCGCTGCGCGGCATCGAGGACGACAAGCTGCGCCTGTTCTGACGGTCTCCCGCACCGGCCGCCGCCTGCATCCGCTGCGGCCGGATCGGTGCCCCGCATCCGTCACGTCGGCCGCGCCCCCCTGTGGGGGCGCGGCCGCTGTGCGTGTACGGCGCGGGGGTTCCGCTGCGACCGTGCCGCTACGACTGAGGGGACGGCTCCTGCGGGGAGGTCGGACCCGCCGCGCTGGTCGTGCCGGTGGCCGTGGCCGGGGGCGTGGTGGCCGTCGGCGTGGGCGGCGGCGACGGCGTCGGGCTCGCGACGGGGCTCTGGCTGGGCGAGGGCGACGAGGCCGTGGGGCCGGTCACCGGCGGGCTCTGCGTGGACGGCCCGGTGCCGGGCGACGGCCGGCGCGAGGGGGTGCCCTTGGTGGGGCTCGCCTCTGCGCTCTGGCCGGGCTCGGCGGAGGCGCCGGACTGCCGGGGGGACGGCGCCGTGGCCGGCTGCGGTGCGGAGTCGCTGCCGCCGCCGTCCGTCCCCGTCGGGCCTGCGCCGCTCGACGGCGTGCCCGTCGGCGGGGTCGAGGAGGTCGTGGAGCCGCCGGCCGGGGCCTGCGTCCCGGACGGGCTCATCGCGAGCCCGACGACCGTGCCGAGCACCGCCACCGTCAGCGCGCCGGCCGCGGCCGTCAGGACAGCCTTGCGCCGCTGCCGCAGCAGGGCGGCCGGACCGCGCGCGGGAGCAGGGGGCCCCGCGGGGTACCCGGGCGGCGGGACGGGCGCGGACGCGGGTACGGGGCCGGGCGCGGGCTTGGGGTCGAGGGGGAAGGCGTCCTCGAACACCTTCGAGAGCGAGGCGGGCGCGACGGCAGGCCGGATGACCGGCACCGCCGTGGTGGCGGCCCCCGTGGCGGGCAGCGCGGCCGTGACCGCCTCCGACGCCGGGAGCGCGGCGGTCGGGGCCTCCGAGGCGACAGGCGCGGCGGCCGGCCGGGGCTTCGCCGCGGGGGCGGCGGACCCGGAGGCGGCGGGGGCCGCGGCGGCCGGGGAGGCTGCGGCTGAGGCCGCGCCCGGGCGCGCGGAGCCGCCGGGTATGCGGGATCCCGCGGCTCCCCCGGAGCCGGCGGGCAGCACGGCCGCCGTCCCGGCGGCGGACGCCGCCGGCGCCTCCAGCCGCAGCGGCGGCGAGGCCTGGACGGCGGCCTCCCGGTCCGTGACGAGGGCCAGCGCCCTGCGCCCGGCCACGGTGCCCCGCTTGTCCGCGAGGGCGCCCTTGAGGCCGATCGACGCCTCCAGTTCGGCCCGCGCGCGGTCCACGCGGCCCTCGCACAGGGCGAGTACGCCTAGTTCGTGGTGGAAGTAGGCCTGTTCGGCGACCTCTCCGGCCTTCCGCGCGGCCTCCGCGCCGGCGCGCAGCACGCGTTCCCACGCCTCCCAGTGCCGGGACGCGGCGAACGCCGGGGCCGCGCTGCGGGCGAGCAGCACCCCGGCGACGACGTCGGCGCCGGCGAGCGCCGCGAGGACCGCGTCCGCCTCGGCGGCGACCCGCTCCGGGGTCACCGAGGAGTGCCCGGTCCACCAGGCGTAGTGCCGGGCGGCGGTACGGGCCTCCTCCGCGGCGGTCTCGCCGAAGCCGGCCTCCTCCAGCTGCCGGGCCACCCCTGCGGCGAGCCGGTGGCGCGGGCCGACCGGCGTGATCAGGCCGGCGGCCAGGAGTTCGGCGACCGCCGAGTCGGCGTGGGTGTCCCCGACGAGGGCGGGCAGGTGGGCGTGGTGCGGCAGCTCCCCGCCGAGCGCGCAGGCGATCCGCAGTGCGGCGCGCGCCGACTCGCTGGCCTGCGAGGCGAGCAGCTCGGCGGGGGCCGCGGCCTCGGCGAGCGCCGGCAGCGGGACGGGTCCGGCGGACCGGGGCCGCTCCTCGAAGACGCCGGGCTCCTCGTCGTCGTCGGCGGCGGCGGCCCGGTTGAGCTCGTCGCGGCGCCGCAGCAGGGCGGCGGCCTGCACGAAGCGCAGCGGCAGCCCTTCGGAGGCGAAGCGCAGGTCCTCGGCCCAGGCGGTTTCGGCGTCGGTGAGGGGGCGGCCGGTCCGCGCTTCGAGGAGGCGCAGGCAGTCGGCCCGGCCGAGGCCGGTGAGGAAGACCTCCTCCAGGTGGGAGTCGTCGGAGGGGGCGCGGGTGTCGGGGGTGGCGGCCAGCAGGTAGGCGCACTCGGGGGTGGCGGCGAGCAGCTCGTCGAGGGCGGCGCCGCCCATCTCCAGGTCGTCGAGGAGGACGATGGCGCCGATGTCGCGGACGCGGGCGAGGAGTTCGGCGCGCCCGGGGCGCTCGCAGGGGGCCTGGTAGACGGCGTCGTGGAGCGCGTACAGGAGTTCGCCGGGCTGCTGGTGGCCGAATCCGGAGAGGCGGACGACGCCGTCGGGCGCGAGCGGGGCGCAGTCCGCGGCGACCGCGTCGAGCAGACGGGTGCGGCCGGATCCGGCCGGTCCGGTCAGCCGTACGGAGCGGCCGCGGCCGAGGAGGCGTACGAGGCGCTCGCGCTCCTCCTCGCGGCCGACGAGTACGGGGGCGGGGGCTGCGGGGCCGGGCAGGGCGGGGGGCCGCGCGGCGGCGGTGTGGGCGCTGCGGCCTGCGGCGTCGCGCTTGGCGGGGGTACCGCCGCCGGTGCCGGGCCGGCGCGGCTCGATCTCGCTGCCGTCGACGGGGTTGACGGTGAGGGTGTAGTCGCCCGCGGTGAGGGTGACGACGCGGGCCACGGGGCCGGGCGCGGTGTGCGCCCCGGGGCCCGCCGCGGCGCGCTCCCCCGGTTCGGCCTGCCCCTGCGTGCGGTCCATGACCTGTGCCCCCGATCGCGCCCTGTGCCGTTGCCGTTCTGCGGTCCGGCCCGGCGCGTGCGGTGCCGCTGCCGGTCCGGTGTCCGCCCGACCCTAGACGGTGGCCGGTCGAACACGGAACCGCAGGGGTGCGTTATCCGCCGTACCGTTACGTTTCCGCAGGCGGGTGCGGCGGCGGGGCGGCTGCCCCTGTGGTCTCAGACCCTCGGGAGCGATTCCGCTTCCAGGCCGCCCTCGATGGCGAGGATGCGGTGGAGGCGGGTGGCGACCAGGAGGCGCTGCATCTGCGGCGGGACCCCGCGCAGCACGAGGCGGCGGCCGGTCCGCCCGGCCCTGCGGTGGGCGCCCATGATCACGCCGAGGCCGGTGGCGTCCCACGAGTCGAGTCCGGTGAGGTCGAGCACGAGGTCGCCGCGCCCGCGGTCGAGGGCGGTGTGCAGGGCCGTACGGGCGTCCGCCGCGCTGCGCACGTCGAGGCGGCCCCCGACAGCGAGTTCGGCGTGGTCGCCCCTGATGTGCATATGCGCTCCCGGCAGTGCTGGCTTGTGTCTGGTCCGACTGGTCCGCGGTCGGCAACTCTCACTGCAACTGACTGCGGCGCGGGCAGTGAAGTTGCCGACCGTGAGCGAACCGATACCAAAATCACCCGCAGGGCCGATCTCTCGAACAGGCGCCCCAATCCGGGGCGTCCGTGCGGGTGTCCGGTTTCAGTGCTTGTAGAAGCCCTGGCCCGTCTTGCGCCCGAAGTCGCCCGCGTCGACCATGCGGCGCATGAGCTCCGGCGGCGCGAACTTCTCGTCCTGGGACTCGGTGTAGATGTTGCCGGTGGCGTGCAGCAGGATGTCGACGCCGGTCAGGTCGGCGGTGGCGAGCGGGCCCATGGCGTGCCCGAAGCCGAGCTTGCAGGCGATGTCGATGTCCTCGGCGGACGCCACGCCCGACTCGTACAGCTTGGCGGCCTCGACGACGAGCGCCGAGATCAGACGGGTCGTCACGAAGCCGGCCACGTCGCGGTTGACGACGATGCAGGTCTTGCCGACGGACTCGGCGAACGCGCGGGTCGCGGCGAGGGTCTCGTCGCTGGTCTTGTAGCCGCGGACGAGCTCGCACAGCTGCATCATCGGCACCGGCGAGAAGAAGTGCGCGCCGACGACGCGCTCCGGGCGCTCCGTCACCGCGGCGATCTTGGTGATCGGGATGGCGGAGGTGTTGGAGGCCAGGATCGCGTCCTCGCGGACGAGCTTGTCCAGGGCGCGGAAGATCTCGTGCTTGACCTCGAGCTTCTCGAAGACGGCCTCGACGACGATGTCGGCGTCCGCGACCGCGTCCAGGTCGGTCGTCGTGGTGATGCGGGCGAGCGCGGCCTCCGCGTCCTCGGCCGCCATCTTCCCCTTGGAGACGAACTTGTCGTACGAGGCCTTGATGCCGTCGGTGCCCCGGGTCAGCGCGGCGTCGGTGACGTCGCGCAGGACGACGTCCCATCCCGCCTGAGCGGAGACCTGAGCGATTCCCGAACCCATCAGCCCCGCACCGATGACGGCGAGCTTCCCAGCCACTGCACACCCCTCGTTCTTGAAACGGCCCGGTCTCGTGCCTCTCGGCCGGAGACTAGCGGTCGCGGGCGGTGGTGTGACCGGGAAGTAACACGCGTCACGTCTCAGATGACGGACATCACACCGGTCCGGCCCAGCAGCCGCAGCGCCCGCGACTCCCCTACGCTGGCCGCATGGTGAACCTCACGCGCATCTACACCCGCACGGGCGACAAGGGCACGACGGCCCTCGGCGACATGAGCCGCACCGCCAAGACGGACCTGCGGATCTCCGCGTACGCCGACGCGAACGAGGCGAACGCGGCCATCGGCACGGCGATCGCCCTCGGCGGCCTGCCGGACGAGGTCGTGAAGGTGCTGGTGCGGGTGCAGAACGACCTGTTCGACGTCGGCGCGGACCTCTGCACCCCGGTCGTGGCGGAGCCGGAGTACCCGCCGCTGCGGGTCGAGCAGTTCTACGTCGACAAGCTGGAGGCCGACTGCGACCGCTTCAACGCGGAGCTGGAGAAGCTGCGCAGCTTCATCCTCCCCGGCGGCACGCCCGGAGCGGCCCTGCTGCACCAGGCCTGCACCGTGGTCCGCCGAGCGGAGCGCTCCACGTGGGCGGCGCTGGAGGTGCACGGCGAGGTGATGAACCCGCTGACCGCCACCTACCTCAACCGCCTCTCCGACCTCCTGTTCATCCTGGCGCGTACGGCCAACAAGGAGGTCGGGGACGTGCTGTGGGTGCCGGGCGGCGAGCGGGACTGACCTGCCGAACGGGCCTCAGGCGTCGCGCCGGGCGGGGAGGGCCGGGTCGGCGCCGGGGGCCGGGGTCTTTGGCGCCTCCGGGGTCCCGGCCGCCGGGGCCTTGCGGGGCCAGATCCAGTACGTGGCGGCCACGATGCCGTGGATGGCGACCGCGCGCAGGGCGCCGAACTGCCAGCCGCGCAGGCCGGAGGTGTCGCCCGCGTCGCCGACGTAGAGGATCGCGGCCTCCAGCAGGGCGAGGGCGACGGCGCCGGCGGCCACGGTCCGCAGCCACAGCTTCGCCTCGTGGCGGGCGCGTTCCCTGCCGTACTTCGGGCCCGGCGGCTTGGGGCCGCCGGCGAAGCGGTGGGCGGCATGCCGGTCGAGCCACTTCACGGTGTAGTGGCCGAATCCGACCGTGTAGCCGATGTAGAGGGCGGCGAGGCCGTGCTTCCAGGACGGCTCCCCGCCGTTCCTGAGGTCCAGCGTGGAGACCACCAGCAGCACCAGCTCCAGCAGCGGCTCGCACAGCAGGACGGCCGCCCCGAGCCGGGGCATCCTCGCGAAGTAGCGCAGGGCGAGGCCGGCGGCGAGCAGCACCCAGAAGCCCACCTCGCAGGCGACGATCAGGGCGACGAGCACGGGTTTCTCCATTCGCTGGGGGTTCGGCGGTGCGGCGGCCGACGGCCGCCCGGCACCTGGTCCCAGCCTCTCCCCCGCGGCGCGCCGGTTCGTCGTCTCCGCAGGTGAACCGGGACTGCATCCTTCGGTGTAGTGGACCGCCCGCGCGGTACGCCCCGGCGGCGAGGCCCCCGGGCCGCTCAGCGTGTTGGATGGGGACGTGACCGCGACCGAGACCCCGACCGCCCCCGCACCGAGCCGCCGGCTCCCCCGCCCCCACCGCGACGACGTGCTCCTCGCCGCGGTCAGCGTGCTCGGCGGGGTGCTGCTGTGGTCGCTCGGCATCTACACCACGAACAACCGGCACTTCTTCCCCGCCTGGGCGGCCCTGGTCCCGCTGCTGGTGATCGGGCCGCTGGAGCTGGTGCGCCGCAGCTGCCCGCACCTCATTATGGGCGTCGGCACCCTCGCCGTGATCGCGGACCAGTTCACCGTGGGCAACTTCGGCACGATCATGATCTTCACGGACCTGGTGTACGCGGCCGCCCTCTACGGAAAGCCCCCGATGGCCCGGCGGCTGCCGGTCTCGACCGGCCTGGTCACCGTGGCCGTCACGATCATCGCGGTGGCCTGGCTCCGCACCCCGCAGGCGCTGATGATCGGCGTGGTCACCGGCATCGTCAGCTTCGGCCCGGCGCTGACGGGCGCGACCCTGCGCAACCACCGCGAGGCCGCCGTCGCCGCCCGGCTGCGCGCGGAGCAGACGGCGCTGCTGGCCGAGATGGACCGTACCCAGGCGGTGGTGGCCGAGCGGGCGCGGATGGCCCGCGAACTGCACGACATGGTGGCCAACCACCTGTCCGCGATCGCCATCCACTCCACGGCGGCCCTGTCCATCGACTCCCCCGCGACGAGCCGCGAGGCCCTCGGGGTGATCCGCGAGAACAGCGTGCAGGGGCTGGCCGAGATGCGCCGGCTGATCGGGCTGCTGCGGGACGCGGGCGCGGAGCAGGAGGCCGTCGCGACGCCCACCCTGGACGGGCTCGAGGCCCTCGTGGCGCAGGCCCGCGTCAACGGCCGGGGAAGCGGGCTGGAGTTCGAGCTGTGCGACGAGCGGGGGAACGGGCCGGATCCGCTGCCGGCCCCCGTGGAGCTGGCGGCGTACCGCATCGTCCAGGAGTCGCTCACCAACGCCCTCAAGCACGCCGCCCCCGGCACGGTACGGGTCCGCGTGGCCCGCGCCGGCGGGCTGCTGACGGTGGCGGTCGAGTCGCCCTGCGCCGACCGGCCCCCGCGCCGCGCCCCCGGCTCCGGGGCCGGCCTGGTCGGCATGCAGGAGCGGGCGGAGCTGCTGGGCGGGGAGTTCACGGCGGGCCGCGAGGGCCCGCTCTGGCGGGTGCGGGCGGTCCTGCCCGCGGAGGAGAAGGCGGTGACCGGGTGACCTTCCGGGTGGTGGTGGCGGAGGACCAGAGCGCGGTGCGCGCGGGGCTGGTGCTGATCCTGCGCAGCGCGGGCGACATCGAGGTCGTCGGCGAGGCCGCGGACGGCGAGGAGGCGGTGCGGCTGGCCCGGGAGCTCCGCCCGGACCTCGTCCTCATGGACGTGCAGATGCCCCGGCTCGACGGGGTGTCGGCGACGCGGCAGGTGGTGGCGGAGGGCCTGGCCGACGTCCTGGTCCTGACGACGTTCGACCTCGACGAGTACGTCTTCGGGGCGCTGCGGGCGGGCGCGGCCGGCTTCCTGCTGAAGAACGCCGACGCGGCGGAGCTGATCGCCGGCGTGCGGACCGTCGCGCGCGGCGAGGGGCTGATCTCCCCGGCGGTGACCAGGCGCCTGATCGCCGAGTTCGCGGCGCCGCAGAAGGCGAAGGCCGCCGTGGCGCCGGAGCGGGCCGCGGCGGTGGAGTCCCTGACGCGCCGGGAGCGGGAGGTGCTGGGCTGCCTCGGCGAGGGCCTGTCGAACGCGGAGATCGCGGTGCGGCTGTCGATGGCCGAGGCGACGGTGAAGACGCACGTGAGCAGGCTGCTGGGGAAGCTGGAGCTGCGCAGCCGGGTGCAGGCGGCCGTCCTCGCGCAGGAGCTGGGACTCTAGCCCGCATCCAACTCCGTTGTGGTCTGGACCTCTTGACGGTTGGTCCAGACCTTTCTACGCTCGCGGAAACTGTGGTGAGCGTGCCGTGCCAGGGACGCTCACGGGCGGCGCAGGTCCCACCCCCGAGTCGCAGCCGGCCCCGCGGCCGCGACGGACCTACGGAGGAGCACCCTTGAGCACAGCACCCCCACCCCGCACCACCCGTCTGATGCGCAGGCTCGCCGCGGCCGTGGCCGCCTTCGCCGTGCCGGCCGCCGGGCTCGTGGCCCTGGCCGGCCCCGCGCAGGCCGCCGCGTCCGCGACGGCGACGTACACGAAGGTCTCGGACTGGGGCTCCGGCTTCGAGGGCAGGTGGACGGTGAAGAACACCGGCACCACCACCCTCACCGGATGGACCGTCGAGTGGGACTTCCCCTCGGGCACCCGGGTCAACTCGGCCTGGGACGCCGCGGTCACCAACTCCGCCGACCACTGGACCGCCAAGAACGTCGGCTGGAACGGCACCCTCGCGCCCGGCGCCAGCGTCACCTTCGGCTTCAACGGCAGCGGCTCCGGAGCCCCCGCCGGCTGCAAGCTCAACGGCGCCCCCTGCGACGGCGGGCCCTCCGAGCCCGGCGACAACCCGCCCTCGGCCCCCGGCACGCCCACCGCCGGCACGGTCACCGAGACCTCGGCCGCCCTGTCCTGGGCCGCGGCGACCGACGACAAGGGCGTCAAGGACTACGACGTCTACCGCGGCTCCGCGAAGATCGCGACGGTCACCGGGACCTCGTACACGGACACCGGCCTGACCAAGGGGACGGCGTACACGTACTCCGTGACCGCACGCGACACCGCGGGCCAGACCGGGCCCTCCTCGGGCACCCTGACCGTCACCACCCCGGGCGGCACCACCCCGCCGGACCCGGGTGAGAAGGTCAAGCTCGGCTACTTCACCAACTGGGGCGTCTACGGGCGCAACTACCACGTGAAGAACCTGGTCACCTCCGGCACCGCGGCGAAGATCACGCACATCAACTACGCCTTCGGCAACGTCCAGGGCGGACGCTGCACCATAGGCGACGCCTACGCCGACTACGACAAGGCCTACAGCGCCGACCAGAGCGTCGACGGCAAGGCCGACACCTGGGACCAGCCGCTGCGCGGCAACTTCAACCAGCTGCGCAAGCTGAAGGCCCAGTACCCGCACATCAAGGTGCTGTGGTCGTTCGGCGGCTGGACCTGGTCGGGCGGCTTCGGCCAGGCCGCGGCCAACCCGGCAGCCTTCGCCCAGTCCTGCTACGACCTGGTGGAGGACCCCCGCTGGGCCGACGTCTTCGACGGTATCGACCTCGACTGGGAGTACCCGAACGCCTGCGGCCTGACCTGCGACACCTCGGGCCCGACCGCGTTCACCAACATGATGAAGGCCATGAAGGCCAAGTTCGGTCCGAACAACCTGGTCACGGCCGCGATCACTGCCGACGCCTCCGACGGCGGCAAGATCGACGCCGCGGACTACGCGGGCGCCGCGCAGTACACCGACTTCTACAACGTCATGACGTACGACTTCTTCGGCGCCTGGGCGGCGAAGGGCCCGACCGCCCCGCACTCCCCGCTCACCTCGTACGCCGGCATCCCGCAGGCCGGCTTCAACTCCGCCGACGCCATCGCCAAGCTCAAGGCCAAGGGCGTCCCGGGCAGCAAGCTGAACCTCGGCATCGGCTTCTACGGCCGCGGCTGGACCGGCGTCACCCAGGCCGCCCCCGGCGGCACCGCCACCGGCCCGGCGCAGGGCACGTACGAGCAGGGCATCGAGGACTACAAGGTCCTCAAGAGCACCTGCCCGGCCACCGGCACGGTCGCCGGCACCGCCTACGCCAAGTGCGGCAGCAACTGGTGGAGCTACGACACCCCCGCCACCATCGCCGGCAAGATGGCCTGGGCCAAGCAGCAGGGCCTCAAGGGCGCCTTCTACTGGGAGTTCAGCGGCGACACCGCGAACGGCGAGCTCGCCTCCGCCGTCCACTCCGGCCTGCAGTGACCCCCGCACCGTGAACCGCTGACCGCCGCGGCCGCGGGACGGGATCCGCCCCCCGCCCCCGGCCGCGGCCCGAAGACACCGCCGCCCTCCCCGGAGCAGTCAGTCCCGGGGAGGGCGGCGGCATGTCAGGCAACATTCACCCTCCCCCAGACTTCGTCTGGGGGACCCCCACCCAACGGGGCAGGGAATTCTTACGCGACATTCACCCTTTGGCCGGGCGGCGCCGCCTCCAGCCAGGCCAGGAAACCGGTCAGGGCGTCCTCGCTCATCGCCAGCTCCAGGCGCACCCCCTGGTGGGTGCAGCCGAGCACGACGGCGTCGGACAGCAGGGCCAGCTCCTCCTCGCCCTCCGGGGCGCGGCGCGCGACGACCTCGATCGAACCCCGCTCCAGCAGCCTGCGGGGCCGCGGGGAGTAGGAGAAGACGCGGAACCAGTCGATACGGTCACCGCTGTAGCGGGCGACCCCGTACACCCAGCCCTTGCCGGAGACGTCGTGCTTGTCGGACACGTCCCAGCGCAGGCTGCAGTCGAAGGTGCCGCCGGAGCGCTGGATCAGCCGCCGGCGCAGCCCGAAGACGAAAAGGCCGATCACCACCAGGGCTACGACCAGGCCGCTCACAAGCAGAGCGAGGAGCATCTTCACCGACCTCCTCGCTCATCGACTACCGCAAGTAAAACGGACGTACATCGCCTCAGCCGCGACCCGTCCCCGGAAATTCCGGAACGAGCCGCGGCTGAGGTCACAAACCTGTTCGGTGCGGGACTCAGTGCCCCGCGACCGCACGCAGCCGGACATCGGCGCGACGCTCGGCGGCGGCATCCGCCTCCGACTTGGCGCGCTCCAGCGCCCGCTCCGCACGCTTGACGTCGATCTCGTCCGCGAGCTCGGCGATCTCGGCCAGCAGGGACAGCTTGTTGTCCGCGAACGAGATGAAACCGCCGTGCACCGCGGCGACGACCGTACCGCCGTCACTGGTGCGAATGGTCACCGGGCCCGATTCCAGCACGCCGAGAAGCGGCTGGTGACCGGGCATGACGCCGATGTCGCCGGACGTGGTGCGGGCGACGACCAGGGTGGCCTCGCCGGACCAGACACTGCGGTCCGCCGCGACCAGCTCGACGTGCAGCTCAGCAGCCAAGGTTGGCTCCTCGGGTCACCACCCGGCAGGTTCGCCGGGTGTTGGATGAATTCTAATGGGCGTGCGGGGAGGGACGGGACGCACCCGCCCCTCTCCGTGCGATCGGTTCGGCCGGGGGCGGGTACGCGCCCCGCCCCGGCCGTCCCGGATCAGGAGACGCCCAGCTCCTTGGCGTTCTTCTTCAGGTCCTCGAGACCACCGCACATGAAGAAGGCCTGCTCGGGGAAGTGGTCGAACTCACCGTCGCAGATCGCGTTGAACGCGGCGATCGACTCGTCGAGCGGGACGTCCGAACCGTCCACACCGGTGAACTGCTTCGCCGCGTGGGTGTTCTGGGACAGGAAGCGCTCGACACGGCGGGCGCGGTGGACAACGAGCTTGTCCTCCTCGCCGAGCTCGTCGATACCGAGGATCGCGATGATGTCCTGGAGGTCCTTGTACTTCTGCAGGATCCCCTTGACGCGGGTCGCGGCCTCGTAGTGGTCCTTGGCGATGTACCGCGGGTCGAGGATGCGGGACGAGGAGTCCAGCGGGTCCACGGCCGGGTAGATGCCCTTCTCGGAGATCGGACGGGAGAGGACCGTCGTCGCGTCGAGGTGGGCGAAGGTGGTCGCCGGGGCCGGGTCGGTCAGGTCGTCCGCGGGGACGTAGATCGCCTGCATCGAGGTGATCGAGTGACCGCGGGTCGAGGTGATGCGCTCCTGGAGGAGACCCATCTCGTCGGCCAGGTTCGGCTGGTAGCCCACCGCGGACGGCATGCGGCCGAGCAGCGTGGAGACCTCGGAGCCGGCCTGCGTGAAGCGGAAGATGTTGTCGATGAAGAACAGCACGTCCTGCTTCTGCACATCGCGGAAGTACTCCGCCATGGTCAGACCGGCCAGGGCGACGCGCAGACGGGTGCCCGGGGGCTCGTCCATCTGGCCGAAGACCAGCGCGGTCTTGTCGAGAACGCCGGCCTCCTCCATCTCGACCATGAGGTCGTTGCCCTCACGGGTGCGCTCACCGACACCCGCGAAGACGGAAACGCCCTCGTGCAGCTTCGCCACACGCATGATCATTTCCTGGATCAGAACGGTCTTGCCGACACCGGCACCACCGAACAGACCGATCTTTCCACCCTTGACGTACGGGGTGAGGAGGTCGACGACCTTCAGGCCGGTCTCGAACATCTCGGTCTTGGACTCGAGCTGGTCGAAGGCCGGGGCCTTGCGGTGGATCGGCCAGCGCTCGGCGTTCGCGACCGTGGACTCGTCCTCGTTGAGGACGCGGCCCAGGGTGTTGAACACCTTGCCCTTGGTGACGTCACCGACGGGCACGGTGATGCCCTTGCCGGTGTCGGTGACCACTGCCTGGCGGACCAGGCCGTCGGTGGGCTGCATGGAGATGGTGCGCACCATGCCGTCACCCAGGTGCTGCGCGACCTCGAGGGTCAGCGTCTTGAGCGCGCCCTCCTCGGCCGGGTCGGCGACCTGGACGGTCAGCGCGTTGTAGATCTCCGGCATCGCGTCGACGGGGAACTCCACGTCGACGACCGGGCCGATGACCCGCGCGATGCGGCCGGTGGCGGCAGCCACTGCGTTATCGATAGACGTCGTCACTTACTTGTCACTCCCCGCGTTCGCGTCGGCCAGGGCTGCGGAGCCACCGACGATCTCGCTGATTTCCTGGGTGATTTCGGCCTGGCGGGCCGCGTTGGCAAGCCGGGTGAGGCTGGTGATCAGCTCACCGGCGTTGTCGGTGGCCGACTTCATCGCGCGGCGGCGGGCGGCGTGCTCGGAAGCAGCGGCCTGCAGCAGCGCGTTGTAGATGCGGCTCTCGACGTAGCGCGGCAGCAGGGCGTCGAGGACGTCCTCCGCCGACGGCTCGAAGTCGAACAGCGGCAGGATCTCGCCCTTGCCGACCGTCTCCTCCGACGCCTTCTCGAGGCTGAGCGGCAGCATCCGGTTGTCCACCGCGTTCTGCGTCATCATCGACACGAATTCCGTGTAGACGATGTGCAGCTCGTCCACGCCGCCCTCGGCCGTCTCCTTGGTGACGGCCTCGATCAGCGGGGCGGCGACGGCCTTCGCGTTCGCGTAGCTCGGGCTGTCGGTGAAGCCGGTCCAGCTGTCCACGATCTTGCGCTCGCGGAAGTTGTAGTAGGCGACACCCTTGCGGCCGACGATGTAGTGGTCGACCTCCTTGCCCTCACCGCGCAGCCGCTCCGTCAGCCGGTCCGCAGCCTTGATGGCGTTGGACGAGTAGCCGCCGGCCAGACCGCGGTCGCTCGTGAGCAGCACCACCGCCGCGCGCACCGGGGACTCGGCCTCGGTGGTGAGCGGGTGCTTGGTGTTGGAGCCGGTCGCCACCGCGGTCACCGCACGGGTGAGCTCGGTCGCGTACGGCGTGGAGGCCGCCACCTGGCGCTGCGCCTTGACGATGCGCGAGGCGGCGATCATCTCCATCGCCTTGGTGATCTTCTTGGTCGCGGTAACGGATCGGATGCGACGCTTGTAGACCCGGAGCTGGGCTCCCATGAGTCAGGTCCCTTCCGTCGTTACTTGCCGGCCGGAGCGTCTTCGCCCAGAAGCTTGCCGTCCGAGGTCTCGAACTGCTTCTTGAAGTCGGCGATGGCGTCGGCGACGGACTGGAGGGTGTCGTCCGACATCTTGCCGCCCTCGCGGATCGAGGTCAGGAGGTCCTTGCGGTTGTGGCGCAGGAACTCGAGCAGCTCGGACTCGAAGCGGCGGATGTCCTCGACCGGGACGTCGTCCATCTTGCCGGTGGTGCCCGCCCAGATGGAGATGACCTGCTCCTGGACCGGCATCGGCTGGTACTGGCCCTGCTTGAGCAGCTCGACCATGCGCTTGCCGCGCTCCAGGGAGGACTTCGACGCGGCGTCCAGGTCGGAACCGAACGCGGCGAACGCCTCCAGCTCGCGGTACTGGGCGAGGTCGACGCGCAGGCGGCCGGAGATCTGCTTCATGGCCTTGTGCTGCGCGGAGCCACCGACACGGGAGACCGAGATACCGACGTTCAGGGCCGGGCGCTGGCCGGCGTTGAACAGGTCGGACTCCAGGAAGCACTGGCCGTCGGTGATGGAGATGACGTTGGTCGGGATGAACGCCGACACATCGTTCGCCTTGGTCTCGACGATCGGCAGACCGGTCATCGAGCCGGCGCCCATGTCGTCCGACAGCTTGGCGCAGCGCTCCAGCAGGCGGGAGTGCAGGTAGAAGACGTCGCCCGGGTAGGCCTCGCGGCCCGGCGGACGGCGCAGCAGCAGCGACACGGCGCGGTAGGCGTCGGCCTGCTTCGACAGGTCGTCGAAGACGATCAGGACGTGCTTGCCCTGGTACATCCAGTGCTGGCCGATGGCGGAGCCGGTGTAGGGCGCCAGGTACTTGAAGCCGGCCGGGTCGGACGCCGGGGCGGCGACGATGGTCGTGTACTCCAGGGCACCGGCCTCTTCCAGCGCGGCGCGCACGGAAGCGATGGTGGAGCCCTTCTGGCCGATGGCGACGTAGATGCAGCGGACCTGCTTGTTCACGTCGCCCGAGCGCCAGTTCTCGCGCTGGTTGATGATCGTGTCGACGGCCAGGGCGGTCTTGCCCGTCTGGCGGTCGCCGATGATCAGCTGACGCTGGCCGCGGCCGACCGGCGTCATGGCGTCGACGGCCTTGTAACCCGTCTCCATGGGCTCGTGCACGGACTTGCGCTGCATGACGCCCGGGGCCTGCAGCTCGAGGGCGCGGCGGCCCTCGGTCGCGATCTCGCCGAGACCGTCGATCGGGTTGCCGAGCGGGTCGACGACACGGCCGAGGTAGCCCTCGCCGACGCCGACGGAGAGCACCTCACCGGTGCGCTGCACCGGCTGGCCCTCCTCGATGCCGCTGAACTCGCCGAGGACGATCGCACCGATCTCGCGGTCCTCGAGGTTGAGCGCGAGGCCGAGGGTGCCGTCCTCGAACTTCAGCAGCTCGTTCGCCATGGCGGAGGGCAGGCCCTCCACCTTCGCGATGCCGTCACCGGCAACGCTGACCGTGCCGACCTCCTCGCGCGAGGCCGCGTCCGGCTTGTACGACTGGACGAAAGTCTCCAGTGCGTCCCGGATCTCCTCCGGCCGGATCGTGAGCTCCGCCATCTGGGTTCCCTGCTCTCCTTGTTGGGCCTGAAGCTTCATAGGGGTCTGGGGGCGACCCCCAGGAATCTTCTGCAAGTTCTGCACGGCCCAACCGGGCCGCTAGGAATCTTTGTTCTGTTTGTGGCCGGTCAGCCGGCCATGCGGCGCTCCGCCTCGGCGAGGCGGTTCGCGATGCTGCCGTCGATGACCTCGTCGCCGATCTTCACCACGATCCCGCCGACGACCTCGGGGTCGACGTCCAGGTTCAGGTGCATCTGGCGGCCGTACAGCTTGGCCAGCACCGCGCCGAGACGCGCGCGCTGCGCGTCGCTGAGCGGGATCGCGCTGGTCACGGTGGCGACCACGCGGTCACGGCGCTCGGCGGCGAGCTTGGACAGGGCCTCGAGGCCCCCTTCCAGGCTACGTCCACGCGGGTGCGTGACGAGACGGGTGACCATCCGCTCGGTGACGGCGTGGGCCTTGCCGCCGAGCAGGCTGCGCAGCAGCTCGCCCTTGGCGGAGGCGGTGGCCGTCCGGTCGGTCAGCGCGGCGCGCAGCTCGGGGTTCGAGGCGACGATCCGGGTGAACCGGAACAGCTCGTCCTCGACGCCGTCGAGCGCGCCGCTCTGCTGGGCCGCCGTGAGGTCGGCGGTGTCCGCCAGCTGCTCCAGGCCGTCGACGAGGTCGCGGGACTGGGACCAGCGGGACCGGACCGTGCCCATGACCAGGTCGAGGGTCTCCCCGCCGACCTGGCCGGCGAGCAGGCGCTGCGCCAGCTCGGCCCTGGCCTCGGCGGGCTGCGCCGGGTCGGTGAGGACCCGGCGCAGCGAGACCTCACGGTCGAGCAGCGCGGTGACGGCAGCCAGCTCACCGGCGAGCTTCGCCGCGTCGACGGACGTGTTGTCCGTCAGCGCGTCGAGGCGCTCGCGCGCGGAGGCCAGTGCCTCGCGGCTCGCTCCGTTCATCGGGCCGCCTCGGCCTTCTCCTCGAGCTCGCCGAGGAAGCGGTCGATGGTGCGGCTCTGGCGGGCGGCGTCCTCAAGGGACTCGCCGACGAGCTTGCCGGCCAGGTCGGTGGCGAGCTTGCCCACGTCCTGGCGCAGGGCCTGCGAGGCGGCCTTGCGGTCGGCCTCGATCTGGGCGTGGCCGGCAGCGATGATCTCCTCACGCTGCCGCTGGCCCTCTGCGCGCAGCTCTTCCTTGAGCGCAGTGCCCTGCTCGAGCGCTTCCTGGCGCAGGCGAGCGGCCTCGTGCCGAGCCTCGGCGAGCTGGGCCTTGTACTGCTCCAGCACGCTCTGGGCCTCGGTCTGAGCGGCTTCGGCCTTCTCGATACCGCCTTCGATCGCCTCGCGGCGCTCGTCCAGAACCTTGTTGATGTTCGGGAGGAGCTTCTTGGCGAGGAAGCCGAAGACGATGACGAAGGCGATCAGACCGATGACCAGCTCGGGGATCGGCGGGATGAGGGGGCTCTGGGGCTCCTCAGCCGCAATCTGAACCAGAGGGTTCACATCAGTGCCTTCCGTCTAAAGGGTGTTCGCTACCGCGATCAGGAGGTCGGGTAGACGAACGGCATGACCAGACCGATGAGGGCGAGCGCCTCACAGAAGGCGAAGCCGAGGATCTGGTTGGCGCGGATCAGGCCGGCGGCCTCGGGCTGGCGGGCCAGGGCCTGGGTGCCGTTGCCGAAGATGATGCCGACGCCGACGCCGGGGCCGATGGCGGCGAGGCCGTAGCCGATGGAGCCGAGGTTGCCCTTGATTTCGACGCCAGCGGCGAGGGTCTGCGCGAGAGCGGACATGCCGGTTCTTCCTTCTCTTTCATGGACCGGTGGGGGTTGGCCACCGGACGTCTGATGGTTTGGGGGTGGGGCCGGTCAGTGGTGCTCGGCGACGGCGCCCTGGAGGAAGCTGCAGGCCAGGAGCACGAAGACGTAGGCCTGGACAGCCTGGATGAAGAGCTCGAAGGCGGTCATCACGATGACCATCACGAACGAGACACCGGCGTAGGCGATGCCGATGCCGTTCAGCAGGTACCAGCTGGCGATCGTGAAGAGCAGCAGCAGCGTGTGACCGGCGAACATGTTCGCGAAGAGACGGACCGCGTGGGTGAAGGGGCGGACCAGGACGTTCGAGAAGAACTCGATCAGCATGACCAGCGGCAGGATCCCGCCGAGCGACTTGTCGTAGCCCGTCAGGTTCTTCAGGCCGCCGATGAAGCCGTGGCGCTTGAAGGTGACCGACATCCACATGACGTAGATGACGAGCGCGAGGCCGGCCGGGTAGGCGATGACGGAGGTCACCGGGAACTGGGCGACCGGGATGATCGACCAGAGGTTCATCATCCAGACGAAGAAGAACGTCGCGACCATGAAGGGGACGTACTTCTCGCCTTCCTTCTTGCCGAGGGTCTCGTAGACGATGCCGCGGCGGACGAAGTCGTAGCCGGCCTCGGCGACCATCTGCAGCTTTCCGGGAACCACCTTCGGCTTGCGGAAGGCCGCCCAGAAGAAGGCGAGGATGATGACGGACCCGAGCAGGGCCAGCAGCATCGTCTTGTTGAAGTAGACGCTGCTGTCCGCGTCGCCGAAGATCGGCTCGAACAGGAACGAGTGCAGGCCAGGAGCCGGGAAGCCACAGCCGTCGAAGATGTGGCAATCGGTCTCGAAGGCGAGCACCTGCGTCGGGTCAGCACTCACCGCGGGCTCCTTCAGCGTGGCGCATAGGTACGGCAACCTCGTTGTGTCGGCGCGGCGCAGGGCCGCGGGTCGGCACGGGACTGGTCTTACGGATGTGGGGGCGGCCGGCAGGCATTGAGCCTCGCGATTGAGCAGGCGTCAGCTCAGATGCCCGCGCCCGCGATGCCGCACACGGCACCGGACGATAGCAGCATCTCGAACGACCACTTATCCCGCCCCTACCCTTCACGACGAGGACCCCGTGTTTTCGGGCTTGTCACCCTTGTCGGCGTTCGGCTCGACGTAAAGGATCTTGGCCTTCATGTGGGCGCGGGTCTGCGCGGCGATCCAGACGAGCGTCGCGACGACCAGCGAGATGGCGAAGGCCTTGGGGTTGAAAAGCGTCGTGTCCCGGAACGCGGCGACGAAGACGAACAGCAGCAGGATCTGGGTCGTGTAGAGGACCAGGCCCATCATCTGGAACAGATGCGGCCACGACCGGGCCGTGTGCTGCAGTACGACGAAGCCGACACCCATGAACGCGATCACCACCAGCGTGGCGACGAGCGCACCGATGGCCCCCTCGCCACCCGCGACCACGCCGCTGACGATCGCGGCGACAGCGCCGGCGGCAGCGGTGGGTACGGCGGTTTGCAGCAGGGATCGGACGTCATCAGACCGCATGGCGGGGTAGCTCCGCGTGGTGGTGGGGGTACGGGACTCGTACGGGACGAGCGTAAGGCCCGGTCCGAGCAGAACGCTCGGGCCGAGGGACCGTCGCACTACGACCCTTCGGCACTGTCACCGGGTTTAGTGAACGGTATCACAAACTATTTGATGAGAGCTTTACCTGGCTCGTGTGCTTACTGTCACACATGAGAGCTAACGCGCCCGTGTGTGCACGACGGGCGGCCGTTTCGTGTGGTAAAGGCGTTTCGATTCCGAATTGCGGATGCGCCGTCAGCGCGCGGATCCGGCCTTACGCCGCTCGGGGAACCGCGAACGGGGGCCCACCGCTGTCGCGCCGTTGACGCCGGAGACGCCCACCGCGACCGCCCGCGCCGGCTCCGGCTCCCGCCCCGAGGCGTCCTGTGCGGCCGCCTCCGCGGCCCGCTCCGCGTGCCGGTAGCGCGGCGGCACCAGGAACTCCGCCCAGCGCGGGGCGCGCGGCGTGAAGCGCGGCAGGAGCAGCAGGACGAGGCCCACGGCGCTGAGCAGGGCGATCACGAAGACGATCCACATCGAGGCCGAGTGCACCGAGTAGGCCACCGCGCTGAAGGCGAAGAGCCCCGACCAGAAGTACATGATCAGCACGGCGCGGCTGTGCGAGTGGCCGAGTTCCAGCAGCCGGTGGTGCAGGTGCCCGCGGTCCGCGGCGAAGGGCGACTGGCCGTTCCAGGTGCGCCGCACGATGGCCAGGATCAGGTCCGTCATCGGGATCGCGATGATCGTCAGCGGCAGCAGCAGCGGGATGAAGACCGGCAGCATCGCGTGCGTCGCGTTGCGCTCGCCGCCCGCGAAGAGCGCCATGGTGTCCGGGTCCACCTGGCCGGTGATCGAGATCGTGCCGGCGGCCAGGACGAGGCCGATGAGCATGGACCCCGAGTCGCCCATGAAGATGCGGGCCGGATGCATGTTGTGCGGCAGGAAGCCCAGGCACATGCCCATCAGGATCGCCGCGAAGAGGGTCGCCGGCGCCGCCGCCTCGATGCCGTAGCCGAACCAGATCCGGTACCCGTACAGGAAGAACGCCGCGGCGGCGATGCAGACCATGCCCGCGGCCAGGCCGTCGAGGCCGTCGACGAAGTTCACCGCGTTGATGGTGATCACCACCAGCGCGACCGTCAGCAGGTTGCCCTGCCACTGCGTGAGCGCGACCGTCCCGACACCCGGGACGGGGATCCACAGGATGGTCAGGCCCTGCATGACCATCACGCCCGCGGCGATCATCTGCGCGCCCAGCTTGATCAGGGCGTCGATCTCGAACTTGTCGTCGAGGACGCCGATCAGCCAGATCAGCGCCGCCCCGGAGAGCAGCGCCCGCGGCTCGTTCGACAGCTCGAAGACGCCGTTCAGGTTCGGCAGGTGGTCCGCGACCAGCAGGCCCGCGCACAGGCCGCCGAACATCGCGATGCCGCCGAGCCGCGGAGTGGGCTCGCGGTGCACGTCGCGGGCGCGGATCTCGGGCATCGCCCCGGCCGCGATGGCGAACTTCCGAACGGGCCCGGTGAGCAGATAGGTCACCGCGACCGTGACGCAAAGCGTCAGCAGATATTCACGCACGGGCTGCCCCAGATGTATCGCCGGCCATCTCAGCCCCACACATTAGCCGTGATGTGCCCCATGCCGAGGACGCGAGGGGTCCGGTCGGCGGTTGCAGCCGGCCCCGCCCGGCCGCGCTCACCGGCCGTACGGCGGGAAGCCCTGCGCGAGAGCGGCCACCTCCGCCCGCACCCCCGCCGCCTGACCGCGCAGCGCCTCGGCGAACAGGCCGGCGATCCGCGCCATCTCCGGCTCGCCCATGCCCTGCGTGGTCACCGCGGCCGTGCCCAGCCGGATCCCGCGCTGGTCCCCGTACGGCAGGGCGCAGGTGTCCAGCACGATGCCCGCGGCGGCGAGCCGGCCCCGGGCCGCGGGGCCGTCGACGCCGAGCGCGGCCGGGTCGGCGGTGATCAGGTGCGTGTCGGTGCCGCCGGTCGTGACGGCGAACCCGCGCTCCTCCAGCGCCTCGGCGAGCACCCGCGCGTTGGCCACCACCCGATGGGCGTACGTGGTGAACGCCGGGCGGGCCGCCTCCCCGAAGGCGACGGCCTTCGCCGCGATGGTGTGCATCTGCGCGCCGCCCTGCGTGAACGGGAACACCGCCCGGTCGATCCGCTCGGCGAACTCGGCGCCGCACAGGATCATCCCGCCCCGCGGGCCCCGCAGCACCTTGTGCGTCGTGGCGCAGACGACGTCGGCGTACGGGACGGGGCTCGGCGCGGCCCCGCCGGCCACCAGCCCGATGGGGTGGGCGGCGTCGGCGATGAAGTAGGCCCCCACCTCGTCGGCGATCTCCCGGAACACCGAGTACTCGGGGTGCCGCGGGTAGGAGATGGAGCCGCAGACGATCGCCTTCGGCCGGTGGGTCCGCGCCAGCTGCTGCACCTGGTGGTAGTCGATCAGCCCGGTCTCGGCGTCGGTCCCGTAGCCGACGAAGTCGAACCAGCGGCCCGAGAAGTTGGCCGGAGAGCCGTGGGTGAGGTGCCCGCCGTACGGCAGGCCCATCGCGAGGACGGTGTCCCCCGGCCGCAGCAGGGCCGCGTACGCGGCGAGCATCGCCGAGGAGCCGGAGTGCGGCTGGACGTTGGCGTGCTCGGCGCCGAACAGCGCCCGCGCCCGCTCGGCGGCGGTCCGCTCGGCAAGGTCGGCGTACTCGCAGCCGCCGTGGTACCGGTTGCCCGGGTAGCCCTCGGCGTACTTGTTGGCGAGCGCCGAGCCGAGCGCGGCGAGCACGGCGGGCGAGGTGAAGTTCTCGGCGGCGATCAGCTGCAGCGTGGTGGCCTGCCGCTGCGCCTCCC
Source organism: Streptomyces globosus (assembly GCF_003325375.1). Lineage (GTDB taxonomy): Bacteria > Actinomycetota > Actinomycetes > Streptomycetales > Streptomycetaceae > Streptomyces > Streptomyces globosus_A. Next base: position 1,177,643 of record NZ_CP030862.1, on the reverse strand, counting down.
CGGCGAGAACGTCGGCCATCTGCGGATCCTGCTGCCGCAGCAGGTCCGTGGGCGGGGTGATGACGCTCATGGCGCGACTCCAGTGGGATACCCGGGTACCGCCACTGTAGGCCCGCGGGGCCCGTCGCGCCCTGCGGGGCGCGGGCGGCTCAGCGGGGCGCGGCGACGCCCGTCAGCGCCGTCACGACCGGGTCCAGCGCCTGGTTGATCTCGTCGCCGATCGAGCGGAAGAAGGTGATCGGCGCACCGTACGGGTCGTGGACCTCGTCCGCGTCCGGGGAGGGGGCCAGCAGCCAGCCGCGCAGCGCCGCAGCCGCCCGTACGAGGGCCCGGGCGCGCTCGGCGACACCGTCGTCGAGTGGGGGCAGGGTGGCCGGATCTATCGCCCGCACCAGGCGGGTGAACTCCTTCAGCGTGAAGGTGCGCAGGCCGGCCGAGTGCCCCATGGAGATGACCTGCGCCCGGTGGTCGCGGGTGGCGGTCAGGACGAGGTCGGCCCGGATGACGTGCTCGTCGAGGAGCTCGCGGCCCGTGAACCCGGTGGCGTCGGCGCCGAAGTCGGCGAGGACGGCGGCGGCGTTCGCCTCCATCGGGGCGCCCTCGTGGCCCCAGGTGCCGGCGCTCTCGACGATCAGCCCGCTGGCCGGAACCTGCCCCAGGCGGTGCGCCAGCGCATGCCGGTTCAGCCGCTCGGTGATGGGCGAGCGGCACACGTTGCCGGTGCTGACGTGGAGGATGCGGAAGGTGTCCGGGCCCGCCTGCTCCCCCGCCGCGGGCCGCCCCTGGGCGGCCGCGGGGACGCCGCCGCCGGCTATGCCACGCCCCTGAGGGCTCACGGGGCCACCTCGAGGTCGGGTACGACCTCCCGCAGCTGTCCGGCGGACAGCGCGCCCTCGCGCAGCAGGACGGGGACCTTCCCGGTGACGTCGACGATCGACGACGGCTGGATGCCGGGCGTCGGGCCGCCGTCCAGGTAGACGGAGACGGAGTCGCCGAGCATCCGGCGGGCCGCGTCGCAGTCCTCCGGGGCCGGGTGCCCGCTCAGGTTCGCCGAGGACACCGCCATCGGGCCGACCTCGGTCAGCAGCTCGATCGCGACGGGGTGCAGCGGCATGCGCACGGCGACGGTGCCGCGGGTCTCCCCGAGGTCCCAGGCCAGCGACGGCTGGTGCCTGGCGACGAGGGTCAGCGCGCCCGGCCAGAAGGCGTCGACGAGCTCCCACGCCTGCTCGGAGAAGTCCGTGACGAGGCCGTGCAGGGTGTTCGGGGAGCCGATGAGGACCGGGGTGGGCATGCTGCGGCCGCGGCCCTTGGCGGTGAGGAGGTCGCCGACGGCCTCCGCACTGAAGGCGTCGGCGCCGATGCCGTACAGCGTGTCCGTGGGCAGTACGACGAGCTCGCCGCGGCGCACGGCGGAGGCGGCTTCGCGCAGGCCCGTCCTGCGGTCCGTCGCGTCGTTGCAGTCGTATCGCCGGGCCATCAGCGGGCCTCCTCGTGCAGCGGAGTGGGGGCGGGTCGGGGGGCGCTCACGGCCGGGCCTTGCGGGCGGTCGCGAAGCGCGGGCGGTTGTTGAGGTCGGGGTGGTCGGCGGCGTCCGCCCAGCCCAGCTCCTCGGCGAAGATCCACGGGACCTGGCCGCCCTGGGTGTCGGCGTGCTCGACGACGACGATCCCGCCGGGCCGCAGCAGCCGGTGCGCGGTCCGCTCGATGCCGCGGATGGTGTCGAGGCCGTCCTCGCCGGAGAAGAGCGCCATCTCCGGGTCGTGGTCGCGCGCCTCGGGGGCGACGTACTCCCACTCGGTGAGCGGGATGTACGGCGGGTTGGAGATCACCAGGTCGACCTGCCCGTCGAGTTCCGGCAGGGCCTCCAGGGCGTCGCCCTGGTGGACGGTGACCCGGGAGCCCTCGGCGTTCTTGCGGGTCCAGCGCAGCGCGTCCTCGGACAGCTCCACCGCGTGCACGCGCGAGCGGGGCACCTCCTGGGCCATGGCGAGCGCGATCGCGCCGGAGCCGGTGCACAGGTCCACGATCAGCGGCTCGACGACGTCCATCGCCCGGACGGCCTGTATGGCCCAGTCGACGACCGACTCGGTCTCGGGCCGGGGCACGAACACCCCGGGCCCGACCTGGAGCTCCAGGTAGCGGAAGTAGGCCCGCCCGGTGATGTGCTGGAGCGGCTCGCGCGCCTCGCGGCGGGCGACTGCCTCCCAGTAGCGGGCGTCGAAGTCGGCGTCCTTGACGTGGTGCAGTTCCCCCCGTTTGACGCCGTGGACGAAGGCCGCGAGCTCCTCCGCGTCGAAGCGCGGTGAGGGCACGCCTGCGGCGGCCAGCCGCTGGGTGGCCTGGGCCACCTCGGCAAGCAGCAAGTTCACGCTGGTCCTCCGGGCTGCTGTCGTACGGGGGGGGTGGCGGGGGACGGGTCAGTTGGAGTTCGCGGCCGCGAGCTTGGCGGCCGAGTCCGTGTCGACGCAGGCCTGGATGACCGAGTCGAGGTCGCCGTCGAGCACCTGGTCCAGGTTGTACGCCTTGAACCCGGTCCGGTGGTCCGAGATCCGGTTCTCCGGGAAGTTGTACGTCCGGATCTTCTCGGACCGGTCCACGGTGCGGACCTGGCTGCGGCGGGCGTCCGCGGCCTCCTGCTCGGCGGCCTCCTGGGCGGCCGCCAGCAGGCGGGACCGCAGGATGCGCATGGCCTGCTCCTTGTTCTGGAGCTGGCTCTTCTCGTTCTGGCAGGAGGCGACCACACCGGTCGGGATGTGCGTGATGCGCACGGCCGAGTCGGTGGTGTTGACGGACTGGCCGCCGGGGCCGGACGAGCGGTACACGTCGATGCGCAGGTCGTTCGGGTTGATCTCGACCTCGACCTCCTCGGCCTCCGGGGTGACGAGCACGCCGGCGGCGGAGGTGTGGATGCGGCCCTGCGACTCGGTGGCCGGGACGCGCTGGACGCGGTGGACGCCGCCCTCGTACTTCAGCCGGGCCCACACGCCCTGGCCGGGCTCGGTGGCGCCGTTGCCGCCCTTGGTGCGGACGGAGACCTGGACGTCCTTGTAGCCGCCGAGCTCGGACTCGGTGGAGTCGATGATCTCGGTCTTCCAGCCGACCCGCTCGGCGTAGCGCAGGTACATGCGCAGCAGGTCGCCGGCGAACAGGGCGGACTCGTCGCCGCCGGCGCCCGCCTTGATCTCCAGGAGGACGTCCTTGTCGTCGCTGGGGTCGCGCGGGACCAGCAGCAGGCGCAGCTTCTCGGTGAGCTCCTCGCGCTGCGCGCCCAGCTCCTTGACCTCGGCGGCGAAGTCGGGGTCGTCGGCCGCGAGCTCCTTCGCGGTGTCGATGTCCTCGCCGGTCTGCTTCCACGCCCGGTAGGTGGCGATGATCGGGGTCAGCTCCGCATAGCGCTTGTTCAGCTTGCGCGCATTGGCCTGATCGGAGTGGACCGAAGGGTCGGCGAGCTTCTTCTCAAGGTCGGCGTGCTCGCCGACCAGTTCCTCGACCGCCTCGAACATCGGGGGCTCCTGGGGTGAAAGTACGAAAAATGGCTGCGGGACGACAAAGGCGCCGGCCCGGCCGCCCCCGTTGGACGGGGTGCAGCCGGGGTCCGGCGCCGGGGGCTCGCTACTTCGAGCCGGCAGCCTTGCCGAAGCGGGCCTCGAAGCGGGCGACACGGCCACCGGTGTCGAGGATCTTCTGCTTGCCCGTGTAGAACGGGTGGCACTCGGAGCAGACCTCGGCACGGATGGTGCCCTCGGTCAGGGTGCTACGGGTGGTGAACGACGCGCCGCAGGTGCAGCTGACCTGGGTCTCGACGTACTCGGGGTGAACATCGCGCTTCAAGGTGTCTCCTAGAGTCGGGAGGGCGCCGGGTCGCAGGGGCGGAATTGCGCACTGCGTGAACCGGGGCCGACAGACCAGTCTGCCAGGACCGGGCTGCCTGTCAAAATTCCGGGAACGCCCTCCTCAACGAGCGGGGCGGCCGGCGTATTCCGCACCCGCGCGGAGTCGGTCTACCGGACGATCTCGGCGGCCTTGCCCTTGTCGCCGGCGGAGGCGGCGGTGGCCTCGGCGGGGATCGACTGCTCGGCAAGCAGGGCGTCCCAGACCATCTTGGACTCCTTGGCGAGCGGGGCGACGCGGTTCGTGTCGTACGGGTCCGCGCCCACCGGCAGCGTGATCATCTGCATGTCCTGCGCGTCGATGCCCTGCAGGCTCTGGGCGAAGCCGAGCAGGGACTTCACGTCGCCGAGCGCCTTGTCCGTGGTCAGCGACCTGGTCCCGGTGTCGGCGAGGTCCATCAGCCGCTTGGGGTTGTCGAAGATCCCGATGCCCTTGACCTGCTTGATCAGGGCTTTGATGAAGGCCTGCTGGAGCTGTATTCGGCCCAGGTCGCTGCCGTCGCCGACGCTCTTGCGGGTGCGGACCAGGCCGAGGGCCTGCTCGCCGTTCAGGTGGTGGGTTCCGGCCGGGAGGTCGAGGTGGCTGCCGTCGTCCTTGATGGGCTTGGCGGTGGTGACCTCGACGCCGCCGAGGGAGTCGATGATCCCCTTGAAGCCGGTGAAGTCGACCTCGATGTAGTGGTCCATGCGGATCCCGGACATCTTCTCGACGGTCTTGACGACGCAGGCCGCACCGCCGATCGAGAAGGCCTCGTTGAACTGCTCGCGCTGCCGGCCGCGGTCGGTCCTGCCGTTCGCCAGGGTGCAGGGCGGGCGGTTGACCATGGTGTCGCGGGGGATCGACACGACGCTGGCCTTCTTGTGGCCCTCGTACAGGTGGACGATCATCGCCGTGTCGGAGCGGGCCGCACCGCCGTCGTCGCGGCCGTACGCGGCGTTCGCGCCGCCGCGGGAGTCCGAGCCGAGGACGAGGATGTCCATCGAGCCGTTGTCGATGTTCTGCGGGCGGTCGGAGCCGAGCGCCTGGTCGATGTCGACGGTGTGGAGGTTCCCGTTCAGCTTGAACCAGAACCAGCCCAGGCCCGCCCCGCCCAGCAGGACCACTCCGGCGGCGGTCCACGCGGCGACGGCCAGGCCCCTGCGGCGCCCGGCCGGCTTCCGCCGCCGCCGCGATCCGGCGCGGTGCGGCTTCGGGCCGCTGCTCTCCTCGCTCATGCTCTCCTCAGTCCTGGGGAGCGGTCCCGCCGCCGCCCGGCCGCTGCGCGCCCCCTTGACACAGACGGAGCAGTGCTGCGCTGGGTTCCACACTGCGGCGGGCCGGAATGCGCGAAAGCCGCGGATGTGGCGAAGGCCGCATGGAGCGGGCGTACCGGCTGCGGCGCGGAAAACGCGGGGCCGCCCCCGCCGCGGAGTGCGGCGGGGGCGGCCCCGGTACGGCGCGGGTGCGGCCGTCAGTCGTCGTTCTTGCCTGCAGGGGTCGTCTTGGCGATCTGCATCAGGAACTCGGCGTTCGACTTCGTCTGCTTCATCTTGTCGAGCAGCAGCTCGATGGCCTGCTGCGAGTCGAGCGCGTGCAGCACCCGGCGCAGCTTCCAGACGATGGAGAGCTCCTCGCTGTTGAGGAGGATCTCCTCCTTGCGGGTGCCCGACGGGTCGACGTCGACGGCGGGGAAGATCCGCTTGTCGGCGAGCTTGCGGTCGAGCTTGAGCTCCATGTTGCCGGTGCCCTTGAACTCCTCGAAGATCACCTCGTCCATGCGCGAGCCGGTGTCGACCAGCGCGGTGGCCAGGATGGTCAGCGAGCCGCCGTCCTCGATGTTGCGCGCGGCACCGAAGAAGCGCTTCGGCGGGTACAGCGCGGTCGAGTCGACACCACCGGACAGGATGCGGCCGGAGGCGGGCGCCGCGAGGTTGTACGCGCGGCCCAGGCGGGTGATGGAGTCCAGCAGGACGACCACGTCGTGGCCCAGCTCGACGAGGCGCTTGGCGCGCTCGATGGCCAGCTCGGCGACGGTGGTGTGGTCCTCGGCCGGGCGGTCGAAGGTCGAGGAGATGACCTCGCCCTTGACCGACCGCTGCATGTCGGTGACCTCTTCCGGACGCTCGTCGACGAGGACGACCATCAGGTGGCACTCGGGGTTGTTCGTGGTGATCGCGTTGGCGATCGCCTGCATGATCATGGTCTTGCCGGTCTTCGGCGGGGCCACGATCAGGCCTCGCTGGCCCTTGCCGATCGGCGACACCAGGTCGATGATGCGCGTCGTCAGCACGCCCGGGTCGGTCTCCAGGCGGAGCCGGTCCTGCGGGTAGAGCGGGGTCAGCTTCTGGAACTCCGGGCGGCCGCGGCCCGATTCGGGCGCCATGCCGTTGACGGAGTCCAGGCGCACCAGCGCGTTGAACTTCTCGCGGCGCTCGCCGTCCTTGGGCTGGCGGACGGCGCCGGTGATGTGGTCGCCCTTGCGCAGGCCGGCCTTGCGGACCTGGGCGAGGGAGACGTACACGTCGTTCGGGCCGGGCAGGTAGCCCGAGGTCCGGATGAACGCGTAGTTGTCGAGGATGTCGAGGATGCCGGCGACGGGGATCAGGACGTCGTCGTCGGCGACCTGCGGCTCGCCCGGCGCGAAGTCGTCGCGGCCTCGGCGGCCCCGGCGGTCGCGGTAGCGGCCGCGGCGGCCGCGGCGGCCGCCCTCGTCGTCGAAGTCGTCCTGCGGGCCGTTGTCCTGCCGGCCCTGCTGGCCCTGCTGACCCTGCTGGCCCTGGCCGCGGCCGCCCTGCTGGCGGTCGCGGTCGCGGTCGCCGCGGCCGCCGCCCTGGCCCTGGCCACCCTGGCCCTGGCCCTGGCCCTGGTCGTCGCCCTTGGCACCGCGCTCGCGGCGGTCGCGCTGGCGGTCGCCGCGCTCCCGGCGGTCGCGGCGGCCGCGCCCCTCGCCCTCCTGGGCGGGGGCGGACACCGCGGTGGCGGCCTCGGCCTTGGTCTCGGCCGGTGCTGCGGCGGCCGTCTCGGTCTTCGCCTCGACGACGACGGTGGCGGCGGGAGCCGCGGCCTCCGGGCTGCCGGAGGGCGCCGTGGCACGGCGGCGGCGGCGCTCGCCCGCGGGGGCCTCGTCCGCCGCGCGCTCGGCCTCGCCGGTGCGGGCGCCGCCGGCCGGCTGGCCGGGGATCTCGATCTGCGCCGCGGCGGCGGGCTTCTCGGCCGGCGCCTCGGCGGGGGCCTCGCCCGTACGGGCCTTGCTGGTGGCGCGGCGCTTCGGCTTGGCCTCGGCGTCGGCGGCGGGAGCCGCGGCCTTGGCGGCACCGCCGCCGGCCTGCGCCTCCTTGATGACCTCGATCAGCTGGCTCTTGCGCATCCGCGCGGTGCCCCTGATCCCGAGGCCCGACGCGACCTGCTGGAGCTCGGCCAGGACCATGCCCTCGAGGCCGGTGCCGGAGCGGCGTCGCCGGCCGGCTGTGCTCGTCGCGGCGGCCGCGGCGGGGGCGCTGGTGTCGACGTTGGTGTCGGCAGCGCCCATCAGATCGGTGGTGTCGCTCACGAAGGGTCCTTCCCTGGAGCGGACGTCGGCCTGTCTGGCTCGGCGACCGGTTGTGCTGTCCGACAGCAGTCCTAGGTGTATGGACCGTGCCGGGGCGGTGGTCCGCCGGTAGATGTACGGCGGAGAGAAACGTGCTTGGGTGGTTCCGGCGCGAGGCCCCCGAGCTGGACGCGTGGGAATTTCACGCCGATTCCGGAGCGTGCTCGAAACTGCTGGCGGCGATCAAAGCAGTCGGGGAGGCTCCCGGAAGAAAGGTGGTCCCGGATGGGGACACTGAGCGCCTGGCCATGACGGCTTCGGCTGCGCACTTGAGACTAACACTACCGGATCCAACAGATATTCCCCCTCTCAATCACCGGCAATCGCGCTTTCCGCGCGGGCGGCCTGCCCAGGCCGCCCGCCCCCGGCTACTGCACCGGGGCGGTCAGCCGCTCTGGGCTGCCAGCGGGAGTACGCTCGCGCCCGCGGAGTCGAGGGCCAGCCGGTTGGCCGCCCACCCGTCGCCCGCGAGCTGCGCGACCTTGTCGGCCGCGTCGTTGTCGGCCAGCGCGAGGACCGTGGGGCCCGCGCCGGAGATGACCGCGGGGATGCCGTCCGCGCGCAGTCGGTTGACGAGTGCCACGCTCTCGGGCATCGCCGGGGACCGGTACTCCTGGTGGAGGCGGTCTTCGGTGGCCGGCAGCAGCAACTCGGGACGCCTGGTCAGGGCTTCGACGAGCAGGGCCGCGCGGCCGGCGTTGGCTGCGGCGTCCACGTGGGGGACGGTGCGCGGCAGCAGGCCGCGCGCGGTCTCCGTCAGGACGGGCTTGGAGGGGACGAAGACCACCGGAACGATGGAACGCGCGGGCTCCATGCGGATCGCCCGGGCGCTGCCGCCTTCGGTCCAGGCGAGGGTGAAGCCGCCGAGCAGGCAGGCGGCGACGTTGTCGGGGTGGCCCTCGATCTCGGTGGCCAGTTCCAGCAGGGCCGCGTCGTCGAGGCGGGCCTCGCCGCCTATGGTGACCGCGCGGGCGGCGACGATGCCGGCGCAGATGGCGGCGGAGGAGGAGCCGAGGCCGCGGCCGTGCGGGATGCGGTTGGCGCAGACCACCTCGAGGCCGCGTGGCTGTCCGCCGAGCAGGTCGAAGGCGGTGCGCATGGAGCGTACGAGCAGGTGGTTCTCGTCCCGCGGGAGGGTGTCGGCGCCCTCGCCCGCGATGTCGATGCCCAGGCCGGAGTCGGCCACCCGGACGACCACGTCGTCGTAGAGCCCCAGGGCCAGGCCGAGGCTGTCGAAGCCGGGGCCGAGGTTGGCACTGCTGGCGGGGACGCGCACCCGTACGGCGGCGGCGCGGAACGCTGGACCGGCCATCGTCCGATGACACTCCTTGTGACTGTGCGAGAACTTCGCTGTGAATGTACTGGAGAACGTACGACACCCGAAGGCCCTGTGGGCAGCACCGCGGTCATATGCGCGGTGGCGGATGTCGGTACAGCGTATCGAAGGAAGGTTCTTCCGCGACATAGGGCGCACGGGAGGCGCACGACGCGTGTCGCGCCCGGGTCCCGCAGGCCGTGGGTTTTGGTGCCGTACGGCCTGAGTTGCCGGATTCGTCGGCCGGGGCCGGGGCCGGGCCGCTGCGGGTTGCGAGGCGTTCCGGCGGAGCCGGAGCCCGGCAACTCGGGGCCGGTCGGGGCCCCTTTGCGGCCGCGGCCGGCCCCGGACCGGGCAGAGCCGGTCCGGGGCGGCGCGTCAGACCAGTCCGAGGCGGGCGGCCGCGGCCTCGGCGTCCACCGGGACGGTGACGGGCTGCGGGGCGCCGGCCACCGCCCAGTCGGGGTCCTTCAGGCCGTTGCCGGTGACGGTGCACACGATCTTCTGGCCGGGGTCGACCAGCCCCGCCTCGGCGGCCTTGAGCAGGCCCGCGACGGACGCGGCGGACGCCGGCTCGACGAAGACGCCCTCCTGCGAGGCCAACAGCCGGTAGGCGGCGAGGATGTGGCGGTCCGTCACCTCGTCGATGAAGCCGCCCGACTCGTCGCGCGCGGCCAGCGCGTACTCCCAGGAGGCGGGGTTGCCGATGCGGATGGCCGTGGCGATGGTGTGCGGCTCCTTGACGACCTCGCCGCGCACGATCGGAGCGGAGCCGGAGGCCTGGAAACCCCACACGCGGGGCGTACGGGAGGCCAGGCCGTCGGCCTTGTACTCCTTGAAGCCCTTCCAGTACGCCGTGATGTTGCCGGCGTTGCCGACGGGCAGCACGTGGATGTCGGGGGCGTCGCCGAGCGCGTCGACGATCTCGAACGCGGCCGTCTTCTGGCCCTCGATGCGCACCGGGTTGACGGAATTGACCAGCGCCACCGGGTAGTTGTCGGACAGCGCGCGGGCGAGGTCGAGGCAGTCGTCGAAGTTGCCGTCCACCTGGAGGATCTTGGCGCCGTGCACCAGCGCCTGGCCCATCTTGCCGAGGGCGATCTTGCCGCGGGGGACGAGCACGGCGGAGACCATGCCGGCGCGCACCGCGTACGCGGCGGCGGAGGCGGAGGTGTTGCCGGTGGACGCGCAGATGACCGCCTGTGCGCCCTCCTCCTTGGCCTTGGTGATGGCCATGGTCATGCCGCGGTCCTTGAACGACCCGGTCGGGTTCGCACCCTCGACCTTGAGGTGCACCTCGCAGCCGGTGCGCTCGGAGAGCACCTGCGCGGGCACGAGGGGAGTGCCGCCCTCGCGGAGCGTGACCACGGGCGTCGCGTCCGTCACCGGCAGGCGGTCCCGGTACTCCTCGATGATGCCGCGCCACTGGTGGGTGCGATTGCTGCTCATGGGTCCTTACTCCCCTTCAACACGCATGATGCTGGCGACACCGCGGACGGTGTCCAGCTTCCGCAGGGCCTCGACGGTCCCGGAAAGGGAGGCGTCGGGCGCGCGGTGGGTGACGACGACGAGGGAGGCCTCGCCGTCCTTGCCCTGCTGCCTGACCGTGTCGATCGACACCCCGTGCTCCGCGAAGCACGTGGCCACCTGGGCGAGGACACCCGGCTTGTCGGCCACATCGAGGCTGATGTGGTACCGGGTGACGACGTCGCCCATGGGGCTGACCGGCAGCTGGGTGTAGGCCGACTCGCCGGGCCCCGTTGCCTCGGCGAGCTTGTTCCGGCAGACGGCGACGAGGTCGCCGAGGACCGCTGAGGCGGTCGGTGCGCCGCCCGCGCCGGGCCCGTAGAACATCAGCCGCCCGGCGGCCTCCGCCTCGACGAAGACGGCGTTGTACGCCTCGCGGACGGAGGCGAGCGGGTGGCTGAGCGGGATCATCGCGGGGTGGACGCGCGCGGTGACGGACTCGCCGTCGGCGGCGCGCTCCAGGATCGCGAGGAGCTTGATGGTGCAGCCCATGCGCTTGGCGGAGGCGAAGTCGGCGGCGCTGACCTCGGTCATGCCCTCGCGGTAGACATCGTCGAGGTGGACGCGGGTGTGGAAGGCGATGCCGGCGAGGATGGCGGCCTTGGCGGCGGCGTCGTAGCCCTCGACGTCGGCGGTGGGGTCGGCCTCGGCGTAGCCGAGGGCGGTCGCCTCGTCGAGCGCCTCCTGGTAGCCGGCGCCGGTGGCGTCCATCTTGTCGAGGATGAAGTTCGTCGTGCCGTTGACGATGCCCATCACCCGGTTGATCTTGTCGCCGGCGAGGGACTCGCGCAGCGGCCGGATCAGCGGGATGGCGCCGGCGACGGCCGCCTCGTAGTAGAGGTCGAGCCCGGCCTGCCCGGCGGCCGCGTGCAGGGCGGCGCCGTCCTGCGCGAGGAGCGCCTTGTTCGCGGAGACGACGGAGATGCCGTGCTCGAACGCGGTGGTGATCAGGGTGCGGGCCGGCTCGATGCCGCCGATGACCTCGATGGCGACGTCGATGTCGCCCCGTTTGAGCAGGGCGGTGGCGTCGGTGGTGATCAGTGCGGGGTCGATGCCCTCGCGGACCTTTGAGGGGCGGCGGACGGCCACGCCCGCGAGCTCGACGGGCGCGCCGATCCTCGCCGTGAGGTCGTCGGCGTGCGTCGTCATGATGCGCGCCACCTCTGAGCCGACCACACCACAGCCCAGCAGCGCCACCTTCAGCGGACGCGTACGCATCATTCGACCTACGCCTTTCGATCTTCCCTCGGCACCCGGCGCGCGGAATTGCGCGTCAAGTCTGGACCAGTCTCACGCAATGGACACAAGTTTCCACCTTCGGTCCAATGCGTGAGACATCTATTTCATCATCCGACGTCGAGGCGCAGGAGATCTTCCTCCGTCTCGCGCCGGACGATCACCCGGGCCGCCCCGTCGCGCACGGCGACGACGGGCGGGCGGAGCGCGTGGTTGTAGTTGCTGGCCATGGAGCGGCAGTACGCACCGGTCGCGGGCACGGCGACGAGGTCGCCGGGGGCCAGGTCGGCCGGCAGGTAGGCGTCCTTGACGACGATGTCGCCGCTCTCGCAGTGCTTGCCGACGACGCGGACGAGGACCGGCTCGGCGTCGGAGGTGCGCGAGACGAGCGCGATCGAGTATTCGGCGTCGTAGAGCGCGGTGCGGATGTTGTCGGACATGCCGCCGTCGACCGACACGTACGTGCGCAGCCCGGGCAGCGGCTTGACGGTGCCGACCTCGTAGAGGGTGAAGGCGGTCGGGCCGACGATGGCGCGGCCCGGCTCGACGGAGATGCGGGGCGCGCGCAGCCCGGCGGCCTCGCACTCGCGGGCGACGATCTCGTGGAGGGCCTTGGCGATCTCGTGGGGCTCGCGCGGGTCGTCGGCGGAGGTGTAGGCGATGCCGAGGCCGCCGCCGAGGTCGATCTCGGGGAGCTCGACGCCGTGCTCGTCGCGTACGGCGGCCAGCAGCTGCACGACGCGGCGTGCGGAGACCTCGAAGCCGGCCATGTCGAAGATCTGCGAGCCGATGTGGGAGTGGACGCCGAGGAGCTCCAGGCTGTCGTGGCCGAGGGCGCGGCGTACGGCCTCGGCGGCGGACCCGTCGGCGACGGCGATGCCGAACTTCTGGTCCTCGTGCGCGGTGGCGATGAACTCGTGGGTGTGCGCCTCGACGCCGACGGTGACGCGGATCTGCACGGGCTGGCGGACGCCGTGCTCGCGGGCGGTGTGGGCGACGCGGGCGATCTCCTGGAAGGAGTCGAGGACGATGCGGCCGACACCCGCCTCGACGGCGCGGGTGATCTCGGCGGCGGACTTGTTGTTGCCGTGGAAGGCGATGCGCTCGGCAGGCATGCCGGCGGCGAGGGCGGTGGCGAGCTCGCCGCCGGAGCACACGTCGAGGTTGAGCCCCTCCTCCTTCAGCCAGCGGACGACGGCCTTGGAGAGGAAGGCCTTGCCGGCGTAGAAGACGTCGGCGCCGGGGCCGAAGGCGTGCGCCCAGGCGCGGCAGCGGGCCCGGAAGTCCTCCTCGTCGAGGAAGTAGGCGGGCGTCCCGAACTCCTCGGCGAGGCGGGTGACCTCGATGCCGCCGACGGAGACGACGCCGTCGTCGCCGCGCCGGACGGTCCGGGACCAGACCTTCTCGTCGAGGGCGTTGAGGTCGGCGGGCGGCGGGGAGTAGTGGCCCTCGGGCAGGACGTCGGCGTGGCGGGGCCCGGCGGGGTGCGCGGAACGGCTCATCGGTGTCTCTCTTCGCGGATCACAGGCGGTCGGGGGCGTCGATGCCGAGCAGGGCCAGGCCGCCGGCCAGCACCGCCCCGGCGGCTTCGGCGAGGGCCAGCCGGGCGCGGTGGGCGGCCGAGGGTTTCTCGTCTCCGAGGGGCAGGACGCCGTACTGGAAGCCGAGCAGGGCGTCGGCGAGCTCGACGAGGTGGCGGGCGAGGTACTCGGGCGCCCGGCGGTGCGCGGCGGCTTCGAGGGCGAGGGGATGATCGCGCAGGACGCGCAGCAGTGCGTCGGCACCGCCGTCCAGGGGCCCGGCCTCGGGCGCGAACCCGAGCAGGGCGGCGTTGCGCACCAGCGCACGGGCCCGGTCGTGGCCGTACCGGACGCGGAAGAACTCACTGGACTCGTCCTGCCGGAGCAGCCACGGCCCGAAGGCCGGCGTCTCGTGCGCGGGCATGCGCAGCACGGCCCACAGTGCGGCATCGGTCCCGTACGAGGCGGCGACGTCCCCGTCCTTCCGCGCGACGGGCGCGACGTCAGACGGAGGACCGTCAGGGGCGTCGCCCTGTGCGATCCGGATCCGCCGCACGGCGGCCCGGACGGCCTGCTCCCGCAGCTCGCCGGCGGGCAGCGGGACCCCGGCGGCGACATCGGCATACCGCCGGCCCCGTACGGCCGCGTCGGCGACAACCCCGGCGACGGCCGACTCGCCCAGGACGAAATTCAGGAACCCCGCACCGGTGACCTCGACACGCTCGATCCCGGCCTCAAGCCCGAGCCGTGCCGCCAGCACCCGGGCCACGTCGACGGGCGAGGCTCCACCGGCACCCTTGGCGACCTGGAAGGCGACGGGGGTGGCGTACTCCCCCACCCCGCCGGGCCGGGTCCGCTCGATGACGACCCGCTCGGGCACGGCGGCCCCCTCGGGCAGCTCCCCGTCCGCGACGGCGCAGCGCACGGCGCGCACGACGGTGCGGGTGAGGTCGGCGGGGGTCACGGGAACCAGCCTAGGCCAGAATTCCCGCCCCACCGCGACCGATTCCGCGATGTGAAATGCCCGGGGGAAACACCCCCGGGATCAGCCCCGCTGCCCGGCTCCGGCTCCCCTGCGCTCCCGGCGGCCGCGGCGCTCGACGAGGCGGCGCACCACCTGCACCAGCTCGGCGGGCTCGAAGGGCTTCGCGATGAAGGCGTCGACCCCGGCCTCGATGCCGGACTCCACCTCGTACTGGGTGCAGGCGCTGATGATGGCGACGGGCAGGTCCCGGGTCCGCGGGTCGGCCTTGAGCCGCGCGGCGGCCCCGAACCCGTCGAGCCGGGGCATGACCACATCAAGGGTGATCACATCGGGGGCCACGTCGTGCACGATGTCCAGACACTCGGCACCATCGCTCGCGGTCACGACCTCGAAGCCCTCCAGCTCGAGATTGACCTTGATCAGCTGCCGGATGACCTTGTTGTCGTCGACGACAAGGACCCGGCCCGAGGCGCCTGGCACAACTCGAGAGTAGGTCGGCTGCGGCCCCCGCGTCCGGGTTTTCGCCACTTCCACCCCGTCCGGGCGACCCGCTCCCCCGTCCCCCGGAAACGGTTTCTGATCACCCCGCGGGAGCTGGTAGTGTTCAACCCGTCGCCGCACAGCGAACGACACGCCCCCGTAGCTCAGGGGATAGAGCAACGGCCTCCGGAGCCGTGTGCGCAGGTTCGAATCCTGCCGGGGGCACTCCAGCCGTTCAGTGTGCAAGTGTCGCTGACCAGCTGAAGTGCCAAGCATGAAGGCCCGAACTCAGTCCCACTGAGTCCGGGCCTTTGTCGTTGTTGCGCAGGTCCCGCGCGAGGGGCGCGTGGGCCGCACGGGGAACGCGCGGCACGAGCGCGATCACGGCTTCGCCGTCGAGGAGGTGGCCGCTGCCGGTACTCACGCACCCGTCTGCCACGGGGTGATCGGCAGCCCTCCGCCGGCCCGACCGGACCTCGGCCGTGCACACGCTCACCGGGCGGAAGCCGGCTGTCGAGAACCTGACCTCGGCTTGGCGGCTGCTCCTCCCCGTGGCCGACGACGCCTTCGCCCTCCCCTTCGACATGGGGCACCTCCTTCCGTCCGCGGGCTACGTCAGAGATGCACCGGGACGAGCAGGGCTCCGATCCGGCGAGCGCCCAGACTCGTAAACACCCAGGCGACGACGGCAACCCGCCGCCACGAGGTTCGGTACCGGCCTCCCAACGCAAGCCCCCCACCCGGAGGTCAACGGGGGATGGGCAGGTGCGCGGAGATCGTCTTGCCGACGGGGGTGCGCGGGTGGACCTCCCAGTGGGTTGCGAGGGATTGGACGAGGAGCAGGCCCCTGCCCGATTCGGAGAGCGGTGGCGGCTCTGTGGCCGGGGTGGGCGGGAGGCGCTCGCTGCGGGTGTCGGAGACCTCGATGCGGAGGGTGTCGGGAGCGAGGGTGAGGGTGAGTGCGAAGTCCCTTCCCGGCAGACGGCCGTGCGTGACGGCGTTGGCGGTGAGTTCGGCGATGACGAGCGCCGCGTCGTGGGAGAGGACGGTGTCGGACCTGATGCCCCACGCCTGGAGCTGGTGCACGGCGAGGCAGCGGGCGAGGCGGGCACCGCGGCGGGTGGAGCGGAACCGCTCGGAGAACACACGTACGGTGACCGGCGCAGGCAGAGTCCGTTCGGTGGAGTGGGGTGTCATGACCCCAATGTGGGGGCGGGGGCGAGCCGTTCACCAGGGACCCACCGCGTACGCCGCGTCAGCGTACGCGTACGGAGGGTGGACAGTACGCGTCACGGTCCGTGACCATGGGGCGGGTCGGGAGCGGTAAGCGGGCACGTGCGCGGGAGGTGGGCCGGGATGGCCTACGGGAACACGGACCAGGGCGGTGCTGGCGCGGAGGCGGCGGGCGGCTGCGGCCCGGTCGGCGGGGAGCCGGAGGCGTCGGACAGCCTGCGCACGTTCGGCGCGGTCGTCCAGGCCCTGCGGGAGCATGCGGGCCTGAGCCGTGCGGAGTTCGCGGAGCGGGTCAGTTTCTCACGGCACACCGTGGCCTCCGTCGAGCAGGGCAGGAGGATGCCGGACCGGCATTTCGTGGAGCAGGCGGAGGAGGCACTGGGGAACACGGGCGCGCTGCGGCAGGCGGCCCTGCATCTGTCGCGGCAGCCGGGACTGGCCAGTTGGTTCCGGCGGTGGGCGGGGTTGGAGGCGGAGGCGGTCACCCTGTACACGTACGAGTGCCGGATGGTCCCTGGCCTCTTGCAGCCCGAGTCGTACGCGCGCACCCTGTTCGTGGACCAGCTGCCGCCGCTGAGCGACGAACAGATCGAGGCGCAGTGGGCGGCGCGGGCGGAACGGCAGCGACTGCTGCGGGAACGCCCGAACACGACCTTCGGCTTCATCCTGGAGGAACACCTGTTCCTGCGGAGGACGGGCGGGGTGGAGGTGACCCGGATGCTCATCGAGCACGTACTGGAGGTCGCCCGCCTGCGCAACGTGGAGATCCAGGTGATGCCGCTGGTACGTCCTTCACATGCGGGGCTTGCCGGGCCCGTGCAGCTGTTGGAGACGTCAGAGGCCCGCTGGTTCGCCTACAACGAGGGGCAGCGTGGAGGCCTCTTCTTCGCCGACCCGAAGGAGATCAGCGTGCTCCAACGGCGATATGCCAGGATGCGCGCACAGGCCCTCTCCTTGGAGGACTCCGCGGGCCTGCTGCGGGAGATGCGAGGAGCACTATGAACGCGCATGAACTGGCCTGGTTCAAAAGCAGCTACAGCAGCGGCGACGGAGACAGCTGTGTCGAGGTTGCCGCTGGTGCGCACGCCGTCCACGTCCGTGACTCCAAGGTGCAGGACGGGCCCCGGATCGCCCTCTCCCCCGCCGCCTGGGCCGGGTTCGTCGGTTTCGCGCCTCAGGTCTGAGACGGGGCCGCGCCACTGCGGCCGGGGAGGTGGGTGGTGAGCCACCTGGTGGCCAGGGTGGCGACTTCCTCCAGGGCGCCCGGTTCCTCGAAGAGGTGGGTTGCGCCCTCCACCACCTCCAGGCGGCTTTCGCAGCGGAGGCGGGACTGCGCCTCGCGGTTCAGCATCAGGACCTGGGTGTCGTCGCCGCCGACGATGAGGAGGGTGGGGGCGCGGACCGCGGGGAGGTGGTCCGCGAGGTCGGGGCGGCCGCCGCGGGAGACCACCGCGTAGACCGGGGAGTCCGGGGCGGCGGCTGCCGTCAGGGCTGCGGCCGCGCCCGTGCTCGCCCCGAAGTAGGCCAGGGCGGGCGGGGTTCCCGGGCGGGTGCGCAGCCAGGCCGTCGCCGCGGTGAGGCGGCCTGCCAGGGTCGGGATGTCGAAGACGCGGGCGCGGTCCCCTTCCTCCTGCGGGGTCAGCAGGTCGAAGAGGAGCGTGCCGAGGCCGGCGCGGACGAGGGTGTCGGCGACCTGCCGGTTGCGGGGGCTGTGGCGGCTGCTGCCGGAGCCGTGGGCGAAGAGGACGACGGCGGGGGTGTTCGGGGGGAGGGCCAGGTCGCCTTCCAGCGGGAGGCCCGCCGCGTCGATCACCACGGGGGTCGGGTCGGTCCGCTGCCTCATGTTTCGCCGGTCCTTTCGGCCGCCGCCCTGGCCAGGAGGGCGACCACCGCGTCGTCCGGGGTCTGGTCGAAGTCGCGGTACCACTGGCCCACCGCGGAGAACGCGGCCGGTTCCGCCAGGGTGACCACCTCGTCCGCGGCCTCGGCGAGGCGGGCCACCGCGTCGGGTGCGGCCACCGGCGCCGCCATCACGACGCGGCGCGCGCCGTGGGCCCGGACGACGCGGCAGGCGGCGGCCGCGGTGGCGCCCGTCGCGATGCCGTCGTCGACGACGATCGCGGTGCGGCCGTCGAGGGGGACGGGGGCGCGGCCGGAGCGGAAGCGGTCGGCGCGGCGGCGGAGTTCCTCCTGTTCGGCGCGTTCGACGCGGGCGATGTCCGCCTCGCTGATCCGGCCGCGGCGGACGATGTCGTCGCTGATGACGCGTACGCCGCCCTCGCCGATCGCCCCGAACGCCAGCTCGGGCTGGTACGGCACCCCGAGCTTGCGGACGACGACCACGTCGAGGGGGGCGCCGAGGGCGCGGGCCGCGTGGTAGGCGACGGGGACTCCGCCGCGCGGGAGGCCGAGGACGACGGGGTCCTCCGCCGCGTACGCCCTGAGCGCTTCGGCGAGTCGTCGTCCCGCGTCGTCGCGGTCGGTGAAGAACATGGGTCCTCGCTAGGCCTCTCCCTTTCGACGGAACCCCATCGGGGGGCGATCCGCAAGTGCCGCCGGCCGCCGCGTCGGCCCGGTGGTCCGTACGAGGGCGGTCCCCGCGGTCTGTGGGTTCGGGGCATGGGTGGGCACGGGCGGCGTGCATAGGTTGGTGATGGGGCCGCGGCACGCATCGGCGGCCCCGGCGACGACGGCGCTCTGACGACGAGGAGGGAGCAGCGCGATGCGCGGACTGGTGGAGGCGGCGCAGCGGTGGACGGCCGAGGGGCGGGCGGCGTTCCTGGCCCGCCCGGTCGCCGAGCAGGGCTTCGGCCCGCGGGAGCCGGCCGGGGCCCTGCTGGTGGACGCCCGCGGCGGGTGTGCGGGCTCGCTGTACGGGGGCGTCTTCGACGCCGAGCTGGTGGCGGAGGCGGCGGCGTGGCGGGCCGGGGACACGGCCCGGGTGTGCGAGGTGTCGGTCGGGGCGGAGGGCGCGGCGGCGGCGCGGCTGACCTGCGGCGGCCGGGCGGAGGTCCTGCTGCAGCCGCTGGCGTCGGTGCCGGCGCGGTGGTGGGAGCTGCTGGGCCGGGGGGCAGGGGTGGCGCTGGTGACGCGGCTGAACGAGCGGGCGGACAGGGCGGTGAGCGAGGTCGTGGACGCGGCGGACGGGTCGGCGGACGAGGCCGTACGGCGGGCCGGGGAGCTGCTGGCGGCGCGCCGTGCGGGTCGGGACGCCCTGTACGGGCAGGCGGGGCTGGTGCTGGTGGAGGCGTTTCCGTCGGCCCCGCACCTGGTGGTCGGGGGCGGCGGCGAGCTGGCGGAGGTGATCGGGGCGCAGGCGCGGCTGCTGGGCTGGGAGGCGGAGTGCGTGGCCGGTGCCGCGGAGGCGGAGGAGCTGCTGGCGGCGCGGCGGGACGCGGCGTGCCTGGTGATGCTGAGCCACGATCCGGAGTTCGACGTGCCGGCCCTGCGGGCGGCGCTGGAGCTGGGGGTTCCGTACGTGGGCGCGCTGGGCTCGCGGAAGACGACGGCCCGGCGGCGCGAGGGGCTTCGGGCCGCGGGCGTGCGGGAGGCGGAGCTGTCGCGGGTGCACGGGCCGATCGGCCTGGACCTGGGCGCCCGTACGCCTGCCGAGACGGCCCTCGCGATCTGCGCGGAGATCCTCGCGGTGCTGGCCGGGCGCGGCGTCCGGCCGCTCCGCGACACGGACGGCCCCCTGCGCTGACGCCTATTTCCCGAGGGCCCGCTTGAGCTGTGCCTTGTTCATGTCGGAGCGGCCGCGGACGTTGCGCCTCCGGGCCTCCTCGTACAGCTGCGCGTACGTCGGTCCCTGTGCTCCCTCGTGGGAGTGCAGGCCGCCGCGCCGCGACGGGGGCATGTCCTCCAGGGACAGCCTGCTCGCCGTCTCGGCCTCGCCTTCCTGGGCGCGGACCTTGTTGACGGTGCGGGCGGCGATCTCCTTGGCACGGGCCTCGGGTACGCCGCGCTCCTCCGCGCTCTCCTTGATGTGCTCGTACTGCCGTTCGCGCTTGGGTGACGATCCGCGGGGCATGGCCCGGCTCCTCTCTCCGGTCGGTCGCCCGCGGCGCATACCCTCCGGCCCCGGGGGCAATCGGATCGGCGGGAACCATTTCTCCCCGGGTGAATCACCAGAAAACCGGGAAAATGGCTCGTATGGACATGAGCTACATCGCGGTCGACGCGACTCTCACCGACATCGCCTGGTTCTTCGTGGTCGGCATCCTGATCGCGGGCTTCCTGCTGGCCGGCTTCAAGCTGGGGCAGCGGGTCCGGGCCAAGGAGCCGCCGCCGCCGGACGCCGAGAGCCAGCCGCATGTGCCGGAGGGCGGGGCGGTGTACGAGGTCCGCGAGGAGCGCGACTCCGTCGGCATCCCGGAGGGCGGTCTGCGCCCGCACGAGATGCAGGGCTACGGGAACTTCGGGTCGACGACCTCCGAGCACCCGGACGAGGTCCGCGCCCGCCGGGAGTCCGGCTACCGGCGCGCGGAGGGGCCGGGCCCGCACCCGCAGCCGGGGTCCCCGCCGGACGCGGGCCGCGGCGCCCACTCCTGACCTGCGCAAACAGCTCTGACCTGTGCCTTCGCGGCGCAGGTCAGAGCGGTGTCCGCAGCCGCAGCACCTCGGGCGGCGGGTGCCGCGTGGAGGTGTGCCGCACCTCGGCGGACAGCGGCGGGTCGAGCACCCGGTAGGCGACGTCGCCCACGCCGACGGCGGTGGCCGTGCGCACCGCCGGGGCGCCGGCCCCCCGGGCGGCCAGCTCGGCGGCGACCTCCCCGCGCAGTCCGGCGGACAGCGGGCTGGAGACGACGGGCGTCCCGTCCCCGACGGGCAGCACGAGCACCAGCGCCTGCGGCCTCCGCTCCGTCCCGGTGTAGCCGACGACGGCGGCGTCCCGGACCTCCGTGTGCCGCAGCTTCTGCCAGCCCCGCCGCCCCGCCGGGTAGGGCTGGTCGAGCCGTTTGACCACGAGCCCTTCGATGCCGCTGGCGGGGAGCGTCTCGTACCAGGTGGCGGCCAGCTCCGGATCGGTGGTCATGGGGACGGGCTGAAGGGGCGGCCCGAGGGGCAGCAGCAGGTCGACGAGGAGGGCGCGGCGCCGCTCGTAGGGCCGGGCCCGGACGTCGAGCCCGGCGAGTTCCAGGACGTCGAAGGCCGCGTACGAGGCGGGGTGGCTCTGCGCGAGTACGGCGGCCCGGGCGGCTGTCGCCGCTGCGGCCCGCCGCTGCACGAGGGCGAAGTCGGTGCGCCCGGCGTGCCAGACGACGACCTCCCCGTCGAGGACGGTGTCGGCGGGCAGCTGCAGCGCGGCCGCGACGAGGTCGGGGAAGGCGCCGCTCACGATCCGCCCGGACCGCGCCTGGAGCACCACGCCCTCCGGCTTCCGGATCACGACGAGCCGGTGCCCGTCGAACTTCGGCTCGTACGCGAGCCCCGCGCCCCGCGGCAGGGTGCGTACGGATGCGGCGAGGGCGACGCGGATCACGGCCGCGCTCCGGGCAGCCGGTGGGCGGCGGCGGGGTCGAGGAGGACGGCGGACAGGTCGCCGTCCCGTTCGATCCGGGGCAGGATGTCGTCGGCGAGGAACACCAGGTCAGCAGGGTTGCGGCAGGCCTCCACCTCCTTCCACGACACGGGCGCGGAGACGGTGGGCCGGGCACGGGCCCGCAGCGTGTACGGCGCGGCGGTGGTCTTGGCGGCGGCGTTCTGGCTGTGGTCGACGAAGACCTTCCCGGGCCGCAGCGCTTTCGCCATGCGGTGCACGACAAGATCGGGCAGCGCCCGCTCCGCCTCCTGGGCCAGGGCCTTGGCGTAGGCGGACACCTGCTCCGAGGGGACGGGCTCGAGCGGCACGGACAGGTGCAGCCCCTTGGACCCGGAGGTCTTGGCGCAGGCCCGCAGTCCGTCCGCGGCGAGCCGTTCCCGCAGCCACACGGCAGCGGCGCAGCACTCGACGACGGTGGCGGGCGCGCCGGGGTCGAGGTCGAGGATGAGGCGGTTGGCGATGCCGGGGCTGCCGGCGGTCCACTGCGGGACGTGGAACTCCACGACGAGGTTGGCGGCCCACATCAGGGAGGGCAGGTCGGAGACGACGATCTGCTCGGCGGAGGGGTCGTCGGACCGGGGCACCGGCGCGGTCTTCACCCAGTCGGGGGTGCCGGGCGGCGGGTTCTTCGTGAAGAAGAGCTGCCCCTCGGGTCCGTCCGGATAGCGCAGGAACGAAACCGGCCGGTCCTGGATGTGCGGCAGCAGGAACTTCGCGACGGTGGCGTAGTAGTGCAGTACCTCGCCCTTGGTGAAGCCGGTCTCGGGGTGGATGACCTTGTCCAGGTTGCTGAGCGAGATGCGGCGCCCCTCCACCATGGTGATCGGCGTCATACGATGAGATTGCCACGAAACGGGAGGAACCGTGCGATCCATCTGGAACGGCGCCATTTCCTTCGGCCTGGTCAGCATCCCGATCAAGCTGGTGAACGCCACTGAGAGCCATGCGATCTCGTTCCGCCAGATCCACCTGGAGGACGGCGGGCGTGTCCGCTACCGCAAGGTGTGCGAGCTGGACGGCGAGGAGCTGTCGGGCGCCGAGATCGGCAAGGGCTACGAGGAGGCGGACGGCTCGATCATCCCGATCACCGACGAGGACCTGGCCCAGCTGCCGATCTCCACGGCGAAGACGATCGAGATCGTCTCCTTCGTCCCGGCGGACGAGATCGACCCCCTCCAGATGGACGCGGCGTACTACCTGGCGGCGAACGGCGCGACGGCCGCCAAGCCGTACACCCTGCTGCGCGAGGCCCTGAAGCGCAGCCGCCGGGTCGCCATCGCCAAGTTCGCGCTGCGCGGCCGCGAGCGCCTGGGCATGCTGCGCGTGGTGGACGACGTGATCGCCATGCACGGCCTGCTGTGGCCGGACGAGATCCGCCGGCCGGAGGGGGTGGCCCCCGAGTCGTCGGTGGCGGTGCGGGACGCGGAGCTGGACCTGGCGGACGCGCTGATGGCGACGCTCGGCGAGGTGGAGATGTCGTCGCTGAAGGACGAGTACCGCGAGGCCGTCGAGGCGATGATCGAGGCGAAGGCGGGCGGCGCGTTCGAACCGCCGTCGGAGGCGGAGGTCCAGCCGGCGGGCGGCAAGGTCATCGACCTGATGGCGGCGCTGGAGAAGAGCGTGAAGGCGGCGAAGGCCTCCCGCGAGGGCACGCCGCAGGAGGGCAAGGAGGGGAAGGCGGGGAAGGAGGAGAGGGAGGAGAGGGAGGAGGCGGAGGTCACTCCGATGCGGCGCACCCGCAAGACGGCGCCTGCCGCCCCGAAGGCGGTCGGCGGCAAGAAGTCGACGGCCGCCCGCTCCCAGCCGGCGACCGCGAAGGCACGCAAGTCGACGTCGACATCGGCGTCGGGGAAGTCGACGGCCAAGGCGTCCGAGACGAAGGCGTCCCGGACGAAGGCGTCCGCCACGAAGTCGACGGCCAAGACGGCGGCCGGGAAGACGGCCGCGGCGAAGAAGGCGGCCCCGAGGAAGCGCAGCTCGGCGTAGCGCCCCCTCACCACCCCCGCCAGGTCCGGATGTCCCGCGCGAGCCCGAACAGCGCCTCCACCTCCGGCGGTTTGAGGGTCGCCGGGGCCGCCGCGAAGGCGGCCGGCGCCGTGGCCGGCTCCAGCACCCGGATGTCGCGGACGGTGGGCGCGACGTCGAGGCGGGAGGCGTCCACGACGGCCAGCGCCGCTCCGACCGGCGTCCCGAGCGCACCGGCCGCGGCGGCTGCCGCCCGGCGGATCCAGCGGGGTTCCGGACGCGGTTCGGACCGGCCGACGCCGATCAGCAGGTCCCCGACGACGACCCGCTGCCGCCGCCCCGCGACGGTCCGCACGCAAAACACCCCGCCGGGTCCGATCACCAGGTGGTCGATCCGGCCGAGCCCCCTCACCGGCACGCAGTGCAGGATCCGCCAGCCGCCCCCTTCGAGCCCGTCGAGCCGGTCCCCCATGCGCTGCTGCACACCCAGCGCCTGCCGTATGCGGTGCCGTTCCCGCCCGCCCGGCGACCCGAAGGCCAGTTCGCCGAGCAGGGCTTCGCCGGGCCGGTTGGGGGCGAGGTCCCGGTCCGGTGGCAGCGCGAGGCGGCGCAGCGCGGCGGCGGTCGGCACGGGCGGCGGGCCGACGGCCGGGGCCCCGGTGAGGTAGGGCCGCAGGGCGGCGAGGACCGCTTCGCGGTGCGGGTCGGCGAGCAGGCTGATCCGGTTGGCCTGCCGGTCGTACCAGGCCACTGCCCTGCCGTCGGGCAGGTTCACGTAGAGCCGGCCGCGGCCGGGGCGGCCGCTCGGCAGCACTGTGAGCCGTGCGGGCACGGGTTCGGGCATCGGCTTCACCCCCCGCCGTTCATGGGAGCAGCCGGGGCGTCCGGTGGCAATCCCCCGGAGGACTTCTCGGTTGTGTAACGGCATCTACGGCTCTCCGCCGGGTGGCTGTTACGTGCTCATCGCGGTACCGCAACGGCCGGTTCCTAGGGTGGGCGCGTCGGCGTTGGTTCCCCACCTCGGAAGGAAGTCCCTTGAGCAGGCGTCCCGTTCGTGCCGCAGCCGTGGCCGCATGCGCCGCAGGGCTGCTCGCCCTGCCGACGGCTTCCGCCCTGGCGGAGGGGCTGCCGGCCGCGTCTGCGGCGCAGTCCGCCGGCCCGCGCACGCTCCTGCGGAGCGTCGCGCTCGCGGACGGGGTGTCCCGGGCGGACGTCTACCGGGCCGGGGAGGCGTACGAGGCGGAGATCCTGGACGCCGACGGGGTCACAGCCGCGGTGCTGACCAGCCGGAACGGGGTCACGGACATCGGCGGGACGGGCACGCTGCACGCGGCCCTGCGGCCGGACGGCCGGCTGGACTCCTGGGTCGGCGGCGGGGCGGCGACGGCACGCCAGGCGACCGCGGCGAGTCCGCGCCCCGCGGGCGGAGCCGGGGACGCGGACGGGAGCGGCCACAAGACCGGAATCCGGGACGGACGGGTCGTCGCCGCCGGGACGACCGGCACCCTGCGGCTGCACACCCTGGCCGACGAGCCGGGCGACGGGCTGCTGCTGCTCGCGGCGGGCGGCGGCATCGCGGCGGTCGGCGCCGCGGGCCTGGCCTTCGCCATGCACCGCCGGGGCCGCACGGACCACTGACGCCCCGGAGGCCCCTCGCGCCGCCGGCGCCGCTGACGCCCCTGGCGCCGCCGGCGCGGACCGGCGCGGACCGGCGCGAGCCGCAGTACCGCCTTCAGGCGGAGGGGCCGCTACCGCCCCGTCGGCCTGCTCCACGGCCAGCGCAGCTTCGGCTTCTCCCCGCCCGGCCGGTAGTCGTACTTCCACCCCTTCTGGAGCGCCAGCCGCTTGCTGTACCCGGAGGGCACGCGCTCGTACAGCAGGATGGTCGGGTCACCGCCGTCGGCCGCCGGGACGGGGATCTCGTACCACTTCGGGGGGTGGCCGGTGGGGCCGACGAGGACGGGCAGGACCCGGCCGTCCATCGGGCCGC
Organism: Streptomyces globosus; assembly: GCF_003325375.1. Classification (GTDB taxonomy): domain Bacteria; phylum Actinomycetota; class Actinomycetes; order Streptomycetales; family Streptomycetaceae; genus Streptomyces; species Streptomyces globosus_A. Next base: position 1,152,388 of record NZ_CP030862.1, on the reverse strand, counting down.
CCTCGAAGGGGGTGGGTTCGCTTCTCACGCCTCCAGTGTCCCCCACGCCTTCCGGCCCGGCCCTGCTCACAGCAGGTGCGCGGCCTCGGAGACCACGGGGATGACCCGTCGGGCGAGGAGGCCGGCCGGCCCGTCCGCCTCCTCCAGGGCGAGGGCGGCGCGGGCGGCCGCGGCGGTTTCGGGGTCGGTGGCGGCGGTGGCGGCCAGGAGGGCGATGAACTGGTCGACGAGCCAGTCCCGCAGGGTTGCGGCGTCGGGGTGTTTGCCTTCGTCGACCCATATGAGGGAGGCGGCCTCGACGGCGGTGATCCATGTCCGGACCATCATCCGCAGCCGCGGCCCGGGGGTGGGCACGGCGAGGTGGAGGAGGATCTGCTGGGCGGCCGAGCGGCGGATTCCGTCGACGGTGGCGGTGGTGCGGGAGGTCTCGACGACGCTGCCGCCCTGCAGGAGGGCGGCGAAACCGGTGTCGTGCTCGTCGACGAACGCCAGGTAGTGGTCGAGGGCGAGGGAGAGGCGGCGGGTGAGGGGCCCGGTCTGCGGTACGGCGAAGCACTGGTCGAGCCGGTCGGCGGCGGAGCGCAGTGCGGCCTCGTACAGCTGCTGCTTGCCGCCCGGGAAGTAGCGGTACACCAGGGGCCGCGAGACGCCCGCGGCCTCGGCGACGCCGTCGAGGGAGACGTCTTCGGGTGCCCGGTGCGCGAACAGCGACAGGGCCGCGTCGAGGAGCTGGGCCCGCCGCTCCTCGACGCTCAGCCGGCGGTACGCGGGTGCGGTCATGCCCGCAGGTTAGCTTCCGGGGACCGCCGTCCGGGTGGCGATCAGGCGAGGAGGCCGGAGGCGCGCCACAGCCTGCGGCCGACTCCGCGCAGGACGCCGATGTCGTCGAGGAAGTCGGTGAGCCGCTTGGCGCCGGTCTGCATGACCTCGCGGCGGTGGCCGCTGGCCTTGACCTGGGCGACGGCTTCGCGGCGGTCGAGGCCGACGTTCTCGTACACCCGGGGGTTGACGAAGGCGAGGGAGAAGACGCGGGCGGCCTCTCCGCAGCTGATGCGGGTCAGTTCCTGCTCCCAGCGGGGTGCGGTCAGCATCTGGCGGCGGAGTTCCTCGCGGGCGTAGCGGACGTGGCGGGCTTCCTCGACGACGTGGATGCGGGTGATGCCGCGGACGAGGGGCTGGATGCGCTCGTCGGGGAAGGTGAGGCGCTGCATCCAGTCGAGGATCTCCTCGCCGAGGAGGGTGCAGGCGAAGGAGCCGGGGGTGGTGGAGACGGTCTTGAGGAGGCGGGCGAGGTTGTGGTGGAGGGGGGAGACGGGGTAGTCGGGGGCCCCGATCTTCTGGATCAGGCGGGCGAACATCATCGAGTGGCGGCACTCGTCGGCTATCTCGGTGAGGGCGTAGCGGACGTGGTTGCTCGTCAGCGGCTTGTCGTAGATGTGCCTGACGAGGAGCTGCATGAGGATGATCTCGAACCAGATGCCGAGGGAGGCGAGGGAGGCGGCCTCGTGCCGCGAGAGGTCGATGCGCTGCTGTTCGCCCATGCGCTTCCAGAGCGGGGTGTCGTACAGCGACAGGAGTTCCGGCGGCACGTAGTACGCGCCGTCGACGAGGGGGGCGTCCCAGTCGAGTTCCTTGTCGGGGTCGAAGGAGTGCTTGGCGGAGGATTCGAGCAGCCGCGCCGCGATCTGCTCGCGGTCCTTGAGGAGGCCGAGCGCGTCCTGGAGGACCCGGCCGGGGTCCGTCCCGTCGGTGGTCGTGGTGGTCGTCATGGCGGGGCACCTCGCCCTAACTGGGTTGGCGGGGGTCGACGTCGGTCGCCGCCGGCCGCAATCGCCGTGCGGCGTACACCAGTTATGAGACTGCTTGTCAGCAAGCCCGTCAATCCCCCGCGCCCGACTTGTTGACGACTCGTCTACCGCTGTCCGGTGCCGCCAACGCCCCCGACCCGTGGGGAAGCACTTAGGGTCTGTATTGAGTTGCCCCGCGGCGTCGCGACGCCCGGCACGCACCCTCGGCGCACGAGCCGAATGTCCTCGTAGCTCCGCTACGAGGACATTCGTCCCGCACACCGAGGGCACGCACCGAACGCCGCTCCTTGCTCCACGGGGCAACTCAATACAGACCCTAGGGCCCGGCCCGGAGGGCCGCCTCCATCACCGCGCGGGCGATCGGCGCGGCCGCACTGTTGCCGCTGATGTCGCCGCGGTCCCCGGAGGCGTCCTCGACCACCACCGCGACCGCGACCCCCGGCAGGGGCTCGTCCGCGGCCTTGGCCCAGCCGATGAACCAGGCGTACGGCGTGCCGGCGTTGCCGACGCCGTGCTGGGCGGTGCCCGTCTTGCCGCCGACGACCGCTCCGGCGACGGCCGCGTTGCGCGCGGTGCCGTCCTCGACGGCACCGACCATCAGCTCCTGGAGCCGCAGGGCCGTCGAGGGCGTCATGGCCCGCCCGGATCCGCCGCGGCGGCCGCCGGTGCGGATCTGGGTGCCGTCGGCGCGGGTGGCGCGCTCCACGAGGTACGGGGCCGGCAGCTCCCCGCCGGACGCGACGGCCGCGGCGACCCGGGCCATCTGGAGCGGCGTGGCCTTGGTGTTGAACTGCCCGATGGAGGACAGGGCGAGCTGGTCGGGGCTCATGTCGGTGTCGAAGTTCGAACGGGACACCCAGGCGGGCACGCGCAGCCCCGCGTCGTTGAACCCGAACCGGCGGGCCGCCTCCGCCATGCCCCGCAGCCCCACGCGGACGCCGATCCGGGCCATCACCGTGTTGCAGGACCACCGCACCGCGTCGGCCATGGAGGCGTCCTCGCAGCCCGAGGCCGCGTTGGGGAGCAGGGTGCGGGTGCCGGGCAGCGGGTAGGGGTCGGGGGTACGGGTCGGCGCGTCCACGTCGGTGACGGTGCCCGCGTCGAGCGCCGCAGCCGCCGTCACGATCTTGAACGTTGATCCGGGCGGGTACGTCTCGTGCAGCGCCCGGTTCAGCATGGGCCGGGCGGGGTCCTCGTTGAGCCGGGTCCAGGCCGCGGTGACGGCCGTACCGGTTCCGGACAGCTCCCCCGGGTCGTAGGAGGGGCTGCTGACGAGGGCGAGGATCCGCCCGGTGACCGGTTCGAGGGCGGCGACCGCCCCCCGCTTGCCCTCCAGGGCGGTGTACCCGGCCTGCTGGACGGCCGCGACGAGGGTGGTCTCCGCGTTCCCGCCGGAGGGCCGGCCGCGGGCCAGGTCGTACCAGAGGGGGAAGGCGGTGAGCCCGGGGTCGGTCCCGGCGAGGAGGGCGTCCTCGGCGCGCTCCAGCAGGCTCGTCCCGTACGTCTGCGAGGCGAACCCGGTGACCGGCGCGTACAGCGGGCCGTCCGCGTACGTGCGCTCCCAGCGCAGCAGCTGCCGGCTGTCCCGGGAGCCGGTGACGGGCCGTCCCTCGACCAGGATGTCGCCGCGCGGCTGGGCCCACCGCTCCACGGCGGGCCGCTTGTTGGCCGGGCTGTCCCGGTAGGCGGCGGCCTCCCAGACCTGCACGCGCGCGGCGTTGACGAGCAGGGCCGCGAGGAGCAGTGCGCAGAACCAGGCGCACCAGCGGATGTGCCGGATCACCCGCCCCCCTCCGCCCCGCCGTCCGGCAGCGGCCTGCGCGCGCTGTCGCTCAGCCGGACGAGCAGCGCGACGATGATCCAGTTGGTGACGACGGACGAGCCGCCCTGCGCCAGGAAGGGCATGGCCATGCCCGTGAGCGGGATCAGCCCGGTCACGCCCCCGGCGATACCGAACACCTGGAGGGCGATGATCGAGGCGAGGCCGGTGGCCAGCAGCCGCCCGAAGGGGTCGCGCAGCGCGAGCCCGGCGCGGAAGCCGCGGTGCACGAGGATCCCGTACAGCAGCAGGATGGCGGTGAGGCCGGCGAGGCCGAGCTCTTCGCCGGCGGTGGCGAGGATGAAGTCGGATTTGGCGGCGAAGCCGATGAGGAAGGACTGGCCGTGTCCGAGCCCGGCGCCGAGCAGGCCGCCGGCGCCGAACGCGAAGAGGGACTGGGCGAGCTGGCCGGGGCCTTCGCCGCGCTCGACGGAGGCGAGGGGGTGCAGCCAGTCCTCGACCCGGCTGTGGACGTGCGGTTCGAGGGTGCCGACGGCGTAGGCCCCCAGCGCGGCGAGGGCGAGCCCGATGGCGATCCAGCCGGTCCGCCCGGTGGCGGTGAACAGCATGATGACGAAAAGGCCGAAAAAGAGCAGGGACGTGCCGAGGTCCCGTTCCAGCACGAGCATGCCGACGCTCAGCAGCCAGATCGCGAGGACGGGCCCGAGGGCGCGGCCCGGCAGGAGCCGCAGCCGCCAGAACAGCCGGCGGCCGGTGAGGGCGAGCGCGGTCCGGTTCGCGGCGAGGTAGGCGGCGAAGAACACCGCGAGCAGGATCTTCGCGAACTCCCCCGGCTGGAAGGACAGCCCCCCGAACCGGATCCAGATGTGCGCCCCGTTGACCGGCGGGAAGAACACGGGGACGAGCATCAGCACCAGGCCCGCGGCCGCCGCCAGGTAGGCGTAGCGCTGGAGCGCCCGGTGGTCGCGCAGCACGGCGACGGCGACGACGAACAGGGCGGCTCCGAGCCCGGACCACCGCAGCTGGTCCCCGGCCGCCAGGTGGTGGGGGGTGGTGGCGTCGAGGCGCTGGATGAGGACCAGCCCGAGCCCGTTCAGCAGGAACGCGATCGGCAGCAGCAGCGGGTCCGCGTACGGCGCCCGGAAACGGACGGCGAGGTGGGCGAGCAGAGCGGCACAGGCGAGCCCGGCGGCGTAGCGGTCGGCGCCGCGCGGCGCTGCGCCGGTCAGTGCGAAGCCGACGTGGAGGTGGCCGAGGACGGAGATCGCGACGGCCCCGGCGAGGAGCATCAGCTCGGCCCCCCTGCCCCGGGGTGCGCGGGCGCCGGGGGGCGGAGGCGGGGCGGGGTCCGCCACCTCTGCCGTCAGAGCGGTCATACAGGAAACGTAGCAAGTGAACGGGTGACATGTCCGCTTATGCCATAGTGTGCCGACGAATAGTCATGAACGGGCGGACCTGGGAGCCTCGGCACATGGGACCTGTGGAGTTCATCGTCCTCGCCTTCCCCGAGGAGCAGTTGCGCGTGCCGGCGGTGGAGGCGGTGCTGGGGCTGCGCAAGACCGGCAACGTGCGGCTGATCGACGGCCTCGTGGCGGCCAAGACGGCACAGGGCGAGGTGATGGCCGCCGAGTTCGACGAGTACGTCGAACTGCACGGGCTGCTCGCCCACCGGGAGGCGGCCCCGCTGATCGGCCCGGAGGACGTCAAGGAGGCCGCGGACCTCCTCGAACGCGGCAGCTGCGCCCTCCTCCTGGTCGTCGAGCACGTGTGGGCCGAGGACGCGGCCATCGCCGTCCGCGCCGCGGGCGGCCGCATCGCGGGCTCGGTCCGCATCCCGGCCGAACGGCTGGGGGCCGCCTGATGTTCATCCGCCCCGTCGGCACCGTCGTCCACCCGGCCCGCCGCCCCGCGGGCCGCCCCCTCCTCCGCGGCCTGCTGGCCCGCGGGGCCTATGTGTGGGACGCGGCCCAGGCACCGCACCGCGCCCCGGACCACGGCCCCCGCCCGACGCCTTGGCAACCCGGTCGGCCCGCCCCGGCAGAGCCCGACTCCGCGGCACCCGCCCCCGCGCCTGCGCCCGCCCCTCCCCCCGCGGACTCCGCTCCCACTCCGCCCGGCCCGGGCCCCGCAGTCCCCGCCGGCGGCTCCGACCTCGCAGCCTCGCTGGCCCAGCTGGCCGCCCTCGCCCGGGAAGGCCTCCTGACCCCGGAGGAGTTCTCGGCGGCCAAAGCCCGCCTCCTGAGCACCTGACCCCTCCCCCGGACAGGCTCGCACCGTGTCCCCGCCGGTGCGTACGCCGTCCGGGTGGCCGGTGCGGCAGGGCCGCGCGGGGTGGGCGGATTGTCATACCGCCCGTGTCAGCATCGGCGGCCTGGAGGTGACCACGTGCCCCGCCGTCTGCTCCCCGCCGCCTGCCTCGCCGCCGCCTGCCTCACGGCCGGACCGCTCCCCGCCCCGCACGCCGCGCCAGCCCCCGCCCCGCACGCCGATCCGCTGCCGACCGCGACGCCGCCCCCCGTTCCCCGGACGGCCGCCCCGACCTCCGCGGCCACGGGGGCCGCGACCCCGTCCGCCCCGGCCGCGACCGGCCGTACGACGACGAGGGCCGAGGCCACGACGACAGCCACGGCCACACCCATGGCCACACCCACGCCAACGGCCGGAACGGCGACCCCGGGCACGGCACCGGCCGACACCCCGGCCCCGTCCGCCTCCCCGGCAACCTCCGCCCCAACCTCCCCAGCCGCGACCGCCGCCGACTCCGACTCCGTCGGCGCCCTGCTGACCCGCCTCCAGGCGCTCTACCGCCAGGCCGAGGAGGCCGCCGAGGCCTACAACGCCGCCGAGGCCGCCCTCAAGGCCCGCCAGGACGACGAGCGCCGCCTGGGCACCGAGCTCGGCCGCGCCCGCGCCGCCCTCGACGCCGAGCGGGCCGCCGCCGGCCGGATCGCCCGCGAGCAGTACCAGGGGGTGCGCGGCCTGTCCCCGTACGCCCGGATGCTGCTCACCGGCGATCTGCGGGCGGCACAGGACCAGCGCCGCCTCGCGGCCCGCGAGGGCGCCCGCCAGGCGGGCGTTCTGGCCCGCCTCACCCGCGGCGAGCAGCACGCCGACACCCTCGCCACCGCCGCCCGGAAGGCCCTCGACGCGCAGCAGGCGGGCGCGGCCCGCAAGAAGGAGCTCAAGGAGGAGGCGGACCGCAGGCTCCGGGAGGTCGAGCGGATGCTCGCCGCCCTGACCCCTGACCAGCTCACGCAGGTCGACGCCCGCGAGGCCCGGGACACCGCCTCCGCGCAGCGCGAACTCCTGTCGTCGGGGGCGCTGGGCGCGCCCGCCTCGACGGCCGCGCGCACCCCGACGGCTGCGGGCGGCTCGGCCCTCGCGTACGCCGCCGCGCAGGTCGGCAAGCCGTACGAGTGGGGTGCCGAGGGCCCGGAGGCGTTCGACTGCTCGGGCCTGACCTCGCAGGCCTGGGCCCACGCCGGCCGGGCGATCCCGCGCACCAGCCAGGAGCAGTGGGCGCGGCTGCCGCGGGTGCCGCTGGACCGGCTGCGGCCGGGGGACCTGGTGGTGTACTTCCCGACGGCCACGCACGTCGCCCTCTACATCGGCGACGGCAAGGTCATCCAGGCCCCGCGGCCGGGCGCCGCGGTGAAGGTGTCGCCCATCGCCGCGAACCCGCTGCTGGGGGCCGTGCGCCCCGACGCGGGCGACGCCCCGCTGGCCTCGTTCGTCCCGCCGCCGCTGCCCGCCGCGGCCTCGGCCGGGGACGACACCGGCTACTCGGCAGCCGGACCGCCCGCCGGCGCGGACGCCGCACCGGAACCGGGCACGGACCGGGAGCCCGGGACGGACCGGGAGCCCGGGACGGCCGCAGCGTCGGAACCGGCCGCCGAACCGGACCCGCCCGCCGCCCCGGGGCCCGCGACGGCCTCCGCCTCCGCGTCCGCCTCGGGGCCCGCCTCCGCGCCCCGCACCTCCGCCAGGTAGTCCGCCGCGTCCTGCGGGTCGTAGAAGAACGCGTCGAAGTCGGCCGGGTTGTCGAAGCCGTTGGCGAACCGGTCCGCCACCTCCTGGTGGTGCCCGCCGGCGCCGATGAGCTCCAGCACGTGCGCCGGCGGAGGCGCCAGCATCGCGTTCGTCCACTGCGTCACGGGCTTGCCGGTGGTGAACCAGAACCTGTCGAAGGTGGCCTTCATCCAGGCCTCGTCGAACGGCTTGTCGCCGTGCATCAGGATCGACGACAGGTACGAGGCCGCACACTTGGCCGCCGAGTTCGCGCCCTGCCCGGTGATCGGGTCGTTGGCGACGACGACGTCCGCGACGCCCAGTACCGCCCCGCCGCCGGGCAGCCGCCCGATCGGGTTGCGGACAGTCGGCGCGTACCGGCCCGCCAGGGTGGCGCCCGCGTCCGTCAGTTCGACGTTCGCGGTGCGCGCGTGCTCCCACGGCGTGAAGGCCTTCATCAGGTCCAGCGTCAGCGCGAGGTGCTCGGCCGGGTCGCTCACGCCGCGGAACACGTCGAGCGGGCCGCCCGGGACGCCCTCCCAGAACAGGATGTCGGCCCGCCCCGACGTGGTGAGCGCGGGCATGACGAACAGCTCGCCCACGCCCGGCACCAGGTTGCAGCGCACCGCCTCCGTCCCCGGGTGCTCGGGCCTCGGGGCGAGCCCGTGCACGTACGAGACGGCCAGCGCGCGCTGCGGGCTGCCGTACGGGGAGCGCGCCTCGTCCCGCCCGAACATCGACACGAGTTCGCCCTTGCCGGCTGCCACGAGCACCAGGTCGTAGGTGCGCGAGAAGTAGTCCAGGTCGGCGACGGACGCGCTGTGCACGACGAGTTGGCCGCCCTGCTGGACGAACGCGTCGAGCCAGCCCGCCATCTTCACCCGCTGGTCCACCGACTGCGCGTACGCCTTGAGGCGCCCGAGCCAGTCGACGGCGCGGGCGCCGTCGGGCCCGGCGACGGAGACGCCGAGGCCCTCGATGCGGGGGGCGTGCCGGGCCCAGAAGTCGAGCCCGAGGTCGCGCTCGTGCCGCAGAGCGGTGTCGAACATGACCTGCGTGGACATGACCCGGCCGGTGCGGATCTCGTCCGCAGTCCGGTTGGACATGAGGGTGACGTCGTACCCCTTCACCCGGAGGCCGACGGCGAGCTGGAGACCGGACTGGCCGGCCCCCACGACGAGTATCTTGCGCATCTCACGTCTCGTTTCCGGTGCGGGGGGGTGGGTGGGTGGCTGGTGGTGCGGGCGGGGCAGGCAGGGCGGGTGGAGCAGGCAGGGCGGGTGGGGCGGGCGGGTCCCGCCGCTACTCGGGTGTCGCGTCGAGGGCGTGTCGGACGAGCATGAGCAGCGACTCGACGACGGTCTCCCGGCGCCGCGCGTCCATGACCAGTACGGGTACGTGCTCCGGGATGGTGAGCGCCTCCCGCACGTCCTCCGGCTCGTACGCGTGGGAGCCGTCGAAGTGGTTGACGGCCACGGCGTACGGCAGCCCGCAGCTCTCGAAGTAGTCGAGCGCCGGGAAGCAGTCGCGCAGGCGGCGCGTGTCGGCCATGACGAGCCCGCCGATCGCCCCGCGCACGAGGTCGTCCCACATGAACCAGAACCGCTCCTGGCCGGGCGTCCCGTACACGTACAGCACGAGGTCGTCGGCGAGGGTGACCCGGCCGAAGTCCATCGCGACGGTGGTGGTGTTCTTCTCCGGCGTGGCCGACAGGTCGTCGGTGTCCACGCTGGCCTGCGTCATCACCGCCTCGGTGCGCAGCGGGGCGATCTCGGAGACCGACGACACGAAGGTGGTCTTGCCGACGCCGAAGCCGCCCGCGACGAGCACCTTGACGGCGACGGGCGCGCGGGAGCGGTCGTACTGCCAGGGCTGGACGGGTTCGTCGTCGATGGCGGGTTCAAAGACGGCGAAGGCCACTGAGCACCCTTTCGAGCAGTGCGCGGTCGGGGCGGCCCGGGCCGTGCCCGGTGCCGTAGACGCGGACCCTGCCCTGGTCCGCGAGGTCGCTGACGAGGACGCGGACGACGCCGAGCGGCAGCTTGAGCAGGGCGGCTATCTCCGCGATGGTGCGCATGCGGCGGCAGACCTCGACGATGGCCGGCATCTCGGGCATCCGGTCGCGGTCGGCGTCCCGGTCCGCGGCCGGCACCCCGTCGGGGGCGTTGCCGCCGCCGGGCTGCTGCGGCTGCGAGACGCGGCTGTCGAGGGCGGCGACGAACGTCTCGACGTGCAGGACCTGCGTGAAGCGGGTGCGGCCGCCCGTCAGGGAGTACGGGCGGACGCGGGCGGGGCGGCGATCGGCTCCGCGTATGGGAAGCCGGTCGGAGGCCGTACCTCTCACGGGGTGTTCTCCATGGACTGGCGCAGCTCGCTGCGGACTTCGGGGGTGAGGACGTGTCCGGCGCGGCCGACGAACAGGGCCATGTGGTAGGCGACGACGCTCATGTCGCAGTCGGGCGTGGCGTGCACGCCGAGGAGCGAGCCGTCGCTGATCGCCATCACGAACACCGAGCCGTGCTCCATCGCGACCATGGTCTGCTTGACGCTGCCGCCCTCCATCAGGGCCGCCGCGCCGGTGGTGAGGCTGCCGAGGCCGGAGACGATCGTGGCGAGGTCGGCGGACGCGCCGCGCGGGCCCCTGGGCCGGCCGGGCCCGCCCGCGCCGCTCCCGCCGGCCGCGGCCGCGGCCGCGCCGCCGGGGTCGGAGGACAGCAGCAGCAGCCCGTCCGAGGACACGACGGCGACGGAGTTGACGCCGGGCACCTCCTCGACCAGGTCGGTCAGCAGCCACTGCAGGTTGCGGGCCTGGGTGCTCAGTCCGTACGTACTGGGCGCGGTCATGTGCGTGCCTCCTGTGCGGTGTCCCCCTGGTCGGTGTCCTGTGCGAGTTCGGCGGCCACGACGCGCCGTCCGTCCCGCGTCCCCTGGTAGAACCCGCCGAGCCGGCGGCGCAGTTCCTCCGCGTCGACGCGGCGCGGGGCCGGCCGTGCGGGGGCCGCGCCGGGTCCGGCGGCGGCGCCGGGGGCCGTCTGGGCGCGGCCGGCGACGACGCGGGGCGTCCGCTTGGGCAGGCCCTTGTCGGTGACGGCCTCCGTGGTGCCGGGCTGGGGGTGGCTGCCCTGGCGGGGGACCCACTCGTTGTCGGCGGGGGCGTGCCGGTGCGGCTCGGCCGCAGCGGGTACGCCGCCGCCGGCGGTGAAGACCTGGTCGGTCGGGGGCAGCCGTTCCGCGTCGGGGGCGACGGGTGCGGCGGACTGCCCGGGCAGCGCGGGGTCCCCGTCCGGTACGACGGCCGGCGGGGCGGCGGCGGTCGAGGACTCGGCGGCCGCCGGGCCGGTGTCGGCCGCCCCGAAGGCGGACCCTTCCGCGTCGGGGACGACACGCGCGAGGAGTTCGCCGCCCGGATCCCGGTCGGCCGGGGTCTGCGCGGTGAACACCTGCTCGGCGGACGGCAGCTGCTCCTGCGGGACCCTCCGGCGCATCGGCAGCGGGGCGGGCGCGTCCTCGGGAGCGGGGGCGTGCGCGTCGGCGGTGGTGCCGTCGGCGGCAGCGGCGGCCGCGGCGTCGGCGGCGAAGGCGTCGGCCAGGGTGACGGGGGCGACGGCCTGCACGGGCGCGGCGAACCCCGGCCCGGCGGCGGGGTCGGCGGGCGCGCCCTCCGCGGGCACGTCGGCCTGCGCGGCCGTGCCGCCCTGCGGGTCGGCGACCGGCGCGCCCTGCGGGTCGGCGGCCGGCGCGCCCTGCGGGTCGGCGGCGGACTCGGGCCGCGGATCGGCGGCCGGCCCGGCCCCGGACTCCGACCCGGACTCGGCGGCGAACTCGGGCAGCGGGTCCGTCAGCGGATCGAACAGCGGGTCCGGGACAGGCCCGGCCGCCGCGCCCGCGGCTTCGGCCGCCCCTTCGGCCGCACCGGTCGCGTCGGCCGCAGCACCCGCGGCCGCCTCCCCGGTACCACCGGGAGCGCCGTACGGCCCGTACGCCTCGTAGGCCTCGTGGGACCCGACAGGCTCCTCACCAGCGGCCACCGCAGCAGCACCGGCGACCTCGTCAGCACCGCCGGCACCCGCGCCCCCGGCCGCCCCCGCGCGCTCCTCCGGCCGCAGGCGCGGCGGGAGGACGTGCTCGTTGGCCTCCGCGACGACGCCGGGCAGCTGGAACTGCGGCAGGCCCGCCGGGGTGGCGAAGGTGTGCACGGGGGACGCGGCCGGCGGCCCGTCCTGGAGGAGTGCCGCGGGGACGACGACCAGCGCTTCGGTGCCGCCGTACCGGCCGGCGCGCAGTTCGGCGGTGACGCCGTGGCGCGCGGCGAGGCGCCCGGCCACGTACAGGCCGAGTCCGAGGCCGTGTTCGGCCTCGGTCTCCTCGTCGTACGCGTCGGGGGTGGCCAGGCGGGTGTTGAGTGCTTCGAGCCGGTCGGCGGTGATGCCGATGCCCTCGTCTGCGACGGAGAACACCACGTCGCCCGTGTCGAGGTGGCGGGCGGAGGCCTTGACCTTGGCGCCGGGCGGCGAGAACGTCGTGGCGTTCTCCAGCAGTTCGGCGAGGACGTGCGAGATGTCGTCGGCTGCGTGCCCGGCGACCTGGGTGAACGACGGCACAACGGCCAGGTCGACGCGCTCGTACCGCTCGATCTCGCTGACCGCCGCGCGCATGACGTCGACGAGCGGGACGGGCGTCGCGCCGCCGGTGCCGTGTTCCTGCCCGGCGAGGACGAGGAGGTTCTCGTTGTGGCGGCGCATCACGGTCGCCAGGTGGTCGAGCCGGAAGAGGGTTTCGAGCCGGTCCGGGTCCTGTTCCTTGGCCTCCAGCTCGTCGATGACGGCGAGTTGGCGCTCGACGAGGCCGAGGGTGCGCAGCGACAGGGAGACCGACGTGGTGGACATGATGCGCCGGTGCTCCTCCAGGCCGGCGCGCAGGTCGCGGAGTTCCGCTTCGAGCGCGTCCCGTCCGGCGGAGAGGGCTTCGTTGCGGCCGATGAGGCGGCGCCGGTCGGCGTCCATGCCGGCGATCTTGGTGTGGAGGGAGACGGTCTGCTCGCGGACCTGGTTGAGGTGTCGGACGACTTCGGCGAACTCGTCGTTCCGGCCGGTGAAGCGGACGGGCTCGACGGAGCCCTCGGGCGTCGCGAGGCGGGCCGCGCCGCGCCGGAGCACGGACAGCGGCCGGGTGAGGGAGCGGGCGACGGCGGTGGAGACGCCGACGGCGACCAGGAACAGCAGGCCGAGCACGGCGATGACGAGTTCGAGGCGGGTCACGTCGTCGTCGCGGAGCGCGGCGAGGGCGGTGGCCCGCTGGCCGGCGAGGGTGGCCTCGACGGAGCGCATGCGGTCGATGCGCGCGGTCAGCGAGGGGGCGAGGGACGCGCCGTCGAGCTTGCGGTCGGCGGTGGAGAGGGTGGGGCGTTCGGTGAGCCGCTTGAGGTTCTCGTCGGCGGCCTTGACCTCGGGGCCGGTGACGGTCGCGGCGAGGGTCTGGCGTACGTCGGGGCGGGCGGCGCGCGTGAAGTCGTCGAGGGCGGCCTGCTCGCGTACGCGGGCCCGCTGGGCGGCGGCGGACAGTTCGTCCGCGGCGGCCGCTCCGGCGCCCTGCTCGCTGCGGGGCACGGCCAGTGCGGCGAGGAGCAGTCCGCGGGTGGCGGATGCCTGCTCCACGGCCTGGCCGAGGGGGGCCAGGGGGCGGGTGGTGGCGAGGGCGGCCTCGGCGCGCGGCGGGGTCTGCTCGGCGAGCCGGTCGCCGGGGGCGAGGAGTTCGGCGAGGACGGCGGCGTAGGCCTGGTGGGCGGCGAGGGCGGTGCCCTTGCCGTCGACGGCCTCGGTGCGGACGCCCTGGATGCTGCCGGCGGCCTTGGCGAGGGGTTCGTCGGCCTCGGCCTCGGCTTCGGCCTGGACCTCGGCGATGCGCCGGTCGGTGAGGGCGGCGCGCTCCTGGAGGGGCCCCTTGGCCTGGCCTCCGGGCCGGCCCTTGGCGACGTACTCGACGACGGCGTCGCGCTCGTCGGCGAGGAGGTGCGCGAGGGTGAGGGTGTGCCGGGTCTGTTCGGCGAGGGTGACGAGCTGCTGGGAGTCGTTCAGCTCGCGGGTGGCCGTGACGACGGCGGGTGCGCCTGCCGCGAGGACAGTGAGGCCGGCGACGGCTACGCCGACGACCAGCCTGCTGCGTACGTGGACGCGGCGTCCTGCGGGGGCGGGTCCGTCGGTGGCGGTGCCGTTCTTCCGAGACCGCTTCTTCTGCACCGGTGCTCGCAATCCTGTACGTGTGCTCGTGCTCGTCTACTCGTGTGGCCGAGGTAACGGCCGGTCAACAAGTAAACGCCCCCTGCCCCCTCGTACCGCCTCAGACCTTCGCAGTGTGTTGGGGAGAGAGCCTGACATCGCCCACCCGGCCACTCGAACGAGTGAACATCACGGAAGAGTTGGCGACCAACTCGGCGCACCGGCCGCCCTGCCGCTCCGCGGACGGGTGGTTGAAAGATCGGTGGGGGCTTTGGCAGTATGCGCGCCCACATGCGCCGGGGTGCGCCGGCGCCGCCGGGAGGCCTCGGTTGCGGCGGGCGGACGCCACCGCCCTTTCTGGTACGGACCTTTGGCGCGCGGCGGCCCTGCCGCGGCGGCGGCGGTGGGCAGAATGCCCGTATGCGCATCGACCTCGCCACGGCCCCCGGCGACCCGGAACGCCCCAACGAGGACTGGCTATCAGCCGCTACACCCGCCGCGGGGGGCGGCGTGCTGGTCGCCCTGGACGGGGTCACGCCGCCCGCCGGCGACACGGGATGCTCGCACGGCGTCCCGTGGTTCACCGCCCGACTGGGGGGCCGATTGACCGAACTGTCCGGTTCGCGGCGGGACATGCCGCTGGCCCGGATCCTGGCGGAGTCGATCCGGGCGACGGCCGACGCCCACCGGGGGGCGTGTGACCTTTCTCACGTACGCACGCCGCAGGCGACGGTGGTGGTCGTCCGCTGGGACGGGGAGGCCGTGGAGCACCTCGTGCTGTCGGACTCGGTGCTGCTGCTGGAGGCCCCGGACGGGGCGGTCTCGGCGGTCGTCGACGACCGGCTGGACCGGATCCCCCGCGCGGCCCTGCGGACGCAGGAGTCGGCGGACGCCCTGCGGAACGCGGAGGGCGGCTTCTTCACGGCGGCCGCCGACCCGGCGGTGGCGGCCCGCGCGGTGACCGGGCGCACCCCGCGGGAGGCGGTGCGGTCGCTGGCGGTGCTCACCGACGGGGCGAGCCGGTGGAAGGACACGTTCGGGGAGGGCGACTGGGCGCAGTGCCTGGCGGTGCTGCGCAAGGAGGGGGCGCAGGGGCTGATCGGGCGGGTGCGGGCGCTGGAGTCGGACCCCGGCCGCCGTGACCGGGCCCGCGGCAAACGGCACGACGACGCGTCGGCGGCGTACGCGGAACTGTAGGCGGGGGCCGAGGAGGCGCCGGCGGGCGCCTGGGGCCCCGGGGGCACCTGGGGGGCGCCCGGGGGCGCGCCTGCCTATTCCTCGCCCTGGTTGAGCTGGTTCAGCAGCCGGGCCAGCTCCGCGACCTCGCCGCGGTCCCAGTCGGCCAGCTTGCGCATGTACCGCTCGCGGCGGGCGCCGCGCACCTTCAGGAAACGCTCGCGGCCCTCCTCGGTGAGCCCGACGAGGAACGCACGGCCGTCCGCGGGGTCCGGCTCGCGGGCCACCAGTCCGAGCACCTCCAGGGCGCGCAGCTGGCGGCTCATGGTGGCCTTGCCGACGCCGAAGTAGGCGGCGAGGTCGGTGGCCCGCTGCCGGCCCGCCGCCTCCAGGCGTACGAGCAGCCCGTACGCGGCGGGCTCCAGCTCGGGGTGGAGGGCGCGGGCCATCTCGCCGGAGGAGGCGCGGGCCCGCCGCAGGAAGACGGACAGTTCCCGCTCCAGGGCGAGGAACTCCTGGTCTTCGCTGCCGTGCACGTGCCGCTCCTGTCCGTGTGTCGGCACTGCTGTGCCGAGGGGCCACAGTATTTCGCAGCGCCCGCGGGCGCGGCCCGGGACCCCGCCGGAACGGGATCCCGGGCCGCGCCGGGGTGCCGGCCGGCGGTACAGGGCGGAGTCGGGGCGGGGTCAGGCGGCCGCGGGGACGGCGGGCGCGGCGGCCTCCGCCGGGGACAGCGCCAGCTCCAGCACCTGGCGCACGTCCGTCACGGCGTGCACCTGGAGCCGCTCCAGCACCTCGGCGGGCACGTCGTCCAGGTCGGCCTCGTTCCGCTTGGGGATGACGACGGTGGTCAGGCCGGCGCGGTGCGCGGCGAGCAGCTTCTGCTTGACGCCGCCGATCGGCAGGACCCGGCCGGTGAGGGAGACCTCGCCGGTCATGGCCACGTCGGTGCGGACCTGCCGGCCGGAGAGCAGCGAGGCCAGGGCGGTCGTCATGGTGATGCCCGCGCTCGGCCCGTCCTTCGGGACGGCTCCCGCCGGGAAGTGGATGTGCACGCCCCGGTCCTTCAGGTCGGCGACCGGCAGCTCCAGCTCCGCACCGTGCGAGCGGAGGAAGCTGAGCGCGATCTGCGCGGACTCCTTCATGACGTCGCCGAGCTGCCCGGTCAGCGTCAGCCCGGCGGCGCCGGTCTCCGGGTCGGCGAGGGACGCCTCGACGAACAGGACGTCGCCGCCGGCGCCGGTCACGGCCAGGCCGGTGGCCACGCCGGGGACGGCGGTGCGCCGCTCGGCGGGGTCCTGCGCGGACTCCGGGACGTGGTGCGGGCGCCCGATGAGCCCGCGCAGGTCCTCGGCGCCGATGTGCAGGGGAAGGTCCCGCTCGCCGAGTTCATGCTGGGCGGCCACCTTGCGCAGCAGGCGGGCGATGGAGCGCTCCAGGGTGCGGACGCCGGCCTCGCGGGTGTACTCGCCGGCCAGCCTGCGCAGGGCGGAGTCCTCCAGGACGACCTCCTCCGCGGCGAGTCCGGCGCGCTCCAGCTGGCGGGGCACCAGGTGGTCTCGGGCGATGACGACCTTCTCGTCCTCGGTGTAGCCGTCGAGGCGGACCAGCTCCATGCGGTCGGCGAGGGCCTCGGGGATGGCCTCCAGGACGTTGGCGGTGGCGAGGAAGACGACGTCGCTGAGGTCGAGCTCGACCTCCAGGTAGTGGTCGCGGAAGGTGTGGTTCTGCGCCGGGTCGAGGACTTCGAGGAGGGCGGCGGCGGGGTCGCCGCGGAAGTCGGAGCCGACCTTGTCGATCTCGTCGAGGAGGACGACGGGGTTCATGGACCCGGCCTCCTTGATCGCACGGACGATACGGCCGGGCAGCGCGCCGACGTACGTACGGCGGTGGCCGCGGATCTCGGCCTCGTCCCGGACACCGCCGAGGGCGACGCGGACGAACTTGCGGCCCATCGCGTGGGCGACGGACTCGCCGAGGGAGGTCTTGCCGACGCCGGGCGGCCCGACGAGGGCGAGGACGGCCCCGCCGCGGCGGCCGCCGACGACGCCCATCCCGCGGTCGGAGCGGCGCTTGCGGACGGCGAGGTACTCGGTGATGCGGTCCTTGACGTCGGCGAGGCCGGCGTGCTCGGCGTCCAGGACGGCACGGGCGCCGCGGATGTCGTAGGCGTCCTCGCTGCGCTCGTTCCAGGGGAGTTCGAGGACGGTGTCCAGCCAGGTGCGGATCCAGGATCCCTCCGGGGACTGGTCGCTGGCCCGCTCCAGCTTGTCGACCTCCTTGAGCGCGGCCTCGCGGACCTTCTCCGGGAGGTCGGCGGCCTCGACGCGGGCGCGGTAGTCGTCGGACTCCTCGCCCTCCTTCTCGCCGTTCAGCTCGCGGAGCTCCTTGCGGACGGCTTCGAGCTGGCGGCGCAGCAGGAACTCGCGCTGCTGCTTGTCCACGCCGTCCTGGACGTCCTTGGCGATGGACTCGGCGACGTCCTGCTCGGCGAGGTGGTCGCGCAGCCAGGCGATGGCGAGACGGAGGCGGGCGACGGGATCGGCGGTCTCCAGCAGCTCGACCTTCTGGGCGACGGTCAGGAACGGGGAGTAGCCGGAGTTGTCGGCGAGCGCGGAGACGCCCTCGATCTGCTGGATGCGGTCGACGACCTGCCAGGCGCCGCGCTTCTTGAGCCAGCTGGTGGCGAGGGCCTTGTACTCCTTGACGAGCTCGGTGACGGCGCCGGGCAGCGGGTCCGCGAGCCGCTCGTCGACGCTCTCCCCCTCGACCCACAGGGCGGCGCCGGGTCCGGTGGTGCCGGCGCCGATACGGACGCGGCCGACGCCGCGGATGAGGGCGCCGGGGTCGCCATCGGCGAGGCGGCCCACCTGCTCGACGGTCCCGAGCACACCGGTGCCGGCGTACCGCCCGTCGACCCGCGGGACGAGCAGCACCCGCGGCTTCCCGCTGCCGCCCGCGGCCTGGGCGGCCTCGACGGCACCCCGCACCTCGGCGTCGGACAGGTCCAGCGGAACCACCATTCCGGGCAGCACGACCTCGTCGTCGAGCGGCAGCACGGGCAGGGTGAGCGTTACGGACGTCGAAGCCATGATCTTCCTTCCGGCAGTCAAGTTGAGCTACACCGACTCAATGGATATGCGCGGGCCGGTGTTCCCCAACAGGTGTTCGCCCGGGGCGAACGAGCCGGGGGCGGGTGCAGGCGCTCCCCGCGGACGGCGGGTCCGGGTCGGGCTGTCGGTGGGGCGGCTTAGCCTCCGGGCATGAGCATGATCGGGATGTACGTGCGGTTGCGGCCCGCCGAGTTCCGGCGGGCGCTGCGCGAGCCGGACTGGGCGCGGGAGCGCGCGGAGGGGGCGGCCGAGGCGGAGTGCGCGGCGGCGCCGGTGCCGCCTTCCGCGGGGGCGGTCCCGCCGCGGTGCCACAGCACCGGCAAGGCGTGGCACGCGCTGTCGTTCCTGCTGGACCGGATCGGCTTCCCGGTGGATGTCGTGTACGGCGACGCGGCGGTGCCGGGCGCGTCCCCCTGGGGGTACGGGCCGCCGCGGCACCTCGCGCCCGACCGCGTCGCCGCGGCCGCCGAGGCCCTCGCCTCCACGCCGCCCGCAATGCTGGTCGAGGGGGTGACCGCGCGGGACCTGGCCGCGGAGGGCGTTTACCCGGCGGCGGTGTGGGAGCGCGGGGAGTCACTGGAGTGGGTGGTGGACCGCTACCGGGAGCTGCGGCAGTTCTTCAGCGGGGCGGCCCGGGAGGGGGACGGGGTGCTCGTCTGGGTGGAGTGAGGGTGATCGGGGCGGGTGGTGCACCGAGGCGCTTCGCGAGCGCGGGCGTCCCTGGTACGGGGTGGCCCGCCGCGAGGCGGGAGTGACCCGTACGCAGCGGGTTGCCGCCCCGGCCGGCGGGCTCAGGGCACGTGCCGGGACAGGTGTGGACGGCTACGGGCACGTGCCGTGGCGGGCGTGGATCGTCAGGCGGGCGCCGTGGAGGTCCGTCACCGAGCAGACGTCGAAGTGGGCGGCCAGGACCTCCCGTTTCACCGCCTCCCGCGGGTACGGGTCCAGCGGCTGGCCCTCCGGGTCGGTCAGGGCCAGCACCCGCGGTGACGCCAGCAGCCGGGCCCGGATCTCGTCCGGCGGCAGCTCCGTGCCCCACAGGCTCGCCGAGGCGGCGGGGGTCCGCTCCAGCGCCAGGTCGGACAGGGTGCCGTACACCCCCGGCGAGGACAGCAGCCACTCGCGGCGCCGGGCCGGCATGAACAGCACCGGGTCGCCGGGGCGGGCCTGCTCGCGGACGGCGGCGGCCACGGCGAGGGCGTCGTCCTTGCGGCTGTCGGGCGTCCGCAGCCATACCGACCAGCAGGCGGCGGGTACGAGCAGCACCGCGGCCAGCGCCCACGGCAGCCGGCCGCGCACGCTCGCGAGGCGCGCCCCGGCGGCCAGGGCGAGCCCGGCGAGGGAGTAGAGGACGTACCGGTCGACGTACCAGGGGTGGACGAGCGAGACGGCCAGCAGCAGTCCCGGCGGCAGCAGGGCGAGCGGTACGGCGACGCGGGCCAGGCGGTCCGGCAGGGCGCCGCGCCGGGCGAGCAGCCAGACGGCGACGGCGACGGCCGCGTACGCGGCCCAGTCGTGCCACTTCGGCCGGCCGAGCCAGCCCAGCTGCTGCTCGGCCTGCCGGGCGCTGACCGCGGCGAGCGGCAGGAGCAGGACGAGCACGGCGGCGGCGCTGCGCCGCCAGCCCGGCGAGCGGCGTGCGGTGACGGTGTGGGCGGCCAGGGCGAGGACCGCGAACTCGTGCAGCCAGCAGCCGAGCAGCATGACCGCCCCGTACGCGGCCCAGCGCTCGCGCAGCATCAGGTACGTGGCCCAGGCGACGGCGGCGGCGACGAGCGCGTACGACCGGCCTTCCTGGGCGTACGCCTGCACGGGCGGCAGCACCGCGTAGACGGCCCCGGCGATGAGGCCGGCCCGTTCCCCGGCGAGGCGGCGGCCGACCGCGGCGACGCCGGCGGCGGCGAGGGCGGTCGCGGCGACCGAGGGGAGCCGCAGCGCCCACAGGCCGCCGTCAAGGGCCGCGTCCGGGCCGGTGCCGGCGATCCGGAAGACGGTGTGCACGAGCAGGTAGTACAGGCCGTGCACCGCGTCGACCTGTCCGACGAGGTCCCACAGCCCGCCGGGCGGGCGGTGCGCGACCTGCCAGGTGACGGACTCGTCCCGCCACATGCTGCCCGCGCGCCCCAGGCCCCACAGGCCGAGGACGACGGCGAGCAGCGGCGGCAGTGCGCGCCGGGCGGCGGTGGGGATGCGGTCCTCCGGTGGGTTCCGTGGGAACGGTGCGCCCTCCATACTCATTGGTCGGCCGACCGGTGGAGCCTGCGGGGGTGGGTGTGCGCGCACGGAGAGTGGTGAACACGGCGGGAGCGCTGGCGGGGGTCGCGGTGGTGCTGGCCGGGTGCAGCACGGCGCCCGGGGGCGGATCCGCGGCCAGTCCGGCGGGCGCGCCGCCCGCGACCGCCGCCCCGTCCACGCCGCCTGCCCCGCCGGAGGCCGCCCCGGCGCCGGACGCGCCCTCCCCCACCGCCGAACGGCTGGTGACGGTGACCCGGAGCGGCGGCTACGCCGGTAAGACGACGAGCCTGCTGGTCAAGGGCGACGGCTCGTGGGCGCGCCTGGACGGCGAGGCCCGGCCGGCGGGCTCGGGCCGGCTGTCGCCGGAGGACCTGGCGGAACTTCGCGCCGCGCTCGCCGCGGCGGACTTCCCGCGGCTGCCGCGGGTCTCGATGGACGGCGGCACCGTCTTCGACGGCTTCACGTACGTGTTCGTGCACGCGGGGCGCGAGGTGGCGACGGCCGACGGCTCGATCCCGGCGGGCCTGCGACCCGTCCTGGACGCCCTGCCCCCCTTCGAGGCCGACCGAGCGACGCCGCCGTGACGGACCTCCCGGAACCGGCCTGCGCCCCACCCGGCATCCCCCGCCATATCCCCATTCCGACCGCATTCGGAATCAGTAATTCCGGTGGTTTCGCTGTCTGAACCCCGCATAGCCGCAGGCCGGTGGCTCCTCTACGCTGCACCCCATCACGCGGATCTCCAGGGGCGGGACATGGAACAGACACACACCACCCACACCGGCGGCGCCGCGGCCACCCCAGGCGCACAGCGGCGCGTGCTCGTGGTCGAGGACGACCGCACCATCGCCGACGCCATCACGGCCCGGCTGCGCGCCGAGGGCTTCCAGGTGCAGGCGGCGTACGACGGCCCGGCCGCCGTGGCGTCCGCCGAGAGCTGGCAGCCCGAGCTGCTCGTACTGGACGTGATGCTGCCCGGCTTCGACGGCCTGGAGGTGTGCCGCCGGGTCCAGGCGCAGCGCCCGGTGCCCGTCCTCATGCTGACCGCGCGGGACGACGAGACCGACATGCTGGTCGGGCTCGGCGTCGGCGCCGACGACTACATGACGAAGCCGTTCTCGATGCGCGAGCTGGCCGCGCGGGTGCACGTCCTGCTGCGCCGCGTGGAGCGGGCCACGCTCGCCGCGCACACCCCTCGCGGGGCCACGCTGCGCCTGGGCGACCTGGAGATCGACCACGCCCAGCGCCGGGTGCGGGTGCAGGCGGAGGACGTCCACCTGACGCCGACCGAGTTCGACCTGCTGGTGTGCCTGGCCGGGACACCGCGGGCGGTGCTCTCCCGCGAGCAGCTGCTGGCCGAGGTGTGGGACTGGGCGGACGCCTCGGGCACCCGTACCGTCGACAGCCACATCAAGGCCCTCCGGCGGAAGATCGGGGCCGAGCGGATCCGCACCGTGCACGGCGTCGGGTACGCCCTGGAGACCCCGGCGCAGGCGTGAGCGCGGACCGCCAGGGCAGGGCGCGCGGCCCCGGCCGCTTCCGGCACGCACCCCAGCGGGCGTCCCAGCGGACCTCTCAGCGGACCTCTCAGCGGGCGGACGCCCACAGCGGGGGCCTGCGCCCCTTCTCGCCCTTCTCGATCAAGACCAAGCTCGGGACGCTGGTCGTGGTCTCGGTGTTCATCACGACGGGCCTGCTGCTGGTGGCCCTGCGCACCGACACCGAGCTGCGGTTCATCACCGTCTTCTCGGTCATCGCCTCGATGCTGATCACCCAGTTCGTCGCGCACGGCCTGACGGCCCCGCTGGACGACATGACGCGCGTGGCGCGGGCGATATCGCACGGGGACTTCACGCGCCGGGTCCGCGGGGCGGGCCGCCGCGACGAGCTGGGCGACCTGGCCTCCACGATCAATCTGATGGCGGACGACCTGGAGGCGGTGGACCGGCACCGCAGGGAGCTTGTCGCCAACGTCTCGCACGAGCTGCGCACGCCGATCGCGGCGCTGCGCGCCGTGCTGGAGAACGTCGTCGACGGGGTCTCCGAGGCCGATCCGGAGACCATGCGGACGGCGCTGAAGCAGACGGAGCGCCTGGGCCGGCTGGTCGGGACGCTGCTGGACCTGTCCCGGGTGGACAACGGCGTGGTCCCGCTGCGGGCGCGGCGCTTCGAGGTGTGGCCGTACCTGTCGGGGGTGCTGAAGGAGGCGGGGCTGGCGGCTGCCGGACGGCCCGGCCTGGCGTCCGGGTCGGGCGGGCACACCCGCAACGACGTCCACCTGCACCTGGACGTGTTCCCGCCGGGGCTGACGGCGTACGCGGACGCCGAGCGGCTGCACCAGGTGGTGGCCAACCTGATCGACAACGCGGTCAAGCACAGCCCGGCGCTGGGCCGGGTCACGGTCCGCGCCCGTGCCGGGGAGGCCCCCGAAAGCCTCGCCCTGGAAGTGGTCGACGAGGGGCCGGGGATCCCGGAGGCCGAGCGGCACCGGGTCTTCGAGCGGTTCAACCGCGGCAGCGCGCACAGCGGCGAGAGCAGCGACGGGGGGACGGGACTGGGCCTGGCGATCGCCCGCTGGGCGGTCGAGCTGCACGGCGGCCGGATCCGCGTGGCCGAATCGGCGCGGGGCTGCCGGATTCTCGTCACCCTTCCGGGCGCCCCGCAGGCGTCGCATTGACGTAGGGTTCGACCGGGAAGGACATGATCTCGGCCACATGTGCCCGGGGTCCGTCAGGGGTGCGAAGCCAGTGGGTCGCAACCCGGTTGGCGCATACCCGAACCAGGCTGGTTTCCCGCCATTCCGGGCTCTGAAACCCGCCGTTCGGTGTGACCTACATGACGTAAGTCCCGCCCGGCCTGCATCTCCCCGCCCGGGAGGCGTAGCCTTTATTCCCGCTGTCCATACCTTGTGAAGCGGAAGAGGGCGGTTGCCGCCGTGTCGCCACAGTCCCCCAGTAACTCGAGCACGACGACCGAAGCAGCAGAGGGCGGGAACACCCCTGCCTCAGGCTTCGGCGCCAATGAGTGGCTCGTCGACGAGATCTACCAGCAGTACCTCCAGGACCCGAACTCGGTCGACCGGGCCTGGTGGGACTTCTTCGCCGACTACAAGCCGGGGGGCGCGAGCGCTCCCGCCAAGGCCGACGAGCCGGTGAGTACCCCGACGACGGATGGCGCCTCCGCACAGGCCTCCACCGCCGTCACCGCACAGGCCTCCACCGCCGTCACCGCGCAGGCCTCCGACGCCGCCGCCACGGGGGCGGCGAGCGCCGCACCCGCCTCCGCCGCCGCACCCGCGCCTGTGTCAGCTCCTGCCCCTGCTCCTGCCTCCCCCTCTGGTGCCCCTGCTGTGACTGTCACCTCCCAGGCCTCGGCCGCCGCTCCGGCCGCGCCCGCCGCTCCCGCCGCCGCCCCGAAGGCCGCGCCCGCCACCGAGGCCCCGTCGGGCCCCGAGCTGGTGACGCTCCGCGGCCCGGCCGCCGCGGTCGCGAAGAACATGAACGCCTCCCTGGACGTGCCGACCGCCACCTCCGTGCGCGCCGTCCCGGTGAAGCTGCTGTTCGACAACCGGATCGTCATCAACAACCACCTCAAGCGCGCCCGGGGCGGGAAGATCTCCTTCACCCACCTCATCGGCTACGCGATGGTGCAGGCCATCAAGGCCATGCCGTCGATGAACTACTCCTTCGCGGAGAAGGACGGCAAGCCGACCCTCGTCAAGCCGGAGCACGTCAACTTCGGGCTCGCGATCGACCTGGTCAAGCCGAACGGCGACCGCCAGCTCGTCGTCGCGGGCATCAAGAAGGCCGAGACCCTCGACTTCTTCGAGTTCTGGCAGGCCTACGAGGACATCGTCCGCCGCGCCCGCGTCGGCAAGCTGACGATGGACGACTTCACCGGCGTCACGGTCTCCCTGACCAACCCCGGCGGCCTCGGCACCGTCCACTCCGTGCCCCGCCTGATGCCCGGACAGTCCGTCATCATGGGCGTCGGCTCCATGGACTACCCGGCCGAGTTCCAGGGCACCTCGCAGGACACCCTGAACAAGCTGGGCGTCTCCAAGGTCATGACCCTGACCTCGACCTACGACCACCGGGTCATCCAGGGCGCGGCCTCCGGCGAGTTCCTGCGGATCGTCGCCAACCTGCTGCTCGGCGAGAACGGCTTCTACGACGACGTCTTCGAGGCGCTGCGGATCCCGTACGAGCCGGTCCGCTGGATGCGCGACATCGACGCCAGCCACGACGACGACGTCACGAAGGCGGCCCGCGTCTTCGAGCTGATCCACTCCTACCGGGTCCGCGGCCACGTCATGGCCGACACCGACCCGCTGGAGTACAAGCAGCGCAAGCACCCCGACCTGGACATCACCGAGCACGGCCTCACCCTGTGGGACCTGGAGCGCGAGTTCGCCGTCGGCGGCTTCGCCGGCAAGTCGATGATGAAGCTGCGCGACATCCTCGGCGTGCTGCGCGACTCGTACTGCCGCACCACCGGCGTCGAGTTCATGCACATCCAGGACCCGAAGCAGCGCCGCTGGATCCAGGACCGCATCGAGCGCCCGCACTCCAAGCCGGAGCGCGAGGAGCAGCTGCGGATCCTGCGCCGCCTGAACGCGGCCGAGGCGTTCGAGACGTTCCTGCAGACCAAGTACGTCGGCCAGAAGCGGTTCTCGCTGGAGGGCGGCGAGTCCGTCATCCCGCTGCTCGACGCGGTCATCGACTCCGCGGCCGAGGCCCGCCTCGAAGAGGTCGTCATCGGCATGGCCCACCGCGGCCGCCTGAACGTCCTCGCCAACATCGTCGGCAAGTCGTACGCGCAGATCTTCCGCGAGTTCGAGGGCAACCTCGACCCGAAGTCGATGCACGGCTCCGGCGACGTGAAGTACCACCTGGGCGCCGAGGGCACCTTCACGGGCCTGGACGGCGAGCAGATCAAGGTCTCGCTCGTCGCGAACCCCTCCCACCTGGAGGCCGTCGACCCGGTCCTGGAGGGCGTCGCCCGCGCCAAGCAGGACATCATCAACAAGGGCGGCACGGACTTCACCGTCCTGCCCGTCGCGCTGCACGGCGACGCGGCGTTCGCCGGCCAGGGTGTCGTCGCCGAGACGCTGAACATGTCGCAGCTGCGCGGCTACCGCACCGGCGGCACCGTCCACGTCGTGATCAACAACCAGGTCGGCTTCACCGCCGCCCCGGAGTCCTCGCGTTCCTCGATGTACGCGACCGACGTGGCCCGCATGATCGAGGCGCCGATCTTCCACGTGAACGGCGACGACCCGGAGGCCGTGGTCCGTGTGGCGCGGCTCGCCTTCGAGTTCCGCCAGGCGTTCAACAAGGACGTGGTCATCGACCTCATCTGCTACCGCCGCCGCGGCCACAACGAGTCGGACAACCCGGCGTTCACGCAGCCGCTGATGTACGACCTGATCGACAAGAAGCGCTCGGTGCGCAAGCTGTACACCGAGTCCCTGATCGGCCGCGGCGACATCACGCTGGAAGAGGCCGAGCAGGCGCTGCAGGACTTCCAGGGCCAGCTGGAGAAGGTCTTCGCGGAGGTCCGCGAGGCCGCCGCGCAGCCCGCGGCCGGCATCCCGGGCACGGTGGAGCGGGCCGAGTTCCCGGTGGCCGTGAACACGGCGGTCTCCCCGGAGGTCGTCAAGCGGATCGCCGAGTCCCAGGTGAACGCCCCCGACAGCCACACCGTCCACCCGCGCCTGCTGCCTCAGCTGCAGCGCCGCGCGGCGATGATCGACGACGGCACCATCGACTGGGGCATGGGCGAGACCCTCGCGTTCGGCTCGCTGCTGATGGAGGGCACCCCGGTCCGGCTGTCCGGCCAGGACTCCCGGCGCGGCACCTTCGGCCAGCGCCACGCGGTGCTGATCGACCGGGAGACCGGCGAGGACTACACCCCGCTCCAGCACCTGTCGGACGACCAGGCCCGCTTCAACGTCTACGACTCGCTGCTGTCCGAGTACGCGGCGATGGGCTTCGAGTACGGCTACTCGCTGGCCCGCCCGGACGCGCTGGTGCTGTGGGAGGCCCAGTTCGGCGACTTCGTCAACGGCGCGCAGACCGTCGTCGACGAGTTCATCTCCTCGGCCGAGCAGAAGTGGGGCCAGACGTCCGGCGTCACCCTGCTGCTGCCGCACGGCTACGAGGGCCAGGGCCCGGACCACTCCTCGGCCCGCCCGGAGCGGTTCCTGCAGCTGTGCGCGCAGAACAACATGACGGTCGCCATGCCGACGCTGCCGTCGAACTACTTCCACCTGCTGCGCTGGCAGGTCCACAACCCGCACCACAAGCCGCTCATCGTCTTCACCCCGAAGTCGATGCTGCGCCTGAAGGCGGCGGCGTCGAAGGCGGAGGAGTTCACCAGCGGCTCGTTCCGCCCGGTCATCGGCGACTCGACGGTCGACCCGGGCGCCGTGCGCAAGGTCGTCTTCTGCGCGGGCAAGGTCTACTACGACCTGGAGGCCGAGCGGGTCAAGCGCGGCGTCACCGACACCGCCATCATCCGCATCGAGCGCCTGTACCCGCTGCCGGGTGCGGAGCTCCAGGCCGAGATCGCCAAGTACCCGAACGCGGCGAAGTACATCTGGGCCCAGGAGGAGCCGGCGAACCAGGGTGCCTGGCCGTTCATCGCGCTCAACCTGATCGACCACCTGGACCTGGCGGTCGGCGCCGACATCCCGGCGGGCGAGCGTCTGCGCCGCATCTCGCGGCCGCACTCCTCCTCCCCGGCGGTCGGCTCGGCCAAGCGCCACCAGGCGGAGCAGCAGCAGCTGATCAGCGAGGTGTTCGAGGCGTAGCCCCGGACCCCGAGACGCCCGGAGGCCCGGCTCCCCGTTCCCGGGGGGCTGGGCCTTCGGGCGTATCCGGTCGGCCCTCCCCGGTCGCGCCGGCTGCCCTGCAGGTGCAGCCGCGGCGGGGCGGGCGGCGGGCCGGCTACTGCCAGCCGAAGTCGTTGTTCGGCAGGCCCGCTCCGGCGCTCTGCCAGCCGAAGTCCTGCTTCGGGAGCGCGGCGGAGGAGACGCTGCGGGTGAGGGTGCCGTCGCCGGGGAGGGCGGCGAGGGAGGAGCCGAAGGAGAGGGTTCCGGCGGCGAGGGCGGTGACCGCGGCGGCCTTGGCGATACGGGCGGCGTTCATGGCGAGGACCTTCCGGCAGGGGTACGGGTGGACGGATCCGGCCCGCATCCCGCGGTGATGTGGCGCCGGTCCTTCCCGCCGGGGGCTGTCCCTCCCGGCGGGAACTACTCTCGCCGCAGGTCGCGGGGGGTGGAAGGCGTTCCGGGTGGACCCAAGGGGCCATGTCCCAATGGGGCCAGCAGTGGCACCTCGGCCTTCAGCAGCGCCCAGCCGGACATGTCCCGGTGCTCCCTCAGCAGGCGCCGGCAGACGCCCGCCGCCCGCCCCTCCGCCTCGTGCAGGGAGGACGCGAGGAGGAACAGACCGAGCACCGGGTGCGGCTGCGCGTACGGATGGGCGGTGACGTGCTCGACGCCCTCACCGGACCGCGCGAGGGCCAGCACGCGGTGCGCCGCGTCGACCGGCAGGGCGCACCCCTCCGAGGGGGCCCGGAACTGTGCGTGGATCAGATACATGGGCCTGAGCCTCCCAAACCAGGCGATCCCCAACCAGTTCTGCGAATTGGCCGCTTGGGGCTTTGGACGGAAGGGGCCAACCTGCACCCCAACCGGTCGTTCGGCTTGATTTCCGTGTCATCATCATCTTTGAAGATCACTTCATCGGGGGGTGAAGGCGCGCATGTTGACCCTGCTGGGTCTCGACCAGACAACGGAAGCCGTCTACCGGGGGATGCTGACCCATCCCCACGAGGGCGTGGCCGGGCTCGCCGCCCGTCTGGGCCTGCCTGAGGAAGCCGTCCGCTCCGGCCTCGACCAGCTGAGCGAACTGGCCCTCGTCCGGCCCTCGTACGAGCACCCGGGCCGCCTGCGCGCGGTCAGCCCGGATGTCGGCATGGAGCTGCTGCTCGCCCGGCAGCAGGCCGAGCTCGCGGCGCAGCAGCAGCGTGTCGAGGCGTCGCGGGCCGCCGCGGCCCGGCTCATCTCGGAGTACGCGGACCTGCGGCCGGCGGCGTCGGAGCCGGGTGTCGAGCAGCTGCTGGGGCTGGACCGGATCCGCGAGCGCCTCACGCTGCTGCACCGGGAGGTGCGGGAGGAGGTGATGGTGTTCGCCCCGGACGGCGAGCAGACCCCGGAGAACCTGGAGGCCTCGCGTCCGCTGGACGAGGCGCTGCTGCGGCGCGGGATCCGGATGCGGACGGTCTACCTGGACAGCGTCCGCAACAGCCCGCACACCGTGGCGTACGCGGAGTGGCTGGGCACGCTGGGCCGGCAGGCGCGGACGGCGCCCGTCCTGCCCCTGCGGATGATCATCACGGATCGGGCCACGGCGGTGATCCCGGTCGACAGCGACGACACCGCGGCCGGTGCGGTCGTCCTGACCGGGCAGGGGACGCTGACCGCCCTGTGCGCGCTGTTCGAGAGCGTGTGGGAGGGGGCCAGGCCGTTCGGCGAGAAGGCCCGCCGGGACGACGGGAGCGGGCTGACCGACACCGAGGCGACCGCCCTGAAGCTCCTCGCGGACGGGTTCACCGACGAGGCCATCGCCAAGCGGCTCGGGGTCTCGCACCGGACGGCCCGCCGCGTCGCGACGGGCCTGATGGAGCGCCTGGGCGCGCGCAGCCGCTTCGAGGCGGGCGTGCGGGCCGTGCGGCAGGGCTGGCTGGCCTAAAGGAGGCACGCCCCTCCCCCGCGACGGCCCGCCCGCCGGTGTGCCTACGGCTGGGGTTCGAAGTCCCAGTAGGGGCGCATCTGCTGGCGGGCGGAGACGGTGTGGACGTGCTGGGGGCCGAGGGTGCGGGTCAGCGCCCGCAGGCCCGCGTCCTCGTGTTTCTGCGCCTCCGCGTCCTCCCGTACCGATCGCAGGTCGGCGGCGAGGGCGATCTGCGCGCTCAGGGTCATCGGGTGGTCCGGGCCGAGGACCTGCTCGCAGTTGCGGAGTGTCTCGCGGCCGAGTTCCAGCGCGTCGTGGAGCCGGCCGGTGATGTTGCGGTGCCCGGTGGCGTTGAGGGCGCAGCCCAGCGTCCACGGGTGGCGTTCGCCGACGGCGCCGCGCATCCCGACCAGGGCCTGCTCGGCGAGGTTCAGCGCCTCGACCCGCTCGCCCTGCGCGCGCAGGACGAGGGCGAGGTTGCCGACGGTGCCGATGCTGTAGGGGTGGGCGAGGCCGAGCTGGGTCTGGTAGCCGCGGACGACCTCCTCGGAGATCCGCCTGGCCTCGCCGATGTCCCCGTACTCGCGCAGGTAGGTGGCGTAGTCGGAGGCGACCATCAGGGTCCAGGGGAACTCTGCGCCGAAGACGCGCGTGGAGCGCTCCAGGACGCTGCGCAGCCGGGCGCCGGCGCCGGGGATGTCGCCGGAGCGGCGCAGGCACATGCCGAGGTTGTGTTCGGCGCGCAGGGTCTGCGGGTGGTTGGGGCCGAGGACCTGGAGGTGGAGTTTGAGGCCCTGTTCCTGGCGGGCGAGGGCCTCGCGGTAGCGGCCCATCAGGCGCAGGCCCATGGCGCAGCCGATCCCGGAGGAGAGGGTGGCGATGTGGCGGACGCGCAGGACGCGCTCGCGGCGGCGCAGGGTGTCGAGGTCGGTCTCGTACGCCTCCTGGTAGCGGCCCAGCAGGCGCAGGACGACGGCGACGTTGTTCTCGGCGTTGAGGGTGGTGGAGTCGTCCTCGCCGAGGAGTTCGCGGTAGCGGGCGAAGGAGTGCTCCAGCAGTTCGCGGGCCTGCTCGAACTTGGCGGTGCCGAGGAGGACGCCGGCGTAGGTGCTGGTGGCGCGGAGGGTCTCCAGGTCGCGGTCGCCGCGTTCGGCGAGCATGCGGTCGGCGACGGACTTGGCGAGGATCTCGGCGCGCTTGAAGTGGCCGAGCATGCGCAGGGCGCCGCCGTAGTGGTAGCTGAGCTCGCGGACCTGGTCGTGGTCGTCGCCGAGCATCGCCCGCCACTCGTGGTCGGTCTGCTCGGCCAGGCGCAGGCAGGTGCGGTACTCGCCGGCGAGCATGAGGTAGCGCAGGCAGTTCAGGAGGAAGGTCTGGATCCGCGGGTTGGTGCTGGTCAGGACGCCGGCGCTCTCCAGGTGGGGGATCAGCTCGGCGAAGCGGGGCCACAGCCGGGAGTCGGAGGGCCGGCCGGGGTCGGCGGCGGCGAGGACCTGGCGGACGGCGCGGGCGAGGGGGCGGGCCTCCTCCTCGGAGAGGTTCTCGCGGACGATGCCGTGGACCATGCGGTGGAGTTGGACGGTCTCCAGCCCGCCGCCGCCCTCCTCGACGGCGAGGTCGGAGTATTCGAGGCGGACGACGGAGAACTGGACGAGCTTGTTCAGGGCGGCGTTCCAGCGGATCTGGTCGTTGATGAGCCCGGCGAGCTGTTCGGGCGCGTCGTCGACGGGGAACTCGCGCAGCAGCCGCAGCGGGACGGGCCCGGGCGCGAAGAACACGAACAGGCGGAGCAGGGCGAGCGCGTCGGGGAAGTTCTCCCGGACGTTGTTGAGGAGTATGGCCAGGGCGGTGGGGAAGGGCAGCGGGTAGTCGTCGGAGACGGTGACGGCCTCGTGGGAGTCCAGGCGGCGGCGCAGCAGCCCCAGGTAGTCGCCGACGGTCAGGGGCGAGTCGGCGAGCCAGCCGGCGGTCTGGTCGAGGGCGAGCGGGTAGTCCTCCAGTGCTTCGGCGAGCTGGTCGGCCTCCTCGCCGGTGAGGCGGTGGGCGCGGCGGCGGATGAAGGTGACCGACTCGGGCCGGGCGTAGAGGGGGACCTCGACGAGGCTGGTGTGCCGGGAGGCCCATTCGCGGTTGCGGGAGGTGATGATGACGTCGCCGGCGCCGGAGGGCAGCATGTCGGTGAGGTCGTCGGGGTTGTCGCAGCCGTCGAAGACCATCAGCCAGCGGTTGTACGGGGTTCCGCGCCGCAGCGCCTCCAGGACGGCCCGGATCTGCTCGCCGTAGCTGCCGGCGCCGCGCGGCAGGCCCAGCTCGGGGGCGAGGTCGGCGAGGCGTTCGCGGAGGGTGGGGCGGTCCTCGGCGGGGACCCACCAGACGACGTCGTACTCGGAGGCGAAGCGGTAGGCGTACTCGGTGGCGACCTGGGTCTTGCCGACTCCGGAGAGGCCGAGGAGGGTGACGATGGAGGCGCCGGGCGGGGCTTCGGCGAGGGCGGCGCGGAGCCTGCCGATGACGTCGTTGCGGCCGGTGAAGCGGGGGTTGCGGCGGGGGACGCGGCCCCAGATCTCGGGCGGGTCGTTGGGGAAGCGGGGGCCGCGGCGGCCGGTCTCGGTGCCGACGCGGTCGGTGGGCAGCTCCAGGCGGCGCAGGACGCGGTACTCGGCCTCGTACGCGTCGAGGCCCCACAGGTCGGTCTTCTCCAGGACGGCGACGGCGCTGGGCAGGGGGGCGTCGGTGAGGCAGACGGCGGCGAACCGGCCGGGGTGGTTGTCGTGGGCGGCCCGCAGGGCGGTGTTCCACTCCTGCTCGGAGTGGGTGCCGGCGGAGAAGTAGCGCTCGCTGAGGACGAGGAGGACGCGGCTGCCGCCGCGGGCGAGGTCGTCGAGGGCCTGGGTGAGGCCGCCGGCGGACTGGGGGTCCCAGCGCTGGAGGGCGACGCGGTGGCCGTGCTCCTCCAGCCGGTAGGCGATCCACACGGCCCAGGGCCGGTTGAAGCCGGCGAAGCTGATGACGAAGCGCTGCGGCCGCGCGGGGGCCGGGTCGCGTTCCTGCCGAATACCGGTGGTCATGCGGCCGTCTCCCTGGAATCCGGGCGGTGGACGGGGTTGAAAAGGTACCGCAGCCGACGGCCCGTCAGCCCTGTGCGGACGGGTCGACTTCGGGGTGTTGCGCGTACCAGGCGCGGCGGGCCCGCTCGACGGCGCGGCGGGCGGCGGCGTACCGGTCGCCGGGTGGCGGCAGCTCGTCCATGGCGCGCTCCGCCTCGGCCATCGCGTCGGTGAACTCGCGTCCTGCGATGGTCAGTCGGGGGTGGGCGCGCAGTTCGGGCAGGACGGCCGCGACCTGGGCGCGGATGCGGGCGTGGCGGGCCCATGCGCCGCGGGATCCGTAGAGGGCGGCGCGCTGCCAGTAGCCGGCGAGGGCCAGGTGGGCGTACGTGCCGTGCAGCAGGCCGTCCAGGGGGCGCGGGTCGGTGCGCCAGGGGGCCCAGTGCCGCGGGGTCCGGTCTGCGGTGTGCAGGGGGAGGACGTCGGCGAGGGCGGTCAGTTTGCCGTGCTGGACCTCGTGGACGAGCGTGGCGGCCAGGGCGGGCGGGGCCTGGGCGCGGGCGAGGACGGAGCCGGCGGCGGCGGGCAGGGTGGCGCCGTGGGAGCGGGATCCGCCGGCGAGCGGGACGACGGAGCGCAGGAGGAGGGCGGCCTCCTCGGCGCGGGCGGTGTCGTAGCGCTCCAGGAGGGTGAGGGCGCCGGTCCACTGGGTGTCCCAGCGTTTGTGGCCCTTGGGGGTGAGGCGGCGGGCGGCGCGGACGGGCGCGGGGCGGGTGTGGCCCGCGGCGCGGTAGGGGTCGAGGTCGTCGAGGCTGGTGCGGCCGTCGGGAAGGGTGTGCAGGGAGAGGGCTGCGGGGTCGTCGGGGTCCCAGGAGTGCTCGGTGAGGGCGAGGGGGCCGGGCCGGGGCGGGCGGAGCACCCCGAGGGTGGGCAGGGCGAGGCGGCCGCCCGCGGGCCGCAGGACGGCCTTGAAGGCGATGCCGGCCCGCAGGGCGGCCGCGGCGGCGAGGGCGCCGAGGTGGGCGAGGTCGGGGGGCGGGCCGGCCGGGTCGTGCAGGCGGCGGAGGGTCTCCTCGGCCCAGACGCCGGTGGCGGGGTAGTGCAGGACGTCGTGGACGGCGTCGGGGGCGTGCCGTTCGGCTTCTTCCAGCAGGGCCCAGTGGTCGGCGGCCTGGGCGGCGCGGCCGCCGCGGGAGGAGGCGGCGTCGAGGATGGCCCGGAGCAGGACGAGCCGCTTGGAGCGGCGGACGTCGCAGACGAGGCGGCTCCCTGCGGCGGAGGGCTCGGTCGAGGCGAGGGCGCGCAGGGTCGCCGAGGGGACGGTGAGGGTGCTCAGCGGGGCGGTCACGAGGCGGCCGCCCGGGTGGGGGCGGGCGCCTTGGCGGCGGCGCGGCCGGGCGGCGGCGCGGTGCGGCCGGGGACGGCGGCGCCTTCCTCGGCGGCCCGGTGCAGCGCGGCGGCGATGTGCCGGATCAGGGCCTGGAGGTCGGCGCAGTAGACGGAGGGGTTGCGGAAGCCTTCGCCGGAGCGGTAGCGGTGCGGGTAGTGGCCGCCGCCGCAGACCTCGACGAGTGCGCAGGAGCGGCAGCCGTCGGCGAGGGCGTCGAGGCCGAGCTGCCGGGCGGCGAGGCCGGGGTGGTCGAGCAGGTCGTCGAAGCGGTGCGTGTCCAGGCTCATGCCGGTGGCGGCGGCGCCCTCGTAGGCGGACTTCAGGGAGTCGGCCTGTTCGAGGGTGCCGTCGGTCTCGATCACGGCGGTCGCGGCGGGGGCCAGGCCGAGGGTCTCGGTGGCCGCGGGAAGGCCGAGCAGCAGGGCGATGATCTCCTCGAAGGTGCGGATGCGGGTGCGCAGGGAGTCCGCCTGCCACCAGCGGTCGAAGACGGCGGTGAGCCAGTCGGCGTACGGCGTGCGGTGCGGGGCGCTGCCGGGCGGCGGGGTGTTCCAGTTGGCGAGCGGCAGCAGCAGCGCGATGCCGGGCGGGTCGAAGGCGAGCAGGGACTCGTACGTGCCGACCGGGTCGTGGGCGAGGTCGACGACGCACAGGACGCCCGCGTACTGCTCGGGGTGGCGGGCGAGCAGGCGCAGGCCGCGGGCGGCGGCGCCGAACCCGGGCCGGCCGGCGCGGTCGACGCGGCGGGTGTTGTGCTCGGGCAGGCCGCCGTCGAGGCTGACGCCGACGCGGATCCCGGCGGCGGCGAGGGCGGCGAGGCGGCCGCGGGTGAGCAGGGTGCCGTTGGTCTGGACGGTCGCGGTGACGCGGGTCCGCGGGGACGCGGCGCGCACGGCGGCCCGTACGGCGTCGACGGGGGCGGCCAGTTCGGCGGGGGCGGTCAGCAGGGGTTCGCCTCCGTGCAGGACGAGGTCGACGCGGGTCAGGGCGTGGGCGGCGGCATGTTCGGCGATGCGCTCGGCGGCGCGGGCGGCGGTCGCGCGGGACATGGCGGCGGGCCGGTCGCGCCAGCTCTGGTCGGCCATCTCGTAGACGTAGCAGTAGGTGCAGGCCAGGTTGCAGCGGCTGCGGGTCTTGAGCACGAACTGCCGTATGGGGTGCGGGCGGTGGCCGGCGGCGCGCAGCGCCGGCACGTCGAGCCGGGCGTACGGCCAGGGGGCGCGGGCCCGGTGCGCGGACAGCGCGGACGGCGCCGCCCGGCTCCCGTCGGCATGGCTCACCGCAGGCACCTCCCTCCCCGGCCGCCGTGCGGGCACCCCGGCGGACGGTTGCATCCCTGCCCTGGGTTCGGCGCGGGCTAACGGCGGAAACGGGACAACTCCGAGTGCGGTGCGTGGTATTGGGGATGCGGTGCGTGAGCGGGCGCTCAGCTGGCGCCCGAGTCGAAGGCGTTGAGGATCTCGGCGGGGTGGGTGACGCGGTCGACGAGGCCCTCGATGACGCGGGCGAGGACGGGGTGGTCGATGCCGCGGAGGGCGGCGAGGTCGTAGCCGGACAGGTCCGGCAGCCCCGCCGGGCAGCGCCGCGCGGCGGCCTGGGCGGCGGCCGGGGTGGGGACGGGTGCGGGGGTGGGCGTGGGGCCCGGGGCCGGCGCCGGGGGCGGGGGTGGCTGCGGGGCCGGTGCGGGCCGGCGGGCCGGGGCCCCGCCGGCGGGGTGCGACGCCTGGTCCCGGGGGGATGCGGCGCCCGTGCCCGCCGGGTCCGTCCCGGGGTGTCCCGCCACTTCCGTCCGTGCGCTCTGCTGCCGAATCGCCATGGGCTGCCCGTCCCCCTGCTGGTTCGCCGTGTCCGTCGGGTGCGCTGTCCGTTCCGTGCCGCCGTTCGCTGCCGTCCCGGCCTCCGGGTCCGGTGCCTCGCCGGGTGTCACAGCCCGGCCTCCAGGGTGCGGACGCGGGAGCCGAGTGCCTCCCGCCGGTCCGCGGCCTCCTCGCCGAGCCGCCGCCACAGCTCCAGGGCAGAGCGGTAGGCGTCAAGTGCGGCCCGGGGCCGGGCCAGCCGCTCCAGCACCTCGCCCCGCAGCTCCTGGACCCGGGCGGCCAGCTCGACGGCCACCTCGCGCCGCTCGGCGCGGTCGCCGTCCAGGGCCGCCCGCCAGGCCCGCCGGTAGGAGTCCGCCGCCCGGTCGAGGCGGTCCAGGGCCCGGGTGTGGGCGTGGATCTCCTGCTGGACGTCGCCGTGCTCCCGCCAGGCCCTCGCCTGCTCCAGGGGGCTGCGGCTCTGCCGGACGGCCAGCTCCAGCAGGTACTCGGCCTCCCGCAGGTCCACCACGTCGCCCTCGTAGCCGTGCCGCAGCCGCAGCCCCTCGGCGAGCCGCACCAGGCGGTACGCGGACCGGCCGTCGGACTGCGGGACCGCGGCCCGGCTGTCGCGGAGCACGCGTACGGCCGCCGAGGCGAAGCGCCGGCCGCCCGCGGCGCGGGCCCGCTCCAGCAGGGCCTCGCCCCATTCGGGCAGCAGCTCCCCGTACGCCTCGCCGTCCCGAGGGATCAGCCGCCGGGCCCTGCCGTAGGCGTCGGCGGCCTGCTCCAGGGCCTCGGGGTCGCCGTCCCGCGCGTACCGGGCCCGGTGCACCCTGGCCCGGCAGACGAGGGCGGCCAGGCGCAGCTCCGGGTCGCCGCCGGGCTCGGCGAGGACGAGGTCGAGGTGGCCGGCGGCCTCTTCGAGCCGGGCGGGCAGGTGGCGCAGGGCGGTGGCGAGGTCGACGCGCAGCCGCGCCGCCTCGGCCGCGTCGGGACCCGGCTCCTCTGCCGCGCCGCCGTCCGGGCCGCCGTCGGCGGCGGTGCCGGGCAGCGCCGAGGCCAGGTGCCCTGCGGCCTCCTCGGCCAGCGCGGTGCGCTCGGCGGTGTCGCGCAGCCGGGGCAGCAGCGCCAGCAGGACCCGCCCGAGGGCGGGGCGCAGCACCCGGTCGGGGGCCTGCCCGGCGAGGACCTCCAGCGCGGCCCGCGCCTCCCGCAGCGCCCCGGGGTCGTCGCGCAGGTCGGCGATCCGGACGAGGGCCTGCACCCGCCGCAGGACGCAGTCCAGCCGCAGCCGCGGGTCGGCGGCGAGGGCGGCCGCGGCGGCGAACTCCAGCTCGGCGGCGTCCAGCAGTTCGGCGTCCGGGCGTTCGGCGAGGGCCCGCTCGTACAGCACCCGGCCGAGGAGGGCGCGGGCGGGCGCCGCGGCGAGCCCGCGCACGGCCTGTTCGGCCTCGGCGAGCAGCTCGGGGTCCCGCTGCCGGGCCCACAGCCGCAGCAGCACCTCGGCCAGCTCGCACTCCGCCTCCCCGTCGGCGTCCCCCGGCCCGGCGGGCGCCGCGACGGCGCGCCGCAGGACGGCGGCGGCCTCGTACAGGCCGCGCTCGGCGCCGCCGTCCGCGTCGTGTGCGGCGAGCCGGTCGCGGGCGGTGCGCACGGCCCAGGACCGCCGGGGCGGCGGGGCGGGCGGCTCCCGGTCGGCGGCGTCGTCCGGTACGGCCGGGCCCGGCAGGTAGCGGCGTACGACGCGGGCGGAGACCTCGGCGAAGGCCTGGGGCAGCCGCCCGGCGGGAACGCGCCCCTCCGGGTCGTCCTCGACGGCGGGCTCCCCGGTCAGCTGGGCGACGGCCAGGGCGGGGAAGTTGCGCACGCCGCGCCCGAAGTGCGCGAGGACGTACTCGGAGCAGTGCTTGAGGACGAGCGCGGCGTCGTCCCGGCCGAGCGGCCCGAGCAGCACGTCCTGCACGCCGGGGGTGAACTCGTACCACTGGCCGAGGTCGGGGCCGCGCCGCAGCAGCCCGCTGAGCAGGACTTCCGCGAGGTCGGAGGGCTCGGAGTCGGGCAGCATGGTCCGCTGGACGAGCCGCATGACGGGCAGCGTCAGCGGCGCGGCCGACAGGTAGACGGCGAGCTGGACGGCGCGCGGCGAGGCGGCGGAGCGGAAGCGGCGCACCAGCTCCTCCGGCGGCCGCACGGCCCGCGGCGGGGGGACGGGCGCGGCAGGGTGGTCGGCGAGGACGCGGCCCACCTCGGCGGGGACGGGCCCGGCCCCGAGCCCGGCGACGAGGCGGGCCCAGGCGCCGAGGGCGGTGGCGTTCGGCGGCAGGACGGGAACGGCGAGCCCGCCGCCGGGCCGGCCGTGGCGCGGCGGCCGGTCGGGCCGGAAGCGGAGGCGGCCGGCGCCGCCCTCGATCCGGGCGAGGGTGCCCCGCTCGGTCGGCAGCCAGCTGCGGTTCCACAGCCGCTGCGGCAGCGGCTGGACGACGACGCAGGGGGTGCACTCGGCCCAGCGGTGCAGCAGCCGCTGCGCCTCGCCCTCCCGCCACAGGGCGCCGGCGCAGTCGGAGACGACCATGGTCAGGGCGCGGCCGCTGGGGTCGCGGAGCTGGTCGCCGGAGCGCAGCCGGGTGCCGGGGGCGGGCCCGCGGCCGAGGGCGGCCCGGCCGTCGGCGAGCCGGTGCAGGTAGTGGACCTGGACGTCGCGGAAGGCGCCGAGGCGTTCGCAGACGGTGCGGAGCTCCTCGAACATGTCGTGCCAGACGGCCATGGACGGTGAGGCGTCCATGACGAGGCGGACGGTGGCCTCGCGGCGGCTCTCGGGCTGCATGACGGGGATGACGAGGCCGAGGGCGCGTGCGCTGGCCTCGGCGGTGCCCGGCTCGTCGAGGACCAGCCGGGCCGGCGGTCCGGGCGGGCGGTGCCGCTGGAGGGAGCGCAGGGCGCGCTGGATGTCGAGGATGCGGGGCAGGGCGGCCGCGCCGGGGACGCGTACGGGCACGCCGGTGCCGGCGGGCAGGGCGGCGGCCTCCTCGGCGGCGCCGCTGACGCGGGCGGCGTAGAACCGCACCGGGTCCTCGATGCCGGGGTCCGGCGGCGGGGGCTCCTCCTGCGGCGGCGGGGCCTCGCGGGGTCCGGGGCGGCGCAGGGTGAGCGGTGCGGGCGGGCCGGCGGGGGCCGCGGGCGGGCCGATCCGGCCGGCGAGCCAGAGGGCGTCGGCCAGCTCCTCGGCGGAGGGGTCGAGCCCGGCGGCCCGCAGCAGCCGTGCCAGGTCCCGGATGGCGGGCGGCGCCGGGAGCGGTTGCTCGGCGGTGGGCATGGTCTCACCTCGGGCGGTCGAGGCGCTGGATGAGGAGGTCGGCGAGGTCTTCACGGGTCGGCGGGGCGGCGTAGTGGGTGAGGTAGATGGCGTTCAGGAGCTGGTCGGCGGCGACGAGTTCGGACTGGGAGCGGCTGAGGAACTCGCGGATGAGGTCGGCTCCGAGGCGGGCGGCGTCCTCGCCGAGGTGGGCGCGGACCATGGTGGCGAGGCGCTTCTCGCCGGGCTGGCCGAGTTTGAGCTGGATGCAGCGGCGCAGCAGGGCGGCGGGGAAGTCCCGTTCGCCGTTGCTGGTCAGGATGATGAAGGGGAAGGCCCGGCAACGGATGCGGCCGTCGCGGACGGCGACCTTGGCGCCGTCGTCGGTGAGGACGTGCACCTCCGGCTCGGTCTCGGCGACGCGTTCGAGTTCGGGCAGGGTGAACTCGCCCTCCTCCAGGACGTTGAGGAGGTCGTTGGGGAGGTCGATGTCGCTCTTGTCGAGCTCGTCGATGAGCAGGACGCGGGGGCGGAGGGCGGGCAGCAGGGCGGTGCCGAGCGGCCCGAGCCGGATGTACTTGCCGATGCCGGGGGCGCCGCCGGGGTCGCCGCCGCCGGCGGCGATCTGGACGTCCTGGAGGCGGGCGATGGCGTCGTAGCGGTAGAGGCCCTCCTGGAGGGTGGTCCGCGAGACGACGGGCCAGCGCAGGACGCGGCCGAGTTTCAGCTCGTGGGCGACGGCGTGCGCGAGCGTGGACTTGCCGGTGCCGGGGTAGCCGGTGACGAGGAGCGGGCGGCGCAGGTAGAGGGCCGCGTTGATGGCCTCCAGCTCCTCCGGTTCGGGCCGGTGCAGCTCGGCGGCCTGCCGGTGGGCGCCCAGGCGCCGGGCGACGTTGCCGTCGGCGGAGCGGGCCGACGGCGGCGGGTCGACGGGGGGCCCGCCGTCGAAGTCCCGCCAGGGCGGGGGTTCGGGCAGGGCGTCGATCCCGTCGTGCGGTTCGCCGACGCCCCGGTAGATCAGCCATTCCTCGTTCACGTCTGTCCCCTCCCGCCCGTCACAGGTCCCCCTGGAGCGGCTCGTCCTCGGGCAGGGCGCGGGCCGGGTCGTCCCAGACGAGGGCCGTCCCGTCCGACCAGTACGCGTCCGGGTCCGCCCCGTGGGAGCGGGCCCGCAGCGCCTGGAGCCGCACCGGCAGTGGTGCCCCGTGCCCCGCCTCGGTCAGCTCCTCGCGCAGCCCGCGGTGGAACGGCGCGCAGGACTCCCCCGGGTCCGCCGGGGGCCGCCGGGTGACCGCGACCCCGTAGCCGGCCTCGCGGACCGCGTGCAGGGACCCGAGGGTGGGCTCCTGGTCGGCGGCCCGGCAGTGCACCGGCACGGTGTTGTCGGCGAGGCCGTCCAGCCAGGCCGGGGAGGGGCTGCGGGGCCGGCCGTGCGCGCAGTCGGCGCGCTCGTCGAGCAGGGGCCCGCTCTGGACGCGGCTCCAGCGGTCGGCCCGGCGGTGGGCGGCCTCCGGGTCGTGCGGCGGGCTGCCGGCGGCGTGTGCGCCGCTTCCGGCCGGGTAGCGCAGGACGACGGGCCGCTGGACGCCGAGGGGGACGCGGCCGGTGACGGTCCACGTGTCGACGGGCAGCCCGAACAGCTCGGGGGCGACGGCCACTTCGAGGGCGGCGGGGGCCTCGTGGGTGTCGCAGCGCCGGAAGGCCTCGGCGAGGGAGTCGCGCAGCGCCTCGGGCAGGCCGGCCCGGGTGACGCGGACGCCGGAGCCGACGGGGGTGAGGCGGCCGGGGTGGGCGGGCCCGGCGAGGACGGAGACCCGCCAGTCGTAGACGTCCTCCCAGCCGTGCGCCCAGGCCTCCAGCAGGACGGACGGGCCCTGCGGCATGGCCTGCGCGGGCCGGCCGGGGCCGTGGGCGGGCCGGCCGGCGCGGGCTCGGCGGCGCCGCTCCCGCTCGGCGAGGCCCAGGTCGTGGCGTTCGCCGAGTTCGCGGCGCAGCGGCCGCCACAGCCGCTCGGCGGTGGCCCGCACCCAGTCCCACAGCTCCTCGTCGGAGCCGGGGGCGGGCGGTTCGCGGTGGTCGGCGACGCTGATGTCGGTGGCGTAGCGGAGCATGGCGGCGGCCTCGCCGGTGCCGCCGGGCGGGTCGTGGAGCATGCCGAGGCCGTCGCGCCAGCTCAGCGGGGCCGGCAGGGCCGGGTCGGGTTCCTCGCCGCGAGCTGCCTCGACGAGGGCGCGTACGGCCTCGGAGGAGCCGGGCGGGGGTAATTCGGCGAGCAGCCCGCACAGGGTGGTGATCTCGGCGGGGGTGAGGCGGGGGCCGCCGTAGGGGTCGGCGGCGGGGAGTTCGCCGTGCACGTCGGTCCAGGTGCGGCGGCTGTCGAGGTCGCTGAGGTGCTCGTCGTAGTGGTACAGGTCGTGAGCCTGCATGACCCGCCGGTACAGGCCGATCTGCCCGGCGGCGTCCAGGGGCAGGGTGCGCAGCTGGACGACGGAGACGGCGAGCCCGCCGCCGCCGGTGTGCCGGCGGGCCTTGACGACGCCGACGACCTCGCCGCGGCCCAGGTCGACGACGGGGCCGCCGGACATGCCGGGCTCGATCTCGTCGTCGTCGCCGAGGCGGAGGGCGGCGCCGCCGGCGGCGGTGCCCCGCAGGCGCGTGGTGCGGCCGGTGATCTCGGGGATGCCGAGGTCCTCGGTGCAGCCGAAGTAGGCGACCTCGTCCAGGCGGGGCCGGGCGCGGTCGGTGAGCCGGACGCACGCGTGGGAGACCGGCGCGAGGACCCGTACGAGGGCCAGGTCGGGCAGATCCCACAGGGCGCGCCGGGCGGGGCGGCGCTCCTCCAGCCGCTCGGGCAGGACGCACTCGACGCGGCCGGTGACGGTGCCGGTGGTGCGGGGGCCGGAGGAGAAGGTGATGCCGATCTCTCGTCCCACCAGCCGCACCGCAGCACCCCCCTCGCCCACGACGTGGGCACACGTCAGTACCCAGCCGGGGGCGATGAAGAAGCCGCTGCCCCAGGTCGGGTGGTTCCCCCGGTCTCCATACCCGCCGGGGGCGGGGTGGACGCGTACGGTGGCTGCCTGGACGAGGGGTTCGAGGAGTTCGTAGGCGCGCGCGGTGCCGCCGGTGCGCCGGTCCAGCATCCGCACCCCCTCACGTTCGACGGCATTCCAGGCTAGCGCCGGGGCCGCGACGGGGGGAGGCCTTGCCCGGCCTGCGGATTATCCTGGCGGGAAACGTCCCCATGCACACCTTCATCACGCACGGAGCCCGACTTGTACTTCACCGATCGCGGCATCGAGGAGCTGGAGAAGCGGCGCGGCGAGGAGGAGGTCACCTTCGAGTGGCTGGCCGAACAGCTGCGCACGTTCGTCGACCTCAACCCGGACTTCGAGGTCCCGGTGGAACGCCTGGCCACCTGGCTGGCCCGCCTGGACGAC
Source organism: Streptomyces globosus (assembly GCF_003325375.1). Classification (GTDB taxonomy): domain Bacteria; phylum Actinomycetota; class Actinomycetes; order Streptomycetales; family Streptomycetaceae; genus Streptomyces; species Streptomyces globosus_A. Next base: position 1,110,344 of record NZ_CP030862.1, on the reverse strand, counting down.
GAGGACGACGAGGACGAGTAACCCGCGCCGGCGCGGCCCGCCCCCGCACCCCCGAACCCGCCCCCGCCCGCCGCCCGGAACCCCCGGCCGGCGGGCGCCCGCATGCGGGGCACAGCCCGCTCCCGCCGCCGCCTCCCCGGAAATGACCGAAATCAACCCCCCGGGCCGCACCGGTTGCCCGGGGCGGCTGGCTCAGGCGCGGCGGGGGCGCGGCTTCAGCGCTCGCAGCGGGGCGCGGTCGCAGGCGGGGTGCACCCAGCCGTCCGGCCGGGCCCCGGACGCCGAGTGCCGGATGATCCGGATCCCCTCGCCCTGCACCGGCCGTTGGCAGACGGCACAGATCCGCCCCGCCGGACTCATCGGCCGACCGCCGGGCGGGGGCAGGACCAGACGTCGGCGTCGAGGAGCATGGCTCCCTCCCGGCCGGTGACGACACCCCGGTAGACGGCGCCCGCCACGAGAACCTTCCCGCAGGCGACGCACACCCGACCGAGCGCCTGCTCGGCGGTCAGGTCCCAGAAGTCGTCGGGAAGCGGCGCGCTGTGGCAGGGGATGGGAGTGCGGGTCTCCATGGCGGTGCTCCCTGGGGCGGTGTCAACGGGTGGCGGGGCAGCAGCGCGGCGCGCGTCCTCGGTGGCCGGCGCGCGCGTGCCCTTCTGTGCGACCACCATGTCGGCTGACTTCCGGCCCGATCCACTACCGGGCCCTATAGGGCCGTCCTATATTCCGGCCATGGAGCCGGAGTCGGACGTCTGGGTGCACCCCGACCTGCGCGCAGCCGCCGCAGCCGAGGACTGGCCGACGCTGCTGAGGAAGTGGCGGAAGGCGACCCGCAGCAGCCAGAGCAGGCTCGGCGCCCTCGTCGGGCTGGCACAGCCGGACATCTCTGCGATCGAGAACCGGCGGCGCGCGGTGACCTCCGTCGAGGTCCGCCGGCGCATCATCGAGGGCCTCGGCATCCCCGCCGAACTGCTCGGCGGCGCGGGCGCCGAGATGCCCTTGCCGTCCCTCGTCCTGCCGGGCCTGGTGGCCGATCCGGACACGGAGCGCCTACGGCACATCACCGCATCCGGGATGCGGCTGGACGCGGCCTCGCTCGGCGCGGTGGAGCGCCTGCTGGCCGAGCACCGCCGGGCCGAGGACACGCTCGGGTCCCGGGTCATGTCCGCCGTCGTGGCCAAGCAGTTCGAGGCGGTGGCCGGCCTCTACGACAAGGCGCGCGGCCCTCTCGCCGACAGGCTCGTGCGGGTGATGGCGGAGTACGCGCAGTTCCTCGCGTGGATGGCGCAGGACCAGGACCACACGGCGCCGGCCCTCGCCTGGTTCGACCGCTCCTACGACTGGGCCCTCGAATCCGGCCACGGCGACATGGCCGCCACGACCATGAGCATGAAGGCCCACGTCGCCTGGTCCCGCGGGCGGGCCCGTCGCACCATCCGCCTCGGGGAGGCCGCGGCATCGACGCCGGGGGCGAGCGACGCGACCCGCGGCCTGGCCGTGCAGATGGCCGGCCGCGGTCACGCCCTCGACGGCGACGCGGACGCGGCGTACCGCCGGCTCGACGAGGCGCAGCTGATCATCGCGAACGCGACCGACGCGCCGCCGTGGCTGTACTTCTACGGCGAGTCCTGGTTCGCGGCACAGCGCGGCATGGCGGACCTGCACCTGCGCGACTGGCGGAGCGCGATCGAGAACCTGAGGGCAGGACTCGCCGGGTTCACACCCGCCTTCCGGCGCGACCGGGCCTGGTACGGGGCATGCCTGGCCCGCGCGTACGCCGGTGCCGGAGAGCCCGAGGCGGCGCTGACGACAGCCACGAGCGTCCTGGCGGACGCGTCCGAGATCGGCCGGCCCCACGCCTGGGGCGAACTCCACAGGGCGGGCGGCCTGCTGCTCCGGCAGGGCGCCCCGGAGGGCCGACTGCTGGTTGCCGCACTTGCGGAACTGGACTGACGGGTACCCGTCGCCATGACGACGCCGATCAAGGAGGCATGTGATGCCGTTGACCATGCCGACCTGGCCTGACCTGCTCGGCTCGGCCGAGCGCACGGCCGTCCATCTGGAGATGCGCGACTCGTACGCCGTCGACTACGAGACCGGCCCGTTCGCCGACTGGAGGGCCGGCCACCGTCACAACCCCGCCGATCGGGCCTCCTGGTGGCGGCCCTGGCTGGACCTCGTCGCCGCGACCGTGGGCCGCGGCGTGGCCGTGCGCCGCGCACGCATCGTCTCCGAGCCGGTGAGCGAGTACACGCGCTTCCTGTACGACGGGACGTTCACCAATGTAGCGGCCGGGGAGGAAGTGCGCTGGCTGCCGAGACGGCAGGCCAGCACCCTGGCCCTGCCGGGGAACGACTTCTGGCTCATCGACGGCCGACTCGTCCGCTGGAACCACTTCACCGGGGAAGGCTCATCCGCCGGCGGCGAGATGAGCGACGACCCGGCCGCCGCCAAGCTGTGCGCCGACGCGTTCAGCGCGGTGTGGGAGCGCGCCATCCCGCACGGCCGGTACGAGATCAGGTAGGCCCGTGCCTGCGTCCCCCTCCTCAGCAGCGCAGGCCGCCCGCCGAGCAGTGGCTCAGCGGCTGCGCGGCCTGCACGTGGAGGCGGGGCTCACCGGGCTGGAACTCGGCGGACGGTGCGGCTGGACGCACTCCAAGTCCAGCCGCATCGAGAACGCGGTCACTCCGCCGTCGCCAGACGACATCCGCCGGTGGTGCGCAGCGTGCGGGGTGCCAGAGCAGGCCCCCGACATCGTCGCCTCGTCACAAACGGCAGAATCCCTCTACGTCGAGTGGCGGCGCCGAGTCCGCACTGGCCTGCGGCAACTGCAGCAGAGCTACGTTCCCCTGTTCCTCTCGACCCGCCTCTTCCGCGTCTACTCCGCGACCCTGGTACCAGGGCTGCTCCAGGCCGAGGGCTACGCCACCGGGTTGCTCCGCGCGATCTCGAAGTTTCGCGAGATCCCCGACGACGTGGCCGATGCTGTTGCGGCCCGCATGGAGCGCAACGCCATCCTGCGCGAGCAGGGCCGTCGATTCGTCATCGTCGTCGAGGAATCCGCGCTCCGCTACCAGCTCGCCGACCCCGAGGCAATGGCGGCCCAGCTGGGGTATCTCCTGACGGCCGCGGCCATGCCCGCCGTCTCGGTAGGCATCATCCCCATGGCACGGCAGCAGCGCACACAGTGGCCGTTGGAGACGTTCCACATGTACGACGACACCCTGGTGTCGGTGGAGCTTCTCGCTGCCCGGGTGACAGTGACCCAACCAGGCGAGATCGCGCTGTACGAGCGGGCATTCGCAGAGCTCCGGCGGATGGCGGTATACGGCCCGGACGCTCGCGCGTTGATCGTCGAGGCCATTGCAGCCCTCCAGCGGTAGGGCCGAATACGCAAGAACCCCCTCCCGGGGCCGGAAGGGGGCCGTAAGAGACGCGGCTCAGGCGGCCTTGGTCTCCCAGAAGATGCGGTCGATCTCGGCGATCAGGTCGAGGGCCTTCTGGCCGGTCGCCGGGTCGTTCGACGCCTTGGCGGCCGAGTGCCCCTTCAGGGTGTCGTTGACCAGGGTGTGCAGCTGCGGGTACTTCTCGAAGTGCGGGGGCTTGAAGTAGTCGCTCCACAGCGCCGAGACTGGCTACATTCAGGCGGGGCTGCTTGAGGCGAACCTCGCCGACGCGCTCACGCGGCTCGGCGACACGGCGGCTGCTGAGACGTATGCGGCCGAGGCCGTCGCGGTGCAGACACACGAGCGGGGCCGGGTCCACTGGCGCCCCTCTCGGGCTGCCAGTTGCGTGGCGGCAGCCCCGAACTGGCAGCGGGAACCGTGATGGCCATGCTCGACACCATGGAGAGCATGGAGTCCCGTCGGCTGCGGGACCGGCTCGTCACGGTTCGCGCGTCGATGTCCGCCCTCGGAGGCAGGGCGGCAGTTGACGTTGTGGAACGCATTGACGACACCCCTGTGTATTCCCCTTTGACCCTCCCGTGCGATGCCAGTACGCGGGTTGATGTTTCGGACTGTTGGTAATCACGCGGTCGGCTCGGGTGCCGAGTGGGTACGGCGAAGGGCTCACCCAAGCCGCATTTGGCGCTCTACCGCCAGCCGTCGAGCGAGACCTGCGGGCCTCCCGCGAGGTACCGGTGGAGGGCGCTGGCTGTGGTGTCCACGAATTCGTCGGGGATGGCGTCGGCGTCGACCCAACAGACCTGGGCGTGCTTGCGGGGTTCGCGGTTTTCGGGTTCGCCGGTCCAGTCGTGGGCGGCGAAGACGACGGTGAGGAAGCCGTTGGGGGCCTCGACGCCCCAGGCGCCGTGGATGATGTGGGCGACCTTGAGGGACTCGGGCTTCACCGTGAGGCCAGTCTCCTCGTAGAGCTCGCGGACCGCGGTTTCGGTGATGGGTTCGCCCGGCTCGCTCTTGCCGACGGGGAGGTCCCACAGGCCCTGGGCGAACTTGGCGTTCTCGCTGCGCTGGAGGAGGACGACGCGGTTGGTGGCCGTGTCGTGGACGATGACGGCAGCGACCAGCAGGGTCATGGATTCCAGGGCCGGCTTGAGGGCCTTCGGCTGGTCGTTGGTCTGCTGGGCCACGGTGTTCCCTTCGTCGGGCGGGTTGTTGGGCATGTTAGGCGAGGGCCTCGCGGGCGCGGCGAGCGAGATCGGCGGCGCCGGGCACTTTGCGCCGCTGGTAGACCGCGAGGGTGGAGCGGATTGAGGTGATCGCCTTGCGGGTGCGGTCGGAGGTCATGCCTTCCATAAGGACCAGGGCCTGGGTCCATGCGGCGACGGCTTCGTCGGCGCGGGCCTGGGCGGCGAGGCTGTCGCCGAGGTCGGCGTGGGTGAGGGCGTGGACGCGCTTGTACTTCTCGGGGTCCCAGCGGGTGAGGGCGTCTCGATGCTGTTGCTCGGTGCCGATGTGGTCGGCCAGGTCGGTCAAGGTGCGGGCGGTATGGCTGGCCACGGTGCCGGCGGCGGGGCCACTGACGCGGGAGTAGCTGGGTTGGGGGTCGTCGTCACGGAGGAGGGCATCCTCGGCGGCGAGCAGGGCGCGTGCGGCCGACGAGTTCTCGTCGGTGGCTGCGTAGGCGCGGGCGTGGGTGATGTGGAGGAGGGCCTCAGTCTGGCCGTCGACGTGGCCGAGGCCGCGCTGCAGGGCGCCTTCGACGAGGTCGACGCAGTGGTGGGGCTGCTTGAGGCTGAGGGCCTGGTGGGCGAGGGCGCGCATCATCCAGGCGGCGTGGCCGTGGGGGTCGGCTTCGCAGGCGAGCTTGTAGCCGACCTGGTAGTAGCGCTGGGCGGCGCCTTCCTGGCCGAGGTCGTGGTGCTTCCACCCTGCGAGGTAGGCGAGTTCGGCGACGGCGCCGAAGGCGGCCCGGCGTAAGGCTTCGCTGGGGAAGCGTCCGCGCAGCATGGGGGCGGCTGTGTCGGCGAGGTACGCGGTGACGGTGGTCAGGCCGTGCCCGCCGCCGAGGCGCTCGTCGGCGGCGCTGAAGGCCGCCGTGATCTGCCGTACGACGTCCACGTCCTCCGCCCCGACCACGGACGTGCCGGTGCGGGCGCGGAGCATGCGGGCGGTGGCTTCGTGGTCGTATCCGAGCGGCATGGCGACGCCGGCAGTGGTGAAGGCCGCGATGGCGAGGAAGCGGCGGCGCTCGACGTCGGCGCGGCCCAGGTCGGTGGCGGCGAGGACAGGGTCGGATTCCGCCGGCGCTTCGTCATCGCTGGCCTGGAGGCCGATCTCGGTCTGGGTGACCGTGCGCCCCACTCGGCGGGACAGCGCCTCGGCGAGGTAATGACCTACCCGGCCGGACGGGGCACGGGTGCCGTTCACCCAGTGCGAGATGGCCGACTTGTTGGTCTGGAGGATCTCGCCGTTCTCGGCGGCGATGCGCCGCACGTCTCTGGCGAGAGCCTCGTAGGTGCAGCCGACCGCCGCGATGACGTCGCGCAGACAGGAGTTGGGTTCTCTCTGCGCCGCCACGATCGCCTCCACTCCGGAGCTGTAAACCGCGTATACCGCTTCAACTGCCTTCCACCGTACCCACTGAGCGTGACCACAGGTTCACTTATCAGCAGCCGCCCGGAACGGCACGACCGTGATCCAGGCTCCCCCTTGGTCCGGGCGGCACCCCGAAGTTCCGTACGCCCAGACCGGGCTCGGGCATTCCTGTGCCCGAACCTGGCCAATCAGAGACGGAGACACGGTGACCACCATCGACACCACGGCCATCACGGTCGAGCTGCCCGAGGCGTTCGACCCGCGCTGGAGCCGCCTGCCGGGCATCCAGGTCGACGGCCGGCGCATCACCATCGACCCGGCCGAGTACTTCTTCCGCTTCGAGTCGAGCACGTGGCTCGTCGCCGACTGGGAGCTGGTCAAGTCCCAGCTCCTCGACGTGGACGAGACGACCGAGAGCGCGGTCGAGCAGCTCGCGCTCGACTTCATCAAGCAGCACAGCGAGTCCACCTCCGATGCGGCCCGCGTTCTGGCCACCGCGTACGAGGTGTACGCGTACCTCTTCCGCGACGAGCACCTGGCCGGCCTCGGCCTGCCGCAGATCACCGCCGACCACCTGCGGATGCTCCGCGAGGCCGCCACGCTCATGGCGCTCAACAAGGTCGAGCTGGATGGGCACATCTCCAACGTCGGCCCGTGCTGGTTCTTCCCCGCCGCCACCTCCGTCGTCTTCGACCTGGACGACGAGACGGGCGGGATGCTCGACGAGGTCTACCACGGCGGCTGGTTCAACGAGCACCGCCGGATCGAGTCCATCAAGGCCCACGCCGCGCTCGGTGGCCGGCTCGTGCACGGCTGCCAGTCCGTGCCGGACCAGTCCGGCGGCGTGGTCGCGCCCTACGGTGCCTCGATGGCGAACTTCCGCGACGACCTCGCCGCGTTCAAGGCGGGCTGGATCGAGCAGGTCTACGCCCACCGCGTGAACCCCGCCGCGTAACCCACCCGATCAGGCTCCGGGGCGGGCCGGCATCCCTCGCCCGCCCCGGACGCCACCATCTCCCCGGAGCCCTCCCGTGACCACGAACCCCAGCGCCGAACTCCTCGACAACCTGCTCACCGCTACCGGCCAGACCACCGCCGTACGGGAGGAGGTACGCGTGTGGTCCATGTCCGGCGTCGAGCGCGTGACCTCGCCCGACGGCTCCACGGCCATCTTCAAGTACGCCAAGAAGCCGTTCGACAGCGAGGACCAGGCCCTCCGCCTGGCCCACACCCTCGGGGTACCCGTCCCCCGGGTCCACGCCTCCGCCGTCCTGGACGGCTGGCTGGGCATGCTCATGGAGGACCTCGGACCCTCCGTACGCGAGGCCGACGACCTCGACGGCGTCGCCGCGGCCGTGGTCCTGCACGGCACCCGCACGGCTCCACCCTTGCCCGTCCTCGATCAGGACCGGCTGCGGACCCTGCCGGCCCGGGCACTGGAGCACCTCGAACGGCTGCGCAAGGCCGACCGGTGGCAGGACGCCAACGACGTCGAGGACGCCCTCGACCGGATCGCCCAGGCCGCCGAGGCCCGCTCGGCCGGAGCGACCATCGCCCCCTTCGGCTGGGTGCACTCCGAGTTCCACCCCACCAGCCTCCACATCGGCGAGCGCGGCTGGCGGCTGCTTGATTTCGCCCGCGCCTTCACCGGCCCCGGCCTGCTCGACCTCGCCAGCTGGCACGGCACCATCGAGCCCCTGCACCCCGTCCGCCTGCGCGTCTTCCTGGAGCAGTACGTCACGGCCGGCGGCACCCCCGACGCCCTCGCCCCGCGCGGCGGGCTCACCGCCGAGAACTGGGCCCTGGGCTGGCACCGCATGTGGGCCGTCGAGTGGTTCATGGAGCAGTCCATCCGCTGGATCAACGACCCGGCCACCGACCCCGCCTACATCAAGGCTGTCCGCCGCCACCTCACCGACGTTCTCCACCTCCTGGAGATCTGACGTGCTCGCCCAGGCATCCCCCTGGCACGCCCACGCCCTCCAGCGCACCGCCGCTGGTCTCGCCGAACCGCTTTCCGTACCCGCACGGATGGAATGGACCACGAGACCCGGCCAGGGGCCCGGAGCTGACGTCCTCGGCCCCGACCTGCGCGGCAAGCGCCTCCTGGAACTCGGCTGCGGCCCCGGCCACAACGCCGCCCACCTCGCCACCCGTCACGGCGCCCACGTCACGGGCGTCGACCTGGTCGGCCTCCAGGTCCGCCGCGCCCGCTCCCACTACGGACGGCTGAACAACCTCACCTTCGTCGCCGGCCACGCCCTCCACTACCTGCACGCCTCCGACGAACAGTTCGACGCGGTCTACTCCGTCTTCGGCGCCGTCGGCCTGGTCGCCCCTGGACTCCTGCTGCCGGCCATCGCCCACCGCCTCACGCCCGGAAGAGTGCTCGCCTTCTCCATCCCCCACCCGCAGCGCGGCGGCCGGAGCCCCTCGGGCGACGACCGGCCCCGCCGCGATTACGTCACCCTGCCCGACCGCACCCGGCTCCCCATCGCCCGGTGGGAGTTCTCCACGGACCGCTGGGAGAAGCACCTCAGCCAGGCGGGCTTCTGGCTCACCTCAGCCCAGGAGTTCCACGACCCCCGCATGGGCCACTGGCCCACCACCCTGCTGATCCGCGCCCGCAAGCTCTGACATCCGCTTCATCCGGACTATGGAGGACCGATGCGCCCGCCCTACCTGCTCCTCGACATCGACGGCGTCCTCATACCCTTCCCCGACGAGCACGGCTCGACCCCGGCCACCCACGCCCGCCACGACGTCGTGCCCGCCGACCGCAGCGCCGACAACCCGGTCACCGTCTGGCTCAATCCCGACCACGGCCACCTGCTTATGGACATCATCCGCACCGGCCTGGTCACCCCCGTCTGGTGCACCAGCTGGCGCCAGGACGCCACCACCCTCATCGGCCCCCTCCTGGGCCTCCCGCCCCTGCCGCACGTCGACCTCCCGCGTCCGCAGATCACCACCAGCCACCCCAACGGCTACCTGTGGAAACGAGACCACGTCGACGCCTGGCTCGGCGACGCCCCCGCCGTCTGGATCGACGACGACTTCACCGGCCACGACCACGCCTGGGCGGCCGAGCGCACCGCCCGTGGAGCGGCGACCCTTCTCGTGCAGCCCGACCCACACCGAGGGCTGCAGTCCGGCCACCTGACCGAGGTGACGAGGTGGGTCGCGCGGTTGCCCTCAGCCCGTGCCTCCTGACGACTGATGCCCTCGCTGCCACGGGCAGCGAGGGCATCAGCGTGCATTGCCGCAGCTCGTAGTTCCGCCCGGTGTGGGCAGGTCGTGGCGCTGGCGATGTTGTGTAGGGCGTCGCCGAAGGCGGCCAGGCGGCCCTGGGCGGCGGCATCGTCACCGGAGTCGAGGACGGTGCTGGCTGCGTGTATGGCGGCGCGAGCGTCAAGCAGGTGCAGTTGGTCCTCGGGCACGCATCCGCCGTCATCACGCTGCGGATCTGCGCGCACCTGTGGCCCGGGGAAGAAAACCGCACCCGGGCCGGCACGGACGCCATGCTCGGCGGCCTGCGGACCGGGTGCGGACAGGTAGGTAGCCAGACCCGCGAAAGTGCAGGTCAGGCGACCTAGGCTGAGATCAAGCCTGCTTGGTCTCCCAGAAGATGCGGTCGATCTCGGCGATCAGGTCGAGGGCCTTCTGGCCGGTCGCCGGGTCGTTCGACGCCTTGGCGGCCGAGAGGGCCTTCAGGGTGTCGTTGACCAGGGTGTGCAGCTGCGGGTACTTCTCGAAGTGCGGGGGCTTGAAGTAGTCGCTCCACAGCACGGAGACGTGGTGCTTGGCGAGCTCGGCCCGCTGCTCCTTGATGGTGATGGCCCGGGCGCGGAAGTCGGCGTCCTCGTTGGCCTGGTACTTCTCCTGGACGGCCTTGACCGACTCGGCCTCGATGCGGGCCTGGGCCGGGTCGTAGACGCCGCACGGCAGGTCGCAGTGGGCGGAGACCTTCGCCTTGGCGGCGAAGAGGCGGGAAAGCATGGAGATACTCCTCCTCGTGATCGTCTTCTCAAGGGCGAGGTTACTCCGTGGGGAGGGGGATTTCGCGAGTGGCCCCGGAGGCTTGGGACAAAAGTCCGAGGGCGGCCGGGCAGCGGTGAGCGAACGTACGGCCCCGTGCGGCACCATGCCGTGGGGGGCCGCAGCGGGCGAGGAGGTCGGGCATGGCGGGCGGAAGGGGCACCCGGTTCGAGGTGCTGGAGGTGGCGGGGCCGTCGATGGTGCCGACGCTGCTGCACGGGGACCGGCTGGTCGTGCGGTACGGGGCCGCGGTCCGGCCGGGGGACGTGGTGGTGCTGCGCCACCCGTTCCAGCAGGACCTGCTGGTGGTGAAGCGGGCGGTGGAGCGGCGCCGGGGCGGCTGGTGGGTGCTCGGGGACAACCCGTACAACCAGACCGGGGACAGCACCGACTACGGGACGGTGCCCGAGGAGCTGGTGCTGGCGACGGCCGTGCTGCGCTTCCGGCCGCGCCCGGCGGATCAGAGCTCGCTGAGGGCCCGGCTGTCCTGGGCGGTGTCGGCGCTGCGGCCGCTGCGGGCGGATGCCTCGGCTTCGAGGCGCTTGCGGGCCCGGTAGGCGGCGACGTTCGCCCGGGTGGCGCAGCGGTCGGAGCAGTAGCGCCGGGACCGGTTGGTGGAGGTGTCGAGGTAGGCGTTGCGGCAGGGCGGGGCCTGGCAGAGGCCGAGCCGGTCGGGGCCGTGCTCGGTGAGGTGGAAGGCCAGGCCGAAGGAGGCGATGGCCGCGTAGCCGGCGGAGGCGTTCGAGGGGTGGTCGGCGAGGTGGATGTGCCAGTCGGGGCGGCCCTCGTCGTCGAGGTACTGGTGGCCGGAGACCTGGGGGCTGACGGGGAACTCCATCAGCAGCGAGTTCAGCAGGTCGACGGCGAGGACGTGGTCGCCGCCGTCCGCGGCCTCGAAGACGGCGCGCAGCCGGCCCCGGACGTTGCGGAAGCGCGTCACGTCGGTGTCGGTGACCCGGCGCGCCATCTGGACGCTCTCGCCGAAGAGGGCGCGGACGGCCTCGACCGAGGTCAGGGCGTCCTTGTTGCGGGCCGGCTCCTCGGTGTTGACCAGGCGCACGGCATAGTCCGAGTAATGGGCCAGTTCCACTTGTAGTCCTTACGGATGCGGATTAGGGTTGCGGATCAGAGTTCGCGGTAACAGCTGGTACTGATTCGAGGGTATTACGGAACGGGGCGGAGGGGTTCGCGATGGCAGAGGCTGAGGCCACCACCGACTGGCAGGCCTGGCAGGACAGCTGGGACCGGCAGCAGGAGTGGTACATGCCCGACCGCGAGGAGCGGTTCCGGGTGATGCTCGACATGCTGGAGGCTCTGGCGGGCCCCACCCCCAGGGTGCTGGATCTGGCGTGCGGTACGGGAAGTATTACGGACCGCGTCCTCAAGCGGTTCCCGGGAGCGGCGAGCACCGGCGTGGATCTGGACCCGGCGCTGCTGACGATCGCGCGGGGCCACTTCGCGGGCGATTCCCGGGTCTCCTTCGTCACCGCCGACCTGAAGGACCCGCAGTGGACCGCGGCGCTCCCCCACGGCCGCTACGACGCCGTCCTGACGGCCACGGCCCTGCACTGGCTGCACAGCCCGCAGCTGGCCGTCCTCTACCGGCAGCTGGCCCCGCTGCTGCCCGAGGGCGGCGTCTTCATGAACGCCGACCACATGCCCGACCCCTCCACCCCGCGGATCAACGCGGCCGAGCGCGCCCACCGGCACGCCGGCATGGACCGCGCCAAGGCGGCGGGCGTACCGGACTGGGCCGAGTGGTGGGCGCTGGCGGCCGCCGACCCGGTACTCGCCGAGCCGGTGAGGCGCCGCTTCGAGATCTACGGCGAGCACGCCGACGGCGACACCCCGGACGCGGCCTGGCACGCGCGGGCGCTGCGCGAGGCGGGCTTCGCGGAGGCGCGGACGGTGTGGTGCTCGCCGTCCGACGCGATGGTCCTGGCACTGAAGTAGGACCTTCGCCGGAACATCGGAAGACCGGCGCCGCGCGCGCACGCGGGAGGGGCGGCACGGTGACCGTGCCGCCCCTCCCGGATGACGGATGACCGTCCTGCGCTCGGCGCCGACCGCTCAGAGCACCTTGGACAGGAACGCCTTCGTCCGGTCGTGCTGCGGGTTGCCGAGGACGTCGCGCGGGTGGCCGGACTCGACCACGACGCCGCCGTCCATGAAGACGAGGTTGTCGCCGACCTCGCGGGCGAAGCCCATCTCGTGCGTGACCACGACCATGGTCATGCCCGACTCGGCCAGGTCCCGCATGACGTCGAGGACGTCGCCGACGAGCTCCGGGTCGAGCGCCGACGTCGGCTCGTCGAACAGCATCAGCTTCGGCTCCATCGCCAGCGCGCGGGCGATGGCCACGCGCTGCTGCTGGCCGCCGGAGAGCTGCGCGGGGTAGTTCCCGCCCTTGTCGCCGAGGCCGACGCGGTCGAGCAGCTTGATGGCGCGCTCGCGGGCCGCCGCCTTGGACTCGCGCTTGACCATGACCGGCGCTTCCATGACGTTCTCGATGGCCGTCATGTGCGGGAAGAGGTTGAAGCGCTGGAAGACCATGCCGATGTCCCGGCGCTGGGCCGCGACCTCGCTGTCCTTCAGCTCGTAGAGCTTGTCGCCCTTCTGGCGGTAGCCGACGAGCTGGCCGTCGACGTACAGCTTGCCGCCGTTGACCTTCTCCAGGTGGTTGATGCACCGCAGGAAGGTCGACTTGCCGGAGCCGGAGGGCCCGATCAGGCAGAACACCTCACGCGGGGCGACCTCCAGGTCGATGCCCTTGAGGATGTGCGCGGCGCCGTAGGACTTGTGGACGCCCTCGGCCTTGACCATGGCAGTCGTCGTCATCAGGCCACCGCCTTCCGGTTCGAGAGGCGGGTGAGGTTCGCCTTGATCTTCTGCAGCGGCGTGGGCGGCAGGGAGCGCAGCGCACCGCGGGCGTAGTGCCGCTCAAGGTAGTACTGGCCGACCGAGAAGATGCTGGTCAGGGCCAGGTACCAGATCGACGCGACGAAGAACATCTCCATGACCGCGAACGACGTGGACGCGATGTCCTGGGCCGCGCGCAGCAGGTCGAAGTACTGCACGGCGACGACCAGCGACGAGGTCTTGAGCATGTTGATGAACTCGTTGCCCGTCGGCGGGACGATCACGCGCATGGCCTGCGGGAGGACGACGCGGCGCATGGTCTGCGTCCGGGTCATGCCGAGGGCGTGCGAGGCCTCGGTCTGGCCCTCGTCGACGGACTGGATGCCCGCGCGGACGATCTCCGCCATGTACGCGCCCTCGTTCAGGCCGAGGCCCAGCAGGGCGGCCAGGAACGGCGTCATGACCTGGGTCATCTCGTCCTTGTAGAACCCGAGGTTCAGGATCGGGAAGATCAGGGCGAGGTTGAACCAGATGAGGAGCTGGACGTACACGGGGGTGCCGCGGAAGAACCAGATGTAGAACCAGGCGATGGTGCTGGTCACGGGGTTCTTCGAGAGCCGCATGACGGCGAAGAGGACACCGAGGACCAGGCCCAGCGCCATGGAGGCGATGCTGATCCAGATGGTGTTGCCCAGGCCCCTGAGGATCGTGGGGTCGAACATCTTCTCGGGCACGGTGGCCCAGCGCACGTTGCCCTGGGAGAAGGCGTAGGCGAGGGCCGCGGCGAGCGCGATGACGACCACGGCGCTGATCCACCGGCCGTAGTGGCGCACCGGGATGGCGCGGATCGCCTCGGGGGGGACGGCCCCGGCCGGCGGGGTGTCCGCCGGGCCGGAGGCCTTGTCGAGCTTGTCAGTCACAGTGACTGCCCTTCAGTGGTGCAAGGAAGACGAAGTACGAGGGGAGTACTCCGCGTAGGTCACTGGCCGGCGTTGATCTTGGCTTCGGTCACGGCGCCGGAGCCGGCGTTCCACTTGTCGAGGGCGGCCTTGTAGGTGCCGTCCTTGATGATCGCGTCCAGCGCCTGCTGGAGGGCGTCGCGGAGCTCGGTGTTCTTCTTGTCGACGGCGATGCCGAAGAAGCCGGCGTCCGTCGGGTTGGCGATGGCCTCGAAGTCGTTGCCGCCGCCCGCGGTCTTCGCGATGTACGCGGCGACCGGCGAGTCGTTCAGGTCGGCGGCGGCGCCGCCGGCCTTGACGCGGGTCTGGGCCTCGGCGTCGGTCGGGAAGGACTCGATGGAGAGCTCGCCCTTGCCGTCCTTCTTGCACTTCTCGGCCTGGTCCTTGGCGGACTGCTCGTAGGTGGTGCCGCGCTGGACGGCCACCTTCTTCCCGCACAGGTCGTCGAGGGTCTTGATGCCCTCCGGGTTGCCCTTCTTGACCAGGATGCCGGTGGAGGCCTGGAAGTAGTCGACGAAGTCGACGCCCGCACCGGTCTTGTTGCCCTTGTCGTCCAGGCCTTCCTGGCGGGCCTTGGTGTCGGTCAGCGAGGACATGACCACGTCGCTGCGGCCGGTCTGCATGCTGCCGATCAGGGTGTCGAACGTGCCGGACTCGAACTTGAACTCCACGCCGAGCTGCTTGGCCATGGCCGCGGCGATGTCGGGGTCCACACCGACGATCTTGCCGCCCTCGGTGAACTCCATCGGGGCGTAGGTGGCGTCGGTGCCGACCTTGATGACGCCGGCGTCCTGGATCTTCTTCGGCAGCTTGGAGAACAGCGGCGCGCTGCTGTTGGCCGCCTGGCCCGACGGCGTCGACGAGCCCTTGTCGGTCTGGTCGCCGCAACCGGTGAGGATCAGGGCGCCGGAGACCGCGATCGCTGCGACCGCGGCGATCCGGGACCGGGCGGCGGTCGTACGACGGGTGGTGCTTGCGGTCATGAGCAGGTTCCTCCGGCTGAGCAGGGAAAAACAAGCGAGGACGGGTCGGGCACGCACCTTCGAGTGTCGCGACCTCGTGCGGTTACGGCATCTTGCCATTCGGACTGACGCATTCAGGCAGTTCGTCAGGTCAAAATCGGATAACGGGTGCCCCGAAGTGCCCCCCATGACTGCGGAGCGGGCGCCCATGCGCCGAAGGAACCGCTGTGACCTGGCCTTTTTGACGGATTATTTACGGAGCGTCTCGGCCGTTGGACCGAGCTCTTTGGACCTTTCGCCGAAAACCGGACAAGAGGCATCCAGTCCAGCCGGAATCGACTCGTCTGGGTGAGTGTTCTTCGGGTACAACGGATCCTTACACCCCTCATCCGGGGCTCAGGGCGCGCGTGCGGCGCGCCCCGCGCGTTCGAACCTCCCCTCCGCGGAGGCGGGCCAACCGCCGATGCGGAGTACGGACGCGGTGCCCGCCCACCCCTTAACCAGGAGTGGCCAACCCTCAATGATTCAAAGACTTAAGGGGTCTAGAACAGTGGCAGCGGAGATCGTCAATCCTCGCAGCGACAGCGTTACGGACAACAACCCGGACGCGGTGTTCGCACTGCACCGGGGCGGCAAGATGGCCGTTCAGGCCACGGTGCCGGTCCAGAACAAGGACGACCTGTCCCTCGCCTACACGCCCGGCGTGGCGAAGGTCTGCACCGCGATCGCGGAGCAGCCCGAGCTGGTGAACGAGTACACCTGGAAGTCCAACGTGGTCGCGGTCGTCACCGACGGCACGGCCGTGCTCGGACTCGGTGACATCGGGCCCGAGGCCTCCCTTCCGGTGATGGAAGGCAAGGCCATCCTCTTCAAGCAGTTCGGCGGTGTCGACGCGGTCCCGATCGCGCTCGCCACCAAGGACACGGACGAGATCGTCGAGACCGTGGTCCGGCTCGCCCCCTCCTTCGGCGGGGTGAACCTGGAGGACATCTCCGCGCCCCGCTGCTTCGAGATCGAGCGCCGCCTCCAGGAGGCCCTCGACATCCCGATCTTCCACGACGACCAGCACGGCACGGCCATCGTGACGCTGGCCGCCCTGCGCAACGCCGCGAAGCTCACCGGGCGCACGCTCGGCGACCTGCGCGCCGTGATCTCGGGCTCCGGCGCGGCGGGCATCGCCATCGCCAAGATCCTCGTGGACGCCGGCATCGGCGACGTGTGCGTCACCGACCGCAAGGGCGTGGTCTCCGCGGACCGCGCGGACCTGACGGACGTGAAGGCGGAGATCGCCGGCCTGACGAACAGGACCGGCCTGACCGGGTCGCTGGAGCAGGCCCTCGCCGGCGCGGACGTCTTCATCGGAGTCTCGGGCGGCACCGTGGCCGAGGAGGCCGTCGCCTCGATGGCGAAGGACTCCTTCGTCTTCGCCATGGCCAACCCGAACCCCGAGGTCCACCCGGAGGTCGCGCACAAGTACGCGGCCGTCGTGGCGACGGGCCGCTCGGACTTCCCGAACCAGATCAACAACGTGCTGGCGTTCCCCGGCATCTTCGCGGGCGCCCTCAAGGTCCGCGCCGCACGGATCACCGAGGGCATGAAGATCGCCGCCGCCGACGCCATCGCGGGCGTCGTGGGCGACGAGCTCGCCGCCGACTACGTGATCCCGTCGCCGTTCGACGAGCGCGTCGCCGAGGCCGTCGCGGCCGCGGTGGCCGCCGCCGCCAAGGCCGACGGGGTGGCCCGCCTGGGCTGACCGCCGCACCGTGCGCGGAGGGGCCCGGCCGGATGCGTTCCGGCCGGGCCCCTCCACGTGTGCGCCCGCCCGCGGCACGCACCCTCCCCGCCCCCGAACGGGGAGGGGCCGCACCGCGTCGGCGAGTCGTTCGAGGTACCGCTGCGCGGGCCTCGGACATCCCGGAGCAAGCACGCCCGAAATGACAGGCTCATGACGAGTCCGGCCGCGCCGGGCTGAATACTACCGGCCGAAATGACGCGGTCCTGCCATTCCGCTTAGCGTCCGGAATCCGTCAAGACCACAGGTACAGACCGTAGTTGGGCATGCGACAGACAGTTCCGTTCCGGCGCAGGCGCCCTCTGTCCGAAGGACGCCGCCACTCCCCCGAACGGTTCCCGCCCCGGCCGTACGCGTCCCCCCGGCGGCCGCGGCGGCCGCCGGCCCGTACCCGCCGCCGGTGCGACGAAGGCCTCACCCGCGATGTGCCGACAGGTCTGGCACCGCCGCCTACCGGGCGGTAGCGTCGCGGCATGTTCGCTGCCTATGCCGCCCGTATCGACCGTGACCAGCCGCTGAGCGGCCTCGAACTGGGCGAGCGCCCGGCTCCGGCGGCCCGCCCCGGCTGGGTGACCGTGAACGTCAAGGCCGCCTCCCTCAACCACCACGACCTCTGGTCGCTGCGCGGGGTCGGCCTCGGCGAGGACAAGCTCCCGATGATCCTCGGCTGCGACGCCGCCGGCATCGACCAGGACGGCAACGAGGTCGTCCTGCACTCGGTGATCGGCCAGAGCGGCCACGGCGTCGGCCCGGACGAGCCCCGCTCGATCCTGACGGAGCGCTACCAGGGCACGTTCGCCGAGCAGGTGTCGGTCCCCGCCTGGAACGTGCTGCGCAAGCCCGCCGAGCTCTCCTTCGAGGAGGCCGCCTGCCTGCCCACGGCCTGGCTGACGGCGTACCGGATGCTCTTCACCAACGCGGGCGTCCGGCCGGGCGACTCGGTCCTGGTGCAGGGGGCCGGCGGCGGCGTCGCGACCGCCGCCATCGCGCTGGGCAAGGCCGCCGGGCTCCGGGTGTACGCGACCAGCCGGGACGAGGCCAAGCGCAAGCGGGCCGTGGAGCTCGGCGCCGCGGACGCGTTCGAACCGGGCGCCCGCCTGCCGCACCGGGTGGACGCGGTCATCGAGACGGTCGGCGCGGCCACCTGGTCCCACTCGGTCAAGTCGCTGCGCCCCGGCGGCACCCTCGTCATCTCCGGCGCCACGAGCGGGGACCGCCCCGCACACGCGGAGCTCACCCGGATCTTCTTCCTGGAGCTCAAGGTGGTCGGCTCGACGATGGGCTCGAAGGACGAGCTGGAGGACCTGCTGTCGTTCTGCGCGGCGACGGGGCTGCGGCCCGTGATCGACGAGGTGCTGCCGCTGGACCGGGCCCGCGAGGGCTTCGAGAAGCTGGCCGCCGGCGACCTGTTCGGCAAGGTCGTCCTGACCGTCTAGGGGGTCTTGCGAAAGTCCTGTGCGGTGCCCGCGGTGTCCGGTGCGTGCTCTCGGCGTACCGGGCGAAACCTCTCGTACCGGGCGTACTCGGGGCTTCGGCCGGTGCGGCGGGAGTGCGTGCCGGGCGCCGTGGGCGCCGTGCGGGACCCTCGCAACACCCCCTGGCCCGGAACGGCGGCGCTCCCCGCCGCCCCGCCCGCCGGTGCGGCGGAGGGGGCGGGGGCAGGCCGGCGTCAGCGGGCGGGCCTGAGCGCCGCCGCGATGCGGGCGGCCGCCGCCGCCAGGTGGGCGTGCGCCTCCTCCAGCTGGGCGGCGGTGACGCCGTGGTCGCGGGCGGCGTCGCGGACGCCGTCGCGGAAGCGGTCCAGCAGCCGGTCCAGGTCGCGTGCCGGGTCGCCGGTGCGCGGCACGTCGGCCGCCCAGCCGGCAGCCTCCGGAGCGGGTGCGCCCCCAGCGGCCGTACGGGGGGCCTCGCCCGCCCGGGCCGCCCCCGCGGCGGCCCCGCCCCAGCCACCGGCCCCGGCGGCACCGCCCGCGCCGCCGCCGAGCCAGCTGCCGGCCAGGCTGCCCAGCATCCCGCCGGACTTCGCGAGCTGCTCCTGGAGCTGCGCCGCGAGCCGGGCGACCTCCTCGCGGGCCCGCTCCTGCGCCTCCCTGGCCTGGCGGCGCGCCTGCTGCGCCTCCTCGCGGGCGCGGCGGCTCTCGTCCTTGGCGCGGCGGGCCTGATCCTTCCACTCCTGGCGGGCCCGGCGCATCTCCTCCTTCGCGGCCTTCCAGGACTCGTCCTCGACGCGGGTCTGCGTCGCGGAGGCCTCGGCCAGCATCTCCCGGCGCAGCGCGCCGGCCGCGCCGCGCACGTCGTCGCGGATCTCCGCGGCCAGCTCGGAGACCGACTCGCGGATCTCCAGCTCCAGGTCGGCGAGCTCGCCGCCCCGGCCGGCCAGCTCGGCGCGCCCGGCGTCGGTGATGGAGTACACCTTCCGCCCGCCCTCGGTGGCGTGCGTGACGAGGCCCTCGGCCTCCAGCTTGGCCAGGCGCGGGTAGACGGTGCCCGCCGAGGGGGCGTACAGGCCCTGGAAGCGCTCCTCCAGCAGGCGGATCACCTCGTAGCCGTGGCGCGGCGCCTCGTCCAGCAGCTTGAGCAGGTAGAGGCGGAGTCGGCCGTGGGCGAAGACGGGCGGCATGTCAGAGCACCTTCTTGTCGAGCGCGAGGGGGGCGGCCGGCGCGTCCCCGGCCGGGCGGCGCAGCAGGGCGATGGAGCCGGAGACGGTGGTGGCGCGCAGGCTTCCGCTGCCCGCTCCCAGCTTCCCGGTGATGCGCTTGGCGCCCATCTGGCCGGATACGTGGAGCTCCTCGAAGCCGTTGGAGATGCCGCCGGTGGCGGTGTTGGCCTCGACGCGGGCGTCCGCGGGGTGCGGCAGGCGGACCGCGACCTGCCCGGAGACGGAGTTGAGCGCGACGTCGATGCTGCCGGCGGGGTCCAGGTCGATCAGCATGTCGCCGCTGACCGAGTCGGCCCGTACGCGCCCGGCGGCGCCGTCGACCACGGTGAGGCCGCCGGAGACGGTGCGGAAGCCGAGCTCGCCGGTGACGGACTGGGCCTCCACGCTCCCGGAGACGGTGTGCGCCTTGACCGCGCCGGAGAGCCGGACCAGCGTCAGGTCGCCGGAGACGGTGTTGGCGTCCACGCCCCCGGTGATGCCGGAGACGACGGCGCCCGCGCCGAGCGCGACGACGCGGACCCGGGTGCCGGCCGGGACGGTGAGCGTGGCGGTGGCGCTGCGCTCCCAGGCCTTGCGGCCCTCGGCGGGGCCGGACCAGGCCTTCCACGGCTTGCTCTCGAACCACTCGCGCAGGCCCTGGGCCCCGTTCCAGGGCAGGTCCTCGTAGGAGACGGTGAGGATGCCGTCCTCCTGGACGACATACAGGGGCGGGCCGTCGACCGCGGCGACTTCCAGGCGGGCCGGGCCCTCGTCGGCGACGACGTTGACCGTTCCGCCGGCGATGCGGACCCGCAGCTCGGCCACCGGGGCGTCGAAGGCGATCTTCTGCGGCTCCCCCACCGACCACGTCTTCTGCTCTGCCATGGTGCTGGCCCTCCTCGGCACATACGACGGCACGCAACATATCGCGTCTTCTTTCTAACACGATATATCGCGGCTTGTCGAAGTCAAGGGCGGCCGCGCGGGAGCGGGCATGGAGAGGGCGCGGCGAGGGACGGCCCGGGAGGCGGCCGGGAGGCGGCCGGGCAGGGGGCCGGGCGGCGGACCGGCGGAGAAGCGGGGGGGGGCGCGGCCGCGGCTACGAGGCGGCGAGCAGCGGGCTCGCGTGGCGGCGCAGCCAGGCCCGGTACGCGGGTGAGGTGTGGGCCGCCTCCAGGTAGGCGGCGCGGAGGTCCTCGAAGGCCTCGGGGTGTTCGCCCGGCCGCGTCGCCAGCAGCAGGCGCACGGCGAGGGGGTCCCCGGCCAGCGGGCGGATGGCCATGTCGGCGCGGGGCCCGGAGGTGGGCTGGCAGGGGGCGACGGCCTCGCCGGAGACGATCAGCGAGGAGGCGGTGTGGTAGTCGGCGTGCAGCACGGGCGGGTCGAGGCCGGCGGCGGCGAACACCCGGCGCAGGCCGTCCCATTCGCCGTCGACGGAGGGGTCGACGGTCCACCGGTCGCCGGCCAGGTCCTGCAGGTCGACCACGCCCCGGCGGGCCGCGGGATGGTCCGGGGACATCGAGACGAACTGCGGCTCCCGCTCCACGAGGACCCGTAACTCCAGCCCCGGCGGGACCCGCAGCGGGCTGCCCTCCACCTCGTGCACGAACGCGACGTCCAGCTGGCCCGAAGCGACCATCCGCAGCAGGGCGTTGGGCGAGACGTCGACGAACAGGGAGGTCTCGGTGTCGGGCCACCGGCGGTGCAGCCGGCGCAGCCACCCCGGCAGGGCGCGGCTGGCGGTGGAGCCGAGGCGGAGCCGCGGGCCGCTCGCCATCGCGCGGGCCTCGGCGACGAGGGCGGCCATCCCGTCGAGCAGGGGGCGGGCGCGGCCGAGGACGCTGCGCCCGAAGGGGGTGGGCCGGCAGCCGGTGCGCTCGCGCAGGAACAGCTCGCCGTCCAGGGCGCGTTCGATGCGGCGCAGCTGAGTGGTCAGGGAGGGCTGGCTCACACCGAGCTGCCGGGCGGCCTTGTGCAGGCTGCCGGCGTCGGCGATGGCGCAGAGCGCGCGCAGGTGCCTCACCTCGAGCTCCATGGACCGAGGGTAGGTCGGCCGCGGCGCACTTCACCAGCCACTGATACCCCCTCGAATCCCGCCATTCTCACGGAAGTCGACTCGCCGAAACCTTGCGATAGGACGGTGCTATCGGGGGCTGACATCATCCGCGGGCCCCGCATGCTCCCGCAGACTCCGGTACCGAACAACCCACCCCCCACCGGATTTCGAGTAGGAGCACCCCACATGCGCCACTCCCGCATATCCCGCAAGACCCTGCTGGCAGCCGCCGCCGGCCTCGGCCTCGCCACCGCGCTCGGCGTCGTCCCCAGCGCGGGCGCCGCCCCCGTCCCCGCCGGCAGCGCCGCGACGTACGCCGCCTACGAGCGCTCGCAGGAGAACCAGGCCGCCACCAAGGCCTTCTTCGAGGCCGTGCAGCGCTCGGTGGCCGAGCAGCGGGCCGCGAACCCCGGCGCCGCCGTGGTCACGGTCACGTACAACACCCGCTACGCGCCGAGCTTCCGCACCCAGATCGCCCGCTCCACGCAGATCTGGAACAGCTCGGTGACGAACGTCCGCCTCCAGGAGGTCTCCTCCGGCGGCAGCTTCTCCTACCGCGAGGGCAACGACCCGCGCGGCTCGTACGCGAGCACGGACGGGCACGGCCGCGGCTACATCTTCCTCGACTACCGGCAGAACCAGCAGTACAACTCCACGCGCGTGACCTCGCACGAGACGGGCCACGTGCTGGGGCTGCCCGACCACTACTCGGGCCCCTGCTCCGAGCTGATGTCGGGCGGCGGCCCCGGCACCTCCTGCACCAACGCGACCCCGAACAGCGCCGAGCGGGCCCGGGTGAACCAGCTGTGGGCCAACGGCTTCGCGGCGTCCGGCCTGGACGCCAAGGGCTGAGCCTCCCCCTGCACAGGGCGCGGTGAACACGGGCCCCGCCCCCGGAATCGTCCGGGGGCGGGGCCCCGCGCGCTCCGTGCTGCGTGCGCCGCGTACAGCCCCGGCGTCAGGCGCCAGGCTCGGCGACCGGGTGGGGCTTGCGCCACATCGGCCACATCAGTGGCCCGTCCGGCAGGCTCACCGCCTCGCCCGTGAACTCCCAGCCGAGCCGCTCGTACAGCCGCCGGCTGCGCTCGCTGCTCGCCTCCAGGTACGCGGGCACGCCCTCCCGGTCGCACCGCTCCAGCACCGGCCGCATCAGGGCGGTGCCCAGGCCCTCGCCCTGCCGGTCCGGGGAGACCGCGATCATCAGCAGGTACTCGTGCTCCTCGGACGTCGGGTGCACGGCGCCGGTCAGCCGGCCGACCAGCTCGCACCGCTCGTTGTCCGGGTCGGCGACGGCGCGCATCAGGGCCGGCACGTCGCCTTCGGGCCCACCGTCCTCGGGGGCGCCCGCCGGGACGCGCAGCCACAGTGCGGCGGCGGACCCGTCGGCCGCGTAGTCGATCCGCCCCTCGGCGAGGGCGACGTCCACGAAAACGCCGAGGAACTTCCCGTGCACGGCGGCCCGGTGCGCGGCGTCGGGGAAGACCCAGCAGCTCACCGGGTCGTCGCGGAAGGCCTCGTCGAGCAGCCGCGCCACCGCGTCGCGGTCCGTCCCGTCCGCCTGCCGTATCTCCAGAACCACTGGGCACACCCTTCAGCCGCGTATCGACAAACGCAAGCGATCCTAGAGTTGGGCCCCCACGCCGGAAAGCCCTGTTCCGGCACCATGCAGTGCCGGAACAGGGCTTGCGCCCGCCCGCTCAGCGGGTACGGCGCGTGACGAACTCCGCCAGCGCCAGCAGCCCTCCCGCCGCCCCCAGGTCGGGAACGGCCCGCGACAGCTGCTGCACCGCCCGGCCCATCCGGTCGGCGGCATGGGCCTGCGCCCAGTCCCGCCCGCCGGCCCGCTCCACCGCGTCGGCGGCGCGGCGTACGTCCTCCCCCTCCATCGGGCCCGCGTACAGGGCGGCGAGCTCCTCGCCCGCCTCGGTGCCCGAGGTCAGGGCGGCCACGACGGGGAGGGACTTCTTGCGGGCGAGCAGGTCGGCGCCGGCGGGCTTGCCGGTGTGCCCGGGGTCGCCCCAGATGCCGATCAGGTCGTCGATCAGCTGGAAGGCCAGTCCGGCCTCGCGGCCGAAGGCGTTCATCGCCTCGACCTCGTCCTCCCCGGCGCCCGCGTACAGGGCGCCGAGCGCGCAGGAGCAGCCGAGCAGGGCCCCGGTCTTGGCCGTCGCCATGACCAGGCACTCCTCCAGCGGGACCTGCGGCCGCTGCTCGAAGGCGCAGTCGGCCTGCTGCCCGGCGCACAGCTCGACGATGCAGGCCGCGAGGCGGGCAGCGGCCGCCGCGGAGGCGGGGTGCGGGTCCTCCGCGAGCAGCCGCAGGGCGAGCGCCATCATCGCGTCGCCGGTGATGATCGCGTCCGCGGTCCCGAACACCGTCCAGGCCGTCGGCCGTCCGCGGCGCGTGGCGTCCCGGTCGATGACGTCGTCGTGCAGCAGCGTGAAGTTGTGGGCCAGTTCGACGGCGACCGCCGCGCGGACCGCCGCGTCGGACGCGTCGGCCGCGGCCGCGCCGTCCGGCCCGGCGAGGGCACGCGCCGCGGCGAGCACCAGGGCCGGCCGGATGGCCTTGCCCGCACCGCCCGCCGCCGCGGTGCCGTCCGCGGCCTCCCAGCCGAAGTGGTACATCGCCACGCGCCGCATCGAGCCGGGCAGGCTCCCGACCGCGCGGCGCAGCAGCGGGTCGACCGCGCCCCTCGCCTGCTCCAGCAGGGCCGCGGCCTCCTGCCCCTCGCCGGCCGCGACCGCCTCAGTGGTGCCCATGGGTGCCCCCCTCCCCGGTACTCGCCGCCACGCCGCTCAGGCGCGGCGGGCGATCTCGACGTTCTCCAGGACGCCGAGCGCGTCCGGCACGAGCACCGCCGCGGAGAAGTAGGCCGTGACCAGGTACGAGATGATCGCCTGCTCGCTGATGCCCATGAAGCGCACGGACGTGCTCGGCTCGATCTCGTCCGGGATGCCCGGCTGGTGCAGGCCGACGACGCCGGACTCCTCCTCGCCGGTGCGCATGCACAGGATGGACGTGGTGCGGGCGTCGCTGATCGGGATCTTGTTGCAGGGGAAGATCGGCACGCCGCGCCAGGTCATCACGCGGGTCCCCTCGACGTCGACCGTGTCCGGGTACAGGCCGCGCCTGTTGCACTCGCGGCCGAAGGCGGCGATGGCCTCGGGGTGGGCGAGGAAGAGCCGGGAGCCGCGCCGCATGCTGAGCAGCCGGTCCATGTCGTCGGGGGTGGGCGCGCCGCCGTACGGCTGGATGCGCTGGTCGTACTCGGCGTTGTGGAGCAGCCCGAACTCCGGGTTGTTGACCATCTCGTGCTCCTGGCGCTCGCGCAGCGCCTCGACCGTCAGCCGCAGCTGCTGCTCGGTCTGGTTCATCGGGTGGTTGTAGAGGTCGGCGACGCGGGTGTGGACCCGCAGGACCGTTTGCGCGAGGGACAGCTCGTACTCGCGGGGGCGGGCCTCGTAGTCGACGAACGTGCCGGGCAGGGTGGGCTCGCCGCGGTGGCCGGCGGAGAGGTCGATGGCGGCCTCGCCGTAGTCGTTGGTGTGCCGGCCGGGCGCGGAGCGTACGGCGTCCACGTGCGCGCGGAGCGAGTCGGCGCGGTCGGCGAGCATCCGGAAGTCCTGGGCGGACAGGACGAGCGCGGTGCCGGAGGTGACGGCGCGGGCCGTGTACTCCCAGATCGCGTCGTCGTCGACGAGGCAGTCGTCGCCGAAGTAGGCGCCGTCGGCGACGGTCCGCAGGACCGCGTCCTCGCCGTACGGGCCGGGGCCGATCTGCTCGACGCGGCCGTGGGCGAGCAGGAAGACCCGGTCGGCGGCGCTGCCGAAGGAGGTCAGCTCCTGCCCGGCCTCGAAGTCGACCTGGCGGCACCGCTGGGCGAGCTCGGCCAGGACGTCCTCGTCCTCGTACGTGCGCAGCAGGGGGAGCTCGGCGAGCTCGGCGGGGATGACCTCGACCCGGGACCCGGTCTTGACGAACTCCACGCGCCCGTCGCCCACCGAGTAGCTCAGGCGGCGGTTGACCCGGTAGGTGCCGCCCTGCACGGACACCCAGGGGAGCATCTTCAGGAGCCACCGGGAGGTGATCTCCTGCATCTGCGGCACGGACTTGGTCGTGGTTGCCAAGTTCCGCGCGGCCGACGGGGCGAGACTCCGCTGGGGAGTCGCGGCCTCGGTTCCGGAACCCGCCTGCACCGACATGTGCTTCCTCTCGCTCACTCCACGGATCTGCGGCAGAAGCCTTTCAGCACACACGGTGGTGGGACCATTACACAAAAGAGTGGGACTACTCCGTCGGAGTGGCGGGCACCCTCTCCGGTTCGCCTCGGCGCCCCGCGGGCCGGTGTGAAATTTGCATGACGGATACCAGTTTTCCTAGGGTGCGGGCATGCGCCTGACCCGATTCACGGACCTGGCCCTGCGCGTCCTGATGCGCCTGGCCGTCGCCGAGGGGGACCTGCCCACCACGCGCGACGTCGCGGCGGTGATGGAGGTCCCGTACACCCACACCGCCAAGGTCGTCGCACGGCTGCGCCGCCTCGGCCTGGTCGAGGCGCGCCGCGGCCGCGGCGGCGGCCTGGCGCTGACCGCGGCCGGCCGGGCCGCCTCGGTGGGCGGCGTGGTCCGCGAACTGGAGGGCGCCGGCGACGTCGTGGACTGCGACGGCGAGACCCCCTGCCCGCTGCGCGGCGCGTGCGTCCTGCGGGGCGCCCTGCGCCGGGCGCAGGAGGCGTTCTTCGCCGCCCTGGACCCGCTGACGGTGGAGGAGATGGTCGCGGCACCGACAGGCCCGCTGCTGCTCGGCATCTCGGGCCGCGGCGGACCGGCGGACGGCGGGCCCCCGGGAGGGCGGGCCGAAGGTCCCTGACCCCCGGGCCGGACGGCCGCTTCGCACCGGCCCCGCACGCCGTAAAACTTGCATCCGAAATACCCATTACCCGTAGCCACCAGGCGCACCACCGCACGCACGCGAGGAGTACCGATGCTGTCCGAGAAGTCGGCCGAGACCGTCCGCGCCACCCTGCCCGCCGTGGGAGCGGCCGTCGGCGACATCGCGGAGCTCTTCTACACGAAGCTCTTCGCGGCCCACCCCGAGCTGCTGCGCGACCTGTTCAACCGCGGCAACCAGGCCGCCGGCGTGCAGAAGCAGGCCCTCGCCGGCTCCATAGCCGCCTTCGCGGGCCACCTCCTCGCCCACCCGGGCACCCGCCCGGACGCGATGCTGAGCCGCATCGCGCACAAGCACGCCTCGCTGGGCGTCACCCGCGAGCAGTACCCCGTCGTCCACAAGCACCTCTTCGAGGCGATCGCCGAGATCCTCGGCGACGCCGTCACCCCGGAGGTCGCCGAGGCCTGGGACGAGGTGTACTGGCTGATGGCGAACGCCCTGTGCGCCATCGAGGAGCGGCTCTACGCCGAACAGCAGGTCGCCGCCGGCGACGTCTGGCGCCCCTGGCAGGTCACCGCCCGCATCGAGGAGACCGCGGACTGCACCACCTTCCACCTCGCCCCCGCCGACGGCTCCCCCGTCCCCGCCGCCAAGCCCGGCCAGTACGTCTCCGTGCAGGTCGAACTCCCCGACGGGGCCCGCCAGATCCGCCAGTACAGCCTGACGGGCGCCCCCGGCTCGCCGACCCGCGCCATCACCGTGAAGCGGATCCGCGGCGCGGCCGCCGCCGGCCCCGACGGCGAGGTCTCCAACCACCTCCACGACCGGGTCACCGTCGGCGACGTCCTGCGCGTCTCGCCCCCGTACGGCGACCTCGTCCTGCAGGACTCCGACGCGCCCGTGCTGCTCGCGTCGGCCGGGATCGGCTGCACCCCGATGCTGTCGATGCTGGAGCACCTCGCGGAGAGCGGCCGCACGGCGCCCGTCATCGTCCTGCACGCCGACCGCTCCCCCGCGGACCACGCACTGCGCTCCGACCACCGCGCCCTCGCGTTGAAGCTGACCGACGCCACGGCCCGCTTCTGGTACGAGGCCGGCGCCGAACCCGGCGACGCCGAGGGCCGCATGGACCTGGCGGACGTCGAGGTCGCCCCGGGCACGACCGCCTACCTGTGCGGGCCGCTGCCCTTCATGCGGGCCGTACGGGAGCAGCTCCTGGCCAAGGGCGTGCCGGCCGCGGACATCCACTACGAGGTCTTCGGCCCCGACATGTGGCTGGCCTCGGCGTAACGGCACGCGACGCGTGGGGCGTGCGGGCCGGCCGGTACGGGGCCGCCCTGTCCGAATCGGCTCGCACGCCGTACGAATGCCCTAGCCACGCAAGGACCCCCTCCCCTACACCGTAGGGAACGGGGTCGCCACGCATGGTGACCGCAACGCACCGCAAAGGAGGCGGTCCATGGCCGCACCCATGTCCGCGGACCGGTTCATCGACGCACTGCGCAACGAGGGCCTGACCATCGTCGAGGTCGGCGCCTGGCGCACCCACAACCGCAACCACAAGGGCCCGTGGGGCCCCGTACACGGAGTGATGGTCCACCACACCGTCACGCGCGGCACGGCGTACACCGTGCAACTCTGCCGCGACGGCCATGCGGCCCTCCCCGGGCCGCTCTGCCACGGCGTGATCACCAAGGACGGCCGCGTCCACCTCGTCGGCTACGGCCGCGCCAACCACGCCGGGTCGGGCGACCGGGACGTCCTCGCGGCGGTGATCGCCGAGAGGCGGCTGCCGCCGGACAACGAGCGCGACACCGACGGCAACCGCCACTTCTACGGCTTCGAGTGCGAGAACCTCGGCGACGGCCGGGATCCCTGGCCGGCCGTCCAGCTCGACGCGATGGCCCGCGCGGCGGCCGCGGTCTGCCGCGTCCACGGCTGGACGGAACGCTCGGTGATCGGCCACCTGGAATGGCAGCCGGGCAAACCGGACCCCCGCGGCTTCACGATGAACTGGTTCCGCACCCGCGTGGCCGCACACCTGAACTGACCCACCCGTACCGGGGCGGCCCCCGACAAGGCCCGCGGGCCGCCCACCCCGAGGCACCTCAGCCCCCACAATGGACGGGTGAACCGCCCCGCGAACCTTGACGTGCTCTTGCAGCCCCGCCCGCCGTCCCCGTTGCAGGAGGTCCGTGACGAGCGGTTCGAGCGGTGCGGGGTGCGGCTGCTGCTCAAGCGGGACGACCTCGTGCATCCCGAGCTGCCCGAGAGTAAACCCACTGGTGTTTGCGGGCCTGACCAGCAGAAATAATCGGTTTGGCCCGCGATCACCCCAACCTAGGGTGACTCTCATGGGCATAGCGACCGACCCGGCCAAGTTGTGTGACCTCTACCTGCGCCGCAGCACCTTGCAGGACAACAAGGACACCCTGAAGGCGCACGAACGCGACCTCAGGGACCGGGCACAGCGCGAAGGACTGACCGTCCGGGAGGTCTGGACGGACGAGGCGTCGGCCTTCAAGGCCGGTGTCACGCGCGAGAAGTTCGACAAGGCGATTGCCGCCGTGGTCGCCGGCGAGGTCCGCCACCTCCTGGTGTGGAAGCTGGACCGCCTGAGCCGTCGTGGCATGCGGCAGGTGGGCGACGTGCTCGACACGTTCGAAAGCCGTAACGCCCGGCTGGTCGCACACATGGACGGCCTGGACAGCTCCGTACCGCAGCACCGTGGGCTATTCGCGTGGCTGGCCGAACAGGCACGCGCCGAGTCGTACAACACGAGCGTCCGCACTCGGACGACGAAGGCGGAGAAGAAGCGCCAAGGTGCGTGGCCAGGCGGTCAGCCGCCCTACGGGCTGCGGGTCCGGAAGGGCCGGACGACCACGGAGCACCACCCCAAGGAGTACGCCACATCCCGCCGTATCGCGGACCTCCTGCTGTCCGCCAAGTCCGCCAGTGCGATAGCGGAGAAGCTGAACGCCGACGGTCTCACGACCCGCCGGGGCGGTAAGTGGCGCTCCTCCACGATCACGCAGCTCGCCCACTCCCCCGCGTGGGCCGGCCTGATGCCCACGCACGACCGGTACACGGACGACCAAGGCCGGGAACGGTGGCGTGCGACGCAGGAACCCATGCTGGGCGAGGACGGACAGCCCGTCCAAGTGGGCGAGGGAGTCATCACGCCCGGAGAGCGGGCACGCATCCAGGCCGCCCTGAGGCTGCGCACGTCCGAGTCCATGGCGAACGGACGCCGGGGGAAGCCGGCGGCACAGTAGCTGCTGTCCGGACTCCTCAAGTGCGGACGCTGCGGCGGCAACATGGTCAAGGGCGGTCCGTCCTACCGCTGCTACCGGCGTATCAACCTGGGCAAGAGCACCTGCCAGGGAATGTCCGTCCTGGTGAACGCTGCGGACGATGCCATAACCCACGCGTTCATCTCCCGCGTCTCCACGCTGCCGGACGACGACGGCCTCCTCGTGGACCTCGCCATCCGCTGGTTGGCCGTGGAGGACCCGGAGAAGGACGTCCGTCGTACGGAACTCACGCTCGCCGTGGACGATGCCCGGGCCCGGCTGGACAGCCTGGACGAAGCGCACTTCGTGCAGGGCCGCTTCAAGGGTCCGAAGGGGCAGCAGCGCTACGACCAGCTACGGGACGCGATCACCGCTCAGTTGGACTCGCTGGAAGCAGAACTGGCGGAACTGACGCGCGCCATCGACATCACGATCTTGCGAGACGGCGAGATGCTGCACCAAGCGTGGATGGCAGCAGACCAGGAACGTGCCCGCATGCTGCTGCGCGTAGTTCTCCACTCCGTGGCGCTCCTCCCGTCCCGGGGCCAGGGCTGCAAGGACCCAGTGCTCACCCGCTTCAGGTTCCATTGGGTAGGCGAGGACCCTCAGCCCGTGGGAACCGTGCCCCAGGGGCGCTGACGCCGTCCTGCGCGCCGCGTACGACCCCTCACGGGAAAGACTGCCCTGGCGGGCTGGTGGCGCCTCCTGCGGCTCCTGAGGACCCGCGCACAACAACGCCCGAAGTGACGAAGTGACGGAATGACACTCAGCGCCGGGTTACCTCTTACATAGAGATATTTATCGTCGCCATGCATGGATTAGAACTAACCGTCACTTCGTCACTTCGTCACCTCAACCGCGCGGCCGTGGCGTCCCATCCCACAGCGCTGGTGCTGACAACCAGGTATGGTCCGCACACCTCCAACCGCTTCTTCGCCGGATGGATCCGGCCCTCGAGTGCCCCAAAGAAAATCTCCCGAGCTGCCGTCAACTAGCGATCGGTTTGATCAATTTATCGCCACGAGGCACCGACGTCATGGAGTGCGGAAGCCCTTGCAGCATTTCTCGCAAACCGTGCTCCTCCTCGCTGGTCGCGAAGAGGATCTGACTTCCTGCAGACCCATTCTGCGCAGCCCTCCTCAAAAGCTGCTGAAAACTCATTCGAGCAGCCTCCTGCTGACGAGGCTCGTCGAAGACAAGCAACTGTGCATGATTGCCTCCGCGCTCCCTCGAAACTTCCATGAGGGCAAACAGGTAGGACCAGATGACTCGCACCATGTCACTGGCGGATAGATCGAAGCCGAGATCAAATCCTTCATGAATGGGACGATACGTCTTGTCAGAGATATCGACAGCCGAGGGGTCCATCGAGCGGAACCCGTAGCTGTGGAGCTGAGAGACAAGAGAAGTCCGAAGTGCCGCAACCTTGGCGGCATCAGTTTGGTTCAGTTCATGATTTCGCAGCCGCGAAAGCTGCTCTTTCGTCTGCCGCCAGGTAGAGAAGATTCTATCCAGCTCATCTAGAGCCGCTTCGATTTCATCACGGACGGCCCGCAGAGCATCGATTCGACCTTGAAGTTGAATGTGCTCGGAAAGCGCGGCGGCGTCAGGAAGGGAATTAGGGCTAACGAGGGCATCTTTCTGCGCTCTAATAGACGAGCGAATCGAAGCCATCTCATCTCGCAGCCGGCTAACACGGACCTGCCCTCGCTCAACTGCACGTCGCGCGTCGGCCGTCATAGATCGGAAAGTCGACAGCTCCCGCTCCAACAGCGAAATATTGTCCTCGATCGTCAACGGATAGTCTGTGATTTCGAACCCGTCCGGCAGGAGCTGCCCACACGTCGGACAGTTCTCGTAGAGGGATTCGAAATCGGTCCCAGAGCCCAAGTTTCGCAGCAAGGAGGCATCCTTGTGCTTCCTCAAGTCTTCTTCCAGAGCCTCAACACGCAAGCCGACAGAGGTTTCCCGACGTTTCGCCTGCTCTAGATCGTCCACAGCTTCAGAGAGAACGACGGCCAGGCGCATCCCATTGTCTTGATTCTCGGCAAGAGCCGCTTCGATCTGAGGCGCCGCCTCACCGACCGAATGAACAGCTCGCCTCCTGAGCTGACCTTCGAGCCGGCCGGCCATTTGATCGATTTCTTGGGAAAGCGAGATCCAGCCCCCGCCGGACGCAACCTGGACCTCAACTTGATCCGCCCTGCGCCAATCAGCGGTCGGCTTCTTGGGGACACCTTGCACCAGAACCCCGGATCGCCTGCCAAGCTCGGTAATTTGCCGCTCGAGCGCCTTCCAGTCAGATTCTAGAATCGCATTGACAGATTCAAGCCGCTGCCGCTCGAGGACGGCATCCATCACTTCAAGGGATAGGATAAATTCTGCTGAGCGCTTAGAGACGTCTTGAAT
Organism: Streptomyces globosus; assembly: GCF_003325375.1. Classification (GTDB taxonomy): domain Bacteria; phylum Actinomycetota; class Actinomycetes; order Streptomycetales; family Streptomycetaceae; genus Streptomyces; species Streptomyces globosus_A. The sequence continues at coordinate 1,078,445 of NZ_CP030862.1, read as the reverse complement.
CCCCAGGTAGGTAGGGATACGAGCCTGAACTCCTGACCAGCCATGCTTCTGCTCTACGAAGAAATAAGGGAACAGGCATTCCAGGTAAAGCAGGCTTTCACTGCCGTCCATCTTCGTGACTCGGGGGAGTTCCCAGCCCAGGAAACGCGCCAGCTTGTGGTGGAATCCAGCCTCTCGCTGTGCAGCACCTGAGCGCCTCACAAAGTAGTCCTGCGAGGGATAGTCGCCGTAAGGATCAGTCAGAGCAGGCCCCTCCTGCACCCTCACTAGCGAACTATTGAAGCGAGAGCTTCGAACCGCCCTCCGTACAGTCATTACCGACCCTGTTGAGTTCTCAATCTCAAGGGCGACGTCAGACTCGACAACGCGATATTCGCGGCCGGACACTTCGACGGAATCCGTCATGGCATGCGGCAAGGGGATGTTGCGACTAGAGCTGAGCATCCCCTCAAGGCCGAGCGCATAAATGATGGACTGAAGGCATGTAGACTTGCCGCTCGAGTTGTCTGCCCGGAGGATATTTAGGCCCCGGCTAAAGTTCAGCTCGGTCCCACACATGGGACCCGGGGTCTGCACGCGCAGAACGAGTTTCCTCAGAGTAAGCATCCGCTAGCTCCAGTCAAGCAAATCGTTCACGGACTTTTGCGTAATGCGCGCCGGCAGCGTGGCAAGAAAATCCTTCTCCATCCGCAACACATCGTTTCTAGACATAAGCAGACCGGCCATGCGCTCACCCTTCTCCGTCAAAGAGATAGAGGCGTTAGAGTTTCTCTTGGCCAATCCTGCTGCCACTGCAAGGTTAATGCTTCGCGTCGTGGAAGGATCGTGGCGAATAATTAGCCCATGCGGCTTTCGCTGGTGATTAAACCACTCGGAGACGACGCGCCTACCATGTTCAGAACGAAGAGCCCAAACGAGAACGTGAATCTGTTCCACGTTGGCAGTGTTGGCCCGACACCTGCGAAGGACCAAGACGATAGCGGATATTCTCCATGCAGTCCTCAGATCCCCAGGGACCGGGTCCGGCCTGCGAGTGAAGACTACAGCGTTCGAAATGCCCGAAAACGCCGCCCTGAGATCCGCTGACGTCATTGCGCACCCTCGCTGGGTTCAAAATCTAGCGGGCATCTCATAAGCCAATCAGCGATAGAGCCCCAGGACATCGCATCCACGAAGGGGTCGTCTAGAGCCGGCACCTGCCGAGATAGATCTTCTTTGAGGGACCTCACGATGCCATTTACGTCCATCGCTGTGTTCGTGCTGCCCGGAGGATACTCGAGAACCAATTTACGCTCTTTTCGCTTCCGAGCATCCATCACCGCCTCCCACTGGTCTGGGTATTTTTCGCGCAAGCGCAGGAGCGCGTTCTCTGAGTCCAGAAACTGATTTACAAGCTGCTCGAGGTAGCTTTCACGCTGGCTGGCAGACAACTGGATCCGCGACAGCTTCTCAAGAGCCTTGCTTGTCAGCTCGGAGTTCCCAGAAATCCAGACGTCAACGTCCTCTAGGGAAGTTTGCACCATGTCAACCAAGGCAGTCGGCCGCTCAAGCACTTCCGACCTCTCGCGCGCAAACATGGAGTCCGAGGCCACAGTAATAGTGAAGTCCTGACCAAGGTGCGGAAGATTTAGCGCGCGCATCTCTTCCGCCTTCGTCGAGGCGTGCTGCACCAGCTTGGCGGAGTCAAAGATCGGCACGAGGAAGATGTACTGCTTGATCCGAACGCTGCCGAGCAGGCTCCCCAATTCTTTCTGCTTCGTCTCCAACTTGCGAAGGTCGGTTGAGAGCTTGTCGCGCTGCTTGTCGTATCGTTCGCTTGTAGATAGTGGCTCCACAGGCGCATAGCACTGGAAGGCGCGACCGCAGAAGGTGAAGGCTTCAATGCCGAGGTCGCCACCATGTCGTGCGGGAACTTCTTGCACCTGGTCTGCGCCATAGTGTCGCCGTGCGAGCAGCAGGCAGTACTGCTCCCACTCGTCACCGGAGTACTGATGAGTAGCTACCAACGAGATCCCCCCGGTGGCTGCGGACACGGTTCCAACCCCTGGTCAGAGGCCGCCTGCCACGCCACCTCGACACCCAGCATGATAGGGAAGATCTTTGCCCACGAACGGTCTTCCACAACCTTGAGTCATCTTCAAGCCAACGATCGCGGGTGGCGTACACCCAAACTGGCGACACATCATTCTGCTTAACCCCCAAAGCACTTCACCACAGCGAGATTCGCGTTGCGCTGCCGGCGGCGCCACCCGACAGCTCATACAGGACCGTGGCGCAGCGGCATGCTGCGAGCGGCCCCGCATGCCCTTCGCTTCGACGTAGGGGCGGGGCGTCCCGGTCCGGCTGTCGTTCCCGTCCCTGAGGCGTCCTGCTCATCGACACAACAGGCAGTCCCGGAGTCAGCCCAGGACGGGTAGTCTCATAAACGATGGTTTTCGAGACGCCGGCGATAGCGCTCCATGGAGGCCCGACCTGCGTCCCAAAACGCGTCTCAGAACCCTACGAAGACTCTTGATGTTTTGAGACGAGTTATGCGACGCTCGTTGCATGACGACGCCCGCAGGACAGTTGATCGGATACGCGCGAGTCTCTACCGACGAGCAGGAATCGCAGTTGCAGCACGACGCGCTGACTGACGCCGGCTGCGCCCGGATCTTCACGGACAAGGCGAGCGGTAAGAACACCGACCGCCCGGGGCTGACTGCCGCTCTGGACTACCTGCGTCCTGGGGACACCCTGTGCGTGTGGAAGCTGGACCGGTTTGCTCGCTCGCTGATCGATCTCGTGACGCTGGTGGACTCGCTCGCTGCACGTGGGGTCGGCTTCAAGGTGCTGACAGGTGCGCTCGCGAGCATCGACCCGAACACCCCGGACGGTCGGCTCATGCTTCAGGTGGTGGGCGCCATGGCGGAGTTCGAGCGGAGCTTGATCAAGGAGCGCACCCGCGCCGGGCTGGACGCTGCCCGCGCTCAGGGACGTACCGGCGGACGTCCGGTGGTCATGGACGGGGACAAGCTCGCTGCTGCCAAGGCCCGCCGCGCGAAAGGGGAAAGCGTCACTGCCATCGCCAAGGCGCTCGGGGTCTCCCGGGCGACGCTGTACCGGGCACTGGGTGGCTCGGCCTGAGGGTGACGGCAAGGCGCGTGCGGTGGTTCGGTGATTCTTGGGCTTTTTCTGTATGCATATAGAAACCTACAAGGAAACCAAAAGTGCCCTAGAACCACCGAACCACCGCAGGGGGTAGGGCGGCGTCAAAGTTGAGGTGGCACGGCTCCCAGCGATCCCGGCCCCAGCACGACAAACACGCCCTGGGTGTACGCCCGTTTTTGAGCACCTACATGCGGTCTGGCCAGCGGCAACGTGTGGCCGAGGGCCCGAGAACGACCGTGGGAAGGCCCCTCCAGCGCCCTGTTGGGGTCTGCCAGAACCCGCTACCCAAGGTATGGGGCGGGGCGGCTCTCCAAGAAGTGCTGTACTCGAAGGCGTTGGGTGTGGTGCATGGGCAGGGCCCCCAGCTCAGTCGGCTCCACGAAGCGGAGTTCCGTGCTCTCGTCCGAGATCGCCAGCGTGCCCCCGGTGATGCGGGCCGTGAAGCAGACGTTGAACTGACGGCGGACCTCGCCGTCGCTGTACTCGATGATGTGCTTCGGGTCCGTGTAGGTGCCGACCAGCCCCGTGATCTCCACGTCGAGGCCCGTCTCCTCCTTGACCTCCCGGACGGCCGTTCCGGGGAGGGAGTCCGTGAGGTCCATCCCACCGCCGGGGAGAGCCCACAGATCGTTGTCGCGGCGCCGTTGCAGCAGGATGCGGCCCTGGTCGTCCGTGACGACGGCTGAGGCTGCCACGACCATGCTGTTGGGCGCGGGAGCGTGGGGATCGTCGTAGTACTCGGTCCGGGCCATCGGGTCACTCCTTCACGGGACGGGCCGTCTCCCACACCGCGTTGAAGCTGTCGGCGTAGGTGTCGAACATGCCCCCGGCTTCGTGACGGCGAAGGTGCCACACGGGCGCACCGTACGCGTTCACACCCCAGACGTGGGCATTGACCAGGACTTCGCCGTCCGCCCGGTACAGGCTGTTGTAGAGGGTCGTGCCGTGCGTTCGCAGCTCGATGCCGGGAACGTCGGCCAGAGGTCGGTAGTGCATGAGGGCGAGACGGCAGCGGGATTCGATGCCGTGCCCGAATCTCTCTTCCTGTCCACGCTGCCGGACGTTCTCGCTGTCCGCGTCACCGATGGCGATCCGGACCGTGCAGCCGTCCGCCGCGCGTTCCCGAAGGAGGTCGTTCAGGCGGGGATACGCCTCGTGCAGGAACACCGCTGCGTAGACCAGCACGTCGATCCGCTCGCGAGCTGTCGTCAGCAGGTCCACGAACACGGAGACGGGAAGGTCCGCTCGCTGGTCGTACAGCGCCACCAGTTCGGGGCTGACGGCCCGCGCGGCACGTGCCTGTCTCAGCGCCGGCCACAGTGCGTGGACGTCCTCACCCAGTGTCTCGGCAGCCAACAGCGCCGTTGCCCGCCGTGGGGTGCGCCCGAGGTTGACCCAGCGTTCGACACTCTTCGGATCGACGCCCGTGGCGCTTGCCAACGATGCATGAGTCCAGCCGCCGGATGCCATCAGGGCCCTTAACCGCTCGTTCTGCATAGGGACGTTCTACAGGCCGCAGGACGTCCCGAAGTGGGAAACGTACGAGGTTCCCCCGTCCTGATCATCACGGCGACGATCCCGGTACCAGCGAGGTACGAAGGGATCCGGAATGGTGCGGGGACTGTGGCAGCAGGTCGAACAACGTGATCCGTTTCCGGTGCCTGATCCCGATCCAGCCGACCCGACGTGCGACGTCTGCGCTGCCCTGGTCGTACAGCGCACCGAGTGCTACCGGCTTCGGGACCGGTCGGGGGTCGTGGACTGCAACGTCGAGATCCGTCAGCACCCCCACACGGAGGTGAGTCGATGACCCGCGCCGTGCTGCGCTGCGTCCCCCACACCATCCGGCACGCCCCGGAAGGCGGAGTGACATACGAGGCGTTCTGCGTCGCCGAAGGCTGCGGAGCCGAGTCAGGCGCGCACGACGAACAGGAAGGGCCGCAGGACTGGGCGCTCCGGCACGCCGGGCGGACCGGGCACGACCTGTTCCGGCGTGTGTTCACCGATCACGCACGCGTCAGCCGGGACACGTAGACCCCGGCCCGCTGGGCGACGGCGAGCAAGGCAGTCCAGCGCGCCGGCTCCGGCCCCGCTCACACGACCCGAATCGTGTGGGCGGGGCTCTGACGTGCGACGGCGAGGACGGGAGCGCCCCACAATGGACGGGTGAACCGCCCCGCGAACCTTGACGTGCTCTTGCAGCCGCGCCCGCCGTCCCCGTTGCAGGAGATCCATGACGAGCGGTTCGAGCGGCACGGCGTCCGCCTCCTGCTGAAGCGGGACGACCTGATCCACACCACCATTCCGTGGGACACGGACGTACTTGGACCAGTGGACCTGTACCCTCCCGGGAACAAGTGGCGCAAGCTCGCGCCCAACCTGCGGGCCGCCGTGGCGGGCGGGTACCGGGAGCTGGTGACCTTCGGCGGGGCCTACTCCAACCACCTGCGGGCCACTGCCGCCGCCGGGCGGCTGCTCGGGCTCGGCACCGTCGGCGTCGTCCGCGGCGACGAGCTCGCCGGGCGGCCCCTCAACGACTCCCTCGCCCGCTGCGCGGCCGACGGGATGCGCCTGCACTTCGTGTCGCGGTCCGACTACCGGCGCAAGGCCGAGCCCGCGGTGCTCGCCCGGCTGCTGGAGGACGCCGGGGCGGCCTCCGCGTACGCCGTGCCCGAGGGCGGCAGCAACGCCCTGGCCCTCGAAGGCTGCGCCGCGCTGGGCCGGGAGCTGCGGGGCGTGTCCGAAACCGTCGCCGTCGCCTGCGGGACCGGCGGCACCCTCGCCGGGCTGGCGGCCGGACTGGCGCCGGGTCAGCGCGCCCTCGGGGTGCCGGTGCTGGCCGGCGGGTTCCTCGGCGGCGGGATACGTTCCCTCCAGCAGCAGGCCTTCGGCGGCCCCGCCGGGGACTGGAGCCTCGCCGAGGGCTTCGACCACGGCGGCTACGCGCGCGTGCCCGCCGCCCTGGAGGCGTTCGCCGCCGGCTTCGAGGAGCGGCACGGCGTCCCCGTCGAGCGGATCTACGTCGCCAAGCTGCTGTGGGCGCTGGCCGAGCTGGCGGAGCGCGGCGGGTTCCCGCGGGGCAGCGCCGTCACGGCCGTCGTCACCGGCCGGCCCTGAGCGCCCGGGCCGCGCGGCCCCCGCCGCGCCGCCCCGGCGTCAGCCCGTCTCCTCGCGGTAGGCCGCCGCCTCCTCCAGGTCCAGGCGGCGCAGCAGGCCGCGCAGCATCTCGTCGTCGATGCGCCGTTCGTCCCGGAGCGCGACGAACACCTCCCGCTCGGCGGCGATCATCTCCCGCGCGAGCCGCCGGTAGACGCCGTCGGCGGACTCCCCGGTCAGCGGGTTCACCTCGCCGAGCCGCTCCCACACCGCGTTGCGGCGCCGTTCCAGCACCGTGCGCAGCCGCTCCGCGAGCGGCGGCGGCAGTGCGTTGCGCGGTTCGGCGAGCAGTTCGGCGAGCCGCTCCTCCGCCGCCGCCGAGGCCTCGCTCTGGGCCTGCGCCTCCGCCAGCGTCTGCGCCTTGGCGTCGGGGGCCGGCAGCCGCAGCAGCCGGATCAGCGGCGGCAGCGTCAGGCCCTGCACGACCAGGGTCGCGATGACCGTCGTGAAGGTGAGGAACAGGATGAGGCTGCGGTGCGGCACGTCCATCGGCACGGAGAAGGCGATCGCCAGCGACACCACCCCGCGCATGCCGGCCCAGGCCACCACGAAGGCCCCCTTCCAGGTGGTGTCCGCCTCGCGCGCCCGGATCCGCGCCGACAGCCGCAGCGGCAGGAACGTCGCCGGGAACACCCACACGAACCGGGAGACGGCCACGGCGGCGAACACCGCCAGGGCGTACCAGGCCGCGGCCGCGCCCTCGTACTCCCCGAGCCCCTCCAGGACCACCGGCAGCTGGAGGCCGATCAGCGCGAAGACCACGGACTCCAGGACGAAGGCGACGACCTTCCACACCGCCTCCTCCTGGAGCCGCGTCGCGAAGTCCACCTGCCAGTTCCGGTGCCCGAGGTACAGGGCGACGACGACCACGGCGAGGACGCCCGAGGCGTGCACCCGCTCCGCGGCGGCGTACGCCACGAACGGGATCAGCAGCGCCAGGGTGTTCTTCAGCAGCGGGTCCCGCAGCCGCAGCCGCAGGTGGTGGATCGGCACCATCAGCAGCAGGCCGACGCCGACCCCGCCCACCGACGCGAGCAGGAACTCCGCGATCCTGCCGGCCCAGCCGGCGCTCGTGCCGACGGCCGCCGCGAGCGCGACCCGGTACGCGGTGATGGCGGTGGCGTCGTTGACCAGGGATTCCCCCTGGAGGATGGTCGTGATGCGGTGGGGCAGGCCGAGCCGCCGGGCGATCGCGGTCGCCGCGACCGCGTCGGGCGGCGCGACGACCGCCCCGAGCACCAGCGCCACCGGCAGGGGCAGCCCCGGCACGAGCAGGTACGCCGCGTACCCGACGGCCAGCGTCGCGAACAGCACGTAGCCGACGGACAGCAGGGCGACGGGCCGCGCGTTCGCCCGCAGGTCCAGGTACGAGCTGTCCACGGCGGCCGTGTGCAGCAGCGGGGGCAGCAGCAGCGGGAGCACGACGTGCGGGTCCAGCTCGTACGCGGGCACCCCGGGCACGTACGAGGCCGCCAGCCCGGCGGCGACGAGCAGCAGCGGGGCCGGCACCGGCGTCCGGCGGGCCGCGCCGGCCACCGCCGCGCTGCACGCCACCAGTGCCACCAGCGGCCATACCTGCATCGGCAGCTCCACCTCGCTCGTCGCGCCCGCGGCCGCGGGCTCCTGCCGCGGCGCCCGCCCGTCAGTACGCTGGCCATCATGAGCGAGTGCACCCACGTTCCCGGACTGCCGCGCCCCGAGCCCGCCCCGGCCGCCCTGACGTGCCCCGAGTGCGCGGCGCTGGGCAGCCACCCGGTGCAGCTGCGGATGTGCCTGGAGTGCGGGTACGTCGCCTGCTGCGACTCATCGCCGCACCGGCACGCCTCGGCGCACTACCGGGCCACCGGCCATCCGGTGGTGCGGAGCTTCGAACCGGGCGAGACGTGGCGGTGGTGTTTCGTGGACGGTTCGATCGTCTGAGCAGCGGGTAGGTCAACCCTCCGCCGGCTCCCCCGATTTGAGCTCGCAGACCCCTAGCCACTGTGCGTACCCGTGGGCATACCATCAGTCACCGCACGTAGGCGCGGGTGTCGCGGACGGGTGTGATGAGGGGTGCCGCGACACGATCGACCGGATCGCGGTAGCGTCACCGGCGAACAGAGCTCGTACCACCTTGGAGGTGAGGGTGTCCCAGATCGCAGGCGAGCCCGGGACCCAGGACTTCGTGGAAGTCCGGCTGCCCGCTGCGGGTGCCTACCTGTCGGTGCTCCGAACGGCCACGGCCGGCCTCGCGGCACGTTTGGACTTCACCCTCGACGAGATCGAGGACCTCCGCATCGCGGTGGACGAGGCCTGCGCGATCCTGCTCCAGCAGGCCGTGCCCGGCTCCGTCCTCAGCTGCGTGTTCCGGCTGGTCGACGACTCGCTGGAGGTGACCGTGGCGGCGCCGACGACCGACGGCCGGGCGCCCGAGCGCGACACGTTCGCGTGGACCGTCCTGTCGGCGCTCGCCGGCAAGGTCGAGTCCGCGGTCGAGGAGGACAACACGGTGAGCATCAGCCTCTACAAACAGCGCGGCGCGGGTCCAGGGCCGGCGTGAGCGGCGGGGAGATCCCGGTGCGGGGCGGGGATCGGCCCCGGGCACGGCACGAGGTCGACGGCGGCATCCCGGAACAGCAGCACGCCCGGCCGCACCCGGCTGACGCGGATGCGGACCACGGCTTTTTGGACTCGGCGGAGCGACGGGCGGGCCCCATGAGCGAGAACCAGCACCAAGAACCACAGGCGGCGCGGCCACCCGCGGCCCGGGAACCGGACCTCGGCCCGGAGCCCGCGGCCCTCCCCGGCGCGCACGCCGGCGAGGAGTCCGCGGCGGGCGCGGCCGCGGAGCTCCCGGTGACCCCGGTGAGCCCGCCGCCCCTGCCCGATTCCCGCGACCGCAGCGGCGCCCGCGCCCTGTTCGTCGAGCTGCGGGCGCTGCCCGACGGCTCGCCGGAGAAGGCCGAGCTGCGCAACCGGCTCGTACGGATGCACCTGCCGCTGGTGGAGCACCTGGCCCGGCGGTTCCGCAACCGCGGGGAGCCGCTGGACGACCTCACCCAGGTCGCGACGATCGGCCTGATCAAGTCGGTGGACCGGTTCGACCCGGACCGCGGGGTGGAGTTCTCCACGTACGCGACGCCGACCGTGGTCGGGGAGATCAAGCGGCACTTCCGGGACAAGGGCTGGGCGGTCCGGGTCCCGCGCCGGCTCCAGGAGCTGCGGCTGTCGCTGACGACGGCCACGGCCGAGCTGTCGCAGCAGCACGGCCGCTCCCCCACCGTCCACGAGCTGGCCGAGCGGCTCGGGATCTCGGAGGAGGAGGTGCTGGAGGGGCTGGAATCGGCCAATGCGTACAGCACGCTGTCGTTGGACGTCCCCGACACCGACGACGAGTCGCCGGCGGTGGCGGACACCCTGGGCGCGGAGGACGAGGCGCTGGAGGGCGTCGAGTACCGCGAGTCGCTCAAGCCGCTGCTGGAGGGGCTGCCGCCGCGGGAGAAGCGGATCCTGCTGCTGCGGTTCTTCGGCAACATGACCCAGTCGCAGATCGCGCAGGAGGTCGGCATCTCCCAGATGCACGTCTCCCGCCTGCTGGCCCGCACGCTGGCCCAGCTGCGGGAGAAGCTGCTGGTCGAGGAGTAGGCGGGCGGGCCGGAGGGCCGGCCCGCCCCGCGCGCCCGCGGCTACTGCGGCGCTTCGCCGATGCCGAGCGCCCTGGTGGCGGTCGGGTTCACCAGCAGGGCGACGACCGCGACGGCGGCCGCGGCCAGCGCCGCCGCGGCGGCTGTCATCGCGCCGCCCGTGGTGTGGAGGGTCCAGGCGACGGGCAGCGCCATCAGCTGGGTGATCAGGGCGGGTCCGCGGCTCCAGCGGCGGCCCAGGCGCAGTCCGCGGGCGGCGGCCAGCGGCAGCGCCGCCAGGGCGATCAGGGTGAGCCCGCCGGTCTCCGCCTGCTGCGCGGAGTCGACGTCGCCGGCGACGCCGACGAAGAGCAGGTAGACGCCGAGCCCGGCGAGCGCCAGGCCTTCGAGCGCGGTGAGCGCGGCGGCGGCGGTGAGCCGGCCGGGCAGCGGGGCGGCGGGCCGGTCGGTGGCGGGGGTGGGCTTGGTACTCACCCCAGCAGGGTAGCCGCGCGCCCGGCCCCCGGGAGGGGACGGGCCGTATGGGCCGCGTGTGGACGGGTCGGTAGGCTGGCGTCCATGCGTGCACTCCTCGTGGCCAACCCAGCAGCGACGACCACCAGTGCGCGCACGCGCGACGTCCTGATCCACGCCCTGGCCAGCGAGATGAAGCTGGAGGCGGTGACGACGGAGTACCGGGGGCACGCCCGGGACCTCGGGCGGCGGGCGGCGGAGAACGGCGTCGACCTGGTGGTGGCCCTCGGCGGCGACGGCACCGTCAACGAGGTGGTCAACGGGATCCTCCACGACGGGCCCGACCCGGACGCGCTGCCCCGGCTGGCGGTGGTTCCCGGCGGGTCGACGAACGTGTTCGCCCGGGCGCTCGGGCTGCCGAACGACGCGGTCGAGGCGACGGGCGCCCTGCTGGACGCCCTGCGCGAGCGCCGCGAGCGGACGGTCGGCCTGGGCTTCGCGGCAGGCGTCCCGGGCACGGAGGACGAGTCGGTCCCGGCGCGCTGGTTCACCTTCTGCGCGGGCTTCGGCTTCGACGCGGGCGTCGTGGGGCGGGTCGAACAGCAGCGCGAGCGCGGCAAGCGGTCGACGCACGCCCTCTACGTGCGGCAGCTCCTGCGGCAGTTCTGGGAGGAGCCCAACCGCCGGCGCGGGACGGTGACGCTGGAGCGTCCGGGCGCGGATCCCGTGCACGGCCTGGTGCTGTCGATAGTCTGCAACACCTCCCCCTGGACGTACCTGGGGAACCGGCCCCTGTACGCCTCCCCGGAGGCGTCGTTCGACACCGCACTTGACGTACTGGCCCTCAGCCGTTTGTCAACTTCGGCCGTCGCGCGGTACGCCACACAGCTCCTGACCTCGACTCCTGAGCGCGGCCCGCAGGGCAAGCACGCCGTGTCCCTGCACGATCTGACGGCGTTCACCTTGCATTCCAAGGTTCCCCTTCCGTTCCAGATGGACGGAGACCACCTCGGCTTGCGCACCAGCGTTCAGTTCACAGGCGTACGCCGTGCACTGCGTGTGATTGTGTGAGTGGAAGGCCCCAAAGTCCTTTCACTCGAACGTTTACGCGCCAGTCCACCCTCAAGATGTAGGGCTGTGACCTAGTAGACACCGATGAATCAAAAAAAACTTTCCGGAAGGGGTTGTATCCCCGTCCGAGGTTTGCGAATCTCTTCATGGCGATCGGGACGGCCCGCAAGACCCGGCACTCCAACAGACCGCCAGAACCCCTTCCACGAGTCTCCGGCCCACCTCTGAGCAAGCCGGGTGGTCGCCCTTCCCTCCGGGGGGATTCGTGAAAGCGTTCACATTCACAAGCAACGTGCCCGCAATACAAGGAGATGGAGCAGCCATGGACTGGCGTCACAACGCCGTTTGCCGCGAGGAAGACCCGGAACTCTTCTTCCCCATCGGCAACACCGGTCCTGCGCTGCTGCAGATCGAGGAAGCCAAGGCCGTCTGCCGCCGCTGCCCCGTCATGGAGCAGTGCCTGCAGTGGGCGCTCGAGTCCGGTCAGGACTCCGGCGTCTGGGGCGGTCTCAGCGAGGACGAGCGCCGCGCCATGAAGCGCCGCGCCGCTCGCAACCGGGCGCGCAACGCCAGCGCCTGACATCGACTTTCGAGCCTCGAGCTGCAGCGCGCAGCACCACCGACAGCGCTCAGCACCGTGCTCTCAGCCCCGGAACGGGACCTCCCCCAGCCACCGCTGGACGGTCCCGCCCGGGGCTCAGTGCTGTCCGGGCACTACGTACGGTCACCCTCCGCCCCGAGGCCGCCGCCACGGCTCCGTCACCCCCGGTGACGGAGCCGTCGTCACTTCTGGGGGCTGACGGGCACGTCCAGGACGACCCTGGTGCCGCGCGGCTCGGCCCGGACCATGTCGAAGGTGCCGCCGAGCTCGCCCTCCACCAGCGTCCGGACGATCTGCAGGCCGAGGTTGCCGGCGCTCTTCGGGTCGAAGCCCTGCGGGAGCCCGGAGCCGTCGTCCAGCACCGTGATCAGCAGCCGCCCGTCCGCCCGTCCGGTGCCGCTGCGCGCCGCGGTCACCTCCACGGTGCCGCCCTCCCCCTGGGTGAAGGCGTGCTCCAGCGCGTTCTGCAGGACCTCGGTCAGCACCATCGACAACGGGGTGGCGACCTCGGCGTCCAGGATCCCGAACCGCCCCACGCGCCGGCAGTCCACCTTGCCCGGCGAGATCTCCGCGACCATCGCGATCACCCGGTCGGCGATCTCGTCGAACTCCACGCGCTCGTCCAGGTTCTGCGAGAGCGTCTCGTGCACGATCGCGATCGAGCCGACGCGCCGCACGGCCTCGTTGAGGGCTTCGCGGCCGCTCTCCGAATCCATCCGCCGGGCCTGCAGCCGCAGGAGCGCGGCCACGGTCTGGAGGTTGTTCTTCACCCGGTGGTGGATCTCCCGGATGGTCGCGTCCTTGGTGATCAGTTCGCGTTCGCGACGGCGCAGCTCGGTCACGTCCCGGCAGAGGACGAGGGAGCCGATCCGGGTGCCCTTCGGCTTCAGCGGGATCGCGCGGAGCTGGATCACTCCGCCGTTGCCCTCGACCTCGGTCTCGCGGGGGGCCCAGCCGCTGGCGAGCTTGGCGAGTGCCTCGTCCACCGGGCCGCGGGAGGGGGCGAGTTCGGCGGTGGTCGTGCCGAGGTGCTGGCCGACCAGGTCGGAGGCCAGGCCCAGCCGGTGGTACGCGGACAGGGCGTTGGGCGAGGCGTACGTCACGACGCCGTCGGCGTCGAGCCGCATCAGGCCGTCCCCGACGCGCGGCGAGGCGTCCATGTCGACCTGCTGGCCGGGGAACGGGAAGGTGCCCGCCGCGATCATCTGCGCCAGGTCCGAGGCGGACTGGAGGTAGGTCAGCTCCAGCCGGCTCGGTGTACGGACGGTGAGCAGGTTGGTGTTGCGGGCGATCACTCCGAGTACGCGGCCCTCGCGGCGCACCGGGATCGACTCGACGCGGACCGGGACCTCCTCGCGCCACTCCGGGTCGCCCTCGCGCACGATGCGGCCCTCGTCGAGGGCGGCGTCCAGCAGGGGCCTGCGGCCGCGCGGCACCAGGTGGCCGACCATGTCGTCCTGGTAGGAGGTCGGGCCCGTGTTGGGGCGCATCTGCGCGACGGAGACGTACCGGGTGCCGTCCAGGGTCGGCACCCACAGCACCAGGTCGGCGAAGGAGAGGTCGGAGAGCAGCTGCCACTCCGAGACCAGGAGGTGCAGCCACTCCAGGTCGGTCTCGCCGAGCGCGGTGTGGTGGCGTACGAGGTCGTTCATGGAGGGCACGTGGCGAGCGTACCCCGGCCTCGGGCCATGACTTTCCCCACGGCGACTACCGGGGAGTATCCAGGAGGGGCGTACTCCGCGTAGGGTTGGAGGAAGTGACGGGTTTCCCAACCCCGACATTGGATGGACAGAACAGAATGGTCTAGTCCACAATTGACGTAAGCTTCCGCCCTCCCCGCACAGGAGGACGGATCGAGGTGGGCCGCGCGCTCTGCCCTGACCGCGCAGGCAGCCTCCCAACGGCCTTCGGGAACCGCACACCCGTCGGCCGTAAGTACTCCGGGCTACGGTGCCGGGCGGGTTGAGGGTCCCGCCCCGGCACCGTGGCCCAGAGGAATCCCGGGGCCCTTCTCTCCTTCTCCGCGTACGGCTTGCCGGCCCTTCGGCCGCTCCCGGCGCACTCCCGAGGCGCACTCCCGTTCCGCTCCGCGGCCGCGCCTCCGCGCACTGCCGCCGCGCCGGCGCCTCCCCCGTACCCGCCCCTGCCCGCAGGCCGTGTCCGCGGATCGGGACGACCATGGAAGAAGGCCGGATTTCCCGGCCCGCGCCGTCCCGACTCTGTTAGATTGGTCTATACCACCCATCACTCCAGATCGGCAGGCCACGCGTGGAAGTTGTCATCGTCCCGGACGCCAAGGCAGGCGGCGAGCTCATCGCGGAGGCCATGGCCGCCCTGCTCCGCCGCAAGCCCGACGCCCTGCTGGGCGTGGCGACCGGCTCCACCCCGCTGCCCGTGTACGAGGCCCTCGCGCGCAAGGTGAGGGCCGGCGAGGTGGACGCGTCCCGGGCCCGCGTCTGCCAGCTCGACGAGTACGTCGGCCTGCCCGCCGGGCACCCCGAGTCCTACCGCGCCACCGTGCTCCGCGAGGTCGTCGAACCCCTCGGCCTGCCCGAGGCCTCCTTCATGGGCCCCGACGGCTCCGCCGAGGACCTCCCGGCCGCCTGCGAGGGCTACGACCGCGCCCTCGCCGAGGCCGGCGGCGTGGACCTCCAGCTGCTGGGCATCGGCACCGACGGTCACATCGGCTTCAACGAGCCGTGCTCCTCGCTCGCCTCGCGCACCCGCATCAAGACGCTGACCCAGCAGACCCGCGTCGACAACGCGCGCTTCTTCGACGGCGACCTGGAGCAGGTCCCGCACCACGTGATCACCCAGGGTATCGGCACCATCCTCGACGCCCGCCACCTGGTGCTGCTCGCCACCGGCGAGGGCAAGGCCGAGGCCGTCGCGCAGACCGTCGAGGGTCCGCTGTCCGCACTGGTGCCGGCCTCCGCGCTGCAGCTGCACCGGCACGCCACCGTCGTCGTGGACGAGGCCGCCGCCTCGAAGCTGAAGCTGGCGGACTACTTCCGCCACACGTACGCGAACAAGCCCTCCTGGCAGGGCCTGTAACCGTCTGCGGCGCCCCCCTTCGCGGCGGGGGCGCCGCAACCCGCCGCAGGCCGAAGGCCGGGCCCCCTCCACAGGGCCCGGCCTTCGGTGTCTCCGTGCCGCCGCCCGGGCCGCCGGCACCCCACGCGCCGACGGACCGGGGACGGGCGCTCAGCCGCCCGCGATGACCTCCGCGGCGGCCCGCCCGCACACGCGCGCGGCGCCGTGCGTGGCGATGTACAGCGCCCCGCGGGGCTCGGCCCGGGGCAGGCCCATCTCGACGACGACCGTGTCGGGCCGGACGGCGACGAGCCGGTCCAGGACCTCGGCCATCCACGCGTGGCGGTGCGCGTCGCGGACCACGGCGACGACCGTGCGGCCTCCGGCCGCGGCGAGGACGTCCTCGGCCGAGGCCCCCTCGGGGAAGACGCCCGAGGCGGTGCCCGGGAGCAGCTCGGCCAGCTCGCCGGCCAGGCCCCACGGCGTCTCGTGGCCCACCGCGATGTTCGCGACGGGCGCGAGGGTGGCCACGTACGGGGCCGTGAGCGGGGCGGGGGTGCCGGAGACGGTGACCGCGCGGCGGGCCGCCTCCAGGCCGATGCCGGGCGCGCCCCCCTGCGGCGCGCCCGGCACCGCGCCGGCCGCGGCCCGGGCGGAGGCCGTCCACCCGGCCAGGGCCCGGACCCGGGCGGCGGCGTCCGCGAGCCGCTCCTCGGGCAGCGTCCCCTCGCGCACGGCCGCGACGAGGGTGTCGCGCAGCCGCAGCACGGTGGCCTCGTCGGCGAGCCCGCCGCCGACGCAGATCGCGTCCGCGCCGGCCGCGAGGGCGAGGACGGAGCCGCGCTCGATGCCGTACGTCCCGGCGATGGCGTTCATCTCCATGCCGTCGGTGACGATGAGGCCCTCGTAGCCGAGCTCCTTGCGCAGCAGGCCGGTCAGGATCTGCGGGCTGAGCGTGGCCGGCCGGGTCGGGTCAAGGGCCGGTACGAGGATGTGGGCGCTCATCACGGCCTTGGTGCCGGCCTCGATGGCGGCCCGGAAGGGGACGAGCTCGCGGGCTGCGAGGGTGTCGAGGTCGGCGTCGATGCGCGGCAGCGCGTGGTGGGAGTCGACGTTGGTGTCGCCGTGGCCCGGGAAGTGCTTGGTGCAGGCGACCACGCCGGTGGCCTGGAGGCCCTCGACGTAGGCGGCGGTGTGCCGGGCCGCGAGGTCGGTGTCGGCGCCGAAGGAGCGGACGCCGATGACCGGGTTGTCGGGGTTGGAGTTGACGTCCGCCGAGGGGGCCCAGTTGAAGTTGACGCCGCACTCGGCGAGCCGGCGGCCCAGCTCGCGGGCGACCTCCCGGGTCAGGCCGGTGTCGTCGACGGCGCCGAGGGCCAGGTTGCCGGGGAAGGAGGAGCCACCGCGGACCTCCAGCCGGGTGACGTCGCCGCCCTCCTCGTCGATGGCGACGAGGACGTCGTCCCGCTCGGCGCGCAGCTGCGCGGTGAGCGCCGCGAGCTGCCCGGGCGAGGCGATGTTGCGGCCGAAGAGGCCGACCGAGACCAGGCCCTCGGAGAGGCGGCGCAGCAGCCAGGCGGGGGCGGTGGTGCCCTCGAAGCCGGGCTGGAGGACGGCGAGCGCGTCGCGGGCCAGGGCGTCGTCCTGCCCGCCGGGGGCCGCGGTGCCGTGCGCAAGGACAGTCATGGCGTTTATCCCTTCACGGCGCCGGCGGTCATGCCGCCGACGGCCTTGCGCTGGAGGAAGACGAAGATGACCAGGACGGGGACCGCGAAGAGCGAGGACGCGGCCATGGTGGCGCCCCAGTCGTTGCCGAAGGCCGTCTGGAACTGGGTCAGCCACAGCGGCAGGGTCTGTGCCGCCTTGTCCTTGTTGAGGATCAAGACCATGGCGAACTCGTTCCAGGCGGTGATGAAGCCGAAGAGCGAGGTCGACATCAGGCCGGGGGCGAGCAGCGGGAAGATCACCTTGCGGAAGGCCTGGCCGCGGGTGCAGCCGTCGATCTGGGCGGCCTCCTCCAGGGTCACCGGGACGGCGGCGATAAAGCCGCGCAGCGTCCAGATGGTGAAGGGCAGCACCATGACGAAGTAGATCGCGGTGAGCAGGCCGAGGCTGTTCAGCATCTCGGCGTCCCGGGCAATCATGTACATGGCGATGACCATGACCTCCCAGGGGGCCATCTGCGCCATCATCACGCCGAGGACGAGCCCCTTGCGGCCGGCGAAGCGCATGCGGGCGATGGCGAAGCTCGCGGCGAGCGCGACGAGCAGGGCCAGCAGCACGGCGCCGACGGTGACGAGCAGGCTGTTGCCGACGTACGTCCAGAAAAACTCGACCCCGGTGGCCTTGGTGAAGTTCTCCAGCGTCGGCGTGAAGAAGAAGACGGGGTCCTTGGCGAGGATCTCCCCCGACGGCTTGAAGGCCGAGGAGAACATCCAGTAGACGGGGAAGAGGAAGAGCCCCGCCAGGGCCAGGGCGCCCAGGTTCTTCACGACGGCCGCCGGGCGCAGCGGGCGCCGGGTGCGCAGGCGCGGGCGCCGGGGGGCGGCGGGGGCGGACTTCGGCGCGGTGGTGGTGCTCACTGCTCCTCCTCCTGCTTCAGGATCAGGCGGAAGTAGAAGGACATGACGACGACGAGCATCACGATCGTCAGGACGGAGATGGCCGCGGCCAGCGCGTAGTGGCCCTGGCTCTGGCCCTCGACGAACGCGAAGACCGGCAGGGTCTCGGAGGCGCGGTCGGGGCCGCCGCGGTTCATCGCGTACACCTGGGTGAAGGCCTTGAAGACCCAGATGACCTCAAGGAAGGTGGTGACGAGGAAGAACGGCTTGAGGTTGGGGAAGACGACCTGCCAGAAGGTCTGCCAGCCGTTCGCGCCGTCCATGCGGGCGGCCTCGTACAGCTCGCCGCCGACCGTGGTCAGGCCCGCGTACATGTTGAGCGCGACGAAGGGGACCGAGCCCCAGACGACCAGGACGGTGACGATCACCAGGGTGGACAGGCCGGTCTCGAACCAGTTGTGCTGCTCGTAGCCGGAGAAGCCGAGCGTGCGCATCAGCCAGTTCATGACGCCGAACTGCTCGTCGAACAGCCACTGGAAGACGGTCACGGAGGCGACGATCGGCATGGCCCAGGCCATGACGAGGGCCATCGACAGCACGAGCCGCATCCACGTGCCGAGGCGGTTCAGCAGCAGCCCGATGAGGCTGCCGACCACCATGATCAGGGCGACGTTGGCGGCGGTGAAGAGGAAGGAGCGCAGGACCACGGTCCAGAACTGCGCGTCGCCGAGCAGCTGGGTGTAGTTCTCGACGCCGTGGAACGGCGCCCTGCGCTGGATGAACTCGATCTTGTCGACCTTCTGGAACGACAGGATCACGTTCTTGGCGAGCGGGTACAGGAGCAGGGCGGCCATGCTGAGCACGGCCGGCGCGACCAGGAGGTACGGCAGCCATCCCGAGGGGAGCGCCCCTCTGCGCCCGCGAGGAGCCGGGGCCGCCTCCGGGGCGCCCGCGGGCCGCTGCGGCGGCTGCGGCGCCTTCGGCCCTCCGGGCTCGCGGGGTGCGTCCTGTGGAGCGGTCGCCGCTCCCTGGGAGTGCACGGTCATGTCTTGTTTTCCTCGCGGTTGACGTGGCGACCGGCGGGCGGCCCGCCCGGTCGGCGGCGGGCGGGCGGCGCGCCTGCGTCCCTCCCTGCGCCCCGGGGGCGCGGCGGGCGCCGCCGGGGCGCCTGCCGCACCCCCGGGTGCGTTCACTGCTGTGCTGCGCGGGCCGTGCGGCCCGGGCGGGGTGTGGCGCCGCAGCAGGTGCTGCGGGGCGTCACTTGTTGATGCGGTTCGCGATCTCCTTGTCGGCCTCGGCGCCCGCCTTGGCCGGGTCCTCGCCCTTCAGGACCTTCGTCATGAACTCCTTGAGCGGGTTCGGCTCGGTCTCGACGTTGGCCCAGCCCGGGGTGACCGGGGTGATGCGGCCGTTGACGCCGGCCTTGCCCATGGCCTCGGCGAAGGAGCCCGGGGCCGGGGTGAAGTTGGCGGCGGCCTGGTTCGGCAGCAGCGAGCCCTTGACCTCGGCGGCGTACTTGGTCATCTGGTCCTTGCCGGTGGCCAGGGCCAGCCACTCCTTGGCGAGCTCCTTGTTCTTGGAGCGCTCGGCGACGGCGAGGTTCGAGCCGCCCAGGAAGACGGTGCCGGGCTTGTCGGCGGTCTTGCCGGGGATCGGGAAGTAGCCGAAGTCGGCCTCCTTGCCCGCGTCCTTCAGCGCCTTCTCGGCACCGCCGGCCTCCCAGCCGAGGCCGATCCAGGAGGCGACCCCGCCCTTGGGGACGACGTCGGTGGACTGCTGCGGGGTGGCCTCGTCCTTGTCCTTGGGGGCGGTGGAGTAGGACTGCAGCTTCTTGTAGAACTCCATCGCGGAGGCGGCCTGCGGGGTGCCGAGCCCGCCCTTCCACTTGCCGCCGTCCTTGACGGCGAGCTCGCCGCCCTCGTCCCAGATCAGGCCGGCCAGGACGTACCAGCTCTGGCCGGGCAGGTAGATGGGCTGCGTGTTCGGGTCCGCGGCCTTCAGCTTGTCCAGGCCGGCGATCCACTCGTCGCGGGTCTTCGGCGGGGTGACGCCCGCCTTCTCGAAGGCCTTCTTGTCGTAGACGACGACGCGGTTGGCGGCGTACCACGGGGCCGAGTACAGCTTGCCCTCGTACTCGGCGGACTCCAGCATGCTCTTCGGCCAGGCGTCGGCGCCGAGGCCGCCCTTGTCCTTGGTGAGGTCCGCGAGGCCGCCGGTGACGGCGTAGCCCGCGGTCTGGGTGTTGCCGAGCTCCAGCACGTCCGGCGGGGTGCTCTCGGAGAGGGCGGTCGTCACCTTCTCCTGGATGCCCTTCCACGCCTGGACCTCGACCTTGACCGTGACACCGGGGTGCTTGGCCGAGAACTCCTTGTTGACCTCGTCGATCCAGGCCTTGGGTGCGGAGCCGTCCATCACCCAGACGGTGATCTCCTTGGCGCCGCCCGCGTCGGCCGTGCCCTTGTCGTCGCCACCGTTGCCACACGCGGCGACACCGGCCATCATGCCCGCGACACCGACCGCCGCGATGAGCTTGCGCTTCACGCCACCCTCCTCAGGGATGCTGCCTGCAACTTCCCTTGCCCGCCGCGGTGACATGCACCTATTACTGCCCGTTGGGCCGGGATCTGATCCATATTGGTGTAGACCAGTAACCGGAGCTTGGCCTAGACCTTTAGGGGTGTCAAGGGTCTAATGATCGGGGGCCCGGTCCCGTTACCGGACCGACACCTGGGGGAGGGAGGAGGCCCGCCCTCCCACCCGTGTCACGATGTGACCGCACATATCGGAGGAGCCGGTGACGGCAGTGAAACTGGAGTCGGGAAGGCGGGCGGCGATGGCCACCGAAGGGGCGACCACCGAGCCGGAGGGCGGGGCGGCCACTCGCACCGCGCGCGTGCCCAAGTACTACCGACTCAAGAGGCACTTGCTCGACATGACGGAAACGCTGCCCCCCGGCACGCCCGTCCCCCCGGAGCGCACGCTCGCCGCCGAGTTCGACACCTCCCGGACCACCGTCCGCCAGGCCCTCCAGGAACTCGTCGTCGAGGGCCGGCTGGAGCGCATCCAGGGCAAGGGCACCTTCGTCGCCAAGCCCAAGGTCTCCCAGCCCCTGCAACTCTCCTCCTACACGGAGGACATGCGCGCCCAGGGCCTGGAGCCCACCTCCCAGCTCCTCGACATCGGCTACGTCACCGCCGACGACACCCTCGCCGGCCTGCTGAAGATCACCACGGGCGGGCGCGTGCTGCGCATCGAGCGGCTGCGCCTGGCCAGCGGCGAGCCCATGGCCATCGAGACGACCCACCTGTCCGCCAAGCGCTTCCCCGCCCTGCGCCGGTCGCTGGCCAAGTACAGCTCCCTCTACACCGCCCTCGCCGAGGTGTACGGGGTCCGGCTCGCCGAGGCCGAGGAGACCATCGAGACCTCCCTGGCCACCCCGCGCGAGGCCGGACTGCTCGGCACCGACGTCGGCCTGCCCATGCTGATGCTCTCCCGGCACTCCCTGGACGCCGACGGCGAGCCCGTGGAGTGGGTGCGCTCGGTCTACCGCGGAGATCGTTACAAGTTCGTCGCCCGACTCCGGCGCCCCGCCGTCTGATCCGTAGTTGACTCTCGTTCCGCTGTGCGGACGGGGGCTTACGCACACCGGGCGGCCCCCGTAGATTCCCTGCACTCACGCAGATGATCAACGAGGGGACGAGGATCATGCCGGAACCGGAAGCAACAGGTACACCACGCACCGAGGCGGGTCCGGGCGCGAGCCCGGGCTCGCCTTCCGCATCGGGCCGCATGACCCCGAAGTCGATCGCGGTATGGGTGCTCGTGGCCCTCGCCGGGGCCGCCGGCTGGGCCGTGCTCGCCCTCTCCCGCGGCGAGGAGGTCTCCGCCGCCTGGCTGCTCGCCGCGGCGCTCGGCTCGTACGCGATCGGCTACCGCTTCTACGCGCGGTTCATCGCGCACCGCGTGCTGAAGGTCGACAAGACGCGGGCCACCCCCGCCGAACGCCTCGACAACGGTGTCGACTTCCACCCCACCGACCGCCGGGTGCTCTTCGGCCACCACTTCGCCGCCGTCGCCGGCGCCGGCCCGCTGGTCGGCCCCGTCCTCGCCGCGCAGATGGGATACCTGCCCGGCACCATCTGGATCGTCGCCGGCGTCATCTTCGCGGGCGCCGTCCAGGACATGGTGACGCTGTTCTTCTCCACCCGGCGCGACGGGCGCTCGCTCGGGCAGATGGCCCGGGACGAGATCGGCCCCGTCGGCGGCGCCGCCGCCCTGGTCGCCGTGTTCGCCATCATGATCATCCTGCTGGCGGTGCTCGCGCTCGTCATCGTCAACGCCCTCGCGCACTCCCCCTGGGGCGTCTTCTCCATCGGCATGACCATCCCGATCGCCCTCTTCATGGGCTTCTACCTGCGCGTGCTGCGGCCCGGGCGGGTCACCGAGGTCTCCGTCATCGGCGTCGCCCTGCTGCTGCTCGCGATCGTCGCGGGCGGCTGGGTCGCCGAGTCCTCGCTGGCGTCGACCTTCACCCTGGAGAAGGAGACGCTGATCATCTGGATGGTCGCGTACGGCTTCGTCGCCTCCGTCCTGCCGGTGTGGATGCTGCTCGCGCCCCGCGACTACCTCTCCACCTTCATGAAGATCGGCACGATCGCGATGCTCGCCCTGGGCGTCGTCATCGCCATGCCGACCCTGCGGATGCCGTCCGTCACGGAGTTCGCCTCCCGCGGCGACGGCCCCGTCTTCGCGGGGTCCATGTTCCCGTTCGTCTTCATCACGATCGCCTGCGGCGCCCTGTCCGGCTTCCACGCCCTGGTCTCCTCCGGCACCACCCCGAAGATGATCCAGAAGGAGACCCAGGTCCGGGTCATCGGCTACGGCTCGATGCTGACCGAGTCCTTCGTGGCCGTCATGGCGATGATCTGCGCGACGATCATCGAGCCCGGGCTGTTCTTCGCGGTCAACTCCCCCGCCGGCGTCGTCGGCACCACCGTCCAGAGCGCCTCCCAGGCCGTCGCCGACTTCGGCTTCGCCGTCTCGCCCGAGTACCTCGCCCAGGCCGCGAAGGACGTCGAGGAGAGCAGCCTGCTCTCCCGCACCGGCGGCGCGCCCACGTTCGCACTCGGGATGTCGGAGATCTTCTCGGCCGTCGTCGGCGGCGTCGGCATGAAGGCGTTCTGGTACCACTTCGCCATCATGTTCGAGGCGCTGTTCATCCTGACCACGCTCGATGCCGGCACCCGCGTCGGCCGGTTCATGCTCCAGGACACCCTCGGCAACGTGCACAAGTCCTTCAAGGACGTCAGCTGGAAGCCGGGCGTGTGGCTGGCCAGTGCGCTCGTCGTCGGCGCCTGGGGGTACTTCCTGTGGGTCGGCGTGAAGGACCCGCTGGGCGGCATCAACCAGCTCTTCCCGCTGTTCGGCATCGCGAACCAGCTGCTCGCCGCGGTGGCCCTGGCTGTCTGCACGACGCTGCTGGTGAAGTCCGGCCGGCTCAAGTGGGCGTGGGTGACCGGCGTGCCGCTCGCCTGGGACGTGGCCGTCACCCTCACCGCGAGCTACCAGAAGATCTTCTCGGACGACGTGAAGGTCGGCTTCTTCGCCCAGCGCGAGAAGTACCAGGAGGGCATCGAGGCAGGGCAGGTCCTGAAGCCCGCCAAGAACATGGACGAGATGCACACCATCGTCACCAACGCCACCGTGGACGGGGTGCTGTCGGCGCTGTTCGCGCTGCTGATCCTGATCGTGCTCCTGGACGCGCTGCGGACCTGCGTCAAGGCCGTCCGCGACCCCGCGTCGGCCACGCTCTCGGAGGTCCCGTGGACCGAGTCGAAGATCATCGCACCGGCCGGGCTCATCGCGACGCGCGAGGAGCGGGCCGAACTCGCCGCGGCCGGCCTGGAATCCGGCGGCGGCCGCGTGAAGGAGCCGGTGGCATGAGCGGCGGCGTCCGCGGCGCCCTGGCGAAGGCGCGGTACTACGTACGGGAGTTCTCCGGCGAGGCGGCGTACGACCGGTACGTCGCGCACGCCCGCTCCCACGATCCGGACGCCGAGGTCATGACCCGCCGCGCCTTCGAACGCGCCCGCACCGACGCGCGTGAGGGGGACCCCCGGGGCGGCTTCCGCTGCTGCTGAGGGCTGCCGCACCGGCGCACGGCCAGGGCCCCGCCATCCGGCGGGGCCCTGCGCCGCCGACGGCCTCAGCGCACCCAGTTCTTGAGTGGCTCGGTGTCCAGGGCAATGCCGACGGGCTCCGGCAGGGCGATGTCCGATCCGTACGGCACGACGTGAACGCTCTCGTACCGGCGGCCGTTCGGCTGGCTGTAGACGGACACCTCGCACTTGGCCCTGTCGACGAGCAGGTAGACAGGGATGCCCGTCTCCGCATAAGCGCGGGGCTTCTCAACATGGTCGCGGCGATGCGTGTCCGAATCCCAGGACGTCACCTCGACAGCCATCAGGATCGGTTCGGGGTCGGCCCAGTCGCCCTGGCCTACGAAAGCGTCCTCGTGTGCCAGTACGGCGTCCGGGATCGCGCGCCCCGTCCGGTACTCCTGCGCCTTGATCCCAACGCCCTGGTGCAGCCAGAGTTCGGGCTGGTGCTGGATACAGATCCGCGTGAGCCACTGGATGATGCGCCCGTGGTCCCCGTCCGGCATGGCCTTGCTCCTGATGACACCGTCGATGAATTCCAGCCGCAGCCCCTCGATCTCCCGGGCGCCTATGCGCGCCAGGGCCTCGAATTCGTCGGACAGCAGGTGGGGCCGGTCTGTCATCACGGTCACGCCTCGCTCGCCTTCCTCGACGGTGCTTTTCCCCCAGACGATAGCGCCGGTCACCCGCCCGCGTCCGGCACACGCGGCGGCCTGGACTGCGACAGCCGGGGCCGCGGGCGCCCCACGGATCTCGCCTACCGACTGGAGCTGTGGGACCACACTCAGCGAAGGCGGACACAACATCTAGGGGGTCACACAGAGGGCGCCCACCACATGTATGCTCATCCTCGCTGTCGCCGCAGGGGAATCCGGTGGGAATCCGGAACTGTCCCGCAACGGTATGAAGTACACCCATCGGTGTCACCGAAGTCCGACGACCTGCCGACAGTGCGCCCGGCTCGACCGAACCGGGTGCCGACCACGTCCGGGCCTCGCGGTAGGGCCTGCGGACGACGCGCGGTGCCGCCCTTGCCGGGCCCTGCCCGCGCGCGCCCGCTCGCGCCCGCACCGCCGGTGCCCCGGAGCCGAGCGAGGGAGAGCTCCCCCCGTGACCATCGCGCCTTCCGCACCGCGCGCCGAGTCCGACCCGTCCGACCACGGAGCTGAGGCCGGGGGCCCCGGGGCCGCGCTGCTGCGCACCCTCACCGAGCTGACCGCCGACCTTCCCGACACCGACCCCGGCCGTGTCGCCGCCGCCGCGCTCCGCGGCCGCAGCGCCGCCGCCGACGAGGCCGAGCTGCGCGGGCTGGCCACCGAGGCCGCCGCCGGCCTGATCTCGGAGGACCCGGCGTACTCCCGGCTCGCCGCCCGGCTGCTGACGGTCGCCGTCGCCGAGGAGGCCGCGAGCCAGGGCTCGACCTCCTTCTCCGCGTCCGTCGAGGTCGGCCACCGCGAGGGCCTGATCGCCGACCGCACCGCCGAGTTCGTCCGCCTCCACGCGAGCCGCCTCGACGCGCTCGTCGAGCACACCCTCGCCGAGGGCGCCGACGACCGCTTCGGCTTCTTCGGCCTGCGCACCCTGCACAGCCGCTACCTGCTGCGCCACCCGATCACCCGCCAGGTCATCGAGACCCCGCAGCACTTCATGCTGCGCGTCGCCTGCGGCCTCGCCGCCGACGACAGCGCCGCCGCCGTCGAGGAAGTCGCCTCCCTCTACCGGCTGATGAGCCGCCTGGACTACCTGCCGTCGTCGCCCACCCTCTTCAACTCCGGCACCCGGCACCCGCAGATGTCCTCCTGCTACCTGCTGGACTCCCCGCTGGACGAGCTCGACTCGATCTACGACCGCTACCACCAGGTGGCGCGCCTGTCGAAGCACGCCGGCGGCATCGGCCTGTCGTACTCGCGCATCCGCGCCCGCGGCTCCCTGATCCGCGGCACGAACGGCCACTCCAACGGCATCGTCCCGTTCCTGAAGACCCTCGACGCCTCCGTCGCCGCCGTGAACCAGGGCGGCCGCCGCAAGGGCGCCGCCGCCGTCTACCTGGAGACCTGGCACGCGGACATCGAGGAGTTCCTGGAGCTGCGCGACAACACCGGCGAGGACGCCCGCCGCACGCACAACCTGAACCTCGCGCACTGGATCCCCGACGAGTTCATGCGCCGCGTGAACGCCGACGGCGAGTGGTCGCTGTTCTCCCCGTCCGACGTCCCCGAGCTGGTCGACCTGTACGGCGAGGAGTTCGACGCCGCCTACACCAAGGCCGAGCAGGCCGGGCTCGCCAAGAAGACCATGCCCGCCCGCGAGCTGTACGGCCGCATGATGCGCACCCTCGCGCAGACCGGCCAGGGCTGGATGACGTTCAAGGACGCCTCCAACCGGACCGCGAACCAGACCGCGCTCCCCGGCACGGTCGTCCACTCCTCCAACCTGTGCACCGAGATCATCGAGGTCACCAACGACGGCGAGACCGCCGTCTGCAACCTCGGCTCGGTCAACCTCGGCGCGTTCGTGCTCGCCGAGACCGGCGAGATGGACTGGGAGCGCCTGGACGAGACCGTCCGCACGGCCGTGACCTTCCTCGACCGCGTGGTGGACATCAACTTCTACCCGACGGAGCAGGCCGGCCGCTCCAACGCCAAGTGGCGCCCGGTGGGCCTGGGTGCGATGGGCCTGCAGGACGTCTTCTTCAAGCTGCGCCTGCCCTTCGACTCCGCCGAGGCGAAGGCGCTGTCCACGAAGATTGCCGAGCGCATCATGCTCGCGGCGTACGAGGCCTCCGCGGACCTCGCGGAGAAGCACGGCCCCGTCCCGGCGTGGGCGGAGACCCGTACCGCGCAGGGTGTGCTGCACCCCGACCACTACGGCACCGAGCGGGCCTGGCCGGAGCGCTGGGAGGCGCTGCGCACCCGGATCGCCGAGACCGGCATGCGCAACTCGCTGCTGCTGGCCATCGCGCCGACGGCGACGATCGCCTCGATCGCGGGCGTGTACGAGTGCATCGAGCCGCAGGTGTCGAACCTGTTCAAGCGCGAGACGCTGTCGGGTGAGTTCCTCCAGGTCAACGCCTACCTGGTGGAGGACCTGAAGAAGCTCGGCGTGTGGGACGCGCAGACCCGCGAGGCGCTGCGCGACTCGTCCGGCTCGGTTCAGGGCTTCAACTGGATCCCGGCCGACGTCCGCGAGCTGTACCGGACGGCGTGGGAGATCCCGCAGCGCGGCCTGATCGACATGGCGGCGGCCCGGACCCCGTACCTGGACCAGTCGCAGTCGCTGAACCTGTTCATGGAGACGCCGACCATCGGCAAGCTGTCGTCGATGTACGCGTACGCCTGGAAGCAGGGTCTGAAGACGACCTACTACCTGCGGTCGCGTCCGGCGACGAAGATCGCCCGGGCCGCGTCGGGCGCCGCCGTCCCGGCCGCCGCGACCCCGCTGCCGCAGGCCGTGGACGCCGACGCGCTGGCCTGCTCGCTGGAGAACCCCGAGTCCTGCGAAGCCTGCCAGTAACCCGCTCCCGCCACCCGACCACCACTCCTGGAGGACGGCGCCGCGCGCGCCGACTGCTATGACCGACAAGAACCTGCTCGACCCCGGCTTCGAGCTGACGCTCCGCCCGATGCGCTACCCGGACTTCTACGAGCGCTACCGGGACGCGATCAAGAACACGTGGACGGTGGAGGAGGTCGACCTCCACTCGGACGTGGCCGACCTGGCGAAGCTGACGCCCGCCGAGCAGCACATGATCGGCCGCCTGGTCGCGTTCTTCGCGACGGGCGACTCGATCGTGGCGAACAACCTGGTCCTGACGCTGTACAAGCACATCAACTCCCCGGAGGCGCGCCTGTACCTGTCGCGCCAGCTGTTCGAGGAGGCCGTGCACGTCCAGTTCTACCTGACGCTGCTCGACACCTACCTGCCCGATCCCGACGACCGCGCGGCCGCCTTCGCGGCGGTGGAGAACATCCCCTCCATCCGCGAGAAGGCGCAGTTCTGCTTCAAGTGGATGGACTCGGTCGAGAAGATCGACCGGCTGGAGACGCAGGCCGACCGCCGCCGCTTCCTGCTGAACCTGATCTGCTTCGCCGCGTGCATCGAGGGCCTGTTCTTCTACGGCGCCTTCGCGTACGTGTACTGGTTCCGCTCGCGCGGCCTGCTGCACGGCCTGGCGACCGGCACGAACTGGGTCTTCCGCGACGAGACCATGCACATGAACTTCGCGTTCGAGGTCGTGGACACGGTCCGCAAGGAGGAGCCGGAGCTCTTCGACGACGCGCTGCGGCAGCAGGTCACGGACATGCTGAAGGAAGCCGTCGAGGCGGAGCTCCAGTTCGGCCGCGACCTGTGCGGCGACGGCCTGCCCGGCATGAACACCGAGTCGATGCGCGAGTACCTGGAGTGCGTCGCCGACCAGCGCCTGGTGCGCCTCGGCTTCCCGCCGGTGTACGGCTCGCAGAACCCGTTCTCGTTCATGGAGCTCCAGGGCGTGCAGGAGCTGACGAACTTCTTCGAGCGCCGCCCGTCGGCGTACCAGGTCGCGGTCGAGGGCACCGTCGACCTGGACGAGGACTTCTGACGGCTGCGGCCCGCCGCGGCCGCTCCCGCACCACCTCCGGATCGGCCGGCGGCTGCCTCGCGCAGCGGCCGGCCGATCCGGCGTTTCCGAGCAGACCGCATGGCAGGAGATCCACGTACGCCTGGGTTCCTGCCAGACTGTGGTCGTGCTGAAGAACGTGGCTGTGGCGCTGATGCCCGGGGTAGCCCCCTTCGAGCTGGGCATCTTCTGCGAGGTGTTCGGCATCGACCGCAGTGCGGAGGGGCTGCCGGCGTTCGACTTCGCGGTCTGCGCGGTGGGCGACCGCCGCACCCCCGCCGGCGACGGGCACTTCGACGTGGTCGCCCCACACGGGGTGGAGCGCCTGGACGAGGCGGACCTGGTCTGCGTCCCGGCCGACCGCGGCGCCGCCGCGCGCACGTACCCGGAGCCGCTGCTGGCGGCCCTGCGCCGGGCCGTGGACCGCGGGGCGCGGGTACTCAGCGTGTGCAGCGGCGCCTTCGTGCTGGGCGCGGCCGGGCTGCTCGACGGCCGGCGCTGCACGACGCACTGGATGCACGCCGAGACCCTGGCGCGTCGCTTCCCGCGGGCCGTCGTCGACCCCGGCGTGCTGTACGTGGACGAGGGCCCGGTGGTGACCGCCGCGGGCACGGCCTCGGGGATCGACGCCTGCCTGCACCTGCTGCGGCAGGAGCACGGCGCGGAGGCGGCGGGGGTGGTGGCCCGGCGGATGGTGGTGCCGCCGCACCGGGACGGCGGCCAGGCCCAGTACATCCGCCGCCCGCTGCCCCGTGCGTCCGGCGACGCGGTCGGCGGGGTGATCGCGTGGATGGCAGGCCACCTGGCCGAGGAGATCACCGTCGAGCAGCTCGCGGAGCGGGCCCG
This sequence comes from Streptomyces globosus, assembly GCF_003325375.1. Lineage (GTDB taxonomy): Bacteria > Actinomycetota > Actinomycetes > Streptomycetales > Streptomycetaceae > Streptomyces > Streptomyces globosus_A. Next base: position 1,049,196 of record NZ_CP030862.1, on the reverse strand, counting down.
GATGTCCCCGCGGACCTTCGCGCGCCGCTTCCTGCAGGAGACGGGGACGACCCCCTACCAGTGGGTGCTGCGGCAGCGCGTGCTGCTGGCGCAGGAGCTTCTGGAAGCCACGGACGACACGGTGGACGCCATCGCGGGCCGCTGCGGCTTCGGCAGCGCGGCCGCACTGCGCCACCACTTCCTGCGGACCCTCGGCACGACGCCGAACGCCTTCCGCCGCACCTTCCGCGGTCCGGGCGGCACGGCGGCCTGAGGCCGGGGGCCGGCCGCCGCGCCGCCGCGGACCGCCTCGCCGCGTCAGTCGTTCGGCACGGTCTCGTAGCGCGGGGTGCCCTCGGCCATCTGCCGCAGGGCGTCCTTGCGGTCCCGCTTGGAGAGGCGGTCGATGTACAGGTAGCCGTACAGGTGGTCCGTCTCGTGCTGGAGGCAGCGCGCGAAGTAGCCGGTGCCCCTCACCTTGATCGGGTTGCCCTGGGCGTCCTGCCCGGTGACCTCGGCGTAGTCCGGGCGGGCCAGCGAGGCGTAGGCGGTCGGGACGGACAGGCAGCCCTCGTTGGAGTCGTCGAGGACGCGGGAGCCGGCCGGCAGCTCCACGAGCCTGGGGTTGACGACAACGCCGGTGTGGCGGACGCCCTCGTCGTCCGGGCAGTCGTAGACGAAGACCTTGGCGTCCACGCCGATCTGGTTCGCGGCGAGTCCGACGCCCTCGGCGGCCTTCTGGCTGGCGAACATGTCGTCGATCAGCTTGGCCAGTTCGTCGCCGAACTCGGTGACGTCCTTGCACTCGCGGTGCAGCACCGGGTTGCCGACCACCGTGATGGGACGGGCGGTGCCGCGCTCGCGGTGGGCGAGCTCGCGCGCCTCACAGTCCTCGGTGTCCACGACGTAACCGTCGTCGTCCACCGCGATGACCTCGTTCTCCTGCTGCGCCATGTCCGCCGTAAGCCTTCCGTGGGTCGACCCGTTCACCGATTGTGCCGGTACAGCCTACGGTGCCCGGTCAGCAGACTTCTTCGAGATCCCGCCAAGCACGGGTGTCGGGGCTGTCCGCGACCCAGCCGTCGAGGAGCCCCTGCACCAGGCCGGCGGGCGCCGCGATGCCGCACTCCCGCTCCGGCACCCACAGGGAGCCCGATCCGGCCGTGCGGTGCCCGAGCGGCCCGGGGTGGCCCGGTTCGCTGTGGTCGTGCGGGTCGAGGTGCTCCCCGTCGCCCTCGCCGCTCGGCATCGCGCTCTCGGAGCAGGTCCGGCACAGCAGCCGAACGGAGGAGGACCAGTCCTCGGCGGCGAACCCCGCGTCGGACGCGAGCTGTTCGAGCGCGTCCCGGTCGGACTCGGCGGCGGCCTCCAGCAGCACGACCCAGGTCGGCACCGGCGAGGGCGCCCACAGCTCGATCTCGTCGAAGACGGGGTAGGAGGGGCCTGCCGCGGTGATGCGCTCGCCGTTCGGCACGCCGTCGTGCAGGACGACCTCGCCCCAGCGCCGCCCCGAGGAGGGCAGCGGGATCGACAGGACCTCGATGCGGGCCGGATCGAGCCGGCGGCCCCAGACGACCTCGGCCTCCCCCTCGGGGGAGAGCCGCACGGCCGCGCTGCCGAGTTCCATGCCGACCGGTTCGCCGCCCTTGCCGTACGGGTCGCCGGGCACCTTCAGCCCGTACGCCTGCCAGGCCCGCCGGGCCAGCGGCCAGTCCTGGAGGGCGGTCGCCGCGATGCCGACGTTCCACCAGTCGGGGGCGCCGGCCTCCCGGTCCAGGAGGGCGACCGCCCGCAGGCCCGCGGCGCGCGCCTGCTCCCAGTCGTGCCGGAACTTGTGCAGCAGCGCCAGGTTGAACCACGACTCGGACAGCCAGGGCTCCAGGTCGGCGGCTCTGGTCAGCAGCGCACCCGCGTCCTCGTACCGACCGTCGCCGATCAGTGTGAACGCTCGGTCGGTGGCCTGCCGCCACGAGGCGGAGGGCCTATGCCGTACCTTCCCGAAGATCCTCACGATTCCCGCCTGCCGGTCCAACGGTGAAGCCTTGCGGACACCCTCACGGACGCTCCTACTCGCATCCAACCATGCCCACTCGGACGGCCGCTCATTACCCATGGGTTACCCCGGCGGGAGGGGGGTGACTCCGTCACGTCCGGCCCGGAAAAACGGCTCGGCCCCCTGATGCGGGGGCCGGTTTCCGGCGCCGCTCCGTACGAACGCCCGCGGATTGGCACCTTCGGGTGAACGGGGCGGCGGGGCCGCCCGCGGCGCGGTCAGCCGGCGGCGGGATCGGCGGTCACGTCGTGCTCGGGCACCGCCTGCCCGGAGCGGATCAGGTCGATCCGCCCCATCACCTTGGCGCGCAGGTCGCTCGGCACGTCGTCCGAGCCGCAGCACCGCTTCACCAGCTTCTTCACGGCCTTTTCCAGGCCGTACTTCTCCAGACAGGGATTGCACTCGCCGAAATGCGTCTCGAACTTCGTGCAGTCGCTGTCGGGCATCTCGTGGTCCAGGAACTCGTACAGGTGGTCCAGGACCTCGGAGCACTCCGTCTCGTGCGGCTCTCCGCAGCTCATGAGCCCGAGCCTTTCAGGTCGTTCGACTCTCCCGCGCCGGCGGGGACCAGCCCGCGCTCGCGGGCGTAGTCCTCCAGCATTCCGCGGAGTTGACGGCGGCCACGGTGCAGCCGGGACATGACCGTACCGATGGGTGTACCCATGATGTCCGCGATCTCCTTGTACGCAAAGCCCTCCACGTCGGCAAGGTAGACCGCGATGCGGAACTCCTCCGGAATGGCCTGGAGCGCCTCCTTCACGTCCGAGTCGGGCAGGTGGTCGAGTGCCTGCGACTCGGCCGACCTCAGGCCCGTGGACATGTGCGACTCGGCGCGCGCCAGCTGCCAGTCCTCGATCTCCTCCGCCGCACTGCGCTGCGGCTCGCGCTGCTTCTTGCGGTAGGAGTTGATGAAGGTGTTGGTCAGAATGCGGTAGAGCCACGCCTTCAGGTTGGTGCCCTCACGGAACTGGTGGAAGGACGCGTACGCCTTCGCGTACGTCTCCTGGACCAGGTCCTCGGCGTCGGCCGGATTGCGCGTCATGCGCAGCGCGGCCGAGTACATCTGGTCGAGGTAGCCGAGGGCGTCCCGCTCGAAGCGCGCATTGCGCTCGGCGGCCGTCTCCTCCGCCTGGCCTCCGTCGGTCCCAGCGACAGGACCCACCTCCTCCGACTGCGTGGCGGCTCCGAGTGCGGACCCGCTCGAATCGGAGAATAGTCGACCATCCCGGCCCTCCGCCGCCCGGAGCGGGCCCCGCCTGGGCCCGGGCAGGACCGTCCATTCGAGCCCTTCGGCCTGCGGACGGCTCTGGCTGATGACCTGGGTCATGCGCTTGCTCTCCTCCGACGCGGTCCCCTGCGTTCCGACATCCGGACAACGCCATGGCCGGGCCGCGCATTCCCCTCCCGGGCGGGCTCTGCCGAATCCGTCAGGTCGCGGCGGCTGCGGCCGGGACCAGCCGGTCCAGCCAGTCGGCAACGCCCTCGGTGATCGCCTCCAGGGCCTCCTCCTGGGTGCGGGATCCCTTCTTCGGCACCGCGAAGCCGTGGTCGCCCCCGGCCGCCTCCAGGAGTTCGTACGCCGGCGGGCCGGGCGGCGGGAACTCCTCGGGCCGCCCGAACGGGTCCCGGCCTCCCTGGACGACCAGGACGGGCAGGCCCGCCCCGGTCAGCTCCGCGGCCCGGGACCGCTCGGGGCGGCCCGGCGGGTGCAGCGGGAACGCCAGCGCCAGCACCCCGGCGGCGCCGAGGCCGGCCCCGGTGCGGCAGGCCACCCGGGCGCCCGCGCTGCGCCCGCCGGCCACGACCGGCAGGCCGGGCTCGGCCAGTGCCGGCCACAGGCCGCGCCAGCCCTCGTCGAGCACCTTGGGAGCGGCCGCGACCCTCCGGCCGGCGACCCTCCAGGGCTGCTCGACGAGGGCGACCGTGACGCCGCGGCCGGGCAGGCCGGCGGCCAGCGCCTGCAGGTCGCGGGCCTCGATGCCGCCGCCCGCACCGTGGCCGAGGGCCAGGACGAGCCGGGCCCCGCCGGCCGCGGGGTACCAGGTGATGCGGGCCTCGCCCGCGGGGGTCTCGACGCTCCGGGTGCGCGTGGTCATGGCCCCATCCTGCCGTTTCAGAACAGGGTCGCCTCTTCCGGCGCGTCGAGTTCGGCCAGCAGCCCGGGGCCGTTGTTGCGGACGCTGCTGACCGCGGTGGAGACCGGGTAGGCGCGCATCAGCCCGGCGGGCGGGGGTGCGAGGAGCTCCTGGAGCGCGCCGTCCGCGTCGGTGTTCGCCGGGTCCAGCCAGGCGTCCCACCGGTCGGGGGTGAGCGCGAGCGGCATCCGCGGGTGGATCTCGGAGAGCGAGCGCGGCCCGTCGGCGGGGGCCGCGGCCAGCGGGGCGGTCTCGGCCTCCGTGGTGACCACCGAGCAGGTGGCCCACCAGGCGCCGGGGCGGCCGGCGGGCACGGCCGGGTCGCGCCAGAACTCGTAGATGCCGGCCATGGCCAGGACGGAGCCGTCGGCGGGGAGGACGAAGTAGGGCTGCTTGCGGGAGCGCTTCCCGAGGCCTTCGACCTCCAGGCGGCGCTCGTCGTGCCCGGTGGCCCACTCGTAGTAGCCGTCGGCGGGGACGATGCAGCGGCGCTGGGCGAAGGGGCGGCGGAAGGACGGCTTCTCGGCGAGGGTCTCCGCCCGGGCGTTGATCATCCGGGCGGCTCCGTCGGCGTTCGCGGCCCAGGAGGGCACGAGCCCCCACTTCACGACGCGCAGCTGGCGAACCGGACGCGGGCCGGCGGCGTCCTTCAGGGGGCGGTCGAGGACGATGCGGACCTGCTTGGTGGGTGCCACGTTCCAGTCGGGTGCCAGGGCCTCCTCGGGCTCCCAGCGCTCGACGCCGAAGAGTTCCGCCAGCTCCTCGGGGCTGCGACTCGCTGCATACCGTCCGCACATGGCTGCCACACTGCCATGTCACCCGACCACCACCGCAAGGAGCCCGCCACCCCATGGACAGCAGCACGACCGCCGGCCTGTGGGACCGGCTCACCGGAATACAGGAGGCGCCGGCCACGTGGCTGGTGATCGCGACGGGCCTGGCCGCGCTGGTGCTGGTCACGCCCGGGCCCGTGTGGCGGGTGTCCCGCAACGCGGTCACCATCGCGCACGAGGGCGGCCACGGGCTGCTGGCCCTGCTGACGGGCCGCCGCCTGGACGGGATACGGCTGCACTCGGACACCAGCGGGGTCACCGTCAGCCGCGGCAAGCCGACCGGCCCCGGCATGATCCTCACGGCGGCCGCCGGCTACACCGCGCCGTCCCTGCTCGGCCTCGGCGGGGCGGCGCTGCTGTCCGCGCACCGCATCACGCTCCTGCTGTGGGCGGCGACGGCCCTGCTGCTGGCGATGCTCCTGATGATCCGCAACGCGTACGGGGCGCTGACGATGGTGCTCACCGGCGGAACGTTCGTCCTGGTCTCCTGGCTGGCCCCGGCGCAGGTGCAGGCGGCGTTCGCCTACGCGGCCGTCTGGTTCCTGCTGCTGGGCGGGGTCCGGCCGGTCTTCGAGCTGGGCGCCAAGCGCCGGCACGGCGGGGCGCCCGATTCGGACGCGGACCAGCTGGGGCGCCTGACGCACACCCCTGCGGTGCTGTGGCTGTTCCTCTTCCACGCGGTGGCGCTGTGCTCGCTCATCGGCGGCGGGCGCTGGCTTCTCAACCTCTGAGACCGCGCCCCGGGGCGAGGCTCGAACACGATCGGGCCCTTCGGGGAGCCACTAAAGTGGTGGCCATGACCGACACCCCCGCGCCTCCCGCCCTCTGGCCTGCCCCGCACGCAGACGGGACCGTCCACGCCACCGTCACCGTGCCCGGGTCGAAGTCGGTCACCAACCGCGCCCTGGTGCTGGCCGCGCTCGCCGCCGAGCCCGGCTGGGTGCGCCGCCCGCTGCGCTCGCGCGACTCGCAGCTCATGGCGGACGCGCTGCGCGCCATGGGCGTCGGCATCGAGGAGACCGCCTCCTCCAGCTCCGGCGACGCCGCCGGCGGCGAGGCCTGGCGGATCATCCCCGCGGCCCTGCACGGCCCGGCCTCCGTGGACGTCGGCAACGCGGGCACCGTCATGCGGTTCCTGCCGCCCGTCGCGACGCTCGCCTCCGGCGACATCCGCTTCGACGGCGACCCGCGCTCCTACGAGCGCCCCCTCGGCCAGGTCATCAACGCCCTGCGCGGCCTGGGCGCCCGTATCGACGACGGCGGCCGCGGCGCGCTGCCCATGACCGTCCACGGCGGCGGCGCCCTGGAGGGCGGCCCGATCGAGCTGGACGCGAGCAACTCCTCGCAGTTCGTCTCCGCGCTGCTGCTGTCGGCGCCCCGCTTCAACCAGGGCGTGGAGGTGCGGCACACCGGCGCGACCCTGCCGTCGATGCCGCACATCCGGATGACGGTGGAGATGCTGCGCGCGGCGGGCGCCCAGGTCGACACCCCGGAGGCGGGCGGCGAGAAGAACGTGTGGCGGGTCTCGCCGGGCGCGCTGCTCGGCCGCGACCTGGTGGTGGAGCCGGACCTGTCGAACGCGCAGCCGTTCCTCGCCGCGGCCCTGATCACCGGCGGCACGGTCACCATCCCCGACTGGCCGCGCCGCACCACCCAGCCCGGTGACGAGCTGCGCCGCATCTTCACCGAAATGGGCGGTTCCTGCGAGGTGACCGACGCGGGCCTGGTCTTCACCGGCAGCGGCAAGATCCACGGCATCGACGTGGACCTCGGCGAGGTCGGCGAGCTGACCCCGGGCATCGCGGCCGTGGCGGCGCTGGCCGACTCGCCGTCCACGCTGCGCGGGGTGGCGCACCTGCGGCTGCACGAGACGGACCGGCTGGCGGCGCTGACCGCGGAGATCAACGGTCTCGGCGGCGACGTCACCGAGACCGCCGACGGACTGCACATCCGTCCGCGGCCGCTGCACGGCGGGGTGTTCCGCACCTACGACGACCACCGGATGGCCACCGCGGGCGCGGTGATCGGCCTGGCCGTCGAGGGCGTGCAGATCGAGAACGTGGCGACGACCGCGAAGACCCTGCCCGACTTCCCCAGGATGTGGACGGACATGCTCGCGGGAGCGGGAGCGTAGGGCCCGGTCATGCGCAGGTACGGCAAGCACACCGACGAGGACGACATCCGGGCGCGGCCCAACCCGAAGGGCAACCGGCCCCGGACCAGCAAGCGGCCCAAGCACGAGGACGCGGCCGAGGGCTTCGTCCTCACCGTCGACCGCGGCCGGCTGACCTGCCTGGTGGAGGACCGCACGGTCGTCGCGATGAAGGCCCGCGAGCTGGGCCGCAAGGCGGCCGTGGTCGGCGACCGGGTGTGGCTCGTCGGCGACCTGTCGGGCGGGAAGGACACCCTCGCGCGGATCGTGCGGATCGAGGAGCGCAGGTCGGTGCTGCGGCGCACCGCGGACGACGACGACCCGTACGAGCGGGTGGTCGTCGCCAACGCCGACCAGCTGGCGATCGTCACGGCGCTGGCGGACCCCGAGCCGCGGCCGCGGATGATCGACCGCTGCCTGGTGGCCGCGTACGACGCGGGGCTGGAGCCGCTGCTGGTGCTGACCAAGTCCGATCTGACGTCCCCGGACAAGCTCCTTGAGGTGTACGCCTCGTTCGGCCTGGCGTACGTGGTGACCAACCGCGAGGAGCTGGCCGTTGGCGAGGCCGCCGAGCGGGTGCGCGAGCGGCTGGCGGGCCGGATCACCGCCTTCGTGGGGCACTCGGGCGTCGGCAAGACGACTCTGGTGAACTCGCTGGTCGGCGAGGGCCGCCAGCGTGCCACGGGCCACGTCAACGCGGTGACGGGCCGCGGCCGGCACACCACCACCTCGGCGCTGGCGCTGCCGCTGCCGTCGGGTGACGGCTGGGTCATCGACACCCCGGGCGTGCGCTCGTTCGGCCTGCACCACGTGGACCCGTCGCGGGTGATCCTCGCCTTCCCCGACCTGGTGCCCGGCACCGAGGACTGCCCGCGGGCGTGCAGCCACGACGAGCAGGACTGCGCGCTGGACGCGTGGGTGGAGGAGGGGCACGCCGATCCGGCGCGGCTGGATTCGCTGCGCCGGCTGCTGCGCACCCGCGAGCGCCGCGAAGGGGACTGATCGTCCGGCGGGGTTCGGCGGGATCCGCCGGGGTTTGCCGCGGCCGCCGTCCGGTGAATGCATAAGCGCACCGAGTGACGCGATGTCACCTTGAGGCGGGGAGGCATTCGCCATGGCGTGGCTGCTGGTCGTCGTCGCCGGACTGTTGGAGACCGGTTTCGCGGTCTGCCTGAAGCTGTCGCACGGGTTCACCCGGCTGTGGCCGACGATCGCCTTCGCCGCCTTCGCGGTCGGCAGCTTCGGGCTCCTGACGATGGCCCTGAAGAAGCTGGACGTGGGCCCGGCGTACGCGGTGTGGACGGGCATCGGGGCGGCGGGCACGGCCGTCTACGGCATGGTGTTCCTCGGCGACCTGGTCTCCACCCTCAAGATCGTCTCGATTTCGCTGGTCATCCTCGGCGTCATCGGACTCCAGCTGTCCGGGTCGGCCCACTGAGCAGCCGCAGCAGCCCGAGCAGCTCCCCCAGCCCGCTCTCGCGCGCGGGCGCGACCACGTACGACAGCGCGAGGCGCACGGCGAGCTCGCACCGGTGCGCGGCGTCGGGCGCGGCGAGCACCTCGGCGGCCCGGTCGCGCACCGCACCGGCCAGCTCCCCCGGACCGGGCGCGGGTACTCCGGGCCGCGCCCCGCGGCCGGGCGGGGCCGGGAGGTTGCCGTCCCAGTGCCCGGTCAGCAGGGCGCGTACGAGGGGCCGGGCCGCGGCGGCCCGCACGGTCCACTCGGCGAGGGAGGCGAGGCGGTCGCCGCTCCCGGCGGCGGGGGCGCGCAGGACCCGGTCGACGCCGTCGAGGTACCAGTCGGCCTCGCGGCGTACGAGGGCGCGGCCGAGGCCCGCCTTGCCCCCGAACTCGTTGTAGAGGGTCTGCCGCGACACCCCGGCGGCGGCCGCCACGTCGACCATCCGCACGGAGGGCCAGGGGCGCGCCGAGAGCGCCGCTCCCGCCGCCTCCAGCAAGGACTCCCGGGCTGTCGGCATCTGTGCCCCTCCCTGCTTGACTGACCGCCAGAGTTGACGGGCCGACAGATCCTGTCAAGGGCGCCCCGGAGCCCGCACCGCGGACACCCCTCGCCGGGCCCCGGCCGTCCCGATAAAGTGCCGGACATGCCCTCTTATGACGATGACCTGCGCCTCGCCCTCGAACTCGCCGACGCCGCGGACGCCGTGACCATGCAGCGGTTCCGTGCCCTCGACCTCCAGGTGGAGACGAAGCCGGACATGACGCCGGTGACCGAGGCGGACCGGGCGGCGGAGGAGGCGGTCCGGGCCGGCATCGAGGCCGCGCGGCCCGAGGACGCGATCCTGGGCGAGGAGTACGGGCTGAAGGGCAGCGGCCCCCGCCGGTGGGTGGTCGACCCGATCGACGGGACGAAGAACTACGTGCGCGGGGTCCCGGTGTGGGCGACGCTCGTCTCGCTGATGGAGGAGGGCGCCGACGGCGGGTTCCGGCCCGTGGTCGGCGTGGTCTCGGCGCCCGCCCTGGGCCGGCGCTGGTGGGCGGCCGAGGGCTCGGGCGCGTACGCCGGCGGGGCGCTGGGCGGCGAGCCGCAGCGGATCGGGGTCTCGCGGGTGGGCTCCCTGCGGGACGCGTCGTTCGCGTACTCCTCGCTGGGCGGGTGGGAGGAGCAGGGCCGGCTGGAGGGGTTCCTGGAGCTGAGCCGGCAGTGCTGGCGCACCCGCGGGTACGGCGACTTCTGGCCGTACATGATGGTCGCGGAGGGGTCGCTGGACCTGTGCGCGGAGCCGGAGCTGAGTCTTTGGGACATGGCGGCGATCGCGGCCGTGGTGCAGGAGGCGGGCGGCCGGTTCACCAGCCTGGACGGGGTGGACGGCGTACACGGCGGCAACGCGGCGGCGTCGAACGGGCTGCTGCACGAGGAGATGCTCGGATACCTGCGCCCCCGCGCCTGACGGCGCACGCGGGCCGCATACCGGGAACCGGGTGCACGCCCTCTTGTTGGCCCCCGGCGCGCGTGGGAGTCTGAAACTCCTCCCCTTGTGCGCTTGTGAATGCCTTCTCGAAGTGCGGGCGGAGGACTTCATCCAGGAGGTGGCCTCTTCATGCTCGTCCGTGACGCCATGAGCACCGTGATCCTCACCCTCGGCCCCACCCACACCCTGCGCCAGGCGGCCTGCCTGATGTCCGGCCGCCGGGTCGGCGCAGCCGTCGTCCTCGACCCCGAGCACAGCGGCATCGGCATCCTGACCGAACGGGACGTCCTCAACTCCATAGGCGCGGGGCACGACCCCGACCGCGAGTCCGTAGGTGCGCACACCACGAACAACGTCGTGTTCTGCACCCCCGAGGCGCCCCTCGTGGAAGCCGCCGAGGCGATGGCCCACGGCGGCTTCCGGCACCTGATCGTGCTGGAGGACGGCGGGCCGGTGGGCATCGTGTCCGTCCGCGACATCATCCGCTGCTGGGTGCCGGCCCGGCGCGGCGCCGCCGTACCGGCCTAGCGGCCCGGGGACAGGCGCGGGAACGGCAGAACGGCAGAACGGCGACGGGCCGGCGAGCCCCCGAGGGGGCTGCCGGCCCGTCGCGCGCCACGGCAGCGGCTCGTCAGCCGCGCAGGGCCTGGACCGCGGCGTCCAGCCGCTTGCCGAAGTCGCCGTCCGCCTGGCGGAAGTTGCCGATCGCCCGCTCGACGATGTCGTCGCGGGAGACCTTGGCGATGAAGCCGGCGAGGTTCTCCACGAGGCGGGCCTTCTCGTCCTCGGACATGAGGCGGTAGAGGGCGCCGGCCTGGACGAAGTCGTTGTCCTCGGCGTGCACCGGGGCGGCGTGGTTGCCGGTGGCGCCGGCGACCGGGACCGGCTGCCACAGCGGGCGGTCGGTCTGGTGCGGGCCGCCGAAGCTGTTCGGCTCGTAGTTCTTCGCACCGCCGTGGCGGCCGTCGTAGAGGAGCCCGTCGCGGGAGTTGGTGCGCGCCACGGTCGCGTGCGGGCGGTTCACCGGCAGGTGGTCGGCGTTGATGCCGACCCGGTAGCGGTGGGCGTCGCCGTAGGCGAAGAGGCGGCCCTGGAGCATCTTGTCGGGGGACGGGCCGATGCCGGGCACGAAGTGGGCCGGGGAGAAGATCGCCTGCTCGACCTCGGCGAAGATGTTCTCGGGGTTGCGGTTGAGCTCCAGCCGGCCGATCTCGATCGGCGGGTAGTCCTCGTGCGGCCACACCTTGGTGAGGTCGAACGGGTTGAAGCGGTACGCCGCCGCGTCGGCCGCGGGCATGATCTGCACCTGCACGGTCCAGGTCGGGAAGTCGCCCCGCTCGATGGCCTGGCGCAGGTCGCGCTGGTGGCTGTCGGGGTCCTCGCCGGCGAGCCTGTCGGCCTCGGCCTGGGTGAGGTTCCGGATGCCCTGGTCGGTCTTGAAGTGGTACTTGACCCAGAAGACCTCGCCGGCCTCGTTGTTCCACTGGTAGGTGTGCGAGCCGTAGCCGTTCATGTGGCGGTACGAGGCGGGGATGCCGCGGTCGCCGAACAGCCAGGTGACCTGGTGGGTGGACTCGGGCGACAGGCTCCAGAAGTCCCAGACGTTGTCGGCCTCGGTGGAGCCGGTGTACGGGTCGCGCTTCTGGGTGTGGATGAAGTCCGGGAACTTGATGGCGTCCTTGATGAAGAACACCGGGGTGTTGTTGCCGACGAGGTCGTAGTTGCCCTCTTCGGTGTAGAACTTCAGCGCCCAGCCGCGCGGGTCGCGGACGGCGTCGGCGGCGCCGAGGTTGCCGGCGACGGTGGAGAAGCGCAGGAAGGTCTCGGTCTGCTTGCCGACCTCTGAGAGGAACTTCGCCCGGGTCCACTGCGTGACGTCGCGGGTGACGGTGAAGGTGCCGTACGCGCCGGCCCCGCGGGCGTGGACGACGCGCTCCGGTATGCGCTCGCGGTTGAAGTGGGCGAGCTTCTCCAGCAGCAGCTGGTCCTGGACGAGGACCGGCCCGCCGAGGCCCGCGGTCTCGCTGTTCTGGTTGTCCGCGACCGGAGCCCCGGCCTCCGTGGTGAGCGGTCCCTGCGTCACGTGCGCCTCCTGCGTCATCGCGCCATGTCCTGTCCGTGGTGCGTTCGCCTTACACACGATCCTACGATGGACTTTGTCCAAGTCAAGCGGAGATCCAAGTCCACACGGGATCAGGACTTACACCCGGTCCCCTCACTGTTAGGCTGGTGTGCATGAGTGACCTGCTGGAACGACTTCGCGCACGCGGATGGCGCATGACCGCACAGCGGCGCGTGGTGGCGGAGGTGCTCGACGGCGACCACGTGCACCTCACGGCCGACGAGGTGCACGCCCGCGCCGTGGACAAGCTGCCCGAGATCTCCCGCGCGACCGTCTACAACACCCTCGGCGAGCTCGTGACCCTCGGCGAGGTCCTGGAGGTGTCCACGGACCGCCGGGCCAAGCGGTACGACCCGAACGCCCACCGGCCCCACCAGCACCTCGTGTGCGCGCAGTGCGGGGCGATCCGGGACGTGCACCCCTCGGGCAACCCGCTGGCCGACCTGCCGGACGCGGAGCGCTTCGGCTTCACCGTGTCGGCGGTCGAGGTGACCTACCGCGGCCTCTGCCCGGACTGCGCGGGCGTGTAGCCGCGCGGCCGCGGCCGCAGGGAGAGCGAAGGGACACGAGGAGGGCCGGGGGCGGACAACCGCCGCCGACCCTCCGGCATGTGCGCATGTGCGCGGCGGGCGGGACCGCGGCGGCGGGCTTGCGGTTGCGATGCGCCCGACCACGGGAACGCCGAAGGCCCGGATCCAGAGGATCCGGGCCTTCGTCTAGTAGCGGGGACAGGATTTGAACCTGCGACCTCTGGGTTATGAGCCCAGCGAGCTACCGAGCTGCTCCACCCCGCGTCGGTAGACCCCACCGTACGCGAGGGATCGCCGCAGATGCAAATCCATTGGGTGCCGCACCGGCCGCACGGCTGCGGGCGCGCGCGGCGGGGGTCAGGCGGACAGCTCCTCGGCCAGCGCGTCGCGCAGCCGGGCGGCCCGCTCGGCGACCTCGGCCGGCCCGAGCTCCATGGCGCGCAGGCACCACTTCTGCCCCTCCGCGAGGTCGCCGTGGCGGGCGGCGAGCAGGGCCAGGCGCAGCGCGGCCCGGCCGTGGCCGGCGACGGCGGCGCGGGTCCACCACAGGGCCGCCTCCGGCTCGTCGCCCTCCCGGGCCAGCAGCAGCCCGAGGTTGAACGCGCCGTTGCGGGAGCCGGCCTCCGCCGCCTCCCGGTACCAGCGGGCCGCGACCGCCGTGTCCCCGCGGGCCGCCGCCAGCATGCCGACCCGGACCTGGGCGCGCCGGTGCCCGAGCTCGGCGGCGCGCTCGTACCACTCCTCGCTCTCGGTGCGCGCGGCGCCGACCGGCTCCCCCAGGGCCGGCGGCTCCGGAGGCGGGGCCAGCGACTCCAGCAGCGCGGCCAGCCGGAACGCGGCTTCGGCGCTGCCGCCGCCGGCCGCGCACCGCAGGTGCCGTTCGGCCGCGCGCTCCTCGCCGTCGCGGACGAGCGCGATGCCGACCTGGAGCGCGGCGTCGGTGTGGCCGGCGGCGGCCGCCCGCTCGTACCACTTCAGCGCGGTCCGGTCGTCGTCGCGGCCGGCGTAGAGGATCCCCAGGTTGAAGGCGGCGTCGACGCTGCCCGCCTCGGCGGCCTTGGAGAACCACGGCTCGGCCCCCGCGGCGTCGCCGACCTGGAGCAGCATGATCGCGAGCGCGTTGGCCGCCTCGCGGTGCCCCGCGTAGGCGGCCCGGCGGTACCACTGCTCGGCCTGCGCGGTGCGGTCCTGTGCCGCGCACAGCAAAGCAAGGTTGTACGCCCCGTTCTGGTCGCCCGCGTCCATGGCGATGCGGTACCACTTCTCCGCGGTCTCGGTCTCCCCGCGGGCGGCGTGCAGGGCGCCGAGCGCGTTGGCGGCGTTGCCGTCGCCGTCCTGGGCGGCCCGCTTCCACCAGGAGACGGCGCCCTCCTCGTCGCCCGCGTCGCGCAGCAGGAAGCCCAGGGCGCAGGCGGCGCGGGCCTCGCCCTGCTTGGCGGAGGTCAGGTACCAGCGCCCGGCCTCCTTGAGCTCGCCGCGGGCTTCCAGCAGGGCTCCCAGGTGCAGGGCGGCGCGCCGGTGCCCGCGGGCGGCGGCCTGCCGGTACCACTGCTCGGCTTCGGCGGGGTCGCCCTTGCGCAGGTGGCGGGCCAGGCGGTAGGCGGCCTCGCGGTGTCCCTGCTCGGCGGCCTGCCGCAGCCACCGCTCGACGCCCCTGTCGCCGCGGTGCTCCAGGAGCTCGGCGAGCCCGTACGCACCGAGGGCATGGCCGGATTCCGCCGCCTGGCGGAGCCAGTACTCGGCGGCGGGCTCGTCGCCGCGCTCGCGGAAGTGGCGGCCCAGGGCGTGCGCGGCGGGCGCGGAGCCTGCGACGGCCGCGACGCGCCACCAGCCGGCGGCCTCCTCGGGGCAGCCGCGCTGGAGCAGCAGGACGCCCAGGTTGTTGGCGGCGGCGCGGTCCCCCTCCGCCGTCGCGCCGCGCAGGTAGGGCTCGGCCCCGTCCAGGTCGCCGCGGCGCAGCAGCAGGGCTCCGAGCACGCTCATCGCTCCGGGGTCGCCTCGGTCGGCCGCCACGCGGTGGCGCGCCTCCAGTTCGGCGTCGCTCGCCCCGTCGGCCTCGGCGAGGACTTCTTCCGCGAAGCCCGCATCGGTCGGGGCGGTCTGCGCGTTAACGGCCCGAGCCTCCTCTTTGACTGCTGCACCCGATCCGGTTTCGGCCGACCTCACAAACCGCCCTGTCTCCAGCAGAGTTGACCTGTCCCCCATATATCCCATCGTCGCATCACCTGCTACCCGCGTACACCTGGTATGTCGCAGCCTGTGAGGTCACTACAGCGTTTTGTCGACATGCCCACAGAGAGACAAGTCAAACACGCTCCCACGTCAACTCACCCGTCTCAGCTACCTCATGCCCCCACGCGTCGATTCCGGACATGACGAAGGCCCGGATCCCATGGGATCCGGGCCTTCGTTTTCAGTAGCGGGGACAGGATTTGAACCTGCGACCTCTGGGTTATGAGCCCAGCGAGCTACCGAGCTGCTCCACCCCGCGTCGGTGACACCACAGTATCACGACACGGGACCGAGCCATTACCGCGTTCAGCCGGCCGGCTTGGGGGCCGCCGTCTTCGCCTCCGCGTCGATCGCCCGCTTCAGCGCCGCCTGCAGGTCGGCCTGGGCCTTGCCGTAGGCCGCCCAGTCTCCGGCCTTCATCGCCTTGTCCGCCTCCTCGATCGCCTTCTGGGCGTCGGAGAGGGCGGCCTTGACCGTCGGGTCCTGCGGGGCCGGAGGCTGCTGCGCCGTCCCGTCGCCCGGCTGGTTCGGCGGCACCGGCGTCGTCGGCGCCTCCGCCCCGAAGACCACGTTCAGCGCCTTGTCGAGGGTGTCCTCGAAGGCCGTCTGCGTGCCGTACGTCACCAGCACCTTGCGCAGCAGCGGGTACTTCAGGCCGGAGCTGCGCACGTACACGGGCTCCACGTAGAGCATCTTGCCCTCGATCGGGACGGCGAGGAGGTTGCCGTACTCCACCTCGGAGTCGCCGCCGCGCAGCAGCCGGATCGACTCGGCGATCTTCGGCTCCGACTGGAACTTGCTCTGCACCTGCTTCGGGCCGTCGACCGGCTTGCTCGTCGGCATCTTCAGGATGCGGATCTTGCCGTAGTCCTTGGAGCCCGGGTCGGCGTTGACCGACATGAACGCGCTCAGGTTGTCCCGCTCGTTCGGCGTGAACGTCGTCGTGAGCGAGAAGACCTGGTCCTTCTCCGCCTGGCCCGGCGTCTTCAGCGACAGGTAGTACGGCGGAACCGCCGTGCCGGCCTTGTTGGTCGGGTCGTCCGGGACGGCCCAGGCCTCACTGCCGCTGAGGAAGGTCTGCGGGTCGGTGACGTGGTAGCGGGTGAGCAGCTCGCGCTGGACCTTGAAGAGGTCCTGCGGGTAGCGCAGGTGGTCCATGAGCGGCTTGGAGATCTCGGACTTCGGCTTGACCGTGCCGGGGAAGGCCTTCATCCAGGTCTTCAGGACCGGGTCCTGGGTGTCCCACTGGTAGAGGCTGACGGCGCCGTCGTAGGCGTCGACGGTGGCCTTGACCGAGTTGCGGATGTAGTTGACCTGGTTCTCCTGCGCCACCACCGCGCGCTGGCTGTTGGTCAGCGAGTCCGCGGTGCTCTGGCCCAGCGTGGTGCGCGAGGCGTACGGGTAGCCGTTGGTCGTCGTGTACGCGTCGACGATCCACTTGATCCGGCCGTCGATCACCGCCGGGTAGGGGGCGCCGTCGATCGTCAGCCACGGGGCGACGGCCTCGATCCGCTCCTTCGGGGTGCGGTTGTAGAGGATCCGCGAGCCGTCGCCGATGGCACCGGAGTACAGGATCTGCGGCTCGCTGAAGGCGAGGGCGTACGCGGCGCGGTTGACCGGGTTGTCGAGGTTGACGCCCGACTTGCCCTCGTAGCTCGTCTCCTTCTCGCCCTTGTCGTCCGAGTAGTCGAGCTCCTTCTGCGGCCCGCCGACGATCGAGTACTGCGTCGTCCGCTCGCCGTAGTAGATCCGCTGCTCGAAGTCCGTCCCGAACTGGCCGCGGGAGGGCAGGTCGGACTGGGTGAAGTCCGGGGCGCCCTGGTCGCCGACCGTGGTGCCCTTGGCCGCGACCACGCCGTACCCGTGCGTGTACTTGAAGTGGTCGTTGATCCAGTTGTTCTTCGGGATGCCGCCGATGTTCAGCTCGCGCAGGCCGATGACCGTGTCCTGGCCGTTGTAGCGGTCGACGGCCAGCGTCGACGGGAAGGCGTAGTAGCCCTTGACCTGCTGGAGCTGCTGGAAGGCCGGGGAGACGATGTTCGGGTCGAGCAGGCGGATGCTCGCCGTGGTGGCGGCCTCCTGGCGCAGCTTGGCCTTGTCCTGCTCCTGCTCGCTCTCCGGGTAGTCGGTGACGTCGGACTTGTCGATGCCGTAGGCGTCCCGCGTGGCCTGGATGTTCTTCTGGACGTACGGGGACTCCTTGGCCTGCTCGTTCGGCTGGACCTGGAACTTCTGCACGATGGCCGGGTACAGCCCGCCGATCAGGATCGCGGAGAGCACCATCAGGCCGAAGCCGATCACGGGCAGCTGCCAGGTGCGGCGCCACAGCGTCGCGAAGAACAGCACCGCGCAGATCGCGGCGATCGCGACGAGGATCGTCTTCGCCGGCAGGTAGGCGTTGGCGTCGACGTAGCGCAGGCCGGTCCAGTTGTCCGCGGCCTTGAAGTCACTGGACTTCACGGCCAGGCCGTACCGGTCGAGCCAGTACGCGACCGCCTTCAGCGTGACGAAGAGGCCCAGCAGCACCGACAGGTGCCCCGTGGCGGCGGCCGTGGCGCGGGCGCCGGGGCTGGTCACGCGCAGGCCGCCGTACAGGTAGTGCACGACGACGGCGGCGATCACCGAGAGCACGGCCGCGGCGAAGCCGAAGCCGAGGAGGAAGCGGTACCAGGGCAGGTCGAAGGCGTAGAAGGAGACGTCCAGCCCGAACTGGGGGTCCTTCTTGCCGAAGGGCACCCCGTTCACGTACATGAGCCACGTCTTCCACTGGCCCGCCGCGGAGGCGCCGGCGATCATGCCGACGAGCGCGGAGATGCCCAGGAGCAGCCACTTCTTGTACGGCGCGACGCTCATCCGGTAGCGGTCGAGGCTCTGCTGCTCCACCGACATCGCGCTCAGCGGCGGCCGCAGCCGGTGGGCCAGCCAGATGTTGAAGCCGACCGCCCCTGCCATCAGCAGGCCGAAGACCGCGAACAGGCCGATCCTGGTCCACAGGGTGGTGGTGAACACGCTCGAGTACTTCACGGAGCGGAACCAGAGCCAGTCCGTCCAGAAGCCCGCGAACATGATGAAGGCCATGCCGAGGACGGCCAGCACGCCCAAGGTCATCAGAAGAGTGCGGGCGCGCCTGGACGGGCGGCCGACTCTCATCCGTGGCCCCGAAGGGCCTGAGCCGCGGTCCGGCATCTGGAAAGCCAAGGTGGGCACCTCGAAAGCTGGGTCTCGTTACTGGACGTTTCTTTACCTGGGCCCTTGATGGTAAAGCCCACTCCTGCAACTTACGGAGGCTTCCGTCAGTTCCCGGTATGCGCCGGAAAGGAGGCAGGATGTTGTCCATGTCCAACGTTTCCCCCTCCCCCGGCACGCCGATGGCGGCCAGCCCGCTCACCCGCGCCTGCCTCGAGATCGACGAGTACGCGGCCGGACTGGGCTGGGACCGGCCCGCCCGGCTGTTCGCCCTGGTCGACACCGCCCGGCTGCGCCGGCAGGAGCCGCGCCTCGCCCACCAGCTCGGAGTCGACGCGGACGACGCCGGCCGGACCTCGCTGACCCCCGTCGAGCAGGACGAGCTGCCCGCCGGGATGCCCCTGGACAAGTTCCTCGGCACCATCGCCTGGCCCGACGCGGTCGTCGGCTGCGCCCTGACCGTGGAGCGGCTGATGCTGCCCCCGTCCGCGGAGGCGTCCGTACCGCAGGGGCTGAGCGACAAGCAGCTCGCGAAGTGGGTCGCCGCGCACCCGGAGCGCCAGGAGGTCCGCCTGACCGTGGCCGTGCTGCGCGACGGCTCGCGCGAGTCGGCGGTCCGGCTGCGCGAGAAGGACTCCTCGACCGAGGTGCTCACGGGCGCGAGCCTGGTGCCGGGGCTGGCGGAGGCGCTCGCCGCGACGTTCTCCTAGGGCCTGTATTGAGTTGCCCCGTGGAGCAAGGAGCGGCGTTCGGTGCGTGCCCTCGGTGTGCGGGACGAATGTCCTCGTAGCGGAGCTACGAGGACATTCGGCTCGTGCGCCGAGGGTGCGTGCCGGGCGTCGCGACGCCGCGGGGCAACTCAATACAGGCCCTGGGCCTGTACCGCCCCCTCGGCGCCGCCTGCGGGGCGCCGGTCAGGAGTCGCCGCACTGCGGCACGCCGGCCGTGTCCCCCTTGGCGATCTTCTCCAGGGACTGCACGGCGTCCCCGATGGCGGAGACCTTGACGAGGGTCAGGCCGTCGGGGACGTTGGCCGCCGCCGAGGCGCAGTTGTCCGCGGGGGTCAGGAAGTAGCGGGCGCCTGCCTTGCGGGCGCCGATCGTCTTCATCTGGATGCCGCCGATGGGCCCGACCTTGCCGGCGTCGTCGATGGTGCCGGTGCCCGCGACGAAGCGGCCGCCGGTCAGGTCGCCGGGCGTCAGCTTGTCGACGATGCCGAGGGCGAACATGAGGCCCGCGCTCGGGCCGCCGACGTCGGCGAGCTTGATGTCGATCGGGAACGGGAAGGTGTGCGCGGTGCCGGCCCGGATGCCGACGATGGCGTGCCCGTCGCCCTCGGCCTTCGCCGTCGTGATCCCGACCTTCCGGGTCGCGGGCGCGCGGCCCGCCTTCCGGGCCTCCTCGGCCTCGGCGGCGGGTACGACCGCGAACTCGACGGGCTCGCCGGCCTTGTGCCTGGTGACGAGCTTGGCGACGTCCGCCGGGGCGGTGACCGGGGTGCCGTCGACCGTCTTGACCTCGTCCCCGGCGTGCAGCCGGCCCTCGGAGGGGCTGCCCTTGACGACGGAGGAGACCACGACGCGGGTGGGGACGGAGATGCCGAGCTGCTTCAGCGCGGCGACCTTCGCGCTCTCCTGCGACTGGCTGAACTCCTCGGCGTTCTCCTGGGTGGACTGCTCCTCGGTCTTCCCGTTCGGGTAGAGGTTCTCGTGCGGGACGACGATGTTGTCGCCGGAGAGCCAGCCGTGCACCGCTTCGAGCAGGTTCATGTCGTAGTCCGCGCCGGTGACCCGGACGGTCGTCATGTTGAGGTGGCCCGTCGTCGGGTACGTCGTGCGGTCGCCGATGCTGATGACGGGCGCGCCGCGCGACTCGCCCAGCGTGTTCACGGTCGGACCGGGGCTCATCTCCGAGTACGGAACCTTGACGAACACCCCGGCGCAGAGCAGCGCGAACAGCATGAGGGTGGCGGCGAGCATCGTCGCTGTGCGGCGTGGCATGCAATCGACAGTACGGGACGGTCCTGTGCGGCGGCCGCCCGGGCCGTTCGCCCCGGCCGGTGTGCGCGGGGTGCGGCGGGCGGTGCCGGCGGGGGCTCAGGCGGAGTCGGTCGCGGAGTGCGCCGCCGCCCCGGCCCGGGCGCCGTCGGGCCGGTCCATCGCCTCGCGGAAGCGGGCGTAGCCGGCGAGTTCGGATATGTCGCCTTGGGTGCGGTCGCGGGCCGCCCAGCTGCCCCATATCGCCGCGCCGATCGCGGCGAACAGCGGAATCAGCAACCACGCCAGTGACGCCATGGACGTGCCTCCCTGCCCCTGGGAATGTGCGTGTCGTTGGTGGCTTCAACGCTCCTGCCCAAGGGGGGGTTACGCAAATCGAGGGCGTGTTGCGCGGCCGAACGGGTGGGACAGTACCGCCTCGTCCGGCCGGCGCCGCGGGCGGGGTCCCCCCGGCGTGCGGGGGCCGGCTCAGCAGGCCCCGACCCACTCCTCGGTGCCGTCGGAGAAGCGCTGGTGCTTCCAGATCGGCACCTCGTGCTTGAGGTCGTCGATCAGCATCCGGCAGGCCTCGAAGGCCTCGCCGCGGTGCGGGCACGACACGGCGACGACGACCGCCAGGTCGCCGACGGACAGGTCGCCGACGCGGTGGACGGCTGCCAGCGCCCGCACCGGGTACTTGGCGGCGACGCGCTCGGCGATGCGGCGCATCTCCGCCTCGGCCGAGGGGTGGCAGGAGTAGCCGAGCGATTCGACGTCCGCGCCCCCGTCGTGGTTGCGCACCGTGCCGACGAAGAGCGTCGTGCCGCCGGTCTCGTCGTCGCCGACGGCCCGGAAGACCTCGTCGACGGAGAGGGGGGTGTCGCGGATCGCGAGCAGCCGGATCGGGTCCTGGGCGGCCTGCTCGCCGGGGTGGTCGAAGTGCGGTGCCATGGGGCCATCGTGCACCACCGCTCCCACCGCGCGGTATAGCCGTTTCGACCGGCTGTGCGGGCCCGGCGTATGGAGCCTCCTACAGGGCCGGCCGCGGCCGGCCCGCGGGGGCGGGCCGGACGGGGTGCGGCAGGACGTCCGTCAGATGCCGCGGCGGCGGCGCGCCCGGCGGACGACCGCGGCCGCGCCGAGCAGCGCCACCGTCGCGCCCGCGGCGCCCGCGGCGGTGGCGTCCTTGCGGCCGAGCCGCCGGCCCGCGACCGTGTGCCGGCCCGCGACCTCCTGGAGGAGCTCGGCCAGCACCTCCTCGTTGGTCCAGCGCGGCCGCCAGCCGGCGGCGTGCAGGCGGCTGACGCTGACCACCCAGGGGTGCATGGTGTAGGCGAGGTCGCCGGCCGGGGACGGCGTCAGGCCGATCCGGTGCAGCCGGGCCGCCGCGCCGAGCGCGACCGCCGAGGGCAGCTCCATGCGGCGGATGCCGCTCAGCTCCTCGACCTCGTCCTGCTCCAGCCAGCCCTCGCAGCCGACGGCGAGCTCGCCCTCGACCTTCTCCAGCGCCGCGTACTCCAGGGCGCTGACGAGGTCCTCGACGTGGCAGAACTGCCAGGTCGGGCGGGATCCGGCCACGACGAGGAGGCGCGGGGACTCGAAGTAGCGGGTCAGGGCGGTGTCGGTGCCGCCGACGAGGACGGCGGGGCGGACGACGGTCACGTTGAGGCCCGGGTGGGCGCGCGGCGCGCGGCGGCCCAGCCGCTCGATCTCCAGCAGGTCGCCGACGCCGGTGGCCTCGGCGGTGGCCCGCAGCTCGGAGTCCTCCGAGAGGGGGAGGTCGTTGTCGGGCAGGGCTCCGTAGACCATGGCGGAGGTACAGAGGACGACCCGGTGGACGCCGGCCGCGGCGGCCGCGGTCAGGACGGTCTGGGTCCCCCGGACGTTGTACGCGGTGCGGGCCGCGGGGTCCGTCTCCAGGTCGAGGTCGAGGGCGAGGTGGACGACGACGTCGCTGCCGCGCAGCTTCTCGGCGATGGCGGGGTCGCGGACGTCGAGGACGTGCCACTGGGCGGCGGCGCAGTCGCCGCGCCGCTCGTCGATGGCGACGACCTGCTTGACCTCGTCGGAGGCGGCGAGGCGGCGGACCAGGGCGGCGCCGACGCCGGAGGCGGCGCCGGTCACGGCGATCACCGGGCTGTTCCGGCGGGGGCCCGCGTGGTTTCGCGGCTGGCGAACGCCGTGGGCGCTGTCACCGTGCTCGGGGCGGTTCTCGGCGTCGTCGGGCTCGTGAACCTGCGGATCTGGGGAACTCACCAGGCGTCTCCAGCGGTTGTCTTCAGTAGGGACGCGCCCGTGACGCGTACCCACCAGGTGATGTCCATCCTGCCGCAGCCCAGGAGTCGGCGGAGCACCGAGCCCGGAACCGGGAGTGGTGTCTACGCTGGTTGGTGTTGTCGGACCACTTGCCCGCCGGCTCCCGCCGGCGGCCCTACGAGCCGAGGAAACCCGTGAGCGACACCCCATTCGGATTCGGCCTTCCGCCGGAGGAGCCGGAGAACGGCGACGAGGGCAAGAAGAAGGGCGGGCAGGGCGGCCCGAATCCGTTCGGGTTCGGCGGCTTCGGCCTGCCCGGCGGTCCGGGCGGCCCGGGCGCCGGGGACAATCCGTTCGCGGCCATGTTCGGCGCGATGAACCCGGCCGACCTCGGCGCGGCCTTCCAGCAGCTGGGCCAGATGCTCAGCTACGAGGGCGGCCCCGTGAACTGGGACATGGCCAAGGACGTCGCCCGCCGGACCGTCGCGCAGGGCACCCCAGACGGCGTGAAGGACACCAGCGTCGGCATCGCGGAGCGCTCCGCCGTGGAGGAGGCCGTGCGCCTCGCCGACCACTGGCTGGACGACGTGACCTCGCTGCCCTCCGGCGCCACGACGGCCGTGGCGTGGAGCCGCGCCGAGTGGGTCGAGGCGACCCTGCCTGTGTGGAAGGAGCTCGTCGACCCGGTCGCCGAGCGGGTCGGTGCGGCCATGGGCGGTGTCCTGCCGGAGGAGATGCAGGCCATGGCGGGCCCGCTGCTCGGCATGATGCGCTCCATGGGCGGGGCCATGTTCGGGCAGCAGATCGGCCAGGCCGTGGGCGTCCTCGCCGGCGAGGTCGTCGGCTCCACCGACATCGGCCTGCCGCTGGGCCCGGCGGGGAAGGCGGCCCTGCTGCCGCTGAACATCGAGGGGTTCGGCAAGGACCTCGGCGTCCCGTCGGAGGAGGTGCGGCTGTACCTCGCACTGCGTGAGGCGGCGCACGCCAGGCTCTTCGCGCACGTGCCGTGGCTGCGCTCGCACCTGTTCGGCGCGGTCGAGGGGTACGCCCGCGGGATCAAGGTCGACACCTCCAAGCTGGAGGACGTCGTCGGGCAGATCGACCCGACCAACCCGGAGCAGCTGCAGGAGGCGCTCCAGGGCGGCATGTTCCAGCCCCAGGACACCCCCGAGCAGAAGGCCGCGCTGGCCCGCCTGGAAACGGCGCTCGCGCTGGTCGAGGGCTGGGTGGACGCCGTTGTCCACGCGGCGGCCAAGCCCCGCCTCTCCTCGGCGGACGCCATGCGCGAGACCATGCGCCGCCGCCGCGCCTCGGGCGGCCCCGCGGAGCAGACCTTCGCGACGCTGATCGGGCTGGAGCTGCGGCCGCGCCGGCTGCGGGACGCCTCCCGGCTGTGGGCCTCGCTGACGGACGCCCGCGGCGTCGACGGCCGCGACGGCCTGTGGGAGCACCCGGACATGCTGCCCACGGCCACCGACCTCGACGACCCGGACGGCTTCGTGCACCGCGAGCACCTGGACTTCTCCGAGCTCGACAAGATGCTCGGCGAGGCCGCAGAGCGGCGCGGCCGGAACGGCAAGGGCGGGCAGGACGCCAAGGACGGGCAGGGCGGGCAGGGCGGGCAGAACGGCCCGGATGGCCCGGACGGCCGGGAAGGCGAGGACGGCGGCGAGGGCGAAGGAGCGAAGTGAGCCTCCACGAGGACGCGGTCCTGACCCTCAAGGGGTACGAGGGCGTCGACGGGGAGCAGCGCGCCCTGCGCGACGTCTACCTGGAGCACCTCGCCGCGCACCCGGACGGGATGTACAAGCCGTGCCGGGCGGGGCACGTCACCGGCAGCGCGCTGGTGGTCGACCCGTCGCGCGGCCGGGTGCTGCTGACCCTGCACCGCAAGCTCGGCATGTGGCTGCAGATGGGCGGCCACTGCGAGCCGGGCGACGCGACGCTGGAGGCGGCCGCGCTGCGCGAGGCCGTCGAGGAGTCCGGCATCGGCTCCGGCCTGGCGCTGCTGCCGGGCGGGCCGGTGCGGCTCGACCGGCACCCGATCCCGGCGCCGTGCAACTGGCACCTGGACGTGCAGTACGCGGCGCTCGCGCCGGCCGGTGTCGAGGCGGAGATCAGCGACGAGTCGCTCGACCTGCGCTGGTTCCCGTACGCGGAGGTCGGCGCCGTGGCCGACACCTCGGTCGTGCGGCTGGTGGAGGCGACGCTGGCACGGCTCTGACCGGCCGGATGTGAAGGCAGGCGAGGGGCGGCCCGCGGTGTACGGGCCGCCCCTCGCGCCGTACTCGGGGCCGCAGGTGCGGCCGTCGGGCCGTCGCGGTCAGTTCCAGGCGTTGTTCTGGTTCTGGCCGCGCGCCCCGTGCTGGCCCACGCCGAACTGTGCGGCGACGCCCTGTCCGAGCTGGGCGTTCTGCGGGGGCAGCACCTCGCTGGGCTGCACCAGGGCGAAGCCGGTGCCGAGGAAGCTGAGCTCCCAGCCCTCGCCGGTGCTGCCGCGGCGGCGCCACACCCCGCTGGAGTGGGTCTGGGCCTGCATCTGCACGCGCAGCGAGGTGGACCAGGCGACGACGGCGTCGGCGTCGGCGTTGACGTACTTCTCGGGCGTGACCTGGAGCATCAGCGGCTGCCCGGAGGTCATCAGGGCGACCTTGCCGCGGCCCGAGATGTTCAGCTGGTACTTGCCGGAGCCGGAGATGCCGTACTGGCTGTCCACCGCGATGACCTCGGTGTGCAGGGCGGAGTCCAGTGCGAGGACGTAGCTGCTGTCGACGGTGAGGCCCTCGTGGTCGACGTCGACGACGTGGACGTACTGGGCCAGGTTCGCCAGGTAGACGGTGCCCTGGCCGGAGCAGCGCATCAGGTCGAGGCCCTCGCCGGTGTTGCGGCGGGCGCTGCGCTGGCTGCCGCTCTGGTACTCGCCGTCGAAGTCGATCAGGCCCTGGTAGGCGACCATGGCGCCCTTGCGGGCCAGGACGTCGTCGGTGCCGGTCAGGGAGACCCGCAGCAGCTGCGGGTTCTGGACGGCGTAGCGGTCCGGGGACTGCTGCTCGGCGTGTGCGAAAAGTGAGCTCTGCATGGTGGTGTCCGCTCCCCCTCAGCCCCGGGTCCGGAGCCGGTCGCTGCTGTCCTCGCTGGGCTGTACGACGACGATGCCCTGGCCGGAGAAGGCCATCTGGTAGGCCTCCCCGCTGCCCCGGCCGATCATCGACGAGGCCTTGAAGCTGCGCTTGCCCTTCACCTTGAGGTTCGGGGACCAGGCGACGAGCGCGTCCGGGTCGACGTACGTCTCGTCCTCGCCGCGGCCGCAGTCGACGACGATCGGGGTGCCGCGCGAGGTGATCGCGACCCATCCGGTGCCGGCGACCTGCACGTTGAACAGGCCCTGGCCGGCGAACTTGGCCAGGCCCTTGACGCGCTCGACACCCCACTGGAGGTGGGCGTCGAAGGCGAGGAGGTTGGTGCCGTTGACCGAGAGGGCGTCGTTGTCGAGGTTGACGACGACGACGTCCGCGCCGTAGTCGGCGAGGTAGAGCAGGCCGTCGCCGCTGCACTTCATCACCGGCGCGCCCTCGCCGGTCAGCCACTGCGAGGCCATCTGGCGCAGGGCCGGCGGGTTCGGCTCGTACTGGATGAAGCCCTCGTAGGCGACCATCGACCCGGTGCGGGCGAAGAGGTCCTGGCCGGTCTGCATGGCGACCTTGAGCATGGACGGGCCGTGGTTCTCCATGCGGGCCGTGACGGGGGTGGGGGCGTAGCCCGCGAGCTGCTGGTTCATTGCGTTCATGACGGGCTCCCTCAGACCTCGTACGGCTGGACGACGATGAAGTTGCCGGGTGCGCCGCGGAACTGGAGGTTCACGGTCTCCCCGCTGTGGCCGGGGTAGGCGTTGCGCCGCAGTCGGACCTGACTGGAAACGATCACCTGGGAGGCGGCCGACCAGGCCACGATCGCGTTGCTGTCGGCGAAGGTGGTCGGGGTGACGGGAAGCACGACGGGCGTGCCGTGCGTCTTGACGACCACGGTGCCGGTGCCCTGGAAGAGCATGGTGAAGAGGGCGCCGCCGGGGATGCCGTGGCCCTCGATGCGGCGGACCTCGTGGTGCAGCGACTCGTCGAAGGCGAGGACGTTCTCGGCGGAGACGCAGATGCCGTCGCCCTGGAGCTCGACGGTGTGCAGGTGGGCGCCGTTCTCGGCGAGGAAGACCTGGCCGCGGCCGGTGCAGCGCATCAGCTGCATCTCCTGGCCGGTGGCGTTGCCGACGACGCGGCCGGCGAAGCCGGCGCCCTTGTAGCTGAAGTCGACCTTGCCCTGGTAGAGGACCATGCTGCCCTGGCGGGCGAGGACGGGCTGGCCGCCCATGGCGAGGTCGACGCGGACGAGCTGCTGGTTCTGCGCGGTCCAGCGGGCGCCGGTGGGGGCCTCCTTGTACACCTGCAGTGCTGCGCCGAGGCCGGGGCCGGCGGCCCGGGGGGCCTGGCCGGGGACGGGCTGCGGGTACGGGCCCGGGGCCTGTGCCGGGACCGGGGCCTGGCCGTACGGGGCCGGCTGGCCGGGGACCTGGCCGCCGAAGGAGGGCTGGGGCTGGTGCGGGGGCTGCTGGCCGTAGGGCTGCGGGACCTGGCCGTACGAGGGCTGCGGTGCCTGGCCGTAGGACGGGGTGCCGGGCTGCTGGCCGTACGGGGCCTGGGCCGGCGGGGCCGGCGGGGCGATCGGCGCGGCCATGGTGGGGGCCGAGTGCACCGGGGCGGCGGGGGCCGGCTGCTGGTACTGCGGTACGGGAGCCTGGGGCTGCTGGGGGGCCTGCGGCTGCTGCGGGGCCTGCGGCTGCTGCGGGGCGGGCGGAGCCTGGGGCGCCGGGGCGGCGGGGGCGGCGGGGGCGGCGGGGGCGGCGGGGGCGGCGGGGGCGGCGAACGACGGCGCCGGGGCGGCGGCCTGCGGCGGCGCGAAGCCGGGCGCCGCGGCTGGGGCGGCGGCCGCCGGCGCCTGCTGCTCCGGCTCCTCGGCGACCTCGCCGCCGAAGTTCTGCAGCAGGGCGGCGAGCCCGCCGTCGAAGCCCTGGCCGACGGCGGCGAAGCGCCAGACGTCCTTCAGGTAGAAGTCGCCGAGCATCACGGCCCGCTCGGTGCTGAACTCGGCGCCGGAGAAGGAGTACCGGACGACCTCCTCGCCGCCGGCCACGATCCGGATGTAGCCCGGTCCGATCTGCGACATCTGTCCGTCGCCGTCGATGGTGGCGGTGAAGGACAGCTTGTGGATGTTCGCCGGGATGCGGTCCAGCGTCACGCGGAACGACTCGGTGTCGCCGGCCTGCGCGCCGAGCTGCTGGATGGACTCCTCCGGCGACTTCGGCTGGTTGTAAAAGACGAAGTAGCGGTCGTCCGAGAGCCGCTCATCAGCGTCGAGGCCGAAGCAGCTGATGTCGAAGGCGAGCCCGGGGCCGGCGATCTGCACACCCACGTACAGGTCGGTGCCCGCCGTGAGATCGCTGATCCTGGCCTTGTGACCGCGTTGGAATTCCCTGGCCATACGTAACGACCGTCCCCCATCCCGACAGTGAATTGCGTGGCGCACAGGCTAGCCGCATCCGACGACATCCGGCCAAGCCGGTATCAACCCGGTATCCGGCGCCAGCGGCGGGCAGGCCCCGGCGGCGTGCGGGTGCGCGCCGCCCTTCCGGCTCATCCTCCGCGCGCGGGCGGCACGTTGGGGTGCCGTTCCGCTGCGGCCACCCCTTCCAGGTAGCCGCGGGCCCGCTCGGTGCGGGGGTACGCCTCCAGGAGTTCCCAGAAGCGCGGTCCGTGGCCGGCCACGAGGAGGTGGGCGAGCTCGTGCAGCAGCACGTAGTCGACCACGTACTCGGGCATCCCCTGGAGGCGGTGCGAGAGCCGGATGCTGCCCTCGGCGGGGGTGCAGGAGCCCCAGCGGGTGTTCTGGTTGGCGACCCAGCGCACCGAGCTCGGGCGGGCGCGGCCGCCGAGGTACTGCCCGGACAGACGCTCGGCGCGCCCGATCAGTTCCCCGTCGCCCACGGTGTTCCGGCTCTCGCGGGCGGCGAGCTTGTCGAGCATGGCCCCGACCCAGCGCCGCTCCTCCGCCTCGGACATCCGGGCGGGGATGAGGACGATGGTGCGGTCGCCCTCCCGGTAGGCGGACACGGTCTTGCTGCGGCGGGCGCTGCGGCGGACTTCGACGGCGCGCTGCGGTGGGTCGGCGGACACGCCTTCGACCGTACCCGGTCGCGGCGGGCGGGGGGTCCGCGCTCCGCGGTTCGGACGGGGCCGACGGGAAACGGTGCGGAAGAGCGCGGAACGGCGCGGAACGGCGCATAACGGCGTGAAATACGTGCCCGTTCTCCATCTCATATTCCTTATAGGCCTTGCCTGTGGACAAATACGGGCGGCCGGGGCCGGGTGCGGGCACTGTTGCGGGGACGGGTGGCCGAGGCGGTGCGGGGCGATGGGCGGACGTACCGGAGGAAGGGGAAGCCGTGTATCCGAAGGTGAAGCCGGCCCTGGCGAGGGCGTGGCGCGATCTGCAGACGGTCCAGTTCGGGGTGACACCGGCGCACGCGGTGGTGCTGGGCCCGGTGGACACGGCGACGGGGTCGCTGATCGACCGGATCGACGGGACGCGGGGCATGGACCGGCTCCGCGAGGAGGCGTCGGCGATGGGCCTGCCGGCGGGGCAGGCGGACGGGCTGGTGCGGCGGCTGGCGGCGGCCGGGCTGCTCGACGACGCCACGGCGGGCGGCCCGCCGGCCCAGGCGGTGCGCAGCAGGCCGGAGACGCTGGAGCGGCTCGGGCCCGACCTGGGGTCGCTGTCGCTGGTGCACCGGGAGCCGGGGGGCGACCTGCGCGGGGTGGCGGCGCGGCGGGCGATACGGGTTGTGGTGCGGGGCAGCGGCCGGGTGGGCGGTGTGCTTGCGGCGGTGCTGGCGGCTGCGGGTGTGGGCCGGATCGAGGTGCTCGACGGGGGCCGGGTGGAGCCGGCCGATGTCGCTCCGGGCGGGCTGGGGCCCGGCAGTGTCGGCCGGCTCAGGGCCGAGGCCGCGGCGGCGCTGGTGCGGGAGGCGGCCCCGGGGCGGGCTCCGCGGTCGGCCGGGAGGGGCGGGTACGAGACGGGGCCGGCGCTGGTGGTGGTCGCGCCCCGGGACGGGCTCCAGTCCTGGGCGCCGGATCCGGGGGTGGCGGCCGACTGGATCGCGACCGGGGTGCCGCACCTGTACGCGGGGGTACTGGAGGGCACGGGGGTGGTGGGTCCGCTGGTGCTGCCGGGGGTCACGGCGTGCGCGGGATGCATGGAGCGGGAGCGCGTCGACCGGGATCCGGCCTGGCCGCGGATGCTGGTGCAGTGGCGCTCGGCCCACCGGCGCCGGACGGCGGCCGCCTGCGATCTCGGGCTGGCCACGGCCGTCGCGGGGCTGGCCGCGGCCCATGCGCTGTCGTTCCTCGACGGGGAGCTGCCGGCCTCCACGGCCGCCCGCTGGGAGGCTGCCCTGCCGGCCCTGCACTGGGAGCGGACGGCCGTGGCGCCGCATCCGGACTGCCCGTGTGCGGCGGCGGTCGTGCCGGCGGGGCAGGAGGCGGGGGCATGAGGGCGGCGGGCGTGAGGGCGGCGGGCGCCGGCTGCCCGCGGGCCGGCGGATGCGGGCCGGAGGGGCCGGGAGGGGCCGGGAGGGGCCATGACAGGATGCGCTGTGACGCAGGTGCGGGGAGGGCACCCCGAACCGCCGCCTGCGGCACGGCACTCTGGGAATTGGAGGGGCGCATGTCTGATCTTCCCCGGAAGGCGGTCACCCGTACCGTCAAGCTGGCCGCTCTGCCGCTCGGCATCGCGGGCCGGGCCACCTGGGGGCTGGGGAAGCGGATCGGCGGCAAGTCGGCGGAGATCGTCGCGCGCGAGATCCAACAGCGCACCGCCGACCAGCTGTTCCGCACCCTCGGCGAGCTGAAGGGCGGTGCCATGAAGCTGGGGCAGGCGCTCTCCGTCTTCGAGTCGGCCCTGCCGGAGGACTTCGCCGGTCCCTACCGGGCGGCTCTGACCAAGCTTCAGGAGGCGGCGCCGCCGCTGCCCGCGCAGACGGTCCACCAGGTGCTGGCCGAGCGCCTCGGGCCGGAGTGGCGTGAGTCGTTCCGGGAGTTCGAGGACGAGCCGGCCGCGGCGGCGTCGATCGGGCAGGTGCACCGGGCGGTGTGGCACGACGGCCGGGAGGTGGCCGTCAAGGTGCAGTACCCGGGGGCCGGGGAGGCGCTGCTGTCGGACCTGCGCCAACTGGGGCGGTTCGCGGGGCTGCTGGGGCCTCTGGTGCCGGGGATGGACCTCAAGCCGCTGATCCACGAGATGCAGGAGCGGGTGGCGGAGGAGCTCGACTACGCCCTGGAGGCCGAGGCGCAGCGGACGCACGCGGAGGCGTTCGAGGACGATCCGGACGTGGTGGTGCCGCGGGTGGTGCACCAGGGCGAGCAGGTGCTGGTGACGGAGTGGCTGGAGGGGACCCCGCTGTCGGAGGTGATATCCGGCGGCACCCGGGAGGAGCGGGACCGTGCGGGGCAGTTGCTGGCCCGGTTCCTCTTCACCGGCCCGGCGCGGACGGGGCTGCTGCACGCGGATCCGCATCCGGGCAACTTCCGGCTCATCGAGGGGGAAGAGGGCCGGCTGAGGCTCGGCGTGCTGGACTTCGGCACGGTCGACCGGCTGCCGGGCGGCTGGCCGGAGCCGATCGGCACCTCGCTGCGGATGACGCTGGAGGACGACGCCGAGGGGATATACGGGCACCTGTGCGGCGAGGGGTTCGTGCGGGAGTCCATCGAGCTGGATCCGCAGGCGGTGCTGGAGTACCTCAAGCCGATCGTCGAGCCCGTCGAGGCGGAGGAGTTCACCTTCACGCGGTCGTGGCTGCGCGGGCAGGCGGCCCGCATCGCCGATCCGCGGTCCCCCGCACACCAGTTGGGCCGGCAGATCAACCTGCCGCCGTCGTATCTGCTGATCCACCGGGTGACGCTGAGCACCATCGGGGTGCTGTGCCAGCTCGGGGCGACGGTGCGGCTGCGCGGCGAACTGGAGTCGTGGCTGCCGGGGTTCCTGCCGGGGGAGTGAGCGGGCGGGGGCAGCGGCCGGCGGTCACCACCAGGACGAGTCGAGGCGGCCCTCGATCGCGCGGAGGTTGGCGCGGGCGCAGTCCACGCAGAAGTACTGTCTGGTCCCGTTCTCGACGGAGCAGGTCCAGGTGGGCGGGGCGCCGCCGGGGGACCGTGTGCCGCAGCGCGCGCAGACGGCGGGCTCGGGCTCGGTTCCCGACGGGTCGGGAGGGGGGGTCTGCTGGTCCACCTCCAGACGATATCCCCGCCGCGGCTGCGCGGCACCGCAACGCACCGGGGGGACCGGCCCGTGCGGACCGGTCCCCCCGGAGTGGCCGGTGCGCCGCCGGTTCGCCGCCGGGGTGGTGGCGGCGGGGCGGCGCGGCGGCTGCTGCTCGTCAGTGCATGACGGCCATGGCGAGGGCCCGTCGGGCGCGCAGCGAGACGCGCTCGGCTCGCCGCTGCATGCGGCGGGCGGCGACCAGGCGCAGGGCGCGACGCTCGGCGTCGGCCTCACGCATCCGGTCCTCCATATGGGCACGGGCCAGGGCTTCTGGGATGAGTTGCATTTCGCGGGTC
The DNA here is from genome assembly GCF_003325375.1 of Streptomyces globosus. Classification (GTDB taxonomy): domain Bacteria; phylum Actinomycetota; class Actinomycetes; order Streptomycetales; family Streptomycetaceae; genus Streptomyces; species Streptomyces globosus_A. Next base: position 1,017,150 of record NZ_CP030862.1, on the reverse strand, counting down.
CTGTTCTGACGCGAGGTGATCGCGCCGGTGGTGGTGAAGTCTGCGGGGGCGGAGCCGTGCGGCTTCTCGCTCGTCGTGTGGGCGGTCATGGGGGCCTGCTTCAGGGGGTCGTGCGTCAGGGGGCGGTCGATGGTTCCGGTGGCTTTCATGCCGAGGCAACCGGGTTCTTGCGCGGGCGGCCGCGGGGCCGCTTGCGGGCCACGACCACGCCCTGGACGAAGAGCTCGCCGCCCCAGACGCCCCAGGGCTCGCGGCGCTCCAGCGCGCCGGCGAGGCAGGCCTCGACGAGCGGGCAGGTGCGGCAGAGGGACTTCGCGTACTCGACGTCGGCCGGGGACTCGGCGAAGAAGACCTCCGGGTCGTAGGTGCGGCAGGCGACGGGTACGCCGAGGTTCTCGATGGCGTCGTCGAGCGCGGTCAGCGCGGTGAGGGGAGTCAAGGCGGAGTCCTCCGGGACTGCGGGCGGGGAGATCGTCTGGGTCTGCGGTACGGACGGGGCGTGCGCTTCGAGTTGCACGGTGTTTTCTTCCTCGTCTTGTTCGTCTAGTCGTTCCGGCCCGGTTCGGCCGGGGGCGGCTGGTACCTGGTCTTGCCAGTCCCGAGGCTCCTTCGGTCTGCCGTCCCCGTTCGGGGACAAACAGAAGGGCCGCGGATCCCGGGTGGGGTTCCGCGGCCCTGAAGGCGCCGGCCTGATCGCTGGATCAGGCTGGATCACTCCAGGGTTCGAGCCCACGGAAGGCCCACATCAGGTGGTGCTGCTGCTTCGTCTGCTTCGTCTTGGATCCGGCACCGGCCGCGGCAAAGCCATAGGCGTGAGCCTGGGCTTCTGCCTTTACTGCCACCGGTGCCTGGGTCGGTCGCTCATTCCGCTCGCTCGCGAGCAGCGCGGCGGGCGCGGCAGGCAGGACGCAGCTGTCGGCGGAAATCGCGGACAGACCGGTACCCGTGAGCGGGAGGAGCGAGGAGGAGCCGAGCGTGCAGGAAGCGGCGACCGAGCGATCGGTCATTGCGGTGGTGTTGATGAAGCTGGTCACTGGTCTCGCCTCCTCTCGGCGTCTCGGGGACGGGGCCCGGGGGCCTGTCCCATGCGTATTCGGATAAGTACAGCACAGAGCCGGAGCTTCTCAGAAGCCACCGTTTCCGTTGCTAAGAACCTATGGGGATCCGGCGGGCATGTGCAAACTATTTTTCCGACGAGTTTTCACGCGTCGGCGCCGTCCCCTCCGGCAGGCTCCCTGCCTGCGCAGATGGCGAGGACGTCGGCCCCGTACCGGTCGAGCTTGCGGCCGCCGACTCCGGGGATCACCGCCAGCTCCCCCGCCTCGCCGGGCGCCGCTTCCGCGATCGCCATCAGCGTCTTGTCGGTGAAGACGCAGTAGGCGGGCAGGCCCTGCCGGCCGGCCTGGATCCCGCGCCACGCGCGCAGCCGCTCGTACAGGCCCTCGTCCATGTCGGACGGGCAGTCCTCGCAGCGCATCAGCTTCATCTCGCCGGCCTCGGTCAGCGTCCGGCCGCAGACCCGGCACCGGACGGGCCCGCGGCGGGCCCGCCCGCGGGCCGGGCCGCGCTCGACGCCCGCTCCTCCGCCGCTTCCGGGGCGGGAGGCGCGGCCGCCGGAGCCCGGGCGCAGGCCGTTCAGGAAGCGGCTGGGCACGCGGGAGGGCCTGCCGCCCGGGGAGCGCGAGAGGGCCCAGGAGAGGGTCAGGTGGTGGCGGGCGCGGGTGACCCCGACGTAGAGGAGGCGGCGCTCCTCCTCCACCTGCTCGTCGGTCTTGGCGTAGGTGATCGGCAGCATGCCGTCGGTGAGGCCGACGAGGAAGACGGCGTCCCACTCCAGGCCCTTCGCCGCGTGCAGCGAGGCCAGGGTGACGCCCTGGACGGTCGGGGCGTGCTGCGCGGCCCGGCGCTCCTCCAGCTCCACGGCGAGGTCCGCCAGGGTGGCCCCGGGCCGGGCGCGGGCGAAGTCCTCGGCGAGGCGGACCAGCGCGGCCAGGGACTCCCACTGCTCGCGGACGGCCCCCGAGCCGGCGGGCGGCTCGGGGCTCCAGCCGGTGGAGCCGAGGACGGCGCGGACCTGGGCGCCGAGCTCGACGACGTCGTCGAGGAGGGGGTCGTTGCCGGCGGAGCGGGCGGCGCCGCGCAGGGCGAGCAGCGCCCTCTGCACCTCGGCCCGCTCGAAGAACCGCTCGGCGCCGCGCAGCCGGTAGGGGACGCCGGCATCGGCGAGGGCCTGCTCGTAGACCTCGGACTGGGCGTTGATGCGGAAGAGGACGGCGATCTCGCCGGCGGGCACACCGGCGGCGATGAGGTCGCGGATCCGGGCGGCGGTGCCCTCGGCCTCGGCGGGCTCGTCGGCGTACTCGGCGTAGACCGGGTCGGGTCCGGGCTCGCGCTGGGAGACCAGTTCGAGGCGGTGGTCGGCGGCCCGGCCGCTCGCCTGGGCCAGCAGCCCGTTCGCGAGGTGGACGACCTGCGGGGTGGAGCGGTAGTCGCGGACCAGCCTGACGACGGTGGCGTGCGGGTAGCGGCGGCGGAAGTCCAGCAGGTGGTCGGGGGTGGCGCCGGTGAAGGAGTAGATGGTCTGGCCGGCGTCGCCCACGACGCACAGGCTGTCGCGGTCGCCGAGCCACAGCTCCAGCAGCCGCTGCTGGAGGGGGCTGACGTCCTGGTACTCGTCGACGACGAAGTGCTGGTACTGGCTGCGGACCTGCTCGGCGATGTCGTGGCGGTCCTGGAGGATGCCCACGGTCAGCAGCAGCACGTCCTCGAAGTCGATCAGGACGCGGTCGCGCTTGAGCTGCTCGTACATCCCGTACAGCTGGGCGATCTCGGCCGGGTCCCGGGGGGCCTCGCGGCCCGCCTTCCGGGCGGCCGCCGGGTAGTCGGCGGGGACGGTCTGGGTGGCCTTCGCCCACTCGATCTCGCCGGTGGCGTCGCGCAGCTCGCCGCGGTCGAGGCGGATGCCGCAGCGGGCGCCCGCCTCGGCGACGAGCTGCACCTTCCGCTCGACGAGGCGGGGCGGCTCCCCGCCGATCGCCCGGGGCCAGAAGTACTGGAGCTGGCGCAGGGCGGCCGAGTGGAAGGTCCGCGCCTGGACCCCGCCCGCGCCGAGCGCCCTCAGCCGGCCGCGCATCTCGCCGGCCGCCCGGTTGGTGAAGGTGACGGCCAGCACACTGGCCGGGGCGAGCTGCCCGGACCGGACGCCGTAGGCGATGCGGTGGGTGATCGCCCGGGTCTTGCCGGTACCGGCTCCGGCCAGCACGCACACCGGTCCGCGCAGGGTCGTGGCGACCTCGCGCTGCTCCGGGTCCAGGCCCTGGAGCACCGCGTCGGCCGGGCCGTCGGACCCCCCGGTGCCGGAAGGGAAGGACGGGAAGGGCGTTGCTGCTGTCACCCCGCCATGCTGCCAGGTCCGCCGGTGCGGGCGGGACCGGCCGTCCACAGGGGGCCGCCGCGGTCGTACTTGACGTACCGGGCGCCCCGCGGGTGCGGGAATGGCTCCGGGGTCCCGTACGTTCGAGTACTCGGACCACCCCAGGCCCACACCCCACGAAGGAGCGCAGCATGCAGGACACGGGTTCCGTGACGATGTACAGCACGACCTGGTGCGGCTACTGCCGCCGGCTGAAGAGCCAGCTGGACCGGGAAGGCATCGCGTACAACGAGATCAACATCGAGCTGGACCCGGAGTCCGCGGCGTTCGTCGAGAAGGCGAACGGCGGGAACCAGACCGTCCCGACCGTGCTCGTCGTCTCGCCGGCCGGCACCGAGTCGGTCATGACGAACCCCAGCCTGGCCCAGGTGCAGCAGGCGCTCGCCGTCTGACCGCGGCCCCGTCCGCGGACGGGCCCGAGTGCGGAAGGCCCCCGCCCGCCGGCGGGGGCCTTCGCGCGTCCGCGTCCGCGAGCGGGGGCGGGGGCGGGTGCGGTCGGTTACGCGGTGCGTGCGAGCGGCCGCGGCAGGGGCTTGCCGTACCAGCGCTCGACCAGCCGGGCCGCGATGGAGATCCCCGACGGGGGCAGCACCTCGCCCGACTCGATCGCCTGCCGCAGGTCCTCCCGGGAGAACCAGCGGGCCTCCTCGATCTCCTCGCCGTCGACGGCTATCTCGGAGGAGACGGCGCGGGCCGTGAAGCCCAGCATCAGGCTGTACGGGAACGGCCAGGGCTGGCTGGCGACGTACTCGACCTCCCCGACCCGGACGCCCGCCTCCTCCCAGACCTCGCGGACCACCGACTGCTCTATCGACTCGCCGGGCTCCACGAACCCGGCCAGCGTCGAGAAGCGCCCCTCCGGCCAGTGGACCTGCCGGCCCAGCAGCGCCCGGTCCTGCCCGTCGGTGACCAGCATGATCACCGCCGGGTCGGTGCGGGGGTAGTGCTCGGCGCCGCAGCCGGGGCAGCGGCGGATGTGCCCGGCGGCCGCGACGACGGTGCGCTCGCCGCAGCGGGAGCAGAAGCGGTGCATCCGCTGCCAGTTCTCCAGGGCGACGGCGTGGACCATCAGCCCGGCGTCGCGCGGCGACAGCAGCATCCCGGCCTCGCGCAGGCCGGCGGGGCGGGCCGACTGGTCCATACGGCCGGGCAGGGAGTCCTTCTGGAGCGCGAAGTACCGCACGCCGTCCTCGTCGGTGCCCAGGAAGTAGCGGTGCGTTTCGGTGAGCGGCGCCTCGAAGGCCGGGGTCATGACGATGCCGGTGCCCCCGTCGGGGGTGTCGTCGATCAGGACCTGGCCGCCGGAGACCACGAAGACCCGCGTCGTCGGGTGGCTCCAGGCGGCGGCGAGCCAGGCCTCGTCGAGGCGGTGGTGCGCGGCGCGGTCGATGCCGCCGGGCTCGGCGAGCGTGATCGGGTGCTCGGTGTGGGTGCTCACAGGTGCTTCCAATTCCCCCGGGGCGTGGTCGGGCAGGCTGGGTGGCGCGTGACTCGTGCGGCTCTTGGGTGCGGTGCGGTGCGCGGCGCGGGCAGCGGGGCGGGCGGGCCGGCCGGCGCGCCGGTCTAGGCGGCGGGCCTCCAGTGGGCGGCGAGGTCGGTCCACAGGTGGGCGGCGGTCTCGACGCCCTTGAGGAGCAGGTCGAGTTCGACCTTCTCGTTCGGCGCGTGCCAGCCGTCCGACGGCACGGAGATGCCGAGGAACAGCACGGGCGCACCGAGGACGTCCTGGAGGTCGGCGGCGGGCCCGGAGCCGCCCTCGCGGGTGAAGCGGACCTTCTGGCCGAAGGCGCGCTCCATGGCGCGGACGACGGACCGCAGCGCCGGGTGGCCGAGCGGGGTCAGGCAGGGCCGGGTCGGGGCGCCGAAGACGAGGGAGTGGCGGATGCCGTCGGGGACGTGGGCCGCGACCCAGTCCCGCACGGCGGCCTCGATCTCGTACGGGTCCTGCCCCGACACCAGGCGGAACGACAGCTTCAGGTGGGCGGAGGCGGGGACGATGGTCTTGCCGCCGGGGCCCTGGTAGCCGCCGCCGATGCCGTTGACCTCGGCGGTGGGGCGGGCCCATACGCGCTCCAGCGTCGAGTAGCCCTTCTCGCCGGCCGCGGCGTGCGACTTGGCGGTGCGCAGCCACTCGTCCTCGTCGAACGGCAGCTCGGCGATCAGCTGCCGCTCCTCGTCCGTCAGCTCGGCGACGTTGTCGTAGAAGCCGGGGATGGCGACCTTCTCGTCGGCGTCGTGCAGCGCGGCGACGAGGCGGGCGGCGACGGTGGCCGGGTTGGGCACGGCCCCGCCGAAGGCCCCGGAGTGGATGTCCTGGTCGGGGCCGTGCAGGTCGATCTCGCAGTCGGCGACGCCGCGCATGCCGGTGCAGACGGTCGGGGTGGTCTCGGACCACATGCCGGTGTCGGAGACGATCACGACGTCCGCGGCGAGCCGGGCGGCCTCGCGCTCGACGAGGGCTCGGAAGTGCGCCGACCCTGACTCCTCCTCGCCCTCGACCAGCAGCTTCAGGTGGACGGCGGGCGCTTCGGCGCCGGTCGCGGCGAGGTGCGCGCGGACGCCGAGCGTGTGGAAGAACACCTGGCCCTTGTCGTCCGCGGCACCCCGGGCGTACATGCGGCCGTCCTTGACGACGGGCTCGAACGGCTCGGTGTGCCAGCCGTCGGCGAGCTCGGCGGGCTGCACGTCGTGGTGGCCGTAGACCAGCACGGTCGGCGCCCCCGGGTCGTCGCTGGGCCATTCGGCGAACACGGCGGGGGCGCCGGGGGTCTCCCACACCTCGGCGACGGGGAAGCCGGTCTTGGCGAGGTGGGCGGCGAGCCACTCGGCGCTGCGTCGTACGTCGTCCGCGTGCTCCGGCTGGGCGGAGACCGACGGGATGCGCAGCCACTCGGCGAGGTCCTCGAGGAAGGCGTCGCGGTGGGTGTCGATGTACGTGCGGACGACGTTGTCCGCCGGGGTTTCGCTCATGTCCACGAGCCTATCCGCCCGTCCGGCGGCCGCTGTCCGGGCCCGTTCTGCCTTGGAGGATCCGCTCAAGGCGGTCCCGGCCGGGCAGGTTGCGGGGCCGGATGACGCGGCCGCTGCGGACGTGCAGGAAGGCGGCGGACACCCGGCGCAGCGGGGTGCCGGTGGTCTCGGCCCAGGCCAGGCGGTACACGGCGAGCTGGAGGGGGTCCGCGTCGGTGCCGCGGCCGGTCTTCCAGTCGACGATCTCGTACGCGTACGGGGAGCCGGCGGGGGCGCGGTAGACGGCGTCGATGCGGCCGCGGACGACCCGCCCGGCCAGGGTGAGCTGGACGGGCACCTCCAGGCGGTGCGGGACGCGCTCGGCGTACGGGCTCCGCTCGAAGGCCTCCTTGAGGCCGGCGAGGTCGGCCTCGTCGGCGACCTCCTGGTCGGAGCCGGGGAGGTCGGCCGCCGGGTCGAGGACGTCGAGGAAGGGCAGCGGGAGCTCGGTGAAGCGGGACTCCACCCACGCGTGGAAGCGGGTGCCCTGGCGGGCGGCGGGCTGCGGCGGCCGGGGCATGGGGCGGGCCAGGTCCCGGGCGAAGCCCTGCTCGTCGGCGGCGAGGCGGAGCAGCTGGCTCGCGGACAGCGAGGCGGGCAGCTCGACGTCGCGGACGGCGGCCCGCGAACGGCGCAGCTCGCCCTCCAGGGCGTCGAGGTCCCGGTCCCAGGAGGCGACGGCCCGCGCCTCCTCGGGGCTGAGCCCGGCCTCCGCGTGCCCGGGCCCCCCGCCGGAGCCGCCTCGACGGGCGGCGGGCACGGTGCGTGCGGGCACGCCGGCGCCCTCCTCGGGCTGCGGCTCGTCGGCCGGGGCCTCCCACTCCCCGTCCCACAGGTCGTCGGCGGGCGCGGCCGGATGCACGGCAGCGGCCCCCGGCCCGGACGGGGGCCCGGACGGCTCCACGGGCGCGGGCAGGGCGGGGCCCGCCTGCGGCCGCTGCCCGTCGGCCGGGGCGTCGGCCCAGTCCTCGGGCCACAGGTCGTCGGCCGGCGCGGCCGGATGCACGGCAGCGGCCCCCGGCCGGGACGGGGGCCCGGACGGCTCCACGGGCGCGGGCACGGCGGGGCCCGCCTGCGGCCGCTGCCCGCCGGCCGGGGCGTCGGCCCAGTCCTCGGGCCACAGGTCGTCGGCCGGCAGCTCCGCCGGTACGGCGGCGGCCCGGCGCTGCGGGTCCGGTTCCGCTTCGGGGGCGGTGCGGCCGGCGGCGGACAGGTGGGATTCCACCAGGGCCGCGGCCCTGCGCCGCATCTCCAGGGAGTTCCGGTCCAGTGGCAGCGGCCAAGCGTGCTCCGCCTCCTTCGCCGCCGTCAGCGACGGGTTCTCCTCCTCCGGTTCCGGTTCGGGGGCCCAGGCCTCGATCTCACCGTGCCCGGCGGCACAGTGCGCGTACAGGGCCTCCAGGAACGGCGACGGCCCCCGCGGCTTCTTCTGCGACGGACCCCACCAGTGCCCGGAGGCGAGCAGCAGGGAGCGCGGGCGGGTGAAGGTGACATAGCCGAGGCGGAGCTCCTCGACCGCCTTGTGCTCCTTCAGCGCCGCCTTGAACGACTTCAGGCCCGCCGAGGTCCACTCGGGGTCCCCGGGCAGGGTGGCCGCGTCGCCGCGCAGCGCGTACGGCAGGACCTTCGGGTACGAGGTCCACGCCTCCGGCGGCTTCTGCTTCGGGAAGGAGCCCGCGCACAGGTCGGGTACGACGACGACGTCCCACTCCAGCCCCTTGGACTTGTGGGCGGTGAGCACCTTCACCGTGTTGTCCCCGCCGGGCAGTGCGTGGTCGAGGCCCTTCTCGTACTGGACGGCGGTCCGCAGGAACCCGAGGAAGGCCAGCAGGGAGGCCTCGCCGTCGAGGGAGGCGAAGCCGGCCGCGACGTCGAGGAACGACGACAGGGTCTCGCGGCGGCGCGCGGCCAGGGCGTGCGGGGAGGCCGACAGCTCCACGTCGAGGCCGGTCGCGGCCAGCACCCGGTGCAGGACGTCCATCAGCGGGTCGGCGAGGGAGCGCCGCAGGTCGCGCAGCTCCTGCGCCAGGTGGGCGAAGCGGACGCGGGCGTCCGCGGAGAACGGCAGCCCGTCGTCCCCGCCGGAGCCGCCGGAGCCGCCGGAGCCGCCCTGGCCGTCGAGGAAGGTGTCGAGGGCGTCGGCCAGCGAGACGACCTCGGCCGGGTCGACCCCCTCCACGGCGGCGGCGAGCCGCCCGTCCGGGTCGGCCTCGCCGCGCGCCCGGCCGACGAGCAGGCGGGCGCGCCGGCCCAGCAGCGCCAGGTCGCGGGCGCCGATGCGCCAGCGCGGGCCGATCAGCAGCCGGACGAGGGAGGCGTTGGCGCCCGGGTCCTGGAGCACCTCGCAGACGGCGATCAGGTCGGCGACCTCGGGCAGGTGGAGCAGCCCGGACAGGCCGACGACCTCGACGGGCACCTCGCGGGCCGCGAGCGCGGCCTGGATCTGCGCGAAGTCCCCGGCGGAGCGGCACAGCACGGCGATGTCCCGCGGTTCGGTGCCGGTGCGGACCAGGTGGGCGACGGAGTCGCCGAGCCAGTCGAGCTCCTCGGCGTGCGTGGCGTGCAGCGCGCAGCGGACGGACCCGGCCTGCTCCTCCCCCGGCGCGGGCCGCAGCGCCTCGACGCCTTCGTGCATGGCGCGCAGCGGGGCGGCGAGCCCGTTGGCGAGGTCGAGGAGGCGGCCGCCGCTGCGCCGGTTCTCGCTGAGGGAGAAGCGGGTGGCGGGGGTGCCGTCGGCGTGCGGGAAGTGCTCGGGGAAGTCGTCGAGGTTGGCGACGGAGGCGCCGCGCCAGCCGTAGATGGCCTGGCAGGGGTCGCCGACGGCGGTGACGGCGTGCCCGGTGCCGCCGCCGAACAGCCCGGACAGCAGCAGCCGCTGCGCTACGGAGGTGTCCTGGTACTCGTCGAGGAGGACGACGCGGAACTCGTCGCGCAGCAGCGCCCCGACCTCGGGCCGGGTGGTGGCGAGCTCCGCGCACAGGGCTATCTGGTCGCTGAAGTCGAGGAGGTCGCGGGAGCGTTTGGCGGCGCGGTAGCGCTCGGTCAGCTCCAGCAGTTCGAGGCGGCCTCGGACGGCCTCGGGGACCTTGCGGAGGTCCTCGTTGGTCAGCCGGGTGCCGGCCAGCTCGTCGAGCAGCGCGGTGTCGTACGCGCGCAGCCGGTCGGGGCCGACGAGGTGTTCGGAGAGTTCGGAGTCGAGGGCGAGCAGGTCGCTGACCAGGTCGGGCAGCGATTTGGTGAGGGCCGGGTAGGGGCCGGGCGCCTCGCGCAGGACGCGGGCGGCGAGCTGGAAGCGGGTGGCGTCGGCGAGGAGGCGGGCGCTGGGCTCCAGGCCGATGCGCAGGCCGTGGTCCTTCAGGAGCTGCCCGGCGAAGGCGTGGTAGGTGGAGATGCGGGGCTCGCCGCCGGCGGCGTCCGCGGCGTCGGGCCCGGCTGCCGGGGCCGGGTCGGGGTCGGTGACGCCGGCGCGGGCGAGGGCGGTCCGGACGCGTTCGGCGAGCTCGCCTGCGGCCTTGTTGGTGAAGGTGAGGCCGAGGACCTCGCCCGGTGCGACCGTGCCCGTGCCGACGAGCCAGACCACGCGGGCGGCCATGACGGTCGTCTTGCCGGATCCGGCGCCGGCCACGATGACCTGCGGGGCGGGCGGCGCGGTGATGCAGTCCAGCTGTTCGGGGGTGAACGGGATGCCGAGGAGCTCCTTGAGCTGCTCGGGGTCGGTGAGGGGGGACGGGCGCGCGGACACCCGGAAAGGCTAGCCGTCCGGGCCGACACCGCCCGCGACGCGGCTCACACCGCCGGGTGCGGGCGGGCGTTTGCGGGGCGCCGCGGACCGGGCTCCGGTACGGCCCCCGGAGGCGCTCCGGGGCCGCTCCGGGGCCGCGGAGGCCGTGGCGCGCCGGGGGTGACGGCGCGGTGCGGCCGGTGGACGGCGGCGGCCGGACGGCTCGCGCGGCCTGCCCGGCCGGGGCGGGCTGTGCGGCAGCTCACTCCACCGTCTGGCGGCCCTCGGGGCGGGCGCTGCACGAGCTGCGGAAGGAGCAGTGGTCGCAGTGGCGGCCGGGGGCGGGGGCGAAGCGCTCGTCCAGGACCCGCCCGGCGGCCGTGGCCAGCAGGTCCCCGACCCACTCGCCGGACGGCCCGGGCGGCAGCGCCTCCTGCGCCTGCACCTTGGGCGCGGTGTCGCCGCCGTCGCGCTTGGCGGCGCCCTGCCGCAGCTGGACGAGCTCGGCGCCGCCGGGCTCGGGGCGCAGCCCGTCGAAGACCTCGTCGACGGCGCCCTCGCGGACGGCGAGCTGGTAGACGGCGAGCTGCGGGTGCCGGGCCACCTCGTCCTTCGTCGGCGCCGCCTTGCCGGTCTTGAAGTCGACGACGTACGCCCGCCCCTGCGGGTCCGCCTCGACGCGGTCCATGGAGCCCCGGATCCGGACGGCGTACTCGCCCGCCTCGAGCGTGACGTCGAAGTCGTGCTCCGTGGCGACGGCCGTCCGGCCCCCGCGGTCGGTGGTGTGCCAGCGCAGGAAGCGCTCCAGCGCGGCGCGGGCGCTGTCCTTCTCCTGGCGGGACTTCCAGGGGGCGTCGAAGGCGAGGGCGTCCCACACGGAGTCGAGGCGCTCCATGAGGACGTCCAGGTCGGCGGGGGTGCGGCCGGAGGCGACCTCGTCGGCGAGGACGTGGACGACGTTGCCGAAGCCCTGGGCGGCGGTGGCGGGGGCGTCGGCCTTGACCTCGCGGCCGAGGAACCACTGGAGGGAGCACGTGTTGGCGAGCTGGTCCAGGGCGCTGCCGGACAGGGCGACGGGCCGGCTGCGGTCCCGCAGCGGCACCCGGCTGCGGGTGGGCTCGTACAGCCCCCACCAGCGCTGCGGGTGCGCGGCGGGCACCAGCGGGCGGCCGTCCTCGTCGGTGAGCGCGGCGAGGCGGGCGAGGCGGCGCGCGGCGGCGTCCCGCAGCGCGGGCGAGGCGGCCGGGTCGACGGTGGTGGCGCGCAGCTCGGCGACGAGCGCCGGGACGGCGAGGGGGCGGCGGGGCCGGCCCGCGACGTCCTTGGGGGGCACGCCGAGCTCGGTGAGGAAGCGGGAGGGCTGGTCGCCGTCCTCGGCGGCGGCCTTGACGGCGGTGACGACGAGGCGGTCGCGGGCGCGGGTCGCGGCCACGTAGAAGAGGCGGCGCTCCTCGGCGAGGAGCGAGCCGGCGCCGAGGGGCTCGGCGAGGCCGTCGCGGCCGATGCGGTCGGCTTCGAGGAGGGAGCCGCGGCGGCGGAGGTCGGGCCAGAGGCCCTCCTGGACTCCGGCGACGACGACGAGGCGCCATTCGAGGCCCTTGGAGCGGTGCGCGGTCATCAGCCGGACCGCCTCACGGCGGCTGGCGCGGCGGGTGAGGGTGTCGGCGGCGATGTCCTCGGCTTCGAGCTGTTCGAGGAAGTTGAGGGCGCCGCGGCCGCCGGTGCGCTCCTCGGCGCGGGCGGCGGTGTCGAAGAGGGCGCAGACCGCGTCGAGGTCGCGGTCGGCGTTGCGGCCGGCGGGGCCGCCGCGGCGGGCGCTGCGCTCCAGGCGCTGCGGCCAGGGCGTGCCGTCCCAGAGGGTCCACAGGGCCTCTTCGGCGGTGCCGCCGCCCTGGAGGAGCTCGCGTGTCTTGCGCAGGAGCAGGCCGAGGCGCTGGGCGCCCCGCGCGTACGCCGGGTCGTGCGCGACGAGGCGCTCCGGCTCGGCGAGGGCGCGGGCGAGCAGCACGTCGGAGGGAGCGGGCACGGCGGTGCCGGCCGCGCGCTCCTCGTCGCGCAGGGCCCGCCCGAGCCGCCGCAGGTCGGCGGCGTCCATCCCGCCGAGCGGCGAGGCGAGCAGCGACAGCGCCGCCTCGGCCCCGATCCACCCGGTGCCGCCCCCGCCGCCGTGGGCACTCTGCCCGTCGGCGTCCGGCGCGCCGGCGCCGGCGGGGGCCGCCGCGTCGGGGTCGTGCGCCGGCGTGGCGGTATCGCCGTCGGCGGCGTCGGCGGGGCCGGGGGTGCCCGCGGCGGCGGCCTGGGGGGTCGCCAGGGCCACCGTGCGGAGGGCCGTCAGGAGGGGGGCGACCGCCGGTTCGTGGCGGAGGGGGATGTCCGTGCCGTCCGTCTCGGCGGGGACGCCCGCCGCGATCAGGGCCCGCCGCATCGCCGGCAGGGTGCGGCCGCCGGCGCGGACCAGGACGGCCATGTCCTGCCAGGGAACGCCGTCCTCCAGGTGGGCGCGGCGCAGGATGTCCGCGATGTTGTCGAGCTCGGCGCCGGCCGTCGGGTACGTGTACACCTCGACGCGGCCGCCCTCCCGCGTCGGCGTGAGCCCCCGGTGTGCGCGGACCGCGTCCGCGGGCAGCCGCGGCACCGGCATGCGGGTGGTCAGCAGCCGGGTGGCGGCCAGGACGGCGGAGGCGGAGCGGCGGCCGACCGTCAGGGCCCGTACGGCCGCGCCGGGGAACGCGCCCTCGAAGTCGAGGATGTTGTTGATGTCGGCGCCGCGGAAGGCGTAGATCGACTGGTCGGGGTCGCCGAAGGCGACCAGTGTGCCGCCGGGCCCGGCCAGCGCACGCAGCAGCCGCAGCTGCGAGGCGTCGGTGTCCTGGAACTCGTCCACGTAGATCACGTCGTACGCGGCGGCCAGGCCGGGCGTCCGCTCGGCGAGCAGCACGGCGCGGTGCAGGAGCTCGGCGTAGTCGAGGGTGCCCTGCATGTCCAGGACGTCGAGGTACTCGGCGAGGAAGGCGGCGGCCGCCTTCCAGTCGGGCCGGCCGATGCGGGAGGCGAACGCGTCGAGGGCGGCCGGGCCGAGGCCGAGCTCGCGGGCGCGGGCGAGGACGGCGCGCACCTCGTCGGCGAAGCCCCGGGTGGTGAGGGCGGCCCGCAGGTCGTCGGGCCAGCGGATGGAGCGGATCTCGCGCTGCCCCTCCAGCAGGGTGCGGACCATGACGTCCTGCTCGGGCCCGGACAGCAGGCGCAGCGGGTCGGCGAACAGGTCGGTGTCCTGGTGGGCGCGGACCAGCCCGTAGCAGAAGGAGTGGAAGGTGGTGGCCTGCGGGGCGCGGGCGCCGCCGAGCCGGAGGGCGGCGCGGTCGCGCAGCTCGACGGCGGCCTTGCGGCTGAAGGTGAGGATCAGGATCCGGGCGGGGTCGGTGCCGGCCTCGACGCGGGCGGCGGCGGCCTCGACCAGGGTGGTGGTCTTGCCGGTGCCCGGCCCGGCGAGGACGAGCAGCGGTCCGCGGGTGTGGTCAACCACCGCCTGCTGCGCTGCGTCCAGCACAGGGGGCTCCGCTCGCCCCGGCCCGCTGCGCACGAGACGGTACGCGTCGGGGGTTCGCGTACGCAGCCGCTCGGGGCGGTCGGTGGAAGAGGTGATCACGTGAGGTGCCGGTCCTGGTGTTCGTGCTGCGGGGCGTACGGGTCCTGCGGCGTCCGCGGTCGCCGAGCGGGCGCCCGCCGGGGGGCCGGCCGCGACCGCCGAAGAGGCAACGCTACGGCAAGCGGCGCACCCCGTGCAGTTCCCCGAGGTCCGGCCCCGGATGCGCCCGGCACGGCGGCCGCGGCGGCCGCGGACCGCGCGCCGGGGCCCCGCCGCGGGGCGGAGCGGGCGGGTGCGCGGGAGTCCGGGCGGGCGGGCGGCGGTCCCCCGTCCGGGCCCCGGGGCCGGCTCTCGACCGGCGCGCGGGGTGCTCCGTGGCGGAAGCTGTCAGATGTGACCCTCGTCGCCCGCCGCGCCGTCCCCGCCGCCGTCCCAGCGTGCCCGCGGCATGTCGAGCCGGGCCTCGCCGCCGGCGGTGAGGCGCAGCGGGGTGGACTCGGCCCGGTAGTGCTCCAGGGCGCGGGGCTCGCTGCCGGGCAGGGGCCGGCCGTCGGCGCGCACCACGCGCCACCAGGGGACGGCGCCGCCGTACAGGGCCATGACGCGGCCGACTTGGCGCGGGCCGCCCTCCCCGAGCCATTCGGCGACGTCCCCGTAGGTCATCACCCGGCCGGGCGGAATCCGCTCGGCCGCGTCCAGTACGCGCTCCGCGTAAGCGGGCAGCTCCTCGCTCATTCCGCCCATGGTGCCGGACGGGGCGGACCGCTGTGCGGAGCGTTTCCCTCCACACCGGCGCGCACCCTGCCGCCCCCCGGGGCCGCCCGGCCGTGCCACCATCTTCCGGGCGGTGAGTGGTGATACGCGATCAAGAAGAGACGGCTGTGACGACGAAGGAGCAGGGTGTGAGCCCTCCGGACGGCGCGACCGAGGACGACGGCGCGCGCCCCGAGCCGGGCCCGGAGCCGCACCCCGGCACGCCCCGCGACGAGGCTCCCGGCGCGCCCGCAGACGGCCCGGCGGCCGCCGCCGCGAATGCCTCCGCCGTTGACGCCGCCGCCGTTGACGCCGCCGCGGCCGGTGCCGACGAGGTCGAGGTCGACGAGCCGCTGCTCGCCGCCCGCGTGCACCGCCCCTCCGACCTCGTCCGCTTCCTCGTCGGCCTGCTCGGCATCGCCGTCGTCCTCGCCATCGCCGCCTTCGCGCACGGCACCACCGCCGGCCTGGAGGACGACATCAGCCAGGGCACCCAGGCCGCCCCCGACCTCCTGATCAAGGTCGCGGGCCTGGTGTCCAGCATCGCCGTCCTCCTCGTCCCCGTCGCCTTCGCGATCGAACGGCTGATCAAACGCGACGGGCTGCGCATCGCCGACGGCGTCCTCGCCGCCGTCCTCGCCCACGGCGTCACCCTCGCGACCGACCTCTGGGTCTCCCAGGCCGCCCCGGCCACCATCCAGGACGCCCTGACCCGCGCCGCGGGCGCCGGCGGCGCGCCCACCGACCCCGTGCACGGCTACCTCGCGCCCGTGATCGCGTACATGACCGCCGTCGGGATGACGCGCAGGCCGCGCTGGCGGGTCGCCCTGTGGGTGGTGCTGCTGCTCGACGCCTTCGCGATGCTGGTCAGCGGCTACACCACCCCGTTCTCGATCATCCTGACGGTGCTGATCGGCTGGAGCGTCGCGTACGGCACCCTCTACGCGGTCGGCTCCCCGAACGTGCGCCCCACCGGGCAGAACCTCCTCGCGGGCCTGCGCCGGGTCGGCTTCCAGCCGGTCAGCGCGGCGCGCGCCGAGGTCCCGGAGGGCGACGCCTCGGATGCCAGCGACCGGGGGCGCCGCTACCACGTCACCCTGGAGGACGGATCGCCGCTCGACGTCACCGTCGTCGACCGGGAGCAGCAGGCGCACGGGTTCTTCTACCGGGTGTGGCGCCGCATGACCCTGCGCGGGATCACGACGCGCCGCTCCCTGCAGTCTCTGCGCCAGGCGCTGGAGCAGGAGGCGCTCCTCGCGTACGCGGCGATCGCGGCCGGCGCGAACGCGCACAAGCTGATCGCGACCTCCGAGCTCGGCCCGGACGCCGTGATGCTCGTGTACGAGCACCTGGAGGGCCGGCCGCTGGACGCCGTCCCGGACGAGGAGATCACCGACGAGCTGGCCCGCCACGCCTGGGAGCAGGTACGCGCCCTGCAGTCGCGCCGGATCGCGCACCGC
This sequence comes from Streptomyces globosus, assembly GCF_003325375.1. Classification (GTDB taxonomy): domain Bacteria; phylum Actinomycetota; class Actinomycetes; order Streptomycetales; family Streptomycetaceae; genus Streptomyces; species Streptomyces globosus_A. The sequence continues at coordinate 1,001,188 of NZ_CP030862.1, read as the reverse complement.
CGGCTGACGGGCGACGCCCTGCTGGTGGATCGTTCCGGCAGGGTCATCCTCACGGATCTGCGCGGCGGCGAGATCGCGGCCGGCGACCTGGTGCTGCGGATGGACATCGCGCAGCTGCTGACCACGCTCGGCCTGCGGGTCGGCGCGCAGCGCGCGGTCGCGTCGGCGGTGTCGGTGCTCGGGCCGGACGCGGTGGCGGACTGCCTGCCGCTGCTCCAGCCGATCGCGCTGAGCCGGTCGACGCGGGCCACGCTGCGCCGGCTCGCCCGGGAGCGGGCGGACCGGCAGCGGGAGGCCGTGCTGGAGTCCTCGCGCGCGGCGAAGGCGGCCCGCGAGGCGGCGGCCGGGAAGGCGGGCGCCAAGGCGGTCCCCGCCACGTCGGCGGCCGAGCGGAAGGCGGAGAAGCGGGCGCTGGACGATGCGCTGGAGGATGCCCGCGAGGAGGACCTGCTCAGCCAGATCCGCAAGCAGGTGCTGCTGATCCGGCCGCAGGCGCCGGTGGAGCCGGCCCGGCTGGAGCGGATCCGGCCGCGCACCCTGGTGTCGTTCATCGCGGGCGCGTTCGGCGCGTACTTCCTGCTGACGCAGCTGGCCCACGTGGACTTCGCGACGATCGTCGGCGGGGCCGAGTGGGGCTGGGTGGGGGCGGCGCTGGCGTTCTCGGCGCTGACGTACTTCGCCGCGGCGATGAGCCTGCTCGGGTTCGTGCCGGAGCGGGTGCCGTTCCTGCGGACGGTGGTGGCCCAGGTGGCCGGCTCGTTCGTCAAGCTGGTCGCCCCGGCGGCCGTCGGCGGTGTCGCGCTGAACACGCGGTTCCTCCAGCGGGCGGGGGTTCGGCCGGGGCTGGCGGTGGCCAGTGTGGGCGCCTCGCAGCTGTTCGGGCTGGCGGCGCACGTCCTGCTGCTGCTGGCGTTCGGCTACCTGACGGGCACGGAGAAGACCCCGGAGATGACGCCGTCCCGGACGGTCATCGCCGGCCTGCTGACGGTGGCCGTGCTGGTCCTCGTCGTGACGGCGGTGCCGTTCCTGCGGAAGTTTGTCGTGACGCGGGTGCGGGCGCTGTTCGCCGGTGTCGTGCCGCGCATGCTGGACGTCCTCCAGCGGCCGCAGAAGCTGATGACGGGCATCGGCGGGATGCTCCTGCTGACCGGCTGCTTCGTGATGTGCCTGGACGCGTCGATCCGCGCCTTCGGCGGCGGCGAGGCGCTGAGCTACGCGAGCATCGCCGTCGTGTTCCTCGCGGGCAACGCCCTCGGCTCGGCAGCGCCGACGCCGGGCGGCATCGGCGCCGTGGAGACGACGCTGACGCTGGGCCTGATCGCGGCGGGCCTGGACAAGGAGGTCGCGATCTCGGCGGTCCTGCTGTTCCGGCTGATGACGTTCTGGCTGCCGGTCCTGCCGGGCTGGGTGTCGTTCAACTACCTCACCCGCAAGGAAGCGATCTAGGTGCCGCCGCAGGAAGCGGCACGAGCGGCCGGCAGAGCCCTCGACGAGCGAGCTCGGCGAACTCACCCGAGCCGAGGCGAACCACCTCCACGGACGTAGCGAAGCGAATCGCCGACGCCGTGCCCGCGCCCGGAGGTAGCGTCGAAAGCGCCAACCGGACCGACGACCCCACGGTGAACTCATGAACGCGGCAGCACCGGCAACCCCGGTGATCGACACGCATGTGATCCTGCGCGACGGCGACAGAATTCTCTTGTCGCAGCGCGGCGGACCGTATGGCTACGGCCGGTGGCACGCCCCCTCGGGCAAGCTCGACGCCGGCGAGCCGCTCACCGTGGGCGCTGCACGTGAGCTGCGCGAGGAAACCGGCGTCGAGGTGGACCCGGCGCACCTGCGGCTCGTGCACGTCGTGCACCACAGGCAGAGCCCCGAGGTCGAGCGCATCGGCCTGTTCTTCGAGGCCACCGTGTGGAACGGCGAGCCCGTCAACCGCGAGCCCGAGAAGTGCCTCGATCTCCGCTGGTGGGCCGTTCACGCGCTGCCCGACGACATCATCGAGTACCCCGCGGCAGGGCTGCTCGGCTACCTGAACCGCGACGGCGACCGGGTTCTCACCGAACACGGCTGGCATTAGTCCTGCGGGGAGCCGCGCCGTGGGCCCCGGTACCCGAACGGGCTCGTGCGGGGGCGGGGTGTGCGGGGGCGGCGGAGGATGGGGGCATGTCGAGACACGTCCTCCGGACGGCCGCCGCCGGCGCCGTCGTCCTCGCCGTGGCCGGGGTAGCCGGCTGCTCCGGCGGCGGAGGCGGCGCCCCGTCCCGCGCCGACGGGACCGGGTCGGCGCCGCCGCCGCTGAAGTGGGGCGCCTGCGCCGCCCCGACCGCCGCCCAGGGCGGCGGTCCCGCTCCGCCGAAGGACTGGCAGTGCGCCACGCTGCAGGTGCCGCTCGACTACGCCGACCCCGGCGGGGAGACGATCCCGCTCGCGCTGATCCGGGCCCCTGCCCGGGACAAGGAGCGGCGCCTCGGCTCCCTCGTGTTCAACTTCGGCGGCCCGGGCGGCTCCGGCGTCAGCACGCTGCCCGGCGCGGCCGAGGAGTACCAGGCGCTGCGCTCGCGCTACGACCTGGTGAGCTTCGACCCGCGCGGGGTCGGCGCCAGCGCGCCCGTGCTGTGCCAGACCGACAAGCAGCTGGACGCGTACTACGCCGCGGACAACACGCCGGAGACGCCGGCGGAGGAGAAGGAGTTCGCGGACGGGATCCGCCGCTACCACCAGGCCTGCGAGGCCCGGTCGGGGCAGGTGCTGCCGTACGTCGGCACGGAGAACGCCGCCCGGGACCTGGACCGGATCCGCCAGGCGCTGGGCGACGAGAAGCTGAACTACTTCGGCATCTCGTACGGCACCGAGCTGGGCGGGGTCTACGCCCACCTGTTCCCGGAGAAGGTCGGGCGGGCCGTCTTCGACGCGGTCGTCGACCCGACGAAGACCTCCGAGGAGAGCGCGCTCGGCCAGGCGAAGGGCTTCCAGCTGGCGCTGGAGAACTTCGCGCAGGACTGCGTGGACCGCGGCGACGAGTGCCGCCTCCAGGGCGCCACCGCCCAGGAGGTCGAGGACACGGTGCTCCGGCTGCAGGAGAGCCTGGCGCAGCAGCCCATCCCGGGCCTCGGCGGGCGCATGCTGACCGACTCCGCGGCGACGAACGGCATCGCGCAGGCCCTGTACTCCCAGGAGCTGTGGCCGCTGCTGGAGCAGGGCATCGACGAGGCGGAGGGCGGGCAGGGCCAGTTGCTGATGGCACTGTCCGACGCGCTGAACGGGCGGCAGGAGAACGGCCGCTACAGCAACATCGGGGCCGCCAACACGGCGGTCAACTGCGCGGACTCCAAGCAGCGGTTCACGCTGGAGCAGACCAAGGAGCGGCTGGCGGAGTTCCGCAAGGCCTCCCCCGTCTTCGGGGACTTCCTCGGCTGGGCGCTGATGGGCTGCACCGGCTGGCCGGTCAAGGGCGCCTGGGAGACGCCCGACGTGTCGGCGCCCGGCTCCGCGCCGATCCTGGTGATCGGCAACACCGGCGACCCGGCGACCCCGTACGAGGGGGCGCGGCGCATGGTGGAGCGCCTCGGCCCGGGGGTCGGGGTGGAGCTGACGTACGAGGGCCAGGGGCACGGCGCGTACAACAGCGGCGACCCGTGCGTGCAGAAGGCGGTCGACGCCTACCTGCTGGACGGGACGGTGCCGTCCGGCGGCACCGTCTGCAAGGCCGCCTGACCGGGCGGCGGCCACCGGCCGGCCCCTGCCCCCGCGCCGTCGCGCGCGGGGGCAGGGGCCGGAAGAACGGACGGGCCTGCGGGCGGGCCTGCTAGTAGACGGGCTTCTGGGGCTCGACCTGGTGGACCCAGCCGATGACGCCGCCGCCGACGTGGACCGCGTCCGCGAAGCCGGCGGACTTCAGGACCGCCAGGACTTCCGCACTGCGGACACCCGTCTTGCAGTGCAGGACGATCCGCTTGTCCTGCGGGAGGTCCTGGAGGGCGGTGCCCATCAGGAAGTCGCCCTTGGGGATCAGCCGCGCGCCCGGGATGGAGACGATCTCGTACTCGTTCTTCTCTCGGACGTCGATGATCTCGATGTTCTCGCCCTCGTCGATCCACTCCTTGAGCTGCTTCGGAGTGATCGTCGAGCCGGCGGCCGCCTCCTGGGCCTCCTCGGACACGACGCCGCAGAAGGCCTCGTAGTCGATGAGCTCCTTGACGGTCGCGTTCGGGCCGCACACCGCGCAGTCGGGGTCCTTGCGGACCTTGACCTGGCGGTACTGCATCTCCAGGGCGTCGTAGATCATCAGGCGGCCGACCAGCGGCTCGCCGACGCCGGTGAGGACCTTGATGGCCTCGGTGACCTGGATGGAGCCGATGGACGCGCAGAGCACGCCCAGGACGCCGCCCTCGGCGCAGCTCGGGACCATGCCCGGCGGCGGGGGCTCCGGGTAGAGGCAGCGGTAGCAGGGGCCGTGCTCGGACCAGAAGACGGAAGCCTGGCCGTCGAAGCGGTAGATGGAGCCCCACACGTACGGCTTGCCGAGGAGGACGCAGGCGTCGTTGACGAGGTAGCGCGTGGCGAAGTTGTCGGTGCCGTCGACGATGAGGTCGTACTGGGAGAAGATGTCCATCACGTTGTCGGCTTCGAGCCGCTCTTCGTGGAGGACGACGTTCACGTACGGGTTGATGCCGAGCACGGAGTCGCGGGCGGACTCGGCCTTGGAGCGGCCGATGTCCGACTGGCTGTGGATGATCTGGCGCTGGAGGTTCGACTCGTCGACCTCGTCGAACTCCACGATGCCCAGCGTTCCGACGCCGGCCGCGGCCAGGTACATGAGGGCGGGCGAGCCGAGGCCCCCCGCGCCCACGGCCAGCACCTTCGCGTTCTTCAGGCGCTTCTGGCCGTCCATCCCGACGTCAGGGATGATCAGGTGGCGGGAGTACCGACGGACCTCGTCGACGGTGAGCTCGGCAGCCGGCTCGACCAGGGGTGGCAGCGACACGGGGACTCCGTAGATCGGTATGCGTGAACGGTGGTTCTTCCCGTAACACTGCCACGCCCTTCTTCATTCCGAGACACCCGGTCCGATGCGTGAGACGATTTCGTCCCAGTACGCGGGCATTGACGCCCAGGGGTCCCCGTTGGGGGCGCCGCGCCGGTCGGTGAACCAGATCGTCCCGGCGCCCTGCCAGCGGGCGATCCGCAGCGCCTCCTCCAGGTGCGTGCGCGGCACCCCGTGGACGAGGTGGCAGAACCGCTCCGGCGGGTGGTCGGCGGTCCACTCCGCCACCTGCGACCAGCGGTAGTCCGTCCAGGCCCCGGCGAAGGTGACCAGCTGGTCGGCGATGTCCGCGTAGCCCTCGTGGGGGTGGGTGCCGTGGCCGAGCACGATCCGCACGTCCTCGCCGAGGCCGCGCAGGGTGTCGGCGACCCGGCGCACTTCGGCGAGCCCGGACCGGTCGGCCGGGGCCCCGTCCAGGTAGAACCCGTCGACCCGGTACCAGTCGGCGAAGCGGTGGGCGTCGGAGACCAGCTCGCCGAACGTCCGCTCGCCGCCCCGCATCGCGAGATGCCCGAGGACGGTGCCGCCGGCCCCGCGGAGCCGGCCCACCGCCTCGGTGCAGTGCGGGTCGGGCCGGGAGCCGGGGCCGTCGGTGACGTTCAGCACGGCCCAGTGCAGGGGCGTGCCGGGCCGGGTCAGCTCGGCCCACTCGACGGGCGCGAGCAGCGGGTGGGCGTAGCCGGGGATGCCGAGGCCGACGCGGCCGGAGCCGGTGGCGGCGGCGGCCGGGGCGGGCGTGGTCAGATGCGGCACGCCGCCTCCATCCAGATGTCCGCGAGGGACTCCTCCAGGTTGATCCGGGGCCGCCAGCCGAGCCGGTCCCGGGCGGTGCGGACGTCCGCCTGCTGCCAGGCGCCGCAGCCGTCCGGGTAGGGGTACGCGGCTGCGGGCGGGGCGGCGGCCAGCTGCTCGGCGGTGGCCTCGGAGCGGGGAGCGCCGATCGCGGCGAGGGAGGGGGCCCGGCCGTGGCTGCCGTGGAGCGGCCCGTGGCCCTGGGGGTGTCCGCCCTGTGGGACGTCGATCTCATGGAGGGAGCCGCCGTAGCCCGCGACCCGGGCGAGGACGGCGGCGGCGTCGCGGAGCCGGACGGCGCGCCCGGTCCCGATGTTGACGACGCCCTGCGCGGCGGACAGGGAGGCGGCGTGCACGGCGCGCGCCACGTCCCGGACGTCGACGAAGTCCCGCTGGACCCCGAGGCCGCTGAGCTTCAGCTCGCCGTCCCCGGACTGCATGGCGCGCCGCATCGCCTCGGCGAGCCGGCCGAGCGGGGAGCCGGCCGGGGTGCCGGGCCCGACGGGCGAGAAGACGCGCAGGACGACGGCGTCGAGGCCGGAGCCGAGGACGAGCTCGGTGGCGGCGAGCTTGCTGACCCCGTACGGCCCGCCGGGTCTCGGGACGGCGTCCTCGGCGGTGGACGAGCCGGGCTGGCTGGGCCCGTACTCGGCGGCGCAGCCGAGCTGGACGAGGCGGGCCCCGCAGCCGCTGCGGCGCAGGGACTCGCAGATGGTGGCGACGGCGACGGTGTTGTGCCGGGTCAGCTCGCGGGCGCCGCCGCGGGTGGCGCCCGCGCAGTTGATGACGACGCCCGGGTGGACGGCGTCGAGGAAGCGGGTGAGCGCGCCGGGGCTGCCGGTGGCGAGGTCGAACCGGACGTCGGCGTCGTCGCCGCGGCCGAGCGCGGTCAGCTGGACGGCGGGGTCGGCGAGCAGCCGGTCGGCGACGTAGCGGCCGAGGTATCCGTTGGCTCCGATCAGCAGCACCCTCATCGCGCGGTCCCTCGGTTGGTTGGCTGGCCGGTCATGCGGTGTCTCCTTCTTCTTGGGTCGGGCGGGAGGGGTGGGGCGGGGCGGGCCTTCGCCGCTTCCGGTCGGCGCGGGGGCGGGCGGCCCTCACGTCCGGGTGTGCGCGGAGGCGCGCGCCAGGACGGGCAGGGCGAGGGCGAGGAGGCCGGCCGCGGCGGCGGGCGCCGCGGGCGCGGCGGGGACCGCGGCGACGGCGAGCGCCGCGGCGACGGGCGGCCAGGGGGCGCCGTGGCAGAGGAGCAGCCGTGCCAGGAACAACAGCACGGCGAGCGGCACGGCGGCGGCGAGCGGCGCCCCGGCGAGGGCGGCGGCGCCCGCTGCGGCGGCGGTCTGGGCGGCGGCGCCCGCGAGGAGCAGCGGCCGGGCGGAGGCGGCGAAGTCCTCCAGGGCGCGGCTGGCGGCGAGCCGGCGGCGGGCGCGGGCGGCGAACGCCGCGGCGGCGAGGTGGCCGGGGGCGGCGGCGAGCGCGAGGGCGACGCCGAGGGGGGTGCCGTGGCGGTGGACGGCCCACCCGGCGGCGGCCGCGGCGGCGAGGTGGACGGCGAGGGAGCCGCGGCCGCGGGGGGCCCGCCCGGTGGCGGAGGGCCGGGCGAGGGCGGCGACGGTGGCGGCGACGGCGAGGGCGCCCGCGTACGGCAGGGCGGCGGCGGCCGCGGCGAGGGCGGCGGCGCCGGGCAGCAGGGCGAGGCCGATGCCGCGCAGGGCGCGGGCGTCGCGGGGGCGGGCCGCGGCGGGCTCTGCGGGCTCGTGGCCGCGGGGGGTGCGGGCGTAGAGCTCCTCGGCGAGGGAGAAGACATCCCGGTGGCGGAAGCGGGCGGCGGTGCGGTCGGTGATGCCACGGGCCTCCAGGCCGGCGGCGATCTCCAGCGGGTCCACGGCCTGCTCGCACAGCGCCCGGTGCCGGTGCAGCAGCGTCTTGACGGGGTCTCCGGCCGCCCGCCGGCGGGGGGCGGCGGCGACGGGCGCCGCAGCCACGGCTTCGTCGGGGGTCATACGGTCGCCTCCGTGGTGGGGGCCGGGGCGGGTGCGCCGGCGGGGTCCCCCGCGGCGGCCGCCGCGTCGGGGTCGGGATCCGGGTCGGGGTCGGCCCAGCCGGGGCTGGTCCAGTGGCCGGGGACGCGGGCCTCGGGGGGCTGCCCGAAGGGGACGCCGGCGCCGGGCCGGGCGGGTCCGCGGGCGAGGAGCCGCAGGTAGGCCGCCCGGAAGGCGGCGACGTTCTGCTCGACGGTGAACAGCTCCAGGGCGCGGGCCCGGGCGGCCGCGCCGAGCCGCTGGGCCCGTTCGGGGTCGCGCAGCAGGGAGAGGCAGGCGTCGGCGAGGGCGCGCGGGTTGCGGGGCGGGACGACGAGGCCGGTGCCGCCGATGACCTCGCACACCGCGCCGACGTCGGTGGAGACGGTGGCCCGGCCGCAGAACATCGCCTCGGCGAGCCCGGCGGGGAAGCCTTCGACGACGGAGGAGAGGACGGCGACGCGGCCGCTGCCGTAGGCCTCTGCGGCCGTTGCCGTCCCGGGCCCGCCGAGGTCCTCGAACGAGACGGGGTTCTCCCCGGCGGAGACGGCGTCGGCGGCCTCGTCGGGGAAGAGCTGGGCGGCCAGCGAGCGGCAGTCGGCGAGGTAGCCGGGGACCGCGGCGGCGGTCCCGAAGATCCGCAGCCGGGTGCCGGGGGCGGCCTTGCGGACCTCCGCGAAGGCGTGGAGCAGCCCGACGAGGTCCTTGCCGGGCTCGATCCGGCCGACCCACACGAGCGTGTCGGGGTCGCCGCAGGCGGGGTCCTCGCCGACGGCGGCGAATCGGTCCGCCTCCATGCCCGGGTAGACGGTCTCCATCCGGTCCCGGGTGGCGCCGCACCGCTCCTGCCAGCGGCGGGCGTGGGCGTTGCCGGGCGTGAGGAGGTCGGCGCGGGCGTAGATCTCGCAGGCGAGCCGGACGTGGAAGGCGGCGAGGAGGGCGCGCACGGCGGGCCGGCCGCCTTCGGGGCGGTCCAGGTAGTGGGCGCGCAGCCGCACCCCGTACTCGGTGACCAGGAGCGGCACTCCGAAGAAGCGTTTGGCCAGCAGTCCGGGGAGGGCGGCGACCCCGCCCGCGGCGGCGTGGCAGACGTCCACCTCGCGGAGGTCCTCGTACCAGTCGAGGGACAGCGGGCGCAGCAGCCGCTCCAGGGCGTCGGCGAACTCCAGCAGGTCGGCCACCTGGGCCTGCCGGACGGAGCGGCGGGCGCCGGGTGCCCGGCAGGCGGACTCCACCGTCCGCACGGCGGTCTCCGAGCGGAGGGCCGCGTACATGCCGCCCTGTTCGCGGGCGAGTTCGGCGAGCCCGTACAGTCCGGCGGCGAAGGGCTCGGCGCGGCCGGTGCAGATGCCGTCCACCAGCTCCCCGTAGGAGTCGGCGAACCGGCGGCGCTCGCGCCGGGAGTGGGTGCGGCCGTCGTCGGCGGGCGCCCACAGCGGGGCGGTCCAGACGCGGGTGACGTGCTCGGGGAGCACGACCCGGCCGCGCTCCTCCTGTTCGGCGCTGCGGCTCAGTGCGTAGAGCTCGAACTCGTGCTGCGGCAGCCCGCGCACGAGGCGCTCGCACCACAGCCGGCCCTCGCCCGCGGCATACGGATAGCCGCCTTCGGTGAGCAGTCCGATCCGCACGAATGGCACCCCCGAATCTCCGGTCGTGGCGGCGGCCGCCGGTCCGGCGACCGGCCGCGGGAGAAGCCAAGCGGATGCGCCGGTGGCGCGGCGGACGGTTGTCCGTCGCGCCACCGGAAGGGGTGAAGAGTCGTAACTTTCCCGTACGGTTCGCGTTCGAGCGCGCTACCTGTAGGGGCACCGCGGGGGTCGGCAAGCCGCGGAGCGAAGCGCTTTCCGGCTGCCGGGCTGTCCGGCGGGCCGACTTCCCGCCTGCCGTCCGCCTGTCCGGCCGGCCGTCAGTTGCCGGGGAACACCCAGGGGTTGGGCTTGCAGCGGATCCCGTTGATCTCCAGCGACTTGGTCTGCTGCTGCATGATCGGGGCGGGGGCGCCCGGGGTCTGGCAGTTCACGTGCCCGTGGCCGAGCCGGTGGCCGACCTCGTGGTTGATGAGCATCTGCCGGTAGGCGAAGATCTGGTCCGCCCCGTACGTCGGCGAGCCCTGCGCCCACCGGAACGCGTTGATCATCACGCGGTCGGTGTTGGCCGAGTCGCAGGAGACGTTCTCGATGGTGGTGTCCAGCCCGGACTTCGCGCACCACACGCCGGTGGTGCCGGGGCTGGCGAGGGTGATGACGAAGTCGGCGCTGCCGCCGGGGACCCGCTCGAAGGTCTTGCGGCCGCCGTGGGCCCAGCTGCGGTCGTCGTTGAGGGTGCGGTGCACGGCCTCGGCGAAGAGCTGCGCGTCCATGCCGAGCCCGGTCTCGACGTCGACCCGGTAGCGGACCACGTCGCCCTTGCCGGGGGCGGCGGCGACGCCGGGGACCGTCTCGAAGGTCCCGGGCCCCTTGAGCTTCTCGTCGATCGGGAGCTGCTGGGCCATCTTCTGCTCGTACGTGAGCTCCGGCGCGGGCGCCGGGGCCGCGGGCGGCGCCTGCGGGACGGCCCGGCCGTCGGAGCGGGAGGCCGCGGACTGGCCGGGCATGGCCCGGTCGCCGGCCGTGCCCGCGGCGCGCGGGGAGGCGGACTTGCCGTCGGTGTCGGCGCTCATGTGGCCGGCGACGACGACGGCGAGGACGGTGGTGACAGCCGCGGCGGCCATGCCGGTGTAGGTGAGGGCCTTGCGGCCGCGCCCCGTGCCGGCGGCACCGGCCTGCGGTTCCTCGGCGTCGTCCGCGCGCGGGGCGGGCACCCGGCGCTGCGGGCCGGTGGAGGCGGGGTCGTCGGGGGCGTCCGCGCCGGGGCCGGAGCCGTGGAGAACGGTTTCGGCTGCGGACCGGGGGCCGCGGGCGGAGTCCGCGCCGCCGCCCGGGAAGCCCTGCCAGTCGCCGTACACCGGGTCGGGGCCGGCGCCCCACGCCCCGCCGGGCTCGCGCTGCTCGGGGTGGCCCGGGCGCCGGTCGTACGGTGAGCGCTGCTCCGGGTACGGAGCGTGCCCGCCGGGGAAGGCGTGCTCGCCGTATCCGTACTGCCCGTGCTCGTACTGCTCGTACTGCTCGTGCTGCTCGTGCTGCTCGTTCTGGTACTGCTGCCCGTAGGACTGCCCGTACGGCTGGTGCTGCCCGTACCCGTCCTGTCCGTGGATGTCCTGTCCGTACCCGTACTCCTCGCGGGCGCGGCCCTGCCCGTACGGGTCCTGCTGCCCGGCGGCCGGCGGCGCGGCGGGGGCGGCCTCGGGGGGCCGGCCTGCCGGAGCGGGGCCCTTGCGGCTGTGTCGTCCCAAGGTGCTCAGCCTCTGCCGTCGTCGGTATATCGGACATGTTTCCCGGTGTCGTCCAGGAGTTCCCGGAACGCCCTGGCCACGACGTCGGGGCACTCCATCATCGCCACGTGCCCGGCGGCGGGCAGGCACAGCAGGCGCGCGCCGCGGAACGCGGCGGCGGCCTTGCGGGCCATGCGGTAGGAGACGAGCTGGTCGCGGCCGCCGTAGACGAGCAGCGTCGGGGCCAGCACGCGCTGGGCCTGCCGCCACAGTCCGTGCTGTCCGCCGAGGGTGTAGGCGTCGACGATGCCGCGGGCGGTGCGGCTCATCGCGTCCCAGAAGTAGGGGAGCGCCATGCGCCGCTCCATCTCCTCGACGGCCTGGGCGAAGGCCTCCGGCGGCACCAGCGAGGGGTCGCCGTAGCAGAGCTCGGTGACGCCGCGGGTGCGCTGCTCGGCGGTGAGGCCGCGGGTGAGCCGGTCGACCAGCGCGGCGGTACCGGGCAGGGCGAGGAGGCCGGTCGGCACGGCCGACCGCTGCACGCGCAGCTCGGGGAGGGCGGGCGAGACCAGGGTCAGGGTGCGCACCAGATCGGGGCGGGCGGCCGCGACGCGGGTGGTGACGGCGCCGCCGAGGGAGTTGCCGACGAGGTGGACGGGGCCGCGGCCGGCGGCGTCGAGGTGCCGGATGACGGCGCGGGCCATCGCGGTGACCGAGTAGTTCCGGTCGGCGGGCGGCGGCGACCAGCCGAAGCCGGGCAGGTCGACGGCCTCGCCGTCGACGCGGTCCTCCAGGCGGGCCATGAGGGCGGACCAGTTGGTGGAGGAGCCGCCGAGGCCGTGCACGAACAGGGCGGGCGGCAGTCCGGCGCCGACGGTGGCGGGGCGGAACCGGACGGCGAGTTCGAGGCCCGGCAGCCGGTCGGTGCGCAGCTGCTCCCCCTCGGCCACCCGGGCGGCGCCGGCCCGGGAGGACGGCTCGGCGGCGGAGCGCACACCCGGCAGCTCGGTCGAAGACATGCGGGCAATGTTACGAGAGGATCACGTCCGGACTCCTGTGTTCGGCGTCACAGGCCGGGGACGGCCGCGTAGCGGTGCACGGGCGATCCTCCTAGGCTTTGGGGTAGGCAGGACCAGGGGTGAGGGAAGGTGGAGAGCCTGATGAGTGTCGACCCCGCAGAGCCGGACACCTTCCGGGACCAGTTCCGGGAGTCGCTGGACGCGGAGGCGCCTGAGGCCGACGCGGCGGAGCAGCTGGCGGAACTCCGGCCCGATGACGACGAGGACGAGGACGAGCGTGTCACGGGGGTGGAGCGCGGCGAGGCGGCCGACGGCGACGCCGCCGAGCAGGCGCGCGTGGTGCCCCTGGACGAGGAGGACTACCGCTGAGCCGTCCACCGCTGCCCACTACCGCCCGGTAACCCGCCAGGGCGTTCTGACCAGCGCCTCCGGGTGGTCCGCAGAGCGAGAAAACTCGGCCGGAACCCCCCGCATGCGGTTACCGAAAAGTACGATGGCGGGCGCGGCGCAGAGCGCACTGTGCATGAGAGAAAGTGGGAGGCGGCGTGACAGCCATCGAGCAGACGGAGGCAGCGCGTCCTCGGGGCACGCGCCTGCCGCGCCGAGCCCGACGCAACCAGCTCCTGGGCGCGGCCCAGGAGGTCTTCGTCGCGCAGGGGTACCACGCGGCGGCGATGGACGACATCGCCGAGCGGGCCGGGGTCAGCAAGCCGGTGCTCTACCAGCACTTCCCCGGCAAGCTGGACCTGTACCTGGCGCTGCTGGACCAGCACTGCGAGAACCTGCTCCAGGCGGTGCGCGGGGCGCTGGAGTCGACGACGGACAACAAGCTGCGCGTCGCCGCGACCATGGACGCCTACTTCGCGTACGTGGAGGAGGAGGGCGGCGCGTTCCGCCTGGTGTTCGAGTCCGACCTGACCAACGAGCCCGCGGTGCGCGAGCGCGTCGACCGGGTGTCGCTGCAGTGCGCGGAGGCGATCTCCGACGTGATCGCGGAGGACACGGGGCTGTCCCAGGACGAGTCGATGCTGCTGGCGGTGGGCCTGGGCGGCGTCTCGCAGGTGGTGGCCCGGTACTGGCTCTCCAGCGAGAGCCCGGTCGCCCGCGACAAGGCGGTGGGCCTGCTGACGTCGCTGGCCTGGCGCGGCATCGCCGGCTTCCCCCTGCACGGCGCGGACGGCGCCGCGGCGGGCCCGGCCGCCTGACCGCCCGGACCGGCCGCGGGGCGGCGCCGGCCGCACCGGTCCGCGCCGCCCCGCGCTGTTCGCTGCGAGCGTGCCCGGAGCACGGCTCGCCCGTCCCCTCTGCGGGCTAATGTGGACCGGTACGGCGCGGCTGATCGCGCACAACGACCGTCGGAGGGACGAAGCCGTGGAGGTCAAGATCGGCGTGCAGCACGCACCCCGGGAGATCGTGCTGGAGAGCGACCTGAGCGCCGAGGAGCTGGAGCGCATCGTCGCGGCCGCGCTGACCGGTTCGGAGCCGCTGCTCAGCCTCACCGACACCAAGGGCCGCCGGGTCCTGGTGCCGTCCGACCGCCTGTCGTACGTGGACCTGGGCGAGCCGAACGTCCGCAAGGTCGGCTTCGGCGCGCTCTGACGCGGTGTCGGGCGTCTGCAAGGGCGTCCGGGAACTGGCCGAAACGGCCCGGCGGTTGCTTCCGCCGGGCCGTTTCCGCGTCTTCCGCTTCGGGTAGGACGGCTCTGACCTGGTTCGGCTCCGGCCTGCGGGAGGCCCTCATGCTGCTGCTGGAAGCGCTCGGCTCCGCCCTGTTGGGCCTGGCCCTGGCCGCGGCGGCGGTGCGCCTGCTCGCCCGGCGCCTGCCGGCCGCCCGGCTGGTGCTCGCCAGCGGGGTGCTCGGCGCCCTGTTCGGGGCCTGGCTGACGGGGTACGCGCTCGGCCCGGGGCACGCCAGTCCGATGGCGACGCTGGCCGGCGCGGTGCTGGTGTCCGCCGTGGTGCTGTCGTTGCTGCTGCGGCCGGGCGGGTCCGCCGGCGGCCCCCGCCGGGCTCCGTTTTCGCTTCCGTCGCGGGGCTGACCGTCCCCGCGCGCCCCGATCCCGCACCGGACGCCGCCCGCCCGGCGGCCCCTCCGGCGGATCCTGACGCCTCGGCCCCGGTGCGCGGTGCGCGCGCCGGGGCCGCCGTACGGCCGCAGCCGGAACCGCGGGTGTCAGGCGGCGAGGCCCAGGGCCGCCATCCGCTTGGTGTGCGCCTTGGTGATGCGGGCGAACATCTCGCCGACGGCTGCCAGGTCGAAGCCGGCCGCCATCCCGTCGACCCCGCCGACGAGCATGGTCGACAGGGCGTCGCGCTCGGCGACGACCCGCTGCGCCTGCGAGAGGGCCTCGCCCATCAGGCGGCGCGCCCACAGGGCGAGCCGGCCGCCGCAGCGCGGGTCGGCCTCGATGGCGGCGCGGACCTTCTCCACGGCGAAGCCGCCGTGGCCGGTGTCGTCGAGCACGCCCAGCACCAGGGCGCGGGTGTCCGCGTCCAGGTGGCTGGCGACCTCGCGGTAGAAGTCACTGGCGATCGAGTCGCCCACGTACGCCTTGACCAGGCCCTCCAGCCAGTCCGACGGGGCGGTCTGGCGGTGGAAGTCGTCGACGCCCTTGGCGAAGGGCTCCATCGCGGCGGTCGGCTCGGCGTCGATCGCGGCGAGCCGGTCGCGCAGCCGCTCGAAGTGGTGGAACTCGGCGGCGGCCATCTTCGCGAGCTCGGCCTTGTCGTCGAGGGTGGGCGCGAGCTTCGCGTCCTCCGCGAGGCGCTCGAATGCGGCCAGCTCGCCGTACGCGAGCGCGCCCAGGAGGTCCACGACGGCGGCCCGGTACTGCGGCGAGGCCGAGGCGGTCGCCCAGTCCTGGGCGGCGATGCCGCCGGACCCGGCGGAGGCGCCGTCGTCGGCGGGCGTTGCGTTTTCTACGGTCGACATGGTCCGCACAATAGCCCGCCCCGGGGACGCCGAGGCCACCACGTCGCACGACGTCCCGTACACCCGGACGCGACGACCAGGTGAATTCACCAGACACGCCTGCGGGAATCCGGGGTACAGTGGTAATGCGCCTGCCGGATACTCGGCGGGCCATCCGAATGAGGATGCCCGGTCGGTGGCCCGATCGGCTCCAACCCGACCGCCCTCGGTGATGCGTACGTCCATGCGTACCGCGTCCGAGAGGGGCCCCCTCAGCGGCGCAAGCGCTTGAGCGAAGGCAGTGGTCCCGCGCAGCTTCGCACGTCGCAGTACGGCAAGCACGGCACGGTGGACCCCCTCGCCGCCTCGCACCGCGTCTCACAGAAGAGGCAGCACCCTGACTACGTTCCGAGAACTCGGGATCTTTCCCGAGACCGCCGAGGCCCTCGAAGCCGTCGGCATCACGACCCCCTTCCCCATCCAGGAGATGACCCTCCCCGTCGCCCTCTCCGGCACGGACGTCATCGGACAGGCCAAGACCGGAACCGGCAAGACGCTCGGTTTCGGCCTTCCGCTGCTGGAGCGCGTCGTCGTCCCCGCGGACGTCGAGGCCGGCCGGGCCACGCCCGACCAGCTCACCGACTCCCCCCAGGCCCTCGTCGTCGTCCCGACGCGCGAGCTGTGCACCCAGGTGACGAACGACCTGCTGACCGCCGGAAAGGTCCGCAACGTCCGGGTCCTCGCCATATACGGCGGACGCGCGTACGAGCCGCAGGTCGAGGCGCTCAAGAAGGGCGTCGACGTCATCGTCGGCACGCCCGGCCGCCTGCTCGACCTGGCCGGCCAGCGCAAGCTCGACCTGTCGCGCGTCAAGGCGCTGGTGCTGGACGAGGCCGACGAGATGCTCGACCTGGGCTTCCTGCCCGACGTCGAGAAGATCATCAACCACCTGCCGGCCAAGCGGCAGACGATGCTGTTCTCGGCGACCATGCCGGGCGCCGTCATCGGCCTGGCCCGCCGCTACATGACGCAGCCGACGCACATCCGCGCTACCTCGCCCGACGACGAGGGCGCGACCGTCGCCAACATCACGCAGCGCGTCTACCGCGCGCACAACATGGACAAGCCGGAGCTCGTGGCCCGCGTCCTGCAGGCCGAGGGCCGCGGACTCGCCATGATCTTCTGCCGGACCAAGCGCACCGCGGCGGACATCGCCGAGCAGCTGGAGCGGCGCGGCTTCGCGGCCGGCGCCGTCCACGGCGACCTGGGCCAGGGGGCGCGCGAGCAGGCGCTGCGCGCGTTCCGCAACGGCAAGGTCGACGTCCTGGTGTGCACCGACGTCGCCGCGCGCGGCATCGACGTCGAGGGCGTGACGCACGTCATCAACTACCAGACGCCCGAGGACGAGAAGACCTTCCTGCACCGGGTCGGCCGCACCGGCCGCGCGGGCAACAAGGGCACCGCGATCACGCTGGTCGACTGGGACGACATCCCGCGCTGGCAGCTGATCAACAAGGCGCTGGAGCTCGACTTCCACAACCCGGTCGAGACGTACTCCACCTCCGCGCACCTCTACGAGGAGCTGGGGATCCCCGCCGGCACCAAGGGTGTCCTGCCGCGCGCCGAGCGCGTGCGGGCCGGTCTGGACGCCGAGGAGATCGAGGACCTGGGCGAGACCGGCGGCCGCGGCGGCCGGGGCGGCCGCGGCGAGCGCCGTCCGGCGGCCTCCGCCGAGGCGGAGCGCCCGGCCCGGACGCGGACTCCGCGCCAGCGCCGGCGTACGCGCGGCGGTGCCGAGGTGGCCGAGGCGGCCGAGGCGGCTGCGGCCGCGGCTCCCGCCGCGGTGGCCGAGGTTTCCGCCGCCGAGGCGCCCGCCGCGGTCGCGGACGAGCCGCGCAGGCCGCGCCGCCGGCGGACCCGGGTGTCGGCGGCGGACGCCGCCGCTGCCGCCGTCGCCACGGCTCCGGCCGTCGAGGCTCCGGTCGCCGGCGTGCCCGCCGCCGAGGCGCCGGCCGCCAAGGCGCCGGTGGTCGAGGCCCCCGCCGCCGAGGCTCCTGCCAAGGCTGCGCCGGCCAAGGCCGCTGCCGCGCCGCGCCGGGCCGCCCGGACCCGCAAGCCCACCCAGACCTCGATCCTGGCGGCGGCCGCGGCCGCGCCCGTCGAGGCGCCGGTGCTGCCCGCCGGGCCGGAGCCGGACTTCCAGATCGCGCCGCCGGCCGAGCCCGTCCGGGCCCGCCGCACCACGCGTGCCCCGCGCAAGGCCGCCGCTGCCGCTCCGGCCGCGGCGCCCGCAGCGGTCGCCGAGGCCCCTGCGGCCGAGGAGGCGCCGGCCAAGCCGAAGCGCACCCGCACCCGCAAGGCCGTCGCACCCGCCGCGGAGGCTCCGGTCGCCGAGGCCGCCGCTGCCGCCGAGGAGGCCCCGGCCAAGCCGAAGCGCACCCGCACCCGCAAGGCCGTCGCACCCGCCGCGGAGGCCTGAGGGCCCCCGTAGCACCGTGGCACGGGCCCGGCTCCCCTCTCGGGGGGCCGGGCCCTCGGCGTTCCCGGGCAGGGCGGCCCTCGGAGTGGACGCCTTCCTACGGGCCGGTAACCTCGGGCCATGAGCAAGCCGCCCCGCCTGACCCTCCCGTCCGACGCCCGCGCGTACCGCCTGACCACCGCCCGCGGCGACTTCGCCGTGCACGAGGCGGGTGCGCCGGAGCGCGGCACCGCCCTGCTGGTTCCCGGGTTCACCGGGAGCAAGGAGGACTTCATCGGGCTGCTGGAGCCGCTGGCCGCGGCCGGGTACCGGGTCGTCGCGGTCGACGGGCGCGGGCAGCACGAGACGCCGGGGCCGCGCGAGGAGTCCGCGTACGCCTTGGAGGAGCTGGCGCGCGACGTCCTCGCGCAGGCCGCCGTACTCGGCGGCGCGGGGCCGCTCCACCTGCTGGGGCACTCGCTGGGCGGCCTGGTCGCGCGGGCCGCGGTGCTGCGGGACGCTGCGCCGTTCGCCTCGCTGACGCTGATGAGCAGCGGGCCGGGCGCGATCTCCGAGGAGCAGCAGGCGCGGACGAAGCTGCTGGTGGCGGCGCTGGAGGCGATGCGCGAGGACATGGCGGGCGTGTGGGCCGCGATGCGCTCGTACGATCCGGAGGACGCGGTGCCGGACGCGCCGGAGCTGGAGGAGTTCCTGCGCGGCCGCTGGCTGGCGACCGTGCCGGAGCAGTTGATCGCCACGGGGCGGGTGCTCGTCTCCGAGCCGGACCGGGTCGACGGGCTCGCCGCCGTGGACCTGCCCAAGATGGTCGTCTCCGGCGAGGTGGACTACGCGTGGCCGGTGCCGCTGCTCGACGACATGGCGGATCGTCTCGGGGCGCGGCGGGTGGTCGTGGCGGGGGCGGAGCACTCCCCGAACGCGGAGAACCCGCAGGCCACGGCCAGGGCCCTGGCATCGTTCTGGGCGTCCGTGGACCACAGGTAGTTAGCCTGGGAAAAAATTTCTTTAGCGTAGGGAATGTTTCTCTCCTCCCCTCGGTTGGAACAGTGCAAGGAGAACACTGACGAAGGGAGAAGCCGTGCGCTTCGAGATTCTGCGCCTGGACGACGTCGACGGATCGGCCGTGGACAGCACCGTCGTGGACGCGGCCTCCGTCAACCGGATCGTGCAGCAGGCGGCCTCGATCGGCCAGCGCATCCTGATCCGACCGGCCGAGAGTGCGTCCTCCTGACGCTTCGCCCGCACACGCCGAACGCCCCCGCACCATCCGGTGCGGGGGCGTTCGCATGCGCGGGCGCGGGGCGTCAGGCGCCGCGGACGACCTGGAGCACGCCGTTGATGATCTGCTGGACGGCGATGGCGGAGAGCATCATGCCCGCGAGCCGCGTCACGAGGACGACGCCGCCGTCCTTGATGACCCGGATGATCACCAGCGAGTAGCGCATCGTCAGCCACAGGACCGCGTGCATCGCGACGATCGCGGCCCAGACCGAGACCTGCCCCGCGACGCCGTCGGCCTTCTGCACGGCCAGGATGACGGAGACGATGGCACCCGGACCGGCGAGCAGCGGCATGCCGAGCGGGACAAGGGCGACGTTGACGTCCTTGGTCTGCTTCGGCTCGTCCGTCTTCCCGGTCAGCAGGTCGAGGGCGATGAGCAGGAGCAGCAGACCGCCGGCGATCATCAGCGCCGGGACGGAGACGTGCAGGTAGTCGAGGATCTGCTGGCCGCAGATACCGAAGACGGCGATGACGCCGAAGGCCACGCAGACGGCCTGCCAGGCCATCCGGCGCTGCACCTTGACGGGGCGGCCGGAGGTCAGGGCGAGGAAGATCGGCGTGATCCCCGGAGGGTCCATAATCACAAAAAGCGTGAGAAATAGGGATCCGAAGACGGCGAAGTCGAACACAGTGATGCCTTGCAGAGAGAGGGGTGTTTCGCAGGAGGGTGCTGGGGGCGGGGCGTGCGGGCGCGGGCCCGGCGGCTGCCGGGCGGGGCGGCCTTACGCGCGCGTGTCTCCGCCGGCGCCCGGGACGGGGAAGGCCCCCGCCGCGCGGCGCGTGATCTCGCCGTAGACCTCCGGGTCGGTGGTGTAGTCACCGAGGCGGCAGGTCTTGCGGCTGCCGTGGTAGTCGCTGGAGCCGGTCACGAGCAGACCGAGGTCGCCTGCCAGGCCGCGCAGCCGGGCGCGCGTGGCGTCGTCGTGGTCCATGTGGTCGACCTCGATGCCGTCCAGTCCGGCGGCGGCGAGTTCGGCTATCGCCGACTCGGGCACACAGCGGCCGCGCTTGACGGCGGCGGGGTGCGCGAACACGGTGACGCCGCCGGCCGCCTTGACCAGGCGTACGGCCTCGAACGGGTCGAGCTCGTGCTTCTCGGCGTAGGCGCGCCCGCCGTCCGCGAGCCAGTCCGGAGTGAACGCGTCCGACACGGTGGGCACGACGCCGAGCTCGACGAGGGCGGTGGCGATGTGGGGCCGGCCGACGGAGCCGCCGGCGGCGATCCGGGAGACCTGCTCCCAGGTGACGTCCACGCCGAGGCCGCGCAGCTTGGCGATCATCGCCTGGGCGCGCGGGGTGCGGTCGTCGCGGACGAGCTCCCGCTCGCGGGCGAGCTCGGGCTCCTCGGGGTCGAAGAGGTACGCGAGCATGTGCATGCCGATACCGTCGAGGCGGCAGGAGAGCTCCATGCCGGGGACGACGGTCAGCCCGGCAGTGGCGGCCGCGATGGCCTCGGCGTGCCCCGCGACGGTGTCGTGGTCGGTGAGCGCGACGACGTCCAGCCCGGCGGCGGCCGCGGCGCGGACCAGCTCGGCGGGGGTGTCGGTCCCGTCGGACGCCGTGGAGTGGGCGTGCAGGTCGATGCGCACGGCCATGGCTCCAGGGGTCGGGGTTGCGGGGACACCCCAGGATAACGCCCGGCCGCGGCCCCTCCGTCCCCCGGTCCGCCGCGGCGCCCCGGCGACCGCCCCGCCCAGGGCGGCGGCGACGGCACTGCGGCGGACGCCTACGGGCCGAGGATCCGCGGGCTGAGGGCCCCGCAGGGCAGCATGTCCACCTCCGCACCCGCCTCGCGCAGGTCCGTCAGGACCAGTTCGTCGTACATCAGGAGGCCCGACTGCTCGGGCCAGGCGACGGCCCACAGCCACAGGCCCCGCGCCTCCCCGGCGAAGACGGCCCGGTCCTCGGGGGCCCCGTTCACGTGCCACAGCGGTGTCGGCCGGCCGCCCGCGACGACCTTGGCGTGCGGCGGGGAGGAGACGTCGATGGCGGAACCGGGGTCGGGGCCGTCGATGCCGGCGTAGCGGGAGCCGAGCCCGACGCCCAGCTCCTCGGCGATCAGCAGCAACTCGCCGGGGCCGCCCAGCGGTCCGGGCCCGGAGCAGGCCACGGCGGTCGCCCTGCCCCCGCTGCGGTCGTCACCCGCCGCCGCCACCCCCGTGAACAGCCACCCCACCGGCAGCGGCCACGGCATCCACAC
The DNA here is from genome assembly GCF_003325375.1 of Streptomyces globosus. GTDB lineage: Bacteria > Actinomycetota > Actinomycetes > Streptomycetales > Streptomycetaceae > Streptomyces > Streptomyces globosus_A. The sequence goes on along the minus strand of NZ_CP030862.1, from coordinate 980,131 downwards.
CGGGACCCGGGCCCGGTGCACGACGACCTCCAGGGCCTCGACGCTGGGCGGGACGACGGGCTGCAGGGGGTGCACCGCGCCGTGCACCGCGCACTGCCAGGAGTCGGAGAAGAGTCCGGGCGCCCTGACCCGGCCACCGCACTTCGGGCAACTCGGTTCGCCCCTCATAGGAAGCCACGCTCCTCCCCGCCCGGCGCCCCGTCAAGACACGATCACCCGGTCGGATGCCTCAGTCCAGCGCCACGGACGTACGCAGCGGGTCGCGCAGGTCCGTCCCCCGCGCCAGCCACCTCTCCTGGAGGGCCGCCGCGCCGTGGACCCGCTTCCAGGCGGCCTCGTTCGCCGTCATCGGCAGGAGCGGAAGGAACCGCACCGGCTCCATCGGCTCGTCCAGTTCGAGGTCCTCGACGAGCCCGCCGGGCTCCGCGACGAGCACCGAGGTGAACGGCGCGCCCTCCCACAGCGGCTCGCCCACGTCGAGCGACGCACCGGGCGCCACCACCAGCCCCTCGACCTGCGGCGAGGCGGCGAGCACGGCGAGCGGCCGCAGCACCCGGTCGGTGGGCGCCAGGCCCGCCCGCACCGTCAGCACCAGCTCGGCCCGCGGCCCGCGCAGCGGGTCGGCGACCACGGCGGTCGGGTCGGCCATCGGGGACGCGGACATGCCGAGGGTCGCGTACCGCACCAGGCCGTCCCCGGTGAAGCGGAGCACCTCGATGCGGTCGGTGCCGAGGAACGTGACGGCGGCGCGGGCGTCGGGCTCGCCGAGGGCGCTGCGCAGCCGGGCTTCGACGAGAGCCAGAATTTCTGCCATGCGCCGAGCATAGAACTCGTATCAGGCGGGTAAAGGGCGGGTCTTGACCATCCGTCGGCTGATAGTGTTGACCGCTGGTCGGGGCCGCACCGCAGAAGCGGTGCCTCGGGGCCCCGGCGACAGGACGTCCCCCACGGGGGACCGGCCGGAGGAGGTGGGGACTGCCGTGGACCGAAGTCGATCGTGCAGTACCAATCGCTCTTCCGCCCCTGGTACGGGCGCACCCTGCCCCGTTTGATCATCCGATCAGCAGAAGAGCGACGGCGGAACGTCTGTCCTCCCGTCCCTTTCCCTCCGCCCCTGCCGGCGCGCCCGCCGCCGGCAGTCCGCGTCCACCGGAGGGATCTCCCACCCCGCACGGCCGCGGCCGTGCGTGCGAAGGAGCCTGCCATGTCGATGCTGCCCTACCTCCGTGCCGCCGTCCGACCGGCGCTGCGCAGGTCCAACCCCGTCCAGCCCGGCTACGACGCCACCCGCGACCCCTCGGCGAGCAGCGCCGTGGTCGACTGCGCGGTGTACCGCGACGGCCGGCGCGCCCTCGGCTCGGCCTGCCTGACGCCCCGTGAGGCGATCCGGCGGGTCCGCGAGGACGGCGGCTTCGCCTGGATCGGCCTGCACGAGCCGACGGAGGAGGAGTTCGCGGGGATCGCCGCCGTCTTCGGCCTGCACCCGCTGGCCGTCGAGGACGCCGTCCACGCCCACCAGCGGCCGAAGCTGGAGCGCTACGACGACACCCTCTTCACCGTGTTCAAGACGATCCACTACGTGGAGCACGCGGAACTGACGGCGACCAGCGAGGTCGTGGAGACCGGCGAGGTGATGTGCTTCACCGGCACCGACTTCGTGATCACGGTCCGGCACGGCGGGCAGGGCTCGCTGCGGGGCCTGCGCCACCGCCTCCAGGACGACCCCGAGCTGCTGGCCAAGGGCCCCTCGGCGGTCCTGCACTCGATCGCCGACCACGTCGTCGACGGGTACATCGCGGTCGCGGCGGCGGTGCAGGACGACATCGACGAGGTGGAGAACGCGGTGTTCGCCGCGCCCGCCAAGGGCGTCGCGCGCGGCGGCGACGCCGGCCGCATCTACCAGCTCAAGCGGGAGGTGCTGGAGTTCAAGCGGGCCGTGGCCCCGCTGCTGCGGCCGATGGAGCTGCTCAGCGAGCGCCCGATGCGGCTGGTGGACCCGGACATCCAGAAGTACTTCCGCGACGTCGCCGACCACCTGGCGCGCGTCCACGAGCAGGTCGTCGGCTTCGACGAGCTGCTGAACTCGATCCTCCAGGCCAACCTCGCCCAGGCGACCGTCGCGCAGAACGAGGACATGCGCAAGATCACCTCCTGGGCGGCCATCATCGCCGTGCCGACCATGATCTGCGGCGTGTACGGGATGAACTTCGAGCACATGCCCGAGCTCAAGTGGGAGTACGGCTACCCGATGGTGATGGCGAGCATCGTCGGCATCTGCTTCACCATCCACCGGGCACTGCGCCGCCACGGCTGGCTGTAGCACCCGCCGGGGCGCCGGCCGCCGGACCCGTCCGGGCTGTACGGGCCCTCCCCTACCCTGGTCCGCATGACTCTCAGCACGCTCGACCTGGCCCTCGTCGAGGAGGCCACCAAGAAGTCCGGCCTGATCTGGGTCCGCGGCGCCGGCGCCGACCGCGCCCTGTGGCACGCCTGGGTGGACGGCGCGGCGCACGTGCTGGGCGACGGCCCCGGCGAGCAGCCGCTGCCGGGCCTCGCCGACGGGGCGACGGCCGAGGTCACCGTCCGCAGCAAGGACAAGGGCGGCCGGCTGGTGGCCTGGACCGCGGCCGTACGGGAGCTGCCCCCCGGCGGCGGCGCGTGGGAGGCGGCGGTGGCGGAGCTGAAGGGCAAGCGGCTGAACGCCCCCGACTCCGAGGAGATGACGGCGCGCTGGGCGCGCGAGTGCCGGGTGCTGCGCCTGGAGCCGGTCGCGGCGAGCACCGACCTGCCCGACGGGTCGCTGGCCGCCGTGCCGGTCGGCTCGCCGGCGGTGACGCGGCGGCCCGTCCCGGCGGGCCTGCCGAAGCTGCTGCTGAAGCGGCGGAAGGCCGACCGCGGGGCGTAGGGCCTACCCCGTCGGGTTGGAGCCCTGCCCCGACCCCTTGCCGGTCGGCGCCGGGGCCGGGCTGCCGCTGCCGGACTCCTTCGTCGTCGGCAGCTGGGAGCCGTAGTCGAGGGTCTGGTCCGCCGGCGGCGGGTCCAGCTGCACCGGCTGCCCCCAGTCGCCCAGGTCGACGGTGCCCGCTCCGCCGGCGCGCTCCATCCGCAGCGGGTAGGGGGTGCCCTCCAGGGAGACCGCCAGCTTTCCGCCCCTGCCCTTGTCGGCGGTGACCTGGACGGCGCGCGTGGGGCCGACCTTGGTGTAGTCGCCCTTGGCGAGCTTGCCGTCGAGGCCGAGGAGCCCGTCGAGCAGGACGTGCATGTCGGTGAAGCCGCGGAACTGCTTGTAGGTGGGGTCGCTCTCGGGGACCTTCACGTACTTGTCGCCGAGCTTCCCGGCCGCCTCGGAGGTCCCCCAGAAGGCGGCGCTCGCCTTGAGGTAGAGCTGGTCGCCGATGCGGAGCAGCTGGAAGGTGTCCTCCTTGGACTTCACCTCGCCGGAGCCGCCCTCCTTGCCGAGGCGCATGTCGAGGGTGAAGGTTTTTCCGCTGCTGACGAGGGTGCCCGACAGGTGCACGGAGGAGGCGGCGCCGGCGGCGGCCTTCGCCTTGCCCTCGATCTGGGCCGCAGAGAGCTTGCCGACGCCGTTCGTGCCTTCGTCGGGGTCCGCGCCGCAGCCCGTCCCGGCGACAGCGAGGCCCGCGAGGACGACACCGGCGACGGCGGCGCGGCGCAGCCGTGCGGCGGGGGAATGGGCGGTCACGGCGGGTGCCTCTCGTCGTGCTTGCTGGGGCAGCAGGCAGCGTACCCGCCCGTAGGCCGTCGGTCGGAGGGTGCCCGCGGCCGGCGGGCGGGCGGCCGGCGGCGCACCCCGGGCGGACGGCCCCACCAGGACGGCCGTACAGCCCACGGGCTAGCCTGAGGGACGGCAGGCAGGACCGTGGACCGACACTCTGGGAGGCGCTGGAATGGCCGGAGGCGCCCCGCGGATCTTCGTCTCGCATCTGTCGGGTGTGCCCGTGTTCGATCCCAACGGCGACCGGGTGGGCCGGGTCCGCGACCTCGTGGCGATGCTGCGCGTCGGCGGGCGGCCGCCGCGGCTGCTGGGGCTGGTGGTCGAGGTGGTCAGCCGGCGCCGGATCTTCCTGCCGATGACGCGGGTGACGGGCGTGGAGTCGGGCCAGGTCATCACCACCGGCGTGGTGAACATGCGGCGGTTCGAGCAGCGGCCGACGGAGCGCCTGGTCCTCGGCGAGCTCCTGGACCGGCGGGTGCGGCTGACCGCGACCGGCGAGGAGGCGACCGTCCTGGACGTGGCCATCCAGCAGCTGCCGGCCCGCCGCGACTGGGAGATCGACAAGATCTTCGTGCGCAAGGGCAAGGGGGGCGCGCTGCGCCGCCGCGGCGAGACGCTGACCGTGGAGTGGTCGGCCGTGACCGGCTTCTCGCTGGAGGAGGAGGGGCAGGGCGCCGAGAACCTGGTCGCCACCTTCGAGCAGATGCGCCCGGCGGACGTGGCGAACGTCCTGCACCACCTGACGCCGAAGCGGCGCGCCGAGGTGGCGAGCGCCCTCGACGACGACCGGCTCGCGGACGTCCTGGAGGAGCTGCCCGAGGACGAGCAGGTCGAGATCATCGGCAAGCTGAAGGAGGAGCGCGCCGCGGACGTCCTGGAGGCGATGGACCCGGACGACGCCGCCGACCTGCTGTCGGAGCTGCCCGAGGACGACAAGGAGCGGCTGCTGACCCTGATGCGGCCGGACGACGCCGCGGACATGCGCCGGCTGCTGTCGTACGAGGAGAACACGGCCGGCGGCCTGATGACGACGGAGCCGATCGTGCTGCGGCCCGACGCGACGGTCGCGGACGCCCTGGCGCGGGTCCGGCAGGCCGACCTGTCGCCGGCGCTGGCCGCGCAGGTGTACGTGTGCCGGCCGCCGGACGAGACGCCGACGGGCAAGTACCTGGGCACGGTGCACTTCCAGCGGCTGCTGCGCGATCCGCCGTTCACGCTGGTCAGCTCGATCGTCGACACGGACCTGCCGCCGCTGCGGCCGGACGCCTCGCTGCCGGCCGTGACGAGCTACCTGGCCGCGTACAACATGGTCGCCGTGCCCGTCGTCGACGAGGGCGGCGCGCTGCTGGGCGCGGTGACCGTGGACGACGTGCTGGACCACCTGCTGCCGGACGACTGGCGGGAGACGGACCTCCACTCCGAGGAGGTCTCCGGTGGGCGGTGAGCGGCGGGGCGACCCGGCGCGCGAGCGGCGCCGCGAGCAGCTGCGGGTGCGGCGCGAGCTGGCGCGGGAGCACGCCCGCGAGGACGCGCGGGAGCACGGGCTGAGCGGCCGGGAGGAGGAGGCCTCCGAGCGGCTGCGGTCGCGGGCCGCCGCGACGGGGTCGAGCGCACTGACCCGCTCGGCGCGCGTACGGCTGGACCAGCCGCGCGCGGACCGGCGGCGGCTGCTGCCGGTGTACGACCCGGAGGCGTTCGGCCGGCTGTCAGAGCGGGTGGCGCGCTTCCTCGGCACGGGCCGGTTCATCGTCTGGATGACGCTGGTCATCGTGCTCTGGGTGCTGTGGAACGTGTTCGCGCCGGCGCACCTGCGCTGGGACCAGTACCCCTTCATCTTCCTGACGCTGATGCTGTCGCTTCAGGCCTCGTACGCGGCCCCGCTGATCCTCCTCGCGCAGAACCGGCAGGACGACCGCGACCGCGTCAACCTGGAGCAGGACCGCAAGCAGAACGAGCGGTCCATCGCCGACACCGAGTACCTGACGCGGGAGATCGCGGCGCTGCGGATGGGCCTGGGCGAGGTCGCGACACGCGACTGGATCCGCTCGGAGTTCCAGGACCTGATCAAGGAGATGGACGACCGGCGGATGTTCCCGCAGGAGAGTGACGAAGGCGACCGCTAGCGGCCTTTCCGGAGGCACGCTACCGCGCCGTACCATCGACGCATGGCTACCGACACAAGCTCCGCCGCCGTGCCCGAGCAGGACGCGATCCTGGACGCGCTGGCGACGGTGAACGACCCCGAGATCCACCGGCCGATCACCGAGCTCGGCATGGTCAAATCGGTGGAGATCGGCGACGGCGGCGCGGTCGCGGTCACGGTCTACCTCACGGTGTCGGGCTGCCCCATGCGGGAGACCATCACCAAGAACGTCTCGGACGCGGTCGCGAAGGTTCCCGGGGTCACCTCCGTGGAGGTGACGCTGGACGTGATGAGCGACGAGCAGCGCAAGGAGCTGGCGGCCACCCTGCGCGGCGGCACCGCCGAGCGCGAGGTGCCGTTCGCCAAGCCGGGCTCGCTGACCCGCGTGTACGCGGTCGCGTCCGGCAAGGGCGGCGTCGGCAAGTCGTCGGTGACGGTGAACCTCGCTGCGGCGATGGCGGCGGACGGCCTGAAGGTCGGTGTCGTCGACGCGGACATCTACGGCCACAGTGTGCCCCGCATGCTCGGCGTGGACGGGCGGCCCACCCAGGTCGAGAACATGATCATGCCGCCGTCGGCGAACGGCGTGAAGGTCATCTCCATCGGCATGTTCACCCCGGGCAACGCGCCGGTCGTCTGGCGCGGCCCGATGCTGCACCGCGCGCTCCAGCAGTTCCTCGCGGACGTCTTCTGGGGCGACCTGGACGTGCTGCTGCTGGACCTGCCGCCGGGCACCGGCGACATCGCGATCTCGGTGGCGCAGCTCGTGCCGAACGCGGAGATCCTCGTCGTGACGACCCCGCAGCAGGCCGCGGCCGAGGTCGCCGAGCGGGCCGGCTCGATCGCCGTCCAGACCCACCAGAAGATCGTCGGCGTGGTGGAGAACATGTCCGGGCTGCCGTGCCCGCACTGCGACGAGATGGTCGACGTGTTCGGCACCGGCGGCGGCCAGAAGGTCGCCGACGGCCTGACGAAGACGGTCGGCGCGACCGTGCCGGTCCTGGGCTCCATCCCGATCGACGTCCGGCTGCGGGAGGGCGGCGACGAGGGCAGGCCGGTCGTCCTGTCCGACCCGGACTCCCCGGCGGGTGCCGCGCTGCGCACGATCGCGGGCAAGCTGGGCGGCCGGGCGCGCGGCCTGGCCGGCATGTCGCTGGGGATCACCCCGCGCAACAAGTTCTGAGGCGTTCGGACGAAGGGGGCACCGCCGGCGGCGGTGCCCCCTTCGGCGTGTCCGGGTGCGGCTACTCGTACGCGGCGAGGTCGCCGATGACGGCGAAGCCGATCCCGTAGGCGCTCATGCCGCGGCCGTACGCGCCGAGGTGGACGCCCGCGGGGGTGGTGCCGGCGAGGACCCAGCCGAACTCGGACTCGCGGTAGTGGAAGGGGGTCGGCTCGCCGTCGACGGGCAGCGACAGCGTCGACCAGTCCGGGCCGTCGAGGTGGTCGGCGAGCTCCCAGGCCGCCTCGGTCTGCTGTTCCAGCCAGTCGTCGCGCAGGGTGTGGTCCATCTGGCCGGGCCAGCTGTACGCGAGCAGGCCGGAGCCGGCCAGCCAGGCGGCGGAGGAGACCGAGGTGGCCTCCAGGACTCCCGTGCCGTCGCTGCTGCGGCGCAGCGGGTTCGCCGCGACGGTCACGACGACCGCGAAGCGCTCCTTCTCGCCGGTGGCGAGTTCGCCGCGGACGGACGGTTCGTCGCCGTGGCCGGTGGAGCCGTGCTCGACGCTGCCGTCGGCGCCGGTGCCGACCTGCATCAGCCAGCGGTGTCCGGTGAAGGCGTCGTCCAGCCCGTACCAGGGGAAGCCGGCGCGGCGGAAGCCGTCGCCGGCGGTGCGTCGGGCGGCCGGGACGGGGGCGGCCGCGGTCTCCTCGTGGGGCGGAGCGGCGGTGTGCGGGACCGCCGCGGCAGGGGCGGCGGGTGTGGCCGGCGGGGCGGTCGCGGCGGGTGCGGCGGCGGGTGCTTCGGGTGCTTCGGCGGGCTGTGCGCCGACCCGGCTACTGCTCGTCGTCTCCATCGATGGGGCCTCTCGTTCCGTGGGGTCCGGAACGGCCCGCCCCCCTCGGGCGTCCTGGGTCCGGACTCATGGAGGATAGCCACCGGACCGCGGATCGCCGGGCAGGACGGGGCTCAGGTGGCGTCGGCGTCGAACGGAGTGCGCTGCTCGGAGGACGGGGCGGCGGGCTTCTTCACCAGGTCCGGGCCGGAGCCTGCGGGAGCCGGCGCGGGCTCCGGGTCGCGGCCGTTGACGGCGTCGGTGACGTCGTTCAGCTCCTGGCGGAGGTCGAAGCTGCTGCGGATGTCGCTGAGGTCCTCGTTGGTGGAGAGCTGCTTGCGGATGAACGTCTTGGGGTTGAGGTCCTCGAACTCGAAGTCCTTGAAGTCCGGTCCGAGCTCGGAGCGGATGTCCTGCTTGGCGCTGTCGGAGAAGGCGCGGATCTTGCGGACGAAGCCGGCGACGTCCTGGACGACCTTCGGCAGTTTGTCCGGTCCGAAGACGAGGATGGCGAGGACCACGATGGTGACCAGCTCGAGTGCGCCTATGTCGTTGAACACCTTGCCGCTCCTCGGCTCTCTCCACGTCGGGCCACGACAACGGTACCCGGCCGGGCGCCCCGGGCCCTACATCGGTCCACCATCATCCCCGGTTCGGCAGCGGGTCACGACCCCTCCGCGGAACCGAGCACGAGCCGGACGGTCTGCTCGCGGCCGTCCCGCAGGAGGGTGAGGCGGAGCGGGTCGCCGGGGCGGCGGGCGCGGACCTTGACGATGAGCTCGTCCCCGCCGTGCACGCGCACACCGTCGACCTTGGTGATCACGTCGCCGGGTCGGATGCCGGCCCGGGCGGCGGGTCCGCCGGGGGTGACGGCGGGCCTGCCGCCCTCGCCCTGCGCGCCGACGCGGGCGCCGGCGCCGGGGTACTGCATGTCGAGGGTGACGCCGATGACGGGGTGGGTGGCGCGTCCGGTGCGGATGAGCTCCTCGGCGACGCGCTTGCCCTGGTTCACGGGAATGGCGAAGCCGAGGCCGATACTGCCGCTCTGCCGGTCGGAACCGGTCTTCTCGGCTCCGCGTATGGCGCTGTTGATGCCGATCACACGGGCCTGGGCGTCGAGCAGCGGGCCGCCGGAGTTGCCGGGGTTGATCGGCGCGTCGGTCTGGAGGGCGTCGACGTAGCTGATGTCGCTGCCGTCCTTGTCGCCGCCGGCGGTGATGGGCCGGCCGGTGGCGCTGATGATGCCGGCGGTGACGGTGTTGGACAGGTCGAAGGGGGCACCGATGGCGACGACGGGGTCGCCGACCCGGACGCCGTCGGAGTTGCCGAGGGTCAGGGGCTTCAGCCCGCGGACGCCGGAGACGCGGACGACGGCGAGGTCGTAGCCGCTGTCGCGGCCGACGACGGAGGCGGTGGTGCTCTCGCCGGTGCTGAAGGTGACGGTGACGTCCTTGGCTCCGGCCACGACGTGGTGGTTGGTGAGGATGTGGCCCTGGCCGTCGAGGACGAACCCGGTGCCGGTGCCGCCGGAACCGCTGCCGCGGACGTGGAGGGTGACGACGCCGGGCAGCGCGGCCGCGGCGATCCCGGCGACGCTGTCCGGGGCCCGGTCCCTGTTCTCGGCCGCGGCCTGCGGGAGTTCGAGGCGGGTGCTGCTGCGCCGCTCGGCGAGCACCCCGAGCCAGCCGCCGACGCCGCCGGCGAGCAGGGCGATCCCGAGCCCGAGGGCGACGGCATGCCGCAGCCGTACGACCGTCCCCCGAGCCGCCGCGCCCTGATCGGGCATGCTGAACGCCCCCGCCTGCCACGGGTCGTACGCGCGCTGCCCGGCCCCCGAGCCGGACCCGCCCTCGGCGGGGGCCGCGTCCTGAGCGGGGAGCACCACCGGCCCGGGTTCGACGGACGGCTCCTCCGAGGCAGCCGGCGGAACCGGCCGGGCGTCGGCGGGATGCCCGTCCGAAACGGCGGGCACGGGGCCGGCCTTCGCGAGCGGTACGGGATCTGGCCCGGCGGGCCGTCCGTCCGCGGCAGCGGCCGGGACGGCAGCGGGCCCGGCGGCCGGGACCGGGCCGGGCTCGGCGGGTGGGGCGGGGTTCGGGCATGCGGCGGCTGCCGGTGCCGCCGCCGGGGCCTCGGCGGGGCCGGTCCGCCGTGGCGGAGTCGGCTGGGACTGTTGCTCGTCGGCCATGGGCGCTCCCCGGATTGCCTGCCGCCGCAGGGCGGCGCACCTGCCGGAGATTCAACCAGGTCGGCGCGCGGCGGAGGATGGCGGCCCGAGGTCCGCTCGTCGCAGGGGCGCCGGTCCTGCCCGCGGTGCCGGCGCCCTGCGCCGCAGGGCGGTGGGCCGCGCGGACGGCCCGACAGCGCGGCGGGTGCCCTGCCGGACCCCGCAGGCCCGGCGCCCCCGGCGGCAGGGCCCGCGGGTTCCCCGGAGGCGGCAGCCGCGGCCTGTCCCGGCCGGGCCGGGACAGGACGGGGCGGGCGGCCCGGGTCAGCGGAGGAGCGAGACCGGGCGGGAGGGTGTGGGGGCGGACGGGTGGAGCGGAGGGAGCGGGCCTTCCTCCTGGGGGTCGGCGGTGGGGCCGGGGCGCCGCGCCCGGTCGCGCACGACCGCGTCGGCAACGGACACGGCGCCGCCCGGAGCGCTGCCGGGGGCCGGGCCGGACCCGGAGGCGGGGGCCGCCGGCACGGCAGTGCCGGGCCGGGTCGCGGGTGACTCGCCCCGCACGTTCGGCTCGATCGTGTTCAGCGGGTACGTCCCGCCCAGGGCGATCGCCGCCAGGGACACCGCTCCGGCGGCGACGAAGGCGAGGCGCCGCCGGGGCCGCCCGACCTCGGCGATGCGGAAGCCCTCCTGCGGCGGTTCGGGCACCCGGTACCCGAACAGGTCCCCGCCGGGCGGTCCCGCAGGCCCCTCGCCGGGCAGTCCCTGGAGCCGGGCCAGCAGCCCGGCGGACAGCGGCGGCGGCGCGCTCTCGACGAACATGGCCTTGAGGCGGCGCTGCGCATCCGCCTCCGCCCTGCACTTGGGGCAGGTCGCGAGGTGCGCCAGCACCCGCTCCCGCGTGTCGTGGCTCAACTCCCCGTCCACCAGGGCGGCAAGGCGGTCGCCCAGGTGCTGCTCGGCAGGGGACGGACTGACTCCGGTCACGGGGCTCCGCCCTCTCCCCCGCTGCCCGGGACGCCCACGGCCACCCCGGCCAGCGCCCGCTGCTCGGCCCTGGCCTCGGGCGAGCGGTGCTTGAGCGCCTTGCGCAGGTGCGAGCGGCCCCGGTGGATGCGGCTGCGGACGGTGCCCAGCTTCACGCCGAGCGTCGCGGCGATCTCCTCGTAGGACAGGCCCTCGATGTCGCAGAGCACCACCGCCGCGCGGAACTCGGGCGCGAGGGTGTCCAGCGCCTGCTGCACGTCCGCGTCGAAGTGCGTGTCGTGGAGCACCTGCTGCGGGGACGGCTCGCGGCTCGCCAGCCGCTCCGCGGCGTCCTCCCCGAGCGCGTCGAACCGGATCCGCTGCTTGCGGCGGACCATGTCGAGGAACAGGTTCGTGGTGATCCGGTGCAGCCAGCCCTCGAACGTGCCGGGGGTGTAGGTGGACAGCGAGCGGAAGACCCGGACGAAGACCTCCTGCGTGAGGTCCTCGGCATCGTGCTGATTGCCCGTCAGGCGGTAGGCGAGGCGGTACACCCGGGCACTGTGCGTGCTGACGATCTCCTCCCACGTAGGAGGGGTCCACGCCTGCGGGCCCGCATCGGCGGCAAAGGTCGCGGTGGGTGCGGTCACGGCGGAGTGGAAACGGTCAGCGGTGTCAGTCACGGATTTCGGCTCACCCGCCGACCAGAAGAGGCGTCTCCAGACGCCCCCACGATCCACAGGCGCAGCCGCACCTCCCCTATCGGCTCTGGTGGTGTCCAGTGGAGCCCCTACCATAGCCACCCCTCCCGTCAGCTCCGGATAAGCTTTTTTGCCCTAACTTTGCCTTGGGTGTCGGGGGCCGCCGCACCGTTCTGACCGGTGCCGCCCCATCCATCCCCTCTGCGCCCCGCCCGGGGCCCTTCCCGCCTTCCGGCATAGGTCCGCTGCCCTTTCCAACGCCCGGTCCCATCTGCGGGTTCCCGACGCCAGCGGATACAGTCACCGTTGCGCCAACTAAGGGGACAGGAGAGGGTCATTACCGGCAACCGGCAGACGAGCTGGGCGTTCGCCGACGCGTTTGTCGCCGAGGACGACGCTCTGCGGTGGGCCCGCGACCGGGCCAGGGAGGCGGGCCTGCGCTCCGTCTCGCCCGGCACCGGCGCCGCGCTGCGCCTGCTCGCCGCCAGTGCCGACGCCAAGGCGGTCGCCGAGATCGGCACGGGCACCGGCGTCTCCGGTATCCACCTCCTGCACGGCATGCGCCCGGACGGGGTGCTGACCACCGTCGACCCGGAAGCCGACCGGCAGGCCTTCGCCCGCCAGGCGTTCCGCGCCGCCGGCTTCGCGGGCAACCGCGCCCGCTTCATCCCCGGCCGCGCCCTCGACGTGCTGCCCCGCCTCGCCGACGGCGGGTACGACCTCGTCTTCTGCGACGGCGACCCCACCGAGTCCCTGGACTACCTCGCCGAATCGTTGCGCCTGCTGCGCCCCGGCGGGCTGGTGTGCTTCGAGGGCGTCTTCTGCGACGGCCGCACGGTCGACTCCGCGGCCCAGGAGGCGGACGTCCTGCGCGTCCGCGAGCTGCTGCGCAGCGTCCGGGAGAGCCCGGCGCTGGAAGGGGCCCTGCTGCCGGTCGGCGACGGCCTGCTGTGCGCCGTGCGGCGCTGACCGCAGCCGTACGGCACCGGGGGTGCACCCGCCGCCCGGGATCAGCGCAGCAGGGCGAAGGTGAGCCCGGTGACCGCCCCGAGGGCGGTGCCCGCGGCGACCTGGGCGGGCGTGTGCGCCTGCAGGACGAGCCGGGACCAGCCGACGGCCGCGGCGGGCAGCGCCGCGAGAAGCGCGGCCGGCCCCCACGCCAGGAAGAGGACCACGACGGTGCCGCCGGCCACCGACATGTGCACGGATATCTGCCAGCCCACGGTGACCAGCAGGGTCGTCGCGAGCCCGACGAGCATCGCGGCGACCAGGGCGAGCACCTCGCGGGGCGCGCCGAAGGCGTGGCCCAGGGCCATCGCCGCGGCGACCGAGCCCAGGCTCAGCCCCATCGGCACGATGCGCTGGCGCCGGACCCGTATGTGCTGGTCGGTGAGGGCGCCGCGGCGGACCCCGATCCGGACGATGCCGATCGGCACCGCGCCGCAGAACAGGGCGGCGAGCAGGCCCCAGCCGAGGCCGGCCGCCGTCCCGGTGCTGTGCAGGCCGATCGCCAGCAGCAGCAGGACGACGAGGTGGGCCGGCGCGAGGGCGTCGGACAGGACCCGGGCGGCCTTCTGGCGGGGCGTGCAGTCGGCGAAGACGGGCGGGGCGGGAGGGGCGGCGGTCACGGCTCGGCTTTCGGGAGGCGGCGTACGCCCGCCCCGGCGCGGAACGGGCCGCGGCACCGGGGGAAGGGATCCGGAGGGGCCGGGCAGGGCGGACGCGGCACGGTCGGGGGTGGATGCGGCGCGCGGCGGCAGGCACGCGGGCCGTGCGGGCGCTGTCGCGGCGGTCGCAGCGGCTGCGGCGGCCGGGCGCTGTGCGGTGCTCGCGCTCCGGCGTGCGCACCGTACGGACAACGCTGCCCCGGCCGCGGATCGCGGGCGGGGCAGCGCAGAGTATGCAGAGTGCAGTCGGTCTTGCCGACGGGTCAGCCGACGACCTTCTTCAGGGCGTCACCCAGGGCGTCCGCCTCGTCCGGCGTCAGCTCGACGACCAGCCGACCGCCGCCCTCGAGCGGTACGCGCATGACGATGCCCCGCCCCTCCTTGGTGACCTCGAGCGGGCCGTCGCCCGTCCGCGGCTTCATGGCCGCCATGCTCGTTCCCCTTCCTGAAACCAGCTCATCGTCAGCCGACGGCCCCATTCAGGCGCCTGGAACCCGGCATCGAACACATTGCTTCCCGGCCATTATCCCGCATGTCAGGACCCGATGACCAACATCGGAAGGGAACGCTTGGGCAACGCGCTCTGCCAAAACCACTCATTTCGGGGACCTGCCTGCGATACTGCGCGCGCTCCGCGCGGGCGCCGCGGCCGCTTTCTTTGACGCACATCACATGCCCCCGGGCGGCCCGGTCCGCCATGCTGGCCCTTGCACCGGCCGGTACCGGCCGGTAGCCCAGCCCGCGACGAAGGGGGACCCCCGACATGGCCGACAGCGTGCTCTACGACGTCACCGACGGACTCGCCACCATCACGATCAACCGTCCCGACGCCATGAACGCCATGAACACCGAGGCGAAGGTCGCGCTCCGCGACGCCGTCCGGGCGGCCGCCGGCGACGCGGCGGTACGGGCCGTGCTGCTGACCGCGGCCGGCGACCGCGCCTTCTGCGTCGGCCAGGACCTCAGGGAGCACGTGCAGAACCTCCAGGCCGACCGGGAGACCGGCTCGTCGCTGACCATGGCCACGGTCTCCGAGCACTACAACCCGATCGTGCGGGCGCTGGCGGAGATGCCGAAGCCGGTCGTGGCGGGCGTGAACGGCGTCGCGGCCGGTGCGGGCTTCGGCTTCGCCCTCGCCGCGGACTTCCGGGTCGTCTCCGAGACCGCGTCCTTCAACACGTCCTTCGCCGGGGTGGCGCTGACCGCCGACTCGGGGGTCTCCTGGACGCTGCCCCGCCTGATCGGCGCCTCACGCGCCGCCGACCTGCTGCTCTTCCCCCGCTCGGTGAAGGCGCAGGAGGCGTACGAGCTGGGCATCGCCAACCGGCTGGTCCCGGCGCAGGAGCTGCACGCGCAGGCCGAGGCGGTGGCGCGCACGCTGGCCGCCGGGCCCACCGTCGCCTACGCCGCGCTGAAGGAGTCCCTTGCGTACGGGGCCTCGCACTCCCTCGCGGACGCCCTGGAGCGCGAGGACGTCCTGCAGACCCGGGCGGGCGCCTCCGAGGACCACGGCATCGCCGTCCAGGCCTTCCTGGCGAAGCAGCCCCCGGTCTACCTCGGCCGCTGACCCGGCGCCGGCTCCCGCCCCGCGCCGCCCTCCGGAGCGGCCGGGGCCTCCGGAGCGGCCGGGGTGCGGGCGGTGCAGTCGGCCAGGTGGTCGTTGACGAGCCCGCAGGCCTGCATCAGCGCGTAGGCGGTGGTGGGCCCGACGAAGCGGATGCCGGCCTTCTTCAGCGCCTTGGCGAGCGCCGTCGACTCCGGTGTCACCGCGGGGACGTCCGCGATCGACGCCGGGGCGGGGCGGCCCGGCTCCGGGGCGTGCGACCAGACCAGGGTGTCCAGCTCGCCGGGCTCCCAGTCGGCGAGCACCCGCGCGTTGGCGAGCGTCGCGTCGATCTTGGCGCGGTTGCGGATGATCCGCTCGTCGGCGAGCAGCCGCTCGGCGTCCCGGTGGTCGAAGGCGGCGACGGCCGCGATCTCGAAGTTCGCGAAGGCCGCGCGGAAGCCCTCGCGGCGCCGCAGGATGGTCAGCCAGGACAGCCCGGACTGGAAGGCCTCCAGGCACAGCCGCTCGTACAGGGCGTCGTCCCCGTGGACGGCGCGGCCCCACTCGGTGTCGTGGTAGGCGGTGTAGTCCTCGGTGGCCAGGGCCCAGGGGCAGCGCAGGGCGCCGTCGGCGCCGGCGAGGGCGGTCACCGGGCGTCCTTGGAGAGGTCGACCGCGGTGGGCTCGTGGTCCTGCTCGGGCTCCGCGGCCTCCGCCTCCCCGGACTCCGCGGACGCCTCGGACTTCCCGGGCTCCCCGGGGGCGCCCCCGGCGGCGGCCGCAGCCCCGGCAGCGGATCCGGCGGCCGCCGGCCGCCCGGCCGTCGCCACCGACGCCGCCAGCTCGGCGATCCGGGAGTCCCGCTCGGCGAGTTCGGCTGCGAGGCGCTCCAGTACGTCGTCCACCTCGGCCATCCGGTAGCCGCGCGGCGCGACCGGCAGCCGCAGCGCCGCGACGTCGGCCGGGGCGACGGGGCGGGTCTCGGGGAGGGCGTCGGCGACCCGGTCGGGCTCCGCCTCGGGCAGGACGGCCTCCGAGCCGCCCCCGATCACGGCCAGGGTGACCGCGGTGACGACCACGACCAGCGCGATCAGCAGGAACCAGAACACGATCAACTCCCTGAGAGACTTGCGGGGCACCTCCCGGCGGCGGCCGGTGGACCACCAGATGACCAGGTTAAGGTCGCAGACGGGGCGCGAGGGCCCCCTGAGGAGGAAAGAACGGGATGCTGCGACTGGGCAGGCGCGAGTTCGACACCCACGAGCCGGTGATCATGGCGATCGTGAACCGGACGCCCGACTCCTTCTACGACCAGGGCGCGACGTTCCGCGACGAGCCGGCCCTGGAGCGCGTGGAGCAGGCGGTGGCCGAGGGCGCGGCGATCATCGACATCGGCGGGGTCAAGGCGGGGCCGGGCGAGCACGTGGACGCGGCCGAGGAGGCCCGGCGGACGGTCGGCTTCGTCGCCGAGGTCCGGCGCCGCCACCCGGACGTCGTGATCAGCGTCGACACCTGGCGGCACGAGGTCGGCGAGGCGGTCTGCGAGGCCGGCGCGGACCTGCTGAACGACGCCTGGGGCGGGGTCGACCCGAAGCTGGCCGAGGTCGCCGCCCGGTACGGCGCGGGCCTGGTGTGCACGCACGCGGGCGGGGTCGAGCCGCGGACCCGGCCGCACCGGACCGCGTACGACGACGTGATGGCCGACATCCTGCGGGTCACGGTGGGTCTGGCCGAGCGGGCGGCGGCCCTCGGCGTCCGCCGCGACGCGATCATGATCGATCCGGGGCACGACTTCGGGAAGAACACCCGGCACTCCCTGGAGGCGACCCGGCGCCTGGCCGAGATGGCGGAGACCGGCTGGCCGGTGCTGGTGTCGCTGTCCAACAAGGACTTCGTCGGCGAGACCCTGGACCGGCCGGTCAAGGAGCGCCTGCTCGGCACGCTCGCCACGACCGCGGTGTCGGCCTGGCTGGGCGCGCAGGTCTACCGGGTGCACGAGGTCGCCGAGACGCGGCAGGTCCTGGAGATGGTCCGGGCGATCCAGGGGCACCGGGAGCCGGCGGTGGCCCGCCGGGGACTGGCCTGAGCCGGACCCCGGCGGTCAGGGCACTACGTGCCGGCGTTCACTTGCCGACTTCCTTGGTGACGAGCGCGATGGCCTCTTCCACGTCGTCGGTGACGTGGAAGAGGTACAGGTCGCGCTCGGAGGCCTTGCCCTGGGCGATGACCGTGTTCCGGAGCCACTCGACGAGCCCGTTCCAGTAGTCCGTGCCGAAGAGCACGATCGGGAAGCGGGTGATCTTCTGGGTCTGGACCAGGGTCAGGGCCTCGAACAGCTCGTCCAGCGTGCCGAGTCCGCCCGGCAGGACGACGAAGCCCTGGCTGTACTTCACGAACATCGTCTTGCGGACGAAGAAGTACCGGAAGTTCAGCCCGAGGTCGACGTGCTGGTTGAGCCCCTGCTCGAAGGGCAGCTCGATGCCGAGGCCGACGGAGACCCCGTTCGCCTCCCGGGCGCCCTTGTTGGCGGCCTCCATGGCGCCGGGGCCGCCGCCGGTGATCACGGCGAAGCCGGCCTCGACGAGCGCGCTGCCGATGCGGACGCCGGCCTCGTACTCGGGCGAGCCCGCCGGGGTGCGCGCCGAGCCGAACACGCTGATCGCGGGCGGCAGCTCCGCCAGCGTGCCGAAGCCCTCGATGAACTCCGACTGGATGCGCAGGACCCGCCAGGGATCGGTGTGCACCCACTCGGAGGGCCCGACCGTGTCCAGCAGCCGCTGGTCGGTCGTGCTGCCCGCCTGCACCTGGCTCCGGCGGCGCAGCACCGGTCCGAGCTGCTGCTCCTCGGGTCGGCGGACGCCTCCCTCGGCATCGCGGTGGTTGCCCATGATGTGCTCCCTCCTGCTGATCGTTTGATCAGGGTAGGCGCACGGAGGTGACGGGAAGGGTAATTCAGGAGGTCAGCCAGGCGCGGAGTCGTTCCTCGCAGTGCAGGATCGCCTTGGTGTCGACCCGTTCGTCGACCTTGTGGGCCAGCAGGGCGTCGCCCGGGCCGTAGTTGACGGCGGGGACGCCGAGCGCGCTGAAGCGGGAGACGTCGGTCCAGCCGAACTTGGGCATGGCGCGGCCGCCGACGGCCTCCATGAAGGCCTTCGCGGCGGGGTGCGAGAGCCCGGGGAGGGCGCCGCCGGAGGAGTCGTCGACGGTGAGGGCGGTGACGCCGCAGTCCGCGAAGACCTCCTCGACGTGGGCGAGGGCGTCGGCCTCGCTGCGGTCGGGCGCGTAGCGGAAGTTGACGGTCACGGTGCAGGCGTCGGGGATGACGTTGTTGGCGACGCCGCCCTCGATGCGGACCGCGTTGAGGCCCTCGTGGTACTCCAGGCCGTCGATGACGGGCCGGCGCGGCTCGTACGCGGCCAGCCTGGCCAGGATGGGGGCCGCGGCGTGGATGGCGTTGGAGCCCATCCAGCTGCGGGCGGAGTGGGCGCGCTCGCCGGAGGTGTGCAGCAGGACGCGCAGGGTGCCCTGGCAGCCGCCCTCGACCTCGGCGTCCGAGGGCTCCAGGAGGACCGCGAAGTCCCCCGCGAGCCAGTCGGGGTGGGCCTCGGCGATCCGGCCCAGGCCGTTGAGGTGGGAGGCCACCTCCTCCTGGTCGTAGAAGACGAAGGTGAGGTCGCGGTTGGGCTCGGGCACGGTCGCGGCGATGCGCAGCTGGACGGCGACGCCGGACTTCATGTCGGTGGTGCCGCAGCCCCACAGGACGCCGTCGCCGTCGAGGCGGGAGGGGACGTTCCCGGCGATGGGCACGGTGTCGAGGTGCCCGGCGAGGACGACGCGCTCGGGGCGGCCGAGGCGGGTGCGGGCCACGACGTTGTTGCCGTACCGGTCGACCGCGAGGTGGGGCAGGCCCCGCAGGGCGTGTTCGACGAGGTCGGCGAGGGCCTTCTCGTCGCCGCTCACGGACGGGATGTCGACGAGCCTCGCGGTCAGCCGGGCTGCGTCGAGGGTGAGGTCGAGCTCGGTTTCGGACATGCCCCGACCCTAACGCGCCGTGCTGCGGCGAACGTCTCACGTCCGACCGGTGGACGTGCGACGTGGCTCAAGTACGGTGGGCCGCGTGTCACGAAGCGATCACTCCCGCCCCCGCCGCCGCCGTAGGCTCCGCACGGCTGCCGGCCTGTGCGTCCTGCTCGCGCTCGCCGGCTACCTCGTCGTCCGCTTCGAGTCGATGGGCGGGGGCGGCGCACCGCACTGCACGGCCGCCGATTCGGCCGGGGACGGCTCCCCCGGAGGCAGCCGCCGTACGTACGACATGACGCCCGAGCAGGCGGCGAACGCGGCGACGATAGCCGCGGTCGGGGTGGCCAAGGGGCTGCCCGACCGGGCGGTGACCATCGCGCTGGCGACGGCGATGCAGGAGTCGGCCCTGCGCAACCTCGACCACGGCGACCGGGATTCGCTCGGGCTGTTCCAGCAGCGGCCCTCGCAGGGCTGGGGGACGCCGGAGCAGATCCAAGACCCCGTCTACTCGGCGGGGATCTTCTACGACCGGCTCGTCAAGGTGAAGGGGTACTCGCGGCTGCCGCTGACCGAGGCGGCGCAGAAGGTGCAGCTGAGCGGTTATCCGCAGGCGTACGCCAAGCACGAGCCGGACGCGACGGTGCTGACGGCTGCGTTCGCCGGGTCCGGCGAGCTGACCTGCGGCGGGCCCGCGCCGGCGGCGCCGGGGGATCCGCAGCGGGTGCGGGGCGAGCTGGAGCGGATCCTCGGCAGGAGCGGGCTGCACGCCTTCCCCGAGAAGCCGGCCGCGGCGGCCGGCGGCGCGCAGGCGGCGGACGCCGAGGTCGCGCTGGCGGAGAAGCCGGACGGCGGGGAGCAGGCGGCGCGCGGCAGCCGGGCCGTCGCCGGCTGGGCGATCGCGAACGCGCCGTCGCTGGGCATCGCTCGGGTCTCGTACGCGGACCGCAGCTGGGTGGCGGGCGAGAAGAAGGGCCGCTGGCAGCCCGCGGGCGCGGACGCGAAGGGCGGCGCGGACACGCGCGGGGCGCAGCGGGGCCAGGTCCGCATCTTCGTGAAGGGCTGAGCCGGGGACGGGGCTCCCGGCCGCCCGCTCGCGCGTACGGGATGTCCCCCGCAGGGGGCGGATCGCGGGTGGGCGCGGGGCGGCTTCCGGGGCGGCTTCCGGGGCGAGGAAGCGCTGGTCGGTCGGCATCCAATGGGCTTGTCCCGGAAGCCGATTAAACGATGCGTTACCGATCCTTTACCGAAGGGCGCCGCAACCCGCCCCGCCCCGCGGGCGGTTGTAGCGGGCGTACTCAGCCGCTACCGCTTAGGAGCAACATGTCCCTCCCCCTGACCCGCCGGATCGCCCGTACCGCGCTGCTGCTCGCAGCCGGGGCCGCTCCCGTGGTCGGTGCGGCCGGCGCGGCCAGCGCCGCGGGCCTGGACTCGTCCCTGCCGCAGCTGGGCGCCCTCACCGGGCCGCAGGCCGCGGACACCGCCTCCGAGGCCGTCCCGGCCGCGCCCGGGCAGGTCGCCGACACCGCGGGCGCCCTCCTGGGCGGGCTGCCGGCCGCCGAGGGCCTGCCGACGGACGCCCTGCCGACCGGCTCCCTGCCGACGGACTCGCTGCCGCTGGGCTCCCTGCCCCTGAACGGCCTCGCCGGCTGACGGACCCGCAGGACGCCGAGGGGGCCGGGAGCGCTTGCTGCTCCCGGCCCCCTCGGCCTGTCCGCGCCCGCCGTCAGGCGAGCCGCTTGACCGCCGCGCCGACGCGCTCGTCCGTCGCGGTGAAGGCGACGCGCACGTGCCGGGCGCCCGCCTCGCCGTAGAAGTCGCCGGGGGCGACGAGGATGCCCAGGTCTGCGAGGTGGGCGACGGTGTCCCAGCAGGGCTCGTCGCGGGTCACCCACAGGTAGAGGCTGGCCTCGCTGTGCTCGACGCGGAAGCCGTGCGCCTCCAGGGCCGCCCGCAGCGCCGCGCGCCGGGCGGCGTAGCGGCCGCGCTGCTCCGCGACGTGCGCGTCGTCGCCGAGGGCCGCCACGGTGGCCGCCTGCACCGGGGCCGGCGTCATCATGCCACCGTGCTTGCGGATCTGGAGGAGCTCGCCGAGGACGTCCGCGTCGCCGGCGGCGAACGCCGCCCGGTAGCCCGCCAGGTTGGACCGCTTGGACAGGGAGTGGACGGCGACGAGGCCCTCGTAGGAGCCGCCGCAGACGTCGTCGTGCAGGACCGAGACGGGCTCGGCCTCCCAGCCGAGCTCCAGGTAGCACTCGTCGCTGAAGACCAGGACGGAGTGCTCCCGCGCCCAGGCCACGATGCGGATGAGCTCGTCCTTGGGGATGACCGCGCCGGTCGGGTTGGAGGGCGAGTTGAGCCACAGCAGCTTCAGGCCGGCCGGGTCGAGCTCGGTGGGGTCGTCGTAGACGACGGCCTCGGCGCCGCAGAGCCGCGCGCCGACCTCGTACGTGGGGTAGGCGAGCCGCGGGTAGGCGACCTTGTCGCCGGGGCCCAGGCCGAGCTGCGTGGGGAGCCAGGCGACGAGCTCCTTGGAGCCGACGACGGGCAGGACGTTGCGGTGGCCGGCGGCGCTCGCGCCGAGGCGGCCGCGCAGCCAGCCGGTGATCGCGTCGCGCAGGGCGGTCGTCCCCCACACGGTGGGGTAGCCCGGGGAGTCCGCGGCGGCGACGAGGGCCTCGCGGATCAGCCGGGGCACCGGGTCCACGGGCGTGCCGACGGAGAGGTCGACGATGCCGTCGGGGTGCGCCGCGGCCGTCGCCTTGTACGGCTCCAGCTTGTCCCACGGGAAGACGGGAAGGCGTGAGGATACTGCGGCCACGGTGCTCTCTGCTCTCTCGTGCGGTCCGGTGCGGCGGGTGAACGGCTCGGTCCCGCGCGGCGCGGGGCCGTACGGGACCGAGGTGCGTTCCGCCCGCGTGGGGGCAGCCGTCAGTGGCCTTCGCCCATGGGCGGCAGCGCGGCGATGAAGGGGTGATCACGCTCGATCAGACCCAGCTTCGAGGCACCACCGGGCGAACCGAGCTCGTCGAAGAACTCGACGTTCGCCTTGTAGTACTCCTTCCACTCCTCCGGAGTGTCGTCCTCGTAGAAGATGGCCTCGACCGGGCAGACCGGCTCACAGGCGCCGCAGTCGACGCATTCGTCCGGGTGGATGTACAAGGACCGCTGGCCCTCGTAGATGCAGTCGACGGGGCACTCTTCGATGCATGCCTTGTCCTTGACGTCGACACAAGGCTCCGCGATGACGTAGGTCACGCTCTCGTTCCTCCTCGGTAGGGCTGTCCATATCGCGCGGGAGCGCGGCGTCGTCGATGCCCACGCCTAGTATCTCCGTTCCCGGGCACGATCCGAACAGGAGGGGCGGACAGAGCTGTGGAAATCACTGCCGGTGGGCTGCTGGAGATCCGTATCACCCCCGCTGACGTGGGTAAACGAGTCTCCGTACGACGGTCGGACGAGGGGCCGGACGGCAGGCCCGCGTTCACGGACACGGTAGGGGTTCTCACATCCTGGGACCGGGGTGTGCTCACGATCACACGCAAGAGCGGGGAATCCGTCCGCATCGCGGAATCCTCGCTGGTGGCGGGCAAGGTCGTGCCCGCCGCGCCGGCCCGCCGCAGGGGGCCTGCGGCCTCCTTCGAGGAGCTGGCGCGGGTCGGCGCGCGGGCCTGGCAGCCGCTGGAGAGCGAGCGGCTGGGCGGGTGGACGCTGCGGGCGGCCGCCGGGTTCACGCGGCGCGCCAACTCCGTCCTGGCGCTCGGCGACCCGGGGATACCGCTCGGTGAAGCACTCGCCCGGGTGACGGCCTGGTACGCGGAACGAGGACTTCCGCCCTATGTGCAGGGGGCGACGGGGGCCGCGGGCACCCAGGAGGTGCTCCTCGCGGAGCTGGAGCGGCGCGGCTGGCGGCGCGAGGTGTCGGCGGAGGTCCGCACCGCCGCGCTGGCGCCGCTGGCCGACACCGCCGCGGACACCGCGGCCGTACGCCTGTCCCGGACTCCGGACGGGGAGTGGCTCTCCCGCTACGGGCGGGTCGGCGACCCGGACACGGCGCGCCGGGTGCTGGAGGCCGGGCCGTCGGTGTGGTTCGCGACCGTGCCCGGGGCCGCGATCGGCCGCCTGGTCGTGGACGGCCGGTGGGCCGGCTTCGCGGCCGTCGAGGTCGCCCCGGAGCGGCGGCGCGAGGGGCTGGCGACGGCGGTGATGGCCTCGCTGGCCGCCCGGGCCCTGGAGGAGGGCGCCTCCGCGGCGTGGCTCCAGGTCGAGGCCGGCAACGCCGCGGCCCGCGCGCTCTACGACGGCCTGGGCTTCGCCCCGCACCACGCCTACCACCACTACCGGCAGGCCCGGCCGTGATCCCGGGGAGCCGGGAGCAGTTCGCCGAGGAGGCCCGCGCGGAGCGGCCCGACCTGGCGGTGCTGTGCCTGCTGCTGGCGGCCGAGGCCGACCCGGCGCTGGACGAGCGGGGGGTGGACGCGGCCCAGATCGAGCTGGACCGGCTGGCCGGCATGCTGCCCTACGGGCTGCGCGGGGCGCAGGCGTGGGCGTCGGCCGTGACGGAGCTGCTCGGCGGCCGGATGGGCTTCCACGGCACGCCCGCGGACTACGAGAGGCTGTCGTCCTCGCTGCTGCACGAGGTGCTGCGGCGCCGGCGCGGCCTGCCGATCCTGCTGTCCGTGGTGTGGCTGGAGGTCGCCCGGCGGGCGGGCGCGCCGGTGTACGGGCTCGGGCTGCCGGGGCATTTCGTCGTGGGCTTCGGCGACCCGGAGGAGGGCGTGGTGGTGGACCCGTTCGCGGGCGGCGCCTCGCTGGGGACGGGGCCCGCGGAGCAGGCGGCGGGGCCGCGCACGCCTGCCCGGACGCTGGACATCGTGCTGCGGATCCTGAACAACATCCGGGCGTGGGCGGCCGCGCGGCCCGAGCAGTCGGGGGTCGCGCTGTGGGCGCTGGAGCTGTCGCTGCTGCTCCCCTCGCACCCTGCGTCGCTGCGCTACGAGCGGGCGAAGCTGCTGGTGGATCGCGGCCGGTTCACCGCCGGGGCGGCCGAGCTGGAGGCGTACGCGCAGGTGGTGGAGGCGGTGGACGCCGAGGCCGCGGCGCGGATCCGGTCCGAGGCCCGCGCGGCGCGCGCCCTGCTGAACTGACCGCCCGCGGGGCGCGGACCGGCGTACGGACGGCGGCGGCCCCCGCCCCCGGTCTCGCGGGGCGGGGGCGGTGTCCGTGTCCGTGCCGGGCGGCGGGCGACGCCGTCAGTTGGGGTTGGTGTCGATGGTGACGGTGCGTTCGGCAGCGGTCTTGCCGCGCAGGGCCTTGCCGAGGGCCCCGGCGACGTCCTGCGGGGAGACCGGGGTCTTCTCGCCCGTGCCGCGGGTGATCAGCACGCCGTCGAAGCTGTTGCCGTAGATGGCCTTGAGGGCCTCCAGGTCGTACTTCTCGACGAGCTTGCCGTCCACGGCCTGCATGCTGAGGATCTTCGGCAGCGACTTGGGGCCGAACGGGATGGACTTGGGCCCGGCCTTGACGGTGGCGATGCCGGACATGGCGGGCTCGGCGAACTCCTTCATGGCCCGGTCGAGTTCGGCCTGGTTCACGGCCGGCTCCTTGGTCGTGACCGGGAGTTCGACGGCGGCGGCCGAACCGGTGGCGACCATGTCGCGGAACGCCTTGGTGACGAGCTCGGCGGAGGCGCCCGTGTCGAGGGTGGTGCCGGCCTTGCCGGGGACGGCGACGGCCTTGCCCGTGTCGAACTTGATGGTGCCCTCGGTGACGGTGCCGGCGGTGCCCGCCAGCTCCTGCAGGGCGACCTGGAGCTTCTCCTCGTCGACCGGCATGACCGGGTCGGCGACGCGCTCGTTGCCGAGGAGCGAGCCGATGACGGTGACCGGGTTGTAGTCGCTGCCCGCGGCGTTGCGGACGGTGGTCTGGGCGTCCAGGCTCAGGCCGGCCTTCTCCGGCTTCAGCTCGACCGGCTTGCCGGCGACGGTGAGCTGGAGCGGCGTGGCCGCGCGGTTGCCGAATGCCGTCTGGAGCTTGGCGACGGCCTCGTCGCGGCTGCCGCTGATGTCGACGCCGAGGACGGTGGTGCCCTTGGGGACGTCCGAGTGGTTCAGCAGCAGGCCAGCTCCGTACGCCACGGCAATGAGGGAGACGGCGCCGCCGCCGAGCAGGACCAGCTTCGAGCGGGCCTTGGCGACCTTCGTCGGC
This sequence comes from Streptomyces globosus, assembly GCF_003325375.1. GTDB lineage: Bacteria > Actinomycetota > Actinomycetes > Streptomycetales > Streptomycetaceae > Streptomyces > Streptomyces globosus_A. Next base: position 954,991 of record NZ_CP030862.1, on the reverse strand, counting down.
TTCGGCGCGGCCGCCTTGGCGGGCCGGGGCGCCACAGGCCGGTCGGCGGACGGCTGCGGGGCGCGGGGAGCCGCGGCGCCGGCCGGCGCGGCCGGGCCGGACGGGGCGGCGGGACCGGGCGGCGGGACCGGGGTGCGCGGAGCGGCACCCGTGTCGGGGCCGGGCCAGTGCGGGGAGGCGTCGGGGCGCGGGCCGTCGACGGGGAAGGACCCGAGGGCGGGGCCGCCGGTGGGGCCGGCCGGGCGGCCGGGGCCCTCGGGGGCGCCGAAAGCGGGGAACGGCTCGGTCGCGGGGCCGCCGTCGCCGGGGAAGGGCTCGGCGGCGGGTCCGCCATCGCCGGGGAAGGCGGGGAAGCCCTGCGTGGCGCCGACGCCGGCGCCGGGCCCTGTCGGCGGCGGGACCGGCGGGCCGGCGAAGCCGGGGCCGGCCGGGGCGGGCGGCGGCGGGGCGAAGCCCTGGGGGGCGCCGCCGGCCGCGGGGGCGGCGGGCGGGGCGAAGCCGGCACCCGGGGCACCGCCGCGCACGGGCGGGGCGGGGGTGCGGACCGGCAGCGGTTCGGGGGCGGCCGGGGTGCGCGCGGGCAGCGCGGGAGCGGGGCCCTCCGCGGCGGGGGCGCGCTTCGGCAGCGCGGGGGCCGCCGGGGCGGCGGTGGAGGCTGCGGCCGCCTGGGGCGGCTTGCGCGGGGCGAACCAGTTGTTCGCCTGCGCCTCCGGCTCGGCCGCCGGCTCAGGCGCCGCGGGCGCGGGCGCGGGCGGCGCGGCCGGCGCGGACGCCCGCGGCGGCTCGGGCTCGGCGCGGGGCCGGTCGGCCGGGGCCGCGGCGGCCTCGGCCTCCGCCTCCGCTTCGGCGACGGGCTTGCGCACGACCACCGGCGGGATCGGCCGCGAACCCGGGATGTTGATCCGGATCCGGGTCGTCAGGGTGGTCTCGGTCTTCGGCCCGTCGGTGTCGGGCGTGGACGGGTTCGAGGTCACAGAGTTCTCCTCCGAGGCAGTCGCCGCTGGGTCCGTGGACGGGTACTGGCCGGATCCGTACGGCTGCGTGCCCGAGGGGTAGGCGGCTCCACCGCCCCCCTGGGGCCCGGTGGACGGACTGTCGGTTTCACGACTCAAGGCAGGTTCTCCCGGTTGGCTCCGCCGCCCGTCGTTGCATGCTCGGGCAGCTCGGCGGCCCGACCACCATACTGTCCGCGGCACGGAAGCAACTGAGCTGGTGGAATCCCAGGTTCCCCTTCATCTTCCCCAAGCCCCCGGCGCGGGCCGCCCCGCAGGCCGCCCAACGGCCCGCAACTGACACCGCGACCGAGTTCAACGGCACGTCACTCCGCGGACGGGGCGGCCTGAACGGGGCGGTGAAGCGGACCGGAGAGCGTGGCACAGATCACAGCGGCCACCGTGCCGCCCAAAAGGTAGGCGTACATGGCGATTCCGGACGAACCGAGCAGGAAGTCCCCTTCGGGGCGCGGGGTGCCGACCACCACGTACGCGAGGAACCAGCCGACCGCGCCGGCGCCCACCCCGAGGCCGCTGCCGTCGGCGATCCTGCCGCCGAGGAACAGGCCGAAGGCGGCCAGCACCGCGAGCACCAGCCCGCCCGGGAACCACAGGTCGACGACGAGCCAGCCGGCCAGGCCGACCACCGCGCCGAGCACCAACAGCCCGGCCAGCAGCGCGATCCGGCCGGCGGTCCAGGGCCGGGTCACGCCTCGACTCCCGCGAAGAGGTCGTGCTCGCGCCCGCCGGGGCCGGCGCCCGGGGCGCCCTGCACCAGCTCGTAGAACTCCTGCGCGAACAGCGGCTGCGCCAGGTCGTTGGAGAGCGCGAAGAAGGGGCCGTCCACGGCGATCTGGGTGGCGTGCGCGCGCATCGCGGCCGCCTTGGCGGCGACGAAGCGCTCGTCCGCGGTGATTTCGGCGGTGATGCGCTCGTCGGGCACGACGCCGGGGACGTCCTCGGGCGAGGCCACTCCGGGGAACGGCACCTTCTCCCCCGCCTCCCGCAGCCGCGCGAAGCCTTCCTCGACCGCGGAGCGCGGCACCCGGTTCCAGTAGACCTTCCCGATCCGGTGCGGCTCGCCCAGGTCGCGCCGGTACGCGCCCTCGGCGGCGAGTTCGGCGGCGCGCATGGCGACGCGGTGGGCCTGGATGTGGTCCGGGTGGCCGTACCCGCCGTCCGGGTCGTAGGTGACGAGGACCTGCGGGCGCAGCTCCCGGATGACCTCGACGAGGTGTGCGGCGGCCTCGTCCACGTCCGCGGACCAGAAGGAGCCGGGCCGGCTGTTCTGGGGCAGGCCCATCATCCCGGAGTCGCGGAAGCGGCCGGGGCCGCCGAGGAACCGGTGGTCGGTGACGCCCAGTTCGGCCATCGCGGCGGCGAGTTCGCCGGTGCGGTGGGCGCCCAGGGCGTCGTCGCGGTCGGCCGCCAGGTGGGCGAGGGAGGGCGGGATGACCTCCCCCTCCTCTCCGAGGGTGCAGGTCACCAGAGCGACGTGGGCACCCTCGGCCGCGTACTTGGCCATGGTGAGGCCGTTGTTGATCGACTCGTCGTCCGGGTGTGCGTGCACGAGGAGCAGACGACGGGCGGGAAGACCGTTCATGGGGCCAAGCGTAGTGCGGTGACCGGCGGCCCGGGGCTTCAGAGCTTGAGACCGCTGATCATGCTGGCCACGTTCGAGGTGAGCTGGGTGAGCGTCGGCGCGATGGTCGAGCTCGCCAGGTAGAAGCCGAGGAGCACACAGACGGCGGCGTGTCCCGCCTTCAGGCCCGATCGCCGGACCAGCAGGAAGACGACGATCGCCAGCAGCACCACGGCCGAGATCGAGAGTGCCACGGCGTTTCACCTCCACGTCGAGCGGACATCGGTACGCGTACTCGTACTCAGTGCTCGGCGGAGTCATACCCACCGTGCGCTACGGATCATAACTATCCGTACCAGCGCATCGATCGAATTCCGGCAGCACGAGGGGCGCACCCCGCGCATGCGCAGGGTCACGGGGACGGCCGCGCGCGGGGCGCGTACGCCGGCTCGGCCGGTTGCCGGTGCCCGCACGGCCGCCCGGCATCCGCACGGAGACGCCCGCATCTCATGACAGATGCCACCGATTCGCCTTGTTGGCAAGCGAATTGGGGCAGCCGCGGCAGGGGCGCCGGGGTATCGGAGAGGGTGCCGCCGCCACGCGGCGAAACCATCTCGGTGGCTGGAAATGATCGGTGCGGGAACCGGTTGCGGCCCGACAGGGCCTAGCCGCCGTGCAGCGGCCCCGGCGGCGGCGGGGGCGGGGGCAGCTCGCCCTCCGCCGGCACGACGTGCTTCTCGGCGGCGAAGTGACAGGCCGACGGGTGCGCCGCCGGCCCCTCGGGGAAGGCCTGCGGCACCGCCAGCAGCGGCACCTCGTCGGCGCACCGCTGCTGCGCCTTCCAGCAGCGGGTGCGGAAGCGGCAGCCCGACGGCGGGTTCGCCGGCGAGGGCACGTCCCCGGTGAGGATGATCCGCTCCCGGTGCGCGCGGGCCTGCGGGTCCGGCACCGGGACGGCCGACAGCAGCGCCTGCGTGTACGGGTGCGTCGGGTGGTCGTAGATCTCCGCGTCCGTCCCGGTCTCCACGACCCGCCCCAGGTACATCACGCCGACGCGGTCGGAGATGTGGCGGACGATCGACAGGTCGTGCGCGATGAAGACGTAGCTCAGGTCGAACTCGTCCTGGAGCCGCTCCAGCAGGTTGACGACCTGCGCCTGCACCGACACGTCGAGCGCGGAGACCGGCTCGTCGGCCACGATCACCTCCGGCCGCAGGGCGAGGCCGCGGGCGATGCCGATGCGCTGGCGCTGGCCGCCGGAGAACTGGTGCGGGTAGCGGTTGACGTACTCGGGGTTGAGCCCGACGACGTCCAGCAGCTCCTGCACCCTGCGGCGCCGGTCGCCCTTGGGGGCCGCCTCGGGGTGGATCTCGAAGGGCTCCCCGATGATGTCGCCAACCGTCATGCGCGGGTTCAGCGAGGTGTACGGGTCCTGGAAGACCATCTGGATGTTGCGGCGGACGGCTTTGAGCGCCCGGCCGGACAGCTTCGTGATGTCCTCGCCCTTGTACGAGATCGCGCCGGCCGTCGGGCGCTCCAGGTTGACCAGCATCCGCGCGACGGTCGACTTGCCGCAGCCGGACTCGCCGACGATGCCGAGGGTCTCGCCGCGGGCCAGGCCGAAGGAGACCCCGTCGACCGCCTTGACCGCGCCGATCTGCTTCTTGAAGAGGATGCCGCGGGTCAGCGGGTAGTGCTTGACGAGGTCGCGGACCTCCAGGATCGGCTCAGCCACCGAGGCACTCCTTCCAGAAGTGGCAGGCGCTCGTCCGGCGCGCGGGCGTACCGGTGACCGGGTACAGCGGCGGGACGTCGGTGCGGCAGATCGCCTGGGCCATGGGGCAGCGCGGGTTGAAGGCGCAGCCGGGCGGGATGGCCGTGAGGTTGGGCGGCAGGCCCTTGATGGCGTACAGCTCCTGGCCCATCTGGTCCAGGCGCGGGATGGAGTCGAGCAGGCCGCGCGTGTACGGGTGCGCGGGCGCCCGGTACAGCTCGTGGACGGGTGCCGCCTCGACGATCCGGCCCGCGTACATGACAGCGATCTTGTCCGCGACGTCGGCGACGACGCCGAGGTCGTGGGTGATCAGGATCAGGCCCATGTTCAGCTCGCGCTGCAGCTCCGCGAGGAGGTCCATGACCTGGGCCTGGACCGTCACGTCCAGGGCGGTCGTCGGCTCGTCCGCGATGATCAGGGAGGGCTCCAGGGCGAGGGCCATCGCGATCATGATGCGCTGGCGCATGCCGCCGGAGAACTGGTGCGGGTAGTCCCCCGCGCGCTGCCGGGCCGCCGGGATCCGCACCCGGTCCATCAGCTCCACGGCGCGCGCCCGGGAGTCCTTGCGGGACATCCCGCGGTGCACCTCGAACATCTCGCCGAGCTGCGCGCCCACGGTGAGGACCGGGTTCAGCGCGGACAGCGCGTCCTGGAAGATCATCGCCATCCTGGCGCCGCGGACCCGGCGCCGCTCGTCCTCCTTCATCCGCAGCAGGTCGCGGCCCTGGAAGAGGATCTCGCCGCCTGCGATGCGGCCGGGCGGCACGTCGAGGATGCCCATGACCGCCTGGGCGGTCACGGACTTCCCGGAGCCGGACTCGCCGAGCACGGCGAGCGTCTCCCCTTCGTCGACGGAGTAGTTCACGCCGTTGACGGCCTTGGCGACGCCGTCGCGGGTGCGGAACTCCACGTGGAGGTCGCGGACTTCGAGCAGCATGGGGCCAGCACTCCTCAGCGCAGCTTGGGGTCGAGGGCGTCGCGCACCGCGTCGCCGAGCATGATGAACGCCAGGACGGTGATGCTGAGCGCGCCGGCCGGCCAGAGCAGCATGTGCGGGGCGTTGCGGATCTGCGAGGCCGCGTTGGAGATGTCGATGCCCCAGGAGACGGTCGGCGGGCGCAGGCCCACGCCGAGGAAGGACAGGGTGGCCTCCAGGGCGATGTACGTGCCGAGCGCGATGGTGGCGACGACGATGACGGGCGCAACGGCGTTGGGTGCGACGTGCCGCAGCAGCAGCCGGGTGTTGCCGGCGCCGAGCGCCCTGGCGGCCTGGACGTAGTCGTTCTGTTTGGCGGTGATGACGGAGCCGCGGGCGATGCGGGCGATCTGCGGCCAGCCGAGGAGCACGATGAAGCCGACGACCGGCCAGACGGTGGTGCTGGTGACCACGGACAGGAAGACCAGGCCGCCGAGGATGACGGGGATGCCGAAGAAGATGTCGGCGACGCGGGAGAGCGTCGCGTCGCCCCAGCCTCCGAAGAAGCCGGCGAGGCCGCCGAGCAGCGAGCCGAGCAGGGCGGCGCCGAGGGTGGCGCAGACGCCGACGGTGATGGAGGCGCGGGCGCCGTACACGGTCCGGGTGTAGACGTCGCAGCCCTGGGTGTCGTAGCCGAAGGGGTGGCCGGGGGCGGATCCCTGCTGCGATTTGGACAGGTCGCACTGCAGGGGGTCGCCGCTCGCGATGAGCTGCGGCCAGATCGCGATGACGACGAGGAAGGCGATCAGCAGGGCGGAGACGACGAAGACGGGGTTGCGGCGCAGCTGGTGCCAGGCGTCGGACCACAGGGAGCGGGCCTTCGTGCCGGGTCCGGGTGAGCCGGGGCCGCCTCCGAGGGGCTTCTCCAGGCTTTCCGCTTCTTCGAGGGCCAGGTCCATGGCGCCGCCCGCTCCGGTGGGTGCGATGGCTTCCTTGTCGCCGGGCTGCAGCGGGTCGTACGGCTCAGGCATAGCGGATCCTCGGGTCCAGGACCGCGTAGAGCAGGTCGACGAGCAGGTTCGCCAGCAGGAAGACGATGACGAGGATGGTGACGAAGCCGACGACGGTCGGGGAGTTGTTGCGCAGGATGCCCTGGTAGAGCTGGTAGCCGACGCCGTGGATGTTGAAGATCCGTTCGGTGACGATCGCGCCGCCCATGAGGGCGCCGATGTCGGTGCCGATGAAGGTGACGACGGGGATGAGCGAGTTGCGCAGCAGGTGGCGGGTGATGACCCGGTGGCGGGGCAGGCCCTTGGCCACGGCGGTGCGGACGTAGTCGGCCTTCGTGTTCTCGGCGATGGAGGTGCGCGAGAGGCGGGTGACGTAGGCGAGGGAGACGAGCGCGAGGACGATGCCGGGCAGGATCAGCTCGTTCAGGGGGGCGTCCGGGGAGACGGTGGGCCGGACCCAGCCCCATTTGACGCCCAGCAGGTACTGCAGCAGGTAGCCGGTGACGAAGGTCGGCACGGAGATGACGACGAGGGTCAGGACCAGCAGGGTGGTGTCGATGGTCCGGCCCCGGCGCAGTCCGCTGACCACGCCGAGGGTGATGCCGACGACGATCTCGATCGTGATGGCGACGAGCGTCAGGCGCAGGGTGACGGGGAACGCCGAGGCCATCAGCTCGGTGACCGGCTGGCCGTTGAAGGCGGTGCCGAAGTCGCCCTGGAAGATCTGGCCCATGTAGTGCAGGTACTGCTCCCACAGCGGCCGGTCGAGGTAGAGGTCCTTGCGGATGCGGGCGGCGGTCGCCGGGTCGGGGGCCTTGTCGCCGAACAGCGCGGCGACCGGGTCGCCGAGCGCGTACACCATGATGAAGATCAGGAACGTGCTGCCGATGAACACCGGGATCATCTGGAGCAGCCGCCGGATCACGTAACGTCCCATGGACTGCTCCGGGGGGTGGGTGGGCCGGTGTGTCCGCCGGGCGGGTCAGCTGACCTTGATCCGGTTGTAGACGGGGACGCTGAACTGGTTGAGCGCGACGTCCGAGAGGCGCTCGGCGTACCCGGCGCTGCCGTTCTGGTACCAGAGCGGGATGGACGGCATCTGCGCGGCGAGGATCTTCTCCGCGTCCTGGAACTTGGCGATGGCCTGCGCCGGGTCGGCCTCCTGGTTGGCCTCGTCGACCAGCTTGTCGAACTGCGGGTCGCTGAACTTGCCGTAGTTGGAGGAGGCGCCCGTGTAGTAGAGCGGCTGGAGGAAGTTCTGGATCAGCGGGTAGTCCGCCTGCCAGCCCGAGCGGAAGGGGCCCGTCAGCTTGTAGGAGCTCTGCTGGTTGCGGAAGTCGGCGAACGTGCCGACCGGGTTGACCGTGCACACGGGGCCCTCGCCGAGGGCGTTGTTGATGCTGTTGCAGACGGCGTCCATCCAGTCGCGGTGCGATCCGGTGTCCACGTTCGACGTGAGGGTGACCTTGCCGCCGGGCAGGCCGCCGCCCTCCTGGATCAGCTGCTTGGCCGCGGCCGGGTCGTAGGTGCAGGCGTCGCCGCACAGGGCCGGGTTGAAGCCGCCCTTCTCGCCGAGGGCGGGGGAGGTCCAGTCCTTGGCGGGGGTGCGGGTCTCCCGGAAGATCTGCCGGGTGATCTCGTCGCGGTTGATGGCCATGGAGATGCCGCGGCGGACCTTCTCCATGCCGGGCTTGCTCCACTGCGGGTCGTACAGCGGGAAGGTGAGGGTCTGGATGATCAGGGCGGGCTGGTTGATGTACCGGTCGCCGAGGTCGTTCTTGACGTTCTTCAGCTGCTGGGCGGGGATGTCGTCGACGAGGTCGAGGTTGCCGGAGATCAGGTCCGTGTAGGCGGTGTTGTTGTCGGTGTAGACCTTGAGGTCGACGCCGTCGTTGACGGCCTTGTCCTCGCCGGGGTAGCCGTCCCACCGGCGCAGCTTCATCCCGGTGCCCTTGGTGTAGGAGTCCACCGTGTACGGGCCGTTGCCGACGGGCTTGTCCAGCCATGCGGCGTGGTCGGTGAAGAAGGCCTTCGGCAGCGGGGAGAAGGCCTGGTAGCCGAGGGTGTCGGGCCAGGTGGAGAACTTCTTGTCCAGCGCGACGGTGAAGGTCTTGGCGTCCTTGACGACCAGCCCCTTCATCGCCGTGGCGGTGGGGTCGCCGGAGGAGGGGTGGACGTCGTCGTAGCCGGCGATGTCCGAGAAGAACGGGGCGTTGTTCTGCTTGTTGCGGACGTCCGCCCCGTAGTTCCAGGCGTCCACGAAGGACTGGGCGGTGACGGGCTCGCCGTTGCTGAAGGTCCAGCCGTCCTTCAGGGTGACGGTGAAGTTCTGGCTGTCCTGCGTCTCGATCCGCTCGGCCAGCATGTTCTGCGCCTCGCCGGTCGCCGGGTCGTAGCGCACGAGCCCGCGGAAGAGCATGTCGAGGACCTTGCCGCCCTGCACCTCGTTGGTGTTGGCCGGCTCCAGCGGGTTCTGCGGATCACCCCACGAGGAGCTGACGATGCCCGCCTCGCCGCCGCTGTCGCTGCCGCCGCCGCAGGCCGTCGCCGCGAGGGCGACGGCCACCGCGGCTGCGGCCCACCTGGCGTGCGTGGCTCCGCGCATGGAGTGCCTCCTACTGGCTCCCGGGACTCGCTTCGGGGCCAATGTCCCCCCATGTGGGTGCCGGCGCACGCCCGGCTCGGCCGATTGCACCCGTGGGGAAAGCCGCTGTCACCCGAGCGGGTGCAAGGGCAGCTCCCAGGTGTCCACCGCGTAGTGCAGCCGCATGCCGTGGGCCTCGTACAGGCCGAGCGCCCCGGTCGCGTTGCGGGTGTCGACGCCGAGGCCGAGGGTGTCCCGGCCGCGGGCCGCGTAGGCCGCGAAGGCGTGGCGCAGCAGGTACCCGCCGATGCCGCGGCCGCGCACCTCCTTGCGGACGCCGAGGTGGCTGACCCAGGCCATGCTCGCGCGGTCGTCGCGGGTGAGGAGGACGGCGGCGTCGCCGTGGCCGGGCAGGCTCGCGATCCACACCAGGGACCAGTCGAGGCGGCGGCCGTCGATGTGGTCGAGCCAGTTCTCGTACGGGCGGTCCACATGCCCGAAGTGGGCGGCGAAAGACTCCTCGACGAGGGCGTGGGCGCGGGCCGGGTCGGCCGGGTCGCTGCCGCAGTGCCGCAGGGTGAGCCCTGCGGGCGGGGCGGGCGGCAGGTCGGCGGCCGGGTCGAGGGCGCGGGTCATCACCTGGTAGTGGCGGATCGTGCGGTAGCCGCGGCCGGCCAGCAGGCCGAGGTCCAGGGTGGGGGCGCGGTTGAGCTGGAGCCGCAGCCGGCCCTGCGGGGCCCCGGCGGCCATCTCGCGGGCGCGGTCCTCGATCCGCTCGAAGAGGGCGGTGGCCGCTGCGTCGCGGCCGGGCAGCACGTAGTGGTCGCAGTCCGCGCGCCCGGGCCCGGAGTCGGCCCAGACCATGCCGTATCCGACGAGCCGGCCGTCCTGGAAGGCGAGCCAGGAGTCCGTGGAGAGGTCCACGCCGGGATGGTTGAGGTCGGCTTCGACGGAGGCCAGGTCGGTCTCGGGCCTGCCTATCTCGATCTCGTCGACGGCATTGAGCAGGGCGCAGATGTCGGCCGCGTCCCCCGGTCCGGTGGGGCGCACGGTGATCACGTCGGTCATCGGGCCACTGTCCGCGAGGCGCCCGCGCGCCGCAACGCGTTTTCCCGGGGCGGGGGAACGCCGGGGGCGCCCGGCTCCGGACGTGTCCGGTGCCGGGCGCCCCTCGGGTGCGTCCGCTGGTGCGGTGGAGGTCAGACGGCGAGGACCGCCCGCTCCTCCGCGAAGTGGCAGGCCGACTCGTGCGCCGCGAGGGTGTTCTGGCCCTGGTAGCGCTCGGGGACGGCGAGCAGCGGCTGCTCGGTGGAGCAGATGTCCTGCGCCTTCCAGCAGCGGGTGCGGAAGCGGCAGCCCGACGGCGGGTTGGCCGGGGACGGGACGTCGCCGGTCAGGATGATCCGCTCGCGGCCTTCGCGGGCCTCCGGGTCCGGGACCGGGACCGCCGACAGCAGCGCCTGGGTGTAGGGGTGCGTCGGGTGGTCGTAGATCTCGTTGTCGGTGCCGATCTCGGCCATCTTGCCGAGGTACATCACGCCGACGCGGTCGGAGATGTGCCGGACGATCGACAGGTCGTGCGCGATGAACACGTACGACAGGTTGAACTCGTCCTGGAGCTTCTCCATCAGGTTGACGACCTGCGCCTGCACCGACACGTCGAGCGCGGAGACCGGCTCGTCGCAGATGATGATCTCCGGGTTGAGCGCGAGGCCGCGGGCGATGCCGATGCGCTGGCGCTGGCCGCCGGAGAACTGGTGCGGGTAGCGGTTGATGTACTCGGGGTTCAGACCGACGACGTCCAGGAGTTCCTGGACCTTGCGGCGCCGGTCGCCCTTCGGGGCCACCTCGGGGTGGATCTCGAAGGGCTCCCCGATGATGTCGCCGACCGTCATGCGCGGGTTCAGCGAGGTGTACGGGTCCTGGAAGACCATCTGGATGTTGCGGCGGACGGCCTTGAGGGCGCGGCCGGACAGCTTGGTGATGTCCTGGCCCTTGTAGAACACCTCGCCGGAGGTGGCGCGCTCCAGGCTCATCAGCAGCTTGGCGACGGTGGACTTGCCGCAGCCGGACTCGCCGACGATGCCCAGGGTCTCGCCCTGGTAGAGGTCGAAGGAGACGCCGTCGACGGCCTTGACCGCGCCGACCTGCTTCTTGAAGAGGATGCCCTGGGTCAGCGGGAAGTGCTTGACCAGGTTGCGCACCTGGAGGATCGGCTCGCGCTCGCCCTTGGTGAGGTCAGCCATGGATCTGCTCCTTCCAGAAGTGGCACGCGCTGCCGCGGCCCGGCAGCTCGGTGCCGTCCTGCTCGGTCACCCGGTGCAGGACCGGAACGTCGGTGCGGCAGACGTCCTGCGCCTTCGGGCAGCGCGGGTTGAAGGCGCAGCCCGAGGGGATGTTCAGCAGGTTGGGCGGCAGGCCCTTGATCGCGTACAGCTCCTGGCCCTTGAGGTCCAGGCGCGGGATCGAGTCGAGCAGGCCGCGGGTGTACGGGTGCGCGGGGCGCTTGTAGATCTCGTGGACCGGGGCGGTCTCGACGATCCGGCCGCCGTACATGACGGCGATCTTGTCCGCGACGTCGGCGACGACGCCGAGGTCGTGGGTGATCAGGATCAGGCCCATGTTCATCTCGCGCTGGAGTTCCGCGAGGAGGTCCATGACCTGGGCCTGGACCGTCACGTCGAGGGCCGTGGTCGGCTCGTCGGCGATGATCAGGTCGGGCTCCAGGGCCATCGCCATGGCGATCATGATGCGCTGGCGCATGCCGCCGGAGAACTGGTGCGGGTAGTCGCCCACGCGCGCCTTGGCGGCGGGGATCTTCACCCGGTCCATCAGTTCGACGGCCTTGGCGAGCGAGTCCTTCTTCGACATGCCGCGGTGGACGCGGAACATCTCCCCGAGCTGGGCGCCGACGGTGTGCACCGGGTTCAGCGAGGAGAGCGCGTCCTGGAAGATCATCGCGATCTTCGAGCCGCGGATCTTGCGGTACTCGTCCGCCGGGAGCTTCAGCAGGTCCTGGCCCCGGAAGAGGATCTCGCCGGAGGGGATCTTGCCGGGCGGCATGTCGAGGATGCCCATGATGGCCTGCGCCGTCACGGACTTGCCGGAGCCGGACTCGCCGAGGACGGCGAGGGTCTCGCCGGCGTCCACGGAGTAGGAGACTCCGTTGACGGCCTTGGCGACGCCGTCGCGGGTGTGGAACTCAACGTGCAGGTCGCGCACTTCGAGGAGGGGGGTGCCCTCGCTCGCGGCGCGCGGCGCCGGGACGTTCGTGGTCTTGTCGTTGCTGGTCAACGTACGCCCTTCCTCAGCGCAGCTTCGGGTCGAGGGCGTCGCGGACCGCGTCGCCGACCATGATGAACGCGAGCACGGTGATGCTCAGGGCGGCGGCCGGGAACAGCAGGACGTGCGGGGCCTGCAGGAAGCGGTCCTTGGCGTCGCTGATCATCAGGCCCCAGGAGATCTCCGGGGGCTGGACGCCGATGCCGAGGTAGGACAGGGCCGCCTCCGCGCCGATGTACACGCCGAGGCTGATCGCGCCGATCACGATGACGGGGGCCACCGCGTTCGGGAGGATGTGCCGCAGCGTGATGCGCATGGTGCTCGCGCCGAGGGCGCGGGCCGCCACGACGTAGTCGTTGTTCTTGTGCTGCAGCACCGACGACCGCATGATGCGGAAGATCTGCGGCCAGCCCAGGGTGGCGAGGACCGCCGAGACCGTCCAGGCGTTGCCCTCGCGGCCGGACATGATCAGCATGCCGCCGAGGAGGAGCGGGATCGCGAAGAAGATCTCGGTGATGCGGGACAGGATGCTGTCCACGAGGCCGCCGAGCCAGCCGGCGAGCAGGCCGAGCGCGCCGCCGACGGTGAGGACCAGGGTGGTGGTCACGACACCGACGATGACGGAGTTGCGGGCGGCCCAGATGGTGCGGGTGTAGATGTCGCAGCCCTGGACGTCGAAGCCGAACCAGTTCTCGCCGGTCGGCGGCTTCAGGGAGTTCTGCAGGGTGCAGGCGTTCGCCGCGAACGGGGTGCCGGAGGTGAACCAGCCGGGCACGGCGGAGAGCACGAGCATGCAGAAGACGAGGAAGGCGCCGATCAGGAAGATCGGGTTGCTGCGCAGGTCGCGCCAGGCGTCGGACCAGAGGCTGGCGATCCGCTCCGGCTTCTCGTCCTTCTTCCCGCCCGCGGGGCCGCTGGCGGCGGTGCCCGCGGAGGGGGCGCCGGCGGTCTGGGTGTCGGTCATCGAGTCCTCCACCGAAGTCGTGTCACGCATAGCGGATCCTCGGGTCGAGCACGGCGTAGAGCAGGTCCACGATCAGGTTGGCGAGCAGGTAGACGAGGACGAGCAGCGTCACGACGCCCACGAGCACGGTGCCCTGGTCGAGGCGGATGGCCTGGGCGATCAGGCCACCGATGCCGTTGATGTTGAAGATGTTCTCGGTGATGACCGCGCCGCCCATCAGGGAGCCGAGGTCCGCGCCGAGGAAGGTGACGATCGGGATCAGCGCGTTGCGCAGGGCGTGGTTCACGACCACCCGGCGCCGGGGCAGGCCCTTGGCGACCGCGGTGCGCACGTAGTCGGCGCGCATGGTCTCCATCAGGCTGGTCCGGGTCAGGCGCGTGACGTACGCGAGGGACGTCGAGGCCAGGATGAAGCCGGGCAGCAGGTACGCCTTGAACCCGTCCGACTCGTTGAAGGAGACCGGGAAGAAGTCGAACCCGAGTTCCTTCAGCTCGACTCCGAGGAGGAGCTGGAGGACGAAGCCGGTGACGAACACCGGGATGGAGATGACCAGCAGGGTGGAGATGAGGACCAGCTGGTCGAGGAACTTGCCGCGGCGCAGCGCGGCCATGATGCCGGCGGTGACGCCGACGAGCGCCTCGATGGCGAAGGCCACGATGGCGAGGTTGACCGTGTACGGGAAGGCCTCGGTGATGAGGTCCAGGACCTGGCGCCCGTTCAGGGTCTCGCCGAGGTTCCCCTGGAGCACACCGGTCAGGTAGTTCCAGTACTGGACCAGGAAGGGGTCGTCGAGGTGGTACTTCTCGCGCAGCATCGCGGCGACGAGGGGGTCGGCCTTCTTTTCGCCGGCGAGGGCCTGCACGGGGTCGCCGCCCAGCGCGAAGGTGAGGAAGTAGATCAGGAAAGTGGCACCGAGCAGAACAGGGATCGCCTGTATGAGTCGGCGGATGAGGTAGCGGCCCATCAGACCTCCAGCAGTTGAACAGGGGCAGGGGGCAGGCGGACGGAACCCTTGTTCCGTCCGCTTGCCCCCGAGTCAGTTCCCCTTGGTGAAGAAGCGTGTTAGTTGAGTTCGACGTTGGCCAGGTCCATGCGGCCCTGGGCGTCGATCTCGACGTTCTTCACGGACTTGGAGTAGGCCGAGGAGGACATGTAGGTGAAGACCGGGATGTACGGCAGGTCGCGGATGATGATGTCATCGGCCTGCTGGTACAGCTTGATCGAGGCGGCCGGGTCGACGGTCTTGTCGGCCTCGTCCATCAGCTTCTCGAACTCTTCGTTGACGTAGCCGCCGTAGTTCGAGCCGTGGTCGATCGCGACCTTCGAGAAGATCGGACGCAGGTAGTTCTCCGCGGCCGGGTAGTCCATGGACCACGCCATGCGGAAGGCGCCCTTGTACTTCTTGTCGCCCAGGTCGGTGAGCATGTCGCCGAACTTGGCGAACGGCTTGGGGGTGACCTCGACGCCGAGGTTCGCCTTCAGCTGGTTGGCGACGGCCTCGATCCACTCCTTGTGGCCGCCGTCGGCGTTGTAGCCGAGCTCGATCTTGTTGCCCGGAACACCGCCCGCCTGGGTCCACAGCTCCTTGGCCTTGGCCGGGTTGTAGGTGCCCGCCTCGCCCAGGGCGCCCTTGCGGTAGCCGGGGATGATGGGGCTGATGAAGTCGTCGGCCGGCTTGCGCGTGTTGTTGAAGATGGTCTTCGTCAGCGCCTCCCGGTCGATGGCCATGGAGATCGCCTTGCGGATCTCGACCTTGCCGAAGGCCTCCGGGTTGGTGGAGATCGGCAGGCCCACGTAGCCGACGCCCGACTCCGGCTTGTAGATGTAGCGCTCGCCGAACTCCTGGGAGACGGTGGCCATCGCCGAGGTGGGGAGCTTGTCGACGATCTGGATGGTGTCGGCGCGCAGGTCGTTGTACGCCGTGTCCAGGTTGTCGTAGATCTTGAAGGTGACGCCGTCGAGCTTCGCCTTGCTGCCGGCGTAGTTCTCGAAGCGCTTGACCTTGATCTGCTTGTTGTGCTCCCAGGCGCCGTCCATCTGGAACGGGCCGTTGCCGATCGGGGCCTCGCCGAACTTCTTCGGGTCGGCCTCGAACGCCTTCGGCAGCGGGTAGAAGGCGTTGTAGCCCAGCATGGTCTTGAACTGCGAGAAGGGCTGCTTCAGCGTGACGGTGAAGGTCTTCTCGTCGACGACCTTGAGGCCCTTGAGCTCGGTGGCGGTGGGCTTCTTGTCCTTGCCCGGCGCCAGCTCGTCGGAGCCCTCGATCTTGGAGAAGAAGGGCAGGCCCTCGGCGGCGTTCTCCTGGTTGGCGCCCCAGTTCCAGGCGCGGACGAACGACTGGGCGTCGACCTTCTCACCGTTGTGGAAGGTGTAGCCGTCCTTCAGCTTGATGGTCCAGGTCTTCGAGTCCTGGGTGTCGATGGACTCGGCCACCGCGAGCTTCGGCTCGTTGGTCTTGTTGTCGTAGTCCACCAGGCCGGTGAAGAGGGCGTTGAGAACCTCGGCGCCCTCGGACTCGGCGGTGTTCTGACCGATCAGGCCGTGCTGCGGCTCGCCGAGCACCACGGTGATGTTGCCACCGGACTTGGCCTTGCCGTCGCCTTCCTTGCTGGTGCTGCAAGCCGTTGCAGCCATCGCCACGATGACGGCACCGGCGACCCACTTGGCGCTCGTTGCTCCGCGCATGGGTAATTGCCTCCTCAGGAGTCACTGTCGATACGTGACGGAACCCGGCCCGCTGACACCCCTGACAGCGAAAACCGGCCCCATCGTGTGTGCTCGTGAGTCGACGCTCCCCACAGCGTGTGACCCATTGACCCGAGCTCAATGGAGCCATCCTCAGGGACCGCCCGACCGTAAACCACACTTCAGTGGTCTCGTTTTCACAACATCGATCCGCGCCAGAAACCCGAAATCCGGACAAAGGGAACAGAGACAGACACGCGCGAAACGGACGGTTGGCTCACCATCCGGAGCGCGACGGTCGGAATGCGGACAACTGAACACAACAATCCGCTTGACAAACGCGAACAGCCCCGCTCGAAACGCGAACAGCCCCCCTCGCCACGGGACTCCGTGGCGAGGGGGGCTGCCCTGCGGTGCGGCGCGACCGGCGGGTCGGCCAACTACCGGACTACTTGGCGGCCTTGGCGCGCGAGGCGGTGCGCGAGCGCTCCTTCTGGTCCAGGACGACCTTGCGGATGCGGACGGCCTCCGGGGTCACCTCGACGCACTCGTCGTCGCGGCAGAACTCCAGGGACTGCTCCAGGGAGAGCTTGCGCGGCGGAACGATCGCCTCGAACGAGTCGGCCGACGAGGACCGCATGTTCGTGAGCTTCTTCTCCTTAGTGATGTTCACGTCCATGTCGTCGGAGCGCGAGTTCTCGCCGACGATCATGCCCTCGTACACCTCGGTGCCGGGGTCGGTGAACAGCACGCCGCGCTCCTGCAGGTTGGTCATCGCGAAGGCGGTGACCGCACCGGCGCGGTCGGCGACCAGCGAGCCGTTGTTGCGCGTCTGCAGCGGGCCGAACCACGGCTCGTGGCCCTCGTGGATGGAGTGGGCGATGCCCGTGCCGCGGGTCTGCGTCAGGAACTCCGTACGGAAGCCGATCAGGCCGCGGGACGGGACGACGAACTCCATGCGGACCCAGCCGGAGCCGTGGTTGGACATGTTGTCCATACGGCCCTTGCGGACGCCCATGAGCTGGGTGACGGCGCCCATGTGCTCCTCGGGCACGTCGATCGTCATGCGCTCGACGGGCTCGTGGACCTTGCCGTCGACCTCCTTGGTGACGACCTGCGGCTTGCCGATGGTCAGCTCGAAGCCCTCGCGGCGCATCTGCTCGACCAGGATGGCGAGCGCGAGCTCACCGCGGCCCTGGACCTCCCAGGCGTCCGGGCGGTCGGTGTCGAGGACGCGGAGCGAGACGTTGCCGATGAGCTCGCGGTCCAGGCGGTCCTTGACCTGGCGGGCGGTGACCTTGCGGTCCTTGACCGCCGCCTTGGCGTCGGCGCCCTTGCCGGAGCCGCCGCGGCCGACCAGCGGGGAGGTGTTGGTGCCGATGACCATGGAGATCGCGGGCTCGTCGACCGTGATCAGCGGCAGGGCGACCGGGTTCTCCGGGTCGGCCAGCGTCTCGCCGATCATGATGTCGGGGATGCCGGCGACGGCGCAGATGTCACCGGGGCCGGCCACCTCGGCCGGCTTGCGGGTGAGCGCCTCGGTCATCATCAGCTCGGTGATGCGCACGTTGGAGATCGTGCCGTCGCGCTTGATCCACGCGACCGTCTGGCCCTTGCGCAGCTCGCCCTGCTCGACGCGGAGCAGCGCGATGCGGCCGAGGAAGTTGTCGGCGTCGAGGTTGGTGACGTGGGCCTGCAGCGGCGCGTCCTCCTCGTACGTCGGGGCCGGGACGTGCTCCAGGATGGTGGAGAAGAACGGCTCCAGGTTGTCGCTGTCCGCGGGGACGGTGCCGTCCTGCGGCTTGGTCAGCGAGGCGATGCCGTCACGGCCGCAGGCGTAGACGATCGGGAACTCGATCTGGTCCTCGTCCGCGTCCAGGTCCAGGAACAGGTCGTACGTCTCGTTGACGACCTCGTCGATCCGGGAGTCCGGGCGGTCCGTCTTGTTGATGCAGAGGATGACGGGCATCCGGGCCTGCAGGGCCTTGCGGAGCACGAAGCGGGTCTGCGGCAGCGGGCCCTCGGAGGCGTCCACCAGCAGGACGACGGCGTCGACCATCGACAGGCCGCGCTCGACCTCGCCGCCGAAGTCGGCGTGGCCGGGCGTGTCGATGATGTTGATCGTGATCGGGGCCCCGCCGTCCTTGGGGTGGTACTTCACCGCCGTGTTCTTGGCGAGGATCGTGATGCCCTTCTCACGCTCCAGGTCGTTCGAGTCCATCATGCGGTCGTCGAGCTGCTGGTGGGCGGCGAAGGCGCCGGCCTGCTTGAGCATGGCGTCGACGATGGTCGTCTTGCCATGGTCGACGTGGGCGACGATGGCGACGTTGCGGATGTCGTGGCGCGTGGGCACTGCGGCGCTTCTCCCGGGATCGTGGATGGCGTCGCGTACGGTCCGGCACGCGCGCCCTGGCCGGGCGGAAAACCTGCCACGGCCTTACCCCATCCTACGTCGGATGGCGGGAACCGCCCGCCGGGGGGTCTGTCAAGAGGCCGTACGACTGAGACCGGCCGGGATGCGGGGTGGGGGCTCCGGCCGTGGTGGAACGGGTACTGCCGCGGGTCAACGGGTATCCACGACCTTGCCCGCCGGGGATCCGGCGGGCAAGGGAATTGAGTCACTTCTGAGCTTGTGACCCGCGGGTCACCCCCGGGTACACCGGATTGTCACCGGTTCTTCTCCTTTGCCTCCCCGCTGTCCGTCCCGGCCGCCTTCGCGGGCTTCTTCCACCCGATGTCCTGGTAGCGGGGGGCGGCCATGCCGAAGGCGCCCGCGTTGGCCACGTTCGGCTTGACGGCCACCAGCTGCGGCCGCTGGAAGAGCGGGATGGAGCCGGCGGCCGCCCAGATCCGGGCGTCGGCCTTGCGGATCAGCTCCCGGGAGGCCTCCTCGTCCAGCTCGCCGACCGCCTGGTCGAACAGCTGGTCGATGTGGTCGGTCCCGACCCGCGTGTAGTTCTGCTCGACCATGAGCGAGCCGTCGGCTGCCGGCTCCGGCTTGGCGAAGATGGGGCGCGCGTCGGTCGCCGGGTAGGCGGTCGCCGGCCACGAGTACAGGGCGAGGTCGTACTGGCCCGAGGCGACGTGGTCCTTGAAGAAGCTCTCGTCCGACACCTTCGTCGTCTCGGTGTTGACGCCGACCCTGCGGAGCATCTGCGAGATCCGCTCCCCGACCGTGCGCAGCGCCTCCGAGCCGGGGCCGGAGGGCACCACGAAGCGCAGCGTCAGCA
Organism: Streptomyces globosus; assembly: GCF_003325375.1. Classification (GTDB taxonomy): domain Bacteria; phylum Actinomycetota; class Actinomycetes; order Streptomycetales; family Streptomycetaceae; genus Streptomyces; species Streptomyces globosus_A. Next base: position 935,972 of record NZ_CP030862.1, on the reverse strand, counting down.
TCCTGCCGTCCTTGGCGAGCATGGACCCGGAAGTGCGGGTCTGCTGCGCCGGGGCGGGGGCGGGCGAGGCGTCGCCGTCGGCTCCGTCGGCTTCGTCGGCGTCCTCGGCGCGCTGCGGGGCGCCCTTGGCGTCGGCCGGCGTCCCGGCCGCCGCCGCGGACAGCGCGGCCGCCTGGGCCAGCAGCACCGCCTTCTGCTGCGCTGCGAAGGGGGCGGGCGCGAGGACCGGGGAGGGCTGGTCGGCCGCCGTGCCGCGGGCCTCGCCGTTGCGGCCGTCGTCCTGGCCCACGATGTACAGGCCGTCGTTTCCGGTGCCGGGGCCGGACGCCGCGGACGGCGTCTTCCCGTCGTCCTGCGGCTCGGCCTCCGGGCCGGCCTTGGCGCCGGCCGGCTCGGTGATCCGGCCGTTCCGGCGCCACCCGGCGTCCGCGAGGAGCGCCTGCGCCGCCTTCGTGTCCTGGCCGCCGAGCGCGTCGCTGTTGTCCGCGTACGCCCGCTGCCCGGCCAGCGCCACATGGCTGCCGACCGGCCGGGCCGGCAGGCCCAGGGGCTTGAGGACGAGCTCGGCGAGCTCCTTGCGGTCCAGGGCGCGGGCCACGGCCCGGCGCACCCGCTCGTCGGCGAGCGGGCCGGAGGCCCCGTTCAGGGCGAGCTGCGTGTAGGCGGGCTCCAGCGACCGGCGCACGGTGAAGTTGCGCAGGGCCGCCTGCTCGGCCGGGTAGCGGACGGCGGCCTCCTGGGCCTTCGCCCGCAGCTCCTCCTCCGCGGCGGCCTTCGCCTCGTCGGTGCCGTGGGCGGCCGCCCAGGACAGCGTCGCCGCGGCCGCTGCGGCCGCCGGGTCCGCCTCGGGGGCGGGGGCGCCTGCCGCGCCGGCCGGGGTGCCCGCCTCCTTGCGGGCCCGCTCGATCCGGTCGGCGCCGGCCCGGTCGACCTCGGCCATGTCGACCTTTCCGGCGGCGAGGGCCGCCGGGCGCTCGGCCCGGGGCACCGCGGTCAGGACGAGGGTGTCCAGCTTGGCGGGCCGGCCCCACCAGCGGGGGTTGCGGGTGAGCGCGGCGGTGCCGGTCTTCTTGTCGACGGCGCCCAGGTTGAAGGGGCCCGCGGTCACCTTCAGCGTGCCGCGGGCGCCCTCGTTGAAGGCGTCGGGCGTGCCGGTGACCTGCTTGGGGTAGAGCGGGGAGAACAGCGAGCGCCAGTCGGTGTACGGCTTGAGGAAGGTGACCCGCACCTCCAGGTCGGTCTTCCCCTTCTCGATCTTCTCGATCCGCTCGTAGCCGGCGTTGCGGGCGGTCCAGTACGCGGAGTCCTTGCCGCTCAGGGCCCGCCACTGCGAGACGAAGTCGGCCGCGCCGATCTCCCGGCCGTCGCTCCAGACGGCCTGCTGGTTGAGCTTGTACAGGACGACCTGCTTGGGCTCCCGCTCGACGATCTCCGCCTTCTCCAGGAAGTCCGGGTTCGCCACCGGGCGGCCCTTGGCGTCCATCGTGAACAGCTGGGGCAGCACCGCGCCGGCGATCCGGCCGGTGGTGGCGTCGGCGTCGGCCTGGAAGGTGTTCAGGGTGTCCGGGAGGCTGTCGACGGCCCAGCGCAGCACACCGCCGTCGGCGACCTTCTCGCGCGCGGTGGGCGCGATGTCCGGCCCCGCGGCGGCGGGGCCGGCGTCGTCGCCCGAGCCGCAGCCCGCGAGCAGCGGCAGTGCGAGGACTCCCGAGGTCAGGAGCGCCAAGGGCCTGCGCCTTCTACGGGACATGGGTGCCACCTCCGGGCGGGCGTGAACGACGTGAGACGGCGGGCCGGCGGTTTGATCACGTTCGGCGGTATTTGCGGCTGATCACACCGGGTGCCGAGACACACTGAAATCGACCGCCCCGCGCGCCCCGGGCAGCCGGCCCGCGCCACGCCGCGAAGCCCACCCGTGCGGACCAATTCCGGTGCCGGCGGGGCGGCCGTTCGCCCGGGAGGGGGATGGGAGAGGGGGCGGGCAGGGGCGCACGGATCGCGCCTGCGCGCCTCTATTCGGTGCACGTCCCCTTCACAACCGGGGACGGGAGGCGCGACACTCGCAGGCGCACATGAACGTTGCCGCCGCTACCCGCGGAAGTGAGGGCAAGTCATGTCCCAGCAGGACGAATTGGATGCCGTCCGGCGCAGCCTCGACGAGCTGGCGCGCAAGGTGGAGCAGCTGGAGCGGCGGACCGCGCCGCAGCCGCCTGAACGCGCCCGGCCTGCGGCCGCGCAGCCGCTCCCGATGGTGGCCATCCCGGACGCCCCGTACGACAGCGCGCTGTGGACCGACAGCGACGACGAGGGCCTCGGCGCCCGCGGCCGCCGGGCTCCCTGACCGCCCGCGGGCGCCCCGCGCGCGCCGGCCGCCGCCGGCCCGCCGCCGCCCGTGCCCCGCCGCACACCCCCGGGCCCGGCCCCCGCGGGCCGGGCCTCCCGGGCCACCCCCGACCACTCCACCCGGAGTCCCCTTTGGCCACAGGCACCCGACCTCCCCGCCCGCCGTCCGGCGTCCACGGCGCCTCCCGCGCCGCGATCCGCGCCCGCCACCTGCGCACCGACCGGTGGTGGCTGGCACCCGCCGGCACCGCGGCCGGGCTGCTCGCCTTCGTCGCCTACTCGACGTGGCGGGCCTTCGCGAACGCCGACTACTACGCGGCCCCCTACGTCTCCCCCTTCTACTCCCCCTGCCTGGCGGAGAACTGCGAGGAGATGCGCGGCGGCCCCAACCTCGACCTCGTCGGCAGCTGGTGGGGCCTGTCCCCCGCCCTGCTGATCCTGGTCTTCCCGCTCGGCTTCCGGCTGACCTGCTACTACTACCGGAAGGCCTACTACCGGGGCTTCTGGGCCTCGCCGCCCGCCTGCGCCGTCGCCGAGCCGCACTCCCGGTACACCGGGGAGACCCGCTTCCCGCTGGTCCTGCAGAACCTGCACCGCTACTTCTTCTACGCGGCCGTCCCGGTCGCCGCGATCCTCACGTACGACGCCGTCCTCACCTTCCGCGACGCGGACTACGCGTGGGGCCACATGGGGGCGGGGACGCTGCTGTTCCTCCTCAACACGGTCCTCATCTGGGCCTACACGCTGTCCTGCCACTCCTGCCGGCACATCATGGGCGGCCGCCTGAGGCACTTCTCGAAGCATCCCGTCCGCTACCGGCTGTGGGGCTGGGTCAGCCGCCTGAACGCCCGCCACATGCAGCTCGCCTGGGCCTCGCTCGTCAGCGTGGCCGCCTGCGACCTGTACGTGTACCTGCTCGCCACCGGAGCCTTCACCGACCCGAGGATCTTCTGACATGGCCCAAGTCGACCGGCAGCAGTGGGACGTCGTCGTGGTCGGGGCGGGCGGCGCCGGCCTGCGGGCCGCCATCGAGGCACGCGAGCGGGGCGCCCGTACGGCCGTGGTGTGCAAGTCCCTGTTCGGCAAGGCCCACACGGTGATGGCGGAGGGCGGCATCGCCGCCTCCATGGGCAACGTCAACGGGCGCGACGATTGGCAGGTGCACTTCCGCGACACGATGCGCGGCGGCAAGTTCCTGGGCCAGTGGCGGATGGCCGAGCTGCACGCCCGGGAGGCCCCCGACAGGGTCTGGGAGCTGGAGACCTGGGGCGCCCTCTTCGACCGCACCCCGGACGGCCGGATCTCGCAGCGCAACTTCGGCGGGCACGAGTACCCGCGCCTGGCGCACGTCGGCGACCGGACGGGCCTGGAGCTGATCCGCACCCTCCAGCAGAAGGTGACCGCCCTCCAGCAGGAGGACCTCGCCGCGCACGGGGACCCCGAGGCGCGCCTGAAGGTCTTCCAGGAGTGCACGGCCACGCGCGTCCTGAAGGACGGCGGCCGCGTCGCGGGCGCCTTCTGCTACGAGCGGGAGAGCGGCCGCTTCTTCGTCCTGGAGGCCCCGGCCGTGGTCCTCGCCACCGGCGGCATCGGGAAGTCGTTCAAGACCACCTCGAACTCCTGGGAGTACACGGGCGACGGGCACGCGCTGGCGCTGCTCGCCGGCGCTCCCCTGCTGAACATGGAGTTCGTGCAGTTCCACCCGACGGGAATGGTGTGGCCGCCGTCGGTGAAGGGGATCCTGGTCACCGAGTCGGTGCGCGGCGACGGCGGGGTGCTGCGCAACAGCGACGGCAGGCGCTTCATGTTCGACTACGTCCCGGACGTCTTCAAGGACAAGTACGCGCAGACGGAGGACGAGGCCGACCGCTGGTACGAGGACCCCGACGGCAACCGGCGCCCGCCCGAGCTGCTCCCCCGCGACGAGGTGGCCCGCGCCATCAACGCCGAGGTCAAGGCAGGCCGCGGCTCCCCGCACGGCGGGGTCTTCCTCGACGTGTCGACGCGGATGCCGCCCGAGATGATCAAGCGGCGGCTGCCGTCCATGTACCACCAGTTCAAGGAGCTGGCGGACGTGGACATCACGGCCGAGCCGATGGAGGTGGGGCCGACCTGCCACTACGTGATGGGCGGCGTCGCGGTCGACTCCGAGACGGCCGCGGCCCAGGGCGTCCCCGGGCTGTTCGCGGCGGGCGAGGTCGCCGGCGGCATGCACGGCTCGAACCGGCTCGGCGGCAACTCGCTGTCGGACCTGCTGGTGTTCGGGCGGCGGGCCGGACTGCACGCCGCGGCCCTCGCGGCGGCGCCGGGCCCGCGGCCGGAAGCCTCCCCGGAGCAGGTGGACGCCGCCGCGGCGGAGGCCCTGGCCCCGTTCCACGCGCGGGAGGGCGCGGAGAACCCGTACACCCTGCACCAGGAGCTGCAGAGCGCGATGAACGACCTCGTCGGCATCATCCGCCGCGAGGACGAGATGGCGGAGGCGCTGCGCAGGCTGGCCCTGCTGCGGGAGCGGGCCGCCCGGGCGGGCGTCGAGGGGCACCGGCAGTTCAACCCCGGCTGGCACCTCGCACTGGACCTGCGGAACATGCTGCTGGTCAGCGAGTGCGTGGCCCGCGCGGCCCTGGAGCGCACCGAGAGCCGCGGCGGGCACACGCGCGAGGACTGCCCGGCGATGGAGCGCAGCTGGCGGCCGGTGAACCTGCTGTGCCGCCCGGTCGAGCCGCCTCCGCCGGACCCGGCCGCGGGCCGGATCCGGCTGGAGCGGGTCCGCACCGAGCCCATCCGCCCCGACCTGCTCGCGCTCTTCGATAGGGAAGAACTCGTCAAGTACCTGGCCGAAGAGGAGCTCCCCGCGTGACGACATACGACGCCCGGTTCCGGATCTGGCGGGGCGACGCCGACGGCGGGGACCTGAGGGACTTCACGGTCGAGGTGCACGACGGCGAGGTGGTCCTGGACGTCGTCCACCGCCTCCAGGCCACCCAGGCCCCGGACCTGGCGGTGCGCTGGAACTGCAAGGCCGGCAAGTGCGGGTCGTGCAGCGCGGAGGTCAACGGGCGGCCGCGGCTGATGTGCATGACCCGCATGTCGGTCTTCGACCGGGCGGAGACGGTCGTGATCACCCCGCTGCGGGCCTTCCCGGTGGTCCGCGACCTGGTGACGGACGTGTCGTTCAACTACCGCAAGGCGCTCGAGGTGCCCGCCTTCGTGCCGCCGCAGGGGGTCGGGCCGGGCGAGTACCGGATGCAGCAGGTCGACGTGGACCGCTCACAGGAGTTCCGCAAGTGCATCGAGTGCTTCCTGTGCCAGGACACCTGCCATGTGGTGCGCGACCACGAGGAGAACAAGGAGGCCTTCGCCGGACCGCGCTTCCTGATGCGCGTCGCCGAGCTGGACATGCACCCCCTGGACGCGGCGGCCGCGGCGGGCCTGGACCGCCGGCGGACGGCGCAGGAGGAGCACGGGCTGGGCTACTGCAACATCACCAAGTGCTGCACGGAGGTCTGCCCCGAGGGCATCCGGATCACCGACAACGCGCTGATCCCGCTGAAGGAGCGGGCCGCCGACCGCAAGTACGACCCCCTGGTGTGGCTGGGGAACAGGATCCTCCGGCGCCGCCCCGACACCGAGTAGGCCCTGCGCCGCCCCTCCCGCCGCCGGGCGGGGCGGCGGCGCTGCGGTCGCGGCGTCCCGGAGGCGGTCATACGCTCCCTGCGTGACCCCGTCGAGACGCACCCCCGCCGGGAGGCCCGGCCCCCGGGCCGGGCTCGCGCTGGGTGCCGCGCTGCTGGCCCTCGGCTGCTGCGCGGTGGCCGGGGCGCCTGCCGCCCGGGCCGAGGACCCCGTCAGCCTGTCGGAGCAGGGCCAGGTCACCGACCGGGTGGGGGCGCTGCGCGGCCGGGAGGCCGAGGTCGCCGCCGCGCTGGACCGGCTGTACGACCGCCGCCGCATCCAGCTGTTCGTGGCGTACGTACGGGACTTCTCCGGGCGCTCCCCGCAGGGCTGGGCCGACGCCACGGCGCAGCGGAACGGCCTCGGGCGGGACGACCTGCTCCTCGCGGTGGCGACCGGCGACCGGCAGTACGGCTATTCGGCCGACACCGCCTCCGGATTCACCGAGGACCAGCTGGCGGAGGTCGCCCGCGAGGCCGTCGAGCCCGCCCTGCGCGCCGACGACTGGGCGGGCGCGGCGATCGGCGCGGCCGACGGCTACGACGCGGTGCTGGCCGGCCGCCCCGTCACGCCGCCGCCGATCACACCGGGCCCGGCGGACCCGGGCGGCGGCGGGTCGGGCCCGGGCTGGGCGGGGGACCTGGTGCTCCCGGTCGTCGCCGTCGGCGCGGCCGGGGCGCTCGCCGCGTACGCGTACTCCCGGCGCCGCCGCGGGGCCGGGCGGGGCGGCGACCGGACGACGACCGGCTGGGGCGCGCAGCCCGCGACGGCGACGGCGGTGCCGCTGCTCCAGCTCGACGCGCGGGCGCGGGCGCTGCTGGTGGAGACCGACGACGCGGTCCGCACGTCCGCCGAGGAGCTCGGCTTCGCGGCCGCCGAGTTCGGTGACGAGGCGGTGGCCCCCTTCACCCGGGCGGTGGAGTTCGCGGAGGGCGAGTTGACGGCCGCGTTCCGGCTGCGCCAGCAGCTCGACGACGCCTACCCGGAGGACGACGCGGCACGGCGGCGGATGCTCGACGAGATCGTGGCCCGGTGCAGCGAGGCGAACCGGCGCCTGGACGCGGAGGCGGCGGACTTCGACCGGCTGCGCGACCTGGGGCGCAACGCCCCGCAGGCGCTGGCCGCCGCGCAGGAGCGGGCGCGGGACCTCGCGGGGCGCACGGCGACGGCCGCGGCGACGCTGACGGCGCTGCGCGGCCGGTACGCCGACTCCGCGTCCGGGCCGGTCGCCGGCCACGCCGAACGGGCCGGGGACCGGCTGGCGTTCGCCGGGGAGCAGCTCGACGCGGCGCGGGCCGCCGTCGGGGCCGGGGACACCGGCCGGGCCGCCGTGCACGTACGGGCCGCCGAGGGGGCCGTGGACCAGGCGGCGATCCTGGTGGACGCGGTGGAGCGGCGGGCGCAGGAGCTCGCGGAGGCCGCGGGGAAGCTGCCCGGGGCGCTCGCGGAGACCGACGCGGACCTCGCCGACGCGCGCGGGCTGCTCGCCGCGGCCGCGGCGGGGACGCCCGCCGGGGACCTCGGCGGGAGGATCGCGCGGGCGGAGGCGGTGGCGGCCGCCGTGCGGCAGGAGGTCGCGGCCGGCCGGTACGACCCGCTCGACGCGCTGCGCCGGATCGAGGAGGCTGACGCGGCCCTGGACGAGGCCCTCGCGGGGGCCCGGGAGCAGGAGTCGGGCCGGCGGCGGGCGGCCGCGCTGCTCGACCGGGCGCTGCTGACGGCGCGCAGCGCGATCGGGGCGGCGGCGGACTACGTGGTGACGGCCCGCGGCGCGGTGGGCAGCGAGGCCCGGACGCGGCTGGCGGAGGCGCGCCGGCACCTGGAGCGGGCGCAGGCGCTGGCCGAGCCGGACCCGCCGGCCGCGCTGGCGGAGGCGCAGCAGGCGGATGGACTGGCCCGGCAGGCGCAGGAGCTGGCCGAGCGGGACGTACGGGAGTACGGGGACCCGTACGGCGGCCCGGGCGGGCCCGGCGGCGGGCGGGGCGGCATGGGCGGGGCGGTGCTGGGCGGGATCATCCTCGGGGGGATCCTGCGCGGCGGCGGCCACGGCGGGTACGGCGGCGGATACGGCGGCGGCTTCCCGGGCGGCTTCGGCGGGGGCGGGGTGTTCGGCGGCGGCGGGGGCGGGCCGGGCTCGTTCGGCGGGGGCGGCACCCGCGGCCGGATGGGCGGCGGGGGCCGCTTCTGAGCCTCCCCGCACGCCGGTGCGCCGCGTGCGCCGCGGGGCGCCCGCCCCGTCCCCTTCGTTCTCCCGTCCCGACCCGAGGAGCGCTGGACCGATGAGCAAGCAGACCGTCCTCGGCCGCGTCGCCCTGCTGGCGCGCGCCAACATCCACGCCCTGCTGGACCAGGCGGAGGACCCGCAGACGATGCTGGACCAGCTGATCAGGGACTACACCAACAGCATCTCGGAGGCCGATCAGGCCGTCGCGACGGTCCTCGGCGGCCTGCGGCTGCTGGAGGCGGACCGCGACGAGGACGTGGCGGCGGCCGCGGAGTGGGGCGGCAAGGCGCTCGCGGCCAGCCGCAGGGCGGACGGGCTGCGGGCGGCCGGGTCGGCGGCGGAGGCGGACCGCTTCGACGGGCTGGCCCGGGTGGCGCTGGAGCGGCAGCTGCGGGCGGAGCGGGAGGCGGCCGACGCGGAGCCGGTGATCGCAGCGCAGTCGGAGGTGGCGGGCCGGCTCCGGGAGGGGCTGGACTCCATGCGGGGCAAGCTGGCCGAGCTGACGGCGAAGCGGGACGAACTGGTGGCGCGGGCGCGGACGGCGGAGGCGCAGAACCGGATGCTGGATGCCGTGCGCAGCATCGACGTGACGGACCCGACGAGCGAGTTGGGCCGCTTCGAGGACAAGGTGCGGCGGGAGGAGGCGCGGGCGCTGGGCCGCGAGGAGCTGGCGGCCTCCTCCCTGGACGCACAGTTCGAGGCGCTGGACGGGCTGGCGCGGGCCGAGGAGGTCGAGGCCCGGCTGGCGGCGCTGAAGTCCGCGGGCCCGGCCTGACCGGCCCGCTCCGGCCCGGCCCGCACCCGGTTCAGCCGTACAGGCCGAGGAGCTGCTCGGCCGACAGTCCGCCTTCCGGTTCGGCGGAGGCGCCGGGCAGCGGGAGTTCGAACCAGACCGTCTTGCCGCGGTGGGTCCGCCGGGTCCCCCAGCCCGCCGACAGCAGGCCGACCAGCTGCAGGCCGCGCCCGCCCTCGTCGGTGTCGCGGGCGCGGCGGCGGCGCGGCTGGACGAGGTTGGCGTCCCACACCTCGCACACGAGGGTGCGGTCCAGCAGCAGCCGCAGCCGGATGTCGCCCTCGCCGTACCGCAGGGCGTTGGTGACGAGTTCGCTGACGAGCAGTTCGGTGGTGTCGAGCAGCCCTTCGAGGCCCCAGGCGGGCAGTTTGGCGCGGGCGAGTTCCCGGGCGCGGCCGACCGAGCGGGCGTCGCGCGGGAGGTGCCAGTCGCCGACCGCGTCGACGGGGAGCCCCTGGACGCGGGCCATGAGGAGGGCGATGTCGTCCTCGCCGTGCCGGGTGTCGAGCGTGTTCAGGACGTGGTCGCAGATGTCCTCCAGCGGCCGCGCCGGGTCGGTGAGGGCGTGGCGCAGCCCGCGCAGCCCCTCCTCCAGGGGGTGGTCGCGGGACTCGACGAGGCCGTCGGTGTAGAGGGCGAGGAGGGCGCCTTCGGGGAGGTCGACCTCGACTTCCTCGAAGGGTTCGCCGCCGACGCCGAGCGGCATGCCGGGCGGCACCTCCAGCAGCAGTCCGGCGCGGGGGGCGGATCCCGGCTCGGCGGGTTCGACGAGGACCGGGGGCATGTGGCCGGCGTTGGCGATGGTGCAGCGCCGGGTGACCGGGTCGTAGACGGCGTACACGCAGGTGGCGAGGTAGACCTCGGAGCGGTCGGCGTCGCGGGAGTGGAGGGCGGCCCGGGACGCCTGCTGGGAGCCGCCGGGGGCGCCGAGGCCGCGGGCGATCTCGTCGAGGGCGGCGAGGACTTCGGCGGGCTCCAGGTCGAGCAGGGCCAGGGTGCGCACGGCGGTGCGGAGTTCGCCCATGGCGACGGCGGCGCGCAGTCCGCGGCCCATGACGTCGCCGACGACGAGGGCGGTGCGGTGGCCGGGCAGTTCGATGACGTCGAACCAGTCGCCGCCGACCTCGGTGGCGGCGTTGCCGGGGAGGTAGCGGCAGGCGATGTCGAGGCCTGCGGCCTCCGGGTCGCCGGGCGGCAGCAGGCTGCGCTGGAGGATCAGGGCGCGTTCGTGTTCGCGCCGGTAGAGGCGTGCGTTGTCGATGCATACGGCGGCGCGGGCGGCGAGTTCGACGGCGACGGCGCGGTCGCGTTCGCCGAAGGGCTCGCTGCCCTTGGTGCGGGAGAACTGGGCGAGGCCGACGACGGTGTCGTGGGCCACCAGCGGCACGACGAGGGTGGACTGGACGAGGTCGTCGGGTCCGCCGCTTTCGATGAGGCGGGGCCGTGCGGTGCGCAGGGCGAGCGCGCCGGGCGAGGCGGGCGGGTAGCGGTGGACGTCGCCGACGGCGACGGGGGTGCCCGGTCCGGAGAGGGGGGCGCCGGAGACTGCGGAGGAGAAGGCGACGCGCCGCAGCGGTGCGGACGGGGCGCGGCCGGCGCCGAGTCCGGGCGGCAGGGAGGGCACGCCGGGGCCCTGCGGGCGGGCGGGCCGGTCGTCGTCGCCGAGGAGGAGGCCCTGGTAGAGGTCGACGGCGGCGAGGTCGCAGAAGCCGGGGACGGTGACGTCGAGCAGTTCGCGGGCGGTGGTCTCCAGGTCGAGGGAGTTGCCGATGCGGTGCCCGGCCTCGTTGAGGAGGGCGAGGTTGCGGCGGACGCCGGCTGCTTCGCGGGCGGCGAGGTGGCGCCGGGTGACGTCGGTGCCGAGGCCGGCGACGCCGATGGGCCGGCCGCTGCCGCCGTGGAGGCGGTAGAGGTTGATGGACCAGTGGCGGTTCTCGCGGCTGCCGGGGGCGGCGCCGCTGATCTGGAGGTCGGTGACGGACTCCCCGGTCTCCAGGACGCGGCGCAGGGCCTCGGCCATGCGGTCTGCCTCCTCCGGGGGGAGGTAGTCGTGGACGGTGCGGCCGCGGTGCTCCTCGGCGTTGCCGCCGAAGACGGTGGCGAAGCGGCGGTTGGCGCGCTGCACGGTGAGGTCGGTGCCGAACAGCAGGAAGCCGAAGGGAGATTGGCCGAATATGGCCTGTGAGGCGGCGAGGTCGGATTCGATGCTGCGCAGGGCGCGTACGTCGACGACGAGGCACAGCGCGGCCCGCTCGGCGGCTTCGGTGAGGGTCGGCATGACGTAGATCTCGGCGATGCCGTGGGCGCCGGCGCCGCCGGGGATGCGGAAGGGGACGTGGCCCGTCCACTCCTTGCCGTCGAGGATCTCGGCGACGCGGCGGTGGGCGCCCGCGCGGAGGCCGGGCGGCATGAAGGCGTCGACGGGGTCGCGGCCGACGGCCTCCGCGGCGGCCAGTCCGAAGAGTTCCTCGGCGCGCAGGCTCCACTGGTCGATGAGGCCGTCGGGTCCGATCGAGAAGGAGGCGGCCTTGACGTGGTCGTACAGCGAGCCGGGCGGGCTGCTGTGCCACAGGGAGTCGTGCCACGCCTCCCCCGGCACACGTGCCTGATGTGCCTGCGCAGGTATCTCGCTCACGCGACCGTCCCCTCCAGCTCACCGCAACCGGACCGGCCATGACCGAAGTATTCAGCACCGCGGCCCCGGACGGCACGGCGTCCCCGATCACGAAAAGGTCCCGACTGTTTCGAGCCATGCCCGGTGATCGTCAGCCACCCTCCACCTTGTTACTCACCAGGAAGAGCCAACTCGAACCACACGGTCTTGCCCGACTTGCCGTGGCGGGTGCCCCAGCGGCGCGCGGAGACGGCCACCAGGTACAGGCCCCGGCCGCCCTCGTCGTCGGCTCCGGCGGCGCGTTCGCGGGGCGGATCCGGAAGCGGATCGGAGACTTCCACGAGGAGGGCGGGTCCGAGCGAGGGGTCCCCGTCGACCTGCTTGCGGCGTTCCAGTCGGACGCCGATGGGGCCGGAGGCGTACCGCAGCGAGTTGGTGACCAGCTCGCTGACCAGCAGGACGGTCACCTCGCCGACGGACTCCAGCCCCCAGGAGTGGAGCGTGCCGCGCACGGCGTGGCGGGCGGTGCGGACCGCGCCGGGCTCGGCAGGGAAGGCCCATTCGGCGCATTCGCCGTCTGTGTCGATCACGCCGATCACTTCCCGGGCCGGGGGCGGCGGCCGTCCGGTCCGGCGGGGACGACGCCTGGAGGTTCACTACGCAAATAGGACCAATAGCGACATACCCGATAATCGTGGCGGCGTACCACCCGACTTGCATGCCCCGGCGCACTGTGGCGCGGACGGCCGAGCGCACGAGCGGTGCGCGCCCCCGTGCGACCCGGTGTGCTCCGGGTCAGGGCGCCGCCCGGGTGCCGCCGGCCCCCTCCTCGGCGGCGTGCGCGGCGCGCAGCCGGCGGCCGATCTCGGCGACGGCGGGGCGGTCCTGGTCGAGCCAGTCCACCGACGCCAGTTCGTCGGGGGCGAGCCAGCGCAGTTCGTCGTGGTCCTCCAGCGGCTCGGGCTCCCCGGCGAGCAGGCGGGCGGTCCACACGTGCAGGACGAGTCCCGGCCGCAGCGGCCACTCCCCCGGGATGCGCTCGACGGGCTCGGTGTGCACGCCGAGCTCCTCGCGCAGTTCGCGGACCAGCGCGTCGGGGGCGGACTCGCCCGGTTCGGCCTTGCCCCCGGGCAGCTCCCAGCGGCCCGCCAGTTCGGGGGGCGCGCTGCGGCGGGCGGCCAGCAGGCGGCCCGCACGGCACAGGGCTCCGCCCACGACCACTCGATCCGTCATGGGCGGAGCCTATGCCACTGCCGTGATGCTCAGTTCGTCGTGGCGGTCTGGCCGATCCGCTCGACCCAGTAGAGCTGCTCGTGTCCACGGTGGTCGAGGCTCTCGACCACCTTCTGGGCCTCGGCCCGGGTGGGGTACCGGCCCACCCGGTAGCGGTTGCCGTTGTCGTCCTGACGTATGACCAGCCACGGAAGCAGGGCACCGCTGTCGTTCATCGCGTTTCACCCTCCGCCGATCCACGTGCCCGGGCAGCCGGTCCGCCGGCCCGGGAAACCGCATGGTGCATATGCCGGAGCTTACGCCCGACCTTTACTGAGCGGATACAGGTTTTTACGAAGAGATACCTTGCAGGCGTACGCATCCGGCCATGCGTACGAGTGAGCCGTGCGCGCCGGCTGCGGACCGGCGCACGCGGGCCCGGCAGCGGGCCGGACCGGCCTGGTCTGCGGAGCCGCGGGGCGGCAGGGGCGGCGCCGGGGGCGCGTACGGAGCGGTGCGCCGGGGCATCGGCGCAGGACGGGGCGATCACGATCGCACCGAAACCCGCCGCCTGCCGGGCCGCCGCGCGGCGGCCTGGCAGCCCGGCGGCTCCCTCAGCGCACGGGCAGGTGGTAGGCGAGCCGGTAGCGGTCGGCGGGCACGACCACGTCGGCGGTCTCCACGGGGCGGCCGGAGGCGTAGTAGGTACGGCCGATCACCAGGACGACGTGCCCGGGGACGCCGCCGAGGACCAGCAGCTCCTCCGCGAGGCCGGGCCGCGCACCGACCTCCTCGACCACGTTGTCGACGACGACGTCGATGGCGGCCATGCGGTCCACGACGCCCGAGCCGCCCAGCGGCCCCTCCTCCGGCAGCATGACCGGGGTCCGGCCGGTGAGCGCCAGCGGCTCCCAGGAGGTGGACAGCATCATCGCCTCGCCGGCGTCGCGGAAGACGTACCGGGTCCGCATGACCCGCTCCCCCGGCTCGATGCCGAGGCGCTCGGCGATCGGCGCGGGCGCCCCGGCCTGCTCGCTGCTGGAGTCCCAGGTGCCGCGCGCACCCGCCTCGGCCTGCTCCTGCCGGAACGGGGTGGAGGGCCCGCCCGCGCGGTACCCCGAGCGGGCCACCCGCCGGGGCACGGGCTGCTCCCGCACGTACGTCCCCGACCCGGAGCGGCCCTCGACGAGGCCCTCCGCCATCAGGACCTTGCGGGCCTCCAGCGCCACGGTGTCGGAGACCCCGTACTCCTCGCGGATCCGGGCCTGGGAGGGGAGGCGGGCGTGCGGGGGCAGGGAGCCATCGACGATCTTCCGTCGGAGATCCCCGGCGACGCGGAGATAGGCCGGCTGCTCACCGAAAGCCACTGGGCACTCCCATCAGGTTGACAGACAGCCACACCCTGGCAACGGTCGGTTGTACGCCGCAAGCGAAGGCCACCGTTTCACCCGAAGTGATGAAAGGCAGGTCAGTCAAACCCCTTGCCGCACGGTGTCCCCGCCCGTCCGGCGCCGCGCCGGCTCCGGCTCCGGCTCCGGCTGCGGAGCGGAGTCCGGGCCCGCTTCCGGGTCCGGATCCCCCTCCGGCTCCGGATCCTCCTCCGGCTCCGCGGGCCCTCCCGTCCCCGGCCGCTCCTCCAGCCAGTCCGGCACCGTCGTCGCGAGCCCGAACGCCCCGCGCAGGTTCCGCTCCGCCGTCACGGTCAGCACCCGCGCGGCGCGCTCCCACGCCTCCCGGAAGCCGTCCGGGCGCACGGCCTCCCCGGCCCGCTTCCACTCCGCCCGGGATGCCTCGACCTCCTTCAGCCGGACCCCGGCGGGCTCGGCGAGCTCCGGGCGCGCCAGCGCCTCCCGGAGCACCCCCGCCTCGCGGGCCAGCGCCCGCTCCACCGACCGGGCCCACTCCCGGTACGCCGGGAGCGCCTCGTCGAGGTCCTCGTCGGGGGCGCCGCCCCGGGCCAGCTCCGCCTCGTTCGCCGCGCCGAGGTAGGCGGCCTGGTCGGGCCGCAGCATGCCGGCGTCCCTGCGCAGGCTGCCGCGGTGCTCCTCCTCGGTGGTGCCGATGACGCACAGCAGGTGCCGGTCGCCGTCGCCCCACGAGTCGCGGGAGGGGGCGAAGTAGAACATGTCCGCGTACGGGGGCAGGGCCCAGGTGTCCATCGCGTACGCGTCCTGCGCCCGCCAACAGGCCTCCGCGGCGCTCCGCTTGGCCTTCCGGCCGCCCGGGTACGCCGGCCGGCCCAGCAGCGTCGAGGAGGTCACCTCGCCCTGGTGGACCTCGGCGCAGTCGATCCGGTAGAAGAGCGGGTCCTCGTCGAGGAGGTCGCCGCCGGGGACGTTGAAGCAGTCGCCCGCCTGGAGCTCCTCGGGGACGGCCAGCTCGCCCGCCACGCTCTCGTACTGCTCCAGGGCGTCGAGCCGTTCGAAGAGCGGCCCGGCGGCCTGCACGACGGTGAACAGGGCCGCGACGGTGGTCACCAGCGACACGGCAAGGCCCGCGAGGGCCAGCGGCCGGCCGCGCTCGCCCTTGCGGGAGATCTGTACGAGCGCCACGACCGCGAGGACGATGCCGAGCGGCGGCAGGCACAGCAGCCCGACGAGCAGTGAGGCCGGCGCGAACCCGTTCAGCTCCGCGTCCCCGTCCGCCTGCGGCGACGCCGCCGGCCGTCGGTGCGGCGGCGGCCAGGCGTGCGGCGGCGGGGTGCTCACGGGCGCAGGGCTCCATCCCGGGGGGTGCGGAGGCGAATGCGCGAAATAGTACGCAGCGGGGGCGACCGCGGTGTCGGTCGCCCCCGCCGCTCACCCGGCGCCCCTGCGGGCGGTCCGGGCTCAGCCGGTGCAGGTCGGGCCGCAGGCGGCCCCGTACCGGATCAGAACTGCAGCGCCCACGAGTCGATCTTGCCGGTGTCGAGGCGGGCGTTGTCGTTCACGCGCAGCTTCCAGGTGCCGTTCGCGGTCTCCGAGGAGGCGTTCACGGTGAAGGTGCGGATGATGTCGTTCGCGCTGCCGCCCGAGCGGTTGTGCAGGTTGTAGGCCGTGCCGTCGGGGGCGATCAGGTCGACCTTGAGGTCGCCGATGTAGGTGTGCTTGATGTCGACCGCCACGGTCAGGGCCGCCGGGGCGCTGCCGGACACGCCGCTGACGGTGACCGGGGACTCGGTGGTCGCGTTGTCGTTGATCGCGTAGTCGGCGGAGTTCTCGAACCGCGGGCCGGGAGGCGTGGTGGTGCCGCCGCCGACGTACAGCAGGCGGTTCGGGGAGCCGGAGCCGGGGCCGGTCACCACGTTCGGGGTGGCGGCGGCGGTGAGGGCCTGGGCGACCTGGGCCGGCGTGCTCGCCGGGTTGTCCGCCAGGTGCAGGGCGGCCGCGCCCGCGACGTGCGGCGCGGCCATCGAGGTGCCGGAGATGGTGTTGGTGGCGGTGTCGCCGGTGGCCCAGGCGGAGGTGATGGAGGAGCCGGGGGCGAATATGTCGAGGATGCTGCCGTAGTTGGAGAAGCTGGACTTGGCGTCCGAGCTGGTGGTGGAGCCGACCGTGAGGGCCTCGGCGACGCGGGCCGGGGACTTCGTGCTGGCGTCGGTGCTCTCGTTGCCCGCGGCGACCGCGTACGTGACGCCGGAGGCGATCGAGTTGCGCACGGCCGTGTCGAGCGCGGAGTCGGCGCCTCCGCCGAGGGACATGTTGGCGACGGCCGGCTTGACGGCGTTGCGGGTGACCCAGTCGATGCCCGCGACGACCTGGGCGGTCGTGCCGGAGCCCTGGTTGTTCAGCACGCGCACGCCGACGATCTTGGCCTTCTTGGCGACGCCGTACGCGCCGCCGGCGACGGTGCCGGCGACGTGCGTGCCGTGGCCGTGGCCGTCCTGGGCGGTGTTGTCGTTGTCGACGGCGTCGTAGCCGTAGGAGGCGCGGCCGCCGAAGTCCGTGTGGGTGATGCGCACGCCGGTGTCGATGATGTAGGCGGTGACGCCCTCGCCGGCCTTGTCCGGGTACGTGTAGCTGCTGTTCAGCGGGAGGGCCCGCTGGTCGATGCGGTCCAGGCCCCAGGACGGCGGGCTGGGCTGGGTGCCCTGTGCGCCGTCGATGGTGAAGACCCGGTTCTGCACGACCGACTTGACCGCCGGGTCGGCGGCGAGCTTGCGGGCCTGCGCCTCCGAGACCTCGACGGAGTAGCCGTTGAGCGCGGCGCTGTAGGTGCGGTCGATGGTCGCCCCGTACTTCCGGGCGACGGCCTTGCCGCTCTCGCCGGTGGAGCGGGCGGCGGAGTCCTTCAGGGTCACGATGTAGCTGCCCGCCACGGCGCCGGGGGCGCCGGCGTTCTCGATGACGCCCTGGGGCGCGCGGTCGGCCGCGGACGCGGGGAGCGCGGCGGCGGCGCCGAGCGCGAGGGCCGCTACGGCGGTCACGCCTACGGCGGCGGCCTTCCGGCGGGTGCGACGCATGGACATGTGGGGGGTCCTCCTCGTCGGTGGAGCTCTGGGGATGGCGGCGGAACGGCGGACGTTAGGCCATGGACATGACAAGACCGGGAACGCCCGGCACGGCGCCGCCTGTCGAAAGGTTGACCCAGCCCGCCGGGATCCCACAAGGGGACGGCAGGCGCGTAACATCCGTGCCACACAACGGCCATGAAAGAGCAAAGGTGCTCCGCACATGACGCACGCAATCCCCGGATACGTCTGCCCCGACGACGGCACCCGAGCGGACGTGCGGACCGCCCCGTGGTGCTGCCCTGTCTGCGGCGGCCCCTGGGACCTCGACTTCGCACCGGATCCGGCCAGCTCCCTCGACCCGGCGTCCGGGCCCAACTCGCTCTGGCGCTTCGGGTCCGCGCTGCCCCTGCCGGGGGCGTTCTCCGTGACCATGTCGGAGGGGAACACCCCGCTGCTGCCGCTCGGGGAGCGGATTCACGCCAAGCTCGACTTCCTGATGCCCACGCTGTCGTTCAAGGACCGCGGCGCGGTGATGCTCGCGGAAGTGGCCCGGCGGCTGGGCCCCGAGCGGGTCGTCGCGGACAGCAGCGGCAACGCCGGAACGGCCGTGGCGGCGCACTGCGCACGCGCCGGACTGAGTTGTGAAGTTTTCGTGCCCGAGGGCACCTCCGCGAGGAAGACCGGCCGGATGCGCGCGCACGGCGCGGCGGTACGGGTGGTTCCGGGCGGCCGCGAGGCCGCCGCGGCCGCGGCGCGCGCGGAGGCGGACCTGCCGGGCGTGTTCTACGCCAGCCACGTGTACAACCCGTACTTCCTGCACGGCACCAAGACGTTCGCCTACGAGGTGTGGGAGGAGCTCGGCGGCCGGCTGCCGGAGGTCCTCGTGCTCCCCGTCGGCAACGGCACCCTGCTGCTGGGGGCCGCACTGGCCGCGCAGGAGCTGGCCCGGCGCGGGGTACGCCCGCCGGCCCTGTTCGCGGTGCAGGCGGAGGCGGTGTCTCCGCTGGCCGCCGCGTTCGCCGCCGGCGCCGAGGACGCCGGCCCGGCGGAGCAGCGGCCCACCCTCGCCGAGGGGATCGCGATCCCGGCGCCGCCGCGGGCCCGCCAGATCCTGGCCGCGGTCCGCAAGTCCGGCGGCACCTTCCTGACCGTCTCGGAGGAGGCCCTGGCCGCCGCCCACCGGGACCTGGCCGGGCGCGGCCTCTTCGTCGAGCCGACGGCGGCCGCCTGCTGGGCCGCGGTCGGCCCCGCGGCCCCCTCGGACCCCCTCCAGGGGCGCACGGCGGTACTGCCGCTGTGCGGGGCGGGCCTGCCGGCGCCCACGGCGGCCTGAGGGGGGCGGGCAGGCGCGGCGGACCGCCGGCGCCGCAGCCGGCCGGCCGGCGGCCTCGCAGGGCGGACCGGCCGCAGGCAACCGCGTACATGGCGGAAAACCGCCAGCCGCGGCCGCCGGGAGCTGGTCAACTGGCCTGATGAACCGTGCTGTTGACCTTGCCCGCCGCTTCACCGCCCTTCACGACCCCGCCGCCCCGCTGGCCCTGGCCAATGCCTGGGACGTCGTCAGCGCCCGCCTCGTCGAGGCCGCCGGTGCCCCCGCCGTCGCCACGACCAGCGCCGGCGTCGCCTGGTCCCTCGGCGCACCCGACGGGGACGCGCTGGCCCGCGACCGGGCCGTCGACCTCGTGGCCCGGGTGGCCTCCGCCGTCTCCGTGCCCGTCACCGCCGACATCGAGGGCGGCTTCGGCGCCGACCCGGCGGCCGTCGGGGAGACCGTCGCCGCGGTCCTCGCCGCCGGGGCCGTCGGCGTCAACATCGAGGACGGCGGCCGGGCCCCCGCCGAGCACGCCGAGCGCATCGCCGCCGCCCGGGCCGCCGCCGATGCCGCCGGGATCCCGCTGTACGTCAACGCCCGCATCGACACCTACCTGTTCGGCCTCGGCGACCCCGCGGGCCGCCTCGACGAGACCCTGGCCCGCGCCTCCGCCTGCCTGCGCGCGGGCGCCTCCGGCATCTTCGTGCCCGGCACCGCCGACCCGGCCGTCGTCGCCGAGCTCGCCAGGGGGATCGACGCCCCCCTCAACGTGCTGGCCGGCCCCGGCGGCCCGTCCGTCGCCGCGTTCGGCGCCCTCGGCGCGGCCCGGGTCAGCCTCGGCTCCCGGGTGGCGGAGGCCGCGTACGGCGTCGTACGGCGCGCCGCGGAGGAGCTCCTCGCGCACGGCACGTACACCGCGGTCGCGGACGCCCTGCCGTACGGCACGCTGAACGGCCTGCTCAAGGGCTGAGCGCAGCGGGGCGGTCCCGGGGCGGTACGGGCGGGCGCGGGCCGTCAGTCCTGCGCGGCCCGCTCGTACAGCGCCCGGGCCCGCTCGTCGAAGAGCGCCGCGGTGGAGTCCACGTCCGTGTCCCCGCCGCTCAGTACGCCGATCAGGTGGCCGGGGCTGCCCGGGCCGCCCCGGTCGGCGATGAAGGGGCTGCCGCTGGTGCCCGTCCAGAAGCCGGCGCAGCCGATGTACAGCATCGCCGGGTCGTCCTCGTCGTGGGCGGTCCGGGTGGAGCAGGAGACGGGCCGGTTCTCCGGGTTGCGGGCCGACTCCGGGTAGCCGACGACGGTGACCTCCCGCTCGTACCCGGAGGTCCAGTCGGGGACGGGCGCCTCCCGGGCGCCGCCGACCGCCTCCTGGACCGCCTGCTGGACGGTCCGGCCGTCCTCGTCCGGCTCGACGCTGAGGAAGGCGTAGTCGGCGGTGTCCTCGCCCCACCGCGTCCACCGCTCGTCGACGTGGACGGCTTTGACCTTCCACACCCCGAGCGGCTGCCGGCCCGCGCCCTCGCCGGTGAAGGCGGGGGCGAAGGACAGGTCGCCGATCTCGCGGCCGTCGTGCGCGACCTCGCCGGGCTCGCCGTCCTCCCCGGCCGGGGCGACGCAGTGCGCGGCCGTCGCCACGACCGTCCCCTTGGGGCTGTCGACGACGCTCGCCGTGCACCAGTGCTCCCCGTTCGCCATGAGCACGCCGACTCCGGGGAAGGGGTGGACGGCGCCGGCGTCCTCGTCCACCGCCTGGGCGAAGGCGACGGCCAGGGCGGCCGCCACCCCGGCGGCCGCCGCCGCGGACGCCCCCCGCCTCACGGCGGTCAGCGCACGCCGGGGTCGGGGGTCGGTGCAGACATCACCTTGCTGATCCACTCCAGGGAGCCCTCCCTCATGCCGCGCACGTACGACTTTCCGTTGTGCTGACCATCCTGGATCACCTGCAGCCGGGTGTGCACGGGGCCCCTGCCGTACTCCTTCATGAACTTCTCGGCCTTGTCGCGGCCGGACTCGGCGGTGCCGATCTGGAAGTTGACGTAGACGTCCGGGCCGCCGGCGGCAATCAGCCGGGCGGCGAGCTTCTCGGGGTTGTTCTCGTCCATCGCCTGCCTGTTCCCCTTCCACAGCGGGGAGTCGGGGACGATGTCGATGCCGCTCGCGATGACCGCCTTGAAGCGGTCGGGGTGCTTCAGGACGTGCTTGAAGGCGCCGAAGCCGCCCGAGGAGGAGCCCATGAAGGCCCACCCGTCGCGGGAGGTGAAGGTGCGGAAGTTGGCCCGGGTGAAGTCGGGGACGTCATCCGCCATCCAGGTGCCCATCTTCGGCTGGCCGGGGATGTCCGAGCCGTCGAAGTGGTTCTTGGTGTCGGCGTTGATCACCGGCATGACGAGGATGAAGGGCAGGCTCTTCCCGGCCTTCGCCCCGTCTGCCACGGCCTGCTGGAGGCCGAGGCCGGGGCCGGTGCCCCAGTAGTTCTTCGGGTAGCCGCGGCCGCCCGGCAGGGAGATCAGGACCGGGAAGGCGCTCCTGGCGTACTTCGGGTCGTCGTACTCCTTGGGGACCCACACCCACACGTCGCCGGTGAACCCGGACTTCGGCCCCTTCAGGGTCGTCTTGGCGATCTGCGTGCCGTCCGGCAGGCGGCTGGTGCGGATGAACGAGGCCTTCGGGCCGGTCGGCAGGCTGACCCCGGACGGGACGGCCTCGGCGGAGGCCGCCACGGGCTTCTTGGCCTTCTCGAAGGACATGGGATCCCCTATGTCCGAGAAGAGGCCGAACTTGTAGGCGGCCGCACCGCCGCCGGCGGTGAGCACGAAGGCGAGCCCGCCACCGATCAGAAGCCTGCGCAGGCGCCTGGGGCGGGGGCGGCCCGCGGTCACGGGGCCTTCCCCGGCCGCGTCGCGGCGCTCGCCCTGAAGCTGGTCATGCTGCACGGAATTGTCCCGTTCCCTCTCCGGCGCCCGCTGGGGGCGCGGGGTCGGACCGATCGGTCCCCCTTACACCCCTTACAGAGGGCTCAACGACGGGGAGGGTTGCCTGGGACGGGTGTGACGTGGGGCGCGTGAACCGCGGCGGCCCCGCCGCCCGCGGGGGCGACGGGGCCGCGGCGGCCTGCGGATCCCGGGGGCAGGTCAGCCGGCCTCGGGCTTGGGAGCCTTGAGCACCTTGCTGATCCACTCCAGGGAGCCCTCCTTCATGCCCCGGACGTAGTGCCAGCCGTTGTGCTCGCCGTTCTGGATGTCGCGGATGGTGGTCTTGATGGGTCCCTTGCCGTACTCCTGCTGGAACTTGACCATCCGGTCCTTGCCGCCCTCCTTGGTGCCGATCTGGAAGTTGATGTACACCTCCGGGCCCTTGCGGTCGATCAGCTTCTTGGCGAGCTTCTCCGGGTTGTTCGCGTCCATCTCCGCCTGGTGGCCCTTCCACAGCGGGGAGTCCGGGACGATCTCGCCGCCGCTGGCGATGACGGCCTTGAACTTGTCCGGGTGCTGGAGGACGGTCTTCATGCCGACGAAGGCGCCGGACGAGGAGCCCATGAAGGCCCAGCCGTCGCGGGACTTGTAGGTGCGGAAGTTCGCCTTGGCGAAGTCCGGGACGTCCTCGGCCATCCAGGTGCCCATCTTGGGCCGGCCGGGGATGTCGGAGCCGTCGTAGTAGTACTTGTTGTCGGGGTTCAGCACCGGCATGATCACGACGTACGGCAGGCTGGTGCCGGCCGCGACTCCGTCACTGATGGCCTTGTGCAGGCCGAGGCTGCGGTCGGCCCAGTAGTTGGTCGGGTAGCCCTCACCGCCGGGCAGCGCGATGAGCACCGGGAAGCCGCTCTTGGCGTACTTCGGGTCGTCGTACTGCTTGGGCGCCCACACCCACACGTCGCCGGTGAAGCCGGACTTGGCGCCCACCAGCGTCGTCTTGGCGACGATCGTGCCGTCGTCGAGCTTGGCGGTCTGCTTGAACTGGGCCTTCGGGCCGGTCGGCATCTGCACGTCAGGGTCGCCGCTGGGCGCGGCCTCGGTCGGCGCGCCGCCCGCCTTGCCGGCCTCGCCACCGGAGCCGGAGGCAGGGGTCTTGCCGAAGCTGACGGCCTCGCCGTTGCCGGAGAACCACTCCAGCTTCCAGGCGGCGAAGCCTCCGCCGCCGAGCAGCAGGGCGAGCACCACGACGGCGCTGATCCATATCGCGCGGCGCGAGCGGCGGGGGCGCGGCTCGTCGTCGTACGCGTCGTCGTACGCGTCGTCGTACCGGTCGCCGCCGTCCGGGTGGGGGCGCGGACCGGGGGGCGGCGGGACCGGGGGGCCGGCCTGGTACGGCCCGCGCCCGTGCTGCTCGTACTGCTGCTGCTCGTACTGCTGCTGCCCGTACTGCTGCTGCCCGGCCTCGCCGTACGGGGCCCCGTACGGCGCGCCCTGCGAGGCGTACGGCTGCTGCGGCTGCTGCGGCTGCCCGGCCTCGTACGGCCCTGCGGGCCTGTGCTGCGGGTGCGGCTGGTCGTCAGGCCGCGGGCGCTGCGGGTACTGGTGCACGAACTTGGCTCCGAACGGTCATGGCTGCCCCCGGGGCTGGGACAAACGGCTGGACTTCCCCCTGGTTCTGATGTGCGAATCGCGCAGTCAGTTCCCGAACGCGGCAGAAAACCTGGCCGGGCCGCAGCCTCGCGACACCTCCCGCCCCGTCGTCACCTCTGGGCGTCGAGCACCTCGCCGCACCGCCCCAGCAGCCGGACCAGCAGCTCCCGCTCCTCGTCGGTGAAGGCGGCGGCGAGCGCCCGCTCCACCCGCACCGCGCCCGCGTCGGCCTGCTCCATGACGGCCCGGCCCTCGGCGGTGAGGCGGGTCTCCAGGACGTTGCGGTGCCACTCGTGGGGGCTGCGCTCGACGAGCCCGCGCTCCTGGAGGTTCTTCAGCACGGTCGTCATGGTCGGCGGCGTCACCCCGCACAGCCGCGCCAGGGCGGCGGCGGAGATGCCGGGCTTCTCGGCCAGCCAGAGCAGGGCCGCGTACTGGGGGACCGTCACCCCGGCGGGCTTGAGCGCGGCGTTCTTCGCCGCGAGCAGCGCCTGCTCGGCCCGCTTGACGTGCGAGCCGATCCGCTCCTCGGGGGACATGGAGGTCATGCGGCCATCCTAAGCCCCTTGCATTCATTAGACCTCTAACATAAATTCGCACCCACCAACTCGGAAGAGGTCACACAATGCTGTCGCAGCAGAAGAAGAATCTGGCCGTAACGCTGCTCGCGCTGGCCGCGTCGGTGTCGGCCGGGGCCGGCCCGGCGGCGGCCGCCCCGGCCGCGCCCTCCGCGCACACGGCGGCGTCGCACGCCCGCATCTCCACCGCCTTCACGCTCCCCGGCGAGCGGGTCTACCCCGAGGGCATAGCCGCCGACCCGCGCACCGGCGCCGTGTACGTCGGCTCGTACGCGGACGGCACCGTCTACCGGGCCCTTCCCGGCCGTTCCCGCGCCGAGGTGTTCCTGCCGGCCGGCACGGACGGCCGCCGCACGGCGAACGGCCTGCGCGTCGACGGCCGCGGGCGCCTGTGGGTGACCGACTCCACCGCCGGCGTCACGGTGTACGACACCCGCTCCGGAACCCGCCTGGCCCGCTTCGACGTCCCGGGCACCGGCCCGCGCTTCGTCAACGACCTGACGATCACACCGGACGGAACGGCATACCTGACGGACAGCATCCGGGCCGTGGTCTACCGCGTCACCCGCGCCCAGCTCGCGACGGGCGGGGGCGTCCTGCAACCGGCGTACGACCTGACCCCCACGCTCACCCGCCTCCCGGACCGCCGGTTCAGCCTCAACGGCATCACGGCCGACCCGCGCGGCCGCTACCTGCTGACGGTCGACATGGTCGCGGGCGAGCTGTTCCGGATCGACCTGTGCAGCGGCGCGATCACGCGCGTCGCCCTGGAGGGCGGCAACCTCCGCAACGGCGACGGCATCGACCTCGCCGCGGACGGCACCCTCCGCGTCGTCCACAACACGACGAACACCCTGACCCGCTGGCGCACGAACGGGGACGGCACCCGAGCCCGCCTGACCCGCACGGTCACGGACCCGTCCCTCCAGATCCCGACGACCCTGGCCCACACCCGCGGCCGCACCCTGGTGGTCCGCTCCCAGTTCGACAGGGGCGGCCCGGCCGGCAACAACGGCGACCCCACGGCCTTCACGATCGCGGAGGTCCGCGGCCTCTGACCACGGAAGGCCGGTTCGCGGAGGACCCGGAACGCCTCCCCGAGACACCTCGCCACACCGAGCCCATGGACGGAGCCCTCGCCTTCACGCTGTCGCCGCAGAGCCGGTGGCACGGCCACGTCTGCCCCATCCCAACGCCGTCCAGCACGGGCCGCGCCCTCCGGCGCGGAAAACGGAAGGCGGTCGCCTCTGGGGGCCTCGCCCCCTCTGACCTGTATGTTTGCCACGTCAGCGACGTGGTGTTCTTTCATCCGCTCACACGTTGCAGTGGAACGTTCAGCACAGAGCTGCGACCTGCGAAATCGTGGTCCTGGAAGTGGTTGTCCAGCACCAATCCAGCACCGTGCGGGTTGATCCAGGACATCCAGCACGCGCGTCCGCGGCGGGGGCAGGCCTCCCGCCGGCGACATTGTGTACACATGGGACACTCGGTACGCTTGCGCGCATGACGCAGCCACTGCCCATAGAGTCCATTCGCGACGTGCGAGCACACCTGGCGGAGGTCGTGGAGCGCGCAGACCGCGACGATGTACCCACAGTGATCACGCGCCGAGGCAAGGAAGTCGCGGCCGTCGTCTCCATTGAGGTGCTGCGCAGGTACCAGGAGTGGGAAGAGCGCGAGATCAATCGGATCATCGACGAGCGCATGGCCAACCCAGCACCCGGCATCCCGATCGAGGACATCATGAGGGAGACGCTGGCGCGCGGTGAGTGAGTACCGAACCGTCTTCCGCCCCGAGGCGCAGGCCGAGCTTCGGAAGATCCCCCGCGACATGGCGCTGCGCATCCTGGCCAAGCTGACCGAGCTGGAGACCGACCCTCTCGGCTTCAACACCACCGCACTCGTGTCACAGCCGGAACGACGCCGTCTTCGCGTCGGCGACTACCGCGTCGTCTACACGATCGACAACGGCGAGCTGGTGATCTGGGTCGTTCACGTGGGACACCGGTCCACCGTTTACGAGACCTGATCACCCGCTGACTCCACGTCAGAATATCCAGCACCCATCCAGCACGGTGACGACGAAGGGGTCGGACTCGACAGAGTCCGACCCCTTCTGAGCTGCACATTTGACCAATCACGTCACGTACAGCAAGTGCACGACTACACGTTGAAGCGGAACTCCACCACGTCGCCGTCCTGCATGACGTAGTCCTTGCCCTCCATGCGGGCCTTGCCCTTGGCGCGGGCCTCGGCCACCGAGCCGCAGTCGACCAGGTCCTGGAAGGAGATGACCTCCGCCTTGATGAAGCCCTTCTGGAAGTCGGTGTGGATCACGCCGGCCGCCTCGGGGGCCGTGGCGGCCTTCTTGATCGTCCAGGCGCGGGCTTCCTTCGGGCCGGCCGTCAGGTACGTCTGGAGGCCCAGGGTGTCGAAGCCGACGCGGGCCAGGGTGGCCAGGCCGGGCTCCTCGGCGCCGACGGACTGGAGGAGCTCCATGGCGTCCTCCTCGTCGAGCTCGGCGAGGTCCGCCTCCAGCTTGGCGTTCAGGAAGATCGCCTCGGCCGGGGCGACCAGCGCGCGCTGCTCCTCCTTGAAGGCGTCGTCCGTCAGCTCGTCCTCGTCCACGTTGAAGACGTAGAGGAAGGGCTTGGTCGTCAGGAGGTGCAGGTCGTGCAGCAGCTCGGCCTTGTCGGAGCCCTGGACGATGCCCTGCGAGAAGAGGGTGTCGCCCTTCTCCAGGATCTCCTTCGCGGCCTCGACCGCCGCGACCTTCGGGCCGATGTCCTTCTTGATGCGGGCTTCCTTGGCCAGGCGCGGCAGGACCTTCTCGATGGTCTGCAGGTCGGCGAGGATCAGCTCGGTGTTGATCGTCTCGATGTCGTCCTTCGGCGAGACCTTGCCGTCGACGTGGACGACGTTCTCGTCCTTGAACGCGCGGATGACCTGGCAGATCGCGTCCGACTCGCGGATGTTCGCCAGGAACTTGTTGCCCAGGCCCTCGCCCTCGCTCGCGCCGCGCACGATGCCGGCGATGTCGACGAAGTCGACCGTGGCGGGCAGGATCCGCTGCGACCCGAAGACCTCGGCCAGCTTGCCCAGGCGGGCGTCGGGCACACCGACGACGCCGACGTTCGGCTCGATGGTGGCGAACGGGTAGTTGGCCGCCAGCACGTCGTTCTTGGTCAGGGCGTTGAACAGGGTCGACTTGCCGACATTCGGCAGGCCGACGATTCCGATCGTGAGCGACACGTTGGCGACTTCCCGTAGCTGGAGGGGGCGACGGCCCGGGCGCGGGCCACCGGACAGTTTACTTTCCGATGAGCGGCGGTCGGTGTACGCGTGTCCCCGCACGGATCGGAGGGCCGCCGCGCCTAGTTTGGTGGGGTGGAGCCATACAGGACGCGTCCGGCGGATCACCCGCAGCGACAGCAGCCGCGGCGCCCCGCCCGCGGCGGGCCCGCCGCGGCCGGTGTCCCCGCGCAGGGCGGCGGCCGGCCGCGGCCCCTGCCGGTGCGGCGCGGCCGGCTGCCGCGGCCGCGGTTGACGGGGCTGGGCGGCGGTCTCTTCGCGTGCGCGTCGATGCTGCTCGTCGCCGGGCTCGCCTGGCTGCTGTTCGGCGGCTCGCTGTTCGTGTACGGGCTACTGTTCGTGCCGGTGGCGTCCGCGACGGCCCTGTGGGTGCGGCCTGCCGACCTGGTGACCGCGCCGATCTCCGCGCCGATCGCCTTCGCCGCCGGGGTCTGGCCGATCTCCGGGGACTCGGGCGGCTTCGGCGCGCAGGTCATGGGCGTGGTGTCCGCGCTGTCGCTGCACGCCGGCTGGCTGTACGCGGGCACGCTCGCCGCCGCGCTCATCGCGGTCGTCCGCAAGGCGGTGCTGATGGGGCGGCAGAGGGTCCCCCGCCGGGCCGGCTGACCTTCCGCCCGGCCGGCGAAGCCGCCGCCCCCCGCCCTACCGCGGCGCCGACGTCCGCGCCGCCATCGCCGCGCCGACGATGCCCGCGTTGTTCTGCAGCACCGCCGGGACGATCTCGGCCCGGATCCCCTCGATCAGCGGCAGGAACTTCTCCGGCTTGCGGCTGACGCCGCCGCCGAGGATGAAGAGGTCCGGGGAGAACAGCATCTCCACGTGCGCCAGGTACCGCTGCAGCCGGCGCGCCCACCGCTCCCAGCTGAGGTCCTGGTCCTCCTTGGCCTTGACCGAGGCCCGCTTCTCCGCGTCGTGCCCCCTGAGCTCCAGGTGTCCGAGCTCGGTGTTGGGGACGAGCCTGCCGTCCGTGAAGAGGGCGCTGCCGATGCCGGTGCCGAGCGTGAGCATCATGACGGTGCCGCCGCGCCCCTTGCCGGCGCCGTACGCCATCTCGGCCACCCCGGCCGCGTCGGCGTCGTTGAGGACGGTGACGGGCCGGCCGCCGAGCCGCTGCGAGAGCACGTCCGCCGCCGCGACGCCGATCCATCCCGGGTCCATGTTGGCGGCCGTACGGATCGTGCCGCCCGTGACGACGCCGGGGAAGGTCACCCCGACGGGGCCGTCCCAGCCGAAGTGGCGGACCACCTCGACGACGCAGCCGGCCACCCCGTCGGGGGTCGCCGGCTGCGGTGTCAGAACTTTGTGGCGCTCCTGCGCCAGGTCGCCGCGGTCGAGGTCCACGGGCGCGCCCTTGATCCCCGTACCGCCGATGTCCACACCGAAGAGCTGCATGGACTCACGGTACGGAACCCGCTACTGGTCTGCGACCAGGCCCGCGGCTTCGGCGCGCAGGTCCCGGCGGAGCTCCTTCGGCAGCGAGAAGGTGATCGACTCCTCGGCGGTCTTGACGATCTCGACGTCCGCGAAGCCCCGCTCGGCCAGCCATTCGAGCACCTGCTCGACGAGGACCTCGGGGACGGAGGCGCCGGAGGTCAGGCCGATGGTGGTGACGCCGTCCAGCCAGGCCTCGTCGATCTCGCTCGCGTAGTCGACGAGGTGGGCGGCGCGCGCGCCGGCGTCGAGGGCGACCTCGACGAGGCGGATGGAGTTGGAGGAGTTCTTCGAGCCGACGACGATCACGAGGTCGGAGTCGGCGCCCATCGCCTTGACGGCGGCCTGCCGGTTGGAGGTGGCGTAGCAGATGTCGTCGCTCGGGGGGGAGACGAGCAGCGGGAACTTGGTCTTGAGCGCGTCGACCGTCTGCATCGTCTCGTCGACGGACAGGGTGGTCTGCGACAGCCAGACGACCTTGGACTCGTCGCGGACGACGACCTTGTCGACGTCGTCGGGGCCGTCGACGATCGTGATGTGGTCCGGGGCCTCGCCGGAGGTGCCGATGACCTCCTCGTGGCCCTCGTGGCCGATCAGGAGGATGTCGAAGTCGTCCTTGGCGTACCGGACGGCCTCCTTGTGGACCTTCGTGACGAGCGGGCAGGTCGCGTCGATCGTGGCGAGCCTGCCGCGGGCCGCCTCCTCGTGCACGACGGGGGCCACGCCGTGCGCCGAGAACATCACGATGTTGCCCGGGGGTACCTCCTCCGTCTTCTCGACGAAGATGGCGCCCTTCTTGCGGAGCGTCTCGACGACGTACTTGTTGTGCACGATCTCGTGGCGGACGTACACCGGCGCCCCGTACTGCTCCAGGGCCTTCTCGACGGCGATCACGGCTCGGTCCACGCCGGCGCAGTAGCCGCGCGGGGCGGCGAGCAGGACGCGGCGGGAAGCGGGAGCAGGGGCGGCGGCAGCACTCATGCGGTCCATCGTACGGGGGTGCCGCGCAGCCGGTACGCCCGTACGGGCGCGGCGGCGGCGCGGGCGGCGGGGCGGGCCGCGGCGCGGGTACGGCAGACGGTGTCGGTGCGGGCGGCTAGCCTGCCTGCATGGGTCTGAATACGTCGGCCGAGGCGCCGCTGCCCGTCGGCCAGGTGTCCCGGCTCATCGGGGGCTGGATCGACCGGCTCGGCCAGGTGTGGGTGGAGGGGCAGATCACCCAGCTGTCGCGGCGGCCGGGGGCGGGGGTGGTGTTCCTGACGCTGCGCGACCCCGCGCACGACGTCTCGATCGGCGTGACCTGCTTCCGGCAGGTCTTCGACGACGTCGCGGACGCCGTGACCGAGGGCTCGCGGGTCGTGGTCCTGGCCAAGCCGGAGTGGTACGCGCCGCGGGGGCAGCTGTCGCTGCGCGCGGCGGAGATAAGGCCGGTCGGGATCGGGGAGCTGCTGGCCCGGCTGGAGCGGCTCAAGCGCTCGCTGGCCTCCGAGGGGCTGTTCGCGCTGGACCGCAAGAAGCCGCTGCCGTTCCTGCCGCAGCTGATCGGGCTGGTGGTGGGGCGGGCGTCGGCGGCCGAGCGGGACGTCCTGGAGAACGCGCGCCGGCGGTGGCCGGCGGTCCGCTTCGAGGTGCGCAACGTGGCGGTGCAGGGGGTGCACGCGGTGCCGCAGGTGGTCCAGGCCGTCAAGGAGCTCGACGACCTGCCCGAGGTCGACGTGATCATCGTGGCGCGCGGCGGCGGCAGCGTGGAGGACCTGCTGCCGTTCTCCGACGAGGAGGTCGTCCGGGCCGTCGCCGCGGCCCGCACGCCGGTCGTCTCGGCGATCGGGCACGAGCCGGACTCGCCGCTGCTGGACCTGGTCGCGGACCTGCGCGCCTCGACGCCCACGGACGCCGCGAAGAAGGTCGTACCGGACGTCGGCGAGGAGCTGGAGCGGGTGCAGCAGCTGCGCGGGCGGGGCCTGCGCGCCGTGCGGGCGCTGCTCGACCGGGAGGAGCGGGGGCTGGCGCATGCGCTGGCACGGCCGGTCTTCGTGCACCCGCAGCGGATGGTGGAGGCCCGCGAGGACGAGCTGGAGGCGCTGCTCGGGCGGAGCCGGCGGACGCTGCGGCACCTGCTGGACCGGGCCGACTCGGAGCTGGCGCACACGCTGGCGCGGGTGGTGGCGCTGTCGCCGGCGGCGACGCTGGAGCGCGGGTACGCGGTGCTCCAGCGGGCGGACGGGCACGTGGTGCGCTCACCTGAGGAGGCCCCGCCGGGCGAGGAGCTGCGGGCGCGGGTCGCGGAGGGCGAGTTCTGCGTCCGGGTGGCCGACAGCGGGCCCGCGGCGGGCGGCTGAACGGGCCGGGCGGCGGCCGGACGGGCCGGCGGCGGGAGGGCTCCGACCGGGCGGCGGGAGGGCTCCGACCGGGCGGCTGCCCGGCCGACTTGACGAATCATGTGCATGTTGCACCTGGGTGGACGAGATCCGAGGCGGAATGGGAATGGCAGCAGAGAACACTGCGTTGGGCTACGAGCAGGCCCGCGACGAGCTGATCGAGGTCGTCCGCAGGCTGGAGGCGGGAGGCACCTCGCTGGAGGAGTCGCTCGCGCTCTGGGAGCGGGGCGAGGAGCTGGCGGCAGTGTGCCGGCGTTGGCTGGAGGGCGCCCGCGCCCGGCTGGACTCGGCGATCGCCGCGCGCGAGGAGACCGGGGAGGGCCGGGAGGGCGGGGACGCCTGAGGCGGCCGGGGCCGGAAGCCGGGCCTCCGCGGCCGTCGGCCGGAGGGTGATCCCAGCCACTGGCGGCCGGATTTAGTTGAAAGTTCGACTAATTTCGGCGTACAGTCAGTGCATCGCTGCACCTCTCCGCATGGAAGAAGGCTTTCCCATGTCCCTCGTTCTTGACCCCGCCGCCCAGGACCTGCTGTTCCGCGAGGCTCGCACCGCCAACACCTTCTCCGACGAGCCGGTGACCGAGGAGCAGGTCCAGGCGATCTACGACCTGGTCAAGTACGGCCCCACCGCCTTCAACTCGACGCCGCTGCGCATCACGCTCGTGCGCTCCCCCGAGGCCCGCGAGCGCCTCGTGAACCTGATGGCCGAGGGCAACCAGGCCAAGACCGCCGCCGCGCCGCTCGTCGCGATCCTCTCCGCGGACAACGAGTTCCACGAGGAGCTGCCGGCCCTGCTGCCGCACTTCCCGCAGGCCAAGGACATCTTCTTCAGCGAGCGCCCGGCCCGTGAGCAGTCCGCGGTGATGAACGCAGCCATGCAGGCCGCGTACTTCATCGTCGGCGTCCGCGCCGCCGGCCTGGCCGCGGGCCCGATGGGCGGCCTGGACTACGCGGGCGTCCAGAAGGAGTTCCTCGACGACGACCACACCCCGCTGATGGTCGTCAACATCGGCAAGCCCGGCCCGGACGCCTGGCACCCGCGCGGCCCGCGCCTGGCCATCGACGAGGTCATCACCACCGTCTGACGGCCGCCCGCCCACCCCGCACGCACGCGAAGGCCCCGCCTCCCGGTTCCCCCGGGAGTGCGGGGCCGTCCGCCTGTCGGGACGCCTGGCGCCCCGGTCGGCCTACCCGGCCTGCCCGGCCGGAGCGGGCGTGTCGGCCTTCTTGAACTCCAGCGCCGCCGCCATCGTGCCGAGGTCCTCGAACGGCGCGGTTCCGGTCACCACCGTCACGTGGCCCTGCTCCTGCCGGACCAGGGCGTCGTACTTCTCGCCCTCCCAGCGCTCCCACTCCACGCCGCCGACCTGCTGCGTCTGCCCGGTGGCCTTCGCCTTCTGGGTGACCTCGGACAGGTACCCGGCGGAGGAGTCGCTGGACTGCTCGACGGCGACGTACTGGTTCCGCGGGTCGAGGAAGCCGAGGTGCCAGCGGTGGGCCTCGCGCCGGTCGAACGTCACCGAGGTCGCCCGCCACTCCTTTGGCAGCCCCACCGGCGCCGCGAGCGGGTACGGCGCCGCGCGCCGGGCGGTGAGCGTCTCCACCCGGTAGTCGACGACGTGCGTCGGATCGGCCTCGTCGTCGTGCGGGACGAACATGTAGATCCCCGCCACGACCACGCCGATGACCGCCAGCGACCGGACCATGTCCCAGACCGTCTGCTTGCCCTTCATACCTGCCACGCCCCCATCGTCCCCCATCGCCGGCGGCGATCTCCGCCGGGGTGGGTGCGCCGGGCGCGCGGCGCGCCGGGGCGCCGTACCCATGGCGTACGCAAGGCGTCCGCTCAGGACAAACCCCTGACCAATATTCCGCTCATACGTGACCCGGTCTGCTCAGTTTGTCGACGTGACGATAGAGTTCCCACACCCTCACCTTCCCGGCCGTCGTCGTACAGAAAGGTGCGCTCCGATGACCGAGCACAACCTGCCGCCCCAGCTCGAAGTCGCCCCCGAGGCCCCCGACCGCAACCTCGCCCTGGAGCTCGTCCGGGTGACCGAGGCCGCCGCCATGGCCGCGGGCCGCTGGGTCGGGCGCGGTGACAAGATCGGCGCCGACGGTGCGGCGGTCAACGCGATGCGGACCCTGATCTCCACCGTCTCGATGAACGGCGTCGTCGTCATCGGCGAGGGCGAGAAGGACGAAGCCCCGATGCTCTACAACGGCGAGCGGGTCGGCGACGGCTCCGGCGCCGAGGTCGACATCGCCGTCGACCCGATCGACGGCACCACCCTGAACGCCAAGGGCATGCCGAACGCGATCGCCGTGCTGGCGGCCGCGGACCGCGGCACCATGTTCGACCCGTCCGCGGTGTTCTACATGGAGAAGCTGGTCACGGGCCCGGAGGCGGCCGACTTCGTCGACATCAACGCCCCGGTGTCGGTGAACATCCGCCGCGTCGCGAAGGCCAAGAACATGGCCGTCGAGGACGTCACCGTCGTCATCCTGGACCGCCCCCGCCACGAGGGAATCGTCCGGGAGATCCGCGAGACGGGCGCCCGCATCAAGTTCATCTCCGACGGCGACGTCGCCGGCTCGGTCATGGCGGTCCGCGAGGGTACCGGCGTCGACCTCCTGATGGGAATCGGCGGCACCCCGGAGGGCATCATCTCGGCCTGCGCCATCAAGTGCCTGGGCGGTGTCATCCAGGGCAAGCTGTGGCCCAAGGACGAGGCGGAGCGGCAGAAGGCCGTCGACGCGGGCCACGACCTGGACCGCGTCCTGACCACGAACGACCTGGTGTCCGGCGAGAACGTCTT
Organism: Streptomyces globosus; assembly: GCF_003325375.1. GTDB lineage: Bacteria > Actinomycetota > Actinomycetes > Streptomycetales > Streptomycetaceae > Streptomyces > Streptomyces globosus_A. The sequence goes on along the minus strand of NZ_CP030862.1, from coordinate 902,293 downwards.
CTTCGTCGCCACCGGCATCACGGACGGCGAGCTGCTGCGCGGTGTGCACTACCGCTCGGAGACCGCGACGACGTCCTCCCTGGTCATGCGCTCGAAGTCGGGCACGATCCGCAAGATCGACTCCACGCACCGCCTGTCGAAGCTGCGCGCGTACAGCGCGATCGACTTCGACCGGGCGCAGTAGCGGCTGGAGCGCCCGTACGAGCGCACCCGGGCCGGCGGCTGCCGCCGGCACAGCGAGAGGGGCGGTTCCCGTGTGCGGCGGGACCGCCCCTCTCGCGTGCCGTGTACGGGGCTCAGCCCGCGGCGGCTATCGTCCCCGCGCCCGGGGTCTGGCGGAGTTCGGCCGCGCGGCGGCGCCTGCGGGCGAGCACGACGCGGCGCTCGGCGGCGGTGAGCCCGCCCCACACGCCGTACGGCTCGGGCTGCAGCAGGGCGTGCTCACGGCAGGCGACCATCACGGGGCAGCGCGCGCACACCCGCTTGGCGGCCTCCTCGCGGGAGAGCCGGGCCGCCGTGGGCTCCTTGGAGGGGGCAAAGAACAGTCCCGCTTCGTCCCGGCGGCACACCGCCTCCGCGTGCCAGGGGCCGTCCTCTTCCTGCCGCGCCGGCATCCGCGGCCTCGGCACGGCTGTCGGACGCGCCTGAAGGCTCTGTACGGCGGCTACCTGCAGGGACTGATGCGGCGGATGCTGCACGGTCTACTCCTGACGACGGATACGCAAGCGAGAGACGATGCACCTGTCCCTACCCGCTGTACGCGGCCCTATGCACTGCGTGCGGCGCGGCCGGGACTCCGGCGGAAGTAGACCGAAATGCGACCTCGGAGCTGCCCGGCGCCCGGCGTCCGGCGCCCGGAGTCCGGCGTCTACTGGAGGTGCTTGCGGAGCTTGCGGGCGAGGTCGACGAGGCGGGCGCCGAGCTTCGGGCGGGCCTCGATGTTCCCGAGCAGGGCGAATCCGCGGATGATCACGACGGGGGCGTTCGGGTCGACGCTGCCGGCGGTGTTGCCGCTGACCTCGAAGTTCCCGAGGACGCCGCTGCCGTGGCCGCGGAGGGTGACGTTCTCCGGGACCAGGACCTCCACGTTGCCGAGGACGCACGTCACCTCGATCTCGGTGACCTGCTGCTCGAAGACGGCCTCGGTGAGGTCGATGCTGATGTCGCCCATCACCGACACGGCCCGGGTGTGCGCCGGCGGGCGCCAGCGGCCCTTGCGGGCGCTGCTGCTGAACACGGCGACGACCGTCTCGGCGGGGCCGGGGCGCGCGCCGGAGCCCGTGCCGGCGTACGCGGGGGCGTACGCGGCCCCGGCGGGCGCGGACCCGGCGGCGGATCCCGGTGCCGGGAGGTCCTGGACCAGCACGTCCAGCTCGGCGATGGTCTTGCGGGCGTACAGCGAGTCGAGGCGCTCGGAGTGCTCCTCCGGCGTGAGCCGGCCCTCGGCGACGGCGTCGGCCAGGATCCGCGCGATCCGGTCCCGGTCCGCGTCGGAGGCGCGCAGGCCGCCCGGGGCCGGGGCCGCGGGCGCGGCGGGGGCAGCTGGCGCGGCGGGCGCGGCGGGGTGCTTTTCCAGGTCCATGTCAGCAGTCTAGCGAGACACGATAGATCGCGATAGTTCCCGGTGAGCCTTACCTCACAGACAAGCGCCCACAGGGAGGTCCTACGCTGGTTGCGCGCTGCCAATCCGGTCGCCAGCGCTCCCGCCGAGTGAGGATGACTGCCGTCATGCCAGAGTTTGCGTACACCGACCTGCTGCCCCTGGGCGAGGACACCACGCCGTACAGGCTGGTGACCTCCGAGGGCGTCTCGACCTTCGAGGCCGACGGCCGTACGTTCCTCAAGGTCGAGCCCGAGGCGCTGCGCAAGCTCGCCGAAGAGGCCATCCACGACATCCAGCACTTCCTGCGCCCGGCCCACCTCGCGCAGCTGCGCCGCATCATCGACGACCCCGAGGCCTCCGCGAACGACAAGTTCGTCGCCCTCGACCTGCTGAAGAACGCCAACATCGCGGCCGCCGGGGTGCTGCCGATGTGCCAGGACACCGGCACGGCGATCGTGATGGGCAAGCGCGGCCAGAACGTCCTGACCGCGGGCGGCGACGAGGAGGCCCTCTCCCGCGGCATCTACGACGCGTACACGCGGCTGAACCTGCGCTACTCGCAGATGGCCCCGCTGACGATGTGGGACGAGAAGAACACCGGCTCGAACCTGCCGGCGCAGATCGAGCTGTACGCGACGGACGGCGGCGCGTACAAGTTCCTGTTCATGGCCAAGGGCGGCGGCTCGGCGAACAAGTCCTTCCTCTACCAGGAGACCAAGGCCGTCCTGAACGAGGCCTCCATGATGAGGTTCCTGGAGGAGAAGATCCGCTCGCTGGGCACCGCGGCCTGCCCGCCGTACCACCTGGCGATCGTCGTCGGCGGCACCTCCGCCGAGCACGCCCTGAAGACCGCGAAGTACGCCTCCGCGCACTACCTGGACGAGCTCCCCACCGAGGGCTCGCCGCTCGGCCACGGCTTCCGCGACCTGGAGCTGGAGGAGAAGGTCTTCGAGCTGACGCAGAAGCTCGGCATCGGCGCCCAGTTCGGCGGCAAGTACTTCTGCCACGACGTCCGCGTGGTCCGCCTCCCCCGGCACGGCGCGTCCTGCCCCGTCGCCATCGCCGTGTCCTGCTCCGCGGACCGCCAGGCCGTCGCGAAGATCACCGCCGAGGGCGTCTTCCTGGAGCAGCTGGAGCGGGACCCGGCGCGCTTCCTGCCGGACACCACCGAAGAGCACCTGGACTCCGCGTCCGACGTCGTCTCCATCGACCTGAACCAGCCGATGAAGGAGATCCTCGCGACGCTGACGAAGCACCCGGTCAAGACCCGGCTGTCGCTGACCGGCCCGCTGGTCGTGGCGCGCGACATCGCGCACGCCAAGATCAAGGAGCGGCTGGACGCGGGCGAGGACATGCCGCAGTACCTCAAGGACCACCCCGTCTACTACGCCGGCCCGGCGAAGACCCCCGAGGGCTACGCCTCGGGCTCCTTCGGCCCGACCACGGCGGGGCGCATGGACTCGTACGTCGAGCAGTTCCAGGCGGCGGGCGGCTCGAAGGTCATGCTGGCCAAGGGCAACCGCTCGCAGCAGGTCACGGACGCGTGCGGCACGCACGGCGGCTTCTACCTGGGCTCGATCGGCGGCCCGGCGGCGCGCCTGGCGCAGGACTGCATCAAGAAGGTCGAGGTCCTGGAGTACGAGGAGCTCGGCATGGAGGCGGTCTGGAAGATCGAGGTGGAGGACTTCCCGGCGTTCATCGTGGTGGACGACAAGGGCAACGACTTCTTTCAGAACCCGGCCCCGGAGCCGACGTTCACCCACATCCCGGTCCGCGGCCCCGGCCTGGCGTAGCCCGGCATCCCCGCCACCCTGAGGGCCCCCGACGGTAGCCGTCGGGGGCCCTCGCCTTACCTGCCGCCCCTGGGCCCACTGCAGCGCCCTGGGAGCCCGCAGAGTCCGGACCCACCACTCACTGCCGTCTGTTTCCCGTTCCGGAAACTCGAACCCCTTGCGCCTCAGGCCAGTTGATCGAAAGCATCGAGGAGGACACCACGCAACGCGCCAGGAGGGGACCCGTGAAGGTAACCAAGCTCGTCAGCACCTGTGACCTCAAGGACTGCCCGACCATCTACCTCACCGACAGAGGCACGCTGCTGGTGCAAGGTGAGACCCCGGCCGCCCACGGGTTGGACATTCCTCGCCACGAGACGGTGGTGGAGATCCCGGAACAACTGATCTTCGATCTGATCCGGAAGGGTCTTCGTGGCGCCTAAGAATCTTGGCGAACTCTTCGACGCGTTCGAACGTGAGGCGTTCCGGCTGGAGACTCTGGCCGACTACGGCAAGTCGGGGAACACGGAAGCCTACGGAGCGTTCCTCGCGGGCGAGCCTCAGCCGTCCGACTACAACGACGCGTGGGTGTCAGAGCTGCGTTCGCACACCAGCAGGGGCCGACGCATCTACCGCGTGCATATCCTTGCACGCCCTCTCACTCCGTATCTGCGCTTCGAGCTCGGCTGGGGATACACGAAAAACATGACGGGCGGGGAAGAATTCTTCATCCTCGACATCACTGAACGCCCCAACCCCCTTGCTGGGGTTCCAGATTTCTGGCTGATGGACAATCTGACGCCGGGAGTGATGCGCTACTCGGACGACGGAGCGTTCCTGGGCGCCGACATTCTCCCCGAGGGGCGCGCAGAGGAATTCCGCACCTACCGCGATACGGCCATGACACACGCCGTACCGTTCACCGATTGGTGGTCGAAGTACGGGGAGTGAACAGAGCACAGCTGGGAGCCGCGCTGCGGGCGCTACGGCAGGCATCCGGAAAGGAAGCCAAAGCCGTTGCCCGTAGCGCTGTCATGTCTGCCAGCAAGCTAAGCAAGATCGAGACCGGCAAGGTCGCCCCTTCCGCCACCGACGTTGAGTGCATCCTTACGGCCATCGGCGTGTCGGATGAAGTCAAGGAGGAGTACCTGGAGGCCGTCAGGGCGGCGGCAACAGAGACCACAGCCTGGCGCCTCATCCGCCGAATGGGCCTGCATAAGGCACAACAGCAGACACGGGCCCTGGAGGCCCAAATGACGCTGCTGCGACTCTTTCAGCCGGCCTTGGTGCCGGGCCTGCTGCAGACGCCCGAATACATTCACGCGATTCTCTCCAGGCACGGCCTCGGCGAGGACATGCTTTCTCGAACCGTCAGCGCCCGCATGGAACGCCAGCAGGCGCTTTACGACTCGGCCAAGCGTCTCCAGTTCGTCATCACCGAGCCTGTACTGCGGTGGCGCATCGTCTCAGCCGCCCGGATGGCCGAACAGATCGACAGGCTTGCCTTCCTTTCCCGCCTGCCGAACGTAGACATCCGAATCGTCTCCTTGAGCGCACACCAAGGGGATATAGCCAATCACGCCTTCGCCATCCGGGATGATCGAACGGTAACCGTTGAGACCGTTCATGCGGAGATTATCGTGACCGACCCTCGGGATGTGGCACTGTATGTGCAAAAATTCGAAGGGTTCGCCTCAGTTGCGCTATCCGGCAACGCCATGCGCTCAATGCTTGAAGTGATCCGAGACGAGTTCTTGCGCGAACAGGAAACCGGCTAGAACGTCGCATCGCACCCGGCCAGCATTGGCTGTCGATTCCCGAAGTGGCGAGGGGTGCGCGATGGCAACCAGAACGGACAGCTTCGAGTACGCGACGTACACGCTGAAGCGTGAGACGTGCCCGTCGTGTCTCAGGCCCATTCGGCTCGACCGTCCCGCCCGGCGGGGAATGCTCGGTCGGCCGGACGGGGATCCCGTCGTCGCCTACTGGCACACCACCTGTGTGCCCGAGAGGGCCCGCCGGTGACTGCGGTCCCGGCCGTGAAGCCCACGGCACCCGAGAAGCCACCGCCTTGGCCGCAACCGGCTCAGAGGTTCACCCCGGCGCATTGCGGGCTCTGTGCCGGGCACAGCGGCATTTGGTGCCCGGACTGCTGCGGCTTCGAGGGGTGCCGGACCTGCAAGTACACGCACAAGGTGCCGTGCCCGGCCTGTTCCGGCGGCACGCTGGAGCCGATCCGGTGGTGAAGCGAGGAATACGGACACCCCGAGGACGTGCGCCCGCTGTGAACGACGCGCGAAGGAAGTCCGGCGGCAGGGGCTCGGGCGGGGATCAGTTCCCGCCCCCGCCCACGGCCTGAACCCCGACACCAGCACCAACAACACCAACGAAAGGAGCCACACGATGACGACCACGGCTGAAGGGCCCGCCGCCTTGCGGCACGGTCGGGACCTCGTCAGTCCCGAGCTGTTCGAGAAGGTCTCCGAGTTCTGCGCCGAGGAGTACGGACACGAACTCTCCACGGCCCGCAACATCGTGGACCAGGCCCTGGCGTTCCTCAAGGTCATGGGCGACGCCCGCGCGTTCGACATGACCCCGTCGAACACCGTAGACCCCGGGTGGCACTCGTTCGCGCTCCACACCACCGCCTACGCCGCCTGGTGTCAGGAACAGTTCGGCTACTTCCTGCACCACGAACCGAAGGCCACCGTTCGAACCCGCCCCCTGATCGGTTCCGTGGTGGAGCGGATCGAGGCGGCCGGCTTCTACGTCGACGGGGGGATGTGGGGCGCCGCGAAGGGCTGCAACCCGCCCGCCTGCTGCGGCGACGGCGACGGGTGCTGACTCACTCCCAGGACACGCGGGTCAGGTCGTGATCCGCTCGTACGAAGGAGGGCCCGGGCACGTCACAGGTACCCGGGTCCTCCCCTGAGCGAAGGTACCGCCCATGGCATCCGACGAGGGTCTGACCGGCAGCAGCCGGGTCACCGTGTTCGCCATGTTCGGCGTGGTCTTCGGCTACACCACGCACCACCTGGACGGACGGCGAATCGGAGACGTCGCAGTCGTCGGCCCTCTGACCCCCGGAGTCGAGTGGGGACGCCTGTGGCAGATGGCCCGCATCTGCGGACGGCCCACCGCCAGCGAGAACGAACTGGCGCAATGGGTGCTCACTCAAGCCACCCGCGCCTTCGTCTGCGGCAGCGGCCGCATCGGGCAGTTCCGGGAACGGGGGTGGAAGCTGGAGCCCGGCGGCAAGCGCGTCCGGTTCGATGCGGTCTACGCCAACCGCGACCACCTGTGGACAGGGAACCTGACCGTCGAAGGCCTCACCCCGGACCAGGTGGCAGAGCGCCCGACGCTCTACCGGGCCTGACCTCCTTCCGCGGCGGTGGGCCGGGTGCGGAGGTGCCGGGTGGTGCGGCGTGTGCCGGCGGTGCCCTGTCGGGGGGCCGGGGGGTGGGGCTATAGCGTGGGGCGCATGACCTACCAGGCGTTTTCCGGGGCCCGCGGTGTGCGGGTCGTCGCCCACCGCGGGGCTTCGCACGAGCACCCCGAGCACACGCTCGCCGCCTACCGGCAGGCCATCGCCGACGGGGCCGACGCGCTGGAGTGCGACGTGCGGCTCAGTGCCGACGGGCGGCTGGTGTGCGTGCACGACCGGCGTGTCGACCGCACCTCCGACGGGCGGGGGATCGTCTCCGCCATGACGTACGAGCAGCTCGCCGCGCTCGACTTCGGCTCCTGGAAGGGCGCCGGGCACCGCGGCGCGCAGGTGCTGCTCTTCGAGGACCTGCTGAAGGAGGCCCTCGCCGCGGGCCGGCCCGTCGGGCTCGCCGTGGAGACGAAGCACCCGACGCGGGCCGGGGGCCGGCTGGAGGCCGAGCTGGTGCGGGTCCTGAAGGACCACGGGCTGGCCGACGGGGCGGAGGGGCTGGTGGAGGTGATGAGCTTCTCCCGTACCGCGCTGATGCGGCTGCACCGGCTGGCGCCGGGGCTGCCCGCGGTGTACCTGATCGAGCGGGCCGTGCGCCCGCCGCGGCCGCCGTTCGCGGGCCACGCCGGGCCGGGCATCGACCTCGTCCGCAAGGACCCGGGGCTGGTGGGGCGGCTGAAGGCCAAGGGGCTGCGGGTGCGGGTGTGGACGGTGGACGAGGTCGAGGACGTCGAGCTGTGCCTGCGCCTCGGCGTGGACACGCTGATCACGAACCGGCCCCGGGAGGTACGGGAGTACCTGGACCGGCGGTGAGGCACCCGCCGGTCCGGCGGCCGGCGCCTTACGTGAAGCGCTGGGCCGGCGTGCCGTCGCAGGGTTGGAGGCGGGCCGGCCGGCGCGGGTCCGTGACCGTCAGGCAGAGGCCCGGGGCGGCGGCGGGCCGCAGGGTGCCGCCGTCGCGGAGCCACTGCTGGTTGGCCCCGCCGTGGCAGTTCCACAGGACGGTGCCGGTGCCCGCGCGGTAGTCGCCGCCGGGGACGTCGAGGCAGCGGTCGTGGGTGAGTTCGGTGTGGAGCGAGCGGCGGTGGGCGTCGTACCACCAGCCCTGGTTGCGGCCGCCGTGGCAGTCCCAGGCGAGGACGCGGGTGCCGTTGGCGCTGGAGGCGCCGTCCGCGTCGAGGCAGTTCGCGGTGGCCGGGTGGCGCAGGGGGCCGAAGAGGTCGTCCCAGGCACCGGGGGTGAGGACCGGGGTGCCGGTGGAGGCGGGGTCGGCGCAGGAGGCCTCGCGCAGTCCGGAGGCGTACAGCTGGGTGAGGCAGGACGCGAAGGCGGCGTGCCCGCGGGTGTTCGGGTGGAAGGACTGGCGGGCGGTGTCCTCGTCCCACGGGAAGTGGTCGGCGAGGTCGAGGTACAGGCCGCGGGCCCAGGTGTCCTCCATGCACACCTCGTGGCCGTGGAAGAGCCGGGAGTTGTCGAGGTAGACGGCGCCGGAGGCGCGGGCGGCGGCGCGGATGCCCTCCTCGAAGGCGGGGACGGCGTGGTTGCGGCCCCAGGCGGCGTCGGAGTCGTACCCGGCGCAGCCGCCGGGCAGCTTGCCCGGGAAGGCGGGGTTGTCGCGGAAGTCCGGGCCGATGGGGCTCGGGTATCCCATGACGACGAGGCGGTAGTCGCCGTCGGCGTAGCCGGCGTCGCGCATGGTGGTCCTGAGGTCGGCGACGGTGGCCTCGACCTTGGGCCGCAGGGCGTCGACGCGGGCCTGCCAGCCGGGGGCGTACGCGGGCTCGCAGGCGCCCTGGGAGAGGATCCAGCGGGTGACGCAGTCGGTCATGACGGGGCCGAACTGGAGGTCGTCGTTGGCGCCGGCGACGAGCAGGACCATGGTGATGCGGGTGTTGCGGGCCTTGATGGCGAGGGTGTCGCTCTGGACGAGTTCATCGGCGTACTGGGGGGTGCCGCCGATGCGGATGTTGCCGGTGTACGCGCCGGAGCAGGCCGCGTTGAAGGTGAGGTCGGCGGGGATGCCGGTGCGGTGGACGGCGGCCTCGGGCGAGCGGTGGCACTGGTTGGCCGGGGTGTTGGTGGCCGGGTCGTAGGTGCCGGTGCCCTCGCCGGAGATCTCGCTGTCGCCGAGGGAGATCAGAGCGGTCTTGCGCGCGGCCATGGGGCGGACGGCCGGGTCGCCGTAGATGCGGGTCGCCTCGGCGGCGCGTACGGCCTCCAGCGCGGCCGGCAGCGGCTTGCCGGCGGTGGTGGTGGCGGTGCTGGCGGTGCCGGCCGCCGCGGCCGCCGGCGCCGCGTGGGCCGGTGGGGTGACGGCGGTGGCGCCCCCGAGGGCGGCCGCGGCCGCCGCGAGGGCGGCGAGGGTAGATCTGAGCCTGGGTTTCGCACCTGTACGTGTCATGTACGCCTCCCCGAGATCGCTGTTACCGCCGGTATGTACCGAGCGGCAGGAGAGAAGGGAACACGTCGGACATGACGATTGCTCAACTTTGCAAGGAGGCAACGAACATGACGGACGGACACCAGCAGGACGCCGGTGCCGGCACCGGTACCGGTACCGGCACCCACCGCATCGAGCGCGACTCCATGGGCGAGGTCAGGGTCCCCGCGCACGCCAAGTGGCGGGCCCAGACCCAGCGGGCGGTGGAGAACTTCCCCCTCTCCGGCCAGCGCCTGGAGCGCGCCCACATCGAGGCCCTCGCCCGCATCAAGGCGGCCGCCGCCAAGGTCAACGCGGACCTCGGCGTCATCGCGGACGACGTCGCCGAGGCGATCACCGCGGCCGCCGCCGAGGTCGCCGAGGGCCGCTGGGACGACCACTTCCCGGTGGACGTCTTCCAGACCGGGTCGGGCACCTCGTCCAACATGAACGCCAACGAGGTCATCGCCACCCTCGCGACCGAGCGCCTCGGCCGGGACGTGCACCCCAACGACCACGTCAACGCCTCGCAGAGCTCCAACGACGTGTTCCCCTCGTCCATCCACATCGCGGCGACGGCCGCCGTCACCCGGGAGCTGATCCCGGCGCTGCGCCACCTCGAACTGGCACTGGAACGCAAGGCGGCCGAGTTCGCCGAGGTCGTCAAGGCCGGCCGCACGCACCTGATGGACGCCACCCCGGTCACCCTGGGCCAGGAGTTCGGCGGGTACGCCGCCCAGGTGCGCCTCGGCATCGAGCGGCTGGAGTCGGCGCTGCCCCGGCTGGCCGAACTGCCGCTCGGCGGCACCGCGGTGGGCACCGGCATCAACACCCCGGCCGGCTTCTCGGAGGCCGTGATCGCCGAGGTCGCCGCGGCGACCGGGCTGCCGCTGACGGAGGCCCGCAACCACTTCGAGGCCCAGGGGGCGCGCGACGCGCTGGTGGAGGCCTCCGGCGTGCTCCGCACGATCGCGGTGTCCCTGACCAAGGTCTGCAACGACCTGCGCTGGATGGCCTCCGGCCCGCGCACGGGATTGGCCGAAATCAACCTCCCGGACCTGCAGCCGGGCTCCTCCATCATGCCGGGGAAGGTCAATCCGGTGGTCCCGGAGGCCGTCCTGATGATCGCGGCGCAGGTGACGGGGAACGACACCGCGGTCGCCGTCGCCGGCGCGGCGGGCAACTTCGAGCTCAACGTGATGCTCCCGGTGATGGCCCGGAACCTGCTGGAGTCGATCCGGCTCCTCGGCTCCGGCAGCCGCCTCCTCGCCGACCGCACCGTGGACGGCATCACCGCCAACACGGCACGGGCCAGGGAGTACGCCGAGTCCTCCCCCTCCGTGGTCACCCCCCTCAACCGCCACATCGGCTACGAGGAGGCCGCCCGGGTCGCCAAGCGGGCGCTCGCGGAGCGGAAGACGATCAGGGAGGTGGTCCTGGAGTCCGGCTACGTCGACCGCGGCGACCTGACCCTGGAGCAGCTCGACGAGGCCCTCGACGTCCTGCGCATGACCCGGCCCTGACACCGCCCCGCCGGGGACGGCGCAGGGACCGGATCCGGTCGTTTCCCGCCCGCGAACCCCTCCGTGACCTGCACCGCAGCGGCCGCGGCCGCCCCAGCCCTAGTATCTGCGCATGACAGGTACCGCAGGCCGCGGGGGCGGCGAGGCTCAGGGCGTCCGGTGGGGGCGGGGCGAGCAGGTCCTCTGGCGCTACCGCGACCACGCGCCCGGCGGCCTGGCGGGCGCGGTCCACATCTGCCGCCCGGTCACCGTGGTCGAGGACACCGACGAGCTGCTGGCGGTGTGGATGGCGCCCGGCACCGAGTGCGTCAAGCCGGTCCTGGCCGACGGCACCCCCGTCCACGAGGAGCCGCTCGCGACGCGCTACACGGCGCCGCGCACCACGGTGCGCTCCCGCTGGTTCGGCACCGGCGTGCTGAAGCTGGCCCGGCCCGCCGACCCGTGGTCGGTGTGGCTCTTCTGGGAGCCGGGCTGGCGGTTCAGGAGCTGGTACGTGAACCTGGAGGAGCCCCGGTCGCGCTGGTCGGGCGGCGTCGACTCCGTCGACCACTTCCTCGACATCTCCGTCTACCCCGACCGCACCTGGACGTGGCGCGACGAGGACGAGTTCGCCCAGGCGCAGCGGGCGGGCCTGATGGGCCCGGAGCAGGCCCGCCGCGTGCAGGAGGCCGGCCGGGCCGCGCTGGAGGCCGTCAAGGCGTGGGGGTCGCCGTTCTCGGACGGGTGGGAGGACTGGCGCCCCGATCCGGCATGGACGGTTCCGGCCCTGCCCGGGGACTGGGACCGCACCCCGGCGCATATGACCTCATGAGACCCTTGATGCGCCCCCGGGGTTGAACCGTAATATCTCCCTCCGCAAGGTCCCCTGCGCGCCGCACCCCTGCCGCCCGGCCGCAAATCACGCGCAGTACGCGGCACTTGACGGGAGGTCAACGCGGAGAGAGGTAACGAGCGGGACGCGGAACCGCGGGGCGGTGGTGCCCCCGCCGCTGAGCGGGTATACCGCGACTGACCGAGTTGAGTGCAGCGCACATCGAGCGCAGACGGACGGAATGCCACGCGTGACGGAGTACCCCACCTCGCAGGAGGGCCCGCAGCCTGCCGCGGCCGCCGCGACACCGGCCCAGGGCGGCCCAAGCCTGCCCGCCGGGGCCGGCGGAGCCGCGGACGGGCGGGGCCGCGGCGCGTCCGGCGGCGGCTGCGCGGACGAGCTCGGCCACGGGAAGGCTCCGGCCCCGGCCGCCGAGGGCGTACGCGACACGGGGGCTTCCGGCGCCGGCCCGGTCCGTGCCCACGCGGACGGGGGCATCGGCCCCGACGTGCCGCGCCAGCGCCGCACCCGCGACGGCGCCGCCGCCCGCAACGCCTCCGCGGCGGCCGCATCCGCCCTGCCGGCCGCCGCGCCCGACGCCGCCGCCGGCCCGGCCCCGGAAGCAGCCGCGGCCGCACCCGCCGATCCCGCCGGTCCGCAGGCTCGGCCGCCCGGTCCCGACGACGCCTGCGGCCCCCTGCCGGAGGCCACCGCCGACACCGCCGACGCCGCCGACGCCGACGGCGACGCCTCCGGCGCGGAAGCGGGCGCCGACCCGGCCGCCGCCGAGGGCGCGTCGCCGGCCCGCCGCGAGGGCGACCGGCTGCGCTTCGTGGGAGCCGCGACGCGCCGGATCGCCCGCGGCATCGACCTCGACGAGATCGTGCTCGGCCTGTGCCGGGCCACCGTCCCGACGTTCTCCGACGCCATCCTCGTCTACCTGCGCGACCCGCTCCCGGTCGGCGACGAGCGGCCCGTCGGCCCGGTCGTTTTAAGGCTGCGCCGCACCGACCGCCTCCGGCCGATCGACGACCTGACCGGAGCCGAGGGTGCCGGGGCCGCGGGGGGCGCCGGCGAACTCGACTTCAGCCAGCTGCCGCTGCTCGGCCCGCAGGGGGACCTGCCCGCCGCCGAGCTCTGCGAGATCATGCCCGGCGGGGCGCTCGCCGAGGTCCTCCGCGGCGTCCGCCCGGTGTTCGGCTCCTCCGCGGGCGCCCAGGACGCCCTGCCGGAGCTGCTGGGCGCCGGGCATCCCGTCCCGCGCGGCCGGCGGGCCATCCTGGCCCCGCTGCGCGGCCGGCGCCGGGTCATCGGCGCGGCCGTGTTCCTGCGCAGCCCGGAGCGCCCCGCGTTCGAGCAGAACGACCTGCTGGTCGCCGCCCAGCTCGCCACGCACACCGCCCTCGGCATCGACAAGGCCGTGCTGTACGGCCGCGAGGCCTACATCGCCGACGAGCTGCAGCGCACCATGCTCCCGGACAGCCTGCCCCAGCCGACGGGCGTCAGGCTCGCCTCCCGCTACCTGCCGGCCGCGGAGACCGCCCGGGTCGGCGGCGACTGGTACGACGCCATACCCCTGCCCGGCAGCCGCGTCGCGCTCGTCGTCGGCGACGTCATGGGGCACTCCATGACGTCCGCGGCCATCATGGGCCAGCTGCGGACCACCGCGCAGACGCTGGCCCAGCTCGACCTGCCGCCGGCCGAGGTGCTGCACCACCTGGACGAACAGGCGCAGCGGCTCGGCTCCGACCGCATGGCCACCTGCCTGTACGCCGTCTACGACCCGGTCTCGCACCGCATCACCATCGCCAACGCCGGCCACCCGCCGCCGGTGCTGCTGCACCTGGGCGGCCGGGCCGAGGTGCTGCGGGTGCCGCCGGGTGCGCCCATCGGCGTCGGCGGCGTCGACTTCGAGGCCGTCGAGCTGGACGCGCCCGCCGGGGCGACCCTGCTGCTGTACACCGACGGGCTGGTGGAGTCCCGGCTGCGGGACGTGTGGACGGGCATCGACCAGCTCCGGGAGCGCCTGGCCACCACCGCGCAGCTGACGGGCCTGGACCACCCGCCGCCGCTGGAGGCCCTCTGCGACGACGTCCTCGACATGCTCGGCCCCGGCGACCGGGACGACGACATCGCGCTGCTCGCCGCCCGCTTCGACGGGATCGCGCCGAGCGATGTCGCGTACTGGTTCCTCGACCCGGAGGAGACCGCGCCCGGGCGGGCCCGCCGCTTCGCGCGGCGCGCACTGACCCGCTGGGGGCTGGAGGAGCTGGAGGACTCGGTGGAGCTCCTCGTCAGCGAGGTCGTCACCAACGCGGTCCGCTACGCGGAGCGGCCCGTCACGCTGCGCCTGCTGCGGACGGACGTGCTGCGCTGCGAGGTCGGCGACGACTCCCCGCAGCTGCCGCGGCAGCGCCGCGCCCGGGAGACCGACGAGGGCGGCCGCGGCCTGTTCCTGGTGAACCGGATGGCCCGCCGCTGGGGTGCGACCCGGCTGAGCAGCGGCAAGGTGGTCTGGTTCGAGCTGTCGCTGCCCGCCGGGCGCGACCGCCGCTGACGCCGGCCGCCGCCGCAGGACCGCCGTGCGGAGACGGCCGCGGAAAGACCGCCGCCCCGCAGCATCAGTGCTGCGGGGCGGCGGTCGTTCACGGCTGGTCCTGCTGTTGGAAGGGCGGCAGGACGGGCGGGCTGGCCGAGCTCTTCGTCGGGTCCGGCTTGATCGAGCCGCTCTTGGTCGGGTCCGGCTTGCCGGAGCTCTTGCTCGGGTCGGGGCTCGGCGAGAGCTTGCTCGGGTCGGGGCTCGGCGAGAGCGGGCTGCCGCTCGGCGAGGGGCTCGTCGAGCTGGGCGAGTTCGACGGGGAGCTGCTGCGGGACGGGGTCTGGACGGCGCCCATCTCCGCCTCGGAGAGGTCGAACTTCGCGGTGTTCACGCCCTTGAGGGCGGCCAGCGTGTACGCCTTCCAGATGTCGGCGGGGAAGCTGGAGCCGCCGGCGCGGCCGCCGCCCGCGGTACCGGTGAGGGTGACCTGCTTGCCGGTGCCCGGCTCCTCGCCGAACATCGCGACGACGGTGACGAGTTCGGGGGTGTACGCGGTGAACCAGGCGGACACGTTGGACTCGGTGGTACCGGTCTTGCCGGCGGCCTCGTACGCGGAGCTCTTGACGGCCTTGCCGGAGCCGTCGTTGACGACGCCGGTGAGGACCTTGGTCACGGTGTCGGCGGTCTCGCGGGTGATCGCCTGGCTGCCGACGGCCTCGACCTTCTGGAACTCGCGGATGCTGTGCTTGGCGCTCTTGATGATCGAGGGGGTGACCCTCTTGCCGTGGTTGTCGAGGGTGGCGTAGACGGCGGCCATCTCGACGGTGTTGGCGCTCATCGTGCCGAGCGACATGGCCGGCTTGTCCTCGGGCCAGCCCTCGCGGTCCTTCATGCCGAGCTGGATCGCGGTCTTCTTCGCGTTCTGCGGCTTCACGTCGACGATCATCTGGGCGTAGACGGAGTTCACCGAGTAGTTGGTGGCCTCCTGCACCGTCATCATCGGGTCGCCGTAGTTCTTGTTGTCCTGGTTCTGCGGGTTGAACGGGATCTTGCTGCCGACGACGGGGCGCTTGCTGGTGCCGTCGTAGAGCGCGTTCGGGGTGATCGGCTTCTTGTCCTGGGTGACGGCCTTGGTCTCCAGGGCGGACGCCAGCACGACCGGCTTGAACGTCGAGCCCGGCTGGTAGTCGGTGCGCAGCGCGTTGCTCGCCCAGTGGTCGGCCATGCCGGTGCCGCCGTACATGGCGACGATGGCGCCGGTCTTGGGGTCGACGGAGGTGGCGCCGGCCTGGACGGAGGCGTCGACGGGGCGGTCCTTGCGGTTGAGCTTGGACTCCAGCTCGTCGTCGACGGCCTTCTCCAGTGCGGCCTGCTTCTTGGGGTCGATGTTGAGGACGATCTCCCAGCCGCCGGCCTGGAGTTCGGCCGCGCTCATGTTGGTCTGGCGGCGCAGTTCGGCGTCCGCGGCCTGCTTCAGGTAGCCCTTCTGGCCTTCGAGGCCGGGGGCGGGCTTGGGCTTGATCGGCTCCTGGAACTTCAGGGTCTCGCGCTTGGCCTGGTCCAGCGCGCCCATCTCGACCATGTTGTCGAGGACGCCGTTGAAGCGGATCATGACGAGCTTCTTGCCGCGCTCGCTCGCGGTGGCCCAGTCGTAGTCGCTGGGGGCCTGGAGGAGGGCCGCCAGGTAGGCGCCCTGCTCCAGGGTGAGCTTGCTGGAGTCGACGCCGTAGTAGGCCCGGGAGGCGGCCTGGATGCCGTACGCGCCGCGGCCGAAGTAGCTGGTGTTCAGGTAGCCGGCGAGGATGTCCGGCTTCTCCATGCGCTGGTCGACCTTGAGGGAGATCACCAGCTCCTTCACCTTGCGCGTCGGCGTCTGGTCCTGCGTCAGGTAGAAGTTCTTGACGTACTGCTGGGTGATCGTCGAGCCGCCTGCCTTGCCGCGGCCGGTGACCGTGTTGAACAGGCCTCGGGCGACGCCCATGAAGTCGACGCCCCGGTCCTGGTAGAAGGACTTGTTCTCGATGGCGATGAAGGCGTTCTGGACCTCCTCGGGCACCTTGTCGAGGGTGACGATCTCGCGGTTCATCTTGCCCTCGCGGGCCATGACGGTGCCGTCGGCGTACTTGTAGGTGTTGCTCTGGAGGGTCGCCTCGGCGTTGGGGTCGGGCTCCTCCACGTAGAAGTAGAGGCCGACGAGCGCTGCCATGCCCAGCAGCATCAACCCGAAGAAGGTCCCGAGGACCTTCTTCCAGGTGAAGAAGCGGCGTATACCGGTCCGCTTGCCGGCGCGCCCCTTTCCGTCCGCGCGCCCGCGCGGCGACCGCCGCGCGCTGCGCTGCTGCTGCGCCCTACGCGCATCTGCTCGGCCCATCGCTCCCGCTCCGCTCGAATTCCCCCCCGACGTCAGCTCTGAAAGCTAACACCGGAGGTTGTGACAAAGGTTTGCCAAGCCTGACCAATTTCGGTCAATTCGGACGTGAGAATCAGCACCCACATCAAGGGAACCGACGCGCACCGGCCGCCCAGGGTTGCGGAAACCGCAAAAAGTGATATCACTTTGCTAGGCCCACGGGGGGCCGCCACCGAAGCGAACGGGGCATACCATGACAAAGACCACAGAGGCCGGGACCGGCATCCGCGAGTTCCCGGCGCGCAGCGTCGGCGGCGGGCTGGCCCTGCTGGCGGGCCTGGCGGGGGTCGCGGGCGGCGTCTGCCTCATCGCCCTCGGGGCGGAGGGGGACGGGACCACCGCCCAACCGGCCCTGGTGGCAGGGGGGATCATCCTGGTACTGCTGGCCGTGCTGGCGATGTGCGGGCTGAACACGGTGGCCCCGGGCGAGGCCCGCGTGGTCCAGCTCTTCGGCCGCTACCGCGGCACCGTCCGCACCGACGGCCTGCGCTGGGTGAACCCGCTGACCTCGCGGAAGAAGATCTCCACCCGCGTGCGCAACCACGAGACGGCCGTCCTGAAGGTCAACGACGCCTACGGCAACCCCATCGAACTGGCCGCGGTCGTCGTCTGGCGGGTCGAGGACACCGCGCGCGCCGTCTTCGAGGTGGACGACTTCACCGAGTTCGTGGAGACGCAGACCGAGGCGGCCGTCCGGCACATCGCGATCGAGTACCCCTACGACGCCCACGACGAGGGCGGCCTCTCCCTGCGCGGCAACGCCGAGGAGATCACCGAGAAGCTCGCCGCCGAACTGCACAACCGGGTCGAGGCGGCCGGCGTGCACATCGTCGAGTCCCGCTTCACCCACCTCGCGTACGCTCCGGAGATCGCCTCGGCGATGCTCCAGCGCCAGCAGGCCGGCGCGGTCGTCGCGGCCCGCAAGCAGATCGTCGAGGGCGCCGTGGGCATGGTCGAGCTGGCCCTGAACCGCCTGACGGAGGAGGACATCGTGGAACTGGACCCCGAGCGCAAGGCCGCCATGGTCTCGAACCTGATGGTGGTGCTCTGCGGCGACCGCGCGGCCCAGCCCATCGTGAACACGGGGACGCTCTACCAGTGAGCGGCGCCGGGCGCGGCGGGGAGCGGGCGGCCGGGCAGCGGGCGGCAGCCGGCCGCGCCGCCCGCAAGCAGGTGCTGCTGCGCCTCGACCCCCAGGTGTACGAGGCCCTCGCCCGCTGGGCGGGCGAGGAACTGCGCAGCGCCAACGCGCAGATCGAGTTCCTGCTGCGGCGCGCCCTGGCCGAGACGGGGCGGCTGCCGGGCAGCGCCGCCCCCATCCCGCCGCGCGGCCGGCCGCCCCGCTCCTCCCCCGGCCCCTGACCTGCCGTCAGCCCGTACGGGGAGTGCGGCCCAGCAGGACGAAGCCCTGCTCCCGGGCCGCCGTCCGGTAGCCCGCAGCCCGGTCCCGGGCGAGCGCGAGGGCTTCGTCGCGGGCGCTCAGCGGCCAGCGCAGGTGCGGCGCGACCTGGGTGTCCACCAGGATCCACTCCGGGTCGGGCCGGCCGGCCGGCCACCCGTACAGGCTGACGCTCGTCCGGTTCGCCAGGTGTGGCACGAGCCCGTCGGAGGCCTGGACCCGCGCGCCGTCGGGGATCCGCGCCATCATCCGGTGGGCGGCCGCGATCCGCGGGTCGGCCCGCCACATGTCCGGATCGGCCAGCCTGCCCAGCGAGGACCCGGGGAGCAGCAGCAGGCAGACGCCCGCCGCGCCGGCCAGGGCCCGGTGCAGGCCCGCGCCGGCCGTGCCGCGCCGCTCCAGGGCGTGGACGAACGCCGCGAAGACGACCGGCATCGCCGTGAGGGAGTAGTGGTAGCCGGTGCCCCAGTGCGGCGCGTAGTCCGACAGGCCCCGCCACAGCAGCGTCGGCACCGCGACCAGCAGCAGCGGCGAGCGCAGGGCGAGGAAGAGGGTCGGGGCGAGGAGCAGCACCAGCGTCACCGCCTTCTCCCCGGGGGTGGCGAGCCCGAGCGTCGCCTTGTACAGCAGCGCCGCGAAGCCGCCGCCCGCGCCGTCGGATCCGCCGAGGAACCCGGCGTAGAAGTACTCCCCGCGCGGGTTGAGGGCGGGCAGGACGACGAGCACGGCGAGCAGGGTCCAGGCCGCGCCCGCGGCGGCGGTGGCGAGCCCGAGCCGCCGCCGGCCCGGCCCGCCGCGCCAGGCGATCAGCAGGCCGATGGCGGCGACCGTGGCGCCCATGTCCTCCTTCACCAGCAGCAGCGGCAGCGCCCACAGCGCGGCGGCGCGCAGCCGGTCCTGGCCGAGGGCCGCCAGCGAGCACGCCAGGAGCGGGACGGCGAAGGCCCATTCGTGGAAGTCGAAGCCGACCGCGTTCGCGACGCCCCAGGACAGCCCGTAGGCCAGGCCGACGACGGCGGCCGCCGCGCCGCCGAGCACCCGCCGCGCCCACAGCGCGAGCGGCAGGACACTCGCCGCGACCAGGGCGGCCTGCGCGACGAGCAGCGTCCGCGCCGACGGGAACAGCAGGTAGGCGGGGGCCAGCAGGGCGAGGACCGGGGAGAAGTGGTCGCCGAGGACGGGGAAGCCGGGTCCCTTGACCTCGGAGACCGGCAGGCGGCCCTCCGCGTACGAGCGGACGGCCTGCTCGAAGATCGCCAGGTCGAAGCTGTGGGACAGCAGCCGCTCGTGGGTGCGCAGCGAGAGCGTGGCGTAGGCGAGGAAGAGCCCCGAGACGAGGGCCCACATCCACAGCGGCGGGGGCCCGCCCCGGCCGGCGGCCGGCGGGCCTCCGGCGGGCTGCGGGCCCGCCCGGTCCGGCGTACCGGACTGCTGCGGCGGGAGCGCGGCGGTGTCTGCGGGGGGTGCGTGCATGGCGCGCCTTTCGGGGAGCAGGACCGGACCGGTGCCCCTCAACGTGCCAGCCGGCCCGCGGGCCGCGGCCGAGCCGCCGCGCCCGCCGCGCGGGGTCCCCACGAATGGCCGCACGCTCTCCCCCGCGCCGGCTAGCGGCCGGAGCAGCACCCCCTATTCGGCGGGCCAGACCGGCAGCGGGCGGACCGCCTCGCGCAGGGCGGCGGCGACGGCCCGGAACTCCTCCTGGCGGGCCGTGCCGGTCCGCATCGCGAGGGCGATCCGCCGGGAGGGGGCCGGCTCGGCGAAGCAGCCGGTGGCCAGGTGCTCGTTGCGGGCGGTCTCCAGGCGCAGCGCGGTGCGCGGCAACAGGGTGACGCCCAGTCCCCCGGCGACCAGTTGTACGAGGGTGGAGAGCCCGGCGGCGGTCGTGGTGACGTCGGCCCCGTCGGTCCGCCCGGCCTCGCGGCAGATGTCGAGGGCCTGGTCGCGCAGGCAGTGGCCCTCGTCCAGCAGGAGCAGCTGGAGGCCGCGCAGCTCCTCGCGGGGGATGTCGCGGCGCCCGGCGAGGGGGTGCTCGCGGGGGGCGAGGAGGACGAAGTCCTCGTCGAAGAGGGGCAGTTCGGTGACGCCGGGGACGCCCAGCGGGACGGCGAGCAGCAGCAGGTCCAGGCGGCCGGCGGCCAGGCCGTCGAGGAGGGAGGAGGTCTGCTCCTCGTGGACCTGGAGGTCCATGCGGGGGTAGCGCCGGTGGAACAGCGACAGGACGGTCGGCAGCAGGTAGGGGGCGACGGTGGGGATCACGCCGAGGCGCAGGGTCCCGGTGAAGGGGGCGCGTACGGCCTCGGCCTCCTCCAGGAGCTCGCCCATGGCGTCGAGGACGGAGCGGGCGCGGGCGGCGATGCGCTCGCCGGCCGGGGAGAGGAGCACCTTGCGGGTGGTGCGCTCCAGGAGCTGGACGCCGAGGGCCTCCTCCAGCGCGGAGACGGCGCCGGAGAGGGCGGGCTGGCTCATGCCGATGGCGGCGGCCGCGTCGCGGAAGTGCAGGTGCTCGGCGACGGCGGCGAAGGCGCGCAGCTGCGCGAGCGTCGCCTGCTTGGTCCCCTTATTACTGACCGCCACTGATAGGTACCTCCGATCACCCGGCACAAGACTAGCTATTTCTGCAATCAATGCAGCTGTGTCAGCATGTGAGATACGTCCAACCCCCTCGGAAGACGCCCAGAAAGGGCGTTTTTCCTGCTGCAAGGAGAGCACGTGCTCACTGTCGGTGACAAGTTCCCCACCTACGATCTGACCGCCTGCGTCTCGCTCGAGGCCGGCAAGGAGTTCGCGCAGATCGACCACAAGACCTACGAGGGCAAGTGGCGCGTGGTGTTCTTCTGGCCGAAGGACTTCACCTTCGTCTGCCCGACCGAGATCGCCGCCTTCGGCAAGCTGAACGACGAGTTCGCCGACCGCGACGCCCAGGTCCTCGGCGTCTCCGGCGACTCCGAGTTCGTCCACCACGCCTGGCGCAAGGACCACGCCGACCTGCGCGACCTGCCCTTCCCGATGCTGGCCGACTCCAAGCACGAGCTGATGCAGGCCTGCGGCGTGCAGGGTGCGGACGGCTTCGCGCAGCGCGCCGTCTTCATCGTCGACCAGAACAACGAGATCCAGTTCTCCATGGTGACCGCCGGCTCCGTCGGCCGTAACCCCAAGGAGGTCCTGCGGGTCCTCGACGCCCTGCAGACGGACGAGCTGTGCCCCTGCAACTGGACCAAGGGCGAGGACACCCTCGACGCGGGCGCCCTCCTGGCCGGTGAGTGACGGATGTCCCTCGACTCCCTGAAGGCCTCGATACCGGACTTCGCCAAGGACCTGAAGCTCAACCTGGGCTCGGTCATCGGCAACAGCGGCCTTCCGCAGCAGCAGCTGTGGGGCACGGTCCTGTCCTGCGCCATCGCCGCCCGCTCCCCGCGCGTCCTGCGTGAACTGGAGCCGGAGGCGAAGGCCGCCCTGTCGCCCGAGGCGTACACGGCCGCCAAGTCGGCCGCGGCCGTCATGGCGATGAACAACGTCTTCTACCGCACCCGCCACCTGCTCTCCGACCCGGAGTACGGCACGCTGCGGGCCGGCCTGCGGATGAACGTCATCGGCAACCCGGGCGTGGAGAAGGTCGACTTCGAGCTGTGGTCGCTCGCGGTCTCCGCGATCAACGGCTGCGGCCAGTGCCTCGACTCGCACGAGCAGGTGCTGCGCAAGGCCGGCGTCGACCGCGAGACGATCCAGGAGGCCTTCAAGATCGCCTCGGTGATCCAGGCCGTCGCGGTCACCCTCGACGCGGAGGCCGCCCTCGCCGCCGAGTAGCAGCCGCCCCGCGCAGGGAGACCCGTGCAGGGAGAGGGGCCCCGCAGCCGTCCGCCGGCTGCGGGGCCCCTGGCGTTCGGGAGCTACTTCCGCAGGCCGCCCATCAGGGCGCGCATGTCCTCAATCATCGCGGCCTTGACGGCGTCCTCGTCGGGCCCGGGTGTGCCGCCTCTCTTGTCGACGTCCCCCAGCCAGGTCACGGACAGCGTGAACACCGCCCCGCCGTCGAGGACCCGGAGCCTCGGCCCGCTGATGAACGCGGGCGCCTCCACCATCAGCGCCCGTTCCCCGAGCCCCGGCACCTCGGCCGCCTCCGCGGCCGCCGCCGCCGACAGCGCCTCCGGGAACAGGCCGCTGCCCTGGCCGAACTCGACCGCCGGGTCCGCCTTCTTGTGCAGTTCGACCAGGACCTGCATCTGGTACGAGGTGCCGCCCTCCTCCCACTCCGTGAAGTACTCGCAGTGCGCCCAGTCCACGGCCGGGCCCTCCCGGTGGCTGGGGTGGCGGGTCATCACGGGCGCGGTCGCCTTCACCAGCGTGTCCAGGCCCGTCTCCCGGCACAGGTTCTCCGCGTGCCGGTACGCGATGCGGGGCGTCGTGGCGTAGCGGTCGCGCAGCTCCGGCACGGCCGCCCACCCCGCCGACGCGAGCACGGCCCCGGCCAGCGCCCACGCCCACGGCCCGCGCGGACGGCGTACGGCAGCCCGGTCGCCCTCCTCCGGCGGGGCCTGCGCGGGCCGCCCCGCCTGCCCGGCCGGCCGGTCCGCGCCCCACTCGCCTTCGAGCTCAGGCTCGCTGATCACTGCCGGCCTCCGGGGCGGCCTGCTCCGCTGCCGTCGCCCCCTGCGGCCCCGGGCCGATCGCGGCGGCCGCGAGCAGGTGCTGCTCGCGCGAGTACGCCTTCAGGTAGCCGACGACCGTGTTGGTGACCGCGACCAGCGGGACCGCGACGACCGCCCCGCCGATCCCGGCGACCATGCCGCCCGCCGCCACCGACAGCACCACCGCGAGCGGGTGGACCCGTACGGCCCGGCCCAGGATGAACGGCTGGAGGACGTGCCCCTCGATCTGCTGGACGGCCAGCACCACGGCCAGCACCAGCAGGGCGGTGACCGGGCCCTGCGTCACCAGGGCCACGACGACCGCGAGCGCCCCGGAGACGACCGCGCCGACGAGCGGGATGAAGGCGAAGAGGAAGATGAACACCGCGAGCGGCACCGCCATCGGCACCTTCAGGACGTAGAGGCCCAGGCCGATGAAGATGGCGTCGATGAGCGCGACGAGGACCGTGCCCCGCACGTAAGCGGTCAGCGTCCGCCAGGCGCGCGGTCCGGCTCCGGCCACGCCGGGGCGGGCGGCCGCCGGGACCAGGCCCAGGGACCAGGTCCAGATCCGGCCGCCGTCGTAGAGCAGGAACAGCGTCGAGAACATCGCGAGGAGGATCCCGGTCAGCACCTCCACCAGGACGGTGACGCCCTGGAGGCCGGCGGAGGTGATCTGCTCGGTGTTGGTGCCGATGGTCTCGCTGAGGTTCTTGGCAATGTCGTTGATCTGCTTCTCGGTCACGTGGAACGGACTGTCCAGCGCCCAGAGTTTGAGCTCGTCGATGCCGTCGCGGACCCGGTCCGAGAGGTCGTCCAGGTTCTCCATGACCTGCCAGACCACGAACCAGCCGACGAGCCCGATGACGACGAAGCCCAGGACCGCGGTGACCGACGTCGCGAGGCCGCGCGGCAGGCCGAGCCGGCGCAGCCGGACGACGAACGGCTGGAGGAGCGCGGTGACGAGCAGGGCCGCGGCGAACGCGAGGACGACCAGCCGGACTTCGCTGATCACCTTCATCAGCACCCACAGCATCCCGGCGAGCAGCAGCAGCCGCCAGCTCACCTCGGCGGCGACCCGCATCCCCCACGGGATCACCGCCGCGGGGTGGGGCCGCCCGTCCGGGCCGGGGCGGACCGGGTGGCCGCAGTGAGCGGCGGGAGCGTCCGGCACGGCGGCGGGCGCGGGCGGCACGGCGGGGGCGGCGGCAGGGGCGGGGGCGGCGACCGTCTCGACACCGGCGGTCTCGGCCTCCACGGACGCGCGCCGCGCTTCGAGCCGCGCCTCCATCCGGCTCAGTCTGCTCCCGAGCCGGCCCAGCCAGCCTGGCCTCTTCGCCATGTCGTTCCTCTCCCCCGTCCTCGGACACGCCTCGAACGACCGTACACGCGGGAGCCCCGCACCGTTGGACGGTGCGGGGCTCCCCGGGGTCCGGGCGTACGCGCCCTGCTGCGGGCTCTAGTACCAGCCGTTGGCCTGGTGGAAGGTCCAGGCCGCGCAGGGGCTGCCGTAGCGGCCGTTCATGTAGTTGAGGCCCCACTGGATCTGGGTGGCCGGGTTGGTGCGCCAGTCGTCGGCGACCGAGGACATCTTCGACCCCGGGAGCGCCTGGACCAGGCCGTAGGCACCCGAGGACGGGTTCACGGCCTTGTAGTTCCAGGTGGACTCCTGGTTGATGATGTTGGAGAAGCACTGGAACTGGCCGGCCGGGACGATCTGCCGGGCGATCTCCTTGACCTGCGCCACGGTGTAGGAGCTCTGCGGTGCGAAGTCCGAGGCGCTGCGGGTCGCGGAGCGGCTCGCGGCCTGCTCCTTCTCCTCGCGCTCCTTCTTCGCCTTCTCGTCCGCGGCCTTCTGCGCCTCGGCCTTCTTCGCCTTGGCGTCCTCGGCTGCCTGGAGGCGGGCGGCCTCCTCGGCGGAGCGGCGGGCGTCGGCGTCGGCGCCCTGGGCGAGGGAGTCGGCCTGCTGCGCCAGGGATCCGCTCTGGATCTGGGCCTGCTCGCCGACCGGGATGTCGGTGAGGAGCGTCGCCCCGGACGCGGTGGTCTCGAGATCGTTCGAGGCGGGGTCGCCTGCGGCGACGCCCACGACGGCGCCGACGGTGGTGACCGCGGTGGCCGAGGCCACTGCGAACCCCCGGACCGAGATCCGGCTCACACGATGTCCTTCCAGCAGCGTCCGCGTGACCGGGCGGGCGCAAGAGTGCCCCTTGACGCTGGCCTCCGTGGAGCTTCGGTCACTGGAGGCGCGGACCCGTGGGCAACTCCCCTGCGGGGGCTGCCGCGTGATGCTCGGGCGGCATACGGCGGAACGACTGTGGAGTTGTGGTGCTGCGCGCGCACCTCACAGGAGGTACGGCTGTGCCGTATGCGGGGCCTGACGGAAAACAGACTCTGCCGGACCCCGACGCCGCAAGGCAATTCCGCGTTGCGTGGGAAAGGTCACACCTGCCGTACCGCTGCTGTTTCGTACGAAGGGCTGTGCAGCGGGGCGCCGCCCGGCTAGGCTCCTGTGCCTTTGCCGGGCGGCGCCAACTCCGCCAGCCGCTATGGGTGTTTTGCCCCGCGGTGTCTTACAGGGTCTCCAGCATCTCCGTGACGAGGGCGGCGATCGGGGAGCGCTCCGAGCGGGTGAGCGTGACGTGCGCGAAGAGCGGATGGCCCTTCAGTTTCTCGACGACGGCGACGACTCCGTCGTACCGGCCGACCCGCAGGTTGTCCCGCTGCGCCACGTCGTGGGTGAGGACGACCCGCGAGTTGGCCCCGATCCGGGACAGAACGGTCAGCAGCACGTTCCGTTCGAGGGACTGCGCCTCGTCCACGATGACGAACGCGTCGTGCAGGGAGCGGCCGCGGATGTGCGTGAGCGGCAGGACCTCCAGCATCCCGCGGTTCAGCACCTCCTCGATGACCTCCCGCCCGGCCACCGCCGAGAGGGTGTCGAAGACCGCCTGCGCCCAGGGGCTCATCTTCTCGGACTGGTCGCCGGGCAGGTATCCGAGTTCCTGCCCGCCGACCGCGTACAGCGGCCGGAAGACCATCACCTTCCGGTGCTGGCGGCGCTCCAGCACCGCCTCCAGGCCCGCGCACAGCGCCAGCGCCGACTTGCCGGTGCCGGCGCGGCCGCCCATGGAGATGATGCCGACCTCGGGGTCGAGCAGCAGGTCGAGGGCGACGCGCTGCTCGGCGCTGCGGCCGTGCAGCCCGAAGGCCTCCCGGTCGCCGCGCACGAGGCGGACGCTGCCGTCGGCGGTGATGCGGCCGAGCGCCTTGCCGCGCTCGGACTGGAGGATGAGCCCGGTGTGCACGGGCAGTTCGGCGGCCTCGGGGACGTACAGGCGCTCTTCGGAGTAGAGGAGGTCGACCTGTTCGCCGGAGAGGGCGAGCTCGCTCATGCCGGTCCAGCCGCCGTCGGTGATGGCGAGCTCGGCGCGGTACTCCTCGGCGAGCAGCCCCACGGAGGAGGCCTTGATGCGCAGCGGGAGGTCCTTCGAGACGACCGTGACGTCGTAGCCCTCGGCCTGGAGGTTCCGGGCGACCGCGAGGATCCGCGAGTCGTTGTCCCCCAGCCGGAAGCCGGCCGGGAGGACGCCGGGGTCGGAGTGGTTGAGTTCGACGCGCAGCGTGCCGCCCAGCTCTCCGACGGGGAGGGGGGCGTCGAGGCGGCCGTTGCGGACGCGGAAGTCGTCCAGCAGGCGCAGGGCCTGGCGGGCGAAGTAGCCGAGCTCCGGATGGTGGCGCTTGGCCTCCAGCTCGGTGATCACGACGATCGGGAGCACGACCTCGTGCTCGTCGAATCGCGTGACCGCGTTGGGGTCCGCCAGCAGGACGCTGGTGTCGAGGACGTAGGTCCGCCTGTCGGGCAGGCGGCGCTTTGTGCTGGTCACCACGGAAGGACGTACCCCCTCGGAAGAGGTCGGGCCATGAAGACCGGACCGGTCGTCGGCACCCCTGCGAGGGCCGAATTCCGGCCCTCCCGTTCCGTCCGTGCGAGCCGCACGCGCGTCCTGGTGCAAAGGGCCTCCCGGGCGGACGACCCCGTGCCGTCCGCTGAGACTCGACACCCGTGGATCGGGCGTCGACCTGAAAGGGGTATTCCCCGAACCGCCTCGGCCATGCCTTGGCATATGACGGACGCTCGGTGAACCCCAGGTGAAAGCCTCGCGGCGGACGGCGGGGGCGCAGGGGGGCGTAAGGGGGCGTCAGGAGCCCCCGGCCTCAGACCCCGTAGCGGCGGTGGCGGGCTGCGTAGTCGCGCAGCGCGCGCAGGAAGTCGACCTTGCGGAAGGCCGGCCAGAAGACCTCGCAGAAGTAGTACTCGGAGTGGGCGCTCTGCCACAGCATGAATCCGGACAGGCGCTGCTCGCCGCTGGTGCGGATGACGAGGTCGGGGTCGGGCTGGCCGCGGGTGTAGAGGTGCTCGGCGATGTGGTCGACGTCGAGGACCTCGGCGAGCTCCGCGATGGTGGTGCCCTTCTCGGCGTGCTCCAGGAGCAGCGAGCGGACGGCGTCGGTGATCTCCTGGCGGCCGCCGTAGCCTACGGCGACGTTGACCAGTATCCCGTCGATGTCGCGGGTGGCCTGCTCGGCCTCCTTGAGCACGGACTGGGTCTGCGCGGGGAGGATGTCGAGGTTGCCGACGTGGTGGACGCGCCACCGGCCGTCGGCGGCGAGGCCGAGGACGGTGTTCTCGATGATCTGGAGGAGCGGGCGGAGCTCGACCTCCGGCCGGTCGAGGTTGTCCGTGGAGAGCATCCACAGGGTGACGACCTCGACGTCGGTCTCGGTGCACCAGCCGAGCATTTCGGAGATCTTGTCGGCCCCCGCCTGGTGGCCCTGCTCCGTCGTGCCGCCGGACGCCTTCGCCCAGCGCCTGTTGCCGTCCAGGATCACGCCGATGTGCTTGGGCGACGCGGCATGGTCGAGGCGGCCTTCCACCCGGCGTGCGTACAGCCTGTACACCAGGTCGCGCAGCTTCACGATCTTCCAGCCCCTCCGTGCAGTGCCCCCGTGCGAAATGCGGTCCCTCCCCCGGGCCGCCACATTACTGCGCGGCGGGATCGGGTACCCAACTCGGTCTGTCACAGGTCCGTGATAGGGAGGACATCGTGACTGATACCAATCCCTATCGGGCAGAGCCGACGCGCTACGACGCCATGGAGTACCGGCGCACGGGCCGCAGCGGCCTCAAGCTCCCCGCGATCTCCCTCGGCCTCTGGCACAACTTCGGCGACGACAAGTCCCTGGAGACCCAGCGGGCGATCCTCCGCCGGGCCTTCGACCTCGGGGTGACCCACTTCGACCTGGCGAACAACTACGGCCCGCCGCCCGGCTCGGCCGAACTGAACTTCGGCAAGATCCTTTCCCAGGACTTCGCCCCCTACCGGGACGAGCTGGTCATCTCGACCAAGGCCGGCTACTACATGCACCCCGGCCCGTACGGCGAGTGGGGCAGCCGCAAGTACCTGCTGAACTCGCTGGACGCCTCGCTGAAGCGGATGGGCACCGACCACGTCGACATCTTCTACTCCCACCGCTTCGATCCGCAGACGCCGCTGGAGGAGACCATGGGCGCCCTGGCGTCCGCGGTGCACCAGGGCAAGGCGCTGTACGCCGGCGTCTCCTCCTACACCGCGGAGCAGACGGCGGAGGCGGCGCGGATCCTGCGCGGCATGGGCGTGCCGGCGCTGATCCACCAGCCCTCGTACTCCATGATCAACCGCTGGACGGAGGAGGACGGCCTGCTCGACACCCTGGAGGCGGCGGGGATGGGCTGCATCGCCTTCGCGCCGCTCGCCCAGGGCCTCCTGACGGGCAAGTACCTCCAGGGCATCCCGGAGGGCTCGCGCGCCTCGCAGGGCAAGTCCCTCGACCCGGGCCTGCTCTCGGAGGACGTGCTGCGGCGGCTGCAGGGCCTGGCGGGCATCGCGGACCGGCGCGGGCAGTCGCTGGCGCAGCTGGCGCTGACGTGGGTGCTGCGGGACGAGCGGATGACCTCGGCGCTGATCGGCGCGTCGAGCGTCCGGCAGCTGGAGGAGAACGTGGCCGCGCTGGCCGGTGCGCCTCTGACGCGGGAGGAGCTGGCGGAGATCGACTCCTTCGCGGTCTCCACGCCCGGTACGAACATCTGGGCCCAGCGCGGCTGACCTGCACTTTTCCGGCGGGGGGCGGTCGCGGGGCCGGAAAAGGAAAACGGGCCGGTCCGTGGGGGGGATACGGACCGGCCCGAGGGGGGGGTTCCACCATAACCCTTCGTAAAGCGTGATGCGTGCATCGGCGCCCGACGATTACGCTCCGAAACCGCCCAGCAGCAATCCGGTGAGGGCTCCGGCCGCCATGAAGGGCCCGAAGGGGAAGGCCTGCTTCCGCCCGTTCGGGCTGCGCAGGACCAGGAAGAGGCCGTACAGGGCGCCGTAGAGGAAGCCCAGGAAGGCTCCGAAGAGCCATACCCCCCACCCGTACCACCCAAGAGCGATGCCCAGGGCGAGCGCCAGCTTGACGTCCCCGAAGCCCATCCCGGCCGGGTTGATCAGGAACAGCAGCAGGTACGCCGCCCCCAGCGCGGCCCCGCCCAGCAGGGCGAGCCGCCAGGAGCCGGCGGCGCCCGGCGCGAGGGCGGCGGCTCCCAGCCCGGCCGCGGCGGCCGCGGCGAGCGGCAGGGTCAGCAGGTCGGGCAGCCGGTGCACGGCGAGGTCGACGAGGGCCAGCAGGACGAGGACGGGCGCCAGCCCCGCGAAGACGGCGGCCTCCGGCCGCGGGCCGGCCGCGGCGGCGAGCGCGGCGCAGACGGCGCCAGCGACCAGCGCGGTGGTCCCGCTGCGCGCCCCGTAGCGCAGCCCGCACTCCCCCGCGGCGGCGGATCCGGCGGGGCGGCCGGGGCAGCGGGCGGGGCCGAGCCGCCCGCGCAGCGGGTGCCCCTGCGGGCAGTGGGTGCGCCAGGGGGCGCCGGGCTCGACGGAGAGCCGGTACGCGGCGCGCGGCAGCAGCCACCCGGCGGCCGCCCCGTACCCGGCGGCAACGATGATCACGACCACGCCCACCCGCCCGAAGGTAGGCCCCGCCTCCCGCGCCGGGCATGGGCCCGTGGACCCAACCGGCGGCCCGGCGGGCCGGTCTACTGTGGCGGCATGGCGGGCGGGCGGCAGTGGGCGGACGGCGGGGCGGAGCTGCGGATCGGCGCCGGGGGCGTGCGGGTGCCGCTGGAGGTGGCGGCGTCCTGGCGGGCCCGGACGCGCGGGCTGCTGGGCCGCGACGGGATCGCGGGCGGGCTGCTCCTGACCCCTGCGGGCAGTGTGCACACCTTCGGGATGCGGTTCGCGATCGACGTGGCCTACCTGGACCGGGACCTGCGGGTGCTCGCACTGGACTCGATGGCGCCGGGCCGGCTGGGGCTGCCGCGGCTGCGCTCCCGGCACGTCCTGGAGGCGGAGGCGGGCGCCATGGCGGCCTGGGGGCTGGCGGTCGGCACGCGGGTGGCGGTGGTGCAGCCGGGGCCTGCCGCGCCCGGGTAGCCGCCCCCGCGGACGCCCGGCCCGGGGTGGGACGCGGCCTCGGCCGGCGGTAGGTTGGGGCGGTTGGGCTGGGGTGTCAGGGGAGCGGCATGACGGAGAACGTGCGCGTGAAGGCGCTGGAGCAGATCATGCCGGCGACGCACGGCGCCGACGAGGACATCGACTGGCGGGCCGCGGAAACCCTCTGGAACACCCGCTTCCCCGCGGATTTCGTGGCGTTCATGGGCCGTTTCGGCGCGGGCTCCATCAACGGCGAGGCGAGCATCCTGCCGCCGCTGCCCCAGCACGGACCGCAGTGGGACCCGCCGGGCATGGCCGAGGAGACCGGGAACGCCCGGCAGTTGTGGCGGGACGCGGGCGGCCGGGCCGCGCTGGACGCCGACCCGGACACGATCATCGCCTGGGGGGTCACGGGCGGTTCGGACATCCTGTGCTGGCTGGCCCGCGATCCGGATCCGGACCGGTGGCCCGTCCTGGTCGTCGGACGGCACACCGCGGAGCCGTTCGCGGTGTACCCGTACGGGATGGCCGAGTTCCTCTACCGGCTGTGCTCGGACGAGTTCGACGTGAGCCCCGTCGGGCTGACCTTCTGGGACGGCGGGCACCTGAGCTTCGTCCACTGGCGCAAGGCGCAGCGCCGCTGGCAGGAGGGCCGCAATCCGGAGACCGGCGACCCCGACCCGTACGCCGGCGAGTTCGGCCCCTGACCGCGCCGCCCGCGGCGCCCCCGGCGCCGGCGGCCTGATCCGCTCCCCCGCAGCACCCGAATGCCGTTTCCGGCCGCACCGGCCGGAAACGGGCTTTCCGCATTTCTACGCGCGTCCGGACAATCGGGCCGCCAGCGGAATATACGAGCCGTAAAAGCCGCGCTTGGAGCAATGGACACAAGTTCCGCCCCCATGGGGCCAATCCGCCCGGCTCGGGGCAGAATTCCGGCCGTCGGGCCACCGGCGGACACCCCGGTCCGGAGCCCCCGCAAGCAGCGACGGAACTCGGAAGAATTCAGGGAAGAACACCGGTGCAACGAAGAACTTTCGGCGCGGGCGCGGCAGCAGTCGTGCTCGGACTCCTGGCCCCGCTCGCCGGATGCGGATCCGGCGCCGGCTCCGACAGCGGCACGATCCGCCTGGTCGCCGCGGAATACGGCGGGGACAAGGCCACCAGCTCAAGGCCCTTCTGGGACCGGGTGGCGAAGGAGTTCACCGCCGCACATCCCGGCACCGCGGTGGAGGTTCGGCTTCTCCCGTGGGCGGATGTCGACCGCGAGGTGTCGCGGATGGTGAAGGAGGGAAAGGCGCCGGACATCGCCCTCATGGGCTCCTATTCGGATTTCGCGGCGGACGGCCGGCTGTATTCCGCGGACGAAATCCTCCCCGTGGCCTCAGAGGCGAACTTCCTCGCGCCGCTCGCCGAGGCCGGCTCGATCGGGAACACCCTGTACGGCCTGCCGTGGGTGGCGAGCAGCCGGCTGCTCTTCTACAACGAGGCCCTGTTCAGGCAGGCGGGCCTGACGACCGCCTCGGGGGCGCCGGCCGCCCCGAAGACCTGGTCGGAGCTGAGGAACGCGGCGAAGGCCCTCAAGAGCAAGGGCGTGAAATTCCCGTACGCCATGCCGCTCGGCCCGGAGGAGGCGCACGCCGAGGCGATGATCTGGGAGCTGAGCAACGGCGGCGGCTACTCCGACAGCGCCGGCAACTACAGCCTGGCCTCGGACCGGAACATCGAGACGTTCCGCTGGATCCAGGACAACCTGGTGGGCCCCGGCCTGACGGGCCCGGTGGCGCCGGCCGGGCTCAACCGGGCGGATGCCTTCGCCGCGTTCCTGCGGGGCGAGGTCGGCATGCTCAACGGCTACCCCTCGCTCGCCCACGAGGCCCGCGCCCGGGGCATCGGCGTCGGGGCCGTCGCCATGCCGGTCTCCGACTCGCTGGCCTCCGGGGCGACCCCGCCGACCATGGGCGTCGCCGACTGGATCATGGCGTTCCGGCAGAACGGCAAGCGGGACGCGATCGGCAGGTTCCTGGAGTTCCTCTACCAGGACAGGAACCTGTCGGAGTTCGCGGGCCGCTACCACCTGCTGCCGTCGACGGTGTCGGCGACGCGGACCCCGGCCGGCGCGATCGACGACAACGACCAGCAGTTCCTGACGGCCCTGAGGGGCGCCCAGCTGTACCCGGTGAACGACCCGGCCTGGGTGGAGGTCAGCGACACCATCAAGCGGAACATAGGCCGGGCCGTCGAGCCGGGCCGCGACCCCAAGGCGGTCCTGGAGGAGATCGCCGCGAAGACGTACCAGGCCAGGAAGAGGAACTGACCGCCGCCCCGGCGGCGGCCCGCCCTCAGTGCCCGCGGTGCTCCGCCGAGAACGCCGTCCGGTGGTTCTCGCAGCTGGAGTTCCACGGCATGGAGCCCCGGAGGGTCCCGTAGCCGGTCCGGGTGACGGACCACTCCACCGTGTACTCGCCGGTGTCGCAGGCGATCCGCTTGCCGCCGGGCACCTTCTCGCGGCCCGTCGCCGGCCGGTCGGCGAGCTCCCGGTGCACCTCGACGGCCGTCCCGCGGGAAGCGGAGCGCACGGTGGCGTGCAGCACGATCGGGTGCCGGCCGTCCTTGGTCGTCACGGCCTTCTTGACCAGCAGCGAGTCCGACACCGCCCAGCCGAAGTCGAACTCCGGCTCCCACGCCAGGGTCTTGGGGTCGCCGGTCCGCCGCTCGTGGTCGGGGGCGGCCGGGTGGCCGGGGCGCGGCACCGTCTTGTACCGGATGCCGGGGTAGAAGCGCAGCTGCGCCTCCACCTTGTGCATCTCGTCCTTGGTCCACAGGGACTTCATCGCCTTGTCGGCGCCGGCCGGGTCCTGGAGGTAGGTGCCCTGCGCGGCGGTGGCGGCCTGGCCGAGGAGCGGCGCGAGGGCCGCCGCGGCGGCGGCGACGGTGAGGGCGGCGGTGCGGGTGCGCTTCATGCCCGGTCCAACGGGGCCCCGCGGCGGCCCGGAACGACGCCCGCCGCCCTTTCACCCGTACGGGAGCCCGCGCGCCCGCGGCGCCGCCGGCGCGCCCGCGGGGGCGGCGCCGCGGGCGGGGACGTGCTACGCCTGGCCGGTCTCGAAGCGGCTGATGCGGTCGCCCTGGACGGTGAAGCGCCAGGCGGTGCGCATCTCGCCCCAGGTGTCGTTGCGGTAGTCGGCGACGAGCCGGCGGCCGCCTTCGGACTCGGACTGGACGTCCATGTGGCCGCCGGAGTCGAAGATCTCGCGGTCGATCCACTCGTGCAGGTCGCGGTCGGTGCCGTCGTCGGACATGGTTGCGTCGGGGGTGAGGAGGGCGAGGAAGGCGTCCCTGTCGTGCGCGTTGACGGCGGCGACGAAGGCGCTGACGACGGGATCGGACAGCTTGGCGGGCGCGATGGCCACGGGGGACCTCCTGGTCGGGCGGGCGCACGGGTGTGCGCAGGATCAGGGAACACCCGGCGGGCGCGGGCGCCGCCGATCCTCACCCGTTCGCCGCCCGGCGGCGTGTCAGGGGGCGGCGTGTGTCAGGGTCCGGCGGGTCAGGGCGTGTCGGGGGCGGTGCGGACGGGGAAGCCGGTGGGGCGGCCCTGCTGCTCCAGCCAGTCGAGGATCTGGCCGAGGGCCTCCACGGTCTGCCGGCGGTCGCCGCCGCCGTCGTGGAGCAGGATGGTCGGACCGTTGCCCAGCTCCCGTTTGACGGTGCCGACGATGGCGGGGGCTCCGGGCTTCCGGAAGTCCTTGGTGTCGATGTTCCAGCCGAGGGGGCGCATTCCGGCGGCGGCGGCGATGCGCCGGCTGTCGGGGGTGAACGCGCCGCCGGGGGCGCGGTAGTACTCGACGCGGGCGACGCCGCCGGCCGCCTCCTCGATGAGCTTCTGCGCGTCGAGGATCTGCTGCTCCTGGTAGGCGACGGGCTTGCGGTCCATGGCCGTGTCGTGGTCCATGGCATGGTTGCAGAGCCGGTGGCCTCCGGCGACGACCTTCTTGACGAGGTCGGGGTGGGCCTTGGCCCGGGGGCCGACCATGCAGAAGACGGCCTTGGCGCCGTGCTGCTCCAGGACGGCGAGGATGCGGGGGGTCCACCGGGGGTCGGGGCCGTCGTCGATGGTGAGGTTGACGGCGCCGGCGCCGCCTTCCGAGGCGTGGGCTATGTCCTCGGGTATGCGCTGTACGGGGGTCTCGGGGCCCTTGGGCCCGCCCTTGGCGCCGTCTTCGGCAGCGCCCTTGGCGCCGTCCTCGGCGGTGCCGGCCGGGCCGGCGGGGTCCGGGCCGGCGAAGGCGGCCACCCCCCACACCGTCATCGCCGCGGCCGTGACCGATGCCGCGACGGCCACCCGCGTGCGCACGCCCGTCCGGCGTACGCGTGCCGTGAATTCCCTGAGGCCCATGAGGCGTCCCCTCCCCGATCGGCGTTCCCGTCGGCCCTTCTGTGGGTCAGGACGTGCACGCCCGTGCGAGGGGTTCCCACCAATGGCCCCAAAAGGCCTGGTAGAGGACCTTGGTCCTTGATCGTACGAAATAAAGTCCTGTCGCCCCGCGGGGCGGCCGGGGCCGGAGGGAAGGGGGCGCCTGCGGCAGGGCCCCGGCCCGCGCGGGGGTCCGCGGGGGCCGGGGCCGGGGTCGTACGGGCTGCCGGGCGGCGGCCGGTCAGCGGGCGACGGGCGCCTGCGGGGCCGCGGCGGGGGCCGACCCGGGGGCGCCGCCCGCGGGATCGGCGGCCGGCGCGGGGCCGGAGCCGCGCAGCGGGACCTCCTTGACGAACCAGGCCGCGGCGAAGCCCAGTACGGCGACGAACGCGCCGAGCAGGAACGCGGAGTGCGTGCCGGCGGCGACCGCGTACTGGTACGCCTCGCGCACCGCCTCCGGCAGCTTCGCCAGGCTTGCCGCGTCGAGCTGCGCGGAGCCGACCGCGCCGGCGGCCTCGGGGCCGAGGCGTTCGGTCATCGCGTCGGTGACCCGGCCGGTGAAGAGGGAGCCCATGAGTGCGACGCCGAACGAGCCGCCGAGGGTGCGGAAGAGGGTGGCCGTCGAGGAGGCGACGCCCATGTCCTTCATCTCGACGCTGTTCTGCGCCACCAGCATGGTGATCTGCATGAGGAAGCCGAGGCCCGCGCCGAGGATGGCCATGTACACGCCGGAGAGGAGGCGGCCGGTGCCGGTGTCCATCTGCGCCAGCAGGTACAGCCCGGCGACCATGAGGGCGCCGCCCGCGATGGGGAACACCTTGTACCTGCCGCTGTTGGTGGTGACGCGCCCCGCGATCAGCGAGACGGCCATCATCGACAGGAGCATGGGCAGGAGCAGCAGGCCGGAGTTGGTGGCGGAGGCCCCCTGCACGGACTGCTGGAAGAGCGGCAGGTAGAGGACGGCGCCGAACATGGCGAAGCCGACGAGGAAGCCGATCACCGACATGAGCGCGAAGTTGCGGCTGCGGAAGATGTGCAGCGGCATGACGGGCTCGGCGGCCCTGGTCTCGGCGAACAGGAACGCGGCCGTGGAGACCGCTCCGACGGCGATCAGGCCGACGATCTCGGCCGAGCCCCAGGCGTACTCGGTGCCGCCCCAGGTGGTGACGAGGACGGTGGAGGTGATGGCGACGGTCAGCAGGGCCGCACCCAGGTAGTCGATCCTGCCCTGGGCCTTCTTCTTCGGCAGGTACAGGACGGCGGTGACCATGGCGAGCGCGACGGCCCCGAGCGGCAGGTTGATGTAGAAGGACCAGCGCCAGCCCATGTGGTCGGTGATGGTGCCGCCGACCAGCGGGCCGCCGATCATGGCGAGGGCCATCACGCCGGCCATCATGCCCTGGTACTTGCCGCGATCGCGGGGCGGGATCAGGTCGCCGATGATCGCCATGACGCCGACCATCAGGCCGCCGGCGCCCAGGCCCTGGACGGCGCGGAAGCCGATCAGCTGGCCCATGTCCTGGGCCATGCCGCTGAGCGCGGAGCCGATCAGGAAGATCACGATGGAGACGAGGAAGGAGCCCTTGCGCCCGTACATGTCGCCGAGCTTGCCCCAGATGGGGGTGGAGGCGGCGGTGGCCAGCGTGTAGGCGGTGACCACCCATGACAGGTGCTCCAGGCCGCCGAGCTCGCCGACGATCGTCGGCATCGCCGTGCCGATGATCATGTTGTCGAGCATGGCCAGCAGCATGGCGATCATCAGCGCCATGAGGACGACCCGGACGCTGCGCGGCTTCACCCCCTCCGCCGCCGCCCCGGCCTCTGTGGCATTGTCGACCATGATCCGCTCCCCGTTGCATGCCGGTTGCCGGACGGCAGTCCCGCGGCCCGCTCCTGCGTGCACGCGGTGTACTTACTTGCCGACCGGCTAGTTCACTACACTGGGGAAGGTAAGCCCGCCACTAGCCGGGCGTCAAGCAAGCAGGGTGGGGAGAGGCATGTCCAGCAGCAGTCCGCAGGGGCGTCGAGGCAACACCCGCCAGCGCATCCAGGACGTCGCGCTGGAGCTCTTCGCCGAGCAGGGGTACGAGAAGACGTCGCTGCGTGAGATCGCGGAGCGGCTGGAGGTCACGAAGGCGGCGCTGTACTACCACTTCAAGACCAAGGAAGACATCATCATCAGCGTCTTCGACGACGTCACCCGCCCGATCGACGAGCTGATCGAGTGGGCGCAGCAGCAGCCGCGCACCCTGGAGACCAAGCGGGAGGTGCTGCGCCGCTACAGCGAGGCCATGGCGGCGGGCGCGCAGCTGTACCGCTTCATGCAGGAGAACCAGGCGACGATGCGGGAGCTGAGCATCGGCGAGACGGTCAAGCGCCGCCTGTTCACCCTGGTCGAGCTGCTCCGCAACGACGACGGCCCGCTGACGGACCAGGTCCGCTGCGTCAGCGCCCTCTTCACCCTGCACGCGGGGATGATGTTCCTCCAGCACGTGGAGGGCGACCCGGAGGAGACCCGGGTCGCGGCCCTGGAGGTCGCCACGGACCTCATCACCCGCGCCCACCACGCGTCCTGACGGGCCGTACGGCGGCGTAGCCGCGGGCTCGGCCGCCAGCTCGGGCGGCGCCGGCCTGTGGGAAGCCGCCCGCAGGCCGGCGCCGCGGTACGTACCGGGATCCGGCCGACCCGGGCACTGGCCGCAGCCCCCGGCACTCTGGGACGGCAAGCGAGCGCGAACCGGTACGGCCCACGGTGCGTACTACGGCGATGCCGGGAAGACCGCCGGACCGAAGCGCACCGGGGCATGCCAGGGCTGCGTACCGACCACCCAGGCCACGTTCAGCACGCCCTGCTTGTCCACGGCGAGCGCGGTCAGCAGATCGCGCGCCTGGTTCGCCATGGCGACGGGGGCTCCGGGCGGGAAGACCGCCGGGCCGAACCGCACCGGGGCGTGCCACGGCTGCGTACCCACCACCCACGCCACATTCAGCGCGCCCTGCTCGTCCACCGCCAGTGCGGTCAGCAGGCTGGGCTGCTGCTTGGCCATGGCCACCGGCGCACCGGGCGGGAAGACCGCCGGACCGAACCGCACCGGGGCGTGCCACGGCTGCGTACCGACCACCCACGCCACATTCAGAAAGCCCTCCCTGTCCACCGCGAGCGCGGTCAACAGGTTGTCGTTCTGCTTCGCCATCGCCACCGGCGCACCCGGCGGGAAGACCGCCGGACCGAACCGCACCGGCGCATGCCACGGCTGCGTACCGACCACCCAGGCCACGTTCAGCGCGCCCTGCTTGTCCACGGCGAGCGCGGTCAGCAGATCGCGCGCCTGGTTCGCCATGGCGACGGGGGCTCCGGGCGGGAAGACCGCCGGACCGAACCGCACCGGCGCATGCCACGGCTGCGTACCCACCACCCACGCCACATTCAGAAAGCCCTCCCTGTCCACCGCGAGCGCGGTCAACAGGTTGTCGTTCTGCTTCGCCATCGCCACCGGCGCACCCGGCGGGAAGACCGCCGGGCCGAACCGCACCGGCGCATGCCACGGCTGCGTACCCACCACCCACGCCACATTCAGAAAGCCCTCCCTGTCCACCGCGAGCGCGGTCAACAGGTTGTCGTTCTGCTTCGCCATCGCCACCGGCGCACCCGGCGGGAAGACCGCCGGACCGAACCGCACCGGCGCATGCCACGGCTGCGTACCCACCACCCACGCCACATTCAGAAAGCCCTCCCTGTCCACCGCGAGCGCGGTCAACAGGTTGTCGTTCTGCTTCGCCATCGCCGGACGCGCTCCGGAGAAGGCGGTGGACGGCTGCTGGGGCGGCGGGACCGGGGCACCGCCGGGTGGGATGGCCTGCTGCCCGCCGATGTTGCCTGCCGCGAGGTACCGGCAGACCAGGATCCAGCCGGTTGCGCCGCTGTCCCCCACCGGCACGCCTTCCTTCACCCCGCAGCCGACCTTGGTGGTGGGCGACGCCGGGTTCATCCACACGATCTGCGAGTAGTGCCCCCACGCCTTGTAGTTGGTTCCGGCGGCCGCGCCGCTGTTGACCGGGGCGTTGTTGTCGGCGTCGAACGCGGGCTTCTCCGCCATCCAGCTGAAGGAGACCGACGGGTCGAAGGCAACCAGGGGGCGTGCCGGCCCCGGCGAGGAGTTGAGCAGGTTCTCCCCCTGGTTGCCGTTGGTGGCGCGGCTGCTGTGGTGGAGCCCGCCGCCCGCGCTCGAGGCGGGATCGTCGGCCCATGCCTGCGCGTCGCAGGCGACCTTGGCGTCCCAGACCACGGGGGTCGCGGTGAGGCCGGGGTTGTACTTCCGGGCGGCGTCGCGGCGCGCGTCGTTGTGGGCCCGGACGATCGCAGCGGCATCGGCGTCGTTGATCTGCGAGCCCGTACCGGGCGGAGGGTCGGAGGACGGGCAGGTCTCGCCCCTGGCCTGGACGGCACCGGCGGTGCCGGCCGTGCCGGCCACGGGGCCAAGGGCCGGATCCCCCTGCCCGAAGGCGGGCGGCGACGCCGGACCCATCATGATCAGACCGCAGGCGAGTGCAGCCGCTGTTGCGAAAGAGTTCGGTTTCATCGGGCACCTCTGAACTCCGGTGGAGGTCTCCGGTCACCGGGCGCAGGTCACCGCGCTTCCAGGTGATGAGACCACCGTCGCCCGTTCGGCGTACATCGGCCGCCCGGCGAGAACGTCATTGCGCCACTCGGGTGAATTCGGCGCAGAGGATGTGCCGACCTTCTGCGGCATGCCCCCGCACCCTCCCGCGCCCTCCCCTGTCGAGGCGCACTCAGTGCAGGCGCCGGTCCGCCTCGCGG
Source organism: Streptomyces globosus (assembly GCF_003325375.1). Lineage (GTDB taxonomy): Bacteria > Actinomycetota > Actinomycetes > Streptomycetales > Streptomycetaceae > Streptomyces > Streptomyces globosus_A. The sequence goes on along the minus strand of NZ_CP030862.1, from coordinate 863,012 downwards.
ATCGGGACGTCGTTGATGCTGGCCTCGCGGCGGGACATCAGGCCGTTGGCGTCGAACTCCCACTGCTCGTTGCCGTGGCTGCGCCACCAGCGGCCGTCGGCGTCGTGCCACTCGTACTCGAAGCGGACGGAGATCCGGTGGCCCGTGTACGCCCACAGCTCCTTGCGGAGCCGGTAGTCGAGCTCTCGACTCCACTTGTCCGCGAGGAAGGCGCGGATCTCGGCGCGGCCGGTGAGGAAGCGGTCGCGGTTGCGCCAGACGGAGTCCTCCGTGTAGGCGAGGGCGACCCGCTCGGGGTCGCGGCTGTTCCAGGCGTCCTCGGCGGCCTGCACCTTTGCGCGCGCGGACTCCTCGGTGAAGGGCGGCAGGGGCGGGCGGACGGCGTCGGTCACGGCGGTCACCTCTCGGCAAGGGCGCGGCAGCGGAAGGCCGCCGGCGCGGGGCAGGGGCGCACACAAAGCTGAGAACGGTCGTTCTCGGTCAGGCGCAACGCTAGAGAACGATCGTTCTCAGCGCAAGGGGGACTGGGTTACGCTGCCGCCATGGACGACGAAGAGGCCCGCACCCGGCTGCTCGACGCGGCGGAGGCGCTGTTCTACGCAGAGGGCATCCAGGCCGTCGGCATGGACCGCATCCGCGCGGAGTCCGGGGTACCGCTGAAGCGGCTCTACAGGCTGTTCCCCGCGAAGGAGGCACTGGTCGCCGGCTACCTGGAGCGGCGCGACCGGCGCTGGACCGGCAGCCTGCGGGCGGCGGTCACAGCGGCCCCCGCCGATCCGGTGGCCGCCGTCTTCGACTGGCTGGCCGCATGGTTCTCGGAGCCGGGGTTCCGCGGGTGCGCGTTCCTGAACGCGTACGGCGAACTCGGCGCGGGCGGCCCGGCCGCGGTCCTGGACCCCGTACGCCGCCACAAGGCGGAACTGCGAGCGCTGCTGGCGGACGCCCTCCCGCCAGGGCCGGACCGCGGGGAGCTGGCCGAGCAGCTCCTGATCCTGGTCGAGGGCGCGACGGCGGTGGCCGCCCTCGCTCCCGGCCCCGAACCCGCCCGCCGCGCGGCTGCCACCGCCGCGGCCCTCCTGCGGGCGGCGGACGGCCGTGCCGGCTAACCGCCGGTGACGGCGCCGGAGCCGGTGCTGCGGGGGAAGGTGATCTCGACCCGGCGGTTCTTCTTGCGGCCTTCCTCCGTGCTGTTGTCCGCGATCGGGTAGTCCTCGCTGTAGCCGCGGACGTCGTAGACCACGCCGGGGACGGTGACCGTCTTCGCCAGCTCGGCCTGCACGGCGTCCGCACGCTGCTTGGACAGCACCTGGCCGTGCTCGTAACTGCCCTGGTCGTCGGTGAAGCCGAAGACGCGGATGCGGACGGCCTTCTGGGTGTTGATCTCCTGCGCGATGGCCTGTATCCGGGCGGCGGCGGCCGCGTTGAAGACGGCGCTGTTCTCGGGGAAGAGGACCTCCGACTGGAGGGCCATCATGACGGTCTGGTTGGTCTCCTGGCGGCGCTGCTCGCCACCGAGGTCCTCGACGACCTCGGCGATGTCGAGCACCTTGACGGGCGCGAGCGTCCCGCCCTGGGGGATCTTCAGGCCCGGGGCCTGGGAGTCGATGGGGACGGGGGCCGCGGCGGAGGGCTCCGTGCCGGGCGGGGCGGACGGCTTGACGTCGTCGGCGGCGGCCGTGCCGACGCCGATGCCGGCGGCTTGGAATCCGGCCATGAGCATGCCGATCAGGGCTGCTGACGCGGCGACGCGGTGGCGTGTCGTCATGGGGTCACCCGGAAATCTTGATCGTCGCCGAGGCGAACGTCGGGAGGTTGAACTCGACCTCGGTCGTGCTGGCCGGCGGAGCCGGGAACTGCGCGAAGAACGGCACCGTCTGACCGGCCTCGATGACCGTCAGCCCTGTCGTGCACAGACACCTGCCCTCAGTGTCGCGAAGCACGTAGTACCGCTTCTTGCCGGCCTTGTCGACCAGAGTGACTCCCGCGACCGATGCTCCGCTGCTGTTTAGCTCGTTGCCTCGCCAAGCGGCGGTGCTCGCAAATGCCTGGCTGCCGGTGTTCTTCAGCTCCCCACTGACGGTCAGGAAGCCTCCGGCGTCCCTTGCAGCCGAGTTGATCGTGAGAATCACGCCATTCTCGCCGTTGACCGTACCCAGAACCTCCGTCGGTTTCGGAGCAGGACTCCCGTTCGACGCATTGGGCTGGACATCATGTGGCTTCGACGAGGGAGACGGCTGTTGTGCCTTGGAGTCGTCACCGCCGCTCTGGCCGCAGCCCACAGCCGTGGTCACCAAGGCGGCTGCGATCACCGCAGCCGCTGCCCCACGGACTCTCGCCGAATGCCGAGTGCTCATCAATGCCGCTTCCTTGTCTCGTCTGCTGTCAATCAACCAGGCGCACGTCGAACAGGCTCTTTGCCACCTTGCGCCACAGGTCGCCCTTGGCGGTATCCAGCTCCACGGATGCACCGCCCTTGCACTTGAACCTCACCGTGCGCGGCTGCGACGGGCGCGTCGTGGCGCCGGAGCCGGGGCCTGCGGTGCCGGACGGACTCGGAGTGGCGGAGGGCTCAGGACTCGGAGCAGCTGCGAGGCTGCAACGGGGTTCGATGGCAGCGGTAGCCCTCGCCTGCCCGTGCAGGCCACTGGTCCCCGGGATGACTGACTGTCCGACAGTCCCATTGGTCGTCACCTCGACGGAAAACCGCAGCTGCGCCTGAGTACATGTCGCAACCGCATTGTTCCGCTCGGCGAAACGGTGGGCCTGCTCACATGCGCCTGCACTGCTGAGCAGGTCGCCTTCGAGGACCCTCTCCCAGTCAGCAGCACGCAACGTGGCGATTTCCAGACCGGGCAGCAGGTGATCTCGTGCATCACCGGCTGCCGCCAGGGCGGCCGCGTCGGCTGCCCCTTGCGCGTCGCTGCGCGTTAACGCTGCTTGGCCCACGGCGAAGAAGGCAAGCGCAGCAAAGAGCATGCCGACGATGGCGACGATGTAAATCGGAAAGGCCTGCCCCCGGTCCCGGGACCGACCTCTCACTTGCCCGCAGTAACCGCCGCCACTGCCGTTGCGATCCGGTTGGTGATGGCCTGCCCGATGCCCGTGCCCACGATCGCGCCGATGATGACCACCACCACGAGGATGATTCCCAGGTACTCGAAGGCCGTCTGGCCGCGGTCGCGGGTTCGGGGCGTGGTGTACCGCTTCCGCATCCGCGCCAGGGTGCTCTGCATCATGAGGGGTCCCTCCCGGTCCGGTGGCGCTGTCGGTCTGCGGACCGTACGGCGCGTTACGGTTCGTCACCAAGGGTCCCGGGGCCCAATTGCGGACCCACTGTGCGCGGTGTCTAGCCACGTCCCGTCACCCCCGGTCGGGCGGTTCCCAGCCAGCGGGCTATCGCCTCGCTGCGGGTGGTGCTGTGGAGCTTGGCGAAGATGCGGTTGATGTGGTTCTTGACCGTCTTCTCGCTGATGAAGCACGCGGCCGCGATCTGCTGGTTGCTCATTCCGGACGCGATCAGGTCCATGATCTCCGCCTCCCGCGAACTCAGCCCGAACAGAACAGAGTTGTGCAGCCGCTCCGGAAACTGTGCCACAGTTCGTTGCGGTTGCGAAGAGGCGCGGAGTTCCGCGAGGAGCGCGTCGGCGGCCGTCGGCGTGAAGTGGGCGCGGCCCTCGCGGACGTCGCGGACCGCCCGGACCAGGTCGTCCGCCGTGAATTCGCCGTGCACCAGGTAGCCGCCGGCGCCCAGCAGGAGCGTTTCCCGGATGATTTCGGCCTCGCGGCTGTACGTCAGCATCAGCACCGGCGCCAGCCGCACCAGGTGCGGGAGGGCCGAGATGCCGTCGACTCCGGGCATGCGGACGTCGAGCAGGACGACGTCCGGGGCGTGGCGGCGGGTGAGGCTGAGGGCTTCACGGCCGTCGGCGGCCTCGGCGGTGATCTCGAAGCCGCCCGCCGCGCCGAGGAGGGCGGCGAGGCCGGCGCGGACGACGGGGTTGCCGTCGGCGATGAGGACGCTCAGCGCTGCCATCAGCCGCCTCCGAGCAGCGCGCCGAAGTCGACGTCGGCCCCGTACACGAACCCGCACACGAGCAGGATCAGCGTCCCGGGCAGCATGAACATGGTCACCGCGAAGGTGGCCTTGGGGACGGCGCGGGCGGCGCGGCGGCGGGCGTTCTGGGCGTCGGTGCGGCGCATGTCCTCGGCGATGGCGATCAGGGTGTCCACGATCGGGGAGCCGAGTTCCTCGCCCTGCTGGAGGGCGGTGACGAACTGGGCGACCTGTTCGGAGTCGTTGCGGCGGCGCAGTTCGTCGAAGGCCTGGCGGCGGCTGACGCCCATGTCCATCTGCTGGAGGGTGATGCGGATCTCGTCCGACCAGGGGCCGTCGTACTTCTCCGCGACGCGTTCCAGGGCCTGCCGGAAGCCGAGGCCGGCGCTGACGACGACGGCGAGGACATCGAGGAAGTCGGGCAGGGTCCGCTCGATGTGGTCGCGGCGCATCCGCATCGCCGACCACAGTCCGGCCTCGATCCAGAACAGGCCGAAGGCGACCATCAGCAGCGCGGGTACGAGCTGCCCGTTCAGCAGCATCGCGAACGCGCCGACGGCGCCGAGGAAGCCGTAGACGGCGCGGCGGGCCGCGTAGCGGTCGATGGTGAGGCCGGCGGGGTTGCCCGCCATGTCGATCTGGCGGCGTTTGCGTGCCACGCGGGCGGGCCCCATCAGGCGCAGCACGAGCGGCGCCCAGCGGATGCCCAGCCGGTCGACGGCGGAGCCGACGGCGGTGGTGCGGGTGGCGCCGACCTCCAGGGCGAGCGCCAGGTCGGACGGGAGTTTCGTCTCGGCCCGGTAGAGCCGGATGCCGTGGAAGATCCCGAGGACGGAGGCTCCGAGGGCCAGGGCCAGCAGCAGGGCGGTCACGTCGGCTCGCTCCCCCTCACACGTCGATCTTCGATAGGCGGCGGATCAGCACGAACCCGAGGGTGAACAGGCCGAGTGCGACGAGCACGGCGCTCTGGCCGAGGAACGCGCCGGTCATCCGGTCCAGTGCGCCGGGCATCATCAGGTTCACCAGCAGCAGGGAGCCCAGGCCGATCGCAGGGACCAGGTAGGCGGTGACGGTGACCTGGGAGAGCTGGGTGCGGATCTCGCGCCGCGTCTCCTTGCGCTGCTCCAGGGTGACCGTCAGGTTCCGCAGCGAGCCGACGAGCGCGCCGCCGGCCCGGGCCGAGAGGACCAGGGTGGAGACGAGGACGACGAGCTCGCGGGAGGGAAGCCGTTCGGCGATCTCGCCGAGGGACTCCTCGATGGAGTGGCCGACGGCGAGGCGGTCGGCGACGCGGGCCAGCTCCTCCCCGGCGGGCGCTTCGAGCTCCTCCGCGGCCATGGCGATGGCGGTGCGCAGGGCGAGTCCGGCCTGGGTGGCGTTGGCGAGGATGCGGGCGAGTTCGGGAAGCTGGTTGATGAACCGCTCGGTGCGCCGGGCGCGCTGCCAGTCGAGGAAGGCGCCCGCCGCCCACAGGCCGACGAGGCCTGCGACGGGGCCGAAGAAGGGGGCGAGCAAGCTCGCCGCGAGGAGCCAGATCCCGGCGACGGACATCAGCATGTAGACGAAGAACTCGCCGGGGGTGAGGTCGAGGCCGGTGACGGCCAGCTTGCGCTCGATGCGCCGCCCGAGAGCCGTCCCGCGCAGTCGGCGGTCGACGCCGGGGAAGCGGCGGCGGCGTCCGGCCGGCACCGGGGCGCCGTCGGAGGCGAGGCGGGCGATGAGGGCGGCGCGCTGGGCCCGGCCGGCGAGGTAGACGTGGACGCCCGCGATGACGAGGACGCAGGCCAGCAGGGTGGTGCCGAGCGTGACGGCGATGAGTGGGTTCACAGGGCTGTCCGGGTGGCGAGCTGGTCGTCCGACGTGGCGACGCCGAAGGCCTGCGGGATCGGCTGGTTGTTCATGTAGAGGCGGTCCGCGACGCGGCGCGGCAGGGGGTGGTACTCGAACCAGCCGTGGACGCGGCCGTCGGCGCCCATCGGCCGGGCCGCGAAGCGGCAGACGGTGGTGATGCGGAAGGGTTCGCGGCCGTGCGAGTCGAGGACGGCGATCTCGGTGACGCGGCGGGAGCCGTCGCCGAAGCGGGTGAGCTGGACGACGATGTCGACGGCGCTGTTGATCTGGTCCTGAAGGGCCTCGAAGGGGACCTCGACCTCGGACATGGAGGCGAGGGTCTGCAGGCGCATGAGGGCGTCCTCGGCGCTGTTGGCGTGGACGGTGGCGAGGGATCCGTCGTGGCCGGTGGACATGGCCTGGAGCATGTCGAGGGTCTCGCCGCCGCGGACCTCGCCGACGATGATGCGGTCGGGGCGCATGCGCAGGGAGTTGCGTACGAGGTCGCGGATGGTGATCTGGCCCTTGCCCTCGACGTTCGGGGGCCGGGACTCCAGGCGGATGACGTGTGCCTGCTGGAGCTGGAGTTCGGCGGAGTCCTCGATGGTGATGATCCGCTCGCCGTCCGGGATGAGGCCGGAGAGGGCGTTGAGGAGGGTGGTCTTCCCGGTGCCGGTCGCGCCGGAGACGATCACGTTCATCTTCGACTGGACCAGCCCGGCGAGCAGCATCAGCATCTGCTCGTCGAGGGAGCCGAGGGAGATCATCTCGTGCAGGGTGAAGGCCCGCGGGAAGCGGCGGATGGTCAGCGTCGCGCCGGTGAGGGAGAGCGGCGGGATGATGACGTTGACGCGCTCCCCGCTGGGCAGACGGGCGTCGACCATCGGGTTGGCCTCGTCCACGCGCCGGTTGACGGTGGAGACGATGCGCTCGATGGTCTGCATGAGCTGCTCGTGCGAGGCGAAGCGGAGCGGGAGCTGCTCGACCCGCCCGGCGCGCTCCACGAAGATCTGGTCGGGGCCGTTGACCATGATCTCGGAGATCGACGGGTCCTCCAGGAGCGGTTCGAGGACGCCGAGGCCGAGGGCCTCGTCCACGACGCGGCGGATGAGCTGGGCCCGTTCGGCGGTGGAGAGGACGGGCCCCTCGCGGCTGATGATGTGGCCGAGGACGCGCTCCAGCCGGCCCCGCCGCTCGGCAGGGGCGAGGGCGGACATCTCGGCGAGGTCGATCTCCTCCAGCAGCTTGGCGCGGTAGGAGGAGACCAGCAGGCCGTCCTCGCGGGGGCCGTGCCGGTCGTCGGGTGTGGCGACCCGGGAACGCAGGCTCATGGTCCGACCTCCGGGTCGTCGTTGGGCATCACGGCCGTCGCCCGGGCGTCGTCGAGGGACAGGCCGGGCACGAGGGACGTGATCGGGATGGTGACGGTGGCGGTCACGGCGTCGGCGTCGGCGGCGACCTGGACGCGCGGTTCGAGCCCGGACCGGACGGCGGCCGCCCCGGCGGCGGTCCCGGTGCCGCGCTCGCGGGCCTCGGCGCGGGCGGCGGTCCGCGCCGCGGTGTCGGCCTGCTCGTGGACGTACGCCACCCAGCCGAGCTGGATCGCGCACAGGGCGACGAACAGCAGGATCGGGATGAACCCGATGTACTCCAGGGCGACCTGCCCGCGGTCGCCGGGCCGGGGGGGCCGGAGTGGGAACCCGGGTCGGGATCGGGGTCGGGGTCGGGGTCGGGGCATCTAGTCCTCCTTCTCCCGCACCGCGCCGGCCTCGCCGGTGATGGACCCGAAGCTCAGCGACGGGTGGAGCACCGGGATTTCGAGCTTGACGGTCGCCTTGTACAGGCGGCCCTCCGCACGGCAGTCGGCTGTCATGCCCCAGGCGCTGCCGATGTGCTCGCCGGCGGCGGCCGCGCACGCGGCGCCGCCCTTGACGGCGCCCGCGCGGGCCGCCTCGTCCGCCGCGTTCCCGGCGAGGGAGAAGGCGTACCCGATGAGGACGCACTCCCAGACCGCCGCGACGAGCAGCAGGATCATCGGGACCATCCCGGCGAACTCGACGGCGACCTGCCCGCGGTCGCCTGCCGCGGCGCGGATGCGGCCGGGACCGCCGCGCCCGCAACCGGGGCCGCGCCCGCGGCCGGCGGGCGGTCTGCGCGCGGCCACCGGTCAGCCCTCCCGGCCGCGGCGCGGCCAGGGCCCGAGGGAGCCGCGGTCGCCGCCGCCGCGGCGCAGCCGGGCGACGGGGCCGGCGGCGCGCACGGCGAGGGCGGCCCCGGAGGCCCGGCCGCCGCCCGCGGTGTCCCGGCCGGGGAGCGCGGCCTGCGGCCCGTCGGCTCCTGCCGGGTCGGCGGGGGCGGCGAGCAGGCCGAGTTCGCCGGCGACGGTCCACAGGGCCTGTTTGACGGCGGACCGGTTGTCGAGGTCCTGGAGGCGGCCCGCGTCCACGACCGGCTGGAGCTCCTTGAAGGCCGCGGGCACGGGCGTCTTCGCCACCCGCGTCTTGGTGATCTTCTCGATGAGGGAGGGCTGGATCTCGGTGTGCTTGCTCCAGCGGTTGACGACCATCACGGTGTCCTCGGCCTTGCGGACCTGGAGCCGCTCCCACATGCGGACCATGCGCTTGGCGGCGCGTACGGAGACCACGTCCGGGGTGGTGACGAGCGCGGCGGTGTCCGCCATCTCCACCACGGCCGCGTTCGCGCCGGTCACCTGGGTGCCGCAGTCGACGACGACGAGTTCGTAGCGGCCGCGCAGGGCGGTGACGACGTGCCGGGCGGCCCGGTCGTCGACCTCCTCGCCGCGTTCGCCCTCGGCGGGTGCGAGGAGCAGGGCGAGGCCGGTCCGGTCGTCGTAGACGGCGTCCTGGAGGACGCGCGGGGAGATGTCGTGGATGCCGGCGAGGTCGGCGATGGAGCGGCGGAACTGCACGTCGAGGTACGAGCCGACGTCGCCGGCCTGGAGGTCCATGTCGACGAGGACGGTGCGCCGCCCGGCGGCGGCCGCGGCGAGGGCGAACTGGACCGCGGCGAGGGTGGTGCCGACGCCGCCCTTGGCTCCGGCGACGGTGACGACGCGCCCGCCGGGGCCGCCCGGCGCGTCGGCGGGGCGGCCCAGGTGGCGGCGTACGCCCGCGGACCACTGGGCGGCTGCCTGAACGCGTGCGGCGAGCTCCTCGTACGAGGGCGGGAGGCCGATCAGGCCGCGCGCGCCGGAGTCCATGGCGGCGGAGAAGAGGGCGGGGCCGGTGTCGGAGGAGAGCAGCACGACACCGACGGCGGGGAAGCGGAGGGCGACTTCGCGGATGAGGTCGAGGGCGGGGACGGGCCCGATGCGCTCGTGGACGAGGACGACCTCGGGCAGCTCGTCGACGGATCCGGCGGCCAGCCGGGCCAGGGTGTCGAGGAGCGCGCCGGAGTCGGGGAGCGGTGCGGCCGGCTCGGCGTCCGGGAGCTGGCCGAGGAGGGCGGAGAGGGCGCGCGCGGCGTCGGCGTCGCCGGCGGCGGGGAGGATTCGGGTGGTCATCCGGGCCTCACTTGTCCCCGTCGAGGGTGTAGGTGCGGTCGGCCGCGCCGGGCGCGGAGTCGGTGCCGGGCGCCACGAGGGCCAGGCGTACGTGCTCCGCGAAGGACTCGGCGTACGCGACGCGCTGGGTGTCCTTGGTGTTCAGCGCGAAGGTGATGGGGACGGCCTCGGCGGGGCCCCGGCGGTCGGCGTCCTTGTCGAGGGGGGTGAGCTTGCCGACGTTCAGGACGCGGGCGTTGGCCACGATGATCACGGAGCGGGAGGGGTCGCCCTCCTTGGCGCCCTTGAAGGTGGCGATGATGTTGACCTTGGCGCCGGAGTAGATCTTGCCGGCGACGCCGGTCGCCGCGTCGATCATGATGGCGATCTCCTGCTCCCCCGGTTGCAGCTGGGGTTTGTCGACGAACATGTCGCTCTGGAGCAGCGAGCCCTTCCTGAGGGTGGTCAGGGCGATCTTGTCCTTGAGGGTGGCGAGGTCGTCGACGGCGGTCTCGGACAGCCAGCGCCTCGGGATGCTGACCTCCTCGAACTGGGCGGCGGTCAGCGGGCTGTAGGGCGCGATGTCGGCCTTGGCGCGGTAGGCGGTGGTTTCGGCGCCGACCTTGGAGTTGACGTCGCCGATCACCACGAGGACCCCGCCGAACGCCGCCAGGGCGCACAGGACCGACAGGAGCAGCAGGATGACGCCGCGGCGCTGGCGTGAGTTCATGTGCCGTACTACCTCGCCGTTCTTCGTTCGTTCGGGCCGGTCGGTCGTGGGGCGGTGGGGCGGTGGTGCGGTGCCGGTGGGGCGGCGGTTCGGCGGGCGGCGGGGCCGGCGGGGCGGCCGGCCGCTCAGCGTGCGGTGCCGGTGCGGGCGCTCGTACGGGCGCCCGGGCGGGCGGCGGCCTCCGCGGCGGGCGGCGGCGGTGCGTGGAGCGGGGCGGCGCAGAAGCCGCAGCGGTCGCCGATGAGCTCCAGGCCGCACCAGCGGCACTCCTCGCGGCGTACCGAGGCGACGAGTTGGTAGAGGACGGACAGGTCGGGGATGCCGGCGGCGAACTCGACGAGCTTCGGCGTGCCCCACCAGGCGGGCGAGTCGGCCGGGAGCGGGTTCTCCATGACGCCCTGGACCTGCCAGGCGGGGGCGAGTGCGGCGGTCACCCAGTCGGAGGAGAGCTGGCCGCGGGCGAAGGTCAGCTGGGTGGCGTAGGCCGGTCCGGGCGGCATGCCCTCGGGGAGGGCGCCCGCCGCGGCCGGGGCCTTGCGGGACCGGCCGCGGCCGCCCGCGCCGTGCGCCCGGCGGCTCCCGGATCCGGCGGCGGCGGCCTGGCCGAGGCGGGCCAGGTGGGGTACGGGGTGGGCGAGGACGGCGAACTGGGCGCCGGGGGACCAGGAGCGGGCGTGCGCCTTGAGGCTGACGTCGACCCGGTCGAGCCGGGCGACGGAGCCGAGGACGGCTCCGGTGTGGACGTAGTGGGAGAGCAGGCGGGCGGCCGCGGCGACGACGCCGGGGCTGAAGTCGCAGACGGCGAGCTGGCGCAGCTGGCGGACCAGCAGGGCGGTGCCCAGCGGGGGCAGGTCGACGTCGAGGAGCGCGATCCGGTCGGTTTCGAGGATGGCGCGGACGGTGCGCAGCCGGCGGACGGTCGCGGCCGGCAGCCAGGGCGGTACGACGGCCAGGACGTGGCTGTGCCGCTCCAGCAGGGAGGCGGTCTCGGCGAGGGCGTCTTCGAGGCCGATGCGGTCGGGCGGGGTGAGGACGGCGGCCGGCGGGGTGTGCCGGTCCGGGGCCGGCAGCACCAGATCGGCGCTGGTGACGGCAATGGCGACCGGCATGCGCATCCCCCTGTTCACCCCGTGCACCGCGCCTCCCCCGGCTTCCGCCGGACGGTGCCCCCGAACGGCCGCGGCGGCCGCGGCGGCCTGCGCGACCGCAAACGGCCGACCTGCTTTCCCCCGTGCCCCAGCACCATATCCGCGTCTCCCCTGGCGGGGCAGGGCCTTGGGAATTCCCGTGCGGTGCGGACCGGTCGCAGGTGGCCGGAAACCCGGACAACCGGGATCGGGCGGCCGATCAGTTCAAGCCACACTGCAAAGACCATTGACAGCACGATTGGTCTGGACCAAGTTGAAGTGCCGGCCCCCCACCGCCGCTCCACGGCCTCCCGCGCCCCCCTTCCGCATCCCTGTTCACCTCCCCTACTCCCCCCACGGAGTCCTCGTGAACCGCTTACGCGCACTCGCCCTGCTGGGCGCCGCGACCCTCACCGCCGGCGGCCTGACCGCCCTGTCCGCCGGCACCGCCCGGGCCGCAGACGTCGACGTCGCCCGCAACGGCGGCTTCGAGTCCGGGCTCACACACTGGACCTGCAGCCCCGGCAGCAGCGCCACCGCCTCCGGCCCGGCCCACACCGGGGCCGCCGCGCTGCGCGCGGCGCCGTCGGGCCTGGACAACGCCCGGTGCAGCCAGACCGTCACGGTCAAGCCGAACTCGACGTACACGATCGCCGCGCAGGTCCAGGGCTCGTACGTGTACGTCGGCGCCTCCGGCACCGGCACGCAGGACGTGTCGGCCTGGACGCCCGGGTCGGGCGGCGGCTGGCAGCGCCTGTCGGCCACTTTCACCACCGGCCCGAACACCACGCAGGTCACCGTGTACGCGCACGGCTGGTACGGCCAGCCGGGCTACGCCGTCGACGAGTTCAGCGTGGTCGGCCCCGACGGCGGCGGCCCGACGGACCCCGGCCCGTCGCTGCCGGGCGCCCCGGCGGGGGCCGCCGTTTCCGGCCAGAGCGCGAACTCCCTCACCCTGTCGTGGGACGCGGTCGGCGGGGCCGCCGGCTACCACGTCTACCAGGACGGCGTCCGCGTGCGGACGGTCTCCGGCCCGCCCGCGCAGATCACCGGGCTCGCCGCCTCGACCTCGTACTCCTTCCGGGTGAGCGCGTACAACGCGGCCGGGGAGGGGCCGCAGTCGGCGCCGGTGACCGGCACGACGACCGGCGGCGACCCGGGCACCCCCGGACCGCCGGTGCCGCGGCACGCCCTGACGGGCTACTGGCAGAACTTCGACAACGGCGCGGCTGTCCAGCGGCTCTCCGACGTGTCGCCGCAGTACGACATCATCGCCGTCTCCTTCGCCGACGCCACGGCGACGCCCGGCGCGATCACCTTCAACCTGGACAGCGCGGGCCTCGGCGGCTACACCGTCGACCGGTTCAAGGCCGACATCGCCGCGAAGAAGGCGGCCGGCAAGTCGGTGATCCTCTCCATCGGCGGCGAGAAGGGCACGATCACCGTGAACGACGCGGCCTCCGCCGCGAACCTGGCGGACTCCGCCTACGCCCTGATGCGGGAGTACGGCTTCAACGGGATCGACATCGACCTGGAGAACGGCCTCAACCCCACCTACATGACCCAGGCGATGCGCGCCCTGTCGGCGAAGGCCGGGCCCTCGCTCGTCATCACGATGGCCCCGCAGACCATCGACATGCAGTCCACCTCGGGCAGCTACTTCCGGACGGCGCTGAACATCAAGGACATCCTCACCGTCGTCAACATGCAGTACTACAACAGCGGCTCGATGAACGGCTGCGACGGCAGGGTGTACTCCCAGGGCTCGGTCGACTTCCTCACCGCGCTGGCCTGCATCCAGCTGGAGGGCGGCCTCGACCCCTCGCAGGTGGGCATCGGCGTGCCGGCCTCCCCGAGCGGAGCGGGCAGCGGCTACGTCTCGCCGACGGTCGTCAACAACGCCCTGGACTGCCTGACCCGGGGCACCAACTGCGGGACCTTCAAGCCGTCGAAGACGTACCCGGGGCTGCGCGGGGCGATGACCTGGTCGACGAACTGGGACGCCAAGGCGGGCAACGCCTGGTCCAACGCGGTGGGTCCGAAGGTTCACAGTCTGCCGTAGGCGGTACCAGTGGGGGTGGCTTCGAAGGAATCTGGCCGATTTCCGGTTCTTGACCTGGACATGCCACAAGAGCACGCTGTGCCCGTCCGCACGGCTACCCCCACCTCCCCACCCAGGAGAACGCATGCGGCTCCACACACGACGCAGGGCCGCCGTCACGGCGGCCCTGCTCGCCCTGGCGCTCGGCGCACCCGCCTACGGCATGAGCGCGACGGCGGCCCCACCGCCCAGCCCCTCCACCGCCACCCTCGACGAGTCCGTCACCCAGTACGAGATCAAGGGCCCGGCGACTCCGGCCGAGCGAACGGCCCTGCTCCGTACGGGTGTTTCCATCGACGAGGTCGACGCCCGCTCGGTCGTCGTCAGCGCCGACCCCCTCCAGGCGAAGGCCCTGCGCCGCCTCGGCCACGAGCTCACCCCCCTCGGCGGCCCGCCCGACCGCTCCGAGCGCGGCGTCCAGGCGGGCCCGGCGGACTTCCCGTCCGCGGACTCCCGCTACCACAACTACGCCGAGATGAGCGCCGAGATCGACCAGCGCATCGCCCAGTACCCCGCCATCATGAGCAAGCGGGTGATCGGCAGGTCGTACCAGGGCCGCGACATCGTCGCCATCAAGATCAGCGACAACGTCGCCGCCGACGAGAACGAGCCCGAGGTCCTCTTCACGCACCACCAGCACGCCCGCGAGCACCTCACCGTCGAGATGGCGCTCTACCTGCTCAAGGAGTTCGGCTCCACCTACGGGACCGACGCCCGCGTCACCCGCATGGTCGACAGCCGCGAGATCTGGATCATCCCGGACCTCAACCCCGACGGCGGCGAGTACGACATCGCCACCGGCTCCTACCGCTCCTGGCGCAAGAACCGCCAGCCGAACTCCGGCTCCTCCTACGTCGGCACCGACGAGAACCGGAACTGGAACTACAAGTGGGGCTGCTGCGGCGGCTCCAGCGGCAGCAAGGGCTCCGAGACCTACCGCGGCTCCGCCCCCGAGTCGGCACCCGAGGTGAAGGCCGTCTCCGACTTCGTCCGCAGCCGCGTCGTCGGCGGCAAGCAGCAGATCAAGGCCGCCATCGACTTCCACACCTACAGCGAGCTCGTGCTCTGGCCGTACGGGTGGACGTACAACGACACCGCCCCCGGCCTGACCGCCGACGACCACGCCGTCTTCAAGACCGTCGGCACCCGCATGGCGAACAGCAACGGCTACACGCCCGAGCAGTCCAGCGACCTCTACATCACGGACGGCTCGATCGACGACTGGCTGTGGGGCAGCCAGAAGATCTTCGGCTACACCTTCGAGATGTACCCGTCCGGCTTCGGCGGCGGCGGCTTCTACCCGCCCGACGAGGTGATCGACCGCGAGACCTCCCGCAACCGCGACGCCGTCCTCCAGCTCCTGGAGAACGCCGACTGCATGTACCGCTCCATCGGCAAGGAAGCGCAGTACTGCACCGCCTGACACGGCCCCCCGCCCCGCCCCCGCGCGGGCGGGGGCACCCCCTCACCGGGACGCCCCCGCCCGCGCCTGCGCCCGCGCCGCGCCGCCGCCCGCGCGCCGCGCCCGGAACCGCCCGGCGTTGCCCCGCCGTCCTCGGGGAGGTAAGACAGCACCGAACAGCAGCCGCCCCGGCCGCCCGCCCGACGCGGCGGCCGGCGCAGCGCGAGGAGGAATCCGCATGGCCAGCGCCGAGGCAGCCGGGCAGCAGCCGCACCCGGTCCCCGCAACGGGCGGGCAGCCGGCCCGCACGACGGTCCGGGAGGCGGTGCGGGAACTCGACCGCGAACGGGTCGACCACCGCTTCAAGGGCCTCCCGCCGGACGCCGCGGGCGCCGGGCTCACCGTCGGCGAGCTGGCCACCCAGCACCGCGACCTGCACACCGGCGGCTTCACCACCCCCGTCCTCACCCTCGACGGCGAGGCCCTGGACCACAACCTGGCCGCGCTCGCCGCGTTCTGCGACCGGCACGGCCTGGAGTTCGCCCCGCACGGCAAGACCTGCATGGCCCCCCGCCTCTTCGAGCGGCAGCTGGAGCTGGGCGCCTGGGGCATCACCGTCGCCATGCCGCACCAGGCCCGCGTCTGCCGCGCCTTCGGCATCCGCCGGATCTTCCTCGCCAACGAGCTCGTCGACGCCCCCGCCCTGCACTGGGTCGCCGCGGAGCTCGCCGCCGACCCGGAGTTCGAGTTCGTCGCGTACGTCGACTCCGTCCGCGGGGTCGCCCTCATGGACGCCGCCCTCGCCGGCCGCACCACCCGCCCCGTCGACGTCGTCGTGGAACTCGGCGCCGGCGCCGAGGGCCGCACCGGGGTGCGCACCGCGGCCGAGTGCCTGGAGGTCGCCCGCGCCGTAGCGGCCGCGCCGACCCTGCGGCTCGCCGGCGTCGCCGGCTACGAGGCCACCATGCCCGGCGCCGACGCCGACAGCGTCCGCGAGTGGCTGCGCCGGCTCGTCGC
The DNA here is from genome assembly GCF_003325375.1 of Streptomyces globosus. Classification (GTDB taxonomy): domain Bacteria; phylum Actinomycetota; class Actinomycetes; order Streptomycetales; family Streptomycetaceae; genus Streptomyces; species Streptomyces globosus_A. The sequence goes on along the minus strand of NZ_CP030862.1, from coordinate 847,249 downwards.
CCTCGCCGCCGACTTCGACGCCGCCGGGCTGTTCAAGGGCACCGGGCTGGAGCGGATCGTCGTCAGCGCCGGCGGCAGCGAGTGGTTCGACGCGGTCGCCGAGGTCTTCGCCGGCATCCCCGAGCTCTCCCTGCCCGTGCAGCGGCTGCTGCGCTCCGGCGCGTACGTCTCGCACGACCACGGCTGGTACTCCGGCCTCACCCCCTTCAACCGGCACCCCGAGGAGGGCGGCCTCCTGCCGGCCTTCCGCCTGTGGACCCAGGTCGTCTCCCGGCCCACCCCCGGCCAGGCCTTCGTCAACGCCGGCAAGCGCGACATCGCCTACGACCTCGGCCTGCCCGAGGTGCTCGCCGTGCGCGGCGCCGACGGCACCGAGCGGCCCGGCACCGGGATCACCGTCGTGAAGCTGTCCGACCAGCACGCCTGGCTGGAGACGGCGCCCGGCGCCGCGCTGGAGGTCGGCGACCGCGTCGCGCTCGGCATGGCGCACCCCTGCACGATCTTCGAGAAGTGGCCGCTGATCCCGGTGACCGGGCCCGACGGCACCGTCACGGAACTGGTCCGCACCTTCTTCTGAACGGCGCCGCCACCGCACCCGATCCGCTCACCCGGGGGGGCAGGGCATGGACCTGGTGTTCCGCGGGGCCCTCGTCGTCGACGGCACGGGCGGGCCCCCGTACACGGCCGACGTCGCCGTGCACGGGGGCCGGATCGCCGGGATCGGCCGGATCCGGTCCGGCGGCCGGCTGACCGTCGACGCCGCCGGGCTGGCCCTGGCCCCCGGGTTCACCGACATGCACGCCCACAGCGACCTGGCGCTGCTCCACGACCCCGACCACACCGCCAAGGCCGCCCAGGGCGTCACCCTGGAGGTCCTCGGCCAGGACGGCCTCTCCTACGCACCCGCCGACGACCGCACCCTCGCCGAGGTGCGGGCGGCGATCACCGGCTGGAACGGGCCCGGCGAGGACGCCGACTTCACGTGGCGCACCGTCGGCGGCTACCTGGACCGCCTCGACCGCACGGGCATCGCCGTCAACGCCGCCTACCTCGTCCCGCAGGGCACCGTGCGCGCGTACGCCGTCGGCTGGGAGGACCGGCCCGCCGCGCCCGCCGAGCTCGACCGGATGCGCGCCCTGGTCGCCGAGGGCCTCGCGCAGGGCGCGGTCGGCATGTCGTCCGGGCTCACCTACGCGCCCGGCATGTACGCCTCCGCCGGCGAACTGGCCGCACTGTGCCGGGTCGTCGCCGCGTACGGCGGCTACTGGTGCCCGCACCACCGCTCGTACGGGCGGGGCGCGCTCGACGCGTACGCGGAGGTCGTCGCCCTGGCCCGGGAGGCGGGCTGCGCCCTGCACCTGGCGCACGCCGTGATGAACTTCCCGGAGAACGCGGGCCGCGCGCCCGAGCTGCTGGCGCTGCTGGACGCGGAGCTGGACCGCGGCGCCGACATCACCCTCGACAGCTACCCGTACACACCGGGCTGCACCACGCTCGCCGCGCTCCTGCCGGGCTGGGCGGCCGCGGGCGGACCCCGGGCGCTGCTGGCGCGGCTGGCCGACGGCGCGGAGGCGGAGCGGATCCGCCACACGATGGAGGCCGACGGCTCGGACGGCTGCCACGGCGTGCCGGTGGACTGGTCGGCGGTGGAGGTGTCGGGGACGGCGGACCCGGCGAACGGCGCGTGGGTGGGCCGGCGGCTGCGCGGCTGGGAGGAGGCGCGGCGGCTGCTGCTGGCCGACCGGCTCGGGGCGACCGTCCTGCAGCACGTGGGACACGAGGGCAACGTGCGGGAGGTCATGCGGCACCGCGTCCACACCGGCGGCTCCGACGGCATCCTGTGGGGCGCGAAGCCGCACCCGCGGGCGTACGGCACCTTCCCGCACTACCTGGGCCGGTACGTGCGCGAGCTGGGCGTGCTGTCGCTGGAGGAGTGCGTGGCGCACCTGGCGGGCCGGCCGGCGGCCCGGCTGCGGCTGCCGGACCGCGGGCTGGTGCGGGCGGGGTACCGGGCCGACCTGGTGCTGTTCGACCCGGAGACGGTCGCCGCCGGCGCGTCGTACGCGGACCCGCGGGCGCTGCCCGCCGGAATCCCGCACGTCCTGGTCGACGGGCGGTTCGTGATGCGGGAGGGCCGGCGCACCGGGGTCCTGGCGGGGCGGGCGGTGCGCCGCACCCCGTTCCGGGGGCGCTGACGCGCCGTACGCTGGGGCGCATGATCGCTTTCGCGCCCGCGGCCGTCCTGCTGCTGCTGTTCCTGGTGAGTGTGTGGGCAGACCGCCGGCGCTTCCGCAACGCCGTCCTGCTGGGCCTGACCCTCATATGGGCCTCGATCGGGGTGCTGTTCCTGATCCCGTCGCTGCCGCCGCTGCTGGGGGTCGTCGCGGTGGCGCTGGTCCTGCTCGTGCCGGCGCTGGGCACGCTCGCGCTCGCCGGCTTCCTCGTCGGCAACGGCATCACGATGCTCCGGCGGGAGGGCCGCAGCCCCGCCAACCTGCTGTCGCTGGCCGCCGGGACGGGGATCCTCGGGCTGATCGCGCTCGTCGCGTACGTCGCCGACCGGGGCTCGCCCGCGATGGACGCGGCCGTCGGCGGGCTGGTGCTGCTCGTCGCCTACGTCTCGTTCCTGTTCGTGTGCTTCCTCGCGTACGCCTTCCTGTACGGGCGCACCCCGGTCCGCGGCGACGTCGACTTCGTGGTGGTCCTCGGCTCCGGCCTGCTCGGCGGCGAGCGGGTGCCGCCGCTGCTGGCCTCCCGCCTGGAGAAGGGCCTGCGGCTCCAGGCCGCGCAGGCGGCGCGCGGCGGGCGGGTGCCGCTGCTGCTGGCGTCGGGCGGTCAGGGACCGGACGAGAAGGTCCCCGAGGCGCGGGCGATGGCGGACTGGCTGCTCGCGCAGGGCGCGGCGCCCGAGCTCGTACGGCTGGAGGACCGCTCCCGGACGACGGACGAGAACCTCGCCTTCAGCCGGGAGGTGATGGAGGCGGAGGCCGGTCCGGACTACCGGTGCGTCGTCGTCACCAACAACTTCCACGCCTTCCGCGCCGCGATGACGGCACGGAAGGCGGGCGTGAACGGGCAGGTGGTCGGTTCGCCGACCGCCCGCTACTTCTGGCCGAGCGCCACCATCCGCGAGTTCGTCGCCGTCTTCTGGGAGCACCGGGTGGTCAACCTGGTGGTCTGCGGGGCGATCGCGGCGGCGACTGCGGTGGCGGCGCTGGCGGTGTAGCGGGAGGGGGCGGAGCGGGGCGGAGAAGGGGGCACGGGGCGGGTGCACCGCGGCTCCCCCCTTGGCAGCCGCGGGCCACCCGCCCCGTCCTCACGCGGGGAGGCGTGTCAGAGGCGCTGCCACAGCGCGGGGACGTTCGGCGGCTCCCAGCCCGTCTGGGCCTGGTGGCCCTGCAGGCAGCGGTAGCTCGCGCCGCCGTACGTGACGGTCGCGCCGGCCGTGTAGACGGCGCCGGCCTTCCAGGTGCCGCCCGGCTCGGGGTCGCCGGGGCCGGGGCCCGGGTCGCCGCCGGTGGTCTTCAGGGTCAGCCCGTAGGCGGAGAGGATCGGGTTCAGCGGCTGGAAGAAGGTGGTGCCGCCGCTGGAGCAGTTGCCGGAGCCGCCCGAGGTGACGCCCTGCGCCTGGCTGCCGGAGATGTAGGAGCCTCCGGAGTCGCCGGGCTCGGCGCACACCGTCGTGCGGGTCACGCCGGAGATGGTGCCCTCGGGGTAGGTGACGCTGGTGTTGTGCTGCTGGATGGTGCCGCAGTGCCAGCCGGTCGTGGAGCCCGAGCGGCAGACCGACGCGCCGACGGGCTGCAGGACCGAGCCGGTGACCTGCACGTTCGCGCCGCCGCTGCCCTTGACGTACGGGGTGGCCGTCCAGTTCGTGTTCGCGGCGACCCAGGCCATGTCACTGCCGGGGAACACCGACGCCTGGAAGGAGCCCTGGGCGACCCGGTTGAAGCCGGTCGTCGTCGTCCCGGCCCGGCCGCAGTGCCCGGCGGTGGCGAAGCCGTGGGTGGTGCCGCGGGTCACCGGAAAGCCGACGGAGCAGCGGCCGCTGCCGTTCATGTAGTACGCGTCGCCGCCGCGCAGGTCGTACAGCGGGCGCGGGGCCTGCGCGGTCGGCACCACGGTGACGAGGGAGGTGTCGGTTCCGGTCGCGGCGAGCAGGCGGGCCGCGGCGCCGGGCTCGGCCTCCTCGACGACGAGGGTGTTGGTGCGGGGGTCGACGTAGCGCACCGGGGTCCCGGGGGTGGCGGCCCGGTCGAGGGCGGCCTTCGCGGCGTCGAGGGAGGCGAGGGAGCGGGTGACGACGACCGGCCGGGCGCCGGCGGCGCGTATCGCGGCCGCGTCGGAGGCGCGGGTCGTGGCGACGGACAGGGCGGCCGTGTCCGAGCCGTCGACCCAGGCGCCGGCGAAGGCGGGGCCGAGGCGGCTCTGCAGGCGGGCGGCGGCGGCACCGGCCTCGGCCTCGTGCGCGAGGCGGGCCCTGGCCCGGTCCGGGCTCAGCCCGAGGTCGCGCTGCATGGCGGCCAGCAGCTCGGGCTGCGCCTCGGCGGTGCGCAGGGTCTCGGCGGCGGTCGGCACCGGGGCGGTCCGGGCCGCCGGCTCGGCGGCGGCCGTCCCGACGGCTGCGGCGAGCAGCAGGCCGGCCGCGGCCAGGGCGGTACACGCCGACCGGGCGTGTCGCTTGGGCATGGGGGGTCCCTTCGGTCTTCGGCGGGGATGCGGAAACCGTAGGGACCCCAACAGGCTTGCGGGTACTGCCGGTTGGCCCCTCCCCCGGTGTTATGCCCGGCCGGGCGGGGGCGGGCGCCGGGCGCCAACGTGCGTTCATGGGGGTGCGGCCGGAGGATGGGGGCACCAGGCAGGTACTCCTAGGAGGCAACCGATGGGAACAGAATCGGACCAGCAGCGTGAGTCCGTGACCCCTTCGTCGAAGCTGTTCACGGGTGGGGAGCGGGCGTACGACCCCGAGGACCTCGTCATGGCGACGGGCGCCGACCCGACTCCGGAGCGGGTCGAAAAGGCCCGGAAGCTGATCGAGAAGGAAGGCCCGAGGGTCATCGAACGCTACCTCCCGTAGCTGCGGCCCCGGCCCGCCCCCGCGGGGGCGGGCCCCGCCCGCCCACCGGCCCCGAGCCGGGGAACGGGCCCGACACCCACCCCGTGCGGCCCCCTCGCCGGCAGGGCCGTAGGTCGCCGCGCCCGGCCGGGGAAGCCCGCGAGGCGGTTCCGGCCTCCTCGGCCACACACAAGCCGACGGCCGACGCCGACCGACTCAGCCCCGCCGGCGCCTGAGGCGCGGCCCCGGCCGGAGCCCGCACACCCCCGGTGCCAACGGACCCCGCCGCGCCGCGCCCCGCACCCGGCCCCGCAGGCCGCCCAGCCCACGCCAACGGCCGACGCCGGCCGACTCCAGCCCCGCCAGCGCCTGAGGCGCGGCCCGGCCAGAGCCCGCGACACCCGGCACCGTCCCACGTCAACGGCCGACGCCGACCCACCCCAGCCCCGCCGGCGTTTGAGGCGCGGGTCCGGGCAGAGCCCGCGACACCCCGGCACCCGGCCGACCCCGACCCGCCGCCGCCAAGACCAGCCCCGCCGGCGTTTGAGGCGCGGCACCGGGCGGAGCCCGGGCCCTCCCGGGGTCAGGGGTGTGCGGGATCCCGCGGCGGAATCAGGGGTGCACCGCCGTGGGGGTCGGCGAGGCGCGGGTCATCGCCTCGGCGTGGGCCGCGCGGGCCTGGGCCAGGACGTGGGCGGCGCGGGCCGCGGCCCGCCCGGCGGGGTGCCAGCCCAGCAGGTGCCGCCACACCAGCGGGGTCCCGGCCAGCGGCCGGGTGGCCACCCCCGGGGTCGCCGGGAACGTCGCCCGGCACAACCCCACCGCCCGCCCCACCTGCACCAGATGCACGCAGGAGGCGGTGTCCGCCTCGTACACGCAGGCCGGCGTGAACCCGGCCCGCACGCACGCCGCGGCGAAGCAGTCCCCGAAGCACCCGTCCCCCGGCACGTCGGTCCACGCCTCCGCCGCGAGCTCGGTCAGCTCGATCTCGGCCCGCCGCGCCAGCGGGTGGTCCTCGGCGAGCATCACGTGCACCGGGTCCCGCGCGACCTCCATCCACGCGAGCCGCCCCGGCTCCGGCGGCGGGCTCTCCCCGCACACGCCGATCAGCGCGAAGTCGAGCCGCCCGTCGGCGACGGATCCGGCGATCTCGCGCTCCGACCAGGAGGTGTGGGTCGTCACCGGCACCCCGGGGTCCTGCCGGGCGAGCCGGTCGACGAGCCCGCCGAGCAGCGGCCCGTGCGTCCCGCCGATGCGGTGGCCGGCGGTGCCCTGGCGGGCGAACCGGGTGGCCTCCTCCTGGAGTTCGCACACCGCGGGCAGCAGGACCCGTGCCCGGTCCAGGACGAGTTCGCCGAGCGCGGTGGCCCGTACGCCGTCCCGTCCGCGGACGAACAGCGCCCCGCCGAGCGCCCGCTCGATCCGTCTGAGCTGGGTGCTGAGGGCCGGCTGGGCGAGTCCGAGCCGGGTCGCGGCGCGGGTCAGACTCCCGGCGTCCGCGACCGCCCGGATGACCTTGAGATGCCTCAACTCCAGATCCATGCAAAGAGCTTGGTCCAGACCACCTCGCTTGCGCTACGGGTGGGACGACCGTATCCGGATCCGCCGGAGGATCGTTGACGCTCCCGGGGTCCGCTACTCGGAGGCACAGCATGCAGACGATCACCGTCGACTGGGACCACCCCGCAGATCCGCGCCCCGGCTCCGTCCGCGACCACGTCCGCGACTACGCGGCCACCGGCGGCCAGGACGGCCAGCTCTGGCACGGCGTGCCCACGCTCCTGCTCACCACCGTCGGCCGCCGCACCGGCCGCACCACCCGCACGCCCCTCATCTACACCGAGGACGAGGCGCGCCTGGTCGTCGCCGCGGCCGCGTGGGGCGCCCCCGCGCACCCGGACTGGTACCGGAACCTGGCCGCGCACCCGGAGGTCCGCGTCCAGGTCGGCCCGGACATCGCGCCGGCCCTGGCCCGCACGGCCGGAGCGGACGAGCGCGAGGTCTACTGGCCGGCCCTGGCCGGCCTCTGGCCCGCCCTGGAGGACTACCAGGCCAGGGCCCGCCCGGCCCGCACCATCCCGCTCGTCATCCTGGAACCCGTCCGCGCACCGCGGCCGGCGTAGCCCCGCCTCCCCGGCGGTTCTCATGCGGCCGCACGCGCACGACTGCGGGCGCACGAGGGGGCCGGACCCCGCCGAGGGATCCGGCCTCTGCCGGAGCGCGGGTGGGGGCGTCAGCTGGAGGCACTCGCTAGTCGAGTTCCCTGGCGAAGTGGAACGCGACGATGTCGAACCGCTCGCGGAGGTAGAAGCGGTGCGCCCCGGTGCGGTGCGTGCCCGAGTCGAGGTCCAGGAGGCGGCAGCCGGCCGCGCGGGCCCGCTCCTCCAGGTGGGCGAGCAGGGCGCGGCCCACGCCCCGGGAGCGGGCGCGGGCGGCGGTGACGAGGTCGTCGACGTACAGGCGGCGGATGTCGACGGTGTTCGCGACGATGCGCCACCCGGCCGCGCCGACACACGCGCCCCCGTCCTCGTAGGCCGCGCTGAAGCGCAGGCCCTGCGGGTGGCCCTCGGCGTGGATCTCGGCGAAGAGGTCGGCGGTCAGGTGCGGGCGCAGCTCCCGCAGTACGGGCAGCAGGTCGGCGGTGAGCCGCGGGTCGCCCGGCTCCAGGTCGATGATCTTCATCGGCCCACGGTACCCGGGCCGTCGGCCGGGGCGTCCGCGCCGCTGCGGCCGCCGTCCGCCGGGCCGCGGTCCTCCGGGCCGCCGCCACCGCCGCCGCCGTCCGCGCCGCCGAGGAAGCCTCCCGACTGGTGCCGCCACAGCCGCGCGTAGGCGCCGCCGGAGGTGAGCAGTTCCTCGTGGCGGCCCTGTTCGACGATCCGCCCGCGGTCGAGGACGATGAGCCGGTCCATGGCGGCGACGGTGCTGAGCCGGTGCGCGACGACGAGGGCCGTGCGCCCGGCCATGAGCCGCCACAGCGCTTCCTGGACGAGGATCTCGCTCTCGGAGTCGAGGGCGCTGGTCGCCTCGTCGAGCAGCAGGATCGGCGCGTCGCGCAGGATGGCGCGGGCGAGCGCGACCCGCTGCCGCTGCCCGCCGGACAGTTTGACGCCGCGCTCGCCGACGAGCGTGTCGAAGCCGTCGGGCAGCACGTCGGCGAACTCGGTGACGTGTGCGGCCTCGGCCGCGCGCCGGACCTCCGCGTCGGTGGAGCCGGGGCGGGCGAAGGCGATGTTCTCGCGGAGGGTGCGGTGGAACATGGCCGGGTCCTGCGGCACGTACGCGATCAGGCTGCGCAGGTCGGCCTGGCGCAGCCGGCTGATGTCGCGGCCGCCGACGAGGATGCGGCCGCCGTCGACGTCCGTCATCCGCAGCAGCAGCCTGGTCAGGGTGCTCTTGCCGCCGCCGGACCGGCCGACGAGCCCGAACCTGGCGCCGCCGGGCACGGCCAGGTCGAGTTCCTCGAAGAGCGGCCGGGCGCCCTTGTGGGCGAAGGTGACGCCTTCGAAGCGGACGTCCGCGGCCCGCGGCGGCGGCGCCGGCTCGGGCTCCGCCGGGTCGAGGACGGTCGGCGGCTCCCGCAGCAGCTCGGTGAACTGCGCGGCCTCCGTCATCGACCGCTCCAGGCGGCGGTAGATCTGGTTGAACTCGAACATGATGCGGGTGGCGTTGCTGTAGTAGGTGAAGGCGACGACGACGGCCTCCACGCCCTGTCCGGTGCCGCCCCCGCCGCCCGCGGCGGCGACGCTGCCGCCGACGACGGCGACCGCGATGAGCAGGCCGAGGGCGTTGGTCAGGACGGACATCGGCGCGACGACCGTGTCGATGCGGAGGTTGCCGTAGTCCCAGGCCCGCAGGGTGAGCCGGCGCGATTCCGCGACCCGCGACCGGTGCTCCTCGGCCTCGCGCCGCTCGGCGGCGAACGCGCGGACGGTGTCCATGTTGGCCAGGCTGTCGGAGACGTGCCCGGAGACGCGGGCGATGGCCGCCTCGCGCCGGTCGACGAGCGCCTGCCGGCGGCGGACGAGCGGTGCCACGCACACGGCGGTGACGGCGATCATCGTCAGCAGCCCGGCGACGAGCAGCGGTTCGTACTGCCACAGCACGACCGACCCGAACAGCAGCGGCACGAACCGGCCGACGACGGCGAACGCGAGGGTGTCGACGAACTCCTCGAAGCGGGAGGCGAAGCCGAGGACCCGCTTGGTCAGCGACCCGGCGAAGTTGTCGTGGAAGAAGGCGGCGTCCTTCGCGAACAACTCGTCCACGCCGATCACGTAGAGCCGTTCGATGCCGAGGGCGTCGAGCCGGTTCAGGCAGTGCACGCCGAGCCGCCACAGGGCCTCCGCGAGGAGCAGGACGCCGGCGAAGCCGAGCACGTAGGGCAGGCTCGCGGAGAGGCCGGCGCCGCCGTCGGCGATGCGGCCGACGAGCTTGGCGACGACCAGCGGCGCCAGGTAGTTGACGCCGATGTTGCCGAGCGCCGGCAGCAGCATCGCGGGGAGCGCGAACCGGCGGAGCCGGGCCAGCTCCCTGCCGTAGTAACGGAGCGCGAGGGCCACCGGGCCGCGGCCCGGTGGCGCCCCGCGCGGTGCGGAACGTGTTGCGGACGGTCCCATCGCCACCCCGGGGTGTCGTACCGGCAGCCCACCGGCCGCCTTCCCGGGCGAGGCCGTCGCCCCGGAAGCCCCGCGGTGCCGGGCGGCGGTGCGGGGGGCGGGCAGACAGGCAGTGTCCCGTGGGGACACGTTCCGCGTCCAAGCGTTTACGGAACGCGACGCCGGGCCGCCCGCGTGTGCGCCGGGGCGCGGCGGGGTCAGGCGGCGCCGGCCGCCTGCTGCGGCTCGCGCCACATGGCCCACAGGGTGGGGCCGCCGCCGGGGAGGGCGATCTCCTCGCGGACGGTGAAGCCGAAGTGCTCGTAGAAGGGCAGGTTGTCCGCCTTGGACGACTCCAGGTACGCGGGCATGCCGGCCGCGTCGGCCTTGGCGAGGCCGGAGCGCAGCAGGGCCGCGCCGTGGCCCTGGCCGCGGGCGGCGGGGTCGGCGCCGATGGCCGCGAGGTACCAGTGCGGCTCCTGCGGGGTGTGGGCGGCGGCCGCGCCGATGGCGTCGCGGAACAGCCCGGCGCGGTCGCCGAGCACCTCCAGCAGGGCCTGCTGGGTCTCCACGTCGGGCACGCCCAGCTCGCCGGCCTCGGGGGCGACCCAGAAGGCGGCTGCGGAGGCGGTGCGCTCGCAGACGCCGTGCCGGACGTAGTGCCGGGTGAAGAGGGTGGTGAAGTACTCGGCCAGGCGCTCCTCGCGCGAGGCGGCGTCGGGGAAGAACCAGCACATCATCGGGTCGTCACCGAAGGCGCGGGCCAGGTTGCGGCCGATCTCCGGGGCGTCTGCGGCGGTGGCCGCCTGCGGGATGTTCGCTATCGACATACGGGTCATTCTGCACATCGCCTTCAGGCCTCCGCAGGCCGGGTCGGACCCACCCGTTCGGGACAACGCCCCGGCCCCCCGGGCAAGTTCCCGCCGACCCGGGCGCACCGCCGTCCACAGTGGCGCCGCGTCAGCTGACGCGGCGCCAGGCGGGCTTCTAGAGGTACTCGCGGGCGAACTCCACGGCCCATTCGACCGCGGCGACGGGGACACTCCCGGACTGGGGGTCGACGGCGAGGCGGGCGCCCTCCCAGCCCTGGCCGTGCTCGCGGTAGATGGCGAAGTGGCCCTCGCTGCGCACCCGGCCGCCGCTGCGGCCGTCGCGGTGGGGCCGTACCAGGAACTCGATCGCCCGGTCGTCCCCGTCCGTTCCCACGGTGGTGATCGCCATGTCGCCGACTATGAAGTCCACTGCTCTGCCTTTCCGTCCCCGCTGCTCCCGGAAGGACACCCTCCGCCAGGGCGCGGGCCGGCCGCATGAGTGCGCGTACTCAGGAGCCGTACTCAGGAGCCGTGCCCGCATCCGGCGGCGCCCCGCGCGGCAGCGGGGTGACGAGCGCAACACCACCCCTGCCGGGCGTATGCGGACACACCGATTCCGCAGGTGGAGCGCGGCCGCGGCCCCCGTTTCCAAGGCCCAGCAGACCCCCGCCCTTCCCATCGCGCGAACCGGGACATACCCCCCTCCGATCCTGCGCCGGAATCCCCAGCGGGCCCGGCGCAGGGCCCGTAAGCTCCCGTCATGCAGGTGATCCAGTCAACGAAACTCGCCAATGTCTGCTACGAGATCCGCGGCCCCGTCCTCGAAGAGGCGATGCGGCTCGAAGCGGCAGGTCATCGCATCCTCAAGCTGAACACCGGCAACCCCGCGGCCTTCGGCTTCGAGTGCCCGCCGGAGATCCTGGAGGACATGCTCCGCAACCTGGGCGACGCCCACGGCTACGGGGACGCGAAGGGGCTGCTGTCCGCGCGGCGCGCGGTCATGCAGCACTACCAGACCAAGGGCATCGAGCTGGACGTCGAGGACATCTACCTCGGCAACGGCGTCTCCGAGCTGATCCAGATGGCGATGCAGGCGCTGCTCGACGACGGCGACGAGGTCCTCGTCCCCGCGCCGGACTACCCGCTGTGGACGGCGTCCGTCTCGCTGGCCGGCGGTACTGCCGTGCACTACCGCTGCGACGAGCAGTCGGACTGGATGCCGGACCTGGCCGACATCGAGCGGAAGGTCACCGACCGCACCCGCGCGATCGTGATCATCAACCCGAACAACCCCACCGGCGCCGTCTACGACGACGAGATGCTGCGGGGCCTCACCGACATCGCGCGCCGCCACAACCTCATCGTGTGCTCGGACGAGATCTACGACCGGATCCTCTACGACGGCGCCACGCACACCAACACCGCGGCGATCGCGCCCGACCTGCTGACCCTCACCTTCAACGGCCTGTCGAAGAACTACCGGGTCGCCGGCTACCGGGCCGGCTGGATGGCAGTGTGCGGCCCGAAGCAGCACGCCGCCTCGTACATCGAGGGCCTGACCATCCTGGCGAACATGCGCCTGTGCGCGAACATGCCCTCGCAGCACGCCGTGGCGACCGCCCTGGGCGGCCGGCAGTCGATCCAGGACCTGGTGCTGCCGGGCGGGCGGCTGCTGGAGCAGCGCGACACCGCATACGACCTGCTGACGCAGATCCCCGGCATCACCTGCGTGAAGCCGAAGGGCGCGCTCTACCTGTTCCCGCGGCTCGACCCGGCCGTCTACAAGATCAAGGACGACCGGCAGATGGTCCTCGACCTGCTGCGGGCCGAGAAGATCATGGTGGTCCACGGGACGGGCTTCAACTGGCCCGAGCCGGACCACTTCCGGATCGTGACGCTGCCGGCCGCCCCCGACCTGGCGGATGCCGTGACCCGGATCGGCAGGTTCCTGGACGGCTACGGCCAGCACTGACGGCGGCGGGCCGCGCCCGCGGTCGAGGGACGCCCGAGGGGCGGTGGAGGGGTCCGGCCCCGCTCCACCGCCCCTCGGTCCAGGATCAGGAAAAACTTTAGAACGAATCCAATGTAAGATGGTCTCCTGACTTTCGGGAGGCCACTCATGTACGAGCCGATCCGGACCAAGCCGGTCGTCCAGCGTGTGGGCGGCCGCCACTCCGACTATCCGCACAGCACCCGCGCCGAAGCGCTCGACCACCAGCTCGCCGGGCACCTGACCGCCCTGCTGGCCGTCACGGACGCGCTGGGGCTGGGCGACGCCGGCGACCGCATCGCCGCCCAGGTCGGCCGGCTGCGGGGCACCGCCCCCGCCCGGGAGCCGCACGACCCCGCCGCGGACCCCGCCGCCCTCCACCGGCGGGCGCACGACCTCGCCGGCCGGGCACTGGTCGTGGCCGCGTCCCGCGCCGACACCACCGTCGCGATCCTCGCCGCCGAGCTGATGGACGCGCACACCGCCGCCCTGGGCCGGTTCTCCGAGAACCTCGCCGGGCGCCTGTGACGGCCCCGGTCCGGGGCCGCGGAGGCTCCGGACCGGGAGCCATGACGCCGTACGCCCGCCCCGGAGCGCGCATCCCCGTACGCTCCCTTCCGCCGCCCGCGGTCACGGCGCGGGGGTGAACTCCGCCCCCGCGACCCCGCACCACGGCACCGCCGCGAACGGCCACACCGGCCCGACGGCCTCGCCCCGCTCGACGGCCTGCGGAGCCACCCCGGGAATCCGGACCAGGGCCTGCGCGGCGCGCCCGCCCGGCCGGGCCCCGTCGTCGTCGCGGAACTCCACCGTCACCACGTACGCCCCCGCGCCGCCGGGCCGCCCCGAGGCCTCGACCGCGGCGACCACCCGCCGGCTCGCCGGGTCGACCCGGCACCCGGTGACCCGTACGTCCTGCAGCGCGTCGCGCGGCGGCGCGGCGGCCGGACCGCCGCCGCCCCACACGTACAGGCCCAGCGGCGTGAACACCAGCATGGCCGCCACCGCGGACAGGCCGAGGAGCCGGCCGTGCCGCTTCAACGCCGTCATCGCACCCATCGCGCCCAGCCCATCGCCTCCGGCGCGGCCCCCGCGCCCTGCGCGCCCGCGCCCAGGAGACGATCCTGACGGTCCGGCGGGCCCGCTGCCAGCACCCGCCGATGCGTACGCCGTTTCGAAGAGGGACCGGTCGGCCACCGTGCGCTCACCCGTCTCGCCGTGAAAGTGCCTGTCGACGGGAGCAGGCTGCCCGCCCGCGGGCCGCGGGACGCATCGCGGTGCCCGCGGAACGGGCGAGCGGGCGGAACGCGCGAGCGGCGGGCCCCCGTGCACCGGGGGCCCGCCGCCGGCGGGTGCGCGCGGCCCGCCCGGAGGAGCACGAAGACTCTCCGGGACGGTCCGCGGCTGCGGTGGGAACCGCTTGGTCGGGGACTCCCACAGCGGTGGGAATCGCTTGGTCGGGGACTCCCACGTTCAAAGGGCCCTGGTTCAGGGCGTGTTGCGGCTCAGCCCAGGCGCTCCACGAGCGCGTGGTACTGGTCCCACAGCTCCTTCGGCGTGTGCTCGCCGTAGGTGTTCAGGTGCTCGGGCACCAGGGAGGCCTCGTCCCGCCACACGTCCTTGTCGACGGTGAGGAGGAAGTCGAGGTCCTCGTCGGCGATGTCGAGGCCGTCGAGGTCGAGGGCGGCCTTGGTCGGCAGGATGCCGATCGGGGTCTCGACGCCCTCGGCGGTGCCGTCGAGGCGGCCGACGATCCACTTCAGGACGCGGCTGTTCTCGCCGAAGCCGGGCCACACGAACTTGCCCGCGTCGTTCTTGCGGAACCAGTTCACGTAGTAGATCTTCGGGAGCTTCGCGGCGTCCGCGGAGGCCCCGACCTTGATCCAGTGGGCCATGTAGTCGCCCATGTTGTAGCCGCAGAACGGCAGCATGGCGAACGGGTCGCGGCGCAGCTCGCCGACCTTGCCCTCGGCGGCGGCGGTCTTCTCGGAGGCGATGTTCGAGCCGATGAAGACGCCGTGGTTCCAGTCGAAGGACTCGGTGACCAGCGGGACGGCGGAGGCGCGGCGGCCGCCGAAGAGGATCGCGGAGACCGGGACGCCCTTGGGGTCCTCCCACTCGGGGGCGATCGTCGGGCACTGGGCGGCCGGGACGGCGAAGCGGGCGTTCGGGTGGGCCGCCGGGGTTCCGGACTCCGGGGTCCAGGGGTTGCCCTTCCAGTCGATCAGCTCGGCCGGGGGCTCCTCCGTCATGCCCTCCCACCAGACGTCGCCGCCGTCCGGGGTGAGCGCGACGTTGGTGAAGACGGTGTTGGCGTACATCGTCTTCATGGCGTTGGCGTTGGTGTGCGCGCCGGTGCCGGGGGCGACGCCGAAGAAGCCGGCCTCCGGGTTGATCGCGTACAGGCGGCCGTCCTCGCCGAAGCGCATCCAGGCGATGTCGTCGCCGATGGTCTCGACCGTCCAGCCGGGGATGGTCGGCTCCAGCATGGCGAGGTTGGTCTTGCCGCACGCCGACGGGAAGGCCGCGGCGACGTAGCGGGCCTCGCCCTGCGGCGGGGTGAGCTTCAGGATCAGCATGTGCTCGGCGAGCCAGCCCTCGTCGCGCGCCATGACGGAGGCGATGCGCAGGGCGTAGCACTTCTTGCCGAGCAGGGCGTTGCCGCCGTAGCCCGAGCCGTAGGACCAGATCTCGCGGGTCTCCGGGAAGTGCGAGATGTACTTGGTGGTGTTGCACGGCCACGGCACGTCGGCCTGGCCCTCGGCGAGCGGGGCGCCGAGGGTGTGGACGGCCTTGACGAAGAAGCCGTCCTCGCCGAGCTCGTCGAGCACGGCGCTGCCCATGCGGGTCATCGTGCGCATGGCGACCGCGACGTAGGCGGAGTCGGTGATCTCGACGCCGATCGCGGAGAGTTCGGAGCCGAGGGGGCCCATGCAGAAGGGGACGACGTACATCGTGCGGCCCTTCATGGAGCCGCGGAAGATGCCGTTCTCGCCGGTGAAGATGTCCTTCATCTCCGCCGGGGCCTTCCAGTGGTTGGTCGGGCCGGCGTCCTCCTCCTTCTCGGAGCAGATGAAGGTCCGGTCCTCGACGCGCGCGACGTCGGAGGGGTCGGAGGCGGCGTAGTACGAGTTCGGGCGCTTGGTCTCGTCGAGCTTGCGGAAGGTTCCCTTCGCGACGAGCTCCCCGCACAGGCGCTCGTACTCGGCCTCGGAACCATCGCACCAGACGACGCTGTCCGGCTGGGTGATCGCCGCGATCTCGTCGACCCAGGCGATCAGGTCCTTGTGGTTCGTCGGGACGGATGTGGGAGCCGCGTTGTCGCGCGCCACGATTGCTCCTTGTTGAGGGGTTCGTTTGGTGTATGCCCCGTGGGGGCTGCGACCCGGACGCTTCGCGCTCCGCTCATCCGGTGCCGACCGCACTCATCTGATCATCCGGTGCGTGTGCGCATATGTCCAGGGGGCCTCTCACGTGAGCATCGCCACTCCCGTCAATCTTCCGTAAAGCACACTATGAGAAACCTACGGACCCGTAGGTAGCATGTGGACCATGACTTCTGACGCCGCAGTCGTGCGGGAGGCCGCTGCGGCGGCTGCCGCGCCGGAGGCCAAGCCGCTGATGCGCGGCTGGCTGCACGCAGGGATGTTCCCCGCCGTCGTCGTGGCGGGCCTGGCCCTCATGGCCTTCACCGACTCCACGCGCGCCCGGGTGGCGTGCGGGGTGTACGTGCTCACCGCCTGCCTGCTGTTCGGGATCAGCGCCGTGTACCACCGCGGAAACTGGGGGCCGCGCGGCGAGGCGGTCCTGCGCCGCCTCGACCACGCCAACATCTTCCTGATCATCGCGGGGACGTATACCCCGCTGACCGTCCTGCTCCTCCCGCCCTCCACCGGACGGACGCTGCTGTGGGCGGTCTGGATCGCGGCCGCGGCCGGGATCGCCTTCCGGGTCTTCTGGGTCGGCGCCCCGCGCTGGCTCTACACCCCCTGCTACATCGCGATGGGCTGGGCGGCCGTCTTCTTCCTGCCCGACTTCCTGCGCGCCGGCGGCATAGCCGTCCTCGTCCTCGTGGTGGCCGGCGGGCTGCTCTACAGCGCGGGAGGGGTCATCTACGGGATCAAGCGGCCCAACCCCTCACCGCGCTTCTTCGGCTTCCACGAGGTGTTCCACTCGCTGACGCTGGCCGCGTTCGTCGCGCACTACGTCGGCATCTCGCTGGCGGCCTACCGGCACTGACGGGCGGGGCGCCGGACGGGCGGGGCGCCGGCGGGTCAGGAGCCCGCCGGCCCGCCGAGCTGTGCGGCGAGTTCGGCCGGGTCCGCCGTGGGCCGCGCGCACACGAAGTGCCGGCACACGTACGCCGCCGCCCTGCCCTCGACGGGCGTCCGCCCGGCCAGCAGCGGGAACTCGCCGTCGGCCGCGCCCGGTCCGCCGTCCGCCGCCGGCTCGCCGACCGCCACGACCGCCCCGGGGGCCGTCGCCAGGAGCGCCGCCCGGTGCAGCTCCGCGCGCGCCGGATCGTCCGCCCGGCCGACCACGGCCACCTCGCGCGGCCCGTCCAGCAGCGCCTCCGCGACCGCCAGGCCGTGCCCGATGAAGCGCGGGGCGCGCGGGCCGAGCGCCCGCACCACCCCGAGCGCCCGCTCGGCCGCCGTGCGGTGCGCCTCCGAGCCGGTGTGCGCGGCGTACGAGAGCAGCGCGCCGGCCGCGGCCGTCCACCCGGAGGGCGCGGCGGTGTCGGTCGGGTCCTGCGGCCGGCGGATCAGCCGCTCCGCATCGTGCGCGGTGTCGTACAGGGAGCCGTCCCCGGCGGTGAACCGGTCCAGCACCAGGTCCAGGAGGAACCCGGCGAACTCCAGCCAGACGCCCTCCCCGGTCACCGCGGCCAGCGCCAGGAACCCCTCGGCGACGTCCCCGTAGTCCTCCAGCACCCCGGCGTTCGCCCCGACCTGCCCGTCCTTGCTGGTGCGGGCCAGGCGCGGGGCGCGCCCGTCCTCCGCCCGGAAGTGGACCCGTACGAGCAGGTCGGCGGCCTCCGTGGCCCGCTCGACCAGGTCCGGCCGGTCGAAGTACGCCCCGCACTCGGCGAGCGCGGCGACCGCCAGGCCGTTCCACGCGGCGACGACCTTGTCGTCCCGGCCCGGCGCGGGCCGTGCCGCGCGCGCCGCGAGCAGCCGCTGCCTGATCCCGGCGATGCGCCCGGCGTCGACGACCGGCCCGTCCTGCGGGAGCCGGAGCACCGAGGCGCCGTGCTCGAAGGTCCCCTCCTGCGTCACCCCGAAGCAGGCGGCGGCCAGCGCCCCGTCCTCCGCGCCGAGCACCTCCTCCAGCTGGGCGGGCGTCCACGCGTAGTACGCGCCCTCCGCGGGCTTCCCGGTCCGCGGGTCCTCACTGTCGGCGTCGAGCGCGGAGGCGAAACCGCCCTCGGGGGTGCGCAGCTCCCGCACCATGAAGTCGGCGGTCTCCAGCGCCACGCGCCGGGCCAGATCCGACCCGGTGGCCCGCCACAGGTGCGCGTAGACACGGCACAGCAGCGCGTTGTCGTAGAGCATCTTCTCGAAGTGCGGAACCAAAGGTCCACCGCTCCTCGGTGTGAGTACGTACCGGTGGAAGCCGCCCCCCACCTGGTCGTACAGGCTCGAACGAGCCATCGCGCCGCAGAGCCCCTCTGCCATCTCCAGCGCCGCCACGGAACCGGCACGCGTGTGGTGGCGCAACAGGAACTCGACCACCATCGACGGCGGGAACTTGGTGTCTCCCTTGAACCAGCCGCTCGCCGTGTCGATGTCCCGGGTCAGTTGGCGGAGCGAGAGGGCCTGGGTCTCGTCGGTGGGCAACCCTGCGGACTCGATACTCAGCTCCCGCCCGGCAAGATCCTTGGTGATCTTCGCGGCGACTTCGCCCACCTCGTCGCGTCGGCTCGTCCATGCGTTGTGGACACCTTCGAGTACCTGCCGCAAGGACGGCATCCCATGGCGGGGCTCCGGCGGGAAGTACGTTCCGAAGTAGAACGGCTCCCCGTCCGGCGTCATGAACACGGACATGGGCCAGCCACCCTGCCCCGTCGAGGCCTGCACCGCCTCCATGTAGACGGCGTCCACGTCCGGCCGCTCTTCACGGTCCACCTTGACGGACACGAAGTGCTCGTTCAGGTACGCGGCAGTGTCGTCGTCCTCGAAAGACTCATGCGCCATCACATGGCACCAGTGGCACGCGCTGTACCCGACGCTCAGGAACACGGGGACATCGCGCCTCCGGGCTTCTTCGAACGCGCCGACCTCCCACGGCCACCAGTCGACGGGGTTGTCCGCATGCTGGAGGAGATACGGGGACGTGGCCTGCGCAAGTCGGTTCGGCATGCCCCCATCCTTGCGCACCCGCCTCCGCCCCGCCCATGCGCCACAGCAGGGGCAGCGCACGAACGGGGCAGCAGGGCGCCTGCTCAGTGCCCGCGCGGCCGGACCCGCTGACGAGGTGCCGCACCGCTCTGCCGCCACTGCCCGTCGCAGACGAACAGGGGAAGCCCGAAGTACGCCCCGCGGGGCACGCACGACGGGCGCCCGCCTCCGGGTCCGTGGGGCACCCGTCGGCGCGACGCGGGCGCTCCGGCGCCCAGCGGCGGCATCCACCGGCCCTCCGAGGCTGCCCGCACGCCCGTCGGGATCGCCCGTCAGGCGCACCTGCACCGGGGCCGGTCCGGGCACACCGGGCGTGGACGCCCTCACTCGGAGTCTGCTGAGCAGATCGCCTACCGAAAACGGACAAGGCCGGTCCGGAAGACTCAGCCGCGTTGCGTCGAACTCAGTTCCCGGTGGCCGTGTCCTTCTTCGACAGCCAGTCGAACTCGAGCCGCTCCAGGATCGGGGTGTGGTCTCCCTGCCGCCGGGCGGGTTTGACCGTGATGCCCTTTTCCCCAAGGGCGCACTTCAGGAGCATCCGCTTGTCCGCCGTATCCGACGCTTCCCACGCCTCGCTCAGGATGCCGATCTGCGCAAGGGGCGAGAGGTCTGCCTCCGCGTCCAACGCTTCAAGGGCTGCCGTGGTGGACTCGATAACGGCGCGCTGCCCGTCACTCAGCTCCTCGAAGCGCTCTTCATCCATCTTCCCGTACACGTAGAAGTCGTCTTCGAGCTTCTTCACACGCCGCTGGGCCGCCTCAAGGGCCTTCTGCGCCTCATCCTTCTTCGCCTGCGTTTCGGGGTCCGCGAAGGCAAGCCACCGGCGGGCAATTTCGATCACCACCGGGTCACCGGGCTCAAGGGCGGTGATGTGGTGGATCCAAGCCTGGCCGACCGCATGGTCGATGCGGTCGGCCAAGGTCACCACGCCCTCGCAGACGGACCTGCCCCGCGTCTGCCGGACCTCGCACCGGTAGCGTCCTCCACGGTGGCTCATCGAGCCGCCACACGGTTCAAGCTCGCCCGTGCCCTTCTTGTCCCGCATCCGGCCGCATCGGTAGCTCCCCGTCCCCAGGTACTTCGCTTCCGGCTTCGCCTTCGCCCACCGTTCATCGGTCCGCTCCGCGATGAGCGCTTTGACCTTGAACCACTCCCCCGGCGTCACGACCCCCTTGCCGCACATGATGACCTCCCCCTTCTCGTTGCGCAGAGGCTCGCCGTACCCCTCCCAACTGTCCAAGGGGTTTCCGTGCTCGTCCGTCTTGCGCCGCCGGACCGGGACCATGCCCGCGAAGAGTGGGGACTGCGCCAGCTTGCTCACCGCCGTGGGCGACCAGGTGGCACCGCTTCGCGTCCGGTAGCCCTCCTCGTTGAGTTGGTGGGCGGTGTCTTTCGTCGTCTTCTTGTCGAGCAAGAGGTCCGCCAGCCTGCGGGCTGTCCCGTACTCGTCAGGGTGGGGTTCGACCTTGCCGCTTCCGGGCGCGCTGTAAAGACCGAACGGCGGCCTGCCCGTCCCCCTTCGTCCTTCCGCCTTGCGCGAGTCATGGCCGATCTTCACGCGCTTCGCCATGTCCTTCGCCTCCTCCCTGGCACGCTCACTCAGGATCGCGAAGACCATTCGGCCGCCCTGTGATGAGTCGAGCCCTTCGGAAACGGAGACGAGCCGCGCTTGCCGGCGGTCGAACTCGTCGAGCATCCGGCCCACCGCTCCCATACCGCGCCGGTCGAAGCGGTCCGTCTTCCACACGCCGAGCGTCTTGGACTTGCCGTCCACGATCGCTTGGGTGGCCTTCTCGAACTCCCGGCGTCGTACGTAGGACTTGGAAGCCGAGAGTTGTTCGAACCAGACATGCCGGATCTGAAGTCCGTTCGCCTGCGCCCAGCGCACCAAGTCCCGCACGTGCCGACGCAACGTGGCCAGGTCTTCCTTCTTGTTGCTTCGTCGCAGGTAGGCGTCCATGAGTCCGGACGGCTCGGCCGTGGCGGGCTTATCCAAACCCAGGGCTTCCAGGTCCTCAGTGCTGAGCCCCAGCCCGACCAGCGTCGCGTGATCCTCGCGCACGACAATCCTCCCTGCTGCCGGGGGAAAGGGTATGGAAGCGATGGGCCTCAGACTGGCGCTTTCCTGAAATGCGGCACAAGCCACGCCCGGTCCACCGAGTGGAGGGCGAACCGCCGTTGAGTTGGAAGACCGTCAGGGGCCGCCCGCCCTGGCCGGTGGCGGCCACCACTTGTTGTAAAAGGGGGCGCCGCCGCCGTGTCGGGCGTCGCGCGCGGGCTGGATGTCCTGACCGGGCGTCCGGCGTCTGGATCGGCTCAGCCGTCGACGAGCCCGTGGAGGAGCTCCAGGCCCGTCGGCCAGTCGCCGAGGCCGCCGGCGGAGTTGATGTGGCCGTGGCCTTCGACGAGGTGGGCGCGCGCCCGCCACCCGTGGGCGAAGGACGCGGACGCCTTCGGGCCGCAGTAGGGGTCGTCGTCGCTTGCCACCATCAGGCTGGGGCAGGGCAGGGGGCGGGCGGACAGGCCCGCAAACGTCGGTGCGGCCTGGCGGGGGAACGCCGGCCCCCGCGGGTCGGGGGGCGCGACGAGGAGCGCCGCCACCGCGCCGGGTCGCGCCTGCTCCAGCCAGTGCGCGGCCGCCCAGCAGCCGAGGCTGTGCGCCACCAGCGCCACCCGGTCGTCACGCCGGGAGGCGGTCTCGTGGGCGGCCTGGATCGCGGCGGCCCAGTCCGGCAGGTCGGGCCAGCTCCAGGAGGCCGGCGCGATCCGGACCGCCGAGCTCCCCCACCGCTTCTCCCACAGGCTCTGCCAGTGCCGCTCATCCGAGCCGTCGATCCCAGGGATGATGACGTACGCGACCATCGTCCACCGCCGTTCCCGTCGCGGCCCCCGCACTCCGCAGGGGCGCCCTGGGGCGATTCTCGGCGGGCCGGCGCGGACGACCGGGCCGGGCAAGCGGTTGCAAGGAAAGTGGGGGAGACAACGATGGAATCACTCGACGCGATCGACCGGGCCATCCTGGACCTGCTCCAGGCCGACGGCCGGCTCACCGGAGCCGCGGTCGGACGGCGGGTCGGGCTGTCCCAGCCGGCGGCCGGCGCCCGCATCCAGCGCCTGGAGAAGAACGGGGTCATCACCGGCTACCGCGCCGTCGTCGCCCCCGCCGCGGTCGGGTTGAACATCCACGCCCTCGTCCGGCTGCGCACCACCCACGCGCAGCTGGCCCAGGCACTCGCCCTCGCCGCCCGGATTCCCGAGGTCGTCTCGACCCTGCGCGTCACCGGCGAGGACTGCCTGGTGCTCGACGTCCACTGCTCCCATGCCGAACGGCTGGAGCAGATCGTGGACTCCCTCGCCCGCCACGGAGCGGTCACCACCTCCCTCGTCCTGCGCAGCTACCCGCCCAAGCCGCTGCCGACGGCGCCGTAGGGCGCGGGCGGGCGCCGGCGGGGGCCGGGCGTGGATATATGCGCCGTGGGGGCGGGTGCGGGGTCAACTGGCTCTGATCTCGCTCAAGTTGTGTCGCGCATCGGGGGGTGCGGTCCCACACTTGGGGCACGTTGCCGGAGCTCTCTTGAGGGGATGCCGATGCGGGACAGCCATCGCGGTGAGGCCGAGCGGCTGCTGGAGCGGGCCGTGGACGAAGAGGCCCGGCGGGCAGCCGGTGCGGGGGCGCCGTTCGACAGGGCCGCGCTGCTGACCCGCGGGCTGGAGTCGCTGGACTCCCTCGCGGCGAGCGCCGCCGAGGAGTACGAGGCGTACGTACGGGCGCTGGACGCCTCGGACGCCGGGGCGGAGTCGCTCGGCGAGGCCTTCCGGCGGCAGAACACCTCGACGGCGCTGCTGGTGACGGCGGTGGCGGCGGCCGCCGCGGCCGGCGCGGACCTGTCGCTCGGGTTCCCGGTCGGGGCGGCGCTGACCGCCGGGGCCGTCACCGGGGTCGCGGGCGCGGCGGCGGCCGTCGCGAAGGTGACGGCCGGGCACCTGCCTGCCGCGAACCGGCGGGCCGGCGAACGGGGACGGCCCGGCGGGCCCGAACAGCTGCGGCTGAAGTGGCTGACGGCTCTTGAGGTGCGCGGGATACGGCCGTTCCTGGAGCAGCAGCGCGCGGTGGCGGCCGCGGCCCGCGCGCCCCGGCTACCGCGGCCGGCGGCCGCGGTACCGCCGCTGCGCGGCGGCGACCGCAGTGCGCAGGCGCGGCGGCGCAGCGTGCTGGAGCAGTCCTTCGGGCAGCTCCCGGAGCCGGCCGCGGGGTTCACGGGCCGGCGGGCCGAACTGGCCCGGATCGCGCAGTGGGTGCAGGCGGCGCGGGCCAGTACGGAGACCCGGCCGGTGGTGGTCGTCCTGCACGGCGGGCCGGGCGTCGGCCGGACGGCGCTGGCCCTGCGGGCGGCGGACGCGCTGCGGGACCAGTTCCGCGGCGCGTGCGTGGTGGACCTGCGCGGCGGCTCGCCCGGCGGGCGGACACCGCTGCCGGTACGGGAGGCCCTGCTGCACCTGCTGAACCGGCTGGGCGCGCCGCGCGAGCAGCTGCTCTTCCGCGAGGGCTCGTCCGCGGAGCAGCAGGTGCGGCGGCTCGGAGAGCTGTACCACCAGCAGTTGCAGGGGCTGCCGGTGACCGTGGTGCTGGACGACGCGGTGGACGCGGAGCAGGTCCGTCCGCTCGTGCCGGAGCGGTCCGAAAGCCTGGTGCTGGTCACGGCGCGGGAGCCGCTGGAGCTGCCGGGGCTCGCTGCATGGGTCCATCAGCTGCCGGTGCAGCCGCTGCCCGCCGCGGAGGCGGCGGACCTGGTCCGGGCGGCCGCTGCCGCTGCCGCGGCCGGGGCCGGGGCCGCGGCCGGGGCCGGGGCGGGGGCGGGGGCCGGATCCGGTGACCGGCCGGACGACGCGGCCGTGGCGGAACTGGTCGCCCTGGGCGCCGGCCTCCCCCTGGCCCTCCGCGCCCTGGCCCCCACGGCCGCGCCGCGGAAGGCCCCCGCCGCCGCGGGCCGGGTGCCCGGGGCCCGGGGTGAAGGCTCCGCCGGGGCCCCCGCAGCAGGAGGCCAGACCGTGTCCGCGGCACCCGAGCGCACGAGGGGAGGCGTTGCCGGGGCGACCGCCGACCGGCACCCGGCCGTTCCTGCGGCGCACGGGGACGAGGCCGCAGACGCGGCGACCGCCGCCGGGAGCGAAGCGGCCGGCAGACCGGCCGCGGGCAGCGGCCAGGACGCCGCCGGAGCGGCCGAGGTCCAGGCCCGGGCCGTACCCGCGGCGGCCGACGGTCCCGCCGGCGCCGACACCGGCGGGACCGCCCCCGGGGGCGCCGGCCCGGTACTCGTAGGCGCGGGCCCCTCCGGTCAGGTGCTGGAGCGGGCGCTGGCCCGGGCGTACGGGCGGCTGCCCGAGGACCGGCAGCGGCTGTTGCGGCGGCTCACGCTCGCCGGGCGGGCCTCCCTCGGCCCGTCCGCGGCGGCCGCCCTGATCGGCACCGGCCCGGTCGAGGCCGCCCGGCTGCTGCACGAGCTTGCCCGCGCCGGCCTCCTGGACCACGTACGGGGCGAGCGGTTCCGCATGCACGACGCGGTGCGCGCCTACGCGGCGGCGCGCCTGGCGGCGGACGGGGACCGGGCGGGCGCCTCGGCGGCGCACGGCCGCCTCATCCGCGACTACGCGCAGCTGGCGGACGCGGTGATCCGGATGGTCGACGGCCAGACGTCGACACGCTCCGGCCACTTCGGCGGGCACGGCTTCGCCTCGCTGGAGGCGGCGCTGCGCTGGCTGGACGAGGAGTCGAGCTTCATCACGGCGGCCCTGCGCCACGCCGGGGACGTCGACGACCTCCAGGCGGTACTCGACCTGCTGGGCGCGCTGTGCGACTTCTGCCTGCTGCGCGGCGACCTGTACCGGCTCGGGGAGATCGACGAACTGACGCGGGCGGTGGAGGCGGCCCGCCGGGGCCGGCCCGGCCAGGGCCGTCTGGTGCGGTCGGTGCAGTGGCGTACGGGCATCGCGGCGCGCCAGCTCGGCGAGCTGGACCGGGCCCGCACGACGCTGTCGTCGGTGGTGGACCAGTACCGGGAGGCGCGGCAGGACGCGGGGGCGGCCATGGCGCTGGTCTCGCTCGGGATCACGCTGCACCACCAGGGCCGGCTTCGGGACGCCGCGGCCCGCATCCGGGAGGCGCTGGAGCTGCAGGAGCCGGCGGAGCTGGCGGGCGACCGGGCGTGGGCGCTGCACGCGCTGGCGGCGGTCGAGCGGGACTCGGCCCGCCTGGCGGAGGCGCTCGGGCTGCTGCGGCGCTCCCTGGCGCTGCACCGGGAGCACGGGAGCGTGCACGGCGAGGCGTGGGCGCAGTTCCAGCTCGGGCAGGTGTACCTGCGGCTCGGGGAGGTCCCGCAGGCGGAGGAGGAGCTGCACCGGGCGCTGGACCTGTACGGGCGCACCCGCGACGACCGCGGCCGGGCCTGGGCGATGACGCAGCTGGGGCGGGCCCGGGTGGTGGACGGCGACCCGGGCCCGGCGGTGGAGCGGCTCCGGGAGGCGCTGGCCCGGCACCGGGAGGCGGAGGACGCCCGCGGCGAGGCGTGGACGCTGTACTACCTGGGGCAGGCACTGGAGGAGGCCGGGGAGCCGGACGAGGCCGTGCGGGAGCTGGAACGCGCCCGGACGATGTTCTCGCGGATGCGGGACGTGTACGGGCTGGCGCACGCCCGGCACCACTCGGGGCGCGTGACGCGCGACGTGCGGGCGGCCCGGACCGGCAGCCTCCGCAATTCCGGCTTCGCCCGGCAGCTGCTGGTGGACGCGCGGGCGGACTTCCGGCGCATCGGGCTGGCCCACGGCGAGGCGTGGACCTGCCTGGAGCTGGCGGTCGTCGACGCAGGCAACGACCGGACGCCGCAGGCGCTGGACCTGTGCGAGGAGGCGGCCCGGCTGTTCATCTCGTACGGGGACCGGCGCGGGGAGGACTGGGCCCGGTTCATGCGCTGCACGCTGCTGCCGTACGCGGCGCCCGGCGGCGGCGCGGAGGAGGCGCGGGCGGAGCTCGCGCGGCTGTCGGGGGCCCCGCACCCGGTGCGGGACGGGCGGCTGGCGGACTGCCTGGAGGCGTACGCGGTGGTCCTGGCGCGGGGTGTGGACCCGGCGGAGGGGTGGCAGGGGTGGCGCCTGTCGATGGTCCCGGACCTGCACGCACAGGAGGTCATGGGCGTCCCGATGCCCCCCGCGCCCTGACGCGGCAGCCGCCGCACCGCCTGCGGAGGCGCGCACCCCGGCTGCTCAGGCGGGCCGCCGCGGCATGGCTTTCGTACGCCGACCCCGCACGCGGGAGCCGCACGGCCTGGTGCCGCAGCCGGGACAGACGCGGGACGTGCAGGCCGGCACTCCGCCCGCAGGCGGCGCGGGCGCCGAGGGCGGGCGGCAGGCGCGGGCACGGTACGCCGGGCCTTGCGCCGGGCGCATCCGCGGGCCCGTACACCGGGCGCGCGCCCCGGGGCCGCCGCTCCGGTGGGAAGGCCGGCTGCGCCGCCGTGCCACGGGGCGGGAGGCAGCGGGGCGGCCGCGGTGGCGGCAGGCGGGGGTGGCGGCTGCGCGGGCCGGCGGGCCCGTCCGGGGCAGGCGTCCCCGCGCAACCCGCGGCACGCCGCCGCGTCCGTGGCGCGGACGCCGTACGCCGGTTCCGTGCGCGGCGCGCGCCGGGAGTCCGCCCCCGGCCGCACGCCGCCGCCCGGCGGCGCGGGCGCGGGCGTGCGCGGACGCCGCCCCTCCGGTGGGCCGGGGAGGCGGCGGGGGCGCGCCCGCGGCGGAACGCCGCAGGCGGGAGGGCGCTATGCCGCCTTGTCGCCCGCCCCGGATGCGCCGGAGGCACCGGCCGGTGCCGGCTCGGCGGCCTCCTGGAAGTCGACCTTGCCCATGTGCCGGTTCATCGACTTCATCAGCCCCCACACCGCGAGGGCGAGGGCCGCGAACACGATGAAGCCCAGGACGCCGGGGGTCACCTTGTTCTTGTCGAAGGTGTCGCCCGCGAGCGGGAGGAGCTGCGTCAGTGCTGCGTGGGTAGCGCTCATGACGGGACATTCTCCCGGATGCCCGCGAAGAGGTCGGACTCGGGGAGGGAGGTGTCGACGAGGGACTTCGCGAGCTCGTACTCCTCGGTGGGCCAGACCTCCTTCTGGATCTCCATGGGGACGCGGAACCAGCCGCCGTCGGGGTCGATCTGCGTGGCGTGCGCGATGAGCGCCTTGTCGCGGATCTCGAAGTAGTCGGCGCACGGCACGTGCGTGGTGAGCGTCCGCTCGGTGCGCTCGAACTCCTTCCAGCGCTCCAGCCACTCGCCGTACGGGGACTCCATGCCGCGGGCGAGCAGCGCCTCGTGCAGGGCGATGGTGCGCGGCTTGTTGAAGCCCTGGTTGTAGTAGAGCTTCTGGGGCTGGAAGGCCGGGCCGAACTCGTCCTCCGGGTACTTCCCGGTGTCGGCCGCGCCGTCGAACGCCACCATCGTGATCTTGTGGGTCATGATGTGGTCGGGGTGCGGGTAGCCGCCGTTCTCGTCGTACGTGGTGATGACCTGCGGCCGGAAGGCGCGGATCTTCTTCACCAGGCGGCCGGCCGCCTCGTCGACGTCCTCCAGGGCGAAGCAGCCCTCGGGCAGCGGGGGCAGCGGGTCGCCCTCCGGGAGGCCGGAGTCGACGTAGCCGAGCCACTCCTGCTCGACGCCGAGGATCTGGCGGGCCTCCTCCATCTCCTTGGCGCGGACCTCGTGGATGTTCTCCTCGATGTACTTGTCACCCTGGAGCTTGGGGTTCAGGATCGAGCCGCGCTCGCCGCCGGTGCAGGTCACGACCAGCACGGGCACCCCCTCGGACACGTACTTGGCCATCGTGGCCGCGCCCTTGCTCGACTCGTCGTCGGGGTGCGCGTGGACGGCCATCAGTCGCAGCTGCTCGGTCAAGACAGGATCCTCTGTGATTCGTCAGGCGGACGGCTTCTATAGTGACCGAACCGGGGGGTGGAAAAATTCCGGGGTGAGACCGGAAATTCCAACGCCCGCCCGGCCTCCCGGAAGGAACGATCATGAGCACGGTGCGCGAGGGACTGCCCGAGGGCCGCTACGGCCGGTCGGCGGACGAGCGTGCGGACCGCAAGCTGAAGATCGTCGGCTCGGTGCTGGGGGTCGGCCTGCTCGCCGTGGTCGGCTGGATCGGCTGGGACTACGTCGCCGGTCAGACGGTCAGCGCCGAGGTGATCAAGTTCCAGGTGGTGTCGGACTCCGAGGTGCAGGTGCACCTGGAGGTCCGCAAGGACGCCTCGGTCGCCGGGGTGTGCACCCTGATCTCCCAGGACCGCGGCCACGGCGAGGTGGGCCGGGCCGACTTCGCCTTCCCGCAGCGGGCGTCGCGGGTGGACGAGGTGGTGTCGCTGAAGACGACGGCGCGCGCCACGGCGGTCGAGCTCGTGGGCTGCCAGGCGGCCGGCTCCGCAGGCTGAGCCCCCGCCTCCGCCACCGCCTCCCCTGACGCCTCCGCTTCCCCTTCCGTCGCCGCTTTCCCTGCCGTCTCCGCGGGCCGGCCCCCGTGGCCCGGCCGCTGCCGGAGGCGGCCCGGTTCGGACGTCCGTCCGGACACTTTCCTGCTCACGGGCCCGATGACACACTTCATACACACGGTGTCCTCCCCCTTTTCTTCCCGAATTGTTAGGCTCGTGGTTTCGCCCGCCACCGGCGGACAAGCAGTCCCCTGTACCGACGAGGAGCACCCGTGACCCAGACGAGCGACAGCGTCACCTGGCTGACCCAGGCGGCGTACGACCAGCTGAAGGCCGAGCTGGACTACCTCTCTGGTCCCGCCCGCACGGAGATCGCAGCGAAGATCGCAGCCGCCCGCGAGGAGGGCGACCTGCGTGAGAACGGCGGTTACCACGCGGCCAAGGAGGAGCAGGGCAAGCAGGAGCTCCGCGTGCGCCAGCTGACGCAGCTGCTGGAGAACGCGAAGGTCGGCACGGCCCCGGCCAGCGACGGCGAGGTCGCCCCCGGCACCGTCGTCACGATCGCCTTCGACGGCGACGAGGACGACACGATGTCCTTCCTGCTGGCCTCCCGCGAGTACGCGTCGGGGGACATCGAGACCTACTCTCCGCAGTCGCCGCTCGGTGCCGGCGTGCTCGGCAAGAAGATCGGCGAGGAGGCCGGCTACGAGCTGCCGAACGGCAAGACGGCCATGGTCAAGATCCTCGACGTCAAGCCCTTCACCGGCTGACCGCACCGGCTGACCAGCAGCTCCGCCGCCGGCCGCATGCCGCAGCCCCCTCGGGACGTCCGTCCGAGGGGGCTGCGGCGTACCGGTGCCAGGCTCACTCCGCGCGGCGGTACCTGCGCACCGCCAGCGTGCGGAACACCGTGACGATCAGCACCGACCAGAGCACCGACGCCGCCACCGGGTGCTCCATCGGCCAGGCGTCGGACGGCGACACGCCCGGGTTGCCGAAGAGTTCGCGGCAGGCCTGGACGGTCGCGCTGAACGGGTTCCACTCGGCGATGGGCTGGAGCCAGTCCGCCATGTTCTCGGTGGGCACGAAGGCGTTCGACACGAAGGTCACCGGGAAGAGCCAGATCAGCCCCCCGGAGGTGGCGGCCTCGGGCGTGCGGACGGACAGGCCGATCAGAGCGCCGATCCAGGAGAAGGCGTAGCCGAGGAGGAGCAGGAGGGCGAAGGCCAGGAGCGCCTTCGGGATGCCCTCGTGGATGCGCCAGCCGACCAGCAGCGCGACGATCGCGAGGACCCCGAGGGTGAGCGTGGTCTGCGCCAGGTCGGCGAGGGTGCGGCCGGTGAGGACCGCGCCGCGTGCCATCGGCAGGGAGCGGAAGCGGTCGATCAGTCCCTTGTGCATGTCGTCGGCGATGCCCGCGCCCGCGCCGGCCGTGGCGAAGGTGACGGTCTGGGCGAAGATGCCCGCCATCAGGAACTCGCGGTAGCCGGCGGCGCTCGTAGAGCCGCCGATCATCATCGAGCCGCCGAAGACGAAGCTGAACAGCACCACGAACATGATGGGCTGGACCAGGCCGAAGACGACCATCTCGGGAATCCGGGTCAGGCGCAGCACGTTCCTCTGCGCGATGACCAGGGAGTCGCCCAGGCTGCTCATTCCGACCACTTCCCGCCCGCGCCGGTCCGGTCGTTCCCGTCGTTCCCGTCGTTCCCGTCGTTCCGGTCGCCGCCTTCGCCTTCGCCGTTCAACGCGGCCGCGTGGCCCGTCAGGGAGATGAACACGTCGTCCAGGGTGGGTCGGCGCAGGGCGATGTCGTCGATCTCGATGCCGCGGGCGTCCAGCTCGCGGATCACCTCCGCGAGCAGCCGGGCGCCGCCGGAGACCGGCACCGTCAGCCTGCGGGTGTGCTCCTCGTACGCCGTGCCGCCCTCCCCGAAACCGGCGAGCACGGCCCGCGCGTCGCCGATGCGCTCCCGGTCGTGGACGACGACCTCGACGCGCTCCCCGCCCGTCCGCGCCTTGAGCTGGTCGGAGGTGCCGCGCGCGATGACCCGGCCCTGGTCGACCACCGCGATGTCGTGCGCGAGGTGGTCGGCCTCCTCCAGGTACTGGGTCGTCAGCAGCAGGGTGGTACCGCCGGCCACGAGTTCCTGGATGACGTCCCACAGCTGCTGGCGGTTGCGCGGGTCCAGGCCGGTCGTCGGCTCGTCCATGAACATCACGGGCGGCCGGACGACGAGCGCGGCCGCCAGGTCCAGGCGCCGGCGCATGCCGCCGGAGTACGTCTTCGCGATCCGGTCGGCGGCGTCCGCGAGGTGGAAGCGGTCGAGCAGCTCGTCCGCGCGCGCCTTCGCCTCCCGGGCGCCCAGCTGGTAGAGCCGGCCGACCATCCGGAGGTTCTCGCGGCCGGTGAGGTACTCGTCCACGGCCGCGAACTGGCCGGACAGGCCGATGGAGCGGCGCACCTCTTCGGGATGCCTGAGGACGTCGACACCGGCGACGACGGCCCGGCCGGCATCCGGCCGCAGGAGGGTGGTCAGGCAGCGGACGGCCGTCGTCTTCCCCGCCCCGTTCGGGCCGAGCAGGCCCAGGACCGTGCCCTGCGGCACGTCGAGGTCGACGCCGTCCAGTGCCCGTACGTCGCCGAAGGTCTTCACCAGGCCTTCGGCATAGATGGCGCCCGGCATGAAGGTCCTCCCCACGGGGAGCGGGACAGGGTCGTTTCCCCCGCAAAGCCTAAGGTGGCGGCGGCTTTCCCGCGCGCGGTTCCGGCGAACCCGGCGCCGCCGGTCAGCCGATGACCGCGTACCCCGCCCCGTGCAGCGCCCGCGCGACGGCCGCGCAGTGCTCCGGGCCCTTCGTCTCCAGGTGCAGCTCCACCTCGACCTCCGCCAGCCCCAGCCGCGGGTCGGTGCGGACGTGGCTGACGTCGAGGACGTTCGCGTCCGTGTCCGACAGCACCGCCAGCAGCCCCGCCAGCGCGCCCGGCCGGTCGGCGACCCGCAGCCGCAGCGACAGGTAGCGGCCTGCCGCGGCCATGCCGTGCCGCAGGATCCGCTGGAGCAGCAGCGGGTCGACGTTCCCGCCGGACAGGACGGCCACGACCGGCCCGTCCGCGTACCGCTCCGGCTCGGCGAGCAGCGCCGCCACCGGGGCGCAGCCGGCCGGCTCGACGACCAGCTTGGCGCGCTCCAGGCACAGCAGCAGGGCGCTGGAGAGCTGGTCCTCGGTGACGGTGCGGACGTCGTCGAGGAGCTCCCCGATGATCTGGAAGGGGACGTCGCCGGGGCGGCCCACCTTGATGCCGTCGGCCATCGTGGTCGGGCTGTCGATCGCGACGGGGTGGCCCGCGCGCAGCGAGGGCGGGTAGGCGGCCGCGCCCGCCGCCTGCACCCCGACCACCCTCACGTCGGGGCGCAGCGCCTTGACCGCGACGGCGATGCCCGCGGCGAGTCCGCCGCCGCCGATGCCGACGAGGATCGTGCGGACCTCCGGGCACTGCTCCAGGACCTCCAGGCCCAGCGTGCCCTGGCCGGCGATGACGTCCCGGTGGTCGAAGGGGTGGATGAAGACGGCACCAGTGCGCTCGGCGTGGTCCTGGGCCGCGGCGAGGGTCTCGTCGACGACCTGGCCGTGCAGGCGTACGTCGGCCCCGTACTCCTGGGTGGCCGCGACCTTCGGCAGCGGCGCCCCGACCGGCATGTACACGGTCGCGTGGACGCCGAGGAGGGCGGAGGCCAGGGCGACGCCCTGCGCGTGGTTGCCGGCGCTCGCCGCGACGACGCCGGCGGCCCGCTGCTCGGGGCGCAGGCCGGCGATGCGGACGTAGGCGCCGCGGAGCTTGAAGGAGCCGGTCCGCTGGAGGTTCTCGCACTTGAGGTGGACGGGGGAGCCGGTGAGCGCGGAGAGGTGCCGGCTGCCTTCCATCGGCGTGACCCGGGAGACGCCCGAGAGCATCTTCTGCGCCCCCCGTACGTCGTCGAGGATGACCTGCGGGACGGGCTGGGGCACGCGGTAGTTCATGGGGCCAGTCTCGCAGCCCGCGCGGATCGGGGCGTACGCCCCGGATCGCCGCCCGGGGAGCGCACGGGGAGCGCCCGGGGCGGACCCGGCACAGTACGTACAAGGGGCGAAATCCGGCCATGCGGGACGGGTACGCGGGGTTCGTCCCTACCGGCTTCGTCCCGGTCGTATCAGTTCTTCCACGGGGCGTACGAGCCGCCGCGGGGCCGCGTACGCTGTCCCCCATCCTTGTCGGCCCCACGTGAAGAGAGCACGGCCATGCCTTCCAACCCGGCCAATTCCGACCTGCCCGCGGTGGCCGAGACGCCCGCAGACGCCGGTCTCCTGGACGCGCTCCAGCACCAGGTGGCCGTCTTCGCGCGCCGCGCCGAGCAGACCCGCCTCGGCGGGGTCGGGCAGGCCCGCAACTCGATGGACCGCGCCGCGTACCTGCTGCTGAACCGGCTCGACTTGGAAGGCCCGATGGGCGTCAAGGCGCTCGCGTGCGGCATGGGCATCGACTCCTCGACGGTGACCCGGCAGGTCGCCCCGCTCGTGGACAGCGGTCTCGTCAAGCGGACCTCGCACCCCGAGGACGGGCGGGCCGTGGTCCTCGCCCTGTCCCCGCGCGGCCTGGCCCGGCTGGAGGAGGTCCGGCACTCGCGCCGCGAGCTGATGGCGCGCGTCACCGACGGCTGGAGCGAGGAGGAGCGCGAGTCCTTCACCGCGCTGCTCACCCGCTTCAACGGCTCCCTGTCGGAGCTGATGGGCAGCGTCTCCGAGGCCGGCCCCGCCTCCTGAGCCCACCGGCTGCCCGGGCGGCCCTGGCCCTCCCGGCGGCGTCCGACCCCTTGACCGGGGCGTGGGCGCTGCCCGCACCATGTCTCCTGTGGACCACCGATCGGGGCGCCGGGCCGAGTTCGAGGCGTTCGTCGCGGGGGCGGCGGGGCGGCTCCTGCACGTCGCCGTGCTGCTGACCGCCGAGTCGGGCGCAGGTGCCGGGCCGGGTGCCGGGTCCGGTGCCGGCTCCGGCTGTCCGGGGGCCCGGCGGCTCCTCGCGGGCGCGCTGGCCCGGACGTACGCCGACTGGCGCCGGGTCCGCGGCGACGACCCGTACGACCACACCCGCCGCGAACTGTGCGCCGCCTACGCCCGCACCGCGCGCCGCTACCGCGGCGGCCCCGGCGTCCTCGCGCGGCTCGCGCCGCAGGAGCGGCTCGCGCTGGTGCTGTGCGTCCACGAGGGCGTGCCCGAGGAGGTCGCGGCCGCGCAGCTGGGGCTGCCGGCCGACCGGATACGAGCGCTGACCGCCCGCGCCGTCGCCGCGATACGGACGGGGCGGGAGGCCGCGTGAGATCCCCGGACCGCAGGGAAGAGCAGGTCAGGCGGCTGCTGGCCGGGCCGCACCCGCCGGTCCCGACCGGCCTCGCGGCCGCCGCCGCGGCCCGCGGGGACCGGCTGGTCCGGCGCCGCCGGGCGCTGCGCCGGATCGGCTGGGTGCTGCTGTTCGCCGCCGCGGCCGCGTTCGCCGTATGGGCGTCCCTGGCCCGGCCCTGGGAGATCCCGCCGAGCGAGGTCTCCCCGCCGCTGCAGGGCTGGTAGGCGCCGCGCCCGTCCCCGCTCGGCTCGCCGGGACGGGCGCCGCCCGGTGCGTACGGGGGCCCGGCCGGTGCCAGGCCCCCGTACGCCGGGTGTCCGGGTGCCCGGGTGTCAGCCCAGGGCCTGCGTCAGGTCCGCGAGGAGGTCGTCGGCGTTCTCGATGCCGACGGACAGGCGCACCAGGTCGCCCGGCACCTCCAGCAGCGAGCCCGCCACCGAGGCGTGCGTCATGCGGCCCGGGTGCTCGATCAGGGACTCGACGCCGCCGAGGGACTCGCCGAGCGTGAACAGCTTCGCCCGGTTGCAGACCTCGACCGCCGCCTCCTCGCCGCCGGTCACCCGGAAGGAGACCATGCCGCCGAAGTTGCGCATCTGCTTGGCCGCGATCTCGTGGCCCGGGTGGTCGGCCAGGCCCGGGTAGAGCACCGTGTGCACCTTCGGGTGCCGGGTGAGCAGCTCGGCGACCTTCGCGGCGTTCTCGGCGTGCCGGTCCATGCGCACGGCCAGCGTCTTGATGCCGCGCAGCACGATCCAGGAGTCGAACGGGCCGGCCACCGCGCCCATCGCGTTCTGGTGGTAGGCGAGTTCCTCGCCGAGGGCCGCGTCGGCCGTCACGAGGGCGCCGCCGACCACGTCGGAGTGGCCGCCCATGTACTTCGTCAGCGAGTGCACGACCACGTCCGCGCCCAGCGCCAGCGGCTGCTGGAGGTACGGCGAGGCGAACGTGTTGTCGACGACGAGCTTCGCGCCGGCCGTGCGCGCGATGTCCGCGACCACCGCGATGTCGGTGATGCCGAGCAGCGGGTTGGAGGGGGTCTCCACCCAGATCGCCTTCGTCTTCGGGGTGATCGCGGCCCGCACCGAGTCCGGGTCCGAGGTGTCGGCCACCGACCACTCGACACCCCAGCGGGAGACGACCTTCGCGAACAGGCGGAACGTGCCGCCGTAGGCGTCGTTCGGGATGACCACGTGGTCGCCGGGCGCGAGCAGCGTGCGCAGCAGGCAGTCCTCGGCCGCGAGCCCGGACGCGAAGGCCAGGCCGCGTACGCCGCCCTCCAGCGCCGCGAGGTTCTCCTCCAGCGCGGTCCGGGTCGGGTTGGCGCTGCGGCTGTACTCGTAGCCGCCGCGCAGGCCGCCCACGCCGTCCTGCTTGTACGTGGAAACCTGGTAGATCGGGGGCACGACCGCGCCGGTCAGCGGGTCGGCGGTGTTCCCCGCGTGGATCGCGCGGGTCTCGAAGCTCTGGTGCTCGTGGCTGTCGTGGCTCATGGGCAGAGCCTAAGGCCCCCGGGCCGGTACGCCACTTCGGCTGCGCTGCCCGCCGCCGGATCCGCAACGCGCCGTCCGCACGCGTCCGCCACCGGCCTCGGCCCGGCCCTCTGCCCGGTCCCGTCCCGGGCCGCTCATTGGCCTCGGCACGGGTCGGTCTGGTTCGCTTGAGGGCATGGAGATTCTGTGGTTCCTGATCGCGATGGGCCTGCTCGTGGCCGTCCTCAGCCCGTACATACGGCGCAGGAGGGCCGGGCTGCGCCTCGTCGAGCCCGGCAGCCCGGACGCGGCGGACCCCGCGAACTACGGCTTTGCCCGGCAGGAAGACCTCGACGTGCGCGTCCCCGGCCCCGACGAGGACCTGATGGACGCCCTCGCCGCGGTCCAGGGCACCGGGCAGTGGCAGGCCGCGTCGCAGCTGCTGGCCGGCACCCCGAAGGAGGGCGAGCTGCGCTGGCAGCGCGTCCAGGCCTTCGGCGGGGCCGCCGCCCTGGAACTGGCGGCGCAGCCCGGTACGGGCGCCCAGTGGCTCAAGTCGTGGCGGCTGCAGGCCGAGAAGGACGCGGGCGGCGCCCAGGTCCACGCCGAACTGCTGGTGCAGCAGGCCTGGCGGCACTCCGGCGGCGTCGGCTCGGACGACCACCGGATCATCCTGGAGGAGGCCCGCGAGGCCTGCCGCAAGGCGGCGCTGCTCTCCCCCGGCGACCCCGTCCCCTACCTCACGGAGCTGGCGGTCGCCCGCGGCCTCGGCTACCCGGAGGCCGAGTTCGACCGGCTGTGGGCGCAGATCATCGACCGCGCCCCGCACCACATGGGCGCGCACCTGGCCGCCCTGCAGTACTGGTGCGAGAAGTGGCACGGCTCGCGCGAGAAGGCCGACGCGTTCGCGCACGCGGCCGCCGCCCGCGCCCCGAAGGGCTCCCTGCTCACGGCGCTGCCGCTGTTCGCGGTGTACGAGCACACGCCCGAGGTGGTGCTGACCAACTACTGGGAGAGCGCCGTCGTCACGCGCGCCGTGGAGGGCGCCATGTACGCCGTGCACCACGCCCGCCCGGACGACCCGGTGCTCCCGCTGGTCCGGCACATGCTGCTGTCCTTCCTCGTACCGATGGAGCGGTGGGCGGAGGCCATGGAGCAGGTGCGGCACATCGACGGCTACGTCGGCGCCCTGCCGTGGTCGGCCTCGCAGGACCCGGCGGCGCAGTACGCGGTGTACCGCGCGCTGGCGGTCGCCGGGTACGAGGCGAACGGGGGGTCGCCGGCGACGCTGCCGCACTGACCGGGCGCCGGCCGCGCCGAGGGGGCGGGCCGGCGGGGGCGGCCGGGGGTGGACGTTCCGGGTGAAAGCGTGCAGTGCGTGGTCGGCAGGTTGCCGTGGGCGAGGGGCAGGCCGCATGATCCCCTGCAAGGCCGACCGGCCGGCCCGGTGCCGGCCCGCCACTGACCATGGCGCGGCCGGAGCCCGACCAGCACGCCCCACCGGCAGACCGGGTGCGCGGCCGACCACCGCGCGCGGCCGGCGGGGCGTCCGTACCGCACGTTCCCGGGGGGATCTGTCCTACATGGGCGCTTCGCCGCGCGCTCCGCGCGCCTTCGTCCTGCCCGCAGGCTTCCGTCTGCGCCGCAACGCCGTGCCGCTGCGCGGGTCGGGGGCGCGTTCGTGAGCGGGCGCACCGCGCGGGGGCTGCTGCCCGCCGTTCTCGGTGTGTTCGGTGTGCGGCCGGTCCGGCAGGCCGCCTCCCGCTCCGGCGGCGGGCCCGCCTGGGCGCAGGAACAGGAGCGCGCCGCGCAGGCCGGTGCGGTCGGTGCGCTCGGGTTCGTGCCCGAGGGCGAGCTCGACACCGTGCACGACCAGCCCGTCACCGCCGACGAGGCCGCCTGCCTGGGCGCCGTCGCGTGCGGGGACTGGGGGGCCGCCGCCGACTGGGTTGCGGCCGCGGGGCGGGACTGGGAGGAGCGGCGGCGCCGGGTCGGCGTCCTCGCCGGGTCCGCCGCGCACGACGGCGCCTGGCTTGCCGCGTGGAAGGCCGCCCGGCCGGGCGACGCGGCGGCGGCCCTCGTCGGCGCGGACGCCGCAGTGCGGGCCGCGTGGGACGTGCGCGGGGCCCGCGGTGCGGCGCGTACGCAGGAGCAGTTCCGGCTCTTCCGCGAGCTGCTGCTGGCTGCGCAGCGCGCCGCGCACGCCGCGCAGGAGGCCGCCGATCCCGCCGACCCGGTTCCGTACGTCGTCGAACAGGGCGTCGGTACCGGCCTGGGGTACCCGCACGAGCGGTACGAGGAGCTGTGGGGGCGGATCACCGCGCGGGCGCCCCGGCTGCTGTGCGCCCACACCGCCGCCGTCGAGTACTGGACGGCCCGGTGTCGCGGCTCGCACGAGCTGGCGCTCGGCTTCGCCCGCCGGGCGGCCGAGGGGGCGCGGCCCGGGGAGCTGCTCGGCCTGCTGCCGCTGATCGCGTACTTCGAGGACGAGTCCGGGGAGCAGGGCCTCCAGGACCACTACAGGCGGCCGGAGGTCGTCGAGGCGGTCGACGCGGCGCTCGCCGACCTGGCTGCGGCCGCGCCCGGCGACCGGCGCACGGCGGCGATGCGGCACATGCTCGCGTGGATGCTGTTCTGGCAGGACCGGGACGCGGAGGCGGTCGAGCAGTTCCGCGCCGTCGACGGGTACGTCGGGGCACTGCCGTGGACGCGGCACGCCCGGCCGGAGCGGCGGTACGCGCACGCCCGCGACTGGGCGGTCCGCGTCGCGGCCCGGCGGGCATAGCGGGCGGGAATCCTGCGCGGCCCCGGTCCGTTGAACAGTCATCCAAGGAGGCGATCCATGTTCTCGTACCGGCGCACGCCCGAGCTGCCCACCGCCGAGGAGGCCCTCGCCGGCCGCCCCGAGCCCCTCTTCGCCCTGCCGCCCGTGCACACGGTCCTCGGCAACCCCCTCGCGGGCCCCTACCCCGCGCACCTGGAGACGGCGGACTTCGGGCTGGGCTGCTTCTGGGGCGCGGAGCGGAAGTTCTGGCAGGTCCCCGGCGTGTGGACCACGCTCGTCGGCTACCAGGGCGGCTACACGCAGAACCCGACGTACGAGGAGGTGTGCTCGGGCCGGACCGGCCACACGGAGGTCGTCAGGGTGGTCTTCGACCCGGCTGCCGTCTCGTACGGGACCCTGCTGAAGGTGTTCTGGGAGGCCCACGACCCGACGCAGGGCTTCCGCCAGGGCAACGACGTGGGCACCCAGTATCGCTCGGCGGTCTACACGCACTCCCCCGCCCAGCAGTCCGCGGCCGAGGCCTCGCG
The DNA here is from genome assembly GCF_003325375.1 of Streptomyces globosus. Classification (GTDB taxonomy): domain Bacteria; phylum Actinomycetota; class Actinomycetes; order Streptomycetales; family Streptomycetaceae; genus Streptomyces; species Streptomyces globosus_A. Next base: position 808,769 of record NZ_CP030862.1, on the reverse strand, counting down.
CGACGCCTACCAGCAGGTACTGGCCTCCTCCGGGTACGGCCCGATCACGACGGCGGTCCTCCCGGCTGCCGACCGGCCCTTCTGGCCTGCGGAGGCCTACCACCAGCAGTATTTGGACAGGAACCCGGCCGGGTACTGCGGGATCGGCGGGACCGGGGTGTCCTGCCCGATCGGCATCGCGCCGGCCGCCGGCGGGTGAGGGTGCGGAGGTCCCGCCCGGTGCGGTGAGCCGGGCGGGGGCCGGTCAGATCGTGGACGCGTCGATGACGAAGCGGTAGCGGACGTCGCTCGCGAGGACGCGCTCGAAGGCCTCGTTGACGCGGTCCGCGGCGATCACCTCGATCTCCGCGCCCAGGCCGTGCTCGGCGCAGAAGTCCAGCATCTCCTGCGTCTCGGCGATGCCGCCGATCATCGACCCGGCGAGGGTGCGGCGGCCCGTGATCACCGAGAAGAGGTTCAGGCTGACCGGCTCCTCCGGGGCGCCGACGTTGACGAGGGCGCCGTCGACCTTCAGCAGCGCCAGGTAGCGGTCGAGGTCCACCGGGACTGCCAGCGTCGAGACGATGAGGTCGAAGGTGCCGGCGAGCTCCGTGAAGGTCGCGGGGTCGCTCGTCGCCCGGTAGTGCGTGGCTCCCAGGCGCAGGCCGTCCTCCTGCTTGCGCAGGCTCTGCGACAGGACGGTGACCTCCGCGCCCAGCGCGTTCGCGATCTTCACGCCCATGTGGCCGAGGCCGCCGAGCCCGACGACGGCGACCTTCTTGCCCGGGCCCGCGCCCCAGTGCCGCAGCGGCGAGTACAGGGTGATGCCCGCGCACAGCAGCGGTGCCGCCTGGTCCAGGGGCAGGGCGTCGGGGATGCGGACCGCGTAGTTCTCGTCCACGACGAGGTGGGTGGAGTAGCCGCCGTACGTGGGCTCCCCGCTGCGGTCGAGGGCGTTGTAGGTGCCGGTCATGCCCTCGACGCAGTACTGCTCCTGCCCGCGCAGGCAGTACTCGCAGGTCCGGCAGGAGTCGACGAAGCAGCCGACGCCGACCCGGTCTCCGACCGCGTACCGCGTGACGCCCGGCCCGACCTCGGCGACGACGCCGGCGATCTCGTGGCCGGGGACCATCGGGAAGATCCCCTCCCCCCAGCCGTCACGGGCCTGGTGGATGTCGGAGTGGCAGATACCCGCGTACTTGATCTCGATGAGGACGTCGTGCTCGCCGACGGGGCGGCGCGGGACGGTGGTGCGCTCCAGCGGCGCCTTCGCGGAGGGGGCGGCGTAGGCGGCAACCTGGGTGACGGACATGGGTGTGCTCCTCGGACAGGCAGATCATGCGGTGGTCACACCCTGTCGGATCCGCGGGCCGCGACCCAGACCCCTGGCGTTCCTACGTCTGCCGTTCCTATCCCTGGCGGGGTCAGGCTCGCGCCTCCGGCGGGGGCGGCCGTCCGGCGATACTGGGCCGATGGACCAGCTTGATCCGCGTTCCGAGCTCGGCGAGTTCCTCCGCAGCCGGCGCGCCCGGCTGCGCCCGGCGGACGTCGGCCTGCCGGACCACACCCGCTACCGCCGCGTGCCCGGCCTGCGCCGCGAGGAACTGGCCCACCTCGCCGGGGTGTCGGTGGCGTACTACACGCGCCTGGAGCAGGGCCACGGGCAGAACGTGTCCGCCGAGGTGCTCGACGCGATCGCGCGGGCGCTGCGCCTGGACGGCACCGAGACCGCCCACCTGCGCCAGCTCGCCCGGCCGCGGCCCCGCCGCCGCCGGCAGGCGCACCGGCCGCAGCGGGTGCGCCCCGAGCTGCGGACGCTGCTCGACGCGATGGACGGGGTCCCGGCGTACCTGGTCGGGCACCGGCAGGACGTCATCGGCTGGAACCGGCTCGCGGCGGCCGTGTTCGGCGACTTCGGCGCGCTGCCGGCGCAGGAGCGCAACCTGGTGCGGATGGTGTTCCTGGACCCGGCCACGGCCGAGCTGTACGCGGACTGGGAGTGCCGGGCCTGCGAGGTCGTCAGCAACCTGCGCATGTACGCGGGACGGAACCCCGACGACGAGCAGCTGACCGCGCTGGTCGGCGAGCTGTCGGTGAAGAACGAGGAGTTCCGCCGGCTGTGGGCGGCGCACACGGTGGCGGACAAGACGCACGGCGTGAAGCGGCTGCGGCATCCGCTGGTCGGGGCGCTGGAGCTGTCGTTCGAGACGCTGGCCCTGCCCGACGACTGCGACCAGCGGCTGGTCGTCTACCACGCCGCGCCCGGGTCGGCGTCGCAGGACGCGCTGCGGCTGCTGGCGTCCTGGTCGGCCCCGTCGGCTCCGTCGGCCGCGCCCGGCTCTGCGGAGTCTTCCGCGTCCGCCGCCCCGCCGGCCGCCACAGCTTGAGTTGCCAGACCGCCGTACCGCGTTCGCGCCGGTAGCCGAGGGTGGCGGGCCTGCGCCTCGGCGAGCATGCGGAGCGTCACGGCCCGGCCGAGGCCCTTCCCGCGGTGGCGGGGGACGACGACCGTGTCGTACTGGGGGCGCGCGGCCCGTCCGGGTCGGGCAGGACGAGTCCGGTGTACGCGGCCGCCTCGCCCTCCGGGGTGACGGCGGCGACGATAAACATCGTGCCCCCGCGGTCGAGGGCGAGCTGCCGGGCGGCGTGCAGGCGCTGTGGCGTCCAGGAGGCGGTCTGCACGTTCGGGTCCCCGGTGGGGGCGTCCTCCCTGGCGCCGTGCGCGGCCGCGGCCGCCTCGGCCCAGGCGTCGGAGACGGGCAGGTCGAGGGCGGGTATCGCGTGAGGGGCCGTCATGCGCCGGGCCCCCGCGGGGGTGGGTCGGCGGGCGCGCGCGGATTGCGCGGGCGCCCGGAACGCCGGACGGCGGGGAGCCGCCGGGGGCTCCCCGCCGTCGGCGGTGGTGCGGATGGTGCGGGTGCGGCGGCCCCGGTGTCGGGACCGCCCCGTACGGGCCGTCAGACGGCCGAGCCCGCCTTCCAGTCGGCCCAGCCGAGGTTCCAGCCGTTGAGGCCGTTGTCGGGCTTGATGGTCTTGTCCGGGGAGTTGACCACTGTGACGACGTCGCCGATGAGCGAGTTGTCGTAGAACCAGGCGGCCGGCTGGTTCGGGTCGCCCGCGCCCTTGACGTCGTTCAGGCCGACGCAGCCGTGGCTGGTGTTGACGCTGCCGAAGATCGAGTCGGCGCCCCAGTAGTTCCCGTGGAGGAACGTGCCGGAGGTGGACAGCCGCATGGCGTGCGGGACGTCCTTGATGTCGTACTCGCCCTTGCCGTCTGCGTCGGTGAAGCCGACGGTGGCGCCGTTCATCCGGGTCTCCTTGAACTTCTCGGAGATCACCATCTGGCCGTTGTACGTCGGCGTCGCCGGGGAGCCCGCGGAGATCGGGATGGTCTTGATGACCGCGCCGTCCCGGGTCACCGTCATCTTCTTCGTCTTCACGTCGACGGTGGAGACCTGGCTCCGGCCGACCTTGAAGGTGACCGTGCGGTTCTGCACACCCTGGACGCCGGGAGCGCCCTGCACGCCGTCAAGCGCCATCTTCATGGTGACGGTGGAGCCCGCCTGCCAGTACTTCTCCGGGCGGAAGTCCAGGCGCTGGGCGCTGAACCAGTGGCCGACGACCTCCTGGCCCGAGCTGGAGGTGACGTTGATCGCGGACTGGACCGCCTTCTTGTCCTTGATCGGCTTGTTGAAGGTGATCGAGACCGGCATGCCGACGCCGACGGTCTGGCCGTCCTCCGGCACGAAGGAGCCGATGAAGCTGTTCTCCGGCGAGACGGTGCTGAAGGAGGCGTTCTCGTGCGCCTCCTTGCCGCTCTCGTCCTTCGCGGTCGCCGAGAGCGCGTACTTCGTGGAGCGCTTCAGCGGCGCCTCCGGCTTCCAGCTCTTGCCGTCGGCGGCGATCTTGCCGGCCACCGCGGCGCCCTCGGAGGTCTTCAGCTCGACCGCCGTCAGCGTGCCGTCGGCGACGGAGACGGCGGTCGAGTCCAGGCTCGCGTTGTCCGTGCCGTCCTTCGGCGTGATCGTGATCTTCGCCTTCGACGCGTCCTTGGCGGCCGCCGCGTCGACCTCGGACTGGGACTTGTTCGCGTCCCCGCCGCCCGCCTTCTCGTCGCCGCCGGTGCACGCCGTGAGCATCAGTACGCCGCCGAGCAGGGCGGATATGGCCCCCATGGACCTTCTCCGCAGCTTGCTGTCCGTCCTCACACGCCACTCCATCGTTGCCTGTACCCCCCGGGGCCGTCCCAGGGCAGGGGGACATGCCCCCTGCCACTGACCAGTCAACGCGTTGACGGCCGGGATCGGTTCCACATTCCGTTTGAATGTGGGCAACCCCACGATCAGGCGCTGCCGGGCTCTCTGTCGAAGTCCCCATCTTCCTCGCCCAGGTCCCACTCCAGGGACTCGGGGTCGTATTCGACGGGTTCGCTGCTCCAGGAGGCCTGGACGAGCTCCACGCCGGGGATCTCCGCGACGAGGTCCGTGGGGTCGACGAGGTAGGCCAGGGCCTCCGACTCGTCCTCCCGTACGGCCGACTCGGCGTGGCCGCGCTCCTCGTCCGGCATGAACTCGTCGGCGTCGATGTGCTCGAGTGCGGCGCCGGTCAGGGCGCCGGCGTCGGGCACCTCCAGCACCAAATCGACCCGAAGCCGTACGTATCGTGATGTGTCAGAAGGGTTCATACGACGGAGCGTAAGCCCGGGGAAGCCCCGGCTTTCCCGCGACCCGCCCCTTTCCGTAGCATCACCGCACACGGCCAATTCGCTGCTTCCGCAAGGGGGATCGCCCCGTGTCCGCACGCCGTCCGCTGCTCACCGCCCTCGGGGCGACCACCCTGCTCGCCGCCCTGTGCTTCGTGCCCTCCGCGGGCGCCGCCGCGCCCGCGGGGTCCACGCCGGCCCCCGCCCCCGCCACGGCGCCCCGGACGGCGGACGCGGGCGGTCCGGGCACCGTGACCACGGCCGCCGCGGCCTCCGGTACGGCCGCGGGCCGCCCGGCCGCGCAGGCCGGCCTGACGCTCGCGGACACGGGCGGCGTCGACACCACCCCCTACCTGCTGGCGGGCACGGCCTGCCTGATCGTGGGCGCGGGGTCGGTCACCTTCTCGGTACGCCGCTCGCGCAGCGCGTAGGCCCGGGGACGGGCCGCCCGTACGGGCGTACACACGGCGCGGGGGCCGCGCCCGGGAGTGTCCTCCCCGGGCGCGGCCCCCGTCGTGTGCGCGGTGCGCGCGGCTGCCGTCAGGCGAGCGGGCCGGTCACGGCCTCGACCGCGGCGACCAGGGCGCCGGAGCGGACGAACGCGTCGGCGGCGGCCAGGTCGGGCGCGAGGAAGCGGTCCGGGCCGGGGCCGCCGATGCCGGCCGCGCGGGCGGCCTCGATGGCGGCGAGGCTGGCGGGGGCCGCGGTGAGCCCGTGGCGCAGCTCGATGGCGCGGGTGGCCGCGTACAGCTCGATGGCGATGACGCGGGACAGGTTGTCGACGGCGGTGCGGAGCTTGCGCGCGGCCGACCAGCCCATCGAGACGTGGTCCTCCTGCATGGCGGAGGACGGGATGGAGTCGGCGGAGGCGGGGACGGCGAGCCGCTTCATCTCGCTGACCAGGGCGGCCTGCGTGTACTGGGCGATCATCAGCCCGGAGTCGACGCCGGCGTCCTCCGCGAGGAAGGGCGGCAGGCCGTGCGAGCGGTTCTTGTCCAGGAGCCGGTCGGTGCGCCGCTCGGCGATGGAGCCGAGGTCGGCGGCGGCGATGGCGAGGAAGTCCAGGACGTAGGCGACGGGCGCGCCGTGGAAGTTGCCGTTGGACTCGACGCGGCCGTCGGGCAGGACGACCGGGTTGTCGACGGCGGAGGCCAGTTCGCGGGAGGCGACCAGGGCGGCGTGCGCGAGGGTGTCGCGGCCGGCGCCGGCGACCTGCGGGGCGCAGCGCACCGAGTAGGCGTCCTGGACGCGGGGCGCCGACTCCTCCTGGTAGTGGCCGGTGAGGCCGGAGCCCTTGAGGACGGCCGCCATGTTGGAGGCGGAGGCGCCCTGGCCGGGGTGGGGGCGGATGGCGTGCAGCTCGGGCGCGAGGACCTTCTCGGTGCCGAGCAGGGCCTCCAGCGTCAGGGCGGCGGTGATGTCGGCGGAGGTGTACAGCCGGTGCAGGTCGGCGAGGGCCATGAGGAGCATGCCGAGCATGCCGTCGGTGCCGTTGAGGAGGGCGAGGCCCTCCTTCTCGCGGAGGACGACCGGCTCGATGCCGGCCTCGGCGAGGAGTTCGCCGGCGGGGCGGACGGTGCCGTCGGGGCCCTCGGCGTCGCCTTCGCCCATCAGGGTGAGCGCGCAGTGCGAGAGCGGGGCGAGGTCGCCGGAGCAGCCCAGCGAGCCGTACTCGTGGACGACGGGCGTGATGCCGGCGTTGAGGACGTCGGCCATGGTCTGCGCGACCGACGGGCGGACGCCGGTGTGGCCCGAGGCGACGGTCTTCAGCCGCAGGAACATCAGGGCGCGGACGACCTCGCGCTCGACGCGCGGGCCGAGGCCCGCGGCGTGCGAGCGGACGATGTTGCGCTGGAGCTGGGCGCGCAGCTCGGGGCTGATGTGCCGGGAGGCCAGGGCGCCGAAGCCGGTGGAGACGCCGTAGACGGGCTCGGGCTTGGCGGCGAGGGCGTCGACGATCCCGCGGGCGCGGGCGAGCGCGTCGAGGGCCTCTTCGGAGAGCTGGACCCGCGCGTTGCCGCGGGCGACGGCGATGACGTCCTCGGGGGTGGTCCCGGAGGTCCCCACCACGACAGTGTGCATATCCATATTCAGCACCCTACGGACTGAATCGCTTCATGTCACTAGCGACTTTCACGAGGACCTCTTACGCCGCCCCGGGCCCCGCGGCCCGCCGCACCCCGGCATCAGGCCCGCCCCCGGAACCGCCGCCGCTCGCCCCGCTCCCCGCGGGCTGCGGCGTCGGCCAGGCGGACCACGGCGGTGTCGCGGCCGGCGACGACGGGGCCGCCGGAGCGGGCGGCCTTTGCCTTGTACTGGGCGGCGTCGGCGAGCCGGAAGAGGCGGCGGGAGGACTGCACCGGACCGATCGGGTCGCCGGTGGAGGCGACCCCGCAGGCGACGCCCTCGCCGAGCTCCAGGCCGCCCGCGCGCCGGCACAGCTCCTCGCTGACGCGCACCACGTCGTCGGCCGGCGGGCCGACGCTGACCAGGCAGAACTCGTCGCCCCCGAGCCGGGCGGCCAGCGCGCCGGGCAGCATGGCCCCGCACAGGCTGAGCACGGAGCCGAACCGTTCCAGCAGGCGGTCGCCGGTGGCGTGGCCGAGGGTGTCGTTGACCCGCTTGAGCCCGTTGAGGTCGCAGACGACGAGGCTGACGACGGCCCCGTCGCGCCGGTGCGCCTCCAGCGCCTCGTCGAGCCGCATGTCGACGGCCCGCCGGTTGGCGAGCCCGGTGAGCGGGTCGGTGAAGGCCAGCCGCCGGGCCTCCTCCAGCCGGTCGGCCTGCGCCAGCCCGGCGGCGACGACGGCGGCCAGGACGCCCGCGAACTCGGCGTCGTCCTCGTCGAAGTCCGGCAGCCCGTCGCCCCGGGCCACGTACAGCTCGCCCCAGGCCCGTCCGCTGAGCACGATCGGCGCGACCACGCAGGTGCCGCGCCCGCGCCGGCGCAGGGCCTCGCCGCGGCGCCCGGGGCGGCCGCCGCCGGCGTGCTCGACCCAGGCGTGCGGGCCGCCGCCGCCGGCCCACAGCTCGTGCAGGAACTCGGCGATCTCGGGGAAGTCGTGCACCGGGTACGACTCGTCCTCGGGGAACTCGGCCTCGCCGGGCCGGCGCTCCCCCTCGTTGACGAGCACCCGCAGCCGGCCGCGCTCCCGCTCCCAGGCGGAGATCGCGGCGAACGAGCCGTCCAGCGCGAGGCGCGCGGCGCGCGCCGCGGCGCGCACACTGTCCCGCGGTGCGGCCGCGGCGGCCATGGCCTGCGCCAGGCCCACGACGGCTCGCAGCCGCCCGTCGAGTCCCATCACCCCAGGTTAGGGACTTTTGTCCGCATTCGTGACGGTGCGGGCCGGGAACCCGCCCGCGCCGCGCCGCCCGCGCCGCCCGCCCCGCACCCCCGCCCGCGGGCCGCCGTCAGACGCCGGGCCAGTTCGGGCGCCGCTTCTCGTTGAACGCCGCCACGCCCTCGGCCCGGTCGCCGGAGAAGGCCACCGTCCGCCAGGCCGCGTCCTCGATCTCCAGGCCGGCCGCCAGGTCCATGCCGTGGCCCAGCCGCAGCGCCCGCTTGGCGGCCCGCAGCCCCACCGGCGAGTTCGCCGCCATCCGGCCCGCCAGCTCCAGGGCCTCCTCCCGCGCCCGGCCCGCCGGGACGAGGGAGTCCACCAGGCCCAGCGAGAGCGCCTCGGCGGCCTCCACCCGCCGCGCCGTGAAGATCAGCTCCGCGGCCCGGGCCGCGCCGACGCGCCGGGGCAGCAGCTGCGTGCCGCCGCCGCCCGGGATCACGCCGACGGACACCTCGGGCAGGCCGACCACGGCCGTCTCGTCCGCCACGATCACGTCGCAGGCCAGGGCCAGCTCGAAGCCGCCGCCGAGCGCGAAGCCGTGCACCGCGGCGATCGTCGGCATGGGCAGCTCCAGCACGCCCCCGTACGCGCCGCGCGTGGTCGGCCGCTGCCGCACCAGCTCGGCGTCGGAGAGGGAGTTGCGCTCCTTGAGGTCGGCTCCCACGCAGAAGGCCCGCTCGGCGGCCGAGGTGAGGACGACGACGCGGGCGGAGGGGTCGGCCGACAGCTCGGCGCAGGCGGCGCCGATCGCGCGCGCCATGGCGGTCGAGACCGCGTTCATCGCCTTCGGGCGGTCCAGGACCAGCTCCACGACCCCGTCGCCGCCGTGCCGACGTACCGATACGAACTCCGACTCCACCGACACAGGGACCCTCCCGGTTAACGAACGTTACCCGGGGATCTTAGGCTTCCGCCGCGTCAGCGACCAGGGCTCCACGACGCCCAGGCCGCGCACCGGCCGCTGCCACATCGGCTGGAGCGCGAAGCGGTACGAGCCGCCGCCCAGCTCGGCCTCGGCCTCCTTCTCCGAGACGGGTGCGGCGCCCGTGCGGCCCAGCTCCTCGGCCATCGCGCCGTCCACCAGGACGGCGTCCTTCGGCGCTATGGAGGTGAGCCGGCTGGCGAGGTTCACCGTCGTCCCGAAGACGTCGCCCATGCGCGTGGTGACCGTGCCGAAGGCGATGCCGACGCGCAGCTCGGGCATCAGCCGGTCGGCCTCCATGGTCTCGATCAGCCGCAGCGCGATCTCGGCGGCCGTCGCCGCGTCGTCGGCGACGTACAGCACCTCGTCGCCGAGGGTCTTGATGAGCCGGCCGCCGTGCGCGGCGACCAGGTCCGCGGAGGTCGTCTCGAAGGACTCGACGAGCTCGCCGAGCTGCTCCTCCTCCAGGCGGCGGGTGAGCCGGGTGAAGCCGACCAGGTCGGCGAAGCCGACGGCCAGCCGCCGGTCGACCATCTCCTCGTCGTCGGCGGCCTGGACGACCCGGCCGGTGGCGGCCGCGAGCTGGCGCCGCCACACGTAGACGAGGAACTCCTCCAGCTCGGGCAGGAGCAGCTCGACCAGGGGGTAGGTGACCTCGGTCCGGGTCATGCCCGGTTCGGGGGGCTCGGTGAGCCCCTCCAGGAAGGAGTCGATCTGCCATTCGGCCAGCCGGGCGGTGGTCTGCCCGGTCGAGCGGGCCACCTGGACGGCCATCGGCTCGCTCAGCAGCCCGGCCTCGACGAGGCCGGCGAGCCGGCGCAGCGCCAGGACGTCCGCCTCGGTCAGGGCGCGGGCCTGCCCGATGTCGGCGAAGCCCATCGCCCGCCAGAAGCGGGAGGCGAGCTCCATCGACACGCCGGCGCTGCGGGCGGCCTGGAACGGCGTGTACCGGCGCTCCGCGCCGAGGATCAGCTGCTCCAGCCGGATGGCGAGCGGGTCCGCCGTGGGCTGGGCGGTGTGGTCGACCTCGTGGTGGGGAGTGTGCCGGTCGCGTCCGATCGGCATCCCCGGGCCGGGGGCGCCGTCGCCCGGGGAGGACGCGCCGGACGAAGGGTCGTCGACGGTCAAGGGCCGCCTCCTGTCCATTTCCGTGCGCACTGCCCTGCCGAACCGGTGATCGCCGGGAGACCCGCCGAACGCCTAAACCATACGGCAGGTGTGCCGTAGCTCACTCCCCACTCCCGTCACCTTCGGCGGCCGCGGGGCCGCGGGCTCACCCCGCGGGCCTCAGGTGCACCACGTCCCCGGCCCCCACGGCCTCGCGGGAGCCGTCCGTGGCGCGCAGGACGAGCCGTCCTTCCGCGTCGACCGCCTCGGCCGTTCCGGTGAGCGTGCGCCCGCCGGGCAGCTCGGCCCGCACCTCGCGGCCGAGGGTGGCGCAGCGGGCGGCGTACGCCTCCAGCAGGCCGGAGGCGGCCGGGTCGCCCGCGGCGGCGCGCCAGTCGGCGTACGACTGCTCCAGGGAGCGCAGTACGGCCTTCAGCAGCGGCTCGCGGTCGGTGACGGCGGCCTTGGCCAGCAGCAGCGAGCCGGCCTCGGGTACGGGCAGCTCCTCGCGGGTCAGGCTGACGTTGAGGCCGATGCCGATGACGACGCCGTCCGCGGTCCGCTCGGCGAGGATCCCGGCGGCCTTGCGCTCCTGGCCGTCGACGGCGACCAGCAGGTCGTTGGGCCATTTGAGGGAGGCGTCCACGCCGGCGGTCCGCTCCAGTGCGGCCGCGGCGGCCACGCCGGCCAGGAGCGTCAGCCAGCCCCAGCGCTCCTGCGGGACGGCCGGGCCGGGCTTGAGGAGGACGGAGAAGAACAGCCCGGAGCGGGCGGGCGCCACCCAGCTGCGGTCCAGGCGGCCCCGGCCGGCGGTCTGCTCCTCGGCGACGAGGACGGCGCCCTCGGGCAGGCCGCCGGCGCGGGCCGCAAGGTCGGTGTTGGTGGAGCCGGTGCTGGGGACGACCTCCACGGAGGTCCACAGGCCTCCGCCGGCGGTCAGGGCGCGCCGGAGTGCGGCGGTGTTCAGCGGCGGCCGGTCGAGGCTCGACCAGCGGTCGGAAGGGGCCCCGGAGGAAGCCCCGCCTGGGGCATCGGATGGCGTCATGCAACCCAGATTAGGTGTGTCAAACGCCGCACTGCCGAGCGCCATGCCCGCCGATACGCTACGCACCAGTAGCCAGCAGTAGTCATTCAATTGACCAGGCAGTTGACACCACACAGGGAGCCGCGACCCCGATGTCACAACCCTCCGAGCCGATCGACATCCACACCACCGCGGGCAAGATCGCGGACCTGCAGCGCCGTATCGACGAGGCCACCCACGCCGGCTCCGCCCGGGCCGTGGAGAAGCAGCACGCCAAGGGCAAACTGACGGCCCGCGAGCGGATCGCCCTGCTGCTGGACGAGGGCTCCTTCGTGGAGCTGGACGAGTTCGCCCGGCACCGGTCGACCAACTTCGGCCTGGAGAAGACCCGCCCGTACGGCGACGGCGTCGTCACGGGCTACGGCACGGTCGACGGCCGCCCCGTGGCCGTGTTCTCGCAGGACTTCACGGTCTTCGGCGGCGCCCTGGGCGAGGTCTACGGCCAGAAGATCATCAAGGTGATGGACTTCGCCCTGAAGACGGGCTGCCCCGTCGTCGGCATCAACGACTCCGGCGGCGCCCGCATCCAGGAGGGCGTCAGCGCGCTCGGCATGTACGGCGAGATCTTCCGCCGCAACGTGCACGCGTCGGGCGTCATCCCGCAGATCAGCCTGGTCGTCGGGCCGTGCGCAGGCGGCGCCGTGTACTCGCCGGCCATCACCGACTTCACCGTGATGGTCGACCAGACCTCGCACATGTTCATCACCGGCCCGGACGTCATCAAGACGGTCACCGGCGAGGACGTCGGCTTCGAGGAGCTCGGCGGCGCCCGCACCCACAACGCCACCTCGGGTGTGGCCCACCACATGGCGGGCGACGAGAAGGACGCCGTCGAGTACGTCAAGTCGCTGCTGTCCTACCTGCCGTCGAACAACCTCTCGGAGCCGCCGGCCTTCCCGGAGGAGGCCGACACCGCGGTCTCGGAGACGGACCTCGAACTGGACGTGCTGATCCCGGACAGCGCGAACCAGCCGTACGACATGCACACCGTCATCGAGCACGTCGTCGACGAGGGCGAGTTCCTGGAGACGCAGTCGCTGTTCGCGCCGAACATCCTGACCGGCTTCGGCCGCGTCGAGGGGCACCCCGTCGGCATCGTCGCCAACCAGCCGATGCAGTTCGCGGGCTGCCTCGACATCGACGCCTCCGAGAAGGCCGCCCGGTTCGTGCGGACCTGCGACGCCTTCAACATCCCGGTGCTGACGTTCGTGGACGTGCCGGGCTTCCTGCCGGGCACCGACCAGGAGTACAACGGCATCATCCGGCGCGGCGCGAAGCTGATCTACGCGTACGCCGAGGCCACCGTCCCCCTGATCACGGTCATCACCCGCAAGGCCTTCGGCGGCGCCTACGACGTCATGGGCTCCAAGCACCTCGGCGCGGACCTGAACATCGCCTGGCCCACCGCCCAGATCGCGGTCATGGGCGCCCAGGGCGCCGTCAACATCCTGCACCGCCGCACCCTCGCCGAGGCCGAGGCCGCCGGGGAGGACGTCGAGGCGGTCCGGGCCCGGCTGATCGGCGAGTACGAGGACACCCTCCTCAACCCGTACACCGCCGCCGAGCGCGGCTACATCGACGCGGTGGCGATGCCGTCGGAGACCCGGGCGCACATCGTGAAGGGGCTGCGCCAGCTCCGCACCAAGCGGGAGTCGCTGCCGCCGAAGAAGCACGGCAACATCCCCCTCTAGCCTCCAGGAGGTAACGCTGTGGTGATCAAGGTCGTCAAGGGGAACCCGACCCCGGAGGAGCTGGCCGCCGCACTGGCGGTGGTCCGGGCGCGCGCGGCGGCGCTGGCGTCGGCGCCGTCGGAGGCGCCCCGGGCAGCCGACGCCTGGTCGGCGCCGGACCGGGTGGCGCGGCGCACCCTGCCGCACCCCGGTCCGGGCGCCTGGGCCCGCACCTACTGGCCCGGTCGGGGCTGAGAAGACGGCGTGAAGCGGAGGCGGCGCCTGAGTACCCGTACTCAGGCGCCGCACCGCTCCGCGGGGCCACGATCGGTGCATGCTGTGGTCTGACCCGGAGAACGAGCCGCCCGAGGACATGCGCGACGCGCAGGCGATGGTCCGCCGGATGACCGTCGTGGTCGTCCTGGCCATGGCGGTCGTCGTGTACGTGCTGGGCGTGGGCCACTAGGGCCTGTGCCGGGCCCGGCGGGCCGCGCCTACGATGGCGGGCATGACTGCTGCCCGGACCCTCGTCCTCGCCTCCGCCTCGCCCGCCCGGCTGAACCTGCTGCGGCAGGCCGGGCTTGCCCCGCACGTCATCGTCAGCAACTTCGACGAGGACAGCCTGCGCGCGGACTCCCCGGCGGAGCTGGCGCTCGCCCTGGCCGAGGCCAAGGCGGGCGTCGTGGCCGCCATGGACGAGGCGGCGGGCTCGCTGGTGATCGGCTGCGACTCGGTGCTGGAGCTGGACGGCGAGGCGCTGGGCAAGCCGGAGGACGCCGAGGACGCCACCGCCCGCTGGAAGGCCATGCGCGGCCGGTCCGGCGTCCTGCGCACGGGCCACTGCATCGTCGACACGGCGACGGGGCGCGCGGTCTCGGCCACCGCGTCGACGACGGTCCGCTTCGGCGAGCCGACGGACGCGGAGGTGGCGGCGTACGTGGCGAGCGGCGAGCCGCTGCACGTCGCAGGGGCGTTCACCCTGGACGGGCTGTCGGCGCCGTTCATCGAGGGCATCGACGGCGACCCCGGCAACGTCATCGGGCTGTCGCTGCCGCTGCTGCGCTCCCTGCTCGGCGAACTGGGCGTGTCGATCACCGACTTGTGGGCGTGACCGTTGCTGAGGCCGTAGTCAGGTCTCAGCATTCCGGGCATTCCGGCCCGGAAGGTCCGTCACATCACCAAAGCGTGAGAGCTTCGGCTTGAGTACGGTCTCTCGTTTCCTGCTGCCGCTGGTGCGGCAGGGTTGCGCCACCTGCCCGCCCACCCGTGGCGTTGCGGCTGCGGGTGGTGGCGCGGGTCCTACGGTCGGCTCCACGAGGCTTCGACGCCGCCGGGGCGGTGTCCTGGTCTCCGGCCACTCCGGTACCAGTGGTGCAGGCCGCCGCGAGAGCGGCGAGGTTGAGTGCGGCGTTGTCGTCCCGGTCGATGACCAGGTTGCAGGCGTCGCATTCGTAGGTCCGGACGTGCAGCGGCAGTTTGGCTTTCACCGCGCCGCACCCGGAACAGGTCTTCGAGGAGGGGTACCAGCGGTCGGCTGCCACGAGGCGGGTGGCGTGGCGCTGGCGGGTCTTGTAGGCGAGCTGACGGCGGATCTCACCGAATCCGGCGTCGGCGATGCGCCGGGCCAAGCGCCGGTTGCGGAGCATCCCCGCGACATTGAGTTCCTCGACCACGATCGTGCCGTACTCGGCCGCCACGGCCGTGGTGAGCTTGTGCAGTGCGTCCTCGCGGAGGTTCGCCACCCGGTGATGCACCCGGTTGCGGATGTCGTTGGCTTTCCCCCACCGCTTCGACGGCTTGCGTCCCGTCCTGCGGTCGGGGCCCTGCCGGCGGGACACGGTCCGGGAGGCGCGGCGCAGCTGCTTGCGCGCGGCGTCGTAGTGCCCGGGATTCGCGACGGTGCGGTTCTCGCCCGTGCTGTCGGCCATGACCGCGAGGGTCTTCACCCCGAGGTCGATCCCGACCGCCACGCCTGGGCGCGTCACGCGCCGAATGTGCTGCTTCACCTCGGCCTGGAAGGAGACGAGCCAGCGTCCCCGTTCGTGTCGCACGGTCGCGGACAAGACGCGGGCGGTCCCGGCCTGGATGCGGGCGTGGAGGTCGGCGGTGGGTTCGTGGGTGCGGATCGTGCCCAGCCTCGGCAGTGTCACATGCCGGCCGTCGCCGTCCACGCGGATGGTGCCGGTGGTGAACCGGCAGGCCAGACGCGCCTTCCGCTTCGACTTGAACCGGGGCGCACCCATGCGCTTGCCGCGCCGCTTGCCCTGCTTGGACTTCGCGTAGTTGTCGAACGCGGCGGCGGCGTTCGCGAGACCGGTGGAGTACGCCTCCTTGGAGTTCTCCTCCCACCACCCGGCGAACCGGGGGTCGGTGTGCTTGGCCTCGTTGAACGCCTTCCGCAGCGACGGAAGCGACCACGGCCGCCAGCCGGTCAGCGCATCCGCGGGGACGCCGTAGGACTCCTCCGCCTTGCGCTGCCACCAGGAAGCGGTCACCCAGCCGACGGCCCAGTTGTAGGCGGCGCGCTCGGCGCCGCAGTGCGAGCGGAGTGCTGCTTCCTGGAAGGCGTTCGGGTCCAGGGCCAACCGGAACGCCTGCACCTGGAACCCCGGCTGCGCCTGGAATTTCTTCACTCGTCGGCCTCGGCGGTCGCCACGGCCACCGCGCGGGCGGCCCGGTTCTTCGCCGCCCGCCGCCCGTACAGGCGGGCGCACATCGAGGTGAGCACCTCGGTGATGTCCCGTACGAGGTCGTCGGCGGTCTCGGCGGTCTCGGTGGGGTCGAGGACGACCAGGCGCCGCCCCGACGCCGACAGGACCGCTTCGAGGTGCTCGACACCGAAGTGGGCCAGCCGGTCGCGGTGCTCGACCACGATCACCGCGACCTGCGGGTCGGACAGCACCCGGTGCAGCTCCCGGCGCCCGCCGTTCACCCCGCAACCGACCTCGGTCACGACCTCGGCGACGGCCAGACCCAGCCCGTTCGCACCCGCCACGACCCGGGCCACCTGCCGGTCAAGATCCGCTTTCTGGTCGACCGACGACACGCGGCAGTACGCCACCACCCGCCCCGCCTCCACGACTGCGGCCGGAGCAGGCTCATCGACCAGCCACGTCCCCGACGGCGCCTGGCGGACCGGCACGGGCATCTTCCCGTCCCTCACCCACCGCCAAGCGGTCTGGTAGCTCACGCCCTGCTGACGGGCCCACTCCGAAAGCTTCACAAGACCAACGTACGCAAGACAGCCGACTAGAGGTGACTATGAATGACCAGGAAACCTGTAGCAGCCTTCACCCCCTCGGGCGGCCGTCCGCCTCGCCGCGCCCGCGGGCCGCGTACTGCGTGAGGACGTAGACGAGCAGGCACAGGGCCAGCATCAGTACGGCGAAGGCGCCCCAGCCGACCAGGCCGACGGCGAGCGCGCCGAGCACGGCGTGGGTGACGGCGGCGCAGACGAGCACGACGCGGGCGAACCGCCCGGGGGCGCGGTCGCGGACGGCGGCCGCGGCGAGCAGGACGGCGCACAGCAGGAGGAAGCCGGCCGTGCCGGCGCCCATCGCGTACGTTGCCATGACCATGACATCCGGATCCATGCCGGCGATGGACATCGACTGGCTCTGCGTCGTCCGCCCCAGGACGAAGTGGACAAGCGCCAGCACCAGCGCCTCGGCCGCGAGCACGACGGCACCCAGGCCCGCCGCGAGCCTGCGCAGCACCACGTCCACGACCCCACCCCTTCCTGCGGAAACGGGCCGCGGGCCCACTCGACGCCTGGAGGCTACTAACGGGTAAACGTACGGACAAGGGGTGTGCACGGCCCGCTTGCGGAACGCCCCGCGGACGGCGGCCGCGCAAAGAATCTGTGGGCCGTTCGTAGGGAATCCACAAAGAATCGCCGGGGCCCGCTGAGCGGGCGGACAGAGACCGTGGCTACCTGACGGGGTTACTGTGCAGTCGGGGATCCCCCTGACCTGGGGCACCACTTGGACTTTCCTCGATCGAGGCGGACTCGAATCACACTCCGTGTGGGCAAGGTCACCTCTAGGAGAGGGTCGTAAGGCCGTGTGGGCAGTCCCTAAACTCAGCTTGTTTCAAGGAGGGAGCCATCGTGCGCAAGGTGCTCATCGCCAACCGTGGCGAAATCGCTGTCCGCGTTGCTCGGGCCTGCCGGGATGCCGGGATCGCGAGCGTAGCCGTCTACGCCGATCCGGACCGGGACGCCCTGCACGTCCGCGCGGCCGACGAAGCTTTCGCGTTGGGCGGTGACACCCCGGCCGCGAGCTACCTGGACATCTCCAAGGTCCTCCAGGCGGCCGCCGACTCCGGCGCCGACGCCATCCACCCCGGATACGGCTTCCTCTCCGAGAACGCCGAATTCGCGCAGGCCGTCCTCGACGCGGGCCTGACCTGGATCGGCCCGCCGCCGCAGGCCATCCGGGACCTCGGAGACAAGGTCGCCGCCCGCCACATCGCGCAGCGCGCCGGCGCCCCGCTGGTCGCCGGCACCCCCGACCCGGTGTCGGGCGCCGAGGAGGTCGTCGCCTTCGCCAAGGAGCACGGCCTGCCCATCGCGATCAAGGCCGCCTTCGGCGGCGGCGGCCGCGGCCTGAAGGTCGCCCGCACGCTCGACGAGGTCCCCGAGCTGTACGACTCCGCCGTCCGCGAGGCCGTCGCCGCCTTCGGCCGCGGCGAGTGCTTCGTCGAGCGCTACCTCGACAAGCCGCGCCACGTCGAGACCCAGTGCCTCGCCGACAGCCACGGCAACGTCGTCGTCGTCTCCACCCGCGACTGCTCGCTCCAGCGCCGCCACCAGAAGCTGGTCGAGGAGGCCCCGGCGCCGTTCCTCTCCGAGGAGCAGAACGCCGAGCTGTACCGCGCCTCCAAGGCCATCCTGAAGGAGGCCGGCTACGTCGGCGCCGGCACCGTCGAGTTCCTCGTCGGCGTCGACGGCACGATCTCCTTCCTGGAGGTCAACACCCGCCTCCAGGTGGAGCACCCGGTCACCGAGGAGGTCGCCGGCATCGACCTCGTGCGCGAGATGTTCCGCATCGCCGACGGCGAGGAGCTCGGGTACGGCGACCCGGTCCTGCGCGGCCACTCCTTCGAGTTCCGCATCAACGGCGAGGACCCGGGCCGGAACTTCCTGCCCGCGCCCGGCACCGTCACCAGGTTCAGCGCGCCGACCGGCCCCGGCGTCCGCCTGGACGCGGGCGTCGAGTCCGGGTCGGTCATCGGCCCGGCCTGGGACTCCCTCCTGGCCAAGCTGATCGTGACGGGCGCGACCCGCGAGCAGGCGCTGCAGCGTGCGGCCCGCGCGCTGGCCGAGTTCGAGGTCGAGGGCATGGCCACGGCCATCCCGTTCCACCGCGCGGTCGTCGCCGACCCGGCGTTCGCCCCGACGGACGGCACCCCGTTCAAGGTCCACACCCGCTGGATCGAGACCGAGTTCGTCAACGAGATCCCCGCGTTCGCGGCCCCCGCGGCCGACGAGGCCGAGGACGAGCCCGGCCGAGAGACGGTCGTCGTCGAGGTCGGCGGCAAGCGGCTGGAGGTCTCCCTCCCGTCGTCCCTCGGCATGACCCTGGCCCGCACGGCCGCGGCGGGCGGCGCCAAGCCGAAGCGCCGCGCGGCGAAGAAGTCCGGCCCCGCCGCCTCCGGCGACACCCTCGCCTCCCCGATGCAGGGCACGATCGTCAAGGTCGCCGTCGAGGAGGGCCAGCAGGTCAACGAGGGCGACCTGGTCGTCGTCCTGGAGGCGATGAAGATGGAGCAGCCGCTGAACGCGCACCGCTCCGGCACCGTCGTCGGCCTGACGGCCGAGGTCGGCGCCTCCCTCACCTCCGGCGCAACGATCTGCGAGATCAAGGACTGACACGCTCAACCCCGAACGCCGGCGCGCTCCCACGAGCCGCCGGCGTTCGCGCGTCCGTTTCCGCCGGCGGCAGAACGCCGCCCGACCGGACCCGGTGATCACTACGGTCAGGCTCATGACGACGGTCACGACGCGCACGATCGCCTACTCGGCCGACGGCCTGACGATGACCGGGCACCTCGCGCTCCCGGCCGGTGCCGACCGCCGGCCCGGGGTCCTGGTCGGCCCCGAGGGGGTGGGGGGGGTGAAAGCTGCTACACGTTTCCTAGTCATTGATAGTCACCTCTAGTCGACTGTCTCGCGTACGTTGGTCTTGTGAGGCTTTCGGAGTGGGCCCGTCAGCAGGGCGTGAGCTATCAGACCGCGTGGCGGTGGGTGAAGGACGGGAGGATGCCCGTCCCGGTCCGCCAGGCGCCGTCCGGGACGTGGCTGGTCGATGAGCCCGCTCCGGCCGCCGTCGCGGAGGCGGGGCGGGTGGTCGCGTACTGCCGTGTCTCGTCCGCCGACCAGAAAGCAGACCTTGACCGGCAGACGGCCCGGGTCGTGGCCGGCGCGAACGGGCTGGGCCTGGCCGTCGCCGAGGTCGTCGCCGAGGTCGACTCGGGGCTGAACGGCCGGCGCCGGAAGTTGCACCGGGTGCTGTCCGACCCGCAGGCGGCGGTGATCGTGGTCGAGCACCGTGACCGGCTTGCCCGGTTCGGTGTCGAGCACCTCGAAGCGGTCCTGTCGGCGTCCGGGCGGCGTCTGGTCGTCCTCGACCCCGCCGAGACCACCGAGACCGCCGATGACCTCGTAGGGGACATCACCGAGGTGCTCACGTCGATGTGCGTGCGCCTGTACGGGCGGCGGGCGGCGAAGAACCGGGCCGCTCGCGCGGTGGCCGTGGCGACCGGCGAGGACGCCGGGTGAAGAAGTTCCGCCCGCAGCCCGGGTACGTGGTGCAGGCGTTCCGGTTCGCCCTGGACCCGAACGCCTCCCAGGAGGCCGCGTTGCGTTCGCACTGCGGTGCCGCGCGGGCCGCGTACAACTGGGCTGTGGGCTGGGTGACGGCGTCGTGGTGGCAGCGCCGCGCGGAGGAGACCTACGGGATCCCCGAGGAGTCGCTGACCGAGTGGCGGCCGTGGTCGCTTCCGTCGCTGCGGAAGGCGTTCAACGAGGCCAAGCACACCGACCCCCGGTTCGCCGGGTGGTGGGAGAGGAACTCCAAGGAGGCGTACTCCACCGGGCTGGCGAACGCGTCGTCCGCGTTCGACAACTACGCGAAGTCGAAGAACGGCAAGCGGAAGGGCGCCCGGATGGGCGTCCCCCGGTTCAAGCCGAAGCGGAAGGCGCGTCTTGCCTGCCGGTTCACCACGGGCACCATCCGTGTGGACGCCGACGGCCGGCACGTCACCCTCCCCCGCCTCGGGACGATCCGCACCCACGAGCCGACGGTGAAGCTCCTCGGCCGCGTCCAGGCCGGGACAGCCCGGATCCTGTCCGCGGCCGTGCGGCACGAGCGCGGACGCTGGTTCGCCTCGTTCCAGGTCGAGGTCAAGCGCGACATCGTGCGCGTGGCTCGCCCGGATGTGGCGGTCGGCATCGACCTCGGTGTGAAGGCCCTCGCCGTGATGGCCGACTCGACGGGCGAGATCCGCACCGTCGCGAACCCGGGCCACTACGACGCCGCCCGCGCGCAGCTGCGCCGCGCCTCCCGGACCGTGTCCCGGCGTCAGGGCCCCGACCGGCGCACCGGGCAGAAGCCGTCCCGCCGCTGGGAGAAGGCCAACGCGGCCCGCAACCGCGTGCACCACCGGGTGGCGAACCTCCGCGAGGACGCCCTGCACAAGCTCACCACCGCCGTGGCCGCCGAGTACGGCACCGTCGTGGTCGAAGACCTCAACGTCGCCGGAATGCTCCGCAACCGGCGTCTGGCCCGCCGCATCGCCGATGCCGGGTTCGGGGAGATCCGCCGCCTGCTCACCTACAAGACCGGCCAGCGCCACGCCACCCGCCTTGTGGTCGCGAACCGCTGGTACCCCTCCTCGAAGACCTGTTCCGGGTGCGGCGCGGTGAAAGCCAAGCTGCCGCTGCACATGCGGACCTTCGAGTGCGACGCCTGCCACCTGGTCATCGACCGGGACGACAACGCCGCGCTCAACCTCGCCGCCCTCGCGGCGGCCTGCGCCACTGGTACCGGAGTGGCCGGAGACCAGGACACCACCGTGGTGGTGTCGAAGCCTCGTGGAGCCGACCGCAAGACCCGCGCCACCCGCCCCCGCCGCAAGGCGGAGGCGGGGCGGGCAGGTGGCGCAACCCGCCGCACCAGCGGCAGACAGAAACGAGAGACCGTACTCAAACCGAAGCCCTCACGCTTTGGTGATGAGACGGACCTTCCGGGCCGGATTGCCCGGAATGCTGAGAGGTGCTGAGGCTCAAAGCAACGGCTCAGCGACGTCGAACGCGGCCGGGCCGACGCGCTCGCCGAGCTGGGATACGTGGCCTTGGCCTTCGACCTCCACGGCGGACGCTACCTGGGCGACCCCGAGGAGATGCTGGCCCGCTGCATGCCGCTGCTCGCCGACCCCGGCCGGATGCGGGGCATCGGCCACGCGGCGCTCGACGTGCTCCGCGCAGAGCCGCGGACCGACCCGGACCGGATCGCCGCCGTCGGCTACGGCACCGGGGGCGCGATCGCGCTGGAACTCGGCCGCGACGGCGTCGGCCTGCGCGCGATTGCGACGGTCAACGGACTGACCACGGGCCGCCCGGACGAAACGGCACGCATCGGCTGCCTGGTATGGGCGGGGGTCGGGTCGGAAGACCCGATCATGCCGCCCGCGCAACGGGACGCATTCGCCGCCGAGATGCAGGCCGCGGGCGTCGACTGGCGCCTCGTAGTCTAAGGCGGCGCCCTGCACGCCTTCCACCACCCGCCGGTCGATCACACCGTGCGCCCCGGCGTCGGCTACCACCCGCGGCATGCGCAGCGCGCCTGGCGGGACGTCGTCGACCTGCTCGCGGAGTGCCTGCCCCTCGCGGAGTGACCCGGCCGCCGTGATGCGGGGCTCCGCCCCACCCCCCGCGCCTCAAACGCCGGCGAAGCTGGAATTGCGGCCGCGGCGGATGGCGCGGCCGACGAAGCGGGTTGCACAGGGCTGCATTGCGGTTGCGGCTGAGTGCGGGCTGCGGTGGGGCTTCGCGCTTGGGGCCGGGCAAAGCGAGCCCCGCCGGCGTTCGAGGCGCAGGGCCGGAGTCGAGTCAGCGGCGGCGGAGGTCTGCCACCCTGCGGTCCTGGGACTGGGGGTCCAGGAGGGACGCCGGGGCGCTGCGCAGGGGGGTGGCGCCGCGGCGCTGGACCGGGAGGGGGCCCTCGCGGCGGGGGCGGCGGCCCTGCATGCCGTCCACGCCGGAGGCGGAGCCGGAGGCAGCCGTGCCGGCCACGGTGATCTGGACTCCCTGGTCCGCGAGGGCCTGGAGTTCGGTGGCGGCCCGGTCGTCGTGCGGCGGCGGCTCGTCCGTGACGAGCCGGGTCATGACGTCCGTCGGCACCGTCTGGAACATGGTGTCGGTGCCGAGCTTGGTGTGGTCCGCGAGGACCACGACCTCCGCGGCCGCCTGGACCAGCGCCCGGTCGACGCTCGCCGACAGCATGTTCGACGTGGACAGCCCGCGCTCGGCCGTCAGGCCGCTGCCGGAGAGGAACGCGCGGGAGACCCGCAGGCCCTGCAGCGACTGCTCGGCTCCGCTGCCGACCAGCGCGTAGTTGGACCCGCGCAGGGTCCCGCCGGTCATGACGACCTCGACCCGGTTGGCGTGTGCCAGGGCCTGGGCGACGAGCAGGGAGTTGGTGACCACGGTCAGCCCCGGCACACGGGCGAGCCGGCGGGCGAGCTCCTGGGTGGTGGTGCCCGCGCCGACGACGACGGCCTCGCCCTCTTCGACGAGGCCGGCCGCGACGTCGGCGATGGCGGTCTTCTCCGCCGTGGCGAGGTGCGACTTCTGCGGGAACCCGGACTCGCGGGTGAACCCGCCGGGGAGGACCGCACCGCCGTGCCGGCGGTCGAGGAGTCCTTCGGCCTCCAGTGCCCGCACGTCCCGCCGTACGGTCACTTCGGAGGTCTGGACGACGCGGGCGAGCTCCCGGAGCGATACCGCTCCGTTCGCGCGCACCATTTCGAGAATCAACTGGCGACGTTCTGCAGCGAACACGAAACTGACAGTAACCCGGGCGACCGTCTGCTTTCAGCTCCTTGCGCCGGAATACCGAAGTTGTCCATAAGGCGGGGGAGTTAGTGGTATACGCGGTCGGCCGGGTGTCCCCGTGTTCCGCCCCCTGGGGCGGTTAAGCCGCCAACCTCCGCTGTTTATGCGGAGGTTGGCCGGATTTGCGGCCTGTCAGCCTTCGCCTTCCGTCTTTCGGGTCTGCAGCTGGCGCGCCACTTCCGCGATCGATCCCGACAGCGAGGGGTACACGGTGAACGCGTTTGCGATCTGCTCGACGGTCAGGTTGTTGTCGACGGCGATCGAGATCGGGTGGATCAGTTCGCTCGCGCGCGGCGAGACGACGACGCCGCCGACGACGATCCCGGTGCCGGGGCGGCAGAACAGCTTCACGAAGCCGTCGCGGATGCCCTGCATCTTGGCGCGCGCGTTCCGCAGCAGCGGCAGCTTGACGACGCGGGCGTCGATGCGGCCGGCGTCGACGTCGGCCTGGGTGTAGCCGACGGTCGCGATCTCGGGGTCGGTGAAGACGTTCGAGGAGACCGTCTTGAGGTTCAGCGGGGTGACCGCGTCGCCGAGGAAGTGGTACATGGCGATGCGCCCCTGCATGGCGGCGACGGACGCGAGCGCGAACACGCCGGTGACGTCGCCGGCCGCGTACACGCCGGGGGAGGTGGTGCGGGAGACCTTGTCGGTCCAGATGTGGCCGGAGTCCTTGAGCCGGACGCCGGACTCCTCCAGGTTCATGCCCTTGGTGTTGGGGATGGCGCCGACGGCCATCAGGCAGTGGGTGCCGGTGATGACGCGCCCGTCGGAGAGGGTGACCTCGACGCGGTCGCCGACCCGCTTGGCGGACTCGGCGCGGGCCCGCCCGACGACGTTCATTCCGCGGCGGCGGAAGACGTCCTCCAGGACGGCGGCGGCGTCGGGGTCCTCGCCGGGCAGCACCCGGTCGCGGGACGAGATCAGCGTGACGCGCGAGCCGAGGGCCTGGTAGGCGCCGGCGAACTCGGCGCCGGTGACGCCGGAGCCGACCACGATGAGCTCCTCGGGGAGCTCCTCCAGGTCGTAGACCTGCGTCCAGTTCAGGATGCGCTCGCCGTCGGGCATGGCGTCGGGGATCTCGCGGGGGGTGCCGCCGGTCGCGATCAGCACGGCGTCGGCCGTGAGGATCTGCTCGGTGCCGTCGGCGGCGGTGACGATCACGTCGCGCGTGCCGTCGATGCCCTGCGGGCCGCCGAGGCGGCCGCGGCCGCGGATGACACGTGCGCCCGCCCGGGTGACGGAGGCGGTGATGTCGTGCGACTGGGCGAGCGCGAGGCGCTTGACGCGGCGGTTCACCTTGCCGAGGTCGACGCCGATGATGCGGGCGGACTGCTCGACGGGCGGGGTGTCGTCCGCGACGACGATGCCGAGCTCCTCGTACGAGGAGTCGAAGTTCGTCATGACCTCGGCGGTCGCGATGAGGGTCTTGGAGGGCACGCAGTCGGTCAGGACCGATGCGCCGCCGAGGCCGTCGCAGTCGACGACTGTCACCTCCGCGCCGAGCTGGGCCCCCACCAGGGCCGCCTCATACCCGCCGGGTCCGCCGCCGATGATCACGATCCGGGTCACGAAAACTCCGCCTCACGTATACCCGGCCGAGCGCCGCCCCGGCCGGGGCTTCCGGGGGGTCTCCCCGGGGGATGCATTCCGCCCTCCATTGTCCCGCACGCTTCAAGGTGCTTCTCCCCCGGTCCCCCGGCCGGCCCCCGCCCGCGACTCCGTACGGGCTATGCCACCGGGCAGGCGCCCCGGCCCGCCCCTCCCGTACCCTCGACTCCATGTCGCTCTACGCCGCGTACGCCGGCAACCTCGACCCGCGGCTGATGACGCGCCGCGCCCCGCATTCGCCGCTGCGCGGAACGGGCTGGATCAACGACTGGCGGCTGACCTTCGGCGGCGAGCAGATGGGCTGGGAGGGCGCCCTCGCCACCATCGTCGAGGCCCCCCGCCAGCAGGTCTTCGTCGCCCTCTACGACATCGCGCCCCTGGACGAGGACTCCATGGACCGGTGGGAGGGCGTCGGCCTCGACATCTACCGCCGGATGCGGATCCGCGTGCACACGCTGGACGGCGAGGAGGCCGCCTGGTGCTACGTGCTGAACGGGTACGAGGGCGGCCTGCCGTCCGCGCGCTACCTGGGCGAGATCGCCGACGCCGCGGAGTCCGCGGGCGCCCCGCACGACTACGTGATGGAACTGCGCAAGCGCCCCTGCTGAGCCCGCCCCGCGCGCCCGCCGGCACCCGGCGGCCGTCTGCGTTATCGCAGGTCGCGGGCGTGCGGCCGAACCGGACGCCCCCGGCGCAGCAGGACGATTCGGCGGAAACGACAAGGCAACGATCCGAACACCGTGAGCAGCGCCATCTACGCGCGTAGGCGATAAGCGGCTACGCTCGTCTGCGTGAACGCATCTGTTACCGACCCCCACGCCGCCGCAGACGCCGCCGCCGCGCGCCTGCGCGAGCTCACCGGCGCCGAGACCCACGACGTCGCCCTGGTCATGGGCTCCGGCTGGGCCCCCGCCGCGGAGGCGCTCGGCACCCCCGAGTCCGAATTCCCCGTCACCGAGCTGCCCGGCTTCCCGCCCCCCGCGGTCGAGGGCCACGGCGGCAAGATCCGCTCGTACAAGATCGGCGACAAGCGCGCCCTGGTCTTCCTGGGCCGCACCCACTTCTACGAGGGCCTCGGCGTCGCCGCCGTCGCCCACGGCGTCCGCACCGCCGTCGCCGCGGGCTGCAAGACCGTCGTGCTGACCAACGGCTGCGGCGGCCTGCGCGAGGGCATGGCGCCCGGCCAGCCGGTCCTGATCAGCGACCACCTGAACCTGACGGCGGCCTCCCCGATCGTCGGCGCGAACTTCGTGGACCTGACCGACCTGTACTCGCCCGCGCTGCGCGCGATGTGCAAGGAGATCGACCCGACCCTGGAGGAGGGCGTCTACGCCCAGTTCCCCGGGCCGCACTACGAGACCCCGGCCGAGATCAACATGGTCCGCGTCCTGGGCGCCGACCTCGTCGGCATGTCCACGGTCCTGGAGGCCATCGCCGCCCGCGAGGCCGGCGCCGAGGTGCTCGGCATCTCCCTGGTCACCAACCTGGCGGCGGGCCTGTCCGGCGAGCCGCTGAACCACGAAGAGGTCCTCCAGGCCGGCCGCGACTCGGCCGCCCGCATGGGCAAGCTGCTGACCCAGGTCCTCGCCCGCATCTGAGGCACCGGCACCGTACGAGAGACAAAGGCGGAAGTAGTGCAGGAACAGGACGACCTGATCACCCGGGCGCGCGCCTGGCTGGCCGAGGACCCCGACCCGGAGACGGCGCAGGAGCTCGCCGGCCTCATCGAGGCGGGCGACACCGCCGAGCTGGCGGCCCGGTTCTCCGGCACCCTCCAGTTCGGCACCGCCGGGCTGCGCGGCGAGATCGGCGCCGGCCCGATGCGGATGAACCGCTCGGTGGTCATCCGGGCCGCGGCGGGCCTCGCCGCGTACCTGAAGGCCCAGGGCCACGCCGGCGGGCTGGTGGTGATCGGCTACGACGCGCGCCACAAGTCCGCGGACTTCGCCCGCGACACCGCCGCCGTCATGACCGGTGCCGGCCTGCGCGCGGCCGTCCTGCCCCGCCCCCTGCCGACGCCCGTCCTCGCGTACGCCATACGGCACCTCGGCGCCGTCGCCGGCGTCGAGGTGACCGCGAGCCACAACCCGCCCCGGGACAACGGCTACAAGGTGTACCTCGGCGACGGCTCGCAGATCGTCTCCCCCGCGGACGCCGGGATCGCGGCCGAGATCGCCCGGGTGGACACCCTGGCGTCCGTGCCGCGCCCGGAGTCCGGCTGGGAGGAGCTCGGCGAGGAGGTGCTGGAGGCGTACCTGGCCCGTACGGACGCGGTGCTGACGCCGGGCTCCCCGCGCGGCGTGCGCACCGTCTACACGGCCATGCACGGCGTCGGCAAGGACGTCGTCCTGGCGGCGTTCGCCCGGCACGGCTTCCCCGAGCCGGTCCTGGTCGCCGAGCAGGCCGAGCCGGACCCGGACTTCCCGACGGTGGCGTTCCCGAACCCGGAGGAGCCGGGCGCCATGGACCTGGCCTTCGCGAAGGCCGCCGAGGTCCGCCCGGACATCGTCATCGCGAACGACCCGGACGCCGACCGCTGCGCGGTGGCCGTCCCGGACGCGGCGGCACCCGGCGGCTGGCGGATGCTGCGCGGCGACGAGGTCGGCGCGCTCCTCGCCGCCCACCTGGTCCACAAGGGCGCGCAGGGCGTCTTCGCCGAGTCGATCGTCTCCTCCAGCCTGCTCGGCCGGATCGCGGAGGCGGCCGGCGTCGGCTACGAGGAGACCCTGACGGGCTTCAAGTGGATCGCCCGCGTCGACGGCCTGCGCTACGGCTACGAGGAGGCGCTCGGCTACTGCGTGGACCCCGAGGGCGTCCGCGACAAGGACGGCATCACCGCCGCCCTGCTGGTGGCGGAGCTGGCCTCGGAGCTCAAGGAGCAGGGCCGCACCCTGACCGACCTGCTGGACGACCTGGCCATGGCCCACGGCCTGCACCACACCGACCAGCTGTCGGTCCGCGTGGAGGACCTCTCGGTCATCGCGAACGCGATGGCGCAGCTGCGGGCGCAGCCGCCGGCCTCCCTGGCGGGCCTGCGGGTGGTCTCGGCGGAGGACCTGAACCGGGGCACGGACACGCTCCCGCCCACCGACGGCCTGCGCTACTACCTGGAGGGCGACTACAAGGCCCGGGTGATCTGCCGCCCGTCCGGCACGGAGCCCAAGCTGAAGTGCTACCTGGAGGTCGTCGTCCCCGTGGCCGAGGCCTCCGACCTGGCGGCGGCCCGCGTCCGCGGCCAGGAGGTCCTGGACGCGGTCAAGAAGGACCTCTCGGCGGCCATGGGCC
Source organism: Streptomyces globosus (assembly GCF_003325375.1). Lineage (GTDB taxonomy): Bacteria > Actinomycetota > Actinomycetes > Streptomycetales > Streptomycetaceae > Streptomyces > Streptomyces globosus_A. Next base: position 780,951 of record NZ_CP030862.1, on the reverse strand, counting down.
TCTGAGCCCGCCGCCGAAACGCCCGTACGGGCCCCGGACCCTCGCGGTCCGGGGCCCGTCGGCGTTCTGGCGGGACTACGCCGCCACCCAGCCGGTGAGCGCGGCCCAACTGGCCGGGGCCACGTCCAGGACGGGACCGCCGTCGACCTTGGAGTCCCGGACGTGCACGACGTGCGGGCAGGCGGCCACCTCCACGCAGGCCCCGCCTTCGTCGTTGCTGTGGCTGGAGATGTGCCACCTCGCGGAGACCTCTACGCATGCGTCTCCCTCGTCACCGCTGTGGCTGGACTTCCGCCAGTCGTAGGCGACTTCGACGCACGCCCCGCCCTCGTCACCGCTGTAGCTGGACTTGAACCACACGAGTTCGGTGCTCATGACTCTCCTAGCAGCCGGTCCAACAGCCCCTTGGTCTCTGCCACGTTGAGGGCCTGGGACCGCAGCATCGCATACTTCCGCGTGAGGATGCTGACCTCGTTCGGGTCGCGGACGAGGAGGCTGCCGCGCTGCGTCTCGGAGTAGGCGAGGTGCTGGAACTGGGGTGTTTCCACGAGGATGAAGGGGCCATTGAGCCCCGCCTGTGCGGTGAGTCCCAGCGGCAGCACCTGCACCGAGACCGACGGCATCTCCGCACACTCCCGCAGGTGCCGGATCTGCTCCCGGTACACATTCGGCCCCCCGATCCGGTCCCGCAGGGCGGGCTCCCAGATCACGAACGAGAGCGTCGGCGGCACGGCCCGGCGCAGTATCTCCTGGCGCTTCATCCGACGCGCCGTCTGGAGTTCGACCTTGGCCTCCCCCACGTACGGGACGCGGCAGGACAGGACGGCGCGGGCGTAGGCCTCGGTCTGGAGCAGGCCGGGCACGATCATCGTGTCGAACCAGGACAGCGCGAGGGCCTCGCGCTCCCGCTCGAAGTACTCCTCGGCCCAGGCCGGGATCATGTCGACCTCCGGCATCCGCAGGGCGGCGACGGCGAGCACTCCGGGGAGTCCCAGGGCCCGGTCCATCCGCTCGGCCACGTCGGGCATCAGGACGCGCCGCCCCTGCTCGATGGAGGCGATGGTCTCGCAGTCCATGTTGACCAGGTCGGCGAGTTGGCTCTGGGTGAGCTTCTTGGCGACCCGGCCGGTGGCGACCTGCTCGCCGATCATCTTCATCGCGGTGGCGTTGGGCCGGGGCGGCCTCTTCCGTGGTGGCATACGCGTGGACTGCCACCCGCGCCTGCGACTCAATCCCGTACCGACCCGTACTCCTCGACGAGTACGGGTCGGTACCGCATCCCTTGGGCGATGACCCGAACGGACTTACGGGCAGCGCGCGTTGGTCAGCCGGTCGGTGTCGGCGCAGGCGTCGCGGCCGACGGCACCGGGCGGACCAGCTCGCCCAGCGTCGGGACCGACTCCGGGCGGGCGCGGACGGCGTCCGTGCACTCCCAGGCGCGCGGCGGGTCGCTGTCCGGGCCGCCGAGGACGACCGGGCCCGGTCCGGCCGAGACGGTCTTGTTGCCGGCGAAGGTGCACACCACCTGGGCAAGCGCGACCGGCGGCAGGTCCTCGGGCTTGCGGCTGAGGCGTACCGTTCCGGCGGGGTCGGCCGCCCGCAGCGGGGCGACCGTCAGCCCGTCGGGGACGGAGGTCGTGAAGCCCGCCTCCCGCTCGTCGTGGCCGGGCTCCCGCTCCAGGGCGGCCAGCAGCGCCTCCGCGGCCGCCTGGGCGGCCGTCCGGGCGGGCTTCTTCTCCGCCGCCATCGGGACGATCCGCTCGACCCCGACCAGCTGCGAGCCGCACACGAGCTCCACGGTCGCCCGGAAGCCCTGCGCCCCGCCCTGCTGGGCCGGGATGTCGCAGGAGACCCGCGAGGGGGCCGGCCCGACGTCGACGGGGACGGTCGTCGCCCGGATCCCGCACCCGGCCGACAGGGACGCCAGCACCCCCGCGACCGCGGCCGCCGCGGCCGCCCTACTCCTGCGCGTCGCCACCGGCGATCACCTTCCCCACGTCCACCGGCAGGCGCAGCGTGAACAGCGCGCCGCCTCCCTCCGCGTTGGCCGCGGTGATCTCGCCGCCGTGGATGTGCGCGTTCTCCACGGCGATGGACAGGCCCAGGCCGCTGCCGTCGGACTTCGGGCGGGACGCGCTGGCCTTGTAGAAGCGGTCGAAGACGTGCGGCAGCACCTCTTCGGGGATGCCGGGGCCGTTGTCGCGGACCGCGATGACCAGCCACTCCCCCTCGACGCGCACGGAGACCCGCACCGGCGAGCCGCCGTGCTTGAGGGCGTTGCCGATGAGGTTGGCGAGGATGACGTCGAGGCGGCGCGGGTCGAGGCGGGCGACGATGCCGCGCTCGGCGTCGAGTTCGACGGCGTCGAGCCAGGCCCGGGCGTCGATGCAGGCGGTGACCTGGTCGGCGACGTCGACGTCGTCGATGACGAGGCGGGCCGTCCCGGCGTCGAAGCGGGTGACCTCCATCAGGTTCTCGACGAGGTCGTACAGCCGGCGGGTCTCGCTGACGACGAGGGTGACCGCGGGCGCGATCATCGGATCGAGGTCGTCGACCTCCTCCTCCAGCACCTCGGCGACGGCCGTCAGCGCGGTGAGGGGGGTGCGCAGCTCGTGCGACATGTCGGCGACGAAGCGGCGGCTGGCCTCCTCGCGAGCGCTCATGTCGGCGACCTTCTTCTCCAGCGCCTCGGCCGTCTTGTTGAAGGTGTGCGACAGGTCGGCGAGTTCGTCGTTGCCGGAGACGTCGAGCCGGTGGTCGAGCTCGCCCTCGCCGAGGCGGCGCGCGGCGTCGCCGAGCCGCTGGACGGGCTTGAGGACGGTGCGGGCGGCCACCTGCGCCAGCAGGGCCGAGCCGAGCAGCGCCAGCACGGTGGCGATGGCGAGGGACCAGCCGAGGGTGTTCAGGTCGTCGCGCTCCTGCGCGAGCGACTTGTACATGTAGCCGGTCGGGCCGCCGCCGACGATGCGGGTGCCGCCGACGAGGTACGGCTTGCCGTGCGGCTTCGTGCGCTGCCAGTACATGTGGTACTCGGCGTCGTGCGCGGCGGTGGCCTTCTGGCGGTCGTTCACGGCCCGCCGCAGGGACTCGGGGACGTCCTCCAGGCGGAAGGCGTCAGGGCCGGCCGCGCCGTAGACCGTACGCCCGTCGGGCCGCTCGTCCAGCAGCAGCACGCTGTATCCGGGGGCGCTGCCGGCCATCAGGTCGGCGGTGCGCTGGAGTTCCTCCGGGGTGGGGTCGGCGGGCAGGGCCGCGGCCCGGTCCTGCATTTCCTGCCGGAAGTCGCCGAGGGCGGCCTCCTGGGTGCGGGTCAGGACGGCCTCGCGGTTGAGCCAGTACGCGATGCCCGAGGCGGACACGGCGGCGACCAGCGCGACGAGGGAGAAGACCAGGAGGAGCCGCAGCCGCAGGCTGGTCCAGCGAAGGCCCGCGAACAGAGCGTTGATCACTGCGGCGAGTCCAGGCGGTAGCCGACCCCGCGGACGGTCCGGATGAGGGTCGGGGAGGACGGCACTTCCTCGACCTTGGCGCGCAGCCGCTGGACGCAGGCGTCCACGAGGCGGGAGTCGCCGAGGTAGTCGTGCTCCCACACCAGCCGCAGCAGCTGCTGGCGGGAGAGGGCCTGGCCGGGCCGGCGGCTGAGCTCCAGCAGCAGCCGCAGCTCGGTCGGGGTGAGCTGGAGGTCCTCGCCGTTCTTCGTGACCGTCATCGCGGCCCGGTCGATGACCAGGGACCCGAAGACGGCCGAGTCGCTGGCCTCCCGCTCGCCGCGGCGCAGGACCGCCCTGATCCGGGCGTCGAGCACCCGGCCCTGGACGGGTTTGACGACGTAGTCGTCGGCGCCCGACTCCAGGCCGACGACCACGTCGATGTCGTCGCTGCGCGCGGTCAGCAGGATGATCGGCAGCTGGTCGGTGCGGCGGATCCGCCGGCACACCTCGAAGCCGTCGATCCCGGGCAGCATCACGTCCAGCACGATCAGGTCCGGGCGCTGCTCGCGCAGCATCTTCAGACCGTCCTCGCCCGTCGCCGCAGTGGCCACGCGGTGGCCCTGGCGGGTCAGGGAGAGTTCGAGGGCCGTGCGGATGGCGTCGTCGTCCTCGATCAGCAACAGGAAAGGCACGGCCACATTCTGTCCCATGGGCAGTCGGGAGTTCGACCGTCGTGCGCGGAGCGGCGCCGCGGGGGGTGCGGCGCGGCGCTGTGACACGCCTGTGACAGTCGGCGGACAGCCCGGTTATGTCCGGGGGGCAGGCTTCTACCAACGCACCGAGCAGGAGCCCGGTAACCGAAGCAGACCTACGACGGGGGGCGCGAGATGAACACGCTGCACAGCACCACCACCAGCGCGGTTGTCACGCGGCTGCACGATGTGAACCGCCGGGCGGGTGCCCGGTCGGTGGCGGTCGCCCGTCCCCGGCAGGCGCACACGGTGGCCATCGACGCGAACACCTACCGGGCCGCGGCTCCCGCCGCCCCGACCGGGCCGGCGCCGTGCCTGTCCTCCGACTCGGAGGCGGAGTTCACCGCGTACGTCCGGGAGCGGCGGGCCGCGCTGTACGCGACGGCCTTCCACCTGACGGGCGACCGGCACGAGGCGGAGGACCTGCTCCAGAGCGCGCTGTTCTCGACGTACCGGGCCTGGGACCGGATCAGCGACAAGGCGGCCGTCGGGGGCTACCTGCGCCGCACCATGACGAACCTGCACATCAGCGCCTGGCGCCGGCGGAAGCTGAACGAGTACCCGACGGAGGAACTGCCGGAGGCCGCCGCCGACACCGACGCGATGCGTGGGACGGAGCTGCGCGCGGTGCTGTGGCAGGCGCTGGCCCGCATCCCGGAGCCGCAGCGCACGATGCTGGTGCTGCGCTACTACGAGGGCCGCACCGACCCGGAGATCGCGGAGATCCTGGGCATCAGCGTCGGCACGGTGAAGTCGAGCATCTGGCGCTCCCTGCGCCGCCTGCGCGACGACGAGGTGCTGAGCTTCGGCCGCGACGAGTCCGAGTCCTTCGAGGAGCTCGTCGCGTAGCCGGAAAAGACCACTGGCCGGGGGGCCCGTCCTACGGGGGTGGGACGGGGGCCATTGGGGGGGATGGAGGCGGGATCATGCGGTCGGGGGTCCGCAGGGTCCCGCCTTCGCACGTCCGCGGCCGGCGGCCTGCGGCGCACTGCGCGCCGCAGGCCGCCGGCCGCGTTGGCGTCCGGGGGGGGGGTGAGGCCGGGTCAGGCCGCGGCGGGGGCGCGCCGGGAACCGGCCGCGGCGGCGGCCAGGCGGCCCAGGGCCTCGTCGCGGCCGCAGGGGTGCGCGCCGAGGGCGGTGTGGCGGGCGACGATGCCCCGCTCGGCCCGCATCAGGCGCAGGCCGCGCCGCAGCAGGAACAGCACGGACTTGCGGCCCTCGCGCAGGTCCCGGAGCAGGCGGCGGCGGAAGGTGGTGGAGGGCCGGCCGCGCAGGCAGATCGCGTCGGCGAGGAGGCCGAGCTCCTGGCAGCGGGCCGCGATGTCGGCGGCGAAGATGCCCTCCGCGATGAACAGCGGCGCGCCCGCGGTGTCGAGGGTCTCCGTGCCGGTGCGGGAGGACGTCGAGATGTCGTAGACGGGGACCTCGGTGCGGCCGGTGCGGCACAAGTCGGCGACCGCGGCGACGGCGGTGTCGGCGTCCCAGGAGAGCGGGGAGTCCCAGTCGATGTCGGAGCTTCCCTCGACCAGGGGGAGGGACGGGTCGCCGGCCTCCTTGTAGAAGTCGTCCAGGCGGAGCACGGGAAGCCCGGACCGGGCGGCCAGCGAGGACTTTCCGGAACCCGAAGGACCGGTCAACAGGACGACACGCGCAGGCGAAGGAGAGGAGAAGCTCACGGGACACCAGTGTGACGCATTCCCCCGCGCAGGGGATGCCATATGCGGGCGGTTGGTATCCAGGATCACACCTCCACTACGCTGCGTGCGCACGCGAACACGACCACAGGCGGGAACCCCATGGCACGTCACGCAGCCCCCGGCACGTCCAGCGCCCTGCGCTCCGCGCGCTCCGCGGGCCTCACGCTCTCCATGGCCGGCGCGGCCCTCGCGATGGCGGCCGGCGGCGCCGAGGCGGGCGAACTGTCGGTCCCGGCGGCCGTGTCCGGCGTCGTCGACCCGATCGCGAACCTGAAGGTGAACCCGCTCGCCAAAACCGGGGTGGACCCCCTGGACAACGGCATCGCCACGAAGGTCGCGGACTTCCCGGCGGTCGGCACCGGCATGGTCACCGGCGCGCTCACCCAGGGCCCTTCGGTCAAGGAGCTGCCGACGGCGGCCGTGACGTCGCTCCTGGGGCCCGTCCTCCCGCAGTAGGCGGCCCCGGGCAGCAGAAGGGCCGTCGGCGGCACAGGTGTGCCGCCGACGGCCTTTCCCGCGTTCCGCGCGGGGCGCGGTCCGGCTAGTAGCTGGAGCCGGAGGCGCCGAGGGAGCCGGTCGGGTGCCAGACCGTCTTGGTCTCCAGGAACGCCGTCATGCGCGACGTGCCCGGGTCGGCGCTCCAGTCGTCCACAGGCTGTGGACGCAGGACGCGCTTGAGGTTGTCGGCCGCCGCGGTCTCCAGCTCCTTGGCCAGCGCCTCGCCGGCGCCCGCCAGGTCGATCGCGTTGACGTCCTGGTGGGCCGCCAGGTGCGGGCCCATCTCGGAGGCCTTGCCGGAGAGGACGTTCACCACGCCGCCGGGCAGGTCGGACGTGGCGAGCACCTCGCCGAGGGACAGCGCCGGCAGCGGGGCCTTCTCGGAGGCGATGACGACGGCGGTGTTGCCCGTCGCGATCACCGGGGCGATCACCGAGACCAGGCCGAGGAAGGACGACTCCTGCGGGGCGACGACCGCGACGACACCGGTCGGCTCGGGCGTCGACAGGTTGAAGTACGGGCCCGCGACCGGGTTGGCGCCGCCCACGACCTGGCCGATCTTGTCGGTCCAGCCCGCGTACCAGACCCAGCGGTCGATCGCGGCGTCCACGACGGCGGCCGCCTTGGACTTCGACAGCCCCTCCGCCTCGCCGACCTCGCGGACGAACTGCTCGCGGCGGCCCTCCAGCATCTCGGCGATGCGGTAGAGGATCTGGCCGCGGTTGTACGCGGTCGCGCCCGACCAGCCGCCGAACGCCTTGCGGGCGGCGACGACCGCGTCGCGGGCGTCCTTGCGGGAGGAGAGGGGGGCGTTGGCCAGCCACTTGCCCTTCGAGTCCGTCACCTCGTACACCCGGCCGCTCTCGGAACGCGGGAACTTCCCGCCGACGTACAGCTTGTAGGTCTTGAAGACGTTCAGTCGCGTGGTCGACTCAGACATCGAGGTAGGCCTCCAGACCGTGGCGACCGCCCTCGCGGCCGAAGCCCGACTCCTTGTAGCCGCCGAAGGGCGAGGTCGGGTCGAACTTGTTGAACGTGTTGGCCCAGACGACACCCGCGCGGAGCTTGTTCGCGACGGCCAGGATGCGCGAGCCCTTCTCCGTCCAGATGCCCGCGGACAGGCCGTACTGGCTGTTGTTGGCCTTCGCCACGGCCTCGTCGGGCGTGCGGAAGGTCAGCACCGACAGCACGGGGCCGAAGATCTCGTCGCGGGCGATGGTGTGCGCCTGGGTGACGTTCGTGAACAGCGTCGGGGCGAACCAGTAGCCGGAGGACGGCATCTCGCACGCCGGGGACCAGCGCTCGGCGCCCTCGGCCTCGCCGGTCTCGGCGAGCGCCGTGATCCGGGCGAGCTGCTCCGCGGAGTTGATCGCGCCGATGTCGGTGTTCTTGTCGAGCGGGTCGCCGAGGCGCAGGGTGGACAGGCGGCGCTTGAGGGAGTCCAGCAGCTCGTCGTGGATCGACTCCTGGACGAGCAGGCGGGACCCGGCGCAGCAGACCTGGCCCTGGTTGAAGAAGATGCCGCCGACGATGCCCTCGACGGCCTGGTCGATCGGCGCGTCGTCGAAGACGATGTTGGCGCCCTTGCCGCCCAGCTCCAGGGTGAGCTTCTTGCCGGTGCCGGCGACCTGGCGGGCGATGGCCTTGCCGACCGCGGTGGAGCCGGTGAAGGCGACCTTGTTGACGTCCGGGTGCGCGACGAGCTCGGCGCCCGCGTCCCCGTAACCGGGAATGATGTTGACGACGCCCTTGGGCAGCCCGGCCTGGCGGCAGATGTCCGCGAAGAACAGGGCCGACAGCGGGGTCGTCTCGGCGGGCTTGAGGACGACGGTGTTGCCCGCGGCGAGCGCCGGGGCGATCTTCCACGCCAGCATCAGCAGCGGGAAGTTCCACGGGATGACCTGGCCGGCGACGCCGAGCGGGCGCGGGTCGGCGCCGTAGCCGGCGTGGCCGAGCTTGTCGGCCCAGCCCGCGTAGTAGAAGAAGTGCGCGGCGACCAGCGGGAGGTCCGCGTCGCGGGTCTCCTTGATCGGCTTGCCGTTGTCGAGGGTCTCCAGGACGGCCAGCTCGCGGCTGCGCTCCTGGATGATCCGGGCGATGCGGAAGAGGTACTTGGCGCGCTCGGCGCCGGGCAGGGCGGACCACTTCTCGAAGGCCTTGCGGGCGGCCTTCACGGCGCGGTCGACGTCGGCGGCGCCGGCCTGGGCGACCTCGGAGAGGACCTCCTCGGTGGACGGCGAGACGGTCTTGAAGACCTTGCCGTCGGCCGCGTCGGTGAACTCGCCGTCGATGAAGAGGCCGTAGGAGGGGGCGATGTCGACGACCGAGCGGGACTCGGGAGCCGGTGCGTACTCGAATGCAGATGCCATGGTGATCAGTCCACCGTCACGTAGTCGGGACCGGAGTAACGGCCGGTCGTCAGCTTCTGGCGCTGCATCAGCAGGTCGTTGAGCAGGCTGGAGGCGCCGAAGCGGAACCACTCGCTGGTCAGCCAGTCCTCGCCCGCGGTCTCGTTGACCAGGACCAGGAACTTGATCGCGTCCTTGGTCGTGCGGATGCCGCCGGCCGGCTTCACGCCGATCTGGATGCCGGTCTGCGCCCGGAAGTCGCGGACGGCCTCCAGCATCAGGAGGGTGTTGGCCGGGGTGGCGTTGGTGCCCACCTTGCCGGTCGAGGTCTTGATGAAGTCGGCGCCGGCGAGCATGCCGATCCAGGAGGCGCGGCGGATGTTGTCGTACGTCGACAGCTCGCCGGTCTCGAAGATGACCTTCAGGCGGGCGGCGGTGCCGTCCTCGCGGACACACGCCTCCTTCACGGACCTGATCAGCTCGTACGTCTCCAGGTAGCGGCCGGCGAGGAAGGCGCCACGGTCGATGACCATGTCGATCTCGTCGGCGCCGGCGGCGACGGCGTCGCGGGTGTCGGCGAGCTTGACGGGCAGCGCGGCGCGGCCGGCCGGGAAGGCGGTCGCGACGGACGCCACCTTGACGTCGGCGCCGTTCAGGGCGGCCTTCGCGGTGGCCACCATGTCCGGGTAGACGCAGACCGCTGCGGTCATGGGCGTCGTACGGTCGGTCGGGTCGGGGTGGACGGCCTTCGCGGCGAGCGCACGGACCTTGCCCGGGGTGTCGGCACCCTCAAGCGTGGTCAGGTCGATCATCGAGATGGCGAGGTCGATGGCGTACGCCTTGGCCGTCGTCTTGATCGAACGGGTCCCGAGCGCGGCCGCGCGGGCCTCCAGGCCGACGGCGTCCACGCCGGGCAGCCCGTGCAGGAAGCGGCGCAGCGCACTGTCGGACGTCGTCACGTCGGCGAATGCGGTGAGGGTGGTGGGCATGGTCACCAGACGAGCATATCTACGCGCGTAGCGGCCTGTCACCCCCCAAGGCTGCACATCTGTGCGGGGTCGGCTGCATCCGTGCTGTGAGGGGTGTGCAAAGGCGCTGGTCACCGCCGTTACACGGCCATGACGGGAATCCGACGGTCCGGCCGAAACCCGCGCATAGATTTTTCCCAGCAGCCCGCCAGACCTCCCGGACCACGGACCACGGCCCGACCCGGCGACCGCCCGCCCCGCCCGAGAACGCGCGGCATGCGACTCTCCCGCCCATCCTCGACACAGCTCCAGGAGTCGTGATGCGTACCGCCCCCGCCCTCCGCACCCCGCTCGTCACCGCCGCCCTCGCGGGCGCGCTGCTCTGGCCCGCCGCGAGCGGGGTGTACACGGCCGTCGCCGCGCAGGCCCCGCAGGGCGCGTCCGCGGCGTACGGCGGGGGTGCCGCGTCGGACGGCGCCGACCGGTACGCGGGCGAGCCGGTGTACATCGGCGAGGGACTGGTCGCGGTGCTGCGGAACGGGCCGGAGGGCCCGGAGGCCTGGATCCGCGCCGTCGGCACCCAGTGGAAGCCCGGCGACCCGTACATGGTGCGGGTGCTCGCGCTGCTGGACCGGAGCCACCCCGGGGACACCGTGAACGGGCTCGGGCTGCGGCTGGCCAAGGCGGACACCGGTGCGCCGGTGCTCGTCGTCACGCAGGACGGGGCGACGGCCTCCTACCCGCTGCCGGCGAAGGGCGCGGCCGTGAAGCCGGCCGCCGCCCGGCCCGCGGCGGCGTCCGCCTCGGCGCCTGCGTCGGCGCCTGCGGAGGAGGCCGCGGCCCCGGCCGTGCAGGCGGGGGCGGCGGCCGCGCCCGCGGCGCTCGTCACGACGGCGTCCGCCGCAACCGCGGCGGAGGACGGCGACGGCGCGGTCACGGTCGCGGCGGGCGCCGGGCTGGTCGCGATCACGGGCGCGACGGCCGCGGCCCGGCTGCTGCGCGCCCGCCGCGGCGGCGCCTGACCCGCCCGTCGGGCGGCCGGGACGGGGGCCGCGCAGGGGGTCGTCGTCCGGGGGCGGGTGAGGCAGAATCGGGCGCATGAGCAGCCAGCAGCCTCCTGACGAGCCGGTCTACGACGACCGGGTCTACCGCTCCCCCATGGCCGTCGTCACCGGGGTCCTGCTGCTGGCGCTGACCGCATGGCTCTGCGGCGACGCGATCGTCCGGGGTGAGGGTTCGGCCCGCTGGTTCGGGGCCGCAGCCGCCCTCTTCGCGGTGCCGATGATCGTGGCGTTCACGATGCGCCCGGCCGTCTTCGCCAACGAGGACCGGATGCGGGTCCGCAACCCGTTCCGCGTGATCGAGCTGCCCTGGGCGGCCGTGGACACGGTGCGCGCCGGGTACTCCGCCGAGGTGCTGGCCGAGGGCTCCACCTACCAGCTGTGGTCCGTCCCCGTCTCGCTGCGCGAGCGGAAGAGGGCGCAGCGCGGGCGGCTCAGCCGCCGCGGCGGGCTGACCGGGCGCGGCCTGACCGTGAAGCCGTCCGGGCCGAAGGCCGGGGGCGGCGCCGCGGACGGCTCCGCCGCCGAGCCGCAGCGGGCGTCCGCGGACCGGGTCGTCGACGAGCTGCGGGAGCTCGCCGAGCGCGGGGCCTCGCGCGCGGGCGCCCAGGGCGGCGTACGGGTGCGCTGGTCCTACGAGGTCATCGCACCGGCCGCCCTGGGCGCCGTGTCGCTGGTCGTGCTGTTCGCGCTGCGCTGAGGGTCGTCAGACGCGGGCGTCCGGCGGGTACCCGGGGTCCTTGCACAGGGCCCAGATGACGAAGATCGCGATGGCGATGGCGATCACCGACCACCAGGGCTGGTACGGCAGCCACAGGAAGTGCGCGATCAGCGACAGGCAGGCCAGTGCGATGCCGGCGATGCGCGCCCACAGGGCGCCGTTCTTGAGCAGGGCCAGGCCTGCCGCCAGGGCCAGGATGCCGAGGATCAGGTGGATCCAGCCCCAGCCGGTCAGGTCCAGCTTGAAGGTGTAGTTGCCGATGCGCTGGTAGACCTCGTCCTCGGCGATCGCGGCGATGCCCTCGAAGATCGCGAGCACGCCGATGACGGCGAGCATGACGCCGGCGAACACGGTGCCGCCGGTCGCCCAGTCGCCGGTGCCGCCGGGGCGGCCCGCGGGTGTCTGAGTGGGTGTGGTCGCCATCGCGCCACCTGGCCTCTCGCTCGAACGGGTGGGGCCATTCGAGCGTGCGGGGGCCGGGCCGCCCGGGCGAGCTGCCGTGGGCCGAACGGGTGACGGGCGCCCGGTCTCCGCGCCTGCCTGCCCGGCTGCCCGGTGCCCGGCCCGCGCCGTCAGAGTTCGCAGTCGATGCGGACGTTCGTGCCGGACTCGCCGTCGCAGTCGTCCGTGCCGGTGAGGCCGTTCAGGGTGTCGTTGGCCGGGCCGCCGCGCAGCAGGTCGTCGCCGGATCCGCCGGTGAGGAAGTCGATGCCGCCCGCCGTGCCGACGGAGTCCCGGGCGAACCGGGAGTCGGTGTTGTCGCCGACGATGAGGTCGTTGCCGCCGCGGCCGTCGATCACGTCGTTGCCGGCGGTCGCGCCGGAGGGGTCGCCGACGCCGCTGTCGCCGGCGAGGACGGTCTCGTCCGCGCTGCCGCCCATGATGCGGTCGTTGCCGGAGCCGACGGCCTTGCCGGAGTAGGCCCGGTGGTCGCCCCAGGCGCCGTACCCGCCGTCCGCGCCGAGGTCGATCAGGTCGTCGCCGCCGCTGCCGGCGGTGTCGCCGAGGACGGAGGCGCTGTCGCCGACCGCCTGGCCGGTCTCGCCCTCGCCCTCCAGCAGGACGTCGTCGCCGGCGCCGGTCGCACCCCGGAAGCCGCTGGAGTCGCCGGTCAGGCTGTCGCTGTCGCGGCCGCCGTCGAGGCGGTCGTCCGCCCCGCCGGTCGCGCGGTCGCCCGCGCTGTCGCCGATCAGGGAGTCCTCGCCGTCGCCGCCGAAGAGCAGGTCGGCGGAGGCGCCGTCGGCCGTGCCCTGCACGGCGAAGTGGTCGCCGACCAGGGTGTCGGCCCCGCCGCCGCCGACGAGGTGGTCCCGGCCCGTCGGGCCGGAGGCCCCGCCGGTCCAGGCGGCGTCGTCGCCGACGAGGAGGTCGGCGCCCGGGCCGCCGTCGGCCTGGTCGTCGCCCGCCCCGCCCGCGATCCTGTCGTCGCCCGCGCCGCCGAGCAGGACGTCGCCCTCGCCGAGGCCGCAGATGAGGTCGTTGCCGTCGCCGCCGTCGAGGACGTCGCGCCCGGGCGTGCCGATGAGGACGTCGTCGCCGGGCGTGCCGCGCGTACCGGTGGCGGCCGCTCCGAAGCAGGTCGCGGCCGCGCCCGCCGTGTCCGCCGCGTGGGCCGGGAGCGCGCCGAGCCCGGCGAGGGCGGCCGCCAGGACCTGCGCCCCGACGAGGGCGGCGATCCTGCGGGCGGGCCGGGCGGGGCCGCGGAGGTCTCTTCGGGGTCCGGGCATGGCGCTCTCCTTCCGCGGCATCGGGTATGCGTCGCGTGGCGCTCACTGTGCGTGGCGCACGCCGGTGCCCGGGAGGGGCGCGTCCACAGCCGCCGTATTTTCATCCGATCGGCTTCTCGTACGACTCACCTTGCCGGAGGCATACGGAACCGAAGCCGCCACAGGCTGCGTCCACGCAGGTGTGCAGCGTCATGAGGCCGGCCACTGCGCCGCCACCGCCCTACACCTGCGGCTCCGGCTCCTCGGCGGGGCCCTGCTGGTCGCCCACCTGCTCCTCGTCGGCTGGCTCACCCTGCGCCCGCTGGACGTGCCGTGGGCGGCGGCCGCGAACCTGACGCCGTTCGAGGGCATCCGCGCCGACCTGGAGAACGGACCCGTGGCGGCGGCCCGCCGGATCGGCGAGGGCCTGGCGCTGCTGGCCCCGCTCGGGGTGCTGCTGCCGCTGGCCGGCGGGAGCCTGGCGCCGTCGCCGCTGGCGGCCTGGTCGTCGCTGGTGCGGACCGCGGCCGCGGGGGTGCTCGTCTCGATCGGCATCGAGATGCTGCAGAGCTCGGTTCCGGGGCGGGTCGTGGACGTGGACTCGGTGCTGCTGAACACGGCGGGCGTGGTGCTGGCGCACGTCGCGGTGGTCCCGGCGGCGCGGGCGCGGATGCGGCGTACGCGCGCGGCGCGGGCCGAGGCCTCTCAGGGGTCCACCCCGAGAATTGCCAGGGTCGGGCTCGGCCCTTGGACCGACGTTCTGTCTGCGGTGCCGCGCGAGTATTGAGGCATCACGGAAAACCCCGTGAATATCTACGGAGGAGATCCCATGAGCGCCCTTGTTCGCCCCCGTGACGGCCGCTGGATCGGCGGCGTCTGCGCCGGACTGGCGCGCCGGTTCGGAATGTCCGCGAACACGATGCGGCTGATATTCGCCGTCTCGTGCCTGCTGCCCGGGCCGCAGTTCCTGATCTACCTGGCGCTGTGGCTGCTCCTGCCGAACGAGAAGCCGTCCGCCGCCGCCTGGTGACGGGCGGGCCGCCGCCCGGGTTGCGGCGGCCCGGCCCGTGCGGCGTCCGCGGCCTGCGGTTCAGGCCGCGCGGCGGACCTTCTCCAGCTGCTTGTCGGCGACCTCCTGCGGCACCTGCGCCTGCTGCCCGGCGGCCGCCACGTTGAGGGCCATCAGGCGCACGATCGTGTCGCCCTCGCGGACGACGACCACGTGGACGTGGGCGGAGACGCCCTGCGCGGCGGCGGTGGTGGTCCAGCTGACGGTGTCGTCGCCCGCCGTGCGGTATCCGGCGGCGCGGACGTCGCGGTAGCTGCCGCTCTGGTTCTGGACGGTGGCGGTGAAGCCGGTGCCGCAGGCGGCGACGGCGTCCTTCAGCCGGGAGACGAGCGCCTTGGCGTCCCGCTCGGCGTAGGAGCTGACGGAGGCGGAGACCGCGAGGCCGACCTCCTTCTGGGAGCCGATGCCGCGGTTGACCGTCTCGCGGGCGGCCGGGTCCGGCTTGTCGCCCATGATGTCGGCGAGGGGCTGGCAGGTCCTGCGGTCGGCCTGGGGCTGGCCGTCGGGCGCGGCCGGGTTCTTGCCCTGGGCGGAGACCTGGTAGCCGGGCAGGTCGCCCGGGGCCAGGGCGGAGCGCTCCAGCCTGCTGCCGCCGGACGGCGGTGCGGCCGGGGCCGGGGAGGTGCCCGCGGAGGGCGTGCCGGCGGGTGCGGTGACGGGGGCGGAGCCCTTCTGGTCCGGCGCCTTCCCGCTGCCGGGGCCGCTGCCGCAGGCGGTGGCCCCCAGGACGAGGGCGGGCAGCAGGGCGGCGGCGACCGCTCCGGTGGTGGTTCGTGGCTTCGTACGCATGACCGGCGACCTCTCCCCCGGCGGTTGCCGGGCGCGTCCCGCCCGGGCCTCGGCGGGCGGTTGGCGGGGATCCTGGCACACGGCGCCGCGCGGCGCACACCTGGTCGAACCGGCGTGCGCCGCGCGGGCACGCTTGCGAATCGAAGGGGATCCGGGGACGGATCCGGGGTGGGTCAGCCGCCGAGGGCGCCGTTCAGCGGGAGGCCGCCGAGGGTGGGGCCGAGCGCGTTGGCCAGCTCGCCGACCGGGGCCGCCGGGTCGCTGGACTCCTGGCCGTCGGCGTTGACCTGCTGCTGGCTGGTGAGTCCCTGGAGGGCGCCGGTGGCGGTGCCGAGCGCGTCGGTGAGGCCGACGGCGGGGGTCGCCGAGGCGGTTCCGGCAGCGGCGGCGGCGAAGGCGGCACCCATGGCGGCGGCACCGAGCATCTTGGCAGCTGACTTCTTCATGAAGGATGTCCTTGCGACGGGGAACTGGGCGGCTCCGCAACCTAGCCACTGCAAACCGGCGCCCGCAAACATCGGGAAATACGAAGAAGCGCCCGGGAATTGCTCTTCCCGGGCGCCCCCCTTTCGTCAGGCCGTGGCCTGGGTCCCCACAGAACCGCTGGTGGAGGCGGTCTGCCGGAACAGCCATTCCGACTTCAGCTCGGCGTAACCCGGCTTGATGACGTCGTTGATCATCGCGAGTCGTTCATCGAAAGGAATGAACGCGGACTTCATCGCATTGACGGTGAACCACTGCATGTCGTCGAGCGTGTAGCCGAAGGCATCGATCAGGTGCTCGAACTCGCGGCTCATGCTGGTGCCGCTCATCAGCCGGTTGTCGGTGTTGACCGTCAGGCGGAAGTGCAGCTTGCGCAGCAGGCCGATCGGGTGTTCGGCGTACGAGGCCGCCGCGGCGGTCTGGAGGTTCGACGTCGGGCACATCTCCAGGGGGATGCGCTTGTCGCGGACGTACGAGGCGAGGCGGCCCAGCGTGACGGAGCCGTCCTCGGCGACCTCGATGTCGTCGATGATCCGCACGCCGTGGCCCAGGCGGTCGGCGCCGCACCACTGGAGGGCCTGCCAGATCGACGGCAGGCCGAACGCCTCGCCCGCGTGGATCGTGAAGTGGTTGTTCTCGCGCTTGAGGTACTCGAACGCGTCGAGGTGGCGGGTGGGCGGGAAGCCCGCCTCCGCGCCGGCGATGTCGAAGCCGACGACGCCGTTGTCGCGGTAGCGGTTGGCGAGCTCGGCGATCTCCAGCGCGCGGGCGGCGTGGCGCATCGCGGTGAGCAGGGCGCCGACGCGGATGCGGTGCCCGGCGGCCTTCGCGCGGCGCTCGCCCTCGCGGAAGCCGTCGTTCACGGCCTCGACGACCTCTTCGAGGGTCAGGCCCGCCTCCAGGTGCTGCTCGGGGGCGTAGCGCACCTCGGCGTAGACGACGCCGTCCTCGGCGAGGTCCTCGGCGCACTCGGCGGCGACCCGGAAGAGCGCCTCCTTCGTCTGCATGACGGCGCAGGTGTGCGCGAACGTCTCCAGGTAGCGGGGCAGGGAGCCGGAGTCGGCGGCGTCCCGGAACCAGGTGCCCAGCTTGTCGGCGTCGGTCTCGGGCAGCTTGTCGTAGCCGGTCGCGCGGGCCAGCTCGATGATCGTGCCGGGGCGCAGTCCGCCGTCGAGGTGGTCGTGGAGCAGCACCTTCGGGGCACGGCGGATCTGGTCCGGAGTGGGCGGGTTGGAGGTCTCGCTCGTCATCTGCGCACTGTAACTCCTACGCGCGTAGAGCGCGTCGGCGGCGTGAGGCTCCGATATCCAACAGAGACCGTACGGAGGGGGTCGCGTACACCTGTCAGTCTGAGACTGTTCCGCCATGTCACATCTTGCGCCGCCGGCGCGCGGGGCCCGCCTGGGGCGGGCGTCCGGCGCGAACGGCTCGGTCTCGACGGTCAACGGCGTGGTGCTCCTCCTCCCGGGCGGGTCCCGGTGGGCGCCCGGCCCGGTGCGCCCGCTCGCGCGGGCCCTGGCCCGGGCGGGCGGGGCGGACGGCCTGGTGGTGCACACGCTCGCGTACGGCGGCCGCGGCTCCCCCGAGCAGGACGCGCGCTGGGCGGCGGACGAGGCCGTGCGCCGCTACGGGGACGTCCCGGTCTGCCTCGCCGGGCACGGCGCCGGCGGCCGGGCGGCCCTGCTCGCCGCGGACCACGAGGCCGTCAACTGCGTCGTCGCACTGGCCCCTTCGCTCGGCGCGGCCGCCGACCCGGACTCGCCCGAACCGGTGAAGCAGCTCTCCGGCCGGCAGGTGCTCCTCGTGCACGGGACGAACGACTCCCGCAGCGATCCGGAGTCCTCCTTCCGGCTCGCCGAGCGCGCGAAGAAGGCGAACCGGGCGACCTGCCGCTTCGAGGTGCACTCCGACGGCCACCGGTTACGCGAGCACCGGTCCGAAGTGGTCTCCCTGGCCGTGGACTTCGTCCTCGGGGCGGTGCTGTGCGCCCGCTTCTCCCGCCCGGTGGCCGACGCCCTGGCCGCCCCGCCGCCGATCGGCCTGCGCATGCCGCTGGCCTCGGGGTTCGGCCGTTCGCTGCGCGGCTGAGCAGGGGCCTGCGGCGTAGAGTGGAAGAGGACTCGGGGGCAGCGCGCTCCGGGAGGCGATGGCCATGGCCATGGTCCGCAGGAACTTCGACAAGGCCGACGAGACACGGCCCTTCGTGGACGGCACGGGTCGGCTCGACCTGATCCAGGTGGAGGGCGGAGCCGTCGGCCGCGCCGTCTTCGAGCCGGGCTGGCGCTGGTCGGAGCACATCAAGCCGCTGGCCGGCACCGACAGCTGCCAGTCCGCGCACACCGGGTACGTGGTGAGCGGGCGGATGCACGTCGTCATGGACGACGGCGAGTCGGACGACTACGGGGCGGGCGACTTCATGCAGGTCACGCCGGGCCACGACGCCTGGGTCCTCGGCGACGAGCCCTGCCTGGTCATCGACTGGACCGGCTTCGCCGGCTACGCGAAGCCGACCGAAGGCTGAGGCCCGCGTTCTGGGGCGGCGGCGGCCGCACCGGTCCACCGCGGGCCGGCCGTTCCGCCCCCTCTCGGTCGGACGGCCCCGGGCTGCCGGGTGCGGCCACCGCCGTACGCGCATCTGCGCACCGGGCGGCCGCCGTACGGCGGGACGCGGCCTGGCAGGATGCGGGCAGCCGTGGTCGTCGGCCGTCCGCGCACCATCCCGCCGATCCGCGCTTCCCCCTCCCGGTGCCCCCACTCTGCCGGTTCCGGACGCCTGGGATCCGCCGGGCCGGGGGTCGTCTTGCCGCCTTGCGGGAACACGAGGGGTTTACGAACAACCGCAATCCGGGACGAATACGCACATGCCCGCCGAGGAACCCGCACCTGCCGCCGGAGGCGAACTGAGCCCCGCGGCCCGGCGCCTTTACGCGTACGCCGTCGAGCGGCACTCCTTCGCCCCCGCCGAGGCCACCGCCGCTCTCGGGGCCAGGGCCGCGGCGGCCATCGCGGAGCTGGCCGCCGCCCACCTGCTCCAGCGGGCCCCCGGCAGCGGCGGCGAGCGGTGGTGCGCCGTCGCCCCGCGTGCGGCGGCCGCCCGGGCACTGGCCCCGCTGGCGCTGCTCGTCCGCGAGACCCACGACGAGATGGACCGGCTGCGCGGCCGACTGGAGGCGCTGGTGCCGGCGTACGAGGCCGGGGCGGCCCTGCGCGAGCGCACCGGGCCGGGGAGCTGCGAGCTGGAGACGGTCACCGACCTCGGGGCGGTGCGGGCGCTGATCACCGAGCTGGCCGCGGGATGCGAGCGCGAGCTGCTGACCTCGCAGCCGGGCGGCGCCCGCCCGCAGGAGACCCTCCAGGAGGCGATCGGGCGGGACGAGTCGCTGCTGGCGCGCGGGGTGCGGATGCGGACGATCTACCAGCACACGGCGCGCTACTCCCGGCCCACGGCCGCGTACGTGGAGCGGGTGACGGCGCTCGGCGCGCAGGTGCGGACCCTCGGCGACGGGCTGATGCGGATGCTGATCTTCGACGGGCACACGGGGCTGATGGCGGTGCCCGACCGCACCGGGGCCGCCCTGGTGGTGCGCGAGCCGAGCGTCGTGCACTTCATGGCCTCCGCCTTCGAGCGGTCCTGGCTGAAGGCGGAGCCGTTCCCGACCACGGTCAGCCCGGAGGCCGCACGGACGCTCTCGGACGAGCTGCGCCAGACGATCGTCCGGCTGCTGTCGGAGGGGCTGGAGGACAAGGTCATCGCGCGCCGGCTCGGCATGTCGGAGCGGACCTGCCAGCGCCACATCGCCGGAATCATGCGGGCGGTCGGCGCCAAGTCCCGCTTCCAGGCGGGCTACCTGCTCTCGGCGGCCGGGCCCGCCTCCGCGGCGGAGGCCGCGGAGGGGCCGGCGGCCGGCTCCTGAACCGGGGCGTGCCACTCCGGGATCAGCCGGCCGCGGCGGGACAGCAGGAACCGCTTGAACTGCGCGACCGGCGGGGTGTCGGGATGGCCGTCGAGCCAGGCGACGCCGATCTCGCGGACGGCCCGGGGCGCGGTCACTGTCAGCTCGACCACACCCGGCCGGGGGACCGCGGGAGGCGGCAGCAGGGCCACCCCGAGGCCGGCGGCGACCAGGCCGCGCAGCGTCTCGGCCTCCTCCCCCTCGAACGCCACGCGCGGGGCGAACCCGGCCTCCGCGCACAGGTCGTCGGTGATGCGGCGCAGGCCGTAGCCCGGCTCCAGGGTCACGAACACCTCTTCGGCGGCCTCGGCGAGGCGGATGCGCTTGCGGACGGCGAGGCGGTGGTCGTCGGGGACGACCAGGCGCAGGCGCTGCTCGTCGAGGCGGCGGGCCACCAGGTCGGGGGCGTCGGGGAGCGGCGACGTCAGGCACAGGTCGAGCTCGCCGGCGCGCAGCCGCTCCAGCATGGCCTCGCCGTAGTTCTGGACCAGGGAGAAGCGGACGCCGGGGTGGTCGGCGCGGAAGGCGCGGATCAGGCCGGGTACGGTCTCGGGGCCGAGGGTGTGCAGGAAGCCGAACGCCACCTTGCCGTGGGCCGGGTCGGCGTCCTGCTGGACGGATCCGGCGGCGCGGGCGATCTCGGCGAGCGCCTTCTCGGCGGAGGCGAGGAAGGTCCGCCCGGCCGTGGTCAGCGCGACGGTGCGGCCGCGGCGCGCGAACAGGGAGACGCCCAGGTCCTGTTCGAGGCGGACCATGGCGCGGGAGAGGGTGGACTGCGGGACGCCGAGCTCGTGGGCGGCGCGCGTGACGTGCTCGTGGCGGGCGACCGCGGCGAAGTACGCCAGCCGCGGCGCCAGCAGACTTGTCACGGCCATGTCTTCTTCGTAACGGTTCGCTGACATGCGCCCTCCTGAACAGCGCTGATGCACCAGTGGATCGATTATCGCGATTCTGTGCATTGGACGCATGAAACGGGCCGGGTCTACGGTCGTTGCATGCCTCCCGCTCATACCGGGGCACCCGTCCGCACGGGTGCCTCCACCCCGTCGTCCCCGAAGCCCCTCCGCGCCCACTCCCCCGGCCGCCCCGGCTACCGCCGGATGAGCCTCGCGCTCTTCGCCGCCGGACTCGCGACGTTCGCCCTCCTCTACTCCACCCAGGCGCTGCTGCCGGCGATCTCGGACGGCTTCGGGGTGACGGCGGGTCAGGCCAGCTGGACCGTCTCCGCCGCGACCGGCGCACTCGCCCTGTTCGTGCTGCCGCTGAGCGCGCTGTCCGAGCGCTTCGGGCGGACCCGGCTGATGACGGTCTCCCTCGCGGTCGCCGTCGGCGTCGGACTGCTGGTGCCGTTCGCCCCCGACCTGGAGTGGCTGGTCGTGCTGCGGGCCGTCCAGGGCGCGGCGATCGCCGGCGTCCCCGCCTCGGCGATGGCGTACCTGGCGGAGGAGGTCGAGCCGAAGGCGCTGGTCGGCGCGATCGGCCTGTTCGTGGCGGGCAACTCCATCGGCGGGATGAGCGGCCGCATCGCCACCGGCTGGGCGGCCCAGGCGTGGGGCTGGCGGGCCGGCCTGCTGACCGTGGGCGTGCTGGCGCTGGCCTGCGCCGCCGCCTACCGGGTGCTGCTGCCGCGGGCCCGGTTCTTCCGCCCGGCGCCGCTCGCCCCGCGCGCGGTGGGCGCCGCCGTCGCCCGGCACCTGCGCGACCCGCTGCTGCTGCGGCTGTACGGGATCGGCGCGCTGTTCATGACCGTCTTCGGGGCCGTGTACACGGTGATCGGCTACCGGCTCGTCGAGGAGCCGTTCTCCCTCGGGCAGGGCGTCGTCGGCTCCGTCTTCCTGATCTACCTGGTCGGTACGGCGTCCTCCGCGGCCGCGGGAGCCCTGGTGGCGCGGGTCGGGCGGCGCGGGGCCCTGTACCTGGCCGTGGCCACCACCGCGCTCGGCCTGCTGCTCTCGCTCGCCGACGCGCTGGCCGCGGTGCTGGCCGGGCTGGTGCTGATCACCGCGGGCTTCTTCGCGGGCCACGCCGTGGCGTCGGCGGCGGTCAGCCGCACCGCCGCCACGGGCCGGGCACAGGCCTCCGCCCTGTACCAGTCCGCGTACTACCTCGGCTCCAGCGCGGGCGGCACCCTCGGCGCCCTCGCCTACCACACGGGCGGCTGGGCGGCGACGGCCGGGATCGCGCTGCTGGCGGTGCTGGGCGTCGTCTCGATCACCCTGTACGGCTCGCACGCCGCCCGCGCGGAGCGGCGCCTGCCGGTGCGGGCGGCCGCCGCCCGCTGACAGACCTTCCGGCGAACGCGTCCGTGCGGGGACGCGCGGCGGGCCCCGGGCGATCCCCGGGGCCCGCCTCCTCTTCTCCGGGGCCGGCCGGCGGCGCCCGGCACCGCTCGCCCTGCGGCTGTCGGACCCCTCGGGTAGGTTCCAGTCCATCGGGACCGACCAGGGGGAGCGGCACACATGACGGACACCGGCAGCCTCGGCACCGCCTCGGCGGGCGCACGCGAGGACCTGGACGCGGCCCTGGACCGCTACCGGGTCGAGCTCACCGGCTACTGCTACCGCATGCTGGGCTCCGCGTTCGACGCGGAGGACGCGGTGCAGGACACGTACGTACGGGCCTGGCGCGGCTACGCGAAGTTCGAGGGCCGCTCCTCGCTGCGCTCCTGGCTCTACCGGATCGCCACCAACGTCTGCATGGACCTGCTCAGCGCGGGCAGCAGGCGGGCCCGCCCGATGGACCTGACCTCGCCGCAGCACCAGGCCTCGGCGGTGCTGAACGAGCGGCCGGAGGTGACCTGGCTGGAGCCGGTCCCCGACGCCCGGGTGCTGCCGCAGACCGCCGACCCGGCGGAGGCGGCGCTGGCCCGGGAGTCGGTCCGGCTCGCGTTCATGGCGGCGCTCCAGCACCTGCCGCCCCGGCAGCGGGCCGTGCTGATCCTGCGGGAGGTGCTGGCCTGGAAGGCGGACGAGGTCGCGGCGCTGCTGGAGACCACCAGCGCCTCCGTGAACAGCGCGCTCCAGCGGGCGCGGGCCACGCTCTCCGCCCGGCCGGTCCGCGACAGCGAGGCCGCGGACCCGCTGGACGCCGGGCAGGTGCAGCTGCTGGAGCGGTACCTGTCCGCGTTCGAGGCGTACGACATCACCGGGCTGACCGCGCTGCTCCACGAGGACGCGGTGCTGTCCATGCCGCCGTACGACCTGTGGCTCCAGGGCCCCGCGGACATCGCGGCCTGGCACCTGAACCAGGGCATCGGCTGCAAGGGCTCCCGCCTCGTCCCGACGACCGCGAACGGGCTGCCCGCCTTCGCCCAGTACCGGCCGCGGCAGGACGGCCGGCCGGGCCACGTCCCGTGGGCGCTCCAGGTGCTGGAGGTGTCAGGGGGCCGGATCGCCGGGCTCAACGCCTTCCTCGACACCGACCGGTGGTTCCCCCTGTTCGGGCTCCCGGAGGAGCTCCCCTAACCCGGCGAAGGCGAGCAGCGCCCGCAGCTCGGGCCCGGCGCCGGTCACCGTCAGGCTGCACCCGAGGCGGCGGGCGGTCAGCCGCAGCCGGGCCAGGGTGTCCACGGCCCCGAGGCCCGGCGGCCCGATCCCGCCGAGGTCGCACACCACGGCGGCGGCCCCGGCCGCGTACAGCTCCGCCAGCCGGAGGCAGGCGGCGGGCGCGCCGCCCGCCGCCACGTCGGGCCCGGTCAGGGCCAGCGTCGGTTTCGTCATGCCGGTAGGACCGCAGGGGCCGCCGGAACTCATCGCACGGCCCCGCACACACGGGAGCGGGCGGGGCGGGCGCGCGCGGCGCCTGCCCCGCCCGCTCCGCGGCGGACGGTCCGGGATCAGGCGATGCGGTCCAGGACGATCGGGTTCGCGGTGAACGCGGTGCCCGCCGGGGCGATGTCGTACGAGCCCTCCAGCGACGCGAGGGCGTAGTCGAACTTCTCCGGGGTGTCGGTGTGCAGCGTCATCAGCGGCTGGCCCGCGGTGACCTGCTCGCCCGGCTTGGCGTGCAGCTCGATGCCGGCGCCGGCCTGCACCGGGTCCTCCTTGCGGGCGCGGCCCGCACCCAGGCGCCAGGCGCCGACGCCGACGGCGTACGCGTCGAGGCGGGTCAGCACGCCGGACTCCGGGGCGGTGACGGTGTGCTGCTCGCGGGCGACGGGCAGGGCCGCGTCCGGGTCGCCGCCCTGGGCCTGGATCATGCGGCGCCAGACGTCCATGGCGGAGCCGTCGGCGAGGGCCTTGGCCGGGTCGGCGTCCTTGATGCCCGCGGCGTCCAGCATCTCCTTGGCCAGGGCGATGGTCAGCTCGACGACGTCGGCGGGGCCGCCGCCGGCGAGGACCTCGACGGACTCGCGGACCTCCAGCGCGTTGCCGGCGGTCAGGCCGAGCGGGGTGGACATGTCGGTGAGCAGGGCGATGGTCTTCACGCCGCTGTCGGTGCCGAGGGCCACCATGGTGGAGGCCAGCTCGCGGGCGTCCTCGATGTTCTTCATGAAGGCGCCGGAACCGACCTTCACGTCGAGGACGAGCGAGCCGGTGCCCTCGGCGATCTTCTTGGACATGATCGAGGAGGCGATCAGCGGGATGGCCTCGACGGTGCCGGTGACGTCGCGCAGGGCGTACAGCTTCTTGTCGGCGGGGGCCAGGCCGTCGCCGGCGGCGCAGATGACGGCGCCGGTGGTGTCCAGGACGTGCAGCATCTCCTCGTTGGAGAGCAGGGCGCGCCAGCCGGGGATGGACTCCAGCTTGTCGAGGGTGCCGCCGGTGTGGCCGAGGCCGCGGCCGGAGAGCTGCGGGACGGCCGCGCCGCAGGCGGCGACGAGCGGGGCGAGCGGCAGGGTGATCTTGTCGCCGACGCCGCCGGTGGAGTGCTTGTCGGCGGTCGGGCGGGAGAGGGAGTCGAAGTTCATCCGCTCGCCGGAGGCGATCATCGCGGCGGTCCAGCGGGCGATCTCGGACCGGTTCATGCCGTTGAGCAGGATGGCCATGGCCAGCGCCGACATCTGCTCGTCGGCGACGACACCGCGGGTGTACGCGTCGATGACCCAGTCGATCTGCTCGGGGCTCAGCTCGCCGCGGTCCCGCTTGGTGCGGATGACGGAGATGACGTCCATGTGGTGCTTCCTTCTACGCGCATAGAGGGGTGTGGGTGGTCCGCGGGACTGCGACGGCCCTCCGCCCCGCAGGGCGAAGGGCCGTCGGCACGGTTATCTCAGGTGGTCGGGCCCGAAGGCCTGGGGCAGCATCTCCGCAAGCGGGAGGATCCCCTTCGGGGTGTCCACCAGCAGCTCGGGGCCGCCGAACTCGAAGAGCAGCTGGCGGCACCGGCCGCACGGGACGAGCACGTCGCCGTTGCCGTCGGCGCAGGTGAAGTGCGTCAGGCGGCCCCCGCCCGTGGCCTGCAGCGCGGAGACCAGGCCGCACTCGGCGCACAGGCCGAGCCCGTAGCTGGCGTTCTCCACGTTGCAGCCGGTCACGGTGCGGCCGTCGTCCGTGAGGGCGGCGGCGCCGACCGGGAAGCCGGAGTAGGGGGCGTAGGCCCGGGACATGGCGTCCCGGGCGGCTGCCCGCAGGGCCTCCCAGTCGGCGTGGGTCGCCGTCGTCACTTGCCCTGGCCCTTGCGGTACGGCATGCCGTCCGCCTTCGGCATTCTCAGGCGCTGTGCCGAGAGCGCCAGGACCAGCAGCGTCGTCACGTACGGGGCCGCGTCGACGAACTGGCTCGGGACGGCGTCGGTCAGGGTGTACCAGACGAACAGGCCGGCCGCGCAGGCCGCGGAGATGGCCGCCTGGACGTGCTTCTTCTTGTACAGCTGCCAGACGACGACGGCCACGAGGAGGATCGCGAGCAGCAGCAGCATCGCGTGGACGTTCTCGGCACCGCCGCGCAGCTTGAGGCTGTAGGTGAAGCCGAAGAGGCCCGCGCCCAGGGACATGCCGCCCGGCATCCAGTTGCCGAAGATCATCGCGGCGAGGCCGATGTAGCCGCGGCCGCCGGTCTGGCCCTCCTGGTAGATGCCGGTGGAGACGATCGCGAGGAACGCGCCGCCGAGGCCGGCCATCGCACCCGAGACGATCACGGCGATGTACTTGTACTTGTAGACGTTGACGCCGAGGGACTCGGCGGCGACCGGGTTCTCACCGCAGGAGCGCAGCCGCAGGCCGAAGGCCGTGCGCCACAGCACCCACCAGGTGGCGGGGATGAGGAGCACCGCGACGACGGTCAGCAGCGAGAGGTTGGTGACCAGGCCGCCGACGACGCCGGCGACGTCGGAGACGAAGAACCAGTGCTTGGCCTGGAGGGTGGCCAGCCAGTCGGAGAGCCCTGGGATGGTGATCTCCGTGATGGGCTCGATGCGCGGGGACTGCTTGGAGGAGCCGCCGGGGGCCTCGCCGAAGGTGAAGTTCGACAGGTACTGGGTGAAGCCGATGGCCAGGATGTTGACCGCCACACCGGAGACGATGTGGTTGACGTTGAACGTCACGGTGATGATCGCGTGCAGCAGGCCTCCGAGGGCGCCGCCGACGAGGCCCATGACGACACCGGTCCAGGGGCCCCACTGGTAGCCGGCCCAGGCGCCGAACCAGGTGCCGAGGACCATCATGCCTTCGAGGCCGATGTTGACCACGCCCGCGCGCTCGGCCCACAGGCCGCCGAGGCCCGCGAGGGCGATCGGCACGGCGAGCTGGAGGGCGCCGGAGATCTGGCCGACGGACGTCAGGTCGTCGGCGCCGGAGATGACCCGGACCAGCGAGATCAGGGCGAGGCCGCCCGCGATGATCAGCAGGATCCAGGGGAGGGTGAGCTTGCGGCGTCCGCCGCCCTTCTTGGGCGCGGCGCTCGTCGCGGAAACGGTGCTGGTGCTCACGCCGTGACCTCCTTGTCGGTCTTGATGGCGTGCCCGGCGGCGAGCTCCTCGCCGACCTTCTGCTGCTGGCGGCGGATGCCGTAGCGGCGCACGAGCTCGTAGCTGACGACGACCGCGATCACGATCAGGCCCTGCATGATCGTGCCGATCTCCCTGGCGTAGCCGGCGGTGTCGAGGCCGGCGGAGGCCTTGTCGATGAAGGCGATCAGGAGGGCGGAGAAGAAGATGCCCACCGGGTGGTTGCGGCCGAGCAGGGCGATGGTGATGCCCGTGAAGCCGACACCGAGGGGGAAGGACAGGTTGTACGTGTGCGACTCGCCGAGCAGGAGCGGCATGCCGGTGAGGCCGGCGACCGCGCCGGAGATGAGCATCGACGTCATGATCATCTTCTTGGCGTCGACACCGGACGCCTGCGCGGCGGACTCGCTGGCGCCGGTGGCGCGCAGGTCGAAGCCGAAGCGGGTCCGGTTGAGGACGAACCAGTAGACGATGCCCAGGGCGAAGGCGACGAAGGTGAAGCCGTAGATCTCCAGGCCGTCGCCGACGGTCAGCGCCGGGAACCAGCCGGACTCGGCGATCTTGCCGGTGGTGAGGTCGTTGGACCCCTCCTCCTGGACGCCCAGGTTCGTCGGGAGGAGCAGCCAGGCGATCAGGGCGGTGGCGATGGCGTTCAGCATGATCGTCGAGACGACCTCGCTGACGCCTCGCTTGGCCTTCAGGACGCCCGCGATGCCGGCCCAGAAGGCACCGGTGAGCATGGCCACGGCCACGATCATCAGGATGTGCAGCGGACCGGGCAGCGTGACGGCGGCGCCGATGACGGCCGAGACCATCGCGGCGAGGCGGTACTGGCCGTCGACACCGATGTTGAAGAGGTTCATCCGGAAGCCGATGGCCACGGCCAGGGCTGCCAGGTAGTAGATGCCCGCCTGGTTGAGGATCAGGATCTGGACGTCCTCGTAGCTCGCCTGCTCCACCATGATCTGCAGCGGCTCGACCGGGTTCACGCCCGAGGCCGCCAGCACGATCATGGTCAGGGCGAAGGCGCTGACCAGAGCGAGCGCCGGGCCGGCGGCCGCGAGCAGCAGCCGGTCCTTGTCGATTTTCTTCATCAGGCCTCGTCCTCCGTCGTGTCACCGTCGGCAGCGGCGGAAGGGTTGTCGGTGGCTTCCAGGTGGCCGCGGGCGGCACCCGTCATGGCGGTGCCGAGCTCCTCGGGCGTGATCGTCGCCGGGTCGGCGTCCGCGACCAGGCGGCCGCGGTAGATGACGCGCAGGGTGTCGGACAGGCCGATCAGCTCGTCCAGGTCGGCGGAGATCAGGAGCACGGCCAGGCCCTCGTGGCGGGCCTCGCGGATCGCGTCCCAGATCTGCGCCTGCGCGCCGACGTCCACACCGCGGGTGGGGTGGGCGGCGATGAGGAACTTCGGGTTGTGGCTCATCTCGCGGCCGACGATCAGCTTCTGCTGGTTGCCGCCGGAGAGCGAGGCCGCGGTCACGTCGATGCCGGGGGTGCGCACGTCGTACTCGCGCACGATCCGCTCGGTGTCCTTGCGGGCGGCCTTCGGGTCGAGGATGCCGCGCTTGGAGTTGGGCTGCTCGGTGACGTGGCCGAGGATGCGGTTCTCCCACAGCGGGGACTCCAGCAGCAGGCCGTGGCGGTGGCGGTCCTCGGGGATGTAGCCGATGCCGCCCTCGCGCCGCTTGCGCGTCGGCTTGGCCGAGATGTCCTCGCCGTCGAGGGTGACGGTGCCGCCGTCCGGGTGGAGCATGCCCATGAGGGCCTCGATGAGCTCCGTCTGGCCGTTGCCCTCGACACCGGCGATGCCGAGGACCTCGCCCTTGTGGATGGTGAAGTCGATCCCGGCGAGGACCTCGCGTACGACGCCGTCGGGGTCGGTGGCGGCCAGCCGCAGGTCGGAGACCTTCAGCATCGGGACGTCGGTGACCGTCGACTCGCGGGTCTCCGGCGAGGGCAGCTCGCTGCCGACCATCAGCTCGGCGAGCTGCTTGGTCGTGGCGGTCTTGGGGTCGGCGGTGCCGACGGTGGTGCCCCGGCGGATGACGGTGATGTCGTCGGCGACCTTCAGCACCTCGCCCAGCTTGTGCGAGATGAAGATGACGGTCAGGCCCTCGGCCTTGAGCTCGCGCAGGTTGTCGAAGAGCGCGTCGACCTCCTGCGGCACGAGCACCGCGGTGGGCTCGTCGAGGATGAGGGTGCGGGCGCCGCGGTAGAGGACCTTGAGGATCTCCACGCGCTGGCGGTCGGCGACGCCGAGGTCCTCGACGAGCGCGTCGGGGCGCACGCCGAGGCCGTACGCGTCCGAGATCTCCTGGATCTTCTTGCGGGCCTTGGCGCCGATGCCGTACAGCTTCTCGCCGCCGAGGACCACGTTCTCCAGGACGGTGAGGTTGTCGGCGAGCATGAAGTGCTGGTGGACCATGCCGATGCCGCGGGCGATGGCGTCGCCCGGGTTGTTGAAGGAGACCTGCTCCCCGTCGACGGCGATGGTGCCCTCGTCCGGCTTCTGCATGCCGTAGAGGATCTTCATCAGGGTCGACTTGCCGGCACCGTTCTCACCGATGAGGGCGTGGACCGTGCCCTTGCGGACGGTGATGGCGATGTCCTTGTTGGCGACGACGCCGGGGAAACGCTTCGTGATGCCGTGCAGTTCTACGGCAGGGGGGCTGGACGCGTTGATGACGCACTCTCCTTGGCGCGGAAGGAGCTGGAAGCCGGTGTGGCGGGGGGACAGGGCGGGGGGAGAAGGTATCGCGTCCACGATGCCTCTACGCGCGTAGCACTGTCGGAAGTGAAAACTTGCGACCATGCGGCCACAAGGAACACGGAACGCGGCCCGGGGCCCGGGAGCGGTGAGACCGCTTCCCGAACCCCGGAGACCGTTCTACCTCACGTCAGGGTAGGCCTTACGGCGCGGTCTTGACGTTGATCTTCTTGGCGATGATGTCGGCCTTGGCCTTCTCCACCGCGGCCTGCAGCTCGGCCATGTTCTTGTACTCCGGGTTGGAGTCGGCCAGGCCGACACCGTTCTTGTCGAGGCCGTAGCGGATCTCGCCGGACTGCGGCGAACCGTCCTGGACGGACTTGATCAGGTTGTACACGGAGCCGGACACGTCCTTGGTGACCGAGGTCAGGATCTTGTCCTTGTACTTGGCCAGGCCGGCCTGGTTGTACTGGTCGGAGTCGACGCCGATGGCCCACTTGCCGGCGGTGGCGGCGGCCTCGATCGCACCCGAGCCCGCGAGGCCCGCGGCGGCGTAGATCACGTCGGCGCCGTTGTCCAGCTGGCCCTTGGCAGCGGCCTTGCCCAGGTCGGGCTTGGCGAAGCCGGAGAAGTCCGGCGGCTGGCTCAGGTAGGTCGACAGCACCTTGGCGTTGGGGTTGGTGTCCTTGACGCCCTGGGTGAAGCCCGCCTCGAACTTCTTGATCAGCGGAACCTCGACGCCGCCGATGAAGCCGACGGTGCCGGTCTTCGAGGCCTTGGCGGCGGCGACGCCGGCCAGGTAGGAGCCCTGCTCCTCGTTGAAGACCAGGTTGGCGATGTTCGGGCCGGTCTTCGACGCGTCGTCGATGAGGCCGAAGGTGGTCTTCGGGAACTTCGGGGCGACCTTCTCGATCGCGGCGCCGTACGCGAAGCCGACACCGATGACCGGGTTGTGGCCCTTGCGCGCGAGCTCGGTGAGGCGCTGGACCTTGTCGGCCTCGCTCTCACCCTCGGTGGGCTCGGCTTCCGCGCCCTTGACCTGCAGTTCCTTCTCGGCCTTCTCCAGACCCGCGTACGCGGCGTCGTTGAAGGACTGGTCGCCGCGGCCGCCGATGTCGTAGGCGATGGCTGCGGACTTCTGCCCCGTCTCCGTGGAGGAGGCGGAGTCGGACGAGTTCTTTCCGCCACAGGCGGTGGCCGAGAGGGCCAGCGCCGCGGACGCGATGCCCACGGTGGCGATCCTGGTGATCCGGCGCAAGGGGAGGCTCCTTCAAAACCTGACCGAAAGCGCCATGACCGGCGCTGGTTTCGCGGCGATCGTAACGCGCGTAGATGTCAGTTAAGAGCCCGTTCAGGAGTCGTTATCGGATCGTCGCGAACCGGACAGTGACCGGTTGGTGACTGCCGAGGCGTCCAGCCCTTGTGTATCAAGGGCTGGACAGCTGTGCCGGGCGCCGCTCAGATGAGGTGAAGATTTTTACCCGACCGGGCTTCCACGGCGGCCGTCGAGCAGGGCCGCGGCCGTGAAGAACTCCACTCCGACGGCGATCGCGTCCTCGTCGACGTCGAAGTCGCCCCGGTGCAGGTCCTTCTTGACGGAGCCGCCCGGAGGGTGGACGCCGAGGCGGGCCATCGCGCCCGGGACGTGCTCCAGGTACCAGGAGAAGTCCTCTCCGCCGAGGCTCTGCTCGGTGCCCTCCACGGACGCCGCCCCGCAGCGGGCGGTCATGGACTCGCGCAGCAGCTCGGTGACGGCCGGGTCGTTCACGACCGGCGGGACGCCGCGCACGTACGTGATCTCCGACTTCGCGCGGTGCAGCGAGGCGATCTCGTCGATCGCGGCGTGGATCTGGTCGGGGGCCTCGTGCCAGGCGTTGATGTCGAGGCAGCGGATGGTCCCGGACAGCTCCGCGCGCATGGGGATGACGTTGCAGGCGTGGCCGGTCTCGATCCTCCCCCAGGTGATCGACATGCCGGAGCGGGCGTCCATGCGGCGGCCCACCACGGCCGGCAGGTCCACCGCGACCCGCGCCGCGGCCGTCACCAGGTCGGTGGTCAGGTGCGGCCGGGCGGTGTGGCCGCCGGGCCCCTCCAGGGTGACCTCCAGCCGGTCGCAGGCCGAGGTGATCGCGCCGGTCCGCAGGCCGATCTTCCCGGCGTCGACGCGGGGGTCGCAGTGCACCGCGATGATCTTGCCGACGCCGTCGAGGACGCCGGCGGCGATGGCGTCGGTCGCCCCGCCCGGCAGCACCTCCTCCGCCGGCTGGAACAGCAGCCGCACCGGGCGGGGCAGCAGGCCCTGCCGGTCGAGCTCGGCGAGCACCAGCCCGGCGCCGAGGACGACTGCCGTGTGGACGTCGTGGCCGCAGGCGTGGGCCCGGTCGGGGACCGTCGAGCGGTAGGGGACGTGGGTCTTGGCGTCGGGGATGGGAAGGGCGTCGATGTCCGCACGCAGGGCCAGCATCGGCCGGCCGCCGTCCCAGGTGCCCACGTCGCACACCAGCCCGGTGCCGGACTTCAGCACGCGTGGGCGCAGGCCGGCTTCCTCCAGTCGGGCCTTGATGGCCGCCGTGGTGCGGAACTCCTGGTGTCCTAGCTCGGGGTGCATGTGCAAGTCCCGGCGGAAGGCGATCAGTTCGGCACGCAGGTGGTCCGGCAGCTTCCCCGGCAGCTCGGGCTGGGAGGGCACACCGGGCAGGACGGTCTGGGACTCGCGGGACATCAACTGGTTCACCCGTTGAAGGGTAGGCGCACGAATGGTCCAACTGGATGGAGATCAGCAAAAGTTCATGCCGTCAGGGGAAAAAAACCAAGCCTCTGGACGCATGACCGGTTGCACCCAGGGGTAAACTCGCGCGCTCATCCGGCCCCGTGGCCGCCCGGACCGCCGTTGCGTACGGGGGCGTGTGGACGGGCGTGGACGGGGAGCTGACGGCGCCTCGGCCCATCGCACGGCGCGCCGAGCAGCGTGCGCGCCCCCTGATGTCACCCCGTGGCGAGCTTGGCCGCGAAGCCGAGGAAGAGGACGCCCGCGGCGGAGGTCGCCCCGGCGCTCAGCCGCCGGCGGCGGCGGAAGGCGGCCGACAGGCGGGTGCCGCCGAATATCAGCAGCGTCAGGTAGAGGAAGCTGCCCAGCTGGAGCAGGGCGCCCAGCAGCAGGAAGGACAGCGCCGGGTAGGCGTAGCCGGGATCGACGAACTGCACGAAGAAGGAGACCAGGAAGAGGATCGCCTTCGGGTTGAGCAGGCTGATCACGACGGCCCGCCGGTACGGCCGCTCCCGCTCGGCGGCGGCCTCCCCGGCCGGCTGCGGCTCCGCCGCGCCGGGCTCGTCCCGCCCGGCCCGCGACCGCCACAGCGTCCAGGCCCCGCGGAGCATCCCGACGGCGAGCCAGGTCAGGTAGCCGGCGCCGAGCAGTTTGACGACGCCGAAGAGCAGGGGGCTGGTCTGGAGCAGCGCCCCGGCGCCCGCGGCCGCCAGTGTCATGAGGACGGCATCGCCGGTGAAGACGCCGGCGGCGGCCTTGTACCCGGTGCGCACGCCGCGCCGTGCGGCGACGGAGAGCACGTAGAGGGAGTTCGGCCCCGGCAGCAGGATGATCAGGAGGAGGCCGGCCAGGTAGGTCGGCAGATCGGTGACGCCCAGCATGGGCAGGAGTGTTCCACAGGGTTGCTGCTGTCGCGCCAGGTGTTTCACCATGTGGAACCGACAGGCTCGTACGCCCCCCAGACCCCGCGCAGGGTCGTGCACACCTCCCCCACCGTCGCGCGGGCGCGGAGCGCCTCCTTCATCGGGTACAGGACGTTGTCCGCGCCCTCGGCCGCCCGGCGCAGCGCGCCGAGCGCCGCCGCCACGGCCGCGCCGTCGCGCTCCGCCCGCAGCCGGGCGAGGGCCTCCCGCTGCCGCTCCTCGATGGCGGGGTCGACGCGCAGCGGCTCGTACGGCTCCTCCTCGTCGAGGGCGAAGCGGTTGACGCCGACGACGACCCGCCCGCCGGCGTCGGTCTCGCGGGCGATGCGGTAGGCGTTCCGCTCGATCTCCGCCTTCTGGAAGCCGGCCTCGATCGCGGCGACCGCCCCGCCGAGGTCCTCCACGCGCCGCATCAGCGCGAGGGCCGCCTCCTCGACCCCGTCCGTCATCCGCTCCACCGCGTAGGACCCGGCGAACGGGTCGGCGGTGTGCGGGACGTCGGTCTCGTGCGCGAGGACCTGCTGCGTGCGCAGCGCCAGCCGGGCCGCCTTCTCCGTGGGCAGGGCGATCGCCTCGTCGAAGGAGTTGGTGTGCAGCGACTGCGTCCCGCCGAGGACGGCCGCCAGGGCCTGGACGGCCACCCGCACGAGGTTCAGCTCGGGCTGCTGCGCCGTCAGCTGGACGCCCGCCGTCTGGGTGTGGAACCGCAGCATCTGCGACTTCGGGTCGCGGGCCCCGAACTCCTCGCGCATGACGCGCGCCCAGATGCGCCGGGCGGCCCGGAACTTGGCGACCTCCTCCAGCAGGGTGGTGCGGGCGACGAAGAAGAACGACAGCCGGGGGGCGAACTCGTCGACGTGCATCCCGGCGGCCAGCGCGGTCCGCACGTAGGCGATGCCGTCGGCGAGGGTGAAGGCGACCTCCTGCGCGGGCGAGGCCCCGGCCTCGGCCATGTGGTAGCCGGAGATGGAGATGGTGTTCCAGCGGGGGATCTCGGCGCGGCAGTACCGGAAGGTGTCCGCGGTCAGCCGCAGCGAGGGCCCGGGCGGGAAGATGTAGGTGCCGCGGGCGATGTACTCCTTGAGGATGTCGTTCTGGACGGTGCCGGTGAGCCGGTCGCCGGCGATGCCCTGCTCCTCGGCGACGAGCTGGTACAGGAGCAGCAGCAGGGCTGCGGGCGCGTTGATGGTCATCGACGTGGAGACG
This sequence comes from Streptomyces globosus, assembly GCF_003325375.1. Taxonomy (GTDB): domain Bacteria; phylum Actinomycetota; class Actinomycetes; order Streptomycetales; family Streptomycetaceae; genus Streptomyces; species Streptomyces globosus_A. Next base: position 746,987 of record NZ_CP030862.1, on the reverse strand, counting down.
CGGTCGAGGGGGATCCCGGCGAAGAGGGCCCGCATGTCGTCGAGGGAGTCGACCGCCACGCCGACCTTGCCGACCTCGCCGTGGGCGAGCGGGGCGTCGGAGTCGTGGCCCATCTGGGTGGGCAGGTCGAACGCGACGGACAGGCCGGTGCCGCCCGCGTCGATGAGCCGGCGGTAGCGGGCGTTGGACTCGGCGGCCGTTCCGAAGCCGGCGTACTGCCGCATCGTCCACGGCTTGCCGGTGTACATCGTCGGGTAAATCCCTCTTGTGTACGGATACGCTCCCGGTTCGCCCAGTTTGACCTCCGGGTCCCATCCCGTCAGGTCCCGCGGCCCGTAGACCGGTTCGATGGGGTTTCCGCTCTCGGTGCTCGCCATGTGACCAAACCCTCCGTAGAGCAAAGGGCCCCGGGGCTGATACAACCTTCCCCGCGACGGCTGCGGGCCGTCCCCTGACGGCCGCTGGTCACAATGGCGCAACATCCCGTCCGCGTGTGCAACTCTCCACGCCCGCCAGGCATCACCTAGGTACACGAAGCAGAAATCCCGGGGGGACAGCCATGCACCGCCAGAAAGCCATAGTCCGCGCGCTCGGAGCGGCCGTCGCCGTCGCGCTCGCCGCGACGGCGTGCGGACCGTCGGAGTCGGCGCCGGCCGGCGCCGCGTCGGCGGTGCCCTCGGCGTCCGCGGCGGAACCGTCGCCCTCCGCGTCGCCGTCCGACGACGGCAAGGCGGCCTCGCCCTCGCCGTCCGCGTCGCAGTCGGCGTCCCCGTCCGCCTCGGCCTCGCCGTCCCCGACGGTCAAGGCGATCATGGCGAACGGCGACGACAGCGAGCAGGTCCGCGAGCTCCAGGCCCGCCTGAAGCAGCTGAAGCTCATGTCGGTGAAGCCCACCGGCTTCTACGGCTCCAAGACGACCTCCGCCGTCAAGTCCTTCCAGGCCAAGAACGGCCTGCCCGCCACGGGTGCGGTCGACGCGGCCACCTGGAAGAAGATCCAGGCCATGAGCAAGAAGCCCACCGCCGACGAGCTGCGCCCGCCCGCGGTCAACGAGGCGGACGCGCCGGACCCGCGCTGCATGCAGGGCCGGGTCATGTGCATCAGCAAGGAGAGCCGCACCCTCGCCTGGATGATCGACGGAAAGATCATCTCGACGATGGACGTCCGCTTCGGCTCCGAGAACACGCCGACCCGCGAGGGCGAGTTCAGCGTGGGCTGGAAGGCCAAGGACTGGACGTCGACGATCTACCACACGCCGATGCCGTACGCGATGTTCTTCAGCGGCGGCCAGGCGGTGCACTACTCGGCGGACTTCGCGGCGCGCGGCTACAACGGCGCCTCGCACGGCTGTGTGAACGTCCGCGACAAGGGCAAGATCGCCGCGCTGTTCGACCAGGTGAAGGTCGGCGACAAGGTCGTCGTCTACTGGTGACCCGCAGGCCGGCGCCGGAGCCCCCGCCCAGGGGCCCCGCCGACACGAGCCCGGGTGCCCGGCCCTGCCGGCGCCCGGGCTTTCTGCTGCCCGCGGGCGGCCCGCAGGGGGCGGGGCGAGGTGGCGGGGCGCTTTCGGTGCGCGCAGGGCGCCGTACCGCGGGGAGGGGGAGGGAAGGGGGGCGCGGGCAGGGCCGGGGGAACGAACCCCGCCCGCGCCGTGTGCGCAGAGCCCAGGGGTACGGGGGGAACCCCGGCTCTTGCGCGGCCGATGACCAGTCGGCTCGTTCTGTACTGCGCCGCGGGTTCGAAAAGTGTTACAGCGGCTCCGCGCCCACCTCGTGTTTCCCTCCGAACGCGCCCCGCCGCGGACGCGCGGGGGGCGGGGGGTCAGCGGAAGACGGGGACGCGGGCGGACGCCGTCGGGCCCGGGAGGGCCGGCCGGTCCGCGGGCGCCTGGCCCAGCCGGGGCGTTTTCAGGACAGCACCCGGTTCGGCGCGGTCGCGGGGGGCCGTGGAGCCGCCGGACTCGCGGGGGCCGTCAAGCAGCATCTCGCAGTAGTGCGGGATCTTCGCGATGCCCTGGGCCAGCCGGGAGAGCCGGTCGCGGCGGTCGGGGTTCATCTGGCCCGAGCGGTACGCCTCGCAGAGGTCGACCGCCTTGCGGCGCGTCTCCCGCTCCCGTTCGAGCAGCGTGGCGCCGCCCAGGGTCTCCTTGCCGGTGCCGCGGGTGCTGCCGCCGTCGGTCGCCGTGTCCGGGGCCGTGCCGGTGCCGCCCGCGCCGAGGCCCGGCTCGCCGCCGCCGCCGCGGCCCTGGCCCGCGCCCGTCTCCCCGCCGGGGGTGGCCGGGGTGCCCGAGGGCGGTACGGCGCCGTCGCCGCGGAACGGCGAGGGCACGAGCTGCGGCGGGGAGGAGGGGCGTACGGTCTGGCCCGGCTGCGCGGGGTCCTCGTCGGCGCTGAGCGACACCGCCGGGGCGGGGCCCGCGGTGTCGTGGGTGATCCGGTCGAGCAGCCCGGCGCCCGCGGCCGCGGCCAGCCCGCCGACGGCGACCCCGGCCAGCGCCGCGGCCAGCGCGAAGCGCGCCGGGCGGCTGCCGCGCCGGCCGCCGGCGGAGCCATGCGCCTGCGCCGGGATACCCGCGGAGGGCGCCCTGCCGAGTTCCACCAGGGGGACGGCCGCACCGGCCGCACCGGAGTGCTCCGCCTCGCCGGCGGCTCCCGCCGCGGCGCGCGCGGCGCGGAAGGCTGCCACCGCGGCGGCCTCGCCGGGGAGTTCCGCATCCGGGGGCGCCGGCGGCGGCACCAGCATGTCGAGGGCGGCCCGCAGGCGCGCCTCGGCCTCCGGGTCGCGCGGATCCGCGCCGTCGGAGGCAGGTGCGCCGCGCAGCACTCGTTCCGAGGCAGCCCGGTCCAGCCACCTGTTGCGCTCGTCGGCCATCACATGTCCTTCTGCGTCCGCCAACGTGAATGCGTCACACCGGTTTGTTCCACGAGGCCGCCGCCCCGGCCGCCTCGCTGTGCGGGAACCGCGTCGAGGTCCCGCTCGCCCGCGGTGTCCCGGCCCTGGCCACCGGCATTATGGCCGACGGCCGCGGCCGCCCTGGAGCCGGCCTCCGCCTCCGGCGCGGGAGAGCCCTCGGCCCCGAGCAGCTCCGCCAGCTTCTTCAGCCCGCGGTGGGCGGCGGTCCGCACGGCCCCCGGGCGCTTCCCGAGGGTCTCGGCGGCGCTCTTGGCGTCCAGGCCGACCACGACACGCAGCACGACGGCCTCGGCCTGGTCCTGCGGAAGCCGCGCGATCAGCTCCATGGTGCGGCCGGTGGACAGCGCCTCCATCGCCAGGGCCGCGGTGTCGCTGTCGGCGGCCCGGCCCGTCAGCTCCGTCTCGTCCCCGCCGACGGCGGGGCGGCGTCCGCGCATGCGGATGTGGTCCAGCGCCCGGTTGCGGGCCACCCGGGCCGCCCAGCCGCGGAAGCGGTCGGCGTCGCCGGTGAAGGTCCCGAGGTCGCGGGCGATCTGCAGCCACGCCTCGGAGGCCACGTCCTCCGCGTCGGAGTCCCCGACGAGGGTGCGGACGTACCCCAGCAGCCGCGGGTGCACGGCGCGGTACACAGCACGGAACGCGTTCTCGTCGCCGTCCTGTGCCGCGAGCACGGCGGCGGTCAGCTCCGCGTCGTCCCCCAGCAAAGTCCCCAACCCGTTCACTGTCCTGTACGTGTGGCGCAAATCAGCACGTTACGGCTTTCAAGTACCTTCGTCCACGAGTTGTACGGCCTGCAATCAAGCGTGCGCGAAGCGGGGTGTGACACAAAACGCACGCGCGGCGCTGAGGAGGGTACGGGCTTGTCGCACGAGCCCGTACGGACGGCGACCGGGGCCTCTCCTGTGGGGGGTGGCGGCCTCGGTCGTCTTCCACCCCCTCCGGCGCGCTTCCGCGACCCTCTCCCCGCCTCCCGGCACCCCTGGTGTGCGCGCAGCCGGACATCCCGCTCATCCTTTCGGCTTACTTCCGGGTGAAAACCCCGAATCGGTACAGCGGACCGCGTCCGGCGTCGCTAGCGTTGCGGCACACCCGCACCGCGCCCCGAGGAGCCCCCGCTGTCGAGCCACCTTCCGGCGCAGGCCCGCGGCAGCTCCGCCCTCTCCGGCGACCGCGGCCTGGCGCGGTTCAACGCCCTGCCCGCCGAGCTCGCCGAAGCCGTGCTGCTGCAGTGCTGCGGCAGCCCGCGGTGGGCGCAGCAGGTGGCCGCGCACCGACCGTACCCGGACGCGGGCGCTCTGCGCGCCGCGGCCGACGAGGCGTCGTACGACCTGTCCGACTCCGATCTCGTCGGGGCGCTGGCCGTCGAGCCGCCGGCGGAGCTGGCCGACGGCGCGCCGTACGCGGCCCGGCTCGCGCTGGACGCCGCCCGGGCGGAGTACGAGCGCACGTTCGGGCATTCCTTCGTGATCTGCCTCGACGGGCATCCGCCGGAGGAGCGGGCCGGGCAGCTGATGGCGGCGATCCGCCGCCGGATGGGCCTGGAGGTGGAGGAGGAGCGGGCGATCTCCGCGGAGGAGCTGCGCCGGCTCGCGCTGGCCCGGCTCGCCGACCTGACGGACCGGCTCGCTTCCCGCGAAGGGGTATCAGCGCCTAAACGGGGCGATTCGCCCGTGCGGGATAGGCCGTCCGTGCCTGTTTGATCACACCGGCGGACCCCGCGCGAAGGAACCGACAAAGCGTCGCTACGATGTCCGGGGCCGGTGGACCGTACCCGGCCGGGCCCGACCGACAACGAAGCCGGCTGGCCCCCGCCCCGCTTCCGGAGGGTTTTCCGTGCCGGCTGGAACGCTGTACCGCGGCCGGGAAGGAATGTGGTCCTGGGTGGCTCACCGAGTCACCGGCGTCCTCATCTTCTTCTTCCTGTTCGTACACGTCCTCGACACCGCTCTCGTCCGCGTCTCCCCCGAGGCGTACGACGACGTCGTGGCGACTTACAAGACCCCGATCGTCGCGCTGCTGGAGTACGGCCTCGTCGCCGCCATCCTCTTCCACGCGCTCAACGGTCTCCGTGTCATCGCCGTGGACTTCTGGTCCAAGGGGCCCCGCCACCAGAAGGCGATGCTCTGGTGGGTCATGGGCATCTGGTTCGTGCTGATGGTCGGGGCCCTGTACCCCGTGCTCGGCCACGCAGCCGCTGAACTGTTCGGGAAGTGACGCGCATGTCCTCTGACACTTCTTCCGCCAAGGCCATCGGCGACGTGGAGGGCGTGAGCCTCTACGACGTCGACAACCCGGCTCCGTACATCGAGGCCCCGCGCAAGCGCACCGGGAAGACGCCGCGCTCGACGCGCGGCAACTTCGAGATGGCCGCGTGGCTCTTCATGCGCCTCTCGGGCATCGTCCTCGTCGTCCTGGTCATCGGCCACCTCCTGATCCAGCTGGTGCTGGACGGCGGCGTGTCCAAGATCGGCTTCGCCTTCGTGGCGGGCCGCTGGGCGTCCCCGTTCTGGCAGGTCTGGGACCTGCTGATGCTGTGGCTGGCCATGCTGCACGGCGCCAACGGCCTGCGTACCGTGATCAACGACTACGCGGAGCGCGCGAACACGCGCCTGTGGCTGAAGGGCCTGCTGTACACCGCCACGGTGTTCACCATCCTCCTGGGCACGCTGGTGATCTTCACCTTCGACCCGAACATCCGCTAGGCAACGGGGCTGAGGCGACAACATCCCATGAAGATCCACAAGTACGACACCGTCATCGTCGGCGCCGGCGGCGCGGGCATGCGCGCCGCCATCGAGGCGACGAAGCGCAGCCGCACCGCGGTCCTGACGAAGCTCTACCCCACCCGCTCCCACACGGGCGCCGCGCAGGGCGGCATGGCCGCCGCGCTGGCGAACGTGGAGGAGGACAACTGGGAGTGGCACACCTTCGACACCGTCAAGGGCGGTGACTACCTGGTCGACCAGGACGCCGCCGAGATCCTGGCGAAGGAGGCCATCGACGCCGTCCTCGACCTGGAGAAGATGGGCCTGCCGTTCAACCGCACCCCGGACGGCACCATCGACCAGCGCCGCTTCGGCGGCCACTCCCGCAACCACGGCGAGGCGCCGGTCCGCCGGTCCTGCTACGCCGCGGACCGCACCGGCCACATGATCCTCCAGACGCTGTACCAGAACTGCGTCAAGGAGGGCGTGGAGTTCTTCAACGAGTTCTACGTCCTGGACCAGCTGATCACCGAGGTCGACGGCGTCAAGAAGTCCGCCGGCGTCGTCGCGTACGAGCTGGCCACCGGCGAGATCCACATCTTCCAGGCGAAGGCCGTCATCTACGCCTCCGGCGGCAACGGCAAGTTCTTCAAGGTGACCTCCAACGCGCACACCCTCACCGGTGACGGCCAGGCGGCCTGCTACCGGCGCGGCCTGCCGCTGGAGGACATGGAGTTCTTCCAGTTCCACCCGACGGGCATCTGGCGCATGGGCATCCTGCTGACGGAGGGCGCCCGCGGCGAGGGCGGCATCCTCCGCAACAAGGACGGCGAGCGCTTCATGGAGAAGTACGCGCCGGTCATGAAGGACCTCGCGTCCCGTGACGTCGTCTCCCGCTCCATCTACACGGAGATCCGCGAGGGCCGCGGCTGCGGTCCCGAGGGCGACCACGTGTACCTGGACCTGACGCACCTCCCGCCGGAGCAGCTGGACGCCAAGCTGCCCGACATCACCGAGTTCGCGCGCACGTACCTCGGCATCGAGCCCTACACGGACCCGATCCCGATCCAGCCGACCGCGCACTACGCCATGGGCGGCATCCCGACCAACGTCGAGGGCGAGGTCCTGGCGGACAACACCACCGTCGTCCCCGGCCTGTACGCGGCCGGCGAGGTCGCGTGCGTGTCGGTGCACGGCGCGAACCGCCTGGGCACCAACTCGCTGCTGGACATCAACGTCTTCGGCAAGCGGTCCGGCATCGCCGCGGCGAGGTACGCCACCGAGAACGACTACGTCGAGCTGCCGGAGAACCCGGCCGAGCTGGTGGTCGACCTCGTCGAGCGGCTGCGGAACTCCACGGGCACGGAGCGGGTCGCGGACCTGCGCAACGAGCTCCAGGAGACGATGGACGCCAACGTGTCGGTGTTCCGCACGGAGCAGACCATCAAGACGGCGGTCGAGAAGATCGCGGAGCTGCGCGAGCGCTACAAGAACGTCTCGATCCAGGACAAGGGCAAGCGGTTCAACACGGACCTGCTGGAGGCCATCGAGCTGGGCAACCTGCTCGACCTGGCCGAGGTCATGGCCGTCTCGGCCCTGGCCCGCAAGGAGTCCCGCGGCGGCCACTACCGCGAGGACTACCCGAACCGCGACGACGTCAACTTCATGCGCCACACCATGGCGTACCGCGAGGTGGCGGCCGACGGCAAGGACTCCGTCCGGCTCGACTACAAGCCCGTCGTCACCACCCGCTACCAGCCGATGGAGCGTAAGTACTGATGGCCACCCCGACCCTCGTGAAGAAGGACGACGCGGCGCCGGCCGCCGACTCCCCGTACATCACGGTCACGTTCCGGATCCGCCGATTCAACCCCGAGGTCTCCGACCAGGCGGAGTGGCAGGACTTCCAGATCGAGATCGACCCGAAGGAGCGCGTGCTCGACGGCCTCCACAAGATCAAGTGGAACCTGGACGGCACGCTCACCTTCCGCCGCTCCTGCGCGCACGGCATCTGCGGCTCCGACGCGATGCGGATCAACGGCAAGAACAGGCTCGCCTGCAAGACGCTGATCAAGGACATCAACCCGGAGAAGCCCATCACCGTCGAGGCCATCAAGGGCCTGACCGTGATGAAGGACCTCGTGGTCGACATGGAGCCCTTCTTCCAGGCGTACCGGGACGTCATGCCGTTCCTGGTCACCACGGGCAACGAGCCGACCCGTGAGCGCCTGCAGTCCGCCGAGGACCGCGAGCGCTTCGACGACACCACCAAGTGCATCCTGTGCGCCGCGTGCACGTCCTCCTGCCCGGTGTTCTGGAACGACGGCCAGTACTTCGGCCCGGCGGCGATCGTCAACGCGCACCGCTTCATCTTCGACTCGCGTGACGAGGCCGGCGAGCAGCGGCTGGAGATCCTGAACGACAAGGACGGCGTGTGGCGCTGCCGCACCACGTTCAACTGCACGGACGCCTGCCCGCGCGGCATCGAGGTCACGAAGGCGATCCAGGAGGTCAAGCGCGCCCTGATCACGCGCCGCTTCTGAGCCCTCGGGCCGTACGCACCACCCGCGGGGGCGCCGCCCCGGTCGACGACCGGAGCGGCGCCCCCGCGGCGTGTTCCCGGAGGAGGGGCGATTGCGCCGGGCCCGGGGGCGGGCGGCCGCTTCTGTGCGAGGATCGGCCGCATGAGTGACCAGCAGCCGAATCCCTACCCGAGCGGCAACGGAAGCCCCGGCAGCCCGAGTTACGGGTACCCGCAGCCGTACCCGGCGCCGCCGGCCTACCAGCCGACCGTCGGCGGGGCGGGCATCCCCTCGCCCGCCCAGCCCCCGGCGATGCCGCCGGGCCCCGTCCCGGGCTACCCGCCCGCGCCCGTCGCGGGGGCGGGCGCGGGCGGTGCGGGCCTGACGATCGGGGACATCACGATCGCGGGCGACCAGATCATCACCCCCTCGGGCACGATGCCGCTGCGGGGCGCGATGTGGAACGCGACGGACTTCTCCCGCACCGAGACGAAGATGCCGACGCACGCCATCGTCCTGGCCATCGTGTTCTTCCTCTTCTGCCTGCTGGGGCTGCTGTTCCTGCTGATGAAGGAGAAGGTCACCACCGGGTTCATCCAGGTCACCGTCACCAGCGGCGGCCGCCACCACTCCACGATGATCCCGGCGACGGACCAGAACACCTTCCACTGGGTGATGAGCATGGTGAACCAGGCCCGTTCGCTCAGCATCTGACGGCCCGGCGGGCGGACCCGCGGGCGGGCCGGTGCCGGGGGCGCGGAAACCGGGGGCGCGGGGCGGCCGCGGTCCGCCAGGATGAGGCCGTGATCAATACTCTTCCCGCCCATGACACCGCAGGTCCGGCCGACGGCCCCCCGCTGGTGCTGCTGCACTCCTCCGTCTGCGACCGCCGGATGTGGCAGCCGCAGTGGGAGCCCCTCGCCGCCGCCGGGTTCCGGGTCGTCCGGATGGACTTCCGCACCTGCGGCGACTCGCCGCCCGCGACCGCCCCCTACCGCGACGAGGACGACGTCCTCGCCCTGCTCGACGCCCTCGGCATCGGACGCGCCGCCCTGGTCGGCTCCTCGTACGGCGGCCGGGTCGCCCTGCAGGTCGCCGCCCTGCACCCGGACCGGGTCTCCGACCTGGCGCTGCTGTGCCCCGCCGTCGACGGCCACGTACCCGGCCCTGAGCTGCGCGAGGTCGGCGACCTGGAGGACGCGCTGCTGGAGGCGGGCGACATCGACGGGGCGGTGGAGCTCATGGTGCGCACCTGGCTCGGCCCGTCCGCCGACGACCGCACCCGCGACCTGGTCCGCGCCATGCAGCGCCGCGGCTTCGAGACCGCGCTGTCGGCGGCGGAGGACCACGAGCTGCCCCCGCGCGAGGCCGACCTCGGCGCGGTCACCGCCCGGACCCTCGCGGTCGGCGGCGCGCACGACCTGCCGGACTTCCGCGAGATCGCGGCCTCCCTCCCGGGCCGCATCCCCGGCGCCCGCCACGTGGAGCTGCCGTGGGCGGGGCACCTTCCGTCGCTGGAGCGCCCGCAGGAGGCCACCGCCCTGCTGCTGGAGTTGCTCGGCGGGCGCGGGCGCTGAGGGCCGCGGCGGACTCCGGGAGCCCGCCGCGCGCACCCGCACCCTCTCGCGCCGTTTGCTTGAACCTGTTCAAAAAGAGGCCTACAGTCAGTCCTGCCAACGAGTTGAACACGTTCAAGGGGGGCGAGGCATGGACCTCACCGTCGTCGCGTACGTCATCTACCTGCTCATCAGCATCGGCCTCACCATCTGGGTCGCCCGCACCCTCAGCCGCAACGGGCGGATCTTCATCGCGGACGTCCTGCACGGCAACGAGAAGCTCGCCGACGCCGTGAACCACCTGCTGGTCGTCGGCTTCTACCTCGTCAACATCGGCTTCGTGACGCTCTACCTGCGCTCGGCCGACACCATCGACACCGCCCGCACCCTCTTCGAGGCCCTCTCGGTCAAGCTCGGCGTGGTCCTGCTGGTCCTCGGCGTGATGCACCTGGGCAACGTGTGGGTGCTGAACAAGATGCGGCGCCGCGGCATCATGGAGCGCCGCCAGGTCCCGCCCGTCGCCCCCCAGGGCTGGACAGCGCCCCCCGCGCCCCAGGGCTGGACCGAGCCGGCCGGGGCCTGACCGATGGCCCCCGAGACGCAGGGCGCCCCGCCCGTCAGGCAGCTGACGGTCCTTTACGACGCCGACTGCCCGCTGTGCGTGCACATCCGGCACTGGCTCCTCGGACAGCACCTGCTCGTCCCCCTGCGGCTCGTCCCCGCCGGGTCCGACGAGGCCCGGCGGCTCTACCCCGGGCTCGACCACGCGGCAACGCTCCGCGAGATCACCGTCGTCGGCGACTCCGGACAGCTGTGGACCGGCACCGACGCCTTCATCGTCTGCCTGTGGGCGCTGGCCGAGCACCGGCCCAAGGCCGAGTGGCTCGCCACCCCGGCAGGCCGCCCCTTCGCCCGGGGTGCCATGTACACGGCCTCCGCCTGGCGGCAGGCCGTGCGGACCGGACCCGGCGGGCCGTCCGCGGCGGATACGGCCGGGGAGGAGGCGGAGGATGCGCAGGAGGCCGCCTGTGGAGACCACTGCCCGCCGCCCCGATAGGCTCGTACACCGTGACTGATCAGAAGGCTCCCAAGAGCGAGCAGACCCGCACGCTCATCCTCGAAACCGCACTCCGCCTCTTCCAGGAGCGCGGGTTCGACAAGACGACCATGCGGGCCATCGCCAAGGAGGCGGGAGTATCGGTCGGCAACGCCTACTACTACTACGAGTCGAAGGAACACCTGGTCCAGGGCTTCTACGACCGGATCGGCGCCGCCCACCAGGCGGCGGTCCGGCCCGTCCTGGACCGGGAGACCGACTTGCAGAAGCGGCTCGCGGGCGTACTGACGAGCTGGCTCGACGTCGCCGAGCCCTACCACGAGTTCGCCTCCCAGTTCTTCAAGAACGCGGCGGACCCGGAGAGCCCGCTCAGCCCCTTCTCCCCCGAGTCGGAGCCCGCCCGCAAGGCCGCGATCGACATGCACCGCGAGGTGCTGGCCGGAGCGAAGACCAAGGTCCCGGACGAACTGGCCGACGTCCTGCCCGAGCTGATGTGGCTCTCGCAGATGGGGCTCGTCCTGTACTGGGTCTTCGACCGCTCGCCCGGCAGCGTCAAGACCCGGCGGCTCGCAGAGCGCGGCGCGCAGCTCACGACGCGCGGCATCGTGCTGGCCCGGTTCCGGGTGCTGCGCCCGCTCGTACGGGAAGTGCACGAGCTGTTCGCGGACTTCCTGCCCGGCATGGCGCAGACGGCCGTCTCCCGGGGCAAGCGCGCCTCGGACCCCGACCCGGACCCCCAGCCGGACGCCGAGGCGGAGGCCGAGGCGGCCGCCCCGGAGCCCGCGAAGCCCCGCCGGACGCGGCGCTAGGCCCGGCCCTCCTCGCCGACCACGACGGCGGCCTTGCCCCGCACCCCGCCGGCCGCCAGCAGGCGCAGCGCCTCCGGTACGTCGGCCAGCGCGAACCGGGCACCCACGACGGGTGTGAGGCGGCCGGCCTCGACGAGATCGGCCAGCGCCTCCAGGTCGGCGCGGCGCGTCTTGGCCACGAACACCGCCAACCGCTGCCGCACGAACGGCGCGAGCGCCAGCGCGGCGAACTGCCGCCGCAGGCCGAGCCAGTCGCCGGCGTCCTCGCCGCCCGCGATGACGAGCGTCCCGCGCGGTGCCAGCACCGCCCTCAGCCGGGACAGCCGACTGCTCCCGCCGATGTCCAGGACCACGTCGTAGCGGCGGCCGGCGGCCGCGAAGTCGGTGCGGGTGTAGTCGACCACGTGGTCCGCGCCGACCGCGCGGACCAGGTCGGCCTTGGCGGTACTGCACACGCCGGTCACCTCGGCGCCCAGCGCCTTGGCCACCTGCACGGCGTACGTCCCGACGCCCCCCGAGGCCCCGACCACCAGGACGTGCTGCCCCGGCCGGACCCGTCCCGCGTCCCGCAGGCCCTGGAGCGCCGTGAGCCCGGACACCGCCAGCACGCCCGCCTCCTCGAAGCCCAGCCGGGCCGGCTTGCGGCAGATCCGGTCGGCGCGGGCCACCGCGTACTCGGCGAAGGAGCCGGACGCAACGCCCCAGACCTCGTCGCCGGGCGCGAACGCCGTCACCCCGGGACCCGCGTCCTCGACGGTGCCCGCGACGTCCTGCCCGACGGCCGGGTTCCGCGGCCGTCGCAGCCCGAGGACCGGCCGCACCACGTAGGGCAGGCCGGCCATGAGGTGCCAGATGCCCCGGTCGACCCCGGCCGCGCGGACCCGCAGCAGCACCTCGCCCTTCCCGGGCGACGGCCGGGGCACCTCGGCCAGGCGCAGCACCTCGGGGGGCCCGTAGCCCTCCTGGACGACCGCCTTCATCACTCCGGCCCGCGTGGGGGCCGCTGCCGCCCGTCCGGTGGGTTCCATGCCGTCCGCCTCTCTCCCGTACTAAGTACGACTTACTTAGTACGGTACCCTTCGGGCAGCAGTCAACCCACGAGTTGCCCACGGAAGGCGAGATGGCCAAGCACGCTCCGCTCACCCGGGAGCGGGTGCTCGCCGCGGCGGTCCGCGTCGCGGACGAGGGCGGCATCGCCGCCCTGACGATCAGGTCCCTGGCGCAGGAGCTCGGCGTCAGGCCGATGTCGCTGTACCACCATGTGCCGAACAAGGAGGCGATCGTCGACGGCATCGTCGACGCCGTCTTCGCCGAGATCGACCTGCCGCCCGCCGACGCGGACTGGCGCAGCGCGCTGCACCACCGCGCCCACTCGGCCCGCGCCGTACTGCGCCGCCACCCCTGGGCGACCGCGGTCATGGACTCGCGGTCCCACCCCGGCCCGGCCACCCTGCGCCACCACGACGCGGTGATCGCCACGCTGCGGCGGGGCGGCTTCCCCTTCGCGCTCGCCGCGCACGCGTTCTCGCTGCTGGACAGCTACGTCTACGGCTTCGCACTGACCGAGGCGGCCCTGCCGTTCGAGCCCGGGGAGGTGGAAGGGGCCGTCGCGGACTTCCTCGGGCAGTTCCCCGCGCAGGCGTACCCGCATCTCGCGGAGTTCGCCCGGGAGCACGTCATGCAGCCCGGCTACGACCACGGCGCCGAGTTCGACTACGGGCTGGACCTCATCCTCGACGGCCTCGAACGCCGCCTCGCCCCCTGATGCGGCCGGAGCGGGCGGGCGGCGGGGCCCTGCGGGGGCGCGGGGTCAGGCCTGGTACGAGGCCAGTTCGACGACCGTGATGTCGGACGGGGCGCCGACCCGGACCGGCGGGCCCCAGGCGCCCGCGCCCCGCGACACGTACAGCTGGGTGTCGCCGTAGCGCTCCAGGCCGGCCACGGTCGGGTTCGCGAGGTCGGCCAGGTACTCGCCCGGCCAGAGCTGGCCGCCGTGCGTGTGGCCCGACAGCTGGAGGTCGACCCCGTGCCGGACCGCTTCGTGGATCACGACCGGCTGGTGGGCCATCAGGACGGCTGCGCGCCCGCGGTCGCGGTCCCCGAGGGCGGCACGGAAGTCCGGGCCGGCGCCCTCCCGCTCCCCCTGGACGTCGTTGACGCCCGCCAGGTCGAAGTACGGCAGCATGCGGCGCGCGTTCTCCAGCGGGGTCACGCCCAGTTCGCGGACGTGGTCGATCCACTGCTGCGCGCCGGAGAAGTACTCGTGGTTGCCGGTGACGAAGAAGGCGCCGTGCCGGGCGCGGAGCCGGGCGAGCGGCTCGGCCGCGGGACCGAGGTCGGCCACGTCCCCGTCGACGAGGTCGCCGACGATCGCGATCAGGTCGGGCTGGGTGCCGTTGACGGCCTCGACGACGCGGGCGGTGTGCGCCCGGCCCAGGACCGGGCCGATGTGGACGTCGCTGACGACGGCTATCCGGAAGCCGTGCGCCGCGCGGGGCAGCTTGGCCAGCGGCACCCGCACCCGCTTCACGCTCGGCCCGCGCAGCACCCCGTACGTCCCGTACCCGACGGTCCCCGCCGCGGCGGCGGCCGCGGCGCCGGCGAGGGCGCGGGCGACGAACACCCGCCGGCTCAGGCCGGCGGCCTCCGCCCCCGCGTCCGGGTCGGCGGCGGGAGCGGCTCCGGCCCCGGGGGCCGTACCGGCGGCGGGCTGCGCCGGGTCTCGCGGGCGCTCCGGGGGCGGCCCGCCCGCCGGAGCCGGCCGCGAAGGCGCCGCGGCGGAGGCCGCCGCGCCGGCGGACGCGGGCTGCGGCTCCGGCCGGGGCTGCAGGTCCGGCTGCGGGTCCTCGGTCCGGGGCTCCGGCCGCGCGGCCGCGCCGCGGCCGGAGCCGCGCCGGAGCAGGACCGCGCGCACCGGCTCCGTCACGAGGACGGCCATGCTCAGGTACAGCAGGACGGCCAGCCAGAGGTAACCCGGCCAGGCCACCGCCTGTTGGACGGGGAAGGGCGCACCGGCGCGCCCCGCGGTGAGGGCGGCCAGGGAGAGGAGCGGCAGGGTGAAGGCGAGCACGGTGCCCACCCGGCGGGCCGCCCCGCCCGGACGCGTCGTGTCGCGCACCAGGCGGACCCACAGCCACCGGTGGACCAGTGCCAGCACGGACAGGACCAGCAGGACGGCCGCGACGGCCAGGGCCGCGCTCATTCCGGCCGCTCCCCGCGCGCCTCGCGCCGCAGGGCGAGTACGCCGCGCAACCCGATCACCCCAACGGCCGTCCCCAGGAGAAAGGACGACACCGCCAGGAGAAGGTGTACCCAGAAGTACGCCGTCGGCTCGCCGGCGGCGTCGAAGGCCAGGCCGCTGCCGTTCCGCCACAGGTTCCGGACGAAAGACACCCAGATGAACCAGCTCCACACTCCGAACGCGAGCAGGAACCAGGAGGCGGCGCGGCTGAGTTTCATGCACCCAGTATCGGTTCGGTCCCCAGGACGGACGCGCCGGGGTGGGCTGTCCCGGCGTTGGTTCGCCCGACTTGGCCGGTCCCCGAGGGCGGGGAGCCGATCGGGATGTACGTTCACCTGCGTGTCTGCAAAGAAGACCGCGCTCGCGGTCCTGTCCGCCGCGCTGCTCGTCCCCTCGCTCCTGACGGTCCCCGCCCACGCCTCGCCGCCCGCCCCGCCGGCCGACGGCAAGGGGCAGCCGCACCGGGCGCCCGCCGCGCCCCCGGAGTCGATGTCCACCGTGGGCGGCGCGCTGCTCGGCAAGCCGGGCGTGCAGGTGAGCCCGCTGGCGGGGGCGCCGGCCCTGCCGGCGACGCTTACCGGGCGGTCGTGGATCGTCGCGGACGCCCGCACCGGCGAGGTCCTCGCTGCGAACAACGCGCACTGGCGGCTGCCGCCGGCCTCCACCATGAAGATGCTCTTCGCCGACACCCTGCTGCCGAAGCTCCCCAAGGACCAGGTCCACCGGGTCACCTCGGAGGAGCTGTCGGAGGTCGGCTCCGGCTCCAGCCTGGTCGGGGTGAAGGAGGACCTGGAGTACTCGGTGCACGACCTGTGGCTGGGGGTGTTCCTGCGGTCCGGGAACGACGCCGTGCACGTGCTGTCCGCGATGAACGGCGGCATCGAGAAGACCGTCCGGGACATGCAGGCGCACGCCGAGGAGCTCCAGGCCCTCGACACGCACGTGGTCTCGCCCGACGGGTACGACGCCGCGGGGCAGGTGTCGAGCGCGTACGACCTCACCCTCATCGCCCGCTCCGGGCTGCAGAAGGCGGACTTCCGCGAGTACTGCGGCACGGCCAGCGCGAAGTTCCCCGGCCTCCAGTACGGCGGGACGCGCGAGTACTTCGAGATCCAGAACACCAACCGGCTGATGACGGGCGCGAGCGGGCTCTCCCCCTACAAGGGCATCGCGGGGGTGAAGAACGGCAACACCACGATGGCCGGCTCGACCTTCACCGGCACGGCGCAGCGCGGCGACCGGCAGCTCATCGTCACGGTGATGAACCCGTCGGGCGGGCTGAACTCCGTGTACCAGGAGACCGCGGACCTCCTCGACTGGGGCTTCGCCGCGGCCGGCAAGGTCAAGCCGGTCGGCGAGCTGGTCCCGCCGAAGAGCGCGGACACCTCCTCCTTCGGCTCCCCCGCCCAGACCCACGACCGTGAGGCGGCCCCGGCCGCGGCGGGCGCCGGGGAGGGCGGTGGGCGCGGCGCCGCCCTCGCGGTCGCCGCCGGTGCGCTGGCCGTGGTGGCGGCCGGGTCGTACGCCTTCAACCGGCGCTTCCCGGCGGGCCGTCGCCGCCGTCCGGAGGAGGAGCTTTTGCCGTAGCCGTCCACGCCGCGCAGAGCAGCAGGAGCCTCGCCGTGAAGTTGATCCACAGCAGGAGGGCGACGGGCACGCCGAAGGCGCCGTACATGCTCTTGGCGGCCACGCCCCGGATGTAGCCGCCGATCAGCAGCTTCAGCAGCTCGAAGCCGACCGCGCCGATCAGCGCCGCCTGGACCAGCGCGCGGCGCGGCGGCTCGACGCCGGGGAGGAGGGTCAGCAGGTACAGCAGGAGCAGGAACGCGGCGAGGACGCCGACGCAGAACGCGCCGCCGCGCAGCAGCAGTCCGCCCGCGCCGTCCTGCGGGATGCCCAGCGAGGAGCCGGCGCGTCCGACGGCGCTGGAGCCGATGACCGAGGCGGCGGCCGAGGCGAGGACGGCCGCGCCGAGGCCGAGCAGGACGAGTGCGTCCTTGCCCTTGCGGACGACCGGGTTCTCCCCCTCGTCGTCGTCCTTCTCCCACACCGCGCGCAGGCACTCCCGCATGGAGCCGACCCAGCCGACGCCGGTGAACAGCAGCAGCGCGCCGGCGACGACGCCGATGGTGGCGGCGTTCGCGACGAGTCCGGGCAGGTCCAGCTGGTCGGAGATGCCGGGCACCTGCTCGGCGAGGCGCTGCTGGAGCGTGTCCAGCTCGTCCTCGCCGAGGGTGGCCGCGCCGATGGCGGCGGCGACGGTGATCAGGGGGAAGAGGGCGAGGAAGCTGATGAAGGTGATCGCGGCGGCGAGCCGGCTCCAGTGGACGCGCTCCAGGCGCTGGTACGAGTGCCAGGCGCGGGTCTGCATGAGCCGGGCGGCCGCCGGGCCGACCACGGGGAGTTTCGTCAGCCATTCCATGAGGTCACCGTAAAGGAGCCGACGGAAATAGCCGCGATTGCCGCTTTCGCGCACTACGGTCGTCGTTTGTGACTTTTCGCCCGGGCCTTCACCCGTTCCCGCGCCTGGTCCTGCGCGCCGTGCTGTTCCGCACCCGCCGGGCCCTGCGCCCGCTGCGCCGGGAGGCGCGGCGGCGTCAGGACTGCCGGGGGGCCGCGTCGGCCGCCGTCCCGGCCGCCTCGTCGACGGGCGAGCCCGGCTGCGCCGGGACGGCGCCGGCGGCGGCGTGCCCGAAGGGGTACTCGCGCAGTTTGCGCCAGACGCCGTCGGAGCCCTGCTCGTAGAGCGCGAAGCCGGTGCAGTCCCACGCGGCCCGGTAGTCGGCGAGCTCGGCGAAGGCCCGGTCCATGGCCTCGTCCGGGATGCCGTGGGCGACCGTGACGTGCGGGTGGTACGGGAACGCGAGCTCCCGGTCGAGCGGCCCGTCCGGGTCGCGGACGAGCCCCTGGAGACGGGTGCAGCCCTCGCCGCCCTCCACGACCCGGACGAAGACGACCGGGGAGAGCGGGCGGAAGGTTCCGGTGCCCTCCAGGCGCATCGGGAACGCCGCGAAGGCCTCCGCGACCTGCGCGAGGTGGGCCCTGATCCCCGGCAGCCGCTCCGCCTCGGCCTCGGTCGGCGGGACCAGCGTGATGTGCGTGGGGATGCCGTGCGCGGCAGCGTCCCCGAAGCCGGCGCGCAGCTGCTGGAGCTGGCTGCCGTACGGCTCCGGGACCGCGATCGAAACGCCGAGCGTTACGGTCCCCACGTATCTCTCCTTGGTCGTCTGCTGCTGCCGGCTGCGTGCTGTGCCGCCCGGC
Organism: Streptomyces globosus; assembly: GCF_003325375.1. GTDB lineage: Bacteria > Actinomycetota > Actinomycetes > Streptomycetales > Streptomycetaceae > Streptomyces > Streptomyces globosus_A. Next base: position 728,923 of record NZ_CP030862.1, on the reverse strand, counting down.
CCCAGTGTGGGGCCAGGGTCCCCCGGATGGCCAGGCCCTTCCGTCCCGCCGGAGGGCCCGGCGGCCCGCGTCAGTGCTTGGCGGGGAGGAATCCGAGCCGGTCGTAGGCCTGGGCGAGGGTCTCGGAGGCGACGGCGCGGGCCTTCTCGGCGCCCTTGGCCAGGATCGCGTCCAACGTCTCGGGGTCGTCCAGGAATTCCTGGGTGCGCTTGCGGAAGGGTGTGACGAAATCGACCATCACGGCGGCCAGGTCGGTCTTCAGGGCACCGTAGCCCTTGCCCTCGTAGCGGGCCTCCAGGGCCGGGATCGACTCCCCCGTGAGGGTGGAGTAGATGGTGAGCAGGTTGCTGACGCCGGGCTTCTTCTCCGCGTCGAACCGGATCTCGGTGCCCGTGTCGGTGACCGCGCTCTTGATCTTCTTCTCGGTGGCCTTGGGCTCGTCGAGGAGGTTGATCAGGCCCTTGGGCGAGGACGCCGACTTCGACATCTTGATCGCGGGGTCCTGGAGGTCGTAGATCTTGGCGACCTCCTTGACGATGTGCGCGGAGGGGATGGTGAAGGTCTGCCCGAAGCGCTGGTTGAAGCGCTCGGCGAGGTCGCGGGTCAGCTCGATGTGCTGGCGCTGGTCCTCGCCGACCGGGACGGCGTTCGCCTGGTAGAGCAGGATGTCGGCGACCTGGAGGATCGGGTACGTGAACAGGCCGACGCTGGCGTTGTTGACGCCGCCCTTGGCGGACTTGTCCTTGAACTGCGTCATCCGGCTGGCCTCTCCGAAGCCGGTGATGCAGTTCATGACCCAGCCGAGCTGCGCGTGCTCGGGGACGTGGCTCTGGACGAAGAGGGTGCAGCGCTCGGGGTCCAGGCCGGCGGCGAGCAGCTGCGCGGCGGAGAGCCGGGTGTTCGCGCGGAGTTCCTTCGGGTCCTGCGGCATGGTGATCGCGTGCAGGTCGACCACCATGTAGAACGCGTCGTGCGTCTCCTGGAGGGCGACGTACTGGCGGATCGCTCCGAGGTAGTTCCCGAGGTGGAACGAGCCGGAGGTGGGCTGGATGCCGGAGAGCGCGCGGGGACGGTCAGAAGCCATGGGCCCATTCTCTCAGGTGCGGGGGCCGGCTCCGGCCGTTCGGCGGCCGGAAGCCGCCGGTTCGGGCGGGGGCCGGGCGGGGCCTCCGGCGGCGGTGGCGCCGGGGGCCCCGCCGCGGCGCGGCTGCCGGGCGCAGCCGGGTGGCCGGATACCGGCCCGGCCGGGCGACCGGTTTCGGCCGGGGAGCCCCGGGGCAGGCCGCGCGGCCGGCGGCGGGGCTCCCCGGGCGGTCAGGCCAGCGGAAGGCCGGGGGCGGGGTGGGCGGCCATGAGGTCCGCGACCTCGGCGCGGATCGCGGCGAGCGCCGGCTCGTCCCCGGCCGCGGCGGCGTCGACCGCTCGGGAGATCCACTCGGCGACCTGCGGCATGTGCGCGGTGCCCAGGCCGCGGGAGGTCAGCGAGGGGGTGCCGATGCGGATGCCGGAGGGGTCGAACGGCTTGCGCGGGTCGAAGGGCACCGTGTTGTAGTTCACGACGATCCCGGCCCGGTCGAGGGCCTTGGCGGCGGTCTTGCCGGGGACCCCCTTGCCGGTGAGGTCGATCAGCACCAGGTGGTTGTCGGTGCCGCCGGAGACGAGGTCGAAGCCCCGCTCCAGCAGGGCCTGCGCGAGGGCCTTGGCGTTGGCGACGACCGCGTGCGCGTATCGGGTGAAGGCGGGCTGGGCCGCCTCGTGCAGGGCGACGGCGATGCCGGCGGTGGTCTGGTTGTGGGGGCCGCCCTGGAGGCCGGGGAAGACGGCCTTGTCGATGGCCTTGGCATGCTCCTCGCGGCACATCAGCATCGCGCCGCGCGGGCCGCGCAGCGTCTTGTGCGTGGTGGTGGAGACCACGTCGACGTGGCCCACCGGGGAGGGGTGGGCGCCGCCGGCGATGAGGCCGGCGATGTGGGCGACGTCCGCGACGAGGACGGAGCCGGCCTCCTTGGCGATCGAGGCGAAGGCCGCGAAGTCGATGGTGCGGGGCAGGGCGGTGCCGCCGCAGAAGATGATCTTCGGGCGTTCGGCGAGGGCGAGGTCGCGGACGGCGTCGTAGTCGATCAGGCCGGTGTCCGCGGACACGCCGTACTGCACCCCGCGGAACCAGGAGCCGGTGGCGGAGACCCCCCAGCCGTGCGTCAGGTGGCCGCCCATCGGCAGCGCCATGCCCATCACCGTGTCGCCCGGCTTGGCGAAGGCCAGGTACACGGCCAGGTTGGCGGGCGAACCGGAGTACGGCTGGACGTTGGCGTGGTCGACGCCGAACAGGCCCTTCGCCCGCTCGACGGCCAGCGCCTCGACGCGGTCGATGTTCTGCTGGCCCTCGTAGTAGCGGCGGCCCGGGTAGCCCTCGCTGTACTTGTTCTGCAGCACGGTGCCGGAGGCCTCCAGCACGGCCGCCGACACGTAGTTCTCGCTGGGGATCAGGCGCAGGGTCCGCGCCTGGAGGTCTTCCTCGGCGGCGACGAGCGAGGCCAGCTCGGGGTCGGTCGCGGTCAGGGCGGGATGGCGGGGCGCGGTCACGGCGGCTCCTCCGGGGTCGATGTCGTATCTCGTCCCCGCGAGGCCCAGGCGGGCGGCCCTGTGTGCGGTCGTGCGCGCACGACTCCCCCGGAGTCCGTTCCCCGTGCGCCAGTCGCCGTGCGTACCGCCCACCTTAGCCGCCGCTCCCGCCGGGATGTTTCCGCGTCCGGTATACGAGCGACGTATAGCGGTGTAGGACGTATAGCGGTACAGGAGGGACGGGTTCGGGGCCGGCACCCCGCGGCCCTCCCCCCCGCCCGCCCCGCCCGTGACCGACGATCGGAGACCCCGTGTCGACCACCGCAGATGCCATCGCGTCCGCCGAGGCGCACAGCGCGCACAACTACCACCCGCTGCCCGTCGTCGTGGCGACGGCGGAGGGCGCCTGGATGACCGACGTGGAGGGCCGCCGCTACCTCGACATGCTCGCGGGCTACTCCGCGCTCAACTTCGGCCACTGCAACCCCCGCCTGCTGGCCGCGGCGCGGAAGCAGCTGGACCGCGTCACCCTCACCTCGCGGGCCTTCCACCACGACCGCTTCGCGGACTTCTGCACCGAGCTCGCCGCGCTGTGCGGCAAGGACATGGTCCTGCCGATGAACACCGGCGCGGAGGCCGTCGAGACGGGCGTGAAGACGGCCCGCAAGTGGGGCTACGAGGTCAAGGGCGTCCCGGACGGCCACGCCAAGATCGTCGTCGCCGCGGACAACTTCCACGGCCGGACCACCACGATCGTCAGCTTCTCCACCGACCACGAGGCCCGCGACCACTTCGGCCCGTACACGCCCGGCTTCGAGATCGTCCCGTACGGCGACCTGACCGCGCTGGCCCACGCGGTCACCCCGAACACGGTGGCCGTGCTGCTGGAGCCGATCCAGGGCGAGGCAGGGGTGCTGGTGCCGCCGGCCGGCTACCTCAGAGGCGTACGGGAGCTGACGCGCGAGCGGAACGTGCTGTTCATGGCGGACGAGATCCAGTCGGGCCTGGGCCGGACGGGCCGGACGTTCGCCTGCGAGCACGAGGACGTCGTCCCGGACGTGTACCTGCTCGGCAAGGCGCTCGGCGGCGGCGTCGTCCCGGTCTCGGCGGTCGTCGCCGACCGGGACGTCCTCGGGGTGTTCAAGCCGGGCGAGCACGGCTCGACCTTCGGCGGCAACCCGCTGGCCTGCGCGGTGGGCCTGGAGGTGGTGGCGATGCTGCGCACCGGCGAGTTCCAGCAGCGGGCGGCCGAACTCGGCGACCACCTGCACCGGGAGCTGAACCTGCTGGTCGGCGGCGGCGCGGTGACCGCGGTGCGCGGGCGCGGCCTGTGGGCGGGCGTCGACATCGACCCGGCGCACGGCACGGGCCGGGAGGTGTCGCAGCGGCTGATGGAGCGCGGCGTGCTCGTGAAGGACACGCACGGCGCGACGATCCGGATCGCGCCGCCGCTGGTGATCGGCAAGGAGGACCTCGACTGGGGCCTGGACCAGCTGCGCGCGGTGCTGGCGACCTGACCGCGCGGCCCCCGGGCCCCGTCGCAGCGGGGTCCCGGAGGGCCGTGTCCTAGAGGATGACGTGGGGCAGGAAGCGGGCGTACTCGTCGGTGACCGGCCCCGCGGACTCGCGGATGCCGAGGCCCGCCGCCTCCTCCTCGACGACCCAGGCGCCGAGCACGACGCGGTTGCCGTCGAAGTCGGGCAGCGGGGAGAGGGCCTGGTAGACGTAGTTCTCGCCCTCGGCCGGGGTGAAGGGCCGGGCGTCGGGGCCCGCCGGGTGCAGGGCCACGCCGGCGCCCTCGCGGCCGAGCAGCGGCTTCGCGGCGAAGCCGGTCGTGCCGGCGAGCTCGCGCGGCCCGTCGAGGTAGGCGGGCAGCAGGTTGGGGTGGTCGGGGAAGAGCTCCCACAGGACCGCCAGCAGCGCCTTGTTGGAGAGCAGCATCTTCCACAGCGGCTCGATCCAGCAGGTGGTGCCGTCGCCGCCGCCGTGGTCGTACGTGTCGAGGACGTGCGGGCCGAACGCGTCGGTGGCCAGCCACTCCCACGGGTAGAGCTTGAAGCAGCTGCGGATGAAGCGCAGGTTCTGGTCCACGAAGCGGCCCGACAGGCTGTCCCAGCCGATCTTCTCGACGGCGAGCGCCTCGGTCTCCAGGCCGGCCTGCTGGGCGGTCTCCTCCAGGTAGACCACCGTCATCAGGTCCTCGCCGATCTCGTCGGTCTCCGAGTGCGCGAAGTGCACCGGTCCGGGCGGCAGCAGTTCGGCCTGCCGCCGCCAGGCGTCGACGAGCCGCTCGTGCAGGGAGTTCCACTGGTCGGCGCCGGGGAAGCGCTCCTCCATCCAGAACCACTGCGGGCTGGCCGCCTCCACGAGGGAGGTCGGGGTGTCGGCGTTGTACTCCAGCATCTTGGCCGGGCCCGTGCCGTCGTAGCACAGGTCGAAGCGGCCGTAGAGCGAGGGCTGTTCGGCGCGGCGCCGCCAGGACTCGGCGATCAGCGAGGCCAGCCGGCGGTCGGTGATGCCGAGGTCGGCGAAGCGGTCCTCGGCGACGATGTGCTCGGCGGCGGCCAGGCACATGGCGTGCAGCTCCTCGACGACCCCCTCCAGCGCCTCCACCTCGGGGAGCGAGAAGGAGTAGTAGGCGCTCTCGTCCCAGTAGGGGCGCAGGGAGTCGTCGGGGTAGCGGGTGAGCGGGTAGATCAGGCCCTGCTTCTCGACCGTCTGCTGCCAGCCGGGGCGGGGTTCGATGGTGTGGCGCCGCAAGGGGCTCAGCCGCCGCTGGAGGAGGAGTGGCCGCCGATGCCGCCGCGGGTGACGGCGGACTTGTCGAAGCTGCCGCCGCTGACCTTGTTGCCGGAGACGCTGCCGCCGTAGTAGTACGCGGCGTGGCCGCCCCTTCCGCTGCTTCCGCTCTTGCACTCGCGGTTGTTGAGCTTCTCCAGGGTGACGCGGTCGACACAGCGCTTGTCCGGCTCCTTGCTGCTGCCGCAGGCGACGAGTGCCGCGGCGAGCAGGCCCATGCCGCCGATGGCGACGCCGCCGGAGCGCATACGGCGTCGGGTGCTGGTGCTGCTGCTGCTGTCCATGGCCGACAGACTAGAACGCGGTGTCGAGGGGATGGAATCCGGCCGTGGAAACCTGCGCGGCCCCTCCATGATCTAGAGTCGCTTTTCGTGCTGCTTGGGATGGTTTGCGCGCTGGGTGCGGCGGTCTGCTACGGAACGGCATCCGTTCTGCAGGCGGTCGCGGCGCGGGCGGCGGAGCCCGGGACCGGCTCCGGGGTCGACGCGGCGCTGCTGTGGCGGGCGGTGCGGCAGTGGCGATATCTCGCCGGTCTGTGCCTGGACGGAGCCGGCTTCGTCCTCCAGGTGGCGGCGCTGCGGCACGTCCCGATCTACGCGGTGGGCGCGGCCCTCGCGGCGAGCCTGGCCGTGACCGCGGTGGCCGCGGCGCGGCTGCTGCGGGTGCGCCTGAGCCGCGCCGAGTGGACGGCCGTGGCCGCGGTGTGCGCGGGGCTGGCGATGCTCGGTCTGGCCTCGGGCCCGGAGGGGTCGGGTACGGGGCCGGCCTGGCTGGGGTGGGCGCTGCTCGCGGCCGTGGGCGCGGTGCTGGTGGTCGGCGCGGGGTGCGGGAGGCTGCCGGACCGGGCGCGCTCGCCTGCCCTGGGGCTGGCGTCGGGGACCGGGTTCGGGGTGGTCGAGGTGTCGGTGCGGCTCGTCGACGGCTTCTCGGCGGCCGACCTGCGCAACCCCGCCCTGTACGCGCTGCTGTCGGGCGGCGGCGCGGCCTTCCTGCTGCTGACGTCGGCGCTCGCCCGCGGGTCGGTCACCGCCGCCACGGCGGGCATGGTGCTCGGGGAGACGGTCGGCCCGGCCGCGGCCGGCGTGGTGTGGCTCGGCGACCGCGCCCGCGAGGGCCTGGCCTGGCTGGGCGTTCTGGGCTTCGCCGTCGCCGTGGCCGGGGCGCTCGCCCTGGCCCGCTTCGGCGAACTCCCCGCCGCGCAGGACGCCTCCCGCCCTCAGTCGGCCCCGTAGAGGGCGCGGGCGCGGGCCGCATCGCAGCGGCCGTCGGGCCCGAGGGCGAGGAAGTGCTGCGTCTGCCACGCCTGGGTGGCGCAGGCCTGACGGCTCGTCGTCTGCGCCCACGGCGGATAGACCCGGAGGCCCCGCTTCCCGCCGGAGCCGCCGCGGGAGACGACGCCCCGATCGCACAGCACCCCGGTCGGGAAGACGAACTGCCCGCGGCCGCCCGCGTCGCGGACGGCGACGACGAAGAGGTCCACCCCGTCGGCGGTGTCGAAGGGCCGGATCGGCCCCTCCCCCGACCGCTGCCACACCGTCACGAACAGGCCCGCCTTCCGCGGGGTGGTCCTGGCCGCCCGGAACCGGACCGCGCGGCCGTCGAGCGTGAACGCGCAGGCCGCGTACTCCGCGCTCTCCGGCTCGGGCACGGGCGGGGTGCAGGCGAAGCCGCCCGGGTCGTACACGGCAGTCTTCGCCGCCGTCAGCTCTTCGTGGAATCCCGTCCACGCCGGGTCAGCAGCCATCCCCCCATCCTGCCACCGCCCTCGGACATGCGGCTCCGGCCGGCCGTCCCGCCATCGTGCCGCCGCCCTCCGAGGTCACGGCAGGGACGCCGCCAGCGCCGCGAGCGACGGCGACCAGGCACTCGGCGGCGGGGTTCCGTAGCCGACGACCAGGGCCTCGCGCGGCGGCAGCCCGGCGTCCGGGTGGGCGTGCCGGGAGAGGGGCTCCAGCGCCAGGTCGTGCCAGGCCGCCGCCCGCAGCACGCCCTCCTGGCTGCCCTCCGGGAGGTCCAGGACCGCGTGCAGGCCGGCCGCGATCCCGGAGACGGCGACCCGCCCCGCCACCGCGGCCAGGAGCTCGTCGCGGCGGCGCCGGTAGCGCTGCCGCATGCCGCGCACGTGCCGGTCGTACGCGCCGGAGCGGATGAACTCGGCGAGGGTGAGCTGGTCCAGGACGCCCGACGCCAACTCCGCGGGCCCCTTCGCGGCGAGCACCTCGTCCAGCACCCCCGCCGGCACCACCATCCAGCCCATCCGCAGCCCCGGCGCCAGGGACTTGCTCGCCGTGCCGAGGTAGACCACCCGGTCCGGGTCGAGGCCCTGGAGGGCGCCGACGGGCTGGCGGTCGTAGCGGAACTCCCCGTCGTAGTCGTCCTCCACGACCAGCCCGCCGGTGGTCCGCGCCCAGTCGACGGCGGCGGCCCGCCGGCCCGGCGTCAGCGCGACCCCCGTCGGGAACTGGTGGGCGGGGGTCAGCAGCACCGCCCCTGCGGCGAGGCCCCGCAGCCGGGTCGTGCACGCCCCGGCGGCGTCCACCGGGAGCGGCACCGTCCGCAGCCCCCGCCGCTCCAGCAGCCCCCGGTGCACGGCCAGGCCGTACCCCTCCACGGCGACCTCGCGGACGCGGCGGGCCCGCAGCACCTTCGCCAGCAGGGCCAGGCCGTGCGTGAAGCCCGCGCACAGCACGATCCGCCCCGGGTCCGCGTACACCCCCCGCGCCCGCGCCAGGTAGCCCGCGAGGGCCTCCCGGAGCTCGGTGCGGCCCCGCGGGTCGGCGGCGTACCCGAAGGCCTCGTTCGGCGCGGCGGCCAACGCCCGGCGGGCCGCCGCCAGCCAGGCGGCGCGCGGGAAGCCGCCCAGGTCGGGGCTGCCCGCCGTCAGGTCGTACGCGGGCCCCCGCCGCACCGGCGGCCGGTGCGGCGCGGCGGCCCCGGCGCCCGGACCCGGCCGGCGCGGCCGGGCGCGCTCCGCGACGCGGGTACCCGAGCCCTGGCGGGCCGTCAGCCACCCCTCGGCGACGAGTTCGGCGTACGCCTCGGCGACGGTGTTGCGGGCGACGCCGAGGTCCGCGGCGAGCGAGCGGGAGGACGGCAGCCGGGTGCCCGGCGCGAGGCGGCCGCTGCGCGCGGCCTCCCGCAGCGCCTCGGCAAGGCCGGCCCGCAGACCTCGCCCGGCGGAGAGCTCCAGGTGCAGGTCGGCTCCGGAAGTGGCCCGTGATTCCGTCATGGAGATGGACCATATCCGCGGTCCGCCTGCTCCGTAGGGTGAGGCCATGACCACCGACGAGACGCAGCCCCCGGCCCCTTCCGACCTGTGCGCCGAGCACACCCCCCGCATGAACATGGCCCGCCACGTGCCCGAGATCTACAAGGCCGTCGTCGCCCTGGAGACGGCCACCCGCAAGGGCATGGACCCGGTCCTCCTCGAACTCGTCAAGATCCGCGCCTCGCAGCTCAACCACTGCGCGTTCTGCCTCGACATGCACACCAAGGACGCCCTGGCCGCCGGCGAGAGCGTGCAGCGCATCGTCCAGCTGAGCGCCTGGGAGGAGTCGCGGCACTTCTACACCGAGCGGGAGATCGCCGCGATCGAACTGACCGAGGCCGTCACGGTCCTGACGGACGGCTTCGTCCCGGACGAGGTGTACGAGCGGGCCGCGAAGCACTTCGGGGAGCAGGAGCTGGCCCAGCTCATCGCCGTCATCGCGACGATCAACGTCTGGAACCGCTTCGCCGTCACGACGCGGATGGTGCCGGGCGGCTACACGCCGGGCGGCCCGCGCGGCTGACGGGGCGCGGGAGAACGGCGAAGGGGGCCCCGGGCGCTGCCGCGCCGGGGCCCCCTTCGCCGTGTCGTCAGATGAGGCCGAGCTCGCGGACCGCGTCGCGCTCCTCGATGAGCTCCGCCACGGACGCGTCGATGCGCGCACGGGAGAACTCGTTGACGTCGAGGCCCTGGACGATCTCGTACTTGCCGTCCTTGCAGGTGACGGGGAAGGAGGAGATCAGGCCGGCCGGGACGCCGTAGGAGCCGTCCGACGGGATGCCCATGGAGGTCCAGTCGCCCTCGGCGGTGCCGTTGACCCAGGTGTGGACGTGGTCGATGGCGGCGTTGGCGGCGGAGGCGGCCGAGGACGCGCCGCGGGCCTCGATGATGGCCGCGCCGCGCTTGGCGACGGTCGGGATGAACTCGTCGGCCAGCCACGCCTGGTCGCCGATGACCTCGGCGGCGTTCTTGCCGGCGATCTCCGCGTGGAAGACGTCCGGGTACTGGGTGGCGGAGTGGTTGCCCCAGATGGTCAGGCGCTTGATGTCGGTGACGTCGGCGCCGGTCTTCTTCGCCAGCTGCGAGATCGCGCGGTTGTGGTCCAGGCGGGTCATCGCGGTGAAGCGCTCGGCCGGTACGTCCGGGGCGGCGGCCTGGGCGATCAGGGCGTTGGTGTTGGCCGGGTTGCCGACGACGAGGACCTTGATGTCGTCCGCGGCGTGGTCGTTGATGGCCTTGCCCTGCGGCTTGAAGATGCCGCCGTTTGCCGACAGCAGGTCGCCGCGCTCCATGCCCTTGGTGCGGGGGCGGGCGCCGACCAGCAGCGCCACGTTGGCACCGTCGAAGGCCTGGTTCGGGTCGTCGAAGATGTCGATGCCCTTGAGGAGCGGGAAGGCGCAGTCGTCGAGCTCCATGGCGGTGCCCTCGGCGGCCTTCAGGCCCTGGGGGATCTCCAGGAGGCGGAGCCTGACCGGCACGTCCGCGCCGAGCAGGTGACCGGAGGCGATGCGGAAGAGCAGCGCGTAGCCGATCTGGCCGGCGGCGCCGGTGACGGTGACATTCACAGGAGTGCGGGTCATGGCCTTCTCCGTTAGACAGCTGGCGGTGGGGCGTCCCCGCCCCGTGTGCTGGCGGACGCCGCTTCCCTGCGAATCTTGACGTGAAGAGACATCCGGCGTCAGGCTATCCGACTCCTCACGGGCCCAACCCCCCGGTCCGTGTGGTCCGCGGCACACGGACCGGGCGGGTTCGAAGGCCGGCGGGCCGCTGCCGCCGCGGATTCCACCCGCCGGGCTCGCCCGGACGGGTGGATCGGCAGGCGGCCGTCAGCGGACGGTGAAGCGGACCGCGTCCTCCAGGAACGGGATCTCCAGCAGCGGGTCGGGCCCGACGACCAGCGCCAGCAGCGTGATCGCCGCGCCCAGCATTCCGTACGTGATCATGTCGGTGAACCGGGAGCGGACGGCGAGCATGCCGACGTCGGGCAGGGCGCGCCGCAGCACGGCGGCCGCGAGCAGGGCCACCCCCATCACGAGGCAGCCCGCGCGCACGGCCCCCAGCGCGGTGCACAGCAGGCCGATCGCGGTCGCGGCGAGGACGCTGAGCATCGGCCACTGGCGGGAGGTCAGCGCGGTCCCGGGCCCGGCCCGGCCGGCGCCCTCGGGGCGGGCCGTGTCCCGGGTGAGGGACGGGAAGCGGCGCGACTTCGCCGCCGCCGCGGCGGCGCCCTGCCCGGCGCCCTGCCCGGCCCCCTGCTCAGCCTGCACTGGCGGCCTGCCGTTCCGCTGCCTCGACGACGTTGACGAGGAGCTCCGCGCGGGTCATCGGGCCGACGCCGCCCGGGTTCGGGGAGATCCAGCCGGCGACCTCGGCGACGCCGGGGTGCACGTCGCCGACGATCCTGCCGTCCTCGTCGCGGGAGACGCCGACGTCGAGGACGGCCGCGCCGGGCTTGACGTCCTCCGGCTTGACCAGGTGCGCGACGCCCGCGGCGGCCACGACGATGTCGGCCTGCCGCAGCAGCGACGCCAGGTCGCGGGTGCCGGTGTGGCAGAGCGTCACCGTGGCGTTCTCCGACCTGCGGGTCAGGAGCAGTCCGATGGAGCGGCCGACGGTGATGCCGCGGCCGACGACGACCACGTGCGCGCCGTTGATCTCCACGCCGTGGCGGCGCAGCAGCTCCACGATGCCGTTCGGGGTGCAGGGCAGCGGGCCGGGCTCGTTCAGGACGAGGCGGCCGAGCGAGGCCGGGTGGAGGCCGTCGGCGTCCTTGTCCGGGTCCATCAGCGTCAGCACGCGGTTGGTGTCGATGCCCTTGGGCAGCGGCAGTTGGACGATGTAGCCGGTGCAGGCCGGGTCCTCGTTCAGCTCCCGGACGACCGCCTCGATCTCCTCCTGCGTCGCCGTGGCGGGCAGTTCGCGGCGGATCGACTCGATGCCGACCTCGGCGCAGTCCTTGTGCTTTCCGTTGACGTACCAGCGGCTGCCCGGGTCGTCCCCGACCAGCAGGGTGCCGAGCCCGGGGGTGATGCCTTGGGCCTTGAGCCTCTCCACACGGGCGGTCAGCTCGGACTTGATCGCGGCTGCGGTGGCCTTGCCGTCGAGAATCTGGGCGGTCATGCGTCCATCCTCCCGGATCCGGGGCCCCGGGTTCCAGTCGTGCCGTCCGGCGCGGCCCGCGCGGCTGCGGGCGCGGGCCGGGCCGGGCCGGGCGCATGTCACGGCCCTGCACCGTTCGTTGCACGTGCACGACAGGTGGCGCGGCCGCCGCCCCGACCGCTGGACAAGTCCGGGCCGCTCCGCCGACGATGGCGGGACAAGATTGCCGCGGGCAGTGCCGGGGGGCGGACCGCAGACCGGAACGGCCTCCGATGCGTGCCGTGCGTCCCCGCACTTCCACGGAGGAACACCGCAAGATGAGCTTCGGAGACCCGAACAACCCGTACGGGCAGCAGCCGCAGGGCCAGCCCGGCTACGGCTACCCGCAGCAGGGACAGCAGGGCGGCTACGGCTACCCGCAGCAGGGACAGCAGGCGTACCCCGCGTACCCGGCCGGCGGCTTCCCGGCTCCCGGCGGACAGGTTCCCATGCCGGGCGGGGTGAAGGCGGCCCGCGTCATCCTCTACATCCTCGGCATCCTGCAGGCCCTGATGGGCGTGCTGATGCTGCTGGGCGGGGCGTTCTTCGCCTCGCTGTTCGCCGATTCCTCCAGCTCCACGGCGAGTGACGCGGGCGCGGTCGCGGGCGGCTTCTTGGCCGTCGTCGGGATCATCATCATCGCCGTCGCGCTGTGGCCGATCCTGACCGCTGCCAAGATGGCCAAGGGCCGCGGCGGCGTCCGCGGCTCCGGCATCGCCTTCGGTGCGGTGCAGACGCTCTTCGCCGGGTTCAGCGTGCTGAGCAACGTGGTCGCCCTCGGCAGCTCCGACGGAGCCCCCGCCATCGCCCTCTCGATGGTCCTCTCGGTGATCTCGCTGGCGCTGGGGATCTGGATCATCGTCGGCCTCGCCAACGCGGCTGCCAGCGCCTACTTCGGCCGTCCGCAGTACTGAGGCCCGGCGGGGGCGCCGCCCCCGCGGACGGCGAAGGCCGCGTCCCGCCGTCGGTGCGGGGCGCGGCCTTCGCCGTGTGCGGAGCTGCTCAGTGGAAGAAGTGCCGGGTGCCGGTGAAGTACATGGTCACCCCGGCGGCCTTCGCGGCCTCGACGACCTGCTCGTCGCGGACGGAGCCGCCCGGCTGCACGACGGCCTTGACGCCTGCGGCGGTCAGGATCTCCAGCCCGTCCGGGAAGGGGAAGAACGCGTCGGACGCGGCGTACGAGCCCTGCGCGCGCTCGGCGCCGGCCCGCTCGACGGCGAGGCGGGCGGAGTCGACGCGGTTGACCTGGCCCATGCCGACGCCGACCGAGGCGCCGTCCTTGGCGAGCAGGATCGCGTTGGACTTCACGGCCCGGCAGGCCTTCCACGCGAACGCGAGCTCGGCGAGCTCGGCGGGGGCGAGGGCCTCGCCGGTGGCCAGGGTCCAGTTCGCCGGGTCGTCGCCCTCGGCCTGGAAGACGTCGCTCTGCTGGAGGACCGCGCCGCCCGAGATCGGCTTGAGGTCGCCCGGCTGGTGCGGGCTGCCCTCGACGCGCAGCACGCGGATGTTCTTCTTCTTCGCCAGGACCTCGACCGCTCCGTCCTCGTAGGCGGGGGCGGCGACGACCTCGGTGAAGATCTCCGCGATCTGCTCGGCGAGCGCGACGGTCACCGGGCGGTTGACGGCGATGACGCCGCCGAAGGCCGACAGCGGGTCGCAGGCGTGCGCCTTGCGGTGCGCCTCGGCGATGTCGGCGCCGATCGCGATGCCGCACGGGTTGGCGTGCTTGATGATCGCGACGCACGGCTCTTCGTGGTCGTAGGCGGCGCGGCGGGCGGCCTCGGTGTCCACGTAGTTGTTGAAGGACATCTCCTTGCCGTGCAGCTGCTCGGCGTTGGCGAGCCCGCCCGGCTGCCCGTCGGTGTACAGGGCGGCGGCCTGGTGCGGGTTCTCGCCGTAGCGCAGGACGGCCTTGCGGTCCCAGGCGCCGGCCAGGAACTCGGGCAGCACGGCCTCCGGCTCGGGGGCGTACGCGTTCGTGAACCAGGAGGCGACGGCGACGTCGTAGGCGGCCGTGTGCTGGAAGGCCTCGGCGGCCAGGCGCTTGCGGGCGGCCAGGTCGAAGCCGCCGCCGCGGACCGCGGCGAGGACGTCGCCGTACCGCCCGGGGCTGGTGACGACGGCGACCGAGGGGTGGTTCTTCGCGGCCGCGCGGACCATGGACGGGCCGCCGATGTCGATCTGCTCGACGCACTCGTCGGGGGTGGCGCCGGAGGCGACGGTCTCCCGGAACGGGTAGAGGTTCACGACGACCAGGTCGAACGGCTCGACGCCCAGCTCGGCGAGCTGGCTGCGGTGGTCCTCCAGGCGCAGGTCGGCGAGGATGCCGGCGTGCACGCGCGGGTGCAGGGTCTTGACGCGCCCGTCCAGGCACTCGGGGAAGCCGGTCAGCTCCTCCACCTTGGTGACGGGGACGCCGGCGGCGGCGATGCGGGAGGCGGTCGAGCCGGTCGAGACGAGCGCGACGCCCGCCTCGTGCAGGCCGCGGGCCAGCTCCTCCAGTCCCGTCTTGTCGTAGACGCTGACGAGCGCGCGCCGGATCGGTCGCTGCGACGTCGTGGTGCTCTCTGCGGCGGTCACTGGATCGTTACCTTTCGTCCCTCGATGCGGTAGCCGTGCCGGGCCAGGCGCCCCACGACGTCGACGAGCAGCCGGCGCTCGACTTCCTTGATGCGCTCGTGCAGAGCGGCTTCGTCGTCCCCGTCCCTGACCTCGACGACACCCTGGGCGATGATCGGTCCGGTGTCCACGCCGGCGTCCACGAAGTGGACGGTGCAGCCGGTGACCTTCGCCCCGTACGCGAGCGCGTCCCGTACGCCGTGGGTGCCGGGGAACGCGGGCAGCAGGGCGGGGTGGGTGTTGACGAAGCGGCCGCCGAAACGGCCGAGGAACGCCTTGCCCACGATCTTCATGAACCCGGCGGAGACGACGAGGTCGGGAGCGTGGGCCGCAGTGGCCTCGGTGAGGGCGGCATCCCACTCCTCCCGGCTCGCGTAGTCCCCGACCGGGCAGACGAAGGTCGGGATGCCCGCCTTCTCGGCCCGCTCCAGGCCGGCGATGCCGGTGCGGTCGGCCCCCACGGCGACGACTTCGGCACCGAAGCCCTCGGCGCCGCCGGGGTGGGAATCGATGGCGTCGAGCAGGGCCTGGAGGTTGGTGCCGGATCCGGAGACCAGGACGACCAGGCGGGAGGCGGCCATGACAGGCCCTTTCTCGCGTGGGTGCCGCCCGGGGCGACCCGGGGGCGCGGCGTTCGTCTTGTGCGGTCGTACGAAACTTCGACACCCCGGGATACGGGGGACCCTACGAAGCCGCCGACCGCCTGCAACGATACCGGCACACCGGACGGCCCACGGGGGACGGGGGGACGGCCGACGGGTAGCGTCTGGCATACAGGCCGCGAACGGCGTGGTGAGAGGGGGCCGCGCAGCACTTCGACGCACGCCGCCCGCGACGCATTCCGACGCCGGCGCCCCGCACCGGGCGCGCCCGGCGTCCACGACACAGGGGAAGTAACGCACTCGATGCCGGACCGCCGCCAGCCCGACTCCTCCACCGACGACAACCCCTTCGCGGCTCCCCCGGAGGGCCGGCCCGACCAGCCGTGGCGGCCGCGCCCCGGCGGTGGCGGCGGCCGCCCCGGCCAGGACCCCTCCCCCGGCGGGCCGACGGGACCGGGCGGGCCGTCCGGGCCGGCCCGCTGGGACCCGACCGACCCCGTGCAGCGGCGGGCCCGCTATGCGCTGCTCGCCGGCATGTGGGGGTTCTTCTTCGGGATCTTCGGGATCCCGTCGGTGGGTCTGCTGCTCGGCGCGCTCGCCGTGTACTGGGGCGTCAGCGGCCTGCGGGGCAAGCCGGCGGCGGCGCCCGGGGCCGCCGCGGACGCCTCCGGGGCGGGCGCCCGCCCGGCCGGCGGCGCGAGCACCGGGGGCGGCCTCGCCGCACTCGGCCCGGCGGCCGGCCCGCAGCGGGCGGCCGCGGTCGGCGGCATCGTCACGGCGTCGCTGGCGATCGTCCTGGCCCTGGGCTCGTACGGCGTGCAGATCGCCTACAAGGACTTCTACGTCTGCCGCGACGACGCCCTGACGAAGGCGGCGGAGCTCAAGTGCAACGACCTCCTGCCGGACAACGCGCTGGGCAAGGTCCTGAAGGTCCGCCAGTAGCCGGCAGGCCGGCGCTGCGGCCGCCCCCGCGGTACGGGAGCGGCCGCAGCCGGCGTCAGCCGGCCGGGCGGCGCCTGGCCAGGACGCGGGCCCCCGCGACGGGCGGGGCGAGCGGGCGCGCCGCCGGGACGGGGACGGCGCCCGGCGCCGATGCGGCCCCGGCGCCCGCCGGGTCCGGGGCCGGGGCCGGGGCCGGGGCCGGGGCCCCGGCGGGGGGCTGCGGGAAAGGCCCGGGCGGGAGGCCTGCGGCCGGTGCGGACGCCGCCGCCGCGGCGGTCGGAGCACGGTCTTCCCGGGCTGCGCCCTCCGGGGCCGGGCGGGCCGGGACGGCGGGCAGGCCGATGCCGAGGCCCCTGACCACCGTGAGGCGGCGGGAGCGGCCCCCGGACGGGGTGTCCGCCGACGGGGCGGACGGCTCCGCGGGCTGCGCCGTCGGTTCCGGGCCGAGGTCCGGGACCAGCGTGCCCGCCGTGCGGCGCAGCGCCTCCCAGCGGACCTCCCGCCCCCCGCCGGTGTGCCACTCGTCTCCGGCGGCGAGGGCCTCCTCCTCCGCCTCGGCGGCCTTCCGCACCGGCCGCGTCCGCCACGAGTGCACCGCCACGGCCAGGGGAACGGCCGGCACCAGCGTCCACGCGAAGGCCGCCGCGCCGGTCGCCCACCACACCGGCCCGAACTCCGCCAGCCGCCCCGAGCCGAGCGGCCCGCCCGAGACCGCCGCGAGCCCCGCCATCAACAGCCCGCACACCAGCGCCCCCAGAGCCGCCGTCAGCGCGGTCTCCGCGCGCCGCACCTCCCGCGCCCTGCGCACCGCGAACCACCCCACCACCAGCCCGGCGACCACCGGGAGGACCGCCGTCGCGCAGGTCAGCGCCGTCCCGGGCCCCTCCGGCGGGAGCGCCGCCAGCAGCGGGAACCTGGGCAGGGCGGGCGCCCCCTCGAAGCCGAGCGGGGTGGCGGAGGCACCGCCGCCGAGGGCGAAGCCGGGCCCAAGGGCGTACGCCGCGCCCCACACCATCGCGTTCGGCAGCAGCGCGAGCGCGAGCAGCAGGACCGCGAAGCGGCCCGACCACACGCCGGTCAGCGCGAGGAAGGCTTCTTCCACCTCCTTGCCGTGCCAGGCCAGCGAGAGGCCGACGAGCAGCGCCCCGCCGCCGGCCAGGGAGAGCGCCCCGGCCGTCCCGGCCCGGACCGCGACGGCGTACCGGGGCCGTACGACCGCCCGGCGCAGCGCCTCGGGAACCCAGCGCGGGAGCGGGCCGAGCGGGCGGCCCTTCGCCGCCCACACCCCGGCGGCCGCGGCGAGCACCGCCACGAGGGGGACGTGCCAGGCGGCGCTGAGGGGGTCGGCGGGCATGGGGCCGCCGGCCGCGTACACGGTGGCGAGGCAGCCCACGCCCAGGTAGCCGCAGAGCACGGCGGAGAAGACGACGCTCGCGGGCAGCACCTCGTCCCCGTCGCTGCCGTCGCCGGAGGCGCTGCCGAGGCGTGCGGCGCGGCGCATGAGGAGGGCGGGCAGGGCGATCAGGAGCAGCGGCGTCACCCCGACGGGTGCGGGCACGCCGGAGAGGGTGTCGTAGCGGACGAGTTCGGTGCCGTGGGCGAGCAGCCACAGGCCGGCGGCGAGGTGCAGGGCCCCGCCCGGCCCGCTGTCGGGGTAGGGGGAGCTGATCCACAGGACGATCACGAGGACGGCGAGGAAGCCGAGGCCCAGGCCGGCGGCGACGGCCCCGCCGAACACGCAGGCGGCGGCCTCGGGCGAACGGTTGCGCCGGGGGGCGGCGTGGCGCGGCGCGGTCGGCAACGGCGCGTCGCGGTCGGTCAATTGCGTCACTCCGCCATGGTGCCCTCGACACGCGCTATGAGTGGTTAATAGGCGAATGTCCGTTGTGTCGCTCAATATACGTTTATGTACTTTTTCGTGCAGGTTTGCCGCGGTCGGCAGGGCGCGGGGAGTGAGGCATGACGGAGAGCACCGGGGAGCCCGCCGGGCTTCCCACGCCCGAGGACCGCCGCCGGCTCCGCGAGGCGGCGGACCTGACGTGCGAACAGGTCGCGGAGCGGCTGGGGGTCACCGCGGCCGCCGTCCGCTCCTGGGAGGCGGGCCGCGCGCACCCGCACGGGCACAAGCGGGCCGCGTACGTGCGCCTGTTGGCACACGGATCCGGCGGATCCGGCGCCGGGCCCGTACGGCGCCCCTCCGCGGACGGACCGTCACGGCCGCCCGACGGCGGGCCGGTTGCCGGCCCCGCCGCACCAGGGGACTCCGCGGTCGGACCCCCCGCCCGCGCCCCGCGCCGCCCCGCCGCCCGGCCCGCACCGGCACACCGCCCCGGCCGGACGGGTCCCCCGCCCGTCCCCCCCTGCTCCGAGGCGCCCGCGGAGCCGGCCGCGCCGGCGCAGAGCCCGTACGCCGCCCCGCCCGGCCCCGCCCCGGAGCCCGGCCCGTACGCCGCCCCGGCCGGCCCCGCCCCGGAGCCCGGTCCGCACACCGCCCCGGCCGGCCCCGCCCCGGAGCCCGGTCCGTACACCGCCCCGCCCGGCCCGGACCCGTACGCCCCGGCCGGTGCCCCCTCGGCGGGTGCCGCGGGGGACGGGAGCCGCTCGGGCGCGGACGGGCCGGCCGGTCCCCGCCCGGCCCCGGGCGGGGAGGACACCCGGGCGGCCGACCCCGCCGACGAGGTGCCCGAGGCGGCGGACCCGGGGCCGGTCGACGGGCCGCGGGCCGCGTTCGACGCCCTGTACCGGCGTTCCGCCACCGCCCTGGCCCGGCAGGCCTACCTGCTCACCGGGAACCGCGGACTGGCCCTGGAGGCGGTGGAGCGGGCGTTCCAGCAGGCCTGGGCGCGCTGGCCCGAGGTGGCCACCGACCCCGACCCGGTCGGCTGGGTGCGCGCCGCCGCGCACGAGTACGCCCTCTCCCCCTGGCACCGCTTCCGCCGCGCCCACCGGCACCCCGAGCCCCCCGCCGGATCCGTCGACCCGGCCGACCGGGTCCTGATGGACGCCGTGCTGGCGCTGCCGCCGGTCCACCGCCGCACCGTCCTGCTCTACCACGCCGTCGGCCTCGACCTCCCCGACACCGCCGCCGAGACGGAGGCCACCACGCCGACCGCCGGCCACCGCCTGCTGCACGCCCACGACGACCTCGCGGGCCGCATCCCCGCGGTGGCCGCGGCACCGCCGCAGGAGCGGGCGGCCCTGCTGCACGAGCGGCTCGGCGCGCTGCGGCCGCCCGTACGGCTCGTGCCGCGCCCGGCCGCGGTCGTCCGCGGGGCCGCCGAGTACCGCGCCCGGCGCTGGTCCCGCACCGTCGCCGGGGTGACCGCGCTGCTCACCGCGGCCACGGCCTACACCCTGGCGACCGCCCCCACCCGGTACGAGCCCCCGGTCCACCCCGGCACCAGCGTCTCCGGGGTGCCGCCGCTCAGCGGCCCCCAGCGGCTCACCGAGCAGAGCCGGCAGCTCCGGGAGAAGCTGCGGGCCGACCCGGCCGCCCGGCCCGACCGCCTGGAGCCGCGCCCCGAGTGAGCGGCCCACCCGCCCGGCGGGTGCACGTACGGGCGCGGCCCGCACCCCGGTCGGGGGTGCGGGCCGCGCCCGTACGGTGTCCGCGGCGCCGCCGGGCGGCACCGCGAGGCGGCTGCTAGGCCTTGCTGAGGATCTCGCGCGCCAGCTTGGCGGTCTCGGTCGGCGTCTTGCCGACCTTGACGCCGGCGGCCTCGAGGGCCTCCTTCTTGGCCTGCGCGGTGCCGGAGGAGCCGGAGACGATGGCGCCGGCGTGGCCCATGGTCTTGCCCTCGGGGGCGGTGAAGCCCGCGACGTAGCCGACGACCGGCTTGGTCACGTTCGCCTTGATGAAGTCGGCCGCGCGCTCCTCGGCGTCGCCGCCGATCTCGCCGATCATGACGATCAGCTCGGTCTCCGGGTCGGCCTCGAAGGCCTCCAGGGCGTCGATGTGCGTGGTGCCGATGACCGGGTCGCCGCCGATGCCGACGCAGGAGGTGAAGCCGATGTCGCGCAGCTCGTACATCATCTGGTAGGTCAGCGTGCCGGACTTCGACACGAGACCGATCTTGCCGGGCTTGGTGATGTCGCCCGGGATGATGCCGGCGTTGGACTGGCCGGGGGTGATCAGACCCGGGCAGTTCGGGCCGATGATGCGGGTCTTGTTGCCCTTGGCGCTCGCGTATGCCCAGAAGGCGGCGGAGTCGTGCACCGCGATGCCCTCGGTGATGACGACGGCCAGCGGGATCTCGGCGTCGATCGCCTCGACGACGGCGGCCTTGGCGAAGGCCGGCGGGACGAAGAGGACGGAGACGTTCGCGCCCGTCTTCTCCATCGCCTCGGCGACCGAGCCGAAGACCGGGACCTCGGTGCCGTCGAAGTCGACGGTGGTGCCGGCCTTGCGCGGGTTCACACCGCCGACGATGTTCGTGCCGTCGGCGAGCATCAGCTTGGTGTGCTTCATGCCCGTGGCACCGGTCATGCCCTGGACGATGACCTTGCTGTCCTTGTTGAGGAAGATAGCCATGGTGAGTCTGTGACCTCGTCCCTTTACTTCGCAGCCGCAGCGAGCTCGGCGGCCTTGTCGGCCGCGCCGTCCATGGTGTCCACGCGCTGGACCAGCGGGTGGTTGGCGTCCGAGAGGATCTTGCGACCGAGCTCGGCGTTGTTGCCGTCGAGGCGGACGACGAGCGGCTTGGTGACCTCTTCGCCCTTGTCCTTGAGCAGCTGGAGGGCCTGGACGATGCCGTTGGCGACCTCGTCGCAGGCGGTGATGCCGCCGAAGACGTTGACGAAGACGGACTTGACGTCCGGGTCGCCGAGGATGATCTCGAGACCGTTGGCCATGACCGCGGCGGAGGCGCCGCCGCCGATGTCCAGGAAGTTGGCGGGCTTGACGCCGCCGTGGTTTTCACCGGCGTACGCGACGACGTCGAGGGTGCTCATGACGAGGCCCGCGCCGTTGCCGATGATGCCGACCTCGCCGTCGAGCTTGACGTAGTTGAGGCCCTTCTCCTTGGCCGCGGCCTCCAGCGGGTTGGCGGCGGCCTTGTCGACGAGCTCCTCGTGGGACGGCTGGCGGAACTCCGCGTTCTCGTCGAGGGAGACCTTGCCGTCGAGGGCGATGACCTCGCCGGACGCGACCTTGGCGAGCGGGTTGACCTCGACGAGGAGCGCGTCCTCGGCGACGAAGGTCTTCCACAGGGTGACCAGGACCTCGGCGACCTTCTCGGCGACCTCGGCCGGGAACTGCGCCAGGGCGACGATCTCGCGGGCCTTCTCGATGGAGACGCCCTCGTTGGCGTTCACCGGGACCTTGGCGAGCTTCTCGGGGGTCGTCGCGGCGACCTCCTCGATGTCCATGCCGCCCGCGACCGAGGCCATGGCCAGGAAGGTGCGGTTGGTGCGGTCGAGCAGGTAGGAGACGTAGTACTCCTCGAGGATCTCGGGAGCGGTCTCCGCGATCATCACCTTGTGGACCGTGTGGCCCTTGATGTCCATGCCCAGGATGTCCGTCGCGCGGGCGACGGCCTCGTCCGGGGTGGCGGCGAGCTTGACGCCGCCGGCCTTGCCGCGGCCGCCGACCTTCACCTGCGCCTTGACGACCGACTTGCCGCCCAGCCGCTCGGTGGCCTCGCGAGCCGCCTCAGGCGTGTCGATGACTTCACCGGCCAGCACCGGTACACCGTGCTTGGCGAAGAGGTCCCTCGCCTGGTACTCGAACAGGTCCACGCGCGTCCGTCCCTTGTCTTCAAAGATTCGCAGTGATTCGCGGTTGTCTGCGTGGGCGTGCCGCGGAGGGCAACGTGACGGCTCTGTCACAAGGGAGGCGCACACGGTGACCGTGGACGCGGCATGTCCGTCTCGCAGGTTATCCCCGGGACACCTGCCGCCCTAAATCGCAGATCACACCGGCGCGGTGATTCCCCTCACAGATCGGCCGACCGGTGAGCTGCGAATTCGTGCGATCTGACCATTTCCCGTACGGCGGATACGGGCTCCCGGTCAGGGCACGGGCAGCGGCCTCCCCTCGATCGCCGCGGCCATCACCTCGGGGAACAGGTCGGGCGTGCAGGCGAACGCGGGCACGCCGAGCGCGGCGAGGGCCGCCGCCTGCTCCCGGTCGTGGGCGGGGGCGCCCTCGTCGGACAGGGCGAGCAGCGCGACGAACGCGGTCCCGGCCGCCCGCATCGCCGCGACCCGCTTGGCCATCTCGCCCCGGATGCCGCCCTCGTGGAGGTCGCTGATCAGGACGACGACGGTGTCGGCGGGCCGGGTGATCCGGGACTGGCAGTAGGCCAGGGCCCGGTTGATGTCGGTGCCGCCGCCGAGCTGCGCGGCGAAGAGGACGTCCACCGGGTCGTCGACCAGGTCCGTCAGGTCGGCGACGGAGGTGTCGAAGGCGACGACGCGGGTGGAGAGCGACCGCATGGAGGCCAGGACGGCGCCGAAGACGGAGGCGTAGACGACCGAGGGGGCCATGGAGCCGGACTGGTCGATGCAGAGGACGACCTCCTTCCGGACGGAGCGCGCCGCCCGGCCGTACCCGACGAGCCGCTCGGGGACCACGGTGCGCTGCTCGGGCAGGTAGTTCCGCAGGTTCGCCCGGACGGTCCGGCCCCAGTCGATGTCGGCGCGGCGCGGGCGGGCGGTGCGGGCCGAGCGGTCGAGGGCGCCGGTGACGGCGGCCCGGGTGCGGGAGGCGAGCCGCTCCTCCAGCTGCCGGACGACGCCGCGGACGACGGCCCGCGCCGTCTCCCGGGTCGTCTCCGGCATCGCCGCGCCCAGCGACAGCAGGGTGCCGACCAGGTGCACGTCCGGTTCGAGGGCCTCCAGCATCTCCGGCTCCAGCAGCAGCGCGGACAGTCCGAGCCGCTCGATGGCGTCGCGCTGCATCACCTGCACGACGGGGGCGGGGAAGTACCGGCGGATGTCGCCCAGCCAGCGGGCCACGGCCGGCGCGGAGCCGCCGAGCCCGGCGGACCGCTCCCCCGCCGCCCGGCGGGAGCCGCCGCTTCCGGCGCTGCCGGCGGGGCTGTCGTAGAGCGCGCCGAGCGCGTCGTCCACGGCCCGGTCCCGGCCGGCCAGTACGCAGCCCGTGCCGTCGGCGCCGGTCCCGCCGAGCACGAGCCGCCACCGCCGCACCCGCTCCGCGTCCGCCGCCGCACCGCCGTCCGTCCGGTTCATCCGCACCGTCCCCCCGTCGTCCCCCGGCCGGCGCCCCGCCGTCCCGTCCTGCTCACCCGCACCGTCCCCCCGGCCGCCGCCCGCGGCGCCACTCCTCCCCTTCATCAGCACCGTCCCCCGGCCGTCCTCCGGTCGGCGGCCTCCAGCAGCAGCCGGGCCAGGTCTGCGGCGGCGGCGGCGCGGGCCGCGTCCGGCTCCGCGGCGAAGCCCTCGGGGGCTCCGGCGCCGGCCGCCGCGCGCCGGGCGCCGGGGCCGCGCCGGGCCAGTTCGCCGAGCGTCCGCCGCACGCCCGGCTCGTACGCGCCGAACGTCCTGCGCAGCAGCGGCAGTACGTCGGTGAACGCGTCCGCCGGCACCGCGGCGAGCCAGGAGTCGACGAGGCCGAACAGCCGGTCGTCGTGGACGAGCAGCGTGCCGCCGCCGGCGCCGGCTCCGGCGAAGCCGTCGATCCAGCCGGCCGCGTCCGCGGGGGCGGCCGCCGGCGACAGCGCCAGCCCCATCAGCCGCGCCGCCTCCGGCGCGGGCAGCCGCCCCTCGTCGAGCAGCAGCCGCACCGCCCGCCCCCGTATCGCCCCGGGCACGCCGTCCCGGGCGCCGAGCGCGGCGAGGACCGCCGCCCAGCGCCCCTGGAGCTCCTCGTCGTCCAGCAGGCCGACCGCCCGGTGGACGGCCTCCACGTGCCCGCGCATCCCGGCCGCCGCCTCGGTGTCGAGGCCGGCGGCGCAGGCGGGCGGCAGGGCCACGCAGATCCGCTCGGCCAGTCCGCGCGCCACCGCGCGGAGGGCCGGGGCGGCGGTGCCCCGGACGTCCCCGTACCGCAGGGCCCGGGCCAGCGCGGGCAGGGCCTGCGCCAGCCGGGCCGCGTCGGTGTCGAGGGCCGCCAGGTCGGCGAGGGCCCGCAGCACCCGGGGCAGCGCCTCGGACAGGCCGGCCAGCAGGCACCGCTCCGCCAGCGCGGTCACCTCGGCGAGTTCCCGGGCGGCCGCCGCGTCCGCCGCGGCCTTGGCGCCGGCCGCGGCGAGGACGGTGGTGCCCCAGATCCCGGCCTCGGCCACCCGCACCGCCAGCTCCGGATCCCAGCGCAGCCGCCACGTCTCGCGGAACGTGCCGGTGCCGGGCCGCGAGGCCGCCAGCCGGCCCCAGCCGATGCCGAGCAGCCGCAGCCGGTGCAGCAGCAGCGACCGCGCCGCGTCCGTCGGGCCCCGCAGGTCGAGCTCCAGCTCCCGCTCCTGCGGCTCGGCCTTCAGCCGCAGCGAGCGCTGCTGCCGGACGAGGTCCCGCTGCAGCGGCACCGCGGGCGCGCCGTCGGGGACCCGGCCGAGGACGTCCCCGACGACCAGGCGGTCCTCGACGAGCGCGAGCGGCACCTCGGAGCCGTCGCACATCACCGCCCGGACGGCGTCCAGCGTCTCGGCGAGGCCGGGCGCGGGCCGGCCGCGCACCGCGGCGAGGGTGTCGGCGAGCCGGACCGCCTCGATCACGTGCGCCGGGGAGACCGGCAGGTCCTCCTGCCGGAGCAGCGCGGCCGCCCGGGCCATCCACCGCTCGACCGGCCGGTCGGGGGCGGCGGCCAGGTGGGCGTACCAGCCGGGCGCGGCGACTCCGGCGCCGTAGCCGCCCGCGCGGGCGAGCCGCCGGTGCGTCCAGGGCACCCAGGCCGTCTCCACCCTGGTCCTGGGCAGGCCGGCCAGCAGCCGCCGGTCGGCGGCGGCCGTGGTCGCGGCGCGCAGCGCCGGGACGTGCCAGGCGCCGCACACGACCGCGCAGCCGTCGCCGAACTCGCGGCGGGCGGCCCGGATCCGCTGCCGCATGTGGGCCTCGCGGACCAGGTCGCGGGGGCGGCCGCCGATCGTGCCCGAGGCGTCCTCCGGGCCGGCCCCGCGCACGGCCTCCATGGCGTCGCCGAGCGCCTCGAACACGGCCAGGGGGTCGGCGGTGGCCTCGCCCGGCCCTCCCCGGTGCTCGACGGTGTCCTCCCACCAGCGCTCGGCGTCCTCGTACCCGGCGGCCGCGGCGAGCGCGCCCAGCGGGTCGGGCCGCGCGGTGCCGCCCGCCGGCTCCCCGGCCTCCGAGGCGGCGAGGGTGTGGGCGGCGGGCAGGTCGATGAACCGTACGGGGACGGGCGGCTGCTGCTCCTGCGCCCAGCGGATGGCGGCCCACTCCGGGGAGAACGCGGCCAGCGGCCAGAACACGGCCCGGCCGGGGTCGTCCGCGGCGTGCGAGAGCAGCGCCACGGGCGGCCGCATCCCCGGGTCGGCGGCGAGCGGCAGCAGCGCGTCGCCCTCGGGAGGGCCCTCGACCAGGACGGCCGCCGGCCGGGCGGCCTCCAGGGCGGCCCGGACCGCGCGCGCCGACCCGGGGCCGTGGTGGCGGACGCCCAGCAGCAGCGGCCCGCCGCGGGCGGGCGGTGCCGCCGGGCTCATGGCGCCACCTCCCGGCAGGCCCGGTAGAAGTCCTGCCAGCCGTCCCGCTCGCGGACCACGGCCTCCAGGTACTCCTGCCAGACGACCCGGTCGGCGGCCGGGTCCCGGACGACCGCGCCGAGAATCCCGGCGGCCACGTCGGACGGGCGCAGCACGCCGTCGCCGAAGTGCGCGGCGAGCGCCAGGCCGTGGGTGACGACGGAGATGGCCTCGGCGGTGGACAGGGTGCCGCTCGGGGTCTTCACCCTGGTGCGGCCGTCGCCGGTGACACCCTCGCGCAGCTCGCGGAAGACGGTGACGACGCGGCGTATCTCCGCCAGCGCGTCGGGCGCCGGCGGCAGGTCGAGGGTGCGGCCCAGCTGGTCGACGCGCCGGGCGACGATGTCGACCTCGGCGTCGGCGGTGGCGGGCAGCGGCAGCACGACGGTGTTGAAGCGGCGGCGCAGCGCGCTGGAGAGGTCGTTGACCCCGCGGTCGCGGTCGTTGGCGGTGGCGATGAGGTTGAAGCCGCGGACGGCCTGCACCTCCTGGCCCAGCTCCGGTATGGGCAGGGTCTTCTCGGACAGGATGGTGATGAGCGCGTCCTGGACGTCGGCCGGGATGCGGGTCAGCTCCTCGACGCGGACGGTCGCCCCCTCGGCCATCGCCCGCATGACCGGGCTGGGGACGAGGGCTTCGCGGCCGGGGCCGCGGGCGAGGAGTCGGGCGTAGTCCCAGCCGTAGCGGACGGCCTCCTCGGGCGTCCCGGCGGTGCCCTGGACGAGCAGGGTGGAGTCCCCGCTGACGGCGGCCGCGAGGTGCTCGGACACCCAGGTCTTGGCGGTGCCGGGGACGCCGAGCAGGAGCAGCGCGCGGTCGGTGGCGAGGGTGCTGACGGCGACTTCGACGATGCGGCGCGGGCCGACGTACTTCGGAGTGACGGCCGTGCCGTCGGCGAGGGTGCCGCCGAGGAGGTAGGTGGCGACGGCCCACGGGGAGAGCTTCCAGCGGGGCGGGCGGGGCCGGTCGTCGGCGGCGGACAGGGCTTTCAGTTCGTGTGCGAAGGCGTCCTCGGCGTGCGGTCGCAGCGCCTGGGCGCCGGTGCCGTTCCCCTGCGTGTCCATCGTCCCCCTCCGATGCTCCGCAGCCGTTCCCGACTGCTGCCCCCACGGTGCACCACGCCACTGACAACGAGCCGCCCGCGCACGGTTGTTGCAGGTCAGGCCGATTGTCAGTGCCGGTCCCTACGGTGGTTCCCATGACTGACCAACAGGTCCGCCACACCGTGGAGCAAGGGCCGTGCCGCGCTCGCGGCGCCCCGCCGGAGGCGCCCGAACCGGGACGGGGGGAGGCAGGTCCGCAGACCCTGACCGGAGGTTCCGCTTCCGGTCGGGCGGCGGGGGCGCGGGCCGCACCCGCAGACCCGGAGGCGGCGCGGCGCCGGGCCGAGCGGAGGGCGGCCCGGATCTGCGCCGGCGTCGCCGAGTTGGAGCAGCGCCTGGCCGACCTGGTCCGCGAGGGGCTGGCCGGCCAGGAGCAGGCGGGAGCCGCGTTCTGGGAGGAGGCCGCGGCGCGCATGGTCGACGCCCAGGCGCCCGGACTGGCCGCCCGGGTGAGGGAGTTGGGGGCGATACCCGGTTGCGGGCCCGGCTGGCCCGCCCGGATGCTGGAGGAGGGCGCGCTGCTGCACCTGCTGAACCGGGGATGGCTCGGTCTGGCAGGCCTGCCGCAGCCGCTCGCCGCGACGGTACGGAGCAGGGTGGGGCTCCCGGACACCGGCGCGGAGGGGGAGGCCGTACGGGACCGCTGGCTGGTGCTGGCCCAGTACGACTCGGTGTCGCCGGACGGCCGGCTCACCACCCGCCGGACATGGCTGCGCGGGACGGGGAGCGGACGCCCGGCCCTGGTACTGGACTTCGGTCCGCCGGGGCGGCCGCCGCGGCTCGCGCTGCCGGTCGGACGGGTGGTGGAGGCGGAGGCCCGCTTCCGCCCCGGAACGGCGGGACTGCGCGCGGACCTCGTGGAGGGGCACGGCGCGGGGGCGCCGTGCGGGCAGGCCCCGGAGGGGGTCGGCACCGGGGCGGCACTCGACGCGTACGGGGCGGCGCTGCGGGAGGACCCGTGGCTGGAGTCCTGGCCGGTCGTGCTGGGCCCCGTGGTCCCGGTACCGGGCGATCGGGGCTGGCAGCTGGCCGACGCCGAAGGCGGCGGCGCCCTGCCGGTCGCCTCCGGCGGGGGCCGGCCGCCGGCCGGGCTGTGGCAGCTGGCCGCCCTGTCGGGCGGCGCGCCGGTCACGGTCTTCGGCGAGTGCGGCCACCGCGGCTTCACACCGCTCACGGCCTGGGAGCAGGGCTGCCCGGAGCCGGTCGCCCTGACCGGCTGAGGGGGCCGGTCCGGGGCCGCACCAAGGGGAGGGAGCACGGGCGCGGGGGCGCCCGTGTGCAAGGACGACAAGCCGGGGGGCTCGGTCATGAACGACAACCACGCCAGCTGAAAGGCCGGACACGACGACGACAGGCCGCTCCGGTCCCGCGGAGGGGGCGGGACCGGAGCACGGAGAACACCGAGAGGGAGGGGGCACGATGACCGCCGCGGCCGGGGAGGAGCGACACGGGGAGGGCTGTGGGGACCGGGGGGACTGGGGGGAGCTGGTCGGGGCGGCGCTGCTCGGCACCGGGCGCCGCCGCGGCAGTCCGCGGGAGCTGCTCGACGCCGCGGCCGTGCACACGCTGCGCCGCCGCGCCGGGCTTCGGCCCGCCGAGGCGGCGCCCCGGCCGCGGCCCGCACCGGCGGACCCGCGGCCGGAGCCGCCGGAGCCCGCCCGCCGGCGGCTCGCCCAGCTGCTGGCCGGCCGCGCCGGGGCGGGCGCCGGGTCCGGGCGGCGGGGGGCCGCGCCGGACCTGGCGGAACTGCTGCCGCAGTGGCTGGCGGCCGCCGGCCGGCACGGCTACCGGGCGCCCGCTGCGCTGCTGCCGGCGCTGCTCGACGCGGCCCGGGCCCGCAGCGACCTGCGCCCGCAGGCCCTGGCCCTGGCCGGACCGCGCGGGATGTGGCTGGCGGGGCTCAACCCCGACTGGCGGTTCGCGCTGCGCGCCGGGGCGGGCGGGGGGCTGCCCGACCCGGAGGACGCCGCAGCGGTGCGGCAGCTGTGGCAGGAGGGGCTGTTCGCGGAGCGGGCGGGCCTGCTGGGCGCGGTACGGGCCCGCGATCCGGCGGCTGCGGTGCGGCTGCTGGCATCCACCTGGGCCGCCGAGCGCGCCGAGGACCGGCTGATGTTCCTCGACTCGCTGCGGGTCGGGCTGTCCGCCGGGGACGAGCCGTTCCTGGAAGCCGCCCTGGACGACCGGAGCCGGAACGTGCGGGCGACCGCCGCCGAGCTGCTGTCGGCGCTGCCGCAGTCCGCGCTGGCCGGGCGGATGGCCCGGCGGGCGCTCGCCTGCGTCGGGCCGGACGGCGTGGCCCCGCCGGCCGGGTGCGACGCGGGCATGCTGCGCGACGGGGTCGCCGAACGGCCGCCCGCCGGGCGCGGCGAGCGCTCCTGGTGGCTGGGCCAGCTGGTGGAGGCGGCGCCGCTGTCCTGCTGGCGGGACCGCTTCGGGGGGCTGGACGCCGCCGCGGTCGTGGCCCTGCCGATGCCCGGGGGAGAGGGCTGGGCCGAGGAGCTGCACGCGGCGTGGTGCCGGGCGGCGGTGCGGCAGCGGGACCCGGAGTGGGCGGCGGCGCTGCTCGGCTCTCCGGCGGCCCCGACCGCGACCGCGCCGGGCACGGCCTCGCTCGCCGAGCGGGCCCGGCTGCTGTCGGTCCTGCCCGAGGGGGAACGGGCCGGCTGGGTGGCCCGGTTCGTCGGTGCGCACGGGCTGTCCGAGGCGTTCCAGCTGCTCGGGGCGTGCACCGTGCCGTGGGCCGGGCCGCTCGGCCGGGCCGTGGTCGACGCGCTCGACGCGGCGCGGGAGGCGGGCGGCTACCCGTGGAGCTTCAGCGGGGTGATGGGGCTGGCCGAGCGCTGCCTCGACCCCGCCGAGGCCGACCGGCTGGAGGCGCTGACCGCGGCCGCGCAGCCGGCGGCGGACCCCGGTGGGACCGCGGGTGCGGGCGCGTACTGGGCCGAGGCCTTCCAGCGGCTGACGGCCACCCTGCGGCTGCGCGCGGCGATGCTCGCCGAACTCGCCCCGGAGCCCGCCGTGTGACGGGCCGTGGGACGCACCGCCTGGCGGCCGGCACTCCCCGGGAGTGCGGGCCGCCCGGGGCGGCGCGGTCAGCGGTGGATGTTCTCGCGCACCCAGTCCACGATCGACGTCGTCGTCGCGCCCGGGGTGAAGATCGCGGCCACGCCCTTCTCCTTGAGCGGGGCGATGTCGTCGTCGGGGATGATGCCGCCGCCGAACACCTTGATGTCCTCGGCCTCGCGCTCCCGCAGCAGCTCCAGCACCCGGACGAACAGCGTGTTGTGGGCGCCCGAGAGGATCGACAGGCCGATCGCGTCGGCGTCCTCCTGGATGGCGGTGTCCACGATCTGCTCGGGCGTCTGGTGCAGGCCCGTGTAGATGACCTCCATGCCAGCGTCCCGCAGGGCGCGCGCGATCACCTTCGCGCCGCGGTCGTGGCCGTCGAGACCCGGCTTGGCCACCACCACACGGATCGGACCGGTCACACCCATCGCACTGCCTCCCGAGTGAACGAACGTTAAGCACAGCATCGCGCACGCCGCCGTTTCACGGTCAAGCGGGAGGGGGAAATCACACGTGGGACGGCGTTGATTCACCGCCGGGGGAGCCGCACCGCCAGGCACCGCGCCACCGTACCGACAGCCGCACGGCACGGCGGCGCGGTCGGCAGCAGTCCCAAAGGTCTTAGGGGAGGCCGTCGATGGGGCTGTCGCCGTGGCTGTCCGCGCCCTTTTCCGCATCCGCCCGAGCCGGGGTCCTGGAGGCCGTCCTGTTCGGCGCCCACGTGGTGCACTACCCGACCGGGATCCGCCAGGAGAAGCCCGCCGCGCCCGGACCGGGCGGCGTGCACCCGCCGGTGCTGCTGCTGCACGGCTTCACCGACAACCGGTCCGTGTTCGTCCTGCTGCGCCGCCGCCTCGCCGCGGACGGCGGCCGACGGGTGGAGGCGTACAACTACTCGCCCCTGACGCGCGACGTGCGCGCGGCGGCCGGGCGCGTCGCCCGGCGGGTCGAGGAGCTGTGCGAGCGGACGGGCCGGGAGCGGGTGGACCTCGTCGGGCACAGCCTGGGCGGGCTCGTCGGCCGGTACTACGTCCAGCGGCTCGGCGGCGACGCGCGCGTCCGCACCCTCGTCACGCTGGGCTCGCCGCATTCCGGTACGCGCGTCGCGCCGTTCATGGACGCCCACCCCCTCGTCCGGCAGATCCGCCCGGATTCCGCGCTGATCGCCGAGCTGCGCGCCCCCGCCCCCGGCTGCCGCACCCGGTGCGTGGCGTTCTGGAGCGGCTGGGACGAGCTGATGGTGCCGGCGGGCACCGCGCGCATCGAACACCCCGACCTGGCGGCGGAGAACGTCGAGGTCAGGGGGGTCGGGCACCTGGCGCTGGCCGTGCATCCGGCCGTCGTGGCGGCGGTGCGGCGGGTCCTCGACGGGCCGGGTCCGGCGGCCGCGGAGACACGCGGCGAGGCGGCGCCGGCCGCCTGAGCGCACACCCCCTCCAAAGTCGAACAAATTTCGAACTCAAGGCCAAGGCTGGGCATGGGACCGGCCGAAAGACGGCCGAATGCCCGGTTCCGCTCAGCCGGAACCCCTCCGAAGATTGTCGTGGCCAGTGACCGCCGGGTACAGTCACGCCACTGCTCTCCCCAGGGATTCCCCCGTCCCTGGCCACCCAGGCCCCCACTGCCGAGGCGAAAGAGAAGTTGGTGAACGACCGCCCCTCGTCGGGCCTGTACCCCGATCCCGGGTACGACGGCCTTTCGACCACCACTTTCGCCGGTGACTCCCCCTACGTTTCCTACGAAACGCAGGGCCAGGGGTACGACTACACGGCGTACGGCACCTACGACACCGGCACCACCGGCGCGTACGACGCCACCGCCTGGACGGCCGCCCCCCAGACGGACTACGCCCAGGACGGCTACCTGCCGACGATCCCGGCCCAGGGAGCACACGAGGAAGCCGCCACCGGCCAGTGGGACACCGGCGCCTGGACCGCTCCCGGCACCGACTACCAGTCCACGGCCGCCGCGTTCGGCTACGACCAGACCGGCCAGTGGGCGGCACCCGGCTACGGCACCGCCGGCACGGACACCGGCGCCTACGACGCCACCGCCTGGAACACCGTCCCCCAGGACCAGCAGCAGACCCAGACGTTCTCCTTCGCGTACGAGGCCGAAGCGCAGCAGCAGGACACCGGCTACGCGGACGACGCGTACACCGGCACCGCCGTGTTCGAGGCGGTCGCGGAGGATGCCCTCGCGCCCGGCTTCGAGCCCGACGCCGCACCCGCCCCCGAAGCCGGCGCCGACGACGCGTACGACGCGCCCTCCCCCGTGCACGACATGCCGACGCAGGCCATGCCCGTCACCCCGGCGCCCGCCGGCCCCGCCTCCGGCCCGCGGGCCTCGCGCCGCGCCGGCGCCAAGTCCGGGCACACGGCCGGCGGGGGCGGCCGCCGCCGCACCCCGGCGAAGCGTTCCGCCCTGCTCACGGTGGCGGTCCCCTCCGCATGCGTGGTGGGCGTCGCCGGTGTCGCCGCGGCCTCCGTCGGCGGCCTGACCGGCAGTGAGAAGCCCGCCGAGGACACCACCACGATGGCCGCGCCCGACCCGGCGTCGGTCAAGCCGGTCGCGGCCAACAGCAAGCTCGACACCCAGCTTGAGGCGCTCAGCGCCGACGCCGGGGACTTCGCGGACCGCGCGAGCCGCACGCAGGAGCGCATCGACCTGCGCCAGCGCCAGGACGAGGAGCGCAAGCGGAAGGCGGAGGAGGAGGCCGCGAAGGAGGCGGCCCGCCCCAAGTTCGCCATCCCGGTCGCGCAGCGCGGCCTCAGCGCCTCCTTCGGCCAGGCCGGCGGCATGTGGATGTCGGTGCACACCGGCATCGACTTCCCCGTGGGCTACGGCACCCCGGTCATGGCCGCCACCGACGGCACCGTGCGCACCCAGTGGAACAGCGCCTACGGCAACATGGCGATAGTGACCGCCCCCGACGGCACCGAGACCTGGTACTGCCACCTCAGCAGCACCAAGATCCGGTCCGGCAAGGTGAAGGCGGGCGACGTCATCGCCTACTCCGGCAACTCCGGCAACTCCACCGGCCCGCACCTGCACTTCGAGGTCCGGCCCGGCGGCGGCGCCGCCGTCGACCCCCTGGCATGGCTGCGCGGCAAGGGCCTCAACCCGTCCTGACACCGCCGGACAACCGCAAAACCCCGAAGTGGGCCCGGGCCGTCGAGGCCCGGGCCCACTCCCGTTCCGCGGCGTCAGAGCTTCTGCACCGGTGCGTACCGCAGCAGCAGCCGCTTCGGCTTGGCGTCGCCGAAGTCGATGGTCGCCTGCGCGTCGGCGCCGGCGCCCCGCACCTCCATCACCGTGCCCAGCCCGAACTGGTCGTGTGTCACCCGGTCGCCGACGGCCAGCGCCACGACCGCCTTCTCCGTGGCCCGCCGCGTGGCGAACCCGGACGGGCCCGAGCGCGTGCGCGCCGAGGACAGGAACGCCTCCGGCGAGGTGCCGAACGAGGCCTTGCCCGACCCGTAGCCCTGGCCGCGCACCGGTCCGGCCGGCTTCTGCGCGGCGCCCGTGCGCTTCCACTGCAGGTACTGGGCGGGGATCTCCTCCAGGAACCGCGACGGCGGGTTGTAGGAGGGGGTGCCCCAGGCGCTGCGCATCGCGGAGCGCGTCAGGTAGAGGCGCTCGCGGGCGCGCGTGATCCCGACGTACGCCAGCCGGCGCTCCTCCTCCAGCTCCTTGGTCTGGCCGAGCGCCCGCATGTGCGGGAAGACGCCGTCCTCCATCCCGGTCAGGAACACGACCGGGAACTCCAGGCCCTTCGCGGTGTGCAGGGTCATCAGCGTGATCACGCCGCTGCCCTCGGTGTCCTCGTCCGGGATCTGGTCGGAGTCGGCGACGAGCGCGACCTGCTCCAGGAACTCGGCCAGCGTGCCGCCGCCCGCCGCGGCGCCCTCCTCCGCGCCGGCCGCGGCTGCGCCGCCCTCGGCGCGGGCCTGCTCGAACTCCAGGGCCACCGCGGCGAGCTCCTGGAGGTTCTCGATCCGCGTCTCGTCCTGCGGGTCGGTCGAGGCCTGGAGTTCGGCGAGGTAGCCGGTCCGCTCCAGGACGGCCTCCAGCACGACGGCCGGGCCGGCGCCGGACTCGGCGATCGTGCGGAGCTCCTCCATCAGCACGTTGAAGCGCTTCACCGCGTTGGTCGAGCGCGCGGCCATGCCGTACGCCTCGTCCACGCGCCGCAGCGCCTGCGGGAAGGTGATCTTCTCGCGCAGGGCGAGGGCGTCGACCATCGCCTCGGCGCGCTCGCCGATGCCGCGCTTGGGCACGTTCAGGATGCGGCGCAGCGGGACGCTGTCCTCGGGGTTCGCCAGGACGCGCAGGTACGCGAGGATGTCGCGGACCTCCTTGCGCTCGTAGAAGCGGACGCCGCCGACGACCTTGTACGGGAGGCCGACGCGGATGAAGACCTCCTCGAAGACGCGGGACTGCGCGTTGGTCCGGTAGAAGATCGCGACATCGCCGGCCTTGGCCTCGCCGGCGTCGGTGAGCCGGTCGATCTCGTCGGCGACGTACTGGGCCTCGTCGTGCTCGGTGTCGGCGACGTAGCCGGTGATGACGGCTCCGGCGCCGGCCTGGGTCCACAGGTTCTTGGCGCGGCGGTTCTCGTTGCGCTCGATGACCGCGTTGGCCGCGGAGAGGATCGTCTGCGTCGAGCGGTAGTTCTGCTCCAGCAGGATCGTCGTCGCGTCCTTGTAGTCCTCCTCGAACTGGAGGATGTTGCGGATCGTCGCGCCGCGGAAGGCGTAGATCGACTGGTCGGCGTCGCCCACGACGCACAGCTCGGCCGGCGGCAGGTCCGGGTAGCCGGTGCCGACGAGCTCGCGCACCAGCGTGTACTGGGCGTGGTTGGTGTCCTGGTACTCGTCGACGAGGACGTGCCGGAAGCGCCGCCGGTAGTGCTCGGCGACGTCGGGGAACGCCTGGAGCAGGTGGACGGTCGTCATGATGATGTCGTCGAAGTCGAGCGCGTTGGCCTCGCGCAGCCGCCCCTGGTACATCGCGTACGCCTGGGCGAGGGTCTTCTCGAACCCTCCCCCAGACTCCGTCCGGGAGGTGCCCCCAGCTGCCTGGGCGGCGAAGGCGTCCTCGTCGATGAGCTCGTTCTTGAGGTTCGAGACCTTGGCGCTGAAGGACTTCGGCGGGAACTTCTTCGGGTCGAGGTCCAGGTCGCGGCAGACCAGTGCCATCAGGCGCTTGGAGTCCGCCGCGTCGTAGATCGAGAACGAGGAGGTGAAGCCGAGCCGCTTGGACTCGCGGCGCAGGATGCGCACGCACGCGCTGTGGAACGTGGAGACCCACATGGCGCCGGCGCGCGGTCCGACGAGCTGCTCGACGCGCTCCTTCATCTCGGCGGCGGCCTTGTTGGTGAAGGTGATCGCCAGGATCTGCCCGGGGTGGACGTTCCGCGCGGCCAGCAGGTGGCCGATGCGGTGGGTGAGCACCCGGGTCTTGCCGGAGCCGGCGCCGGCCACGATCAGCAGCGGGGAGCCCGCGTGGACCACGGCGGCGCGCTGCTGCTCGTTCAGCCCGTGCAGCAGGGCGGCCGGGTCGATGACCGGCCTGGGGGTGCCGTCGCGGTAGTAGGCGTCACCGCTCAGGGGCACGTCGAAGCGGCCCTCGAAGAGGTCGTCCGCGCCGGGCTCGGGGGCGCGGTCGTCCGCGTACTCCTCGGGCGGCGGCGGCTCCTCGTCGGAGGGGGTGAGGTCCGCCAGGAAGCTGTCGTCAAAGAGGCTGCTCATCGCCTTCCGAGTCTAGGGGGCGGCGGGGACACCCGGCCCCGGCCCGGAGGAATCGGCCGTATCTCACACCGGCGCCGACCCCCCGGCGGGGCCCCGTGAGGGCCCCCGTACGCTCGACCGCATGGACGTACTCATCAATGTCTTCGTCGGCCTGCACATCATCGGGATCGCCTCTCTGCTGGGCGGTTTCCTGACCCAGATGAAGGCGATGGGTGCCGGCACGGCGCGCTTCACGCCCGCGATGCTGCACGGCGCGCTGACGATGCTCGTCACCGGCGTCCTGCTGGTCGGCTTCCGCGAGATGGACGGCGGGACCGTCAACCACATCAAGATCGGCGTCAAGCTCGCCGTCCTGTTCGTGATCCTCTGCCTCGTCTACGTCAAGCGCGACGAGGAGCGCGTCGACAAGGCCCTGTTCGGGACCGTCGGCGCCCTGACGGTGGTCAATATCTTCGTCGCCGTCCTCTGGCGCTGATCGCCGGGCCGCCAGAACCGGTCGCGTCGGGACACTTTGCGGTCATCCCGCCGTCCGACCGCCGCCCCGCCCTCTAGCGTCCTCCTCCGAGCCGAGCCCGACCGGAGGAAGGACGTGAGGCCCGCGTGGCCAGTCATCGAAAGCCCAGGCAGCGCCCGCTCCGCGGCGGCACCGTCCGGACCGCCGCCACCCTCGCCCTGGCGGGCGCTGCCACCGCCACCGCCCTCGAGGGCACCTCCCACGCCGATCCGCGGCAGACCCCCGCCGGGATCAAGGCGGAGGTCGACCGGCTGTACGAGGAAGCCGAGGCCGCCACCGAGCGGTACAACGGGGCGAAGGAGAAGGCGCAGGAGGCCCGGCGCACCCTCGACGGGCTGCGCGACGAGGCCGCCCGGCGCACCGACAGGCTGAACGAGGCCCGCCGCACACTCGGCGCCCTCGCCGCGGGCCAGTACCGCAGCGGCGGGCTGTCCCCCGCCGTCCGCCTGGCGATGTCCGACGACCCGCAGGACTTCCTGGACCGGGCCGCCCTGCTGGACCGGGCCGGCGACCGCAGCGCCGCCGAGGTCGCCTCCGTACGCCGGCAGCTCGACGAGGTCGGCGGCCTGCGCAAGGCGGCCGCCGGGCACCTCGCCGAGCTGCGCGAGCGGGAGGGCGAACTCGCCCGCCACAGGTCCGCCGTCGAGTCCAAACTGGAGGCCGCCCGGCGGCTGCTGGCCCGGCTGACCGCCGAGGAGCGCGCCGCCTACGGGGCCGGGGCCGGAGGCGGAGCCGGGCAGGCCGGGGCCGGGCAGGCGGCGGCCGTACCCGCCCCGCCCGCCGACGGCTCGCGCGCCGCCCGCGCCGTCGCCTTCGCGTACGGCGCCGTCGGCAAGCCGTACGTCTGGGGGGCGACCGGGCCGGGAGCGTACGACTGCTCCGGGCTGACGCAGGCCGCCTGGCGCGCGGCCGGGGTGTCCCTGCCGCGCACGACGTACACGCAGATCAACGCCGGCCGGCGGGTCGCCCGCGGCGAGCTCGCCCCGGGCGACCTGGTGTTCTTCTACTCCGGCGTCACCCACGTCGGCCTCTACGTCGGCAACGGGCAGATGGTCCACGCCCCGCGGCCGGGCTCGACGGTCCGCGTGGCGCCGATCGACTCGATGCCCTGGGCGGGGGCCTCCCGCCCGGCGTGAACCGCCGGACAGGCTCTGGCTACGGGGCCTTGACCTGGGTGCCCAGCCAGGCGAAGACCTCCGGGAGCTGCCGGACCCAGGCGTCGATGGTGTGGCCGCCGGTCGTCTTCTGCACCTCGATCCTCGTCGGGTGCTGCGCCGCCTGCTGGAGCGCGATCCCGGCCTGGTAGCCGTCGTTCTGGCCGCCCGTGATGAGCAGGGAGACCGCGGGCGGCGCCGGCGCGGCCTTCAGCATGGTGTGCAGGTTGTGCTGCTGGCGCAGGACCGGGTCCTCGCGCAGCAGGGAGGCGGGCTCCATCCCCGGGTCGTTGTAGCCGGACATGGATACGGCCGCGGCGTACCGGTCGGGGTGGGAGATCGCCAGCTTCGTGGCGCAGTAGGCGCCCGCGGAGTACCCGGCGACGCCCCAGGAGCGGGGGTCGTCCGAGGCGCGGAAGTTGTCCGTGACCATCTTGCGCACGTCGACGCTGAGCCAGCTGTCGGCGTTGACGCGGCCCGGGATGTTGGCGCAGCCGGTCTCGGTGTCGCCGAGGAGCATGGTGCGCGCCGAGACGAGGATGAAGGGCTGGACCTGGCCGTTCTTCATGAGCGGCTCCAGCTTCTCCACCACCTTCAGGCCCTTGAACCAGGACTTGCCGGAGCCGGGCATGCCGGGGATCAGCTCGACGACGGGGAACCTGCGGTCCTTGTACGCCGGGTCGTCGTACTGCGGGGGCAGGTAGACGAGGACGTCGCCCTTGACCCCGGAGATCTGCCCGTCGAGCTCGGTGGCCTGGACCCGGCCGCCGGGGATGTCCTCGACGGGGCTGAACTTCTGTCTGACCTTCGGGACCTCGTCGACCTTCTTGCCGCCGAGGCCGTCGGGGCCGAGGTCCTCGGCGGCCTGGACGTAGTCTCCCGTGCCGACGAGGTCGCCCCAGGTGGTGTAGAAGTTCTGCTCGCGGTTCACCCCGATGAACACCAGTGCGATGGCGGTGGCCTGGGCGAACACCATCATCAGCACGCGGGTGAGGGCGCGCACCGCGGCAGGGCCGCGCACCTTGCTCCACACGGCCAGCGGCAGGAAGACGGCGATCGCCGTCAGGGCGATCGCCGCCACGAACACGGGGGTCCCGGTCAAGCTCGTCACGCCAGCCAAGAACGCCGCGACCCGCCCCGAGGTTCCCCATTCACCCTGCGGTGTGTGTCACAGAACGTGTCGGGCGGCGGGCCGGCACCGCCCCGCGGGTCCCACCGGCCCCGCGGGCCTCTCTCGTCTCACACCAGGCGGCGGGCCGTCGCCCAGCGCGTCAGCTCGTGCCGGTTGGACAGCTGGAGCTTGCGCAGCACCGCGCTGACATGGGACTCCACCGTCTTCACCGAGATGAACAGCTGCTTGGCGATCTCCTTGTACGCGTAGCCGCGGGCGATCAGCCGCAGCACCTCGCGCTCGCGCTGCGTCAGCCGGTCCAGGTCCTCGTCGACCGGCGGGGCGTCCGTCGAGGCGAACGCGTCGAGGACGAAGCCCGCGAGCCGCGGCGAGAACACCGCGTCGCCCTCCTGCACCCGGAAGACCGAGTCGACCAGGTCGGCGCCGGTGATGGTCTTGGTGACGTACCCGCGCGCACCGCCGCGGATCACCCCGATGACGTCCTCGGCGGCGTCCGACACGGACAGGGCCAGGAAGCGCACCGGGTTCTCGGCGGCGGCCGTCAGCGGGGCGCACCGCCGCAGCACCTCGACCCCGCCGCCGCCGGGGAGGTGCACGTCGAGGAGGACCACCTCGGGCCGGGTGGCGGTGATGACGGTGACGGCCTGGTCGACGTCGGCCGCCTCCCCGACGACCTCCACCCCGGTCCGGGCGGTGTCGCCGATCTCCGCCTGCACGCCCGCGCGGAACATCCGGTGGTCGTCGACGAGCACCACCCGGACCCGCCGGCCCACCGCGTCCGCCTGTGCGTATCGCTCCGTCATGCCGCTTTCGCCGCCCTCTCCATCTCCAGCTCGACTTCCGTGCCGCCGTCGGGCGCGGACCGCAGCCGCGCGGTCCCGCCGTTGCGCTGCATCCGGCCGATGATCGATTCTCGTACGCCCATGCGGTCGTCCGGTACCGCGTCGATGTCGAAGCCGGGCCCGCGGTCCCGTACGGACACGAACACCGTCTGCCCCTCCACCTCGGCGTACACCTGCACCGGGCCCCCCTGGCCACCGTACTTGGCGGCGTTGACCATCGCCTCGCGCGCGGCCTGCACCTGCGCGCCCAGCCTCTCGTCGAGGGGGCAGTCGCCGACCACGACCACCTCGATGGGCACGCCGTGGTGGTCCTCCACCTCGGCGGCGGTCTTCTTCACGGCCTCGGCGAGGGTGGCCGGCTCCTCGGCCTCCTCCTTGCCGGTGCCCTCCGGCTTGTAGAGCCAGTTCCGCAGCTCGCGCTCCTGGGCGCGGGCCAGGCGGCGCACCTCGCCCGCGTCGTCGGCGTTGCGCTGGATCAGGGTGAGGGTGTGCAGGACGGAGTCGTGGACGTGCGCGGCGACCTCGGCGCGCTCCTGGGCGCGGATGCGCATCAGGCGCTCCTCGGACAGGTCCTGGGTCATCCGGATCAGCCAGGGCCCGGCGAGCAGCGCGATCCCGGCGAGGACGGCGAGCGCGGCGGTCAGGACGTTGCCGAGCTGCGCGGCCGAGCCGCGGACGACGATGAAGAGGGTCAGGCCGATGCCGACGAGTGCGATGCCCGCGCAGGCGCGGGCGAGCTGGAACATCCGCCGGCTGCCGCCCGGCCCGGCCGCCCAGTGCTCGCGGCGGGCGTTGTCGGCCTGGCGCCAGACGAGGACGACGCCCGCGCCGACGAGCAGCGTCGGCCACACGTAGCGGCCCGAGGCGCCGCCGGACTGCACCTTGGAGAGGAAGATGCCGGCGCCGACGCACAGCGCGACCAGGGCGGTGATCTGCCCCCTGGCCGGTTTGCGCAGCCGCCGGCCGCCGTCGGGGAGGGTCTCGAAGAGCTCGTGGAAGGAGCGGCCCCCGCTGCGGCCGCCCAGGCCGAGCGGTACGAACACCCAGAACGCGGCGTACAGCAGCACGCCGAGCCCGTCGCCCCAGACGAACAGCCCGAAGAAGGCGAGCCGCACCCACACGACCGGCAGCCCGAGGTGCCCGGCGAGCCCGCGGGCCACGCCGCCGAGCATGCGGCCGTCGGCGCTGCGGTACAGGCGGCGCTGCGGCGCCTCGTCGGCGGGGTCGGGGGCGTGCGGGGTGCGCGGTGCGGCGGAGGCGGGCATGCCACCGATGGTCACACGCGTGGGCGGTGCGGGGCATCAGGGCATCCCCCCACCGCTCCCGGCGGGATCTCAGGGTCGCACCAGGGTGGGGCCCCGATGCCCGGCGCCGCGGGGCGCCTCCACCATGGAGCCATGACCGAGCACGACTCCCCGCCGCCGGCCGCTTCCGGGACGGCGGGCCCGAAGGCGCCCGGGGCCGCAGCGGGGCCGCCCTCCGACGGCTCCTCCGACCGGCCCGCCGAGCGTCCGCCCATGCGCCGCAGCAGGCGCGACAAGGTCCTCGCCGGCGTGTGCGGCGGCCTGGGCCGCTACTTCGACCTCGACCCCGTCATCTTCCGGATCGTGCTGGGCGTGCTCACCGTCACCGGCGGTGTCGGGCTGCTCTTCTACGGCGTCGCGTGGCTGGTGCTGCCCGTGGAGGGGGAGGAGGACAGCGAGGCGAAGAAGCTGCTGACCGGCCGGGTCGAGGGGACGACGCTGGCCGCGCTGTTCGCGGCGCTCGTCGGCTGCGCGGTGTTCCTGTCGATGCTGGACAACGGCGGGCTCGCCGCGTTCTCCGTGCTGGTGGTTCTCGCCCTGGGCGGGGCCGCGTACTGGTCGCAGCGCCACCGCGGCACGGCAGCCCCCGAGGCGGAGCCGCAGGCTGCGGCCCGCCCCGCCCCGCCGGAGACGCAGGCGCCGCCGGCGCCCGGTACGCCCTCGTGGTGGCGGGACCCGCTGGTGAAGGACGGCACGACCGGCCCGGTCGGCAGCTCCGGCTACCTGTGGGGGCCGGACGACTCGGCCGACCCCGCGGAGCCGGGCGGCAAGGGCCCCGGCAACAGCCCGCGCGGTGCGCGGCCGGGCGGGCCGGGGCGGCCGCGCGGCGGCATCGGCGGCCGGGTCTTCGTGCTGGCCGTGCTGGCGGGCGCGGTGGCGACGGCGGCCGTGTGGGAGGACAGCACCCTCTCGCACGCCCTGCAGATCGGCCTCGCCTCGGTGCTCGCGGTGTTCGGCCTCGGCCTCGCGGTCAGCTCGTTCCGCGGCCGTACGGGCTTCGGGACGATCCTGCTGGCCCTGGCCACGGCCGGGCTGCTGGCGGCGTCGGCGGCGCTGCCCGCGGAGATCGGCACCGACTGGCGGGACGTGCGCTGGCGGCCCGCGGCGGTGGCCGACGTGCAGCCGGTGTACGAGTCCGGCACCGGCATCGCCACCCTGGACCTCAGCCGGCTCGACGTGCCGGAGGGCAGCACGCTGACCGTGCGCGCCGGCATCGACGCCGGGCTGCTGAAGGTGATCGTGCCCCGCGAGGTCACCGCCCGCGCGGAGGCCTCCGTACGGCTGGGCGACATCCGGATGCCGGACGACACCCGCTCGTACGTGCGCATCCGGGGCGAGGGCGAGACCCGGCGGGAGACGGTGGCGCCGGCCGACGGCACGGAGGCCGGCGGAACGGTGGAGCTGCACCTCGAAGCGGGTGTGGGACAGGTGGAGGTGGCCCGTGCGACGTCATGAGTTCCAGCCGGGCCGGTTCCTGGCCGGCCTCGTCCTGACCGCGGCGGGCGCGCTCTACCTGCTCGACGCGGCGGGCGAGATCGACACCCCGTGGTTCCTGGTGGTCCCGATGGCGGCCGGCGGCCTGACGCTGGCCGCGCTG
Organism: Streptomyces globosus; assembly: GCF_003325375.1. Classification (GTDB taxonomy): domain Bacteria; phylum Actinomycetota; class Actinomycetes; order Streptomycetales; family Streptomycetaceae; genus Streptomyces; species Streptomyces globosus_A. Next base: position 686,875 of record NZ_CP030862.1, on the reverse strand, counting down.
GTGGGGCTGGTGGCCTACGCGGTGCGCCGCGACCGCCGCAGTCTGGCCGGCCCCCCGGACCGGGCGGACCGGATCAGCGAGTCCGCCGACCAGTAGGGCGCCCCGGCGAGCACCAGCGGCGTCCACGCCATCAGGTAGGCGAGATCGTTTCCGTAGTAGTACGGGGCGACCTGCCAGGACACCGTGAGCCACAGGCTGAGCGAGATCAGCAGGCCGCCGAGGGCCGCGAGGCGGGTCAGGAGGCCGGCGAGGACACCGAGGCCCACCAGGATCTCGCCGACGGCGATGGCCAGGGCGAAGGCGACGGGCGAGCGCAGGGCCAGGTCCACCAGCGCCGGGACGGCGGAGGTGTCGCGCACCCCGCGCATCAGCTCGCCGATGGAGCCGGTGCCGGAGGCGGACAGGAAGGCGGGGTCGGTCAGCTTGTCCAGGCCCGCGTAGACGAAGGTCGCGCCGAGGAAGATCCGCAGCGGCAGCAGCGCGTACCGGGCGGCCCGGTCCCGCAGTCCGGGGGCGGGGGCGCCGCGGTGGGCGGCGGGGGCCCGGTCGGCGGCCTCGCCCGGCTCGTGGTCCCCGTACGCGGCGGGGTCGTCTGTTCGGGTCACGCCCCCATGTCTACCCGCTTCACTCGGCGACGTCGATGGTGCAGCGGTTGGATTCCACCCCGGCGGCCGTGACCACCTGCACCTCGACCCGGCCCGGTTCCACTTCGGCCGGGACCGGCACCGTCAGGGCCGTGTCCGACGGGTTCGCGAACCCGCCCGCCACCGGAACCAGCGGCACGTGCACGTGGACCGCCCCGATCCGGACCACCAGCCGGGCCAGCATCTCCGGGGTCTGCGCCCCGGGCGGGACGAAGCCCACCCCGCGGATCTCGATGTCGTCGCCGGGCCGGACGGCCGCGTCCAGGTCTCCGGGCTCGCGTCTGCGGACCACGGACAGCACGAGCGGCCGGGTCACCTCCGCGGACTTCGCGGCCAGGTACACCGCCGCCGACAGGGCGACGAGCAGGGCCAGCGCCCACGGCAGCCGCGGCAGCCGGTCCGGGAACCGGGCCAGCGACACGGCCGCGTACGCCAGCACCACCGTCGAGACCAGGACGTACTGGGCGTCGGGCAGGCTGCCCCGGCCGGCGTCGTCCGTGAGCAGGTCGGCGCCGCGCGGCCGGTCCGCGGGCAGCTTCTGCAGCCGCTGGCCGAGGATCCGCACGGCGACGACGCGGCGCACCAGCACCGCCACCGCCGAGGTCAGCGCGACGATCGACAGCAGCGGCAGCGTCCGCACCAGCCCGAGGCCCTCGTACAGCGCCTGCCGCTCCGGGCCGGGCGCGGAGGCGGCCAGCCGCAGCGCGGGCAGCAGCCCGGCGAACGCGGTCAGCAGCAGCCAGGCCGCGGGTACGGCCTTCGAGGTGGACAGCCGGTTGTCCTCGCCGACCAGCGGGGCCAGCAGCCCGCCGCGCACCGGCTGGGCGCGGGCGGCGAGGGTGAGCAGCCCGGCGAGGAAGGCCGCCGCGAGGAGGGCGGCGGTGCGCGCGGGCGACCAGCCGGTGCCGAGGGCGGTGCCGACCTGGACGACGAGGAGGATCCCGGCGGCGATCCACACGGCGAGGACGGCCCGCCGGGAGAAGACGTGCAGCCAGGAGCTGCCCGCCTCGCGGCCCCGGTCGGCGGCCGTGCGGGCGGAGAGGGCGAGTTCGTCGGAGACCCACTGCCGGGACGCGCCGGCGGACCGGGCGACCGCGGCGGGCAGTCCGTGGCCTGCGGCGAACGCGTCCCGCTTCTCCAGGAACGCCGCGACCGCGCGGCGGTGCCCCTCCTGCGCGCCGTGCGGGCAGTCGTCGCAGGTGCATGCGCCGCCGTGGGTGCTTCGGGAGATCTGTTGGACAGCCACGTGCCTGCCGCCTCTCTGAACTACGGTGCGATGCCAGCGAATTGTGCACCACTGCGGCAGTGCTCCGGATTGCGCACGATGTCAGAGCAGGTGATTGTCCGTTCATGATGTTGACGTCACCCGGGCGGCGTACGGGTGTCAGGGCGCGGCGGACTCCCGCAGCGGCTGGTAGGCGGCCCAGGCGGCGAGGTCGGTGCCGAACCGGTCGCGCGCGGCGAGGGCGCTGCGGTGTCCGATGGGCGCGGGGCGGCCGGCGGCGCGGGCGGTGAGCTGGACGCGGGCGGCCCGCTCGGCGGCGACGGTCCACCAGGCGGCGGCGTCCACGGTGGTGCCGACGGTGAGCACCCCGTGGTTGCGCAGGACGAGCGCCTTGTACGGGCCGAGCGCGCGGGCGATGCGGGCGCACTCGGCGGGATCGGCGGCGCCGCGGGTGTACTCGTCGACGAGGGCGTGGTCCTGGTAGAAGGCGCAGGCCTCCTGGGTGAGGGGGGCGATCAGCTGCCCGAGCGCGGCGAGCGCCCTGCCGTACGGGCCGTGCGCGCGGACCACGGCGACCGCGTCGGGCCGGGCCCGGTGGACGGCTGCGTGGAGGGCGAAGGAGAGCCCGTTGACGCGGCGCCCGCCCTCCAGGACGCGCCCGTCGGCGTCGACGAGGAGCAGGTCCCCGGCGGTGAGGGCGGTCGCCGCCCTCCCGAAGGGGTTCACCCACAGGCAGTCCGGGTGCTCGGGGTCGCGGGCGGTGGCCAGCGCGGCCGGGTCCTCCTCGAAGCCGAGCCGCGCGAGCAGGCGCAGCGCCCCGGCGAGCCGCTCCTTGCGGTGGGCGCGCTCCCGGTCGGGTTCGTCGTGGACGGGCGGCATCTCGAAGCGGAGCCGGTCCACGGGCACGGGTGGGGGCTGGTCCGGCATCGCGGCCCTCCTCGGTCGGCGTCGGCCGGCCGCGGGGCCGGCGCGCGCACGGTACCCGCGCGGCCCGCAAGTGGCCAGGGGCAGGGCGGCGGGCGCGGGCGGATGCCGGCGAAACGGCGGAGCCGCCGGCCCCGGGCGGGGGCGGCGGCTCCGTCTCACGTGCGGCGCGGGGCCGGCGGCGGGATCACTCCCACTCGATGGTGCCCGGCGGCTTGCTGGTGCAGTCCAGGACGACGCGGTTGACGTCCTTGACCTCGTTGGTGATGCGGGTGGAGATCCGGGCGAGCACCTCGTACGGCATGCGCGTCCAGTCCGCGGTCATGGCGTCCTCGGAGGAGACGGGGCGCAGCACGATCGGGTGGCCGTAGGTGCGGCCGTCGCCCTGGACGCCGACGCTGCGGACGTCCGCCAGGAGCACGACGGGGCACTGCCAGATCTCGCGGTCGAGGCCGGCGGCGGTGAGCTCCTCGCGGGCGATGGCGTCGGCCTCGCGGAGCAGGTCCAGGCGGTCCCTGGTGACCTCGCCGACGATGCGGATGCCGAGGCCGGGGCCGGGGAAGGGCTGGCGGTGGACGATCTCGTCGGGCAGGCCGAGCTCCTGGCCGACCATGCGGACCTCGTCCTTGAACAGCTGGCGCAGCGGCTCGACGAGCTGGAACTCGATGTCGTCGGGGAGGCCGCCCACGTTGTGGTGGGACTTGATGTTGGCGGTGCCGGTGCCGCCGCCGGACTCCACGACGTCCGGGTAGAGGGTGCCCTGGACGAGGAAGGCCACCTCGGGGCCGCCCTCGGCCTCGGCGATGATCTCGGCCTGCGCCTGCTCGAAGACCCGGATGAACTCGCGGCCGATGATCTTCCGCTTGGTCTCGGGGTCGGAGACGCCGGCGAGGGCCGCGAGGAAGCGCTCCTGCGCGTCGACGACCTTCAGCTGGACGCCGGTCGCGGCGACGAAGTCCTTCTCGACCTGCTCGGTCTCGCCCTTGCGCATCAGGCCGTGGTCGACGTACACGCAGGTCAGCTGGGAGCCGATGGCCTTCTGGACGAGGGCCGCGGCGACCGCGGAGTCCACGCCGCCGGAGAGGCCGCAGATGGCGCGCTTGTCGCCGACCTGCGCCTTGATGGCCGCGACCTGCTCCTCGACGATGTTGCCGGTGGTCCAGGTGGGCTTGAGGCCGGCGCCGCGGTAGAGGAAGTGCTCCAGGACCTGCTGGCCGTGCGTGGAGTGCATCACCTCGGGGTGGTACTGCACGCCGTACAGCTTCTTCTCGTCGTTCTCGAACGCGGCGACGGGCACGACGTCGGTCGAGGCGGTGACGGTGAAGCCCGCGGGGGCGGCGGAGCAGGCGTCGCCGTGGGACATCCACACCGACTGCTCTGCGGGAGTGCCCTCGAAGAGGGTCGAGCCGGTCTTGCTGACGCTCAGCGGGGTGCGGCCGTACTCGCGGGCGCCGGTGTTGTCGACGGTGCCGCCGAGGGCGGTCGCCATCAGCTGGAAGCCGTAGCACATGCCGAAGACGGGGACGCCGGCCTCGAAGAGCGAGCGGTCCAGCTGCGGGGCGCCCTCCTCGTACACCGAGGACGGGCCGCCGGACAGGATGATCGCCTTGGGGTCCTTGGCCAGCATCTCGGCCACGGGCATCGTGCTCGGGACGATCTCGCTGTAGACCCGTGCCTCGCGGACGCGGCGGGCGATGAGCTGGGCGTACTGGGCGCCGAAGTCGACGACGAGAACCGTGTCCGGGGCGCTGTCGTGGGCGGCGGAGGGTGCTTCTGGCACGGGGGCGGCCTTCCGGCGGAAGAGGGGGCTGTTTTGTCAATTCTAACGGGGGACGCGCGGGCCGTTTTCGTCTCACCATCCGAACCGGTTTGGCCCCGGGCGGCCGGCGCGGCAATAATCCGGTTCGTGCGCAGGCAGCTGAGCTTCCTCTTTACCTATGGCACCGGACGGTCCGGCAGCCATGGGTCCTCGTGATGCTCGCGCAGAGCACCTGACTTCCCGCAGCGCCCCGGTCCGGCAGGACCCGGGCGCTGCGGCGTTTCCACGGTCCTGCGGGCCCCTACCGACAGGAGACCCCCGCCATGACCGCCACCGCCACCGCCACCGCCGTGTCCCCCGCCGCCTCCGCCGCGGACGCGGACCCCGAGCAGCTGATCGCGGCGTCCCGCGACCGCATCGACGCCATCGACGACCGGATCATCGGCCTGATCCAGGAGCGGATGGCCGTCTCGACCGTCATCCAGGAGGCCCGGATCGCCTCCGGCGGCCGCCGCGTGCACCTGTCGCGGGAGATGGAGGTGCTGTCGCACTGGAGCGACGCCCTCGGCAAGCCCGGCACCGCCCTCGCCATGACGCTGCTGGAGCTGTGCCGCGGCCGGGTCTGAGGCGGCCCCTCCAGCCGCCTGTTCGTCACCCGTCCGGCCCGTGACCGGCCCGGCGGACCTTCGTTGGTGTGGGTGGCCGCGTCAGCCAGGCGCGGGTCCAGCACCACGCGTGGCTCCGCCGGAGCGATGAGGCGTACGACCCGTGGGACGTGCGTCGTGGGACCTCGCTCCTTCGCGTGACCGGACGGCAGGGGACAGCAGGCCGGTCACACCGACGACGGCCGGCCCGGGGGACGCCCCGGGCCGGCCGTTCGCGTACCCGCGCCCTTCCCCCGCCCCCTCCCCCGCCCGCCCCACCCGCCCCGCCGGCCCCTCGCACCCCGGCTTCACCGTGTGACCGAGCACACACGCATGCCGGCGCCCCGCGGGTACAACCTTCGGGGGCGAGCGCCTGTCACCTAGGTACCGCGGCGGGTACCGCGCTCGGAGGGGGAGCGCGGTACCCGCCGCGTATCAGTCGGCCCGCAGCTCGGCCGCCGCCCCGGGGCGGCGCGGCGGGACCCCGGGCACCGGGAGGAGCGGCAGCCGCAGCGCGCCGAAGGCCTCCTCGGGCACGGCCGGGCGGACCGGCTCCACCGGCGCGAGCCGCACGTACGCCGCGCCCTGCTCGGGGCGGGCGTCCGGCTCGCCCTTGTTCGGCCAGTACGCCATCGCCCGCTCGGCCTGCGCCGTGATCGTCAGCGAGGGGTTCACCCCGAGGTTCGCGGAGACAGCCGCGCCGTCCACGACGAGGATGCCCGGGTGCCCGTACAGCCGGTGGTACGGGTCGACGACGCCCTCCTCGGCGGTGGCGCCGATCGGGCAGCCGCCGAGGAAGTGCGCCGTCAGCGGCGTGCCCATGAGCTCGCCGACGTTGCTGCCGGCGAAGCCGCCTATCTCCTCGGCGAGCAGGGAGGCGGCCCGGGTGGCCGCCTCGATCTGCACCGGGTTGGGGGCGCCGTGCCCCTGGCGGGCCGTGAGCAGGCCCCTGCCGAGTCCGCGGGGCTTGCGGTACGTCGTCAGCGAGTTGTCGACGGACTGCATGACCAGCCCGATGATGGTCCGCTCCGACCAGCGCCGGTTGGAGAGCGAGCGCAGCAGCTGCACCGGGTGCTTCGCGGTCCGGGCGAGCCAGCCGCGCACGCGGTGCGGGCCGTAGGGCACCTGGAGCACGGTCAGGAAGCCCATCGCGTTCGAGCCGCGGCCGTAGCGGACGGGCTCGATGTGGGTGTCCGCGTCCGGGTGGACGGAGGAGGTGATGGCGACGCCGCGGGTGAAGTCGGCGCGCCGGCCGGGGCCGTGGCGCCTGCGGTAGCGGCGGTCGTCGGTCTGCGCGCCGACGAGCCCCTCGGAGTTGGTGCGGGTCAGTTCGCCGAGGCGGTCGGAGATCCGCGGGAGCAGCCCGGTGTCCTTCATCCGGTGCAGCAGGGTCTGGGTGCCGTACGTGCCGGCGGCGACGACCACGTACCGGGCGCGCAGCTCCCGGGAGGTGCCGCGGCGGCGGGCGTCGGTGGGGACGGTGCGGACGCGGTGGCCGCCGTCCGGGTGCTCGGCGACGGCGGTGACGGTCGTCATGGGGTGGATGACGGCGCCGGCGCGCTCGGCGAGGTGGAGGTAGTTCTCGGTGAGGGTGTTCTTCGCGCCGTGCCGGCAGCCGGTCATGCACTCGCCGCACTCGGTGCAGGCCCGGCGTGCGGGGCCGGCCCCGCCGAAGTACGGGTCGGGGACCTCCTGGCCGGGCCGGGCCGCGGCGGTGCCGCCGGCGTCGGCGCCGTCGCCGAAGAAGACGCCGACCGGCGCCATGTGGAAGGTGTCCCCGACGCCCATCTTCTCGGCGACGGCCTTCAGGTGGACGTCGGAGGCGGTCGTCGTCGGGTTGAGCCGCACCCCGAGCATCCGCTTGGCCTGCTCGTAGTACGGGGCCAGCTCCTCGCGCCAGTCCGTGATGTGCGCCCACTGCCGGTCCTCGAAGAAGGCGGTGGGCGGCACGTACAGGGTGTTGGCGTAGTTGAGGGAGCCGCCGCCGACGCCGGCCCCGGCCAGCACCATCACGTTGCCGAGGAGGTGGATCCGCTGGATGCCGTACAGGCCGAGCGCCGGCGCCCACAGGTAGCCCCGCAGGTCCCAGCTGTTGCGCGGGAGGGTCTCGCGGGTGAAGCGGCGCCCCGCCTCCAGGACGCCGACCCGGTAGCCCTTCTCGGCCAGGCGCAGCGCCGAGACGGAGCCTCCGAAGCCGGATCCGATGACGATGACGTCGTAGTCGTACGGCTCTGACACTGGGGCGCCTCCTTGGCGGCCGCGGGACGGGGCGGGGGCGGGGCGGGTCGGGGCGGCCGCGGCACTAGCGGAGGCGGAGGGCCTTCATCAGCCGGAGGCTGCGCGTCATGAACGCCGCGTACGCCTCGTCGTCCATGCCGAGCGAGGGCGCCATCGGCAGCAGCCGCTGGTGGGCGACCGTCTGCGCCTCGGTGTACTTGAGGATGCCCTCGGAGCCGTGCCGGCGGCCGAGGCCGGAGTCCTTCATGCCGCCCATGGGGGCCCGGACGCTGCCGTAGGCCGGGGCGTAGCCCTCGTTGATGTTGACGGTGCCGGTGCGCAGGCGGGCGGCGACGGCGCGGCCGCGGCGGGCGTCCTTCGTCCACACGCTGGAGTTGAGGCCGTAGGGGGTGGCGTTGGCCTGGGCGACGGCCTCGTCCTCGTCGGTGAAGCGGTAGACGGAGACGACCGGGCCGAAGGTCTCCTCGCCGCAGACGGCCATCGGCGCCTCCACGCCGTCGAGGATGGTCGGCTCGTAGAACAGCGGGCCGATGTCGGGGCGGGCGGTGCCGCCGGCGACGAGGGTGGCGCCCTTGGCGACGGCCTCGTCGACGTGCCGGCGGACGGTCTCCAGCTGGCGCTCGCCGACCAGCGAGCCCATGTCCGCGCCGTAGGCGAGGGAGCTGCCCAGGCGCATGGCCTTGGTGCGGGCGGCGAACCGGGCGAGGAACTCGTCGGCTATGGAGGCGTGGACGTAGAGCCGCTCGATGGAGATGCACAGCTGGCCGGCGGAGGAGAAGCAGGCGCGGACGGCGCCGGCGGCGGCCTTCTCGACGTCGGCGTCGTGGAGGACGAGCATGGCGTTCTTGCCGCCGAGTTCGAGGGAGACGCCGACGAGGCGGGCGGCGGCGCCCTGCGCGACCTCGCGGCCGGTGCGGGTGGAGCCGGTGAAGGAGACGTAGTCGGCGTGCCGGACCACCTCGGGGCCGACGACGGGGCCCTCGCCGAGGACGACCTGGAAGATCTCGGGGGGCAGCCCTGCCTCGACGAGCACGTCGCGTGCCCACAGGGCGGTCAGCGCGGTCTCGGTGTCGGGCTTCATGACGACGGCGTTGCCGGAGGCGAAGGCGGGCAGGGCGTCGCCGACGGAGAGTTCGAGGGGGTAGTTCCAGGGGGCGATCTGGCCGACCACGCCGCGCGGCTGGCGCAGCTCGGTGACCTTGGTGAGGGTCGGCATCGCGCCGGTGTGGCTGCGCGGCCGCAGGTAGGCGGGCGCCTTGCGGCCGTAGTGGCGGGCGGCGACGGCGACGGCCTGGACCTCCTCGTGGGCGTGCAGCCGGGCCTTGCCGGTCTCCAGCTGGATCAGGTCGAGGACCTCGGCCTGGCGGGCGAGGACCAGGTCGTGGAAGCGGAGCAGGACGGCGGCGCGGCGGCGTACGGGCACGGCGGCCCAGGCGGCCTGGGCGGTACGGGCCCGCGCGAACGCCTCGGCGACCTCGGCCGGGGTGGCCTCGGGGAGGTCGGCGAGCTTGGCCCCGGTGAACGGCGTGTGGTTCGCGGTCCGCCCGGACCCGATGACGCCGCGGGTGAGGCGGGCGACCAGGTCGGGGGTCACCACGTCCGCGGCGGTGCGCGCGCCGGCGGGGGCCGGGGCGACCGGGTTGGTGGGCTGCGGGGCAGGGCGGAGGAGGGCGGTGGCCGGCGAGTCCGTCATGGCGGTGAGCGTATTGCGCCCGGACCCCTTTGGGTACCCGTCGGTAACCGGATTTTGCCATATCCGCCAGCGATCACTGGCAGGATGGCCGCGCCCGCGGCCGGCGGGGCGGCAGCGGCCTCAGCCGGCGGGCGGCGCCCAGCCCTTGAGCACGGTGTCGAACTGCGCCCGGGTCGTCTCCCAGGTGGACGTCGGGCCCGACATGTACACCGCGTACTCGGTGCCGTCCGGGGCGATGTACATCTGCTCGATGGCGCGGCGCGGTCCGGCGTGGACGCCCTTCTCGGTCCAGGTGAACTCCCACAGCGCCGCGCGGGTGGTGTCGCGGAAGGTGTTCTGGTTCAGCCGCTGCCGCTTGTAGTCGGTGCGCCGGCTGACCTGCTTCTCCAGGTCGAGCACGTGCGCGTACGCGGTGTCGTAGTCGGGCGTGGGGTCGACGGCGATGCGGATGAAGTGCCTGCCGTTGTCCGGTGTGTAGTCGATCTGGTTGCCGTCCATCTGCCGCTTCCAGCCGTCCGGCACCCACAGGGTGAAGCCCTCCGGGTCGGTGACCTCCTTCCAGCCCGCGGGCGGGGAGGCGTCCTTGGCGTCCTTGTCCCCGGCGCCGCCCTGCCGGTCGGGGGCACTCGCGTTGCGGTCGGCGCCGTCGCCGCCGACCCCGTCGCCGGTGTACTTCAGCAGCCCGAAGACCGCGCCGCCGCCGACCAGCGCCGCCACCAGCGCCACCGCCGCGGCCCGCCTGACCCGGCCGGCGCTGGAGCGGGGCCTCTCGGCCGGCTCCGCCGGACCGGCCGGCAGGGCGGCCGTCCCTCCCGCGCCGCTCGCCGCGGGGGCCTCCGGTTCGGCCTCCCGCGCCCCGGACAGCTCCTGCGGGCTCACCGCGCGCGTCGGCACGTACGCCTGCGCCGCCCTCGGCTCGCGGCCCTCCATCACCTCCAGCAGCATCCGCTCCGTCTCCTGCGCGGAGGGCCGCTCCTCGGGGTCCTTGCGCAGCAGCGCGGTGATGACGGGCCCCAGCGGACCGGACTGGCGCAGCGCGGGCGGCTCGTCGTTGACGACGGCCTGCAGGCTGGAGATCGGCGAGGTGCGGCGGAACGGCGAGCGGGCCTCGACCGCCGTGTAGAGGGTCGCCCCGAGCGACCACAGGTCGGACGCCGGGTCCGGGGTGCCGCCCGTGACGCGCTCCGGGGCCAGGTAGTCGATGGAGCCGACGATCTCGCCCGTGCGGGTGATGGAGGAGTCGCCCTCGATCGCGGCGATCCCGAAGTCCGTGAGCAGCACCCGCCCGTCCCTGGCGAGCAGCACGTTGCCGGGCTTGACGTCCCGGTGCAGCACGCCGACCGCGTGCGCGGCGCGCAGCGCGCCGAGGACGTGCAGCCCGATCCGGGCGGCCTCGCGGGGCTCGATCCGGCCGGCCGCCTTGGCCGCCTCGGCGAGGGACGGGCCGTCGACGTACTCCATGACGATCCACGGCCGGTCGTCGTGCTCGAAGACGTCGTGGACGGTGACGACGGCCGGGTGCTGGATGCGGGCGGCCGCGCGGGCCTCCTTCTGCGTCCGGGCGTGCAGGACGTCCCGGTCCGCCTGGGCGACGTACAGCCCGGCCGTCAGCTCCTTGACGGCGACGGTCCTGCTCAGGAGGTCGTCGTGGGCGCGCCACACCTTGCCCATGCCGCCGCTGCCGATGGGCTCCACGAGCCGGTACCGGCCGGCGAGCACTGCGCCCGCACCTGTCTGCTGTTCCACGATCCCCGCCACTCTGTGCACTTCGGGCCAGATTACGAAGCGCACGGGGCCGCCGGTACACGGAGGGCGCGGTTCCGGCAGCACTGTGACGCAATTGCCGTACTGATTTGCCGTCAGAAGCCTCTCATCCGCCCGATTTGTAACTTCCGGTCGCCTTCTCGAAGACCTCGGTCACCTTGCCTTCGCCGTCCTGCGGGCCCATCACCATGACGACGTGGTAGCTGCCGCCGAGCGCGACGACGAAGTTGCGCGCGACGACGCTGCGGCCGGTGCCGTCGATCCACGTGTACCGGCCGGTCGCCCGCAGCTGCTGACCCACCTTGGTGGTCTTCACGTCGCCGCCGCTGGCCCACGTCGAGGACCGGTACGGGGCGAGCTCCGGCTCCTTGTCCTTCTGGTAGGTGGCCGGGTCGGGGCTGCCCTCGACCTTGTCCCGGCCCGGGACGACGATCAGGACGTACTGGCCGTCGGTGTAGCGGACCTGGCCCGCCTCGTTCATGCCGCGGCGCTCCCAGCCCTGCGGGACGGCGATCTCGAAGTGCTCCGGGTCCTGTTGGACGGTGTAGCCGGGCGGCGCGGACGCCGGGGCCTGCGGCGCGGGCTGCGAGGGCCCGGGCGTGGCGGAGGGCGCCGGGGAGCGCGGGGCCTGCGGGGACGGCGTCTCCGTTTTCGCCACCGGCGTCTGCGAGGCGGCGTCCCGGTCCTGCCCCTCGCCTGCCCGCGGCAGGAACAGCACCGCGTACGCCACGGCCCCGGCGGTGAGGGCGAGGACCCCGGCCAGCAGGACCCGCCCGAGGCGGCGGGGGCCGCGCCGGGGCGCCGGGTTGCGGTGCCGGCCGTGCAGGTCGCCGCGCCGGCGCACGGCGGGCAGGCGGGCCGGGTCCGGCTCGGCGGGCGGGAGCGCGCCGGGCGCCGCGTCGGGCTCGGGCGCCGACCGCACGAGGGAGCGCAGCCAGCCGCGCAGCTCCTCGAAGTCGGGGCGCTCGGTGGGGTCCTGGCGCAGCAGGGACTCCACGACCGGCCGCAGCGGGCCGCACTCCTCCGCGAAGGCGGGCGGTTCGGAGCAGACCATCTCGACGAGCTCGGCGGCGCTGTCCTCCGGGTACGGGGGGTGCCCCTGGACGGCCCGGTAGAGCAGCGCGCCGAGCGCCCACAGGTCGGTGGCCGGGCCGACGGGCGCCGCGATCTGCCAGGGTCCGGCGACGGTACGGGCCTGTTCCGGGGCCCACCGCTCGGTGACGGCCCCGACGACGGCCATCCGCGTCTGCCGCGCCCGCTCGGCGTCGAGCCCGGTCCGCGGCCCGCGCGCGGCGGCCCCCGGCGCGGGCCGGCCTCCGCCGGCGCCTTCGGCCGCGGCAGGGTCGCCTCCCCCGGGGCGGCCGCCGGGGGCGGCGGGGGCTCCGGCGCGGGCGCCGGGCAGCCGCGCCGGGACGGCCCCGACCGGACCGCCGCCATACGCGGCCCGGGGGCCGGGGCGCTCCCCGCGGGGGGCTCCCGCCGTGGCGGGGGCGGCGGTGCCGCCCGGGCGGACGGGGGCGTTGTGCAGGCCCGCCGGGACCGGCCCGGCCGGGCCGGCGGGGGCGTGGGGGAGGCGCGCCGGGATCGGCCCGGCGGGACCGCCGGCGGGCGCGGCCAGGGGGCGGGAGTCCCCGCCGGGGGCGTCGGGCCGGCGGGCCGGGGCCGGTCCGGCCGGGCCGCCGGCGGGCGCGGGAAGGCCGGGGGCGTGGAGGGGGGCGGTGTCGTCGTCGGCGTGCCGGTAGCCCTGGGGCAGGCCGGGCGGCAGGGCGGCCTGCCGGCGCGGGGTCGCGCCGTGCCAGGGCACATCCGCTCCGGCATGCGGGCCGTCATCCGCGGGACCACCGCCGGACCGGCCGGGCGGCGCCGGGGCCGGGGCGGGGGCCGGGGGTGCGGGCGGGGCGGAGGGCGCCTCCGAGGGCGGCGCGGCGTCCCCGGCCTCTCCGGCCTCCGCCGCCTCCGCCGCCTCCGGGGTCTCCGGGGCCTTGGGGCCGCCGTACGGGTACGCGTACCCCTGCGGCAGCTTCGACCCGATCGGCCGCCGCTCCGGGGCGGAGCCGGGCGCCGCCTCCGCGGGGACCCGCGCGGTCGCGGACTCCGGCCCCGGCCCGTGGGCGGCAACGGCTCGGGACGCACCGGCCTCCGCGGCTCCGCCACGCGGCCCGGTCTCGTATCCGGGGGCTACGAGCGGCGCACGGTCCGCGGCGCCGCCGGGCAGCAGGCCGCCCTCCCCCGCCGCACCGCCGCCCAGCAGGCCGGCGCCGTGCGCGTCCCGCCCGGGCACGATGTGGTCCGCGTACCGCGGCCCCACCACGGCCCCGGGCAGGCCCTGCGCGTCCCGGCCGGACAGCCCCGGCGGCTCCGGGACGGCGCGGCCGGTGGTCCCCGGACCGGGCGGGGCCGACGGGCCGCCGCCGGACGGCAGCGGCGGCCCCGGGGCGACGTGGTCCGCGTACCGGGGTCCCGCCGCGGGACCGGGGTCGGCCGGCGGGTCGATGCCGGGCGGCAGCGGCCGCTCGGGGACGGCGCGGCCGGTGTGTCCCGGGGCGGGCCCGGCCGACGGGGCGTAGCCGGGCGGGAGCTGGGGGTTCGGGGACGTGGGGTCCGCGGGGCGGGGGGCCGTTTCGTAGCCGGGGGCGATCAGGGGGGCGTACGGGGGCGCAGCGGGGGCGGGCGGGGCGCCCCAGGCGTCCTCCGCGGGCGGGTCGTCGTCCTCGGGCGGGACCGGGTCGTACCCGCACAGCGCGTCCTCCGCGGCGCCGGCCGCGAGGCCGGTCAGCACGACGCGCCCGTCGTCGCATATCAGCACGGTCCGCACCGTGATGTTGCGGTGCGTCCAGCCGTGCGCGTGCAGCACACGCAGGGCCGTCAGCACGTCGGAGGCCACCTCGGCGGCCCGGTACGGCGTCAGCGGCTCCTCCGCGAGGAGCGCGGCCAGCGGCCGGGCGGGCACCAGCTCGCTCACTATCCACAGTGAGCCGCCTTCGGCGAACACGTCGAAGACCTGGTCCAGCCGCGGATGGTCGGGTACGGACGCCGCCGCCTGCGCCGCCGCGATCGCCCGCCGCACGGCGGGGAGTTCGCCCGCCGGGCGCCGCCCGGGGCCGGAGGGGTACGGGGGCCGGGGCGCCTCCGCGGCGTACCCGGCGGCCTCGCCGTCGACCAGCTCGGCGTCCACGATCTCGGGTAACGGCACCTGCCGGACCAGGACTTCCTGCCCGCTCCGGGTGTCGAAGGCACGGGTCTCGGCCGGCTCGTACTCGTCCGACGGCGGCAGCGGCAGACGGTAGCGGCCGACCAGGATCCGCCCCGCGTAGTCCTCCACTGCGCCTCCCCCGAGCCGGGGCCGTCTCCCTGCGGCCCCCGCTGACACGATACGTCGCCGGGGGCTCCCGCGTCCCGGACCCGGGAAGGCTTGTCAGCCCAGGGGCTGGAACGTCGCGAAGGCCGTGTCGCGCAGCTGCCGGCACTCCGGGCCGTCCCACTGGTCCGCCGCGCAGCTGATCATGATGGCGTAGCCGCGTGCGGCGTCCACCTTGAAGCCGCGGTCGAGCACGCGGACCTTGATGCCCTGCTGCTCCCGCTCGAACTCCCAGTCGGCGACGGTGGGGTAGTCGCGGTAGCCGACCGCGTCGATGCGGATCGTCCGGTAGCCCTTGCTGCTGCGGGCGACGGCCGGGGCGAGCGCCGCCCAGGCGGCGCGCGCGTCCTCGCCGGGGCGGCTGGTGAAGTCGACCTGGATGCGCGGGAAGCCGCCGTCGCGGCTGTATATGGCGCCGGAGTTGTCACCGGCGGTGTCCGTGTGGCGGAAGTCCTGCGGCATCGCCATGGAGAAGCGGAAGCCGAGGTCCGTCACCGTGGCGAAGCCGGCGGGGAGCCCGGCCGCGGGACCGCCCGGGTCGGAGCCCTGGCCCTGGCCCTGCGCGGACGCCTGGCCCTGCCCCTGCCCCTGCCCCTGCGCCTGGCCGGGGCTCTCCTGCCCGCTCGGCGTCTGCCCCTGGGCCGACGGGCTGCTGCCGCCCGCCCCACCCCCGGTGGAGCCGGCGTCGCCGGTCTTGCCGGAGGGGCCCGGGCTCGGCTTGCCGGAGGCCGTCGGCCCCGGGGCGCCCTTGCCCTGCTCCTTGGAGTCGCCGCCGCTGAACGCGTACACGATCAGCGACCCGATCGCGGCCAGCGCGACCACCACGCCGACGATGGCCAGCCCGATGGTGCGGCGCGACATGACGTCCGTCAGCGGCGCCGCGACGGGGCCGGTGCGCGCGCCGCCGGAGGCGGGCGGCTCGGCGGCGGTCGCGGCCGCCGCCGTGGCGGCGGTGGCCGCGGCGGCCTTGCGGGCCGCCTTCAGCGCGGCGCGGGCGCGCTCGCGCTGCTCCTTCTCGCGGCGCTCGCGCTCCTTCTTCTCCGCCTTCTCGGCGGCCTTGTCGGCGGCGGCCTTGGCCGCGGCCTCCTTCGCCGCGGTCAGGGAGATCTGCCGGGTCTCCTCCACGGCCGGGGCCAGGACCTCGACGGCCTCCGGCTCCGGCATGTTGACCACGGCGGTCAGCATGACCCGGGCGCGCTCCTCGTCGAGGCGCCGGGCCGGGTCCTTGACCAGCAGGCCGTAGATGACCTCGGTCAGCGGGCCGGCGTTCTTCGGCGGCTCCACCGGCTCGGTCATGACGGCGGTGAGCGTGGCGAGCGCGGACCCCTTGTCGTAGGGGGGCACCCCCTCGACGGCGGCGTAGAGCAGGCCGCCGAGCGACCACATGTCGGCCGGCGGGCCCGGCTTCTGGCCGCGGGCGCGCTCGGGCGAGATGTACGAGGGTGCGCCGACGAGCATGCCGGTGGAGGTGATGGACGGGTCGCCCTCGACCTGCGCGATGCCGAAGTCGGTGAGGACGACGCGGCCGTTGGCGGCGATGAGCACGTTGGACGGCTTCACGTCGCGGTGCAGGATGCCCTGGCCGTGGGCGGCACGCAGCACTTCGAGCACCGCGAGGCCGACCTCGGCGGCCCGGCGCGGCGTCAGCGGGCCCTGTTCCCGTATGAACTCGGCGAGGGAGGGGCCCTCGATGAGCTCCATGACGATCCACGGACGGCCGTCCTCGTCGACGACGTCGAAGACGGTGACGGCGCCGCCGCTGCGGATCCGGGCGATGGCCTTGGCCTCGCGGAGGGTGCGGGTGATGAGGCGGCGCTTCTCGTCCTCGTCGACGCCGTTGCCGAAGCGGAGCTCCTTGACGGCGACGGTGCGGCCGAGGGTCTCGTCCTCGGCGCGCCAGACGGTGCCCATGCCGCCCTTGCCGAGCACCTCGCCGAGCCGGTAGCGGCCGGCGAGGAGCCGGCCCTCGCGGCCGCTGTCGTCGGCGGCCTTGACGGCCGCGGCCTTCACGGCGGCGGCGACGGCGTCGGCCTTGTCGATGATGGGGTTCCCGGACGTCGTGCGGACGGCGTCGGCCTGCGCCCCGGCCTTCGGCTTCGCCTCCTCGCCCCGGGCCGAAGCGGAACCGGCCGCCGCAGCCGCGTCCTTCGCAAGGCCCGGCTTCGCATCCTCCGGCTCCGTCGAACCGGATGCGGTCGCCGCCGCGCCGCCCTTGGCGAGGTCCGGCTTCGCACTGGCCGCACCGGCCGAAGCGGAATCCGGCGCGGCAGCAGCACCCTCGGACGGGCCGGGCTTGGCACCCTCGGACCGCTCCGAAGCGGAACCACCGCCGGCAGCAGCGCCCTTCGCCAGGCTCGGTTTCGCGTCCTCCGAAGCGACCGCAGCGGAACTGTTCGCGGCTGCGCCTGCCAGGGGCGCAGCCGGCTTCGCATCCTTGAGGTCAGCCGAAGCGGAATCAGACGCGGCAGCGCTGCTCTGCACCGGGCGCGGCTGCGGGTTCTGCGGTGCGGCGGAAGCGGATGCGGCCGGGGCGGCGCCGGCCTTCGGGTTGGCGGGCTTCGCGGTCTTCGGGTGCGCGGAAGCGGAACCGGTTGCGGTGGCGGGGCGGGGCTTCGCGAGGGAGGGCTTGCGGGTGGCGGGCTCCGGACGGCCGGCGGCAGCGGACGCGGCGTCAGCCGGCGTGCCCCCGGGCGGATTCGCCGCGGCACGGGCGGCAGCCGCACCGGCGGCCTTCGGGTTCGGGGAGGCGGATCCGGCCGCCCCGCCGTCCTCCGGCGCGGGGGCAGCCGCAGGGGCGGCCTTCGGCTTCCCGAGGTCGGGCTTCGGGGAGGCGGATCCGGACTGCCCGGTGTCCTGGGGCCCGGCGGCGGCCGCACCGGCGGCCTTCGGCTCCGCAGCGCCCGGCCCGGCCTCAGCCGCCGGCGTCCGCGCAGGCGGGACGGCCTTCACAGACGGCTTCGGCTCGCCCGACACGGGCTTCGCCCGGCCCTGCTCCGCCGCAGGCGAATCGGTGTGCTCCGGCTTCGACATGCGTCCCCTCTGCGATCGTGCCGCCTGCTCCGGCTGCCCCGGCGCCCGCCGGAGTGCCCGGCGGCCCGCCCCGGGAGAACCCGCGCGATAACCCGCCCCGGCAGAACCCTTATTGTTCCTCACTCCGCAACGGACGGGAGCCCCGGGTCCGCGGTTCCCCCCTCCGGATCGCGGACTTACAACGGAACGATGTCGGGCGCGCCCAGCCTGGCGGCATCCGCCGTCTGGTCGTCCGGCTGGCGCTGCGATTCGCGCTCCGCCTGCACCCTCTTCTCGTAGTGCTCCACTTCCTTCTCGATCTGCTGCTCGTCCCACCCCAGCACCGGGGCCATCAGCTCGGCGCACTCCCGCGCCGAGCGGGTCCCCCGGTCGAACGTCTCGATCGAGATCCGCGTCCGGCGGGTCATCACGTCGTCGAGGTGGCGGGCCCCTTCGTGCGAGGCCGCGTAGACCACCTCCGCCCGCAGGTAGTCCTCCGCCCCGCCGAGCGGCTCGCCGAGCGAGGGGTCGGCCGCGATCAGGTCCAGCAGCTCGTCCACCATCGACCCGTACCGGTTCAACAGGTGCTCCACCCGCACCACATGGAGCCCGGACCGGGCGGCGATGGCGGCCCGGCCGTTCCACAGGGCCCTGTACCCCTCCGCGCCCACCAGCGGCACGTCCTCGGTGACGCAGTCGGCGACCCGCTGGTCGAGGCCGTGCACCGCCTCGTCCACCGCGTCCTTCGCCATCACCCGGTACGTCGTGTACTTGCCGCCCGCCACGACGACCAGCCCCGGCACCGGGTGCGCCACGGTGTGCTCGCGGGACAGCTTGCTCGTCGCGTCCGACTCGCCCGCCAGCAGGGGCCGCAGGCCCGCGTACACGCCTTCCACGTCATCCCTCGTGAGGGGGACGGCCAGGACCGAGTTGACACGCTCCAGCAGGTAGTCGATGTCCGCGCTGGACGCCGCAGGGTGCGCCTTGTCCAGGTCCCAGTCGGTGTCGGTGGTGCCCACGATCCAGTGCCGGCCCCACGGGATGACGAACAGGACCGACTTCTCCGTCCGCAGGATCAGCCCGGTGGTCGAGTTGATCCGGTCCTTCGGCACGACGAGGTGGACGCCCTTCGACGCCCGGACGTGGAACTGGCCGCGCTCCGCGATCAGCACCTGCGTGTCGTCCGTCCACACCCCCGTCGCGTTGACCACCTGGCGGGCGCGGACCTCGTACTCCCGCCCGCCCTCCACGTCCTGCACGCGCGCGCCGACGACCCGCTCGCCCTCGCGCAGGAAGCCGACGACCCTCGCCCGGTTGGCGCAGTGCGCCCCGTACACCGCGGCCGTCCGCACCAGGTTGGTGACGTACCGGGCGTCGTCCATCTGGGCGTCGTAGTACTGCAGGGCGCCCACGAGGGCGTCCTTGCGCAGGGCCGGGGCCACCCGCAGGGCGCGCCGGCGGGAGAGGTGCCGGTGCACGGGCAGGCCGCGGCCGTGCCCGCTGGAGACGGACATCGCGTCGTACAGGGCGACGCCGGAGCCGGCGTAGAGGCGCTCCCAGCCCTTGTGCCGGAGCGGGTAGAGGAAGGGCACGGGCCGGACGAGGTGCGGGGCGAGCCGCTCCAGCAGCAGGCCGCGCTCCTTCAGCGCCTCGCGCACGAGGGCGAAGTCGAGCATCTCCAGGTAGCGCAGGCCGCCGTGGATCAGCTTGCTGGACCGGCTGGACGTCCCGGACGCCCAGTCCCGCGCCTCGACGATCCCGGTCCGCAGGCCCCTGGTCGCGGCGTCCAGCACGGTGCCCGCGCCGACCACGCCGGCGCCCACCACGAGCACGTCAAGTTCCCGCTCGGCCATCCGGGCGAGGGCGTCGGCGCGCTGCGCCGGCCCCAGTGTCGCTGTCCTCACGGCTGCCTCCCGTCGGTGCGGGCCGCGCCGGCTCGGCGCGGGCGGTCCCGCTCACGTCCCCCGCCCTCGATTCTGACCCGGCACTCCCGCATCAGCCACCGCCTGTGGACAACACAACGGAGACCATCACCCCGTAATACGACAGATCGGTCATATATACGCCTAGTCTGACATCGCGCCAGCTCATCGGAGGCCCCCGGGATCCACAGGACTTGCGCACCCAGCCTCTCCATGCATGCCAGGGAAGGGACGGCACCACCCCATGCCCGCAGACCTCGCCGTCATCGGACTCGGCCACCTCGGCCTCCCACTGGCCCAGGCCGCCGTCGCAGCAGGGATCGAGACCGTCGGCTACGACATCGGCCCGGCCACCGGTTCCACTCTCACCGCCGCCGAGGTCCGCCGCATGTCGGCCGCCGGCTTCCGGGTCACCGCCAACCCCGCCGACCTCGGCCGGGTCCGCACCGCCGTCATCTGCGCCCCCACCCAGCTCGGCGCCGACCGCGCCCTCGACCTCGGCGCCGTCGGCGAGGCGGGCCGGGCCCTGGCCGCCCGGCTGCGCCCCCACACCACCGTGATCCTGGAGTCCGCGGCCCACCCGGGGACCACCGAGGAGTACCTGCGCCCGATCCTGGAGTCCGGCTCGGGCCTGCGCGCCGGCCGCGACTTCCACCTGGCGTACTCCCCCAGCCGCCACGACCCCGGCAACCGCACCCACACCATCGCCAACACGCCCAAGGTCATCGGCGGCCTCACCCCCGCCTGCACCGAGTCCGCCCACGCCTTCTACGCCCGCATCGCCGAGAAGGTCGTCCGCGCCCGCGGGCTGCGCGAGGCCGAGACCGTCCAGCTCCTGGAAACCAACTACCGGCACGTGAACATCGCGCTGATGAACGAGATGGCCGTCCTCTGCCACGACCTCGGCGTCGACCTGTGGGACGTCATCCGCTGCGCCGAGACCAAGCCGTACGGCTTCCAGGCCTTCCGCCCCGGCCCCGGCGTCGGCGGCCACAGCGTCCCCCTCGACCCCAACTACCTCCCCCACACCACACGCACCCCCGGCCACCCCCTGCGCATGGTCGGCCTCGCCCAGGAGATCAACGGGCGGATGCCCCAGTACGTCATCCAGCGCTGCGCCACCCTGCTGAACGAGCACGGCAAGTCCGCCCGCGGGGCCCGCATCCTGCTCCTCGGCGTCACCTACAAGCCGGACCTTGCGGACCAGGAGGGCTCCCCGGCCCCGGAGATCGCCAGCCGCCTCCTCGACCTCGGCGCGCTGATCAGCTACCACGACCCGTACGTCGCCGGCTGGCGGGTCCGCGACCAGCCGGTCCCCCGCGCCGAGTCCCTCTACGAGGCCGCCGCCACCGCCGACCTGACGATCCTCCTCCAGCACCACCGCACCTACGACCTCCAGGGCCTGGCGGTCAAGGCGCAGCTGCTCCTGGACACGCGCGGGGCGAGCCCGGCCGGCGCCGCCCACCGGCTCTGACCGGGTACGCCGGAAGGGCCGGCCCCCCGTCGCGGGGAGCCGGCCCTTCCGGCATGGCGTGCGTGCGTACGGCCGCGGGGCCGGTCAGCCGTGGTGGTGGCTGTCCGCGACGGTGACCTCGACGCGCTGGAACTCCTTCAGCTCGCTGTAGCCGGTGGTGGCCATCGAGCGGCGCAGCGCGCCGAAGAGGTTCATGGAGCCGTCCGGGGTGTGCGACGGGCCGGTGAGGATCTCCTCGGTGGTGCCGACGGTGCCCAGGTGGACCTTCTTGCCGCGCGGCACGTCCTCGTGGACGGCCTCCATGCCCCAGTGGTGGCCGCGGCCGGGCGCGTCGGTGGCGCGGGCCAGCGGGGAGCCCATCATCACGGCGTCGGCGCCGCAGGCGATGGCCTTGGGCAGGTCGCCGGACCAGCCCACGCCGCCGTCGGCGATGACGTGCACGTAGCGGCCGCCGGACTCGTCCATGTAGTCGCGGCGGGCGGCGGCCACGTCCGCGACGGCCGTGGCCATCGGGACCTGGATGCCCAGCACGTTGCGGGTGGTGTGCGCGGCGCCGCCGCCGAAGCCGACGAGGACGCCGGCCGCGCCGGTGCGCATCAGGTGCAGGGCCGCCGTGTAGGTGGCGCAGCCGCCGACGATGACCGGGACGTCGAGCTCGTAGATGAACTGCTTCAGGTTCAGCGGCTCGGCGGCGCCGGAGACGTGCTCCGCGGAGACCGTCGTCCCGCGGATGACGAAGATGTCGACGCCCGCGTCGACGACGGCCTTGGAGAACTGGGCGGTGCGCTGCGGGGAGAGCGCGGCGGCGGTGACGACGCCGGAGTCGCGGACCTCCTTGATGCGCTGACCGATCAGGTCGGCCTGGATCGGGGCCGCGTAGATCTCCTGCAGGCGGCGGGTCGCGGCCTCCTCCGGCAGCTCGGCGATCTCGTCGAGCAGCGGCTGCGGGTCCTCGTGGCGGGTCCACAGGCCTTCGAGGTTCAGGACGCCGAGGCCGCCGAGCTCGCCGATGCGGATCGCGGTCTGCGGGGAGACGACGGAGTCCATCGGGGCAGCCAGGAACGGGAGCTCGAAGCGGTATGCGTCGATCTGCCAGGCGATGGAGACCTCCTTCGGGTCCCGCGTCCGCCGGCTCGGGACGATGGCGATGTCGTCGAACGCGTACGCCCTGCGGCCGCGCTTGCCGCGCCCGATCTCGATCTCAGTCACGTGTGGTGGCCTTTCCTCTGGGTCTGCCCGTCCAGTATCCCCGAAGGGCGGGCGCGCGCGTCCCGGCGACCGCTGTGCGGACGCATGCCGCGGGGGCGGGCCCGTTCCCGGACCCGCCCCCGTGGCGGCTGTCAGCCCTGGCGCGAGTAGTTCGGCGCCTCGACCGTCATCTGGATGTCGTGCGGGTGGCTCTCCTTCAGCCCCGCGGAGGTGATCCGGACGAACCGGCCCCGCTCCTGGAGCTCCGGCACCGTGCGGCCG
Source organism: Streptomyces globosus (assembly GCF_003325375.1). Taxonomy (GTDB): domain Bacteria; phylum Actinomycetota; class Actinomycetes; order Streptomycetales; family Streptomycetaceae; genus Streptomyces; species Streptomyces globosus_A. The sequence goes on along the minus strand of NZ_CP030862.1, from coordinate 664,751 downwards.
CCGACGTAGAACATCGACTGGCGCAGGCCGCCGACGAGCTGGTGGACCACCGCGGACAGCGGGCCGCGGTAGGGCACCTGGCCCTCGATGCCCTCGGGGATGAGCTTGTCGTCGCCGCCCACGCCCTCCTGGAAGTAGCGGTCCTTGGAGAAGGACTTGCGGTCGCCGCGGGACTGCATCGCGCCGAGGGAGCCCATGCCGCGGTACGACTTGAACTGCTTGCCGTTGATGAAGAGCAGCTCGCCGGGGGACTCCTCGCAGCCGGCCAGCAGCGAGCCGAGCATCACCGTGTCGGCGCCGGCGACCAGGGCCTTCGCGATGTCGCCGGAGTACTGCAGGCCGCCGTCGCCGATGACGGGGACGCCCGCGGCCTTGGCCGCCAGGGCGGCCTCGTAGATGGCGGTGACCTGCGGGACGCCGATGCCGGCGACGACGCGGGTGGTGCAGATGGAGCCGGGGCCCACGCCGACCTTGATGCCGTCCGCGCCGGCGTCGACCAGGGCCTGCGCGCCGTCGCGGGTGGCGACGTTGCCGCCGATGACGTCGACCGACGCGTTCGACTTGATCTTGGCGACCATGTCCCCGACGAGGCGGGAGTGGCCGTGCGCGGTGTCGACGACGATGAAGTCGACGCCGGCCTCGATGAGGGCCTGGGCGCGCTCGTAGGCGTCCCCGGCGACGCCGACCGCGGCGCCGACCAGCAGGCGGCCCTCCTTGTCCTTGGCCGCGTGCGGGTACTTCTCGGCCTTGACGAAGTCCTTGACCGTGATCAGGCCCTTGAGGACGCCCGCGTCGTCGACCAGCGGCAGCTTCTCGATCTTGTGGCGGCGCAGCAGCTCCATGGCGTCCACGCCGGAGATGCCCACCTTGCCCGTGACGAGCGGCATCGGGGTCATGACCTCGCGCACCTGGCGGCTGCGGTCGGACTCGAAGGCCATGTCGCGGTTGGTGACGATGCCGAGCAGCTTGCCGGCGGCGTCGGTGACGGGCACGCCGGAGATGCGGAACTTCGCGCACAGCTCGTCGGCCTCGCGCAGCGTCGCGTCCGGGTGGACCGTGATCGGGTCGGTCACCATGCCGGACTCGGAGCGCTTGACCAGGTCGACCTGGTTGGCCTGGTCGGCGATGGACAGGTTGCGGTGGAGCACGCCGACGCCGCCCTGGCGGGCCATCGCGATCGCCATGCGGGACTCGGTGACCTTGTCCATGGCGGCGGACAGCAGCGGGATGTTGACCCGCACGTTCCGCGAGATGAGGGAGGAAGTGTCGATCTCGTCCGGGGCCATGTCCGACGAGCCCGGCAGCAGCAGGACGTCGTCGTACGTGAGTCCGAGCGCGGCGAATTTGTCGGGCACTCCGTCGGAGTTGACAGTCATGACACCTTCCCAAATGGTCTTGCCCAGCGCGGATGTCCATGCTAACGGGATCGGGAGGCGTCTCATTCCACGAGCGAGATCACTCCCAAGTTTCGTGGATTCCTCCTAGGGAGCGGCATGCGGCCGGGCCCGCCCGGGAATCCGCCGCCGGCGGCCCGGCCGCTACTGCTCGGCCAGGGCCCGCAGCCGGCTGAGCGCCCGGTGCTGGGCCACCCGGACGGCGCCGGGGGACATGCCGAGCATCTGGCCGGTCTCCTCGGCGGTCAGGCCGACGGCGACGCGCAGCACGAGGAGCTCGCGCTGCGTCTCCGGCAGGTTGGCGAGCAGTTTGCGGGCCCAGGCGGCGTCGCTGCTGAGCAGCGCCCGCTCCTCCGGGCCGAGGGAGTCGTCCGGCCGCTCGGGCATCTCGTCCGACGGGACGGCCGTGCTGCCGGGGTGGCGCATGGCGGCCCGCTGGAGGTCGGCGACCTTGTGCGCGGCGATCGCGAAGACGAACGCCTCGAAGGGCCGGCCGGTGTCGCGGTAGCGCGGGAGCGCCATCAGGACGGCGACGCAGACCTCCTGCGCCAGGTCCTCGACGAAGTGGCGGGCGTCACCCGGGAGCCGGGAGAGCCGGGTGCGGCAGTAGCGGATGGCCAGCGGGTGCACGAAGGCGAGCAGGTCGTGGGTGGCCTGCTCGTCACCGTCCACGGCGCGCCGGACGAGGTCGCTGACCGCCCCGGCGCCGCCGCCCCTGGCAGCTCCGGTGGGCCCTGTGGCCGCGGGGGAGCCCATGGCCTCGTCGTCGCGCATCAATCCATGGTGCCTTGGCGCCGGAGTGTTCGCGGCATCGCGGCCCGTGTTGTGCGCCGAAGCGTTATGAGCGGGTGCGCCTGGACTCGTCACTGCACGCTCCCCTCCCGCTCGCCCGAATGCTTTCCGAGGCCCCATCCCAGAAAATGCGCCACACACTCAAGCATGCGGCATCGCGCACGAAGCGACACGTCCCCCGGATCGTGCCCCGCCAATCCCCGGCCACGCACGGGGGTGGGGCCGGGCGGCAGGGCGGGGAGCGGGGCGGCGGACGGCCCGGGGCCGGCGGCGGTCCGGGGCCCGGCGGCGGCGCCGTGGGCGGGCGGGGCGCGCCGGGCGCGCCGCCCCGTCCGCCGTGGCGGACGGGACCGGCTCAGCGTCCGGCCTGCGGGGGCGCGGTCAGCGGACGAGGCCCCAGCGGAACCCGAGCGCCACGGCGTGTGCCCGGTCCGAGGCGCCCAGCTTCTTGAACAGCCGGCGGGCGTGCGTCTTGACCGTGTCCTCGGAGAGGAAGAGCTCGCGCCCGATCTCCGCGTTGGACCGGCCGTGGCTCATGCCCTCCAGGACCTGGATCTCGCGCGCGGTGAGGGTGGGCGCGGCGCCCATCTCGGCGGAGCGGAGCCGGCGCGGGGCCAGCCGCCAGGTCGGGTCGGCCAGGGCCTGGGTGACCGTGGCCCGCAGTTCGGCGCGCGAGGCGTCCTTGTGCAGGTAGCCGCGGGCGCCGGCGGCGACGGCCAGGGCCACGCCGTCGAGGTCCTCGGCGACGGTGAGCATGATGATGCGGGCGCCCGGATCGGCCGAGAGCAGCCGGCGCACCGTCTCCACACCGCCGAGCCCGGGCATCCGTACGTCCATGAGAATGAGGTCGGAGCGGTCGGCGCCCCAGCGGCGGAGGACTTCCTCGCCGTTGGCAGCCGTCGTCACGCGCTCGACGCCGGGCACGGTGGCAACCGCGCGACGGAGCGCCTCTCGGGCAAGCGGGGAGTCGTCGCAGACGAGGACGGAAGTCATGACCGCCCTCCGGAGCTGCTGATGCGCGTCACCTTGAGCCTCCAGGCTTGGTACGTATCGTCACCTGTGCGGTCGATGCTCTCGGACACCTGTCCGGGAGGTCATTGGTTCAACCGCCTTCGCTCTCTCAACGATGGTCACTCGAAAGAGTTACGGGTCGGACGGACACCTTCGGCACTCTACGTGAGGACGCGATCACATCGGCGGCGCCACTCGCCACCTGCCCTCCATCTGTCCTCCATCTGGAGCTATGCCCTATTTGGCGGCTTTCCTTCCGTTTCGCCTGTGTCTGAGGCTAGATTCCCAATGAGTCATATTTACATCTACTAGGACAGTAGGTGTGGTGGCTCGGACCGTATCCGTCTCAGTACCGGCACCAACGAGGACTACCCATGGCAGATTTCTCCCGCCTTCCCGGACCGAACGCCGACCTCTGGGACTGGCAGCTGCTGGCCGCCTGCCGAGGGGTCGACAGCTCCCTCTTCTTCCACCCGGAGGGCGAGCGGGGCGCGGCCAGGAGTGCGCGCGAGGCCTCGGCTAAAGAGGTCTGCATGCGATGCCCGGTGCGTTCGGAATGCGCCGCGCACGCGCTGGCCGTCCGCGAGCCCTACGGGGTGTGGGGCGGCCTCACGGAGGACGAGCGCGAGGAGCTGATGGGGCGTGCCCGCCATCGGCTGATCCCCGCGTCGAGCACGATCGGACGGATCACACCGGACTGAGCCGGGTCCGGCGCAGCGAAGAAGGAACGTTTCACCAGCCCGCTGCGGGCGCTGCCCGCCGCTCGCGGCGGGGCTCAGCGCGCCGCGGCCCGCTCCAGCTCGGCGAGGGTGGCGGCGACGGCCGGCACCCGGGCCAGGTCGGGCAGCGTCAGCGCCACGATCTCGCGCTCGACGGGGGGCTCGACGGCCACGGTGCCCACGCCCTTGGCGCGGACGGACTCCACCGCGAGCTCCGGCAGCACCGCGACGCCGAGCCCCGCCCCGACCAGGCCGGCGACGGCCGGGTAGTCGTCGGTGGCGAAGTCGATGCGCGGGGTGAAGCCCGCGTCCTCGCACACCTCGACCAGGTGGCGGCGGCAGCGCGGACAGCCCGCGATCCACGGCTCGTCCGCGAGTTCCGCCATGCGGACCCCGGCCGAGCCGGCCAGCCGGTGGCCCTCGGGCACCAGCCCGACGAGGCGGTCCGTCAGCAGGGGCCGCACGACCAGGTCCTCCCACCCCTCGGCAGTCGGCGCCCCGGCGCCGCCGGCATGCGGGCCGGCCGGGTCGGAGCCGGCGTAGCGGAAGGCCAGGGCCACGTCGCAGTCGCCGTCGCGCAGCATCTCCACCGAGCGCGGCGGCTCCGCCTCGACCAGCGAGATCCGCGTGCCCGGGTGCTCGGCGCGCATCGCCGCCAGCGCCGTCGGCACCAGGGTGGAGCTGCCGCTGGGGAAGGAGACGAGCCGGACCCGGCCGGCGCGCAGCCCGGCGATGGCGGCGACCTCCTCCTCCGCGGCCGTCAGACCGGCGAGGATCCCCGCGGCGTGCCGTACGAGGGCCTCGCCGGCCTGCGTGAGGCGCATCTCGCGGCCGGCACGGACGAGCAGCGGCGTGCCGGCCGACTGCTCCAGCGCCTTCATCTGCTGGGAGACGGCGGGCTGCGTGCACCCGAGTTCGCGGGCGGCCGCGGAGAAGGAGCCGGTCCCGGCGACGGCGCGCAGGATCCGGAGATGACGTGCCTCGATCACCCTTCGAGCATAAGCCCGGCTTTGACGGTGACGCACACAAGGGAGACCGGGCTTGGGGGCGCTGGGTTAGCGTGTCCCCCATGGCGCCCATGCATGTGATCTCCGTGAACGTCGGCCGCGCGGCCCCCTCCGAACACACCGACTCCCCGAGCGGGCTGACCGGCATCGGCAAGCGGCCGGTCGCCGGCCCCGTGCGCGTCGCCGCGCCCGGCCCACGCGGGGTCGGCGGCAGCGGCGTCGAGGGGGACGGCATCGGGGACCTGCGCCACCACGGCGGGGACCACCAGGCCGTCTACGCGTACGCCCGCGAGGACCTCGACTGGTGGGAGGCCGAGCTGGCGCGCGAGCTGCCCGGCGGGATCTTCGGCGAGAACCTCACCACCGCGGGGATCGACCTGACCGGCGCCCTGGTCGGCGAGCGGTGGCGGGTCGGCGCGGAGGCCGTCCTGGAGGTCGCCTCGGCCCGCATCCCGTGCCGGACCTTCCAGGGGGTGCTGGGCGAGCGGGCCTGGGTGAAGCGGTTCACCGGGGCCGTGCGGCCGGGGGCGTACCTGCGTGTCGTCCGGGAGGGGCGGATCTCGCCCGGCGACCCGATCGAGGTCGTCGGCCGGCCGGACCACGACGTCACGGTGGGGCTGTGGTTCCGGGCCTTCACCACGGAGCGGGAGCTGCTGCCGCGCACGCTGGCGGCGGGGGCGGCGATGGAGCCGAAGGCCCACGAGAAGGTGCAGGCGTACCTGCGCAGGCAGGCGACGGTGCCCGCGAAGTAGCGGGGCCGCCCGGGGGGCGGGGCGGCGACGGGCTAGGTTGCGGTCATGACGACTGCGCTGATCACTGGTTCCACGGCGGGCATCGGCGCCGCCTTCGCCCGCAGGCTGGCCTCCCGGGGCCACAACCTCGTCCTGGTGGCCCGGGACACCGCGCGCCTGCACGAGCAGGCCACCGAGCTGCACGACCGGCACGGCATCGAGGCCGAGGTGCTGACCGCGGACCTGTCGACGGAGGAGGGCATCGCGGCGGTCGAGGAGCGCCTCGGCGACCGCACCCATCCCGTGGACCTGCTGGTCAACAACGCGGGGTTCGGCAACAAGGGCCGCTACCTCGAAGTCTCCATGGCCGACGAGCTGACCATGCTGAAGGTCCACGTCGAGGCGGTGCTGCGGCTCTCCTCGGCGGCGGCCGGGTCCATGCGCGAGCGCGGGCGGGGCGGCATCGTGAACGTGGCCTCGGTGGCGGCGTTCGTGCCGCGGGGCACGTACGGGGCGAGCAAGGCCTGGGTCGTGCAGTTCACCCAGGGGGCGGCGCGCGACCTGGCGGGGTCCGGGGTGCGGATGATGGCGCTGTGCCCGGGGTTCGTGCGGACGGAGTTCCACCAGCGGGCGGGCATGGGGACGGACAACATCCCCGGCTGGATGTGGCTGGACGCGGACAAGCTGGTGGCCGCCGCCCTCGACGACCTGGCCCGCGGCCGGACCGTCTCCATCCCGGATCCGCGGTACAAGGCGCTGATGGGCGTGGTGAAGCTGACTCCGCGCGGGCTGCTGGGCGGGCTCTCCTCCCGGACGGGGCGCAAGTACGGGCCCCGGTAGAGGGCCTTTCTTCCTAAGATGGGGATATTCGACCCAGCCCGGGAGATGCCATGACATTCGTACAGATAGTTGATTACGAAACAAGCAGACCCGAGGCCGTGGGCGTGCTCTTCGACCGGTACCTGGAGCAGTCCAACGGCAGGCGGACGGTGACCCACAGCCTGATCGGCAGGGACCGGGAGGCGGAGACGCACTACGTGGACGTCGTCGAATTCCCCTCGTACGAAGAGGCCATGAGGAACTCTCACCTCCCGGAGACGGACCGGATGTTCCGGGAGATGGTGGCCCTCTGCGACGGGATGCCGCGGTTCACCAACCTGGACGTCGTCCGGGACGACCATCCGGGCGCCCTGCTGGCCGACCGGGTGTTCGACGAAATCGCCGTCAAGGGCGATCTGGGCGCCGTCGCCGAGGTGTTCGCGGCGGACTACCGCCACCACGACGTCATGGGCCCGGCCGGCCGCACCGGGCGCGAGGCGGTCGTCGAGGACGTGTCGATGTGGCGCACCGCCTTCGACTTCGACTTCGCGCGCGAGGCGCAGACGGCGCAGGACGACATCGTCACCACGCTGTGGACCTGGACCGGCCGCCACAAGGGCGCCTTCATGGGGGCCGCCCCGACCGGGAGGACCTGCACCATGACCGGGACGACGGTCTTCCGGTGCCGGGACGGGATGATCGCGGAGGGCTGGTGGCACTACGACGCCATGGGCCTGATGCGGCAGATCGGAGCGCGGGGCTGACGGCGCGGGGCTGACGGCAGCGGATACGGCGACGGCCCCGGCCGCTCCCGCCTTGCGGCGGTGGCGGCCGGGGCCGTCGCCCGGTGTCCGGCCGGGGGCTCACACCCCCGCGGGATCAGTGGCTGTGGCCGTGGCCGTGGCCGTGCCCGTGGCCGTTCGCCTCTTCCTCTTCCTTCTTCTCGACGACCAGGGTCTCGGTCGTGAGCAGCAGGGAGGCGATGGAGGCGGCGTTCTCCAGGGCGGAGCGGGTCACCTTGACCGGGTCGATGACGCCGGCCTTGACCAGGTCGCCGTACTCGCCGGAGGCGGCGTTGAAGCCCTGGCCCTTGTCGAGCTCGGCCACCTTGGAGGTGATGACGTAGCCCTCAAGGCCCGCGTTCTCGGCGATCCAGCGCAGCGGCTCGACGGCGGCGCGGCGCACGACCGCGACACCGGTGCCCTCGTCGCCGGTCAGGTCGAGGTTGCCCTCCAGGACCTTGACGGCGTGGACGAGCGCGGAACCGCCACCGGAGACGATGCCCTCCTCGACCGCGGCGCGGGTCGCGGAGATGGCGTCCTCCAGGCGGTGCTTCCGCTCCTTCAGCTCCACCTCGGTGGCGGCGCCGACCTTGATGACGCAGACGCCGCCGGCGAGCTTCGCGAGGCGCTCCTGGAGCTTCTCGCGGTCCCAGTCGGAGTCGGTCGCCTCGATCTCGGCCTTGATCTGGTTGACGCGGCCGAGGACGTCCTCGGAGGAGCCCGCACCGTCGACGATGGTGGTGTCGTCCTTGGTGACGGTCACGCGGCGCGCGGTGCCCAGGACGTCCAGGCCGGCCTGGTCGAGCTTGAGGCCGACCTCCTCGGCGATGACGGTGGCACCGGTGAGGGTGGCCATGTCCTGGAGCATCGCCTTGCGGCGGTCGCCGAAGCCGGGGGCCTTGACCGCGACGGCGTTGAACGTGCCGCGGATCTTGTTGACCACCAGGGTCGACAGGGCCTCGCCCTCGACGTCCTCGGCGATGATCAGCAGCGGCTTGGAGCCGCCCGCCTGGATGACCTTCTCCAGCAGCGGCAGCAGGTCCTGGATCGAGGCGATCTTGCCCTGGTGGATCAGGATGTAGGGGTCCTCCAGGACCGCCTCCATGCGCTCCTGGTCCGTGACGAAGTACGGCGACAGGTAGCCCTTGTCGAAGGCCATGCCCTCGGTGAACTCGAGCTCCAGGCCGAAGGCGTTGGACTCCTCGACGGTGATGACGCCGTCCTTGCCGACCTTGTCCATCGCCTCGGCGATGAGCTCGCCGACCTGCTGGTCCTGAGCGGAGAGCGCGGCGACGGCGGCGATGTCGGACTTGTCCTCGATCGGGCGGGCGGTCGCGAGGAGCTCGGCGGACACGGCCTTGACCGCGGCGTCGATGCCCTTCTTCAGGGCGGCCGGGGAGGCGCCGGCGGCGACGTTGCGCAGACCCTCGCGCACCAGCGCCTGGGCCAGGACGGTGGCGGTGGTGGTGCCGTCGCCCGCGATGTCGTTGGTCTTGGTCGCCACCTCCTTCACCAGCTGCGCGCCGAGGTTCTCGTACGGGTCGTCCAGCTCGACCTCGCGGGCGATGGTGACACCGTCGTTGGTGATGGTGGGGGCGCCGAACTTCTTGTCGATGACGACGTTGCGGCCCTTGGGGCCGATCGTCACCTTGACCGTGTCGGCCAGCTTGTTGACGCCGCGCTCGAGGGCGCGACGGGCGTCCTCGTCGAACTTCAGGATCTTCGCCATGGGAGCGGTTCAGCCCTCTCGAAAACTAGGGTTCAAAGAACCGCGCCCCTCGCCGCCCGGCAATCAGCGGGGTGACCAGGGGCGCAGCTCAAAGCAGTGCTGGGAGAAGTGAACTACTTCTCGATGATCGCGAGCACGTCGCGAGCCGAGAGGACGAGGTACTCCTCGCCGCTGTACTTCACCTCGGTGCCGCCGTACTTGCTGTACAGCACGACGTCGCCGACGGAGACGTCCAGCGGCAGGCGCTGGCCGTCCTCGAAGCGGCCCGGGCCCACGGCGAGGACGACGCCCTCCTGGGGCTTCTCCTTCGCGGTGTCCGGGATGACCAGGCCGGAGGCCGTGGTCTGCTCGGCGTCGAGCGGCTGGACCACGATGCGGTCCTCAAGCGGCTTGATGGCAACCTTGGAGCTGGCGGTCGTCACGATCCGACCTCCCCCTTCGGAGATCTCACGGGGTTAACTGTCTGAGGTGGCGACCAGGTGGATCCGTCGTCGCGGGTGCCGGACCTGCCCGTCGCTGTGTTGGCACTCACCGGGGGCGAGTGCCAGGTGCGAGACTATTCCGGCGATTAGCACTCGGTCAAGCGGAGTGCCAACACGCTCCGCCGTCGTACACCTTCCGGCCACTCCTGGGCCGAATACCGCGCCTCCTCGCAGCGGTTCGGGGCAACCCCTGGGCGGCCGGGGACGTCGTAGAAGATATGAAGATAAAGCGCCCGAATGCGGACGAGATCACTCCGGCCGGCCCCGGCGCGCCGTGCGGGGCCTGAAGCCCCTCACGCCGGCGGGCGCGCGCCGGCGCACCGAGGCCCTGCTGCTCGCTCTCACCGTCGGCATCACCGTCCTCGGCCACGCGAGCGCCGGCCTCGCGCTGAACGGCGTACTCCCGGCGAGCCTGGCCGACTTCGCGGCCAGCATGAGCCTGCTCGCCCTCGCCGCCCACCTGGGCGTGCGCCGGTTCGCGGCGTACGCCGATCCGCTCGTCCTGCCCCTGGCCCTGCTGCTGACCGGGCTCGGGCTGGTGCTGCTGCACCGGCTCGACCACGCGTACATCGAGCAGTACGGGGGCGACGCGTACGCGCCCGGCCAGCTCGTGTGGACGGTCGTCGGGGTGGCGGCCTGCCTGCTGGTACTGGCCCTGCTGCGCGACCACCGCCGGCTCCAGCGGTTCATCTACCTCACCATGGCGGCGGCGCTGGTGCTGCTGGCCGCGCCGGCCTTCTCCCCGGCGGACACGTACGGCGCCAAGCGGTGGATCGTCGTCGGCGGGCTGTCGGTGCAGCCCGGCGAGTTCGTGAAGATCATGATCGCGGTGTTCTTCGCGGGCTACCTGGTGGTCCACCGGGAATCGCTGGCGCTGACGGGCCGCCGGTTCCTCGGCATGCAGCTGCCGCCGATGCGGCAGCTCGGCCCGATCGCCACGGTGTGGGTCCTCTCGCTGCTCGTCCTGGTCTTCGAGCGCGACCTCGGGACCTCGCTGATCTTCTTCGGCGTCTTCGTGGTCATGCTGTACGTGGCCACCGAGCGCACCGGATGGATCGTGTGCGGCCTGGTCATGGCCGCGGGCGGCGCCTTCGCGGTCGGCTCGGCCGAGCCGCACGTCAAGGCGCGGGTGGCGGCCTGGCTGGACCCGCTGTCGTACTACCGGGAGCAGCGGCCGCCGGGCGTGACCTCGGACCAGGCGGCGCAGGCACTGTTCGGCTTCGGCAGCGGCGGCATGTCGGGGACGGGGCTGGGCCTCGGCCACCCCGAGCTGATCAAGTTCGCCGGCCGCAGCGACTTCATCCTCACCACCGTCGGCGAGGAGCTCGGCCTCGCGGGCGTCATGGCCGTCCTGCTGCTGTACGCCCTCCTCGTGCAGCGGGGGCTGCGGATGGCGCTCGGCGCCCGCGACCCGTTCGGCAAGCTGCTGGCGGTGGGCCTGTCGGCGGCGCTGGCGCTCCAGGTGTTCGTCGTGGCGGGGGGTGTGACCGGGCTGATCCCGCTGACCGGCAAGGCGCTGCCGTTCCTGGCGAAGGGCGGCTCGTCGCTGCTGGCCAACTGGATCATGGTCGCGCTGCTGCTGCGGATCAGCGACAGCGCGGAGCGGCTGCGCGAGGCCGACCGGCGCGCCCCGGCGCCGTCCGCCGCGCCGGCGTACGCGCGCCCGGCCCCGGCGGTGCCGGGCCGCTGACCCGGCAGCCCGGAGGCGCGGGGATCCCGGGCCTCTTCCGCCCGCACCGGGTCCGGGCGGCCGTCCGCACCGGGCCGCAGGCCGGGGAGCCGCAGGGGCCGTGCGGGCCGGGACCGTCAGGGCCTCAGAGGTAGTCCTCCAGACGGCCTATGCGGAAGCCCTGCTCCTGGATGCTCCGCAGCATGTTCGCGGTCATCTGGACCTCGGTGGCGCCCTTGAGCTCGGCGGGGCCGCGGAAGTGGGCGAGGACGATGTCGCCGGGTTTGAGGCCGGAGCCCTCGGCGTACTGGAAGTCCTTGATCTGCATCGACGCCCGCCACAGCACGACCTGCGAGATGCCGCACTCGGCGGCGGCCCTCAGCGTGTCGTCGTTGTAGTTGCCATAGGGCGGGCGGAAGAGGGGCGGCTTGGTGCCGAAACGCTTCTCCAGGCGTTCCTGCTGACCGCATATCTCCTTCTTCTGCGCGGCGAAGGGCAGGGTCCGCAGGTTCGGGTGCGTCAGCGTGTGGTTGTTCACGGTGCTGCCCGAGCCGTTGTCGCGGAGCTTCTCGAAGTGCCCGTAGTCGGACGAGGCGGCGCTGTCCGTGAGGAACATGCTGATCGGCAGCCTGAGGTCGGCCGCCATCTTCAGGAACTCGGGGTCCTTCTCGGCGCCGTCGTCGAAGGTGAGGAAGACGGTCTTCTCGCCCGGGGGCAGGGGTATTCGGTCCACGACCTGCGCCTTCCCGGGCGCGCCGGGCGGCAGGGCCGGCTTCTGCGCCGGCTTGGGGGCGTACTCCAGGGGCGCGGCGAGCCCCCACTTGCGGTACGCCTGGCCGTCGGCCGCGGAGGCCGACGGGGAGGAGGCGCCCGGCCCGGCCCCCTGGTCCCCGGCCGGGGCGGAGGACTCGGACCGGGCGGTGTTGCGGCCCAGCCGCTCGATCGGGTCCACGCTGTTCCCGCATCCCGCCAGGGACAGCGCCAGCGCGCCGGCAGCGAGTGTGGCAGCCGTCAGCCGGCGCGCGTCCTTCACAGGTAGTCCTCCAAGCGGGCCACGGCGTAACCCTTGTCCGTGACGGTCTTCATGACGTGGCGGATCATGTCGGGCATGGTGCCCTTCCAGTCCTCGCTCCCCCGGAAATGCGTGAGGATGATATCTCCGGGATGCAGGTCGCGGTCCCATTCACGGTAGTCCATCCGGTTCGGGAAGCCTTCGGCGTTCCACAGCGGAACGGCCTTGATGCCGCAGGACTTTGCCGCGCGCAGGGTGTCCTCGTTGTAGTTGCCGTACGGCGGCCGGAAGAGCGTCGGGCGCTTGCCGAAGGTCTTCTGGATGGTGTCCTGCTGGCCGCAGATCTCCTCGCGCTGCTTCTCGTAGGAGAGCGCGGGCATGTACCGGTGGTTGAGGGTGTGGTTGTTCAGGGTGACGCCCGCGGCCTGCATGGCCTTGAAGTACGGGTAGTTGTCGCGGATGAGGTAGTCGCTGACGAACGCCGTGTACGGGATCTTCAGCTCCTGCATCATCCTCAGGAACTCGGGGTCCTTCTCCGCGCCGTCGTCGATCGTCAGGAAGACGACCTTGTCCTCGGTCGGAACGGTGGTGAAGACCGGGGGGAGTTCGTCGTGGCCGTCGACCTCGAAGCCGTCGCGGGTGGTGATCTCCGGCTTCTCCTCGGGGGCCGGAGGGGCCACGAGGGGCGGCTTGTCGAGCTTCCACTTCTTCGCCGCGGCGACGACCGCCAGCCGGGCGGCCTTCTGCTTCTCGGCGTAGGTGCCGGCCGCGCCGGCCGCGCCCGGCGCCTCGGCGCCCTTGCCGGACTTGGCGGGGGCGGGTGCGCCGGAGTCCTTCGAGGAGCCGCACGCCGTGCCGAGGGCGGCGACGAGCAGGGCGGCGGCCGCGACACCGGCCCGCCCGCCGAGGGGGCCGGCCGACGACCGGCGACCATGAAGCGCCTTATGTTCCTTTTGTCGTACTAGCTGCATAGCAGCGCATCCTGGCACCGCACCCGCGCGCCGCCCCGCCGACACCGCGGAGCGGAGGGCGGTCTTCAACCGACTGGCCCACACTGGCCGACAATGAACGGGTGACCCCCGAAGACTTCGCCGCCCTCCTGACCCCCGAGGGCCGCACCCTCCTGGACTCCCTCCGCGACTACGACCCGGGCAAGGAGCTCGCCGTCGCCACCCGGCTGCGCCGCGACCACCCCGCCCCGCTCGTCTCCGCCGCGCTCGGACAGGCCCGGCTGCGGCAGCGCGCGGTGGCGAAGTTCGGTGCGGAGGACGCCTTCCGGATGTACTTCACGCCCGGCGGCGCCGAGATGGCGACCCGCGCCTCCGTGGCCGCGTACCGCGCCGGCCGGCTCGCCGCCCTCGGCGTGCGCAGCGTCGCCGACCTGTGCTGCGGCATCGGCGGCGACGCCCTGGCCCTGGCCCGGCGGGGCATCCGGGTCCTGGCGGTGGACCGCGACCCGCTGACCGCGGCCGTCGCCCGCGCCAACGCCGCGGCGCTGGGCCTGGCCGACCTGGTCGAGGTCCGCGAGGAGGACGTCGCGGCCGTCGACACCTCCGGGTACGACGCCGTGTTCGTCGACCCCGCCCGGCGCGGCGGCCGCGGCCGGGTCTTCGACCCGGAGGCCTACTCGCCGCCGCTGTCCTGGGCGGCCCGGGCGGCCGCCGCGGCCCCCTGCGGCGCCGTCAAGATCGCCCCCGGAATCCCGCACGAGGCCGTCCCCGCGGGGGCCGAGGCCGAGTGGATCTCCGACCACGGCGACGTGAAGGAGGCCGTGCTGTGGTTCGGCACGGCGGCCGAAGGGGCCGCGGGCGCCGCGCCCGGCGCCGGCCCCGCCGTACGCGCCACCCTGCTGCCCGGGCCGCGTTCCCTGCACGCCGCCGGACCGCTGCCGCCACCCCCGGTCGGGCCCGTGGGCCGGTACCTCTACGAGCCCGACGGCGCCGTCATCCGCTCGCACCTCGTCGCCGAGGTCGCCGGCCGGCTCGGGGGCCGGCTCATCGACCCGACGATCGCCTACGTCACCGCGGACGAGCTGCGCGCGACGCCGTACGCGACCGCGTACGAGATCACCGACGTGCTGCCGTTCGGCCTGAAGACCCTGAAGGCCCTGCTGCGGGAGCGCGGCGTCGGCACCCTGACGGTGAAGAAGCGCGGCTCGGCCATCGAACCGGAGGAACTCCGCCGGAAGGTCAAGCCGCAGGGGCCGAGCGCGGCGACGGTCTTCCTCACCCGCGTCGCGGGCGCCCCGTCAATGCTGATCGGGGCGCCCGCCGCCGCTGTGTGAGGGCCCGCCCGCCCGGTCAGCGGGCGGGCGACGCCTCGACCGACTCGAAGCGCCAGCGGTGGACCGGGCGGGCGGCCAGGCCGGCGGGCGGGGCCGGGAGTTCGGGCAGGACGGCGGACAGGCCGTCCTCGGCCTCCCACCAGGTGACGACCAGCACCCGGTCCTGCGGCGCGCGGAACACCTCCCGCCGCAGCGGCTCCCCCTCCGGGGCCTGTGCGCGGGCCCAGGCCAGCAGCTCCGGCCCGCGGCCCTCGGCGGCCCGGGCCTCCCACATCAGCGCGACGGTGCTCACGAGTACAGGTTGTCCTTGCTCAGCTCGTGCACGTGGTCGTGGTCGTGCGCATGCCCGTGCCCGTGGCCGTGGCCGTGCTCCTCCCCCGCGGTGCCCGGCACGTGCGGGTCCGTCACCGGCAGCGAGGAGTCCGCGGACAGGTCCCAGTCCGAGGCCGGCCGGTTCCGCCGGACCATCTCCGCGCCCAGGGCCGCGACCATGGCGCCGTTGTCGGTGCACAGCTTGGGCCGCGGCACGCGCAGGACGATGCCCGCGTCGTCGCAGCGCTCCTGCGCCAGCGCCCGCAGCCGGGAGTTCGCGGCGACGCCGCCGCCGATCATCAGGTGGTCGACGCCCTCGTCCTTGCAGGCGCGGATCGCCTTGCGCGTGAGGACGTCCACCACGGCCTCCTGGAAGGACGCCGCCACGTCCCGCACCGGCACCTCCTCGCCCGCGTTCCGCTTCGCCTCGATCCAGCGGGCCACGGCCGTCTTCAGCCCGGAGAAGGAGAAGTCGTACGCGGGGTCGCGCGACCCGGTCAGCCCGCGCGGGAAGTTGATCGCCTTCGGGTCGCCCTCCTTCGCGAGCCGGTCGATGACGGGCCCGCCGGGGAAGCCGAGCTGCAGCACCCGCGCGATCTTGTCGAACGCCTCGCCGGCGGCGTCGTCGATGGTCGAACCGAGCGGCCGCACGTCGGAGGTGATGTCCGGGGCGAGCAGCAGCGAGGAGTGCCCGCCGGACACCAGCAGCGCCATCGTCGGCTCGGGCAGCGGCCCGTGCTCCAGCTGGTCGACGCAGATGTGCGAGGCCAGGTGGTTCACCCCGTACAGCGGCTTGCCGAGGGCGTACGCGTACGCCTTCGCGGCGGACACGCCGACGAGCAGCGCACCGGCCAGGCCGGGCCCGGCGGTGACGGCGATCCCGTCGAGGTCGCGGGCGCTGACCCCGGCCTCCTCCAGGGCGCGCTCGATGGTCGGGACCATCGCCTCCAGGTGCGCGCGGGAGGCCACTTCGGGCACGACCCCGCCGAAGCGGGCGTGCTCGTCGACGCTGGAGGCGACGGCGTCGGCCAGCAGGGTGGTGCCGCGGACGATGCCGACGCCGGTCTCGTCGCAGGAGGTCTCGATGCCGAGGACGAGCGGTTCGTCAGCCATGGGTCTCACCTTGTACGGGTCCGTCCGCGGGGACGGAGTGTGCGGGATCGGAAAGGCGCATCACGAGCGCGTCGACATTGCCGGGCTGGTAGTAGCCCCTGCGGAAGCCGATCGGCTCGAAGCCGAAGCGCTCGTAGAGCTTCTGCGCGCGGGTGTTGTCCACCCGCACCTCCAGCAGCACCTCGGCGCACTCGAACGCGGTCGCGGCGCGCAGCAGGTCGGTGAGCAGCCGGGCGCCGAGCCCGGTCCCCCACTGGTCGCGGGCGGCCGCGATGGTCTGGACGTCGGCCAGGTCGCCTGCGGCGGCGAGCCCGGCGTAGCCGACGAGGCGGCCCGCCGCGTCCTCCGCGACCACGTAGTGGCGGGTGGCGCGCGGGCCGCGGGAGTGGGCGAGCTCGGACCAGAACATGCCGGCCGACCAGGCGTCCTCGGGGAAGAGGTCCTGCTCCAGTTCGAGCACGGGCCCGATGTCCCACCAGCGCATCGGGCGCAGGGCGGCGGCGCCGGCGTGCGGCGGCGCCGGGAGTGGGGGGCCGGGCGACGGGCGGGCGGTCACTGCGGGGTGACCACCTTGTAGTTCTTGGGCACCTGGGCGTCGGGCCGGCGCAGGTACAGCGGGACCGGCGGCAGGAAGTCCAGGCCGGCCTCCAGCCGGTGCGCGGCCAGTGCGGCCAGCGCGGCGGCGCTCTGGTGCTCGGGGTCGCGGGCGTCGGTGAAGACCTGCGGGTACAGGCGGGCGCCCTGGCCGACGGCGGGCAGCCCGGCGACCTGCTCGGCGATGTCGGCCGGGCGGTCCACGGCGGGCTCGCCGACCCGGGTGAGGGGGTCCTCGTAGCGCGCCCAGTAGACCTCCTTGCGCCGTGCGTCGGTGGCGACGGTGAAGGGGCCCTCGATGCCGGCGGCCCCCGCGGCGTACGCGAGCCCGTCGAGGGTGCACAGCCCGTGGACGGGGATGCCGAGGACGGCGGCGAAGGTGGTGGCGGTGGCCAGGCCCACGCGCAGCCCGGTGTAGGGGCCCGGGCCGACCCCGACGACGATGCCGGTGAGGGCGTCGAGCTTCAGCCCCGCCTCGGCGAGGACGCGGTCCACGGAGGGGAGCAGCAGCTCCCCGTGGCGGCGGGCGTCGACCTGGTGGGACTCGGCGACGGTCTCGCGGCCGTCGTGGAGGGCGACGGTGACGGCGGGCGTGGCGGTATCTACGGCGAGCAAGAGCACGCGAACAGCCTACGACTCCCCGGGCCCCGGCCCTTGCGGCCGGTCGCCGGGCACCCCGGCTGCTACCTTCGACCCAGGCATCGGCCGGGACCGGGGGCCGGGGGGCGTGCCCGCCGGCGGCGGCCGGCCAGGGGAAGCACGGAGAGGTGGAGCAAGGTGGCAAGCAGAAGCTCGGGAATCGTGGCCGGGCTCACCGTCGCGGCGCTGGCCGCGGTCGGCTTCCTCGGCTACCAGGCCTCCGCGACCGCGCCCGCGGCTCCCGCGCAGACCCCGCAGGCGGCGCCCTCCGCCGCGGCGGCCGCTCCGGCGCCGGGCCCGGAGAAGCCGGCGGCCGTGCCGGCGGACTCCGGCACCGGTGTGCGGGTCGTGTACTCGCTGGGCCAGAAGCGGGTGTGGCTGGTCGGCGAGGACGGCCGGGAGCCCCGGACGTTCCCGGTGATGCCGAGCACGGTCCACCCGAAGACCGGCACCTACCTGGTGAGTTCGCGTTCGGGCGCGGTGACCGGCTCGGACGGGGTGCCCGTCGAGCACGTGGTGCGCTTCGCGAGCGCCGACGGCGTCGTGGTGGGCTTCAGCGCGCGCACCGACGGCGGGATGCCGCAGCCGGACCCGGCGAAGAAGACCGGCGGCATCCGCATGAGCCGGGCCGACGGCGACGCGATGTGGGCGTTCGCGACGATCAACTCGAAGATCGTCGTCGTTCCCTGACCCGGCGCCGGGCGCGGATACACCCGTTCGGAGGACGGCTTCCCGGCAGCGGAGGGTCAGGCGGCCTCGGATTCCGGTCCGGGCTGCGCGAGCGGCCCGCGGGCCGCTGCGCCGCGGCCGGGGGCGGCGGTGTCGCGTACGGGCCGGGCCTGCTCGCGGGCGGGGGGCGTGGAGACGGCGGTCGCCGCCGCGCAGGCGGCGAGGAGCGTGCCCATGGGGACGGCGGCCGGGCGGTGGTCGCGGGGTGCTGCTCCTGTCGACATGGCTGCCCTCCTGGCCCCGGGCCGGCCGTACTTAGGTAGGCCTAACCTGCCCTCTGTACCATGTCACCACGGGTGCCTCATCCGGCGCAATATCTTCCCGACAGGTTGTCGGCACGTTTTCCCCGGCGGCAGCCGCCCGTCCCGCCCCGCGCGCCTCAGCCCGCGGCCCGCAGCCCGGCGAGCGCGTCCGGCGCGGCCCAGCGGGCGCCGACCCCGTGCACGGTGACCTCCCGTACGTCGTCGAGGACCTCCTCGTGCCCGACGGCCCGCGCGATCACCACGTGCAGCCGGTCGTCGGAGAGCTCCTCCACCTTGCCGTCGCCCCACTCGACGACGACCACGGACTCGGGCAGCGACACGTCGAGGTCCAGGTCCTCCATCTCGTCGAGCCCGCCGCCGAGCCGGTACGCGTCCACGTGCACCAGCGCCGGACCGGTCCCCAGCGGCGGGTGCACCCGGGCGATCACGAACGTCGGCGAGGTCACCGCGCCCCGCACGCCGAGCCCCTCGCCCAGCCCGCGCGTCAGCGTCGTCTTGCCCGCGCCGAGCTCCCCGGTCAGCAGCACGAGGTCGCCGGGGCGCAGCAGGCCGGCGATGCTCCGGCCGAGGGCCTGCATCGCCCCGGGCGAGTCGACGGTGATGCGGGCCCGGGCCGCGGCCTCAGGTCCCTGCGGGCCCGGACCCGGCTGCGGCACCGGGCTGCGGGGGGCTTCCAGCGGTACGTCTTCCATGTCCGCCAACGTTAGCCGCTGCGGGCACCGCTCCGGTGCGGGCGAACAGCTCCAGGAGCAGCCCTGTCACCGTCTCCGGGTACTCCAGCATCATCAGGTGCCCGGCCCGCTCCAGGACGACGAGCTCCGCGGCGGGCAGGGCGTCCTTGATGGCCTGGCTGTGCGCGGCGGGCGTGATCATGTCGTGGTCGCCGGCGATGACGGTGACCGGGATGTCCCCGAACCGCTGGAGGGCGTCCGTCTTGTCGTGGGCCTGGAAGGCCGGGTAGAACTCGGCGACCACGTCGATGGGGGTGTGCTCGATGAGCCGCTCCGCGAACCGCGCGACCCCGGGGTCCACCTCGCGGGGCGCGCCGAACGAGTACAGCTTGACCATCCCGGCGAAGAGGTCGGCGGTGGCCCTGCGGCCCCGCTCCACCAGTTCGACCTGGGATCCGAGCACCTTCAGGACGGGCGGCAGGATGCGCCGGACCGCGCCGAGCCCGACGGCGGGCAGCCCGTACGTCACCTCGCCGAGGCGGCCGCTGGAGGTGCCGACCAGGGCGACGCCGACGACGCGGTCGCGGACCAGGTCGGGGTACTGGTCGGCCAGCGCCATGATCGTCATGCCGCCCATGGAGTGCCCCACCAGGATGAGCGGGCCCTCGGGGGCGGCGGCGTCGATGACGGCCTTCAGGTCGCGGCCGAGGCAGTCGATGGTGACGGGCTCGCCGTCGGCCTGGGCGAATCCGCGGGCGCTGCGGCCGTGGCTGCGCTGGTCCCAGTACACGGCGCGGACCGTCCCGCGCACGGCGGCGCGCTGGAAGTGCCAGGAGTCCTGGGCGAGGCAGTATCCGTGGCAGAACACGACGGTCGGGGCGGGCTCGGTGCTGGGCCGCAGCCCCGGGCGGGCCCGTTCGGCGTCCTGGGCCGGCTCCTCCACCTCGTAGTGCAGCTCGGTGCCGTCCTCCGCGTACGCGGCGCCCGCGGTCCCGCGCAGGGAGCCGTAGTCGCCGGCGGCGTCGAGCGCCAGGCGCGCCTTGCGGCGCACGCCCCGCCCGACCGTGATCCGTTCGACGGCCACGCCGGCCGCCGCACCGGCGGCCACCACGCCGATGACGGCCCCGGCCCAGCCGGCTCTGCGCCAGTTCTCGCTCACGCGGTCCCCACTCAGCCGTTGCGGTAGACGCGGGGCACGCGTGCTCCGATGCGGGTGACGATCTCGTAGGCGATCGTGTCCGCCGCCTGCGCCCAGTCCTCGGCGGTGGGCTCGCCGTGCGCGCCGCTGCCGAAGAGGACGGCCTCGTCGCCCGGACGGACGCGCCGGGGGCCGTGGTCGCGGCCGAGGTCGACGACGAACTGGTCCATGGCGACGCGGCCGGCGATGTGGCGAATCCTTCCTCCGACCGCGACCGGGCCCCGGCCGGAGGCGTGCCGGGGGACGCCGTCGGCGTACCCGGCAGGGATCAGCGCCAGGTCGGTCTCGGCGCCGGTGGTGTAGTGGAGGCCGTAGCTGACGCCGTGCCCGGCGGGCACCGTCTTGACCAGGGCGACGGAGGCCTTCAGCGACATCGCCGGACGCAGGCCCAGCTCCGCGGAGGTGCCCAGCTCGGGCGCGGGCGACACCCCGTAGACGGCGAGCCCGCAGCGCACCAGGTCGTAGTGGCTCTCGGGGAGGGTGAGCGTCGCCGGGGAGTTGGCGATGTGCCGGACCTCCGGCTCCAGGCCCTCCTTCTCGGCGTACGCGAGCATGTCCCCGAAGGCGGTGAGCTGGAGCGGGATCGACGGGTGCCCCGGCTCGTCGGCGCAGGCGAAGTGCGACCAGATCCCGGTGACGCGCACGCTGCCCGCGGCCTCGGCGGCCGCGGCCGCGCCGACCAGCTCGGCCCAGTCGGCGGGCTGGCAGCCCGCCCGGCCGAGCCCGGTGTCGGCCTTCAGCTGGATGCGGGCGGGGCGGCCCGCGGCCCGGGCGGCTTCCTGCACCTCGCGCAGGGCCCACATCCCGCTGACGGACACGTCGATGCCGGCCTCGACGGCCTCGCGCCAGGGGCCGCCCGGCGTCCACAGCCAGCACAGCAGGGGCGCGCCGATCCCGGCGGCGCGCAGGGCGAGCGCCTCCTGCGGGGTGGCCGTGCCGAGCCAGGCCGCGCCGGCCTCCAGCGCGGCGCGGGCGCAGGGGACGGCACCGTGCCCGTAGGCGTCCGCCTTGACCACGGCCATGAGCGCGGCCCGGGGCGCCCGCGCGCGCAGGGCGCGCACGTTCTCCCGTACCGCGTCCAGATCGATCTCGGCGTACACGCGCGTCGGTGTCTCGTTCATCGCCCCCAGTCTCTCAGAGGCCGTCCCGGGCCGACCGCAGGGCGTGTACCGGCCCTGTCACAGTCGATCCGCCCGGACCTGCGGCGGACCGCCCCGCGGGCACCCGCGGCGGGTCAGGAGCCCTGCACCGCGCGCCAGGCCGCGGGCAGCGCCGCGGCCACCTCCTGGGCGAGCAGCGGGGCGCCGGCCGCGGCGCGCCCGGCGGCCAGGCCGTGCAGGTACGCCGCCGCGGAGGCCGCGTCGGCGGCCGGCAGACCGGCCGCGAGGAGGGAGCCGGCGAGGCCGGACAGGACGTCGCCGCTGCCGGCCGTGGCGAGCCAGGGCGTTCCGGTCGGGTTCACCCGGACGGGCCCGCGGCCGTCGCACACCAGCGTCGTCGAGCCCTTCAGCAGCACCACGGCCCCGAACCGGCCGGCCAGCTCCCGTACGGCCGCGAGCCGCCCGGACTCCACGTCCGCGCGCGGCACGCCGAGCAGCGCGGCCGCCTCCCCCGCGTGCGGCGTCAGCAGGGTCGGCGCGGTGCGGGCGCGCAGCACCGCCGGGTCCAGGCCGCGCAGCCCGTCCGCGTCCACCAGCACCGGCACCGGCTCGGCCAGCGCCTGCGCCGCCTCCGCGGCCCGGTCGCCGCCGAGGCCGGGCCCGACCACCCAGGCCTGCACCCGGCCGCGCCCGACCAGCGTCTCCGGGTAGCGGGCCAGCACCTCCTCGTGCGCCGGGCCGACGTAGCGCACGGCTCCGGCGCCGCCGCGCAGCGCGCCCGCCACGGCCAGGACGGCCGCGCCCGGGTACTGCGCCGATCCGGCGACGACGCCGACGACGCCGCGGCTGTACTTGTCGCTCGCCGCGCCGGGCCGCGGCAGGAGGGTCGGGAGGTCGGCGTCCTCCAGGGCGGCGGCGGCCGGGGTGCCGAGCGCGGCGGGGTCGAGGCCGATGTCCACCAGCCGCACCTCGCCGGCCAGGGCTGCGCCGGGGTCGACGAGGAGTCCCGTCTTGTACGCCCCGAACGTGACGGTGGTGTCGGCCCGTACGGCCGCCCCGGCGACCTCCCCGGTGTCCGCGTCCACCCCGCTGGGCAGGTCCACGGCCACGACGGGCGCACCGGGCGGGATCCGCTCCGCCAGCGCCGCCGCGGCCGGGCGCAGCCCGCCCTGCCCGCCGATGCCGAGCAGGCCGTCCACGACGAGGTCCGCGCGGTCGGGCACCGCGGCGGACAGCCGGCCGCCCGCGGCGCGCAGGGCCGCCAGCCCGCCCGGGTGCACGCGGCCGGGGTCGGCGGGCACCGCGGTCACGGCGGCGCCGCGCCGGGCGAGCCGGGCGCCCGCGTACAGGGCGTCGCCGCCGTTGTCGCCCGGCCCGACGAGCAGGACGACCCGGGCGCCGTACACCCTCGGCAGCAGGCCGGCGCAGGCGGCGGCCAGCCCGGCCGCCGCACGCTGCATCAGGGCGCCCTCCGGCAGCCGCGCCATCGCCGCCCGCTCCGCGGCCCGCACGTTCTCCACGCTGTAAGCAGTACGCATGGGCCCAGCCTGCCCGATCGGCGGCGCGGCAGCCGTCAGCCCTCGGCGATGACGACGGCCGAGGCGACGCCCGCGTCGTGGCTGAGCGAGAGGTGGAAGGACTTCACGTTCAGCTCCACCGCCCGCGCCTCGACGGTGCCCCGCACCCGCACCCGCGGCTGCCCCGTCTCCTCCACGTACACCTCCGCATCGGTCCACAGCATGCCGCCGGGCGCGCCGAGCGCCTTGGCGAGCGCCTCCTTCGCCGCGAAGCGGGCGGCGAGCGAGGCGATCCCGCGCCGCTCGCCGCTCGGCAGCACCAGCTCCGACTCGGTGAACAGCCGCTGGGCCATGCCCGGCGTCCGCTCCATCGACACGCCGAAGCGCTCGATCTCCGCCACGTCGATCCCCACGCCGATGATCACGACGGCGACCCCCCGCTCTCTCTCCTACTCCACGGTCACGGACTTCGCGAGATTACGCGGCTGGTCCACCTCGTTGCCGCGCGCCGTGGCCAGTTCGCACGCGAACACCTGGAGCGGCACCGTCGCCACCAGCGGCTGGAGCAGCGTCGGGGTCGCCGGGATGCGGACCAGGTGGTCGGCGTAGGGGACGACCGCGTCGTCGCCCTCCTCGGCGATGACGATGGTCCGCGCGCCGCGCGCCCGGATCTCCTGGATGTTCGAGACGATCTTGTCGTGGAGGACGGAGCGCCCCCGCGGCGACGGCACGACCACCACCACCGGCAGGTCCTTCTCGATCAGCGCGATCGGGCCGTGCTTGAGCTCGCCCGCCGCGAATCCCTCCGCGTGCATGTACGCGAGCTCCTTCAGCTTCAGCGCGCCCTCCAGGGCCACCGGGTAGCCGACGTGCCGGCCGAGGAACAGCACGGTGTCCTTGTCGGCGAGGGACCGCGCCAGCGCCCGCACCGGCTCCATGGTCTCCAGGACGGCCTCCACCGCCCCGGCGATGTCGGACAGTTCGCGGACGACCGCGCCGACCTCGTCGCCCCACTTCGTGCCGCGCACCTGGCCCAGGTAGAGCGCGACCAGGTAGCAGGCCACCAGCTGGGTCAGGAACGCCTTGGTCGAGGCGACGGCCACCTCCGGGCCGGCGTGCGTGTACAGCACGGCGTCCGACTCGCGGGGGATCGTCGAGCCGTTGGTGTTGCAGATGGCGAGCACCCTCGCGCCCTGCTCCCGCGCGTGCCGCAGCGCCATCAGCGTGTCCATGGTCTCCCCGGACTGCGAGATGGCCACGACGAGCGTCCGCTGGTCCAGGATCGGGTCGCGGTAGCGGAACTCGCTCGCCAGCTCCGTCTCGCAGGGGATCCGCGTCCAGTGCTCGATGGCCAGCTTGGCGATGAGTCCGGCGTGGTAGGCCGTGCCGCAGGCCACGATCACCACCTTGTCGACCTCGCGGAGCACGGAGGCGGGGATGCGCACCTCGTCGAGGGTGAGGGAGCCGCTCGCGTCGATGCGGCCGAGGAGGGTGTCGGCGACGGCCTTGGGCTGCTCGGCGATCTCCTTGAGCATGAAGTAGTCGTAGCCCCCCTTCTCGGCGGCCGAGGCGTCCCAGTCGACGTGGTAGGCGCGGACGTCGGCGGGCGAGCCGTCGAACCGGGTGACGGTGACGCCGTCCCGGCGCAGCTCCACGACCTGGTCCTGGCCCAGCTCGATCGCGGAGCGGGTGTGCGCGATGAACGCGGCCACGTCGGAGGCGAGGAAGTTCTCGCCCTCGCCGACGCCGACGACGAGCGGGGAGTTGCGGCGCGCGCCGACGACGGTGTCCGGCACGTCGGCGTGCACGGCGACCAGCGTGAAGGCGCCCTCCAGACGCCGGCACACCCGGCGCATGGCCTCCGCGAGGTCCCCGGCCGCGTCGAACTCCTCGGCCAGCAGGTGCGCGGTGACCTCGGTGTCGGTCTCGGAGTCCAGCCGGTGCCCGCGGTCTTCGAGTTCGGCGCGCAGCGCGGCGAAGTTCTCGATGATGCCGTTGTGGACGACGGCGACCCGGCCCGTGTTGTCCAGGTGCGGGTGGGCGTTGGCGTCGGTGGGGCCGCCGTGCGTCGCCCACCGGGTGTGGCCGAGCCCGGTGGAGCCGGGCGGCAGCGGATGGGAGACGAGCTGCTTCTCCAGGTTGACGAGCTTCCCGGCCTTCTTCGTCGCTGCGAGCTCCCCGTCGGCGACGACGGCGACGCCCGCCGAGTCGTAGCCGCGGTACTCCAGCCGCTTGAGTCCGGCGATGACCACATCGAGCGCCGACTGCGCTCCCACGTAACCCACGATTCCGCACATGGCGCGCAGCGTACGCCCGAGTTGACGCCCCGTCCCGCACCCGGCCGAAACGAGAACCCCGCCGCGGCGAACGCGCCGGAGCGGGGTTGACGTGCTTCGAACGGGCCTTCGGTCAGCCGAGCTTCTTGACCTGCGCGTCGACGACGGCCTTCGGCTGCTCGGCGGTGCCCTTCAGGCTGACCGCGGAGAAGGTCGCCAGGGTGTTGCCCTTGCGGACGACGACGAGCTGCGTCGAGATCTTCTCGCCGTCGGCGTCGCTCTCGACCGTGTACGCCAGGGCGGCGTCGCCCGCGGTGACCGGGGTGCCCGCGGACACCTTGCTGATCTTGCCGGTGTCGCCGGCGCTGGTGGCCGTGTAGCCGCCGGCGCAGGCCGTGCCCGCGGCCTTCAGGGCGGCGAAGGCGTCATCGGCCCCCTTGCCGTCGTACGAGGCGACGGTCACGGCCGTGGCGGAGGCGCCGAGGGCGTCCATCGCGGCCTTCACCTTCTCCTCGGCGCTCGCGTTCGCCGCCGGCTCCTTCGGCTTGGCGACGACCTTGGTACGGGCGGCGCCGGTGGCCGTCCCGACCGGGGCGAGGCTCTGCGCCCTGACCAGCGGCAGGCACTCGGGCTTGTCGCTGGTGGCTGCGGCACCGAGGGCGGCCTCCGCCCCCGTGGCCTCCTTGATGAGGTGGTCGGGCAGGTCGGCCTGCTTCACGATCACCGAAGCCATCTCGGCGTCGGTCTTGCCCTTCGCGGCCGGGGCCGCCGAGGAGGCGGCGGGGGCCGGGGCGTCGGCCTTCGCCTCGCCCTTGGAGTCGGACGAGCCGCACGCGGTGGCGAGCAGCGCCAGGGACACGGCGGACGCGGTCATGACAGAACGACGGACGAAGGTGCTGCGCATGGTGGAACTCCCCCGGAAGCGGTTGCGAAACGACGAGAACGGTCCGGCGCGGCGCCACTCCCCGTGGAAGAACCCGCCCGGAAACGTTCTTGATCGGAAATCTACGCGCCCGCTCCGACAGCACCGCCATGAATAAAGCCCTGCGGCGTGATCGTGACAGCAGTGAGACCGAAACCCGCCCCTGCGCCACGTGACCGACCCCACCACCCACGCACGGCCCCCAGCCCCGACAATGGAGTGTGATCACTTCGCCGCCACGAAGCAGCACGCCGGACCCGGACTGCGGGACGGAGCGCCCCGGCCGGCCCGAGCGCACCCCGCGCCGGACCGAGGCCTCCCCGTACGTGGACCTGACCCGGGCCGAGTGGAGCGCGCTGCGCGAGCGGACGCCGCTGCCCCTGACGGCCGAGGAGGTCGAGCGGCTGCGCGGCCTCGGCGACGTCATCGACCTGGACGAGGTCCGCGACGTCTACCTGCCGCTCTCCCGCCTCCTCAACCTGTACGTCGGCGCCACCAGCAACCTGCGCGGCGCGCTGAACACCTTCCTCGGCGACGCCGGCGGCAACGGCCACGGCAGCCAGCAGGGCACCCCGTTCGTCATAGGCGTCGCCGGCTCCGTCGCCGTCGGCAAGTCCACCGTGGCCCGCCTGCTCCAGGCCCTGCTGGCGCGCTGGCCCGAGCACCCCCGCGTCGAGCGCGTCACCACCGACGGCTTCCTCTACCCGATGGAGGAGCTCCGGCGGCGCGGCCTCACCTCCCGCAAAGGCTTCCCCGAGTCCTACGACCGCCGGGCCCTGACCCGCTTCGTCGCCGACATCAAGGCTGGCAAGGACGAGGTCACCGCCCCGGTGTACTCCCACCTGATCTACGACATCGTGCCCGGCGAGCGGCTCGTCGTCCGCCGCCCCGACATCCTCATCGTGGAGGGCCTGAACGTCCTCCAGCCGGCCCTTCCCGGCAAGGACGGCCGGACCAGGGTGGGCCTCGCCGACTACTTCGACTTCAGCGTGTACGTGGACGCGCGCGCCGAGGACATCGAGCGCTGGTACCTCAACCGCTTCCGCAAGCTGCGCGCGACTGCCTTCCAGGACCCCTCGTCCTACTTCCGCAAGTACACGCAGGTCTCCGAGGAGGAGGCCCTGGAGTACGCGAAGACGATGTGGCGGACGGTCAACAAGCCGAACCTGCTGCAGAACGTCGCCCCGACCCGCGGCCGCGCCACGCTGGTCGTCCGCAAGGGGGCCGACCACAAGGTGCAGAAGCTGAGCCTGCGCAAGCTCTGAGGCTGCGGTGCGGCCCCGCCGCCCCGGGACAGGGGCCGGAGACGGCGGTGGCGCGCCCGGCGGTACCGGATGACCCGGCCGCCGGGCGCGCCACCGCGCGCCTGAGGCACTTTCTAGCCGAGGGCCGACTTCACCACGTCGGCCAGGCGCCCGGCGACCGCGCGGGCCTGCTCCAGGTCGGCGGCCTCCACCATGACGCGCACCACCGGCTCGGTACCCGACGGGCGCAGCAGCACCCGCCCCGTGGTGCCGAGCTCGCGCTCGGCGTCCACGACGGCCGCGGCCAGCTCGCCGGAGGTGGCGACCCTGGTCCGGTCGACGTCGCGGACGTTGACGAGCACCTGCGGCAGCCGCTGCATGACGCCCGCCAGCTCGGCCAGCGGCCGGCCCGTCGCCGCGACCCGCGCCGCCAGCATGAGGCCGGTCAGCGTGCCGTCGCCGGTCGTCGCGTGGTCCAGGATGATCACGTGGCCGGACTGCTCGCCGCCCAGCGCGAAGCCGTGCTCCTTCATCGCCTCCAGCACGTACCGGTCGCCGACGCCGGTCTGCACGACCCGGATGCCCTCGGCCTCCATGGCCAGCTTGAAGCCCAGGTTCGACATCACCGTGCCGACGACCGTGTCGCCGCGCAGCGAGCCGGCCTCGCGCATGGCCAGCGCCAGGACGGCGAGGATCTGGTCCCCGTCGACCTCGGCGCCCGAGGCGTCGACCGCGAGGCAGCGGTCCGCGTCGCCGTCGTGGGCGATGCCCAGGTCGGCCCCGTGCTCGACCACGGCCTGCTTGAGCAGGTCCAGGTGGGTGGAGCCGCAGCCGTCGTTGATGTTCAGGCCGTCCGGCTCGGCGCCGATCGTGATGATCTCGGCGCCCGCCCGGGCGAAGGCCTCGGGCGACACGCGGGCGGCCGCGCCGTGCGCCTCGTCCAGGACGATCTTCAGCCCGTCCAGCCGGTTGGGGAGCACCCCGATGAGGTGGGCGACGTACTTGTCGAAGCCCTCGTCGTAGTCGCTCACGCGGCCGACGCCCGCACCGGTGGGCCGGTCCCAGGGCGCGCCGGTGCGGTGCTCCTCGTAGACGGACTCGATGCGGTCCTCCAGCTCGTCGGCGAGCTTGTGGCCGCCGCGGGCGAAGAACTTGATCCCGTTGTCGGGCATCGCGTTGTGGCTCGCGGAGAGCATCACGCCGAGGTCGGCACCCAGCGCACCGGTGAGATACGCCACCGCCGGAGTGGGCAGCACACCGACGCGCAGGACGTCCACGCCCGCGCTCGCGAGGCCGGCGACGACCGCCGCCTCCAGGAACTCGCCGGAGGCCCGCGGGTCGCGGCCGACCACCGCGGTGGGGCGGTGGCCCTCGAAGGTGCCCGCCTCGCCCAGCACGTGGGCTGCCGCCACGGAGAGGCCGAGCGCGAGCTCCGCCGTCAGATCCGCATTGGCGACGCCGCGTACACCGTCCGTCCCGAAGAGTCGTCCCACAGTTGTCCTCCCACGTTCGCGCTTCGCTTGAGACCGCTAGTTATTCCGCTTGTGGCGGTAAACGAACCGCCCCGGCAGCACGGAGAGTGCTGCCGGGGCGGTTGGTGCTGAACAGCAGGCGCAGATTAGCGCTTGCTGTACTGCGGAGCCTTACGGGCCTTCTTCAGACCGGCCTTCTTGCGCTCGACCGCACGGTCGTCGCGGGACAGGAAGCCGGCCTTCTTCAGCGCCGGGCGGTTGTTGTCGACGTCCGCCTCGTTCAGCGCACGGGCGACACCCAGGCGCAGGGCGCCGGCCTGGCCGGAGACGCCGCCACCCGCGATGCGGGCGATGACGTCGTAGCGGCCGTCGAGCTCGAGCAGCTTGAACGGCTCGTTGACTTCCTGCTGGTGCACCTTGTTGGGGAAGTAGTCCTCAAGGGTGCGACCGTTGATCTTCCACTTGCCGGAGCCCGGAACGATCCGGACGCGGGCGATGGCGTTCTTGCGGCGGCCCAGGCCGGCGGCCGGCTGCGGGTCGCCGAAGCGGCCGGCAAGGGACTCGGAGGTGTAGTCGCCCTCGGCGACGACCTCGGACTCGGTGGTGTACTCCTCGACGCCCTCGAACTCGTCGACGGGGGTCTCGGCGGTGGTCTCGGCCACGATGCTCCTCAGAATTCTCTACGTCTTAGGGGGTGGCCGGAACTACTGCGCGACCTGGGTGATCTCGAACGGCACCGGCTGCTGGGCAGCGTGCGGGTGCTGGTCGCCCGAGTAGACCTTCAGCTTCGAGAGCATCTGACGGCCCAGGGAGTTCTTGGGGAGCATGCCCTTGACGGCCTTCTCGACGGCCTTCTCCGGGTTGTTCGCCAGCAGGTCGTCGTAGCGCACGGAGCGCAGACCGCCCGGGAAGCCGGAGTGGCGGTAGGCCATCTTCTGGGTCGCCTTGTTGCCGGACAGGTGGACCTTGTCGGCGTTGATGACGATGACGAAGTCGCCCATGTCCATGTGGGGGGCGTAGGTCGGCTTGTGCTTGCCCTTCAGGAGGGCAGCGGCCTGGGTCGCCAGACGGCCGAGGACAACGTCCTTGGCGTCGATGACGAGCCACTGGCGCGAGATGTCGCCGGGCTTGGGGCTGTACGTACGCACGGTCGTATGCCTTCGCTTCTTCAGTGATGGGTTCTCCCCCGAGCCTCGCGGCCCGAAGGGAAGGGTCCTGACAAGGCCACCACGGACGATCACGACAGCCCTGGTGCACTACGGGGACGCAACCCGTGTGCACCGCTGGTCATCGGCCCGGTGGACCGGCGTAAGGCCCTTTCACGTGAGAATGAGCAAGCCAATACGCATAACGAACCAGCAGAATACCCGCGGTGCCCCGGAAGGGTCAAAACGCAGCCCTGGACCCCGCCTCCGCGGGCTCCGCCGTGCGCTTGGCTCCGGGCCCCGGAAGGGTCCCTGCGATCCGTACGCCCACCAGGTTAACCCGGGCCGGCCGCAGGCACCGCCGCATCAGCGCCACCGCCAGCACACACAGCGTGAAGCAGTCCTTGAACGCCCGCCGCTTCGCCTCCAGCTGCGAGGGCCACGGCACCCCCGCCGCCTGCGGGAACAACGCCGCCCAGAACCACGGCGAGCGCGGCGCCGACCCCGCGCGCACCGCCGAGGCCAGCAGCAGCGGAACCACCACCAGCAGGTAGTGGTCGAAGGAGGGCCGCGAGACCAGGAATGCGGCGAGCATCACCATGCACGCCGTCTCCGCGAGCCGCAGCTCGCCCCCGTCCCGGTCGTCCTCCCGCCGCCAGCGGCACCGGGCCGCCCACAGGCCGCCCGCGGCCCCCAGCCCCGCGAGGAGCACCGCCACCGGCTCCGGCACGCCCAGCCGGGGCAGCACCGCGATCGGCGAGGCGTCCCAGGGCAGCGCGTACGAGTCCTGCCCCTGGAGCAGGAACGGCAGCGTCTTGGTGAAGAACAGCGACGGGCTCGGCATCAGCAGCGCCCCCGCCAGCGACAGGCCCAGCGGCACCAGCACCGCCACCGCCAGCCCCCGCCAGCGCCGGGCCAGCACGAACAGCAGCCCCAGCGGCACCAGCATCGGCTTGCAGGCGATCGCCAGCCCCACCACCAGCCCAGCGGCCGTCCAGGACCGCCGGTGCGCGAGCAGCAGGGCCGCGGGCAGCGCGGCCGCCGACACCGCCGTCCAGTTGCCGATCAGCACGAGGTTCTCGTACGGCCGGAAACCGACCGCCAGCAGGGCGAACCCGCCGACCGCGAACCGGGAGCGCGCCGGCACCGAGAACAGCCGCAGCGCGGCCCACCAGCCGGCCGCCAGCAGCGCCGACATCCCCATCGGGAGCACCCACCGCAGCACCGGCACCGGCAGCAGCGCCTCCGGCACGGCCATGAGGACCGCGCTCGGCAGGTACAGGAACCGCTTGTCCTCGTACGGGGAGCCCCCGGCCAGCAGCGTGTCGGCGGCCTTCACCACGAAGGCGTTGTCCGAGCCCCAGCCCGCCCTCAGGCTCGTCGAGACGGCGATCCCGACGACCACCGCCGCGCAGACGGCGATCCACGGCGCCGGGGCCGGCAGAAGCAGCCGGCGGGCCGCGCGGCGCCGCGCGGCCCGGTCGCGGACATCCCAATTCCTGAGCCAGGTCCCAGGCCGCAGCCGCACAACGCCTCCCCCACCGAGCGCCCCGGGGCGGCAGCCCCTAGCGCTTCCGTTCGACCCTGCGTTCGTCCCAGACGGGCTCCTGAGTCTCCCGCACCACACCGTCCGAACCGAAGACCAGGAAGCGGTCAAATGTGCGCGCGAACCACCGGTCGTGGGTGACGCACAGGACGGTGCCCTCGTACGACTCCAGCCCGTCCTGCAGCGCCTCCGCCGACTCCAGGTCGAGGTTGTCCGTCGGCTCGTCCAGCAGCAGCGCCGTGGTCCCCGCCAGCTCCAGCAGCAGGATCTGGAAGCGGGCCTGCTGCCCGCCCGACAGCTTCTCGAACGGCTGGTCGCCCTGGCGCTCCAGCTCGTAGCGGCGCAGCACCGACATGGCGCCGCCGCGGTCCTTGGCGTGCTCCGTCCACAGGATGTCGACCAGCGAGCGGCCGTACAGCTCGGGATGGGCGTGGGTCTGCGCGAAGTGGCCGGGGACCACCCGGGCGCCCAGCTTCCACTCACCCGTATGGGCGACCGGCCGCTCCCGGTCCCGCGCCAGCAGCCGCAGGAAGTGGGACTTGCCCGAGCCGTTCGAACCGAGGACGGCGACCCGCTCGCCGTAGAAGACCTCCAGGTCGAAGGGCTTCATCAGGCCGGTCAGCTCCAGGTTCTTGCAGGTCAGGGCGCGGACACCGGTCCGCCCGCCCTTCAGCCGCATCCGGATCTCCTGCTCCCGCGGCGGCTCCGGCGGCGGGCCGGCCTCCTCGAACTTCCGCAGCCGCGTCTGGGCGGCCGCGTACCGGGAGGCCAGCTCGTGGCTGACCGCGGCCGCCTGCCGCAGCGTGACCACCAGCTTCTTCAGCTGCGCGTGCTTCTCCTCCCAGCGCCGCTTCAGCTCCTCGAAGCGCGCGAAGCGCTCCTTGCGCGCCTCGTGGAAGGTGTCGAAGCCGCCGCCGTGCACCCACACGTCCGAGCCGTCGACGCCCGGCTCCACCGCGATGATCTTCTGGGCGGCCCGGGAGAGCAGCTCCCGGTCGTGGCTGATGAACAGCACCGTCTTGCGGGTGGCCCGCAGCTGCTCCTCCAGCCAGCGCTTGCCGGGCACGTCGAGGTAGTTGTCCGGCTCGTCGAGCAGCAGCACCTCGTCGGGCCCGCGCAGCAGGGCCTCCAGCACCAGGCGCTTCTGCTCGCCGCCGGAGAGCGTGCGCACCTCGCGGAACTGCGCCTTGTCGTACGGGACGCCCAGCGCGGCCGTGGTGCACACGTCCCACAGCGTCTCCGCCTCGTACCCCTGGACGTCCGCCCAGTCGCTGAGGGCCTGCGCGTAGGCCATCTGCGCGGCCTCGTCGTCGACCGTCATGATCAGGTGCTCGGCGCGGTCGACGGCCCGCGCGGCCTCCCGGATCTGCGGATGGGCCACCGACACGAGCAGGTCCCGCACCGTCGTCTCGTCCCGTACGGACCCCACGAACTGCGGCATGACCCCGAGGCCGCCGGTGGCGGTGACGGAGCCGCCGTGCGGCTGGAGCTCGCCGGCGAGCAGCCTCAGCAGGGTGGTCTTGCCGGCCCCGTTCGCCCCGACGAGGGCGGTGACGGACCCCTCCCCCACCCGGAAGGAGACGTCGGGGAGCAGCACCCGCCCGTCGGGCAGGTAGTACTCCAGGTGGCCGGCTTCGAGGTGTCCCATGCGGGGCATTCTCGCGGCCCCGGGGCGGTCCGCCCAAACGGATTACGGAGGCGGGCCGCCGCGGCGGCGGACGGGGCGCTCAGCAGCAGCCGGCGCCGGGGAGGGTGCGCATGTTGCGGGCCTCGCGGCTGCGGGCGGCCAGCAGCTCGTCGGCCGGGTAGCCGACCTCCTCCAGGGTGAGCCCGTGCGGCTTGACCACGTGGACGGAGGAGTCCCGTACGCCGGCCCGCAGGATCCTGCCCGGCCAGTCGGCGGGCCGGTGCCCGTCCCCGACGTGCAGCAGGGCGCCGACCAGGGAGCGCACCATGTTGTGGCAGAAGGCGTCGGCCCGGACCGTGGCGGTGACGATGCCGTCCGCGCCGCGCTCCCAGGACAGCTGCTGGAGGGTGCGGATGGTGGTGGCGCCCTCGCGCCGGCGGCAGTAGGCCGCGAAGTCGTGCTCGCCGAGCAGCTCGGCGGACGCCTCGTTCATCGCGCCGACGTCCAGCGGCCACGGGTGCCACAGGACGTGGCTGCGGCGCAGCGGGTCGACGCCGCCCTGGTGGTCCCCGACGCGGTAGGCGTAGCGGCGCCAGACGGCGGAGAAGCGGGCGTTGAACCCGGCGGGGGCCTCGGCGACCCTCCAGACGCGGACGTCGTGCGGGAGGCGGCCCGCAAGGCGCCTCAGCAGCTTGTCGCCGTGCTCGGCCCACACCTCCGCGGCCAGGTCGAACTGGGCCACCTGGCCGCGGGCGTGCACGCCCGCGTCGGTCCGCCCGGCCACGGTCAGCTCAACCGGGCGGGGCAGCCGCATCACGGTCTGCAGGGCCGACTCCAGCTCCCCCTGGACGGTCCGCAGCGTCCGCTGCTTCGCCCAGCCGGAGAACTGCGTCCCGTCGTAGCTCAGGTCCAGCCGTACCCGGACGTGCCCGGGCTCCACCTCGTCACTCACGCGACCGATCCTCTCAGGCTTCTCTTCACACACATGCAGAAGCGGGCCCGCCCCCCGGAAGGGGGCGGGCCCGCTCGGAGCCGTTCAGGCAGGAGGGATCCCGGGGGATCAGGCCTCCTTGGTCTCCTCGGCGTCGGCGTCGGCGGCCTTGGCCTCCGCAGCCTCGGCCTCCTTGACCGCACGCTTGGTGGCGGCCTCGGCCTCACCGGTGGCCTGCTGGGCCACGGTCAGGGCCTCGACGAGCTCGATGACCGCCATCGGGGCGTTGTCGCCGCGACGGTTGCCGATCTTGGTGATGCGCGTGTAACCACCGGGGCGGTTCTCGAAGCGCGGGGCGATCTCGGTGAAGAGCGTGTGGACGATGCTCTTGTCCGTGATCGTCTGGAGGACCAGGCGACGGTTGTGGATGTCGCCCTTCTTCGCCTTGGTGATCAGACGCTCGGCGACGGGGCGCAGGCGGCGGGCCTTGGCCTCGGTCGTCGTGATGCGGCCGTGCTCGAAGAGCGCCTTCGCGAGGTTCGCGAGGAGAAGCTTCTCGTGCGCGGCGCTGCCGCCCAGACGGGCACCCTTGGCGGGACGCGGCATGGTGTTACTCCTTCGTATCTGCACCGGCCGTGTCAGGTACCGGTGTCAGTTCCCCCGCGGCGGCCGCCGCGGGGAAGTCTTCGTGGTGCCGCCGGCGGTCGGGGCGGGGCCCCGGCCGCCGGCGGCGGCAGATCAGTACTGCTCGGTCTCGACGAAGCCGGCGTCGGCGTCGTCGTCCGCGCCGAACGCGTCGGCGGCGGCGGTCGGGTCGAACCCGGGCGGGCTGTCCTTCAGGGCCAGGCCCATGCCGGCGAGCTTCGCCTTGACCTCGTCGATCGACTTCGCACCGAAGTTGCGGATGTCGAGCAGGTCGGCCTCGGAGCGGGCGACGAGCTCACCCACGGAGTGGATGCCCTCGCGCTTGAGGCAGTTGTAGGAGCGGACCGTGAGCTCCAGCTCCTCGATCGGCAGCGCCAGGTCGGCGGCCAGGGCGGCGTCCGTGGGGGACGGGCCCATGTCGATGCCCTCGGCGTCGATGTTGAGCTCGCGGGCCAGGCCGAACAGCTCGACCAGGGTCTTGCCGGCGGACGCCATGGCGTCGCGCGGGCGCATGGCCTGCTTGGTCTCGACGTCGACGATCAGCTTGTCGAAGTCGGTGCGCTGCTCGACACGGGTCGCCTCGACCTTGTAGGTGACCTTGAGCACGGGGCTGTAGATGGAGTCGACCGGGATGCGGCCGATCTCCTGGCCCACCTGCTTGTTCTGGACGGCGGAGACGTAGCCGCGACCGCGCTCGACGGTCAGCTCCATCTCCAGCTTGCCCTTGCCGTTCAGGGTGGCGAGGACCAGGTCCGGGTTGTGCACCTCGACACCGGCCGGGGGCGCGATGTCGGCGGCGGTGACCAGGCCGGGGCCCTGCTTGCGCAGGTACATCACGACGGGCTCGTCGTGCTCCGAGGAGACGACCAGCTGCTTGATGTTGAGGATGAGGTCGGTCACGTCCTCCTTGACGCCCGGCACGGTGGTGAATTCGTGCAGGACGCCGTCGATGCGGATGCTGGTGACAGCGGCACCCGGGATCGAGGACAGGAGGGTACGGCGCAGGGAGTTGCCGAGGGTGTAGCCGAAGCCCGGCTCCAGGGGCTCGATCACGAACCGGGAGCGGTACTCGTCGACGACCTCTTCGGTCAGCGAGGGACGCTGAGCGATAAGCATGTCTTTTCCTTCAGTCGTGGACGCCCACTATTTGACGCCCGACGGGTGCCGTCCCGGAGGACGGCCGGTGTAGCAAGGGTACGGGCGGCACGGCCCCCGAAGGGGTCGTACCGCCCGGACACTCAAGGACGCACAGGCGCGCTTGCGTCAGACGCGGCGGCGCTTCGGCGGACGGCAGCCGTTGTGCGGGGTGGGGGTGACGTCCTGGATCGAGCCGACCTCGAGGCCGGTGGCCTGGAGGGAGCGGATCGCGGTCTCACGGCCGGAGCCGGGACCCTTGACGAAGACGTCGACCTTGCGCATGCCGTGCTCCTGCGCGCGGCGGGCGGCCGACTCGGCGGCCATCTGCGCGGCGAAGGGGGTGGACTTGCGCGAGCCCTTGAAGCCGACGTGGCCGGCGGAGGCCCAGGAGATCACGTTGCCCGAGGGGTCCGTGATCGAGACGATCGTGTTGTTGAACGTGCTCTTGATGTGGGCGTGCCCGTGAGCGACGTTCTTCTTTTCCTTGCGGCGCACCTTCTTGGCAGCGCCCTGACGACCCTTGGGGGGCATGTCAAACTCCTACGGGAGGTGGTCGGTCCTACAGCGCAAGACCGCTGAACAGGACTACTTCTTGCCCGGCTTCTTCTTGCCGGCGATCGCGCGACGCGGGCCCTTGCGGGTACGCGCGTTCGTGCTGGTGCGCTGACCGTGCACCGGGAGGCCGCGACGGTGGCGGATGCCCTGGTAGCACTGGATCTCGATCTTGCGGCGGATGTCGCCCTGGATCTCGCGGCGGAGGTCACCCTCGGTACGGAGGTTGGCGTCCACGTACTCGCGGATCTTGACGAGGTCCTCTTCGGCCAGGTCACGAACGCGGGTGTTCGGGTTCACGCCGGTCGCGGCGAGGATCTCCTTGGACCGGGTGCGCCCGATACCGAAGACGTAGGTGAGTGCGATCTCCACACGCTTTTCGCGCGGGATGTCGACACCGGAAACGCGTGCCATTCAATGGCTCCTGTGTGTTCGGGGGTCTTCCGCAGAACCGCTCCCGACCGCCGACCGCCGAAAGGCGGTGGTACGTCCGGGTCCCCGGCCCCCGCCGGAGGTATCGCCGGCCCTGTCGGGCTGGGCGGGTCCTGCGTATGTACGTTTTCTTACGTCGCGCGAAGAACTGCGAAGTGCAGGTCGGTCGGCGTGCGTCAGCCCTGGCGCTGCTTGTGGCGCAGGTTGTCGCAGATGACCATGACCCGGCCGTGACGGCGGATCACCTTGCACTTGTCGCAGATCTTCTTGACGCTCGGCTTGACCTTCATGTGTCTGAGGTTCTCCGGGTCAGTGCCACCACCCGCACCGGGACCATCGCCCAGGCAGGAGTGAGAGCAAGATCTACTTGTATCGGTAGACGATCCGGCCACGCGTCAGGTCGTACGGAGAGAGCTCCACCACGACCCGGTCATCAGGAAGGATGCGGATGTAGTGCATGCGCATCTTGCCGCTGATGTGCGCGAGGACCTTGTGACCGTTCTGGAGCTCCACCTTGAACATGGCGTTCGGGAGGGACTCGATCACGGTGCCCTCGATCTCGATGGCACCTTGCTTCTTGGCCACGCTTCGCCTTTCGAATCGGCTACCTTGATCGGCCACGGGCATGGAGATGCACGCAAGCCGACGAGTCAGTCTACGTCAGGGCACCCAGAAAGACGAATCCGGAAAGTTTGCCCATGAGTCTAGATCATTAACCGAGAGGGTCCGGGGCCGTGGTGACCCCGTACTCCGCCAGCTTCGCCTTGCCGCAGTCCGGGCTGGTCAGGACGATCGGACCGGCCTCCGTCAGGGCCACCGAGTGCTCCCAGTGCGAGGACCAGGTTCCGTCCGTGGTGACCACCGTCCAGTCGTCGGCCAGTACCTCCGTCCGGGCGGTTCCCAGGGACACCATGGGCTCGATCGCCAGGCACAGGCCCGGCACCAGCCGGACGCCCTTGCCCCGCTTGCGCGAGACGTAGTTCAGCAGGTGCGGGTCCATGTGCATCTCGGAGCCGATGCCGTGGCCGCCGTAGTCCTCGATGATGCCGTACTTGCCGCTGGACGGGCGGGGCTGACGGCGGATGTAGCCCTCGATGGCCTTGGAGATGTCGACCAGGCGGTTGCCGTTCTTCATCGCCGCGATGCCGGCCCACATCGACTCCTCCGTCACCCGGGAGAGCTCGACCAGCTCCGGGGCGTGCCCGGTGCCCACGAAGGCCGTGAAGGCCGCGTCGCCGTGCCAGCCGTCGACGATCGCGCCGGCGTCGATCGAGATGATGTCGCCGTCCTTGAGGACCGTCTTGTCGTCCGGGATGCCGTGGACGACGACCTCGTTGACCGACGTGCAGATCGTGGCGGGGAAGCCGCCGTAGCCGAGGAAGTTCGACTTCGCCCCGGCGTCGGCGATCACCTTGCGGGCGACCATGTCCAGATCCCGCGTCGTGGCGCCCGGCACGGCCGCCTCACGGGTCGCCGCGTGGATGGCGGCGACGACCAGCCCCGCCTCGCGCATCTTCGCGATCTGCTCGGGGGTCTTGATCTGGACCATGGGGCACTTCCACCTTCGGATCTGCTGCTTCGGGTTCACTCAACAGTACGGCCGCGGCGTCCTCCGGACACCGCGGCCGACCTGCACCACAGGGGTACTACTTCTTCAGGGCGTCCATCGCGCGCTGCGTGACGTCCGCGACCTCGCCCAGGGCCGGGATGGTCACCAGCAGGCCCTGCGCCTTGTAGTAGTCGATGATCGGCTCGGTCTGCGTGTGGTAGACCTCCAGCCGCGTCCGGACCGTCGCCTCGGAGTCGTCGTCGCGCTGGTACAGCTCGCCGCCGCACTTGTCGCAGACGCCCTCGGTCTCCGGCGCCGCGTACACGACGTGGAAGACGTGCGACGAGTCGTTGCGGCAGATCCGGCGGCCGGCGATGCGCTTGACCACCTCGTCCTCCTCGACCTCCAGGTCGAGGACGGCGTCCAGCTTCATCCCCGCGGCCTGGAGCATCACGTCCAGCGCCTCCGCCTGCGAGACGTTGCGCGGGAAGCCGTCGAGGAGGAAGCCCTTCTCGGCGTCCGGCTGCTCCATGCGGTCCTTGGCCATGCCGATCGTGATCTCGTCGGGGACGAGGTCGCCGGCGTCCATGAACGCCTTGGCACGGCGGCCCAGCTCGGTGTTCTGGCTGATGTTGGCCCGGAACAGGTCGCCCGTGGAGATGTGCGGGATCGACAGGTTCTTCGCAAGGAACGCGGCCTGCGTTCCCTTGCCCGCACCGGGCGGTCCGACGAGGACGATACGCATCAGCGGAGGAACCCTTCGTAATTGCGCTGCTGGAGCTGGCTCTCGATCTGCTTCACGGTTTCCAGACCCACACCCACGATGATGAGGATGCTCGTCCCGCCGAACGGGAAGTTCTGGTTCGCTCCGAAGCCGGCCAACGCCATCGTCGGCACTAGAGCGATCAGACCCAGGTACAGCGACCCCGGCCAGGTGATCCGGTTGAGCACATAGCTCAGGTACTCGGCGGTGGGTCGACCGGCGCGGATACCCGGGATGAACCCACCATACTTCTTCATGTTGTCTGCAACTTCCTCGGGGTTGAACGAAATCGCCACGTAGAAGAAGGCGAAGAAGACGATCAGGAGGAAGTAGGTGGCGATGTAGTACGGGTGGTCACCCGTGACGAAGTGCTTTTGGATCCAAACCGCCCAGTCTGCGGTGGATCCGCTGAACTGCACGATCAGCGCCGGGATGTAGAGCAGCGACGAGGCGAAGATGACCGGAATCACACCGGCCTGGTTCACCTTGAGCGGGATGTAGGTCGAGGTGCCGCCGTACGCGCGCCGGCCGATCATGCGCTTCGCGTACTGGACCGGGATGCGCCGCTGCGCCTGCTCGACGAAGACCACCAGGGCCACCATCGCGAGGCCCACCAGGATCACCACGCCGAACTCGACCCAGCCGTCGGCGATCTTGCCCTGGAGCTTGATCTGCCACAGCGCACCGATGAAGCCGGCGGCGATCGAGATGAACATCAGGATGGACATGCCGTTGCCGATGCCGCGGTCGGTGATGAGCTCACCGAGCCACATGACGAGGCAGGTGCCCGCGGTCATGGTGACCACCATGACGATGGTCGTGAAGACGGAGCGGTCCGGGACGATCTGCGCGGCGACCGGGCAGCCCTGGAAGAGGGCGCCCGTGCGGGCGGTGGCGACGAGGCCGGTGCCCTGGAGGATGGCGAGGGCGACCGTCAGGTAGCGCGTGTACTGCGTGATCTTGGCAGTACCGGCCTGGCCCTCCTTCTTCAGGGTCTCCAGCTTCGGGATGACCACGGTCAGCAGCTGCAGGATGATGCTCGCCGTGATGTACGGCATGATCCCGAGCGCGAAGACCGTGATCTGCAGCAGCGCACCGCCGCTGAACATGTTGACGAGACCGAAGAGGCCGTTGCTGCTTCCGGCCTGGTCGACGCAGATCTGGACGTTCTTGTAGCTCACGCCGGGAACCGGGATGTGAGACCCGAGCCGGAACAGCACGATGATGCCGAGCGTGAAGAGCAGCTTCTTGCGCAGGTCGGGCGTCTTGAACGCCCGGGCGAACGCGGTGAGCACGGTGCCTCCTGCGACCCCCGCGCTACTGCGTCAGAGGTGACGGTCTGAGGTTCGACGAATACGTACAAGCAAAGGTGCAGGCCACCTTACCGGCGACTGCGCCCCCCGTGGAACGACCAACCGGGGATGCCCCATATGTGAGGCATCCCCGGTCGGGTTTACTCGCTCTGTGTCACGTGGCCGTCTGGATCAGACGAGCTCGGTGACGGTGCCGCCGGCGGCGGCGATCTTCTCCTTGGCAGAGGCGGAAACGGCGTCCACCGAAACCGTCAGCGCCACGGAGATCTCGCCCTGGCCCAGGACCTTGACGAGCTGGTTCTTGCGAACCGCACCCTTGGCGACCAGGTCGGCCACCGTGACCTCGCCACCCTGCGGGTAGAGCGCGGCCAGCTTGTCCAGGTTCACGACCTGGAACTCGGTGCGGAACGGGTTCTTGAAGCCCTTCAGCTTCGGCAGGCGCATGTGGAGGGGCATCTGCCCACCCTCGAAGCGCTGCGGAACCTGGTAGCGGGCCTTCGTACCCTTGGTACCACGACCTGCCGTCTTACCCTTGGACGCCTCACCACGACCCACGCGGGTCTTGGCGGTCTTGGCGCCCGGGGCGGGACGGAGGTTGTGGGCCTTGAGCGGGCTGCTTTCAGCCATGATCAGTCAACCTCCTCAACCGTCACGAGGTGGCGGACGGTGTGCACCATGCCGCGGAACTCGGGGCGGTCCTCCTTGACGACCACGTCGTTCAGGCGCTTGAGCCCGAGCGAACGCAGGGTGTCGCGGTGGTTCTGCTTGCTGCCGATGTACGACTTCGTCTGCGTGATCTTGAGGCGGGCCATCAGACACCCGCCCCAGCACGCGCACGGAGAAGAGCCGCGGGGGCGACGTCCTCGAGCGGCAGACCGCGGCGGGCCGCGATCTCCTCGGGACGCTGCAGGCCCTTGAGGGCCGCCACGGTCGCGTGCACGATGTTGATCGCGTTGTCGGAGCCGAGCGACTTCGACAGGATGTCGTGAACGCCGGCGCACTCCAGAACGGCGCGCACCGGGCCACCGGCGATAACACCGGTACCGGGGGAAGCAGGCTTCAGCAGGACGACGCCCGCAGCCTTCTCGCCCTGAACCGGGTGCGGGATGGTGCCCTGGATGCGGGGGACGCGGAAGAAGTTCTTCTTCGCCTCCTCGACACCCTTGGCGATGGCCGCGGGAACTTCCTTGGCCTTGCCGTAACCGACACCCACGGTGCCGTCACCGTCGCCCACCACGACCAGCGCGGTGAAGCTGAAGCGACGACCACCCTTCACAACCTTGGCGACACGGTTGATCGCGACAACGCGCTCAACGTAAGCGGTCTTCTCGGCGGCAGCGCCACCGTCGCGACCCTTCCGGTCCCGCCGCTCGCCGCCACCGGCACCGCTGCCGCGGCGCTGGGGTCCAGCCATTGGATTACCTCTCTCTGTTACGTCCGTGAGTCCCGGAACCGGGGCTTAGAACTTCAGCCCGGCTTCGCGGGCGGCGTCAGCCAGAGCGGCAATGCGCCCGGCGTACCTGTTGCCACCGCGGTCGAACACGACGGCCTCGACACCGGCGGCCTTGGCGCGCTCGGCGACCAGAAGGCCGACCTGCTTGGCCTGCGCGGACTTGTCACCCTCGCCGCCGCGGACCGACGCGTCCAGGTGCGACGCCGACGCAAGGGTGTGACCCTTGAGGTCGTCGATGACCTGGGCGGTGATACCGCGGTTCGAGCGGGTCACGACGAGGCGCGGACGCTCCGCCGTACCCGAGATGCTCTTGCGGATGCGGATGTGGCGGCGCGCCTTCGCAGCGCGCTTGTAAGCGTCGCCCTTGGCGATCTTCACACCGTATGCCATGGCTTTACTTACCAGCCTTTCCGACCTTGCGGCGGATGACCTCGCCCGCGTACTTGACGCCCTTGGCCTTGTACGGGTCGGGCTTCCGCAGCTTGCGGATGTTGGCGGCGACCTCGCCGACCTTCTGCTTGTCGATGCCC
Source organism: Streptomyces globosus (assembly GCF_003325375.1). GTDB lineage: Bacteria > Actinomycetota > Actinomycetes > Streptomycetales > Streptomycetaceae > Streptomyces > Streptomyces globosus_A. Next base: position 622,647 of record NZ_CP030862.1, on the reverse strand, counting down.
TCGACCGAGAACTTGGTCGGCGACTCGACCTTGAAGGAGATGCCCTCGGGGGCCTCCACCAGGATCGGGTGGCTGTAGCCGAGCTGGAACTCCAGGGCGGAGCCCTTCGCGGCCACGCGGTAACCGACACCGCTGATCTCGAGCGCCTTGGTGTATCCCTGGGTCACACCGGTGATCATGTTGGCCACCAGCGTGCGGGACAGGCCGTGGAGGGCCTTGTTCTGACGCTCGTCGTTCGGACGGGTGACGTTCAGAACGCCGTCCTCGCCCTTAACGATCTCGATGGGGGCGGCAACGGTGTGGGAGAGGAGACCCTTGGGGCCCTTCACCGCGACCGTGCGGCCATCGATGGTGACGTCCACGCCGGCGGGAACCGGGATGGGGAGCTTGCCGATACGAGACATAGCTTTTCCTCCGTTCCCGACTACCAGACGTAGGCGAGGACTTCCCCACCCACGCCCTTCTTCTGCGCCTGCTGGCCGGTCAGGAGACCGTGGGACGTGGAGATGATCGCCACGCCCAGGCCGCCGAGGACCTTCGGCAGGTTGGTGGACTTCGCGTAGACACGCAGACCCGGCTTCGAGATTCGCTTGATGCCGGCGATCGAGCGCTCGCGGTTCGGACCGAACTTCAGCTCGAGGACGAGGTTCTTGCCGACCTCGGCGTCCTCGACCTTCCAGCCGGTGATGAAACCCTCCTGCTTGAGGATTTCCGCGATGTGCGACTTGATCTTGCTGTGCGGCATCACGACAGAGTCGTGGTACGCCGAGTTAGCGTTACGCAGACGAGTGAGCATGTCTGCGATCGGGTCAGTCATGGTCATGAATCGGCCTTCGGCCTCTCTCGCCGGGGTTTCCTGTATGCGCCATCCCTCTCCCCACACAGGGGCGGGACGGGTGCGGCGCGGGGACCTACGGCGTAGTAAGTCGACGGGCGGCGGACGCCCAACCCCACTAGCCTACGCCATGGGGCTGGGCACTCCGCCGGCCCAGATGCTTACCGAGAGCGTCCGGAACCCTCAACACCCAAGGGGTGAAGGGATTACCAGGAGCTCTTGGTCACGCCCGGCAGCTCGCCACGGTGAGCCATCTCACGGAGGCACACGCGGCACAGGCCGAACTTGCGGTACACGGAGTGGGGACGGCCGCAGCGCTGGCAGCGCGTGTAAGCACGCACACCGAACTTGGGCTTGCGGGCAGCCTTCGCGATGAGAGCCTTCTTCGCCATCTCGCTTACGCCTCCTTGAACGGGAAGCCGAGGTGACGGAGGAGCGCGCGGCCCTCAGCGTCGTTGGTCGCCGTGGTCACCACGGTGATGTCCATACCCCGGACGCGGTCGATCTTGTCCTGGTCGATCTCGTGGAACATGACCTGCTCCGTGAGACCGAAGGTGTAGTTGCCACGGCCGTCGAACTGCTTCGGGGACAGGCCGCGGAAGTCGCGGATGCGCGGCAGCGCGAGCGACAGGGTGCGGTCCAGGAACTCCCACATGCGGTCGCCACGGAGGGTGACGTGGGCACCGATCGGCTGACCCTCGCGCAGCTTGAACTGCGCGATGGACTTGCGGGCCTTGGTGACGGCCGGCTTCTGACCGGTGATCGTGGTGAGGTCGCGGATGGCGCCGTCGATCAGCTTCGAGTCACGGGCGGCGTCGCCGACACCCATGTTCACGACGATCTTGACGAGGCCGGGGATCTGCATGACGTTCTCGTACTGGAACTCTTCACGCAGCTTGCCCGCGATCTCCTCGCGGTACTTCGTCTTCAGACGCGGAGTGGTAGCCATCAGATGTCCTCACCCGTGCGCTTGGCAACGCGGATCTTGTTGCCCTCGTCGTCGAAGCGGTAACCGACGCGGGTGACGACCTTCTTGCCGTCCTTCTCCACGACCAGCTGGACGTTGGACACGTGGACGGGGGCCTCGGTGATGACGATGCCGCCGGCCTGGTTCTGCCCAGCCTTGGTGTGCTTCTTGACCCGGTTGACACCCTCGACGAGGACGCGGTTCTCGGCGGGGAAGGCCGCGACGACCTTGCCCTGCTTGCCCTTGTCCTTGCCGGTGATGACCTGGACCAGGTCGCCCTTCTTGATCTTCATGCTTACAGCACCTCCGGCGCGAGCGAGATGATCTTCATGAACTTCTTCTCGCGCAGCTCACGGCCGACGGGGCCGAAGATACGGGTGCCGCGAGGGTCGCCGTCGTTCTTCAGAATGACGGCGGCGTTCTCGTCGAAGCGGATGTACGAGCCGTCCTGGCGGCGGCGCTCCTTGACGGTGCGAACGATGACCGCCTTGACGACGTCACCCTTCTTCACGTTGCCACCGGGGATCGCGTCCTTGACGGTGGCGACGATGACGTCACCGATGCCCGCGTAGCGGCGACCGGAGCCACCGAGAACACGGATGCAAAGGATCTCCTTGGCACCAGTGTTGTCGGCGACACGCAGTCGCGACTCCTGCTGGATCACGTCTATCTCCTGATTGTCTGCCGGTTCCCGGCGGGGGCCTCACTGCGAGGCGGGCCCCCACCGAGCCTGGCGGAACGAACCTGAGGGAAGTCCCCTCAGGTGATTACTTGGCCTTCTCGAGGATCTCGACGATGCGCCAGCGCTTGCTCGCCGACAGCGGACGCGTCTCCATGATGAGGACACGGTCGCCGACACCGGCAGCGTTCTGCTCGTCGTGGGCCTTGAGCTTGTTCGTACGGCGGATGACCTTGCCGTACAGCGCGTGCTTGACGCGGTCCTCAACGGCGACGACGACGGTCTTGTCCATCTTGTCGCTGACGACCAGACCCTCACGGGTCTTGCGGAAACCGCGCTCGGTCTTCTCAGTCACGTTCTTCTCGCTCATCAGGCGTTCTCCACCGTCTCGATGCCGAGCTCGCGCTCGTGCATCAGGGTGTAGATCCGGGCGATGTCCTTACGGACGGACTTGAGCCGGCCGTTGTTCTCCAGCTGGCCCGTGGCCGCCTGGAAACGGAGCTTGAACAGCTCTTCCTTGGCCTCGCGCAGCTTGGCAACGAGCTCCTCGTTGCCCAGCTCACGCAGCTCGGATGCCTTGGTTCCGGCCGCCATCACGACTCACCTGCCTCGCGCTTGACGATCCGGCACTTCATCGGCAGCTTGTGAGCCGCACGAGTCAGAGCCTCACGCGCAATCTTCTCGTTCGGGTAGGACAGCTCGAACATGACCCGGCCCGGGTGCACGTTCGCGATCCACCACTCCGGGGAACCCTTACCGGAACCCATGCGGGTCTCGGCGGGCTTCTTCGTCAGCGGACGGTCCGGGTAGATGTTGATCCAGACCTTGCCGCCACGCTTGATGTGGCGGGTCATCGCGATACGAGCCGCCTCGATCTGGCGGTTCGTCACGTACGCCGGGGTCAGCGCCTGGATGCCGTACTCGCCGAACGAGACCTCGGTGCCGCCCTTGGAGACACCGCCGCGCTTGGGGTGGTGCTGCTTGCGGTGCTTGACCCTACGAGGGATCAGCATGTCGGTCAGGCCTCCGTTCCGGTGCTCTCGGCCGGAGCGGCGGCAGCGGCCTCGGCCTTGGGGGCCTCGGCAGCAGCAGCCTGCTGCGGCTTGCGGCCACCACGGCCGCCGCGCTCGCCACCGCGGCCACCACGGCCGGCGGGACGGTCGCCAGCGCCGGCGCCACGGGCCGGGCGGTTACCCGCGCGGGCCGCAGCGTTCTCGGCGCGAACCTCGGCGATGTTCTTGACGTCGCCCTTGTAGATCCAGACCTTCACGCCGATGCGGCCGAAGGTGGTCTTGGCCTCGAAGAAGCCGTAGTCCACGTTCGCGCGCAGGGTGTGCAGCGGCACACGGCCCTCGCGGTAGAACTCGGACCGGGACATCTCGGCGCCGCCGAGACGGCCGCCACACTGGATCTTGATGCCCTTGGCGCCGGCCTTCATGGTGCCCTGCATGCTCTTGCGCATGGCACGGCGGAAGGAGACGCGGGAGGACAGCTGCTCGGCAACGGCCTGGGCAACCAGCTGGGCGTCGAGCTCGGGGTTCTTGACCTCGAGGATGTTCAGCTGGACCTGCTTGCCGGTGAGCTTCTCGAGGTCGCCGCGGATGCGGTCGGCCTCGGCGCCGCGGCGGCCGATGACGATGCCCGGACGAGCGGTGTGGATGTCCACACGCACGCGGTCACGGGTGCGCTCGATCTCGACCTTGGAGATGCCGGCGCGCTCCATGCCGGACGTCATCATCCGACGGATGGCGACGTCTTCCTTGACGTAGTCCTTGTACAGCTTGTCGGCGTACCAGCGCGACTTGAAGTCGGTGGTGATGCCGAGCCGGAACCCGTGCGGGTTTACCTTCTGGCCCATTACCGGGTTCCTTCCTTGCTGCTGACGACCACGGTGATGTGGCTGGTCCGCTTGCGGATCCGGTAGGCACGGCCCTGGGCGCGCGGACGGAACCGCTTCAGGGTCGGGCCTTCGTCAACGAACGCCTCGCTGATGAACAGCGAGGAGGCGTCCGTGTGGTTGTAGTTGTGCGCGGCGTTGGCAATGGCGCTGTCCAGCACCTTGCCGACCGGCACGCTCGCGGCCTGCGGGGCGAAACGCAGGACCGCCTGAGCCTCCGTGGCATCCATGCCACGGATGAGGTCCACCACGCGGCGGGCCTTCATGGGCGTGACGCGGATGTACCGCGCCTGGGCCCTGGCTTCCATGGTTGTCCCTTCGGTGTAAGTCATAGTCGTTCCCACCCCGCTTCTAGCGGCGCTTCGACTTCCGGTCTTCCTTGACGTGGCCGCGGAAGGTGCGAGTCGGCGAGAACTCGCCGAGCTTGTGGCCGACCATGGACTCGGTGACGAACACCGGGACGTGCGTCTTGCCGTTGTGCACCGCGATCGTGTGACCCAGCATGCTGGGGATGATCATCGAGCGACGGGACCAGGTCTTGATGACGTTCTTGGTACCGGCTTCGTTCTGAGCGTCCACCTTCTTCAGGAGGTGGCCGTCAACGAAGGGTCCCTTCTTGAGACTGCGCGGCATCTAAACCCGCTCCTAGCGCTTCTTGTTCGTCTTGCGGCGGCGGACGATGTACTTGTTCGAAGCCTTCTTCGGCGAACGAGTACGACCCTCCTTCTGACCCCACGGGGAGACCGGGTGGCGACCACCGGAGGTCTTGCCCTCACCACCACCGTGCGGGTGGTCAACCGGGTTCATCGCGACACCGCGGACGGTCGGGCGGACGCCCTTCCAGCGCATGCGGCCGGCCTTGCCCCAGTTGATGTTCGACTGCTCGGCGTTGCCGACCTCGCCGACCGTGGCGCGGCAGCGGGCGTCGACGAGACGGATCTCACCGGACGGCATGCGGAGGTGGGCCATGGTGCCCTCCTTCGCAAGCAGCTGCACGGAGGCACCCGCGGAGCGGGCGAACTTCGCACCGCCGCCGGGACGCAGCTCGATGGCGTGGATGGTCGTACCGACCGGGATGTTGCGCAGCGCCAGGTTGTTGCCGGGCTTGATGTCGGCCGTCGGGCCGTTCTCGATCCGGTCGCCCTGCTGCAGGCCGCGCGGCGCGATGATGTAGCGCTTCTCGCCGTCGGCGTAGTGCAGCAGCGCGATGCGCGCGGTGCGGTTGGGGTCGTACTCGATGTGCGCGACCTTGGCCGGCACGCCGTCCTTGTCGTGACGACGGAAGTCGATCACGCGGTAGGCGCGCTTGTGGCCACCGCCCTGGTGGCGAACGGTCACACGACCGGTGTTGTTACGGCCGCCCTTGCTGTGCAGGGGGCGGACCAGCGACTTCTCCGGCGTGGACCGCGTGATCTCGACAAAGTCGGCGACGCTGGAGCCACGACGGCCCGGGGTCGTCGGCTTGTACTTGCGGATACCCATTTCTCAGTCCTCGTCCGATTCCGGACGACTCAGGACTCCGTTAGGAGGCCTGGCCGCCGAAGATGTCGATACGGTCGCCCTCAGCGAGGGTCACGATGGCGCGCTTGGTGTTGGCACGCTTGCCGAAACCGGTGCGGGTGCGCTTGCGCTTGCCCTGGCGGTTGATCGTGTTGACCCCGGTGACCTTGACCGAGAAGACCGCCTCGACGGCCTGCTTGATCTGGGTCTTGTTGGCGCCGGGCGCGACGATGAACGTGTACTTGTTCTCGTCGAGAAGCGCGTAGCTCTTCTCCGAGACGACCGGCTTGATCAGCAGGTCGCGCGGGTCAGTGAAGGTCTTGCTGGTAACGGTCGCCTCGGACATCAGGCGTCGCTCCCTTCGGTCTCATCGGCCTTGGGGCCAGACACGAAGGACTCCAGCGCGGCCTGGGTGAAGACCACGTCGTCGGAGACGATCACGTCGTACGTGTTCAGCTGGCCCGGCTCCAGGATGTGCACCTGGGGCAGGTTGCGGGCGGACAGCCACGCGGCCTCGTCGGAGCGCTCGACGACCAGGAGCAGGTTCTTGCGCTCCGTGATCTTGCCGAACAGCGTCTTGGCGGCCTTGGTGGAGACGTCACCCTCGACCACGCCGGTGACGACGTGGATGCGGGAGTGGCGCGCACGGTCCGAGAGGGCACCGCGGAGGGCGGCGGCCTTCATCTTCTTCGGGGTCCGCTGCGAGTAGTCACGCGGCACGGGGCCGTGGACGACGCCACCGCCGGCGAACTGCGGAGCGCGGGTCGAACCCTGACGGGCGCGGCCGGTGCCCTTCTGGCGGTACGGCTTCTTGCCGCCACCGCGGACTTCGCCGCGGGTCTTGGTCTTGTGCGTGCCCTGACGGGCCGCAGCCAGCTGCGCGACGACGACCTGGTGGATCAGCGGAACGCTGGTCTTCGCGTCGAAGATCTCCGCGGGGAGCTCGACGGTACCGGCCTTGTCGCCTGCCGGCGAAAGGATGTCAATGGTGCTCATTACCTCAAGCCCCCTTGGCCGCGGTACGGACCAGGACGAGGCCGCCGTTCGGACCGGGGACCGCGCCCTTGATGAGGAGCAGACCCTTCTCCGCGTCCACCGCGTGGATGGTCAGGTTCTGGGTGGTGACGCGCTCGTTGCCCATACGACCAGCCATGCGCACGCCCTTGAAGACGCGCCCAGGGGTGGCGCAGCCACCGATCGAACCGGGGGAGCGGTGCTTGCGCTGCACACCGTGGCCGGCGCCGAGGCCCCGGAAGTTGTGCCGCTTCATGACACCGGCGAAGCCCTTGCCCTTGCTGTTGCCCGTGACGTCAACCTTGACGCCGGACTCGAACACGGCCGCGGTGATCTCCTGGCCGAGCGTGTACTCGGCGGCGTCGGAGGTGCGGAGCTCCACCAGGTGGCGGCGGGGGGTGACGTCGGCCTTGGCGAAGTGGCCCTTGAGGGGCTTGTTCACCTTGCGCGGGTCGATCTCGCCGAAGGCGATCTGGACCGACTCGTAGCCGTCGGTGTCGTTGGTACGGACCTGGGTGACGACGCAGGGGCCGGCCTTGACGACGGTGACCGGGACGACACGGTTGTTCTCGTCCCAGACCTGGGTCATGCCGAGCTTCTCGCCCAGGACGCCCTTGATCTGCTTTGCCATCTTCTCGACGCCTCTCAGAGCTTGATCTCGATGTCGACGCCGGCCGGAAGGTCCAGGCGCATCAGCGAGTCAACGGTCTTGGGCGTCGGGTCGAGGATGTCGATCAGGCGCTTGTGCGTGCGCATCTCGAAGTGCTCGCGCGAGTCCTTGTACTTGTGCGGCGACTTGATGACGCAGTACACGTTCTTCTCAGTGGGCAGCGGCACCGGGCCCGCGACCGACGCACCAGTGCGGGTCACCGTCTCGACGATCTTCTTCGCCGAGGAGTCGATGACCTCGTGGTCGTAGGCCTTGAGCCGGATGCGGATCTTCTGTCCCGCCATGGCTACTCCGTAGTCCTGTCTCTTGTGGAAACGCTCTGGCCCTCGGCCGGCTGTGGATCCCTCCACCGCTCCTCTCCGACCCACGCGGTCGGGCGTGTCGCACTCCCTCTCAGAAAATTCCCATACGGAAACTCCCTGTCCAAGGGGGTGCGGTCCCAGGACCGCGATTCGGGGGAGGAACACCCGCCGAGCGCCTGGCCGGCACCGTGCTGACGCTTCCCGGAAGATTCCCGTACTTCCGCCCCATTGCTGCCCCGGGGGGCAGATAAAGGCGACGAGTACCGTGGGACTCGCTTCCGGTCCTCCCGGCGGGAGGCGCGCAGCATCGACACTCAGCCGAGCAACTTGAGTAGTCTGCCATACGAGGCGCACACCTGGCCAATCGGGCGGAAGAGAATACCCCGCCACGGTGAGTGGTCAAACAGCGCCACGCGGCGAGCCCGCCCGGCCCGGAGCAGCGCGTACGGCGGCGGGGGCCTCCCGGAACATATCCGGAAGGCCCCCGCCGCATCGTTTCCGCGCGGAATCGTTTCCTCAGGTCACTGGGCGAAGTAGCCCGTGATGTCGGCGATCAGGTCGACCCGGCCGGAGTTGTTGTAGAAGCTCACCTTGCCGTCCACCACCGGCACCACCACGAGGTTCGGGATGGTGAGGCCGGGCGTGAAGTTCAGGTTCGAGGCGCTCGTGCGCGTCGTGCCGCTCGGGTACACCGACACGAAGCTCGCCTCGGTCGGGTTGGTCGCCGTCACGTTCAGCACCACCGCGGTCACACCCGTCGCCGGGACGCCCTGCACGCCCGCCACCGGCAGGGTCACCGTGCCGCCGCCCGAGACCGGCGCCTTCGGCACACCCAGGCCCTCACGGGTGTCCATCAGCCGCTTCGGCCCGATGTTGAAGTGCGACGAGCCCGCCGACCCCGCAGCGAAGTAGCCCGTGATGTCCGCGATCAGGTCGACCCGGCCGGAGTTGTTGTAGAAGCTCACCTTGCCGTCCACCACCGGCACGACCACCAGGTTCGGGATGGTCTGGCCGGCGGTGAAGTTCAGGTTCGAAGCGCTCGTACGGGTCGTCCCGCTCGGGTAGACCGACACGAAGCTGGAGTCCGTCGGGTTGGTCGCCGTCACGTTCAGCACCACCGCGGTCACACCCGTCGCCGGGACGCCCTGCACGCCCGCCACCGGCAGGGTCACCGTGCCGCCGCCCGAGACCGGCGCCTTCGGCACACCCAGGCCCTCACGGGTGTCCATCAGCCGCTTCGGCCCGATGTTGAAGTGCGACGAGCCCGCCGACCCCGCAGCGAAGTAGCCCGTGATGTCCGCGATCAGGTCGACCCGGCCCTGGTTGTTGTAGAAGTTCACCTTGCCGTCGACGACGGGGACGACCACCAGGTTGGGGATGGTCCGGCCGGCGGTGAAGTTCAGGTTCGACGCGCTGGTGCGCGTCATGCCGTTCGGGTAGACCGAGACGAAGCTCGCCTCCGTCGGGTTGGTCGCCGTCACGTTCAGCACGACGGACGTGACGCCCGTGGCCGGGACGCCCTGGACGCCCGCGACGGGCAGGGTGACCGTGCCGCCCGGCCCCACCTGGGCCTTCGGCACGCCGAGGCCCTCGCGGGTGTCCATCAGCCGCTTCGGGGTGACCGGCACGAACGTGGCCGGGCTGACCTCGGCGAGGACGCTGACCGGCAGCGAGGTGGACACGGCGCCGTTCGCCGCGGTGGCCCGGACCTCGACCTGGTGGCTGCCGGAGGGCAGCACCGCGCCGGCGGAGCGGGCGGTGCCCGGCACGGTCGCGACCGGGGAGCCGTCGACCAGCAGCTCGAACTTCGCCAGCCGGTCGCTGGGCGTGCTGGTGCTCCACTCCAGGATGACCGGGCCGCCGGTCTGGTGGACGGTGCCCGGCTGGACGGGCTTGCCGTTCAGGGTGGTCGCCTTCAGCTGTGCGGCGGGGCCGGCGGCGCGGACCGCGTCGAGCTGCGCGTAGAGCTGGTTGCCCGGGCACTGCGTGTTGAAGCCGTCCCGGTGCCCGGAGACCGCCTTGAACGGGTAGGCCTGCCCGGCGGTGAAGGACTTGCCGAAGAAGTTGACCTGCGTGGCGCCCGCGGTCAGCATGGCGGTGCCGTTCATGTCGCCGTCGTACTGGCCGTGCTTGTACGCGGCGATACGGGCGATCGCCGCCTGGGCGGCCGGGCTGCTCCCGCCGGAGGTGTAGTCGCCGAGGACGGCGATGCCCGCCGACTCGGCGTTCCAGCCGTAGGTGTGCGCGCCGAGGACGGGCTGGTCGATTCCGCCCTGCCGGCCCTCGAAGATCGTGCCGCACTTGTCGACGAGGAAGTTGTAGCCGAGGTCGCGCCAGCCGTTGGTCTTCACGTGGTAGACGTGGATGCCCTGGACGATCGCGGCCGACTGCGAGCAGTCGTACGGCTGGGTGTCCGCGGTGTGGTGGACGAAGACGGCCTTGACCTGGCCCCCGGGGAGGTAGATCGGGCCCTCGTCGTTGAGGGACTCGTCGGCGCCCCACTCCTGCCGCGTGACGACGGCCGGCTTGGGGGCGGTGGACGGCGGTCCCGGTTCCGCGGTGGTCGCGGCGAAGGCCGCCGGGTCCGCGTTCAGGGTGCCGCTGCGCTCCGCGGCGCCGGCCTTGCCGCCCGGGTCGACCAGGTTGAGCTCCATGCCGGCGGGTATCGCTCCGCCCTTGACGCGGACCTCGGCGCCGTCGGAGGCGCCGACCCACACGGGCTCGGTCGCACCCTTCGCGCCGGGGCGCGGCCCGTCCATGCCGGGCTTGATGGGCTCCAGTTCGATCCAGCGCGACCACTTGCCCGTGCGGGCGTCGCGGGCGCGGGCCTCGATGGTTCCCTCGACCTTGGCTGCCGGGTCCGTCCAGGAGACGCCGAGGAGGCCGAACGGCTCGGTGTCCTGCCGGGCGAGACCGGCCTCGCCGGCGCCCTTGGCCTTCAGCGCGAGCTTGTGCACCTCGCTCGCGACCGGCCCCCTGGCCTTCGACTTGCTGCTGTAGGCCGTCGATCCGCCTGTGCCTGCCCCGGGCCCCGGCTCGGCGCCCGCCGTGGCCTGGACGCCCAGGACCGCGGCGGCACCGAGCACGGCAGCCAGAGCCGTCCCCCGTACACGATTCAGTTTCACGTTGTCCTTCCCACCCCTTGGGCCCGTACGACCCGGTGAAGACACGGTTGTTGGGGCGGATGCTACTTGCCCGCTCGAACAGGGGATCGGGTGGGGTCCGGGCGGCTGCCGGGAGGGAGGGAACGCGAGGGCCCCCGGTCCGCCGCGCGCACGCGGTGGGCCGGGGGCCCGGGCAGCCTTCCGGCGGCGCCTACTTCTTCCCGGACTCGGCCTTCTTCGCGGCCTCGGCCTTCCTGACGGCTTCGGCGAGCTCCGCCATCCGGTCCCGCTCGATGTCGGTCCGCGACCGGACGCCCTCGGGCGCCCTGTGCCCGCAGACGGACGGCCATTCGTCGGCCAGGATGCCCGCGCACCAGATGAAGTCCTGGATGGGCGCGGGCTTCCAGTCCCGCTTCTTGATGTCCTCGCACTCCCCCTTGACGGGCGAGTAGCGCGGGCAGGTGCCGTCGCGCTCCTTCAGGGTGTGCGCCCGGTAGGCGTCGATGCCCATCTGGTCGACGTCCTGCGAGGGCATGTAGCGGTTGACCGACCAGGAGGCGCCCATCGCCGCGAACAGGGCGGTCACGCAGATCATGCCGGCGGCGAGCTGGCGCACCACGCGCTGCGGGACGACCCGGCCCGCGGGCGGGCCGCCGTCCGGGCCGGTCCGCGGGCGCAGGGTCCGCTCGACCCACCCGGAGCCGCGGCCGACGGCGGCCATCATGCCGAGCACGGCCAGGATCATCAGGCAGTACATGATGATCCAGGTGGTGCGGGGGTAGAGCTGCACGGCCTTCTCGTGGGCCATCTGCGAGGCGAACCAGAAGCGGGCGAACCAGGCCCCCGCGAGGACCGCCGCCGCCGTGCGGACCATGATGCTCCGCAGCCCCAGGCCCAGGCCGAGGCCCACGGCGAACAGCAGGAGCAGGGCGAAGCCGCTCTGCCCGGCCATCTCGCCGGCGGCCGGCCAGGTCTGGTACGTCAGCGTCCCGGACCGGTCCGAGACCCAGCCGAGGACGTAGCCGGGGTCGGCGTACACGGAGAGGAACGCGTACCGGTCGGGGTTCTCCGCGCCCAGCCGCACCATCTGGTACAGCAGCGGCGAGGCGACGGCCCCGGCCACGGCCACGGTGGAGCCGACGAACAGGCCGGCCTTGCGGGCGGCCCCGCCGCCGCGGCGCCACGGGAAGAGGAACGGCGCGAGGACGGCGACGCCGGGGGCGGCCCACACGTACCAGCCGGAATACCACAGGAACAGGGCGCCGAAGACGACGCCGAAGCCGGCCCCGCGCAGCACCAGCTGCCGGGTGGTGCGGCCCTCGGGCCGGCGCATCTGCCGCAGCCAGTACCCCAGCAGCGGCAGCAGCACGATCATGACGACGTGGCTGTACGGGCGGATCGGGTCGAGGAACAGCACGGCCGCCGGCACCGCGATGAGCAGCGCCCAGAAGGGGCGCAGCAGGGTCCGCCAGGCGAGGTACGCCATCGGCCCGGCGACCGCGGTGAAGAAGATCTGCAGGTCGTGCAGGGCGAAGCCGGTCTCGCCGCGGCCGTGGTAGCGGATCTTGGCCCAGAGGGCCATCAGGGCCGGGAAGGCGGGCGGGTAGATGCCCGACATCCCCTCGTCGTGGAGGAACGAGTTGGCCATGGCGATCAGGACGCCCGGGTCGCCGTCCTGCCCGCCGAGCGGGTGGGGCGTGCCGCGCAGGGCGACGACGACCCCGCCGGCGATGATGCCGGTGGCCAGGCCGGCCAGCGCCGCGCACACCAGGCGCTTGGCCAGGGCGTGCCGCCGGGCCGAGCCGCGGTAGGCGGTGTAGAGGAGGAGGGCGAGGAGCGGCAGGCCGAGGACGGCCGCGTACTTCTGGAGCGCGGCGAGGCCGCTGACCTGTCCGAGGCGGACGATCGGGTTCACCACGATGTGCCGGCTCAGCAGCATGAAGCCGAGGGCGGCCGCCAGGCTGACGACCGCCTCGGCGAGGGCGCGCACCCAGCGGCGGGAGAACCACTCCCGCAGGCGCCCGGCGGCCGCCGCGGCCGGGCCGGCCCCCGTCCTCGTTCCGGCTGCGGTGCCGCCGCGCGTGGCACCGGGCTCTGCGATGGCCTCGGGGGCCAGGTGTGTCATGTCCGTCCAATCCGGATGCGGGGGGAACCGCGCGGCGGGGCCGGGGGGGCCGCGGTCTGGGGTGTGCGGGGCGTCAGTCGGCTCGCTGTCCGGCCGTGAACGCGTGCCGCGCGAGCGTACGCAGGCCTTCGCGGTTCCCGCGGCGCAGCGCGCCCGGCAGCATCGTGATCGCGTGGAGGCGGGAGGCGCTGCGGAAGCGGGCCGCCTTGGCGGCCTTGTGCCAGCCGCGGGCGTCCATGCGGGCGGCGACGGCGGAGAAGTACCGCTCGGCCTCGGTGAAGCGGGTGCCGGAGAACGCCTGGAGCGAGGACTCGCTGACGGCGTGGCGGCGGTAGCGGAAGACGGTCGTCGACTCGTCGACGACCATGTCCTCGCCGGCCTCCAGGAGGTCGACGACGAGTGCCAGGTCCTGGATGACGCTGTACTCGTCCCGGAAGTTGATCTTCCGGAGGGCGTCGCCGCGCCAGCAGATCGACGGGAAGTACAGCCAGTTGCCGCGCAGCACGCTGGTGGCGAGCTCCTCGCCGCCCATCACGCGCCGGCCGTCGACCTGCGGGGCGTACAGGCGCCGCTTGGCCTGGTCGGCGAGTCCGTGGGCCGGCCTGCCCTCGCCGTCGATGACCTCGACGCCGGGCTGGACCATGCCGATGCCCGGGTGCTCCGCGAGGATGCCGCGGACGGTCTCCAGGTAGTGGGGGTGCAGCAGGTCGTCGCAGCCCATGATGACGACGTGGTCGGCCTCGGAGAGGTAGACGCACTTCTGGAAGTTCCTGGTGATGCCGAGGTTCTGCTCGTTGCGCAGGTAGGTGACGCGGCGGTCGCCGAGCGACTCGAACCAGCCCGGGACGTCCGGCTCCTTCCCGTCGTCGATGACGACGAGGCGGAAGTCGGGGTCCGTCTGGGCCAGGACGCTGCGGACGGCGTCCTGCATCAGCTGCACGTCCCCGTAGTAGGGGAGCATGAAGTCGAACGTCGCCACGGTGTCAGGCCTTCACCTTCGTGGAGCCGGCACCGGCGCCGGCACCCTCCTCGGGCTTGCCGAGGCGCTCGTCGTTGTGGCGGGCGCCCTCGTTGAGCGCGACCGTGCGGGCCAGGTCGGTGATCTTCTTCTCCAGCGAGCGGAAGCGCAGGAAGGTGTTGAGCGTCAGGAAGCCCATCGCCAGCACCATCACGTACAGCACGAGGTCGGTGCCGCGGCCGACGCCGAGCTTGTGGGCGAGCCAGGTGACGTCCGTCGGGCGGAGCACCGCGTAGACGTTGACGACGACGAACACGGAGAACGCGATGCGCTTCCACGCCCGGTTCTTGGCCTGGCCCCAGGTCCGTATGAAGACCAGGGCCATCGACAGCGAGCCCGCGATGAGGAGCAGCTGAATCCAGAAGTACTTCATCAGCGGTCACGCTCCCGCATGGTGATGTCGAAGACGATGTTCACGCCGTTGATCAGGGACTGGCCCTTGGCGCGCGAGTACTCGGTGTAGAGGATGTCCACGGGGACCTCCGCGACGCGCAGGTCGGACCCGGCGAGGAAGCCGACGATCTCCGACGCGTGCGCCATGCCGTTCATGGTGATGTTCAGCTGCTCGGCGGCCTTGCGGCTCAGCACGCGCAGGCCGTTGTGCGCGTCGGTCAGCTTCAGCTTGCGGGCCGTCGGGCTGACGGCGGCGGCGGTGCGCAGCACGACCCGCTTGATCCACGGCACCTGGCCGTTCTGCTCGATGAAGCGGGAGCCGAGGACGACGTCGGCCTCGTCGCGGCGCAGGACCTCGACCATCTTCTCGACGTCGGCGGTCTGGTGCTGGCCGTCCGCGTCGAAGGTGGCGAAGTAGCGGGCGCCGGGCTGGGCCAGGGCGTACTTCAGGCCGGTCTGCAGGGCGGCGCCCTGGCCGAGGTTGACCGGGTGGCGCACCAGGTGGGCGCCGGTGGTGGCGATGTGCTCGGCGGAGTCGTCGGTGCTGCCGTCGTCGACGACGACGATGTGGGGGAACGTCTTGCGCGCATCCTCGACGACCCCGGCGATCACCTGGCCCTCGTTATAGGCCGGTATGACCAGCCAGACATCGTCGTATTGGGACACGGTAGCTCCAGCGGAAAGTGGCACGTTCGCGTGCGCGTTGATCGGTGGGACGTCGTGGGCCGGCATGGTCACTCCCCGACCGCCCCGGCGCCCAGCGGGCGTGCGGCGCCCTCGTGCCCGGACCCCCCGGTTGCGCCCGGAGCCCCGGGGAACCTCAGCCTCAGCACGGCCAGCATACCGAGCACGGTCGCCAGGGAGCCGAGGGCGTAGGCCAGGATGACGCGCAGGGCCACCTCGCCCGGCGCGAAGGTGACGCCCACGAGGACGGCGGTGCCGACGGCCCAGCACAGCAGCTGCAGGTGGTGCCGCTTGAAGACCATCAGCGCCTGGCCGAGCACCATCGCGAACATGTACGCCACGGTGCCGGCGGACAGCAGGAAGAAGTCGAGGCAGCCCAGGACGGGGCGGGCCCCGAAGAGGACCTCGATCAGCCAGGGGCCGAGCGCCGTCGCGGGGATGCCGCCGGCCAGGCCGAGCATGCCGACGACGACGGCGATCCGGCGCAGCATCGCCGAGAACGCCGCCCTGTCGCCTGCGGTGAACGCGGCGGTGAGCCCGCCCAGCAGCGAGGCCTGGAGCGAGCCGAAGACGAACAGCGGCACACGGGCCAGGACGAGGGCGTTGAGCAGGGCGGCGATCAGCACGCTGTCGGTCGGGGCGAGCAGCTTGGTGCTCATCACCGCGGCGTTGACGACGACCTGCGACAGCAGCGTCGAGAGGATCAGCAGGCCCAGACCGCCCGTCAGCTCCCGCCAGGAGACGGCGCCGCCGGGCCCGGCGGCGCGCAGCAGCGGCGGCAGCGTGACGAGCATCGCGGCGACGGGCGCGAGCGCGAGGACGAGGCTGAAGGCGAGCGCGGAGTCCAGTCCGAGCACTGCACAGCCGAAGGCGAGGAGGATCCGCAGGCCGCCGTCGAGGCCGAGTTGGAGCCCGTACGCGCCGAACCGGCCGAGGCCGGCGAGCACGCCGCGCGTCAGGTAGCAGACGGCCATGCCGGTGAAGGCGCCGCCGAGCGCGGCGACCAGGCCGCGGTCGCCCTGGAAGAGGAGGTCGGCGATCGGGCCGGCGCCGAGGGCGAGGACGAGCAGGGTCGCGCCGAGCATCGCCGCGGTCATCAGGGTGGCCCGGCGCAGCACGGGGGCGGCGCCCTGGCCGAGGACCGTGCGGGCGGCGACGATCCGGGTGAGCTCCTGCTCGACGGGGAAGAACACGCCGATGCCGACGGACATCACGATCGTCCACAGGACGGAGACGTTCGCCATGGCCTCGGTGGAGAGGCTGTGCCCGGCCACGCCCAGGTGGACGTACGAGGCCGCGCCCAGCACGACGGTGCCGCCGGCCACCGCGACGGTGCCCGGCGGCAGCGCCGCGGTGGCCTTGCCCAGCAGGGCCTTCATCCCGTACTGCCCTCGCGGGCCCCGGCGGCGAGCCGGGTGAACTCGGGAGTGGCCAGCGCCTCGGCGAGCTGCTCGCGCCAGTCGGCGAGCGGGGCCAGGCCGGCCTCGGCCCAGCGGTCGTGGCCGAGCACGCTGAACGCGGGGCGCGCCGCGGGGCGGACGAAGGCCGCGGAGGTGGTGGGGCGGATCCGCTCCGGGTCGAGGCCGGCGAGCCGGTAGGCCTCGCGGGCCAGCCCGAACCAGGTGGTGCGGCCGCTCGCGGTGCCGTGGTAGACGCCGGCCGGGGCGCGGCCCGCGAGGGCGGCGAGGCCCAGCTCGACGAGCCGGTGGGCGAGCGCGCGGGACCAGGTGGGCTGGCCGTGCTGGTCGTCGACGACGTCGAGGGTGTCGCGCTGCGCGGCCAGCTTCAGCATGGTCGCGACGAAGTTCGGCCCGTGCTCGCCGTACAGCCAGGCGGTGCGGACGGTGTAGCCGTCCTGCGGGAGCAGTTCGGCGACGGCACGCTCGCCCGCGAGCTTGCTGCGGCCGTACGCGTTGAGCGGGCCGGTCTCGGCGTCCTCGCGGTACGGCTCGGAGGCGTCGCCGGGGAGCACGTAGTCGGTGGAGACGTGCAGCAGGCGCGCGCCGGCGTCGGCGCAGGCGGCGGCGAGGACGCGGACGCCGGTGCCGTTGACGGCGGTGGCGGCGTCCTCGGCGGTCTCCGCGCCGTCGACGTCGGTCCAGGCGGCGCAGTTGACGACGACGGCGGCGCCCTCGACGGCTGCCCGGACGGCGGCGGCGTCCGTGACGTCGAGGTCGGCGCGGCGCAGGCCGGCCGCCTCGATCCCGGCGTCCTCCAGTACGGCGAGGAGGTCCCGGCCGAGCATGCCGGCGGCGCCGGTGACGACCCAGCGCCCGGCGGCGGACGGCACGGCGGGGGTGGCGGAGGCGGTCACTTCTGCAGCGCTGCCTTGTCCTTGAGCGGCTCCCACCAGCCGCGGTTCTCGCGGTACCAGGCGATGGTCTGCGCGATGCCGTCCTCGAAGCGGACCTGCGGCTCGTAGCCCAGCTCGGCGTTGATCTTGCTGATGTCGATGGAGTAGCGCAGGTCGTGGCCCTTGCGGTCCTCGACGTGCTCGACCATGTCCCAGCCGAGGCCGGCGGCCTCCAGCAGGACGCCGGTGAGCTCCTTGTTGGTGAGCTCGGTGCCGCCGCCGATGTTGTAGACCTCGCCGCCGCGGCCCTTGCGCATCGCCAGGTCGATGCCCCGGCAGTGGTCGGAGACGTGCAGCCAGTCGCGGACGTTGCCGCCGTTGCCGTACAGCGGGACCTTCCGGCCGTCCATCAGGTTGGTGACGAACAGCGGGATGACCTTCTCCGGGAACTGGTAGTGCCCGTAGTTGTTGGAGCAGCGGGTCACCACGACGTCCATGCCGTGCGTGCGCGCGTACGCCAGCGCCAGCAGGTCGGAGGAGGCCTTCGAGGCGGAGTACGGGGAGTTGGGGACCAGCGGCCACTCCTCGGTCCAGGAGCCCTCGCTGATGGAGCCGTAGACCTCGTCGGTGGAGATGTGCACGAAGCGGCCGACGCCGTGCTTGCGTGCGGAGTCCAGCAGCACCTGGGTGCCGACGACGTTGGTCATGACGAACGGGCCGGCGCCGGCGATGGAGCGGTCGACGTGCGACTCGGCGGCGAAGTGCACCACCACGTCGTGACCGGGCATCACCGCGTCGACGGCTTCGGCGTCGCAGATGTCGCCCTTGACGAACTTGTAACCGGGGTGGTCCGCGACCGGCGCGAGGTTGGCTTCGACTCCGGAGTAGGTCAGCTTGTCGAAGACCGTGATCTGGGCCGATGCATCCGCACCGAGCTGCTGGCGAACAAATTCTGAACCGATGAAGCCGGCGCCGCCGGTCACGAGGATGCGCATAGTACGAAGAGTCTAGCCGCTTGTCCTACCACCCCACCGGCCCGGAGCGCCTCACTCCGCTTGCTCTCGCATAGGGTTGTGCCCATGCGTGGAATTCTCTTGGCCGGCGGAACCGGATCCCGACTCTGGCCGCTGACCCGGGCAGTCTCGAAGCAGCTGCTCCCCGTCTTCGACAAGCCGATGATCTACTATCCGCTCTCCACCCTGGTCATGGCCGGAATCAGTGAGATTCTCGTCATCACCACGCCGGAGGACCGGGCGCAGTTCGAGCGGCTGCTCGGCGACGGCTCCCAGTTCGGCCTGCGGCTGGAGTACGCGGTCCAGGAGCGCCCCGAGGGCATCGCCCAGGCCTTCGTCCTCGGCGCCGACTTCATCGGCGACGAGTCCGTCGCCCTGATCCTCGGCGACAACATCTTCCACGGCAGCGGCCTCGGCACGCGCCTCGCCGAGCACACGGGCGCCAAGGGCGGCCGCGTCTTCGCCTACCCCGTCGCCGACCCGACGGCCTACGGCGTCGTCGAGTTCGACGAGAAGGGCCAGGCCATCTCCATCGAGGAGAAGCCGGCCAAGCCGAAGTCCCGCTACGCCGTGCCCGGCCTCTACTTCTACGACAACCGCGTCGTGGAGATAGCCAGGGGCCTGAAGCCCAGCGCCCGCGGCGAGTTGGAGATCACCGCCGTCAACGATGCCTACCTCCAGGCCGGCGAGCTCAACGTCACCATCCTCGACCGCGGCACCGCCTGGCTGGACACCGGCACCTTCGTCTCCATGGTCCAGGCCTCCGAGTTCGTCCGCGTCATCGAGGAGCGCCAGGGCTTCAAGATCGGCTGCATCGAGGAGGCCGCCTGGCGGGCCGGCCTGATCGACGACGCGCAGCTGCGCACGCTGGCCGAGCCCCTGCTCAAGAGCGGCTACGGCCAGTACCTGCTGAACCTGCTCGACGAGGAGGCGGCCAAGTGAAGTTCCGCGAACTCTCCCTCGAGGGCGTCTTCGAGGTCACCCCGCAGCTGCACGGCGACCCGCGCGGCCTGTTCACCGAGTGGTACCGCTTCGACAGGCTTGCCGAACTCACCGGCCACCCGCTGAAGCTGGCCCAGGCCAACCTGTCGGTCTCCTCCCGCGGCGTCGTCCGCGGCATCCACTTCGCCGACGTGCCGCCCGGCCAGGCGAAGTACGTGACGTGCGTGCGCGGCGCCGTGCTCGACGTCATCGTCGACCTGCGGGTCGGCTCGCCGACCTTCGGCCGGTGGGAGGGCGTCCGCCTCGACGACACCGACCGCCGCGCGGTCTACATCCCCGAGGGCATGGGCCACGGCTTCTGCGCCCTCACCGACGACGCCACCCTGTCGTACCTCTGCTCCGAGACCTACAACCCGACCGGCGAGCACTCGGTGCACCCGCTCGACCCCGACCTGGGCATCGACTGGCCGGCGGAGGTCCCGCTGCTGTCCGCCCGCGACGAGGCCGCGCCGTCGCTGGCGCAGGCCGTCGAGACGGGTCTGCTGCCCGACTACGCCGCCTGCAAGGCGTTCACGGAGTCGCTGCGCACGGCCTGACGGCCGCTGCACCACGTACGGAAGAGGGCCGCACCCCCGCGGGGGTGCGGCCCTCTTGCGTACGCGCCCCCGGGCGGCGCGCCCCGCCCGGGGAAACAGCCAGGGCCCCTCCCCCGCCGCCGGAGCGACAGGGGAGGGGCCCTGGTGTCAGACACGGAGCCCGCTCGCGCGGACTACCAGGTCAGAACGTGAAGGAACTTACTTCACGATCTTGGTGACCTGGCCGGCGCCCACGGTGCGACCACCCTCACGGATGGCGAACTTCAGGCCCTCCTCCATGGCGACCGGCTGGATCAGCTGGACGGACATCTCGGTGTTGTCGCCCGGCATGACCATCTCGGTGCCCTGCGGCAGGGTCACAACGCCCGTCACGTCCGTGGTACGGAAGTAGAACTGCGGACGGTAGTTGTTGAAGAACGGCGTGTGGCGGCCACCCTCGTCCTTGGACAGGATGTAGGCCTGGGCCTCGAACTCGGTGTGCGGGGTGACCGAGCCCGGCTTGATGATGACCTGGCCGCGCTCGACGTCCTCGCGCTTGATGCCGCGGAGCAGCAGACCGACGTTCTCACCGGCCTGGCCCTCGTCGAGCAGCTTGCGGAACATCTCGATGCCGGTGACCGTGGTGGTGGTCTTCTCCGGGCGGATACCGATGATGTCGACGGTCTCGTTGACCTTCAGGACACCGCGCTCGATACGGCCGGTGACGACCGTACCGCGACCGGTGATGGTGAAGACGTCCTCGACCGGCATCAGGAACGGCTTGTCGGTGTCGCGCGGCGGGGTCGGGATCGACTCGTCGACGGCAGCCATCAGGCCGAGGAGCTTCTCGCCCCACTCCTTGTCGCCCTCGAGCGCCTTCAGCGCCGAGACGCGGACGACCGGGAGCTCGTCGCCCGGGAACTCGTACTCGGAGAGGAGCTCGCGCACCTCGAGCTCGACGAGCTCCAGGATCTCCTCGTCGTCCACCATGTCGGCCTTGTTCAGGGCGACGACGATGTACGGAACGCCGACCTGGCGGGCCAGGAGCACGTGCTCCTTGGTCTGCGGCATCGGGCCGTCGGTGGCGGCGACCACGAGGATGGCGCCGTCCATCTGCGCGGCACCGGTGATCATGTTCTTGATGTAGTCCGCGTGACCCGGGCAGTCGACGTGGGCGTAGTGACGCGCCTCGGTCTGGTACTCGACGTGCGCGATGGAGATGGTGATACCGCGCTGGCGCTCCTCGGGAGCCTTGTCGATCTGGTCGAAGGCCGAGGCCTCGTTCAGGTCCGGGTACGCGTCGTGCAGCACCTTGGTAATGGCGGCCGTGAGGGTCGTCTTACCGTGGTCAATGTGACCGATGGTGCCGATGTTGACGTGCGGCTTAGTCCGCTCGAACTTCGCCTTCGCCACGGGGGTCCTCCTGGAGAGTGGTTCTGTACGCCTTACTCATCGGCGCCAGGTGATCTTTGCTGGAAAGCCGGTCCCCGGGGCAACAGGTTTTTCGGAAGAATCTCCTGCTGCCCCGGAGGTTCCGGTGACAAGCCTAAAGCGTGTACTCGGGAGAGTTACTCGCCCTTGGCCTTCGCGATGATCTCCTCGGCGACGTTCCGCGGAACCTCGGCGTAGGAGTCGAACTGCATCGAGTAGCTGGCGCGACCCGAGGTCTTGCTGCGGAGGTCTCCGACGTAGCCGAACATCTCCGACAGCGGCACGAGGCCCTTCACGACGCGGGCGCCGTGACGCTCCTCCATGGCCTGGATCTGGCCACGGCGGGAGTTGATGTCGCCGATGACGTCGCCCATGTAGTCCTCGGGCGTGGTGACCTCAACGGCCATCATCGGCTCGAGGAGCACGGGGGACGCCTTGCGCGCGGCCTCCTTGAAGGCCTGTGAACCGGCGATCTTGAACGCGAGCTCGGAGGAGTCGACCTCGTGGAAGGCACCGTCGAGAAGCGTGACGCGGACGCCCGTCATCTCGTAGCCGGCCAGGATGCCGAACTGCATGGCCTCCTGCGCACCGGCGTCGACCGAAGGGATGTACTCCTTCGGCACGCGGCCACCGGTGACCTTGTTCACGAACTCGTACGCCGGACCGTCGGTCTCGGTGATCGGCTCGATCGCGATCTGCACCTTGGCGAACTGACCGGTACCACCGGTCTGCTTCTTGTGCGTGTAGTCGTGGCGCTCGACCGCCTTGCGGATGGTCTCGCGGTACGCGACCTGCGGCTTGCCGACGTTGGCCTCGACCTTGAACTCGCGCTTCATGCGGTCGACGAGCACCTCAAGGTGCAGCTCGCCCATGCCGCCGAGGATGGTCTGGCCCGTCTCCTCGTCCGAGTGGACGTGGAAGGAGGGGTCCTCCTCCGCGAGACGCTGGATGGCGACACCCAGCTTCTCCTGGTCACCCTTGGACTTGGGCTCGATGGCGACCTGGATGACCGGGGCCGGGAAGTCCATGGACTCCAGGATGACCGGCTGCTTCTCGTCGCACAGCGTCTCACCGGTGGTGGTCTGCTTCAGGCCCATGACGGCGACGATGTCGCCGGCGCCCACCGAGTCGATCTCCTCACGCTTGTTCGCGTGCATGCGGTAGATCTTGCCGATGCGCTCCTTCTTGCCCTTGACGGAGTTCAGCACCGCGGTGCCGGCTTCCAGGCGGCCCGAGTAAACCCGGACGAAGGTGAGCTTGCCGAGGTGCGGGTCGCTCATGATCTTGAAGGCGAGCGCGGCGAGGGGCTCCTCGTCCGACGGCTTGCGCTTCACGACGGTCTCGGCGTCCTTGACGTCGTGGCCCTCGATGGCCTCGATGTCGAGCGGCGACGGGAGGTAGCGGACGACCGCGTCGAGCAGGGGCTGGACACCCTTGTTCTTGAACGCGGTACCGCAGAACACCGCGGTGATCGTCGAGCCCTCGCCCTTGCCGGAGCCCAGGATGATGCGGCGCACGGCGGCGTGCAGCTGCTCCTCGGTCGGCTCCTCGCCGTTGAGGAAGAGCTCCATGATCTCGTCGTCGTTCTCGGCGACGGTCTCGACCAGCTTGCCGCGCCACTCTTCGGCGGCCTCGGTGTGCGTGTCGGGGATGTCGACGACGTCGTACATCTCGCCCTTGGTCGCCTCGGCGGACCAGACCAGCGCCTTCATGCGGACCAGGTCGACAACGCCCTGGAAGTCCGCCTCGGCACCGATCGGGAGCTGCATGACGATCGGAACCGCGCCCAGGCGGTCCTTGATCATGTCGACGCAGCGGTGGAACTCGGCGCCCGTGCGGTCGAGCTTGTTGACGAAGCAGATGCGCGGCACGCCGTAACGGTCGGCCTGGCGCCACACCGTCTCGGACTGCGGCTCCACACCGGCGACACCGTCGAACACGGTGACGGCACCGTCGAGGACGCGGAGCGAGCGCTCCACCTCGACCGTGAAGTCCACGTGGCCCGGGGTGTCGATGATGTTGATGGTGTGGTCGACGTCCTCGAGCGGCCAGTGGCAGGTCGTCGCGGCAGACGTGATCGTGATGCCGCGCTCCTGCTCCTGCTCCATCCAGTCCATCGTGGCAGCGCCGTCGTGGACCTCACCGATCTTGTACGAAACACCGGTGTAGAACAGGATGCGCTCGGTGGTGGTCGTCTTGCCCGCGTCGATGTGGGCCATGATGCCGATGTTGCGCACCTTGGCCAGGTCAAGCGAAGTGGTAGCCATAAGGCTTCAGTCTTCTCTCGGTCTCGATGTGGGTTGCGACTACCAGCGGTAGTGCGCGAAGGCCTTGTTGGACTCGGCCATCTTGTGCGTGTCCTCGCGCTTCTTGACGGCCGCACCGAGGCCGTTCGAGGCGTCGAGGAGCTCGTTCATGAGGCGCTCGGTCATGGTCTTCTCGCGGCGGGCGCGGGAGTAGCCCACGAGCCAGCGCAGCGCGAGGGTCGACTGGCGACCCGGCTTGACCTCGACCGGAACCTGGTAGGTCGCACCACCGACGCGGCGGGACTTGACCTCCAGCGACGGCTTGACGTTCTCCAGCGCGCGCTTCAGCGTGATGACCGGGTCGTTGCCGGTCTTCTCGCGGAGGCCTTCCATGGCGCCGTAGACGATGCGCTCGGCGGTGGAGCGCTTGCCGTTCAGCAGGATCTTGTTGATCAGCGAGGTGACAAGAGGAGACTGGTAGACCGGGTCGATGATGACCGGGCGCTTCGGGGCGGGGCCCTTACGAGGCATTCTTACTTCTCCTTCTTGGCGCCGTAGCGGCTGCGGGCCTGCTTGCGGTTCTTGACAGCCTGGGTGTCAAGCGCACCGCGGATGATCTTGTAACGAACACCCGGCAGGTCCTTCACACGGCCACCACGCACGAGCACGATCGAGTGCTCCTGCAGGTTGTGTCCCTCACCCGGAATGTAAGCGGTGACCTCGATGCCGGAGGTCAGACGCACACGCGCGACCTTGCGGAGCGCCGAGTTCGGCTTCTTCGGGGTGGTCGTGAACACACGCGTGCAGACGCCGCGGCGCTGGGGCGAAGCCTCGAGCGCGGGCGTCTTCGTCTTCTCGACCTTGTCCTGCCGGCCCTTCCGGACCAGCTGCTGGATCGTAGGCACTACTTCTCCGGTTTCTGTGTGCCGTGTAGTGAAGCTAACCTGGAACGTTCCCCGACCCACGCGGTCGGGTGTGTCGGATCCGGCAGACCCCCGCGCAAGCGCGGGAGGACGTGGATCGCGGCGGCTTGTGCGGCCCGCGTGCGGTTGATGGACACGCACGGGAGCCCAGGCACACCCCAGGCACAAGGTCTGAGCGTACCCACCCCATCCACTCCGGTCAAAACAAAGGCCCCGCCGTCGCCGCGCCTGCGGGCCCGCGGCCCGTGCCGCGTCTGGCCTGCGGGCTCCCGGGCCGTGCCCGGCGCCGGGATGTGGTATGGGTCCCGGCCGCCTGCACCCGCCCCCGCGGCGGTCCGGCGGCCGTCCCGCGGCGGTCCGTCGGGACCCCGCCGGACCACTACACTGCCCCCCGATTCCCCCCGAATGGCACGACCAGCAGGGAGCGCGACATTGCGGACGGCCACCCCGGAGCCGAAGGCAGCGGACAGCCCGGCCCGGCCGCCGGACACCGCCCGCAGCCACCCGGTCCTCGCCCGCCTCCGCGCCCCGCTGTCGGCCTTCCTGCTGACCGCTGCCGCCGTCTGCACGGCCTGGGCCGCCCGGGGCGCCTTCCCCTTCGGCAGCCTCGGCCGGGCAGTCAACGACCAGGCCAACCAGTACGTCCCGTTCCACCGCGGCCTGTGGGACCTCGCCCACGGGCAGGCCGCCGGCGACCTGCTGTTCACCTGGCGCGGCGGATTCGGACAGCAGTTCCTCTCCGACTACCACACCTACCTCGGGAACCCGTTCTCCTGGGCGGCCGTCCTCGTCCCCCGCGACCACGTCGACCTCGCCGTCTTCGCGGTCACCCCGCTGACCACGGGCACCGCCGCCGCGGCCATGGCGGCCTACCTCGGCCGGCTCCGGCCCGGCCCCTGGTGGCAGCGGGGCGTCCTCGGCGCCTGCTACGGGCTGTGCGGCTGGGCCCTCAGCGACGCCTCGTACATCCCCATGTGGCTGTGGGGCCTCGTCGCGCTGCCGCTGCTCGGCATCGCCGTCGAGTGGTGCATCGAGGGGCGCCGCCCGCCCGGCGCCGCGCTGCTCGTCGCGCTCGCCTGGCTGGGGAACTTCTACACCGCGATGATGGCGACGATGGCCGCCTGCGTCCTCCTCGCGGTCCGCCTGGCCACCCTGGAGACGACCGGCCGGCAGCGGCTGCGCGCGCTCTGGCGCGCCGCCACCGCCGCGGCGACCGGGATCCTGCTGACCCTGCCCCTGCTGCTGCCGGCGTTCCTGTCGAGCGGCGCCGCCCGGCAGACGCAGGCCGCGGCGTTCCAGCCCGTGGGACTGGACGTCCTGCTCTCCGGGATGCTGCCGGCCACGCACCTGTGGGGCGGCCGCCCCCGCCTGTACGTCGCCTCGCTCGCCACGGTCCTCGCGCTGGCGTTCCTCTTCCACCCGGCGATCGCCCGCCGCACCCGCCTGGTGTGGGGCGCCGCGACCGTCCTGGTCCTCGCCTCCTTCCAGTTCCCGCCCACCCAGTACCTCTGGCACGGGCTGGCGGTGCCCAACGGCAACCCGTACCGCGAGACCTTCGTCTTCAGCGCCCTGCTGGTGGTCCTGGCCTGGCTCGCCCTGGCCCACCGCCCCCGCCCGCTGCATGCAGCGGCGGCGGCCGCGGTGCTCGCCGCCGCCGCCTTCCTGCTGCGCCGCACCGACGACTTCGGCGGCTGGACCTGGCCCGCCGTCCTGGGCGGCGGCGCCCTGTCCGTCCTCGCCGTGGCCCTGCTGCACCACGGCGCGAGGCACCGCCTCCTCGTCCCGTCGGCGGCCGTCCTGATGGCCGGCCTGGTCTTCGCCGAGTCCGCGGCAGCCGCCTGGAACGCCGACGTCCGCCGCGCGCGGGAGCGCTGGGCCAAGCCCGCCGCCACCAGCGGCCCGTCGATCGCCGCGCACACCGAGGCCGTCCGGCAGGTGAACGGCTGGCCCGCATACCGGACCGACTCCGGCACGCCGCAGACCTCGTACAACGACGCGCTCGCGCTGCGCGCCGAAGGCCCGCAGTACTACAGCAGCTACCTCCCCGAGGCCACGTACAGGGCGCTGGAGCCCCTCGGCTACGGCTTCAAGAACGACGGCCGGACCTTCTTCGGCGCGGACAACCCCGTCCTCGACGCGGTCTTCGCGATCGGCGCCCGCGTCCGCCCCGGCCCCGTCGCCGGCACCTGGACGGCCTCCCGCTTCCCCGCTCCCCCGCTCGTGACGGTCCGCAGCGCCCCCTTCACCTCGCCCCACCCCGCGGACAGCGTGTACGCCCGCCAGGAGAACGCCCTCGGCGCCGCGGTCTACCGGGTCCCGGAGCCGACCGCGGACGGCACGCCGCAGCAGCGGACGTACACGGCGCACTGCGCCCCGGGCTCGGAGGCGTACTGGTACTCCCCCGGCCTCACCGGCACCCTCTCCCACCCAGGCGGCGAGCGCCGGCTGGACGGCAGGACCACGGGCGTGGTCCGCCTCGGCCCGGTCCCGGCGGACGGCGCGCTCACCGCGACCGTCCGCGCCCGGGGCGGGAGCACCGCCACGGCGGCAGCCGCCGAGTCCCACCCGATCGGGTGCCTGGACCGGGCAGCCCTGGACGACGCGGTCGCCCGCCTCACCCGTACGGGCGCCACGGCGGTCCGCACCGGCGGCCACTCCCTCCTGGCCGACCTCCCGCCGGGCGCCGCGGGCACGGCGGTCGTCGCGACGACGGCGGTCCCGGGCTGGCGGTGCACCGCCGACGGCCGCCCCGCCCCCCTCACCCCCTTCCACGGCCTGCTGGCCCTCCGCCTCCCCCCGGACACCCGCACCCTCGCCTGCACCTACACCCCGCCGGGCCTCCTCCCGGGCCTCGCCGGCGCCGCCCTGGCCGCCCTGGCCCTGACGGCCGCCACCGCCTTCCCCCGCCTCCGCCGCCGCCTGCGCGCCCCCGGGCGCGCGTGAGCGGCAGGCCCCCAAGGCCCCGCGGAAACGGCGAAGCCCCCCGCCGCTCCTCTCGGAGCGGCGGGGGGCTTCTGTGTGACCTCAGCCGTTGTACGGGCCGTAGTCGTAGTCCTCCAGCGGGACCGCCTGGCCGGAGCCGGTGCCGAAGGGCGAGTAGTCGATGTCGTCGTAGCCGACGGCCGAGTACATCGCGGCCTTCGCCTCCTCGGTCGGCTCGACCCGGATGTTGCGGTAGCGGGCGAGGCCCGTACCGGCCGGGATGAGCTTGCCGATGATGACGTTCTCCTTGAGGCCGATGAGGCTGTCGGACTTGGCGTTGATCGCCGCGTCCGTCAGGACTCGGGTCGTCTCCTGGAAGGAGGCGGCCGACAGCCAGGACTCCGTCGCCAGCGAGGCCTTGGTGATACCCATCAGCTGCGGACGGCCGGAGGCGGGGTGACCGCCCTCGGTGACCACACGACGGTTCTCGGTCTCGAAGCGCGAGCGCTCGACGAGCTCGCCCGGCAGCAGCTCCGCGTCGCCGGACTCGATGATCGTCACGCGGCGCAGCATCTGCCGGATGATGATCTCGATGTGCTTGTCGTGGATCGACACGCCCTGCGAGTTGTAGACCTTCTGGACCTCGCCGACCAGGTGCACCTGGACGGCGCGCTGGCCGAGGATGCGCAGCACGTCGTGCGGGTTGGTGGCACCCGCGGTGAGCTTCTGGCCCACCTCGACGTGGTCGCCCTCGTGGACGATGACCTTGGCGCGCTTCGAGATCGGGTACGCCGTCTCGTCGCTGCCGTCGTCCGGGGTGATGACGATCTTCTTGGTCTTCTCGGTCTCCTCGATCCGCACGCGGCCGGCGGCCTCGGAGATCGGGGCGACACCCTTCGGGGTACGGGCCTCGAAGAGCTCGACGACACGCGGCAGACCCTGGGTGATGTCGTCACCGGCCACACCACCGGTGTGGAAGGTACGCATCGTCAGCTGGGTACCGGGCTCACCGATGGACTGGGCGGCGATGATACCGACCGCCTCGCCGATGTCGACCAGCTTGCCGGTGGCCAGCGAGCGGCCGTAGCAGAAGGCACAGGTGCCCACCGCGGACTCGCAGGTCAGGACGGAGCGGGTCTTGACCTCCTCGACGCCGTTGGCGACGAGGGCGTCGATCAGGACGTCGCCGAGGTCGACGTTGGCCGGCGCGATGACCTTGCCGTCGACGACCACGTCCTCCGCCAGCATGCGGGCGTAGACCGAGGTCTCGACGTCGTCGGCCTTGCGCAGGACGCCGTCCTCGCCGCGGGACGCGATCTTCAGCTTCAGGCCGCGGTCGGTGCCGCAGTCCTCCTCGCGGATGATCACGTCCTGCGAGACGTCCACCAGACGACGGGTCAGGTAACCCGAGTCGGCGGTACGCAGGGCGGTGTCGGCCAGACCCTTGCGGGCACCGTGGGTCGAGATGAAGTACTCGAGCACGGACAGGCCCTCGCGGAACGAGGCCTTGATCGGACGCGGGATGGTCTCGTTCTTCGCGTTCGACACCAGACCGCGCATACCGGCGATCTGCCTCATCTGCATCATGTTTCCTCGGGCACCCGAGTCGACCATCATGAAGATGGGGTTGGTCTTGGGGAAGTTCGCGTTCATCGCCTCGGCGACCTCGTTGGTCGCCTTGGTCCAGATCGCGATGAGTTCCTGCGTGCGCTCGTCCTTGGTGATCAGACCGCGCTCGTACTGCTTCTGGACCTTCTCGTCCTGGGCCTCGTAGCCCGCGACGATCTCCTTCTTGGCCTCGGGGACCACGACGTCGGAGATGGCCACGGTGACGCCGGAGCGGGTCGCCCAGTGGAAGCCGGCCGCCTTCAGGTTGTCGAGCGTCGCCGCCACGATGACCTTGGGGTAGCGCTCGGCCAGGTCGTTGACGATCTCGGAGAGCTGCTTCTTGCCCACCGAGTAGTCGACGAACGGGTAGTCCTCGGGCAGCAGCTCGTTGAAGAGCGCACGGCCCAGCGTGGTCTTCAGGCGGAAGCTGTCGCCCGGCTGGAACTCCTGCTCGCCCTCCTCGGCGACCGGCGGGACCCAGCCGCGCGGCGGGATGGTGCCCACCGGGAAGCGGATGTCCACGGACGCCTGGAGCGACAGCTCGCCGGCGTCGAACGCCATGATCGCCTCGGCGGTGGAGCCGAACGCGCGGCCCTCGCCCTTGACGTCGCGGAGCTCGCCGTCCGTGGTCAGGAAGAACAGACCGAGGACCATGTCCTGGGTCGGCATCGTGACCGGGCGGCCGTCGGCCGGCTTGAGGATGTTGTTCGAGGACAGCATCAGGATGCGGGCCTCGGCCTGCGCCTCCGCGGAGAGCGGCAGGTGGACGGCCATCTGGTCACCGTCGAAGTCCGCGTTGAACGCGGTGCAGACGAGCGGGTGGATCTGGATGGCCTTGCCCTCGACCAGCTGCGGCTCGAAGGCCTGGATGCCGAGGCGGTGCAGCGTGGGCGCACGGTTCAGCAGCACCGGGTGCTCGGCGATGACCTCTTCGAGGACGTCGTACACGACGGTGCGGCCGCGCTCGACCATGCGCTTGGCCGACTTGATGTTCTGCGCGTGGTTCAGGTCGACCAGGCGCTTCATCACGAACGGCTTGAAGAGCTCCAGCGCCATGGCCTTGGGCAGACCGCACTGGTGCAGCTTCAGCTGCGGGCCGACGACGATGACGGAACGCGCCGAGTAGTCGACTCGCTTGCCGAGCAGGTTCTGGCGGAAGCGGCCCTGCTTGCCCTTGAGCATGTCGGACAGCGACTTCAGCGGACGGTTGCCGGGGCCCGTGACCGGGCGGCCGCGGCGGCCGTTGTCGAAGAGCGCGTCGACGGCCTCCTGGAGCATGCGCTTCTCGTTGTTCACGATGATCTCGGGGGCACCGAGGTCGAGGAGGCGCTTCAGGCGGTTGTTGCGGTTGATGACGCGGCGGTACAGGTCGTTCAGGTCGGAGGTCGCGAAGCGGCCACCGTCCAGCTGCACCATCGGACGCAGGTCCGGCGGGATGACCGGCACGCAGTCGAGCACCATGCCCTTGGGGCTGTTGCTGGTCTGCAGGAACGCGGAGACGACCTTGAGGCGCTTGAGCGCGCGGGTCTTCTTCTGGCCCTTGCCCGTGCGGATGATCTCGCGGAGGCGCTCGGCCTCCTCCTCCAGGTCGAAGGACTCCAGGCGCTTCTGCAGCGCCGCGGCACCCATCGAGCCGTCGAAGTACGTGCCGAAGCGGTCGCGCAGCTCGCGGTAGAGCAGCTCGTCGCCCTCGAGGTCCTGGACCTTGAGGTTCTTGAAGCGGTTCCACACCTCGTCGAGGCGGTCGATCTCGCGCTGCGCGCGGTCGCGGAGCTGCTTCATCTCGCGCTCGGCGCCCTCGCGCACCTTGCGGCGCACGTCGGCCTTGGCGCCCTCGGCCTCCAGCTCGGCCAGGTCGGACTCGAGCTTCTTGGCCCGGCCTTCCAGGTCGGCGTCGCGGCGGTTCTCGATCTGCTGGCGCTCGACGGAGACGTGGGCCTCCAGCGACGGCAGGTCGCGCTGGCGGCGCTCGTCGTCGACGAACGTGATCATGTACGCGGCGAAGTAGATGACCTTCTCGAGGTCCTTCGGCGCGAGGTCCAGCAGGTAGCCCAGGCGCGACGGGACGCCCTTGAAGTACCAGATGTGGGTGACGGGGGCGGCGAGCTCGATGTGGCCCATCCGCTCGCGGCGCACCTTGGCGCGCGTGACCTCGACGCCACAGCGCTCACAGATGATGCCCTTGAAGCGGACACGCTTGTACTTGCCGCAGTAGCACTCCCAGTCCCGGGTGGGGCCGAAGATCTTCTCGCAGAAGAGGCCGTCCTTCTCGGGCTTCAGGGTGCGGTAGTTGATGGTCTCCGGCTTCTTGACCTCGCCGTGCGACCAGGTACGGATGTCGTCCGCGGTGGCAAGGCCGATCCGCAGCTCGTCGAAGAAGTTGACGTCGAGCACTGTGCGTCAATCCCTCTTTCGGGGTCGTGTCTCAATCATGGTCTGAACGGTCCCGGGGACGGCCGGGGCTCTGCGCGAGAGCCCCGGCCAGGCCCGTCAGACCTCTTCGACGCTGCTCGGCTCGCGCCGGGACAGGTCGATACCGAGCTCCTCCGCGGCGCGGAAGACGTCCTCGTCGGTGTCGCGCATCTCGATGGACATGCCGTCCGAGGACAGCACCTCCACGTTGAGGCAGAGCGACTGCATTTCCTTGATGAGCACCTTGAAGGACTCGGGAATGCCCGGCTCGGGAATGTTCTCGCCCTTGACGATGGCCTCGTAGACCTTCACGCGGCCGGTGACGTCGTCGGACTTGATGGTCAGCAGCTCCTGGAGGGCGTACGCGGCGCCGTAAGCCTCCAGCGCCCACACCTCCATCTCACCGAAGCGCTGGCCACCGAACTGCGCCTTACCACCCAGCGGCTGCTGCGTGATCATCGAGTACGGACCGGTCGAACGGGCGTGCAGCTTGTCGTCGACCAGGTGGTGGAGCTTGAGGATGTACATGTACCCGACCGAGATCGGGTCCGGGAACGGCTCGCCGGAGCGGCCGTCGAACAGGCGCGCCTTGCCGGACGGGAGGACCAGGCGGTCGCCGTCGCGGTTCGGGATGGTGTGCTCGAACAGGCCGGCGAGCTCGTCCTCGCGGGCGCCGTCGAACACGGGGGTGGCGACGTTGGTGCCGGGCTCGACGCGGTCGGCGCCGATGGCCTTGAGCCGCTCGGCCCACTCCTCCGCCAGGCCGGAGACGTCCCAGCCGCGGCTGGCGAGCCAGCCGAGGTGGATCTCCAGGACCTGCCCCGGGTTCATTCGGGACGGGACACCCAGCGGGTTCAGGATGATGTCGACCGGGGTGCCGTCCTCCAGGAAGGGCATGTCCTCGATCGGGAGGATCTTGGAGATGACACCCTTGTTGCCGTGGCGGCCGGCGAGCTTGTCACCGTCGGTGATCTTGCGCTTCTGGGCGACGTAGACGCGGACCAGCTGGTTCACGCCCGGGGGAAGCTCGTCCCCCTCCTCGCGGTCGAAGACGCGGACGCCGATGACCTTGCCGATCTCGCCGTGCGGGACCTTCAGCGAGGTGTCGCGGACCTCGCGCGCCTTCTCACCGAAGATCGCGCGGAGCAGGCGCTCCTCGGGGGTCAGCTCGGTCTCGCCCTTCGGGGTGACCTTGCCGACCAGGATGTCGCCGGCGACGACGTCCGCACCGATGCGGATGATGCCGCGCTCGTCGAGGTCGGCGAGGACCTCCTCGGAGACGTTCGGGATGTCCCGGGTGATCTCCTCGGGGCCCAGCTTGGTGTCGCGGGCGTCGACCTCGTGCTCCTCGATGTGGATCGAGGAGAGGACGTCGTCCTGCACGAGGCGCTGCGACAGGATGATCGCGTCCTCGTAGTTGTGGCCCTCCCACGGCATGAACGCGACGAGCAGGTTCTTGCCCAGCGCCATCTCGCCGTTCTCCGTGGCCGGACCGTCGGCGAGGACCTGGGCCTCGATGACCCGGTCGCCCTCGTTGACGATGACCTTCTGGTTGACCGAGGTGCCCTGGTTGGAGCGGGAGAACTTGGCGACCCGGTACGTGGTGTACGTGCCGTCGTCGTTGGCGACGGTGATGTAGTCGGCCGAGACCTCCTGGACGACACCGTCCTTCTCCGCCTTGATGGAGTCGCCGGCGTCGACGGCGCAGCGGTACTCCATGCCGGTGCCGACGAGCGGCGCCTCCGCCTTGATGAGCGGAACGGCCTGGCGCATCATGTTCGCGCCCATGAGGGCGCGGTTGGCGTCGTCGTGCTCCAGGAAGGGGATCATCGCGGTCGCGACGGACACCATCTGGCGCGGGGAGACGTCCATGTAGTCGACGTCCGTGCCGGGCACGTAGTCGACCTCGCCGCCGCGGCGGCGGACGAGGACGCGGCCCTCCGCGAAGCGCAGGTTCTCGTCCAGGCGCGCGTTGGCCTGGGCGATGACGAAGCGGTCCTCCTCGTCGGCGGTCAGGTAGTCGACCTCGTCGGTCACCTGGGCGTCGACGACCTTGCGGTACGGCGTCTCGACGAAGCCGAACGCGTTGACGCGGCCGTAGGAGGCGAGCGAGCCGATCAGACCGATGTTCGGGCCTTCGGGGGTCTCGATCGGGCACATGCGTCCGTAGTGGGACGGGTGCACGTCGCGGACCTCGAAGCCGGCCCGCTCACGGCTCAGACCGCCGGGGCCGAGCGCGGAGAGGCGGCGCTTGTGGGTCAGACCAGACAGCGGGTTGTTCTGGTCCATGAACTGCGACAGCTGGCTGGTGCCGAAGAACTCCTTGATGGAGGCGACGACCGGCCGGATGTTGATCAGGGTCTGCGGCGTGATCGCCTCGACGTCCTGGGTGGTCATGCGCTCGCGGACGACGCGCTCCATGCGCGCCAGGCCGGTGCGGACCTGGTTCTGGATGAGCTCGCCGACGTTGCGCAGGCGGCGGTTGCCGAAGTGGTCGATGTCGTCGGTCTCGACGACGATCGAACGGCCGGACTCGCCGATGGTCTCGGTCTCGCCCGCGTGGAGCTTCACGAGGTACTTGATCGTCGCGATGATGTCGTCGACGGTCAGCACGCCGGCGTCGAGCGGCTCGTCGGCGCCGAGCTTCTTGTTGACCTTGTAGCGGCCGACCTTCGCGAGGTCGTAGCGCTTGGGGTTGAAGTAGAGGTTCTCGAGCAGCGTCTGCGCGGCCTCACGGGTCGGCGGCTCGCCCGGACGCAGCTTGCGGTAGATGTCGAGCAGCGCGTCGTCCTGGCCCTGGGTGTGGTCCTTCTCCAGGGTGGCGCGCATGGACTCGTATTCGCCGAACTCCTCGAGGATCTGCTCGGTGGTCCAGCCGAGGGCCTTGAGGAGGACGGTCACGGACTGCTTGCGCTTGCGGTCGATGCGGACACCGACCATGTCGCGCTTGTCGACCTCCATCTCCAGCCAGGCACCCCGGGAGGGGATGATCTTGGCGGAGAAGATGTCCTTGTCGGACGTCTTGTCGATGGAGGAGTCGAAGTAGACGCCGGGGGAGCGCACCAGCTGCGACACCACGACACGCTCGGTGCCGTTGATGACGAAGGTGCCCTTGTTGGTCATGAGCGGGAAGTCGCCCATGAAGACCGTCTGAGACTTGATCTCACCGGTCTCGTTGTTCGTGAACTCGGCGGTGACGAAGAGCGGCGCCGCGTACGTGAAGTCGCGCTCCTTGCACTCGTCGACGGAGTTCTTCGCCGGCTCGAACCGGTGGTCGCGGAAGGTCAGCGACATCGACCCGGAGAAGTCCTCGATCGGCGAGATCTCCTCGAAGATCTCTTCCAGACCGGACTTGGTGGGGACATCGAGTCCACTCTCGAGCGCCGACTCGACGCGGGACTTCCAGGCGGCGTTGCCGAGCAGCCAGTCAAAGCTCTCGGTCTGCAGCGCCAGGAGGTTCGGAACCTCGAGCGGCTCCTTGATCTTTGCAAAGGAGATGCGCAGCGGGGCGGTGCTGGCACCGTTGTTCGTATTGGTCGAGGCGTTGCGCGAGGCGGCCAAGAGGGGGTCCTTCCGAGGGCTCGGACTCACTACGCGCGTACCGGTCCCAGCTGACACATAGACCAAAACCCCAGGTCAGGGCGTATCAATCGTGTGTGCTCAAGCGTGGGCATGCCCCTGGCGACGGGCAGGGGGCAGCTAACAGGCAGCGCAAAGGGTCAGTGTAGCCACTCGGCTCACTGATGTCCAGACCAGGTTTCCGGCAACCGGCAACAGGCCTTCCCCTTGTAGATCAACGCCGCGGCTCTCGTACACAGAGCGCGTATCAGTACTGCCCTCTTCGTAGTCGATCCATGCCTCGGATCCCCGACCGGTGCCCCGGACCGCGGATCGAGCTGGCGACGGTCCTGAGAATTGCGCGCCGCGTGCCGTTCGTCAAGGCCCCCTGCTCCGTGCGGATCATCTCGGAAACCCGGCACGGGGCAACGATGATCACCCTACTCCCCAACGACAGCTGGGCAAATCAGGCACCCCGGGTACGCCGAAGGGCGACCACCCGTGCGGGTGATCGCCCTTGGCAGGGGCCTGGAGGGGCCCCGGGGTGTTACTTGACCTCGACCGAGGCGCCGGCGCCCTTGAGGGCCTCGGCGGCCTTGTCAGCGGCCTCCTTGTTGACCTTCTCGAGGACCGGCTTCGGGGTGCCGTCGACGAGGTCCTTGGCCTCCTTCAGACCCAGGGAGGTCAGCTCACGCACGACCTTGATGACCTGGATCTTCTTGTCGCCGGCGCCGGTGAGGATGACGTCGAACTCGTCCTTCTCCTCGACGGCCTCGGCGGCCGGGGCACCCGGGACACCGGCGGCAACGGCGACCGGGGCGGCGGCGGTGACGTCGAACTTCTCCTCGAAGGCCTTCACGAACTCGGCGAGCTCGATGAGGGTCATCTCCTCGAACTGAGCGAGCAGGTCGTCCTGAGACAGCTTCGCCATGATGGGCGATCCTTCCACTAATTCGGCTGGTGCCGAGATGTATCGAAAGGCGGGCGTAACGGCCCGCTACGACCCGCGCACTAGGCGGCGCGGATCAATGCGCGAGCCGAATTACTCGGCACCGCCCTGCTCGTCCTGCTTGGCACGAAGCGCTTCCACGGTGCGGACGAGCTTCGAGGGCAGCGCCTGGAAGAGCGCGGCAGTCTGGGACTGCTTGCCCTTCATGGCACCGGCCAGCTTGGCGAGCAGAACCTCGCGGGACTCGAGGTCCGCAAGCTTCTTGATCTCGTCGGCGGACAGCGCCTTGCCGTCAAGGACACCGCCCTTGATGACGAGCTTCGGGTTGTCCTTGGCGAAGTCACGCAGAGCCTTCGCCGACTCCACCGGGTCACCGGTGACGAAGGCGACCGCGGTCGAACCAGCAAGGTGCTCGTCCAGCGCGGTGATCCCGGCCGAGTTGGCCGCAATCTTGGTCAGCGTGTTCTTCACCACGGCGTACTGGGCGTTCCCACCGAGCGAACGGCGCAGCGTCTTGAGCTGCGCAACGGTGAGCCCCGTGTACTCGGTCAGCACAGCGGCGTTCGAGCTGCGGAACATGTCCTCCAGCTCGGCTACCGCGGCAGCCTTGTCGGGCCTTGCCATAGAGCGTCGGCCTCCTTCCGGGTGATGAGGACCGCGCAGAAGGGGCTGGACAAAACAAAGCGCCCCGGGCGCAGGCGCACGGGGCAACGCTCGACCAGGACCGAAATCCTGGGAGCCTTCCACAGTCACCTGCGCGGGTCGCCCGCTTTCAGCGGATCCTTCGGCCACCGCCCCCTTGCGGGCGCGGCAACGACCAGCGGTCTTTGGCTTCCGTGGAACTGTACGTGACCGCGTCCCGGGAGGGCAAATCGCCCTCCCGGGCCCCTGCCGGACCCCGGGCCGGGCGGGGCGGGGTGAGGAGGCAGGGGCGCGGGCGGCAGGCGCCCGTACGGGCGCCTGTCAGCCTTCCTGGGTCAGCTGGGCGAGGTCCAGGACCTGGTCGGCCGGCGGGGCCGCGATGTCGACCGGCTTGTTGACGTCGAGGAACTTGACGGTCATGTCGAGCGGGCCCTCGGTGCCCTCGCCGCGGGTGCGGAACTGCCTGGTCTGGTGGTTCTCGTCGATCCAGATGTCCATGGCCAGGCTCTTGATGCCCTGGGCCTCCAGCGCCTGCAGGTTCTTGCTCCGGCGCTCCTTGGCCTCGGGCGTGCCCGCGGCCGAGGCGGCGCGCAGCTCGTCCAGCGTGACGGTGCCGCTGAGGTGGGTGGTCTTCTGCCCGTCGACGGTCTCCTCGCCGACCGTCTTCAGGTCCTTGGCCGCGCTCATGTCGCCGGCCCTGTCGCCCGGGTTCTCGCCCTGCTGGGCGCCGCCGAGCCGGTCGAGCTTCCTGGCCGCCTCCGGGTCCAGGGACTTGAGGTCGAACTTCAGGTACTTGCCCTCGGCTCCGAGGTACAGGGCGCCGTCGAGGAGGCGGATCTCCACGTTCTCGCCGGGCTTCTCCGGGTTCGCCATCTTCATGGCGATGGCAGCGGTGGGCTTCAGCCGCATGGAGGCCTCGCCGGAGACGGTCTGCCCCGCGGCCGTGCCCGCCATGGTGTAGCGGACGGAGGTGATCTCCGCCGCCTTCGCCTTGGTCTTCTCCAGGAAGGCCGCCGGAGTGACCTCGGCCGGCTTCGGCGCGGCCGCGGAGGGCGCCGCCGCGGCGCCGTCCTTCTTGGCGTCCCCGGCGCCCTTGCCGTCCTCGCACGCCGTGGCTCCGCCGGCCAGCAGGACGGCGGCCAGGACCGCCCCGAGGGCCTTCTTGCGGTACGCGTTCATTCTGTTCCCCACCCCTGATGCAGTGATCTTCAGCTCGCGGACCTGTCGCACCGGCCGCGAGACAGTAGTGACTCTATGCCATGCCTCTGACACGCCTCGCACAGGGACCGAACAGCCGGAAACGGGAACGGGCCCTCCGCCCCGGTGAGGGGGCGGAGGGCCCGTTCAAGGTGCCACTGGCGGGCCGCAGGGCGGCCCGGAGCCGTCAGGCTCAGACCGCGGCCGGGTCCTCCTCGACGAGGAGGTTGCGGGTGCGGTTCGGGTCCAGCTGGATGCCGGGGCCCATGGTGGTGGTCAGGGCGGCCTTCTTCAGGTAGCGGCCCTTCGCGGCGGACGGCTTCAGGCGGAGGATCTCCTCCAGGGCCGCGCCGTAGTTCTCGACCAGCTGCTCATCGGAGAAGGAGACCTTGCCGATGATGAAGTGCAGGTTCGAGTGCTTGTCGACGCGGAACTCGATCTTGCCGCCCTTGATCTCGGTGACGGCCTTGGCGACGTCCATGGTGACGGTGCCGGTCTTCGGGTTCGGCATCAGGCCACGGGGACCGAGCACGCGGCCGAGGCGGCCGACCTTGCCCATGAGGTCCGGGGTGGCGACAACCGCGTCGAACTCGTTCAGGCGGTTGCCCTTGGCGATCTCGTTGATCAGCTCGTCGTCGCCGACGATGTCGGCGCCGGCGGCAGTCGCGGCCGCAGCACGGTCACCGGTCGCGAAGACCAGGACCCGGGCGGTCTTACCGGTGCCGTGCGGGAGGTTCACGGTGCCGCGGACCATCTGGTCGGCCTTGCGCGGGTCAACACCCAGGCGGAAGGCGACCTCGACGGTGGCGTCGAACTTGGTGGCGGACGTCTCCTTGGCGAGACGGACGGCCTCGAGCGGGGCGTACAGCTTCTCCCGGTCGACCTTGGCGTCCGCAGCGCGGAGGGTCTTGCTGCGCTTCACTTCTGCTCCTGTTTATTCGCTTCAGGCATGGAGTCGTGGTCCGGGCCAGCGCTTGGCCCTGCCACTGGGTGGTGCGGGAAGGGGGCTGGTCAGCCCTCGACCGTGACGCCCATCGAGCGCGCGGTGCCAGAGATGATCTTCATGGCGGCGTCGATGTCGTTGGCGTTGAGGTCGGGCATCTTCAGCTCGGCGATCTCGCGGACCTGGGCGGCCGTCAGCTTGGCGACCTTGGTCTTGTGCGGCTCGCCGGAGCCCTTGTCCACGCCCGCGTGCTTCAGGATGAGGCGCGCGGCCGGCGGGGTCTTGGTCACGAAGGTGAAGGAGCGGTCCTCGTAGACCGTGATCTCCACCGGCACGACCATGCCGCGCTGCGACTCGGTCGCGGCGTTGTAGGCCTTGCAGAACTCCATGATGTTGACGCCGTGCTGACCCAGCGCGGGGCCGACCGGCGGGGCCGGGTTGGCGGCACCGGCGTTGATCTGGAGCTTGATAAGCCCCGTGACCTTCTTCTTCTTGGGAGGCATTGCTCTCTCCGGGTCCTAGTGAGAGTTTTCGCCGCCGATCCGGTCATCCGGATGGAGGCATACCGCACCACGATAACGGGTATCGGTGCGGGGCTCGAAACCGAGCAGGTCAGACGAGCCCCGAGGGGGCTGTCTGACCTGTCCGGAAGCTGTGGTTCAGAAGATCAGTTCTTCTGGATCTGGTCGAAGCTCAGCTCGACCGGGGTCTCGCGGCCGAAGATCTCGACGAGGCCCTTGACCTTCTTCGAGTCCGGGTTGATCTCGTTGATGGTGGCCTGGAGCGTCGCGAACGGGCCGTCGGTGACGGTGACCGAGTCGCCGACCTCGAAGTCGAGGACCTCGATGGTGCGCTTGACGGCGGGCGCGGGCAGCCCGGCCTCCTCGGCGGCCTGCTTGGCGGCCTTCTCCTGCGCCTCCGGGGCGAGCATCTTGACGATCTCGTCCAGGGTCAGCGGGTACGGGTCGTAGGCGTTGCCCACGAAGCCGGTGACGCCGGGGGTGTTGCGGACGACGCCCCAGGACTCGTTCGTCAGGTCCATGCGGACGAGCACGTAGCCGGGCAGCTTGTTCTGCCGGACGTTCTTGCGCTCGCCGTTCTTGATCTGGACGATCTCTTCCTCGGGCACCTCGGCCTGGTAGATGAACTCCTCGACGTTCAGCGAGACGGCGCGCTGCTCCAGGTTGGCCTTCACGCGCTTCTCGTAGCCCGCGTAGGTGTGGATGACGTACCACTCGCCGGGCAGCAGGCGCAGCTCGTCGCGGAGCGCCTGGACCGGGTCGACGGGCTCGGCCTCCTCGGCGGCCTCCTCGGCCTCGGCGTCGGCGGCCTGGGCGGCCTCGTCCTCGGCCGCGGCCTCGGCGGCCTCCTCGGCCGGGGCGTCCTCGTGCTCGACCTCGTCCTCGGCGTGCAGCGCGGCGTCCTCGGCGTCGGCGAGCTCTGCCTCGTCCGGCTCCACAGCGTCTGCCGCCTCGACGGTGTCGAGCTCGTCCTCGACGGACTCGACGGAGTCGTGGCTCGCGTTCAGGTTCGGGTCAGACACGGTGGCTGCTTCTTCCTGGATACAAAAGGTGGTGGAACATGCGAAAAGGGGCGGCACCCATCAAGGCGCCGCCCTCCGCGGGGATCAGCCGAAGACGAACTTGATGGCTTCCTGGAACCCATAGTCAATCACGGTCACCAGACCGATCATGATGACGACGAAGACAATCACCACGGTGGTGTACGTCGAGAGCTGCTTGCGGGTGGGCCAGACGACCTTGCGGAGCTCCGCGACGATCTGGCGGTAGAAGAGCGCGAGCCGGCCCAGAGGACCCTTCTTGCCGCGCTTGCCGCCCTTGCGGGCCTTCTTCTCGCGGGCTTCGTCCTCGGCGTCAGGCTTGTCGATGGAGCCCAGGGCGTCCGTCACGTCTCTCACCTGAATCCGGGTCGGGGCCGTGGCCGCGCCCGGTTGCGCCGCACGGCGTTGCATCGAAGTACGTACCTGCGCACACATCCGAGAAGGAGTGTGGAGCAGGGCCGGAGGGACTCGAACCCCCAACCGCTGGTTTTGGAGACCAGTGCTCTACCAATTGAGCTACGACCCTTTGTGCACCCCAACCTACCGCATCCGGGCGAGTGCACGGAGTGCTCACGCTCTGGAGTGGTCGGCGAGGTCCAACGACAGGTGAGTGTACGTGCTCGAGGCCCTGACGTCGAACAGAGCGCGTGATCCGGCTGGTCGGTCCGATGTCCGGAACGGTGTGCCGCCGCCGCGGGCGGTCTGGGACGATGGCCGCATGACCTCTGCAACGCCTTCCTCCGAGCGCCGCGTGTCCGCCCGTATCGGCGCCATCTCCGAGTCCGCCACCCTCGCCGTCGACGCCAAGGCCAAGGCCCTGAAGGCCGCCGGGCGCCCGGTCATCGGCTTCGGCGCGGGCGAGCCCGACTTCCCGACTCCGGACTACATCGTCGAGGCGGCGGTCGAGGCCTGCCGCGACCCGAAGTTCCACCGCTACACGCCGGCCGGCGGTCTGCCCGAGCTGAAGAAGGCCATCGCCGAGAAGACGCTGCGCGACTCCGGCTACGAGGTCGACGCCGCGCAGGTGCTGGTCACCAACGGCGGCAAGCAGGCCATCTACAACGCCTTCGCCGCGATCCTCGACCCGGGTGACGAGGTCATCGTCCCGGCCCCGTACTGGACCACGTACCCGGAGTCCATCCGCCTGGCCGGCGGCGTCCCGGTCGAGGTCGTCGCCGACGAGACCACCGGCTACCGGGTCTCGGTCGAGCAGCTGGAGGCGGCCCGCACCGAGCGCACCAAGGTCCTCCTCTTCGTCTCCCCCTCGAACCCGACGGGCGCGGTCTACAGCGAGGAGGACGCGAAGGCGATCGGCGAGTGGGCCGCCGAGCACGGCCTGTGGGTGCTGACGGACGAGATCTACGAGCACCTGGTCTACGGCGACGCGAAGTTCACCTCGCTGCCCGTCCTGGTCCCGGCGCTGCGCGACAAGTGCATCATCGTCAACGGCGTCGCGAAGACGTACGCGATGACCGGCTGGCGCGTGGGCTGGGTCATCGGCCCGCAGGACGTGGTCAAGGCCGCGACGAACCTCCAGTCGCACGCCACCTCGAACGTCTCCAACGTGGCGCAGGTCGCCGCCATCGCCGCCGTCTCGGGCAGCCTGGACGCGGTCGCGGAGATGCGGAAGGCCTTCGACCGCCGCCGCCAGACGATGGTCCGGATGCTGAACGAGATCGACGGCGTGTTCTGCCCGGTCCCCGAGGGCGCCTTCTACGCGTACCCGTCGGTCAAGGAGCTGCTCGGCAAGGAGATCCGCGGCAAGCGCCCGCAGACCTCCGTCGAGCTGGCCGCGCTGATCCTGGACGAGGCCGAGGTCGCGGTCGTCCCGGGCGAGGCCTTCGGCACGCCCGGCTACCTGCGCCTGTCGTACGCCCTGGGCGACGAGGACCTGGTCGAGGGCGTGTCCCGGATCCAGAAGCTGCTGGCCGAGGCCAAGGCCTGACCCACGCTCCGGAGCGGCGCCGACCCCGTGGGGACGGCGCCGCTCCGTCGTTTTCCGGAGCCCCGATCCAGCCCCGCCGGCGTTTGAGGCGCGGGGTCCGGGGCGGAGCCCCGTGCGGGGTCCGGGGCGGAGCCCCGTGCGGGGTCCGGGGCCGCAGGCCCCGGTTTCGGGAAGGGGCGGGGTGGGGCCC
Source organism: Streptomyces globosus (assembly GCF_003325375.1). Taxonomy (GTDB): domain Bacteria; phylum Actinomycetota; class Actinomycetes; order Streptomycetales; family Streptomycetaceae; genus Streptomyces; species Streptomyces globosus_A. Next base: position 580,109 of record NZ_CP030862.1, on the reverse strand, counting down.
GGCTCCGCGCAGCGGCCCACCCACCGCCATCGGCCCCGATCCCGCGTTCGGACGGGACCCCGATCGGGAAAACCCTCCCGCCGGGCGCCGCGGTACGGCAGGATCACCAGATGGAGCACGTACGCGATCTGACGCTTCTGCCGAAAGCCCATCTGCACCTGCACTTCACGGGGTCCATGCGGCCGTCGACCCTGCTGGAGCTCGCCGACAAGTACGGCGTGCGCCTCCCGGACGCCCTGACCGCCGGGGAGCCCCCGAAACTCCGCGCCACCGACGAGCGCGGCTGGTTCCGCTTCCAGCGGCTGTACGACGCCGCCCGCTCGTGCCTGCGCCGGCCGGAGGACATCCGGCGGCTGGTGCGGGAGGCCGCGGAGGAGGACGTCCGCGACGGGGCCGGCTGGCTGGAGATCCAGGTCGACCCGACCTCGTACGCCCCGCACCTGGGCGGGCTGATCCCGGCGGTGGAGGTGATCCTCGACGCGGTCGAGTCGGCCTCGCGGGACACGGGGCTCGGGATCCGCGTCCTGCTCGCCGCGAACCGCATGAAGCACCCCCTCGACGCCCGCACGCTGGCCCGCCTCGCCGTCCGGTACGCCGACCGGGGGATCGTCGGCTTCGGGCTGTCCAACGACGAGCGCCGCGGCATGGCCCGCGACTTCGACCGGGCGTTCGCGATCGCCCGGGAGGGCGGTCTGCTGGCCGCGCCGCACGGCGGCGAGCTGACGGGCCCGGCGTCGGTGCGGGACTGCCTGGACGATCTGCACGCCGCGCGGATCGGGCACGGGGTGCGGGCCGCCGAGGATCCGGCGCTGCTGCGGCGGCTGGCGGACGCGGGGGTGACGTGCGAGGTGTGCCCCGCGTCGAACGTGGCGCTCGGGGTGTACGAGCGTCCGGAGGACGTGCCGCTGCGGACGCTGTTCGACGCGGGGGTGCCGATGGCGCTGGGCGCGGACGACCCGCTGCTGTTCGGGTCGCGGCTGGCCGCGCAGTACGAGATCGCCCGCCGGCACCACGGGTTCACGGACGCGGAGCTGGCGGAGCTGGCGCGCCAGTCGGTGCGGGGGTCGGCCGCGCCGCAGGAGGTGCAGGACAAGCTGCTGGCGGGGATCGACCACTGGCTGGCGGGGTAGCGGGCGCGGCGGTGCGGGGGCGCCCCGGGCCGGGGTCAGCGGGCGCGGGTGAGGCGGAGGTCGCCGTGCCAGCAGTCGGCGCGGACGCGGGCGCCGTCGTCGAAGGAGAGCTCCAGGCGGGCGCGGCCGGCGCCAGGCGCGGCGAATTCGGCGACGCCGGCGACGTTGGCGCCGACGTGGGGCAGGAGGGCGTGGTCGCCGAGGTCCTCGCCGACGTCGATGCGGCCCCACTCCCCCATGTCGTACGGCTCGTGGGGGGCGGCGGACTCGACGATGAGGCACCGGTCGGAGCCGGTGCTGATGCGGGTGGAGTCGCCTTCGCTGTCGATCAGCCAGACGTCGAGGGGGGCCTCGGAGCGCTCCCCCTCGCAGACGTGCCAGGACGCGACGATCCGGCGGATCGTGCGTCCCACGAGGCGGGCGGGGTCCGTTCCGGCCCCGTGCAGTGGGCAGTGCATGGCGGCGCCGGGGCTCCTTCAGAGGCTGACGCCGACCGTCACCGGCTCGTTGACGAGGGTGACGCCGAAGGCCTCGCGGACGCCGGCGACGACCTCGCGGGCGAGGGCGAGGAGGTCCTCGGTGGTGGCCTCGCCGCGGTTGGTCAGGGCGAGGGTGTGCTTGGTGGAGATGCGGGCGGGGCCGGTGCCGTAGCCCTTGGTGAAGCCGGCCTTGTCGATCAGCCAGGCGGCGCTGGTCTTGGTGCGGCCGTCGCCGGCGGGGTAGGCGGGCGGGACGGTGCCGGTGCCGAGGCGGGCCTCGACGCGGGCGAGGAAGGCGGCGAAGGCCTCGTCCCCGAGGATCGGGTTGTGGAAGAAGGAGCCTGCGGACCAGGTGTCGTGGTCGTCGGGGTCGAGGACCATGCCCTTGCCGGCGCGCAGCCGCAGGACGGTCTCGCGGGCGGCGGCGGCCGGGACGCGGTCGCCGGCCTCGACGCCGAGGGCGCGGGCGGTCTCCGGGTACTTGATCGGCGCGGACATGCCGCCGGCGTCCTCCAGGGCGAAGCGGACGCGCAGGACGACGTACCGGTCGGGGTCGTGCTTGAAGAGGCTGTCGCGGTAGGCGAAGGCGCATTCGGCGGCGGTGAGGGTGACCGTCTCGCGCCGGACGCGGTCGTAGGCGACGACCTCGGTGATGGTGTCGCAGACCTCCTGGCCGTACGCGCCGACGTTCTGGATCGGGGTCGCGCCGGCGGAGCCGGGGATTCCGGCGAGGCATTCGATGCCGGCGAGGCCGGCTTCGACGGTGCGGGCGACGGCGTCGGACCAGTTCTCGCCGGCGGCGAGCTCCAGGCGGCTGCCGTCGAGGTGGAAGCCGGTGGTGGCGATGCGCAGGGCGGTGCCGTCGAAGCCGCGGTCGCCGATGACCAGGTTGCTGCCGCCGCCGATGACGAGGAGCGGGGTGCCGCTCTCGTCCGCGGCGCGGACGGTCTCGACCACTTCGGCGTCGGTGGTCGCGGTGACCAGCCGGGTGGCGGGGCCGCCGAGGCGGAAGGTGGTCAGGGGGGCGAGGGGGGCGTCGTGGAGTTCCTGCACGGGGACAAGAGTACGGTCCGTGCCCTCCGCATCCCTGCGGGGCCACGGACCGTACGGGTGCCGGTGCCGGTGCCGTGTGGCGGCCGGTCAGGCGAGGGCGACGACGGCGCGGGAGCGGCCGAGGACCTTCTGGCCGGCGGCGGTGGCGACGAGGTCGACGCGGACCTGGTTGCCGTCGAGCTTGGCGGCCACCTTGGCGGTGACGTCGATCACGGCGCCGGTGCCGTCGTCGGGGACGACGACCGGGTTGGTGAAGCGGACGCCGTACTCGACGACGGCGCCGGGGTCGCCGGCCCAGTCGGTGACGACGCGGATCGCCTGCGCCATGGTGAACATGCCGTGGGCGATGACGTCCGGGAGGCCGACCTCCTTGGCGAACCTCTCGTTCCAGTGGATCGGGTTGAAGTCGCCGGAGGCGCCGGCGTACTGCACGAGGGTGGCGCGGGTCACGGGGAAGGACGCGGCGGGCAGCTCGGTGCCGACCTCGACGTCGTCGTACTTGATCTGCGCGGTCATCGTCAGGCCTCCTCGGGGGCGCGGGAGACGAGCTTCGTCCACGCCGTCACCACGTGCTCGCCGGTCTCGTCGTGGACCTCGCCGCGGATGTCGATGATGTCGTTGCCGGCCATGGTCCTCACGGCCTCGATGGTGGAGGTCACCGAGAGGCGGTCGCCGGCGCGGACGGGGCGGGTGTAGGCGAACTTCTGGTCGCCGTGGACGACGCGGCTGTAGTCGAGGCCGAGCTGCGGGTCGGCGACGACCTGCCCGGCGGCGGCGAAGGTGATCGCGAACACGAAGGTCGGCGGGGCGATCACGTCCGGGTACCCGGCGGCCTTGGCGGCCTCGGGGTCGGTGTAGACGGGATGGGCGTCCCCGACAGCCACCGCGAATTCGCGGATCTTCTCCCGGCCGACCTCGTAGGGATCGGTGGGCGGGTAGCTCCGCCCGACGAAGGACTGGTCGAGCGCCATGGCTCCCTACCTCCTGCTTGGACAAGTGGAAATGATCGCGGAAACGACACGAGGCCGCCCCCCTTTGCAGGGGACGACCTCATGACGTTGCCTGAATCGGAGACTTCGCCAGTGTCAGCGGGTCTCGCGGTGCGCCGTGTGCGAGTTGCAGCGCGGGCAGTGCTTCTTCATCTCAAGACGGTCCGGGTTGTTGCGCCGGTTCTTCTTGGTGATGTAGTTCCGCTCCTTGCACTCCACGCAGGCCAGCGTGATCTTCGGGCGGACGTCGGTGGCAGCCACGTGAGTGCTCCTTGACGGACTAATGGACGGATCGAACGCATAAAAGAGTAGCCGATCGGGAGACCGACCCCGCAATCGGCTACTGTGGGTAGCGGCGACCGGACTTGAACCGGTGACACAGCGATTATGAGCCGCTTGCTCTACCGACTGAGCTACGCCGCTTTGATGTGATCGGCTCCCCGCCCTAAGGCGGGGGGCCTCTCTCACCAGAGCCCCAATGCGGAATCGAACCGCAGACCTTCTCCTTACCATGGAGACGCTCTACCGACTGAGCTATTGGGGCGAGCGAGGAAGACATTACACGGTTGCCCGCCGATCGCCCAAATCCATTGCCGGGGCCCGCCCGCGGGGCCCCTCCGGGGCCTTCCGGACCGGGCCGCGACCGGGCGCGCGGGGCCCCGGGAAGGGCCCCGCGGAGGGCGTCACGGGCTGCCGCGGCGAGCGGGCACGGCGGTACGACTATTGCGCTCCTCCGCGATGCCGGCAGCCCCGCACCCTAGGCTCGCCGGAACGCGTGATCTTGGGCCGCGGGCCGAGCCGACCGGTCCGGGACCGCCCCGAGCCCCGCAGGAGCGCGATGTCCGACAGCCAGCCGCCGCAGCCGCCCCCGTCCCCCCGCAACGGCCGCGGCGACGGCGGCGGCCGGGCCCCGCGGCCCCCCGGCGGCGCACCCTCCCCCGGCGCCCCCCAGGGCCGGGGCCCCGGCCCGGCGCACCCGCCCGGCCCCGCGGCGGCGGCCGCCGCCGAGTCCGCCGCCCTGCTGCTGGCCGGCGCCCGCCTCGCCGACGGCCGCCTGGTCGACGTACGGCTCGGCGGCGGCCGCGTCCAGGCCGTCGGGGCGGCGGGCAGCATGCCCTCCGGCGCCTCGGCCCGCGTCGACCTCACCGGCTGGCTGCTGCTGCCCGCCCCGGCCGAACCGCACGCCCACGGGGACACCGCCCTGACCGCCGACTGCGCCGGGCCCGTCTCCTACGCCCCCGACGAGGTGCAGCGCCGGGCCACCGAGGCCGCCCTGCTCCAGCTCGGCCACGGCGCCACCGCCGTCCGCTCCCACGTCCGGATCGGCGGCGCGCACGGCCTCGGCCCGCTGGAGGCCGTCCTCCAGGCCCGCCGCTCCCTCCGCGGCCTCACCGACCTGACCGCCGCCGCCGTGCCCCGGCTGCTCACCGGCACGGCCGGCGCGGACGGCCGCGCCATGCTCCGGGACGCCGTCCGCATGGGCGCCTCGGTCGTCGGCGGCTGCCCCGACCTCGACCCGGACCCCGCGGGCCACCTCGAAGCCGTCCTGGGCCTCGCCTCCGAGCACGGCTGCCCCGTGGACCTGCACACCGACGGCGGCGACCCGGACCGCCTCGCCCGGATCGCCGCGATGGCCCGCGGGCTGCGCCCCGGCGTGGTGATCGGCCCCTGCGGCGGGCTGTCGCGGCTGCCGCTGGAGGCGGCGCACCGGGCCGCCGACCAGCTGGCCGAGGCAGGCGTACGGGTGATCTGCCTGCCGCAGGGCGACTGCGCGGCCCTGGAGCGGCGCGGCCTGCGCACCGCGCCGGTGCGGCTGCTGCGGGCCGCCGGGGTGCGGGTCGCGGCCGGCAGCGGGGCGCTGCGCGACACCGGGAACCCGGTCGGCCGCGGCGACCCCCTGGAGGCCGCCTACCTGCTGGCGTCGCAGGGCGGGCTGCGGCCCGCGGAGGCGTACGAGGCGGTCGGCTCCGCCGCCCGGGAGGCGATGGGCCTGCCGGAGGTGCGGGTGGAGCCGGGGGCTCCGGCGGAGCTGCTCGCGGTGCGCGGGGACCGGATCGCCGGGGTGCTGTCGCTGGCGTACAGCCGGATCGTGGTGCACCGCGGGCGCGTGGTGGCCCGTACGAGCGCCGTGCGGGAGTACTGCGACTCGGCGGTCGCGGTGGCCCTCGACCTTCCCCGGCAGGGCCGGATGGAGCCGGGCCCCTGAGCGGGCGGCGGCCGTGCGCGGGCGGGCGGGCCCGGGTCGTCGTACGGTCGCCTCATGCGCATCGTCATCGCGGGTGGACACGGTCGGATCGCGCTGCGGCTGGAGCGGCTGCTCGCCGCGCGCGGGTACGGGGTCGCGGGCATCGTCCGCGACCGCACGCAGGAGGACGACCTGCGCGAGGCGGGCGCGGAACCGGTGCTCTGCGACCTGGAGTCGGCCACCGTCGACCACGTGGCGGGCATCCTGGCGGGCGCGGACGCCGCCGTCTTCGCGGCCGGCGCCGGGCCTGGCAGCGGGGCCGCCCGCAAGGACACCGTGGACCGGGGCGCGGCGGTCCTCTTCGCGGACGCGGCGGAACGGGCCGGTGTGCGCCGCTTCCTGATGGTCTCTTCGATGGGCGCGGACGCCCGCCACGAGGGCGGCGAGGTGTTCGACGCCTACCTGCGGGCGAAGGGCGAGGCGGACGACCACCTGCGCACCCGCCTCGGCCTGGAGTGGACGGTGCTGCGGCCCGGCTCGCTGCTGGACGAGCCGGGGACCGGGCTGGTGGACCTGGAGGCCTCGACGGGCCCCGGGGCGGTGCCCCGGGACGACGTGGCGGCGGTGCTGGCGGAACTGGTGGAGACGCCGGCGACGGCGGGCCTGACGCTGGAGCTGGTCTCCGGCCCGGTGCCGGTGCCGGTGGCGGTGAAGGCGGTGGCGGGCAACTGAGGCCGCGTCCGGACCGCCTGAGGCCGCCTCAGAAGTCGGCGGTCACCTTGTCGTCGGACCGCCCGACGGAGTCCTGCGCGAACTGCTGCTCGTAGGCGGAGCGGATCCGCTCGATGCGGACGCTGCGGACGCCGGCGTCCTTCTCCGGGTACAGCAGGACGACCTCGTAGGACTGCTCCCGGATCATGGCGCCGTCGCCGGCGCGCCAGCGGCCGACGCCGTCGAGCACCGTCAGCCCCTCCGGGAACGCGGGGGTGATCTCCCGGTCCAGGAACCGGGTGAACTCCTGCTCGGTGACGGGCGGCAGGCCGCCGGGGCGGTCCGTACCGAAGTACAGGCGCGTCTCCCGGTACGGCTCCGGCTCCGGCCCGTCCAGGGCCGCTCCTACGATGGCGGGGATGCCTGCGCCGATGAGGGCGGCGAGCACGCCGCCTCCGACCTTTCCGCGGGTGTCTGAGATCCACTTCACGCAGGGTGAACGAACAGGGGACGGGGACGATGCGGCGCTTGCGGGGCTCCGACGTCGAACGGGCGGCGGCCGGAATGCTGTCGGCCCTGTCACCGCACGGCGGCAGGGACTGGACGGTCCGGGCGGGTTCACTCGAATGGTCGTGCTGGACGACGGCGGCGCACGTCGCGCACGACCTGTTCGCGTACGCGGCCCAGGTCGCCGACCTGTCGGCCCTGGTGCTGGCCCGCCTCTTCCCGGACGCCCCGGCGGCGGGTCCGCGCCCCGACGCCCTGCTGTGGTCGGCGGGCCGCGCAGCCCTCCCGGACCGCCCGCGCCGCACGACCTGGTCCTGGCAGGCGGCCCTGCCCCAGGACGGCTAGGCGGAGTCCATGACGGCCTCGACGATGTTCGAGATCCAGTGCCTGATCCGGTGCCACCGGCTGCAGAACCGCTTCGGCCTGCGCCGCCCGCCGTCGACCAGCGGCTTCCCGCACCGTCGGCACAGCCCCGCCCTGTACGTCCTCCCACCCATGCCCCGACACTAACGCGCCACCCGGGGAACGCAGAACGGCCCCTGATCGCGTTTCCGCAGATCAGGGGCCGTTCCTCCAGTGTGGCGGCGCCAGGATTCGAACCTGGGTAGGCTAAGCCGACGGATTTACAGTCCGCTCCCATTGGCCACTCGGGCACACCGCCATGGGATGTCGCCTTCCGAGACCGCTTTGCGGCGGTGCTCCCTGGCAACGACGTAAACAATACCCGATGCTCCGGGGTGCTCCGCCACCGGATTGATCAGCGCTTGCGCCATCTGCGGTGGCTAGGCTTTGCGGAGCGGGCCGGGCATGGCCGGCCGCGGCCCTCCGGGGCACCGACAGCCGACTTCAAGGAGCCACAGCACATGGCCGACTCCAGTTTCGACATCGTCTCGAAGGTCGAGCGGCAGGAGGTCGACAACGCCCTCAACCAGGCCGCCAAGGAACTCTCGCAGCGCTACGACTTCAAGGGCACCGGTGCGAGCATCGCCTGGTCGGGCGAGAAGATCCTGATGGAGGCGAACTCCGAGGACCGCGTGAAGGCCGTCCTGGACGTGTTCGAGACCAAGCTGGTCAAGCGCGGCATCTCGCTGAAGGCGCTCGACGCCGGTGAGCCGCAGCTGTCCGGCAAGGAGTACAAGATCTTCGCTTCGATCCAGGAGGGCATCTCCCAGGAGAACGCCAAGAAGGTGGCGAAGATGATCCGCGACGAGGGCCCGAAGGGCGTCAAGGCGCAGGTGCAGGGCGACGAGCTGCGCGTCAGCTCCAAGAGCCGCGACGACCTGCAGGCCGTCCAGGCGCTGCTCAAGGGCAAGGACCTGGACTTCGCCATCCAGTTCGTGAACTACCGCTGAGCCGGGTGGCCCCCGGCCCGGAAGGCGCCTCCCGCCGTCGCCGACGGCCGGGGGGCGTTCTGGTGTGCACCGGGGGCGGCCGGCCTGCGGGGCGTGGGCGGCGGGCCGTGGTGCGGGGGCGTCAGGCGCCGTCCGGACGGCCGGGCTCCCGGTCTTCCGCGCGGCCGGCGTCGGCCTCGGCTGCGGCGTCGGCCGAGTCGTAGCCGACGAAGTACGTGGGGCGGCGCTGGACGGCGGTGTAGATGCGGCCGATGTACTCGCCGAGCAGGCCGACGCAGATCAGCTGGACGCCGCCGAGGAACAGCATCGCGACGAACAGCGAGGTCCAGCCGGGCACGGTCCGGCCCAGCAGGAACACCACCAGGCTGGCGCAGATCAGCAGGAGGCAGGCGACGAAGCTGACCGCGCCGAGCCAGGTCGCGATGCGCAGCGGGGCGGCGGAGAAGTTGGTGATGCCGTCCGCGGCGAGGCGGATCATCTTGCTCAGCGGGTACTTGGTCTCGCCCGCGACGCGCTCGCCGCGCCGGTAGGTGACCTGGCCGCTGGGGAAGCCGAGCCAGGGGACGAGGAGCCGGTAGACCTGGTGCTGGTCGGGCAGGGCCTTGAGGGCCTCGACGGCCTCGCGGCTGAGCAGCCGGAAGTCCCCGGCCTGTGCGGGCACCTGTTTGCCGACGAGGCGCCGCATCAGCCAGTAGTAGGCGCCGGCGGTGCGGCGTTTGAAGCCGGTGTCGGTGCTGCGGTCGGAGCGGACGCCGTAGACGATGTCGAGGTTCTCGGCGCGGGCGAGGTCCAGCATCTCCGGGACCTTCTCGGGCGGGTCCTGGAGGTCGGCGTCGAGGCTGGCCACGTAGGCGCCGCGGGAGCGGTGCAGTCCGGCGCGGAGGGCGGCCTGGTGGCCTGAGTTGCCGCGGAGCCGGATGATCCGCAGCTCGGGCCAGTCGGCGCGGTGCTTCTCCAGGAGTTCCGCGGTGCCGTCGGTGCTGCCGTCGTCGACGGCGAGGACCTCGTAGGGGGCGCCGGTGCCGTCGAGGACCGGGCGGAGCCGGGCGACGAGGGCGGGGAGGGCCTCCTCCTCGTTGTACATCGGCACGATGACCGACAGGGTCGTGCCCGTGCGCGCTGCCGACACTGGTTCTTCCTGACCGTGGGTTGCTTCGGTACCGGGGCGCCTGCGGGCCGCCTATCGGGAGGCGAACGGGGCGTCGGTGGGGACGATCTCGCGGCCCAGCGGGAGCAGGGAGAGCGGGACCATCTTGAAGTTCGCGATGCCGAACGGGATGCCGATGATCGTGAGGCACAGCGCGATGCCGGTCGCGATGTGGCCCAGGGCCAGCCACCAGCCGGCGAGGACGAGCCACAGCACGTTGCCGACGCAGGACGGGGCTCCGGCGTCGCGCCTCTCGACCGTGGTGTACCCGAAGGGCCACAGGGCGTAGACGGCGATGCGGAAGGCGGCTATGCCGAAGGGGATGCCGATGATCGTGATGCACAGGAGCACGCCCGCGAGGCAGTAGCCCAGGAACAGCCAGACGCCGCTGAGGACGAGCCAGATGACGTTGAGGATGGTCTTCACTGTCTGCGGCCTGCCATCTGTTCGAGCCGGGCGATGCGCTCGGCCATCGGGGGGTGGGTGGAGAACATCTTAGAAAGGCCCTGGCCTGGGCGGAACGGGTTGGCGATCATCATGTGGCTCGCCGTCTCCAGCCGGGGCTCGGGGGGCAGCGGGAGCTGCTTGGTGCCGGCGTCCAGCTTGCGCAGGGCGCCGGCGAGGGCGAGGGGGTCGCCGGTGAGCTGGGCTCCGGAGGCGTCCGCCTCGTACTCGCGGGAGCGGCTGATGGCGAGCTGGATGACGGAGGCGGCGAGCGGGCCCAGGATCATGACCAGCAGCATGCCGAAGAGGCCGGGGCCCTCGTCGTCGCTGGACCGGCCGACCGGGATCAGCCAGGCGAAGTTCACCAGGAACATGATCACGGAGGCGAGCGCTCCGGCGACGGACGAGATCAGGATGTCGCGGTTGTAGACGTGGCTGAGCTCGTGTCCGATCACGCCGCGCAGCTCGCGCTCGTCGAGTATGCGCAGGATGCCGTCGGTGACGCAGACGGCGGCGTTGCGCGGGTTGCGGCCGGTGGCGAAGGCGTTCGGCGCGGCGGTCGGCGAGATGTAGAGCCGGGGCATGGGCTGGCGCGCGGAGGTGGAGAGCTCGCGCACGATCCGGTAGAGGGCGGGGGCCTCGAACTCGCTGACGGGGCGGGCGCGCATCGCGCGTAGAGCCAGCTTGTCGCTGTTCCAGTACGCGTACGCGTTCGTCGCGAGGGCGACCAGGACGGCGATGATCAGGCCGCCCCGGCCGAAGAGGCTTCCGATGACGATGATGAGTGCGGACAGCCCGCCGAGGAGTACGGCGGTCTTCAGCCCGTTGTGCCGGCGGTGCACGGTACGCCCTCCAAGTGGTGCGGCGGGGAACCTCGCGGGGGTCCACGGTCCAGTGGACCCTCCCTTCCAGGTCAACGCGAGGTGGGGGCGCGTGGTTCCCGCGGCGTACGGGGCGGGGCGCGGCGGCGGCCGCCCCCGCGGCCGGGCCGGGGCGGGGGCGGGCGGTCGGCGCGGCCGCTGCTCCGTCCGGGTGACGCCGGAGCGGGCGCGGTCGCGGCGGGGCGGCCGGGCGAGGGCGGCCGGCGCCGGCCGGGGCGAGGGCGGCCGGCGGGGCGGCCGGCGGTCAGTGCGGGAAGAGGGTGCCCGAGGCGAAGCGGAGGACGGCCTGCGGGGCGCCCGAGAGGAGGACCGAGACGGCGGCCGTGACGGCGATCGCGGCGGTGACGGGCCACGGGGCCCGTACGCGCGCCCCGGCCGCCCCCGCGGCGCCTTCCGCGGCGCCTTCCGGGGCCCTGAAGAGCAGGGCGGTCCAGCGCAGGTAGTAGTACAGGGCGATGACGACGTTGGCGGCCATCACGACGGCCAGCCAGCCCAGTCCCGCGTCGACCGCGGAGCCGAAGACGGCGACCTTCGCGAACAGCCCGATGATGCCCGGCGGCAGGCCGGCCAGGCAGAGCAGGAAGAACGCGAGCGCGAGGGCGGCGGCGGGCCGCTCGGCGTACAGGCCGCGGTAGTCGGCGATGCGGTGCAGCGGCTTGGTGCGGGCGACGAGCGCGGCCACGGCGAACGCGCCGAGGTTCGCGGCGGCGTACATGAGCGCGTAGGCGACGGTGGCGCCGATCTCGTCGCGGCCGGAGTACGCGGCGGCGGCGATCGGCACGAGGAGGTAGCCGGCCTGGCCGACGGACGACCAGGCGAGCAGCCGCACCGCGCTGTGGGGGCGGGCGGGGTCCTGCCGGACGGCGGCCGCGTTGCCGAAGGTCATGGTGAGCGCGGCGAGGACGGCGAGGGCCGGGCCCCAGATGTCGGAGTAGGCGGGGAAGGCGATGACGGTGACGAGGATGAGGCCGGTGAAGCCGACGGCCTTGCCGATCACGGAGAGGTATCCGGCGATGGGCAGGGGCGCGCCGACGTAGGTGTCCGGCACCCAGAAGTGGAAGGGGACGGCCGCGGTCTTGAAGGCGAAGCCGACGAGGGTGAGCGCGACGCCGGCCATCGCGAGGGTGTCGAGCTGTCCGGGGACGTGGTCCAGCCGGTCGGCGACCTGCTCCAGGTGGAGGGAGCCGGTGGCCGCGTAGACGAGGCTGATCCCGAAGAGGGAGACGGCCGTGGCGGTGACGGAGGAGAGGAAGAACTTCAGGGCCGCCTCGGAGGACAGCCGGTCGCCGCGCCGCATGCCGACGAGGGCGAAGGCGGGCAGGGAGGCGACCTCCAGGGCGACGATCAGGGTGGCGAGGTCGCGGGAGGCGGGCAGCAGGGCGGCCCCGGCGGCGGAGGAGAGCAGCAGGAACCAGTACTCGCCGTCCGGCATGCGGGCCTCGCGGACCGCGGTGACGGACAGCAGGGCGGTGACGAGGGCGCCGGCCAGCACGAGGAACTGGATGACGAGGGTGAAGTGGTCGGCGGTGTAGCTGCACGCGCCGGGGTCGCCGGTCAGGCAGAAGGTGCTGCGGTCGCCGGCGCGCAGCGGCAGCAGCAGGGCGGTGGCGGCGGCGAGGCCGGCGATGGACAGCCAGCCGAGGAGCCGCTTCGTCCGCTCGGTCGCGAACAGGTCGGCGACGAGGACGGCAAGGGCGACGGCGGCCGGGACGACGACGGGGGCGATGGCGAGCCAGTCGATGCTCTGGACCAGGCCGGCCGCGGGTTCTGCGGCGGTCGTGGCGGTGGCCGCGGCGGCGCCGCCGGTGGTGGCCGCGTGCAGGGCCGTCATGCTTTGCCTCCTGCGAGGAGCTTCTGGACGGCCGGGTCGGTGAGGCCGAGGAGGATCGCGGGCCACAGGCCGGCGAGGACGGTGAGGGCGACGAGCGGCGTCCAGGCGGCGAACTCGTAGCCGCGGACGTCGGCGAGGGCGGCGGGGCCGGCCGGCTGCGCCGCGGGGTCGCCCATGCAGACGCGCCGGACGACGACCAGCAGGTAGGCGGCGGTGAGGAGGGTGCCGAACGCGCCCATCGCGGTCCAGGTGAGGAAGGCGGGGCGGGACAGGCCCTCGGCGGGGTCGAACGCGCCGAACAGGGCGAGCATCTCGCCCCAGAACCCGGCGAGTCCGGGCAGGCCGAGCGAGGCGACCGCCGCGAAGGCGAGGAGCGCGCCGAGGCGCGGGGCGCGGCCGTAGAGGGCGGCTCCGGTGGCGCCGGCGAGCGTGTCGAGGTCGGCGGTGCCGTAGCGGTCCTTGAGGGAGCCGACGAGGAAGAAGAGAAGGCCGGTGATGAGGCCGTGGGCGATGTTGGCGAACAGCGCGCCGTTGACACCGGTCGGGGTCATGGAGGCGATGCCGAGGAGGACGAAGCCCATGTGGCCGACGGAGGAGTACGCGATGAGCCGCTTCAGGTCGCCCTTGTTGCCCTTGCGGGCCAGCCACAGGCAGGCGAGGGATCCGTAGAGGATGCCGACGGCGCCGAAGGCGCCCAGGTACGGGGCGACGGTCTCCATGCCGTCGGGGGTGGCGGGCAGCAGGATGCGGACGAACCCGTAGGTGCCCATCTTCAGCAGGACGCCGGCCAGGAGGACGGAGCCGACGGTGGGGGCGGCCGTGTGGGCGTCGGGCAGCCAGCTGTGCAGCGGCCACATCGGGGTCTTCACGGCGAGGCCGGCGCCGATGGCGAGGACGGCCAGCAGCTGGGTGGTGGCGGTCAGCCCGCGGCCGCCGTCGGCGGCGAGGGCGGTCATGTCGAACGTGCCGGCGTGCAGGCCGAGGAGGAGCAGGCCGAGCAGCATCACGACGGAGCCGAGGAGCGTGTACAGGATGAACTTCCAGGCGGCGGCCTGCCGCCGGTCGCCGCCCCAGCGGGCGATGAGGAAGTACATGGGGATGAGGACCGTCTCGAAGGCGAGGAAGAACAGCATCAGGTCGAGGACGGCGAAGGTGGCGAGGGTGCCGGTCTCCAGGACGAGGAGGAGCGCGGTGAACGCCTTGGCGGAGGGGCCTGCCGGCAGCTTGAAGTAGCTGTAGAGCGCGCAGAGGAAGAACAGCAGCGCGGTCATCACGAGGAGGGGGAGCGAGATGCCGTCGACCCCGAGGTGGATCCGGACGTTCAGCGCGGGGATCCAGCTGATGTCCGTGGTCGCCTGGAAGCGGGAGGGCTGGTCGTGGTCGAAGCCGGCGGCCAGGGCGAGGACCGCGGCGAGGACGGCGCCGGTGACGGTCACGCCGTGGCGGAGCACGGCCTGTTCGGGGTTCCTGCCCTTCAGGCCGGGCGGGGGCGGCAGCAGGGCCGCGGCGGCACCGAGGAGGGGTGCGGCGACGGCGAACGCCAGGAGGAGCTGCATCACGGACGGGCTGATATCGATCACGGCTGGCTCACGGCTCACGATCCGGCGTTGAGGTTGGCGAGGACGGCGGTGGCGATCGCCAGGACCACGGCGCCGGCGAACAGGGCGCTCAGGTAGCTCTGCACGTTGCCGGTCTGGGCGCGGCGGACGAGGCTGCCGAGCAGCCTGGTCCCGGCGCCGGCCCCGCCGACGTACGTGTCGACGACCTCGCGGTCCAGGAAGCGGACGAGCCCGGCGGCGGCGCGGACGGGCCGGACGAACAGCCGGTCGTAGACGGCGTCGAGGTGGAAGCCGGCGGCGGCGTGCCGGTAGAGCGGTCCGAGCAGGGCGCGGCCCGGGTCGGGGGCGGGGCCGGCCGGGACGGCGGGGTGGTCGTGGGTGACCTCGGCGACCTCGGGGGCCTCGGCGGCGGATTCGGCGGCGGCGACGGAGGCGGGCACGGGCTCGGCGCTGCGGTAGGAGCCGGCCGCGGCGGCGGCGACGGCGCGCTGCCACAGGCCGTAGGTCAGCAGGGCGCCGACGGCGGCGGCGCCGGTGCCGAGGACGGTGGTGGCCGCGGTCGGGGTGAGCTGTCCGCCGTCGAACCAGTCGGCGAGCGGGACGGCGGCCAGTCCGAAGGCGAGGGAGGGGAGGGCCAGCAGCCACAGGACGCCGGTCATGGCGAGGGGCTGCCTGCCGTGGTCGGGGGCGGCGGCGCCGCGGCCGCGGAAGGCCATGAGCCACAGGCGGGTCGCGTAGGCGGCGGTGAGGAGGGCGGTGAGCACGCCGGAGGCGAGGACGAGCCAGCCGGCGGCGGCGGGGACGGCCTCGGTGTGGCCGGCGGCGGCGTTCTCGGCGGCGACGAGGACGGCTTCCTTGGAGAAGAAGCCGGCGAAGGGCGGGATCGCGGCGAGCGCGAGCAGGCCGATCGTCATGGTCCAGAAGGCGTCGGGGACGCGTCGGGCGAGGCCGTCCATGCGGGCCATGGCGGCGAGGGAGTTGGTGCCGGCGGCGTGGATGATCACGCCGGCGCCGAGGAAGAGGAGGGCCTTGAAGGCGCCGTGGGACAGGAGGTGGAAGACGGCGGCGCCGCGGTCGCCGACGGCGAGGGCGCCGGTCATGTAGCCGAGCTGGCCGATGGTGGAGTAGGCGAGGACCCGCTTGATGTCGTCCTGGGCGAGGGCGGCGAGGGCGGAGCCGGCCATCGTGACGGCGGCCATGGCGGCCATCACGAGGAGCGCGGCCCGGGAGGCCGTGAAGACGGGGAGGAGGCGGGCGATGAAGTACACGCCGGCGGCGACCATCGTCGCCGCGTGGATCAGCGCGGAGACGGGGGTGGGGCCGGCCATGGCGTCGGGGAGCCAGGTGTGCAGCGGGAACTGCGCGGACTTGCCGGCGACGCCGGCGAGGAGCAGCAGGGCGATCACGGTCGGGTGGTCGAGCCCGCCCGCGGCGACGGAGCCGAGGATGTCGGTGATCTGGAAGGAGCCGGTGTCGGCGGCGAGCGCGAACAGGCCGATCAGGAAGGGGACGTCGCCGAGCTTGGTGACGAGTAACGCCTTGAGGGAGGCGGAGCGGGCCGCCTCGGTCTCCCAGTAGTGGCCGACGAGGAAGTAGGAGCAGATGCCCATGACCTCCCAGCCGACCAGCAGCACCATCAGGTCGCCGGAGTAGACGACGAGGAGCATGGCGGAGGTGAAGAGGGAGACGAGCGCGGCGTACGAGGGGTAGCGGGGGTCCTCGCGCAGGTAGGCCGTCGAGTACAGCTGGACGCAGGTGGAGACGGTCGCGACGAGGACGGCGGTCAGGGCGGCGAAGCCGTCGAGGTGCAGGGACAGCTCGATCGGTACGGAGCCGGTGGGGGTGAGCTCGGTGGCGGCGTCGAGGGCGGGTCCCCCGCCCTGCCGGACGGCGACGAGCACGGCGAGGACGGCTGCGGCCAGGGCGGGGAGGACGGCGAGAGGGCGGACGAAGCCGGGGGCGGTGCGCCCGAGGAGGAGGCCGGCGGCGGCGCCGAGGAAGGGGAGGAGCGGGACGAGGACGGCGAGGGTGGTGGTGCTCACGCGGCGACCTCCGGCCGGGCGGTGCCGGTCGTGCCGGTCGTGTCGGGTTCGCGGGTTTCGGCGGTGTCGCGCAGCCGGTCGACGTCCGAGGTGCCCCGGTTGCGGTAGACCATCAGCACGATCGCGAGGCCGATGCCGATCTCGGCGGCGGCGATGGCGATGGTGAAGAGGGTGAGGGCCTGGCCGGCGTGGAGGGTGTCGCGCAGCCAGACGTCGAAGGCCACCAGGTTGAGGTTGACGGCGTTGAGCATGAGCTCGACGGACATCAGGACCAGGATGGCGTTGCGGCGGGCCAGGACCCCGTAGAGGCCGGTGCAGAAGAGGAGCGCCGCGAGCACGGCGGGGTAGGCGAGGTGCATCAGCGCTCCCCCTGGTCGGTGGCGTCGGCGGGTGCGGCGGCGGTGTCCGCCGTGTCCTTGCGGGAGAGCACGATGGCGCCGATGAGGGCGGCGAGGAGGAGGACGGACAGGGCCTCGAACGGCAGCACCCAGTGCCGGAAGAGGATTTCGCCGGTGACCCGGGTGGAGCCCTGGACGGGGCCGTCGAGGTCGATCCAGGTGGTGCGGAAGGCGTCGACGACCACCCAGACGAGTGCGGCGGCGGCGGAGGAGGCGACGCCGAGGGCGACCCACCGGTTGCCGGAGTCGGCGTCCGGGGAGCGGCCGATGGGGGCCTTGGTGAGCATGAGGCCGAAGAGGAGGAGGACGACGACGGAGCCGAGGTAGATGAGGACCTGGACCCAGGCGATGAACTCGGCGGTGAGCAGCAGGTACTCGACGGCGATCCCGCCGAGCGCCACGACCAGCCACAGGGCGGCGTGGACGAGTTGGCGGGTGGTGACGGTGACGAGGGCTGCGCCGAGGGTGGCGAGGCCGACGAGGACGAAGGCGATCTCGACGCCGGTCGGGGAGAGGAAGCCGCGCTCGGCGGCGGCCGTCGCCGCGGTGGCGAGGGCGGTGGATGCGGGGGTCACGCGTCCGCCTCCCCGGGGGCCGGGCGGCCTGCGGCCGGGTCGGCGGAGGCCTGCTCGGCGGCTGCGGCTGCGGCAGCCGCGGCGGCGGCTTCGGCCTTGTCCGCCGCCTTGCGGGCCGCGGCGAGCTCCTTGGGCTCCTCCGCGGCGGGGTCGAGGGCGGGCGGGGCGGGCACCGTCCACATCCACTGGCGGAGCTTGTCGCGCTCGTGGGTGAGGTCGAGGATGTCCGTCTCCGCGTACTCGAACTCCGGCGACCAGAAGAGGGCGTCGAAGGGGCAGACCTCGATGCAGATGCCGCAGTACATGCAGAGCGAGAAGTCGATGGCGAAGCGGTCGAGGACGTTGCGGCTGCGCTCGCGGCCGCCGGGGGTGGCGGCGGGCACCGTCTCCTTGTGGGAGTCGATGTAGATGCACCAGTCGGGGCACTCGCGGGCGCACAGCATGCAGACCGTGCAGTTCTCCTCGAACAGGCCGATGACCCCGCGGGTGCGGGGCGGGAGTTCGGGCTGCACCTCGGGGTACTGGGCGGTGTGCGAGCGCTTCGTCATCGTGCGCAGGGTGACGGCGAGGCCCTTGGCCAGGCCGGATCCGGGGATGGGCATCAGTTCATCGCCACCTTCACGATGCCGGTGAGCGCGATCTGGGCGAGCGCGAGCGGGATGAGGAGGGTCCAGGCGAGCTTCTGCAGCTGGTCCTCGCGCAGGCGCGGGTAGCTCACGCGGAGCCAGATCACGACGAAGGCGAGGACGGCGGTCTTGAGGAGGGTCCACACCCAGCCGTCGGCGACGGGCCCGTGCCAGCCGCCGAGGAAGAGGACGGTGGTCAGGGCGCAGAGGACGACGATGCCGGCGTACTCGGCGAGGAGGAACAGGGCGAAGCGGAGGCCGGTGTACTCGGTGTACGCGCCGAAGATGATCTCGGAGTCGGCGACGGGCATGTCGAAGGGGGGCCGCTGGAGTTCGGCGAGCCCGGCGACGAAGAAGACGAGCGCGCCCGTGATCTGCCAGGGCAGCCACCACCACTCGAAGGCGTCGACGATGCCGGGCAGGGACACGGTCCCGGCGGCCATGGCGACGGAGGCGGCGGTGAGCAGCATGGGCAGCTCGTAGGCGAGGAGCTGGGCGGCGGTGCGCAGGCCGCCGAGGAGGGAGAACTTGTTCGCGGAGGCCCAGCCGGCCATGAGGCTGCCGAGGACGCCGACGCCCATGACGGCGAGGACGAAGAACACGCCCGCGTCGATCGCCTGCCCGACGGCGCCCTCGCCGGGGCCGACGGGGATGGCGATGAGGACGAGGAGGTAGGGGAGCAGGGCGACGGCCGGGGCGAGTTGGAAGATGCGGCGGTCGGCCCCGGCGGGGACCACGTCCTCCTTCTGCGCGAACTTCACGCCGTCGGCGACGAGCTGGGCCCAGCCGTGGAAGCCGCCCGCGTACATGGGGCCGAGGCGGCCCTGCATGTGCGCCATCACCTTGTGCTCGGTCTGCCCGACGACGAGCGGGAGCACGAGGAAGACGGCGAAGACGACCAGCAGCCGCAGGGCGACGTCGAGTGCGTCGTTCACGCGTCGCCTCCGTTGTCGGGTGTGGGGTCGGGGGTGGTGGTCTCGGCGGAGTCGCTGCCGCTGCCGCTCCGGGTGCCGGTCGCCGGGGTGTCCGGTTCGGCGGCGGGGGCGGGTCCCGGTTTGCGCTCCCGGTCGGCCGGGGGCTCGGTTTCACCGAAGGCGGGCTTGGGGTCGTGCCAGGGCGCGTCGGAGCTGCGCCGGGCGGCGGCCTTGCGGGCGGGCCGCTCCTCCCCCGCGGCTGCCGGGGCCTCTCCCCCGCCGGGCGGGGCCGCGGGCGCGGTGGCCTGACTGGCGGAGCCGTCCGCCGCGGACCGCGTGCGCCGCGCCGGACGCACCGGAGCCTCCGCACCCTCAGCCGGAGCCGGAGCGGCGGCCGCCTGGCTCGCCGAGCCCTCCGACACCGACCGCATGCGCCGCGCGGGCCGCGCCGGAGCCTCCGCACCGGCCGCACCCTCAGCCGGCGCCGGAGCGGCGGCCGCCTGGCCGGCGGAGCCGTCGGCCGCCGAGCGGGTGCGGCGGACCGGTGCGCCCTCGCGCGGGGTGCGGGCGGCCGCGCCCGCGGCGCGCGCGGTGCGGGCCGGGCGGGCGGGGGCGGGCGGGAGCTGGCCCTTGAGGGGGCCCCAGTCGTTGGGGTCGGGGACGCCCGGTGGCAGCATCTGGCGCCGCTTGGGCCCGTCGGCCTCGGCACCCTCGCCCGGCTCCTTCGCGCCCGGCCAGGCCTTCGCGACGCGCGCGGCGAGGACGAAGTCCTTGCGCAGCGGGTGGCCCTCGAAGTTCTCCGGCAGGAGCAGCGGCGCCAGGCCGGGGTGGTCGGTGAAGACGACGCCGAACATCTCGTGCGTCTCGCGCTCGTGCCAGGCGGCGCCCGCGTACACGGCGACGGCGGACGGCAGCGAGGCCGCCGCGTGCGGGACGGTCGTGCGCAGCAGCAGGCGGCGTACGCGGCGGTTCTCCAGCGCGACGACGTGCGCGCAGATCCGGAAGCCGGTGCCGGGCTCGTCGACGGCGCTCAGCCAGTCGAAGTAGGTGCAGCCCAGCTTGTCGCGGGCGGTCTCCAGCGCGGAGATCCAGCTGCCGGCGGGGACGTCGACGGTGAGGACGCCGTACGAGCTCTCGGCGACGGCCTCGGCGCCGAAGACGCTGGCGGCGGCGTCGGGCAGGGTGTCGTACGGGTTCATGCGCCGCCTCCCGGGGCGGGCGGGGGCGTGACCAGCCCGCTGGTGAGCTGCGGCACCGAGGGCGCCTGCGCGTACCGCTCGGCGAGCGACTCGCGGGCGATCTTCTCCTGGAGCTTGAGGATGCCCTGGAGCAGTGCCTCGGGGCGGGGCGGGCAGCCGGGGACGTAGACGTCGACGGGGATGATCTGGTCGACGCCCTTGGTGACGGAGTACGAGTCCCAGTACGGGCCGCCGCAGTTGGAGCAGGCGCCGAAGGAGATGACGTACTTCGGCTCGGGCATCTGCTCGTAGAGCCGCTTGACGGCCGGGGCCATCTTGTCGGTCACCGTGCCCGAGACGATCATCAGGTCGGCCTGGCGGGGGCCCGGCGCGAAGGGGATGACGCCGAGCCGGATGAAGTCGTGGCGGGCCATCGACGCGGCGATGAACTCGATCGCGCAGCAGGCGAGGCCGAAGTTGAAGACCCACAGGCTGTAGCGGCGGCCCCAGTTCAGGACCACCTTCATCGGCTCGGGGGCCAGCCGGGACAGGACCCCGAGGCGCCGGGGCTCCGGCAGCATCTGGGGCTCGGGTGTCACGTCCATTCGAGGACGCCCTTCTTGTACGCGTAGAGCAGGCCGACGGCGAGGAAGCCCAGGAAGACGAACATCTCCACGAGCGTCGTGGCGCCGTAGCCTGCGGCGGCGAACACCGTCGCCCACGGGAAGAGGAAGATCGAGTCGACGGCGAAGATGACGTAGAGGAAGGCGTAGACGTAGTAGCGGACCTGGGTGTGCGCCCAGCCCTCGCCCACGGGGTCGACGCCGCACTCGTACGTCAGGAGCTTCTCGGGGGTCGGGACGACGGGGCGCAGCAGGCGGCCCGCGCCGAAGGCGACGGCCACGAAGAGCACGCCGAGGACCGCCAGCAGGCCGACGGCCGAATAGCCCAGGAAGTAGTCCGCGGCGAGCACGGTCACGGTCGACACCGTTGGTTCGGACACGTCCGTTCCTCGCTCCCTGGCCACTGTCGACGATCTGGTACGGACGGGAGTCTAGGGCCTGCCCCGAGCGGGGTGGGGTTATCCCCCGTTCACCGCGGCCCGGCTCCCCCATGGCACCGGCCGCGGGCGTCTTGGCAGGCTGTGCGGCATGACCGCACTCCCTGCCGCTCCCGACGACGACCGACCGCCTGCCGTACGCCCCGCCCTGGGGGCGGTGACGTGGAAGGAGATCGCCCACCTGCTGGCCAACCTGCCGGCCTCCCTCGTCGGGTTCGTGTGGACGCTGACGATGGTGGCGACGGCGGGCGGGCTGTCCATGACGGTGGTCGGTGTTCCGCTGCTGGCGGCCGGCCTGGCCGTGTCCCGGGTGGGGGGGCGGTTGGAGCGGGCGCGGGCGCGGCTGCTGCTCGGTGTGCGGGTGGAGGAGCCGTCCGCGCTGCCGGGTCCGCGGCGGGCGGGCGGGTTCCTGGCGTGGCTGTGGTCCGCGGTGACGGACCCGGTGGCCTGGCGGGCCGTGCTGTACGAGCTGGTACGGCTGCCCTGGGGGGTGCTCACCTTCACGGTAGCGCTGACGGGCCTGTTCGTGCTCTGGCCGGTGCTGCCGTACGTGGCGCGTGCGCTGACGAACGTGGACCGGGTGCTGGTGCGGGTGCTGCTGTCGCCGTCGGACGAGCTGGAGCGGCGGATCGCCGAGCTGGAGTCGGACCGCGGGATGGTCGTGGACACGGCGGCCGCGGACCTGCGGCGCATCGAGCGGGACCTGCACGACGGGGCGCAGGCCCGGCTGGTGGCGCTGGCGATGGGCCTGGGACTGGCGAAGGAGAAGCTGGAGGAGGACCCGCGGGCGGCGGCGGCGATGGTGGACGAGGCGCACGGCGAGGTGAAGCTCGCCCTGAAGGAGCTGCGGGACCTGGCGCGCGGCATCCACCCGGCGGTGCTGACCGACCGCGGCCTGGACGCCGCCCTGTCGTCGGTCGCCTCACGCTGCACGGTGCCGGTCGCCGTCGCCGTCGACCTGCCGGAGCGGCCCGCCCCCGCCGTCGAGGGCATCGCCTACTTCACGGTCTCGGAGCTCCTGCAGAACGTCAGCAAGCACGCGCAGGCCTCCTCCGCCCGCGTCGAGGTGTGGAAGTCGGGGCCGCGGCTGCTGATACGCGTCGCCGACGACGGGCGGGGCGGGGCGGCGCCCTCCGGGGGCACCGGCATGGCGGGGCTCGCGGAGCGGCTGGAGGCGGTCGACGGGGTGTTCGCCGTGGACTCCCCGCCGGGCCGGGGGACGGTCGTGACGGCCGAGCTGCCGTGGCGGGCGCGCGGCTGACCGCGCGGGGGTGGGGTTAACCCCCGGCCGGGGAGGCCGACGCACCTCATGGACCGGCCGGGCCCCGGCGGGGAGGGTGAAGGGGCGGATCAAGCGGACCCGAGGGGAAGGCGGACGGAGCATGGACGGCGGCGGCGCGGTGGCCGGCAGGGCAGGCCGAGCAGGCGGGAAAGGCGGGGCAGGGCGGGCCGGCGGGGCAGGGCGGGGGCTCGGCGCGATGCTGTCGGCCCCGGTGTCGGCGCGGGCGTGGCGGGAGTTCGCGTACGTGCTGCTGTCGCTGCCGCTTGCGGTCGTCTACTTCTCCCTCGCGATCACCGGGCTGAGCCTGGCCGCCGGGCTGCTGGTGACCTTCGTGGGGATCCCGGTGCTGGCCGGGGTGCTGCTGGTGTGCCGCGGGTTCGGGTGGCTGGAGCGGGCCCGGGCGCGCGTCATGCTGGGGGCCGAGGTCGCCGAACCGGAGCCCCTGCCGGCGGGCCGTCCGGGAGCGGGGGCCGCCGGGGGGCGCGGGCTGCTCGGCGCGGTGGCCGCGCTGCTGAAGAGCGGGAGCGCCTGGCGGCACGCGGTGTTCGCGGTGGTGTGGTTCCCCTGGGCCGTGTTCGCGTTCTGCACCGCGCTGACGCTGTGGACGACCGCGTGGTCGCTGCTGCTGTACCCGCTGTGGTTCTGGGTGTTCCCGGTGTTCACGGACCAGCCCGGCCTCCAGCTGTTCCAGGACGGCGAACACACCGTCCACCTGGACGGG
Organism: Streptomyces globosus; assembly: GCF_003325375.1. Taxonomy (GTDB): domain Bacteria; phylum Actinomycetota; class Actinomycetes; order Streptomycetales; family Streptomycetaceae; genus Streptomyces; species Streptomyces globosus_A. The sequence continues at coordinate 557,045 of NZ_CP030862.1, read as the reverse complement.
CCGGCGGAGGTCGCGCTGGCCTTCCTGGCCGGCCTGGTGCTGGTGTCGGCCGCGCCGTGGGTCGTACGGGGCCTGGCCGCGGTGGACCTGCTGCTCGTCCGCGGGCTGCTCGGGCCGTCCCCCCTCGCGCACCGCGTCTCGGAGCTGGAGTCGGACCGGGGTGTGGTCGTGGACACGGCGGCCGCGGACCTGCGGCGCATCGAGCGGGACCTGCACGACGGGGCGCAGGCCCGGCTCGCGGCGCTGGCGATGGGGCTGGGCCTGGCGAAGGAGCAGGCGGCCGAGGACCCGCAGGCCGCCGCCCGCCTGGTGGACGAGGCGCACGGCGAGGTGAAGCTCGCCCTGAGGGAGCTGCGGGACCTGGCGCGCGGCATCCACCCGGCGGTCCTGACCGACCGCGGCCTGGACGCCGCGCTCTCCTCGGTCGCCTCACGCTGCACGGTGCCGGTCGCCGTCGCCGTCGACCTGCCGGAGCGGCCCGCCCCCGCCGTCGAGGGCATCGCCTACTTCACCGTGTGCGAGCTCCTCCGGAACATCGGCGACCACGCGCGCGCCACCGCCGCCCACGTGGACGTCTGGAAGTCGGGGCCGCGGCTGCTGGTCCGCGTCGCCGACGACGGGCGCGGCGGGGCCCGACCGGGCTCCGGCGGTACGGGGCTGGCGGGGCTCGCCGAGCGGCTGGGCGCGGTGGACGGCGTGCTCGTCGTCGACTCGCCCGACGGCGGTCCCACCACCGTCACCGCCGAGCTGCCCTGGCGCTCCCGCTGACCGGGCGGCGCCCCACCTGCCGGAACCCACAGCTCCGCTGACTGCCCCTCCCGAACGCGCCCCCTGTGCGCCCCCGTACGCGCCCCCGGCCTGGAATGCTTGGCCGCGTCGGCACAACGGACGAGTGGACGCGGGAGCTGCGGGATCGTGGAAGACAGGGTGCGGGTGGTCATCGCCGAGGACTCGGTGCTGCTGCGGGAGGGGCTGACGCGGCTGCTGACCGACCGGGGGCACGACGTCGTCGCGGGCGTCGGGGACGCGGAAGCCCTGCTCAGGACGGTGGACGAGCTGGGGGCCGGGGGCGCGCTGCCCGACGTGGTCGTGGCCGACGTGCGGATGCCCCCGACGCACACGGACGAGGGCGTCCGGGCGGCCGTACGGCTGCGCCGCAGCCACCCCGGGGTCGGGGTGCTCGTGCTGTCGCAGTACGTGGAGGAGCAGTACGCCACCGAGCTCCTGGCCGGATCCAGCACCGGCGTGGGCTACCTCCTCAAGGACCGGGTGGCCGACGTCCGCGAGTTCCTGGACGCGGTGGTCCGCGTCGCCCGCGGCGGCACCGCGCTGGACCCGGAGGTCGTCGCCCAGCTGCTGGGGCGCAGCCGCCGGCAGGACGTGCTGGCGGGGCTGACCCCGCGCGAGCGGGAGGTGCTGGGGCTGATGGCGGAGGGCCGGACGAACTCGGCGGTGGCCAAGCAGCTCGTGGTCAGCGACGGCGCCGTCGAGAAGCACGTCGGCAACATCTTCATGAAGCTGGGCCTGTCGCCCAGCGAGGGCGACCACCGGCGCGTCCTGGCGGTCCTGGCCTACCTGCGCTCCTGACCGCCCCTCCGGGCCGGGCGCCTCCCGGGGATTCACACCTTTTCCTGAACGCCGCCGAAAAAATCGGAATGGGTGAATCCCCGGGATTGCCGCGGAATCTCGCGGAATTCTGACCGGAGGCCGTCTTGTGCGGCGGTCCGGAGTATGAATGTCCCCGATATGGGCAGGCCCGGCGTCGTAGGGTGGGCCTTGGAGCGGCAACGCCACGCCTCGAAGGAGGTCCAGTTCAGTGACCAGTCAGGTCAGTAGCCCAGCCGAGCAGGCCGACGGGGCCGGCGGCGCCGAGCCGGCAGTCGTCGGCGAGCAGAGGACGCCCCCGGGTCCGGGCGGCGGCGGGAAGGAAGTGCGCCGCCTCGACCGGGTGATCATCCGCTTCGCGGGTGACTCGGGGGACGGCATGCAGCTCACCGGCGACCGGTTCACCTCGGAGACGGCGGCCTTCGGGAACGACCTCTCCACCCTGCCGAACTTCCCGGCCGAGATCCGGGCCCCCGCCGGCACCCTGCCCGGCGTCTCCTCGTTCCAGTTGCATTTCGCGGACCACGACATCCTCACGCCGGGCGATGCCCCGAACGTGCTGGTGGCGATGAATCCGGCCGCGCTGAAGGCGAACATCGGCGACGTTCCGCGCGGCGCGGAGATCATCATCAATACCGACGAATTCACCAAGCGCCCGATGGCGAAGGTCGGCTACGACACCTCGCCGCTGGAGGACGGCTCCCTGGGCGCGTACAACATCCACCCGGTGCCGCTGACGACCCTCACGGTCGAGGCGCTGAAGGACTTCGGGCTCTCCCGCAAGGAGGCCGAGCGCAGCAAGAACATGTTCGCGCTGGGCCTGCTGAGCTGGATGTACCACCGGCCGACCGAGGGCACGGAGAACTTCCTGCGGCAGAAGTTCGCCAAGAAGCCGGACATCGCCGAGGCGAACGTCGCGGCGTTCCGCGCGGGCTGGAACTTCGGCGAGACGACCGAGGACTTCGCGGTCTCCTACGAGGTGGCCCCGGCCACCCGCGCGTTCCCGACCGGCACCTACCGCAACATCTCCGGGAACCTCGCCCTGTCGTACGGGCTGATCGCCGCGAGCCGGCAGGCCGGCCTGCCGCTCTACCTCGGCTCGTACCCGATCACCCCGGCCTCGGACATCCTGCACGAGCTGAGCCGGCACAAGAACTTCGGCGTGCGGACCTTCCAGGCCGAGGACGAGATCGCCGGCATCGGCGCCGCGCTCGGCGCGGCCTTCGGCGGCGCACTCGGCGTCACCACCACCTCCGGGCCGGGCGTGGCGCTGAAGTCGGAGACGATCGGCCTGGCGGTCTCCCTGGAGCTGCCGCTGCTGATCGTGGACATCCAGCGCGGCGGCCCCTCCACGGGCCTGCCCACCAAGACGGAGCAGGCGGACCTGCTCCAGGCCATGTACGGGCGCAACGGCGAGGCGCCGGTGCCGATCGTGGCCCCGCGCACCCCGGCGGACTGCTTCGCCGCAGCCCTGGACGCGGCCCGCATCGCGCTGACGTACCGGACGCCGGTGTTCCTGCTGTCCGACGGGTACCTCGCCAACGGCTCCGAGCCCTGGCGGATCCCCGACCAGGAGGAGCTGCCCGACCTGCGGGTCGCCTTCGCCGACGGGCCGAACCACACCCTCCGGGACGGCACCGAGGTCTTCTGGCCGTACAAGCGGGACCCCGAGACGCTGGCCCGCCCGTGGGCCGTGCCGGGCACTCCCGGCCTGGAGCACCGCATCGGCGGCATCGAGAAGCAGGACGGCACGGGGAACATCTCCTACGACCCCGCCAACCACGACCTGATGGTCCGCACCCGCCAGGCCAAGGTCGACGGCGTCGAGGTGCCCGACCTGGAGGTCGACGACCCGGACGGCGCCCGGACCCTGGTCGTCGGCTGGGGCTCCACGTACGGGCCGATCACGGCCGCCGTCCGCCGGCTGCGCCACGCCGGCCTGCCGGTCGCGCAGGCCCACCTGCGCCACCTCAACCCCTTCCCGCGCAACCTTGGGGAGGTGCTGCGGAGCTACGACACGGTCGTGGTGCCGGAGATGAACCTCGGGCAGCTCGCGACCCTGCTGCGGGCCCGCTACCTGGTCGATGCCCGCTCGTACACGCAGGTCAACGGCATGCCGTTCAAGGCGGAGCAGCTCGCGAAGGTACTGGAGGAGGCCATCAATGACTGAGGCGACCGACACGGCGAGCCTGCTCTCTCTGGTCCCCAGGGCCGAGGCCCGCCAGTCCATGAAGGACTTCAAGTCCGACCAGGAGGTCCGCTGGTGCCCCGGCTGCGGCGACTACGCCGTGCTCGCCGCGGTGCAGGGCTTCATGCCGGAGCTCGGGCTGGCGCGGGAGAACATCGTCTTCGTCTCCGGCATCGGCTGCTCCTCGCGTTTCCCGTACTACATGAACACGTACGGGATGCACTCCATCCACGGCCGGGCCCCCGCCATCGCGACGGGCCTGGCCACCTCCCGGCGCGACCTGTCGGTGTGGGTCGTCACCGGTGACGGCGACGCGCTGTCCATCGGCGGCAACCACCTGATCCACGCGCTGCGGCGGAACGTCAACCTCAAGATCCTGCTGTTCAACAACCGGATCTACGGGCTGACCAAGGGGCAGTACTCGCCCACCTCCGAGCTCGGGAAGATCACCAAGTCGACGCCGATGGGCTCGCTCGACGCGCCCTTCAACCCGGTGTCGCTGGCGCTGGGCGCGGAGGCGTCGTTCGTGGCGCGCACCGTCGACTCCGACCGCAAGCACCTCACCGAGGTGCTGCGGGCGGCCGCGGACCACCCGGGCACGGCGCTGGTGGAGATCTACCAGAACTGCAACATCTTCAACGACGGCGCCTTCGACGCCCTGAAGGACAGGGACCGGGCCGAGGAGGCGGTGATCCGCCTGGAGCACGGGCAGCCGATCCGCCTCGGGGCGGGCGGCCGCAAGGGCGTCGTACGCGATCCGGCGACCGGGGACCTGGAGGTCGTCGAGGTCACCGCGGAGAACGAGGCGCGCGTCCTGGTCCACGACGCCCGGGCGGCAAGCCCCACCACGGCCTTCGCGCTGTCCCGGCTGGCCGACCCGGACACGCTGCACCAGACGCCGATCGGCGTCTTCCGCAGCGTGGAGCGGCCCGTGTACGACACGCTCATGGCCGAGCAGCTGGAGACCGCCGCCGCCGCCAAGGGCGGGGGCGACCTCGCCGCGCTGCTCGCCGGCAACGACACCTGGACCGTCGTCGGCTGAACTTGTCGGCGCGCCGATCCCCCGGCCCGGGGCTCCACCAGGAGCTCCGGGCCTCGTCGTGTGCGGTGCGCGCCGCCCCGGCGGGCCGTCGCCGCGGGACGGGATGACGGGCCCGCACCGCAAGGAGGACGGGCCCGCACCACGAATACTTTCAAAAAGTTAGCGCTTTCTGTAAGGTGGTGCGTGAGCCGGGGAGAGGCCCCGCGCCCACTGCAAGGGAGCACCCGCCATGAGCATCGTCGTCACCGGAGCCACCGGAGCCCTCGGCCGCCTTGTCGTGGAGGAGCTGCTGGCCCGTGTCCCCGCGGCCGAGGTGGCCGCCGTCGTCCGGGACGGGGCGAAGGCCGCCGACCTCGCCGGGCGCGGGGTGGAGATCCGCATCGCCGACTACGACTCCCCCGAGAGCCTGGCCGGCGCCTTCCGCCGGGGCGACCGCGTCCTGCTGATCTCCGGCAACGAGGTGGGCCGGCGCACCGCGCAGCACACCGCCGTGATCGACGCGGCGAAGGCCGCCGGCGTGTCCCTCCTCGCCTACACCGGCATCCTCGGCGGCCCCGAGGCCGACTTCGAGCTGGCGGCGGAGCACAGGGCCACCGAGCAGGCCGTCCTCGACTCGGGCCTGCCTTACACCTTCCTGCGCAACGGCTGGTACCACGAGAACTACACGGGCCACCTGGCCGGCGTCCTGGAGCACGGCGCCGTCGTCGGCAGCGCGGGCGACGGGCGCGTCGCCTCCGCGGCGCGCGCCGACTACGCCGCCGCAGCGGCAGCCGTCCTGACCGGCGAGGGCCACGAGAACACGGTCTACGAACTCTCGGGCGACACCGCCTGGAGCCTCGCCGAGTACGCGGCCGAGGTCGCCGCGCAGTCCGGCCGCAAGGTCGCGTACACCGAGGTGCCGGCCGACGCCCACCTGTCGATCCTGACCGGCGCCGGGGTGCCCGAGGGCTTCGCGGCGCTCCTCGTCGACGTGGACGCGGCGATCTCCCGCGGCCGCCTCGCCCACACCGGCGGCGACCTGTCCCGGCTGATCGGCCGGCCCACCACGCCGATCTCCGCCGCGATCTCCGCCGCCCTGGCGGGCTGACCCGCCGCCCGCACCCCGCGCGCCCCGCCGCCGGGCGGAATCTGCGAGTCCGCCCGGCGCCGGCCGCACAAGACCCCGGATCTGTCATGAGTATCTCGCCGTTACGGGCATGACATCCGGGCTCCGCAGCGCTAAGTTCGTCGTGAGGTTGGCCGGAATGCGACGGGAGGCCTTCGTGAAGGCGGAGAACGAGCAGCGCACGGGTCTGCTCTACGGATTCGGCGCGTACGGGATGTGGGGCCTGGTGCCCCTGTTCTGGCCGCTCCTCAAGCCGGCCGGGGCGGTCGAGATCCTGGCCCACCGCATGGTGTGGTCGCTCGCCGTCGTCGGCGTACTGCTGCTGGCCCTGCGCCGCTGGGGATGGATACGCGAGCTCGCGCGGCAGCCCCGCAAGCTCGGCCTGACCGCGCTCGCCGCCTCGGTGATCTCCGTGAACTGGGGCCTGTACATCTGGGCGGTCAACAACGGCGCGGTGGTCGAGTCCAGCCTCGGCTACTTCATCAACCCGCTCGTCACCATCGCCATCGGCGTCCTCCTGCTCGGCGAGCGGCTGCGCCGCGCCCAGTGGGCGGCCGTCGGGATCGGCTTCGCCGCCGTGGTGGTGCTCGCCGTCGGATACGGGCGCCCGCCGTGGATCTCGCTGGTCCTCGCCTTCTCCTTCGCCGCGTACGGGCTGATCAAGAAGAAGCTCAACATGGGCGGCGTCGAATCGCTGGCCGCCGAGACCGCCCTGCTCTTCCCGCCCGCCCTCGCCTACCTCGTCTGGCTCGGCCTGCAGGGGCAGGCCGCCTTCGGCTCCGAGGGCCTCGCGCACTCGGCGCTCCTGGCCTCGACGGGACTCGTGACCGCGGTGCCGCTGGTGTTCTTCGGGGCGGCCGCGATCCGCGTCCCGCTGTCCACGCTCGGCCTGCTCCAATACCTCGCGCCTGTCTTCCAGTTCGCCCTCGGCGTCCTCTACTTCCGCGAGGCCATGCCGACGGAGCGCTGGATCGGCTTCTCCCTCGTCTGGGCCGCACTCGCCGTGCTGACCTGGGACGCCCTCCGCACCGCCCATGCCACGCGCGCCCGCCTGGCGGCCGCCGGGGCGGCAGCCGCCGATTCCGCCCCCCTGCCCGCCCCGGTGCCCGCTCCTTCCGCTTCCGCGGCCGCCGCGGCGCCGGCCGCCCCGGCGCCCGAGCGCGCGTAGGACGGCGCCCCCCGCGCCCCACGGCCCCCGCGATCCCCGTCACGCCACCCGCGTGACGGGGATCGTCCGTTTTCCGAACGACCCTGACCGGATCGCGGTCTTGACGGATGGTCATACCCTCACTCAACATCGGGCTCGCACTGACGCACGACTGCTCACCGCCATCCCCGCACGTTCCGTTCAATCCCCAACGGAATTCCCGGAGCCCCCACATGAGCCTGTCCGTCTCCAGGCGTCTTGCCGCCGCGACCGCGCTCGCGCTCGCCGGCCTGTTCGCCGCCACCGCGCCCGCCGCCCAAGCCTCACCCGCAGCAGCGGCCGCGGCCCCCACGCCGCCCGACATCCCGCTGGCCAACGTCAAGGCCCACCTGTCGCAGTTCCAGACGATCGCCAACAACAACGGCGGCAACCGCGCCCACGGCAGGGCCGGCTACAAGGCCTCGATCGACTACGTGAAGGGCAAGCTGGACGCGGCCGGCTTCACCACCACGGTGCAGACCTTCACGTACAACGGCACCACCGGCTACAACCTGATCGCCGACTGGCCGGGCGGCGACCCCGCCTCGGTGCTGATGGCCGGCGCGCACCTGGACTCGGTCAGCTCGGGCCCCGGCATCAACGACAACGGCTCCGGCTCCGCGGCCGTCCTGGAGGCCGCCCTGGCCGTCTCGCGCGCCCAGCTGCAGCCCACCAAGCACCTGCGGTTCGGCTGGTGGGGCGCGGAGGAGCTCGGCCTGGTCGGGTCGAAGTACTACGTCAACAACCTGCCGTCCGCCGAGCGCGCGAAGCTCTCCGGCTACCTGAACTTCGACATGATCGGCTCCTCGAACGCGGGCTACTTCGTCTACGACGACGACCCGGCGATCGAGCAGACCTTCAAGAACTACTTCTCCGGCATCGGCATCCCGACGGAGATCGAGACCGAGGGCGACGGGCGCTCCGACCACGCCTCCTTCAAGAACGTCGGCATCCCCGTCGGCGGCCTGTTCACCGGCGCCAGCCGCACCAAGACCTCGGCGCAGGCGCAGAAGTGGGGCGGCACCGCCGGCCAGGCCTTCGACCGCTGCTACCACTCCTCCTGCGACACCACCTCGGCCATCAACGACACCGCCCTGGACCGCAACAGCGACGCCATCGCCTACGCGATCTGGCACCTGGGCGCCTCCACCCCGGTTCCGCCGGGCCCGTCGTTCGAGAACACCGCCGACGTGAGCATCCCGGACTACCCGGGCTCCGCGGTGAGCTCGCCGATCACGGTCTCGGGGGTCGCGGGCAACGCGCCGGCCACCACCAAGGTGGACGTCAACATCGTCCACACCTACCGCGGGGACCTCGTCGTCGACCTGGTCGCCCCGGACGGCAGCGTCTACAACCTGCACAACCGCAGCGGCGGCAGCGCCGACAACATCGTCGGGTCCTACACGGTCAACGCCTCCTCCGAGACGGCCAACGGCGTGTGGAACCTCCGGGTCCGGGACGCCGCCGCCCAGGACGTCGGCTACGTCAACAGCTGGAAGATCACCTTCTGACGGTGTCTCCGCGCTCTACGCCTCCCCGCCGCGCAGCCCCGGGGAGGCGTCGAGCGGTTCCCTGATCAGGGCGCGCAGCTCCTCGGCCACGGCCCCGACGTCGGCCCGGCCCAGCTTCGCCGCCTCCACGAGGTCGCCGAGCTCCTCGGGCGAGGGCAGCTGCTTCGCCCCGGCGACGCGCAGGTAGGAGCGGGTGGCGGCGGCCGCGTAGAACTCGTTCATCGGCGATTCGAGCGCCGGGCACACCGCGAGGGTGTGCAGGAACGCGGCGGCCCGCCACGCGGTGTCCGGGGCGGGCTGTTCGGGCACCAGGACGAGGTCGTTCCGGTGGCGGGCGACGGCGGCGGCCACCCCTGAGGGATCCCACACGGCGGGATCCGACGGCAGATGGTGGGCCAGAGCGGTCCAGGCCCACTCCATGGTGATCTTCAATTGCCGAACCGCTCCTGGAAGTAGCCCCAGTGGACGGCGAACTCCTCTATCCCGGAGAGGAAGTTGCTCCGGTCCTCGTCGAGTTCCCGCTCCGTGACCTCGGTGATCAGCGCGGTGACCGTCGTCCCCATGGCCGCCGCTCGCGCCTTGAGGCGGTCGTGGAACTCCTCGTCCAGGCGGATGGTGACGTGTCTCGACATGCCTGACACGGTACAGCGGCCCCGCTGTACGCGGGGCCGGAACGGGCCGGGGGTGGGCGGGGACACAGTCCCCGCCCACCCCCGGTGTGCGCCGCGCGGCCCGTACGGCCGCCGCGGCCGGTCACCTGTCGGCGTTCGCCGCCTTCAGCAGGGCGTCCTTGGTGACGGCGCCGGCGTAGACGCGGCCGTCGTCGGTGATCAGGGCGTTGACCACCCGGGTGGAGAAGACGCGGCCCTCACCGAAGGAGCCCTTCACCTTGTCGCCCAGGGAGTCCAGGAACTGCTTGGCCTCCTTCGGCGCGTTCTTGTCGTTCTCGATGTCCTTCAGGCCCCGGCCCGCACCGGTGTCGATCCGGGCGATCGCCGACCAGCCCTCGCCTATGACCTTCGAGGGGCCGGCGGCGCCGGCGCCGCCGGTGACGGCCTCCAGGCCGGGGAAGGCCTCCAGGCCCTTGAACTCCTTCTCGTGGCCCGGCCCGCGGCCGCCGGGCGCGCTCTCGGTGACCTTGGCGCCCTTGGGGGCGGTGAAGGCGAAGGTGTCCGCGGCGGGCCTGGCGAAGTCGACCTTCGTGAAGCCGGCGTCCAGGATCGGCTTGCCGCCCTCCACCGAGAGCACCTGGACGCGCAGCGGCACGCCGTTCTGCGCGTCGACCGCGATCTTGGCGGAGGAGAGGGTCGAGCCGCCGTGCTTGGGCTTGAGGACCAGCTGGTAGGCGTCGCGGCCGGCGACCTGCGCGGTCTCGCCGACGCTGACCTCGGTGGTCGGGCCGGCGGCCTCCAGCACCTCCTTGGCCACCTGCTGCGGGGAGGCGCCGGCCCGGTCGGCCGTCTTGTGGCGGTCCCCGCCGGCCGCCCCGGCGTCCTTCTCGTGCCAGACCTCGTTGGCCTTGCTGTCGTAGGCCCAGACCTCGGCGCCGTTGTGGATCAGGCTGTACTCGTCCTTGCCGTCGACGAACGTCAGCTTCTGGCGGTCGGGGCCGTCGGCCGCGACGCGCAGCGTGTGCGTGCCGTTCGCCAGCTGCGCGAGCTTCTCCTGCGGGTCGGCCGAGCCGCCGGCGACGCCCCCGCCGCCGAGCAGGCCGCTCGCGAAGGACGGCAGCCCCAGGTCCGTGGTGATCTTCGCGCTGCCGGAGAACTGCTGCACGTCCGACGCGGCGATCTTCTCGATCAGCTGCTGGGCCGTCACCTTCGGCAGCTCGGGGCTGCCGGCGTTGGCGAAGGCCGGGACCATCGCCACGGTCGCGGCGGCCACACCCGCCACCGCGACCGGTACGGCGTACCGGGCGGCCTTGCGGGTCTTGTCGTTCGTTGCCATGTCTGCCCTGCCTCTTCGTCTACGGGGGCTCTTCGTCGCTTCCGGTGGGGTGTCTCCATGGGACCAAACGGGCGGGGTCCGGGGCGTCACCCCTCGGACTCAACTGCGCGTACGCCCAGGGGATGACACGGCGCGGCCTCCCCCTCCCCCACCCGTAGGGGACGGGGGCCCCGGTACTCCACGTGGGTGCTGATGATCCTTTTATGTGTCATATGTCCCCTTCGCGGCTTACGGCGTGAGTAAATCTCCACCGGCCCACCGGCGGACGGCGGGCCCGGCGCGGGCGCCAACGCGGCGCCGCAGCGAGAAGTGGAGGACTGATGACCCTGCTCCCACGAGGTGCCTCGCGGCACCGGCTGACGGCCGCGGCCGTCGCTCTGGTCCTGGGGTTGACGGGCACCGGAGCGCTGCTGGGCTCTCAGGCCGCCGCCGCCCAGCCGACCCAGGCGCGGCATGCGGTGGCGGGCACCTCGGCCGCCGGTCCACGGGCGGCGCTCGCGGACTGTCCCCCCAGCCCGCTGTGGGCGAACACCGGCGGCACCGCCCGCCGGCTCATCCAGTACGACACGGAGGGCGGCGTCCTCTCCTCCGCCCCGGCGGTCCGCGACTACGGCGACATCGCCTTCAGCGCGGACGGGACGAGGCTGTACGGGGTCGACTTCCCCGGCAGGGGATCGACGACGCTCTACACCCTCGACCCGGTGACCGGGGCGGAGACCGCGAGCGTCCCGGTCACCGGTCCGATCGCGGACCTGAGCGCGCAGGGCTCGTCCGCGGTCAACGGCCTGACGGCGCGGGCGGACGGCATGCTGATCGCCGGCTCGTTCGGGACCGGCCGGATCTTCCTCATCGATCCGGCCACCGGCGCGAGCAGCGCGGCGCCGTACGCGTTCCCCGCCGGATTCGTCTCCGCGGGCGACTTCCTGACCCTGGCCGACGGCGACATCCTGGCCTTCGCCTCCCCCGCGGGCCAGACCAGCGCCCCGTCCGCGGTGTTCCGCATCCATCCCGACAACACCGTGACCCAGATCGGGACGATCCCCCAGATGTTCGGGGGCGCACTGTCCGGCGGCAGCGTGTACGCCTTCGGCTCGGCGGGGGACATCTACCGGCTCACCAGCCTGCCGACGGCGGAGTCGGCGGAGCCGCTGCCGGTCACCGTCGTCGAGGCGACCGGCAGCCCCTTCTTCGGGGCCACCGCGCTCCAGGACGCCGGGCAGTGCCCCGAGCCCGCGTACACGGTGGAGAAGACCGCGTCGACCGCCGGGCCCGTGGACCCGGGCGACACCGTCACCTACACCGTCACGGTGACCAACACCGGCGAGGTCCTGGCCAACGCCGCCTTCAGCGACGACCTGTCCGGCATCCTCGACGACGGCGCCGTGGTACCGGGCTCGGTGAACGCGTCGACGGGGACGGCCGAGCTGGACGGCCGGACGCTGGCCTGGAGCGGGCTGCTGCCCGCGCAGGCCACGGCCACCGTGACCTACCAGGTCCGGGTCGACTCGCCGACCGCCGGCGACCACAGCCTCCGCAACACCGTCACCCCCACCGCCCAGGGCGGCACCTGCACCGCGGCGGGCAGGTGCACGGTCACCGTGCCCGTCACGTCCGCCGAGCCGAGGCTGCGGATCCGCAAGGACGTCGAGGAGAGCGCCTTCACGAAGGCCGGCGAGGTCCTGCACTACACCTTCGAGGTGACGAACACGGGCACCGTACCGGTCAGCGACATCCACCTCACCGACGACGGCCCCGGCACCCCGCCGGTCACCTGTCCCGCCACCACCCTGGCCCCGGGCGCGTCCATGACCTGCACCGCCACCTACACGACGACCGAGGCCGACGTGAAGGCCGGCCGCATCAAGAACACGGCGACCGCCACCGGCCGGGGCCCCGACGGCACGACGGTGACCACGACGAGCAACCGGGTCACCCTGGTGGCCTGCCCCTGCAAGGACGACTGCTCGCACGTCGAGCGCCACAAGGTGAAGATCGCGTCCAAGAAGCCGGTGAAGATCCACAGCGGCCCGGGCAGCGACCAGGAACCCACCGGCACGCTCAAGGCGCACTCCCACACGTCGGTGATCTGCCAGACGAACGGCGAGGACGTCGAGGGCAACCCGGTCTGGTACCGCCTGGCCGACGGCCGCGGCTGGATCCCCGCCCGCCACGCCCAGGCCGACTCCGCGATCCCGCCCTGCAGCTGACGCCCCGACGGCTCCCCGGACCGCCCGGTGCGGCCGGGGGGCCGCCCCTGTCAGGGCGCCGGATCAGGCATCGGACCGCGCGCCGTCCGGGGCCGTGCGCACGGCGCCGCTCACCGGGCGATCGCCCGGGCCAGCCGCCGGTCCAACTCGCTGTCGAGGTCCTGCACCTCGGCAGGGGTCGGAGCGTGGCCGCTCCACTCCTTCAGCGCGGCCCGCGCCTGCCCGGCTTGCCCGGCCCGCTCCTGCGGGGCGGGCAGGGTTCCGGCGAGCCGGACCAGGTAGGCGCGCAGTGACAGGCCCTCCTCCGCCGCCGCTGCGGCGAGCCGGTCACGGGCCTCCTGGGAGATGCGGAGACAGACGTCGGGCCCCATCAGGCCTCCTCCACCCGGGCGGGTTACGGACGCGTACCGCGCCCAGGGTAGGCCCTGGCACGGCAACGGTCCTGCCGTACTAGGGACTGTCCGGCGGATCATGTGACTGTCGGATTGCTGTCTCGTTGTTCCCGGCATGGGGCGGGGTGATCTGACGAATGCCGAGTGGGTTCGGCTGGAGCCGCACTTGCCGGCGTTGGGGCGGCGTGGCGGTCGGTGGAGCGATCACCGCAGGGTGATCAACGGGATCTTGTTCCGGGTCCGAACGGGCATACCGTGGCGGGATCTTCCCGAGCGTTTCGGCAGCTGGAAGACCGTCTATGAACGGCACCGGCGCTGGTCGGCGGACGGCACGTGGGACCAGATCCTGCGTGCCGTCCAGGCCGACGCCGACCTCGCGGGACGGATCGACTGGAGCATGGTCAGCGTCGACTCGACGTCCTGCCGGGCCCATCAGCACGCGGCAGGGGCCCGCAAGAAGAAGCCACGCGTCCCGAAAAAAGGACAACGCCCCGGCACCACCGCCCCGACGAAGGACTCGGACGGTCCCGGGGCGGCCTGACCTGCAAGATCCACCTCGCGGGTGAAGGCGGATGCAGGCCGATGGCCTTCCTCCTCACCCCCGGCCAGTGGGGCGACGCCCCGCAGATGATCGAGGTCCTTGAACGCATCCGGGTGCCCCGCCCGCAGGGCGGTCATCCGCGCACCCGGCCGGATCGCGTCGGTGGCGACAAGGCATACAGCTCACGCCGCAACCGCCGTTACCTGCGAAGACGCCAGATCAAGCACACCATCCCGGAACCGAAGGACCAGCGGGCCAACCGCAAACGGCGCGGCAGCAAGGGCGGCCGGCCCACCGGCTTCGACAGTGAGATCTACAAGCGTCGAAACGAGGTCGAGCGCACGATCAACCGGCTCAAGAACTCCCGCGCCGTCGCCACCCGCTACGACAAAAGGGCCTACGTATTCCACGGCACCGTCACGGTTGCGGCGATCCGCCTATGGCTCCGACCGTGATCCGCCGGACAGGTCCTAGCCCGCGCGGTGGACCACCGCGTCGCAGAGTTCCTCCAGGGCCGACTTCGCGAAGCACTCCGGCAGGGGGGCCAGCGTGGCCCGGGCCTCCTGCGCGTAGCGGACGGTGTCGCGGCGGGCCTGCTCCAGCGCGGGGTGGACCCGCAGCCGTGCGAGGACCTCGGCATGGCGGGCGTCGTCGGCGAGGTCGCCGTCGAGGAGGCGTACGAGGTCCAGGTCGGCGGGGTCGCCGCCCTGCTCGGCCCGCTCCCGCAGCAGCAGCACGGGCAGGGTCGGGATGCCCTCGCGCAGGTCGGTCCCCGGCGTCTTGCCGGACTCGTGCGAGTCGGAGGCGATGTCGAGGACGTCGTCGGCAAGCTGGAAGGCGGTGCCGAGGCGCTCGCCGTACTGGGTCAGGATGTCGACGACGGAGTCGTCGGCGCCGGACATCAGGGCGCCGAACCGGCCGGAGACGGCGATCAGCGAGCCGGTCTTGCCGGCGATGACGTCGAGGTAGTGGGCGACCGGGTCGCGGCCGTCGCGCGGGCCGGCCGTCTCCAGGATCTGGCCGGTCACGAGGCGCTCGAAGGCCTCGGCCTGGATGCGCACGGCCTCGGGGCCGAGGTCGGCGAGGATGTGCGAGGCGCGGGCGAAGAGGAAGTCGCCCGTGAGGACGGCGACCGAGTTGCCCCAGCGGGCGTTGGCGCTGGGGACGCCGCGGCGCACGTCCGCCTCGTCCATGACGTCGTCGTGGTAGAGCGTGGCCAGGTGGGTGAGCTCGACGACCACCGCGGAGGGGACGACCCCGGGCGCGTACGGGTCGCCGAACTGGGCGGCGAGCATGACCAGCAGCGGCCGGAACCGCTTGCCGCCGGCCTTGACCAGGTGCTGCGCGGCCTCGGTGATGAAGGGGACTTCGCTCTTGGTGGCCTCCAGCAGACCCGCCTCGACGGCGGCCAGTCCGGCCTGGACATCGGCCTCAAGAGCCTGGTCCCGCACGCTCAGTCCGAACGGCCCGACGACGGTCACGAGGGGTACTCCTGTCTGCTGACGATCACGCTGACGATCACCTGGATTGTCGATGTGTCGCTGCCATCACTCAAGCCAGCGTATCCGGTCCGATTTCGATCACGGAGAGCACCCGTCGTGCCGCCGTCCCCGCACTGTCCGATCCACCCCGGTATGTTCGGAAAAAGCCGAAAGAAACCGGAGCGCACGCCTTGCCCAGACCCGTGATCGACACGGCGGAGCCCGCGGAGCCGGCGCCCGCAGGGGCCGGACAGCCCGGCCTCCGCCCCCATGGTCCCGCGCGCCCGCGCCGCAGGCGGACGGCTCGCCGACCGGACGCCGGCCCCGCACCGGCCGGGAGCACGGCGGAGGCCCCCGTATGAGCGTCCGCACCGACTTCCCGTACGGGACCGCGCGCGAGGATGTCCGGATCCCGATGCCCGACGGCATCGCCCTGTACGCCCGGATCTGGCGCCCGGTGACCCCGGAGCCGGTGCCCGCCCTGCTGGAGTACGCGCCCCACCGGCTGACCGACCGCACCGCTCCCCGCGACGCCCGCCGCCACCCCTGGTACGCCGGCCACGGCTACGCCTCGGTCCGGGTGGACGTCCGCGGCCACGGCTGCAGCGGCGGCGTGCCCGGCGGCCCGTACGCGCCGTACGCCCGGGGCGGCGACGGCCCGGAGGCCGCCGACGGGGTCGCGGTGGTGCGCTGGCTGGCGGCGCAGCCGTGGTGCACGGGGGCGGTGGGGATGTTCGGCATGTCCTGGGCCGGCGCACTGGCCCTGCGGATCGCCTCCCTGGCGCCCGACGCGCTGCGCGCCGTGGTCGCGGTGTGCGCGGCGGACGACGCCTTCGGCGGCGCCGCGCCCTACCTGGGCGGCTCGGTCGTCGCCGCGGACGGACACGCCGGGTCGGCGGCGCTGCTCGCGCTGGCCGCCCGGCCCCCGGACCCCCTGTACGCCGGCGACGACTGGCGCGAGCAGTGGCTGACGCGGCTGGAGGCGCTCGAACCGCCCTCCGGCACCTGGCTGGCCCACCAGACCCGGGACGCCCACTGGGCGCACGGCCGCCTCTGCGAGGACCCCGCCGCCGTCCGGGCGGGCGTCCTCGCCGTGGGCGGCCTCCACGACCCGTACCGGGACACCGTGCTCCGGCTGGTGTCCCGCCTGCCGCCCGGCCGGGTCCGCGGCCTGCTCGGCCCCTGGCCGCACGCCTACCCCGACCGCGGGCTGCCGCCGGGCCCGGCGATCGGCTTCCTGCAGGAGACCCTGCGCTGGTGGGACCACTGGCTGCGGGGCGCGGCCAACGGGGTGATGGACGAGCCGCTGCTGCGGACCTGGATCTGCGCCTCCCGCCCGCCGGCCACCGCG
Organism: Streptomyces globosus; assembly: GCF_003325375.1. GTDB lineage: Bacteria > Actinomycetota > Actinomycetes > Streptomycetales > Streptomycetaceae > Streptomyces > Streptomyces globosus_A. The sequence goes on along the minus strand of NZ_CP030862.1, from coordinate 540,489 downwards.
TACGGGGAGCTGCCGGGGAGGTGGGCGGGCGAGGCCGCCTGGCCGCCGCCGGCCGTCGCACCGGTCACGTACGCGCTGCGGGGCGAGCCGGTGGAGGTGGCCTCGCCGCAGCACACCGGGCTGGACGCGGGCCGGTTCGTCCCGCGCGGCGGCGACGCCGACCTGCCGCCCGACCAGCGGGAGGAGGACGCGAAGTCCGCGTGCTTCGAGTTCCCCGTCGCGGCCGGGCAGCCGGTCGAGGTGCTGGGCCGGCCGCAGGTGGCGCTGCGGCTGCGGCTGGACGTCCCGCACGGGCAGGTCGCGGCACGGCTGTGCGACGTCACCCCCGACGGCTCCTCGACGCTGGTCACCCGCGGCGCGCTGAACCTGTCCGCGCGGCTCGGCCCGGAGAAGGCGGTGCCGTGGCCGGCGGGGGCGTACGAGGACGTCGTCCTCGACCTGGGCGCCGCCGCATACGCGTTCCCGCCGGGGCACCGCATCCGGCTCGCCCTCTCCTCCGCGTACTGGCCGTGGCTGTGGCCGCGGGCCGGGTCGGAGGCGGGCTGGACGCTGGACCCGGCGGGCAGCGCGCTGGTCCTGCCCGTCCGCGGCCCGTCGCCGCAGACCGACGCCGGCGTCGGCTTCGCGCCGCCCGAGCAGGCGCCGCCGCTCGGGGCCGTCGTCCCGGAGACCCTCGACCCGCCGCGCCCGCCGCGGCGGGTCGTCCGGGACGTCGCGGCCGGGACGTGGCGGCTTGAGGCGGCGCCCCGGCCGGAGTGGCGCAGGATCCACCCGGACGGGCTGGAGTACGCCGAGGACGCGGACGAGGAGTACGCGATCCGCGACGGCGACGCCCTGTCTGCCCGTGTCCGCTGCACGTGGCGGATCCGGCTGCACCGGCCCGGCCTCGACTGGGACACCGTGGTGGAGGCCCGCTCGGAGACCTCCTGCGACGCGGACGCCTTCCACACGGAGGACGAGCTGCTGTGCCGGGAGGGCGGGGAGGCCGTCTTCCACCGCACCTGGCGCCGGAGCCACCCGCGCACGGGGGGCTGAGGCCCCGCGCCGGGCGGCGCCGGGGGCAGGCCGCGCCCCCGGCGCAGGCCGCGCACGGCCCGCCGGGCGGCTCAGCCGTAGAGGCGCTCCAGCACCACCGCGATGCCGTCCTCCTCGTTCGACAGCGTCACCTCGTCGGCGACCGCGACGAGTTCGCGGTGGGCGTCGGCCATGGCCACCCCGTACCCGGCCCACGCGAACATGGGGACGTCGTTCGGCATGTCCCCGAAGGCGATCGTGCCCGGCCCCCCGACCCCCAGCAGCTCCGCCGCCAGCGCCAGCCCGCTCGCCTTGCTCACCCCCGGCGGCTGGAGCTCGACCGTGTGCTCCCCCGCCATCGTCACGTTGACCATGTGCCCGACGACCCCGCGGGCGAGCCGGGTCAGCTCGTCGTCGTCGAGCGCCGGGTGCTGCAGGAGCACCTTCGTGATCGGCGCCGCCCACAGGTCCGCGCGCCGGCGCACCCGGACCGTCGGCAGGTGCGGGTGCGGCATCCGGTAGCCGGGCCCTATCAGCATCGCCGCGTCGACCCCCTCCTGGTCGACGGCCGCGTACACCTCGCCGATCTCGGCCTCGATCTTGCCGAGCGCCACCTCCGCCAGCTCACGGTCCATTTCGACGGAGTGCAGCAGGACGCCGCGCGCCGTGTCGTACAACTGCGCGCCCTGCCCGCACACCGCGAGCCCCGTATATCCCAACCTGTCAAGAACATGGCGTACCTGCGGTACGGGGCGCCCGGTGACGATGATGTGCTGCGCGCCCGCAGCGCGCGCCGTCGCGAGCGCCGTGTACGAGCGGGCGGAGACGGTGTCTCCGGCGCGCAGCAGGGTCCCGTCCAGATCAGTGGCGACCAGAGAGAAGGGGAGGGCCGAAAGCGGGGCGGAAGTCACGGCGCAAGGATACGGACCCCGTTGGACAAGTCCTACAAATAGCGCCCGAATCCGGCCTCCCGCAGGCCCCACCAGCCACGTAACGTGTCAACAAGCCCCCGGGACACCCCCCGGGCCGCATCGAAAGCGAGGCAGTACCCCATGCCCCAGCAGAGCCCCCTCGATGTCCCCGAGGGCGACCCGTTCGGGCCGCACAACCTCCCGTACGGCGTCTTCTCCACCGGCGGCGACGCCCGCCGCCGGATCGGCGTGCGCATCGGCGGGCACGTGCTCGACGCCGGGGCCGCCGCCGAGGCGCTCGGCTCCCCGTACGCCGGCCTGCTCGGCCACCCCTCGCTGAACCCGCTGCTGGCCGCCGGCCGCACCGCCTGGCGCGACGTGCGCCGCGCCCTGACGGCCTGGGTGACCGACCCCGGGCACCGGGAGGCCGTGGAGCCGCACCTGCTGCCGCTGGACGCGGTCACCCTGCACCTGCCCTACGAGGTCGCCGACTACGTCGACTTCTACGCCAGCGAGCACCACGCCACCAACGTGGGCCGCATGTTCCGCCCCGACGGCGAACCGCTGACCCCCAACTGGAAGCACCTGCCGATCGGCTACCACGGCCGCTCCGGCACCATCGTGGTCTCCGGCACGGACGTCGTCCGCCCCTCCGGGCAGCGCAAGGCCCCCTCCGACCCGGCGCCGGTCTTCGGCCCGTCCGTCAAGCTCGACATCGAGGCCGAGGTCGGCTTCCTGGTCGGCACCCCCTCCGAGCCGGGCAGCCCCGTCGCGCTGGGCGACTTCGAGGACCACGTCTTCGGCCTCTTCCTCCTCAACGACTGGTCCGCGCGCGACATCCAGGCCTGGGAGTACGTCCCGCTGGGCCCCTTCCTGGGCAAGTCCTTCGCCACCTCCGTCTCGGCGTGGGTGACCCCGCTGGAGGCCCTCGACGCGGCCCGCACCGCACCGCCGGCCCGCGACTTCCCGCTGCTGCCCTACCTCGACGACGCCGACGCCGACCGGCCCGGCGGCTTCGACCTGCACATCACCGTCTCCGTCAACGGGCAGGAGGTCGCGCACCCGCCGTTCGCGACGATGTACTGGACCGCCGCCCAGCAGCTGGCCCACATGACGGTGAACGGCGCCTCCCTGCGCACCGGCGACGTGTACGGCTCCGGCACCGTCAGCGGCCCCGAGGTCGCCCAGCGCGGCTCCCTGCTGGAGCTGACGTGGAACGGCCGCGACGCCATCGAGCTCGCCGAGGGCAAGCGGACGTTCCTGGAGGACGGCGACACGGTCACCCTCACGGCCTGGGCCCCGGGCCCCGCGGGCACCCGCGTGGGCCTGGGCGAGGTCACGGGCCGCATCACCCCCTCCCGCTGACCGTCCCCGTCCGGCGGGGCGGCGTCCCGCCCCGCCGGACGGCAGGCACATATGCCGTCCGCCGATGACCCCGGCACGGTCAACACGCCGCACCCCGGCCACCCGTGCGGGCGGATCCCCGCGGATTCCCCGGCAGCGGTCCGCCCCCGGGCTACAGACTCCGGCCGTGGAAGCACCGACGGAACCGGAACACCCCTGGCCGCGCCCTCCTGACGGCGGCTGGTGCGCGGACGACCTCGACACGCTTCCGGACCTGCCTCCGCACACGGAGCTGATCGACGGCAGCCTGGTCTTCCCGACCCGGCAGAACCTCTTCCACATGCTCGCAGTGAGCTTCCTCGAACAGCAGTTGAGCGCCGCGGCCCCGGACGGCTTCGACGTCCTCCGCGAGTTCACCATCGACATCGACCGCTGGAACCGCCCCGAACCGGACGTGATCGTGGTGGCCGGCGGGGAGGTGGAGGACCTGGACCAGACCCGTCTCCCCGCCGAGTCGGTCCTGCTCGCCGTCGAAGTGGTCTCCCCCGGAGGGGTCACCCGCGACCGCGAGACGAAGCCCGTCACATACGCCCGCGCCGGGATCCCGCACTTCTGGCGGGTCGAGAACCGGGGCGGCCTGGCCATGGCCTACGTCTTCGAACGGGAGCCGGCCACGGGCGTCTACACCGGCACCGGCATCTTCCACGGCCGCCTCGAGGTGTCCGTTCCCTTCCCCGTCATCGCCGACCTCACCGAGATCACCTCGCACCACCGCAGCTGAAACGCGCCGGGGCCCGGCTCCCCCGAAGGGAGCCGGGCCCCGGCGCATCCACCCGACAACCGGTCAGCGCACGAACGTGCTCGCCTGACCCGCCAGGTCCAGGAAGTACTGCGGCGCCAGGCCCAGTACGAGCGTGACCGCCACGCCGACCGCGATCGTCGTCATCGTCAGCGGCGACGGCACGGCCACGGTCGGCCCGTCCGCCTTCGGCTCGCTGAAGAACATCAGGACGATCACCCGGATGTAGAAGAACGCGGCGATCGCGGACGAGATGACGCCGACGACGACCAGCGCTCCCGCGCCGCCCTCCGCCGCCGCCTTGAACACCGCGAACTTCCCGGAGAACCCGGAGGTCAGCGGAATGCCCGCGAAGGCCAGCAGGAACACCGCGAAGACCGCCGCCGTCAGCGGCGAACGCCGCCCCAGCCCGGCCCACTTCGACAGGTGGGTCGCCTCGCCGCCCGCGTCCCGGACCAGCGTGACCACCGCGAACGCGCCGATCGTGACGAACGCGTACGCGCCCAGGTAGAAGAGCACCGACTGGACGCCCTCCGCCGACGTCGCGATGACACCGGCCAGGATGAAACCGGCGTGCGCGATCGACGAGTACGCCAGCAGCCGCTTGACGTCGGTCTGCGTCACCGCGATCACCGCGCCCGCCAGCATCGTCACGATCGCCACGCCCCACATCACCGGCCGCCAGTCCCACCGCAGACCCGGCAGCACCACGTACAGCAGGCGCAGCAGCGCGCCGAACGCGGCCACCTTCGTCGCCGCGGCCATGAAGCCGGTCACCGGAGTCGGGGCGCCCTGGTAGACATCCGGGGTCCACATGTGGAAGGGCACGGCGCCCACCTTGAACAGCAGCCCCGTCAGCACCAGCGCCCCGCCGATCAGCAGCAGCGCGTCGTTGCCCATGGTGTCGGCGAGCGCCGGGTCCATGTGGGCCGTGGTGCCGTCGACCACGTCCGCGATGGCCGCGTACGAGACGGAGCCCGCGTAGCCGTAGAGCAGGGCGATGCCGAAGAGGAGGAACGCCGACGAGAAGGCGCCCAGCAGGAAGTACTTCACCGCGGCCTCCTGCGACATCAGCCGGTGGCGGCGGGCCACGGCGCAGAGCAGGTACAGCGGCAGCGAGAACACCTCCAGGGCCACGAACAGCGTCAGCAGGTCGTTGGCCGCGGGGAAGATCAGCATGCCGGCCACGGCGAACATCGCCAGCGGGAACACCTCGGTGGTGGTGAACCCCGCCTTCACGGCGGCCTTCTCGCCCTCGCTGCCCGGTACGGACGCCGCCTGCGCGGCGAAGGAGTCCACCCGGCTGCCGTGCGCGGCCGGGTCCAGGCGCCGCTCGGCGAAGGTGAACACCGCGACGAGCGACGCCAGCAGGATCGTCCCCTGGAGGAAGAGGGCCGGCCCGTCCACGGCGACGGCCCCCATCGCCGCGATCTGCGCCTTCTCCCCCGCATGCCCGCTGACGGCGAGCCCGACGACCGCCGCGAACGCGGAGGCGAGCGCGGCGACGGCGAGGAACACCTGGACCGGGTAGCGGCCGCGGCGCGGCACGAACGCCTCGACGAGGATGCCGAGGATCGCCGCGCCCACCGCGATCAGAATGGGCGACAGCTGCGCGTACTCGATGTGCGGGGCCGGGATCCGGTCCGCCGGCGCCTGCGCGGCGAGCGCCCACAGGCTGTGGGCAGCAGTTGCGGTGCTCACTGGCCCGCCTCCCCGTTCTCGGCCCCGACCGCCACCTCGGGCTTCGGGTCCTTCTGCTTCACGTCGGACATGGTGTGCTCCACCGCCGGGTTGACGATCTCGGTCAGCGGCTTCGGGTACACGCCCAGCCCGATCAGCAGGGCGATCAGCGGGGCGACCACGAGGAGTTCGCGCGGCCGCAGGTCGGGCATCCGGCGGACCTCCTCCTTCACCGGCCCGGTCATCGTCCGCTGGTACAGCACCAGCGTGTACAGCGCCGCGAGGACGATGCCGAAGGTGGCGACGATGCCGGCGACCGGGTACCGGGAGAACGTGCCGACCAGGACGAGGAACTCGCTGACGAACGGCGCGAGCCCGGGCAGCGACAGCGTCGCCAGCCCGCCGATCAGGAACGTGCCCGCCAGGACCGGCGCCACCTTCTGCACCCCGCCGTAGTCGGCGATGAGCCGCGAGCCGCGCCGGGAGATCAGGAACCCGGCGACCAGCATCAGCGCCGCCGTCGACAGCCCGTGGTTGACCATGTACAGCGTCGCGCCCGACTGCCCCTGGGAGGTCATCGCGAAGATGCCCAGGATGATGAAGCCGAAGTGCGAGATCGACGCGTACGCGATCAGCCGCTTGATGTCCCGCTGCCCGACCGCGAGGAGCGCGCCGTAGACGATGCTGACCAGCGCCAGGGCGAGGACCACCGGGGTGGCCCACTTGCTCGCCTCGGGGAACAGGCCGAGGCAGAAGCGGAGCATCGCGAAGGTGCCGACCTTGTCGACGACCGCGGTGATCAGCACGGCGACCGGCGCGGTGGCCTCGCCCATCGCGTTCGGCAGCCAGGTGTGCAGCGGCCACAGCGGCGCCTTGACCGCGAACGCGAAGAAGAAGCCGAGGAACAGCAGCCGCTCGGTGTTGGTCGCGATGTCCAGGGTGCCCGCGGCGCGGGCGGCGGTGATCTCCTGGAGCGAGAAGTTCCCCGCCACCACGTACAGGCCGATCACCGCGGCAAGCATGATCAGACCGCCGGCCAGGTTGTAGAGGAGGAACTTGACCGCCGCGTACGAGCGCTGCGCGGCGGCGTTCTCGTCGGTCCCGGCGTGCGCCCGGTCCCCGAAGCCGCCGATGAGGAAGTACATCGGGATGAGCATGGCTTCGAAGAAGATGTAGAAGAGGAAGACGTCGGTGGCCTCGAACGAGATGATCACCATCGCCTCGACCAGCAGGATCAGGGCGAAGAAGCCCTGCGTGGGCCGCCACCGCGGCGACCGGGTCTCCAGCGGGTCGGCGTCCTTCCAGCCGGCGGCGATGACGAAGGGCACCAGCAGGGCGGTCAGCCCGATCAGTGCGACGCCGATGCCGTCGACGCCCAGCTCGTAGCGGACCCCGAAGGCGGGGATCCACGCGTGGGACTCGGTGAGCTGGTAGCGCTCGCCGCCCGGGTCGAAGCGGGCCGCGACGAGCCCCGCCAGGGCGAGCGTGGCCAGCGAGAACAGCAGCGCCAGCCACTTGGCGGCGGTCCGGCGGGCGGCCGGGACGGCCGCCGTGAGGACCGCGCCGGCCGCGGGCACCGCGGCCGTCACCGTCAGAAGCGGGAAATCCATCTCACACCGCCCTCATCAGCAGGGTCGCGGCGATGAGGATCGCCGTCCCTCCGAACATCGAGACCGCGTAGCTGCGGGCGTAGCCGTTCTGCAGCTTGCGGAGCCGGCCCGACAGGCCGCCGACCGACGCCGCCGTCCCGTTGACCACGCCGTCGACCAGGCTGTGGTCGACGTACACGAGGGAGCGGGTCAGGTGCTCCCCGCCGCGCACCAGCACGACGTGGTTGAAGTCGTCCTGGAGCAGGTCGCGGCGGGCGGCCCGGGTGAGCAGGCTGCCGCGCGGCGCGGTCGCGGGGACCGGCCGGCGGCCGTACATCGCCCAGGCGATCGCGACGCCGACGACGAGTACCGCCATGGTGGCCAGGGTGACCGTGAGGGCGCTGACCGGCGGATGCCCGTGCTCGTACCCGGTGACGGGCTCCAGCCAGTTCAGGAACCGGTCGCCGACGGCGAAGAACCCGCCGGCGAAGACGGACCCGAAGGCCAGCACGATCATCGGGACGGTCATGGACTTCGGGGACTCGTGCGGGTGCGGCATCTCGCCGGGGCGGTGCCCGGCGGACGGCTCCACGTCGGCGGCGGCGTCCGCGTCGGGTGCCGGCTGCCAGCGCTTCTCGCCGAAGAAGGTCATCAGCATGACCCGGGTCATGTAGAACGCGGTGATGGCCGCGCCGAGCAGGGCGACCGAGCCGAGGATCCAGCCCTCGGTGCCGCCCTTGGCGAAGGCCGCCTCGATGATCCGGTCCTTGGAGAAGAAGCCGGACAGGCCGGGGAAGCCGATGATGGCGAGGTAGCCGAGCCCGAACGTGACGAAGGTGACCGGCATGTAGCGGCGCAGGCCGCCGTACTTGCGCATGTCGACCTCGTCGTTCATGCCGTGCATGACGGAGCCGGCGCCGAGGAAGAGGCCGGCCTTGAAGAAGCCGTGCGTCACCAGGTGCATGATCGCGAAGACGTAGCCGATCGGTCCGAGGCCGGCCGCGAGGACCATGTAGCCGATCTGCGACATCGTCGACCCGGCCAGCGCCTTCTTGATGTCGTCCTTCGCGCAACCGACGACGGCACCGAAGATCAGCGTGACCGCTCCGACGATCGCCGTGACGAGCTGCGCGTCGGGCGCCCCGTTGAAGATCGCGCCGGAGCGGACGATCAGGTAGACGCCGGCGGTGACCATCGTCGCCGCGTGGATGAGGGCCGAGACGGGCGTCGGGCCCTCCATCGCGTCCCCGAGCCAGGACTGCAGCGGCACCTGCGCGGACTTGCCGCACGCGGCGAGCAGCAGCATCAGCCCGATCGCGGTCAGCATGCCCTCGGAGGTCTCGCCGGCCGAGGCCAGCACCGGCCCGAACGCGAACGTGCCGAACGTGGTGAACATCAGCATGATCGCGATGGAGAGGCCCATGTCGCCGACCCTGTTGACCAGGAAGGCCTTCTTCGCGGCGGTCGCCGCGCTGGGCTTGTGCTGCCAGAAGCCGATGAGCAGGTACGAGGCGAGGCCGACGCCCTCCCAGCCGACGTACAGGAGCAGGTAGTTGTCGGCGAGGACCAGCAGCAGCATCGCCGCGAGGAAGAGGTTGAGGTAGCCGAAGAAGCGGCGGCGGCGCTCGTCGTGCTCCATGTACCCGATCGAGTACACGTGGATCAGCGTGCCGACCCCGCTGATGAGCAGGACGAACGTCATCGACAGCTGGTCCAGCCGGAAGGCGATGTCCGCCTGGAAGCCCTCCACCGGGATCCAGCTGTACAGGTACTGCCGCATGGTCCGGTCGTCGGCGCCGCGGCCCAGCATGTCGGCGAACAGGACGGCGCCGATGCCGAACGAGGCGGCCGCGAGCAGGGTGCCGAGCCAGTGCCCGGCCCTGTCGAGGCGCCGGCCGCCGCACAGCAGCACCGCCGCTCCGAGCAGGGGCGCCGCCACGAGCAGCGCAATCAGATTCTCCACTGTGTACGCCCCTTACAGCTTCATCAGGCTGGCGTCGTCGACCGAGGCCGAGTGGCGGGTACGGAACAGCGACACGATGATCGCGAGGCCCACCACGACCTCGGCGGCGGCGACGACCATCGTGAAGAACGCGATGATCTGGCCGTCGAGGTTGCCGTGCATCCGGGAGAACGCGACGAGCGCGAGGTTGCAGGCGTTGAGCATCAGCTCCACGCACATGAACAGCACGATCGTGTTGCGCCGGATCAGCACGCCCGCGGCGCCGATGGTGAACAGCAGGGCCGCGAGGTAGAGGTAGTTGACCGGGTTCACTGCGGGGCCTCCTCACGGCCGAGCCGCTCCGCCGAGCGCCGCTCCAGCGCCCTGAGGTCGGCGAGGGCCTCGCCGGAGACGTCGCGGACCTGGCCGCGGGCGCGGAGCGTCTTGCTGACGGTCAGCTCCGAGGGGGTGCCGTCCGGCAGCAGGCCCGGCACGTCGACCGCGTTGTGCCGGGCGTACACGCCGGGCGCGGGGAGCGGCGGGAGCTGGACGCCCTCGCGGATGCGCCGCTCGGACAGCTCGCGCTGCGTCGCGGCCCGCTCGGTGCGCTCGCGGTGCGTGAGCACCATCGCGCCGACGGCGGCGGTGATCAGCAGCGCGCCGGTCAGCTCGAAGGCGAAGACGTACCGGGTGAAGATCAGCTGGGCGAGGCCCTCCACGTGCCCGGCCGAGTTGGCCCGGCCCAGTCCGTTGAAGTGCTGCAGGGAGGCGTGGCCGATGCCCGCGATGAGCAGGATGCCGAAGCCCAGTCCGCACAGGACGGCGAGCCAGCGCTGGCCCTTGATGGTCTCCTTCAGGGAGTCGGCGGCGGTGACGCCGACCAGCATGACCACGAAGAGGAACAGCATCATGATCGCGCCGGTGTAGACGATCACCTGGACCACGCCCAGGAAGTACGCCCCGTTCGCGAGGTAGAACACCGCCAGGATGATCATCGTCCCGGCGAGGCTCAGCGCGCTGTGCACGGCCTTCTTCATCAGGATCGTCGCCAGCGCGCCGATCACGGCGACCGTGCCGAGGATCCAGAACTGGACCGCCTCGCCCGTGGAGGTGGCCGTTGCCGCGGCGGCGACCGCGCTCATGCCCCCACCCCCTCGGCGGCGCCCCGGTCCTGCGGGGCCTCGCCCTTGGACGCGGCCTGCTGCCGCTCGGTCCCGGGGGCCGCCCCCGTCACCTGGCCGCGGTAGTAGTCCTGCTCGTCCGTGCCCGGGTACATGGCGTGGGGCGCCTCGACCATGCCCTCGGTCAGCCCGGCGAGCAGCTCCTCCTTGGTGTAGATGAGCGACTCGCGGCTGGCGTCGGCCAGTTCGAACTCGTTCGTCATCGTCAGCGCCCGCGTCGGGCACGCCTCGATGCACAGCCCGCACAGGATGCAGCGGGCGTAGTTGATCTGGTAGACGCGGCCGTAGCGCTCGCCCGGGGAGTAGCGCTCCTCCTCCGTGTTGTCCGCGCCCTCCACGTAGATGGCGTCCGCGGGGCAGGCCCACGCGCACAGCTCGCACCCGATGCACTTCTCCAGGCCGTCCGGGTGCCGGTTGAGCTGGTGCCGTCCGTGGAAACGCGGTGCGGTCGTCTTCTGCTGCTCGGGGTACTGCTCGGTGAGGCGCTTCTTGAACATGGCCTTGAAGGTCACGCCGAAGCCGGCCACCGGGTTCTGCCACTGTTCGTCAGGCATTCTCCGCACCCTCCTCTCGGTCGCTGTCGTTGTTCGCCCCGCCGCTGGCGATGAGCTCCCGCTCCCGGCGGGGCCGCCGGCGCGGTACGGGGGCCAGGTGCTGGCCGGGCTTGGGCGGTACGGGGAACCCGCCCGCGAGCGGGTCGAACGGCTCGGCCCCGGGGGCGGCCGCCTCCGCGGCCTGGGCGGCCTTCTCCCGCCGGTCGCGGAAGAAGTCCGCGAGGAAGGACAGCAGCAGGACCGCGACGACCGCGCCGCCGACGTAGAGGACGATCTGGGAGAAGTCGTACGCCTCGTTCCGCAGCGCCCGCACGGTCGCCACGAGCATCAGCCACAGCAGCGAGACCGGGATGAGGACCTTCCAGCCGAGCTTCATCAGCTGGTCGTAGCGGACGCGGGGCAGGGTGCCGCGCAGCCAGATGAAGAAGAACAGCAGCAGCTGCACCTTGAGCACGAACCACAGCAGCGGCCACCAGCCGTGGTTGGCGCCCTCCCAGTACGTGGAGATCGGCGCCGGGGCCCGCCAGCCGCCCAGGAACAGGGTGACCGAGACGGCCGAGACGGTGACCATGTTGACGTACTCGGCCAGCATGAACATCGCGAACTTGATGGACGAGTACTCGGTGTTGAAGCCGCCGACGAGGTCGCCCTCGGACTCCGGCATGTCGAACGGCGCCCGGTTGGTCTCGCCGACCATCGTCACCACGTAGATGATGAACGACACCGGCAGCAGCACGATGAACCAGCGGTCTGCCTGCGCCTCCACGATCGCCGAGGTCGACATCGACCCCGAGTAGAGGAACACCGAGGCGAACGCCGCGCCCATCGCGATCTCGTAGCTGATCATCTGGGCGCAGGAGCGCAGGCCGCCGAGGAGCGGGTACGTCGAGCCCGAGGACCAGCCGGCGAGCACGATGCCGTAGATGCCGACGGAGGCGACCGCCAGGATGTACAGCATCGCGATCGGCAGGTCGGTCAGCTGCATCGTGGTGCGCTGCCCGAAGATCGACACCTCGTTGCCGGCGGGCCCGAACGGGATCACCGCGATCGCCATGAACGCGGGGATCGCCGCGACGATCGGCGCCAGCACGTAGACGACCTTGTCGGCGCGCTTGACGACGATGTCCTCCTTCAGCATCAGCTTCACGCCGTCGGCGAGCGACTGGAGCATGCCCCAGGGGCCGTGCCGGTTCGGGCCGATGCGCAGCTGCATCCAGGCGACGACCTTGCGCTCCCACACGATGGAGAACAGGACGGTCACCATCAGGAAGGCGAAGCAGAACACCGCCTTGACGAGGACCAGCCACCAGGGGTCCGTGCCGAACAGGGACAGGTCCTCGGCAGCGAGCACTACCGCGTTCACGCTCCCACCTCCGCAGTGGTGCCGCCTGCGCCGGCCGGGGTCGCCGGGCCGATCCGTACGAGGGTGCCGGGCAGGGCGCCGCTGTCCGCGCGGACGCCGGAGCCGGTGGAGTTCAGCGGGAGCCAGACCACCCGGTCGGGCATCTCGGTGATCCGCAGCGGGAGTTCGACCGTGCCGGACGGGCCGGTCACCGCGAGGAGGTCGCCGTCCTTGACGCCGGTCTCGGCCGCGGTCGCCGCGGAGAGCCGGGCGCTCGCCTCGTGCCGGGTGCCGGCCAGGGCGTCGTCGCCCTCCTGGAGCCGGCCGAGGTCGAGGAGCAGCCGGTGCCCGGCGAGGACCGCCTCGCCGGCCGCGGGCCGGGGCAGCACCGCCGGGGAGCCGGGCTGCGCCGCGGGGCGCTCGCCGGCCCACCGGCCGAGCCGGTCGATCTCCCGGCGTACGGCGTGCACGTCGGGCAGGCCCAGCGGCCGGTCGGCGGCGTCGGCCAGCATGTGCAGGACGCGGGAGTCGGCCGGGGCGAGCGGGCGGGTCATCTGGTCGGGCTTGAGCGCGGCCTCGAACGGCCGCACGCGGCCCTCCCAGTTGACGAACGTGCCGGCCTTCTCGGCGACGGCCGCGACCGGCAGGACCACGTCGGCGTGGTCGGTGACCTCGCCGGGCCGCAGCTCCAGGGAGACCGTGAACGCCTCGCGCAGCGCGGTCCGCGCCCGCTCGGGGTCGGGCAGGTCGGCGACCTCCACGCCCGCGACGAGCAGCGCGGTCAGCCCGCCGCCGGCGGCGGCCTCGACGATCTGCCCGGTGTCGCGGCCGTAGCGGTGCGGGAGCTCCTGGAGCCCCCACGCGGCCGCCACCTCCCCGCGGGCCCGCGGGTCGGTGGCCGGGCGGCCGCCGGGCAGCAGCGACGGCAGGGCGCCCGCCTCGATCGCAGCGCGCTCCCCGGCCCGCCGCGGGATCCACACCAGCCGGGCCCCGGTCGCGGCGGCCGCCCGGACCGCCGCGGTCAGCCCGCCGGGCACGCCCCCGAGGCGCTCCCCGACGACGATGACCGCGCCGGGCTCGCGCAGTGCTTCGGCGGCGGCTTCGCCGCCCTGCTCCAGGCCGGTGCGGGAGGCGAGCGCGTCCAGCCACTCCGGCTCGGTGCCCGGTGCGGCGGCCAGCAGGGTGCCGCCCGCCTTGGCCAGGCCGCGCGTGGCGAACGGGGCCAGGGCGAAGGTCCGCTGGCGGCGCTTGCGGAAGGCCTTGCGCAGCCGCAGGAAGACCCCGGGGGCCTCCTCCTCCGCCTCGATGCCGGCGAGCAGCACCGCCGGCGCCGCCTCCAGCCCGGCGTACGAGACACCCTGCCCGTCGAGGTCGACGCCGCGGCCCGCGACCTCCGCGGCCAGGAAGTCGGCCTCCTCCGCGCTGTGCACGCGGGCCCGGAAGTCGATGTCGTTGGTGTCGAGGACGACCCTCGCGAACTTGGCGTACGCGTAGGCGTCCTCGACGGTCAGCCGCCCGCCGGTCAGGACGCCGGCGCGGCCGCGGGCCGCGGCCAGTCCGGCAGCGGCGGCGGCGAGCGCCTCGGGCCAGCTCGCCGGCTCCAGGACCCCGTCGGCGTTCCGGACCAGGGGCGTCGTCAGCCGGTCGGGGCGCTGCGCGTACCGGAACGCGAAGCGGCCCTTGTCGCAGATCCACTCCTCGTTGACCTCGGGGTCCTCGGCGGCCATGCGGCGCATCACCTTGCCGCGCCGGTGGTCGGTCCGGGTCGCGCAGCCGCCCGCGCAGTGCTCGCACACGCTCGGGGAGGAGACGAGGTCGAAGGGGCGGGAGCGGAACCGGTACGCGGCCGAGGTGAGGGCGCCGACCGGGCAGATCTGGATGGTGTTGCCGGAGAAGTACGACTCGAAGGGGTCGCCCTCGCCGGTGCCGACCTGCTGGAGCGCGCCCCGTTCGAGCAGCTCGATCATCGGGTCGCCGGCGACCTGCGTGGAGAAGCGGGTGCAGCGGGCGCAGAGCACGCACCGCTCCCGGTCGAGGAGGACCTGCGTGGAGATCGGCACCGGCTTCTCGTAGGTGCGCTTGCGGCCCTCGAAGCGGGAGTCGGCGTTGCCGTGCGACATCGCCTGGTTCTGCAGCGGGCACTCGCCGCCCTTGTCGCAGACCGGGCAGTCCAGCGGGTGGTTGATGAGCAGCAGCTCCATCACCCCGCGCTGGGCCTTCTCCGCGACGGGGGAGGTCAGCTGCGTCCGGACGACCATCCCGTCGGTGCAGGTGATGGTGCAGGACGCCATCGGCTTGCGCTGGCCCTCCACCTCGACGATGCACTGCCGGCAGGCGCCGACCGGGTCGAGCAGGGGGTGGTCGCAGAAGCGGGGGATCTCCACCCCGATCTGCTCGGCGGCGCGGATGACGAGGGTCCCCTTGGGCACCGACAGCTCGACGCCGTCGATGGTCAGCGAGACCAGGTCCTCCGGGGGCACGGCGGCCCCTCCGCCACCGGTGGGGGCATTCGTGGTGACGGTCATGCGTTCACCTCCGTGTCGGCCCAGAGGACCGACTTCCTGGGGTCGAAGGGGCAGCCCTTGCCCGTGACGTGCTGCTCGTACTCGTCGCGGAAGTACTTCAGCGAGGAGAAGATCGGGCTGGCGGCGCCGTCGCCGAGCGCGCAGAACGACTTGCCGTTGATGTTGTCGGCGATGTCCTGGAGCTTGTCGAGGTCCTCCATGGCGCCCTTGCCGGCCTCGATGTCGCGCAGCAGCTGGACCAGCCAGTAGGTGCCCTCCCGGCAGGGGGTGCACTTGCCGCACGACTCGTGGGCGTAGAACTCGGTCCACCGGGTCACCGCGCGCACCACGCAGGTCGTCTCGTCGAAGCACTGCAGGGCCTTGGTGCCGAGCATCGAGCCGGCCGCGCCGACGCCCTCGTAGTCGAGCGGGACGTCGAGGTGCTCGTCGGTGAACATCGGGGTGGAGGAGCCGCCGGGGGTCCAGAACTTCAGCCGGTGGCCGGGGCGCATCCCGCCGCTCATGTCGAGGAGCTGGCGCAGGGTGATCCCGAGCGGGGCCTCGTACTGGCCGGGGCCGGCGACGTGCCCGGACAGCGAGTAGAGGGTGAAGCCGGGGGACTTCTCGGTGCCCATCGCCTTGAACCAGTCCTTGCCGCGGTTCAGGATCGCGGGAACCGAGGCGATGGACTCGACGTTGTTCACGACGGTGGGGCAGGCGTAGAGGCCTTCGACGGCGGGGAAGGGCGGCCGGAGCCGGGGCTGGCCGCGGCGGCCTTCGAGGGAGTCCAGCAGCGCCGTCTCCTCGCCGCAGATGTAGGCGCCCGCCCCGGCGTGGACGGTGATGTCGAGGTCCATCCCGCTGCCGAGGACGTCCTTGCCGAGGTAGCCGGCCTCGTACGCCTCGCGGACCGCCTCGTGCAGGCGGCGCAGGACGGGCACGACCTCGCCGCGCAGGTAGATGAACGCGTGCGCGGAGCGGATCGCGTAGCAGGCGATGACCATGCCCTCGATGAGGGAGTGCGGGTTGGCGAAGAGGAGCGGGATGTCCTTGCAGGTGCCGGGCTCGGACTCGTCGGCGTTGACGACGAGGTAGTGCGGCTTGCCGTCGCCCTGCGGGATGAACTGCCACTTCATCCCGGTGGGGAAGCCGGCGCCGCCGCGGCCGCGCAGCCCGGAGTCCTTCACGTAGGCGATGACCTCGTCGGGGGTCATCGCGAGGGCCTTGCGCAGCCCCTCGTAGCCGTCGTGGCGCCGGTAGGTCTCCAGCGTCCACGGCCGCGGCTCGTCCCAGAACGCCGACAGGACGGGGGCCAGCAGCTTCTCCGGGCTCGTTCCGTTCTCGTGCATGGCAGTCGCCACCGTCATCACTCCCCCTCCTCGCCGGTCGCAGCGGCCCGCGGGTGCACGATGCGCCCCTGGTGCGGGGCTTCGCCGCGCGCGATGCGCAGTCCGATCAGGGAGGCGGGTCCGGCGCCGCCGCTCGCCTCCACCGCTCCGGGCCGCTCGTCGGGGAAGCCGGCGAGGATCCGGGCGGTCTCCTTGTACGTGCACAGCGGCGCGCCGCGGGTCGGTTCGACGGGGCGGCCGGCGCGGAGGTCGTCGACGAGGGCCTTGGCGGACTCGGGGGTCTGGTTGTCGAAGAACTCCCAGTTCACCATCACGACGGGTGCGTAGTCGCAGGCCGCGTTGCACTCGATGTGTTCGAGGGTGACCTTGCCGTCGGGGGTGGTCTCGCTGTTGCCGATGCCGAGGTGCTCCTGGAGCTCCTCGAAGATGGCGTCGCCGCCCATGACCGCGCACAGGGTGTTGGTGCAGACGCCGACCTGGTAGTCGCCGGAGGGCCTGCGCCGGTACATCGTGTAGAAGGTGGCGACGGCGGTGACCTCGGCGGTGGTCAGGCCGAGGGTCTCCGCGCAGAACCGGATGCCGGTGCGGGAGACGTGGCCCTCCTCGGACTGGGTGAGGTGGAGCAGCGGCAGGAGGGCGGAGCGGCTGTCGGGGTAGCGGGCGACGATCTCCGCGGCGTCCGCGGCGAGCCGCTCGCGCACCTCGGCCGGGTAGTCGGGGGCGGGCGGCTGGGGCATGCCCAGGCTCACCTCTCGACGGGCGGGGCTGGCTGTCATCGGTCGACGCCTCCCATCACGGGGTCGATGGAGGCGACGGCGACGATGACGTCGGCGACCTGGCCGCCCTCGCACATCGCCGCCATGGCCTGGAGGTTGGTGAACGACGGGTCGCGGAAGTGGACCCGGTAGGGGCGGGTTCCGCCGTCGGAGACGACGTGGACGCCGAGTTCGCCCTTGGGGGACTCGACGGCGGCGTAGGCCTGGCCCGCCGGGACGCGGAAGCCCTCGGTCACCAGCTTGAAGTGGTGGATGAGGGCCTCCATGGAGGTGCCCATGATGTTCTTGATGTGGTCGAGGGAGTTGCCGAGGCCGTCGGGGCCGAGGGCGAGCTGCGCCGGCCAGGCGATCTTCTTGTCGGCGACCATGACGGGGCCGGGCTCCAGCCGGTCCAGGCACTGCTCGACGATCCGCAGGGACTGCCGCATCTCCTCCAGGCGGATCAGGAACCGCCCGTACGAGTCGCACGTCTCCGTGGTGGGGACGTCGAACTCGTAGGTCTCGTAGCCGCAGTAGGGGTCGGCCTTGCGCAGGTCGTGCGGCAGGCCGGCGGAGCGGAGGATGGGGCCGGTGGCGCCGAGGGCCATGCAGCCGGTGAGGTCGAGGTAGCCGACGTCCTGCATGCGGGCCTTGAAGATGGGGTTGCCGGTGGCGAGCTTGTCGTACTCCGGCAGGTTCTTCTTCATGGTCTTCAGGAAGTCGCGGAGCTGGTCGACGGCGCCGGGGGGCAGGTCCTGGGCGAGGCCGCCGGGGCGGATGAACGCGTGGTTCATGCGCAGGCCGGTGATCAGCTCGAAGATGTCGAGGATCAGCTCGCGGTCGCGGAAGCCGTAGATCATGATCGTGGTGGCGCCGAGCTCCATGCCGCCGGTGGCGATGCAGACCAGGTGCGAGGAGAGCCGGTTGAGCTCCATCAGCAGGACGCGGATGACGGTGGCGCGGTCGGGGACCTGGTCGGTGATGCCGAGGAGCTTCTCGACGCCGAGGCAGTACGCCGTCTCGTTGAAGAACGGCGTGAGGTAGTCCATGCGCGTCACGAAGGTGGTGCCCTGCGTCCAGTTCCGGAATTCGAGGTTCTTCTCGATGCCGGTGTGCAGGTAGCCGATGCCGCAGCGGGCCTCGGTGACCGTCTCGCCGTCGATCTCCAGGATCAGCCGCAGCACGCCGTGGGTGGAGGGGTGCTGGGGGCCCATGTTGACGACGATGCGCTCGTCGTCGGCCTTGGCCGCGGAGCGGACGACCTCGTCCCAGTCGCCGCCGGTGACGGTGTAGACGGTTCCCTCGGTGGTCTCGCGGGACGCCGCGTGGTGGTTCGTGGACATCAGCTGTACGACCTCCGCTGGTCGGGAGCCGGGATCTGGGCGCCCTTGTACTCGACGGGGATGCCGCCGAGGGGGTAGTCCTTGCGCTGCGGGAAGCCCTGCCAGTCGTCCGGCATCATGATCCGCGTGAGGGCCGGGTGGCCGTCGAAGACCAGCCCGAAGAAGTCGTAGGCCTCGCGCTCGTGCCAGTCGTTGGTCGGGTAGACGGAGACCAGCGAGGGGACGTGCGGGTCGGCGTCCGGGGCGCAGACCTCCAGCCGCACGGTGCGGCCGTGGGTGATCGAGCGCAGGTGGTAGACGGCGTGCAGTTCGCGGCCGCGGTCGCCGGGGTAGTGCACGCCGCTGACCCCGGTGCAGAGTTCGAAGCGCAGGGCGGGGTCGTCGCGGAGGGTGGACGCCACCCGGACGAGGTGCTCGCGGGCGATGTGGAAGGTGAGCTCGCCGCGGTCGACGACCGTCTTCTCGATGGCGTTGGCGGGCAGGAGGCCCTGCTCCTCCAGGGCGCCTTCGAGCTCGTCGGCGACCTCGTCGAAGTAGGAGCCGTAGGGGCGGTGGCTCGGGCCGGGCAGGGCGACGGTGCGCACCAGGCCGCCGTAGCCGCTGGTGTCGCCGCCGGCGCTGGCGCCGAACATGCCCTTGCGGACGCCGATCACCTCGGGGCCGGCGGACTCGCGGGGGGCGGGGACGGCGCCGTCGTCGCCCGGGGTGGTGCCGGGGGTGGTGTCGCTCACCGGAGCAGCCCCTTCATCTCGATGGTGGGCAGGGCCTTGAGGGCCGCGGCCTCCGCCTCGCGGGCCGCCTCTTCCCGGTTGACGCCGAGCTTGGAGCTCTGGATCTTCTGGTGGAGCTTGAGGATCGCGTCCACGAGCATCTCGGGGCGGGGCGGGCAGCCGGGCAGGTAGATGTCCACCGGGACGATGTGGTCGACGCCCTGCACGATCGCGTAGTTGTTGAACATGCCGCCCGACGATGCGCAGACGCCCATGGAGATGACCCACTTGGGGGCGGGCATCTGGTCGTAGACCTGCCGCAGCACCGGCGCCATCTTCTGGCTGACCCGGCCGGCGACGATCATCAGGTCGGCCTGGCGGGGCGAGCCGCGGAAGACCTCCATGCCGAAGCGGGCGAGGTCGTAGCGGCCGGCTCCGGTGGTCATCATCTCGATGGCGCAGCAGGCGAGGCCGAAGGTCGCGGGGAAGACGGACGCCTTGCGCACCCATCCCGCGGCCTGTTCGACGGTGGTCAGCAGGAAGCCGCTCGGCAGCTTTTCTTCCAGTCCCATGGGAATTCAGCCCCTCAGTCCCATTCCAGGCCGCCGCGGCGCCAGACGTAGGCGTAGGCGACGAAGACGGTGAGCACGAAGAGCAGCATCTCGACGAGCCCGAAGATCCCCAGGGCGTCGAAGGTGACGGCCCAGGGGTAGAGGAAGACAACTTCGATGTCGAAGACGATGAAGAGCATCGCCGTCAGGTAGTACTTGATCGGGAAGCGACCGCCGCCTGCGGGCGTGGGAGTCGGCTCGATGCCGCACTCGTACGCCTCCAGCTTGGCGCGGTTGTACCGCTTCGGGCCGATCAGCGTGGCCATGACCACGGAGAAGATCGCAAACCCTGCGCCTAGGGCGCCGAGCACGAGGATGGGCGCGTAGGCATTCACGCTCCTCGCTCCTTCCAGTCGTCCTGGACCGTTGGACCGCTGCGCCGGCGCCTGGTGCCCCGCCCCTCGGGGATCTTGTGCATGTGAGGCAGTTCACAAGCCGGGCTGGTGCGCATCCTATGCCCGTCGATCTGTGATCTGCGACACGGGTGACAGGACGGAGTTTGTGATCTCCACCACCTGATGAACGATCATGAACCCCGATGAGGGGTGATCTTCGTACGCGAAGCAGCCAGTTGATCACCAACCGTGACATCGGGGCGTGTTACCCCAGGTAGAAGCGGGGTTGCCCTATCAAACGATGAGGTGTGCAGGCAAATTTGGCCGGATCTCTCCGTGCGTGGTAAGGCGATCCGCGTCGCTCGACCGGGGGACGGGGTGCGGACGGGAGTGGACGCGTGCATCCGTTCACGAGCCTCCGGCCCCCGCCCCGCCGCCCGCGGACGATCTTTCGGCCACCCTTCCGCGGACTTCGGGTCACGGGCAGGCCACGGACACCTCTCGGCGCGATTTCGGTGTGACCTGTGTCACACGAGAATCAGGCGTTCCGAAGCCGGGCTTGGCCAACGGTGCGCCGGGATGGTAGGCCCTGGATCAATTCGGACTTATTGCTGAAACGCCTTGATCACAGGCCTGTGAGGGGCTGTCTGATTTGTCCGTTACGGCGTCAATAAGACGCGCGCCGCGTCCGGTTCGCGCCCCTCGCGGCGCAACTGTGGCGCACACCACGTTTCTTGAAGGGACAGCGGGCCCCCTGATAGCGGTTGTCCTCATGTCCCACACCGCTCACATACCCAGCCACCGGAAGCCCCGTCGCAGCGCCTCGAAGCTCGCGGTACGCGCCGGAGTTGCCGGTGGCGTCCTCAGCACGCTGGCGATGGCCGGCACGGCGAGCGCGTCCCCCGCCGCCGAGCCGGTGACCGAGACGATGGAGATGCCGGTCCTCGACATGGACCTGGCCTCCGAGGTCTCCACCGCCGTCGCCGCCGCCGCCGAGAACACCCAGGCGGCCGCCGTCGACGGCGAACTGAACGCCCAGGAGGAGAGCGCCCGCACCGGCGCCGCCGCCGAGGCGAAGAAGGCCAAGGAGGCCGCGGAGAAGAAGGCGAAGGAGGAGGCGGACCGCAAGGCCGAGGCCGAGCGCGCCACCCGCAACGCCGAGCGCACCGCGCTCAAGAGCACCTCCGCCGCCGCCTCGGCCGACAGCAGCCAGGGCGTGGGCACCGTGACCGCCCCGAAGGGCTCCGCCGCGGCCATCATCAGCTTCGCCCGCGCGCAGGTCGGCAAGGCCTACGTCATGGGCGCCACCGGCCCGTCCGCGTTCGACTGCTCCGGCCTGGTGCAGGCCGCGTACCGGCAGGCCAGCGTCTCCCTGCCGCGCACCTCGCAGGCGCAGTCCTCGTTCGGCAAGTCGGTCTCGCTGAGCGCCCTGCAGCCGGGCGACATCCTGTACTGGGGCTCCAAGGGCAGCGCCTACCACGTCGCCCTGTACGTCGGCGGCGGCAAGTTCGTCGGCGCGCAGAACCCCAGCACCGGCATCGTCGAGCGCAGCCTGAGCTACGACCGCCCCACGGGCGCCGTCCGCGTCCTCTGACGCCCGACACCCCGTCACCCGCCGCCCCGCGCCCCGCGGTCAGCACCCCGTACGGCGAAGGGCCGGCACTCCCCCGCTCGGGGGAGGAGTGCCGGCCCTTCGGCATGCCCGTACGCGCGTTCGCAGCGCCACCCCCGCCCCGCAGGCTCCGGCGGTCGCGGGAGGCCGCCACAGGGCCGCCCAGGCCCCTTCCCGGGCCCGCCCCGGCCGGCCGTCGCGTCCGCGGCCGACGGGCAGACCTCCGTACAACGCCCGAGCGGGCCGCCGCGGGAAGTTCCGCGGCGGCCCGCTCGGGGCTGGGACTCAGGCCTTGGGGGCCACCTTCGACAGACCGTTGATGATGCGGTCCATCGCGTCGCCGCCCGTCGGATCGGTCAGGTTCGCCAGCATCTTCAGCGTGAACCGCATCAGCACCGGGTGCGTCAGGCCGCGCTGCGCGGCGACCTTCATGACGGCCGGGTTGCCGATCAGCTTCACGAAGGCGCGGCCCAGCGAGTAGTAGCCGCCGTAGGTCTCCTTCAGCACCTTCGGGTACTGGTGCAGCGCCCGCTCCCGCTGGAGCGCCGTCGCCCGCGCGGCCGCCTGCACCACGACGTCCGCCGCGATCTTCCCGGACTCCATCGCGTAGGCGATGCCCTCGCCGTTGAACGGGTTGACGAGGCCGCCCGCGTCGCCGACCAGCAGCAGGCCCTTCGTGTAGTGCGGCTGCCGGTTGAACGCCATCGGCAGGGCCGCCCCGCGGATCGGCTGCGTCATGTTCTCCGGGGTGTAGCCCCACTCCTCCGGCATGGACGCGCACCACGCCTTGAGGACCTCGCGCCAGTCCAGCTCCCGGAAGGCGGAGGACGAGTTGAGGATGCCGAGGCCGACGTTGGAGGTGCCGTCGCCCATGCCGAAGATCCAGCCGTAGCCGGGCAGCAGCCGGTCCTGCGGGCCGCGCCGGTCCCACAGCTCCAGCCAGGACTCCAGGTAGTCGTCGTCGTGCCGCGGCGAGGTGAAGTACGTGCGCACCGCGACGCCCATCGGGCGGTCCTCGCGCCGGTGCAGGCCCATCGCCAGCGACAGGCGGGAGGAGTTGCCGTCCGCGGCGACGACGAGCGGGGCGTGGAAGGTGGCCGGCGTCTTCTCCTCGCCGAGCTTCGCCTGCACGCCCGTGATGTGCCCGGTGCGCGGGTCGCGGACCGGCTCGCCGACGTTGCAGCGCTCGTACAGGCGGGCGCCCGCCTTCTGCGCCTGCCGGGCCAGGGTCTCGTCGAAGTCGTCGCGCTTGCGGACGAGCCCGTAGTCGGGGAAGGAGGCGAGTTCCGGCCAGTCCAGCTGGAGCCGCTGCCCGCCGCCGATGATGCGCAGGCCCTTGTTGCGCAGCCAGCCGGCCTCTTCGGAGATGTCGATGCCCATCGCGACCAGCTGCTTCGTGGCGCGCGGGGTCAGGCCGTCCCCGCAGACCTTCTCCCGCGGGAACGCCGTCTTCTCCAGCAGCAGGACGTCCAGTCCGGCCTTGGCGAGGTAGTAGGCGGTCGTCGAGCCGGCGGGCCCGGCCCCGACGACGATCACGTCCGCGGAGTGTTCGGAGAGGGGCTCGGTCACTGCGGGGTCTCCCGAAGGCTCGATAAGGGGTGCCCATGGGCACAGGACATGTGCAGTCTATGCAGCGAGAGAGATCGTGAATCCGAAGGGCTACCCGATGACAAGCTCGCCGACCACGCCGACCACGCCGCTCCCGGCGGCCGCCCGGCCGCTCCCGGCGGTCCGGCTGCGCGTGCCCACCGACGAGGACGCCCACGCCTGGCACCGCGTCTTCGCCGACCCCGACGTGATGGAGTTCCTCGGCGGGCCCGCCGAGCTGTCCGCATACGAGGAGATCACCGCCCGGCAGCGGATGCACGACGCCCGGCTCGGCTACTGCCTGTGGACCCTGCTGGACGCGGACGGCGAGGTCCTCGGCTTCACCGGCGCCCAGCCGTGGCCCGAGGACAAGGCGTGGGGGCCGGTCGGCGAGATCGAGATCGGCTGGCGCCTCGCCCGCCCCGCGTGGGGTCGGGGGTACGCGTACGCCGCCGCGCTGACCACCCTGGAGCGGGTCCGCGCGGCCGGCGTCCCCCGCGTCGTCGCCATGGTCGACGACGCGAACACCCGCTCGGCGGCGGTCGCCGAGCGCCTCGGCATGACCCTGGAGGAGGTCTTCCCCCTCCCCGGAGGCCGCCGCACCGGCCGCCGGTACGCCCTCGCCCTGTGAGCCGGCCGCGCCGGACGGTCAGAAGACGGACAGCCCGGTCAGGGTCGTGAAGCGGTCGAGCGCGGCCACGCCCGCCACCGAGTTGCCCCGGCTGTCCAGGCCGGGGCTCCACACGGCGAGCGCGCACCGGCCGGGGACGACCGCGACGATCCCGCCGCCCACCCCGCTCTTGCCCGGGAGGCCCACCCGGTAGGCGAAGTCCCCGGCCGCGTCGTACGTCCCGCAGGTCAGCATCACCGCGTTGACCTGCTTGGCCTCGCTGCGGGTCAGCAGCCGCGAGCCGTCGGCACGCAGCCCGTGCCGGGCCAGGAACAGGCCCGCGCGGGCCAGGTCCGCGCAGCTCATCGCGATCGAGCACTGCCAGAAGTAGTGGTCGAGCAGGGCGGGCACGGGGTTGTCGATGTTCCCGTAGGAGGCCATGAAGTGGGCCAGCGCCGCGTTGCGGTCGCCGTGCTCGTGCTCGGAGGCGGCGACCTCGGCGTCGAAGGAGACGTCCGGATTGCCGCTCTCCGCGCGGAGGAACTCCAGGAGTTCGCTGCTGGCGTCGCCGGTCAGGGTCTGGAGCCGGTCGGTGACGACGAGGGCGCCCGCGTTGATGAACGGGTTGCGGGGGATGCCGTTCTCGTGCTCCAGCTGCACCAGCGAGTTGAACGGGTTGCCCGACGGCTCCCGGCCGACCCGCCGCCACAGGCTGTCGCCGCCCTCGGCCAGCGCCAGGGCCAGCGCGAACACCTTGGTGATCGACTGGGCGGAGAACGGCACCCGCCAGTCCCCCACCCCGTGGACGTTCCCGTCGAGGTCGGCGACCGCCATGCCGAAGTGGCGCGGGTCCACCTCGGCGAGGGCCGGGATGTACTCGGCGGGCGTGCCGCTGCCGATCAGCGGGGCGACGTCCGCCGCGATCCGCTCCAGCAGTCCCGCGAGGTCCTGGGCTCCGGTGTCCACCGCCACCGCCCGCTCAGGCCTTGAAGCCGCGGTGCAGGGCGACGATGCCGCCGCTGAGGTTGCGCCAGGCCACCCGGGACCAGCCGGCCTTCTGCAGCAGCGCCGCCAGCGCGGGCTGCTCGGGCCACTCGCGGATCGACTCCGCGAGGTACACGTACGCGTCGGGGTTGGAGGACACGGCCCGCGCGACCGGCGGCAGCGCGCGCATCAGGTACTCCGTGTACACGGTGCGGAAGGGCGCCCACGTCGGCTGGGAGAACTCGCAGATGACGACCTGCCCGCCGCGCCGGGTCACCCGGTACATCTCGCGGAGCGCGCCCTCGGTGTCCTGGACGTTGCGCAGCCCGAAGGAGATCGTCACCGTGTCGAAGACACCGTCGGCGAAGGGCAGCCGGGTGGCGTCGCCCGCGGTCAGCGGCAGCCAGGCGTGGCGCTTCTTGCCCTCGCGGAGCATGCCGAGGGAGAAGTCGCAGGGGACGACGTACGCACCGGTCGCGGCGAACGGCAGGGAGGACGTCGCGGTTCCGGCGGCGAGGTCGAGCACCTTCTGGCCGGGGCGGGCGGCGACCGCCCGGGCGACCTCCCTGCGCCAGAGGCGGGCCTGTCCGAGGGAGAGCACGTCGTTGGTGAGGTCGTAGTTCGCCGCGACCCCGTCGAACATGGAGGCGACTTCGTGCGGCTGCTTGTCCAGGGATGCGCGGGTCACTGGCGTGGGCCCCTCAGATGGTCCGGAGTACGTACTCCCCCATCCTCTCAGGCCGCCCGCCCCCGCCGCGGCGGGGCCACCCCCGCGCCCGGCGGCCGGCGGCCGGCCTGCCGGCCCCGCGCCCCGGGTGCGGGCCGATTGTCCGCCGGCACCCCGGCGTTACCGGCACGTACTGGCCCCGAGGACAGTTACGCGCAGGCGGTGCGGCAGGGTTTACTGGGGCGGCGCGGCCCGGTGACGGTCACCACCCGCGGTTCCCCGGCCGCCCCGCGCGGCCCGGAAACCATGCGGCAGCCGCGAGCAAAGGGCTTCAGCATGCCGGCAGGCCGCAGCGCCACGGGCCGCACCACCACCCGACGCCGCACCTCCGCGGCAGCATCCGCACCCCGCGGGCCGCGCGCCCGCCGCCGCGCCGAGCGGCGCAGGCGGCTCCGCCGCACCCTCCTCGTCTCGGCTTCCTCCGTCGCCGCCGCGGCCGCCCTGTGGACCGCCTGGCCGTCGCCGGAGACGGCGGCCGTCGCGAACGGGCGGGGCGCCGCGGCCAAGGCCTCCGGCGAACCCGACACCTCCACCCACACCGAGGACGGCGGCGCCTCCCGCTCCTCCGGCTCCGGCGGCCGCAGCCCCGCCGCATCCCCCTCGCCCTCCTCCTCCCCCTCGCCGCAGCCCTCCGGGAAGGCCGGTGCCGTCCCGACCTCCGGAGACGGCGTCTTCACCCCCTCCACCCGCACGGGGCAGCCGCAGGGCAAGGGCCCCGCCCGCCGCTGGCGCGTCGAGGTCGAGGGCGGCAGCGGCATCGACCCGAACACCGCCGCGCAGGCCGTCGAGGCGATACTCGGCGACAAGCGCGGCTGGATCCGGGACCCCGCGTACGGCTTCCAGCTCGTCGGCGCCGGACAGCCGGTGGACTTCACCGTGAAGATCGCCACCCCGAAGACCACCGACCGGCTGTGCGAGGTCGTCACCCCGGAGCTCGTCGGCGAGACGAACTGCCGCGCCGGACACGACGTCGTCGTCAACCTCAAGCGCTGGCAGGAGGGTTCGCCGCAGTTCAAGGGCCCGGTGGAGGAGTACCGGGCGCTGATCGTCAACCACGAGGTGGGGCACGAGCTGGGCCGCGGGCACGAGTCCTGCCCGGCCCCCGGCAAGCCTGCGCCGGCGATGATGCAGCAGATCAGGGGGCTGTTCGGCTGCGTCGCGAACGCATGGCCGTACACCGAGAACGGAACCTACTTGTCCGGTCCCGCCGTCCCTTAGAGCAGGGAGATCCGGTGAGTCGACCGTCCGGGCCGTGACGGCCGGGGGCGAGGAGTGGAAACGTGCGTGTCGTCAGCTTCAGCGTCCCGGCCTGGTTCCCGGCGTACGGGAGGGAGACGACGGCCCGCCGCTCCGAGGTCCAGCTGACCGAGCAGGAGTCGGCCGTCTTCCTGTGCCTGGCGACCGGCGCGTCGAACGCCGAGCTCGCCCGCGAACTCCACCTGTCCGTCAGCACGGTGAAGTTCCACGTCCACAACATACGGGCCAAGCTGGGCGGGATCAGCCGCCTCCAGGCGTGCCTGCTGGCCGCCCTGGCCCGCCAGGAGGGGACGCTCAGCGCCGGCGGTGCAGCAGCCGTCCGCCGATGACGGTGGCCACGCACTCCGCGGACCCCGCCTCGCGCAGGGACCCGGCCGCGGCAGCGAACACCGCGAACCGGGTGGGCCCGCCGGCCGCCACGACCCCGTGGAAGGCGTCCCGGACATCGGCCGGGCCCTCGAACGGATCCGCCGGCACCGCCCGGCGCACCCCGGGCGCCGCACCGGGCGCCCCGGGCGCCCCTTCGCCCGCGGCCGGAGGCAGCAGTTCCAGGCCCGAGCGGGCCACCGCCGTCCGCACCGCCGGGACCGTCAGCCGCCCCGACACCGCCACGACCCCGCGGGCCAGCAGCCTCTGCGTGGCGCGCCGCGCGCTGTTGCCGCGGCGGGCCTCCGTCAGCGCCAGCGCGGCCAGCTCCGCGGCGCCGGTGATCGGCTCGGTGCCGAGCCGGTCCGCCTCGAACTGCCCGTCCGGGTAGTACGCCTCCTCCAGCAGCTCCCGCGCCCCGTGCACCACGAGCCCCGGGGTGAGCAGGCCGGGCCAGCGCCGCACCCGCGCCTGCGGGGCGCGCGCGCCGAACTCCTCGTACGGGCCGACCGCGGTGATCCGCCCGCCGTCGACGAGGACCGCCCCGCCGGGCAGCGGCTCGGCCCCGCGCCCGGTGAGGAGGACGTCGGCGCAGTGCAGCGTCAGCACGGCCGCATCACTCGGCGGGGATGAGCTTCAGCTCGGGGTGGGCGGTGCCGCCCTCGATCGCGACGGACGAGATGTGCGAGACGACGCGGTGGTCGACCGGGTCGTCCGCCGGGTCCGTGTGCACCGCGAGGTGCTCGTACGTCGTGGCGCGCTGGGCGGGGACGCGGCCCGCCTTGCGGATCAGGTCGATGATCTCGTGCCGGTTGGAGCGGTGCCTGGCGCCCGCCGAGGAGACGACGTTCTCCTCCAGCATGATCGAGCCGAGGTCGTCCGCGCCGTAGTGCAGTGACAGCTGTCCGGCCTCCTTGCCGACCGTCAGCCAGGAGCCCTGGATGTGCGCGACATTGTCGAGGAAGAGGCGCGCGACCGCGATCATCCGCAGGTACTCGAAGACGGTCGCCTGGGTGCGGCCCTTGAGGTGGTTGTTCTCCGGCTGGTACGTGTACGGGATGAACGCCCGGAAGCCGCCCGTCCGGTCCTGCACGTCGCGGATCATCCGCAGGTGCTCGATCCGCTCGGCGTTGGTCTCGCCGGTGCCCATCAGCATGGTGGAGGTGGACTCGACGCCCAGGGTGTGCGCCAGCTCCATGATCTCCAGCCAGCGCTCGCCGGACTCCTTCAGCGGGGCGATGGCCTTGCGGGGCCGCGCCGGCAGCAGCTCGGCTCCGGCGCCCGCGAAGGAGTCCAGGCCGGCCGCGTGGATGCGGCGGATGGCCTCCTCGGCGCCGACCCCCGAGATGCGGGCCATGTGCTCGACCTCGGACGCGCCGAGGGAGTGGATGACCAGCTGCGGGAACGCCTTCTTGATCGCGGAGAAGTGCTCCTCGTAGTACTCCACGCCGAAGTCCGGGTGGTGGCCGCCCTGGAACATGATCTGCGTGCCGCCGAGCTCCACGGTCTCCGCGCAGCGGCGCAGGATGTCGTCGAGGTCGCGGGTCCAGCCCTTCCGCGTGTCCTTCGGGGCCGCGTAGAAGGCGCAGAACTTGCAGGCCGTCACACAGACGTTGGTGTAGTTGATGTTCCGCTCGATGATGTACGTCGCGATGTGCTCCGTGCCCGCGTAGCGGCGGCGGCGCGCGGCGTCGGCGGCCGAGCCGAGGGCGTGCAGGGGGGCGTGCCGGTAGAGGTCGAGCGCCTCCTCCGCGGAGATCCGGCCCCCCTCGGCGGCGCGGTCGAGGACAGACTGGAGAGCGGCCTGGTCGGTCACCGGTGCGTCACCCTTCGGCGGTGTGTCAAGAGGTCCGGACCGATCCAGCCTACGCCAGGGCCCGGACCGGGAAATCACCGGATGCGGGTCAGGTCCCCCTCGGGGTTTCCGGCGGCCGCGTCGCCCGACTTGTAGTGCAGGGTGCCGTTGTCGTTGAGGGAGAAGCGCTCGTCGGAGGAGCCGTTCGAGCAGATGCCGGGAGCCGGGTTGGGGCCGCCCGACGTGTCGAGGACCAGCGAGCGGTCGGTCGCGGAGACCAGCTTCCAGTCGCCGCTGCAGTCCGTGCCGAGCAGCGGCAGCACCGACTTGTCCCGGCCGACGACCTCCCCGGTGCGGCCCGCCCTGATGGTGATCTCGAACTCGGCGGGGACGCCCATGCGGGCCGTGGTCACCGTGCCCTTCCAGGTCCCGACCAGCTCCTTGGGGACGTCGGCGCGCGCCTTCGGCGCAGACGGGCCGGGCGTGGCGGGCGAGGCGGGGCCCTCGCCCGAGGCCGACGGCGGGCGGGCGCCCGCGTCCCGGCCGCTGCCGCCGGTGCCGGGGAGGAGCCCCAGCCCGTACAGGCCGCCGGAGAGCGCCGAGACGAAGGCGGCCGCGGCGAGGACCACGGTGCAGCTGACGCGCCGCCCGGCCGCCGTGAAGGCAAGGCTGCGCCCGGCGGCCCGGCCGCTGCCCTCTCCGCCCGCGCCGGCGCCGGCACCGGCACCGGCACCGGCACCGCCCGTAGCGGAGCCGGCGGCCCCGGAGCCGGCGGCGCGCGGCCCGGGCAGGGCGCCGCCCGCGGTCTGCGTCGGCGCACCGTACGGGCCCGCCGGCGCGTCGTACCCGGGGCCGGCCGGGCCGCCGTACGAGGGGTCGGGCGCCCCGAAGGCACCGGCGGCGGCCCCGTACGCGGGCGTGGTGAAGGGGACCGGGCCCGAGGCGGCCTCCTGCTGCGGGCCGGGCTCCCCGGCCTCCAGGTCGAGCAGGGCGACGGCCGCCCGGCTCGCGTCCTCCAGCACGGCCGCGGGGAGCCGCCCGGGGGCGAGCAGCGCCCCGTCGAACGCGTCCGCGACGGCCTGCGGTGCGGGCCGGGCCGCGGCGTCCTTCGCCAGGCACGCGGCGACCAGGTCGCGCAGCGGGCCGACCGGGACGGCGTCGAGGTCCGGCGGCTCGTGCACCACCTTGTAGAGGAGAGTCGCCGAGTGGTCCCCGCTGAACGGGGGCCGGCCCGACGCGGCGAACGCCAGCACCGCGCCGAGGGAGAAGACGTCGGAGGCGCCGGTGACACCGCGGCCGAGGATCTGCTCGGGGGACATGTAGCCGGGCGAGCCGACGGAGACCCCGGTGGAGGTGAGGGAGGCGGTGCCGTCCGTGGCCCGCGCGATGCCGAAGTCGATCAGGCGGGGGCCGTCGGGGGTGAGCATCACGTTCGACGGCTTCACGTCCCGGTGGACGAGGCCCAGCGCGTGGACGGCGGACAGGGCGCGGGCCAGGCCCTCGCCGAGGGCGCGCACGGCCGGCTCGGGCAGCGGCCCGTGCGCGGCGACCGCCGCGCCGAGGGACGGCCCGGCGACGTACCCGGTGGCCACCCACGGCACCGGCGCGTCGGGGTCGGCGTCGAGGACGGGCGCGGTCCACTCGCCGCCGACCCGGCGGGCGGCCTCGACCTCGCGGCGGAACCGGGCGCGGAACTCGGCGTCGGCGGCGAAGTGCGGGTGCACGACCTTGACGGCGACCGTACGGCCGCCCCCGCTGCGGCCCAGGTAGACGCGCCCCATGCCGCCCGCCCCGAGCCGCCCCAGCAGCCGGTACGCGCCGATGGTCCGCGGTTCGCCGGCTTCGAGCGGCTGCAACACGTCCCCTCCCCCGTGGTCCGGGCCCCCCGGGGCCCCTCTGCTCGCTGCGCGGGCTGATCACCGTGTGCTGATCGCCAGCCGCCACCTTAGGCGGGCCGGGCGCCCGTCGGGGCGGATCCGGCGCGCTCGGGGCCGGCGGGCGGGGACGGTATTCCCCGTGGGGGGCGGGGAGGGCGCGGATAAACGGGGCGGGCGCACACCGCATGAATGAAGGACGAATTCCCGATAAACGGATCACGCCGCGGAGATCGCCGACCGCACCCGTCGCGAGGACCGGAGCGGAACGGGAGCGGAACCGGGGCAACCGCCCGGAAATCGATCACACCGCCTGATCAGACTTTCAGCAGCTCCACCGCCACGTCCGCCGGATAGCCCGTCGGGGAACCCGTACGGCGCGCGAATTCCCGTACGCCCGCCAACTGTTCAGGGCCGAAACGGAAGTCGAGCGTCGTGAAGTACCGCTCCAGCAGGGCGGCGTCGAAGGCCTCCCAGCGCGCGGCCTGCTCGGCGACCTTGGCGACCTCCTCCAGGGAGATGTCCCGCGAGTCGAGGAACGCCCCGTGCACCTGCCGCACCACGGCCGGCTCGCGCTCCAGGTAGTCCTTCCGGGCCGCCCACACGGCGAACACGAACGGCAGCCCGGTCCACTCCTTCCACATCTGCCCCAGGTCGTGGACCTCCAGCCCGAGCCGCGGCGCATCGTGAAGCGAGGCCCGCAGCGCGGCGTCCCCGATCAGCACCGCCGCGTCCGCCTCCTGCATCATCAGCCCCAGGTCGGGCGGGCAGGTGTAGTAGTCGGGGCGCACCCCGTACTGCTCGGAGAGCAGCAGCTGCGCCAGGCGGACGGACGTGCGGGAGGTCGAGCCGAGCGCGACGCGCGCCCCGTCCAGCCGCTCCAGCGGCACCTGCGAGACGATCACGCAGGACATGACCGGGCCGTCGCAGCCGACCGCGAGATCGGGGAACGCGACGAGCCCGTCGGCATGGCGGAGGAACTCCACCAGGGTGATCGGCGCGATGTCGAGACGGCCGCGGACGAGGTGCTCGCTCAGCTTCTCCGGCGTGTCCTTGGTCAGCTCCAGGTCCAGCAGCGTGCCGGTTCTGGCCAGCCCCCAGTACAGGGGAAGGCAGTTCAGGAACTGAATGTGGCCCACCCGGGGCCGGCTGCGATACACGTCCACATCGCGAGACTAGCTGGCGGCCCCGCGTCAGCCTTCGCGCGGGTCTCAAACGTCCGGGTGACGTGATCTTTCCCTCTGGTCTCGGCCGCGGTGTGCATGCTAGGCTCGACGCAAGTTGCAGTTTGGTTTCCCTTGCAGTACGAGGCCTGCGGAGAATGTGACCCGCGGGCTTTTGTAGTTTTCAGACTTCTTAGCAGGTTCTGGAGCAGGGCGACCCTTTGGCCCATATAGGAGGGCTCATGGCTACCGGAACCGTGAAGTGGTTCAACGCTGAAAAGGGCTTCGGCTTCATCGCCCAGGACGGCGGCGGCCCGGATGTCTTCGTCCACTACTCCGCGATCAACGCGTCTGGCTTCCGCTCCCTCGAGGAGAACCAGACCGTGAACTTCGACGTCACCCAGGGTCCGAAGGGCCCGCAGGCGGAGAACGTCACCCCGGCCTAATGCCCGGGGCCAACCATCGCGGTTGGAAAGCACCACCCAAGGAGCCCTGCCTCCTCCGCACGAGCGGAGGAGGCAGGGCTCCTGCCTTTTCCCGGCCCGATCGGGGCTCGGCAGGGGGAAGCGAAACGGCGGCCGCCCGCCACCGTCACGGGAACGGTGCCGGGCGGCCGCCTCTGGTCCTGCGGTCCTGCGATCCGCCTACCGCCGGGCGGAGGCCGCCGCCGGGGCCTTCGGAGTCTCCGGGGCCTTCGGCTCCGGGCTCTCGCCGGAGTCGGCCTTCGCAGTCACCTCCAGCTTCAGCAGCAGCACCACGTTCTCCTTCGTGGTCAGCCGCACGTGGTAGGTGCCGGGGGCGACGTCGGCCGTGAGCAGCTCGGGCAGCGCGATCACACCGTCGGCATCCGACGGGTCGAGCTCCACCCGGAACAGCTTCTCGCCTTCCTTCGCGCCCTCGAAGTACGGGCCCTTCGCCTCCGCCGGGTCCACCGGCACCCACGCGCCGGCCTCGTTCTTCTCGACCAGTTCGGCGGTGGCCTGCGTACCGGCCACCGGCTTGCCGGCTGCCGTGGCCTTCACCCGGACGCCTTCCAGCGGCGTCCCGGCGACGACCTCCAGCGGCTTCTCCGCGCCCTTACCGGTCCGCGCCAGCAGGTCGGCGACCGGGGCCGGCTTCGGGGTGACGGTGCCGGCGAGGTTCACCGTGAACTGGCGGGTGGTGTCGTAGCCGGAGGCGCGCAGTGTGAACGTGCCGCCCTTCGGGCCGGCCTTGAGGCCCGGCGCGGCCGCGATGCCCTGCGCGTCCGTCTGGACCACGAGGTGCGAGCGGCCCTCCGTCCCGAAGTGGGTGCCGCCGGTGGTGTCCTCCTCGACGGCGAACAGCACGTGCTGCCCGACGGCCGGCTTGCCGTCGCTGAGCAGCGCCTTGACGCGCGGCACCGCGGTGAACGCCGTACCGGCCTCCGCCTTCAGCGCGGCGCCGTCGACCGCCTCCAGCTTCGCCAGCTGCGCGGGCGCGGGCTTCTCCGGCTCCGGCTTGGGCTTCGGCTTCTCGGGAGTTGGCTGCGGGGCCGGCTTGGCGGGCGTGGTCGCCGGCGTCGACGGCTTCGCCGGCGTGGCGGGCCGCGGGGTCGGGAGCACCGGCGTCGTCGGCGTCGGGTACGTCCCGACGGGCGGGTTCGCGACCTCGGTCGCGCCGCTCTGGTACTGGCGCATGTAGCCGAGCACCGTGTTCACGTACTCGCGCGAGTTGTTGTAGCTGAGGATCGCGCGGTCGAGCTGCGCCGGGTCGGAGAGCTTGCGGTCGCCGGCGCACAGGTAGAGCCCGGCGCCGAGCGCCGCGTCGTAGATGTTGTTCGGGTCGCGCTTGGAGTCGCCGTTGCCGTCGGCGCCCCAGGTGGCCCAGGTCGAGGGGATGAACTGCATCGGGCCGACGGCCCGGTCGTACGCGGTGTCGCCGTCGTACTCGCCCTTGTCGGTGTCCTTGATCTCGGCGAAGCCCTGGCCGTTGAGCTGGGGGCCGCGGATCGGCTTCTCGGTGTAGCCGTCGGCCTTGAGCCCGTACCCGGAGGCGTGGACGGACTCCACGCGGCCGATGCCGGCGAGCAGCTGCCAGGGCAGCTTGCAGTTCGGCAGCGCGGCGGCGACCGCCGTCTCGGCGCGCTTGTACGCGTCGAGGGCGGTCGCGGGTATCCCGCTGGCCCCCTCGCCCGCGACCGCCCCGCCGGCCGGCGGCACGGCCGGGTCGGCGACGTCCTGCGGCAGGTCGAGCCGGGCGTCACCGCGGTCGGTGGCCTGCGGGCTGTCCGGGGTGGGCTCGGACTCGCCCGCATCGGCGGTCGGCGGGTTGGTCACGACGGCGGCGGTCGTGAGACTGGCCGCGAGCGCGGCCGTACACAGGACCTTGCGCGAGGTGTTGACAAGGTGACGGTGAAGCGGCTTCACAGTGCGGCGATCCCCCCAAGGCGGCCGGCAGGTTGTACGGCGGGTCGAGCCGTGAATATTCACTGTCTATCAGGTATTCCAAGACGACTCACCGCCGCCCCGGCACTTCCATCACACCATTCGTCTCGTCTTCCACCCCGCAACCGACAGAACGCCCAGGAGGCGGCGGGGCAGGGGCATTTGGGCGGTTTCGACGGGGTGTGGCGGGGTGCGGGGGAAAGGGCAGGAGCCGAGCCGAGCTCTCGGAATCGAAGACGCGCCGACAGAGGGGGCGAGAGCGAAACCCGACGACTCGGGGTCGGTTGATGCCGGGTGTGTCCCGGCAGCTGCGGCAGGGGATCTCACACCGTCGTCGGTGTGGCTCGCAGGCCGCCGAGCAATGCGGCCAGGTAGCGGTGCGCGGTGTCGATCCGGTCCGCGGGAGCGCTGCCGTGCACCTGTACGGCGTAGGCGATGCCGCACATGAGCGGGACCAGATCGGCTGCGGCCAGGTCGGGACGGACCGCCCCGGCCGCGCGGGCCCGGTCGAGAAGTGCGCTGCCTGTCGACCACAGGGACTCCTTGAGTTCCGTGGTGCGCGGCAGGGCGTCGACGGAAGCGGCGGCAACCGGCGCCAGGGAGGCGTCGGTGACCTGCGCCTCGACGGTGCGGGTCAGGAAGCTCTCCAGCGCCCGCCAGGCGTCGGTGTCGGCCAGCGCCTGCCTGCCGTGGGCGGTCAGGGCCTCCAGGCGGGGGGTGGCGACGGTCTCCAGGAGCGCCTCGGGCGTGGCGAAGTGGCGGTAGACGGTGCCGACTCCGAGTCCGGTGCGGCGGGCGACGTCGTTGAGCTGCAACGGCGTGCCCTGGTCGACCAGTTCGCGGGCGACGGCCACGATCCGGTCCCAGTTGCGGGCCGCGTCCTTGCGCAGTGGTGTCGTCGGCATGGGGACATACTAATTGGATAGCTCATCCGGATGGCCCCGCCGCCCGTGCCGGGCCGGGCCTGGCGGGTCAGGGCGCCACGAGGGGCGCGTGCTGCCGGCTGAGTCGGCGCACGGCATCGGCGACGCGGGGGTCGGTGGCCGCGCGCAACGGCGTTGCCGGGCGTGCGGTGGCGCCGATGACGATGCCCGTCCGGCCTGCCAGGGACTCGTCAGTGGCGGCGGCGATGGAGGACTTCGCCGCCTCGGATGCCGGGCCCGCGGTGGAGCGTTCGAACGTGCGGCGCACCAGCGGCCACAGCAGCCGCAGGGCCGGTGAGACGATCTTCGGGTCGGACAGGGTGCCGTTGGTCATGTCGGTCGCGGCGCCTCCGGGGTCGGCGGCGAAGACCGAGACGCCCGAGCCGTCGAGCCGTGACGCCAGGTCGAGCGTGTAGGCGAGGTTCGCGAGCTTGGCGCGGCCATACCAGTGGAAGCCGTAGTAGCCGCCGGGCGGCTCGACGGCGTCGAACACCCGCTTGGCGACACCGACCGCACCCGAGGTCACGTTCACAATCCTGCTCGGCGCACCGGCCGTGAGCGTGGGCAGCAGCAGTTCCGTCAGCAGGTACGGCGAAAGGTGGTTGACGACGAACGACGCCTCCACACCGTCCAGCTCCTGTCGATCCGCGAACATCGCCCCGACGTTGTTCACCAGCACGGCCAGCGGTTCGCCGGAGGCGGCGTGGTCGCCGGCTATCCGGTCGGCGAGCGCGCGCACGCCGTCGAGCGAGCCGAGGTCGGCGGGCAGGAACCGGGCAGAACCCGCCGGGTTCACCGCGCCGATCCGCTCGACCGCCCGGGCGCCCCGCTCGGCACTGCGCCCGACCACGGTGACCGAGAATCCGGCGGCAGCCAGCCCCAGAGCGGTCTCCAGGCCGATGCCGGCGGTCCCGGCCGTGACCACAGCCGTCTTCCCCATACGTTCCTCCAGCCCAGTGATTCGGATAGGCCATCCACTTATTGGCGACAGTACCACAACCGGATAGATAATCCGGTTGTGGAATCACGCGGGGCTGTGCCGCCCGGCGAAGCCCTCGCAAGCACCAGACCCCGAAGCCTTCAGCGGGCGGGTCCGACATGGCCCCGGAGCAGGCCCGGCCGAGGTGGATGCCGCACGCGAGCGAGTCGAGCGGTCCCGGGTAGGGCGGGAGGAGCTCGTGTCGGTGCCGGCCGAGGAGAGCCCGGTGGATACGCCGGTTTCCGTGCCGTCTGGTGGTGAGATGGCAGCTGCCGTGGGATCGGGCGGCTCCGGCGCGGGGGCTGGCGAGAGGCCGCCGGTGTGGCGGCCGGGCATGGGCGAGGATCTGCTCGGCGTCCAGATGATCAACCGCTGCCGCTCGAACAAGATCCGGTTTGCCACAACGCGCTCAGCGGCTGGGGCGGGGCGGCAGTCGCCACCGGGGCCGTCAGTTCAGCGGCTGGCTGCACCCTGCTGGCTGCTGCGGTGGACCTGAAGCGCCCCAGCTAGCATCCCGCCCTCCACCTCCGGCGGCCAGCCGCCGGACTGACAGCGCCCCTGTAGCGATCTGCCGCGCGCCCCGGCCCCTGACGGCCGCCGGGCGCCGAGCCGAGGGCGCCCACGTAGCGATCCGACGCGCTCCTGTCTCCGGATGATGCTCTGGACGTCGTTTCGCTACGTCACGGCCCACCCTGCTCCCGCCGACGGGTCTGCTGATGCCGGTGAGGTGAAAGGGGCCCGCGGGGCGGGAGAGCAGGGGCTCTGATGGCCCTGAATGGTCCACGTACCCCCTGGCCGTTCCCCTGGGGGCGTCCCGGCAGAAAAAATGCCTCCGGGGCGGGTCGGTCGGTCAAGGGTGGCCCGAAGGGCCA
Organism: Streptomyces globosus; assembly: GCF_003325375.1. Lineage (GTDB taxonomy): Bacteria > Actinomycetota > Actinomycetes > Streptomycetales > Streptomycetaceae > Streptomyces > Streptomyces globosus_A. The sequence goes on along the minus strand of NZ_CP030862.1, from coordinate 503,372 downwards.
TCGCGCAGCGACGCGCCCAACGGGCGCGCCCTTGAGGGACCGGCACGCCCCGGACACCATCAACTGCCCGGGACACCCCCAGACACACCCCCGACCCCGACCCATCGGCCCCCGCCCACACCGCCCCCCGCCGCTGAGCCTCGGCTCCGACCCATCGGCTCCCGCAGCCGTGCGTCCCGCGTCACGCCACCGACCCCGCCGCCTCCTCCCCACCCCTACTCCGCCCCCGGGCACGACCGCGTCCCCGACGCCAATTCGCCGTCCACCAGGAACGCGTCCGCGTACGCACGGACGCACGCGGACGCCGTGTAGGCGGTGTGCCCGTCGCCCTTGTAGTCCAGGACGACCGCCGACCCCAGGCGCTGTGCCGTCTCCTCCGTCCACCGGTACGGGGTGGCCGGGTCGCCGCGGGTGCCGATCAGCAGCATGCGCGGGGCTCCCGGGTGGTCGATCTTCCGGAGGAAGTCGGTGCCCGCGGGCCGGCCGTAGCACGCCAGGACCGTGCCGAGTTGGCGCGGCCCGAAGATGCGCGAGGCCTGGCGGAACCGGTCCCGCAGTCCGGCGATCCGCCGCTCGACGACGGCGGGCGCGGCCTTGTCATTGCCGCGGTCGGGGTCGTCCGCGCAGTTCACGGCAGCCATGGCGGCCTCGGCGTTGTCCATCGGGACGGGGACGGGGTCGGGGTCGGGCTCGGGCTCGGGCTCGGCTTCGAGGTCGGCCGGGATGCTCTCGGCAGGGGTCGCGAGGCGCAGGAGGCCGGTGGGGTCGTCGTGGCGTTCGACCCCTGCCAGAGCGTCGGCGAGCGCCGGCCACGACGTACGGGAGTACAGTGCGGCGGCGATGGCGGTGACGGCGTGCTGGCCGGTGAAGACGGCCCCGTCGGCATCGACGAGGGGATGTACGTCGAGGTAGGCGACGAGGCTGTCGGCGCGCTCCTTGGCGGCGCGGGTGTTCGTCCCGTACACGCAGCCTTCGGCCCGGCGGGTGCACCAGGCGAGGAAGTTCTCCAGCGCCCGCTGCTGGCCCTCGGCGGAGACGAGCGCCTGCTCGGTCAGCGTCTCGACGAGGGTGTCGACGCCGTCGAGGACCATCCGGCCGACACGGTGCGGGTATTGGGCGGCGTAGACGGCGCCGAGGCGGGTCCCGTACGAGAAGCCGAGGTAGTTCAGCTTCGCCTCGCCGAGGGCGCGGCGGATGAGGTCCATGTCGCGGGAGACGTGCACGGTGCCGATGTACGGCAGGACCCGGCCCGAGGCGCGCTCGCAGCGTTCGACGACGGCACGCAGCGCCGCCAGTTGCGCGGCGGCGTCGCCGCGGGCCGCTCCGGGGTCGGGTGCCATGGAGCCCCCGCAGGTGACGGGGGCGCTGCGGCCGACGCCTCGGGGGTCGAAGGAGACGAGGTCGTACCGCTCGCCGAGGTCGGCGAAGGCCTTGGCGTCGGCGGCGAGACCCTCGACGCCGGGGGCGCCCGGCCCGCCGAAGTTGAGGAGCAGCGACCCGAGGCGTTGCGCACGCGGTCCGCTGGCGGGGATGGAGGCGAGGGCGAGGTCGATGGTGCCCTTGGCGGGGTCGGCGTGGTCGAGGGGCACCGCGAGGGACCCGCAGCGCATGCCGTCCGGCACGGGCTGCCCGGGGCAGGGACCCCACCGGATCCGGGACGCGGCGGGCGTCGCCGCGGGGGCCGGGCGCTGCGGGTCGGCGGGCAGTACGGCGAGGGCGAGCAGGCAGGCTGCGCCGACCACGGCGCCGGTGCGGGCACGGTGCACTGCACACTCCTCGGGCCGGCCCCCCGATCCCGTCAGCCCACGATAAACGCCCCACCCCGCACCCGCCCCCGGAGCAGTCGGACTCCCCTCCCCCCATATGTCTCACCTGCGACAACACGCCAAATGGGGGACTGTACTGTCCGGTTCCGGACATCTTTGCGGCTGTTTCTCCGGAAGCCCGGAGCCCGCCCACACCCCCTGGTAGCGTCGCGTTCCGTTGCGAACGCGACGGCAAAGACAGACGTCGGCAAAGAGGGCCGACGGGGGGACACCATGGGTTTCGAACAGGACTGGCGCCAGCCGCCGGCCACCTCATCCGAGCACGGGTCCATGCGGCTGAACTCCGCGCCGCCGTCCGGGCCTCTCCTTCCCGGCGCCCAGGACTTCGGGTCGACGCCCGCCGAGAAGAAGACCGCGGCGAACACCATCGAGAACGACCTGGAACCGAGCACCAAGAAGGCCGGGGACCACGCGGACGAGGCGTCGAACGGCACGGTGAAGGCCTTCGACGGGTGGAGCACCGCAGCCGGTCTGAAGAAGGTGCTGGAAACCTGGGACCGGCAGGTGACCGGGTTGATGGGCAGGCTGGCATCCGAGAAGACCGCCTTGCGCGGTACGTCGAACATGTTCCTGCGCAACGACATCACGACCGGCGAGGGGTTCAATCTGGTGAAGCCCGCTCCGGACTCGAAGTTGAACGGGATCTAGGGGGCGGGGCAGCCGTGTTGACGTATCACGAGGTCATGACGACGGACTTCGGACATCTGCTCACTGCCGCGACCAAATGGGATGCGATGGCCGGTGAGTTCAAGAAGGTCGAGGAACGCTATCGCGACAGCGTCCAGAAGATCACCATGGGCGGGCAGGCGTGGACCGGTGTGAGCGCCGGTGCAGCCCACACCAACTTCGCGGGCACCCGCTACGAGTACACGGCCGCGCAGACACAGGCGAAGGCCATCGCCGGACTACTGCGTGACGCGCACGAGCAGTTCACCGACCTGAAGAAGAAGGTCGAGTCGGCCCGCGACGACGCGGTGAAGGCCGGTATGAAGGTCTCCGACCAGGGCCGGTGCAGCTTCGACTACGCGAAGGTGGACGCGGCCACGGCGAACGCGGCCCGGCATGATCCGGACCTGAAGAACACCGAGAACGCCTGGACACAGCACATCGACAGCGCGGTCCGAGCTCTGGACGACGCCGACCAGGGTGTGAAGATCGCACTGGAGGCGGCCTGCGCGGACGGCTACGGCGACAAGAACGACACCACGCTGGGCACGGGCTTCAACGGTGCGGCGCAGGGCGACGTCGAGGTGTACGAGGCGCGGAACGCCGAGAGCATCGCCACGCGCCTGGCCGGGGGCGAGAAGATCCCGCCTGCCGAGATGGCGGAGCTCCAGCGGTCCTTCCGCGACAACTCGGGCAAGCCCGAGTTCAGCCAGGTGTTCATCAACGGGCTGGGTGCGAAGGGCACGATCGAGCTGACGAACCGGCTCAGCGACGAGATCCACGTCAGGAACCCCGCGAACAAGGGGGACTACACGGATCTCCAGAAGGGCCTGGGGGCGACGCTCGCCTCGGCGACGAAGGACCCGAACTCGGAGACGTACAAGAAGTTCCGGGCAGACATGCAGAAGGAGGGACTGGAGCGCCGCAACACCTCCTTCACGGACACGCGACTGGAGAAGGTGTACGGCTACCAGTCCCTGGTCACGCTGATGAGCCAGGGCGGGGGCGACTACTCGAAGCAGTTCCTGCACGACGTCGGCGACGACATCATGAAGGCGGAGAAGGACAGGGACGACATCTGGGTCATGAAGGGCGGCGCGTACAGCGGGGAGCGGACCGGCTGGTTCGCCAACGACCCGATGGACGGGCTGCTCGGTGTGATGAGCCACAACCCGGAGGCGTCGGCTTCGTACCTGAAGGACGAGGACCGGATGAAGCACCTCATGGAGCGGAACTGGGAGGTGGTCCTGCAGGCGAACGAGCACGGCAACGCCGTCCACTACTCCCCCGGGCTCGACAAGGACGAGAGGGCAGGCTTCTCGGCAGCGCTGGTGGCCGGCGCCACCGGCATCGACCCTTCCTCGGACAACCCGAAGTTCGTCGAGCACTCCGCCGACAACAAGGCCGTCTTCAAGAACGCGATCAGCGAGTTCGCGGAGGCCGGTGACGACCTCCCCGAATCCCTGCGCGAGCCGATGTCCACCATCCTGGTGAACCACTCCGGCACGGTGCACGAGGTCACCAGCAGCGTGGACATGCGGTCCCTGCCGGTCGAGCAGAACGACATGTACGAGGTCATCAAGCAGGTCTCCAAGGACAGGAGGCCTACGGAAACCTGAACGCCGGAATCAACCAGGCCATGGTCCACGAGATCCACGAGCCGGGCCAGAAACACCCGGAGGAGTCCCTGGTGCGGGCCGGCCGCACGGTGGGATTCCTGGAACAGGCCCGCACGGACGCCGTCGGTCCGGCGGAGCAGGCCGCTTGGGACGAGAAATGGATGTTCGACACAGCGATCGGCTACCTGCCCGCCTACGACTCGGAAGTCCAGGCCGGCTTCGATTACGTGGTCGACAAGTGGCTGGCCGACGAGCAAAAGCACATCGACAAAGAGTTCACGGACGGGACCTACAAGGCGTTCCAGAAACGCAACGAGCAGCTGATGGCGCTGACCGACGAGTGGGTAAAACTGCACGACGCAGGTGCCATCCGCTTTAAGTATGAGCACACGGTGGACACAGCCTCCGGGGCCGGGGCAGACCGCGCCAAGGCCGTAGCCCCGCCGGAGAGCGGAGCAGCCGAATGAGGCGGGCTCTGACTGCGGTCACCGCGGGCGGTGCCCTCGTGCTCTCCCTGACGGCCTGTGACACCGCCGACGAAGCCATCCCCGAGACGATCTGCGGCACACCCGTATCCCCCGACTTGTCCGGTCCCCTGCTCCGGCCGCACGGGAAAATCGCCGAGGGCAACCGCGTGGACCGGCAGAAAGCCCGAACGGCCCCCTGTGTGGTGACCGTGGATGACAAACGCGCGCTCAATTTCCGGTTCGCGTTTCACGACGGCCCACCAGGGGACCTGATGGCTTACTCCCGCGAGAGCACGGTCATTGGCCTAACGGAACCCGCCCGAGTGGATCTCGGCTTCGAGGATTCCGTCCTCGGTAACGAAGGCGCCACAGCCACGGCCCGGTGCAAGACGGTAACCGGCGACCACTTCACCCTCACGGTGCAGGTGGAGCGAGCCAACAAACTGAAACAGGATCTCCGGCCAGCCGTCGAGGCATTCATGCGCGCCTACATGGCGGAGACACTCAAGACCCTCGGCTGCGGTTGAGCAGCGCCGCTGCTGAGGGCGCCCGCCCTCAGCGCTGCCCGTACAGGGCGTCTATCTCCTCCGCGTAGTCGCGGATGATCGCGGCGCGGCGGAGTTTCAGCGACGGGGTGAGGTGGCCCCTCGCCTCGGTGAACTCGCCCGGCAGGACCGCGAATCTGCGGATCGACTCCGCGCGGGAGACCAGGCGGTTCGCGTCGTCCACGGCGCGTTGGAGTTCGGCCAGGAGGTCCGGGTCGCGGACGAGTTCGCGGGTCGGGACGCCTTCGCGGCGCCGCATCGCGCGCCAGTGGGCGATACCGTCGGGTTCCAGGGTGATCAGGGCGGTGACGTACGGCCTGTTGTCGCCGACGACGAGGCACTGGCCGACGAGGGGGTGGGCGCGCAGCCAGTCCTCCAGGGGGGCGGGGGCGACGTTCTTGCCGCCGGAGGTGATGATCAGGTCCTTCTTGCGGCCGGTGATGGTGAGGTAGCCGTCGGCGTCGAGTTCGCCGATGTCGCCGGTGGCGAGCCAGCCGTCGGGGCGGGTGGGCGGCTGTGCGGTGTTCCAGTAGCCGGCGAAGACGTGGCGGCCGCGGAGGAGGACCTCGCCGTCGTCGGCGATGCGGACGGCGGTGCCGGGGAGGGGCCAGCCGACGGTCCCGAGGCGCGGTTTCTGCGGCGGGGTCACCGTACTGGCGCCGGTCGTCTCGGTCAGTCCGTAGCCCTCGAAGACGTCGATGCCGGCCCCTGTGTAGAAGGCGGCGAGGCGTCGGCCGAGGGGTGAGCCGCCGCTGATGACGTAGCGGACGTGGCCGCCGAGGGCGGCGCGGATGCGGCGGTAGACGAGGGGGTCGTACAGGGCGCGGGCAGTGCGCAGGCCGATGCCGGGGCGGCCGTTCTCGGCGGCTTCGCCGTAGCGGCGGGCGATGCGGGCGGCGCGGTCGAAGGAGGAGGCGCGGCCCATGCGCTCGGCGGTGGCGCGGGCGGTGTTGTAGACCTTCTCCAGCACGTACGGGATGGCGAGGAGGAACGTCGGGCGGAAGCCGGCCAGGTCGGCGAGGAGGTCGTCGGTGCTGATGCTGGGCGCGTGGCCGATGCGGACGCGGGCGCGGAGGCAGCCGACGGCGACCATGCGGCCGAAGACGTGGGAGAGCGGGAGGAAGAGGAGGGTGGAGGCGGGCTCGGTGGTGGCGGAGCGGAAGACGGGGTGGAGGAGTTCGACGGCGTTGTCGGCTTCGGCGAAGAAGTTGCCGTGGGTGAGGACGCACCCCTTGGGCCGGCCGGTGGTGCCGGAGGTGTAGATGAGGGTGGCGACCGATTCGGGCGTCCGGGCGGCGCGGCGGGCGTGGACGACGGCGTCGGGAATGTGCTCGCCGGCCTTGACGAGCCGGGTCAGGGCGCCCGTGTCGAACTCCCACAGGTGGGCCAGCCAGGGCAGGTTGGCGCGTTCGGCGCTGATGAGGCGGGCCTGGGCGGTGTCCTCGACGGCGCAGGCGACGGCGCCTGAGTCCTGGATGATCCAGCGCGCCTGGAGGGCGGAGGAGGTCGGGTAGACGGGTACGGTGACGAGTCCGGCGGCCCAGGCGGCGAAGTCGAGCAGGGTCCACTCGTAGGTGGTGCGGGCCATGAGCGCGAGCCGGTCGCCCTCGCGGAGCCCCTCGGCGATGAGGCCCTTGGCGACGGCGAGCACCTCCGCGGCGAACGCGGCGGCGGTGACGTCGTGCCAGGTGCCGTCGGGGTGCTTGCGGGAGAGGACGACGGTGTTGGGGGCCTCGCGGGCGTTGTGGAAGGGGATGTCCGCGAGCGAGCCGCCGGCGGGGACGGTGGCCAGCGGCGGGACCTCCACCTGGCGCACGACTCCGTCGACGACGGTCCGTACGGGCTCCACCGGTTTGGGGGCGGCCCGCATGACGTCCGCGTTCATGGCGCTCTCCTCCGCTCGACACGGGAGTTACCGCGTACCGCGTTCACCGCGTTACCGCCGGTAATTTACCCACGGGTAACGGGGCTGGGCCAGACCCCGGTGAGCGGAGTTGGCGGAGGGAGAGCGGAGGAACGGGGAAGGGCCGGCCCGGCCGCTGCCGATGCCAGCCCAGGCGGCGGCCGGCCCCAGGCGGCGGCCAGGCCGCCCGCCGCCGTCGACCGGGCCCCAGACGACGGCCAGGCCGCCCGCCGCCGTCGGCCGGCCCCGGACCGCCGTCCCGTCAGCCGGGAACCCGGGTGCAGAGGTGCACGGATTCGCTGCCGCCGCGCTCGCGGTGGACGATGCGCAGCACCCCGTCCCGGTAGGTCGCCTGCAACTGCTGGCCGTCGCCAGTGTCCTTGTGGCCGGGCGGCTTCCACGGGAGCAGCAGGGAGGCGCCCTCACCGACCTCCTTCGGGACGGTGAGGGCCTCGCCGCCGGTGAGCCGGTTGACGCCCTTGGGGGCGGCGTGGACGTCGATGCGCAGGTGGCCGCCGCGCAGCAGCCAGGATCCGGCCCAGGTGACCGGCTTGCCGTCGGCGCCGTCCCAGTCGATGGTGAAGCCGCCGTTGCCGCCGCCGTCGGCGAGGACGGTGACCGTTCCGGTGACGGTCGGGCCGCCGGGCGTCGTGGATTCCAGCCGCCACCTGCCCTTGACGAAGGCATCGAACGCCCTGGCCAACACCCCGGCGGTGGTCGGGCCGGGCTCCGCGGACGCGGAGCCGGCGCCCGGGGCGGCGGTCCCTGGGGGCGCCGTCGGTGCGGCCGCCGAGGGGGCGGGCGCCGGTCCCGTGCTGCCGGCCGGGGCGGGCGCCGCGCCCGTACCGCCCGAGCCGGCCGTCCCCGCGCCCTTCCCCGTGCAGGCCGCCGCGAGGGCGGCGCCCGCGCCGAGCGCGAGGTAGCGCAGCGCGTTGCGCCTCCCGATCAGGCGGGCCGCCGCCCGGGCCGCCGCCTGGGCCGCCCGTATGTCCTGCATTGCCTTCACCCGTGCCATCAGGCCCCCGTTTCCTGCTCGTTGGACAACGGTCGCCGACTATAGGGCCGGCCCGCGGCCCGGAACCGCGCCGGGGGTGGGCGGCGTCCTGCGCCGGGCCTGGGCCCGGCTGGCTGCGTACGGCCGCCCCGGTGTGAGCCGCGGCGTGCGCGGACAGCGCCGCAGCCCCCGCCCGGACGGGGCGGGGGCTGCGGCGGAGGTGGGGCCGGGGCCGGGGCCGGACGGGGTCAGGCGGCGGGTGCCACCGCGGCGCGACCGTCGAGCGGGGAGGCCTCGTCCAGCGGGGAGGAGGAGGCTCCGGCATAGGCCTCCTTGTCCAGGATGCCTTCGCGGGCGGCGACCACGACCGGGACCAGCGCCTGGCCGGTGACGTTGGTCGCGGTGCGGACCATGTCGAGGATCGGGTCGATCGCCATCAGCAGGCCGACGCCCTCCAGGGGCAGGCCCAGGGTGGAGAGGGTCAGGGTCAGCATGACCGTGGCGCCGGTGAGGCCGGCGGTGGCGGCCGAGCCGACGACCGAGACGAAGGCGATCAGCAGGTAGTCGGTGATCGTCAGCTGCACGTCGAAGATCTGCGCGATGAAGATCGCGGCGAGGGCCGGGTAGATCGCGGCGCAGCCGTCCATCTTCGTGGTGGCGCCGAACGGGACGGCGAAGGAGGTGTACTCCTTCGGGACGCCGAGGCGCTCGGTGACCTTCTGCGTCAGCGGCATCGTGCCGACGGAGGAGCGGGAGACGAAGGCCAGCTGGATGGCCGGCCAGGCGCCCTTGAAGAAGTGGATCGGGTTGACCTTGGCGACGAGCGCGAGCAGCAGCGGGTAGACGCCGAACATCACGAGCGCGGAGCCGACGTACACGTCGGCGGTGAAGGTGGCGTACTTGCCGATGAGGTCCCAGCCGTAGCTGGCGATCGCGGTGCCGATGAGGCCGACGGTGCCGATCGGGGCGAGGCGGATGACCCACCACAGCGCCTTCTGGAGGAGCTGGAGGATCGATTCGGCAAGGGTCAGGACGGGCTGCGCCTTGTCGCCGAGCTGAAGGGCGGCGATGCCGGCGACGGCGGCGAGGAAGACGATCTGCAGGACGTTCAGCTCGGTGAACGGCGTGACGATGTCGGTCGGCACGATGCCGGTCAGGAAGTCCAGCCAGGAGCCGGTGCGCTTGGGCAGCTGGCCGTCCTGCGGGGTCAGGCCGGTGCCTGCGCCGGGGTTCGTGAGGAGGCCGATCGCGAGGCCGATGCCGACCGCGATCAGCGACGTGATCATGAACCAGAGCAGGGTGCGCGAGGCGAGGCGGGCGGCGTTGTTGACCTTCCGCAGGTTGGTGACGGACACCAGGATCGCGAAGAACACGAGCGGGGCGACGGCCAGCTTCAGCAGCTGGACGAAGAGGTCGCCGACCTTCTCCAGGGTGGTGGCGAGCCAGCTGACGTCCTGGGTGCGGGCGAGCCAGCCGAACAGGACGCCGAGCACGAGACCGGTGACGATCTGCGCCCAGAAGGGGAACGTGAAGGAGGCCTTGGCGGGGGCCTGGGGGGTCGCGGACACGGACACTCTCCGAGTGGGGGGCACAGCAGGGGTGGGGAAAGGGGTGTGTGGGTTCAGCGACAGCCGCAACAGGCCGCGGACACACAGCGGCAGAGGTCGACGTGCAGGCGCGCCACGAGCGGGACGCTCGTGATCATTTGGGGCGCAACCGGGGTCAACATGTTTAACACGCTAACACTTTCCCTTTGAGAAACTCAAAGGCGGACTTTGAGCCAAGGTCATCAAGCGCCCGCGGCCCCCTTCCCCAGGGCCGGGACCGCCCCCGGAAACGCCGAAGCCCCGGCGGCCGGGGGTGTTCCCGGCGCCGGGGCGCTCGTCGTGTGCCGTGTGAGGAAGCCGACTCTCGGACCCTCAGGTGCCCAGACCCTCAGGCCGTCAGGCCCTCGGCCGGGCCTCAGGAGCCGGCGCGGGCGGCGTCGTCGGCCGCGTCCTCCTGGGAGCGGTTGGCCGCGAGGCGCCCCTTGGCGCCGGCGACGCGCTCGGAGATCTGCGCGGACATCTCGTCGCGCTGGCGGCGCAGCAGGACGAACGACAGCGGGGCGGAGAGGACCAGCGCGAGGAGCACGACCCAGGCGGGGTTCGCGTCACCGAGGCCCGCGGGGACCCAGCCCACGTTGACCAGGACGGCCACGAGGACGAGGCATCCGACGAAGATGCCCAGGCGCATCGCGGTGTAGCGGATCGTCGCGCTCGGCTTGAAGGACACGGTGACCCCTTCTTCGGTTCGTCGGTTTCGTCGTGGCGTGTCCGTCCAGTGAAGCACGCCCGTACCGCACCCGGCGCCGCCGGGGTCGGCGCCCCGTGCCGCCGAGTGCGGCGCGGGGCCCGCGGTGGGCGGGGTCAGTGCAGCGGCAGCAGCATGATGATCTCGTCGCGGTCGTCGCCGGGGGCCGCGCGGATGGCGTCCGGGATGCGGCCGACCTCCTTGTAGCCGCAGGCGGCGTAGAAGTGCTCCAGGCCCAGGCCGCCGCGGCAGGAGAGCCGGATCGCCTCGACGCCGTCGAGGGTGCGGGCGGCGTCGGCGACGGCCTCCATCAGGGCGCGGCCGGCGCCGCGGCCCTGGAGGGCGGGGTCGACCATGACGGTGTACGCCCACACCCAGTGGGCCATCAGCCGGTGCGTGTTGAGCGCGAGGAAGGCGCAGGCGCGGACGCGCCCGTCGGCGTCGCGGCCGACGACGAGGCGGTGGCGGCCCTCGGCCATGGCGACGAGGTGTTTGACCATCTCGGGGCGGATGTCGTCCTGCGTCACCGGCGCCACGAAACCGACGGCGCCGCCGGCGTTGCTGACGTCCGTCCAGAGCTCGACGATCCCCTCGCGCAGGGCGGGGTCGACGACCGGATCAACCGTGAAGGTAAGAGTCACAGGCCAAGATTATCTATTACGAGCCCGCCGGACAACGGGGCACGGATCGACGGCGCGCGCGCCCGGGCCCCGCGGCAACGCGAAGGCCCCGGCCTCCGTACGGAGACCGGGGCCTGGGGCCGGGGGCCTGGGGCCGGGGGCCTGGGGCCGGGCCTGCGCCCCGGGCCTGAGCCCGGGGCCACGCATGCGGGCAGCCGCGCGCCCGCCGCCGGGTCAGACGCGCATCGCCTGCGGCGTCTCGCGCAGCGACGCGTCCGGGCCGGGGTACTCGCGGATGACCTCGTAGCGCGTGTTGCGCTCGACGGGCCGGAAGCCGGCCTCGCGGATGAGCTCCAGCAGGTCGTCGCGGGTCAGCTTGTTCGGGGTGCCGTAGTTGTCCGCGTCGTGGGTGATCTTGTACTCGACGACCGAGCCGTCCATGTCGTCGGCGCCGTGCTGGAGCGCCAGCTGGGCCGTCTGGAGGCCGTGCATCACCCAGAAGACCTTGACGTGCTGCACGTTGTCGAAGAGCAGCCGCGAGACGGCGAAGGTCTTCAGCGCCTCGGCGCCCGTGGCCATCGTCGTGCGGGCCTGGAGCCGGTTGCGGACCTTGCCGTCCTTCATGTCGACGAAGTCGTGCTGGTACCGCAGCGGGATGAAGACCTGGAAGCCGCCGGTCTCGTCCTGGAGCTCGCGCAGCCGGAGCACGTGGTCGACGCGGTGGCGCGGCTCCTCGATGTGCCCGTACAGCATCGTGCTCGGGGTCTTCAGACCCTTCTCGTGCGCGAGCCGGTGGATGCGCGACCAGTCCTCCCAGTGGGTGCGGTGGTCGACGATGTGCTGGCGGACCTCCCAGTCGAAGATCTCCGCGCCGCCGCCGGTGAGGGACTCCAGCCCGGCCTCGATGAGCTCGTCCAGGATGTCGGAGGCCGACATCCCGGAGATCGTCTCGAAGTGGTGGATCTCGGTCGCCGTGAACGCCTTCAGCGAGACGTTCGGCAGCGCCTCCTTCAGCGCGGACAGCGAGCGCGGGTAGTACCGCCAGGGCAGGCTCGGGTGCAGGCCGTTGACGATGTGCAGCTCGGTGAGGTTCTCGCTCTCCATGGCCTTGGCCAGGCGGACGGCCTCCTCGATGCGCATCGTGTACGCGTCCTTCTCGCCCGGCTTGCGCTGGAAGGAGCAGTAGGCGCACGACGCGGTGCACACGTTCGTCATGTTGAGGTGGCGGTTGACGTTGAAGTGGACGACGTCGCCGTTCTTGCGGGTGCGCACCTCGTGGGCGAGGCCGCCCAGCCAGGCCAGGTCGTCGGACTCGTAGAGGGCGATACCGTCCTCACGGGTCAGCCGCTCGCCGGAGCGGACCTTCTCCTCCAGCTCGCGCTTCAGCCCAGCGTCCATCGGCCGGTCGCCTCCTCAGTGTCCTGCTCTGCCCGGTAGGGCCTGCCAACCCTGCAACCGTACTCTCAGCGCTCGGCGGGCAGTTCCCCGACCCGGTTCTCCCACTTCGTCGACAGCACGATCGTGGTGCGGGTGCGGGAGACGCCCTTGGTGCCGGAGAGCTTCCGGATGATCTTCTCCAGGCCGTCCACGTCGCTCGCGCGGACCTTCAGCATGTAGGAGTCGTCGCCGGCGATGAACCAGCAGTCCTCGATCTCGGCGAGGTCCCGCAGGCGGCGGGCGACGTCCTCGTGGTCGGCGGCGTCGGAGAGGGAGATGCCGATCAGCGCGGTGACGCCGAGGCCGAGGGAGGCCGCGTCGACGGTCGCGCGGTAGCCGGTGATGACACCGGCCGACTCCAGCCGGTTGATCCGGTCCGTGACGCTGGGGCCGGACAGGCCGACGAGCCGGCCCAGCTCCGCGTACGAGGCGCGTCCGTTCTCCCGGAGTGCCTGGATGAGCTGCCTGTCCACCGCGTCCATATGCCTGGAGCCTTCCATTGTTCGGCGATGCTGCAAGTTTACGTATAGAATCAAAGGCACACAGGGTCAACACCCTGTGAATCTGTCAACAGATCAATGACGATCTTCAGGAGTGGTGTACCCGTGTACACGATCGAGATGGCCTACGCGCACATGCGACAGCTTCAGGAGCTGGCCAACCGATCCCGCACCGACAAGCCCGCAGCCGCCTACCAGGTGGACAGGACCCGCAAGCCGCACACCGCGAAGAAGCGCTAGCCACCGCTTGCCTCCCGGGAGCGGGACGCTCCACCGAGCTCCCCCTCCCACCGGCGGTACAGCCCGTGCGGCACCCCTGCCGCGTCGAGCACCCGCCCCGCGACGAAGTCCACCAGGTCCTGGATGTGCGTCGCACCCGCATAGAACGCCGGAGAGGCGGGCAGCACGACCGCGCCCGCCTCGTCCAGCGCCACCAGCTGCTTCAGCGTCTGGCCGCTCAGCGGGGTCTCCCGCACCGCGACCACCAGACGGCGCCGCTCCTTGAGCGTCACGCTCGCGACCCGCTGCAGCAGGTCCTTCGACAGCCCGAGCGCCACCCCCGCCACACAGGCCGTGGACGCCGGCACGATCAGCATCCCCTGCACCGGGTACGAGCCCGAGCTCGGCCCGGCCGCCAGGTCCCCCGCGGCCCAGTACCGGACGTCGCCGTCCGGCACCGCGAACACCCCGGGCTTGCCGTCCGCGCCGCGGGCCAGCCACTGCGCGAGGTCGTCGCGCCAGTGCGCGTCGCGGAAGGCGATGCCCGTCTCGTCCAGCAGGGTCAGCCGCGCGGCCCGGCTCACCACCAGGTCCACACTCTCGCCCGCCGCGAGCAGCCCCCGGATCACCGAAGCCGCGTACGGCGTCCCGGAAGCCCCGGAAACCCCCACCACCCAGGGGGTGCGCTTGCGCTCTGTCATGGCTACGAGACTATCCGGCCACACCGGGCGGGCACTCGCTAAGGTGTCCCGGACGTTCCCGGGGGGAACGGAGCACGACACCCAGGGGGCGAAGCGGATGAGCAGCAGCACGATCGAGCCGACATGGAGCCGGACGGAACGGGCCAAGGCGGCGGCCAAGCTGATGCTGGGCTGGGTGGCCCTGCTGTGGGTCCTGGAGGCGGTGGACTACGCCACCGGGCACGCCCTCGACCAGTACGGGGTGGTGGCCCGCGAACCGGACACCCTGCCCGGCGTCGTCACCGGGTCCTTCCTCCACTTCGGCTTCGACCACGTCGCCTCCAACAGCGTCCCGCTGCTGGTCCTCGGCTTCATAGCCGCCCTGTCCGGCATCCGACGCTTCCTCGCGGTCTGCGGGATCATCATCGTGGCCGAGGGCCTGGGCACCTGGCTGATCTCCCCGCCCGACACCATGACCCTGGGCGCCTCCGGGGTGGTCTTCGGCCTCTTCGGCTACCTGCTGGTACGCGGCTTCGTGGAGCGCAGGGTCCTCGGCGTCGCCGTGTCCCTGGCCATCGCCGCCTACTGGGGCACCACCATGCTCACCGGCATCCTCCCCCTCCACGAGGGCATCAGCTGGCAGGGCCACCTCTGCGGCCTCGTCGCGGGCATCGCCACGGCGGTCTACCACCGCCGCCCGACGCCGCCCCGCCCGGCGGGCGCCCGGCTCACGGGCTGACGGCAGAGGGGTCCACGGGCAGCCCCGAGGTGTCGACGGTGAGCTTGCCGATACCGGTCTCCACGACGACCGTCCCCCCGTACGCGACGGTGTCCGTACCCAGGTAACCGTCGGGGCCGGGGTTCCAGAACAACACGCAGTGCGCCTTGTAGGGGTCGAAGACGAGGTAGTGCGGGATCCCTCGGCGGGCATAGGCGCGGGGCTTCACGTCGTAGTCGTTGCGGCGGCTGCTCGGCGAAACCACCTCGACGGCCAGCTCGATCAGATCGGGCGAGTAGGCGCTGAGGTTCTTGGCCACTTCGGCGGCCGGGATCACGGCGAGGTCGGGGCAGAACTCGTTGTCGCCGTCGAACGGGATCGCGACATCGCTGAGGAAGCCCCACTGGTCGGGCATCTGGGGCTTCAGCGCACTCCACAGGTGCCAGATGGTGGCGTTGTGGTGCGGCTTCAGCGGACTCATCACGATGGCGCCCTCGACAATCTCCATCCGGTAGCCCGGGAACATGTCCTCGAACCGGCTGAGCTGTGAGTGCAGGCGGTCGCTCTCCGAGACGGTCACGTCGGCCTCCCTGTCCATGCACTCGATGGTAGGCCGCACGGTACGCATGTGGGCGGGGCATGCGCAGCCCCGTTCGGGCGGAGTCGTTCTTTCGGGTTACCAGTGCAGGCCGCGGACCACCAGGTCCAGGAGGGCGCACGCGAAGAGCGCGATCCCGATGAAGCCGTTCACCGTGAAGAACGCCCGGTTCAGGCGGGACAGGTCGTGCGGGGTGACGATCGTGTGCTCGTAGAGGAACGCCGCGACGACGACCGCCAGGCCGATCCAGAACAGCACGCCCGCGCCCGTGGCCACCGCGTACCAGGCCAGGAGGGCCGTGGTGACGGCGTGGGCGCCGCGGGCGCCCCACAGGGCGGCCGGGACGCCGAAGCGGGCCGGGACGGACCTGACACCCTCCGCCCGGTCGGCGGCCACGTCCTGGCAGGCGAAGATCAGGTCGAAGCCGCCGATCCACACGCCGACGGCCAGGCCCAGGATCACCGCGTCCCACGACCAGGCGCCGGTCACCGCGAGCCAGGCGCCGACCGGGCCCATCGCCTGGGCGAGGCCGAGGATGGCGTGCGGGTAGTTCGTGAACCGCTTGCCGTACGGGTAGACCACCATCGGCACGACCGCCACCGGCGCCAGCATCAGGCACAGCGGGTTCAGCAGGGCCGCCGCCCCGAGGAACACCGCCAGCGCGATCCCGGCCCCGGTCCACGCAGAGCGGACCGACACGGCGCCGGTGACCAGCTCGCGGCCCGCGGTGCGCGGGTTCCGGGCGTCGATCTCGCGGTCGATGATCCGGTTCGCGGCCATCGCGAAGGTCCGCAGCCCCACCATGCAGACGGTGACGAGCAGCAGCTCGGCCCAGTGGACGGTGCGGTCGGCCTGGAACATCGCGGTCAGCGCGGCGATGTAGGCGAAGGGCAGCGCGAAGACGGAGTGCTCGATCATCACGAGCCGCAGGAACGCCTTCACCCTGCCGGGGGCCTGCGGTGCGGCGGGCCCGGTGCCGGGGCCGGCGACCCCGTCGGCGGTGGTCATCATGCGAGGGCCCTCCGGAAGTCCGCCAGGTCCGCGAGCAGGTCAGCGGTCGCCACCGGGCCCGT
The DNA here is from genome assembly GCF_003325375.1 of Streptomyces globosus. Taxonomy (GTDB): domain Bacteria; phylum Actinomycetota; class Actinomycetes; order Streptomycetales; family Streptomycetaceae; genus Streptomyces; species Streptomyces globosus_A. The sequence continues at coordinate 487,215 of NZ_CP030862.1, read as the reverse complement.
GGCGAGGGTCCAGGGGCCGCCGTCGTGGCCCTCGGGCGGGGTCACGCGGGCGGTGAAGGCCCAGCCGCCGTCCGCCGGGGCGCCGTCGAGGGCGAGTACGTCGCCGGCCTCCACCGTGAACGGCCCGGCGGCCGCGACGGCCGCCTGGAGCTGCTCGGCGAAGCCGTCGGCCTCGGTGTCGCGCAGTCCGGGCAGCTCGAAGCCGTCGCCTTCGCCGTCGTGCTCGGTGAGCAGGGTCCAGACGTTGCCGGGTCCGGCGAACTCCTCGGGGGAGACGCCCGCCTCCCGCGCCGCCTGGACGAGGTCCGGGTCGGCCGGGTCGAGCTGCGGGCGGACCAGGGCCACGTACGCGGTGTCGTCGCCGAGGAACAGGGCAGGGCCGGCCATGGCGCCGGCGCTCACAGCCCGTACTCCTTCCAGCGCCGGTCGACGAGAGCCGCCGTCGCCGGGTCGGACTCGACCATGTCGGGCCAGCCGCCGTCGCGGGTGTAGCCCTCCTCGGGGAGCTTCTTCGTCGCGTCGATGCCCGCCTTGCCTCCCCAGAACTGCTGGTAGGAGGCGTGGTCGAGGTGGTCGACGGGGCCCTCTACGACGGTGAGGTCGCGGGAGTAGTCGGTGTTGCCGAGTGCCCGCCAGGCGACCTCGTGCAGGTCGTGGACGTCGCAGTCCTTGTCGACCACCACGATCAGCTTCGTCAGGGACATCATGTGCGCGCCCCAGATCGCGTGCATGACCTTCTGGGCGTGCTTGGGGTACTTCTTGTCGATCGAGACGATCGCGCAGTTGTGGAAGCCGCCCGACTCCGGCAGGTGGTAGTCCACGATGTCCGGGACGATGATCTTCAGCAGCGGCAGGAAGAACCGCTCCGTGGCCCGGCCCAGCGGGCCGTCCTCGGTGGGCGGCCGGCCGACCACGATGGACTGGAGCAGCGGCCGCTTCCGCATCGTGATGCAGTCGATCTTGAGCGCGGGGAACGGCTCCTGCGGGGTGTAGAAGCCGGTGTGGTCGCCGAACGGGCCCTCGGGGAGCATCTCGCCGGGCTCCAGCCAGCCCTCGACCACGACCTCCGCCTGCGCGGGGACCTGGAGCGGGACGGTCTTGCAGTCGACCATCTCGATCCGCTTGCCGGCGACGAACCCGGCGAACAGGTACTCGTCGATGTCGCCGGGCAGCGGCGCGGTCGACGCGTAGGTGACGGCCGGCGGGCAGCCGAACGCGATGGCGACCGGCAGCCGCTCGCCGCGCTCCGCGGCGACCGCGTAGTGGTTGCGGCTGTCCTTGTGGATCTGCCAGTGCATGCCGATGGTGCGCTTGTCGTGGCGCTGGAGGCGGTACAGGCCGAGGTTGCGGACGCCGGTCTCGGGGTGCTTGGTGTGCGTCAGGCCCAGGTTGAAGAACGAGCCGCCGTCCTTCGGCCAGGTGAACAGGGCGGGCAGCCGGTCCAGGTCGACGTCGTCGCCGGTGAGGACGACCTCCTGGACGGGCGCCGCGTCCGCCTTCACCTTCTTCGGCGGGACGTGCACCATCGAGCCGAGCTTGCCGAAGGCCTCGCGGACGCCGACGAAGCCCTGGGGCAGCTCCGGCTTGAGCAGGCCGCCGATCTTCTCGCTGATCTCGGCGTAGGACTTCAGGCCGAGGGCCTTCAGCAGGCGGCGGTCGGTGCCGAAGACGTTCATCGCCAGGGGCATGTCGGAGCCCTTGACGTTCTCGAACAGCAGGGCCGGACCGCCCGCCTTGTTCACTCTGTCGACGATCTCCCCTACCTCCAGGTACGGGTCGACTTCGGCCTTGATGCGCTTGAGGTCGCCCTCCCGCTCCAGGGCCCGGAGCAGCGAGCGGAGATCGTCGTAAGCCATAGGGGCCAGTATCCGTCACCGGATACGCTGGACCTGTCACCGGGGCCGTCGATGCGAACCCCGCCATTGCTCACAAGGGGCTGCTCCACATGATCCGGGCGCTGATGTTCATCCTGCCGCTGGCGCTGACGATCTATGCGTTCATCGACTGCCTCAACACCCCCGAGGACGAGGCCAAGCACCTCCCCAAGGTCGTCTGGGTCATCATCATCCTGCTCTTCTGGATCGTCGGCCCGATCGTCTGGTTCGCCGCGGGCAAGATGCGCCGTCCTCCGGTGGGCGGCCGTACGCCCTCCGAGTGGCACCGCAACCACCGGCACGAGTGGGTCGCCCCCGACGACAACCCGGAGTTCCTCAGCTCCCTCCGCGAGGAGAACAAGAAGGACGAGGCCCTCCTCAAGGACTGGGAGGCGGACCTGCGGCGCCGCGAGGAAGAGCTGAAGCGGCGCGAGCAGGGCGAGGAGAAGGACAAGGGGCAGTCCTAGCGGGTGTCCCGCCACGGTCTCAGTGGGGCGGGGCAGCCGATCGCCCCGGGCCTGGGGCCGTGGCCGTCAGCACGGCTTCCAGCCGCTCGAAGCGGTCATGCCAGACGGCCAGGCCGCGTGCGCAGTCGCTGTCGGAGCCGTGCCGGTCGTCGGTGAAGCGGACCAGCGTGGAGTCCGTGCCCAGCGGCTCCAGGTGGAAGCGGATCCGGTCGTTCTCGTCCACCGTGTACTCCGCGACCCGTTCGACGTCCCAGGCCGTGACCCGGCCCGAGACCGTCTCGTCCTCGTCGAGCCAGTGCAGGGTCACGGCCCCGCCCAGGTGCCGTTCCAGCACGTCCGCATCCGCGAGCCAGCGGCGCAGCCCCTCCGGCGTGGTCAGGGCCGGCCAGACCGTCTCGTAGGCGCACGGCAGGTGCGGCTCGAAGTGCAGCAGGTAGCGGTCGCCGCTCCGGCGCTCGCTTGTGCCTTGCGGTGTCGGCATGGCACCAGCGTCGCCCTGGAGGCGCGGCCGCGCACCTCGGGCCCAAGCCCGGGGTGCGCGGCCGCGCGTGTACGGAGGACCGGGGGCTCAGACGCCCGCGTACGAGTGCTTGCCGTTGAGCAGGATGTTCACGCCGTAGTAGTTCCAGACCCAGCAGGCGAAGGCGAAGAGGGCCAGGTAGGCGGCCTTGCGGCCCTTCCAGCCGGCGGTGGCGCGGGCGTGCAGGTAGGCGGCGTACGCCACCCAGGTGACGAAGGACCAGACCTCCTTGGGGTCCCAGCCCCAGTAGCGGCCCCAGGCGTCGCCGGCCCAGATGGCGCCCGCGATGATCGTGAACGTCCACAGCGGGAAGACGGCCGCGTTGATGCGGTAGGAGAACTTGTCGAGCGAGGCGGCCGACGGGAAGCGCTCCAGCACCGAGGCGGCGATCTTCGAGGGGGTGCCGCCGGAGGCGATCTTGGCCTCGTACGAGTCGCGCAGCAGGTAGAGCACGGCGCCGGCCGCACCGAGGTAGAAGACGGCGCCGCAGAAGATCGCGGTGGAGACGTGGATCCACAGCCAGTACGAGTGCAGCGCGGGGACGAGCTGGTCGCTGTCGGTGTACAGCCAGGTGGTGGCGACGCCGAGGTCGAGCAGGACGGTGGTGATCAGGATCAGGCCGAGCCAGCGGACGTTCTTCTTCAGGGCGAGGAGCGCCAGGTACGTGCCGACGGCCACCGTGGAGAAGGTGATCGAGAACTCGTACATGTTGCCCCAGGGGGCGCGCTGCACGGAGGCGGCGCGGGCGACGACGCCGCCGGCCTGGAGGAGGAACCCGAGGACGGTCAGCGAGACGGCGATCCGGCCGTACAGGTCGCCCTGGGCGGTGCCGCCGGCGGCGCCGGGGCCGTCGGGGACGTCGCGGGAGCCGGGCGCGGACCGGGTGACGACCTTCGGCTTGTCCAGGACGGCGGTCGTGCCCTGGGAGCGGACCTGCACGGCGGGCGCGGCGGCCGCGGCGGGTGCGGTCGTCAGGGCCGCCGCGGTGCGGGCGACCTTGCTGCGGCTGCCGAAGGTCCACTCGGCGATGTGCGCGAGGAAGGCGAGCGTGTAGACCGCCATCGACGAGTAGACGAGGTAGTTGCTGATCTGCGCGAGGTTCTCGTTGACCTCGGCTGCGAGCGGCGTCATCCGCGCTCTCCTTCGACGGTTTCCGTGACAGGTCGTTCGGGCGCCGTGGGCGCCTGCTCGTGGAGGGCGGCGGCGAGCTGCCCCAGCTCCTCGGGGAGCCTGGCGGACTCGCTGCGGCCGAGTCCGGCCATCTCGACGACGGTGGTGCCGTCCGGGCCGGGGACGGCGCGGACCCAGATGCGGCGGCGCTGGATGAACAGCGACGCGGCGAGGCCGCCGATGGCGGCGACCGCCCCGCCGAGGGCGAGGCCGCTGCCGGGCTGGGCGGTGACGGAGAAGGTCGCCCAGCGCTCGATGCCCTCGAACCTGACGGTGCCGGCGCCGTCGGGGAGCTCCATGGTCTCGCCGACGAGCATGCGCTTCTTCAGCAGCTGCCCGTCGGCGTCCTTGAACTCCTTCATCTTGGCGGTGTTCAGCTGGTACACGTTCTGCGGCAGACCGGAGTCGACGCCGAGGCTGCCGTGGTAGGCGCTGAGGGCGAGGACGGGGAACTTCAGGTCGGGGAACTGGGAGAGCATGGTGCCCTGGCCGGCGCCCGCGAAGGTCGGCACGAAGAGGGCGTTGAAGCCGAGCTGCTCCTTGACGCCGTCCTTGTTGCGGTAGCCGTCGGTGACCTTGACGGCGCCGGAGGAGCTGAGGTTGCCGTCGAACGGCAGCATCGGGACGGCGTCCTTGTAGACGACCTTGCCGGAGGGGTCGGTCACCGAGATGACCGGTGCGTAGCCGTGGCCGAGCAGGTAGACCTTGGCGCCGTCGACCTCCAGGGGCTTGTTGACCTGGATCCGGCGCTTCTGCGGTGTGCCGTCGGCGCCCTTGTGGAAGGTGACGTAGGCGGTGAAGTCGCGGGCGGTGCCCTTCTGGGGGCCGGATTCCTCGTAGCTGGCGGAGAAGTCGTCGAGTGTGAAGGAGAACGGCGGCAGGTCGTCGGTGCTGAAGAAGCTTCCGGACTTGAAGTCGTCGTACTGGGTGAGGGTGTTCGCGAAGCCGCTGCCGCGCAGGACGAGCTTGCCGCCCTCCGACTTGAAGAGCTGGCCCCAGGCGAACGCCACCAGCATCACGATCAGCGACAGGTGGAAGACGAGGTTCCCGGCCTCGCGCAGGTAGCCCTTCTCCGCGGCGACGGAGCCCTTGCCGGGATCGGTGCGGAAGCGGCCGCGGCCCAGGAGGGCCCTGGCGTGGGCGAGGACCTGCTCGGGCGGGGTGTCGGTGCGCCAGGTCGCGTACGCGGGCATGCGGTCCAGGCGGCGCGGGGCGCCGGGCGGGCGGCCCGTGAGCTGGCCGACGAACTGCCAGGTGCGGGGGATGATGCAGCCGATGAGGGAGACGAACAGCAGCAGGTAGATCGCGGAGAACCACACCGAGCTGTAGACGTCGAAGAGCTGGAGCTTCTCCGCGACCGGCACCCAGAACGCGTGGTCGCGCTTCCAGTCGGCGACCTTCAGCTCGTCGACCTGGTTCTGCGGGATGAGGGAGCCGGGGATGGAGCCCAGCGACAGCAGGAACAGCAGGATCAGCGCGACCCGCATGGAGGTGAGCTGCCGCCACATCCAGCGGGCCCAGCCGAGCACGCCGATGCCGACGGGGCCGGGGCCGTCCTCCGCGGGGGCGGTGGACAGCTGGGCGCCGGCGGCGGAGTCGGAGGAGTCGGCTTCGGAGTCGGCCCGGTCGGTGCCGGGGCGGTCGGAGGGTTCGTCCGCGGGCGGGTGCTGCGCCTCTGCGGACGCCTTGTCGGTCGTACTCATGTCCGTGTAGTCCTCAGATCCCCACCGTGAAGCCTTGGGTCCAGCTCTGCATGTCGTTCACGATGCTGCCCCACACTCCTGTGACGAGCAGCAGGCCGGTCGCGATCAGCATGCCGCCGCCGATGCGCATCACCCACGCATAGTGCCGCTTCACCCAGCCGAACGCGCCCAGCGCCTTGCGGAACGCGACCGCGGCAACGATGAACGGGATCCCCAGGCCCAGGCAGTAGGCGACGGTCAGCAGGGCGCCGCGCCCGGCGCTGGCCTGGTCGAGGGAGAGCGTGGTGACGGCGGCGAGGGTCGGGCCCATGCAGGGGGTCCAGCCGACGCCGAAGAGCACCCCGAGCAGGGGCGCGCCCAGCAGGCCGGCCGCCGGCTTCCGGTGGAAGCGGAACTCGCGCATCGTCAGGCCGGGGATCGCGCCCATGAAGAACAGCCCGAGGAGGATGACCAGGCCGCCCATGACCCGGGAGATGACCTCCTTGTTGCCGAGCAGGACGCTGCCGAACTGCCCGAAGAGGGCTCCCGTCGAGACGAAGACGGCGGTGAAGCCGAGGATGAACAGGCTCGCGCCGGCCACCATGCGGCCCCGCCGGGCCTCGGCGAGGTCGGCTCCGCTGACGCCGGTGACGTAGCTGAGGTAGCCGGGCACGAGCGGCAGCACGCACGGCGAGAAGAAGGAGACGAGGCCCGCCAGTACGGAGATGGGCAGGGCCAGCAGGAGGGCGCCGGACAGGACCGTGGTGTTCACGCCGGCCGGCTCGGCGGCCAGGGTGAGGAGCTCGGGGACCACGGGGTCACTGCTCCGCGAGCAGCGGGTCGATCATCGAGCGCAGCTGCTGCTCGCCCAGCGGGGCCAGGGTGCGCGCGGCGATCTTCCCCTCCTTGTCGAGGACGATCGTGGAGGGGATGGCGTTCGGGTTGAGGTTGCCGGCCGGGAAGCGGAGCAGGAGCTTGCCGGAGGGGTCGTACAGACTCGGGTACGTGATCTTGAAGTCGGCCTCGAAGGCGGCCGCGTTCTGCTTGCTCGTGTCGCGGGTGTTGATGCCGACGAAGGCGACGGGCTTGCCGGCGTCGGCGAGCTCCTGGGACACCTTCGCGAAGGACGGTGCCTCGGCCCGGCAGGGCGGGCACCACGAGCCCCACACGTTGAGGACGACGATCTTGCCCTTGAGCTCGGTCGTGTCGAGGGTCTTGCCGTCGACGGTCTCCCCGTCGAGCTTCGGCGCGTCGACGCGCTCGCCCTTGGCGACGGTGGAGATGCCGCTGGGGCCCGTCACGTAGTTGCCGCCGGATCCCGAGGACTTGGCGCCGTCCTCGCACGCCGTCAGGGTCAGGGCGCCTGCGGCGGCCACGGCGGTCAGCAGGAGGGCGCGGCCGCGGGCGGGGCGGCGGCGGGGGGCGCGGCCAGTTCTCATGTGAAAAGTTTCGCATGAGCGATTTGCCGATCTTCCGCGCCCCCCGGGGCCGGTGACAAGCCGCTGGTCAGGCCCCGAACGCCTTCGACTTGCCCTTGACGGGCCGCGCGCCGGCCAGCAGGTGCGGCGGGACCAGGTCGCGGGCGGGCTCGCTGTAGCCCACCGACACCAGACGGTCCCCCTGGTACGTGAACGAGGTCAGCGACGCCAGCGTGCACTGCCGGCGGCGCGGGTCGTGCCACAGGCGGCGCTTCTCCGCGAAGCTGCGGACGATCCAGATCGGCAGCTGGTGGCTGACCGCGACGGCCTCGTGGCCGCGGGCCGCGTCCCGCGCCGCCTCGATCGCGCTCATCATGCGGACGACCTGCTCCACGTACGGCTCGCCCCAGGACGGGCGGAACGGGTTGGTCAGGTGCCGCCAGTTGCCGGGCCTGCGCAGCGCGCCGTCGCCGACGCCGAAGGTCTTGCCCTCGAAGACGTTCTCCGCCTCCAGCAGCCGGGCGTCGGTCGCGATCTCCAGGCCGTGGGCCTTCGCGACGGGCTCCGCCGTCTCCTGGGCCCGCTCCAGCGGCGAGGAGACGACGTACGCGACGTCGCGGTCCCGGAGGTGCTCGGCGACCCGGTCGGCCATGCGGCGGCCCAGCTCGGAGAGGTGGTAGCCGGGGCGGCGGCCGTAGAGGACGCCGTCGGGGTTGTCGACCTCGCCGTGGCGCATCAGGTGGACGACGGTGGTGTCGCTCATGCGGAGGCCTCCGGGGCGGCCTGCGCGGCGGCGCGGGCGGCGGCGGGCAGGGCGGCGGCGATCCGCTCGACGGCGGCGTCGTCGTGGGCGGTGGAGACGAACCACGACTCGAAGGCGGACGGGGGCAGGTAGACGCCCTGCGACAGCATCGAGTGGAAGAACGCGTTGAAGCGGAAGGACTCCTGCTGCTTCGCCTCGTCGTAGTTGCGGACGGGGTCCGCGGTGAAGAAGACGGAGAACATGTTGGAGGCGGTCTGCACCCGGTGGGCGACGCCCTCCTTGGCCAGCGCGTCCGTGACCAGGCCCTGGATCCGCTCCGAGACGGCGTCGACCGCGGCGTACGCGGCGTCGTCGAGGAGGCGCAGCTGGGCGAGGCCGGCGGCGGTGGCGACGGGGTTCCCGGACAGGGTGCCGGCCTGGTAGACGGGGCCGGCGGGCGCGAGGTGGGCCATCACGTCGGCGCGGCCGCCGAACGCGGCGGCGGGGAAGCCGCCGCCCATGACCTTGCCGAAGGTCATCAGGTCGGGGCGGACGCCGTCGACGCCGTACCAGCCGGCCCGCGAGGTGCGGAAGCCGGTCATGACCTCGTCGGAGATGTACAGCGCGCCGTTGTCCCGGCACAGGTCGGCGAGGCCCTGGTTGAAGCCCTCGGCGGGGGTGACGACGCCCATGTTGCCCGGGGCGGCCTCGGTGATCACGCAGGCGATCTCGCCCGGGTGCGCGGCGAACGCGGCCCGTACCGCTTCGAGGTCGTTGTAGGGGAGCACGATGGTGTCGCCGGCCTGGGCGCCGGTGACACCGGGGGTGTCCGGAAGCGCGAAGGTCGCCAGACCGGAACCGGCGGCGGCGAGCAGCGCGTCCACGTGGCCGTGGTAGCACCCGGCGAACTTCACGACCTTGGAGCGGCCCGTGAAGCCGCGGGCCAGGCGGATCGCGGACATGGTCGCCTCCGTACCGGAGGACACCAGGCGGACCTGCTCGACCGGCTCGATCCGGGCGGTGATCTCCTCGGCGAGCGCCACCTCGCCCTCGCCGGGGGTGCCGAAGGAGGTGCCGCGGGCCACCGCGGCCTGGATGGCCTCGACCACGGCCGGGTGGGCGTGGCCGAGGATCATCGGCCCCCAGGAGCAGACGAGGTCGACGTACTCGCGGCCGTCGGCGTCGGTCAGGTACGGACCGGTACCGGACACCATGAACCGGGGCGTTCCGCCCACGGCGCGGAACGCGCGGACCGGAGAGTTCACGCCGCCGGGCGTCACGAGGGACGCGCGGTCGAAGAGAGTCTGCGAGACTTTGGCTTCATACGGGTACGGGTAGCTCACACGAGCCATGGTCTCATCAGGCCGCGACCGACTTGCGGACGGGCGTTTCACCGCGCCGCCCCGGGGGAGGTCACTGCCATGATGATCAGGCTGCGTGGCGGCAGCCGCGGGGCCGGGGCAGGCAAGACCAGTCGGGTGGAGATATGCAACGCGGTGGTGGACCGGGCGAGGGTACGGACGACCTCGACCCGAAGCGCGCCCGCGAGGCCCGCGAAGCCCGCCGCCGCGGCAGGCACCGCCGCCGCGCCGCGGACGCGGCCGAGCCCGTGCCCGCGCCGGCCGCGGAGGAGCTCGACAGCCTGGCGCCCAAGGGCCGCGGCATGGGCGTGACGTACAAGTACTTCGGCGCGCCGGACGGCGCGACGGCGGCCCGCGTGCCCGTGACCATGCGGCCGGAGGAGCTCGGCGGCGACGAGCTCGGCATGGGCGGCATGTTCACGAAGATCAAGCCGGAGACCATGGCGGCGATGGTGCTGACCGGCATCCAGGGCATACCCCTGCACAAGGTGCCGCCGCTGGAGCTGGTCGTCCTGCACCCGGACTACGCGGTGGTCAAGCTGCCGACGACGGTCGTGGACCCGCTGCGCGACGTCGGCGAGGAGTCCGTCGGCGCGGCCGCGTTCATCTGGTCCACGGTGCCCGACCGCGGGGGCCCGCGGGACGCGTTCAACGTCTACCAGCTGCTGCACGAATGGCAGGATTTCAGCCAGCGCCTCCACGAGGCGGGCCACCAGCCGTACTGCCTGGTCTGGCCCTGACCGGCCGCCGCGCGCGGGGTGCGCCCCGCACCGCCCGCCGCGGTGCGGCCGGGACCCCGTAATTCGGCCGCGCGGGCAGCCCCGCGATGGCATCCTGGGCAGCGTGAACGGACCCGGCATCCACCTCACCCTCGCCCCTGAACTCCGCCTGTTCGCCCCGCCCGCCCGGCGCGCCGAACGGGTCCCGACCGCCACGGACGGAGCCTCCAGCCTCGGCCACGTCGTCGAGTCCGCGGGTGTCCCGCTGACGGAGGTCGGCCGGCTCCTCGTCGACGGCCGCGAGGAGCCCTTCTCGTACGTGCCCCGCCCCGGCGAGAGCGTCGAGGTGCTCGGCGTGGACCGGCCGCAGCAGGTCGCCGGCGCCCCGCTGCGGTTCCTCCTCGACGTGCACCTGGGCACCCTCGCGCGCCGCATGCGGCTGCTCGGCGTGGACGCCGCCTACGAGAACGAGGACATCGGCGACCCCGCCCTCGCCACCCGCTCCGCGGACGAGCGGCGCGTGCTGCTCTCCCGCGACCGCGGGCTGCTGCGCCGCCGCGAGATCTTCGCCGGCGCGTACGTGTACAGCGACAACCCCGACGAGCAACTGCGGGATGTCCTGGGCCGGTTCGCGCCCGCGCTCGCCCCGTGGACGCGCTGCACCGCCTGCAACGGGACACTGCGCGACGCCGACAAGGAGAGCGTCGGCGACCGCCTGCAGAGCGGCACGCACCGCTCGTACGACGTGTTCGCGCAGTGCACGTCCTGCGAGCGCGTCTACTGGCGGGGCGCGCACCACGCCCGCCTGGAGCGCATCGTCACCGACGCGGTCGAGGAGTTCGGGGGCGTGGCGGCGCCGTAGGGCCTGTCCGCCGTGGGCGCGCGCCGGTCAGAAGGCGTAGGTGTCGCCCGTGTCCAGGGCGAGGACCGCGTGCTGGTTGTTGGCGAGGTCGCGGTCGGCGGCGCCGCCGTCCCACCAGGTGTCGATGCGGACGACGACCTCGGGGACCGGCTCCTTCAGGCCCAGCACGAGCCCGATGTGCCGGCCCTGCCCGTGCCGGGGCAGCGGCCCGGTCTCGCAGACCACCTCGCGCGCCCCGGCCCGTACGCAGCCCGCCGCCAGGTCCTGCCGGTCGGCGAGCTCGGCGGACAGGCGCAGCCGCACGGTGGAGTCGGGGAGCTCGGAGGGCCCCTCGTTCCACGGCACGAGCCACACCCGCAGCTCGCCCCGGGAGAGGGCGACCCTGCCGTGGTAGGCCACGTCGGCCTCCGGGGCGGCCGCGGCCGCCGCGGCAGGCCCGCCGGGGTCCGGGCCGGCGGTCCCGGCTGCCGCGGCCGCGCCGGGGGCGCCGCACAGCAGCCCCACCGCGCCGGCCAGACCTGCGAACCCCATCACCACACTGCGAGCGGCACCACGGCGCACCGCCACCACCTCCTCGTCCACGCGCGGAGGCTAGCCCGCGGCCGCACCCGGCCGGTCGGACCATCACACGAACGAGGGCGGGTCCTCCCCCATCCGGCAGGCCCCCGCACCGCGGCGGGCGGGCCCGTGCCCGGCGGCGGCCCGCGCCTATGCTGGCGGTTGTCCGCCGTACGAACACACACACGCACGCGCGCACCCCACCGCGCGCGGGCGCCATGCAGGAGGAGCCGCACATGAGCACGGCCACCCGGACCGCCGTAGTCACCGGCGCGAGCAGCGGCATCGGCGCGGCCACCGCCCGGCAGCTGGCCGAGGCCGGCTACCGCGTCGTCCTCACCGCCCGCCGCAAGGACCGCATCGAGGACCTCGCCGCCGAGCTGGGCGCGGCCGGGCTGTCCGCGGCCGCGTACGCCCTGGACGTCACCGACCGGGCCGCCGTCGACGCCTTCGCCGCCTCCCTCGACCGCTGCGACGTCCTGGTCAACAACGCGGGCGGGGCGCTCGGCGCCGACCCGGTCGCCACCGGCGACCCCGCCGACTGGCGCACGATGTACGAGGTCAACGTCATCGGCACCCTGCACGTCACCCAGGCCCTGCTGCCCGCCCTGACCGCCTCCGGCGACGGCACCGTCGTCGTGCTGTCGTCCACGGCGGGGCACGGCACGTACGAGGGCGGCGCCGGCTACGTCGCCGCGAAGAACGGCGCCCGTGTCCTGGCGGAGACGCTGCGCCTGGAGATCGTCGGCCTGCCGGTGCGCGTCATCGAGATCGCCCCGGGCATGGTCAGGACGGAGGAGTTCGCGAAGACCCGCTTCCGCGGCGACGAGGAGAAGGCGGCCAGGGTCTACGCGGGCGTGGCCGAGCCCCTCACCGCCGAGGACGTGGCCGACACGATCGCCTGGGCGGTGACCCGCCCCTCCCACGTCAACATCGACCTGCTGGTCGTCCGCCCCCGCGCCCAGGCCTCGAACACGAAGGTCCACCGCGAGCTCTGAGTACCCCGGCCGCGCCCGGGGAACGAGCCGGGCGGCCCCTCAACCCCGTCCGGGTGACTGCGCACGCCCTGACGCTGACTCCCCGCCGACCTGCTGCTCGACGGGGACCCGGGCTGACCCGGAACCGACGGAGGAGCCCCGGCCGGCCGGTGCCGGCCGGGGCTCCTCCGTCCCCCCGTGTCCGCGTGCGGGCTCAGCCCTTCACGCAGATGACCTGCCTGAGCCTGGCCACGACCTCGACCAGGTCGGTCTGCTGGTCGATGACCTGCTCGATGGACTTGTAGGCGCCGGGGATCTCGTCCACCACGCCGGTGTCCTTGCGGCATTCGACGCCCCTGGTCTGCTCCGCCAGGTCCCGCGCCGAGAACCGCTTCTTCGCCGCCGTGCGGCTCATCTTCCGGCCCGCCCCGTGGGAGGCCGAGTTGAAGGACAGCTCGTTGCCGAGGCCCTTCACGATGTACGAGCCCGTGCCCATCGAGCCCGGGATGATCCCGTAGTCGCCGCTGCCGGCGCGGATCGCGCCCTTGCGGGTGACCAGCAGGTCCATGCCGTCGTACCGCTCCTCCGCCACGTAGTTGTGGTGGCAGCTGATCTCCCGCTCGAAGGAGACCTTCGCCTTGCGGAACTCCCGCCGGACGACCTCCTTGAACAGGCTCATCATCGCGGCCCGGTTGTACTTGGCGTACTCCTGCGCCCAGAAGAGGTCGCTGCGGTACGCCTCCATCTCGGGCGTCGCCGCGAGGAAGACCGCGAGGTCCCGGTCGACGAGGTTCTGGTTGTGGTCGAGGCCCCGCGCCACGCCGATGTGGTGGTCGGCGAGCTCGTTGCCGATGTTCCGGGAGCCCGAGTGCAGCATGAGCCACACCGAGCCCGCCTCGTCGAGGCAGAACTCGATGAAGTGGTTGCCGCTGCCCAGCGTGCCGATCTGCTTCGCCGCCCGCTCGCGCCGGAACTTCACGGCGTCCGCGAGGTGGTCGAAGCGGTCCCACAGCCGCGCGTACCCCTCCACCGGGAACCCGTACAGCCGGTCGGCGGCGACGGGGTCGCGGTGCATGCCCGCCCCGACCGGGATCGCCCGCTCGATCTTCGACCGGAGCCCCGACAGGTCGCCCGGCAGGTCGTTCGCCGTCAGGGAGGTCTTCACGGCGGACATGCCGCAGCCGATGTCGACGCCGACGGCCGCCGGGCAGACGGCGTCCTTCATCGCGATCACCGAGCCGACCGTGGCGCCCTTGCCGTAGTGGACGTCCGGCATGACGGCCAGGCCCTTGATCCACGGCAGGGTGGCGGTGTTCTGGAGCTGCCGCATGGCACTCGGCTCGACGGACGCCGGATCGGTCCACATCCGGATGGGGACGTGCTCCCCTGCAACCTCGAAGTGCGACATAACGGCTTAATCCCCCGAAAACCATGGAAAAATCAGAATCTGCAAAACCCTCGCTCATGCCCCCAAAGCAGACAGGGGACCGGCGCCGGGACCGGCGTGTGCGATAGACATTGTGTCCATCCGCGCCCAAAGCGCGGCAACGCATTTTCCTGACCGCCGGGCGGCCGGGGCGGTCGAAGGGAGCCAGAGGACGTGCAGCGCAAGGCGGTACGGCGGGTCCTGCCGGGCATCGCGGTGCTCACCGCACTCATGGCCGGCATGGCCGGCCTGACCGGGTGCACCGGCGGAGGCGGCGGCGGGGCCGACACCGATTCGAAGTCCGGCGACAGCTCCCCCTCCCCCGCGCCCGCCGGGAAGTACCGCAGCCTGCCCTCCCCCTGCCGGTCGGTCGACGGCAAGCGGCTGCGGACCATGCTGCCGGCCGCGCCCGGCCTCACCGAGGAGGACCGCGAGCGGATCTACGCCGGGGCCGCCGACACCTCCTACGACGCCGACCGGCACGTCGGCTGCCGCTGGAGCGCGCAGACGCCCGAGGAGACCCGCCTGCTCTCGGTCGGCTTCGAGCGGGTCGTCTCGTACGACCGGACCGCCATGAGCGACGACGACAAGGCCCGCCAGGTCTACGTCCGCCGCCTCACCGACGCCCGCCTGCCCTTCCCCGGCCCCGCCGCCACCCCCGGCACCCCGGCCTCCCCCGGCGCCGCCCCGGCGTCGAGCCCCGCGCCCGCGGCCCCGCCGGCCTCCCCGCCGCCGGCCCCCACCGGTGCGCCCCCTGCCTCCGGGTCCCCCGCCGCGCCGGGCAGCAGCGCACCCACGCCGTCGCCGTCCCCGTCCGAGCTCGGCTCCCGCGTCCTCGAAGGCCTCGGCGCCGAGGCGTTCATCGAGGACAAGCTGGGCGCGGCCGGCGCCAGCGCCGCCCAGTCCCGCACCGTGCGGGTCGTCTTCCGCACCGCGAACGTCATCGTCACCGTCGAGTACAGCGTCCAGCCCGCCGTGCCCGGCGCCGTCCCCTCCAGCACCGAAACCCAGGACAAGGCGCGGCAGCTGGCGCAGGCGCTCGTCGAGCGCTTCAGCGACTGACGGCGGCGGCCGGGCCCCGCGGCACCCCGGCGCGACACCCCGGCGTGACGGCGCGCACAGCAGCCGCGCGCCCGGTGGGGCTACCGTTGCACGGGTCCCGCGCCCGCGCCGCGTCCGTACCGCGCCCCCACCGCTCCACACGAACGCGTCCCTCAACGTAGTGAAGGAACCATGCACCGATCTGCTTCGCGCCTCACCCGGGTGCTCGCCTGCGCCGCCGTCGTCCCGGTCATATTCGCCGCCGCCGGATGCTCGTCCGACTCGGACAAGGGCAAGGGCTCCGGATCCGGCGACGGCAAGAAGTCCGGCGCGTCGGCGTCCGCCACGCCCGGCGGGAAGCCGAAGGTCGAGCTGGAGAAGGCCCGCTTCGCCACGCTCCCCGAGCCGTGCAAGACCCTCCAGTCCAAGACCGTCGAGACCCTCGTCCCGGACGCGAAGGACACCAACGGCACGGCGACCAAGTCCAACGACCTGGGCAGCCGCGCCAGCTGCTCCTGGAACGGCCTGAAGACGGACGGCCTGAAGGGCTCCCAGTACCGCTGGCTGTCGGTCTCCCTGGTCCGCTACGACTCCCACGCCTCCCTCGGCAGCGCCACCAAGCGCGCCGAGGAGCAGTACGCCAAGCAGATCGAGACCGCGAAGGCCACCGAGGGCGCGGCCGACGTCAAGGCCGAGGCCGTCGCCGAGACCGGCGACCAGGCCACCTCCATCGTCTTCGGCGTGAAGAAGGACGTGGACTTCGCGAACACGACGGTCGTCGCGCGCACCCACAACGTGGTCGTCACCCTCGACTACAACGGCGCCGCCTACGAGGGCGCCGGGGCACCGGATCACGCCAAGCTGCTCCAGGACGCCGTCGCCGCCGCCAAGGAGATCGTCGCCTCCGTCGACGCCGCCAACCAGGAGCAGAAGCAGCCCGAGCAGCAGCCTTCCCCGGCCGCGTCCCAGTAGCAGGCACCGACGCCGCGGCGCGCAGCGGACCGGGCACCCTTACTGGAGGCTGACATTCAGTCACCCGTACAGTCACCCGTACGCTGTGCCTGCCGTGGCACGACAAGGGGAGGAGATCGCGGGTGGCCGCGATGCAGCTGACTCGTACGCACCGAATACTCATCGGCGTGGTCGTCGCGGGTGCCGTCGTCATCGCGGGGATCGGCTTCGCGGGCTCGTACTCCGCGGTCCGCGAACTCGCGCTGAAGAAGGGGTTCGGGGACTTCTCGCTGGTCTTCCCGATCGGCATCGACGCGGGCATCTGCGTCCTGCTGTCGCTGGACCTGCTGCTGACGTGGATCCGGATCCCCTTCCCGCTGCTGCGCCAGACGGCGTGGCTGCTGACCGCGGCGACGATCGCGTTCAACGGCGCCGCGGCCTGGCCCGACCCGCTGGGCGTCGGCATGCACGCGGTGATCCCCGTGCTGTTCGTCGTCACCGTGGAGGCGGCCCGGCACGCGGTGGGCCGGATCGCCGACATCACCGCGGACCGGCACATGGAGGGCGTCCGCATCACGCGCTGGCTGCTCTCCCCCATCCCCACCTTCAAGCTGTGGCGCCGGATGAAGCTGTGGGAGCTGCGCTCCTACGAGCAGGCCGTCGGGATGGAACAGGACCGGCTGATCTACCAGGCCCGGCTCCAGGCCCGGTACGGGCGCGCCTGGCGCCGCAAGGCGCCGGTCGAGGCGCTGATGCCGCTGCGGCTGGCCCGCATCGGCGTACCGCTGTCGCAGACGGCCCCCGAGGGGCTGGCCGCGGCCGGCATCGAGCCCGCGCTGCTGCCGCCCGTGGAGACGGCGGCGACGGCCCCCGCGCTGGCGGCGGGCGCGGCGGCCGCGCAGCCGCAGGCCGTGGCCGTGGCCGGTCCGGGCGGACAGGCGCCGCAGGGCCCGCACGGACAGCCGGTGCCGGCCGGGCCCGGGCAGGACGCGCCGGCCGGGGTGCAGGCGCAGCCCGGGACCCCGGCGCAGCCCGAGACCCCGGCGCAGGCCGAGGCCCGGGCGGCCTGGCTGCAGGCCCACGGCCTCCCGCACCACGCTCCGCCGCCGTTCGCCGTGGATCCGACGGCCATGCCCGCGGCCCACAACAGCGCCTGGTTCGCCGCGCCGAAGGCTCCGCAGACCGCGTACGAAAGCGGCTACAACCCGCAGTACGTCGAGGGCCTGGAGCCCACCCCGGTGCTGCCGCCGACCGGCCCCGAGCTGCCGGACACCGAGCAGGACCTGGCCGACCGGCAGGCCCTCGCCGCCCAGCTCGAGGCCCGCGCCGCCCAGCGCGCCCTGGACGCCCAGGCGGAGACCGACGGCCAGGGCGCCCTCTTCCCGGCCGCACCGGAGGGGGCGGCGTCCGCGGAGGCGGAGGCGGAGGCCGAGATCGACGAGGTGAAGTTCGCGGAGGCCGCGTACGAGGTCTTCCGGGCGTACATCGACGAGAACGGCGGCTTCCCGACCCCGGAGCAGCTGGAGATACACCTCCAGGACCGCATGGGGATCGTGCACCCGCGCAGCGCCTCCGCCCTGCGCCGCCTGATGCCGGAGCTGAAGCAGCGCTACCAGCGCGACCTGGAGAACGAGCACATCGCCTGAGCGCCTCCGGCGCCGCCCGGGCGGTGAGGAAGCGGAAAGGGGGCCCGCCGGACGTCCGGCGGGCCCCCTCCGTCGTACGGCCGGTCAGACCGCCAGCAGCTTGCGGACGCGGTCCGCGCCGACCGCCAGCAGCAGCGTCGGCAGGCGCGGGCCGGTCTCACGGGTGACGAGCAGGCGGTACAGCAGCGCGAAGAAGCTGCGCTGCGCGACCTTCAGCTCGGGCGTCGGCTTGGCGTCGGGCTCCAGCCCGGCCATCACCTTCGGCACGCCGTAGACGAGCGTGGTCAGCCCGTCGAGCGACCAGTGCGAGTCAAGGCCCTCCAGCAGCAGCGCCAGCGAGCGGCGCGCCTCGTCGTCCAGTGAGGCGAGCAGCTCCGTGTCGGGCTCCTCGCGCACCAGGGTCCGCTGGTCGGCCGGGACCTGGGTGGTGATCCAGTTCTCGGCGCGGTCCAGGCGCGGCCGGACCTCGTCGAGGGAGGCCAGCGGCTGCGACGGGTCGAGGTCCGCCAGGATGCGCAGCGTCTGCTCGTCGTGGCCGGCGGTGATGTCGACGACCGAGGCGAGCGTGCGGTACGGCAGCGGGCGCGGGGTGCGCGGCAGCTCGTGCGAGGCGACGCGCACGGCGCGGGTGTGCGCGGCGGCGTCGGCGGGGAGCACCGAGCCGTCGGCGACCTTCGCCTCCAGCTTGTCCCACTCGTCGTACAGGCGCTGGATCTCCTGGTCGAAGGCGATCTTGAAGCTCTGGTTCGGCCTGCGGCGGGCGTACAGCCAGCGCAGCAGCTGCGGCTCCATGATCTTCAGCGCGTCGGAGGGGGTCGGGACGCCGCCCTTCGAGGACGACATCTTGGCCATGCCGCTGATGCCGACGAACGCGTACATCGGGCCGATCGGCTGCTCGCCGCCGAAGATGTGCACGATCTGGCCGCCGACCTGGAAGGACGAGCCGGGCGAGGAGTGGTCGACACCGGACGGCTCGAAGACGACGCCCTCGAAGGCCCAGCGCATCGGCCAGTCGACCTTCCAGACGAGCTTGCCGCGGTTGAACTCCGACAGCTTCACCGTCTCGGTGAACTCGTCCTCGGTGCAGACGTACGTCAGCTCGGTCGTCTCGTCGTCGTACGAGGTGACCTTGGTGAAGTCCTTGCCGCACTCGCCGCAGTACGGCTTGTACGGGAAGTACTCGGCGCCCTCGGCGCTGCCGTCGTCCTCGCCGGCCGCGCCGGAGCCCTCGGCGGCCTCCAGCTCGGCCTCGTCGACCGGCTTCTGCGACTTCTTCGCGGCCTTCGGCTTGGTGCGGTACTGGGCGAGGACGGCGTCGATGTCGCCGCGGTGCCTCATCGCGTGCAGCACCTGCTCGCGGTACGCGCCCGAGGTGTACTGCTCGGTCTGGCTGATCGGGTCGTACTCGACACCGAGCTCGGCCAGGGCCTCGACCATGGCGGCCTTGAAGTGCTCGGCCCAGTTCGGGTAGGGGGACCCCTCGGGCGCGGGCACGGAGGTCAGCGGCCGGCCGATGTGCCCGCCGTGCGACTCCTCCGTGACGCCCGCAATGCCCTTGGGCACCTTGCGGTAGCGGTCGTAGTCGTCCCACGACAGGACGTGGCGGACCTCGATGCCGCGGCGGCGGATCTCGTCGGCGACCAGGTGCGGGGTCATGACCTCGCGCAGGTTGCCCAGGTGGATCGGGCCGGAGGGGGAGAGTCCGGACGCGACGACGACAGGTTTGCCGGGTGCTCGGCGCTCCGCCTCGGCGATGACCTCGTCCGCGAAACGGGAGACCCAGTCGGTCTCGGTGCTGCTCTGAGCCACGACACGTCCTTCTATCTCGAATGCTGGCTTCAGCCATTCTCCCAGACGGAACCCGCCGCTCCTTGGTTGCCCGGCGGCCGGTACAAGGTGCCCGGCGGCCGGTACAAGCCGGGAAACGGGATGCGGCCGCGTGGGATACTCGGCCCTTGTCGGAACGAACAACCCCGCGCCCCGGCGGACACCGCGCCAGGGGCACACTCACAGGAACGGCAGCTCATGGCCTCGGTCCCTTCCCTCGCCTCCTCCGTCCACCAGCGCGTCGCCGACGCCCTCGCCTCCGCCCTGCCGGAGGCCGGTGCGGCCGACCCGCTGCTGCGACGAAGCGACCGGGCCGACTTCCAGGCCAACGGCATCCTGGCGCTGGCGAAGAAGGCCAAGGCCAACCCGCGCGAGCTGGCGGCCACCGTCGTGGGCGGCCTCGACAAGGGCGGCGTCATCGAGGAGATCGAGGTCTCCGGCCCCGGCTTCCTCAACATCACCGTCTCCGACCGGGCGATCGTCGAGACGCTCGCGGCGCGCGCCGCCGACGACCGCCTCGGCGTCCCCGTCAACCCGGATGCCGGCACCACCGTGATCGACTACGCGCAGCCGAACGTGGCCAAGGAGATGCACGTCGGCCACCTGCGGTCGGCGGTCATCGGCGCGGCGATGGTCGAGATCCTCGAATTCACCGGCGAGCAGGTCGTGCGCCGCCACCACATCGGCGACTGGGGCACCCAGTTCGGCATGCTCATCCAGTACCTGATCGAGCACCCGCACGAGCTGGACCACAAGGCCGCGGAGCCGGCCGCCGGGGACGCCGACGCCGCCGAGGCGGCCGGCGAAGAGGCCATGTCCAACCTGAACCGGCTGTACAAGGCGTCGCGCGCGCTCTTCGACGCCGACGAGGAGTTCAAGACCCGCGCCCGCGCCCGCGTCGTCGACCTCCAGGCCGGCGACGAGCAGACCCTCGCCCTGTGGCAGCGGTTCGTCGACGAGTCGAAGATCTACTTCTACTCGGTCTTCGACAAGCTCGACATGGACATCCGCGACGCCGACATCGTCGGCGAGTCCGGCTACAACGACATGCTCGCCGAGACCTGCCGCCTGCTGGAGGAGTCCGGCGTCGCCGTCCGCTCCAACGGCGCGCTGTGCGTCTTCTTCGACGAGTACAAGGGCCCCGACGGCCAGCCCACCCCGCTGATCGTCCAGAAGTCCGACGGCGGCTTCGGCTACGCCGCCACCGACCTGTCGGCGATCCGCGACCGCGTCGGCAGCCTCAAGGCGAGCACCCTGCTGTACGTGGTCGACGCCCGGCAGTCGCTGCACTTCAAGATGGTCTTCGAGACCGCCCGCCGCGCCGGCTGGCTCCAGGAGGGCACCAAGGCCGTCCAGCTCGCCTTCGGCACCGTGCTCGGCGCCGACGGCAAGCCGTTCAAGACCCGCGAGGGCGAGACGGTCCGGCTGGTCGACCTGCTCGACGAGGCCGTCGACCGGGCCACGGCCGTCGTCCGCGAGAAGGCGGAGAAGGCCGGCCTGAGCGAGCCCGAGATCGTCGAGAACGGCCGGCACGTCGGCATCGGCGCCGTCAAGTACGCCGACCTGTCCACGTCCGCCGCGCGCGACTACAAGTTCGACCTCGACCAGATGGTCTCGCTCAACGGCGACACCTCCGTCTACCTCCAGTACGCGTACGCCCGCATCCGGTCCATCCAGCGCCGCCTCGCCGACACCGCGCCCAAGGCGCACCCGGAGCTGCCGCTGGCGCCGGCCGAGCGCGCGATGGGCCTGCACCTCGACGGCTTCGGCGAGCTCATCGCCGACGCCGCCGCCGAGTACGCCCCGCACAAGCTCGCCGCGTACCTGTACCAGCTCGCCTCGCACCTGACCGCCTTCTACGACCAGTGCCCCGTCATGAAGGCCGACACCCCGGAGCAGCAGGAGAACCGCCTCTTCCTGATCGACCTGACGGCGCGGACCCTGGCCAAGGGCATGGGCCTGCTGGGCATCCGCACCCCCGAGAAGCTCTGACGCCTCGCGCGTCCCGCCTGCTCCGCGACGCCCCCGGGCCGGCAGCCCCGAGCTGCCGGGCCGGGGGCGGCTCCGTTTCGGGCGGGGGCCGCCAAGTACGGTGTCCCCGGCGGCCGTTGACGGAACCGGCGGCCGGTACGGGGAGGGCACGCACACGATGAAGGCAGGCGTCTACCTGGCGCACCCGCGGAGCGGGAGCTTCAACCACGCGCTGTTCGAGGCCGTCACGGCCGAACTCGCCGCCCGCGGCTGCGAGGTGCACGCGCACGACCTGTACGCGGAGGGGTTCCCGCCGGTGCTCGCGGCGCAGGAGACGGAGACGGTCGACGCGCCCGCCGCCGCCACGGACCCGCGGGTCGAGGCGCACCGCCGCGAGGTCGCCGGCCTCGACGCGCTGGTCTTCGTCCACCCCAACTGGTGGGGCATGCCGCCGGCCGTCCTGGCCGGCTGGGTCCAGCGGGTCCTCGTCCCCGGCGTCGCCTACAAGCTCGGCACGGCGCAGGGGGAGCCCGCCGGCCTGCTGCGCGCCGACCGCGCGCTGGTCCTGAACACCTCGGACACCCCCGAGGAGCGGGAGGCGGGCGAGTTCGGCGACCCGCTGCAGCGCATCTGGGCGGCGTGCGTCCTGCCGTACACCGGCGCGCGCGACGTCCGCCGCCGCGTCTTCCGCACCGTCTCCGACTCCACACCGCGGCAGCGCACCGCCTGGCTGGCGGAAGCCCGCGCCCTGGCCGCCGCCCTGGTCACGGACCCGCCCGCCGCCTGAGCGCCGTCCGGGACCCGGCAGGCCTGGCGACGGACCCGTGCGAGTCCGTACGATCACCTGACCGCGGCCGCGGCCGGGGGGTCCGGGGAACGGCACCGCGGGAGGCATGGGGAGACCGATCGTGGACCCGTTACGACTGGCACGCACCGCACTGCACGTCCTCACGGAGGCGGACGCCGGGGACACCCCGGCGCAGACCGCGCTGCCCGCCCGCATACGAAGGCTGGCGGAGGACCGGCTGCGCGCCACCGCCTCGGGCACGGTGGCCCTGCACCGCCTGCGGACCGCCCCGGGCGGTGCTTCGACCACCATGGCCGAGATCGTCCTGGCCGACGAGGCCGACCGGGACCCGGCCTTCGCGGCGGCGCTGCGGGAACTGCTGGAGGAACTGGGGGAGGCGCCCGGGGCGCCGGAGGCCTCCCCGCCGGAGCGGGACGCCGGACGGACGGGCCCTGCGGCGGAGGCGGCGCCCGCGGAGGCCGCGGCTCCGGCCCGGGCTCCCGGGGCGGCGCCGCAACCGGCGCAGGCCGCGCCGCAGCCCCTGCCGGGGACATCGCAGCCGTGGAAGGCGGGCGGGGACGGCCCGGGACGGGCCGGACCGGAGGCCGCGCCGGGCCCGCAGTCCGCCCCCGCCGGGCCGGCGCGGGCAGTCGGGCGGACGCCGCCGGCCGGGCGGGCCGTGCGGGCGTCCTTCCTCGCCGGGGCGGCCGCCACCACGGCGCTCGCCGCGACCGGCGGCCGGGTGCCCGGCTTGCTGTGGCCGCTGCTGCTGGTGCTCGCCGTCACCGGAATGGCCTGCGCGCGCTCCGCCGTTCGCCGCCCGTTCCGTCCGCTGCCGGCGGCGGGCCTGCTGCTGAACCTGGCGGTGCTCGCCCTGCTCCTCGCCGACGCCGTCACCGGCCGGGCGTTCTAGCGGGGACCGACCACCCGTTCGGCCCGATTCCTGCCGTCCGGGCCGGGGGTAGGGACGTGCCGTCTGTCCGTCCCTCCCCACCCGCCCCGGAGGCCCCGTGCCCCTCATGACCGGCTCGTACCGGCCCGGCACCCCGTGCTGGATCGACCTGATGGTGCCCGACCAGCAAGCCGCCCTCGACTTCTACGCCGGCCTCTTCGGCTGGACCGGCGAGATCGGCCCGCCCGAGACCGGCGGCTACTCCGTCTGCGAGTACAAGGGGCAGCCGGTCGCCGGGATCATGAAGGCGATGAACCCGGACGGCTCCGTCCCCGACCCGATGCCCCCGGCCGCCTGGACCACGTACCTGGCCGTGCACGACGTGCACGAGGTGGTCAGAGCGAGCACCGCGGCCGGCGGCGGCACCCTGGTCGACCCGACCGAGGTCATGGACCTCGGCCGGATGGCCGTCCTCTCCGATCCCACCGGCGCCGTCTACGGCATCTGGCAGGCCGGTACCTTCCAGGGCGCCGGAATCGTCAACGAGGACAACACCCTCGCCTGGAACGAGCTGGCGACCAGCGACCCCGCCAAGGCCGCCGCGTACTACGCCAGGATCCTGCCGATCACCCCGGCCGCGTCCGAGATGCCGGGCGCCGAGGGCTACACCGAGCTCAAGGTCAACGACCGGGTCGTCGGCGGCATGATGTCCCTCGACCGTCACCCGAAGGGCACCCCGCCGCACTGGCTGCCGTACTTCCGCGTGGCCGACGCCGACGCGGCCCAGACCGCCGCCGAACGCGCCGGCGGCAGCGTCATGGCCCCCGCCTTCGACATGCCGGCCGGCCGCATGGCCGTCCTGGCGGACCCGCAGGGCGCCGTGTTCGCGGTGATCACGCCGAGCGAGGCTCCGGAGCAGCCGGACCCGATGTGACGGGCGGGCCGGCCCTTTGCCGCCGCTGACGGGCCGCCGCCGACGAGCCGCCGCCGACGGGGCGGAGGCGGGGGCGGCCCGGAGGGGCCGTCGGTTCAGTAGTGGTACCGGACCTGTGCGACCTCCACTGCTTGGTCCTGGATCCGGTACACCAGCCGGTGCTCGTCGGTGATCCGCCGAGACCACCAGCCCGACAGGTTCTCCTTGAGCGGCTCCGGCTTCCCAGTGCCTTCGAAGGGTGTACGCCGGATTTCGCTGATCAAGCGGTTGATCCGCTTGAGGATCTTCGGGTCGGCAGTTGCCCAGTACGTGTACTGCTCCCATGCCCGGCCCGAGAAGACAACTTTCACGCGGCGGACCCGGCTTCTTCCTCGTCGTCGACGCTGATCAGCTCTCTGGCCTGGCCTTGTCCGGCATCCAGCTCTGCGATCGATTCCATCAGGATCTGCGCGTTTCGCGGCGAGCGCAGGAGATAGACCGTTTCCTGCCAAGAGCGGAAGTCTTCAGCCGACATGATCACCACGTCACCGTGCTCCCGGGACGTGACCTCTATGGGCACGTGGTCTTCGTTGACCTGCCGGATCAGCGGATAGAAGCGCTGACGGGCCTCATTGGCTGACATCGACATGGCTGACCTCCCATGGACCACAGACGCAGTCATAGTCGTACGGGATTACCGTACCAGTCCCACCGTCGGGCCGACCCTGCATCGACCGCAGGCCGGTGCCGGCGCCGGTTGCCCCGTTCGCCGGCGCGCCGAACTCGCACCAGACCGACTTGCCCGGCTGCCTGGGCAGCACGCCCCACCGGTCCGAGACCGCCTCGACGATGCGCAGCCCGTACCCGTCGCCGACCCGGGTGCGGGACAGCCCGGGTCCGCTGTCGTGCACTTCCAGCCGCAGGCCGCCTTCGTACCGCCGGAGCCGGACGCGGTAGTACCGGCCGGGCGGGACGCCGTGGCGGAGGGCGTTGCCCGCGAGTTCGCTCACACAGAGCAACAGGTCGTCGCGGTGTTGGGTGACACCCCACACGTCAAGTGTTTCTGCCGTGAACTGCCTGGCAGCGGCGACAGTTTGGCGGGAGCGTGCGAAGTAGCGGCCCCTCATCCGGGCGGGTTCAATCTCCTGGATCACGGGGCGATCGTCGCCGTCCGTCACTACCGTGTGCAGGGCGACCACCCGTACCGATCCGTTGGTACGGGCAGGCACGGGTACATCGCGGGCGCAGGTGGGGAGTCCGGAAAACATGCCGCCGAGGAAACGCGTACCGAAGAACGGCACCGCTCTGAAGATGGTCGGGGCGCAGGTGGCCGTACTCCGGGTCAGGAAGGGCCTGACACAGCGCCAACTGGCCAAGTTGGTGCGGATGGAAGAGGAGACGATCGCCTCGATCGAGCAGGGCAGACGCGCCCTGATGCCGGACGTGGCCGAGATGATGGACCGGGTCCTGGAGTCGGGCGGGGTGCTGGCGGCGGGGGTGGAGAAGCTGCCGGCGGTGGATCAGGTGCCGGAGTGGGCTGAGGGGTTCATGGACCTGGAGCGGGAGGCTCTCGCCCTGTCCTCGTACCAGAACCAAGTCATCCCTGGCCTGCTCCAAACCGAGGCCTACGCCCACGCGGTCTTCACCAACGAAATCCCGGCACTGAGTCAGAAGAAGATCGCAGAGCGCGTCGCTGTACGGATGGCCCGCCAGGAGATCCTGCACCGACAGGATCCGCCAAACCTGAGCTACGTGATCTCCGAGGCGGCGCTTCGAGACCAGTTGGGCGGTCCGGACATCCACCGCGAGGCGCTCCTGCATCTGCGCGCCTGCACCGATCTGCACGGCGTGACCGTCCAAGTGATGCCCTTGGGGCGTCACACTCACGCGGGTCTCTCAGGCCCCTTCGTCCTTATCGTGACACCGGATCTGCAACACCTTGCGTACGCCGAAACGCAACGTGGCAGCCAGCTAATCTCCGACCCCAACGAGGTCAACATCCTGTCGGCCAAGTATGCGATGCTGCGGTCTCAGGCCCTCAACCCGGAAGAGACAACGGGCCTGTTGGACGGGTTGCTAGGAGAGCGATGAGCATCGCACTGAAGTGGTTCAAGTCCAGCTACAGCACCGAGCAGGGCGGCGACTGCCTGGAGGTCGCCATCGCTTGGCAGAAGTCCACCTACAGCGGCAGCGAGGGCGGCGACTGCGTCGAGGTCGCCACCTGCCCCGGTACCGTTCACGTCCGGGACTCCAAGGTCACCGACGGGCCGGTGCTGAGCCTCGCTCCCGCCGCCTGGACGGCGCTCGCCGGGTGGGTCGCGGGGCGGTAGCCGCGCCCCGCGGCAGCGGGTGTCGGCCGGGGCCCGGCCGACACCCGCTCATTCGCGGATCAGGGAGACAGCGGGTAGGAGTGCCGGCCCGTCGCCTCGTCGATCTCTCCGTGCGCCTTCTGCAACATCTGGGACGCGAGATCCATCAGCGCCCGCGCGCCCGCGATCTCTTCCCCGACCCTCAGCTGCGCCGGGTCGGAGGGGTGACGCATGGCGTAACCGCGCGCCCGCATCTCGGAGCCGTCACCGAGTCTGACCATGGCCGCCGCAGTGGTGCGGTGTCCGTCCTCGGTGAATTCGAGCTCCACGTGCCACCCGACCAGTGTGGACATGGTGCATCACCTCCAGGGGCTCACCCTTGTCCCTCCAGGGTGCTCCCGGGGTGGGCAGGATGCGAGCGGGGCGGGCGGGGTAGAGGGGAGGCGGCGGGGGCGGGGTTCGGCGGTGGCCGATCGATCGGGGTCGGGAGTGTGACTGGGGGAGTCCCCGGCAGTTGATGGTGTCCGGGGCGGCCCGGTCCCTCAAGGGCGCGCCCGTTGGGCGCGTCGCTGCGCGATGGCCCTTCGGGCCACCCTTGACCGACCGACCCGCCCCGGAGGCATTTTTTTCTGCCGGGGCACCCCCGGGGGAACGGCCTGGAGGGACGAAGACCAAAGAGGCCGATCAGAGCCCTGGCCCTCCCGCTCCGGCCGCCGCATCCAGCCCCACCGGCATCCTCAGAACCGTCGGCGGCGGCCGGGTGGGCTCTGCTGTCGGGAAACGACGCCCGGAGCACCATCCGGAGACAGGAGCGCCCCAGATCGCTACGTGGGCATCCTCTGCTCAGCGACTATCGGCCGTCAGGGGCCGGGAGGCGCGTCAGATCGCTACGTGGGCGTCGTTTGTCGGCGGCTGACCGCCCTGGGCGGGAAGAGGCCGTGGGCGGGAAAGGCGGGGGTCAGCGGAAGAGATTGCGCCAGAAGTTGGCGCGCACGTCGCGGATCCAGCACGACCTGTTGCAGTGCGGTACGCGGTACCAGCGGTGAACGACCGGGCGCCCACAGAACTGGCACGGCGCCATGCGGACCTTCTTCTCCCCCATGCCGTGGACTGTAGCGGTCAGGAACCGCTTTCGTACCGGCCCACCCGGTCCGAGACGTGCTGGAGGAGAGGGCTGAGGCGGTCGACGATGCCCTGGTAGTCGCGGGTGGCGCCGTCGGACCACTGGCCCAGGCCGACGACCATCGAACGGCCCCGGCCGGTGAAGGACTGCACCATGCCGCTGTCCGGCGGAAGGGTCTTCAGGCCCGATCCGGGGGGCGGCGCCTGGGCGCCGACCTGGTAGTCCGTCGGGTTGCCGCCGAGGCGCATCACCAGCGTAACGGTGTCCTGCGGGTCCCTCATGGTGAAGACCGCCAGGTTGAACTGGTTGTTCTGGGCGTCCTTGTAGAGGGCGACGTGCTCGCCGAGGCAGCCCTTGCCCGCCTCGATCATGCCGGCGAGGGCCGGGCCGACCGAGTCGGGTTCGGTGCACGACTTCAAGGTCGCGGCTCCCACCTTGGTGAAGTCGCCGCCCTTCCCGTCGGGCACCCGGTCCGGGAAGGCGTCGGCGAGCGGGATCACCGGCCGGTCCGATGCGCTGGGCACCGCCTCGGGCGCGGCGGCCGCCTCCTGCCTGCCGGCGACGGTCTCCCCGCCGACCCTCGTCAGGACGAAGAAAACCACGCCCGCAACGACCAGGCCGATCACCAGCTGCAAGGCAAGCGGAACGTTCCGCTTTTCAGTCATGCTCACGACGAACACCCTAGCGAGCACCGCTGACACCGCAGGTCACAGCCACATTCCGGTTCCGTCGCCCGGCCTGACCCGAGACGGCCGCCCGTCGCCAGACAAGAGGAGCACGTAGCGATCCGATGCGTCTGCCCGCCCCGGACGGCGGTCGGCCGCCGAGCCGACGGCGCCCCCGTAGCGATCTGCCGCGCCGCCCCCGCCCCTGACGGCCGATAGTCGCTGAGCCGAGGACGCCCACGTAGCGATCTGGGGCGCTCATGTCTGCGGATGATGCTCTGGACGTCGTTTCGCTACGTCACGGCCCACCCGGGCTTCCGCCGTCGGGTCGGCTGGCTGGTGGGGCGAAAAGAGCCCCCGGGGCGGGAGGGAAAGGGCTCTGATGGCCCTGAATGGTCCACGTACCCCCTGGCCGTTCCCCTGGGGGCGTCCCGGCAGAAAAAATGCCTCCGGGGCGGGTCGGTCCCTCAAGGGTGGCCCGAAGGGCCATCGCGCAGCGACGCGCCCAACGGGCGCGCCCTTGAGGGACCGGCCCGCCCCGGACACCATCAACTGCCCGGGACACCCCCAGTCGCGTCTCCGCTGCTGACCGGTCGGCTCCCGCCAAACCGCACCGCGGCCGCCGCACATCCGACGCCGAGTCGCCGGCTCCCGCCGTCACACCCCCGAGCGGCGCCCGTCACCGCTCCCGCCGCAGCCACCCCGCGACTTCCGTGGCCCAGTACGTCAGGATCGTGTCCGCGCCCGCCCGCTTGATGCCGGTCAGGGTCTCCATGATGGCGCGGTCGCGCTCCACCCAGCCCTTCTCCGCGGCCGCCTCGATCATCGCGTACTCGCCGCTGATCTGGTACGCGGACACCGGTACGTCGACGGCCTGGGCGACCCGGTACAGGATGTCGAGGTACGGGCCGGCCGGCTTCACCATCACCATGTCGGCGCCCTCCTCCAGGTCGAGCGCCAGCTCGCGCAGCGACTCGCGCGCGTTGGCCGGGTCCTGCTGGTAGGTCTTGCGGTCGCCCTGGAGCGAGGAGGCGACGGCCTCGCGGAAGGGCCCGTAGAACGCGGACGAGTACTTGGCGGTGTAGGCGAGGATGGCGACGTCCTCGTGGCCCGTCTCGTCCAGCGCGTCCCGGATGACGCCGACCTGGCCGTCCATCATGCCGCTCGGCCCGACCACGTGGACGCCCGCGTCGGCCTGGACCTGCGCCATCTCCGCGTACCGCTCCAGCGTCGCGTCGTTGTCGACGCGCCCCTGCGCGTCGAGGACGCCGCAGTGGCCGTGGTCGGTGTACTCGTCCAGGCACAGGTCCGACATGATCACCAGGTCGTCCCCGACCTCCGCCTTCACATCCCGGATCGCGACCTGGAGGATGCCGTCCGGCTCGGTACCCGCAGTCCCCAGCGCGTCCTTGTTCTCGTCGGCGGGAACCCCGAAGAGCATGATGCCCGCGACGCCCGCCTCGACGGCCTCGGCGGCGGCCTTCCGCAGGGTGTCGCGGGTGTGCTGGACCACGCCCGGCATCGCCTTGATCGGCAGCGGCTCGCTCAGACCCTCCCGGACGAACGCCGGGAGGATCAGGTCGGAGGGGTGCAGCCGGGTCTCCGCGACCATCCGCCGCATGGCAGGGGTGGTGCGCAGCCGGCGGGGCCGCGAGCCGGGGAAGGATCCGTACGCGCTCATCTTCAGTCGCCTCTTCGAGCTTCGACAGCAGTCGGGGTCGGGTCCCAGCCTAGGGCCGGGCCCGCCCCGTGAAGCGTGAGGGCCCGGGTGCGGCTGCACCCGGGCCCTCGGCTCCGCTCGTCGGCCAGGACGTCCCTCAGGTCGTCCGGCGCCGCCGCGCCCCCGGCCGGCGCTCGCTCGGCCGGGACACCGACTCGCCGGCCTCCTTGGCGGCCTCGCGGCGCGCCGCGCCGTACTCGGCGAGGGCTTCGGCGAGCTTGCCCACGCTCGGCTCCGGCGACAGGACGTCGACGCGGAGGCCGTGCTCCTCGGCGGTCTTGGCGGTCGCCGGGCCGATGCAGGCGATGACGGTGACGTTGTGCGGCTTGCCGGCGATGCCGACGAGGTTGCGCACCGTCGAGGACGAGGTGAAGAGCACGGCGTCGAAGCCGCCGCCCTTGATCGCCTCGCGCGTGTCCGCCGGCGGGGGCGAGGCGCGCACGGTCCGGTAGGCGGTGACGTCGTCGACCTCCCAACCGAGCTCTATCAGCCCGGCGACGAGGGTCTCGGTGGCGATGTCGGCGCGCGGCAGGAAGACGCGGTCGATCGGGTCGAAGACCGGGTCGTACGGCGGCCAGTCCTCCAGCAGTCCGGCGGCGGACTGCTCGCCGCTCGGCACGAGGTCGGGCTTGACGCCGAACTCGACGAGGGCGGCGGCGGTCTGCTCCCCCACCGCTGCGACCTTGATGCCGGCGAAGGCGCGCGCGTCGAGCCCGTACTCCTCGAACTTCTCGCGTACCGCCTTGACGGCGTTCACCGAGGTGAAGGCGATCCACTCGTAGCGGCCGGTGACGAGGCCCTTGACGGCGCGCTCCATCTGCTGCGGGGTGCGCGGCGGCTCCACGGCGATGGTGGGGACCTCGTGCGGCACGGCGCCGTAGGAGCGGAGCTGGTCGGAGAGGGAGGCGGCCTGCTCCTTGGTGCGGGGGACGAGCACCCGCCAGCCGAACAGCGGCTTCGACTCGAACCAGGCGAGCTCCTCGCGGCGGGCGGCGGCGCCCTGCTCGCCGACGACGGCTATCACCGGGCGGGTGCCCTCGGGGGAGGGCAGGACCTTGCCCTGCTTGAAGACCTGGGCGATGGTGCCGAGGGTGGCGTTCCAGGTCCGCTGGCGGGTGGTGGTGCCGCCGACGGTGACGGTGAGCGGGGTGTCGCCGGCGCGGCCGGCGGCGACGAGCTCGGCGCAGGCGGCGGGGACGGTCTCCAGGGTGGCGGAGACGACGACGACGCCGTGGCCGGAGCCGACCTCGCTCCAGCACTGCGCGGAGGCGTTGCGGGCGTCGACGAAGCGGACGTCGGCGCCCTGTTCGCCGCGCAGCGGGACGCCCGCGTAGGCGGGGACGCCGACGGCGGTGGCGACGCCGGGCACGACCTCGAAGGGGATGCCCTCGCCGGCGCAGGCGAGCATTTCGGAGGCGGCGTTGCCGTCGAGGCCGGGGTCGCCGGTGACGGCACGGACGACCCGCTTGCCGGAGCGCGCGGCCTCCATGACAAGATTGGCGGCGTCCCGGATCACCGGTACTCCGGCGGCCGCTGACGCCTCGTCAGCGATCGTCAGCTGTGGCGTGTCCACTCCGGCGCGCGCGTGCGTGCGGACGACCTCGAGCACCTCGGGCTCCGCGATGAGCACATCCGCGGCGGCGAGCGCCTCGACGGCGCGCAGCGTCAGCAGTCCCGGGTCGCCGGGGCCCGCACCGAGGAAGGTGACGTGCCCGTGCCCGGCGGCGGCGACGGGGAGAGCGGAGGTGGTGGGACGTGAGGGGTTCAAAGGGATCGCTCCCCCATCAGACCGGCCGCGCCCTTGGCCAGCATCTCGTCCGCGAGTTCGCGGCCGAGCGCCATGGCCTCGTCGTGCGACTGGGGCACGGGACCGGTGGTGGACAGCTGCACGAGCGTCGCGCCGTCGAGGGTGCCGACGACGCCGCGCAGGCGCATTTCATTGACAATCTGCCCGTCGGCCAGAAGGTCGGCGAGCGCGCCCACGGGGGCGCTGCAGCCGGCCTCCAGGGCGGCGAGCAGGGACCGCTCGGCGGTGACGGCGGCCCGGGTGTGCGGGTCGTCGAGCTTGCCGAGGGCGGCGATGAGGTCCGCGTCGGACGCGAGGCACTCGACGGCCAGGGCTCCCTGGCCGGGTGCGGGCAGGACGCTGTCGACCGACAGGTGGTCGGTGACCTCGCCGCTGCGGCCGATCCGGTTGAGGCCGGCGGCGGCGAGGACGACTGCGTCGAGCTCGCCGCTGTGCACGAAGCCGATGCGGGTGTCGACGTTCCCCCGGATGGCGACGGTCTCGATGCGCTTGCCGAGGGTGCGGGCGTAGTGGTGGAGCTGGGCGGTGCGGCGGGGCGAGCCGGTGCCGACGCGGGCGCCGTCGGGCAGCTCCGCGAAGGTCAGGCCGTCGCGGGCGACGAGCGCGTCGCGGGGGTCCTCGCGCAGCGGCATGGCCGCGATGACGAGGTCCTCGGGCTGCGTGGTCGGCAGGTCCTTGAGGGAGTGCACGGCGAAGTCGACGTCGCCGCGCAGCAGGGCGTCGCGCAGGGCGGTGACGAAGACGCCGGTGCCGCCGATCTGCGCGAGGTGCTCGCGGGAGACGTCGCCGTAGGTGGTGATCTCCACGAGCTCGACGGACCGGCCGGTGACGGCGCGCACCGCGTCGGCGACGTGCCCCGACTGGGACATGGCGAGCTTGCTGCGCCGCGTGCCGAGCCGGAGGGGCTGGTCGGAGCGTGAATTCATGATGCCCGTCCTGAGTCGTGGGTCTGGTTGGCCTGGCCGGCCGCGGCCGCCCCGTCGGCCCGGCTGACGGAGGCCACCGTCTGCGGGTCGAGGTCGAAGAGTTCGCGCAGGGCGTCGGCGTACCCTGCGCCGCCGGGCTCGCTGGCGAGCTGCTTGACGCGCACGGTGGGGGCGTGGAGGAGCTTGTCGACGACGCGGCGGACGGTCTGGGTGACCTCGGCCCGCTGCCGGTCGTCGAGGTCCGGCAGGCGCCCGTGGAGGCGTGCGACCTCCATGGCGACGACTTCCGCGGCCATCGCGCGCAGGGCGACGACGGTGGGGGTGATGTGCGCGGCGCGCTGGGCGGCGCCGAAGGCGGCGACCTCGTCGGCGACGATGCCGCGTACGGCGTCGACGTCGGCGGCCATGGGGGCGTCGGCGGAGGCCTCTGCGAGGGACTCGATGTCGACGAGGCGTACGCCGGGGATGCGGTGCACGGCGGCGTCGATGTCGCGGGGCATGGCGAGGTCGAGCAGGGCCAGGCGTACGGGGGTGCCGTCGGCGTGGCTGCGGGTGCCCTTGCGGGGCTGCCGCTGGGCGGCGGCCTCGCCCTGGTCGGCCCAGGTGCCGTGGAGTTCGAGGTCGGTGGCGTCGACGCCGGTGAGGGCGGCGCGCCCGGCGGCGGCCGGCGCGTCGGCGGGGCAGCCGTCGGGGCCGGGGGCGCCGGTGAGGGTACGGGCGACTCCGGCGTCGGCGAGGCGGCCGCCGGCCGCGGCGACGGCGGCGAGGCGGGCGACGACCTCGGGGTCGAGGCCGGCGGGCAGGGCGGCGGGCCGGGCCGGCGCGGGGACGGCGGTGCGCGGGCCTGCCTGCGCGGGGAGCGTCCGGGGCGCCGCGGCCGGGGTGTGGGCCAGGGCGGCGGCGACGTCGTCGCCGGTCAGGACGAGGCCGGTCGCTCCGGTGCAGGAGACGACGATGTCGACTCGTGTCAGTTCGTCGGCGACGGCGGCCATGGCCACGGCCCGGGCGGTCACGCCTGTGCCTGAGGCAACCAGAATCTCGACGAGACGGTCGGCGCGCGCGGCGGTCCGGTTGGCGACGACGACCTCGGCGGCGCCGACCCGGGCGAGGGTGGCGGCGGCGAGGGAGGACATGGAGCCGGCGCCGATGACGAGGGCCCGCTTGCCGGCGGCCCAGGACTCGACGGGCTCGCGTCCGGCGGCCAGCTGCTCCAGGCCGAAGGTGACGAGCGACTGCCCGGCCCGGTCGATGCCGGTCTCGGAGTGGGCGCGCTTGCCGACCCGCAGGGCCTGCTGGAACAGGTCGTTCAGCAGGCGGCCGGCGGTGTGCAGCTCCTGGCCGAGCGCGAGGGTGTCCTTGATCTGGCCGAGGATCTGGCCCTCGCCGACGACCATGGAGTCCAGTCCGCAGGCCACCGAGAAGAGGTGGTGGACGGCCCGGTCCTCGTAGTGCACGTACAGGTACGGGGTGAGCTCTTCGAGCGCGACGCCGCTGTGCTGGGCGAGGAGCGTGGAGAGTTCGGCGACGCCGGCGTGGAACTTGTCGACGTCCGCGTACAGCTCGATGCGGTTGCAGGTGGCGAGCACGGCGGCCTCGGCGGCCGGTTCGACGGCGAGGGTGTCGTGCAGCAGCTTCGCCTTGGCGTCGGCCGACAGCGAGGCGCGCTCCAGCACGCTCACGGGCGCGCTGCGGTGGCTCAGTCCCACGACGAGGAGGCTCATGCCGGCATCACCGCCGGGACGTCGCCCTCGGGTCCGGGCTTGCGGGCGCCGGAGGCGGGGCGGGCGGCGGGCGGCACGACGGCGGAGGCGTCCGCCCCGGCGCCGGCGGAGGCAGCGGAGGGCGCGGTGGCGGCGCCGGCGGCGGGGGCCGGGGCCGCGGAGTCCTCGCCGGCCTTGCGCTGCTCGTGGAAGGCGAGGATCTGCAGCTCGATCGACAGGTCGACCTTGCGCACGTCGACGCCGTCGGGGACGGAGAGGACGGTCGGCGCGAAGTTCAGGATGGAGGTGACGCCGGCGGCGATCAGCCGCTCGCTGACCTGCTGGGCGGCGCCCGCCGGGGTGGCGATGACGCCGATGGAGACGCCGTTCTCCCGGATGATCTTTTCGAGGTCGTCGGTGTGCTGGACGGGCATGCCCGCGACGGGCTTGCCGGCCATGGCCGGGTCGGCGTCGATCAGCGCGGCGACGCGGAAGCCGCGGGAGGCGAAGCCGCCGTAGTTGGCGAGGGCCGCGCCGAGGTTGCCGATGCCGACGATGACGACGGGCCAGTCCTGGGTCAGGCCGAGCTCGCGGGAGATCTGGTAGACGAGGTACTCGACGTCGTAGCCGACACCCCGGGTGCCGTAGGAGCCCAGGTAGGAGAAGTCCTTGCGGAGCTTGGCGGAGTTGACGCCGGCGGCCGCCGCCAGCTCCTCGGAGGAGACCGTGGGCACCGAGCGCTCGGAGAGCGCGGTCAGGGCGCGCAGGTACAGCGGAAGCCGGGCGACGGTGGCCTCGGGGATACCTCGGCTGCGGGTCGCCGGTCGGTGAGTTCGGCCAGTTGCCACGATGCTCCTGCGGGATGAGCGGGGCTGAAGGCGGTCCTCTGTCCCCAGACCGCCCCGTCGACAGCAGGCTATGTCTTTGTGAACGCGTGCACAAAGATTGTGTCCGCTTTGTCCGACCAAAGTGACCGGGG
This sequence comes from Streptomyces globosus, assembly GCF_003325375.1. Classification (GTDB taxonomy): domain Bacteria; phylum Actinomycetota; class Actinomycetes; order Streptomycetales; family Streptomycetaceae; genus Streptomyces; species Streptomyces globosus_A. Next base: position 452,182 of record NZ_CP030862.1, on the reverse strand, counting down.
TCACGCGCCGTGGGGCTGCGGCCGGACGGCGCACAACGCACCGAACCCGTTCAGATCCTGCCGGGGGCAAACCGACACACACTCCTCACCCATACGCCCCCGAGATCCCACAAAACGCCCATGATGGTAGCCGTCGGGCGGTCAGCCTTCCAACGCCCGGCGCAGCCGGTCCGGGTTCACCCTCCAGAAGGTGTGCTGCTCGCCGTCCACGAGGACCACCGGGATCTGCTCCCAGTGCCGCCGGTAGAGCTCCTCGTCCTGGGAGATGTCCTTCTTCTCCCACGGCGCGCCCACCTCGGCGCAGACGCGGGCGACCACGGCCTCGGCGTCGTCGCACAGATGGCACCCCGGCTTGCCGATGAGGGTGACCATCCGCTCGCCGGGGCTCTTCTTTTCCTTGCGGCGCAGCAAAGGGCTCATGCCCCCATTCTCACGCCCCGCGCGCCGGCCCCCGTGCGCCGGCCCCCGCGCACCGAGGAGTTCACGCCCCGGCAATCGCGCGGTTTCGGGAAGTCCCGAACACAGTGGCTATGCTCGCGTCATGGCCGCTCGAGGATGGCTCACCCCCCGTAGGCGCTCCGCCACCGCGCGGAGCGTGCTGGCAGGCGAGGCCTCGGCCGAGGCCGCCCGCAAGACCGCCCAGGTCCTCGAAGCGGAGGCGCCTGCGGAGGCCGCCGGGCCCGAGCCCGCCCTGCCCGAGGCCGTCGAACCGGAATTCCCGGTGGCCGGGGACGACCTGGCCGCCGCCTTCTTCGACCTCGACAACACCGTCATGCAGGGCGCGGCGATCTTCCACTTCGGCCGCGGCCTGTACAAGCGGGAGTTCTTCCGCCGCCGCGAACTCGCCCGCTTCGCCTGGCAGCAGGCCTGGTTCCGGCTGGCCGGGGTCGAGGACCCCGAGCACATGCAGGACGCCCGCGACAGCGCGCTGTCCATCGTCAAGGGGCACCGGGTCAGCGAGCTCATGTCCATCGGCGAGGAGATCTACGACGAGTACATGGCCGAGCGGATCTGGCCGGGTACGCGCGCCCTGGCCCAGGCCCACATCGACGCCGGCCAGAAGGTGTGGCTGGTGACGGCCGCGCCGGTCGAGACGGCCACGATCATCGCCCGCCGGCTCGGCCTGACGGGCGCCCTGGGCACGGTCGCCGAATCCGTGGACGGCGTCTACACCGGCCGCCTGGTCGGCGAGCCGCTGCACGGCCCGGCGAAGGCGGAGGCGGTGCGCGCGCTGGCGGTGGCGGAGGGCCTCGACCTGGAGCGGTGCGCGGCGTACTCCGATTCGCACAACGACATTCCGATGCTGTCACTCGTCGGGCATCCGTACGCGATCAATCCGGACACAAAACTGCGCAAGCATGCCCGTGAGCACGACTGGCGGCTGCGCGACTATCGGACCGGCCGCAAGGCCGTGAAGGTCGGCGTCCCGGCGGCCGCCGGGGTCGGCGCGATCGCGGGCGGCGCGGCCGCCGCCATCGCCCTGCACCGCCGCCGCAAGTAGCCTCCGCGGCGCCCGGGCGGCCCGCCGCCTGCACCGGAGCACCCCGGCCGCCCGTACGGCGGCGAGCGCGCCGGCCCGCCGGGCCGCCCGGCGCACATTCCCCCAGCCCTACCCGCGCAGGCGGGCGGGCACGCACGCCTGCGCGACCCGGTCCCGAGCCAGCCTGGAACTGCCCATTCCGCGCCATCGACCGATCAACAAGCGATCACCAATTGCGACCGAATATGCCTTCGACACGCAACAGAAGTGTCGGAATCGATGATTTGTGCAACTGGGTGTAGTGCCGCCTGTACGAAGCGTTATTCTCCTCAGACGCATGCCGCCGCCCATCTGTCGCCACGACGGGTGAACGGCCTCGCACTGCACGTGATGGAAGCTCTGCCTCTGGGAGTCCCGTGTACCCACCTGTCGGGGTTGACGCCTCGGGCCTGGCTACGCTGCGCGCAACGGTCCTGGACCACCTGCGCGGCTTCGTCCCCACCGCGTACGCCGTCCCTGCCCTCGCCGCCGGCCTCGGCCCGGCCGGTCCTTGCTATGCCCTGGCCGACGGCGGAGCGACGGTGGGCAGACGCGGTCGCGCGGCCGGCACCGCCACCACCGGCACCACGGCCCCGGCCGCCCGCCGGCCCACCGCGGACAGCGACCAGGCCCGCATGATGGACCTGGTCGAGCGCGCGCAGGCCGGCGAGGCCGAGGCGTTCGGCCGGCTGTACGACCAGTACAGCGACACGGTGTACCGGTACATCTACTACCGCGTGGGCGGCAAGGCGACCGCGGAGGACCTCACCAGCGAGACGTTCCTGCGCGCCCTGCGCCGCATCTCGACCTTCACCTGGCAGGGGCGCGACTTCGGCGCCTGGCTCGTGACGATCGCCCGCAACCTCGTGGCCGACCACTTCAAGTCCAGCCGCTTCCGCCTCGAAGTGACCACGGGCGAGATGCTCGACGCGAACGAGGTGGAACGGTCCCCCGAGGACTCGGTGCTGGAGTCCCTCTCCAACGCCGCCCTGCTGGAGGCGGTCCGCAAGCTCAACCCGCAGCAGCAGGAGTGCGTGACCCTGCGCTTCCTCCAGGGCCTGTCGGTCGCGGAGACGGCCCGGGTGATGGGGAAGAACGAGGGCGCCATCAAGACCCTCCAGTACCGGGCGGTGCGCACCCTGGCCCGCCTGCTCCCGGAAGACGCCCGCTGATTTCCTCCCCGACGGCCCCCGCCCCGCCGCCGCAGGCCTCCCCCCACCCCTTCCGACCGCTCACCATCCACACAACCGGTGACCCCTCGATGACGCTGTGGTCCGATCATCCTTCGTCCGTAACCCAACTGCCGCGCCGCTCGTTGTGCGGGATGCAGGCTCCCTTTGGACGCGCCCTGCCCGAAGCCGCTCACTCGAAAGGGTGGATGTGCTCAAGGAAGGCAACCTTCCGGACACCTTGGGGAGTCGATCGTCATGACGAGAGGAGGTGCCGCCAGTGATCGCGAACGTGACTCCGCACCGGCGGGCGAACGCCTTCGCCCAGGCCCTGGAGGATCGGAACCCGTCGTCCGACCTTTCCGAACCTGACCCGGCGGCCGAGCAGTCCGAGGCACCTGCCGAATCTGCCGACCACGAGCGGTTGTTGGCCCTGGCGAGCGTGCTCGGCGAAATGCCGCGCCCGGTGCTGGACCCCGAGGTCAAAGTGGTGCAGCGAGCGCAGCTCGTGGCCGCCATGGAGGCCATGGTGATGGAGGAGAGGGCCGGAGGCGGTGCCGCTTCGGACCCTCAGCTGCCCGAGCAGCGGGCCGGCCGCGGCGCCCACCGGGCGACCTCGCTCCGGAAACTGCGGCCCCGCTCCCGCTGGTCCAAGGGCATCGCGGCAGGCGGCCTCACCGTGGGTGTGGCCGCGGGGGCCTTCAGCGGAGTCGCCGCTGCCAGCACGGACGCCCTCCCCGGTGACACCCTCTACCCGGTCAAACGGGGCATGGAGGACCTCAAGCTCGGCATGGCCGACGAGGACGCCGACCGGGGCGAGCTCTACCTGGACCAGGCCTCGAACCGCTTGTCGGAGGCGCGCCGCCTGATGGAGCGCGGCCGAACGGGCGTCCTGGACCACGAATCGCTGGGCGCGATCCGCCGCGCCCTGGACGGCATGAAGCACGACGCGGCCGAAGGCCACCGACTGCTCCAGGCCGCGTACGAGCGGGACGGCTCGCTGGGCCCGATCCAGACGCTGTCGTCGTTCTCCCGCTCCCACCGCGACGCATGGGGCAGGCTCCGCGACAAGCTCCCCGCCCAACTGGGCGACGTCGGCGGCGAGGTGGAGTCGGTCTTCCAGGCCATAGACGATGACGTGGCGCCCCTCCAGGCCCTCCTCCCGAAGGCTCCGGAGCAGACGCAGGGCAACGGCGGCGCCCCGGCCCGGCCGAGCGCCCCGGCCGGGCAGCAGCAGGCCCCGGCGCCGGGCGCGGGAGCACCCGCCGCAAGCCAGGCCCCGGACGCACCGCCCGCCGCGCAGCCGACACCGGCTCCCGGCAGCGGCCTCCTCGGCGGTACAGGCGACCTGCTGAAGCCTCCGGCAGGGCAGCCCACGCCCGGCTCGACCGCGGGGTCGCAGGCCCCGCAGCCGGAGATCACCCTCCCGCCGCTGCTCCCCGGCCTGCTCCCTGGCCTGGGACTGACGGCGGAGGACGCCGAGTAGGGCCCCGCCCTGCACGGCACGAGGTGCCCGGCCCCCGCGGGGGACCGGGCACCTCGTCCTGCCGGACGCCGGAACGATCCGGGCGTCAGAAGAAGACGGACCTCCGCTGCACCAGCAGCTTGTACAGCGTGTGCTGGATCTGCTCGCGCACCTCGTCCGTCAGGTTGAACATCAGCATCGGGTCCTCCGCCGCCTCCGGCGGGTAGCCGTCCGTCGCGATCGGCTCCCCGAACTGGATCGTCCACTTCGTCGGCAGCGGCACGGCCCCGAGCGGGCCCAGCCACGGGAACGTCGGCGTGACCGGGAAGTACGGCAGCCCGAGGAGCCGCGCGAGCGTCTTCGCGTTGCCGACCATCGGGTAGATCTCCTCCGCGCCGACGATGGAGCACGGCACGATCGGGGTGCCCGCCCGCAGCGCCGTCGACACGAACCCGCCCCGCCCGAACCGCTGGAGCCGGTACCGGTCGCCGAACGGCTTCCCTATCCCCTTGAACCCCTCGGGCATGACGCCGACGAGCTCGCCCGCCTCCAGGAGGCGCTGCGCGTCCTCCGCGCACGCCAGCGTGTGCCCGGCCTTGCGCGCCAGCTCGCCGACGACCGGCAGCATGAACACCAGGTCCGCCGCCAGCAGCCGCAGGTGACGCTGTGCGGGATGCCGGTCGTGGACGGCGACCTGCATCATCAGCCCGTCCAGCGGCAGCGTCCCGGAGTGGTTCGCCACGATCAGCGCCCCGCCCTCGGCCGGGATGTTCTCGACGCCCCTGACCTCGACGCGGAAGTAGCTGTCGAACAGCGGCCGCATCAGGGACATCAGGACCTGGTCCGTCAGCTCCCGGTCGTAGCCGAACTCGTCGACCTCGTACTCGCCCGTGATGCGGCGCCGCAGGAACGCCAGCCCCGATGCGAGCCGCCGCTCCCAGCCGGGACCCTCCGCGCCGGCCCGCGGGCCGGACGGAGCGCCGTCCGCGCCGTCGCGCGGCCCGCCCGGGACCGGTGTGCCGGCCTCCGGGCCCGCCTCGGCGTCCGGCGCCGGTGCGGGGCCGGGCACGGCGCGGACGGCGCGCCGGTCGGCGCCGCGCCGCCGCGGCCGGTCCTCGTCGAACGGAATGACCTTGGCGTCCGCCACTATCGCTGCGCTCCCTCGTCGGCTCCGGCAACCCCGGCGTCCAGCATGCCCGCGACCCGGTCCACGGCCCGGGCCAGCCGCTCCGGCGGCAGCAGCCCGCTACCCCGGCCGGCCGCGAAGTCGGCGAACGTCTCGGAGGTCGAGTACATCGGCTTGAAGCCCAGCACCTCCCGCATCTGCGCGGTCTCCACGACCCGCCCGTGCGTGAGGAGCCGGATCTGCTCGGGCGAGAACTCGGTGACCCCGACCACCCGCAGCGCGGCCCCCACCCAGCCGACCGCGGGCTGCGCGAGCGGCAGCGTCGGCCGGCCCAGCCGCCGCGCGCACTGCGACAGCAGCAGGACACCGTCCCCGGCGATGTTGAAGGTGCCGCTGTTGAGGGTGCCCCGCCGCGGCTCCTGCGCCGCCATCCGCAGCACCTCCAGGACGTCCTCCTCGTGGACGAACTGAAGCCGCGGGTCGTGGCCGAGCACGGTCGGCAGGACGGGCATCGAGAAGTACTCGGCGAGCGCCGAGTCCGCGTACGGGCCGAGGATGTTCGCGAACCGCAGGACGCACACCGCGACGTCGGGCCGCCGCCGGGCGAACCCCCGGACATACGACTCGACCTCGCCGGCGTCCTTCGCGAAGCCCGGCGGCGGCTGCGACTTCGGCTGGGTGGTCTCGGTGAAGACGGCCGGATCCCGCGGGGTGCCCCCGTACACGCTGGTACTGGACTTCACCACGAGGCGGCGCACCGTGGGCGACTTCTGGCAGGCGCCCAGCAGCTGCATCGTCCCGATGACGTTGGTCTCCTTGACGGCGCTGCCCGTGCCGCCCGTCGCGGAGCTGCCCCCGGTGACCGCGAGGTGGACGACCGTGTCGACGGCGTGTTCGGCGAGGACCCGCGCCACGGACGACTGCCGGATGTCGGTCCGGACGAACTCGGCGCGCCCGAGGTTGTGCGGCGGCGGGACCGCGTCGACGGCGACGACGCGCTCGACCTCCGGGTCCCGTTGGATCCGCCGTACGAAGCGGCCTCCCAACTGCCGGGCAGCCCCGGTCACGAGCACGACCTTCCCCACGAGCCCCGCGCCTCCCTCGTCCCCGCCTGTTCCCGGCTACACCGCAGCCCCTCCACCAAAGGATGGTGGAGGGGCTGCGGAGAACACGTACAGCTGCCGTTTACTTCTTGTTACGGCGCTGAACGCGGGTGCGCTTGAGCAGCTTGCGGTGCTTCTTCTTGGCCATCCGCTTACGCCGCTTCTTGATAACAGAGCCCACGACTACCCTCGCTCACTTCTCGGAACATCCCCGCGCCCGCGGGGATCGGTGCGGGGCGTCTGGGCCCACACGACCTACGTCGGCCTAGCCTACCCGCCCGAGCTCCGAGCTTGTAATCCGAGGCGACCCGAAGGTGGCCCAAAGGTGTCGCGGGCCCCACTCTCAGGCCGACTCCACCCCCACATAGGACTCTCGGAGGTACTCGTGGACCGCGTTCTCGGGGACCCGGAAGGACCGGCCCACCCGGATTGCGGGCAGATGACCGTTGTGCACCAGGCGGTACACGGTCATCTTCGACACTCGCATCACCGAGGCGACCTCCGCCACGGTCAGGAACTGAACCTCACTGAGAGGCCTCTCGCCAGCAGCCATGACACACCTTGACCTTCCGTGCATGACGGGCACCGGCTTCCCCTCCGGTTACTCCTCGTCGTCGCACGCTCACTCCCCAGATTAGGGGCGCGTGATACGAGTGGGGAAGAGGAGCTACGGCCACTCCTGCGCGCCCGGCAGACTCGCCCGGTCCAGTAGATACCGCGTGAGCGGTCTGTAGTAGTCCGCGCGCACGCCGTCATCAACCGGAACCGCCACCGCGACGCGCCCCTCGGCCTCCCCGACGAAGACCGCCGGATCGTCCGTGTCCGCCAGCCCGATCGCGTCCACACCGAGCTGACCTGCACCGCAGACCCACCCGTGGTCCCCGATGACCAGCTGCGGCAGCGGCCCTGCGCCCTCCGCGAGGGCCTCCAGCGCGATCCGAACCGGCAGGGGTGAATGGGTGTGCGCGCCGGTGGCACTCCCGGGAGGCCGCGCGCCGGGTGCTCGCACCAGCGCGACCCCCCGTACGTAGTCGAGGCAGTGCGTGCGTACCCCGAACCGGGTCGCGACGTCGATGCGCGCGCCCTGCGCGGGGGTGAGGACGACACAGCCGGCCGCCGACAGGGCCCGGGCCAAACTGGCGTAGAACTCCAGGAGGCGGTGGGGGTGGCCGGTGCCGAACAGGACGGGTTCCCGGGCGGCCGCCGCCGCTCCCAGCCGCTCCGCGAACGCCCGGAGCGCGGCGAGGGTCCGCTCCGGGTCGATCAGGTCCGGGCCGCTGACGTGGGCGGGGTCGGCGGAGACCCCGCATCTGTCCGCCATGAGGTGCAGGAGTTCCCGCTCGCCCCAGCCGGGTTCGGGGTCGAGGCCGAGGAGCGCACGGGGGTCGCCGGCCGCGAACAGCCGGTAGCTGCGCAGGCTCTCCTCGCGGGTGGTCGCGACGGGCCCGGCGAGGCGGGCGGCCAGCAGGTGCGCTCGCAGTGCGCCGGTGCTCAACACCCGTCCGATGCTGCCGCACCGGGCCCGGCGGGGTGCCGGTTCGGGCGGGATTGCGCACAGTTGGCGTAACGATGCTTCACCTGTGCCGCCCGGGGTGCGGGCGGGGCGGCGTACCGGCTAGGGGAGCATCCCGCGGAGCGGGAACACGGCCCGCCGGGCGGCGAGGACGGCCTGGTCGGCGCGGTCGGCCGGGTCGTAGCCGGCGTCCCAGTCCCGCCAGGCGGCGTCCCGTCCGTCGGTCATCCGGCCCGGCGCGAGCTGACGGGTCCGCGCGTACACCTCGTCCCGCCAGGAGGCGGGTAGGGCCGCGGCGGGGTCGACGGGCCGGTGGGCGGCGATCCCGACGAGGTGGGTCCAGGAGCGGGGCACGACGTCGACGACGGCGTACCCGCCGCCGCCGAGGGCGAGCCACCGGCCGCCGGCGTGCTCGTGGGCGAGCCGGTGGCAGGATTCCTGGACGGCGCGCTGGGCGTCGAGGGACACCGCCAGGTGCGCGAGCGGGTCCTCGAAGTGGGTGTCGGCGCCGTGCTGGGTGACGAGCACCTGCGGCCGGAAGTCGGCGAGGAGTTCGGGGACGGTGGCGTGGAAGGCCCGCAGCCAGCCCTCGTCTCCGGTGCCGGCGGGGAGGGCGATGTTGGCGGCGGTGCCTTCGGCTCCGGTCCCGCCGGTCTCCTGCGGCCAGCCGGTCTGCGGGAAGAGGGTGGCGGGGTGTTCGTGCAGGGAGACGGTCAGGACCCTCGGGTCGTCCCAGAACGCCGCCTGGACGCCGTCGCCGTGGTGGACGTCGACGTCCACGTAGGCGACGCGTTCGGCGCCGAGTTCGAGCAGGCGGGCGATGGCGAGGGCGGCGTCGTTGTAGACGCAGAACCCGGAGGCGCCGCCGGGCATGGCGTGGTGGAGTCCCCCGGCGAAGTTGACGGCGTGGGCGGCCTCGCCCCGCCAGACGGCCTCGGCGGCCGCGACGGACTGCCCGGCGATGAGCGCGGACGCCTCGTGCATGCCGCGGAACGCCGGGTCGTCGACGGTGCCGAGCCCGTACGACCCGTCGGCGGCGCCGGGGTCGGCGGACGCGCCGCGGACGGCGGCGATGTAGTCCTCCCGGTGCACGAGCCGCAGGGTGGAGTCGCCGGCGGGCGGCGCGGACCGCACCTCCACCTCGCGGTCCAGTCCGAAGGCGCGCACGAGGCCCATCGTCAGGGCCAGGCGCACCGGGTCCATCGGATGGCTCGGCCCGAAGTCATAGCCGGTCACGGCCTCGTCCCACATCACCAACCCGCGGCTGCTCATGCGGGACACCGTATAGGGCGCCGCCGGAGCCGAACGAACGGGCGTACAGCAGCGTGACCAGCACGAGGGCAGCCGGTACGAGCATCGCCCCGCGGGGGCTCCAGGCGTCGCCGAGCGCGCCGACGAGCGGTGAACCGATGAGGAATCCGGCGTAGTTGAAGATGTTCAGCCGGGCGACGGCGGCGTCGGAGGATTGCGGGTACAGCCGCCCGGCGGCCGCGAAGGTCTGCGGCACGATGACGCAGAGCCCGAGTCCGAGGAGCGTGAACCCGGCCATTCCGGCCCAGGGTCCGGGCGCCGCGGCGACGACGGCGAACCCGCCGGCGGCGAGGACCGTCCCGGCCCGTACGACGGCTGCCGCGCCGAAGCGGCGCACGCCGAGGTCGCCGACGGCGCGCCCGGCGAGCGTGGTGGCCATGTACAGGTTGTAGGGGAGCGTGGCAAGTTGCTCGGAGCCGCCGAGGACGTCCAGGACGTACTTGGCGCTCCAGTTGGAGACGGTCGCGTCGCCGATGTACGCGCACGTCATCACGGCGCAGAGCGGCAGCAGCGGCCGGAAGCCGCCGGTTCCGGCAGCGTCCTGCGGTGTCCGGCCGGTCGGCGGCGGACCGGGCCGGTCTGCGGTGTGGAGGGGGCCGGCGGCAAGGATGCCGGGGAGGAGTACGGCGGCTGCGGCGAGGTAGGTCGCGGGCAGCCCGAGGTGCCAGTGGGCGGCGGCCCAGGCGGCGGACGCGCCGGCGATCCCGCCGAGGCTGTAGGCGGCGTGGAAGCCGAGCATGATGCTGCGGCCGTAGCCGTGCTGGAGGCTGACGCCGAGCATGTTCATGGACGCGTCGAGCGCGCCGACGGCCAGCCCGAACACGGCGAGCGCGGCGGCCGCGTGGCCCAGGGTGCGGCCGGCGCCGACGCCGAGGAGGGACAGCAGGACGAGCGGCTGCGACCACCGGAGCACGGCGGCGGGCCCGACGCTCCGGGCGAGGCGCCCGGCGGCGACGCTGCCGACCCCGGCCAGGACCGGCACGGCGGCGAGGAAGGCCGGCAGCAGGGCGTCGGATATCCCGTACCGGTCCTGGATCGCGGGGATCCGCGTCACGAGGAGCGCGAACGCGACGCCTTGGGCGAGGAAGCAGAACCCGAGGGCGCCCCGCGCACGCCGCAGCCGAAGATCCTCCGTCATGGCGGCACAGCGTACGGCCGGGGCCTACCTGTGGGTAGGGATCTCACACGGGCAGTTCGAGGAGGCGGGGCAGCTCCTTCATGTCGGAGAAGTGGCCGGTGGCGCCGGCGAGCCGCTCGGCGGGCATCATGCCGGTGAACCCGTAGACGTCCATGCCGGCGGCGAGGGCGGCCTGGACGCCGAGCGGGCTGTCCTCGACGACGACGCAGCGGGCGGGCGGCACGCCCATGCTGCGGGCGGCGTGCAGGAAGAGGTCGGGGGCGGGCTTGCCGCGGCCGACGTCCTGGGCGCTGAAGACGATGCCGTCGCCGAACCACCGGCCGAGCCCGGCGGCCCGGTGGCCGACCCGTATCCGCTCGTGGCTGCCGGAGGAGGCGAGGCAGTACGGGATTTCGTGCGCGGTGAGTGCGGCGAGCACGTCCTCGACACCGGGGACGGGGGCGAGTTCGCGCGCGAACGCGGCGAAGGTCCGCGCGTGGAGGGTGTCGTCGAAGTCGTCCGGCAGCCGCTGACCGGTCCGCTCCCGGACGAGGTCGTGGACGCGGTGCACGGCGGCGCCCATGTAGTCGCGGACGGAGTCCTCGTAGGAGGTGGGGTGCCCGAGCTCGGTGAGGTACCCGGCGAGGATGGTGTTGGCGACGGGCTCGCTGTCCACCAGCACACCGTCGTTGTCGAAGATGACGAGGTCATAGCGCATGCCCCCAACGTAGACGCACCCCTGTTGCCCTGCGGATACGCTGGTCGGGCACCCACCAGGAGGAGTCCATGGCCGATCTCACCCCCGAGCAGATGCGCCGCCTGCACGACTTCGCGGAAGAGCTCGCGGCGCTGGCCGAGCACCAGGAAGACCAGTGGAAGGTGCAGACCACCGACGGCCAGATCTTCCTCACGATGATGAGCCCGACGGCTCCCCATGGCCTGAACGTGGTCCGGCTGCGTCGGCAGATCGAGGCGCAGACCCCGGAGGTCATCGCGCTGAGCGACACGAACATGGGAGATCCGGAGACCGGGTTGACGAAGGTCCCCGACCTGATGGTGATCGCGGAGGAGGACGTCGACGACACCGCGAAGGTCGTGAACTCGCGGGACGTCATGCTGGTGGTCGAGGTCGTCTCACGGACGAACTCCCTGACGGACATCCGCGACAAGCTGCTGGACTACCCGAAGATGGGAATTCCGCTGTACGTCGTGGTGGATCCTCGGAAGGACAGGAAGACGGTCACGGTCCACAGCGACCCTTCGCGGGGACCCGACGGGATCCGCTTCCGCAAGGAAGTCCCCTACGCCTTCGGGGAGACCGTCACCGCCGGCCGATGGTCCCTCGACACGACGTCTCTGAAGAGCTACCCCGCCGAATGGTGAGGGCGGGGCATTCCGCCCCTGAAACGCAGGAAAGCCCCGCACCAGAGCTGGTGCGGGGCTGACCCACAATGATTGTTCGGCGGCGTCCTACTCTCCCACAGGGTCCCCCCTGCAGTACCATCGGCGCTGAAAGGCTTAGCTTCCGGGTTCGGAATGTAACCGGGCGTTTCCCTAACGCTATGACCACCGAAACACTATGAAGTTGAACTCAAGCCGGCAAGGCGAGTTCGTTGCTTCAGAACTAACACAGTGGACGCGAGCAACTGAGGACAAGCCCTCGGCCTATTAGTACCAGTCAGCTCCACCCGTTACCGGGCTTCCACATCTGGCCTATCAACCCAGTCGTCTACTGGGAGCCTTACCCTCTCAAGGAGGTGGGAATACTCATCTTGAAGCAGGCTTCCCGCTTAGATGCTTTCAGCGGTTATCCCTCCCGAACGTAGCCAACCAGCCATGCCCTTGGCAGGACAACTGGCACACCAGAGGTTCGTCCGTCCCGGTCCTCTCGTACTAGGGACAGCCCTTCTCAATATTCCTACGCGCACAGCGGATAGGGACCGAACTGTCTCACGACGTTCTAAACCCAGCTCGCGTACCGCTTTAATGGGCGAACAGCCCAACCCTTGGGACCGACTCCAGCCCCAGGATGCGACGAGCCGACATCGAGGTGCCAAACCATCCCGTCGATATGGACTCTTGGGGAAGATCAGCCTGTTATCCCCGGGGTACCTTTTATCCGTTGAGCGACGGCGCTTCCACAAGCCACCGCCGGATCACTAGTCCCGACTTTCGTCCCTGCTCGACCCGTCGGTCTCACAGTCAAGCTCCCTTGTGCACTTACACTCAACACCTGATTGCCAACCAGGCTGAGGGAACCTTTGGGCGCCTCCGTTACCCTTTGGGAGGCAACCGCCCCAGTTAAACTACCCATCAGACACTGTCCCTGATCCGGATCACGGACCGAGGTTAGACATCCAGCACGACCAGAGTGGTATTTCAACGACGACTCCACAACCACTGGCGTGGCCGCTTCACAGTCTCCCACCTATCCTACACAAGCCGAACCGAACACCAATATCAAACTGTAGTAAAGGTCCCGGGGTCTTTCCGTCCTGCTGCGCGAAACGAGCATCTTTACTCGTAGTGCAATTTCACCGGGCCTATGGTTGAGACAGTCGAGAAGTCGTTACGCCATTCGTGCAGGTCGGAACTTACCCGACAAGGAATTTCGCTACCTTAGGATGGTTATAGTTACCACCGCCGTTTACTGGCGCTTAAGTTCTCAGCTTCGCCCCACCGAAATGGAGCTAACCGGTCCCCTTAACGTTCCAGCACCGGGCAGGCGTCAGTCCGTATACATCGCCTTACGGCTTCGCACGGACCTGTGTTTTTAGTAAACAGTCGCTTCTCGCTGGTCTCTGCGGCCACCCCCAGCTCAAGGTGCAAGACCTATCACCAGGAATGGCCCCCCTTCTCCCGAAGTTACGGGGGCATTTTGCCGAGTTCCTTAACCATAGTTCACCCGAACGCCTCGGTATTCTCTACCTGACCACCTGAGTCGGTTTAGGGTACGGGCCGCCATGAAACTCGCTAGAGGCTTTTCTCGACAGCATAGGATCATCCACTTCGCCACAATCGGCTCGGCATCAGGTCTCAACCTTGTATGAGGGACGGATTTGCCTACCCCTCGGCCTACACCCTTACCCCGGGACAACCACCGCCCGGGCTGGACTACCTTCCTGCGTCACCCCATCGCTTACCTACTACAAGTCCGGTTCGTCGGCTCCACCACTTCCCTTCACCCGAAGGATCCAGGACGGCTTCACGGACTTAGCATCGCTCGCCTCGATATTGGGCGTTTCAAAGCGGGTACCGGAATATCAACCGGTTGTCCATCGACTACGCCTGTCGGCCTCGCCTTAGGTCCCGACTTACCCTGGGCAGATCAGCTTGACCCAGGAACCCTTAGTCAATCGGCGCACACGTTTCTCACGTGTGTATCGCTACTCATGCCTGCATTCTCACTCGTGAACCGTCCACAACTCGCTTCCGCGGCTGCTTCACCCGGCACACGACGCTCCCCTACCCATCACAGCCTCCGTTGGGAGTATTGCTGCAATGACACGACTTCGGCGGTACGCTTGAGCCCCGCTACATTGTCGGCGCGGAATCACTTGACCAGTGAGCTATTACGCACTCTTTCAAGGGTGGCTGCTTCTAAGCCAACCTCCTGGTTGTCTCTGCGACTCCACATCCTTTCCCACTTAGCGTACGCTTAGGGGCCTTAGTCGATGCTCTGGGCTGTTTCCCTCTCGACCATGGAGCTTATCCCCCACAGTCTCACTGCCGCGCTCTCACTTACCGGCATTCGGAGTTTGGCTAAGGTCAGTAACCCGGTAGGGCCCATCGCCTATCCAGTGCTCTACCTCCGGCAAGAAACACACGACGCTGCACCTAAATGCATTTCGGGGAGAACCAGCTATCACGGAGTTTGATTGGCCTTTCACCCCTAACCACAGGTCATCCCCCAGGTTTTCAACCCTGGTGGGTTCGGTCCTCCACGAAGTCTTACCTCCGCTTCAACCTGCCCATGGCTAGATCACTCCGCTTCGGGTCTAGAGCGTGCAACTCAAACGCCCTGTTCGGACTCGCTTTCGCTACGGCTTCCCCACACGGGTTAACCTCGCTACACACCGCTAACTCGCAGGCTCATTCTTCAAAAGGCACGCAGTCACGAGACGTGCAAGCACGTCCGACGCTCCCACGGCTTGTAGGCACACGGTTTCAGGTACTATTTCACTCCGCTCCCGCGGTACTTTTCACCATTCCCTCACGGTACTATCCGCTATCGGTCACCAGGGAATATTTAGGCTTAGCGGGTGGTCCCGCCAGATTCACACGGGATTTCTCGGGCCCCGTGCTACTTGGGAGATGAGCAAGCAAGCCGCTGATGTTTCGTCTACGGGGGTCTTACCC